>NZ_CP102383.1:0-4325000 GCF_024628845.1 Lysinibacillus sp. FN11 | reverse complement strand
GCTGTAGCTTCAATGATTTCGACTCCTTTTCTTTCACATAACTGGCGAAGAATTCTACCTATATCTGCCTTCTATATTTTGGCGCAAAGACGATGTGATACTTACAATTCCATGTAGTGTGTGCTAAATTTTTATTATTCATTGAGAGCCTCTCGCATAGCAAGGGGTTTTCAAAAGATACAATAAAAAAACAGTCAGCGCACAGCTGACTGCTTTGTTGCCTAGCGACGTCCTACTCTCACAGGGGGAAGCCCCCAACTACCATCGGCGCTAAAGAGCTTAACTTCCGTGTTCGGTATGGGAACGGGTGTGACCTCTTTGCCATCATCACTAGACTTTTTATTTAATTGAAAGATTTGTTCTTTCAAAACTGGATAAACGGTGCATTGAATGTTTCAAACGTTTTGGTTAAGTCCTCGATCGATTAGTATTCGTCAGCTCCATGTGTCACCACACTTCCACCTCGAACCTATCTACCTCATCGTCTTTGAGGGATCTTACTTACTTGCGTAATGGGAAATCTCATCTTGAGGGGGCTTCATGCTTAGATGCTTTCAGCACTTATCCCGTCCACACATAGCTACCCAGCGATGCCTTTGGCAAGACAACTGGTACACCAGCGGTGTGTCCATCCCGGTCCTCTCGTACTAAGGACAGCTCCTCTCAAATTTCCTACGCCCACGACGGATAGGGACCGAACTGTCTCACGACGTTCTGAACCCAGCTCGCGTACCGCTTTAATGGGCGAACAGCCCAACCCTTGGGACCGACTACAGCCCCAGGATGCGATGAGCCGACATCGAGGTGCCAAACCTCCCCGTCGATGTGGACTCTTGGGGGAGATAAGCCTGTTATCCCCGGGGTAGCTTTTATCCGTTGAGCGATGGCCCTTCCATGCGGAACCACCGGATCACTAAGCCCGTCTTTCGACCCTGCTCGACTTGTAGGTCTCGCAGTCAAGCTCCCTTGTGCCTTTACACTCTACGAATGATTTCCAACCATTCTGAGGGAACCTTTGGGCGCCTCCGTTACCTTTTAGGAGGCGACCGCCCCAGTCAAACTGTCCGCCTGACACTGTCTCCTGCCCCGCTAAGGGGCATGGGTTAGAATTTCAATACAACCAGGGTAGTATCCCACCGACGCCTCCTTCGAAGCTGGCGCTCCGAGATCTCTGGCTCCTACCTATCCTGTACAAGTTGTACCAAAATTCAATATCAGGCTACAGTAAAGCTCCACGGGGTCTTTCCGTCCTGTCGCGGGTAACCTGCATCTTCACAGGTACTATAATTTCACCGAGTCTCTCGTTGAGACAGTGCCCAGATCGTTACGCCTTTCGTGCGGGTCGGAACTTACCCGACAAGGAATTTCGCTACCTTAGGACCGTTATAGTTACGGCCGCCGTTTACTGGGGCTTCAATTCGCAGCTTCGCTTGCGCTAACCACTCCTCTTAACCTTCCAGCACCGGGCAGGCGTCAGCCCCTATACGTCACCTTACGGTTTTGCAGAGACCTGTGTTTTTGCTAAACAGTCGCCTGGGCCTATTCACTGCGGCTCTCATGCGCTTGCACGCTCAAGAGCACCCCTTCTCCCGAAGTTACGGGGTCATTTTGCCGAGTTCCTTAACGAGAGTTCTCTCGCACACCTTAGGATTCTCTCCTCGACTACCTGTGTCGGTTTGCGGTACGGGCACCTCTCACCTCGATAGAGGCTTTTCTTGGCAGTGTGAAATCAGGAACTTCGTCCATACGGACTCGCCATCACAGCTCAACGTTACAGTGTGCGGATTTGCCTACACACACGCCTTACTGCTTGGACGCGCACAACCAACGGCGCGCTTACCCTATCCTACTGCGTCCCCCCATTTCTCAAACGGTGAGGAGGTGGTACAGGAATATCAACCTGTTGTCCATCGCCTACGCCTATCGGCCTCGGCTTAGGTCCCGACTAACCCTGAGCGGACGAGCCTTCCTCAGGAAACCTTAGTCATACGGTGGACGGGATTCTCACCCGTCTTTCGCTACTCATACCGGCATTCTCACTTCTAAGCGCTCCACCAGTCCTTCCGGTCTGACTTCAACGCACTTAGAACGCTCTCCTACCACTGACATCGTAGATGTCAATCCACAGCTTCGGTGAATCGTTTAGCCCCGATACATTTTCGGCGCAGCGTCACTCGACCAGTGAGCTATTACGCACTCTTTAAATGATGGCTGCTTCTAAGCCAACATCCTGGTTGTCTGTGCAACGCCACATCCTTTTCCACTTAACGATTACTTTGGGACCTTAGCTGGTGGTCTGGGCTGTTTCCCTTTTGACTACGGATCTTATCACTCGCAGTCTGACTCCCGTGTATAAATATCTGGCATTCGGAGTTTGTCTGAATTCGGTAAACCGGGATGGCCCCCTAGTCCAAACAGTGCTCTACCTCCAGTATTCTCATCACGAGGCTAGCCCTAAAGCTATTTCGGAGAGAACCAGCTATCTCCAAGTTCGATTGGAATTTCTCCGCTACCCACACCTCATCCCCGCACTTTTCAACGTGCGTGGGTTCGGGCCTCCAGTAAGTGTTACCTCACCTTCACCCTGGACATGGGTAGATCACCTGGTTTCGGGTCTACGACCACGTACTATTTCGCCCTATTCAGACTCGCTTTCGCTGCGGCTCCGCCTTCTAAAGCTTAACCTCGCACGTAATCGTAACTCGCCGGTTCATTCTACAAAAGGCACGCTATCACCCATTAACGGGCTCTAACTACTTGTAGGCACACGGTTTCAGGATCTCTTTCACTCCCCTTCCGGGGTGCTTTTCACCTTTCCCTCACGGTACTGGTTCACTATCGGTCACTAGGTAGTATTTAGCCTTGGGAGATGGTCCTCCCGGATTCCGACGGAATTTCACGTGTTCCGCCGTACTCAGGATCCACTCAGGAGAGAACGAACTTTCGACTACAGGGCTTTTACCTGCTCTGGCGGACCTTTCCAAGTCGCTTCATCTAACTCGCTCTTTTGTAACTCCGTATTGAGTGTCCTACAACCCCAAGAGGCAAGCCTCTTGGTTTGGGCTCTTCCCGTTTCGCTCGCCGCTACTCAGGGAATCGATTTTTCTTTCTCTTCCTCCAGGTACTTAGATGTTTCAGTTCCCTGGGTCTGCCTTCAAGACGCTATGTATTCACGTCAAGATACTACGCGATTAAACGTAGTGGGTTCCCCCATTCGGAAATCTCCGGATCAAAGCTCACTTACAGCTCCCCGAAGCATATCGGTGTTAGTGCCGTCCTTCTTCGGCTCCTAGTGCCAAGGCATTCGCCGTGCGCCCTTAATAACTTAACCAAGTTATTAAGCCTATAAAAAACTTAAAAAATAAATGTGTTTGTTACAATTTCAATGTCGTTTTATCCAGTTTTCAAAGAACAAAAAAATGGTGGAGCCTAGCGGGATCGAACCGCTGACCTCCTGCGTGCAAGGCAGGCGCTCTCCCAGCTGAGCTAAGGCCCCAAGAGGTATATATGGTGGGCCTAAATGGACTCGAACCATCGACCTCACGCTTATCAGGCGTGCGCTCTAACCAGCTGAGCTATAGGCCCTCTTGGAAGTTTTATTAAATTTCATAAACCTTCAAAACTGAACGCAAAACGTAATCTTACAAACCCAAGGTTTGTATTCCGAAAATATCCTTAGAAAGGAGGTGATCCAGCCGCACCTTCCGATACGGCTACCTTGTTACGACTTCACCCCAATCATCTATCCCACCTTCGGCGGCTGGCTCCAAAAGGTTACCTCACCGACTTCGGGTGTTACAAACTCTCGTGGTGTGACGGGCGGTGTGTACAAGGCCCGGGAACGTATTCACCGCGGCATGCTGATCCGCGATTACTAGCGATTCCGGCTTCATGTAGGCGAGTTGCAGCCTACAATCCGAACTGAGAACGACTTTATCGGATTAGCTCCCTCTCGCGAGTTGGCAACCGTTTGTATCGTCCATTGTAGCACGTGTGTAGCCCAGGTCATAAGGGGCATGATGATTTGACGTCATCCCCACCTTCCTCCGGTTTGTCACCGGCAGTCACCTTAGAGTGCCCAACTAAATGATGGCAACTAAGATCAAGGGTTGCGCTCGTTGCGGGACTTAACCCAACATCTCACGACACGAGCTGACGACAACCATGCACCACCTGTCACCGTTGCCCCCGAAGGGGAAACTATATCTCTACAGTGGTCAACGGGATGTCAAGACCTGGTAAGGTTCTTCGCGTTGCTTCGAATTAAACCACATGCTCCACCGCTTGTGCGGGCCCCCGTCAATTCCTTTGAGTTTCAGTCTTGCGACCGTACTCCCCAGGCGGAGTGCTTAATGCGTTAGCTGCAGCACTAAGGGGCGGAAACCCCCTAACACTTAGCACTCATCGTTTACGGCGTGGACTACCAGGGTATCTAATCCTGTTTGCTCCCCACGCTTTCGCGCCTCAGCGTCAGTTACAGACCAGAAAGTCGCCTTCGCCACTGGTGTTCCTCCAAATCTCTACGCATTTCACCGCTACACTTGGAATTCCACTTTCCTCTTCTGCACTCAAGTCCCCCAGTTTCCAATGACCCTCCACGGTTGAGCCGTGGGCTTTCACATCAGACTTAAAGGACCGCCTGCGCGCGCTTTACGCCCAATAATTCCGGACAACGCTTGCCACCTACGTATTACCGCGGCTGCTGGCACGTAGTTAGCCGTGGCTTTCTAATAAGGTACCGTCAAGGTACAGCCAGTTACTACTGTACTTGTTCTTCCCTTACAACAGAGTTTTACGATCCGAAAACCTTCTTCACTCACGCGGCGTTGCTCCATCAGGCTTTCGCCCATTGTGGAAGATTCCCTACTGCTGCCTCCCGTAGGAGTCTGGGCCGTGTCTCAGTCCCAGTGTGGCCGATCACCCTCTCAGGTCGGCTACGCATCGTCGCCTTGGTGAGCCGTTACCTCACCAACTAGCTAATGCGCCGCGGGCCCATCCTATAGCGACAGCCGAAACCGTCTTTCAGTCTCTTGCCATGAAGCAAAAGAGATTATTCGGTATTAGCCCCGGTTTCCCGGAGTTATCCCAAACTATAGGGTAGGTTGCCCACGTGTTACTCACCCGTCCGCCGCTAACGTCAAAGGAGCAAGCTCCTTTTCTGTTCGCTCGACTTGCATGTATTAGGCACGCCGCCAGCGTTCGTCCTGAGCCAGGATCAAACTCTCCATAAAAGAAATTTGATTAGCTCAAATTGTTTTGCTGGCATCATGTTTGATGTCCAAAATTGTGTTTCGTTCGCTAGTAAAACTAGCTACTTAAAACTTTATTGATTACGTTTTGCTTGTTCAGTTTTCAAGGTTCATGTTCTTTATTTCGTCGTCACCTCTTGGCGACTCATTTATAATATCAAGATTCAAAAACAAAGTCAACACTTTCTCCAAAAATATTTTAATACAATATATATAAATGTTTCAAAACACAATTATGGTTAAAATCCTCACTATTTAATTGATTAATATTGCGAAGTATTTCTTAAGGAAACTACTAATATCTCACCTATTTATACTAGCACTTGCGTAGAGTAAAACTCTTACCTGATAAAAAAAGGCAAACCACATAATATAGTTTGCCCCTTTATCTATAAATTAGTTATGATACGTGAAATATAGAAGCTACGATTTTTTCCTAAATCAAAAATTTCCCCTGAATGAATTAATTTAATAAATGGTCGTGTTGGGGCAAATTTATTTACATACATTACTTCCCCACGTTCTAAATTAGAAAGTTCTACAATTGTACCTATTGGAAGATCTGCAACAATATCAATTAATGCACGTACTACTTTAATATCAAATTTACCAAACTCAGATTCATTGATCATTTCTATCACTTTAAATGAAGATTGTTTTGTTCTATACACTCGTTCACATGTCATAGCATGAAAAACGTCTGCAACAGCAATGATTTGTGCAAATATAGAAATATTTGCGATCTTTTCGTTCTTCGGATATCCACTACCATTTAAACGTTCATGATGTTGGAAAATTGCTTCTTTCATCGTTTCTTTTAAAATGGTCAAATCTTTCACCATATTATGGCTATAAATGGGATGTTTATAAATCTCATCATATTCTTGCTCTGTTAATGGTGTCTTCTTATCCCTGATACGGGGATGTACTTTAGCCATACCACAATCAGCTAATAAACCACCGATGGCTACTTGAATAGTTGTCCCTCTATCATAACCAAGTTTTTGAGCAATAACTGAGGCAATTAAACCAGTTGCTACACAATGATGATACAGGTAGTCTTTTGGATTTGAGTACTCATTTAAATCAAAAATAATAGTACGATCTTCTAGTACCATCTCTACTAGAGGTAAAATAATTGTTCTGGCCTTTGCAATATCTACCTTGGCTCCCGCTTCCCAGTTTTTAAATTCTTTTTTAAACTGTTCAACAGAATGATTATAGATTTTTCTAAAAGTCGGAATTTCTTCTATTGTAACTTCGACATCGCTCTCATTCTTTTCTACACGAGTATCATTTTCACTTTTGTAAACGGGGACGGTGAAAATATTAAATGCATGAAAAACTTGTAAGTGTACATAAGAAATCATTGTATCTTTGAAAATAATCGGATACTGTGTATTAGCAAATATATCTTCAGAAATTACCTTGCCAACACCTAGCTCTGAAATTGGAACATGTATAGTTTCCACGGAATGAACACCTCTCCACTATTTTCTTGCTTCAAAATAAGGTATTTTCATTTTATCATGGAATTCAAAATAATTACTTATATTTCATTATTTACGTAAAAAAACCGATGACGACATTCAATAATGTCATCATCGGATTATATTATTCTTCGACTTCCTCTTCGTCTTCTAAAGACTCTTCTGCTTTTTCCACTTTAGCGACAGTTGCAACCAATTCGTCATCTCCTAGTCGAATTAAACGTACACCTTGCGTACTGCGCCCAATTAATGAAATATCATTCACATCCATACGGATAAGCATACCATTAATAGTTATAAGCATTAAATCCTCAGAACCATCGACGGTTTTTACAGCCACCATTGGACCATTCTTATCTGTAATCTGGATAGTTTTCAGTCCTACTCCACCACGACTTTGTAAACGATAGTCCTCTTCAGAAGTACGTTTACCGTAACCTTTTTCAGTTACTACTAAAATTTCTTGCCCCGGCTCAACAATCTCCATACCAACTACTTCGTCACCATCACGTAGCTTAATGCCTCGTACACCACCAGCTGTACGGCCCATAGATCGAATGTCGTCTTCTTGGAAACGAACGAGCATGCCATCGCGTGTACCAATAATGACTTGTTTCTCTCCATCTGTAAGACGTACAGAAATAAGATCGTCGTCTTCTCTCAAGCTGATTGCGATTAAACCATTTGTTCGGATGTTAGCAAATTGCGATACAGGAGTACGTTTTGTAATACCTGTTTTTGTGGTAAAGATAAAGTAAGCATCGTCATCAAACGACGCAACACGAATCATAGCTGTTACTTTTTCGCCTTTTTCTATATTGAGCAAGTTTACGATAGGTAACCCTTTAGCAGTACGACCGAACTCAGGAATTTCATATCCTTTTGCTCTAAATACTTTACCTTTAGACGTGAAGAATAAAATTGTATCGTGGGTAGAAGTATTCATTAGATGCTCTACAAAGTCGTCTTCATTTGTACCCATTCCTTGTACACCACGACCACCACGCTTTTGACTACGATATGTATTCGCAGCTAAACGCTTGATATAGCCATTATGTGTCAAAGTAACAACTGAGTTTTCAACAGGAATTAAATCCTCATCCTCAATCATTTCAATTCCACCTGATGTAATCTCAGTACGGCGTGTATCATTAAAACGTTCTTTCAACTCTAAGATTTCAGTACGAATAATATCTACAATTTTCTCTTCATCTGCTAAGATTTCCTTTAATTCAGCTATAAGAACTTGAAGCTCTTGATATTCTGCCTCAATTTTTTCACGTTCTAAGCCACTTAACCGAACGAGGCGCATATCTAAAATAGCTTGAGCCTGACGCTCAGATAAGCTAAAACGTTCCATTAATTGAGGTTTTGCTTCTTCACCACTACGTGAACCACGTATAATAGCGATTATTTCATCAATATGATCGAGTGCGATTCGTAAGCCCTCTAAAATGTGAGCGCGGTCTTCAGCTTTTCGAAGATCAAACTCTGTACGACGACGAATAATTACTTTTTGGTGTTCTAAATAATGGTATAGCATTTCTTTTAAGCCTAATACTTTAGGCTGACCATTTACTAAAGATAGCATATTGATACCGAAGCTAGATTGCATAGCTGTTTGTTTATATAAATTATTTAGTACAACATTAGCATTTGCATCTTTACGAACTTCAATCACTACACGCATACCACGACGGTCTGACTCATCACGTAAATTTGTGATTCCATCTATTTTTTTATCACGTACAAGCTCTGCAATTTTTTCAATGAGCTTAGCCTTATTCACTTGGTAAGGTAATTCATGAATAAGAATAGTTTCCTTACCATTTGCCTTTTGCTCAATTTCCACTTTCGCACGGATGATAATGGAACCTCGACCAGTTTCATAGGCTCTACGAATACCACTACGTCCCAAAATTAATCCACCAGTAGGAAAATCAGGGCCAGGAATGATTTCCATTAGCTCTTCAGTGGTAATGGCTGGATTTTCAGAAAGTGCTATAACAGCATCAATTGTTTCACCCAATTGATGTGGTGGAATATTTGTTGCCATACCTACAGCAATCCCTGCAGCACCGTTGACTAAAAGATTTGGATAGCGACTTGGTAACACTATTGGTTCTTTTTCTGATCCATCATAGTTATCTGTATAGTCAATTGTATCTTTATTAATATCACGGAGCATTTCCATTGCTATTTTAGACATACGTGATTCTGTATATCGCATGGCTGCTGCGCCATCACCATCAACAGAGCCGAAGTTTCCGTGACCATCAACAAGCATGTAGCGATAGCTAAAATCTTGTGCCATACGTACCATTGCATCATAGATGGAAGAGTCACCATGTGGATGGTACTTACCCATTACATCCCCAACGATACGTGCTGACTTTTTGTAGGCTTTATCTGCTGTATTACCTAATTCCTGCATCCCATATAAAATACGACGATGAACTGGTTTTAATCCATCACGTACATCAGGTAATGCACGTGATACAATTACACTCATTGCATAATCAAGAAAGGATGTTTCAATTTCTTCTGTTATATTAATTCCTTTAACACCGGAGCGTTCTTGTTCTGACAAAGTGTAGACCTCCTCTCAAGAAAAATTAGATATCTAAATTAGCGTATACGGCATTTTCCTCGATAAATTGACGACGAGGTTCAACTTCATCGCCCATTAAACGTTCAAATGCTTGGTTTGCTTTAATTGCATCATCTAATTCTACTTGTAATAATGTACGGTACTCAGGATCCATTGTTGTTTCCCAAAGCTGCTCAGCGTTCATTTCACCAAGACCTTTATAACGCTGCACATTTGGTTTTGGCATTTTTGGTAGCCGTTCTAAAATTTCTTTTAATGTCTCTTCATCATAGCAGTACTCAATATGTTTACCTTGTTTCACTTGATAAAGTGGTGGCTGTGCAATATAAATATAGCCTGCTTCTATAAGTGGTCGAAGGAAACGGAAGAAGAATGTTAAAAGTAATGTACGAATATGTGCCCCATCGACATCGGCATCTGTCATGATAATGATTTTATGATAACGAGCTTTCTCTAAATTAAACTCCTCACCAATACCAGTGCCGAATGCTGTTATCATTGCACGGATTTCCGCATTCGATAAAATTTTATCTAGTCGAGCTTTCTCAACGTTAAGGATTTTACCTCGTAAAGGTAAAATTGCTTGAAAGTGTCGATCACGTCCAGATTTAGCCGAACCACCGGCAGAATCACCCTCAACAATATAAATTTCACAATCAGCTGGGTTAGTAGAAGAACAATCAGCTAATTTACCCGGTAAGCTAGATACTTCGAGAGCATTTTTACGACGAGTAAACTCACGTGCTTTTTTCGCAGCTACACGAGCACGTGCTGCCATTAATCCTTTTTCCACAATTTTTCGTGCAACCGTTGGATTTTCTAACATAAAACGCTCAAAGCCATCTGAGAACAAAGAATTGGTAATTTGACTTACTTCTGAATTCCCTAACTTTGTTTTTGTTTGTCCTTCAAATTGAGGATCTGGATGTTTAACAGAAACTATAGCTGTTAACCCTTCTCGTACATCCTCACCTGTAAGATTAGCGTCAGATTCTTTTAGTAATCCACTTTTTCGTGCATAGTCATTAATAACGCGTGTAAGGGCTGTTTTAAACCCTGATTCATGTGTACCGCCCTCATACGTATTAATGTTATTAGCAAATGAAAAAATATTAGAAGAGAATCCAGCATTATATTGCATAGCAATTTCTACTGTGATGCCATCCTTCTCTCCAAGAACATCAATTGGATCATGGATTGGGTCTTTAGATTGATTTAAATGCTCAACATAAGAACGAATACCACCTTCATAGTGGTATGTTGTTGAGCGCATCTCTTCTTCACGTTCATCAGCAATCGTAATCTTAATACCACGATTTAAATAAGCCAATTCTCTAATACGATGAGCTAAAATATCATATTCATAAACAGTTGTTTCTTTAAATATTTCTGGGTCAGCTTTAAAACGCGTTGTTGTACCATTATGATCTGTATCACCGATAACTGTTAATTCTTGAACTGTTTTTCCACGTTCAAATTTTATTTCATGGATATGACCTTCACGGTGTACTTGGACAATTGTTTCAATAGAAAGTGCATTTACTACTGATGCTCCAACTCCATGAAGACCACCAGAAACTTTATAGCCTCCACCGCCAAATTTACCACCAGCATGTAAAACAGTCATAATAACTTCAACAGCCGGCTTACCCATTTTTTCTTGAATACTAACTGGAATACCTCGGCCGTTATCCTCTACACGAATCCAGTTTTCTTTTTCAATTGTTACTTTTATATCTGTACAAAATCCTGCAAGTGCTTCATCGATACTATTATCAACAATTTCCCATACTAAATGGTGAAGCCCTTTAGAGCTAGTTGAACCGATATACATCCCTGGTCTTTTACGTACTGCTTCTAAACCTTCTAATACCTGTATCTGATCGGCCTCATAAGCTTGGTTTTGTAAACCTTCGTTCTCTATAGCCACGGCTTTCATCTACTCCTTCATAACATCATTGTGTGTAAATGAATGAACAGTCAACCGAGCTGACTATTACCATTCTTTTTGTAATCTAAAAAACTACCCTGGCTAACTTCTTTCAATCGCACCTTGTTTCACGTGGAACAGTTGAGCCTGTTCCATCGTTTCATGATGAATTCCTTCCACACTTGTGGTTGTTACAAAGGTTTGGACTTCACCCTGAATGGTATTTAATAAATGCGATTGGCGATAATCATCGAGTTCCGATAAAACATCATCTAAAAGTAGTATGGGTGTTTCTTTTGTTTCTTGTTTAATTAATTCAATTTCAGCAAGCTTTAAAGATAATGCAGTAGTTCGCTGTTGCCCTTGTGAACCATAAGTTTGGACATCATAGCCATTGACTAAAAACTGTAAATCATCTCGGTGTGGACCAACTAGTGTCACGCCTCTATCAAATTCACGTTCTCTCGCTTCAATTAATTTTTGATGTAAAGTATTTTCAATTTCACTAGTAGAGTGCTCTTTTTCAATACCAGCTACCGTACGATATTTTATAACAAGTGTTTCCTTACCTTGCGATATACCTGCGTGTATGGGTTCCGCCCACTCCTGCAATAAATCCATAAATTGAAATCTTTTACGAATAATTTGGGTAGCAGCGTGAATATATTGTTCATTGTAGACCTCATACATCACATCATTGGACATGGACTTGCCTTGGTTCATTTTTAAAAAATGGTTACGTTGTTTTAAAACTTTTTGAAAGGTTAATAAATCATGTAAATAGACAGGCGAAATTTGCCCAATCTCCATATCAATAAAACGCCGACGTATTTGCGGACTTCCCTTTACAACGTTCAAATCCTCTGGCGCAAACATAACGACATTCATTTGACCAATATAATGACTAAGGCGACTTTGCTCTATATGATTTATCTTGCCCTTTTTACCTTTCTTTGTAATCGTAAGTTCGATCGGTAAAATACCATGCCTTTTTTTAACGGCCCCTTCTATTTTACCATAGTCTGAATCCCAACGTATCAATTCTTTATCGTTCGTTGTTCGATGGGACTTAGCCATTGCTAAAACATAGATGGACTCCATAACATTTGTTTTTCCTTGTGCATTTTCACCAATGAAAACATTAATTTTTGGAGAGAAGTTTAAAGCTAAGGCATCATAGTTACGGTAATTTGTAAGTTTTATTTGCTCAATATACATAATTTATTGTCCAGTTGGTCCTATAATTTGAAAACGACCACATCCAGGAATATTTACAATATCTCCGTTACGTAATTTTCGACCTCGACGATCGTCTACTTCTCCATTTACATATACAGCATGTTCTTGTAAAAACCACTTGGCCATTCCACCTGAACTAATGGCATCAGTAATTTTTAAAAGTTGCCCTAACGTGATGAACTCCTCATCAATTTTAATGTCCTGCATAGTGTGTTCCCCTCCGAATACAGACTGTCTATCTCTCTATCATACCTAAAATTACGCCATAAGTAAAAAAAGATAGTCACTATGAGCGACTATCTTAACAGATCTTATATTCTTTAGTAAGTTCGTACAGGTAAAATTAATTGTAAAATAGCATCATCATGAACGGAACGTAAAATAAACGGTCTCATTGCCCCGGTAAATTGAATAACTACGTCTTGTCCATCTATTGCTTTTAATGCTTCCATCATATATTTTGCACTGAATGAAATTTTCAAACCTTCCCCTTCTAATGCTTCCACAGGAATTTCTTCTTGTACTTTACCGATTTCAGGAGAGTTAGAAGAAACTTCAACTGCTTGGTTATCTAAAATTTCAAAACGGACAACATTATTACGATCGCCTCGTGCAACAAGTGATGCACGGTCAATAGCTTGTAATAAAGATTTACCATTAATTGTTACATTCGTTTGATATTCTTCAGGAATTAAACGAGTTGTGTCAGGATAATTTCCTTCCAGTAAGCGAGAGAAGAATAATACATCACCAGTTTTAAATAATACTTGCTGACTTGTAATAACGATTTGGACAAGATTTGTAGAATCTTCAAGAACTTTATTTAATTCATTCAAACTTTTCCCTGGAATTACTACACTATGTTCAACTTCTGGTAAATTTTCGAGTTGCACTTTACGTCTTGCTAAACGATGGCTATCTGTTGCAACACAGATTAATGTTTCATTTTTGATCTGCCAGTTTACACCTGTCAACACGGGTCTACTTTCTGAAGTGGCAACAGCGAATACTGTTTCACGGATAATTGTTTTTAAGAGATCAGCAGGAATAGTAAATTTTTGATCTTCTGTAAGCTCTGGTAACAAAGGATACTCTGCTGCATCTGAGCCAATTAAATGGAATTCCGATTTCCCTGAACGAATATGCGTTTGGAAACCAGGTGTTACTTGTATTTCAACATCGTTTGTTGGTAATTTACGTACGATTTCATTAAACATACGTGCTTGTACAACAATTGAACCTGTTTCTGTAATGTGAATAATTTGTTGTCCATCTTCTTCTACTGGAATAAATGTTTGAATAGTTATATCAGCATCACTACCAGTTAAGCGGATACCTTCCTCTGTTACATCAATTTTAATCCCAGTTAAAATTGGAATAGTTGTTTTTGAACTTACTGCTTTCATGACATCATTTAAACCTTCTAATAAACGGTCACGTAAAATATCAAATTTCATTCGTTTTCCCTCACATATTTATATTATTTATTTATATAAAATAAAAAGATATAGTAATAGGCCCTGTGGATTTGTGGATAAGTGTATTTATATGAATAAAATCAGTCTATCCACATGTAGATAGACTGTGTATAAGTTTGTGTTTAAATAGTTAGTTTGTCCACAGCAATTACTTGCCTAGCATACTACGAATTTGTTTAACATCTTGTTGAAGTTGCACGTCATTTTTCAACATAGAAGATATTTTTTCGTGCGCATGTATGACAGTCGTATGGTCGCGGCCGCCAAATTCTTCGCCAATTTTTGGCAGCGAAAAATCTGTCAACTCGCGTGATAAGTACATAGCGATTTGACGTGGAAAAGCAATTAATTTAGTACGTTTTTTGGCAGCGAAATCTTCCAAACGTATACTAAAATGTTCCCCTACTGCATTTTGAATGTCTAATATTGTCACTGTTCGCGGTTTTGAATTAGGAATGATATCCTTCAAGGCCTCGGCAGCTAATGTCGCAGTAATATCTTTGTTTACAAGTGATGAGTAGGCAACGACGCGAATAAGCGCACCTTCAAGCTCCCTAATATTGGAGTCGATCTGGTTCGCAATATAAAGCATTACTTCATTTGGTACCTCTAAACCGTCTGCTTTTGCTTTTTTACGCAAAATAGCGATACGAGTTTCCAAATCGGGCGGTGCAATATCAGTTATTAACCCCCATTCGAAACGTGAACGGAGCCGATCTTCTAAAGTTGGAATCTCCTTAGGAGGCCGGTCACTTGAAATAACAATTTGTTTGGATTCTTCATGTAAAGTATTAAACGTGTGGAAAAATTCTTCTTGAGTTGATTCTTTTCCAGCAAGGAATTGAATATCATCAATTAGCAGTACATCCACGTTGCGGTACTTATTGCGAAAATCAAGTGCTTTGTTATCACGAATTGAGTTAATAAATTCATTTGTAAATTTCTCGGATGATAAATACACTACTTTTGCATTTGGATTATGCTCTAGTACATAATGACCAATAGCGTGCATTAAGTGGGTTTTACCTAGCCCTACTCCCCCATAAATAAAGAATGGATTGTATGCCTTAGCAGGTGCTTCAGCTACAGCTAACGAAGCTGCATGTGCAAAGCGGTTACCAGAGCCAATAACAAACGTATCAAAAGTATATTTCGGGTTTAACATACCTGGTGAAATATCATGATGTTCATTATTTTTTGCTTGGATAATCGGCGCTGGCAAATCAAAATCGTCCGAATCCTGGTTTTTTTGAACAACAAATTTAATAAGCAAGTCTTCGCCTGTTAGCTCCGTTAATATACCTGTAATCAAATGAATATAATGATTTTCAAGCCAGTCTCGAGCAAACGAATTTGGCGCAGCAATTGTCACAGTGGACCCACTACCATTGTAAGATAGTAACTTCGTAGACTTTAGCCACGTTTCGAAGCTTGGTTTAGAAATTTTTTGTTCAACTTGAGCCAGGACATTGTTCCATAGTTCTTCTAAATGTTCCAAGCTGCTAATCTCCTTTACAGTGTTCAATACAAAAAAAAATCGCATTTATAGAATTGTAAATACGTTCATTTTATAACTCGTCCACATAATCACAAGTTGTGGATAAAAGTTAACCAAAGGCTGTGATGAAAATTATCCACAGCATATTAACAGTTGTGGATAATTAAAATGTTCGTTTTAGTTTTCAACAAAGTGAAGCACAGTAATCGTATCAGAAAAACAAAGCTATTTCAATAGTTTGTGAAACTTATCCACATAGCTTGCAGTTATGCACTTTATAGTTGTCCACAAGCACTGCTTATGTGAGAAACCTGTAGATAATTGTTGTGGATAAAAAATAATGCAAAAAATACTATACACAACTCTGTGTAAAAAAAACAAGTACTCTGTGGATAAATATTTTTATGTTTATGGAGAAAAAATATTTCTAAGTAGGGAGCCGAACACTAGAAAATTAAGAATAGAATAAATAGATAGTTCGACCGATTAAAAGAAATTTGTGAAATTCATTGACAAAATAACTAGATACTTTATATAATATTC
This sequence comes from Lysinibacillus sp. FN11, assembly GCF_024628845.1. NCBI lineage: Bacteria > Bacillati > Bacillota > Bacilli > Caryophanales > Bacillaceae > Lysinibacillus > Lysinibacillus sp. FN11. Next base: position 4,308,962 of record NZ_CP102383.1, on the reverse strand, counting down.
GAGTCTGTATGTTGAAAAATTCAACTCATATCAGGAGGTGTCTATATAAATGAAACGTACTTACCAACCAAAAAAACGTAAGCACAGCAAAGTACACGGTTTCCGCGCACGTATGAGCACGAAAAACGGTCGCAAAGTTCTTGCTGCTCGTCGTCGTAAAGGAAGAAAAGTTTTATCAGCATAAAATAAGTCCACTGAGCCACATCAGTGGTCTTTTTTTTCTTTATTTTTGGTAAACCTAGAAATGAGGATCAAAAGATATTATCTAATAGCAGGTGAAAGAAATGAAAAAACGCCAACGAGTGAAGAAGAATGATGATTTTCAAAAGGTGTTTAAAAAAGGTAAATCTTTCGCTAATCGTCAGTTTGTTGTTTATTTTTTAGTAAAAGAGGGACAAACGGAATTTCGTGTAGGTTTATCAGTTAGTAAGAAGCTTGGGAATGCGGTAACACGCAACCAAGTAAAACGCTATATTCGACAAAGTATTCATGAGTTAAAAGATGATCTAAAGCCGAATATGGATTATGTTATTATCGCCAGACATCCGGCGGCCACTATGGATTTTCATGAAGTGAAACAAAGTTTGCAGCATGTACTACGAATCGCAAAGGTAATGAAAAAAGTGTAATGTATGCAACCAAGTGGTGAAATTACGCCTGTACTGTTAGCAATAGAATAGATAATATGTGATTTTTCATAAAATTATATGTAAGAGAATTATACGCACGGGGGTATTCCTGGCGAGAGTTTTCGCTTAAAAATATGTAAAATTCACAACTTATCTTAGGAATAAGCGTGTGTAGTTAGAATATTTAGTAGAGTGAATGTTATAGGCATGATAAAATAACTGATAACTTTATCTTCATCGAGGACTCTCAAAAGTGGACTGAAATAAAGATAAGGCTACTGTCATTTAACCGATTATGTGAGAGGAAACTGTCGGTACAAAAAGAAGCATATAGAATAAGAAAAAGTGAATAGGAATTGTAGGGGGAAGAAGGTTGAAAAAACAACATTGGGTAATTTTGTCACTAGTATCAGTAGCCTTACTACTTTCTGGTTGTACAGAATTCAATGAACCAATTTCCAAAGATAGCACAGGCTTCTGGAATGAATTCATTGTTTGGCCGTTGGTATCAGCAATAAAATACTTTGCTGATCTGCTAGGTACGTATGCATGGGGGATCATTGCCGTAACGATTATTATTCGTTTAGCAATTTTGCCATTGATGATCAAACAAACAAAGAGTTCTAAAAAGATGCAAGAAATTCAACCAAAATTGAAGGAACTGCAAAAGAAGTATGCTTCTAAGGATGCTCAGACACAACAACAATATCAGCAAGAAATGATGAAGTTAATGAGTGAATCTGGAGTAAATCCACTTGCAGGATGCTTACCAGTAATCATTCAAATGCCAATCTTAATTGGTTTCTATCATGCAATTAGCCGTATGAATGCAACATCAACATTTGATCTAGGGAATTTCTTTATCTTCCCGCTAGCAGATCCTGCACCTGCATTAGCTATTACAGCTGGCTTAATGCAATTTATCGTGTTACGTACAGGACCAGCAATGGATAATCCTCAAATGAAAATTATGATGTATATTATGCCATTCATGATTATTGGTTTTGGTATGGCCTTACCAGCTGCATTATCATTATACTGGGTAATCGGAAACATTATTTCGATTTTCCAAAACTTGTACATTTATAAACCCTGGAATAAAGATAAAACACAACCTGCTCAAAATGGAGGGGCTAAAAAGTGAAACAACTTACGCAAATAGGCGCAACAACACAAGAAGCGATCTCATTGGCGTTACAGAAACTTGGCAAAACCCGTGAACAAGTAGATGTTGAAGTTTTACAAGAAGGTAAAAAAGGATTTTTAGGTTTTGGTGCACGTTCTGCAGAGGTACGTGTAACAGTAAAAGAAGTTCAGGTTCCGACAATTGAAAGCGACAATGCTCAATTGCAGGTAGTAACAGTAGTAGATGATGTTGAAACACTAAGTTCACAAGTTTCTGAACAACCAAGTGAAATGGAAGAAGTTCAACAAGTCGTTAAAGAACAAGATGAGGATGGAGACTCAGCAAATCCAATTGAAGAGGCAAAGGCTTATTTAAGTAGTATCGCTGAACAATTGGCTATTCATGATCTTGAAATTGCTACGACACGCGAAGGGAAATATGTATTATTTCAACTCAAAAGTGAGAAAGCTGCCCTGCTTATAGGGAAACGAGGTCAAACATTAAATTCCTTACAGCAATTAACGCAACTCGTATTAAATAAAAGCGCAAAGCAGTTCTTAATGGTGAAACTGGATGTAGAAAATTATCGCGAGCGTCGACAAGTAGCTTTAGAATTACTTGCGGATCGAATGGCGGATAAAGCATTACGCTTAAATCAACGTGTGGCATTTGAACCAATGCCGTCTTACGAACGAAAGATAATTCATAATCAATTAGCAAATCGTCTAGATCTTGAAACGTATTCAGAAGGTACCGAGCCTAATCGTTATTTAGTAATAGAACCAGTAAAAAATAATTAAACTGTTTCACATAATCATACAGACAATATATTTTGAAAGGTCATTTTATCTTTTAGATAAAATGACCTTTTTTAATGAAACATAGCAAATTTTGTCGAAAATAGGATTAGCGAAAAATTGATTTTATCCACATTTGGAAATGATCCTTACTTTAGATTTTGTTGAAAATATGTTAGTCTAAGGTGTTAGTAAGTATTGGTCGGTTTTGATTATCCACATGTGGATAACGTTGAGGAGGTCATTAAATGGAGTTCGATACAATTGCTGCGATATCCACACCGATGGGTGAAGGTGCCATAGCCATCGTTCGTTTAAGTGGAGACGAGGCTGTGACGATTGCAGATAAAATATTCAAATCACCCGGGGGAAAAAGTTTAACAACCAAAGATTCGCACACTATTCATTATGGACATTTAGTCGATCCTAAAACTAATGAGGTAGTAGAGGAAGTAATGCTATCGCTGATGCGTGGGCCAAAAACATTCACACGTGAGGATGTAGTTGAAATAAACTGTCATGGTGGATTAGTTTCAGTCAAACGCGTGTTGCAACTTGCTTTAACAAATGGAGCAAGGCTAGCTGAGCCAGGTGAATTCACAAAACGTGCCTTTTTAAATGGACGTATTGATTTATCACAGGCTGAAGCAGTAATGGATTTGATAAGAGCTAAAACAGATCGTGCGATGAATGTGGCTCTGGGTCAAATGGATGGAAAATTATCGAGACTTATTGGTGATTTGCGCCAAGCTTTACTAGAGACATTAGCCCAAGTAGAGGTTAATATAGATTATCCAGAGTATGATGATGTAGAAGAAATGACTGTACCTGTATTAGTAGAGAAATGTACATGGGTAAAAAATGAAATTATAAAACTTTTGCAAACATCTTCTCAAGGAAAAATTTTACGTGAGGGATTATCAACAGTTATTTTAGGTCGTCCGAATGTTGGGAAATCTTCACTATTAAATAGCTTAGTACAAGAAAATAAGGCCATAGTGACAGATATTGCAGGGACTACTCGTGATATTATAGAGGAGTACGTCAATGTCCGAGGTGTTCCACTTCGTTTAGTGGATACAGCGGGTATTCGGGAAACAGAAGATATTGTTGAACGAATTGGAGTAGAACGCTCACGGGAAGCTCTTCGTGGAGCTGATTTAATTCTGTTTGTATTAAACTATGCAGATGAATTAACTGCTGAGGATGAGCGTCTATTCGAAACAATTGAAGCGATGGATTACATTGTCATTGTCAATAAAACAGATTTACCGCAAAAAATTGATTTGGCTCATGTCAAGGAATTAGCTGGTGAGCATCGCATTGTAACAACTTCTCTGCTACAAGAGGAAGGTATTACAGAGCTAGAAGAAGCCATTGCTGCATTATTCTTTGAGGGACAAATCGAAGCGGGCGATTTAACATATGTTTCAAATGCAAGACATATTGCCCTTCTGCACCAAGCGCAAGCAACGGTAGAAGATGCAATAGCAGCTGCACAGGATGGTGTACCAGTCGATATGGTACAAATTGATGTAACAAGAACATGGGAAATACTTGGCGAAATCATTGGTGATACTGTTCAAGAAAGCCTCATCAATCAACTATTTTCTCAGTTCTGTTTAGGAAAATAATTTTTAGAAAGAAAGGAAGGTACGAGCATGCCAACAAAATATGAGGCAGGCACGTTTGATGTGATTGTGATTGGTGCTGGTCATGCAGGTTCAGAAGCTGCACATGCTGCGGCTAAAATGGGCGCTAACACATTAATGCTAACAATCAATTTAGATATGATTGCATTTATGCCATGTAATCCATCTATTGGTGGTCCTGCCAAAGGAATTGTCGTACGTGAGATTGACGCTTTAGGAGGCGTCATGGGGAAAGTGATAGATAAAACGCATATTCAAATGCGAATGTTGAATACAGGGAAAGGCCCAGCTGTACGTGCATTGCGCGCACAAGCGGACAAAGTTTTGTATCAACAGGAAATGAAACGAGTATTAGAGGAAACACCAAACTTAACAATCCATCAAGGGATGGTTGAAGAGTTAATTATTGAAGATGGGGAAGTAAAAGGGGTCATTACACAAATTGGTGCCGTTTATCGTGCTAAAACAGTCGTCGTGACAACAGGTACTTTCCTACGTGGTGAAATCATAATCGGTGATATTAAATATTCAAGTGGTCCTAATAACCAGCAACCGTCAATTCGCTTAGCTGATAATTTAAAAGAGCTAGGTTTTGACCTAGTTCGATTTAAAACAGGTACACCACCACGTGTGAATAATCGTACAATAAACTATGACAAAACAGAGATTCAACCAGGAGATGATGTTCCACGTGCATTTAGTTTTGAAACGACTGAATTCATCATGGATCAGCTACCTTGCTGGTTAACATACACAAGCCCTGAAACACATGAAATTATTGAAGCAAATTTACATCTTTCACCGATGTACTCAGGGATGATTAAAGGGACAGGTCCACGTTATTGTCCATCTATTGAAGATAAAGTTGTACGTTTTAATGATAAGCCAAGACATCAAATCTTCTTAGAGCCAGAAGGCCGCAATACACGTGAGGTTTATGTTCAAGGTTTGTCAACAAGCCTACCAGAGCATGTTCAAACACGTTTACTAAAATCTATACCTGGCTTAGAGAATGCGGAAATGATGCGTGCTGGTTATGCTATTGAATACGATTCAATTGTGCCAACACAATTATGGCCAACTTTAGAAACGAAACGTATTAAAGGCTTATATACAGCAGGTCAAATTAACGGTACATCTGGCTATGAAGAAGCTGCCGCGCAAGGCTTAATGGCGGGCATGAATGCAGCTGCTAGTGTATTAGGTAAAGACGAATTAATTTTAAGCCGTTCTGATGCTTATATTGGCGTTTTGATCGATGACCTAGTGACTAAAGGAACAAATGAGCCATATCGTTTATTAACATCTCGTGCAGAGTATCGTTTACTATTACGTCACGATAATGCAGATCTACGATTAGTAGAGTTAGCTTATAACATGGGGATGATTCCACAAGAAAGATATGCTAGTTTCAATGAGAAAAAAGAGCTGATTGAAAATGAAATTGCACGTCTTCGTGAAGTCATTATTAAGCCAAATGAAGCCACACAATCTGTTATTCGTTCTGTTGGTGGTAGTGAATTAAAAGACGGTATACGTGGTGCAGATTTATTAAAACGCCCTGAAATGCATTATGAGTTAATTTCTTCTTTAATTCCGGCAGAAATTGAATTGGCGGATGAAGTAAAAGAACAAATTGAAATTCAGCTTAAATATGAAGGCTATATCGAAAAAGCATTGCAACAGGTAGAGAAACTACACAAAATGGAAAACAAAAAAATTCCTGAGAATATTGATTACGATGCTATTTCAGGTTTAGCAACAGAAGCGCGTCAAAAATTAAAACAAGTTACACCACTGTCTATTGCGCAAGCCTCTCGTATTTCTGGTGTTAATCCAGCTGATATTTCAATTCTGCTTGTTTATATTGAACAAGGTAAAATTGCGAAAGTAAGCAGCTGATCATCAACAACAGTAAAGTAAATAAGAGGCGGGCATACCATTGTGCCCGCTTCCTATTTTTAAGGCTATACTATTAGTTGGAGTTGTATAGCTAGATCAACAAAGGAGACTTTACATGAACGAACAACAATTTATTGAGGCTCTGAAAGAGAAAGGGATCGAACTTTCTGATATACAGATTGCTCAATTTAAAAAGTATTTTGAATTACTTGTTGAGTGGAATGAAAAGATGAATTTAACTGCCATTACAGATTTAGAAGGCGTGTATTTAAAGCATTTCTTCGATTCGATTAGTCCTTCATTTTACTTTGATTTTTCAAAAGTCATAACTGTTTGTGATGTTGGGGCAGGAGCTGGTTTCCCAAGTATCCCAATAAAAATCTGTTTCCCACATTTACAAGTTACAATTGTCGACTCCTTAAATAAAAGAATTACCTTTTTAAATCATTTAAGTGATGAGTTACAATTAGAGAATATGCATTTTGTACATGCTCGAGCGGAAGAGTTTGGTCAAAATTTAAAATACCGCGAACAATTTGATGTGGTAACAGCACGTGCTGTAGCTCGTTTATCAGTTCTAGCAGAGTTATGTGTACCTTTAGCGAAACAAGAGGGATATTTTGTTGCTTTAAAAGCCGCAGCTGGGGCAGAAGAATTAAAGGATGCTAAAAAAGCTTTAACAACATTAGGTGTTAAACTGAGAGAGGAATTTTCTTTCAAGCTACCTGTTGAAGAAAGTGAACGCATTTTATATATATTTGATAAAATAAAAGGAACACCGAAAAAATATCCGCGTAAGCCAGGTGTACCAAATAAAACACCGATTCAATAATTAGTGTTTCATGTGAAACTTCTCAAAGTGGAAAATATTTTTTCTATTTTGAGCATACATACTAGTTATGGATGGTTCACGCAAAAGACATCTATGAACTATATACATTTAAAGAAATATAATAAATAATAATAGAATGACACAGAGCAAGATAGTTACTTAAAGGTGGTGCCACTTGGATGAAAAGTCCTTTTTCACGTTTTTTTGGAGGCGGAAGTAAAACAGAGCCTATTGTGAAAAATAAAGTAGAACAAGCAGAGGCGGTTCATGCAGCGGAAGAAGTCATAAAGTTGCCTATTGATCAAATTGTACCTAACCGTTTTCAGCCACGTACTATTTTTGATGATGAAAAAATTGAAGAATTATCAAGAACCATTCATACACATGGTGTGATTCAGCCAATTGTTGTACGTAAAACATCAGACAATCAATATGAAATTATCGCTGGTGAGCGTCGTTATCGAGCGATGAAAAAGCTACAATGGACAGAGGTCCCTGCTATTGTACGTAATTTAACTGATAAGGAAACAGCATCTATTGCGTTAATAGAGAACTTGCAGCGTGAGGAGTTAACTGCAATTGAAGAAGCGGTAGCCTATCAAAAATTATTAGAGCTTCATGAGCTAACACAGGAAGCTCTTGCCCAAAGACTTGGAAAAGGACAATCCACTGTAGCCAACAAATTACGTTTATTAAGGCTGCCAGATGAAGTACAGCAAGCTATTTTGAAGCGAAAAATATCTGAACGACATGCACGTGCATTAATTGCTATTAAAGATCAACCATTGCAACTAGAAATTTTACAGCTAGCAATTGAAAATGATTGGAATGTGCGACAGTTAGAGGAGCAAATCCAGGCTATATTACATCCTGTAGCTGATGAGCAGGAAGAATCAATTCCAAAGAAAGCTAAACCAAAACGTAAAGCTATAAGTAAAGATGTACGTATTGCTTTGAATACCATCAAACAGTCATTAACGATGGTAACAAAAAGTGGGATTACAGTGAAAACTGAAGAAGAAGATACAGAAGAATACTATCAAATTACAGTGAAGATTCCTAAAAAGAAAAAAGTGTAATAAATTATTTTAGAAAAATAATCTGTGATCAAATTTATCACTGTACAAGGGAGATATCTCAGAAGGTTAATAGAGATATCTCCTTTTTTGTATATATTCTTAATATTTTATACAACTCTCTTCAAATTTTTTGATAGAATGAAAGTTAGATAGCGGATTAAATAGTGATTTTACAAATGATTTGTCAAAGTAAACTTTGATAGATGAAAGCAGGTGCTTTTAAATGGGTAGAATTATAGCAATCGCCAATCAAAAGGGTGGCGTAGGTAAAACAACAACTTCGGTCAATTTGAGCGCTTGCCTAGCATACTTAGGTAAGAAAGTGCTTTTAATTGATACTGATCCGCAGGGGAATACAACAAGTGGACTTGGTATTAATAAAGGAGAAATACAGGGTTGCATTTATGATGTGCTCATTGATGATGAAGATGTTCAAAATGTCATTCAAAAAACAAATGTAGAAAATTTATCTATCGTGCCAGCAACAATCTCACTTGCAGGTGCAGAAATTGAATTGGTTTCAACTATTTCCAGAGAAGTACGTTTAAAACATGCATTACAAAATGTGAAAGAGGATTTCGATTATATAATTATTGACTGTCCACCATCTTTAGGGCTTTTAACAATCAATGCGTTAACAGCTTCAGATGCGCTCATTATTCCTGTACAATGTGAATATTATGCATTGGAAGGGTTAAGTCAATTACTATCAACAGTTCGCCTCGTTCAAAAGCATTTAAATCAACAGCTTTACATCGATGGCGTTTTATTAACAATGCTAGATGCACGCACAAACTTAGGTTTGCAAGTTATTGATGAAGTGAAAAAGTATTTCCAAGATAAAGTATATAAAACAATAATTCCTCGTAATGTGCGATTAAGTGAGGCACCAAGTCATGGTCAACCAATCATCACTTATGATGCAAAATCTAGAGGTGCAGAAGTTTATTTAGAGATGGCGAGGGAAGTGATTAAAAATGGCTAAAGGTCTAGGAAAGGGTATTGGGGCATTATTTCCAGGAGAGTCTCTAGAACACAGTGGTCAAGTGGAAGAAATCCAATTAGATTTAATTGTTGCGAACCCATTTCAGCCTCGTAAAATTTTCGATGAAGAAAGTTTACAAGAATTAGCTGATTCTATTAAAGAACATGGAATTTTGCAGCCAATTGCCGTGCGTAAAAAAGCACGCAAGTTTGAAATTGTTGCGGGGGAGCGTCGTTACAGAGCTTGCCTATTAGCTGGCCTCGAGGTGATTCCTGTCATTATAAAAGAGCTATCTGATGCACAAATGATGGAGCTAGCTATTTTAGAAAACCTCCAACGTGAGGATTTAACTGTAATTGAAGAAGCAGAAGCCTACCAGAGTTTAATGGAAAACTTACATTTAACACAGGAAGAGTTATCGAAACGATTAGGAAAAAGTAGACCACATATTGCCAATCATGTTCGGCTACTGGCATTACCAGAAGATGTACGTAAATTGATGAATGATGGAACTTTATCGATGGGGCAGGGACGGGCATTACTGGGCTTGAAAAATAAAAGAAGAATATCAGAAGTGGCTAATAAGGTAATATCTCTGGGATTGAATGTACGTCAAGTTGAATTATTAGTGCAAAACTTAAATGAAGAAGTTTCACGTGAAACAATCCCACCTAAGAAAAAAGATATCTTTGTAACTGCAAAGGAGTCACAATTACGAGATTACTTTGGAACAAATGTTCAAATAAAGAAAACAAATAATAAAGGGAAAATAGAAATTGAATTTTATTCTGAAGATGATTTAGAACGTATATTGGAAATATTAAACATACAAGAAGAATAAAATAATATTTCTATAACTTAATCAGAGCGCCAAGCAATAGGCGCTCTCTATTTTTTAGAGAGAAAGAAGGCTTAAGTGTGGTATTACTAGGGGCATTGATAAATGCTGTGTTAATTATAGCAGGAGCATTAGTAGGGCGGATTTTTAAAAATATCCCTGAATCTATGAAATCTACGGTCCTTTCTATCATTGGTTTAGCCGTCACATTATTAGGGATAAAAATGGGCTTTGAAAGTGATAATTTTATTATATTGGTAGTAAGTTTAGTGGTAGGTACAGTAATAGGTGAGTGGTTAGATTTAGATAAACAAATGAATCGTCTTGGTAAATGGGTAGAGAGTTTATTTCGTACAAAACGGGATGACCAAAATCAAATTAGCATAGCAGAGGGCTTTGTAACTGCCTCACTAATTTTTGTTGTAGGATCAATGGCTGTTATAGGTGCTCTTGATAGTGGTCTTCGTAATGATCATAATGTACTCATTACAAAAGGATTAATAGATGGATTTACATCCATTATTCTAGCATCGACATTAGGTATAGGTGTACTGCTATCCGCTGTACCTGTCTTTGTTTATCAAGGATTAATAGCTCTTTTTGCAGGTGTTATAAGTTCCTTTATCCCTGATGCTGCACTGCAAATGTTCATTACAGAAATGACGGCTGTTGGCGGGGTTATGATTATGGCAATAGGGTTAAACATTGCAGGCTTAGCTAAGATCAAAGCTGCTAACTTGCTGCCAGGTATCGTCATTGTTGGTATTATGGTGGCTTTCTTCTACATTTTTTAGTGAATAACGATGAGCAGCCAGTAATAATGCTCTAGAAAGCTTTTCAGCCATTGCATAAGAGATATGAAGTCTTGTATTTTGTAAAACAAGCATTTCCATAAAGCCTCCAATATTGACGATTCCTTTCACGGAAATGTCTCCAATTGGGGGTAATTCTTTTTTTACAGCTTTTCCAGGGAAGATGGGTCCACTTTGAACTGAAATATGACCAACATTTTGCTCACTACCGAGACAGGCATCAATCGCAATAATGAATGGTTTTGTAGTATGATTGTGTAGCTGTTGCATTGTAGAATTTAGGTTTAGAGCATGTAAAGGATCTTCTAAGGAACCTACAATTTCATAAGGAAAGCTAACAGATTTTTTTAAAAAGCTACCAGTTAATGGTCCAAGTGTATCACCCGTACATCGATCACTGCCAATACAACAAAAAATTAGTCTTTCATGATGAAACGGTATATGTTCTAAAAATAATGTACTTAATTGCCAAACAGCATTTTTACTTTCATGATGAAGGGAATAAGGTAGTAACAAATTTGGTATAGTATTCATAAAAAAACTCACTTTCTTTTTATTTTTAGAAGTGCTCAATTTTTATGCAGTATACGCAAATTTTTAGCAAGTTATTCAAGAGGTGGTAATGATGGAAAAGAATAAAAAGTTAATGGAGAAATACTGGGACAAGCTCACATCTCAGGATCTTTGGGAACAAGTGATTGATGCATCTATAGAAATTTTGCTCATTCTATTAGTATCGTGGATAGCTGTAAGATTAGGTAAAAAATTTATTAAAAAAGTGTTTTTAATCCGTATGCGTTCACCATTGAGCCACTCAGAACGACGCCAACGAACAATTTCAAGATTATTACAAAGTGTGATTTCCTATGTCGTTTATTTCTCTGCAATCATTGGTATACTTTCTTCCTTAAATATAAAGGTAGCAGGTTTATTAGCGGGTGCAGGAATTGTTGGTTTAGCAATAGGTTTTGGTGCTCAAAGCTTAGTAAAGGATGTTATTACTGGATTCTTTATTATTTTTGAAGACCAGTTTGGTGTAGGCGATTATATAAAAATAAATGCAGCAGAAGGTACGGTTGTAGAAATTGGCTTACGTACAACAAAAATTAATGGTGCTACTGGTGAACAGTTCATCATTCCTAATGGTGCCATAGGCGAAGTCATCAATTATTCTGTAAACAACTCCAAAATTTTTATAGATTTACAAATGGCCACGGATGCTGATTTTGAGAAAGCAGAAGGGATTATTAATAAGTATTTAGAGACATTGCCTAAGATGCATAAAGAATTAATTGCAGCTCCAGTATTTCTAGGTGTGCAAAATGTTAAAGGGACAGAAGTAACCATTCGTATAGTTGCTGAAACATTACCGCAGCAACAATATGGAGTAGCACGTACCATACGCCGCGATATTACGAAACTCTTTGAAGAAAATAATATACCAATGGTCTATCCAAAAATGATGTTCTATGGCAAAGATGAGGGGAGAAGTGTGTAAGATGGAGGCAAAAAAATTTGGTTTAAATGATATTGTTGAAATGAAAAAACAACATCCATGCGGTACCAACAAATGGAGGATCATTCGTATGGGGGCGGATGTACGTATCAAATGCGAAGGATGTCAGCATAGTGTCATGATTCCACGTCGTGAATTTGAGAAAAAAATGAAAAAGGTTTTATTTTCTGCGGAAGAATCGTAACATCAGGCATATTAGACTTTTTCTGGGTGAATCAATATAATAGATAAGGTTATATGAGAGAAAATTTGAACTGAGTATAGAAAGGTTGTGTCCATCCATGGCATTAACAGCTGGAATCGTTGGTTTACCTAACGTGGGAAAATCAACATTATTTAACGCAATAACAAAAGCGGGCGCATTGGCTGCAAACTATCCATTCGCAACGATCGATCCAAACGTTGGTATAGTTGAAGTACCTGATGCACGTTTAGATAAATTAACAGAATTAGTGGTACCGAAAAAAACTGTGCCAACTGCATTTGAATTTACAGATATCGCTGGAATTGTTAAAGGTGCTTCCAAGGGTGAAGGATTAGGAAATAAGTTCCTAGCTCATATTCGTGAAGTAGACGCAATTTGTCAGGTAGTACGTTGTTTTGTAGACGAAAACATTACTCACGTTTCTGGTGCAGTAGATCCAATTGACGATATTGAAGTGATTAATCTAGAGCTTGCACTAGCTGACTTAGAATCTGTGGATAAACGTTTACAACGAGTTAGCAAAATGGCGAAACAAAAAGATAAAGAGGCTATGATAGAAGAGCCAGTGCTTCTAAAAATTAAAGAGCAACTAGAAAACGGTAAACCAGCTAGAGCAGCTGAGCTATCAGATGATGAATTAAAGGTAATTAAAGGTCTTCATCTGCTAACAATAAAACCAATGCTTTATGTAGCAAACGTTTCAGAAGATGAAGTAGCAGATGCAGACAACAACGAGTATGTGAAAAAAGTACGTGAATATGCATCCGCTGAAGGTGCACAGGTCATTACTATTTGTGCAAAAATCGAAGAAGAAATTTCTGAGTTAGATGATGAAGAAAAAGCTATGTTCTTAGAAGAATTAGGAATTAAAGAATCTGGTTTAGATCAACTAATTCGTACTTCTTATGACTTATTAGGACTAGCTACTTACTTCACTGCAGGTGTACAAGAGGTACGTGCCTGGACGTTCCGTAAAGGAATGAAGGCACCTCAATGTGCAGGTATTATTCATACTGACTTTGAGCGCGGCTTTATTCGTGCAGAAACAGTGGCATATGATGATCTTCTTGAGGCAGGTTCGCAAGCAGCGGCTAAGGAAGCTGGTAAAGTACGTCTTGAAGGTAAAGAATATGAAGTACAAGATGGCGATATTATGTTATTCCGCTTTAATGTATAAAAAACTTACAAGGGCAATCTAAAATGGTTGCCCTTTTTCGATTGGGTAGTTATCAGAATTTTTAATGTATGGAGGCGACTTATGAATGAATCCTGTGCAAATTAAGGAACGTGGTTTAGAGTTTGAGCAACTGGGGATGCTACCACAAGATGTCTTAGATTATATTTATGAACAACGATTATTCAAATTGTTCACTCCAAAAGAATTAGGTGGTATGGATTTAAATTTAGTTGAAGGTGTAAAGATATTTCAACAGATGTCTGCACTTGATGGCAATTTTGGATGGCTCATTACTATTGGTACAGGTGGAAACGCATTTATTCCAACATTCAGTAAAGAAATTTGTGAAAAAATCTATTCTCCTAAAGAAGCAGTTATAGCAGGTAGTGGATATCCAACAGGGATAGCTGTAAAAACAATTGGAGGCTATTATGTAACAGGGCAATGGAAGTATTGTAGTGGTTCTAATTATGCATCAACATTTACGATGAATTGTTTAATTGAAGAAGATGGTATCAAAACCGAAAAAATTATTAGCTGCTCAGTAAATCCACATGATGTAGAAATTTTGAATGATTGGTCTGCAATGGGTTTAAAGGCAACAGCTAGTCATACAATCCGTGTAAACAATGTTTGGGTACCACAGGAAGCTACTTTTCAATTAGGGGTCATCAGAAATGATTATGGCAATTCAGTACATAGCTTTCCATTTACCACTTTTGCAGAGGCTTCCTTTTTAGGCGTTTGTCTTGGGATGACAGAGAATTTTTTAGAAGAAGCTTTTGCTTTAATGAAGCAACGAAATCATGATGGAAGCAGAACTGAACGAATTGGAGCCTTCCAATTTTTATGGATGCAGCAGCATAAACGTTTCAAGCAATGCGAGGAACAGTTTTATGCAACATTATCTGTCTTTTGGCAACAGCATCAAAAAGGTGAACAATTAACGGAAGAGGAATTATCACAATTTACTCAATTGGCTAAGGATATTGCTGCTGCTTGCTTAGAGATAGCGAATAATTTAATACGCAGTCTCGGTATGGATGCTATTACAGAAACATCTATGATTAACCGTATTTGGAGAAATTTATATACAGCAGCCCAGCATGGATTTTTAACTCCTTAAAGTATAAATAGAATCTGTAGTTGTTCATTTCTAATCTACAGATTCTATTTAATTATGTAGTCTTATTTTAATGATGATCCTTTTCCCGCAATAGATAAACATACAGCTTTGGTAATTTAGGATCATCCTGTACGATAGCATTACGTGGATATTTGCGTAGCTCTTTATACATGGCAAAATCGCCTACAGCTCCAGCTATTAACACCGCCCCTATCAATATTAAAACAGTACTGTTAAGATAAAACCCAACAATGGTTGGAAGTACTCCAGTCGTCCAGAATGGCAGTAATAAAGCTTTTTTCATAGCATGGTTGGGGAGAGGTTGCTCAGTAGTTGCATAGGCAATACCTTGCTCTAAATTTATGCCATATTTTAAAGCTTTAAAGGGAACTCTGCCAAAAATCATAAAGCCAATTAAATGACAAGCCTCGTGTAGGATAATAAAAATTATATACAGCACAACAAATAGTGCTGTGCCACCAATCATCTTCCAAAAAGAAAAATGGAAATCTTTAAAGCAAATATATTGAATGGCAATAAATAATATGACAAGACCACTTGTAATCACAAAATTGTCGATCATTAACTTCTTTAAATCTAATTCGATAACGATAGGCTCCTTATCGTTGGTTAACATGAAGGCACTCCTTTCATAGATAATGAAATATACTGCCATTATATAACGAATTATTAGTTTGTGACTTGAAAGACATGTACCTATATGTTACAATTCATTGATGTGAGTAATAATTAATTACTTGCTCCTTGCTCCCTTAATTAGGAGAGCCTAAGTCCATAAGGAGGTGTAAACAGATGAGAAAATACGAATTAATGTACATCGTACGTCCGAACATTGAAGACGAAGCGAAGAAAGCTTTAGTTGAACGTTTCAACGAAATGTTAACTTCTAACGGTGCAGAAGTCATCGAATCAAAAGAGTGGGGCAAACGCCGCTTAGCTTATGAAATTCAAGACTTCCGCGAAGGTTACTACCAAATCGTAAAAGTAAACGCTACTTCAGATGCAATCAACGAGTATACACGTCTTGCTAACATCAGCGAAGACATCATTCGCCACATTGCAGTTCGCGAAGAAGCTTAATAATTAATTTTTTACAAAACGCTGAAAAGGAGGTTGTATTCTGATGATTAACCGTGTCGTATTAGTTGGAAGACTAACAAAAGATCCTGAGCTACGTTATACACCGAATGGAGTTGCGTCTACAAGATTTACAGTAGCTGTAAACCGTGCATTCTCAAATCAACAAGGTGAACGCGAAGCTGATTTCATTAGCTGTGTTGCTTGGCGTAAACAGGCTGAAAACCTAGCGAACTTCATGCGAAAAGGAAGTTTAATTGGGGTAGAAGGTCGTATCCAGACAGGCAGTTATGAAGGACAAGATGGTAAGCGAGTATACACAACAGATGTCGTGGCGGATAGCGTACAGTTTTTAGAACCCCGTAATGGTAGCGGTGCTCCTGCTCCTCAATATGGTGGACAAACTTACGGTAATAACCAACCGTCATATGGCGGTGGTCAACCACAACAACAGTTTAGTGGCGCTATGCCAGGGCAGGGTTCCTATGGCGGCGATTCGTATCAGCAAAATCAACCACCTATGAATCAGCCGAATTATACACGTGTAGATGAGGATCCATTTGCGAATAGCAAAGGGCCAATAGAAGTATCTGAGGATGATCTTCCATTTTAAAGGTCTAACTAGTGTCTAATCTTAAAATACCACTCTAATCCTTGATAAATAAGGACTTATAACAAGTTATAGGTGTCTAATCTATAGGTTGTTAAAGAGGGAAATATGAAGATTTTTGACCGGTAGATAAATGTCTAATCTTAAAATGCTCCAGTAAGGCCGTATAAATAAGGACTTATAACAAGTTATAGGTGTCTAATCTATAGGTTGTTAAAAAGGAGAAAAATTAAGATTTCGGTAAGTTAATTCAGAAAAATCTAATTTGATTATTATTGAATAAGGAGGGAAATATTAATGGCACCACGTCGCGGAGGCCGCAAACGCCGTAAAGTTTGCTACTTCACTGCTAACAACATTACGCATATTGACTACAAAGATGTAGATTTATTAAAAAAATTCATCTCTGAACGAGGTAAAATTTTACCACGTCGCGTAACTGGCACTAGCGCTAAGTACCAACGTAAATTAACTTCAGCTATTAAAGTATCTCGTATTATGGGATTACTTCCATTCGTTGCTGAAGATAAATAAAATTTATTTATTAATAAAAGCACAACAAGGTTTTCAAAACCTTAGTTGTGCTTTTTTTAATTATGCTGTTTTCTCAAAGATTGTTGCTATAAAGGAAAATTAGGGTTATTCCACAATCGCGCCCGTTTGTTGAAGATCATTTTTCAACTATTGTGCCTTTTCCGTGTGTTTCCAAACTTTCGTTAGGTAACACTTCATAAAAGTCTTTTATTCCGCAATCTGGCCCTTTATAGAGAAAGGCGCATTCCTTATTAAAGAAATGCGCCCGTTTGCGGAGGATTGTTACAATACCCTATAAAAGTAAAAACTATTATTGTTTAAATATATTTATTCACATATTGGTGACTAAGGATCTTAAACTAAACAGATTAATAATAAATTAACCTCCGAAATCTTGGTGGCTTATTTATATCAACTCAATTTTGCACTAATTTTTTCTCATGGATATTCAAATTTAAATCTGCTACATTTTTTATGAATTGTTGATCATGTGAGACAAAAAGAATCGTGCCTTCATATCCATCAATAAAAGTTTCTAATGCTTCAATGGCATAGATATCTAAGAAATTAGTTGGTTCATCTAACAATAAAATATTATATTCTCCTAAGAATAGCAGACAAAGTTGGAGTCGAATAGCCTCTCCACCACTTAGCGACTTTACAGATTTTTGTAAATCTGTACCAACAAACTGCATGGAATGCAAAACACTTCTCAAAAATGTTTCATTGTATTCAGAACGATTTTTCACAAATTGCAATACGGTTTCATCACTTGTAAATTGATAGCTCATTTGACGGAAGTAACCGATTTTTGCTTTTGGTGAAATGGTTAAACCCGTACCACCATTTGCAATATGATGAAGTAATGTACTTTTACCAACACCGTTTGCACCTGTAATGGCTATTTTTTTACCCAAGGGCAGTTGAAAGCTTACTTCATCCAATAACACTTTATTCTTAATTTGAAGAGTTAGTTGGTCTGCCATAATTGGAAACTTATTATGCAACTCCAATGCTTTCGACTGTCGGAATATGATGTGTTCTTCCTTTTGTACAGCTTCGACTTCATGAAGTTTTTTCATTCGCTGTTCAATTGCTTTGGCTGCGCGGTGTACTGCTTTTTGACTCGTACCTTTTGATTTTGTTTCAATCATTCTATTCGCCTTTGCTTTTGCTTCTTTGTTTGACATACTAGCTGCTTGTGCGATTTTTTCAGCTTTTTTCATTTTCTCTTGTGCCGCTTTTTCGAGCCGGGCCTTTTCTTTCAAGAACTGCTCATGAGCTTGCTGCTGTTGTTCACGTTCTAATTGCTTTTGAGCCACGTATTCACTGTAATTTCCTGAATAAACACGTACCTTGCCTTCATCAACTTCCCAAATAGTTGTAACTAGTTCGTCTAAAACAGCACGATCATGACTTATTAAGACAAGCGCTCCATAATAATAACGCAATTCATCAAGTAAAAATGAAATTCCCTCTTGATCCAAGTGTGTGGTCGGTTCGTCGATTAGTAATGCTTCGTAATAATTTGTAAATAATTGGGCCAATTTCAACCTTGTTTGCTCCCCGCCACTTAACTGATCCGAATCTTTTGGTACAGCTAATTTCCCCAGCAATGCTGGATCCGCCTCACTGGCAGATGGAGCTTCAAGTTGCTCAAAATAACCGCAATCGACAAACCGATGTACTTTTCCTTTTGTCGGCTGAATATCACCTGATAATAGTTTTAATAATGTACTTTTCCCTACACCATTTTTCCCGACAATACCGATGCGGTCAAATTGATGTACAGCTAACCGTTCAATATTTAATACGTCTTTATCTAAATATGTCACTTCGACACGTTCTAATTCTAATAAAATTTGTTCCATATTTGCTACCTCCCGAAATAGTTATATTTCGTATCGATAGCTAGGATCGATACGAGCTTCTACATCAAGCTCGTATCAACAAAATAATAAGAATTGCATATATTCCCCTCCTATTTTGTTTTCATTGCCACAACAGCATTCATCATGATTAAGATACCAGTTATTGAAAATAGTGCGGCTACACTTGTTAACTCAATTAATATTCCAGCTAGCGCATAACCAATAGGTGTTGCTAGTAAGGTTAGACTTGTTACAAAACTAAAAACTCTTCCAAGTAAATGTGGTTCGACTTCAGTTTGAATAAACGCATAGAACGGTGCAGACATCAATGGTCCAGACAAACCGACTAACCCAGCCAATACAACAAAAATAAAGAAAAGGGATGGTGAAAGTAAACCCGAAATGAATAATGCAACACCCATAAACATTATCCCTGTGACAAGAATTTTCACTTTATTAAAACGATCACCTATTACACCTAGTAGTGAACCTCCTGCTATTAACCCAATAGCAAAGAAAACCTCTACTATTCCTGCTTCTACGACCCCTTTTTCAAAATGATTACGCGTCATAAGTGGGAAGTAAGTGCCTAAAGGAATGTAAAGCAGAGCTCCAATCGTCGTGACAAATGTTAGTTTCAATAGAACTGGATGCTTAACAATTGCATCATATCCTTCTCTCATTTCCGTCATGAAGCTGCTAGAACCCTTTTCTTCTGTTCTTGGTACTTTTGG
This sequence comes from Lysinibacillus sp. FN11, assembly GCF_024628845.1. Taxonomy (NCBI): domain Bacteria; kingdom Bacillati; phylum Bacillota; class Bacilli; order Caryophanales; family Bacillaceae; genus Lysinibacillus; species Lysinibacillus sp. FN11. The sequence continues at coordinate 4,289,439 of NZ_CP102383.1, read as the reverse complement.
AATGTGAATAAATAGTAAAATACCACTAGCAATAATAGCCCCGAAAACGTCTAATAATAACACCCATTCAAGTGAGCTAACTGCCAGTAACGACATTCCAACTGCTGGTCCAGCAAGATATGAAATGGAACTAACCGTCTGCCCCCATCCTGCAACCTTTGTAAGATGTTCCTCCGGTGCAAGCAGTGGGATTGAAGCTTGCATAGCTGGCATATGCAAGGCAGTCGCAAGTGAACGAACGACTAAAACGATTAAGACAAATACGATACTTGGTTCACTAAAATACATGGATGTAAAAAGAAATAAACTTCCAAGAGCAACTGTCATATCTGCCACAATCATCATCATTTTTCGTGAATAACGATCAGTAATTGTTCCTGCAAATGGGCCTACCAATGCTTGTGGCAAAATCCCAGCCAAACCAGCTAGCGTTAACACCAGTGGCGAGCCACCTGTTGTATCAGTTAACCACCAAATAATACTAAATTGAACAGCAGCACTACTCAGTAATGAAAAGAACTGTCCTGTATATATTGCCCAAAATTTTCGTTTCCAATTATTATTTTCCATTTTATCGATACCTCCTAGAATTTGCGTATCGATTTTTATCGATACGAGATAAATAAACAAAACCTCGTATCAATAGAAAAGTATCATGCACATATAAAATTCCTCCTCTATGTTATAGAAATTAAAAAAATCACAGACAAACTGCCTGTGATTTTAGAGTAATGGGGATTAAGAATCTAGCCTTCTAGAGTAGGAAATATAAGGTAGCTTACCACCCAATAAATATACTTACGAAGTCGGAAATTAGACAAAATTAAAGAAAGGCTAAAGTCCCTGCCTTTCTTCAGATTACATAAATCTATTAAAATGAAGATTATAAAAAAGGACAGACTTATCCCGTTTACTCTGTAAATCCAAACAGAGTCTTTGACCATATTCAATTACTGGTTCAAAGTTAGGGACCATAGTCTAGGTATCATTTTTTAATAATCCTCCTTACATTTATTAAAGTACGCTATTTAGTATAAAGAGACTTTTAGAAAAAGTCAAAGGGAAATTACACTTCTTCAGTTGGCGCCGTTTTAAGTACTTTTCCTCATAATCTTCTGTACACCAACGCAATGTTATTCCAGAAAATGGCCCTATAATGAAAACGAGTGCCGATCCTTATTACAGTATTGCGCCCGATTGTTGAAGATAGCTTTTGAACAAAATGTACATTATAGCCTATTTCTTGAACTTTTAAGAATAAAAGATATAGGTTGTTTACTAAAAGATTGTTGCTATTCAACTAACGGCGCAGAATAGTTGAAGAAGAAAAATTTACTATGTATAACAATTCAAAGAATTTAACAATGGATTCATTTTCTAAAGAAGAATCCATTTTGAAAAACGATTATTCAAAATGGATTCTTTGACTCTTTTATATATTTCTTTTTGAGCGTTTATACATATTTACAGTAACCAGCCAGCTAATGACGATGATTCCCGCAAAAAGAAATAGCATATTACTGTACAAATGAGTGGATGGATCAGCGTTTATAAGTAGTAATTTCCGATCTAGCAAATTTATCGATAATAATCCACCTACAATTGCAATACCCATTCCTTCTGATAAAAAGCTTGTGAAATTAAGCAAACTCATTCCAGCACCAGCTTCCTTTTGTTCCAAACTACTTGAAACAATGGTGGATATAACTGTTTTCGTAAAAGAAAGTCCCCCAAAAACAAAAATTAATATAATTGTCATGAGCCATGGTGTTGTCTCTATAAAAAGAGCAGCTACTAAAAAGCTGATAGAAAGAAATGCAACTCCAATTGTTAACACAAATAAAGAACCTTTCTTATCAACAAGAAATCCACCAATATAACCGAAAATAATAACACTCATTGCCCCAGGAAAAATAATCCCACTTCCAATTGCGACAGTACTTAATTGATACACATCTTTCATCATATAAGGGACCATAGAAATAAATCCTGCTACAGTTCCAAATATAAGTCCGCCACAAATGATTCCAATCATAAATGAGATATTTCTTCCTAGCGCAGGATTAACAAAAGGATTAGATACTTTCCTAATATGTTTAACAAATATAAGGAAAAATATAATGCTAACGATTAGAAAGGAAATTCTATAAGATGTCGTAAACATCATAAAAAATACAATACCTACGGACATGAATATTATTCCTACAGTATCAAAAGAGCCTTTTATTACATCTTCCTGTTTCAATAATTTTGCAAGGAATGGAACAGTGATAATCGTCACAATTGGCAAAAGCAATAAATAAGACCAATGGATATATTCGGCAATCAATCCACCAATAGATGGTCCTACACCTTCTCCCATTGCTACAATGGACCCAATAAGGCCAAATGCTTTACCCCTATTTTCTTTTGGAATATAGCGCGCGACAACAACCATCACAAGTGCTGGAAATGCAGCTGCACCCGCCCCCTGAATAAACCGAGCCAAAATAAGTACGGGAAAGAAAGAATGTCCAACAAACCCGATAACTGATCCGATGCAGTTCACTATAATCCCAAATAGGAGTAGCTTTTTGATGCCTAGCTGATCCGATAGCTTTCCATATACAGCTGTTCCTATGGAAAAAGTTAACATAAACGATGTGTTTACCCAATTAATACTTGCTGGTTCCTTATCAAAATAACTGGCGATATCAGGTAATGAAACATTCAAAACCATTTCATTTAAAACGCTGAAAAAAGAAAGAACACAGAGCCATAATAATATTTGATTATGGCGTAGATTTGACTGTGAATGAGATATATTCACATTTTACCCTCCAATTAATGAGGGTCAACGTAGTTTATAGGGTTATTGATACGTTCTCCCTCTTAAAATATACCCAACTATATTTATTGCACTTCATAAAAAAAACGCCTCCTAAATTATTATTCGTATATTTTAGCATATGTAGCATAGGATACAAAACTATTCTACGTTCTGTGAGAAGCTGTGATTATAGCTTCTTTTTTATGATTGTAATGGAGCAACATTTCTGTTATGAAAAGAGATTTAGATACATCTTTTTTTATTGCAAGCCATTAAGTTTGTGAAGAAGAGACAGCGATCGCCGTCTCTTCTTACTACTTAAATGATTCAAAATGAGCTGTAACCCATTTGTTTTCGTTTTCTAAAATAAACTGTTCAGCAAGAATCAGTCTTTGGACAAGTTCTTGTTTAGGTAGTTTCCTATACTTTCTATGAAGAATATCAAGGTTACGGTCGGGTTTTAGTTTCCTGAAATCGATGTCCACATCTAAGTTGTTTAGCGGTTTATTTACTTTGCTATTTTCTTACTGTTTAAAGGTTTTACTATATTGTTTGAAATATTCATACAATTCACCATTTGACCGTATTGTATTTTGGTGAATCCCTTTACCTTCGGTATCGACTTCTGGTTTTATAGTACCTTTCTGTTCAGCATCACTAACCGGGATCACTTTATTAAGTTTTAATAAATCAGATTCAAGAACTCTCCAACCTTCTTTATCACTATTTCTATAAGCGTTAGGGAATTTGCCTGACTGTATCCAACGTTTAATAGTTTCTTCGTGTTTATCTAATAAGTCAGCCAAGTTACCAAATCGTCGTTTGGGGATATTTCTTTGCTTACCATTGTGAATCCGTATAAATCTGGCTAGACCCCTTATTCAACAATCTGGCCCTTTTGTTGAATAACACTATTTACTTAAAAAAACTTTGTTTATCAAAGGTGTATTTTCACCAAAGAATAAGGTTTGTTTAATTCAAGATAAATATTGTTATGCATAATTCTGTAAAATAGTGTATATTTTAGATAGTCTGACGGAATATATGTTCTCATTTATTTAGCTTTGAGAGAGATATTACTTTAAGGTTGAGAATACCTACCTATTTTTTAAAACGGCAAGGGGTGAATTGATTGTATATTAGAAAAACTTCTAGTGTCCCCGTATTAGTTGATACTGATATGAGGATTGTTCCAGAGGTTTTAGATTTTACGAGATATTTGGAGAGGAAAGGGTTTTCTCCAAACACTATTAATACTTATTTAGAAAAGTTATGTGTGTTCTATAAATGGATGGAAAAAGAAGGGTTGAAATCTTTTGAAGTTGAACCAAGACATATGCCTCGTTTTATAGATTATATTGATAATGCTTATGCAGAAAGATATCAAGATAAAACAAAAGTATCACCTTCTACACTTAACGGTTATTTAGCAGCATTAGGGACCTTTTATAAATACTTCAGTATGATGGGGTTCGTTGAACCTGCTACATATAAGATTGAAGATAAAAGAAAAGTAAAGCATTTGAGTTATTTGAGACATATTAATAAGAAATGGGATGCTAATGCTTTTTCTTACTTTAGTCGTAAAAAAAGTAAAGGTGTAGATAAAAAGAGACTTTTTCCTGAAGAAGCTGAATTGTTTTATAAAGCTATTGGGGAAATATCATCTAAGGATGAATCTTTAAAGGTACGAAATGAATTGATATATAAATTACTGTATGAAACAGGTATGAGGATTGGGGAACTGTTACATCTAAGGATTTCTGATTATGATCTTCCAGAACCATTTCAAAAAGTAGGTAGCATCTATTTAGTTGATAGAGGAAATCTTGATGATGAAGATAGACAGTTGAAAACAGGAGAAAGAACAATTCCTATTTCAACAGAACTGTTACAGGAAATCGATGATTATGTGATGTACCATAGACCACAAGTTGGTAATTGTGATTATCTATTTGTAAATCATATAAGAAATATTGGATTACCTCCTAGTAGAGGCACTATCGAAGAAATATTTCGAAAAGCTAACGAGGTTAGTGAGTTGAAACGAAAATATGTTACACCTCACTCTTTACGGCATACTCACGCTTCTAATATGACAGATATGGGTATAGATATAGCCGTTGTGCAAGCTCGATTAGGACATAGTGGCATTAGTACAACATTAAAGTATACGCACGTTTCTATAGAAACACTCTCCTTGTCGTATGAAAATTATTTAACGAACAAGAAAGGACGTGTTTTCTAATGGGAACTACCACTTTAGTAGATGTTAAATCTGATGTTTGGTTAATTTACGAAGAAAGGAAATCATATCCTTATTCGTTTGCATTTGATTACTTACCTAATGAATGGTTTAAGAAGAATATTAAGCAAATTACATTAGAACAACTTCAAATGGAGAAACTAGCACTTAGTACACTCCATAGATATAACGAAACGATAAAGACGTTTTTCATCTTTATTGAAGAATCAAATTATACATTGAATACATTCGCAGATGTCTCACCTAAGATAGCAGAAGAATACTTACACTATCTTTTAGTGAATATAGAAGCTAAAGCTACAAGGGCTTTGAAGTTAGCGTCCTTAAAGTATCACCTAAATCACGGTAGAATGTTAGGTTGGTCTGATTTCCCTATCAATAACCTTTTTGATGGGATGGAATACCAAGTACTTCAGACCGAAGATACGCTAAAATCGATGGTAATTGATGATAGAGTTATGAAACAAATTGATATTGCTTTAGACAGAATGCATTCTGAAGAAATGTCTTACAGTGACATTCTTATATGGGGCCTTGTAACAATAATTAAAGGTACTGGTATGCGAATTCACGAAGCTCTAGCAATTCAAGAACAACACATAGCAAAAGATTTAATGGGTAAACCGATCTTAGAAGTTCTTAGCGAAAAGACTCTAACAGACCGTTATATACCGATCAGTCACGATATTGTAAAAGCAATACGTTTCGTTTCAAAAAACACTGAGTGGGTACGTAAAAAGCTTGATACCGAATTCATATTTGTTAGACCGACCCGTGGAGAAAGAAAGTTTGAATTTCTTCAACAAAAGACGGCAAGGTATCTTTTAAAAAAATTCAGTATTAAATTCGATTTAAAGATTCCTACAGGGGAACCATTCAATCTGAATTTTCACGAATTCCGCCACACAATAGGAACTGATTTATTAAATAATGGTATGAGTATGAGAGAAGTTATGGAGTTTCTAGGTCATAATTCTAGTCATTCAACTAGGCTATATGCGAAAGTTCAAAATGAACGATTTAGTAAAACCTATAGGAAACTTGGATTCATTGGTGTTATTGAAGAGAGTGTTGATGACATCGTTGATGAAGAGAAGCAAAAGACTAATGAAGAGAAACGTCTAATGGCTCAATTGCCAGACGGTGTTTGTGCTAGACCAATAAAAGAGCAGGTTATTAATTGTAAAAAACCAAATGCCTGTCTATTCTGTCCTAAGTTTATTACGACTCCAGAATTCTTAGAAGTGCATAAGAATCACTTGGAAAGGATAAAAGCAGATAAACAAAGGTATATGGAAGAAAACTTAATCGGTACAGATTATCTCCTGTTTGAAACTGAAAAAGCACTTACTGAAATAGTTACACAACTTGAAGTTATTCAGAATGCAAAAGGAGGTAATAATTAATGGCACAAGAGTTATTTAAATACATTGACTATACCCCCTCTCATTTTGAGGATTCAAATGATGAATTTAGAGTCGGAAATTCAATGTTTAAAGATGACCTTTGGGATTTTAAACATTTGATTCCAGGCAGTGCAACTTGGCCGGAAAATAAATGTTGGTTAAAGTATGAGAGATTCAAATCCACATCCATTAAGAATACGATTAAATGGTTTATGGTAACGGAACTAATAGCAAATGGGTTCACTACTGTAAAAAGAAAACTAGCAGCTCTTCATACTTTTGATAAATTTATTCAACAAAATGAAGGTATTACTTCATTCGAGGATATTTCCAAGTATCGATTAGAAGAATTTTTTAACTTTGTTTTATCTGACACGAAAGATAATGGTGAACCGACAAGTGCAGTTAGTAAAAAGAAAGCTGCACAAGTTGTAAAAGAAATACTTGAACGTGGAGCTGTTAGAGGATGGGAAGTACCAACTAATACAAATCACGTTGAGCTTCTATACAATTCGATGATTATTGAAAATAATAATATTAAAAGTGGTACTAAATTTGGTAAATCAAATAAAGTTCTACCTGAAAAAGATATTGTTAGTCATCTAATCACAACAGCTTTAGAAGTGTTGGAAAATGGTCAAGATAGTGAGATTCTAACGGCAGCAAGTATTATCATTGCTAGTCAGATTGGCTGTAGAATTGAAGAAGTGCTTTCTATTCAAAAAGGTTGTTTATCGCTAATTAACGGAGAAATGTTTATCACCTTTGTAAGTACAAAGATTAACAATGAACCTACCGAAGTTAATAAACCTGCAAATGAAGAAGTATGTATTGCGATTCAGAAGCTAGAAGAATACGCTAAACCTTTGCGAGAAGAATCAGGATTGCCGTTTCTATTCCTTGTTAGAAATAGACGTATATCTGGCTACCCTGTTACTGTAGCAAGTAAAGGAAACTGGACTAAGAACCGACTAACTCCTTTTATTGAGAAATATGATCTTCGTGATGAAAACGGTGAACTATTAAAGTTAACCAGTCACTATTTTAGACATATCTGTGCAACATACGCTTATCAAGGTGGTTTAAAAACCCACGATGTAGCTGAACTTTTGGGGCATAAGTCAATAATGATGACTGAGACTTATAACCATACGGAAGATAAACAACAAGTTGTAAAAGATATTCTATCGGGTGATACACCTATAGCAACTACCAATAAAATCGTCTTAAAACAGCTAGAGGGAGACGAGAATCCGTTCAAAGGGAAAACCATTGAACAGATTGAAAAACTTCGTAGAGCCTTAAAAATTGAACTTCTACCTCACGGTATCTGTACTCATCACCCAATGCGTGGTGAACCCTGTGAACAAGACGGAGCTTGTCTTGGCTGTAGTAATTTCTTAGCATCATCTAAACACCTACCTGTGTACGAGAAACGCCTTGAGAGAGTTAACGAGGAACTTGAAGTAGCAGGAAATGCCAACAGCATATGGACATCTAAGTTATATTACCAACAAGGTAAACTGGAATATTATATACAGGAGTTAAGTAAGAAGATGGCTAATAAGGAATTTCAGAAAGCTATGTCGGAAGTGGTAGTGAGTAAAGATGATGAATAATAAGGATTTAGCAGAAATCAATCGTGAGAAGACCACTGTAAAGGTCGTAGAAGCCATTCAAAAGCTCAAAAGGAAGAAAATGAAGATTACCATTAGCTCGGTAGCAAATGAGGCTAATGTGACTCGTCAGACGCTTTATAATCGTCCAGATTTAAAATTAAAAATTGACGAAGCGAATTCCCTAATGAATGACAAGAAAAGAACTAAAGAAGTCGATAATAAGAATAGTGTCCAAGAAAAGCGTATAAAACGATTACAAGAAGAACTCAAACAATCAAACGAAGAGAAATTAAAACTCCTTGATCAAAATGTTTTTCTAACTGAAGAGATAATAAATCTTCAAAGAAGGATAGCTGATTTAGAAGAAAAGGTATATAAGGATAGTGTAATTAAATTAGTGCAACGCTAGATATAAAACTATTTTTGTACACTTTGTTATTTTAGATAAATAGTGTTATTCAGCAATCGGTTCATATTGTGGAATAAACTTTCATAGGAATTGGATATTAAATTCTTCGAATGTTCTGGAAGTTTAAGTGTGAAATGATTCTGATTCTTATTTTGTATAGAATAATGTGATGTTAAACTATCGGGCGCGATTACTGAAGAAAATTTACTTTTTTCTTCAGTAATGTTTTAGTGGAGTAGTACATCTAAATTTGACACTTTTTTTGTAAAACCATACTAAGAGCATAACAACAAAGAGATTTGACAATCTAACCTATCATAATTACCGTTCTAATGCTTCTATATGATAAAAAAAGATAAGGAGGAGACACACTATGGCACCACGTCGCGGAGGCCGCAAACGCCGTAAAGTTTGCTACTTCACTTCAAACAATATTACGCACATCGACTACAAAGATGTAGATTTATTAAAAAAATTCATCTCTGAGCGCGGTAAAATTTTACCACGTCGCGTAACTGGCACTAGCGCTAAGTACCAACGTAAATTAACTTCAGCTATCAAAGTATCTCGTATCATGGGATTACTTCCATTCGTAGCAGAAGATAAATAAAATTTATTTATTAATAAAAGCACAACAAGGTTTTCATAACCTTTGTGGTGCTTTTTTTTATTTATACTGTTTCTCAAATATTGTTGCTATAAAGGAAAGTTAGGATTATTCAACAATCGTGCACGATTGTTGAAGATCGTTATTGAACTAAAGCACCAGGTTAGTTCAATAAGAAAAAAAGAGCTGCATACGCAACTCAATGATTTTTATCTAATCATTAACATATATTTACCCCCTAGAATATATGTCAATTCATGCATAGATTTGTTATTTATTGTTTTCAAGATAGTTTCCTTTTTCCCTTAAACAGGCGTGTTTTTATTTCCTTATAACTCAGAAAATTCAGAATTATCGTTGACGAAAAAACCGTTATCATATATATTATAGTTGTGCAAATTACAAATTAAGGGGGAAGTGGAAATTATGTTTAAATTAAGTAAATTGGCAGCAATGATGCTTGTTGTACTTATGTTTTTTGCATCTACTAGTTCAACTAATGCCGCAGAAGTTGTTCAAAGCGAGAAATTTGAAACTAATATTGTTGGGGAAGTAAATCTATCTTTAGCAGGAGATGATTATCCAGATGACTCAATCTCTCCTTTCGGTTTCTATCTTTATAAGGACGTGGATATCCCTTCTCCTCAAACTTATTCAACTCACAGCAATGTACCAGCAACCTATTATTATGAAGCATTCAGTGGATCATATTGGTATAAGGGTTGGATAAATCTTTACAAAACAGAAAAACTTACAAATGGCACTTGGAGAGGATATTACAGGGGAACAGTTTCTGCTTGGGTTGAATAAATTATCAAATGTAAAATTATTTCAAGCTCACCTATTTGGTGGGCTTGTTTTATTTAAGAGAACGATAGATATAGCAAAGTATCAACGATAGGTACCTAAAATGACATTCTAATTACACAATATAATAAGATTAGATTCGGATAGAAGACTATTGGAAAATATTTTTCCAATTTTTTTGCATCGATTAGTTTTTAGGTAAGATTATTTTCTAAAATTATTTTATTTAAAATGTCACCAAATGGTAACTTCATGTGTGTTATAAGTGAAAGGAGTTGATGGATGTTGCAACAATTAGTTTGGTCGAACGAACTAGATATAGAACGAATTGTTGATAAATATGGAAATATGCTTTTTAGAATGTGTCTTGTTATTCTATGCAATGAGAATGATGCAGAGGATGTCGTACAAGACACTTTTATTACCTATCTAACTAAATCTCCACCATTTAACGATTCAGAACATGAGAAAGCATGGTTGATTACTATTGCTACAAATCGCTGCAAGAATATGAGAAGGTACAATATTATTCGTAAACATATGGATATCAATGATTTACAACTATATTGTAAGGATGATGAAAACTATGGTTTAATTGAACATCTTATGAGATTGCCAAATAAACATAAGATTGTCTTGTTACTTTATTATGTAGAGGGCTATAAAGTAGATGAAATAACAAAAATACTTGGCATTACTACTTCAGCAGTTAAAAAGCGATTACAACGTGGAAGAGAGCTTATTCGAGAAAAATATCGAAAGGAGAATGAATGATGAACTTTGATAAGATTAAAGAAGCTGTTAATACTATTGAAATGCCAAAAACTATGAAAAATCGTGTGAAAAAGAATTGCAATATTATAGAAAAGAAAAATTTTAAAAGGCGGATTTCTGTAGCTTGTGCATTTGGATTCCTATTGTTAATTATGATAGGTATTCCGTTTTTCAATAATAATGGAAACTTTCAAGTCGCAAATTTTACAATCACAGCTTATGCATTGAGTGATGATGGGAATCAGCCAAATACCAAACTTTCATCAGATAAAGCTACTTTTAAATTATCAACTGAAGCTAGAGGTAGTACAACTGATATAACTGGAGATGTAGGTAATTTAATCTTTACAAAGCTTATGCTAAATATAAGTGGAGAACATATCGACTCAGTCACTTATACCATTAGCAAAGGCAAGTTTATAGAGGATGTTACACTTACAGCTAAAGAATATGCAGACAAAGACTGGTTATTATCAGAAAAGATATTTATGATTGGAAGTTCGCCTGGTTCAGATATATACAACGGTACAAAGGAAATTGGAAATACCTATACAGTTGAGTATAATGAACAGGATAAATATCAATATTCAATTGCAATTCCTCATGATGGCAATTTGGTAATAGATGACGACATAATAATCAAAGTCATTGTAAAATATACAGATGGAAGCTCTGAACAACAAGATATTGCTGTAACTCAAGAATCAAATTCTTTAAAATCAAATTCTATTTCATTAAAGCTTAATTAAAATAATCGAGATGTAATACTACTGTACAAAGAACTAAGTTAACTGGAGAAAAGAAGAACTAGTAGAAAAATCTACAGGATAGATTAGAAACCAAACATTGACGAGGATACTTATTACTCTTGGTAGTATTGTTGGGTACGGAATTTATGTTGAATTTAGTTAAATTAGTTAGTATCATGGGATTACTTCCATTCGTAGCAGAAGATAAATAAGATTGATGACGTTAAGGTAACTGACCTTACATCAATTTTGAATACCAGCATATTACGATATTCGTATCGAGTATGCTGGTTTTTTGTTATGGTTAAAAAGAAAATTATCAGCTACTTAGGTAAAAGTTCGAATTAAAATTGAAAAAATAATGACAATGTACATAGTGATCTAAGTGATTTTTGTTCAATACTATGAAAAAATGGTACAATAAAGGGTAGTAAGTTTGACTGAAAAAAAGGAAGGTTTTCAATGCCGAATAATCAAACAAAAGCGCTTGTACAAGGCTCAATGATGGTTGCACTTTTTACAATCTTAATGCTAATTTCTGCATATGTACCATTCATCTTTATAGTAGCTTTATTATTCGCTCCACTACCGATTGCTTGGTATAGCGCAAATTACAAGCGTTCCACATCAATACTCGTAGCAATAGTAGGCTGTATCCTAACCACTATAACTAGCGGAATATCCATGCTGCCATTTGCCTTTATTTTAGGGTTAATAGGTGTCGTTATGGGTAACGCCATTTATTTGAAGAAGAGTAAGCTTTATTTATTTATGTCCACGGGGATTGCTAATCTCCTCTCGATGGCAATCGTTTATATTGCCTATGTAAAGCTTTCAGGAATTGACTTCATAAGCATGAGTTTAGAGATGGCACGTAAAAATTATGAGCAATCTAATGAATTTGCGAAGAATGTAACAGGTCAAGTAGCCATAAATCCAGAACAGCTTGAGGCAATGTTTAAAACAATTGAACTGACTATGCCTGCAACAATAACAATTTCAGCATTTTTTGCTGCATTTATTATTATTACAGTCAATTTACCAGCTCTAAAACGACTAGGGGTAGATGTTCCAAAATTTGCTCCGTTCCAAAATATGCGATTACCACGCTCTATTTTATGGTATTACATGATTGTGTTATGCATTAATTTATTCATGCGTCCTGAGGCTGGTTCTACGTTAGATATCATTGTATTAAATGTTTCTTATATTTTATGGTTGTTACTTATTCTACAGGGAATATCTTTTATCCATTATTTTATCTCTAGAAAAGGGATGCCAAACGGAGTTAAATGGGTAGCTACTTTGTTAGCCATTCCACTATCATCCTTTATGATCTTACTCGGTATTGTTGATTTAGGTTTTGACGTACGTTCACTTGTAAAGGGGAAGACTAAAGAATAAGGGGCTGATTGTAATGGGGACTTTTAGAAAACGACCAATTCGCTATCCGCTTTTTGTTCTTTCCATATTTGGAACTGTGACGTTCGTGCTTCTATGTATTTGGAATATCGGGATAGGTATCGGTTATGGTGTAGGTTTTGTTTTACTGATGGCCTACACATGGAAGGTAGAGAAGATAGCTTTTGAGGAAACAGAAAAGCACATTGAATCTATCTCCTTCCGTATGAAAAAAGTAGGGGAAGAGGCACTACTTGAAATGCCAATTGGGATACTGCTGGTTAATGAGCAGTACGAAATCGAATGGTCTAATCCATATATGCAAGGCATTTTAAATATGGAATCATTAGTTGGAGAAGGTATTGTAAATATATCTGATGACATCTATGTATTAATGAAGACCGAGGAGACTAATGAGGCGACGATTACACTACGTGATCGGAAATATCGTGTTTATTATAAAAAAGAGGAACGACTACTGTATTTCTTTGATATAACTGAACAGATTGCCATTGAAAAGCAATACTATGCAGACCGTACAGTAATCGCTATATTGTTTGTCGATAATTACGATGAAATCACGCAAGCCATGGACGATCAACCACGTAGTTTAACCAACACAATGGTTACTTCAATTGTCAATGAATGGGCTGCAGAGCATGGTGTATTTGTCAAAAGAATATCATCAGATCGTTTCTTAGCAGTATTAAATGAATCCATTTTAACGGAGCTAGAAAAGAAAAAATTTGCTATATTAGATACCATTCGAGAAAAAACAGCTCAAAAGAATTTATCATTAACATTAAGTATTGGTGTAGGAGCTGGATCATCCTCATTAGTGGAGCTTGGTGAGTTGGCACAATCCAGTCTTGATCTTGTATTAGGACGGGGTGGAGACCAAGTGGCGATAAAGCAACCTACTGGAAAACTTAAATTCTATGGTGGAAAAACAAATCCAGTCGAAAAACGTACACGTGTTAGAGCGCGCGTTATTTCACATGCATTACGCGATTTAATTCAAGACAGTGATCAAGTGTTTGTTATGGGACATAAAAATCCTGACATGGACTCCATTGGTGCTTCTGTAGGTGTAAGGAAAATGGCACAAATGAATGATGTAAAGGGTTATGTCATTATCAATTTTGATGAATTAAATGGTAGCGTTACACGGTTAATGAATGAAATAGAGAGTAAATCAGATTTCTATGAAAATTTCCTTACACCAGAGGAAGCCGCTGGTAAAATGACTGAGAAATCGTTGCTCGTTATTGTTGATACACACAAGCCGAATTTAGTAATTGATGCACACCTATTGAAATTAGCTGAAAAGGTGGTTGTAATCGACCATCATCGTCGAAGTGAGGACTTTATCGAGAATCCTACACTCGTTTATATGGAGCCATATGCGTCGTCCACAGCTGAGCTAGTGACAGAGTTACTAGAATATCAGCCGAAGCGTGCAAAAATTAATATGCTAGAAGCTACTGCATTACTAGCGGGTATTATCGTTGATACCAAAAGCTTTACACTTCGAACAGGAGCACGTACATTTGAAGCAGCTTCTTATTTACGAACAAATGGAGCAGATACAGTATTAGTCCAACGTCTCTTGAAGGAGGACGTGGACACATATATAGAGCGCTCCAAGATTGTGCAAACAGTTAAGTTCGTAAAACCAGGAGTAGCTGTTGCTGTAGGTGAGGAATCAAAAGTGTATGACTCTGTCTTAATTGCGCAAACTGCCGATATTTTACTAACGATGAAGGATGTTAGTGCATCCTTTGTCATTGCACATCGGGCAGATGGCAAAATTGGTATAAGTGCACGATCACTTGGCGAGGTCAATGTACAGCTAATTATGGAGAGGCTTGGCGGCGGTGGACATTTAACGAATGCTGCCTGCCAAATAGATGCTAAATCCATCGATGGTGTGAAAAAACATTTAGAAGAGGCCATAAATGAGGTCTTTGAAGGGAGTTCTGACTAATGAAAGTAGTATTTTTAAAAGACGTTAAAGGAAAAGGGAAAAAAGGTGAAATTAAAAACGTAGCTGATGGCTATGCACAAAATTTCTTAATCAAGAATGGCTATGCAGCGGAAGCAAATGCGCAAGCTTTAAGCCAAATAGAGGGGCAAAAGAAATTAGAGGCAAAAAATGCTGCTGCTGAATTAGCTGAAGCACAAGCACTAAAGGAAAAAGTAGAAGCACTAACAGTTGAGCTAAAAGCAAAATCAGGTGATGGTGGCCGCTTATTTGGCTCAGTATCTACAAAGCAAATTGCTGATGCATTACAAAAAGTGCACGGCATTAAAATTGACAAACGTAAAATGACTTTACCTGATGGGATTCGTTCACTTGGTTTTACAAATGTTCCTGTAAAACTACATCATGAAGTATCAGCAACGTTAAAAGTACATGTAACGGAAGAATAAGGAGCGACAATCCATGAGTGAACCGATGATGGACCGCGTTCCACCGCATAACCGGGAGGCGGAGCAATCGGTTATCGGTGCTATCTTCCTTGAGCCACAGGCATTAATAACAGCATCAGAAATTTTATTGGCAGATGATTTTTATTTAAATGCCCATAAGAAAATTTTCGAAACGATGTTGCGCTTAAGTGATCAAGGAAAAGCGATAGATGTTGTAACAGTTACAGAAGAATTATCAGCTAAAAAAGAGATTGAGGACGTTGGCGGGCTTTCTTATTTACTAGAGCTCGCCAATGCTGTCCCTACAGCTGCCAATGTCGCTCATTATGCCAAAATCGTTGAGGAAAAGGCCCTCTTACGTCGATTGATTCGAGTGGCTACGAAAATTGTCGAGGACGGCTATACACGTGAAGACGAAGTAGAGGCATTATTAGGCGAGGCAGAGAAGAAAATGATGGAGGTTGCCAATCGAAAGAATGCAGGTGACTTTAAGCATGTTAAAGATGTGCTAGTGGAAACTTTCGATAATATTGAGCAACTTCAATCACAAAAGGGAGAAGTAACGGGTATCCCGACTGGCTTCCGTGATTTAGATAACATTACTGCTGGCTTTCAACGCAACGATTTAATCATTGTTGCTGCTCGTCCATCTGTAGGGAAAACCGCCTTTGCATTGAATGTTGCGCAAAGTGTTGCTGTACAAGCTCGTGAAAATGTTGCAATCTTTTCTTTAGAGATGGGTGCAGAGCAACTGGTCATGCGTATGCTTTGTGCAGAAGGAAATATAGATGCACAAGTTTTACGTACAGGTGCTTTAACTACAGAAGATTGGGGTAAACTAACTATGGCAATGGGTAGTTTATCGAATTCAGGGATTTTTATTGATGATACTCCAGGTGTACGTATCAATGAAATCCGTGCGAAATGTCGTCGTTTAGCTCAGGAGAATGGACTAGGAATGATCTTAATTGATTATTTACAGTTGATTCAGGGGAGCGGCAAGCCAGGAGAAAACCGTCAGCAAGAGGTATCAGAGATTTCCCGTTCCTTAAAGGGATTAGCCCGTGAATTAAAGGTACCTGTTATTGCGTTATCACAGTTATCTCGTGGTGTTGAGCAACGACAAGATAAACGGCCAATGATGAGTGACTTACGTGAATCGGGAAGTATTGAGCAAGATGCTGATATTGTTGCGTTTTTATACCGTGATGATTATTACGATAAAGAATCTGAGAATAAAAATATGATCGAAATTATCATTGCGAAACAACGTAATGGTCCAACAGGAACCGTTACATTGGCCTTTAAAAAAGAATTCAATAAATTCATTAATGTGGATTGGTCACAAATGCCACCTCCACCGCCACGTGATTAGTCAAGTTACTCGTCATTCAGATAAGTTGCCTATTAGGAATGAAATATTACCCTTAGAATAATTTAATCTGAATGTTCGATAATATTCATACCATTCTGTTATTAAACACGAACGTTGAATCAGATTTTTTGATTTTATGTTCGTGTTTTTTCACTATTTTTTATTGACGAGTTGTTTCTATCATTGTTACAATAATTGAGGCTTGAAAATTGAGATACAAAGGTATCTAACGGAGGTGCTGATTATGACATCAGTAGTAGTTGTAGGAACACAGTGGGGAGACGAAGGAAAAGGTAAAATTACAGATTTCCTTTCGCACAAAGCCGATGCCATCGCTCGTTTTGCCGGTGGAGATAATGCAGGACATACCATTAAAATTGATGGTGAAACTTATAAATTACATTTAATTCCATCAGGGATCTTCTATAAAGATAAAACTTCAGTAATTGGTAATGGATTAGTTGTGAATCCAAAATCATTAGTAACAGAGCTTAAAGGTTTACAAGAGCGTGGTATTAATACAGATAATCTACGTATTTCTAATCGTGCGCATGTGATTTTGCCTTATCATATTAAACAAGATATTGCGGATGAAGAAAGTCGTGGAGACAATAAAATCGGCACAACTTGTAAAGGTATTGGACCTTGTTATCAAGATAAAGTAGCACGTATTGGGATTCGTATGGCTGACTTACTTGATAAGGAAATCTTTGAGGAAAAACTACGTCATAATTTAGCCATTAAAAATAAGTTATTTGAGAAATTCTATGAAGTTGAAGGCGTAACATTCGAAGAAATTTTTGAGGAATACTATGGTTATGGACAAGAAATTGCTAAGTATGTTACGGACACGTCTAAAATTTTGAACGATGTCCTTGATGAGGGCGGTAAAGTGCTATTCGAAGGTGCACAAGGAATTTTACTTGATGTCGATCAAGGTACGTATCCATATGTAACATCTTCAAATCCTGTAGCTGGAGGAGTAGCGATTGGTGCAGGTGTTGGGCCATCACGCGTAACAAGTGTTATTGGTGTATCTAAGGCCTATACATCTCGAGTAGGAGATGGACCATTCCCAACAGAATTGTTTGATGAAGTAGGTCAACAAATTCGTGAGGTTGGTCGCGAATACGGTACAACAACAGGTCGTCCACGTCGTGTAGGCTGGTTCGACACAGTCGTTGTTCGTCACTCACGCCGTGTAAGTGGCATTACTCATCTTGCTCTTAACTCTATCGATGTTTTATCGGGCTTAGAAACAGTAAAAATTTGTACAGCCTATAACTATAAAGGTGAAACAATCACAGAGTATCCAGCAAATCTTCATATTATTGAACAATGTGAGCCAATTTATGAGGAGCTTCCAGGCTGGTCTGAGGATGTAACAAGCTGCAGAACTTTAGAAGAGCTACCTGAAAATGCACGCCGCTATGTGGAGCGTATCAGCGAACTAACAGGCATTCAAATTGCTACTTTCTCTGTTGGACCTGCACGTGAGCAAACAAACGTGTTAGTGGACGTTTGGGAAGCATAATGAAATAAAATGAAAAGGGCGTGCCAAATGCGGCATGCCCTTTTTTAGTGAATATCTTTCTTCTTAAAGCGACCACCTTTTACCTCGGCGATATTGCCGATGGCTAGAAAAGCATTGTCATCTATTTCAGCGACGATTGTTTTCAATTTAGATTCTTCTAAACGAGTTATAACGGTAAATATGACTTTCTTGTCATTCCCCGTATAAGCTCCCTCTCCGTGAAGGAAAGTAACACCACGACCAAGTCGATCCATAATCGTTTGTCCAATTTCATCAATTTCATCACTTATGATATAAACAGATTTTGATTCTTCCAATCCTTGAATAACAATATCAATCATTTTATAGGCAATATAGTATGCAATGATGGAGTACATGGCTTGCTCCCAATTAAAAATAAATCCTGCCACCGTAAAAATAATGATATTGAAGAACATGATGATTTCTCCAACTGAAAAAGGTGTCTTGCTATTTGCTAAAATAGCTAGTATTTCAGTTCCATCCAATGAACCTCCATAACGAATGACAATACCGACACCAACTCCTAAAATCATTCCTCCAAAGACTGTTGCCAATAATGTGTCTTCCGTAAATTGATGGATATTATGTAAGGCAAGTGTTGAAAAAGAGAGTACGGTAATACCTAGACCTGTGGACAATGCAAAGGTTTTACCAATTTGTTTATAGCCTAAAAAAATAAAAGGTAAGTTTAAAATGAAGATGAAAATACCAAGGGGTAATTTTAATAAGTGAGATGTGATAATGGAAACACCTACGATGCCACCATCCATAATGTGGTTGGGTACTAAAAACAGTTCCAAGCCCAATGCCATTATAATCGCGCCTAGCGAAACCATAATAATTCTTGCAAAAACTTTTCGCATGCTATTTTTCTGAGATCTCAACACTTTTGTTGTGATATCAGCGGTTTGTGAATCACTCAATTTAATCGCTCCAATCAAATAGTGTACCTTCTATATATATTTTATCGGAATATTAAAAAAGTAAAAAGTATTAAGTCAAAATTCCCTTGAAAAAAATTTTAGAATAGTATAACGATGATAGTTAAATTAATTTTGAGAACCAATATATGAATAAAATTACAGTATTTATAAACTATATAAAATATATTCTATGTAACAATAAGTAGATAAATAATACATTTACATTACAAAAGAGTTAAATCGTTCAAACGTCATTTTCTTTATGGTACATTATAGGGGTGCAAAAAATCCTTGTGGGTAAATCATCCTACAGTAGGGTAAAGTTGGAAGGGGCTTTATTGATGAATTCGTTTTGGAAGAGAAAAGAAGAAAACAATAGATTCACCTACAATTTTTCTTCTTTTAAAAAGGCTTCAATCGTTGTAGTTTTAATGACAAGCCTAACGATTAACATGGGATTTGCTAAGGAATATAACAAAGAAAACTTAAATAAAATTTACCACGTCTATGTGGGGAATGAATATATTGGTGCAGTATCTGATGAGAAAGCAATTCAAGAAATAATTGCATCAAAAGAAAAAGTGGCAAGTCAGCAATTCAAAGGTTTATCCATTGATGCTAGCTCAGCTGTTAAAATAATCCCAGAACAAGTATTTACAAACGAAACAAAAGATGCAGAAACATTATCAAAACTTAAGCAATCTTTAGTGGCCAAATCAGATGCCTTTACATTATTAGTAAATCACAAACCAGTAGTATCACTAAAGAATACAGAAGCTTATGAGAAAACTGTTCAAATGTTAAAGCTACAATATGTTTCCCAGCAAGAATTAGATAACTTATCAAAACGCCAAGCTAGCAATAATCTACCAGAATTAAAAGATGGTGAGTCTAGACTTCTAAATGTTTCTTTTAAACAAGGCGTTTCAGGGTTATCACAAAAAGTGACACCCACTGATATATTATCACCTGAGCAAGCCGTGAAGTTTTTAATGACAGGTTATCTTGAGCAAGAAACATACAAAATTGAATCAGGAGATGTGTTAGGGTCAGTTGCTAAAAAACATAATTTAACAACAAGTGAACTACTAGCTCTCAATCCGGATATCACAGTAGATACAGTTTTACAAATTGGACAAGAATTAAATGTTACTGTGGCAAAGCCATTTGTGACACTTGAAGTAAAAAAGGAAAAGAAAGTTGCGGAAGTCATTCCGTTTAAAAAAGTAATTGAAGAAGATCCTACAATGTATAAAGGTGAAAAGGTCATCAAGCAAGAAGGTGTTAATGGAAAAAAAGAAACAACTTATGCATTAACATCTGAAAATGGTACACAGACATCAAAAGTTGCCTTAGAGGAAAAAATACTTCAACAACCAGTAGATGAAATTGAAGTAGTTGGTACAAAGGTTATTTCTTCACGTGGAACTGGAGAATTTGCATGGCCAGCAGTCGGGGGCTATATTTCAAGTGGTATGGGTGAACGTTGGGGAGCCTTCCATCGTGGTATTGATATCGCTCGACCAAGTAACTATAATATTTTGGCTGCTGATAATGGTGTAGTGGTTGCTGCTGGCACTTCTGGCACCTATGGTAATCGTATTGTTATTAATCATAATAATGGTTTTACAACACTTTATGGACATTTATCTTCAATTAATGTTGAAGTCGGACAAGTAGTGGAAAAAGGTTCTGTGATTGGTATTATGGGTTCCACTGGAAATTCGACAGGTACACATTTGCACTTTGAAGTTGAAAAGAACGGTTCATTAGAAAATCCGTTATCTTATGTAGGCCGATAAAACATGTTGAATAGAAGGCAGTCCGAATAATGGACTGTCTTTTTCTATTATTTCCCGAGAAATAATTGTTGAATTACATCGCTTTTTGTCACAGTATTAGAGGGATTGAATATCGATTAATGCATAGAATCCGAAAGCATGATAGAGTTAAGAGTAGTGAATTTACAAATACACATTGTTTAAGAATAGATAAGAAGCGAAAGGGAGAGTATGTATGAATAAAACAATTTTAGTTGTTGATGATGAGAAACCAATCGCAGATATTTTGCAATTTAATTTAATAAAAGAAGGCTATAAAGTTATTTGTGCTTATGATGGTGATGAGGCATTAAAGAAAGTAGAGGAAGAGCAACCAGATTTAATGCTTTTAGATATTATGCTGCCAAAGCGTGATGGCATGGAAGTTTGTAGAGAAGTACGTAAAAAATATGATTTTCCGATTATTATGCTAACAGCTAAAGGCTCTGAAATTGATAAAGTATTAGGATTAGAGATGGGTGCAGATGATTATGTCACAAAGCCATTTAGTACAAGAGAGCTGATTGCACGTGTAAAGGCCAATATGCGCCGTTTACAAGTAGTCGCTCCAGCTACAGAAGAGGCTGAGGAAGAGTCGAATGAGATTGTCGTAGGTTCGCTTGTTATTCAACCAGATGCCTATTTAGTAATGAAGCGTGATGAAGCAATTGAATTGACACATCGAGAATTTGAGTTACTTCATTATTTAGGGAAACATATTGGACAAGTAATGACACGGGAGCACCTCCTACAAACAGTATGGGGCTATGATTACTTTGGTGATGTACGAACTGTTGATGTAACAATTCGCCGTTTACGTGAAAAAATTGAGGATAATCCTAGTCATCCCGCTTGGATTGTCACGCGACGTGGTGTAGGTTATTATTTACGAAATCCTGAACAGGAGTAATAGGAATGCAGAAAGTGAGCTTCTTTAAATCCATTCATGTAAAACTAGTGCTGATTTATATTTTATTAATATTGCTTGCTTTACAAATTATCGGTATCTATTTCGCTCGTGAGTTAGAAAGAAATTTGAAGAGCAACTTCCAAGATTCCATTTTTCAGCGAGTTGACTTGATGCAATATAGTCTTCGTGAGGAAATTTTAAAGGAACGCGATGAAAGCATGCCTAAACTAGAGGAGAGCCTAAAGTCAATTGTTATGGAGTTTTCTACTGGTTTAAGGGATGTTTCAAATGGTGATATTTTAGAAATTCGTGTCATTGACAATAGACAAAGAATACTTGCAACATCTGAGCTTGAAAACCAGAATTTAATAGGTCAGCGCTCTAATACTGACCTTGTACGTCGAGCGATATCTGCCGAAACACTGTTTGATATTATTAAGCTGGACAATAAGACGAGAAATCGTGTGTGGGTTTTAGCGAATCCCATTCGTGCGGGTGCAGGACCAGACGATGAAATCATTGGTGTACTCTATATTGAAGCCAATATTGAATCAGTTTTTGAACAAATGAATGATATTAATCAAATTTTCCTTGGTGGTACCGCAATGTCCTTGGTCATTACCATCTTCTTAGGTATTCTTGTGGCAAGAACAATTACACAGCCAATTGCTGATATGCGAAAGCAGGCTCAGGCAATGGCGAAGGGGAACTATTCTCGAAAGGTACGTGTATATGGTACAGATGAAATCGGCCAGCTAGCCATCACCTTTAATCATCTAACCAACCGTTTGCAGGAAGCCCAATCGACCACAGAAGCTGAACGTCGAAAGCTAGATTCAGTTCTGAGTAATATGACAGATGGTGTAATTGCAACAGATCGTAAGGGACGTATTATTCTCATCAATGACCCTGCATTGGAATTACTGCATATTTCAAGAGATATTACATTAGGGCGTCCTATCGCCTCGGTATTGGGAATTGATCAGGAATATAGTTTTGAAGACTTAATTCATATGAATGATGCCGTGAATTTAAACTTTAGTACAGCAGATGCCCCCTATATACTTCGTGCTAATTTCTCTGTTATTCAAAAAGAAACAGGCTTTATTAATGGTCTGATTACTGTTTTGCACGATATAACAGAGCAAGAAAAGATTGAAATGGATCGTCGGGAATTCGTATCAAATGTATCACATGAGTTAAGAACGCCATTAACAACAATGCGCAGTTATTTAGAGGCACTTGCAGATGGTGCATGGAAAGATGAAAATATTGCTCCTACGTTTTTAAATGTGACACAAACCGAAACAGAGCGTATGATTCGTTTAGTAAATGATTTATTGCAGTTATCAAGAATGGATAGTTCAGATTATGAGTTAAATAAAGATATTGTCTTATTTAATTCATTCTTTAACCGCATTATTGACCGATTTGAAATGTCTAAGTCTGACAAGGTACAATTTGAACGATTATTCCCTGAAACATCCTTTTATGTAGAAATTGATACGGATAAAATCACACAAGTTATTGATAATATCATTTCCAATGCTATTAAATATTCTCCAGATGGCGGCAATATTCGCTTTGGGTTTACGGGACAGGATGACATGTTGAAAGTCATGATTTCAGATGATGGCATGGGTATTCCTAAAGAAAATGTTGGCCGTATTTTTGATCGTTTCTATCGTGTGGATCGTGCACGCGCTCGTTCTATGGGAGGAACAGGCTTGGGACTAGCTATTGCGCGGGAAATGATTGAAGCACACGGCGGTAAGATTTGGGCTGAAAGTGAAGAAGGACATGGTACAACAATTTTCTTCACATTACCATATGATGCAGATGAATTTGGTGAGGCAGGTGAGTGGGAATGAAATATATAGAGCCAGTTAAATCTGTTGTATTATTTCTACTTGTTATGCTGAGTGTGATTTTAACTTTTTTAATTTGGACCTATACACCTGATTATAAATATATTGAAAAAACAGAGGGAGAGGAAATTTTAATTAAGCCGCAAAAGGATATGGAGGATATTATTCGACCATACAAGGCTATTTTCCGTTCTGAAGAAGAGTTTACAGGCACAGTTTCTAATGCAGCTATGAAAGATATGATGAAAGTATTTAAAGGCTGGAATGTTTTAGATTTGGTGCCTGTAAACAATAATCTTTCTGCAAACTATGTGAATCAAATTATTGGCGCAGATCATCGAATGACAATTTTTTTTACGGGAGAGATTCCATTTTCAGCTTTTAACACAACCTTTCAGTTCACAGATAAGGAATTACCAGAAACAACGTTCAATCGTATGATTATAGATTGGAGTAATTACAATAGCAAAGAATTAATGTTGTATTACATTAGTGGCAATAACCAATCATTATTCCGCTCACATGTCAGTGTGCCAAACATGAATCAATTTATACAGGAAGTCATAGAGCCTGCAAAAAAATATGAGGTTTTTAAAGAAGTAGAGAGAGAAGGCTATACATCTCTTTATTTGGCGAACAGTAATATTGAATCTGTAAAATATACATATTTTATTGAGGATATTACGCCAGAATTATTTAAAAATGTGCTATTCCCAGATCCAAATATTGTGCAGCGGAATGTGGAAAGTGCATCCTCTGAAAAATATACAGATGGTATGTCGTTAATGACCTTAGAAACAAATCTTAAATCATTAAACTATGTTTATCCTGCTGCAGAAAGTAGTATTAGAGTCGAGCCATCCAAGCTTTTAAAGGATAGCTTTGAATTTATTAATGAGCATGGAGGATTTACGACAGATTTCCGCTATACTTCATCCAATACCAATAAAAATCAAATAGATTATCAAATGTATTTGCAAGGTTTCCCTGTCTATAGCAATCATGTTATTACACGAATGACAACGATTTGGGGAGATAGTCGAATTTTCCATTACAAGCGTCCATACTTCTCATTGGATATGGATATATCATTGGAGAAAGAAATCAAAGAATTAGCATCAGGTGCGGAGATCGCAGAGAGATTAAAAAGCGCTAACAGTATTCCTCTGTCTGATATCGATGAAATCGTCTTGGGCTATTATTTAACACAAAATCAAGAACAGAATATATTTATATTTGAACCTTGTTGGTTTGTTATTCGGAATGGTACATGGACTAAACTGACTCCTGAAGTATTAGGAGGTGTTAAAAATGGATTGGAATAGAACAAAATCTATTTTTATATTCGTTTTTTTAATACTGAACATCTTCTTGTATTCACTTTATGTCAATCGCTATAATGAAGCAAAAGATATTGAGGTACCGGGTGAAAGAACAATAGAAGCCCGTTTAAAGGATGATAATATTACCTATGGCACATTACCAAATAATATTGAATCTGCTTCGTATATGACAGCTCAAGTGCATAAATTCACACCAGACGAATTTAGTAATAGTAACCAGCAAGTTAAATTGAAGGATGATAATAATACAAAGGCTCGTGTTATTTTTATGAGGCCTGTTAAATTACGTAATGTAAGTGATGACGCAAGCTTTACAGATTTTGTCCTGGCAAACATCATTGAAGGTGAATCTTATGCTTTGTGGAAAGTAGACCGCGAAGAACGAGTCGCAATTTTTTTCCAAAAGACAAACAATCGAATGTTCTATTATAGTGGTTCATTAAAAATAAAATGGAATGCTAATAACGAAGTAACAATGTATGAGCAAACAATGATTGATAACATTGAAGAAATGGAACAGCAGGAAACCGTTATTCCACCACTTCAAATTATTCAAACTTTGTATGCGAAAGGACCGCTCAAGCCAGATTCTCGCATTACACAAATGAAACTAGGTTACTCAACGCTTGTTAAATTGACACGTACTCAGGTACTGGTGCCAACATGGGAAGTTCAGGTGAAATTATCTGATGGGACAAAAGAGGAGTACTTTGTGAATGCAGTAGAAGGTAAAGTCATCGAAATCCAGGAGGACAAGCAAGAGAGCGAAGAAGAAGACTGGGGAGTTGAATAATGCGATTTAGTGTTTTAGCAAGTGGCAGTACAGGGAATTCGATTTATGTAGAGAATGACGATCATGCTTTTATCGTTGATGCGGGTCTTAGTGGGAAAAAGATGGAGCAGTTATTTACAAAAATCGACCGTAATATGAAGCAACTCAGTGGTATCTTTGTTACACATGAGCATAGTGATCATATTAAAGGAATTGGTGTACTGGCACGGAAATATAATGTACCAATTTACGCAAACGCCAAAACGTGGCAGGCAATGGATGGGCTTATTGGGGACATTCCTGTAGAGCAACGTTTTGAATTTGAAATGGATACAGTGAAGCATTTTGGTTCTTTAGCTGTTGAATCCTTTGCTGTTTCACACGATGCAGCAGATCCGATGTTCTATACTTTTCATGAAAATGATCGCAAGCTTGTCATTATTACTGATACAGGCTATGTCAGTGATCGTATGAAAGGAATTATTCGAGGCGCTGATTCATTTGTCTTTGAAAGTAATCATGATGTCAATATGCTTCAAATGGGACGTTATCCTTGGTCTATTAAACGTCGCATTTTAAGTGATGTAGGACATGTATCTAATGAGGATGCAGCAATTGCAATGAGTGAGGTTGTATTTGATAAGACGACGAATATTTATCTTTCACATTTGAGTAAGGATAATAATATGAAAGAGCTAGCACGTATGAGTGTCGCACAAACCTTACAATCTTGTGGCATCCTTGTTGGTGAGCATGTTCATCTATTTGATACGGATGCAGAAGAACCGACGAAATTGGTTACGGTTTAATCAGAGGCTATTTAGACAAAATTTGAAGCTGTTCAACGCATAAAAAATGCATTGAACGGCTATTTTTTATGCCTATTTTATTTGTTTTTCATCTGATTTTAATGTTTGAATCGTAAGATTAGGGTAACAACTAATTAGATAGCACTCAAAGGAAAGGATGAGGATCATGAGCTATTTCCAAGATGATGATAAAAACAGTGATTTCCTAAAAAATGATGAGGTACCGAAATCACCTCTTCAAGAAAGACTAGAGCGTGAGGAGCAAGAAATGCAGACTAAGCGCATGAAAAAGAAAGGTGGCGGAGGTAAAGGCGGCTATTTCTTTAGTGGTTTGGTCGGTGTCATTATAGGTGCTTTACTTGTGTGGCTTATGCTACCAGGACTTGTAAGCCAAATGCCTGGAACAACAACAAGTAATACAGGAAAAAATAGCACAACAATTAATCAGGTAGCTACAGAAGTAACGACAGATGTGACAACTGCAGTTGATAAAGCCTCACAAGCAGTTGTTGGTATCACAAATATTCAAGAAGTAACAAGCGGAGGTTTTTGGAGCCCACCATCAACGACAACAAAAGAAGCAGGAAGCGGTTCAGGTGTTGTTTATAAAATTGAAGGTGATAAAGCCTTTATCATCACAAATAACCACGTTATTGAAGGGGCAAAGCAGTTAGAGGTCACAATGCCAGACGGAACAAAAGAACCGGCTCAATTAGTGGGTCACGATGTTTGGACGGACCTTGCAGTTATTTCTATTAACTCTAAAAATGTTAAAACCGTTGCGACATTCGGGAATTCAGATGTATTAAAACAAGGTGAAACAGTGATTGCCATTGGTAACCCACTTGGTTTAGACTTCTATGGTTCTGTGACAACTGGTGTTGTTTCTGGTAAAGACCGTTCTGTACCAGTAGACTTAAATGGTGATGGCACAGAAGATTGGCAACAAGAAGTATTGCAAACAGATGCTGCGATTAACCCAGGAAATAGTGGTGGAGCACTTGTGAACTTAGCTGGAGAATTAGTAGGAATTAACTCCATGAAAATTGCTGAATCCTCAGTTGAAGGTTTAGGGTTCTCTATTCCAATTAATTCAGCTATTCCAATTATCGAGGAACTAGAGAAAAATGGAGAAATGAAACGTCCAACAATGGGAGTTTCACTTGCAGATTTAACAGATGTGCCATCATTCTATCAACAACAAACATTAAAATTACCTGCAGAGGTGACAACAGGCGTTGTTGTAACAGATGTCATGAATAACTCACCAGCCTCAAAAGCAGGGGTTCAACAATACGATGTTATTGTAGAGATGGATGGTCAAAAAATTGAAACAACTATTGATTTACGCAAACATTTATATAATGACAAAAAAATTGGTGATAAGCTAACATTAAAAGTGTACCGTCAAGGTAAATTAGTCGAGCTATCACTAACATTAACAAATGGTAATACATTGTAAAGAAGATGAAAAGCGATGGAGATCTAATCAATCTCCATCGCTTTTTTTATGAGGATGGAGAAAATACTTTTATGAAATATTGTGGATAACTAGAAAATTGTGAATACTAATTCCGCACAGTAAATCGGGAGTAAAAGGCACTTCTTCCATACATGCTATTACTTTGTTACAATAGATTGTGGATAACATAGACTGATTTGTGAATAAGTTTGTGGAAATTTCGGAAAATAAGGAGACATCAAAAAATGGAAAAGTACAGCTGTGAAAGCCATATAGATCACGCTTTAGACATGTTTGTAGCAGAGCAAAAAGTGTTCCCAATTATGGATAAAATCGAAGAGGATAAAAAGTTATCCACAAAGTGTAGCTACTGTGAACAGGCAGCAGAATATATTGTATCAAGTAAATAACTTTACACAATATATAGAGAGTGCTTGTGGATATGTTGATAACTTTTGTGGATAATTTGTTTGTAAATGAATTGTAAAGGTGGATAACGTGTGAATATAACGATTGTATCAGTCGGCAAACTAAAAGAAAAGTACTTAAAAATGGGGATCGATGAGTACGTAAAACGTCTTGGCGGCTATGCAAAAATGGATTTGGTTGAAGTGCCAGACGAAAAGGCACCTGAACAGCTAAGTGAAGCTGAAATGGATATCGTCAAGAAAAAAGAGGGCGAACGCATCCTAACGAAAATCAGTCCGGATGCCTATGTAATTGTCCTAGCCATCAACGGCAAAATGAAAACCTCCGAACAAATGGCAGCCGATATTGAATCCCTCATGACCTACGGCAAAAGCAAAATTGCCTTCGTCATCGGCGGCTCCCTCGGTCTACACGAAGATGTCCTAAAACGAGCCGACGAACAGCAATCTTTTGGTAAGATGACACTTCCCCACCAGCTCATGAAGCTCGTGCTAGTCGAGCAGATTTATCGTAGTTTTAGGATTATGAAGGGTGAACCGTACCATAAGTAAGGGTGGTTTTGGAATTTTTAGGATAAAAGGACTAACTATATCATATTAGTCAACTTAGTTATGTATATGAAAAATATATTTATAATGGTACTATATGTATAAAATTGAAATTTATAAGGGGATTGATTATGGAGTATTTAAGTAACTTTCAATCAAGAGAAGATTTGGTAAATTTGTATAAAGACAATGCATTATTATTATATGCATTAGAATTGAGATTGCAAATTCAAGACATTCAAGCAGTTGCAACAGATGCTTTAACAGATGGGAACGATGATAAAAAGTGTGATTTAGTATATATATCTGAAGAAGATGGAATTGCAATTATTGCACAAGGATACATGGCTCAAAAATCCCGATACTCTGCGCCAGCTAATAAAGCGAGTGATTTAAATACTGCTATAACTTGGCTTTTAAATGAAAATATAGATAAATTACCTTTAGATATAAAAGCAGCCGCAATACAATTGAGAGAAGCTTTATCAGAAGGAAAAATACATACATTGCAAGTATGGTTTGTGCATAATTGTCCAGAATCAGAAAATGTACGTAATGAAATGAATGCAGTAAAGTTATCTTTAATTCAGGCAATAAAAGAATACGTTAAAGAGGAAAGTTCCATTAACATACTATCTTTTGAAGTAGGTAATGAAACTTTAAATAATTGGTATAAAGCATCATCTGTCCCGATTTTAGTTACAGACGAGTTTGATATTCCGATAAAAAATGGCGGATATGCTATTGAAGGGGAAAATTGGAAAAGTTATATGACCTCAATTCCTTTAATTTTCTTATATGACAATTACCAAAAATATAAAGATGATTTATTTTCATCAAATATCAGAGGGTATTTAGGGAGCCTTAATAAGAAAAATAATATTAATAATGGAATCAAAAAAACAGTAGAAAATACACCAGATAATTTTCTGATTTATAACAATGGCTTAACTATCGTTGTAAACGAATTTGTAGGAATTAACGATCAATTAATAAGAATTAAAGGTTTATCTATCGTTAATGGTGCTCAAACAACTGGGGCGGTTGGGTCTGTAATAACTAGACCTAGTAAAGATGCCTTAGTAACTGTAAGATTTATAAAATGTGACGATCAAAATATTTTAAGAAATATTATTGAATTTAATAATAAACAGAATGTTGTAGAATCTTCGGATTTTAGAAGTACAGATGAAGTTCAAGGCAATCTTAGAAAACAATTTGGTCTTATTCCTAATGTTATTTATTTAGGTGGCCGGAGAGGTGGTAGTGAAGATAAGATTAAAAGATATAGTAATTTAATTTCACATGATATAGTTGCTCAATGTTTAACAGCATATCATCAAGATCCAGGTACGGCATATAATAGAAAAAAAGAGATTTGGGAAAGTAACTCACTTTATTCAAATATTTTTAGCGAAAAAACATCAGCTAGACATATCCTTTATGTTTATTCTTTATATCAGGCTATTGAAAGTAAAAAAAATTCTTTAAAAGCTCTGCATAAAGAAGGTGCATTAGATGTTACAAGTAAAGCTATATACGAATTTTTAATTGTAAGAGGCTCTGTATGGGTACTTATTGCAGCTGTGGCTAATTGTATAGATAGTTTACTGGGTGTAACTGTAAGAGATTCATTTGACTTAAAGTTTAAAGAGGATATCAGTTTAGAAGAATCGGTTGTGTTGTGGGAACAGCAATTGAATATTATGTTACCTTTTGTAACTTCATTAATACCAGCTGTACAAAATGGTGTGAAAGCTAAGGAAATTATCAATCAATCAATTAAAGATTTTACTGAAAAGACAGCCTCTATAATAAGTGTTATGAAGATAAACCCTGGGACATCAAGTACATTAACTGAATTTGCTAGTAAAATAGATTATTAAATTGCATATTCCTACATCGCGGAAAATTATAAATAATATGAAATTATAAGCTTGGAATTCATTTTGAATTCCAAGCTTTATGTTTTCTAAACATGCAAGAGCCCTGTAGGAAATAGGCATAATACACATCCTCTTGCAGAAGAAAGGATTGACAACCTTATCAATAATTATAAAGGAGAGTTATTTTTTATAGATTCAACTTTATTAAAAGAAATCTCTGAAAGAATTAATGATTGGAAAAATTTTTTGAATGAAGATATAGGATTTATTTTTGAATCTTATGAAAAATATGGTTCCATTTATTTAGGTCCATGGCATAAAAAAATGCTGAGGGATAGAATTGATTACTAGTTTATTTTGTACGGTTTTAAAATCATGTCCCGTTTCATTTGCTATTTTCCGTAAGGAATAACCCTTCTCCTCATACAAAAATTTGATATGAAGAACTTGTATCATTGTAAGTATCCTTTCCATTCCTCCTAATCAACTTTTTTGCCAATTAGAAGGTTAGTAGATTTGAAGGGTACGGACAATGATATTTTTGTACGTTTTAAAGGACCTGTAACTGCTAGAATATCCACTTACAATCTGCTCCTTTTTTATTTTTCCCTTTCCACGTAATCAACTATATATAAATTGACCTGTAGTCATAATTAATAATCATAAAATAAATATTCTAAAATTTAATCAATAATATAATAAGATAAATATTGACCGCGAGTATAAAAAGTATTATAAATAGTTTAGAAGTTATTTCCAAAAAGGGGAAATGTGAGTTGTCTAATACACGTGTACATTTTATGGATTTTTTAAAAGTGTTTCTTTCTTGCACTGTAATTGTCCACCATGCAGGTCAACCTTATGGCGGGGCAAATGGTTTTTGGTATGTACGAGATTTGGGTGTCGATTCTGATTTGGGCGTTTTTTTTGGGATAAACTCTGCCTTTAATATGAGTCTTTATTTTTTTCTTTCTGCTTATTTTATACCTCTTGCGTATAAACACAAAGGGAGTATAGGTTTTTTGAAAGATCGGTTGAAAAGAATTGGTATACCTTTATTATTTGGATTTATAGTAATAATTCCTTTAATAATGTACTTTTATTATAATGAATTTCGTGGTTACCCTCACCTATCGTTATATGAATACTATAAAAATATTTATCTAGGATTTGGAGAAAAGCCATTGAATTGGGCAGGACCATCTTGGCCAGACCTAAATTTTGGCCATCTTTGGTTTATTGAACATCTTCTTATTTATTCACTGATATATCTAGTATTAATGAATCTTTTTAAAAAAATTAATTTACCAAAAATTTCAATTTACCCAACACATAAACATATTTTTAAATTTGTTATTATCATATCGTTAATCACTTTTTTAGTTCGAATAAGTTATTCGATTGATGAATGGATTGGTGTTCTAGGTTTTATCCAAATGGAGTATGCACACTTTCCTCAATATTTAGCATTTGTAGTTTTGGGAATAACAGCTGCTAATAATAACTGGATTTATCATATCCCTAAAAGTGTTGGTAATTTATGGTTATTTATAGGGGTTTTATTAATTGCTTTAAATGTAATTGGGTTTGTACCACATTCAAGGGGTGGATGGGATAGTAGTTCACTTATTTATGCAGTCTATGAGACCTTTTTATGTACAGGACTTTCAATTGGTTTAATTGAATTATTTCAACGTAAATTAAATAGAAAATCAAAATGGATTGAGGCTTTATCTAAAAATTCCTTTTGTGTTTATATTATTCATATTCCGGTTTTAATTGGAATTCAATATATTTTAATTAGTGTATCTGTTTCAGGCTATATAAAATTTGTATTAGCATCACTATTGGGGATCGTATTTAGCCATTTAATATCGTATTTTATTATTCGAAAATTACCGGTTATTAGTCTACTATTCTCTGGGACAAATCATAGACGTTCTCAAGGTTTAGTGAATAAATTTAATAAGAAGAGTATATATTAGTTCTCTGCTTGTCTCCAATTCTCTCTTTGACAACATCCCTGCGAGTTTTTATAACACAGGCTATTCTCGCAGGATTACTTTGGAAATCAACAGGATCTTTATGATGATATTCCTTTAAAGAAAACATCAAAACTCATCATAAGTTGTGTAATAAGATCATCCTCGCCACCACCAAGACACCAGTGGGTTAATACACCAATAAACATTTGAATAGTTAAGTCTGCCAGTGTTTCAGGGGATAATTTTTGTGTAAATTCCCCTTTTTCTTGTCCATACTTAAAAATTGGAATCAATAAAGCACGAAGATTATTCATATTATCTATGTGATTATTTAAATTATCAGCACTTGAGAGAGTTGCCATTAAAGTTGCTCTTCTTAATGACCTTGTATAGTTTAAATTATGTACGATATTAATTAACGAAGAGAGTAGTTTAGGTACTACTGGACTTGTGATATTCATTAATTTTTCAGCTTCCGAATAGATTGAAAATCTTTCAAAATCTTCTATGACTGCTTCTTTTGTCGGAAAATAATTAAAAAAAGTACCCTTAGAAACTCCAGCTAATTTCACAATATCTTCAACCCTTGTCGACTCATATCCGTTTTCCGAAAATAATTTGAAAGCAGCGTTTGTTATAGCTAATTTAGTTTGTCGTTTCTTTTCTTCCCTTCCCAACTTTATTCACTCCATTTCTTGCAATAACGTTATTATTAATTCTACTATAAATAACTGTTTAAAAAGTATTATTATGAATAACAGACAGCTATTATTGATATGCTCCCAATTAGGTAGACAGATAAAGAAATTCATCTTATCATTACATTTAAATTTATCGAATTATCCATAGGCGAAAATTCTGTAAAACGAAATTTGATGTGAAGCTTCATTTACGCCTTGCCTATATGGCAAAAAGGTATTGTTATCCGGATTAAGCCGTACTGACAAATGCCATCGAAAATGACCACCATCATTTAGGAGTATTCATTGATGACAAAGAATGCATGTACATCTTTGGCCGTGGCTACTTAGATTACGAACGGTTTAATCGAATGACAGAGGAAGGGTATTTTGCTGTTACTCGTTTGCGTTACCCGAAAATCCATCTGTTTTATCCGATCAACTGGTCGTAATTGAGACGACACAAAATCGGTCTGAAAATGTACCTTTCTTAATTAAAGTCCTCGATTCAAAAGGGAATGAACGTATTTACAAATCAGTAGTTAATTAAAAGCTGCTTTATGGAAATCTCTACGTAAAATTCAAGGAGAGAGCGTTTTATAAAGAATTAATCATCGTTGTTGCACAAGCCACAGGATATAGTAAAAAGTGGTTTGTTACTACCTTTGTTTTTAACTACTTACGCATATATTTTAACGTAATTTTCCATTTTTTATTTCCGGCTTGGAGTGTAAAAACGACCACACTGAAATGCGAAATTTGTAGAAAAAGTATCGGGCACTATTAAAAGTGCCTGATACTTTTTTGTTTTATCGGGAGTGGATGGGGTATTAACTATCTTAAGCAAGTTATATAGCAAGAGGTATTGTAGGAATAAACGAAAGAGAAAGGAGTTATAGCCAACATGTGGTTGAGTAAAAAGTTACTATTGATCTTTAGCACAATCGTAGTCTGCCTTTTATCTGGTTGTGTAGAGAAGCAGAAGCTTGAAGACGGATCTGAACTGATCAATAAAAATCAATTTGTTTTTGCTACTTCTGGTGAATTTAAGCCATTTAGTTATATAAATGACGATCTTACAATGTCGGGCTTTGATATTGAGGTTGGTGAAGCGATTGCAAAGGAAATGGGCCTAGAGCCGGTTCAAAAACGAATCAAGTTCAAAGGGATTGTGGAAGGGGTGAAAACAGGAAGAGCGGATGCAGCCGTTGCAAGTCACACGATTAACCCGCAGCGGAGTAAACATGTTTCTTTCTCTACCCCCTATTATTATTCAGGACCGAAAATTTTCACCAGACCGGATAGTAAAATTAGGACTGTTGAAGATTTAAGAGGAAAGGAAGTAGCTGTTGCAAAAGGATCAACATATGCCGATACAGCTTCCAAGTATACAGACAACATAAAAACATATGACAGCGATATTACAGCATTAAAGGCATTAAGCAGTGGACGTCATGATGCAGTAATCACAGATTTTGTTACAGGAAAAACTGCTGAAAAGGAAGGTTTTAAGATTAAAGGACAACAATTAATTAATCGCAGTGAACAAGCGATTGTGTTGCCTCAGGATAATCCAAAACTATTGAAGCGAGTAAATGAATCTTTGGAACAACTTCGGGAAAATGGAACATTGACTCAAATCAGTATCAAATATTTTGGTGAGGACATTACCAAAAAATCCGAATAAACCAATGCTATAAAAGAAAGGAAGTAGTACTTTGCCAAGTTTTTCGCATTTTTTTCAAATACTAATCGAAACAAAAGGTGTATTCTTTAAAGCTATGCTTTTAACATTAGAGCTGACGGTGGTTTCTATCTTACTGGGAATCATCATCGGACTAGTCTTTGCCTTATTAAAAATTTCTAATATAAAAATTTTAGAACTTATTTCAGATATATATGTCTATTTGGTTCGAGGAACACCACTGATTGTTCAAATATTTATCCTCTATTTCGGAATTAGCGGGATTTTCCTTCTTCCTGATTTTTGGGCTGCTTCCCTTGCTCTAGCGCTACATAATGGAGCTTATATTTCTGAAATCCTTCGAGGAGCAATTCAGTCAGTCGATAATGGCCAATTTGAAGCAGGACGCTCTTTGGGGATGACAAAGACACTGACATTAAGAAGGATTATTCTCCCACAGGCATTCCGTAGAGCGTTGCCGCCTTTAGGCAATCAATTTATCATAAGTTTAAAAGACTCTTCGTTAGCCGCATTTATCTCCATGAATGAACTGTTTAATGTGGCGACAACACTTGGGTCGAATAATTTCGATGAAATGACCTACTTACTCATTGTAGCAGTCTACTATTTATTGCTGGTAGCATTGATGACATTTGTAGTGAACCGAACTGAACTAAAATTAGCAGTAAGCGACAGATAGGAGCTGAAAAGAGTGGATACCAAGGAAATGATTAAAATAAGTCAATTGAATAAATCGTTTGGAGACTTACATGTATTGAAAAATATCGACATGACAGTCTATGAGAGCGATGTTGTTTGTCTAATAGGATCGAGCGGGTCAGGGAAAAGCACCCTTCTTCGCTGCTTGAACTTTTTAGAAAGAAAAGATAACGGCAATATTATAATTGAGGGAAATGAAGTCAATCCAAGGACAGATGACCTTAACAAGATTAGAGAAAAGGTTGGGATGGTGTTTCAAAATTTCAACTTATTCCCACATAAAACGGTTTTAGAAAATATTATTGAAGCACCTGTTATGGTAAAGGGTGTAGACAAAGAAAAAGCTATCATCAAAGCAAAACAATTACTGAAAAAAGTAGGTTTGGAGGATAAGTCGGATGTCTATCCTAGTAAACTATCAGGGGGGCAAAAGCAACGGGTGGCGATTGCTAGAGCACTTGCGATGGAACCAGACATTATGCTTTTTGATGAGCCAACATCGGCACTCGATCCTGAGCTTGTGGGAGAGGTTTTAACAACCATGAAAGATTTGGCTGAAGAAGGAATGACAATGGTTGTTGTAACCCATGAAATGGGATTCGCAAAAGAGGTAGCTGATTGGATTGTGTATATGCATGATGGGAAAATTATTGAACGCGGCACACCTGAACAATTTTTCAATCATCCGAAAGAGGATAGAACACGAGAATTTTTAACTGCAACAATGCTTAAATAAAACTAAAAGGTTCTGAACGGTAGGGTTAGAATCTCTTATGGTTTTGCATTAAATATTGGATGCCTAGATAAAGCTTGTACAGCCAACCTTATTATAAGTAAGTGAAAATAGCAAAAAGAGAAATTGCAAAGCGCAATTTCTCTTTTTACTGGAACCGTACTTATTTTAATTATAACTCAACCTCGGTAACTTCATTATTACCATTACCATTGCCGTTGCCGTTGCCCGGCTTTTCAACCGACACGTCAAATGTTAATGTGTGGTCACCATACGTTGCTGTAATTGTGGTAGTACCTTGACCTTTACCTTTTACAGCCCCTGCTTTTACAGTAGCTATTTTATCATTTGCTACTTCGTAGGTTGCAAGCGTAGTAACATCTTTTTCTGTTGTTCTACCCTCAAAAGTAGTTACCTCAGTAATCTTAACTATAACCTCTTTACCTATTCTAGTTTCAACCTGAGCTTGGTCAATTTCTAGTGTTACGATTGGTGTTTCTACAACAGGTGCTTTAACTGTAACACTTACCGTAACCTCATGATCACCATATGAAATAGTAATCGTAGTCGTGCCCTCACCTATAGCAGTTACTAATCCATTTGCTATTGTTGCAACATTTTCATCTCCCACAACATAAGTAGCTTTTGAAGTTACATCTTCCTCTGTTGCTTCACCTTCTGAAGGAGTAGATGTCTCTGTTACCGTAAGTTGTGCAGATTCCCCAGCTGTTAGGTCTAGCTCAGTTGGATTGACAGAAAGTGTCACTTTTGGTTCAACTACATCTTTTTCAAATATTAGTGCTTCACCAACATTCCCTGCAGCGTCTTCAATTTTTACTGATACAGCATTAGTTTCTGTTGTTACTGGGAATGTGAAGCTACCGTCTTGATTTAATTCAAAAGGAACAGGCGCTTGTATTTCGCCATTCACAGTCGTAATATAGGAAGCTTTTAATTTATCATTTAAATTGTAGTTTAAACCATATAAATATAACTCTTCATTGTAGTCGATATACTTATCTGTTACCTTTCCTGTAGCGACACCTTCAGCTACTGAACCAGTAATTTCTGGTTTAGTCGTTTTCACGATAATTGGTCCAACATAATCGGAAACTACCCCTGATGCCGCAAGACCAGTAAAGTCAATAGTATAAAGACCATCTGGAATTGTTGTGGCAGGTTCTGTTCCCCATGGTTTGTATTGCCCAGCAATATTCAGCGTATAAGAGCCTTTTCCTAGCGCAGTACCTGCATGTAGATAACCGATGTAGCCATCACCATATTCTCCACCTTGAGGATTCATAATATCCCATAGCTCGATATAGTTAGTTGTTACATCGCCAGTTAATGTAAATGAAAGTACAGCTGAATCTTTCACGCCATCTCCATTAAAGGAGAGGTCTGTTTCTGTAATCTTTAAATCTTTAATTTCAGTTACTGCCTCGCTTCCAAAGTCAGCTGCGAATGGCAATGAAATTTCTGTAGCACCACCGCTGATGTGAATATACCCCAGTATTTCCGAGCCGTTTGGAGCTGTAGCTTGTGAAGCAGTTAATGTAAGATTTAACACTTGCTCACCAACTAGATTAAATGTTGGCTGGTCGACTGTAACAGTTGCATCACCAAATGATTTTGTCACATCAATTGATACATTATAATTACCGCCGTGCCCCTTTATATCTTTTACTAAAACTTGTTTCGTTACGGAAATATCCTGGTCTTTAAGTGATTGTGGACCAAAAGTAACTGTCCCTTTTAAGTTTTCTGAAACAGCTCCTGTTCCATCTAAAATTGCACTATCCAATGCATAAGCAAGAATTTCTGGATGTGCTGCAGCATAAGCATTTACACGACCTGCACCTTGAGAGAACACATCGTATTTTGTTTTATCTAAAACCTTTGCTGTATTAGAAAGCGCCACTTTTATGTCGAACGCATTCCAATCAGGATTTGCTTGTTTAAGTAATGCAACAATACCTGTAATATGCGGTGTTGCCATAGAGGTTCCTGTTTTACGATCATATGCCTCTGCGTAATCAGCATCAGGGAAATCCTTTTTATACATTGGAATCGTTGACATAATGTTTGTTCCAGGTGCACTTACATCTGGTTTAATATCAAAGTTTGGCGTAGATGGTCCACGGGAGCTTGAATCGTTTACTTCATCCCCCAGTGTCTTTGTGGAAGTAAATTGACTAAAGCTAACTTTTCCAATTCCACCGGCTAATGCAGCACGAATTGCATTACCATCCGTTTGGGACATATCAAATGTTGGTAGAAAAGCAAAGGAATCACCCAGGAATGTACCTGAAATATTAGGTGCATTTGTTCCACCAGCAAAGTTATGAATAATTGTGGCGACTGCTCCATTTGCCTTTGCGTTCGCAATTTTATCAACAAATGCGATGCTGCCACGAGAGATCAATGCCACTTTACCTTTTACATCGATTCCCTCATAGTCTTTTACTTCTCCGTTTCCAGGAATAGCAACTAGGTCAAATTCTCCTTGAAGCTGTGTTGCTAAATCCCTTCCAAAAGTTGTGCCCATTAATGGGAGCTGTTTTGTTAAGTTGTAGTCACCAACTGTAACATTCACTTCACCGTTATACATTGTTTCAGGATTTGTTGTGTTACCAACAGCAATTCCTAAACGAGCGGTTGCAGGCGTGCCCATTGTTCCTCGATTTGGGCCCGAGTTCCCTGTTGCAATTACTCCGATTGTTCCAGCCATCATTGCATTATTAATAGCAAATGAACCTGCGTCCGTTTCAGAGTTAGCCCCCCCACCAAGAGAAAGGTTGATTATGTCCATTTTTTCTGTTACAGCCGTTTCAATTGCTTTAACAATACCAGATGTAGCCCCACTTCCATATGCACCAAGAACACGGTAAGCATAAAGGTCTACTTTTGGAGCAATTCCTTTAATGCCGAAATTGTTAGCTCCAATTGCTGCAATGGTTCCAGCAACATGGGTACCGTGAGAAGTATAGAACGAGCTTCCCTTTTCATTAAATTCAGGTGTTCCAGCAGGACGCTCAGAAGGCAATGTTTCCGATGCATCGTCATCTGCCCGAGGCTTTGTGTAAGTTGATGAATTTGGAATAAAGTTTTTCCCACCTTTATAAATTCCAGCGAACTCGGGGTGATCTGCATCAATACCAGTATCTAATACTGCTACCTTTATACCTTGTCCTTCAATTCCTTCATTCCAAAGCTGTTCGATGCCGAGGAAAGAAATACTTGTATTCATTTGAGCCTCTAATTGATCTTCCTTAATCAGTTCTGATGATTTCATTGTCTTATCTTCTGATGCGTAAACAATTGCATCAGGTTCAATTAATGTTATTCCTTCTATTGAAAGCAGCTTTGGGAGATCATTTGCTTTCACAGTTGCTGCAAAACCGTTTAAAACAGTATCAAATGTGTAGCCTTGAGTCATTTGAACATTTTTAGTAGCTAATTCTTTTTTAACCTGTGCTTGTTGAGATTTTACATTTGACCGAACTTCATTTGCTCGCGCATTAGAGAACTTTTGGCCTTTCACTTGGCTCATTCCTTGCTCTAGTGCCACAGGCTTTTCAGATAAATGTACGATGACTGCAACTTCTTGATTGCCTGATACATTTTGTAAGCTTTCGTGAAGAGTTGGACCATCTTTAGACAAGCTTAGCTGTTCAGCGATAGCCGCCTTTAATTGAAGTATACTTTCACTTTGGCTATCCTGCTTGAATGGTTTCGAATCTTCAGCATTAGCACTCGATAATGGAACCAATAGAAAAAGCACCATAACGAAAGCTATCATACTACTTAAAAACTTCGTAAACTTAAACTTTTTCAAATCTCATTTCTCCCTCCACTCATAATTATCACACTTTTCAGTTTAGTGTGATATTTCCAATTTATCACAGGTGAGATAATTCGAATATCGGAATATTAAAAAATCTCAAAATATTGATAATTAGTATTACTTTGTAAAAAATGAATTAATTCTATTTTCCTAGTAATTTAATAAAAAAGTAGAACTTTCAAATGAGTATTGACTTACAGTAATTCATGCTTTTTATCATTTAAGAGTTTTATAAAAAATCCAATTTGACGTTCTGTATTATTT
The DNA here is from genome assembly GCF_024628845.1 of Lysinibacillus sp. FN11. Lineage (NCBI taxonomy): Bacteria > Bacillati > Bacillota > Bacilli > Caryophanales > Bacillaceae > Lysinibacillus > Lysinibacillus sp. FN11. The sequence goes on along the minus strand of NZ_CP102383.1, from coordinate 4,248,546 downwards.
TTTGTACGATATGGAAGAAAAGAATGCCCGGACTAGAACGGGAGAGGTTCATAGCTGATACCCTCTATAAAAAACTATGGAAACATGACAATATGCCATGTCCATATCGGACGTGGCTTTTTTTTATCTGTTTACTTATGTTTTAAATAGAATGATTGGTGATGCCTCTCTTGAAAAGTGTTGGGAAACATTTTACAAGGAGGTTTTTTTATGTCTGGCAGAAGTCATGAAGAAGGATTAAAGGATTTGACCCTATTAGGTAATCAAGGTACAAAGTATTCCTATGATTATGCACCTGAGGTATTAGAGGCAGTGGATAATCTTCATGCTAATCGAGATTATTTTGTTAAGTTTAATTGCCCAGAGTTTACTAGTTTATGTCCGCTTACAAATCAGCCGGATTTTGCAACGATGTACATTTCATATATCCCAGATAAAAAAATTGTTGAAAGTAAATCTCTAAAGTTGTATTTATTCAGTTTTAGAAATCACGGCGATTTTCATGAAGATTGCGTGAATATCATTATGAACGATTTAATTGCACTACTTGATCCAAGATATATAGAGGTTTGGGGGAAATTTACTCCACGTGGGGGTATCTCGATTGATCCATGGTGTAACTATGGGAAGCCGGGAACGAAATACGAAGAAATCGCCAATTATCGTTTAATGAACCACGATCTTAACCCAGAAAAAATTGATAATCGATAAATGAAGCAAGAAAGAGGTTTTTAGCTACCCTCTTAAAAAAACTAAGAAGAAAGCAGCACTTTTTCTTAGAGTGCTGTTTTTTCGATATAAGGGAGTCTTTATAGATGAAAAAGAAAAAAGCAATTGTAGTATTTAGTGGAGGTCAGGACAGCACAACTTGTTTGTTCTGGGCAAAAGAACGCTTTGAAGAGATTGAGGCAGTAACTTTCGATTATGGTCAAAGGCATCGTCTTGAAATTGACTGTGCGAAGGTGATAACAGAGAAGCTTGGTATCAAGCATCACATACTTGATATGTCTCTCCTGAATCAACTTGCTCCGAATGCATTGACACGACAAGAAATAAAGGTGAAGGACGGAGAAAATGGTGAGCTCCCATCGACTTTTGTGCCTGGTCGCAATCTCCTTTTTCTTTCATTTGCGGGCGTTTTAGCGAGCCAAGTAGGGGCAAAGCATATTGTAACAGGTGTTTGTGAAACTGATTTTAGTGGATATCCGGATTGCCGAGATGTCTTTATTAAATCCTTAAATGTAACGTTAAATTTATCGATGGATGATTCCTTTGTGATTGATACACCCTTGATGTGGCTGAATAAGGCACAAACATGGGAATTAGCTGATCAGCTTGGGGCACTTGAGTTTGTACGACAAAGAACGTTGACTTGCTATAACGGTGTCATAGCAGATGGCTGTGGTGAATGCCCAGCATGTAAATTGCGAAATAAAGGGCTTGATGAGTATTTAAGTTATAGGAAGGAGTCTTAAGGCATGTCAGATTTTAAAATCGTTGAGAGACTCCAGAAAATTGATGTGGATATTCAAAGAAATCAATTGAACTACCATGCAAAGCGTGTTCTCATAAGCAAAGAATTTACCTTCGATGCTGCTCATCATCTACATCATTATGAAGGGAAATGTAAAAATCTGCACGGTCATACCTATCGGGTAGTATTAGGGCTGAGTGGCTACACAGATGAACGTGGTTTGATAATTGATTTTGGCGATATAAAAGAAATATGGAAACAAAAAATAGAGATTCATTTGGATCACCGCTATTTAAATGAAACGCTTCCACCCATGAATACGACGGCAGAGAACATTGTTGTTTGGATATACGAAAAGTTGACTGAGGCCTTGCTTGATGAAGGATATAACGGTGTGCGTGTAGAGTTTATCAGGCTTTACGAAACTCCAACAAGCTATGCAGAAGCTAGACGGGAGTGGCTGGAAGTTGAGTAAAGTACCTGTTATCGAAATTTTTGGGCCAACGATTCAAGGAGAGGGTATGGTCGTTGGACAGAAGACAATGTTTGTAAGAACTGCGGGCTGCGATTATTCCTGTTCTTGGTGTGATTCATCGTTTACGTGGGATGGCAGTGGAAAGCATTTTATTGTCCAAATGACGGCGGAAGAGATTTGGGCTGAGCTGAAGCGGCTTGGAGGTAATGGTTTTTCCTTTGTCACAATTTCAGGCGGCAATCCTGCACTCAATCCGAATTTAGCAGAGCTTATTGCCATTTTAAAAGAAAATGACATAAAAATCGGGGTAGAAACACAGGGGAGTAGGTGGCAAAAGTGGATGTATGAGATTGATGAACTGACAATTTCACCAAAGCCACCTAGTTCTGGAATGACCACAGACTACTCGGTGCTCTCTTATATCTTCGAAAAACTTGAAGATCGAAACAGCAATCACCATGTATCTCTCAAAATAGTCGTTTTTAATCAAGAGGATTACGATTATGCTAAGCAAATTCACCATCTATATCCAATGATTCCTTTTTATCTTCAAGTCGGTAATGATAATCTCACGACAATTGATAATTCACAATTAATGATGCATTTATTGGATAAATATCGTGCGCTGATTGATAGAGTAATGAAGGATGAGGATTTAAGAGATGTTAAAGTACTGCCACAGTTACATGCCCTTGTGTGGGGAAATAAAAGAGGTGTATAGTGTGCCATTACAAAAATTAAATTTACTTGAGGAGTAATAGTTTGAGAATATTATTTTATTTATTATCTATTGTTATTGCTAATGTGGTAACGGCAGCATTTGCACCATTACATTTTGGTATGTTTATTGTCCCAATGGGAACGCTTTTAATTGGGGCAACCTTTATTTTTCGGGATCTAGTACAAAATAAATATGGTAGAAAAAAGACGTATTTATTTATTATTACAGCGTTAATTTTATCAGCTGAGGTGTCATTCCTACTAGGTGATACACTTTTAATTGTGGTAGCCTCAGCACTATCATTTGTTGTCGCTGAAACGGCTGATACTGAAATTTATACTCGATTAAAATTACCAATGGCTTGGCGTGTGTTCTACAGTGGTATTGTTGGAGGATTTTTAGATTCTGCAATTTTCGTAGTAATCGGCTTAAGTCCACTTGGTGCCAATATATTGCCATGGGAAGCGGTACCTGCCGCCATTTTGGGGCAAATTATTGTGAAGACAATTATACAAATGGTTGGTGCAATTATTTTAAATAAAGTTGGACCAATGAAAGATAAATATATTATTTCAGAATAAATCTTTGAAATACTCTTCCTTATTATGAAGATACGGATCACAAGAAAGCTTTTTAAAAACAGGCCCATTCGCATAAAGAAAATGGGTCTGTTTGTTTTATAGTCTTTCTAAGGTACACCTTGCATTTTTTATGCTATTTTCTTTTGTTTAAGGTCTAAATGATAACTAAAGAAAGTTAGTAGACTTGCACCGACGGCAACTATACCACCGACCCATGTGACATTCATCAAATTTCCTTGATGATATACAATGCCGCCTAATGCAGACCCAAAAGCGATGCCAACGTTACTTGCCACTGGCATAAGAGAAGCTGCAAGTCCTTTAGCATCTGGTTTGTAAATTTCGGCCAAATCTATTAAGTAAAGCTGAGTAGATGTTGTCAAGAGGATGGCCATTAGTGACATTAGTCCGATGTTCGCTAATCCTAAAATAAAATGATTTGTCGTCCAAAATAAGCTTGTCAATACAATAGCTTGGGCGAGAAAAACAAACCGAAGTCGGCCGATGGCATTGTGAGTGGCAATTTTACTGGCAAGAATGTTGCTGAAAATCGAAAGAAAGCCGTAGCCAAATAAGATTAAACTTATAGATTTATTTGGTGCACCCATCCCCTTTAAAATAGGAACAAGGTACGTAAAGACTGTATAGGTTGCACCAAACCCGAGAGCAGGAATGAAAAAGGCAATTAAAATTCGAGGCTGAATCATTAAAGAAAATTGATCCCGTATTGAGCTTCGTACTTGGCTGAGTCGAGTAGGTAAGACAAAAAAAGATGCCGCAAACGCCAACCCTCCGAGAAGAGTGGTTAACATAAAAGTGCCATTCCAGCCGTACCATTCAGCGATTACAATTCCAATGGGTACTCCCACTACATTTGCCAGTGTAAAACCACCGAAAACAAATGATATAGCAAGGCTGCGTTTATTAATCGGCATGGTTTCGCTTGCAACAATCATGGCTAGAGAGATCAATACACCTGTTACAATTGCGGTCATAACCCGAAGTATAAGGAGCATAATATAGCTCGTTGAAATTACACACAGAGCATTTAAGGCAATGAAGGAACCTATCAAAAACAACATCCATTTACGCCTTGGAAAATGGCTTGTTGCTGACATGACGAGTGGTGTAGCGATGGCAAATGTGATGGCGAACGAAGAAACGAGTGTTCCTGCTTTTGCATTTGTCATATGAAGGCTTGAAGAAATATCAGTTAAAATCCCGACAATAACAAATTCGCTTGTCCCCAGAACAAATGTTAATAATGCAAGTGTTAAGATAAGTAACCAATGTCGCTTGGATAACTGTGTATGATCCATAAATACCTCTTTCTTTGATGAATGTAACTGTGTTAATTAATAAACACACAATTTAAACATCATATCATAAAATGTTTTTATGAGAAATTAGATTAGTTTTACTATATGCCGGTGTTTGTTTCCGACTATTTTCCTCTAAAGAAGGATTTTGTAAATATTACTCGAATTTTTTATTGGAAGAGTAACTTTAAAATTTTATCTATTTTGTATGTATAAATAATAAGGGGAAAAGGGGGATTCACATGATTCAATTCCTTCAGATGGGAGCAAATACAGTTATAAGTTCCCAAAAAGGTAGTGTTACTATTAGCTACGAAATGTCTAATTCGATTGATATTTCGTTAACTGCATTCCTTTTAACGGATGCAAATAAGGTACAAGGAGATAGCGGCATTATATTTTATAATCAACCAACTAGCTTATCTGGTGCAGCTACCCTGATACCATCTGAGAATGTAGGGAATATAAAAATACATAAAATGAATTTTGACATGAGTAAAATCCCTGAAGGTATTACTAAAATAGCAATAACACTTACAGAAGATAATAGCCGAGGTTTTTCAAATGTGAAAAATTTAAAGGCAGAAATCCGTACTGATAATAATGTTATCAATTTAGCACCAGCTAATTTTGCAAATGAAAATGGAATTGTAGTATTAGAATTATATCTAAGAAATAGTCAGACAAAGGTGAGATCTATATGGCGCGGATTTGATTCTGGGTTAGAGGGGTTATGTAAAAATTATGGTGTTGAGGTTGAACCTGAAGAGCAAAACAATCTTTCTGAATCAACAACTATAAAAAAACAAATGCTGATAGAACCTGATCAATCACGAAATGTTCCAGAAAATACAAATAGACAAAGCATGTTGTCATCGATAAATCTTGAAAAGGTAAAGGGGAATGTCAGTCTCACCAAAGGTCAAAAGCCAGTTATCATTGATAAAACGCCTGAAATTACTGCTACGGTATCATGGAAAACTGGTACTGACTACGATATATATGCTTTAGTCTATACAAAGGATGGTCAGCAGATCGATGTAGCTATGTTTGGGGCGAAAAATACACCCCCACTTAGGAGTTTTCACCAAGGGGTAGTCGAACACATGGGGGATGTTGGGAGAGATGCTGGTTCAACAAAAACTGAAGTAATCAAATTGAGATTAAATAATAATGTTTTAGCTGTTGTTCCTGTGGTTTATTCCGCCCAATCAAATGGCACAGGTTCATTCTACAGATATAAGGTGTCCATGAGTATAGATAATCATAATGGAACCTCCGTTACTATTTTTGCTAAAAATGCTAATAATAATGACAGAATTTATTCCTGTGTGCCTGGAATACTTCATAATACTCCAGATGGTGTGATTATCAACCCATTAGAGCTTTATAGTGAACCGAATTCAGAACGTAGACCTAAGCTGAAGATGGGCTCTTCTAATATGGTAGAAGTTCTAATGGATAAAGGCCCAATAAATGATTACAAGTAAAAGCAAATAAAACGGAGATTGGCGATAGCCAGTCTCCTCTTTTTTGTCACAACTTAATAAAGGTTACTCCTTTTGTTCGTGGGCAATATACGCAGCTAGTAATTCACGGACTTCATCCGTAGAATTTGCATTCAGTAATTGAACTCTTAATTGACTGGCCCCTTTGAAGCCACGTATATATATTTTAAAGAAACGTTGTAATGCTTTAAATGAACGTGTTTCGAATTCCTTGGAATAATGGTCATGAAGATTAAGGTGTAGGTATAGTAAATTAAGGTATTCTTTGGCGCTATGCTCTTTAGGTTCTTTTTCAAAGGCAAATGGGTTTGAAAACACACCGCGACCAATCATTACACCATCGATACCGTATTGCTCAACTAGTTTTAGACCTGTTAAACGATCAGGAATATCACCGTTGATCGTCAGTAATGTGTGGGGAGCAACTTCATCACGTAGTTTTTTGATATCTCCAATTAATTCCCAATGTGCAGCGACCTTGCTCATCTCTTCCCGTGTACGGAGATGAATAGAAAGATTGGCGATATCCTGTTTTAAAATATGTGTAAGCCACTCACGCCATTCTGTTACATCCGTAAAGCCAAGTCTTGTTTTGACACTAACGGGTAAGCCTCCTGCTTTGGCTGCTTGAATAATATCTGCGGCTAGTTCAGGATGAAGAATTAATCCAGCTCCTTTACCTCTTTCTGCTACATTATCAACTGGGCAACCCATATTAATATCAATTCCCTTAAAGCCTAATTCCTTCATACCAATACTCATTTTACGAAAATGTTCAGGGTTGTCCCCCCAAATATGTGCAACAATAGGCTGTTCATCTTCTGTGAAAGCTAAGCGGTTTCGTACATTATCTAATCCATCTGGATGACAATAGCTCGTCGTATTGGTGAATTCTGTAAAATATACATCGGGTCTCCCAGCTTCCTGAATGACATGACGAAATACAACATCTGTCACATCCTCCATTGGAGCTAAAATGAAGAATGGCCGTGGTAAATCTAGCCAGAAATTTTTTTGATTCATTGCTAAAAATCCTCTCTTTCCAAAATACTACCTTGCAAAAAGATATCATATTTACTTTATTTCTACATAGTTAACTGGCTTAGCTTAAGGAGAGAAATGCATCCTTGTAATTAGACTTAGGTTTTTTTAGATTAGAAAGTAATCAAAAATATCCAACAAAATACTGTATTATCCATAATGATATAATATGTAATATAATGTAGAAATTTAGGGGGAGGGTTGAAATGGCAAAATATGAGTATAAAACAATTGGTATGAATGATATACCTACAATGGCTGAATTACTCGTTAATAGACAGAGCCTTGAAGGTGAAGTATATCCATTTCTAAACAACAGCTGTCTTAATGCTGAACATATAACAAATACGCTTAAAAACTTATTTGCTCATAATAATATTAAGGGGATTGGAGCATTTATTAAAGATGATCTAGTAGGATATTTAATCGGCGTCATCAAGAATGACTCTCTAAGAGGCAGACATGTATGGGTACCATATGAGGGATTGGCAATCAGAAAGGATCAATGCGCTGAGCTTATAAGAAAATTATACGCAGAGGTTTCAGTGGTATGGCTAGAGCAAGGTTGTTTTATGCATTACACGATAATCCCTCTTGGAAATGAGGCTTACTATGATGCCTACCAGCGATTAAGCTTTTCTATACAGCAAGTACATGGGGTTATGAACATTAGGGATTATAAACCATTTGAAAATAGATGTAATGCAGAGATTAGGGTTGCAAATAAAATGGATAGTGAGATGTTGGGGAAAATGTCTAGGATCATTCAATCGTATCAAAATTCCACACCTACATTTGAGCCTGTATTCCCTGAGGTTGTCATGAGCATAAAAGACTCATATAAAAGTATAGTAGAGGAGAATAATGATACATGTTTCGTTGCAGTAGTGGATGGGCAGGAATTAGGATTTCAAAAATATTATCCTATCCATTCAGATTTGATGACACCTGAGCATGCAATAGAGTTAACGATTGCAGGTACTTACTCTTCTCAAATGGGAAGAGGTGTGGGAAAAAAGCTGATGAATGAAGGCTGTAGAAGGATGAAAGAGGCGGGCTATGAGAATATCATTACAGATTGGCGAATTACTAATCTTGCTGCATCAACTTTTTGGCCTAAGTGCGGTTTTAAGCCAGTAGCCTATAGAATGGTTAGGTGCATTAACAGTGATATAGCCTGGGCAAACTTTCATAACCCAAGTATAGGATTATTGTAAATCTAGTTAAGTATTTATCGGCTAGATAGTTAAAATTTAGTTTTAGATTGCTTGTCTATATTTCGTAAATATTGACATTTATTTTTTAGACAACTAAGCTTAATGGAAAAATAGTGCTGGGGGGCTGCCAGTGGAATTTATTAAATTAAATTGTCCAAATTGTAATGGAAAAATTGAATATAAAGAAGAGCAAACATTCAAATGTCCTTTTTGTGACACGGAAATCATGTTGAAAGAGAATAAAATTTATTATGTAGATCAAACAATTAATAATTATTATGGAACAGCTTCTCCTAATACAACATCCCGTCCAAAAACAAATTTAAAGCTGCTCTTTATGATACCAATTGTCATGATATGTCTATTCCTTGGGTATTTTCTTTTAAGTAGTAATCAAACAGAGGATGGAAACCGTGAAGAACTATCCGTTCGAACAATGCCTGAAAGTGAAGTTCTTCTATTCTTTTTAAAAGATATTTTTGATAAAGGTGGGACGATGCCAACAAAAGAAGAGATTGCAAGTATTCGATATTTGGCTGCCTACTATTCTGACGATCAATGGCATTTTGATTATAGTCTAGAGGATCCTTTTACAAATAAGGAAGCTAAAATTTCTACTTATATCATTATGGATAAATTATTAAATACGCAAGAAATTGAACAAAAGGACTTTGAGGCCTTTACTGGCTTAACGGTTTTAAAGCTCATGAATGATTATGAAATATCACAAAGTGAGAAAGTAAGTTTCCAACATCTTGAAAACTTAAAAAGTTATACTGGTAGCTTTAATGAATCATTTAGTAAAATTGCGGGATATTTTAGTGAAAAATCAAATGTTAAAGAGCTTTCTATCCAAATAAGAAGTAATGATGAACTGGCTTTATTATTACAGTTCCCTAATCTTCAATCGCTTGAACTATCTTATGTGACTGAAGAGGTAACAGATTTCCAGATTCTAAACAAATTATCGCTGAAATCACTGTCCTTAAAATCGATCAATGATTTAAAGTGGCTGTCTACACTAACTAATCTAGAGTCGTTATCAATAGACATTAGTGAAGCTACAGATTTTAGCCCACTATACTCACTGACTCAATTACAAGAATTAAAACTTACCTCAGTAAGAAATTTAAAAACGCTTGATTTTATACAAAACATGCCTAAACTACAATCTTTAGATCTTGAAAACATGAATATAATCAATTTAGATAGACTTAGAAATATGTCATCTTTAACAAAGCTACGTTTAGCTTCTCCTGGTCAAGTGGAATTGTTGGATATGGTAAACAGTCTAACGTCATTGACGGAGTTATCCTTAACTGGTTATCATGGTGATATTTCATCGATTGTAGCGCCCCATTTGAAAAAAGCAGAGCTGAAGAGTTCATTTTTACCAAAGCTAGAAGCACCCGCTTTAAGAGATTTGACGGTTTCTATAAGTGGATCGGATTCGCAATTGAATGGTTCAGAACTACTGAAATACCCACAGCTAGAACAGCTTACAGTCATGGAGTATGGAACTCTTACAGGTATTCGTTCATTAAATGACCTACCTCATTTGCAAACAATCAATTTAAATGAGACTCTCTTTTATGAAACCAATGAATTATTCAATTTACAGCATGTAAAAATGTTAAACTGTCATGAATGTAATTTTCAGGTGAATAGTAAGCCATTTACAAACAACGTGCTGGAGCATTTAATTTTAAATGATGTCTCCATTCAAATTGGTAATGGGGAATGGGTGCAAGAAGTAGATAAGATCATGCCTTATTTTGCTGGCTTTACAAATTTACGTTCATTCACTTTACAAGATAGTTCACTACAATCGTTAAATTTCTTGGGAAATTGGCAACAAATAGAGGTGCTTCATTTAGAAAATAATGCCATTTCAAATGTAGAACCTTTAGTAAATTTGCCTAACTTAAAAAAACTATATATTTTAGGGAATCAGGTACAAAATCAATCTGTACTAGACAAGGGAATTATGATTTATTGAAATAATGTGAATTAATAGCAAACTACGAAATTAATATAGTAGAAATAAAAAGAGACAATGACAGGAATATTCTGTCATTGTCTCTCTTGGATTTGTCCTACAGTTTGGATAGTTTTATAATGAATTGATGCTTAACAAGAGGAGTTGAAAAGGATATGTTCGTACGTAATAAAGGTTTGTTTTTTATGCTATCTCTGCTAGCCATTATTGTTGTTTTGACAGGCTGTGGTACAGCTAAGGATAGTGAGAAAACTGAAGGAAAAACAGCTAAAGAAACACAAGAAACAATGGATTACGCGTCAAAAGTGAAGGAAAATCCAATTGTGACGATTACGATGAGCAATGATGAAAAAATTGTTATTGAATTGGAGCCTACTGTAGCACCAAATACAGTAGCTAACTTTATTGCTTTAGTAAAAGATGGATTCTATGATGGTCTTATTTTCCATCGAGTTATTCCTGATTTTATGATTCAGGGTGGAGATCCGAAAGGAAATGGTACTGGAGGGCCTGATTATTCGATTGATGGTGAGTTTACCTCAAATGGATTTGAAAATAATATGAAGCATGAACGTGGTGTTATTTCAATGGCTCGTTCGAATGATCCAAACTCAGCAGGCTCACAATTTTTCATTATGGTAAAGGAGGCCTCACATCTTGATGGGGAATATGCTGCTTTTGGCAAGGTGATTGCAGGTATGGAAACAGTTGATGCCATTGTTGGAGCAGAGCGAGATGCTACAGATAAACCACTCGAAGATCAGCAGATGAAAAAGGTAGAGGTGGATACAAAGGGCTTTGATTATCCAGCACCAAAGGTAAACAAGTAGCTTGCGTCCCAATGCTATTGGTTAAAATCTAAAAGTTAATATAAACATTAAAAAGGCTAAATCAATTGAGATTTGGCCTTTTATATTTGTTAAAAAATTGAAATTATAAATATTTTTGATTAATATGAGAAGAAATTTAAGATTGAACGATGTTATATATAAAGGATCCTTTATGTTTGTGGAAGAAAGGGTGTTTGCATGAGGGTAACAGATGAGAATTTTATAAAGCATCTTAAGAAAAAACGGGAAGAAGCACTTCAATATGTCATTGATGAATATATGGGGATTGTCAAAGCGATTATTTATAATGCTCTAAAATCCTATAATGATCCTCAAATAATAGAGGAATGTATTAGTGATACATTTTTAGGGGCTTATGAAAATGCTAAACAATTTAGAGGCGATAAAGAGGATTTTAGAAGATGGATTTGCACGATAGCAAAGTTTAAAGCCATTTCGAAACAAAGAAGATTGTCTAAAACGCCATATTTTTATGAGCTAAATGAAACAGGTGAAGCCGCAATATCGGCTGAAGAGGAATACTTAATCAAGACAACGACAGAGGAAGTGCTCATCATGATGACGCAATTAGAGCAGTTAGACCGTGATATTTTTACAATGAAATACTTTTTAAATATGAAAAACGAAGAAATTGCTATTCATTGTGGTTTAACAAAAGCTGCTATTGATAATCGATTATATCGTGGGAGAAAAAGATTACAGCAAATTCGTTTGGGGGGAAGTATGACATGAAAAAGCTATATAAACAATTTAATGATTTAAATCTTGATATAAATATAGAGCCGATGGAAGTGAGCACGCTTGAAAAAGAGAGAGTGAAAAGAAATGTCATGATGGTCAAAAAGAAAAGGCATTTCATTAAAAATTTTATTGTTGCAGCTACTTTTTTTATTGCATCCAGTATGACACTTGGTTATACATTTCCTACATTTGCTGCAAATTTACCGTTTATCGGAAGTCTATTCGAATTGTTTATTGATGATGAAAGGTATGTATTTAACAATTATGATCAGTTTTCTACAAGTGTCGGAGTGAGCCAAGAAAGTAATGAAGTTGAAGTCACTGTTAATGATGCTGTATATGATGGCGAAAATATTACTATTGCTTACACTATTAAAAGTGAAAAGGATTTAGGAGAAAGGCCAGTTTTATATGGTGACAATGGTGAATTAACTGCTGAGGAATTTGGTAATAGGTATCGATATGACGGCTATTCAACAAATTATTTGGTTCAAAAGATAAACAGCAATGAGTATGCAGTATTGTATATTTTTGAACTCATTAGAGGCTCTAAGCCCGAGGAAGTTCACATTAATTTTCAAGGAAATCAAATTGTTGATTTAAATAATGTAAATAATTCAGTAGCAGGAGACTGGTCATTTGAATTTACTTTAGAGAAGCTTGAAAGTGAAACAATAAAGGTGGAAAAAGATAGTATGAAAACAGGAGGGAAAGGTATAAAAATTGAAGCTTTTAAAATAACGAAAACACCTATCGCTACAACATTTTATCTTTCCGAAGAAGTCTTGGTGGAGAAAGAAAATGAAGCTTGGCGAGGAGTTCCCATTGACTATATTGTGACAGATGATTTAGGGAATGATTATAATGTCATGCATTTTAGAGGAACTGGTCATAGTACAGATTTCAAAGGGCGTGAAAATTTCCCTCGTATTGTTGTAAACAAATTTGATGAACAAGCTACCTCGATTATGATCACGCCTGTAGTAGGTGTATACAAAATTAAGGATAGAACAGGAGCTTTAGAACCGATAAAAGAGCCATATAAATTAAAGCCTATTGCTGTTCCAATAAAGTAAAAAATTAAAAGAGTATGTAGGAAGAACAACCTTACATACTCTTTTTACTTATCATCTTTCTTTGGGATCGAAATAAGCCATAAAAAATCATCTTCTATTAACATTTGAATGTCTTGTCCCTCACGAATTAGCTGCTCAGCTTTATGCTGCTTGGCGCTTATACCCCTACGTTTATTACCAAGAACAACGAAATCAGTATGTTGTGTAACACCTCCCTGTAAATACCCTCCATATGCTTTTACTTGTTTGGCGGCTTCGGATCGTGTCATGGTAGAAAGGGCGCCTGTGAATACAATTTGTTTGTTATAAAAGGGGTGGGTTAGATTTTCAACTGGATCAGAAAAGAAAATAATTTCTGAGTTATCCTTATTGATCATTTTCGTTACTCCTTAAAAAAATTAATCGATAAATAAATCCACAAAATTTTATATGTATGCTACATTAAAAATAAAAATATAAAGAGGTACATAGACATGAATTCGCAATTGACTGCTTTCATTACTCTTAGCTGTACTTCAGGTGTACTAAATTTGTATTTATGTTTATACGTATTTCTAAAACGCTACAATTATACAAAAATTGCTCAATTGTTTATTAGTTATACAGCACTAATCGCAGTATATTGTTTTGCCTCTGCTTTTGGTTTAATCGCTACAACATTGAGCACCATAAAGGTTTGGACAGCCATCCAATATGTAGGTATGGCTTTTTCAACGCCTCTCGGATTATTGTTTATCATGCAATACCTGGGCTTTCATCTCACAAGGAAAAAGATAATAGCTCTCCTTGCCATTCCTTTTATTAGCTTAATCATGGTTGCTACAAATGATATACACCATTTTCATTATAGAGTATTTGAAATAGATCCTGTATTAGGGGCACCTTATGTGCATCAGGAAATTGGCATATGGTATATCATTCATGGCATATTTACTTTTGTCTGTATGTTCGTATCTTTTTTATTAGTATTAATCCATTGGAAAGAGACTACTAAGGCCTATCGGCAACAATTAATTGCCTTAATGTGTGGTCAACTTATTCCTATGATAACAGCATTCATCTATTTATTGGGCTTAACACCTCAAGGGGTTGATCCTGTTCCGATGGTATTATGGGCTTCGTCATTTTTGTATTTATGGTCTATTAATTCCTCACGGTTATTTAGGGTGATGCCTGTTGCCAAGGATGCAATATTTCATAGTATCAATGATGGCGTTATTGTGTTAGATGAATCTGCCCGATTAATAGAGTTTAACCAAGCCTGCAACAAGGTATTTCCTCAGCTAACTAGATCCATGATTGGTAGGGATATTGGGAAAACATGGATTGAAGTAACTGGACAATCGATGCCATTTACATTAGAGGTAGCGGTGAATACGCAGGACATCGAGATTGTGCTTTCTGATCATACTTATCAAGTGCGTGTTACAGAGCTGCAACATGTTAATCATGGTAAGGGGTTACTACTTATTTTCACTGATATAACAGAGTTAAAGGAGCTACAAAGACAGTTAGAGCAACTGGCCTTTTATGATGAACTTACACAAATTTATAATCGTCGAGCTTTTTTTCAACAATGTAATCAGGCTTACAGTAAGGCAAGAGAATCATCAACGACTTTTACTATCATTTTAATGGACATCGATCATTTTAAAAACGTCAATGATACGTATGGGCATGCTATCGGTGATCAATTACTAGTTCATGTCGTAAAGGCTTGTCAGAGTGTGTTAAAAAAAGGAGAACTGTTTGCACGGTATGGCGGTGAGGAATTTGTTCTTGCGCTCAAGGACTATACATTATTAGAGGGGCAAGCATTAGCTAATATGCTCTGTAATAGCGTAGAATCCCAGCCACTTATGACTGCTGAGGGAGCAATTCGTGCTACCATTAGCTGTGGTGTAGCTGAAGGTACAAAGGGACAAGAGACACTGTATCAGCTTTTAAACAATGCGGACAAAGCACTGTATGCGGCAAAACAAGCAGGACGTAATCGAGTACATGTTTTTCTAGAATAAAAAAGCTAAAATATACAATCATTGAGGCAATGATGTATATTTTAGCTTTGTACTTACCAATTTGTATGGAAAACACCTTGTGCATCAACTCGTTCATACGTATGCGCACCGAAATAATCACGTTGAGCCTGTAACATATTAGCATTAGATGAACCTGTTCGATAACTATCGTAATATGTGAGAGAAGCACTTAAGCAAGGGAACGCGTTTCCTGCTTGGATGCTTTCACAAACTATTTTTCTTAATCCATTTTGATAGTCCATCGTCTTTTCTGCAAAGTATGGATCAATTAATAAATTATCTAGTGAAGGTTGATTTTGATAGGCTTCACTAATAACATTTAAAAATTCTGCTCTAATAATACAACCACTACGGAAAATTAATGCAATATCTTTTAATGGTAAATTCCATTCATAAAGCTCAGATGTCATTTTATATTGTGTAAATCCTTGCGCATAAGCACATATTTTCCCCATATAGAGGGCTTGGCGAACGTATTCAATCCAGACATCTTTCTCTAGATTTTGCTGATTGTAATTTGGTCCAGATAGTATTGCCTCTGCTCGAATTCGTTCTTCTTTTAATGATGAAATATAACGAGCGAATAAGGCCTCCGTAATAATTGATGTAGGAATACCATTATCTATGGATTGCAGGCTTGTCCATTTCCCAGTACCTTTTTGACCAGCTTTATCTAGAATCATATCAATTAGTGGTAATCCTGTTACCTCATCTTTTTTCCTTAAGATTTCAGCTGTTATTTCAATTAAATAGCTTTTCAATTCGCCCTGATTCCATGTTTCAAAAATAGTAGCAATTTCCTCAACGGATAATCCTATATTTTTTCTTAAAAACGTATAGGCTTCTGCAATGAGTTGCATATCTGCATACTCGATTCCATTGTGTACCATTTTAACGAAGTGACCTGCGCCCTTAGGACCAATATACGTACAGCATGGTGTATCATTTACCTGCGCTGCAATCTTTGTCAGTATAGGTGCTACTTTGTTATAGACCTCTTGATCACCACCAGGCATGATAGATGGGCCTGTCAATGCTCCAACTTCACCACCAGAAATACCAATCCCTAAATACCCGATTCCTAAAGCTTTAAGTTCATCGTATCTTCGCTCTGTATCTTTATAATGAGAATTGCCGCCATCCATAATGACATCGCCCTTTTCAAGGAAAGGCACTATTGACTGAATAACTGAATCTATGGCATTACCAGCTGTCACCATCAAAAAGATCTTTCTTGGTTTTTCTAAAGCTTGTACAAACTCTTCTATTTCATAGTAGGGAGAAAGCGCTTGTCCTTCGACTTTTTGTAGAAGTTTGTCGGTTAAATCCCGTGTGTAATTATAAACGGCTACTTGCTCGCCCTTATTAGCCATGTTTAAAGCAATATTACTGCCCATAACACCTAATCCAATAACGCCAATTGTGTTTAACATTGTACTTGCTCCTTTTTAAACATTTTTTAAACAAATAAACTAAGTAATAAAATAAATCCTAAGCCAGCCACAGATACAATTGTTTCTAGCAAGGTCCATGTAGCAAATGTTTCCTTCATGCTTAATCCAAAATACTCCTTAAACATCCAGAAACCAGCATCATTGACATGTGAAGCAATTAAGCTTCCTGCACCTGTTGCCAGTACGACTAAAGCAAGATTCACATCACTTTGACCTAACATTGGGATGACTAGCCCAGCTGTTGTTAAAGCAGCAACTGTAGCTGACCCTAATGAAATACGTAAAATAGCGGCAATAATCCATGCTAGTAAAATTGGCGATAAGGTAGTTCCATTGAAGAGTTCAGCTACATAATCACCAACACCACCATCAATTAATACTTGTTTGAAGGCGCCACCGCCCCCAATAATTAAGAGCATCATACCAATATGTGAGATTGCTGTCGTACATGATTCCATTACTTGCTTAATAGGAATTTTCCTTGCAATACCCATTGTATAGACAGCAACTAATAAGGAAATTAACATGGATGTACCTGCTTCACCGATGAAGCGGATACCTGCTAAGAAGCCATTATCCTCAAAGCCAATTGTTTTTTGCAACAGTGTAATAATAGTAGCAATGGACATCAAAATAACGGGTAATAGTGCAGTGAAAACACTTATTCCAAAACTCGGTGTGTCCTCTAGTTCAAATGTTTTTTGTTCACCTAGAGAGGCGATATTTCCAGTTTTGTTGAATGATTCAGGCACTAACCTTTTCGCTAATTTTGTAAATAAAGGCCCTGCTAAAATAACAGTCGGAATGGCAATGATAAAGCCGTAAAGCAATACCTCACCAATATTTGCCCCAAATTCACCAGCGATAACGGTTGGCCCTGGGTGTGGTGGCAAAAATCCATGTGTGACAGATAAGGCTGCGGTCATTGGAATTCCCAAATATAAAATAGAAACCTTTAATTGTCTTGAAATAGCGAAGACAATTGGGATTAATAGCACAAGACCTACTTCAAAGAACAGTGCGATACCGATAATAAAGGATGCTGCTACAACTGCCCATTGAATGTTCTTTTCTCCAAACTTATTCACAAGGGTCATGGCAATACGCTGTGCACCCCCAGAATCGGCAATTAATTTTCCTAGCATCGCACCAAGACCAAATATTAATGCCAAGTGGCCTAATGTTCCACCTAACCCTGCTTCAATCGTTTTTACGATGCCATCTAAAGGCATCCCAAGAGCTAATGCCACACCGAATGAAACAATGATTAATGAAATAAACGTATTTAATTTAAAGCCCATTATTAAAATTAACAGCGCGATAATACCAATACCTACAATAACTAATGGCATGTATTCTCCTCCTTTTTAGTTGGGCTTAATTAAGCTCCTTTGATACTGAGCAATTGACGAATAGTCGTCTGCTAATACTCTAGATAAACGAATGAAAATTGGGAGTAGCTGTCTATATTCTTTGGCCGCCTCTTCAATTGGCGTATGTTTATAAGTGTCTCCAACCATGTCAGCGACAACGTCAAAGGAATCGATTTGTCCAATAGCATATAAGCCTAAAATACAAGCGCCGAGACAGGAGCTTTCATAGCTTTCAGGAACTACCACTTCGGATTCAAAAATATCCGCCATCATTTGTCTCCAAATCTCAGAGCGTGAAAAACCACCTGTTGCTTGAATACGAGTGACGGGGCTTTCCATACATTCCAGTAATGCTAAATAGACAGTATATAAATTGTAGATAACCCCTTCGAGGGCAGCTCGTATCATATGCTCCTTTTTATGAGACATGGTTAAACCAAAAAATGAACCACGGACATCTGGATTCCATAAAGGCGCACGTTCACCTGATAGATAGGGATGGAATAGCAGTCCATCAGCGCCAGGTCTAACACGTTCAGCAATTTTCGTTAACACTTCATATGGATCAATACCTAATCTTTTAGCTGTTTCAATCTCTGAAGAGGCAAACTCATCGCGAATCCAGCGTAATACCATACCACCATTGTTTACGGGTCCACCAATAACCCAATGATTCTCTGTTAAGGCATAGCAAAAAATTCTACCCTTTACATCTGTTTTGGGCTTATCAATTATGGTACGGATAGCACCACTTGTCCCAATAGTGACAGCAATTTCGCCTTCTCGAATGGCGTTCACACCTAGATTAGAGAGCACGCCATCACTTGCGCCAATGACAAAAGGTGTTTGTGGGTCAATACCAATTTGTTTAGCTAAAAAGTCATTGCAATTCAAAAATAGTTGAGTTGTTGGTACAAGTGTTGATAATTGTGCTTTCGTAATACCTGCAACAGTTAAAGCTTCTTCGTCCCAATCTAAGGTATGGAGATTCATCATACCCATACACGAAGCTAATGAATAATCGACGACATATTGATCAAAAAACTTTTTAAAAATGTATTCTTTAATACCGATATATTTCTTTGTTTTGCGCGCGATTTCAGGATGTTCATGCACAAGCCAAGTAATTTTGCTTAGTGGTGACATTGGATGAATAGGTGTACCTGTTCTTTTATAAATTTCATGACCATTCCAATCAGCTTTAATTTTATGTGCCCATGCTTCACTACGATTATCTGCCCAAGTGATGACAGGTGTTAACGGTTGATCATTTTCGTCCATAGCGATCACACTATGCATAGCACTACTAAAGGAAACAAATAGTAATGGTTTATCAGAATGAACTTTCATAATGTTGGTAATGGCTTGTAGTACAGCTTGAAAGATTTCTTCTGGATTTTGTTCTGCTGTCGAAATATCCGGTGTATATAATGGATACCCAATATTTTCTTGTTGAATAACCTTCCCATGTTCACTAAATAATACGGCCTTAGTGCTAGTAGTCCCTATATCAACACCTAACATATAGTTAGTCATTTTGTGGCTCAACCCCTTTAGATAGCATCTGCTGTGACCGCCATAAATCTTCTACTTTACCTTGAACATCATCAAAATTTTCATGTAAGGACTTAATCATAA
The DNA here is from genome assembly GCF_024628845.1 of Lysinibacillus sp. FN11. NCBI lineage: Bacteria > Bacillati > Bacillota > Bacilli > Caryophanales > Bacillaceae > Lysinibacillus > Lysinibacillus sp. FN11. The sequence continues at coordinate 4,229,039 of NZ_CP102383.1, read as the reverse complement.
GCTCTCGATCTTTGGCTCTAATAGCATCAATATAGAGTTCATGATTTTTCACAATACGAGTAAAATCCTCATATTTCTCTTTAAAGCGCATGCGCATAGACAGCAAAATCAAGCCTTCCATTACTGGCTTTAAATTATTCCAAATCATGGTGATATAGGAATGTCCGATGGAGCGAATAATTGTCTCATGGAACATAACATCCTGATAAGAAAATTCGTCTGCATCGTTATACTTAATGGCAACCTTCATCATTTCTAATGTTTTGCTAAGTTCTAGTGCTAAGTTAGTTGTATCCATTTTTATGAGACGTTCAAACACAAAAGTTTCAATCAGCAATCGAACATCATAAATTTCTTCAATCTCTTTTTCCGATAAACCAATGACAACAGCACCCATTTTTTCCAATCGAATGATATTTTCAGAAGCTAATATTCTTAAGGCTTCACGAATGGGTGAACGACTTACTTCAAAATCAGCTGCTAGTTTGTTTTCTGAAAGAATGGTACCGCTTTCAATTAAACCTGAAATAATACGCATTCTAAGTTCATATGCTACACGATCGCCTGTTGAAGCCTTAGAAAGCCACTTTTGTGGATATAGATAATCATTATATTCGCTCATACTATCACCTTTTTTATTTTGAGTATACTTGTATACAAGTATTATAGTCAGAAAGAAAATAAGATTGCAAGCGACTTACTAGCAATCAAAAATTGAAAAGCCTCAACTCTATACTTAGCTAAAAAAATAATTAATGCACATTCTTTTTTACTGCTTGGACAAACTTTAGAATGAAAAGTTCATAAAACATATACAAGGTTTTAAAGCTTTTCAAATAATCGATGAAGGATGGTTATGTCAAATATGAATACAAATCGTAACAAATCAAATGGTACGAAAAGTGCAAATAAAACAAATCAACAGCGTCAGACACTTCATCGTGAGGAGTTTGGTGCTGAATTTGAGCTTGAATCAGCTTCAGCACAAATCAACAACTTTGCTGAAACCCAAGGAAAAACAGGTATCAAGCAACCAGTCAGTGAGAGGACTGCATGGCACTAATTTATATTTGACAACTATTCATGACATTGAGGGAGGACTAAGGCATGTGCCTTAGTTCTTTTATTATAACCTGGGAAATATTGTGTTTATTTTCTTCCATACATATTATCAGAGCATTTTATAATACTACATCTAGAGCAAAGAAAACATTGAGAAGGGAAGATATATACATTGGCTAAGCACTCCGATACAAGTTGGAAGCAGGATCATCCTAGCACATTGTTTAGTAACTCTGTGCAAAAGGCGGATCGTCTATTAAAGCATGCAAAGTCACATCCAGAGGAAATAGCAATAGAACATGCATTTAATCAGATTAAGCATGCTGAAAATGCACGTTTCAATGCAGAACAATATGGTGAACATTTGGATACTGTTCAGCAAAATAAAGAATATCTAGAGCAGATTAAACAACAATTACATGAAATGAAAAATGATACTGAATAAATAATAACAGTCAACAACGGCTTAAATTCACGTAGTGAGGTTTAAGCCGTTGTTCAAATATGATTAAATTAACACCAAACAATGATTTCATAGGGAGTGGTTTGAGCAGGAATACTCCTAGTGGTAGGGCCATAAACAACAATGAGGTTTCGATTGGCAGGACTATTGGTAAAAGGCTGCCCATTTTTAAGTGAAATAATCGTAGTAGGAGAAAGGTTTAATTGTAATTGTCCATCACTACTCAGTAATTGTTGATTAAAGAAATCTACCTTTACATTATGATAATTGCTTTCTTTAACAATAATCAAAGCACGATATTGAGGCGGGTAAATCATCGGTACAGGTGCATCCCCATCATAATAACCTGTTACCCATTCACCAGTTGTGACAATTTCACGATTAACAAAATAGGTGGAGGGAGAAATAATAAAATTGACAACTCCACCAGCACCATCTTCTAAGGTCATTATTTTATAACAACCGTTCTTATCTCCGTTTTGCCCAACAGGAAAATCACTGATTTGAGTGATAACACCTCGAAAAGATTTAAAATTAACCATACCCATTCCCTTCTTACATATTTCTCGTTTTTAGCGTATCATTTTAATTTATGTAGCATTATAAAATTAGGTGACAGACAATGAATAGAATGCTATTTGATAGCAATCAACTTATACTAAACATGCTTACTATTATGTCAGAGGAGTGGCATCTATTGAATTGGATTTCTAAAAATAAGAAAATCTTTCTATTGTTAATTTTCGTTGTTATTGTTGTCGCTGGTATACTGGATATTAAATATGAGGGATTTTTCTTTCAGCTATTACCTACATCAATACAAACATTTTTAACTAATTTATTTTGAAATGTGGAGAACCGTACCTAAAAGAGTGCGGTTTTTTCATTAGCAGAATTTTTGTCACAACATGCAACCAATTGTTTGGATTATCTACTTTATAAGTAAGAGTACATAAAAGGAGAAAATGCAAATGGACGATGAAAAAATAGTTGCTTTATATATACAACGCTCACAGCAGGCTATTTTGGAAACAAGGAAAAAATATGGAGCATACTGTAGAGTAATAGCAAGAAGAATCTTGGCAAATTTGAGGGATGTTGAAGAATGTGAGAATGATGCCTACCTAGCTGCATGGAATACAATCCCTCCACAGATACCAAGAAAACTATCTATTTTTTTAGGGAGAATCATACGTAATATTGCACTTGATAAGCATAGCTATAATACAGCCAAAAAGAGAAATAATGAGTTTGAGGTCATTCTCACAGAGCTGGAAGAATGTCTAGCTTCTTCTCATACGGTAGAAACATCCTATGAAGCGGGAGAGCTTGCTCAATACATTAGCCAATTTTTATATACCTTAGATGAACAATCTAGAAATATATTTATTCAGCGATATTGGTATTCCTATTCTATAAAAGATATTTCCTTACACTTTCAAATGAGTAGTAGTAAAGTTAAGTCCAACTTATTTAGGACACGTAAGAAACTAAGATTTTATTTGGAAGGCGAGGGGTTATATATATGAAAAAAGAGGAGTTATATCGTGAAATTGGATTTATAGAGGAAGAGTTAATTGAAGCAGCCAACTATGGAGTAAAGAAGAAAAGTTTTTCTAAAAAATGGCTTGCTGTGGTAATAAGTATGATGATCGTAAGCTCAGTTTTTACTGCCACAATAGCAGCAGCTTACTATAAACATCAAAATAATGAGCTTTATATTCGTTATTTATCAGCAGAGGATATGGAACTAATGCCAGCTACAAAATATGATGCAGATAAATTTCTAAAAGCTCTAGATAGTGACAAAGAGGAGTATATCTATATTGCAATAAATAGACTAGTAGAGAGCTATAATGATGAAAAGTTGAGGAATAAGGCGTTAAAGGCTATTCAACCATTTATAAAAAGTGATAACAAAAAAATTGCGAATGCGGCTATTTTTGCTGTCGATATTTTATCAGGAAGCTTTAAAAGTCAGCAGGTATATAAATTAGCAGATGGGAGCGTCTTCTTTACTTTATTCAATAATTATTCAGATTACGGAAGCCAAAATGTTCTTTGGCGTATAAAAGATGATGTGCTAGAGGCATATTCTAGCTTCTCCAGTCCATCAATGTATATTAAAGAAATAATCCCTTCACCTGATCAGAAATTAATTGCTATTGTCACGAACTCTAATAAAAGTGAATTTGTTGAAGTCATCAATGTGGAAGAGCGAATGGTAAGCCCAGAGTTAGTAGAATCTTCAAGAGTTAAATATGGTGCTGAGCAAGGGTTAGATACGTGGATACGAACAGATCATGAAAACTATAGCTATGTGGATCATCTTAGATGGAAGGGAGATGCTAGAATAGAATTTGAAGCTAGTCTCTCCTATGAGGATACGGCGATTATTAAAAACGTGGTAGTCACTTATGAAGTTAGCCAAAAGAAATTAACTGTTAAAGAAATTAAATAAGAAGCAGATAAAAACAGAAAACGTATTAAAGGTTTTCTGTTTTTTCAATAGTATTGTAGAAATAAATCAATTAAAAAGGGAGTGAATGATCAATGGCAAAATGGAAAATAGCCTTAGAAACGTTCCTGAAAGAATGGCAAGATAAAGAGGAAGTTATAGGAGCGCTCGTATGTGGGAGCTATATTACTGGAAATCCCTCTAAGCGCTCTGATATCGATGTTCATATTATTTTGGCGGATAATGTGGGGTGGAGGGAAAGAGGGAATCGTGTTATTGATGGTTTTTTAATTGAATACTTTGCGAATCCACCAAGTCAAATTCGTGGGTATTTCCAAGATGATTTTAAAAAAAGAAGAACCATGTCGATGGTCCAATTTAAAACAGGGAGAATTTTATTTGATTATACTGGAATAATAAATGATTTAAAATTTGAAGCAGAAGAATGGCTCAAAGAAAAATATAAAACAATGAATAAAACGGTCTTAGAAATAAAAAAATATGAACTATGGGATGCACTAGATAATTTAAAGGATTGTTATGAGCAAGATAAAATGAACTTTTCCTTTACCTACCATAACTCATTAGCCAATTTATTTTTGTTGTACTGTCAGTATTTAAATCTAGAAACGATACCCTTTTATCAAATCTATGCCTATCTTGAAGATCCAATTTACCTGCAAAAATATAGTAAGTCAGCATTTCCAGATGAGGACTTTAGAGAAATTTTTATGAGAGCAATGCATGAGGACAATGTTGAAAAGATGATGGCGTTATATGAAGCAGTAGTGGAGTATGTGTTCAGACAAATGGGCGGTTTTCATATAGATGGCTGGCATATAAAAAGCCCAATCGAAAGTTAATCTTTGGGTAAAGGAAAGTTAGTTCAGATACAAGACGAACTCCATATTTATATGTTATTATACAGATATAATAATAAAAAGAACCTATTTTTTATGAAAATGTCAACCATTTTTAGGCCGATTATTCCAATAAGCTTAAATAATTCAATTTTCATCTAGAACAAAAAGTGATTTTTTTGCTTGAATTATGATCGGAAAGTCTCGAAAAAAGCTGATAACTCTCATATAAATAGTTGATATTTTATTCTTGAACTAATTGTGATAAACTGCAATAAGGTAATAATTGATACAGAAATGGTGTGCTCCGAGGTTGCTCCATGGCTACAGTACTTCTAAAGTGGGAGTGCTTACATCCTTTCTGCAAATCTTAACATATAAGGAAGGTAAAAATGAGTAACAGACAAATTAAATCAGATGTTATCTTAATTGGTGCCGGAATCATGAGTGCAACTTTGGGAACATTACTCAAAGAATTAGCACCAGATTGGAAAATTACAGTGTTTGAAAAGCTTGAAAAAGCAGGCGAGGAAAGTTCTCACGAATTAAACAATGCGGGAACTGGACATGCTGCATTATGTGAGCTGAACTACACATCAGAGAAAAAAGACGGATCAATCGATATCAAAAAAGCGATTAATGTTAATGAACAGTTCCATGTTTCAAGACAGTTTTGGTCGTATCTTGTAAACAATAAGCTGATCAATAATCCACAAGACTTCATTATGCCTTTACCACATATGAGTTTAGTACAAGGGAAAGAAAATGTTGAGTTTCTAAAGAAACGTCATGAAACGATGACAAAAAATCCTTTATTTGAAGGAATGGAATTTTCTAATGACCCTGAAACACTAAAAAAATGGATTCCACTTATTATGGAAAATCGTCCTGCTGGTGAAGACATTGCTGCAACAAAAATTGACACTGGTACAGATGTTAACTTTGGTGCTTTAACACGTATGTTAATTGATCATTTAAAAGCAAAAGATGTAGATGTTAACTATAATCATAGTGTTGAAAGTTTAAAACAAGCTAGTGATGGTACATGGGAAGTACGTGTGCACGATTTAGACGGCTGTAAAATGGAATATCATTCAGCAAAATTTGTCTTCCTTGGAGCTGGTGGAGGAAGCCTAGAATTACTACAAAAATCAGGTATTCCTGAAGGGAAACATATTGGTGGATTCCCAATTAGCGGTTTATTCTTAGCATGTAATAATCCAGAAATAGCTGAACAACATCATGCAAAAGTATACGGAAAAGCAAAAGTTGGTGCTCCACCAATGTCGGTTCCGCATCTTGACACACGTTATATTGATAACAAGAAATCATTACTATTTGGACCATTCGCAGGTTTCTCTCCTAAGTTCTTAAAAACAGGTTCAAATATGGATTTATTTGCTTCTGTAAAACCGCATAATATCACAACTTTATTAGCTGCGGGCGTGAAAGAGATGGGCTTAACAAAGTATTTAATCCAACAGCTTATGCTTTCAAAAGAACAACGTATGGAAGAGTTACGTGATTTCATTCCAAATGCAAAAAGTGATGATTGGGATATTATCGTAGCTGGACAACGTGTACAAGTAATTAAAGATACAGAAGCTGGCGGTAAAGGAACACTTCAATTCGGTACAGAAGTTGTAAGTGCTTCTGATGGCTCGATTGCAGCTTTACTAGGAGCTTCACCAGGTGCATCTACAGCTGTACATGTTATGCTTGAGGTTCTTAATAAATGTTTCCCTCAACATATCAAGGAGTGGGAACCAAAAATTAAAGAAATGATTCCATCTTATGGTCTATCATTAGCAGAAAACCCTGAGCTTCTAAAAGAAATAAATGCAACAACAGATAAAGCACTTGGCTTAAAATAAAAGTAAGTCATGGTAAGCGTTTAAGAAATAGCTCTCAATCTATTCTGATTGAGAGCTATTTTTAATTTGAATAAATTCTTTCCTGGGAAATTATAAATCGTGTCCTGTGTTTTATGACACTATAGCTCTATGTCCCATTGTGATATAGATGGTAGTTTTCTATACTTTGTATATACATTAAGAAGGGAGCCAATCTATAGATGATTAAGCTACAAGATATTGGAACATTTCCAGAACTACCGGACCTTGCAATGTATATCTATACTGGTAATATTACGGCTTTGCAAGTTGCGAGGGATAAAGGCTGGAATATTGAAGAAGAGATATGTTTAAGTCAGCATATATCATTAAGCCCATTGGATTTAGCATTGATTGCACAAAGATTGGATGTAGTAAAATTATTAGTTGAATATGGGGTTAATTTAAATGTGGAAAAAAATCCTTCTTTTTTAAGGGCTGTTCGATATTGTAAAGAAAATATAGTACGTTACCTTGTTGAACAAGGAGCCAAATTAGATGGCTATAATCAAGTTGGATCTGGAGCCTATTCTCAGGCCTACTATGGCAATAAAAGAAATATCCCTCTTATTCATGAACTTGGACTTGATATAAAGCAGCATGGAGGTCCAGTATTGCGTCAGGCTGTGTCGAATTTTGATAAAAAAACAGTCACTTATTTACTTGATCAAGGAGTAGATATTAATTATCAAAAGCCTGATATGGTCTATCCCTATAAAGCAACACCATAAACAGTTGCAACACGAATGGGAAATATAGCTATGGTGAACTATTTGATTAAACGAGGTGCAAACGTCACTTTAGCGGAGAAAGATGGTGAGAGAGCTTATACAATTGCTGTACGTATGAAAAATATGGAACTAGCAAATTACTTAAAGGCTCTTGAACCAATAGAACTCCACACTATTGAAAACAAAAAAGAGACATTGAAAAAATACAAGTTACCAGATGAATTGATGAATTTTTTGTCAGGAGATCGACTGCATCTTGAGCTTGCACCAAATGATTTTGACATTCACTATATCGATTTTTTCAAACTAACTGATACAATTGAGATGATACTAGGTCATAGAAAGCTCCTCCTTCTTTCCGCAAATATCGACAATTACTCTGATTTGCAAATAGTCTGGAACCCAAAAGGAGAAGGCCAAATAGGGTGCTATGATGTGGAGCATGAGGAGTATGCTAATTTATGTAGTTTTAAAGAATTTATTGGTAGACCTGAAATATACCTTATCCGTTTTCTTGAAGGAGAGCTTTAGCAATGCTTAAAACTGCTGATAAAATTGTGAATCAACTTATTTAAAGTTGTTGAGAGTAAGCATATTCTATCTAAAAAATATGCTTACTTTTTTATTGCTTTATATTCGAAGATTTGACAAACAAAAAACAATAGAACGTTTAATATATGTGGCACAAAAGAACAATAGAAGAGCTACTAACAGGGCGAAGGGGATGCTGAACATAACAGGAAGGTCTACGCCATACCAAATGCCCATTTTAATTTGATCGACTCCGAATGTTCTTAAAAAACCAGCGATTATGGATAAGCCAGCGCTTAAAAGTAATCCAACGTAAAGTACAGATAATACCACTAAAGCTAATGAGCAAAAAAAAGTCTTTAGCATTTTTAGAAGTATCATTCTTTTTCCCTCCGTATAATGTGATGCACCTTTGAACTGGAAGCTATTGAATAATCATCCGTATAGTAAAGTGTCCCGATTACACTATTTTCCCCCACTTGGACGACTTCCCCTTCCACAAATTCTGCATTTGTATTAGATAATTGTAAATGCTTTCCACTAACTGTGTGACAACGTAATATTTTCTTAAATAACGGAAGAAGGGTAATCCTATCCTTTTCTATTATCACATTTTCAGCCCTTAACCTGTTAATTTCGCTTTCTCCCGATAACTTTAAATGAAAGTGATTTGCGATTATTTCCACAGCCTTGACTATTCCAATAGCATCAAATTGCTCGCTCTGTAATTTCTCTTCAACCATTAGCTTTCCAGAACTATTGATTTTTTGGATGAAACCATTACGTATTTTAATATTCCCGGCATTTGTAAGTTCTCCGATTTGGCAATAATTCTTTAGCTTACACGAGCCAGAGCTATTAAATATCTGCGCTGTAACTGGATAATAGAAGGAGCTATGACCATGAGTGGACACTTTTATTAAGTGTGCTTCTTGATGTAAAGATACAACTCCTCGAATGTTTAATTGTTCATAATCAGCATTCAAATGTTTAATTGTGCCGTTCGTTTGTGTAAGGGTACGGAGTTTTTGAAACATAAAATCACCTCATTATAATTTAATTAATATATATTTTAATTATTAAAATATATATTAATTAAATTATATGCTACTTCCATTTGTCAAGAACAAAAGCATTGCTTAAATTAAACAATAAAAAAAGGATTTCAATTTGTTGAAATCCTAAAAAATTTTATTCATTAATAGGTTTACTTCGCGTAAGATGTTGGCCATGTCTATGAGTTTATCCTGAGAAAACTTTAAAAAGATTTCTTGAACCTTCATGTCACCAATATTGGTTAAAGCCATTTTGACTACACGTCGATCATTATTTTCCCTAATTCTTTGTATGAGTTCGAGTTTTTCTAGTTTATCGCACATGGAAGTTACAGCTCCAGGTGTTACACTAAAGAATTCAGCAATTTCTGTTGCCTTCATCCCATTATTTATTTTTAGCTGTAGGAGCAATATTAATTGGTTTTGTGATAACGCTTCTCCTTCAGATAAAAGATCTACAAACATCTTCGACTTCTGCTGTATTTCCAGCATTTCTTTCATAATAATTTCTACATTGTTTAGATTTTCTGGCATATAATCACGTCCATTAAAATATTTAATAATTAAATTATATAGCAATTAAATAAATGGTACCAAGTGTAGAATTATTTTAAGAAATATTTATTTTTTAAAAGTCGTACGCATCCATTCGAAAAATCTCTCTTTTTCTTCGAACTGGGGGTAGTGAGCAGATTGTTCATATGCTATGAATTCTTTTTTCTTCGCGATAATTTGGTCGAAGTATTTTTTAGCGCTATTCGATGATGTTTGATAATCATAATCTCCCATTACAAAATAGAAAGGAAGAGTCAGTGAATTAACTTTCGCAGGAAGTGGGGACTGTAAGACTTCGTTTACTAAAACTTCTTGGGATAGGGATATCCCCTTGCTATAGCGAATAATATCTAACAAATTATATTCGGTACTAAAAAGCATCCCTAACATATTTCCATCAGGGTTAGTAATGAGTCTTGTAGCTCCACCGTATTTGCTCACTAAATGACGAGGCGTAAATGTTTTACCACTACTAATTTCCTCCATTAACCTTTGTAAATGTGCAACATCCTCTGTGTTACTCTTAAGTTGAGCCTGTTTGATCGTAAAGTGTAAACTGTCCATCTCACTTTCAATGGTATTACTCATTTGACCAATCCCTACATAGGCCTCATATTTTTCAGGAGCTTTAGCAGCTGCTTGTGTGGCAATATATGTACCGTAGGAATGACCAATTAAGATGATTTTTTCTTTATCTAGATCATTAGCAATATAGTCAGTCAGTGCTAGTAAATCCTCCACAAGCAAATCAGATGAAAGATTGGAGTAGTCCTCAAAAAAATGATAAGACTTCCCACTAGCCCTTTGATCATAATTCACCACTGTAAATTCGGTTTCCAATAAATCTTGATATTTTTTAGCGTAGGGTATTTCAGAGCAACCTGGTCCGCCATGGACAAAGAGGATTACAGGATTATTTTTGTTATGGCCCCGTATCATGATTTCATGGTCACTGCCGTTAATTTCTACCTGTTTTAGCGTACTGATGCTGTTCATGTCTTTTATAGATGATGTCCATGTTGGAAATACAAGTGCTAATAATAGTAAGGAAGTCATAATCAAGACAAGATATTTAATGAACTTTTTAATCCTTTTCATACAATACCTTCTTTACATGCGTTTCATAAAGCTAGCATGATACATTTTTCTTTTATACACATAAAAATACATACTCAGAGGCCACCAAAGGGTAACAAAAATAGGGTAAATCGCCCATATAACGCTTGGTGAAGAAACAACATTTACTGTAATGAAAAAGATACTTATTAGTATCGTAGCTGTAACGGAGAATGCTACAAAGGTTTTTCGTTGCGCATGATATAAAGCTAGAGGCCACCATATCACTAAAAAAGCAGGATAAATTGCCCAAGGGTAGTGAGGAGATACAATCATATTCAATATAGTGTAATAGATGATGGTAGAAGCACATCCAATTAGAGCTGTTTTTAACGTTTTTGCCTTTTCATCTAAGTACATGAGGATTGGCCACCAGATAATTGGATAAATCGCATAGACAAACCATAAATGATCTGGTGCGTAAATATAATTTTCAACTATTAAAAATGTAATAATTAAGGCACTACAAACAATTGAGTATTGTTTATACAATTTTTTAGCCATAAAGAATAACGTAATGGGCCAAAGTAGTAGCAATAAGCATGGATATACAAACCACATTGTTTGAGGAGATGTCGTATAATTAACAAACCCTAAAAAAATCATTGTCATCAAGCTCCCCACTATAGAAAAGTTTATAAAGTTTCTCATGTTTATTCACCCCATTTCTTACGAGACCACACGAAGTACATCGATAAAGGCCACCAAAGAATGGCGAAAATCGGATAGATTGCCCAAATAATATGTGGTGTGTAATAAAGATTAATAAAAATAAAAAATGCAATAATTAAGCCACTACCCCAAATTGAGAACTCTAAGTTTAATTTGGCCATGTTTTTCTTTGCTGGCTCTTTAACACCTAACTCTTGCTTTAAGTCTTCGATATCTCCAAATTCTACAATGGCTTTATTAATGGCATCCTCTTGTTCTTTACCCTGGTCTATCAAGTAAAATACTTTTTCTTCAAGATTTTCAATGATTTCTTGTTTAACCATTTCCGTTTCGTTATTTCGAGGAATGTCTTTAAAAAGCTCATCAATATGGTTTTTTATTCTTTTCATTCTAAGCCCTCCATAAATAAATCGATTATTTCCTTTACTTCCGACCATTCTTTCACTAGCTCATTTAAATAGGCCTTACCTAATGATGTAATACGGTAATACTTTCGTTTGCCTCCATGCGAGACATCTCCATAATAGGCTTCAATAATTTCCTTTTTTTCGAGACGTTGAAAAACTGCATACAAAGTTGCTTCCTTGATTTGAAACCGATTGTTTGTACGGAGACTTATTTCCTGAGAAATTTCGTAGCCATAACGGTCTTTTTCTGAAATTAACCGTAAAATAATCGAATCCAAATGTCCTCGGATAATATCACTGCGAACCATAAGTCACCTACTTTTTTATTGCTCTATCTGTCAGAGTAATAGTAGCAAACATTACTCTGTCTGTCAAAGTAATTTATTCCCCTTTTTTTACAATGATGATGAGACCTTCCTATAAAAAAACTCCATTCGCTAAAAAGCCCTTAAGGACAATTTCTTAGCGAATGGAGTTCGTCTACTCTTTTTACATATACAATGCAGCAAGAAAAATCCCTAAAGACTCCTCGTAAATGTCATCGAACTGACTGATTGGTAAAGGATTTGTACCACTTCCTAATTCAACAGTGAAGCCTGGTCTACGCCAATCTTGAATAAACCAATCCTTATAACCAGCATAGCTTCCAGCAGATTGAACGGGCTCATAGCCACTTACTCTACTAAATTCATTTACAAGCACCTCTGATTCGGGGGGCTCTAGATTTTCAAAGCCCCAATATATAACACGTCCCTGTGTATGAAATGCTAATACTCTTGAAAAATCACGCTGCTTGGTTAAATCAGCCATTGCAATGGCTTCAGGTTCAGATAGTGGTCTTTCACCACCATAATCTCTTGGCCCTGGTGTTGTTGGATTACGGGCACTTTCAAGCTCCCATTTGGCAGGGAATTGGTCATTCAAATCAATTCCATGAATATTTGCTTTCCAGCCAGAAAAATCAGCGTTATCATTATTCCATGCAATTAGTTGATTTCTTAATGCTTCATCATTTGGAGGGCCTTGTATTACTAAATCTACGCCATCAGGATTTACCATAGGAACGATAGAAAGGAATGTTTGCTGATAAAGAGAAGATGGAGAAATTCCACGAATACTACTATGATTGGTGAGGGCGAGCAAATAGTCATTCAAAAATGTTAGAATAATAGGTGTAGTAATCCATTCGTTTGCATGGAAGGAGCCATTATAGTGTACACGTTTTGCACCATGGCCAATTGACAGCTCAGGTAGCTCTTTCCCTAAAACGGAGCTGCCAATGTTTGAGCTTTGAAGAAAAGGATATGCGTCAAGGAGCTTTCTGAGATCGTTCATCATATGGGTATACGTGTAATTTTGCTTACCATTAACTAAACGCCATGTGATACGTTGGGGTATGCGAATCATTTGACCGATTTGTAAGCGATTTGGATTGAGATCAGGATTAACAAGCAATAGGGCGACTAGGGGAAGATTTCGGCTTTGGGCAATCTGCCAAAAAGAATCTCCTTGTTTAATTTGATAGTTGTTGGTCACAAAACCAGGAATACGAACCCGTTGTCCAACTCTTAAAAATTGAGGATTTATGTCTTCATTGGAATCTAAAATGAGTTGAAGAGGAATTTTAAATACCTCACTGAAATGCCAAAGTGAATCTCCTGGCCTTACGATAATATCCACATGTTTTCTCTCCTTAATTAGAAATGGTTCAATATAAAATGTATATGAAAAATGCATAGACTTATTAATACAAAATCAGCAAAATTTCTTTATTAAGAATCTAAAAGAGGATAAAATGAGTTATTTTTAGATGTATACTAGTAATCATAATAAAGTAAAAGAAAGGTAAGGGTAGGAAAACCAAATGTTAAATAGATTAAAAATGGGTATACGCTCAAAGATTACATTAGGTTATATCGTAATCATTCTTTGCTTACTTGCCACGGTTGTCATATTAAATAATCAAATTACATCTTTGCAGAAGGAAAGAAATTTTATTATTAAGTACGATTCCAATGTTCTAACTTTAACGAATGAAATTGAAAAATATATATTGGATATGGAATCAAGTCAACGTGCTTTCATCATTACGGGTAGGCAAAGTTATCTGGAACCCTATGATAATGCAGCTGAAAATTGGAAAATAGATTTTAATGAACTCTATCAACAAATGAAAGATAAACCAGCTCAACAGGACAAACTTAAAGAGATAGAGGAAACAATTGAACATTGGATTGCAACGTCAGGCGAACCAACTATTCAATATAAAAAGGATAATAATGTAGAAGCATTAAATGATTTTTTTAAAGTGGATAATGGTCGTCAGGATATGGAAAAAATGCGCAAATTATTCGATTCATTCCGTGCCACTGAAAATGCTTATACTCAGAAGAAGGCAAGTCAGTTAGACAAGCAAAATAGTAAATTAACTAGTGCTTTATTTGGGATCTTAATTTTAGTTTCTACAATAGCTATTGTCATCGCTAGTGGCATCTCCCGTTCAATTGTAAAAACGATAACGGAAGTAACACAAACCATTCAAGAAATAGCAGCTACAAAAGGTGATTTCACTAGAAGAATCCATGTGAATACAAATGATGAAGTGAATGAACTTGCTAATGCAACGAATACACTTTTAGAGTCAGTCGAAAAGAGAGAATGGCTACAAAGCAATGTAGCTGAAATCGTGACAAATTATCAAGGTATTTCAGCAATTACAAAATTAGCGGAGACCTTCCTATCAGAAGTAGCACAGAAAACCCAAGCATCTCTTGGAGCATTTTATGTTCGGGAAGTAACAGAGAACCAAGTACAGTTTGTGAAAAAGGCTGCTTTTGCTGACACGGATGATTGTGTTGGTATGGAGAGTTTCAAAATAGGACAAGGGTTAATCGGTCAATGTGCATTAGAAAAGAGAGTACTATTCTATGATAATATTCCGAGAGACTATCGTTTAATCAAAACTGGATTAGGTGAAATTAGACCACAAAATATTTTATTGATTCCTGTCATTTTTGAAAATGAAGTTATAGCGGTTGTTGAAATAGCAACAATGGCTAAATTCAGTAAGTTACAGCAAGAATTAGTGAGACAGGTTACTGAAACCTTTGGACTAACAGTTAATAGTGTTTTAGGGCGTATGGAAATTGTACGTCTATTGAATGAATCTAGAGCAATGACCGAGGAATTGCAGGTTCAATCAGAAGAGCTTCAGACTCAATCTGAGGAATTGCAAATGCAGACGGAAGAGCTGACAATGATTAATGAACAGCTTGAAGAACGCACGAAAGAGGCAGAATCTAAATCAAGAGAACTGGAGAAGGCGAAGAAGGAATTAGAAGAAAGTGCAGAGCAGCTTATCCTTAACTCTAATTACAAATCCGAATTTTTAGCCAATATGTCACATGAATTAAGAACACCTTTAAACAGCATATTAATATTATCGGAAATGCTAGCAGAAAATAGCCAACACAACCTAACAGACGAGGAAGCAGAGTTTGCTAAAGTTATTCATTCTTCAGGGGAGGACTTGCTTGCTCTAATCAATGACATATTAGATTTATCTAAAGTTGAGGCAGGGAAGCTTGATATTATTTTTAATGAGGTGAATATGAGCGAAGTACCTGTGCAAATAGAACACACCTTTGCACCAGTTGCGAGGAAGAAAAACGTAGCATTCCATATATCTAAGGCTGATCATGTAGTGGATGTATTCTATACAGATGAAAAGAGATTCCAGCAAATCTTAAAGAATTTATTATCGAATGCCTTTAAATTTACTGAGCAGGGATCTGTCACATTAGACATTAAACAGCTTACACCGCAACAACTAACCAATAATATGCAGGAGATAAGCAAGGATTGGTTAGAAATTACTGTTTCAGATACAGGAATAGGTATTCCAAAAGACAAACATCAGCTGATTTTTGAATCATTCCAGCAAGCAGATGGAGCTACGGTCCGAAAATATGGTGGAACGGGTCTGGGTCTTTCTATTTGTAAGGAGTTTGCTAAGTTACTTGGTGGCTGGATTACATTGCAAAGTGCTGAAGGACAAGGGAGTAGCTTTACGTTAACGCTTCCGAGCCTGCCAAATGGAATTGAAGAGGAGCATTGCCAAAAGCTTGCCATGAACGAAGTGGCTGTTACGATGGTGGAAGAGGAGCAAATAATAGAACAACCACAAGCAATGGAGGTAGCCCTTCAACAAGAGGTAGAGGTGTTTCAAGGGAAAAATATTTTAATAGTTGATGATGATAACCGTAATATTTATGCGCTAAAAACGGCTTTAGAAAAAAGAGGCATGCACATTCTAGTTGCTAAAGATGGGCTAGAATGTTTAGAGATCTTGCGAGCTAATCCAGATATCGATCTTGTACTGATGGATATAATGATGCCTAATATGGATGGCTATGAAGCGATGACTATTATTCGTCAGCAAATGAAACGTATTGATTTGCCAATCATTGCATTGACTGCTAAGGCGATGAAAAATGACCGTGATAAATCATTACAGGCAGGTGCATCTGATTATATTAGTAAGCCATTAAATTTGGATCAATTAATATCAGTTTTAAGAGTATGGTTAGTTTCTAAGGGGAGTTAATGAACATGGAACAATTTCAGCCTTTGGAGCAAAATATACAATTAAATAAGCATACAAATTTAGAAATTGATTTGTTACTAGAGGCTATTTATCGTTTATCGGGTTTTGATTTTCGGCAATATAATCGTTCATCCATTTCACGCAGAATCTACAATAGGATGGGGATAAATAACATCCCAACGATTTCACGTGTACAAGAAAAGGTCATTCATGATAAAGAATTTTTAGAGCAGATATTAAATGATTTTTCGATAAATGTAACGGAGATGTTCCGTAACCCTAGCTTTTTTAAAGCCTTTCGTGAAACGGTCATCCCTGTTTTACGAGAATATCCAGAAATCCGTATTTGGCATGCAGGGTGTGCAACAGGTGAAGAAGTATATTCGATGGCTATCTTGCTTCAGGAAGAGGGGCTAATAGAGAGATCTGTTATTTATGCAACAGATATGAACGAGCAAGTATTAGAAAAAGCTAAGAAGGGAGCCTTTCCAATTCATAAAATGCAGGCATATACAAAAAACTATATGCTTGCTGGAGGAGCCCATGCTTTTTCAGAATACTATCAAACAGATTATCAATATGCTTACTTTCATCCAACATTATTGAAAAATATTATTTTTGCTCAACATAATTTAGTAACAGATCATTCATTTAATGAATTTCATGTCGTTCTGTGCAGAAATGTTCTTATTTATTTTTCACCTAAGCTGCAGAGCCAGGTACACCAATTATTTTATGAAAGTCTAAGTGACAAAGGTTTTTTATGCTTAGGGGATAAAGAAACATTGCGATTTGAAGAGGTTATTTCCAAGTATAAGGATATTTCTGGAAGCGAAAGAATTTATCAAAAAATGTTTTAGTGAGTAAGAGGCTATCTTTAACGGATAGCCTCTGCTTTTTTATATAGTTTTAGAGCTAGCTTGAATCATTAAAACACACATGTCATCAGGCTGATTCTCTTGTTTATCCTTAGGCAAAAGGTTATCGATTAGGCATTGCGAATAATCCCATTTGGAGGATGTTAGCGTTTGCAAATGCTTTTCTGATTCTAATTCACAGGGTCCCATTGCCTCTAATACACCGTCTGTAAATAACACGATTTGAATGTCATGCTCATATTGAATATATTGCTTTTTCACTTTTATTTCATCGAAGAAACCGACTGCACAGCTACCCTGATCTAATGGAATACATGTTTTTTCATCGATTAGTGCATATCCAGGAGGATGGCCAGCATTTATGTACTCGACTGTTTTTTGCTCTGTATCAATGATTAAATAAATCGCTGTAAAATAATAAAGATTATTCTCTTTCCCATCTTGTAATAGCGTCATATACCGATTCAGTTCTTGGATGACAAGTTCAGGTTCCACCAATTGTTTAACCGCCTCTCTTAGAACAGAGGAGATGAACATACAAACCAACGCTGCAGATATACCATGACCCATCATATCCAATAATATTATGGCATAACGATGATCGTCTATTTTGTACCAATAATACATATCTCCTGCCAAATTAGAGGATGGCAAATATGAAACTTCAATACGGATGTCATTCTCATTTAACGGTGGGCTAAGAAGACTTCTTTGTACATGGGTTGCTAAATCTAGCTCATATTGTATTTTCTTTTCATGCTGTGTGTGCCAGTCTAATTCTGCCTTTAAACGTAAGGCAACACGCATTCTGGCCAGCAGCTCTGTTTTATTAATTGGTTTAGTAATATAATCTACACCACCAATGTCTAGGGCTTCTGCCAGTTTGTTTTTATCCTCGAGTGCTGTAACGAAAATGATTTGAATATCTTTCAATCTCTCATTTTGCTTAATGCGTTTGCAGGCCTCAATACCATCTACTTCCGGCATCATAATATCTAACAAAATTAAATCTACTGAATTTCCTGTCGGATTGGGTGCATCTAATTGTAAATAATCAAATAGCTCATAAGCAGATGAAAGAGAAACACAGTTATCATAACCTGCATTTTTTAGTATTTTCTCAATGACAAATAAATTGACTTGATTGTCATCTACTAGAAGAATGGTCATAGTACTTTCCCCTTACTCTGATTGAATTGTGCAGATTATTTTTCACATATATAAAATACTTTCAACTTTATCATTATACAAAACATCAGAGAATAAAGGTATTTTGGCGATTTTAATGTAAGGTTTACTAGGTATATGAAGTAGAAGGGCGTTATATTTTCGCTTTTTTAAATCCTTGGTAGATATCAAATGCATTTGCTAAAACAGCAATAATCATACTGACAAGTAGGATTTTATCAATAGTGAAGGCAACTTTAGCTGAGGTTGTGTCTGTAATAGCCGCAATATAAGGGATAGAGGCGCTGTGAATAAAATCTTGGTGTATAACTATTAAAATAAACACAATCGTTCCAACACTTTGAAGTAGTGCATTAGTGAAGGCGATAGGCATTGTCCACTGTCCTGCACGCCATTTTAATAAGGTTAAAGTGAGACTTAGGATAATACATAGTAAGACCATGGGAACAAACGATTGTAAAATATTTTGATTAAAGATAGGCATTACAAATTTTAAGCTGCCGTTGTCATTTGTTGTATAAATACCTAAAAGACGATAGGCATTCCAGTAAACAAAAGAAAAAATAAGTATCCCTAAAAGGCTAAAAATCGTATCACTTATAGGAATAATTTTATCTTTGGGAATTCTTTTAATTTGTACTAAATCATCAGGTGACCATGGCTTGGTATCTCTCAGAAAAGGGATCGAAAGCTTTTCAGCCCCAGAACGGTCCTTAATAATAAAAATAACCGTAACCCAAAACAAAACGTGAAATAACACAGCAATAATTGCAGCAATAATCCCGACAAATGCTGTAATAATGGTTGTGAGAAGTGCTTCTTCTCCAGAATAGAGAACAATTTTCTCTATTATTTGAACAATGATTGTAATAAGAATTGCCCAAGGAATAATTAGCTTGATGGTTCTTGTATATTGTTCAAAATTCTTTGGACCAATTAAAAAGTGGGGAGTATCCCGATAGCTTGCTGCAACTTCTACTGGGCTTCCAAGCTTCCTGAGTACTCCCTTCACTTCGGATTCAGAATATTGCTCTGGCAGCATATCCTCAATAGTAGCCTTTAGTTCAACCTTGATTTTCTCACGTTTATTTTTATGTAGCCTTTTAGTCACTTCGTGAATATATGAATCAATTAAAGTCATACATTTTCCTCCTTTAATCATTTTCAGTACTCATTAATTGGTCGTGGTAATATATGTTATTATGGGGTATAAAAATTAATATGAAAAATTCGTGAACAACATGCAACAATTTGAAAATGGAGGGGAAATAATGAGGGTTGTAGAGAAATTATTAAAAGAGCAAGATTTTGTAGCCTTTGTAAATATCGTTGTGGGGGCGTATCCAGGAAGATTGAATGGAACACAAACAACAAAAGAACAGCTGAAAAATCTCTTTATGCAAAATCAAAGCAATGATGAATCTCTTCATTATTATGGACTTTGGGAAAATGACAAACTCATTGGTGGTATGCGACTACATGACTTTCAAATGAATCTGTTCTCTAAAATGCTACCAATTGGTGGGGTAGGACTTGTTGCAGTTGATTTATTACATAAAAAAGAGAAGGCTGCAAAAGAATTAATCCAACATTTCTTTAACATCTTTTTAGAAAAAAATATTCATTTTGTGGCCTTGTATCCGTTTAGACCAGATTTTTATAAAAAAATGGGTTTTGGCTATGGACCGAAAATCTATCAATACTTGGTAGAGCCTTCAAGCTTCCCGAAAGGACCAACCAAAAAGCACCTTAAATATTTGACAGTTGAAGATCAACAACAGCTAGTAGATTGCTACAACAGGGTAGTAGCAAAAAAACATGGGATGTTTCTTAAAACACAATCGGAACTATCTTTTATTTTTAATAATCCAGATAACTATGTGATTGCAATGGAACAGGAAGGTACAGTTCAGGGCTATATTGCCTTTTCTTTTAATAAGCAAAGCGATAGTAATTTTATGCTCAATAATTTGGTGATTAAAGAGTGGATCTATGAAACTCCTGAGGCTTTGCTAGAGCTTAGTACATTTTTAAACAGTCAAGCGGACCAAGTAACCCGAATCGAATGGAATACACAAGAAGAAAATGTCCATTTCTTTTTAGAGGATGTAAGAAATGGTACAAATCATTTAATTCCAAGTGTCTACCACGCAAGTGCCGTTTTAGGAGTTGGTCTAATGTACCGTATCATTAATGTGAAGGGCTTTTTTGATGAGCTAATAACACGCAATTTTAACGGTGTTACTTTGACATTTAAATTGAATGTTATGGATTTGTTACTGGCAAAAAACAATCAGCAACTTATTGTTGAGGCTGTTAACGGTACAATTAAAATGATAGAAAGTGATAGCTATGATGTTGAAGTAACGATAGATGTAGCTGAGCTTTCATCACTAGTAATGGGCGTAGTAACGGTCCAAGAGCTATTTATGCTTAGTCGAATACAGATTAGCGATAATCAGTATTTACAGGCTTTACAGCAATTCTTCTATGTGTTTGAAAAGCCCACATGTATATCGGCATTTTAGAATGGGCGTGAGGGCTTTTAATCTTTTTTGATGAGAATGGAAGAACGTGTTGGCCTTTCAAGTGGCGTTATATTAATAATAAAGTAGCTTATGATTAGTATGAGGATAATTAATGAATAAATTAACGTATTTAGAGGATGATCATGCTCCACAATAATTAATCGAATCATTGCTGTGATACCTATATAGATAAAATATCGAAGTGGAAAATGGTAATCCTCCTTAAAATATTTAATTATCATTGTGATGAATTCGAAATATAAAAAGAAAATAAGTATATTGGCAAGGAATAGCTTATAATCACCATCTTCCTTAGCAAAGAGTAATATTTTAAGAAATTCAATTAGCTCCTTAAATAACAAAAAACAGAGAATCAGTGCTAATAGTACAAGGCAAACATTGAGAAATAGCTGTAGAGATTTTGGCACAGCTTTAATGAGCTGTAAATAAGTCGTATTTTTTTGATTCATCCAATTCCTCCAATCGCGTTTTGTAAATACATCATCATATGGTCGAGTAGCTGTGTATTATGATATAAATATAACAATTTGTCGTAAATCTTTTCTTTGGTTTTTGTAAAGATTTGGTATATTTTTATGAAAGAAAGTTTTCAAAATAATTTAGTGGTATGCTAAAATAGATGTGCATGAATATAAAATATAAAAGGGGTTTTTAAAATGGCAAAAGCTGCAAAAACTGATGCGAAAATTACACCAGAACGTTTAGAAGAAGCGTTAAATGTTCGTGATCGACTTATTATCGAGCTACTGGTACAAGTACTTGATGAAAAGCTAGTAATTGAGCGTCCTGTATTACGTGAACGTCTAGGAAACCTTGTAGATCTTGCTGATCACGATGCAGAGCTTAAGGAAACAATCCACGCAGTAATTAACAAACTATAATGTAAAGAGGAATGCTACGGATATGCGTAGCATTCTTTTTTTATAGTATTTTATCATGTAAAGCGTTCTACCAAGTCGTACATACGCTCTGCCTCTGTATGAAGCTCCATAGAGGAGTGCATGATAGATGTCACTGCTGACTTTTGTTCGTCAATAGAAGCGTTAATTTGTTCGGTAGCTGCGGCAGATTGTGTAGCGACACTTGCTATTTCATTGATGGCGTTCATCACGACTATTCGATTTTCCGCCATGTCATTCATTCCTTTGTCTAAAGAAACAAGGTGCTTTGTAATGTCATGAATGGAGTCTGCTAGGAAAGTAAAGGCTCCCTTTACTTCCGTAATCGACATTGCCTGATTTTGTGACAGTTGGAGCGTGTGTATCATTTTTGAATCTGAATTAGCGGTATCGACCTCAATACGCTGTAATAGGTTTCTAACCCGATTAGTGGCTTCATTCGTATCCTCAGATAAATGACGGACTTCCTCAGCTACGACAGCAAATCCTTTGCCATGTTCACCTGCACGGGCTGCTTCAATACTTGCATTTAGTGCTAATAGATTTGTTTGTTCAGAAATGGATGTAATTGTTTGTACGACTTGATGAATTTCTTTCATTTGGCTCGTCAAACTTGAGAAAGTTGTTCTTAATTCCTCAATCACTTGCGTAAACTCACTTGAATTTTGAAGTAATACATCTACTTTTTGTCTACCGTTTTCTTGAGATTGATTAATGATATTCATATTTTCTGTAATCTCACTATATTTATCTGTAGCATTTGAGATAAGTGAGGATAGTGTTTCTACTTTACTAATGGCCATTTCTGCTTCCTCAGCTTGTACTACAGCTCCCTTAGATATATCATTGATGGCTTGATGAATTTCATCAGCAGAAGCAGTCGTCTCCTCAGTAATTGCACTCAGCATTTCTGAAGAAACGCGCATTTTGGACGCACTATCCTTTGTATTGTTGACCATTTCGTGTAAGCTATGTTTCATATTATTCACGTTACTAGCTAGTATACCTAGTTCATCTTCTGTAGTAACAGGTATGTCATCACCAGTTAGCTTGCCTTTAGCAATATCAGATGTAATGACCATAATTTTTCGTATATAGGTTGTCATTCGTCCAGAGAAGAACCAGAAGAGTGATACACCAATAATCGTTGCAAGGATGGTCATGCCTAGTGTGTAGTATAAAACATTATTCGTACCTGCATTAAAGTCCATTTCGTATGTACCAGCTGCTATAATCCAGCCCCAATGCTTGTCCTTTTCTACATAAGTAATCTTAGGCGCAACTATATCAGGATTTGAGGGAAGGGCCCAATCATAACGTACATATCCTCCTCCAGCATTTGCTGCTTCAATCATTTCTCGTACAAAATAGCGCCCATCCTCTGTTTGTAAATCTGAAATATTTTGTCCTTCTAGAGATGGATGAGTTTCAACCATACCACTATCTTGGAAAGCGTAGAAATAAAAATTATCTCCATATTTAACCGGATTATCAATGGATCTTTTGTTATCTTCAATTTTATTACCAACGATCTGTGTTCTAGCACTTTCCTGAGCTTCTTCTAACGTTAATTTCCCATTTTGAACTTGAGTATCTAACTGGGCAATTAGTTCAAGTATGCCAAGTGTGCCATTTTTAAGACTATCTCGACCTACCTGATCGAGTTCTCCTTTCACCACCATATAATTGACTGTTCCAACTAGTCCTGTTGATAGTAGAATAA
Organism: Lysinibacillus sp. FN11; assembly: GCF_024628845.1. Taxonomy (NCBI): domain Bacteria; kingdom Bacillati; phylum Bacillota; class Bacilli; order Caryophanales; family Bacillaceae; genus Lysinibacillus; species Lysinibacillus sp. FN11. Next base: position 4,205,394 of record NZ_CP102383.1, on the reverse strand, counting down.
CTATAATAGCAAGACTAACAAGTTTATTACGTACTGATTTCATAAGATACAACCCCCGTTCCTTCATTCCTTCAATATAGTTCTATTATAATATATAATTTTTTAATAAAATAGAAAATTCTGAAAATAAGTACCGTATTTTAAGTGAAATATGTCCCAAAAAAATCCCCCCAACCAAGAGAAAAAACGGCTCTTAATTGGGGGGATGTTGAAGCTTAATATAGCGATTTACATCAATTAGTACACTTTGTCTCCATTAAAAATAGAGTTCTTCACGATTACATAATCAACATTGCGAATAGCCTCTAGCTTTGTGCCACCAGCATATGAAATAGATGACTGTAAATCTTGTTGCATCTCGATTAATGTATCTTTAATGCTACCTTTATGTTCAACGTACATTTTCTTACCTTCGACGTTTTTACGTTCGCCTTTTTGGAATTCAGAAGCAGAACCGAAGTATTCCTTCACTGTTCTACCTTCGATTTCGATTGTTTCACCAGGTGACTCTTCATGACCAGCGAATAATGAACCGATCATTACCATTGAAGCACCAAAACGTACAGATTTAGCGATATCTCCATGTGTACGAATGCCACCATCAGCAATAATTGGTTTTGTAGCAGCCTTTGCGCACCAACGTAGTGCAGCTAGTTGCCAGCCGCCAGTACCAAAACCTGTTTTGATTTTAGTAATACATACTTTACCTGGTCCAATCCCAACTTTTGTTGCATCTGCACCAGCATTTTCAAGCTCACGCACCGCTTCAGGTGTCCCTACATTACCTGCAATGACAAAGCTTTTTGGTAAATGCTTTTTAATATGTTGAATCATACGAATAACAGCGTTTGAATGACCATGTGCAATATCAATTGTAATAAAATCAGGTACCAAATTAGCAGCTGCTAATTCTTCGATAAATGTATATTCCTCTTCTTTTACACCAACGCTAATAGAAGCAATTAAGCCATTTCCTTGCATTTCTAGAATAAAGTTTCGACGAGTTTCTGGTTGGAAACGGTGCATGATATAAAAGTAACCGTTTTCAGCAAGTTTCTTAGCAAGATTTTCATCGATAATTGTTTGCATATTTGCAGGTACTACTGGAAGTTTAAAAGTGTGACCACCTAAAGTAACAGAAGTATCACATTCTGAACGACTTTCTACAATACATTTTGCGGGAATTAGTTGAATATCCTCATAGTCAAATACGTTATCCATTATATACACTCCTAAAATACGAATATTTTTTAAGATTTAATTTAAATTGTTCGCCATTTGGTAATTTACATGATTTTTGAGTAAATGTCAAAGCTTTTGTGAAAATAAATAAAAAATTTAAAAAGAAAGGAGCAAACTTACTTTGAAGATGAAATATTCTAGTTATAATTTGTGTTAAGTTTTGTAATCCATGTACAATAGAATTGTTTCAATAAATGACAAAGGAGTGTTGAAAATGGCAGTAGAGGTTTATTTGAATTTTAATGGAAATTGTCGAGAGGCAGTTGCGTTTTACGAAGACGTTTTTAATACGGACAAGGCTGAAATTATGACGTTTGGAGAGACACCACAAAATCCAGACTATCCATTACCAGAAGAAGCAAAAGATCTTGTCATGCATACACGACTTATTGTATTCGGTAGCAGAATTATGTTCTCAGATACATTTCCAGGCATGCCATTTTCCACAGGGAATAATGTCACATTAGCTGTTGTCTCTGATGACGAAGAGCAAATGCGTCAAGCATTTGATAAGCTTAAAGAAGGTGGTAACGTGAGAATGGGGCTTCAAGAAACATTTTGGAGCAAATGTTACGGCTCACTTACAGACAAATTTGGCGTTGAATGGCAATTTAGCCATGAGGTAAATGAATAATTAAATAACAAGATAAAAGCACGATGATAGGGCTAAACCAAGTATCATCGTGCTTTCTTATTTAGTAATTAAAACGATCTACATAGCCTTGTAATTCATCAGCCATATCAAGCAATGTTTTAGCAGAAGAGGCGATTTCCTGCATGGAAGATAATGTTTGTTCCGTTGAAGCGGCAACCTCTTCAGATGCAGCTGCGTTTAGTTTTGCATGATCTGACAGTTCAATAGCTGTTGCGGATACCTCCTCTACAACGGCAGACATTTCTTGTGCTGAAGCTGATATATCCTCCATTTTAGGTGCAATTTCTCGAAGACTTCCAACGATACTTGTAAATTTCTTTTTCGTATCCTCGGATAGCTGTAAACCTTCTTGAACGTCTGCAGAAGCTTTCGTCATCGTTTGTACAGATTTAGCTGTATCTTGTTGTATGCCTGTAATCAGGGTAGAAATTTGCTCTGCTGATTGATGAGATTGCTCCGCTAATTTACGTACTTCATCTGCTACAACTGCAAAGCCTTTACCGTGTTCACCTGCTCGTGCTGCTTCAATAGCGGCATTAAGAGCAAGAAGGTTTGTTTGGTCTGAAATAGCGCTAATAATTTCTATAATGGAGCCAATTTCTTTTGTACGATCAAATAGGGATTTAATCATCGTATCGGATTGTGCCACAGAATCATGAATGGATACCATTTGATTAACAGTGTGCTCAACAGATTGACTACCTTCTTCCGCTAATTGGATGGCCTGGCTGGATAGGTCTGAAACTTGTAGGGCACTATCTGCTACCTCTACAACACCCTTTGCAATTTCCTCAATAGAAACAGCATTTTGATCGATTCCTGTTGTTTGTTTTTCCGTACTAATCGCTACCTGTTGCATAGCCTCTGTCACTTGCTCAGATGCGGCGATATTTTGCTCAGCATTTGCTGAAAGACCTTGTGCCGAGGTTTGAACGTGTTGTGAGCTTTGATCAACATTGCGGATCAGTCTTTTTAAGCTAACTTTCATTGAGACAAATGCCTCAGCAAGCTGTCCTATTTCATCTTTCGTATGAATATCAATATACTCTGTCAAATCACCTTCACTAATTTTCAGAGCACTTTGCTGTAGTTGTTTAATCGGATTAACAATAGATTTAATCATTGAGAGCATAAAGATAATACCAACAATAATAGAAATACCAATAATGAGTAATGTAATAGTAAAGGTTGAGGTAGCCGCGTTAGTAGCCTCTGCAATGAACATTGTACCGATTATCTTCCAACCTGTGATTTCATTTGTTTCAAAGCGTAAATGACGGTCACCTTCAGTAATTGTACCTTCCTGTTTTTCGTAAACTTTTGAAACATATTCTTCTGTTGCCTCTGTGCCACTTTCCTTATCCTTTTGAGCAATATATAACTTATTATTATCTAACAGAGAGGCAAAGCCCGTTTCTCCAATACGTGTTTGATCTGTCAGTGCACTTAGAAGAGAGATATTTAAATCTAAGGCAATTACGCCAGAATCATCAGGAAGAGCTTGCATAACTGTCACAACGATGTTATTTGTTGATTTTGAGATGTATGGAGAAGTGATGGATACATGCCCTTTATTATCAATGGCTTCTATATACCAAGGACGTTTCCGAGGATCATAATCACTTGCATAGTCATGGACAGGTTCATCAATGATTCGCCCATCAGCAGTCCCTATATATACTAGTTCTACTTCAGGGTGTGTATTTACATATTCCTGAAAAAGACCTTTTAATTCAGCTTTTTTATCATCTTGTAAATAAGATTGATTTATTTTCTTGGCAAAATATTCGATATCATGAACTCTAGGAGCAATTGTATTGGTAATATTACTATTAAGCATACGCACACTTTCCTTGGCGCTTGCTTGCTGCTCTTCTAGTATTTGATTTTTGGTACTTTTAAAGGAGGTATACCCGATTAAAAGTGCGGGAATGAGAAGTATGACTAAAAATGCAAAGATGAGTTTCTTTCTTAAACTAATTCGTTTCATATAGTATTCCTCCTTAAACGACATTATTGAAGTGTAATACAATTAACTACGTGATTGGTTTTATTACACTAGTAGTCTCCTAAGTCGTTCAAATGTTTAATCTGATTCTAAGAGGAAAATGAATAATAATCAACACAATTTTCTGAAAAATCTGGAAAATAAAGTTATGTAACGCTATTATTTGTAGAAAAATATCTTATTTTGTAATTTCCTATCTTTTTGGAATAGAAAAAATCTGAGTTCAATACTTTCTTGAACTCAGATCTAGCAGTTAAATAATTAATATTTAAAACGATTGACATAACCCTGCAATTCATCCGCCATATCAAGTAGGGTTTTGGCAGACGAAGCCATATCTTGCATAGAAGATAAAGTTTGTTCCGTGGAAGCGGCAACTTCTTCCGTAGCAGCAGCATTTAATTTTGCGTGATCGGAAAGTTCAATAGCGGTCGCTGACACTTCTTCTACAACGGCAGACATTTCTTGAGCAGATGCTGAAATATCCTCCATTTTCGGCGCAATGTTCCGAAGACTTTCAATAATGCTCTCGAATTTTCTACTTGTTTCTTCTGTCAATTGTAAGCCTTCTTGAACATCTGTCGACGCTTTGACCATTGTCTCTACAGATTTTGCCGTATCCTGCTGAATAGTAGTAATGAGCGCAGAAATTTGCTCTGCTGACTGATGTGATTGTTCTGCTAATTTGCGTACTTCATCCGCCACTACTGCGAAGCCTTTGCCATGTTCTCCTGCTCTAGCTGCTTCTATAGCAGCATTTAGTGCTAGTAAATTTGTTTGATCTGAAATAGCACTAATCATTTCTAAAATGGAGCCGATCTCTTTCGTGCGGTCATAGAGTGCTTTAATCATTGTATCTGATTGTGTTACAGAATTATGGATAGAATTCATTTGATGTACAGTTTGTTTGACAGATTGTCCACCTTCTTCTGCCAATTGGATAGCATGGCTAGAGAGGTCAGAAACCTGCATGGAACTGTCTGCCACTTCAACAACGCCTTTAGCAATCTCTTCAACTGAAATGGCATTCTGATCAATACCTGTTGTTTGTTTTTCTGTACTAATTGCCATTTGTTGTATAGCATCAGCAACTTGCTCTGAGGCAGCGATGTTTTGTTCTGCATTAGCAGATAAATTTTGAGCGGCTGTTTGGACATGTTGTGAGCTTTGATCAACATTACGAATTAATTTTTTTAAGCTTACCTTCATAGAGATAAAGGCTTCGCCAAGCTGACCAATTTCATCTTTAGAATGGATTTCAATAAACTCCGTTAAATTACCGTCACTAATTTTTAATGCGCTTTGCTTCAATTGATTAATTGGGTTAACAATAGACTTTATCATGAAGAGCATGAAAATAACGCCAACGAGAATGGAAATAATAATGATAATTAAATTAATGTTCAATGTGGATGCCGCAGCTTTTGCAGCTTCCGCAGTAAACATTGTGCCAATTACCTTCCAACCTGTTAACTCATTCGTAACAAATTGTAAGTGACGGTCTTTTTCAATGATAGTACCGCTTTCCTGCTCATAAATTTTTGTAATGTAGCTTTCCGTTGCCTCTGTACCACTTTCTTTATCTGGCTGAGCAATGTAAATTTTATTGTTATCTAAAAGAGAAGCGAAGCCCGTTTCTCCAATACGTATATTATTCGTAATGTCACTTAATGTAGAAATATTTAGATCTAATCCTAATACGCCAGAACCATCTGGTAATGCCTGAGTAATTGTAATGACAATGTCACCTGTAGATTGTGTAACATATGGTGCAGTAATTGAGGTCTTCCCATTATTAGCTAAAGCCTGCTTATACCAAGGCCTTGTCCGAGGGTCGAAGCCATCAGGATACTCTTGAACAGGCTGATCATATAGTTTGCCTTCAGCAGTCCCAATATATATCAAATCTACTTCAGGGTGCATGTTGACATATTCACTTAATAATGACTTCAGTTCTAAAATGTTATCATCTAGAAAGTAGGTTTCACTAAATTTTTGTGAAAAATATTGTACATCTTTCAATTTGGGTTCAATCATGTTTGTAATATTGGAATTTAGAATGCGTACACTTTCAGTCGCACTTGCGCGTTGTTCCTCTGAAATTTGTTGTTCAGCACTTTGGTAAGATACTATTCCAATCAATAGTGTTGGGATGAGAAGCATGGCTAAAAACGAAAAAATAAGCTTTTTTCTTAAACTTAGTTGTTTCAATTGTATTATCCTCACATAATGTTTTATTCTATACTTTTCCCTTAAAGGTAAATAATACTCATTCTATCAGAAATAAAAGAAAAGTTAAGTACTTTGAATTAATTATTTCCTAGTAATATATATCATTATCAATTGTTCGAAATTTCCCTAAATTGATGGCGTTAGAAGCTATATAAAGCCACTTTTTGATGTATACTAATGCTCAAAAGAGGAGGGAATGAAGTCATGATTCATCAAATTGGACAAGTAATGTTATATGTCAATGATCAAGATGCAATTGTAAAGTTTTGGACAGAAAAAGTGGGGTTTGTTGTCATTTCTGAACAGGAAGAGGCAGGCATGCGCTGGATTGAAATTGCACCAACTAAGGAAGCTCAAACATCCTTTGTGCTTCACAACAAAGAAATTATTGCTAAAATGCAACCTGATCTAAATTTAGGAACACCTTCTATTATGTTTTACGCTGATAAAATTGAAGAGATGTACCAAGATTTTCAGGCAAAGGGCGTTAAAGTAGGAGATCTAGTCATGATGCCAATGGGTAGGGTTTTTAACTTTGCTGACCCTGAAAATAATTACTTTGCCTTGGTTGAAAAGAAAAAGTAAAAAACGGAATCTGCTTGTTTTTTGTTAGAGTTAAGTAAAAATGAGCAGATTCCTGTTTTAGCTATATTTAATAGCTAGATTTGTCGTCTATGATAAATCCTCACCAAAAATACCAACCGTTTGTCGATCTATTATAAATTCATGACCGTTCCATTTTAAAATATTTTCTACATAGCCTAATCCATCAGCATGATATCTACCTGCAATTTCTTGATATCCTAAAATTTCATATGTTCCATCTCGGTCGTAGTCAACAGGATATAGTCCTCCAAAAGGATCTACCCAGCCTTCAATCGGTTGCTTCAAGGTGCCATCTGTATTATAAATTTCAGCTAAGTAGTCGGGTCCTTTATACTGTAAATCAATTGTGTATTTAATAGCAGGATTAAAACTCTGAACAACAGCCTTATAATGATCTACATAATTGACCTTATATTTAAGTTTATTATTAAAAGACTCTGCATCAAAGATGGAACGAACTTGATTGTTGATGGAGGAAAAAATCTCACCATTAACAATTCCACCGCTACCTCCTGTATCAGACACAACCAGAATATCCTCAATATGATTACCAGTAAAATCGCCCAAAAAAATAGTCGGATTATAGCCCATATTTTGTTTCAATGGAATTTGTTCTATTTGTCGTGTTTGACCATAAAAAATAAACAGTGTTAGATTTCTCCAGAAAGGACTATCAGGCTGTTTAGTGCCCATTAAAAAAATGGTTTCAAAAAAACCATCCCCGTTAATATCTCCAAACTTAGTTTGAATAACTTGTGGAGCCGAATGGGTTATGATTCCACCGTTTAGTGGCGAATTTAAATTATTGGTCATATATGCACCTCTTTCATTAGTCTTAGCATATGTTGTAAGAAAAGCTTGGTGCATAAATCAAAGGTAAAAGTTGAAACTTTGTAATACATATTAAACTTACAAAAAAACTTGAATTTCACCCATTGACATTTTCTAATGCGAAAAGTATTATAAGTGTCAACGAATCAGAAAATTCAGTACCAAATAGTATCTCACTACATTCATGTAGCAAGAGATTTTTTTTCATTATCAATTCTTAGTAAATTTATACGATTTATATATATTGGGAAGAAGGAGATTCATTTGAAGAATTTATTTGTAAAAACAGAGCGACAACGATATTGGCTAGATCAGCTAGCTGCTATAGCTGAGCCAATCAAGGCGGAGGCTGTTGAGGTAGATGAGCAATCTCGTTTTCCGTTCGAAGCTCATCGATTACTTTTACAAATTGGCTATCCTCAACTTACTTTACCGAAACAATATGGCGGAGAAGGGTTATCTGTCTATGATATGGTGCTTGTACAAGAGACACTAGCAAGCTATGACGAAAATGCCTCTCTTTCCCTTGGATGGACATTAGGTGTTGTTGGTGAAATTTATGAAACTAAACTATGGTCTGATGATCTATTAATAGCTTTTTCTGAAGAAATAAAGAGAGGGGCCATGATTAATAGAGCTGTTAGTGAGGCGGCAACAGGTAGCCCAACGCGAGGAGGGCGGCCAGGGACAAATGCCATTTCTACTAAAGGTGGCTGGCTAATAAATGGGCGCAAAATTTTTACGACTGCATCTCCGGTGCTCGATTATTTCCTTACCTCCGCTTGGATTGAAGAAAAGCAGCAAGTTGGTTTCTTCCTCATTCATAAGGATGCAGCAGGTCTATCCATTGAGGAGAATTGGGAGATGTCTGCAATGCGAGGAACAAGCAGCCACGACCTTGTGCTAAAAGATGTGCTTGTTGCGACAGAGCATTTAGTAGAGTTACCAAGTCATCCGAGTGGTGGCAAAATAAATGGCTGGATACTCCATATCCCAGCAACTTACTTAGGCATTGCACAAGCAGCTCGTGATTATGCTATTCATTTTGCTAATCACCATCAACCGAATAGCCTGAATGCGCCAATTAGTACGTTGCCAAATGTTCAACAGCTTCTAGGGGATATTGAATTAAAGCTCCATCAAGCACGCTTTGTCTTATATGGAGTGGCTGAGGCTTACGATGATCCTGCTAGACGTGGACTAATTACAAATGAAATGGCTGTTGCTAAACATACAGTAACAAACATGGCAATAGATATAGTCGATAAAGCGATGCGTGTAGTGGGGGCGAAAAGCTTGCAACTATCCAATCCATTACAACGTTATTACCGCAATGTTCGTGCAGGGCTTCATAATCCACCGATGGATGATATGACGATTATTAAATTAGCGACTGCCGCTATTGAACAGCAGAAATTATATGAAAATCAATCATTAAATCACGTGAAAAATAAGGAGAAATGACATATGAAGAAGAATAAGATTTTTCAATTTGCTGCAATTGGTTTGGCATCTATAGCATTATTAGCAGGTTGTAATTCAGGAGAATCTGCAGATAAAGACTCAGGTGATGGTGAAAAGGTACGTACAGTAAAAGTAGCATACGATCAAGCCTCAAAGCCTATTAGTTACATCGACGATAATGGAAACCCAACTGGTTATGATGTAGAAGTAATGAAATTAGTAGATGAATTGTTACCTGACTATCAATTTGAGTATGTAGGTACAACAAGTGATGATTTATTAATTGGGGTGGAGCAAGGGAAATATCAAGTAGGGGTTAAAAACGCATTCTTTACTCAGGAACGTACAGAGAAATTTATTTTCCCGAAGGAATTCTTAGGTTTAAGTAGCGCAGGTTTAGTTTTGCGTAAAGAGGATGAAGGCGTGAAAACATTAGCAGATTTTGCGAAAAAGGGCTATTCTTTAGCACCAATTGCTGCAAATAATGCTCAATATACAATTATCGATGAATATAATACGGCAAATCCAGATAATAAAGTAAAACTTGAGGCCGGTGACGCCTTTACTGTCGATGTAGTGCAGTGGGTTAATGAAGGTCGTGTTGATGGTGGTGTCATGATTGAAGGCCCATTTAAACAACAAGTACTTGCAGAAGATGGACCATATTATAACCTAAAAGATGACGTTGTCTATAACGAATTTGCTGTTATAAAAACATGGCCACTGTTCAATAAAAAAGAGCAAGAATTTGCTGACGCTTATGATAAAGCAATAGCCCAGGTTAAAGAACAAAAGAAAACAAATGAATTAAGTACAAAATTCTATGGCCGTGATTTATTTGAAGTACTGGAAAACGTAAATCGTTAGTTTAAAACGGAACGAATAGTAAGGCTGTTGAGTCAGTAATGCTCAGCAGTCTTTATTCATAAAAACAAAAGTTGGTGAGGAAATGGATAAATATTTTGACGCAACCTACATTTGGAACGCAATCCCAGTGTTATTGCCATTTTTAAAAATTACGTTCTTAGTTGCAGGGTCCTCCATTATCTTAGGTACCCTATTCGGCTTATTGCTGGCGGCTGCTAAGCTATCTTCAGTCAAGTGGCTAACTAAATTCGCCAATCTGTATACAACGATAATGCGTTGTACACCCTCCATTGTTTTGTTATTTCTTGTCTATTATGGCGTCCCAGCATTAGCAGAAAATGTTGGTCTTAATCTCCATTCAATTGAAACGGCCATATTTGTTGTCGTAACATTCACCTTACAATTCGCGGCAATAATGTCTGAGGTGATACGGTCTGCCTACTTAGCCATTCCAAAAGGGCAGTTTGAAGCAGCCGTTAGTGTCGGGCTAACACCATTCCAAGCCTACCGTCGAATTATTTTTCCGCAGGCATTAGTCGTCGCTTTACCGAACTTTGGCAATGGCATGATTGCTTTATTACAGGAAGGTGCACTCGCTTATACAATTGGTCTAATTGATATTGTAGGTAAGGCAAATCTAATTATTGCAAGTAACATCAATGCTCATGCCTTAGAAATTTATATTGCATTGGCTATTATCTATTGGGTGTTATCTATTATTATAGAGAAAATATTTACTATATTAGAAAAGTTATTTGGTAAGGGTAAGAAGACTCTAGAAACAACTTAAGGAGGCGTGAAGGTGAATTATCAATTTTTACTTGAAACATTTTTCGTAGCTTTGTCTGGTGTTCCTATAGCGCTCCTAGTCACAGTCGTTGCTTTGGTAATAGCTTTGCCACTGGGGTTTTTGTTAGCACTAACTAGGATTAATAAAATTCCAGTTATCCATCACCTAGCGAAGATTTATGTTTCTTTTGTTCGAGGAACGCCGATTATTATACAAATTTTTATTATCTATAGTAGTATACCTTTAATGTTAAAAATTATTTTTGAAAAATATCATATTGCGTATGATATTTATAAAATCAATCCAATTTGGTATGCGTTTATTGTATTTGCATTCAGCTCAACAGCCATTTTGATTGAGGTCTTTCGATCGGCGTTAAGTACCATTGAAAAGGGGCAACTAGAGGCTGCACACTCAGTAGGTTTGTCAACATTCCAAGCATATACTCGCATCATCATTCCACAGGCATTAGTAGTGGCATTGCCGAATATTTGCACAGCTACAGTTAATCTTATTAAAGCTACATCGCTAGGCTACGCAATGTCGCTTCCTGAAATTACGCTGAAGGCAAAAGTAGCGGCAAACGTTGGCTACAATTATGTAGAGGCCTATTTGGATATCTTTATTGTGTACTTAATTTTATGTAGTACGGTTGAATACTTGTTTAAGCGTTATGAGAAATATTTAAGCAAATACAAAATGGCAAATGTCTGAGGGGTGAATTAGCATGTTAGAAATTAAAAATATTCATAAATCATTTGGTGGCAATGAAATCTTAAAGGGTGTTGATTTAGCCATTGATAAAGGGGACGTTGTGGTTATTTTAGGTCCCAGTGGTTCAGGAAAAACAACATTATTACGTTGTATTAATTTTTTAGAGAAGGCTGATCAAGGCCATGCGACATTTGGAGATATTCAGGTTGATTTTCAACATGTAAAGAAAAAAGACGTGCATGCAATTCGCCAGCGTGTCGCATTTGTCTTTCAAAACTATAATCTATTCACTAATAAAACAGCATTAGAAAATGTAACGGAAGGGTTAATCATTGGACGTAAAATTCCTAAAGCACACGCTGTAGAAATTGGTAAAAAGGCACTTGATAAAGTAGGTTTATCAGACAAATATGATGCCTATCCTAGTCAGTTGTCAGGAGGTCAACAGCAACGTGTTGGTATTGCACGAGCAGTAGCTTTGAATCCTGATATTATTTTATTTGATGAACCAACGTCCGCACTTGACCCTGAATTGGTAGGTGAGGTTCTACAGGTTATGAAAAATATTGCAGCGGAGGGTACAACAATGCTGGTAGTAACACACGAAATGGGCTTTGCCAAAGATGTTGCCAATCGCGTAATTTTCATGGATGGAGGAGTGGTTGTAGAGGAAGGTAGCCCTCATGATATTTTCGTCAGCCCAAAAGAGGAGCGAACGAAGAAATTTTTAAAACGTGTCATTCCAGAAGACTATACGTTTTATATATAAAACAGCAATAGAACAGGAGAATCTGTTATTTACAGATTCTCCTGTTACCTATTATTGAAGGAAATACGTTAATTTATTGATGGAATAAATGTGAAGCTCATGCATAGCTCTCGTACACGCCGTATAGAAATAGTACCGTTCGCTTTCTCTTGAGTAATTAGCAGCAGATGCATTATAGATGATGACCGCATCAAATTCGATGCCTTTCGCCATATAAGCTGGAAGTATTAAAATACCCTTTTTAAACTGCTTTGTATGATGATTGATCAATTGAATATCTACTCGATTGTTTAATTGCTTGTAAACCGCTGAGCACTCGGCTGCAGTTTTACAGATGACAGCAATTGTTTCGAATTCAATAGATAAATGGTCGATGTTTTGAATAATCTGATCTATTAATTCCAATTCATTTGGCACAATAGTAATCGATGGTTCGGGGCCGGTTCGATTAAAAGCTTCTACTTTACTACCGTCATTTAAAATTTTGGAAGTGAGTTGTATGATTTGCTTTGTCGAACGATAGCTTTTTGTTAATATCATTTTTTCTGCCTGCTCACCATATAATTGAGTGTCCAGTAGAGAAGGGTTATTAAAGGTATGTGGATGAATCGTTTGATGGCCATCACCTAAAATGGTCATACGTGCTTTTGGGAATAACTGCTGTAATACAGTAAGTTGGAATGGCGAATAATCCTGTGCTTCATCAATTAATACATGACGGATCATCCTATTGGTCTGTTGTCCTTCAATTTTGTCCTGTAAGTATAAAAATGGTGCAGCATCCTCATAGGCAATCAAACGCTTTGCTAAATTAGGGAGTGTTTGTAGACAAATGTCCTCCCAATTGTCTGGCTTAAGGTGTTGTAAAACCTTGTTAATAGAATTATTCAAATCAAAGAGCTGTCGATATGTACCCAACATATGGACAAACTTTAACTGGTGAACGGAGTTACGTAATGGTTTAAAGTGTTTTTTGACAATTTGTCTTGCTAATTTATAGCGTTCTTGATCAAAATCATCAAATGAATTTTCAGTATAACGCCCCTCATATAAAAGTTCACTATATGATTTGGAGTAGTCTTCTTTATCTAATAGCTCAGTAGCTTCTTCTACCCACTCCTTTGTACGCTCAGCCTTTTCCAATTTCGTTAGCCGTTGCAATAACCATTCTTTTACTAATTGTAGACGATCTGGTATCGACATAGTAGAAGGGAAAGAATAGAAGTATTCGGAAATCTCCTGTGCAGTAATAATACGTTCACCGCGAAAAACGATATTTTTAAATAACAAGCCTTTATCAGATAAATAACGAACATACTGATCCAGCAAATGTTTAAAAGTGAGGCTCGCTTTAAATGAAATGATGCTTAATTTTGTTTGATACTGAGCATCATCTTTTTCTGTTAACAGATCTTCAAGTTGCTCATAAGGATATTCCAATTGAAACTGTTTACCTAATCGCTTTTCAGCATATTCTATAAACGTTAACTGCTGCATATTATCTTCACCTAAATCAGGTAAGACTGAATGAACATATTGATTAAAAAGTTGATTAGGTGTAATTAGCAATATTTGATCGGCTGTCATTTCATCACGATAACGGTAAAGAAGATAAGCTACCCGCTGTAAGGCTACAGCTGTTTTGCCACTACCTGCAACGCCTTCAACAATAAGATAGCGTGAATTTACATGGCGAATAATTTTATTTTGCTCTGCTTGGATTGTCGCAACAATACTACGAATATGCTCATTTGCATTTTGGGCAAGGATATCGAGCAATAGGTCATCACCAATTGTAAGGCCTGTATTAAACATGGATTGTAGTTGCCCATTTTTAATGATAAATTGCCGTTTTAACAGCATTTCTCCATGAATTTCTTCACCTAATGTTACGTAGGATGCATCACCAGGTGTGTAATCATAATACATACTCGATATAGGCGCTCGCCAATCAAAAATGACGATATTTTCATCCTGTTTATCTAATAATGTGGCTACACCGATATAAATTTTTAAAGGGTCTTGTTGCCCATCTTGTAAAAAGTCAATACGAGCAAAATAGGGTGACTGTTGTAAACGTTCATATACCTTTACATTACGAATTGCACGTTCCTGTGCAAGCTCTGAGTCAGATAAAAGCTCAGCCTGCTGCTTAATTGCAAAAAAGGTTTCGTCTACATCCTCAGCGGTATCTAGATTGACTCTCACATCGTTCCAAAAGGATTTCTTTAAGACAACAGCATTTTCTTTAAAGCCTTTTTCTTTATGCTCTAACTCTTTTATTTTATGAACAATAATGTTTAAAGAATCCTCAAGGTGATGCTTTTCTTCCAGCCATTCTTTTTGATTTTCCAACGTTTACTCACATTCCTCTCCATAGTTATTTGCTTCCTTTGACAGTAACCCTCACCTCAATAGATGATGAGAAGAAGGTAATTGTGATGCTTTTTTAATTGTTTGTCCAACCACCAATTAGAATATAGTGAAAGTATCCAAATGCAGGTGATATGGGGGATTGAAGCAGGAAATTTATCATACATCTACTTCGGAAAGAAGTATAGTCTAGAAATTATTGTAAATTTATGATACAATAAATGTGTAAGGTAATAAGATATTGATATACAGAGACTGCTCTACAAAAAGGTGGAGCCGTCTTTTTTATATGTAATATTGCTTCATATTATGACTGATTATAATAAATTGTTATTAAAAATAAGTGAATGAAATGCTATAGAGATACTAAAGAATGTGGCATGTCATACGATATAGAAACTTGAAGGGAGGTGAAAAGAATGAAGGTAATCTTTACAGTGGGGTTGCCGGGTAGTGGAAAAAGTACATTTGTGAAACAGTTAGCTAAAAATGAAAATGCAATTGTCCTATCAAGCGACGCTATACGCCAGGAGTTATTTGGAGATTCAACGAAGCAAAAATCACGTATAGTCTTTCGTACATTATATGAACGTCTTAATGATTTAGTGGCAAAAGGATTTTCTGTCATTGTGGATGCAACCAATATTGAACGAGAGCGCAGGATGTTTGCACTTCGTAAAATACCAAGTACAGTGCTAAAGGTATGTTATTACTTTGATACACCTTATTCAATCTGTGTAGCCAGAAACCAGCAAAGGAAAAGGCATGTACCATTAATCGTGATGGAAAAAATGAGAAAGCATTTAGAATTCCCAACACTAGGAGAAGGATTTAATGAATTGCATATTGTCCATGAATCAAGTCCCTATGATCTTTCTCGACAACAGTTTATTTCACTCATACAAGGCCACCCCACCTATGAAGAGCTTTTTCAAACACTTCAAGCAGTCCCACTTTTCAAAGAAATTTATCAATTCGATCAAGAAAATCCATTCCATCAATTTTTGCTATGTCAGCATACGTATTTTGTGTACGCGTATATCAATGAGTACTACTTAGAAAGCGATAAACTAGCTCTACAAATAGCTGCATTGTTTCATGATGTCGGTAAACCATTTTGTAAAAAATATAAACCTTTGCAACAGCGTTATGGTTATTATGGACATGAAAATGTATCTGCTCAACTGGTTTGCCATTTTCTATTAGAGTTGGGCTTTGAAAAGGAACTTGTATTAAAGGTTGTTCATTTAGTGCAATATCATATGTTAATCCAGTATGGGGGAGATAGAGGGGGAAGCCAAATTTATCATTTATTAGACGGTGATTTATTAACAAGGCTTTATTTTTTCCGTGAGGCAGATCAATTTGCCAAATAGACATTAGGAAAGGGAGGTGAAAATATGACGAAATTCATGAAATACCCAAGAAGTTTTCATTTACCGTGGAGCAGAGGCTACACCGATGATGATAAAGTTGCTAGAAATGTGAATCATTTTATTGGAAAAGAGGTTGTTGTCACTGAAAAGTTAGATGGAGAAGGGACAACACTTTACAGAGACTATATGCATGCTAGAAGTATTCATTCAGCCAACCATCCTACAAGACATTGGGTAAAAACATTTCACGCGAATTTTGCGTATCGGATTCCAAAGGACTGGCGCTTATGTGGTGAAAATGTTTATGCCAAGCATTCTATTTATTATCAAGGATTAACAAGCTATTTCTACTTGTTTAGTATTTGGAACGAAGAAAATATTTGTTTGAGCTGGGATGAAACCGTTGCCTTTGCTGCAGAGTTAGGTATAGAAACAGTGCCTGTTTTATACCGAGGAATTTTTGACGAAGAACAGATAAAACGTACATTCACTGGAAAATCATTCTTTGAAGGGGAACAAGAGGGGTATGTCATTAGAAATACTAGCTCATTCCATTACGAAGATTTCCGCTATAATTTAGGAAAGTTTGTGAGACCGAAACATGTTCAAACAAGTGAGCATTGGCTAAGAGAAGAAATTATTCCAAATAAATTAAAATCCTAACCAATTAAGAAAAGAAGGGACTGAGCACAATGTAATACTATAGCAAGCATTCAACAATCATCTATTACGAGGTAGGTGCATGGAGTGCATATCCCTTTCCAATGGGACTACGGGTTCGATTCCTGTTATCCTCGCCATAAAAAAATGAACTCTCTTCTTGAGGACGAGAGTTCATTTTTGTTTGTTTATTTAGTGTAATTATCGAAGTAGCCTTGAATGTAAATCATTGGTGTTCCTTTGTCACCCGAACCAGATGTAAGGTCAGATAAGGAACCGATAAGGTCTGTTAATCGACGAGGCGTTGTTCCTTGTGCAGCCATTTGACCTGTTAAATCTTCATCTTTATTTTGAATGTATTCAGAAATAGCAGCCTTTAGTTCTTCACCTCGAAGGTCTGCAAAATCATTGTCCGCTAAATATTTCAATTTAACCTCGTTCGGTGTTCCATGTAATCCAGCGGTAAATGCCGGGGATACAACAGGATCTGCAAGCTCCCAAATTTTACCCACAGGATCTTTGAATGCGCCGTCACCATAAATCATAACTTCTACTGTTTTTCCTGTAGCTTCTTTAATTTTTGCTTGGATTCCATCAACAATTGGTTGGCAAGTATGTGGGAATAATTTAACACTATCCTCTGTTGCTTTGTTCGAGCCAAGTAGACCGTACTCAGCATTGAAACCAGAGCCATTAATTGATTCAGCTAAAATATTATCAAGGCTGTAAACCTTTTCAGCACCGTTCGCTGTTAGAATACGTTTTGTGCGGAAGCGTGAATGAATATCACACGTTAAGATACTCTTTGTGTAATTTAAAATTGTTTTTGGATTATTTGAGAAGATGACCTCACACGTAGCCCCTTCTGCTTCAATTAACTCTTTATAGTATTCAATATAATCTACACCAGTAAATGTGTGTTTTTTATAGCCAAAATGCTCGCGGAATTCAACCTCATTGAGTGTATCCGTCCATGGGTTAATGCCTTTTACATCGAGCTCATCAATATCTACAAGGTGATTACCCACTTCATCAGATGGGTAGCTTAGCATTAATACTACCTTTTTTACACCTTTAGCAATGCCTCGTAAACAATTGGCGAAGCGGTTTCGACTTAATATGGGGAAAATAACCCCTACCGTATCATCACCAAACTTAGCCGCTACATCTATGGCAATATCATCAATCGTAGCATAGTTTCCTTGTGCACGTGCCACGACAGATTCAGTTACTGTCACAATATCACGATCCTCGATTGCATATCCTTCAATATGTGCTGCATTTAACACTGTATCTACAACAATTTGTTCAATATTATCGCCTTCATTAATAATAGGACCACGAAGACCTCTTACAACTGTACCGATTACACGTTCCAATTTAATCTCTCCTCATTCTATCTAGCGTAAAGTGATATAAAATCCATATGATTTTACTATAAGGCTCGTTAATGATATAAGTAAAATTAATAGTTCATATAATAGCTATAAGAGGTGCTTATATGATAGGGAAATTAGATTTATATCGTGTTTTTAGTGTTGTAGCAAAAAATAATAGCTTTTCTAGTGCAGCAAAAGATTTATATATGACACAGCCAGCTGTTAGTCAGGCAATGATGCAATTAGAAAATGAGCTTGGCACACGTCTTTTTAATCGAACACCTAAAGGTGTGACATTAACAACAGAAGGCAGCCTACTTTTTGAATATACTAATTCTGCCTTAGGACTTTTAGATGCTGGTGAAGAAAAGTTACTTGAATTCAAAAATTTAACAACAGGGCAATTAAAAATAGGGGTAGGAGATACGATCTCACGTTTCTTTTTAATGCCTTATTTAGAAGCATTCCATACAATGTATCCGAATATTAAATTGCAAATGCTAAATGGAACAACCTCTGAAATTTGTAATTTTATTAAATCAGGTGAAGTAGATATAGGATTTTGTAATTTTCCAATAGAAGATTCAACATTACAGTTAACGGTATGTACAGATATTCAGGATATTTTTGTCTGTGGGGAAAAATATAAAACACTTTCATCTAAAAGTTTAAGCTATGAGGATCTTTTAAAATTTCCACTTATCTTTCTAGAGAAAAAATCGAATTCAAGGAAGTATGTGGAAGATTATCTTTTTACAAGAGGCGTTCACATAGAGCCAGAGTTTGAGCTAGGCTCACATGATTTGGTACTCGAGTTTGCGCGTAGTAACCTTGGCATTGCATGTGTAACAAAGGAATTTTCGAAGGACTATCTTCAACGAGGTCTTCTTTATGAATTAACTTTAATGGAAAGTATTCCTACGAGAAGCATTGGTATGTGTTATTTGCAGTCAGTACCTCTTTCTAGAGCTGCAATGAAATTTGTTGAAATCATCGAAAATAAACATTTTAATACGAGAAGAACCATAAAAAGAGCTTAGCGACGAGATAAGGCCGCTATGCTTTTTTTATTAAGATATCAATCAGTATGTCGACATTGCGTTTATTTTTCATGGTTGGTGAGCAAAGATAAGAAAATGTTCGCATAAAATGCTGTCCTTCAAGGGGCAGAATAGTCATATCCCCATTTTTTAATTCACGTTCTATCACACAGGCAGACAATAAGGAAAGACCAAGTCCCTGCATAACGCTCTCCTTCACGCCCTGATTACTGCTAATAGTCAAAAGCGATTGAATCTGTAAACCATTTGCTCTGAATAAATGATCCAGATAATAACGTGTTCCAGAGCCTTCTTCACGCGCAACCCAGCTTTGTTGCTGGAGTTTATCAGCAGTCAGAGATTGTTGCTTTGTAAGAGGATGATTACTGTCGCTAACAATAAATAACTCATCTTGCATAAATGGCTTAATGACTAGTTCATTATCATGAGCCTGTCCTTCAATTAGACCAATATCGACTTGCAGTAATTTTGTATATTGAATGATTTCTTTTGTATTGCCAATAATAATTTGAAGTTCAAGTTGTGGGAATTGTTGCTGTAAGCTTGCAATGATTGGAGGTAATATATATTCGCCAATTGTAAAGCTTGCCCCAATGACTAGCGTACCTTGTACTTCTTGGTGATAGGCAGCGATATCTTCTTTTGCAGCTTCAGCTATCGCCATGATTTGCTTTGCTCGTTTATAAAGAATTTCACCAGTTGGTGTAATTTGCACCGATTTTGGGGAGCGAATAAATAAGGTTGTTTGTAATTCTTGCTCTAGATTCTTAATGTGTAAGCTAACACTTGGTTGTGAAATATGAAGTATTTCAGAGGTCTTTGTAAAATTATTGATCTCAACCAGTGTGATAAATGTTTTTAAAGCATCCAATTGCATATCTTCACCTCTATTATTAGAAATATTAATAATAATGATTATATATATGTATTTTACTAATAGTGCACTCTTTATTAAAGTAATAATCAACAAGGGAGAAAGAAGTGAACATCATGGTTAATAGACAACATAAATTAAAATCCACCCTTAATCCAAATTTCTTGAAGGGGATATTATTAACGCTTCTTATTGCTTTAGTAGCGAAATATATTGCCACATTTCCTTTCCTATCAATATTGGGACAGTTGGTTATTGCCATTATATTAGGGATGACCTGGCGAGCAGCATTTAAAGTACAAGATTCTTGGCAAGTAGGTATTTCATTTTCAAGCAAGAAGCTATTACGCTTTGGTATTATTTTATTGGGTATGCGCTTAAATTTGGCAGATATTTATCATGCGGGAGCTAACGTTTTTTTTATTGCAGTCATTAATTTGCTATTTGCATTAATTGTTGTGTACGGCCTAACAAAAATATTTAAAGTCGAACAAAAGCTAGGGATATTAACAGCTTGCGGGACTGCCATTTGCGGAGCTGCTGCAGTAGTGGCAATTGCACCTCAAATTAAAGCAAATGAAAAGGAAACGGCGGTAGGGGCAGCGATTGTTGCGTTATTGGGGACTATATTTACACTTATTTATACGGTACTCTATTCCATCATCGATTTAACACCTACTGCGTATGGTATTTTCGCAGGGGGGACATTACATGAAATTGCTCATGTAATTGCAGCTGCATCAGCTGGTGGAAATGAAGCAATTGATATAGCCGTCATTGTGAAATTAACACGTGTGGCCCTGCTCGTACCTGTAGCGATTGTTATTGGTATTTTCTATCGAAGAATGGACAAAGGTGAAGAGAAAAAAGCATTTTCTTTATCCATCATACCGTGGTTTATTTTAGGATTTTTAGCGATGAGTGCTATCAACTCCTTAGGGATTATACCAGCGAATGTATCGCAAGTATTAGTAGATACTGCTTATATCTTAATTGCTATGGCAATGGCAGGTCTAGGTCTAAATGTTGAGATGAAAACGTTTAAGGAGCTAGGTGTAAAGGCATTTATTGCAGGTTTAATTGGCTCAGTCTGTCTATCCGTGCTGGGCTATATACTAGTCATTCTTTTATATTGATTTAATCAGTGTTTGTTATACCAAGAAAAAAGACCCTGCATGATCGTTCAACATGCAGGGCTTTTTAGATAGAATCAGAAGATAATGTATAAGTAATTTAATCGTCGTTTACTAATTTAAAGCTTCAATAGAAGAAGCTAATTCCGCCACCACTATTTTGCTGCCGATAATTGGACTGTCAGCCTTTTCTCCCTCAGAACCCGAATTTGGGCGTTGATGGGCTGCAGCAAATGCATCGCTATTACGCCATGCTTGGAAATGCTCCTTAGATTCCCAATACATATTAACACTCATTTCGTCATAAGTAGGATCATCAGTTGAAATTAATACCTCTACTTTATGAAAGCCTTCAAACTGTTGCAGAGGACCTGGCTTTGTAAAATTTGGTGCCATTCTCGCAGCAAAACCGGGTTTTACTTGAATACGATTAGTTACAATAATCATGCTTTTACCCCCCTTAATTTCATTTACTAGGTTTTTGAATGAATTATCAGTGATTATCATTCGCACTCAATGATAAGTGGCTGAGGAAGACATTGTCAATAGATGTCCTTTATATAATCTGTGCTAGTAGTTAATGGGTAATGGATAGGCTGACATTTAACTGACATAATCCAGTGCTATAATGAACATAAGAGTGAACTAGTAGCGAGGTGATTGACTTTGGCAAACATTCTAGTAATAGAGGATGAATATCCAATAAGCCAGGTTTTAAAGGTGTATTTACAAAAAGTGGGTTATAGTGTGACACAATGTTTCAATGGTGGTCAAGCCTTGGTCATGTTTCGTGAAACACAGCCAGATCTAGTGTTGCTAGATATTATGTTGCCAGAAAAAAATGGTTGGTCCATTTTAAAAGAAATAAGAGAACGAAGTACTTGCCCAGTTATCATGTTAACAGCATTAGGTGAGGTTAATTACCGTCTAAAGGGGTTTGATCATGGGGCAGATGATTATATTGCCAAGCCTTTTATCGCAGATGAAGTTGTTGCAAGAGTGAGGGCTGTTTTAAGACGTGCTGTAGGTAGTCCTGAGTCAGCTACTAGTAAGCAGTATGGATCTCTAGTGATTGATTGTAAAGCGCATAAAGTGTGTTTGCATGGAGAAGAGATTGTATTAACGCCAAGAGATTTATCAGTGCTCATGTTTTTAGCTGATCACCCTAATCAAACATTTACCCGTGATCAGCTTATAGATCAAGTTTGGGGATGGGAGTATGAGGGTAGTGATCGTGCAGTAGATTTAGCTATAAAGAGGCTTAGGAAGGCTTTAAAAGAATGGGATGAGGCGGAAGGAGAAATAAAGACACTACGTGGATTGGGGTATCAGCTAAGTGTTCAAAAAAAATAAGCGAATATCCTTACTTCAATATTGGACGAGCCGATATTTACTGACACTCTTTATAGGCTTAGCTATTGTATCTTTGATCTCAGCAGCGTGGATTCGTCATACAACATTTGAAAACCGATTAGAATTAATGGAGTTTTTAGCAGACGAGACGGTCTATCGTTTAACGGATACACCAAATCCTAATAATGGACCTATAAATGGTATTCCAGGTTTCATAGGGGATCGTCAGCGTTTTAATATGAAAGAGATCGATCCGATTTTGTATGTTGTAGATACAGAGGGAAATATACTGACAAGCAACCGTCCAGTACCGCCTGATAGTGCCAAAAATGTAGCTGGCTTGTTGGATGGAAAAGAAGGTACTAAGGAAATAAAGGATGGACTTGAGCCTGAATATGTAGTGAAAAGAAAGATAGAAAATAATCATGAGTTATTGGGTTGGGCCCTGGTGATGGAGAAGAAGGAGAATTTAACAAGAGTTAATCAAGCATATGGACAGCTTGCCATATTAATTGGAGCATTAGCATTATTAGGGTGGATCGCTATTTACTTTCTGTCAAAGCGCTTGGCCCATCCCATTAAACAAGTAGCAGAGGCTGCCAAGCATGTACAAGAAGGCAATTATGCAATTGATTTGCCTCAAGATAGTAAGGAAGAGGAGGTCTATGAGCTTGTTTCCTCCTTTAAAAATATGGCAAATAAATTAGAACAGCTGGAGAAAACTCGAACGGAATTACTAGCAGGTGTCACCCATGAATTGAAAACACCTGTCACCTCTATAAGTGGTTTATTACAGGCTGTAAGAGATGGTGTTGTAACGGGACAGGATGCTATGGAATTCATTGAAATGGCTATGGTCGAAACGACAAAAATGAAAACAATGGTTGGTGACTTACTTGCCTTTAACCATTTTGCTGTCGATGCTATCCCTGTGCAGATAGAGTCAGTTGATGTTAATCAGCTACTACGAGAGGCGGTGGCACAGTGGGAAGTAATACAGGAAGATGAACATGTAAAAGTTCATTTACATTTGTTGGAACACCCTGCATTGGTACAGGTAGATATTGTTCGTATCCAACAAATCATTACAAACCTATTAACCAATGCTAAACAGGCGATGGACAAAGGAACAATAACCTTGACGGTGATAGATCAAGCGGAGACTCTGTCAGTGTTGGTGAAGGACACAGGACAAGGAATCCCTCTAGAGGATCAGGCATTTATTTTTGAGCGCTTTTATAGAGGAGAAAATAAAAAATATACTGTTCGCGGCTTGGGTTTAGGATTACCACTTAGTAAAATGATGGCCCAATCCGTGGGGGGCGATTTGCGATTAATTGAAAGCAATCCCTCTGGAACACATTTTGAATTAGTATTGCAAAAGGCTACTGCGCTATAAGAGCGCAGCAGCCTTTTTATGTTGGTTTAATCCGTCTCCCAGAAAACTGCTTTGTATTGTAAAAGAGAGTTGAAGAATTTGTAAAGCTGACATCTGCCTGACATAAAAGCCCTTTATAGTAAACGATGTAGACGGGAAATGAACATAGGGACGAGCATCATTGAAGGTTTGTCAGTCTGACACTAATACAAGTAGGGAGAGTGATGAGATGCCAATAATTACTTCATTTAATCCAAATGGTCGACAAGAAATAAAACAAGCGATCTCCTATCCAGATTATGCATTATTAAAAGCCAAGCTTCAGCATGTTATGCAGCGAGATCAACATGCTGGCTTAGACGGTAAATATTTGATTCGTAGTACGTACTTCGATAATTTTGCCAATAAAGTGTTAAATGAGAAAAAAGAGGGCTTTATTAATCGAGATAAATATCGAGTACGCATATACGGCAAATCGAGTGATGTTATTAATCTTGAGCGGAAGAGTAAACGTAACAATGTAACCTTTAAAACAAAATGTTCAATATCTCAAGCTGAGTATGAAAAACTACGTATTGGCGAGATAGCCTGGATGGAGAATGATGATCGAGCGCTAATTCGAGATTTATATCTCGAGATGAATTACAACCATTTGCGACCTACTACGGTAGTGGATTACGAACGAGAAGCCTATGTCTATCCGTTTGGCAATGTGCGTGTGACATTTGATAGTAAGGTGCAATCGAGTCTACGCAACACTGATATGTTTAATCAAAACTTGCCTATGGTCGATGTACTGGAGCCGAATCTTGTAATTTTAGAGGTAAAGTACGATGAGTATCTACCAGACATCATCAAGTATTTACTACAGTCAGTAGATACTCGTGCTGAGGCCTATTCAAAATATCAACTTAGTCGTATGTACGGCTAATAATAAAGGAGAATGAACAATGGATACAATTAAATTTAGTGATATTTTTAAATCCAACTTTTTAGAAAAAACAACCTCATTTTCATTAATCGATTCAATTATTGGTTTAGTAGTCGCGTTTTTTATTGGGCTTTTCATTTATGCTGTTTATAAGAAGACCTTTAATGGAGTCATTTACTCCCATTCATTCAATATCTCACTACTTATAATGACAATGGCAACAGCACTAGTGATTATGGGAATCAGTTCAAATGTTCTGCTGTCACTTGGTATGGTTGGTGCTTTATCTATTGTACGTTTCCGTACACCTATTAAGGATCCAATGGATTTAGTCTATATTTTCTGGGCAATTGTTTCAGGTATTTTATGTGGTGCTGGCTTTATTCCATTAGTCATTATTGGTGCTGTTTTAATCGGACTTGTATTGCTCATATTCGTTAATAAAATAACGGTAGAAAATCCGTATTTACTGATTGTAAAGTTTGAAGAAGAGTTGGCTAATGCTGAAATTGAGCGAATTATTGCTGCGCAAACAAAAAAATTCGCTCTCAAATCGAAATCCATTATGCAACAGAATGAAATCGAAACAACTTATGAAATTCGTGTAAAACAAAATGATGCAAAACTGATGGATGAACTAACAAAGGTAGCTGGTGTAAAATCAGCCATTATGCTGAGCTATGATGGGAATTTCACAGCGTAATGACCTCAATAATAAATAGAACTACGTTGAGAGGTGACGGCTATGATTAAAACCCGAATTGTCTATCTGTGCATGGCAATTTTACTCCTTCACTTTGTCGTGATATATGCTGTACTTCCGAATGTAGGCATTGAAACGAAAAAATCTGAGTTCTCATATGAGAATATAGTGTTTAATAGCAATAAAGTAACCACTGTAGATATCGAGATAGCTGAGGAAGATTGGGCAGATCTGCTGGAAAATGCTTCTGCTGAAGAATTAAAACAAGCAGATATTACAGTAAATGGAAAGAAAATTGAGAATGTTGCTATTCGTACTAAGGGCAATCTATCATTACGATCGGTTGTCAATAGTGACTCAGATCGCTATAGCTTAAAAATTGATTTTGATTATTATGATGATACACAAAGCTTATATGGCTTAAAAAAATTAAATTTAAACAATAATTATAGTGACTCTACATTAATGAGAGAGTATATCTCTTATGAATTGATGGAGCAAATGGGTTTACCAACACCGGCACACTCCTATATGTATGTGACAGTGAATGGTGAGGAGCGGGGTTTGTTTTTAGGGGTAGAAGCTGTGGATGAGACATTCCTGGCTAATTATTACGGCTCTAATGATGGCTTTTTATTTAAGCCAGATGGGATAGGCAGCGATTTAAAATATATTAGCGACGATATCGAAGACTATACAGGCATTGGATTAAAAACTAATGAAGGTAATATTGAACAATCAAAGTTTGTTGAAATGCTAGATGCTATTAATAATGGCGGAAACATAGAAAAGTATATCGATGTCGATGAAATGTTACGTTATTTTGCTGTCAACACAGCACTTGTGAATTTAGATAGTTATCAAGGGAATATGAAACATAACTATTATTTATATGAACAGAACGGTGTATTTTCTATTATTCCTTGGGATTACAACATGTCCTTTGGTGGCTTTGGGGCTGGAGGTGGTAGAATAGCAGGAGGAAACAGCGGAAATCAAGCTGACGCTACTACTAATAAGGAAAAACCAGTGGCACAAAACAATGGACAACCCGATCAAACTGTTGATGGGGATAAGCAACAACGAGATGGCGGCTTTGACATGGGAATGGGCATGTCAGGCAATTTATTAAATGATAGTGCTATTAATTTTAGTGTAACAACCCCTGTTTCCGGCACAACATTAGAGGAGCGGCCACTCCTAAATGCATTGCTTGCTAATGAAGAATACCGTGCCAAATATGAAGAGTATCTAGAAGAGCTAGCGTCGACTTATTTAACAGAAGATTATGTGCAAACTATTACTAAAAAGTTAGCTGTGCTATTAACTACTTATGTGGAGGCAGATCCAACCAAGTTCTCTACTACGGAGCAATTTTTAGAAGCAGTTGAAGGTGAAAATAGCTTGCCGGAATTTGCCAAAAGGCGCTCGGAATCTATATTAAAGCAACTGTCTGGGGAGCTTGTAGTGGAAGCATCTACGTATTCTCAGGGCAATATGGGTATGCCAATGCCAAGTGAAAATGGTGAAATGAATTCGATGCCAGATGAATTTGATCCAAGTCAGCTACCAGAGGACTTTGACCCATCAAAGAGTCCACCTTTTAATAGAGAGGGCGGAGGTCCGAGAGATGGACAAAATGGAGAACAAATGCAACCTCCTGATGGAAATGGAGCCCCAATGGGAATGCCTGGTGCGAATAGTGAAGCTGCAAATCACGGGCCTGTTATTGATAAAAATACAGTGTTTACAGCCATTACATGTCTAGTGCTGCTCCTTCTTGCACTTCTCTTTGTTGTTAAATTTAAACGTAGAGGTCGTTAGAAAATAACCATATCCAATATCTTTGGGTATGGTTTTTGCTTTTTATCTGTTAAAATAAAGCATTCTTTTCTGAGGAGTCCTTTCATATGAATGAACAGCAATTTGATAAACATTTGCATATAAACACGGTGGGAGAGCAATATGGCTTTCCTAAGCTTGCACACTATCATCGTTATGAGCCAACACCCTACAGTGGATTGGAGCAATTATTCGCTACGTATCAGATGCCTGACAATCCAGTATTTATTGATATGGGGTGCGGGAAAGGACGAGTTCCTATTTTTGTGCACCATAAGTTTCATATACCAACCATTGGGATAGAGATGGATGCGGGTTTTTATACGGAGGCTGAAGAAAATAAACGTAATTATCTTCAAAAAATGAAAGCACATGCCCCTATTAAGTTTATTCATATAATAGCCGAATCATATGAAATAAAGTCACGTGATAATGTGTTTTTCTTTTTTAATCCCTTTTCCATCCATATTTTTCGCACAGTCATTCATAATATTTGGAAATCCTATGAGCAGCGCATGCGGGATATTCATATAATTTTATATTATCCGCCTTACGATTATTTACAATTTTTACATCATGGAACACCATTTGAGTTGCTTCATGAAGTTCATTTAGAAAATGAAACAAATATTAATGAGCGCATTTGTGTGTTTGAATTAAAAAAAGCTTAGAGTATGGGGAAGCCCACTCTAAGCTTTTCCCATTTGCAGTACAGGTATCAGCAATTAGTTACTCGTAGACCCTATGATTATTTTCAGGGAAATAATTGTAATAGATGAAGGGGGTCTTTCAATCAACTAGAATTTATTTTGAAAAAACAATTTCATCTGATAGTTTTGTACTAGTATATAGTTTGAATTAAAAGATAATTCACAAATAACTAATTATACTGAAAAATCACTCTAGACTAAATATAAAGAATGTTTTACAATGAAAAAGGCTTATATGAATAATATTTTCTTTTGTTTTTAGATAGTTATAAATAATTATTTTGGCTATTGAGTAAATGAATTTAATTGTTTATAATTATCAGAAATATCTAATATTTGAGAAATTTTCAGGGGGAATTTAATTATGAGAGAGAGCAAAAAGCTTAAGAAGTTCGGTTCACTTTTAGTAGCATCTTCATTACTTGCTGGTGTTCTTGCTGGTTGCGGTAACGGAGACGATTCAAGTTCTGGCGGAGGCTCATCATCAGGCGGAGGCTCATCTGATGGCGATACAATTAAAATTGGTGCCAACTTAGAGCTTTCAGGGAATGTAGCATCTTATGGTTCCTCTATTGGGCTAGGTGCAGAACTGGCTGTAAAAGAAATTAATGATGCTGGCGGTATTGATGGTAAGAAAATTGAACTGATTAAAGTAGATAATAAATCAGAGAACTCTGAAGCAACTTCAGCTGCTATTAAACTAGCAACGCAGGATAAAGTAGTAGCAATGCTAGCACCTGCGACTTCAGGTAATACAGTAGCTACTGTTCAAATTGCAAATGATAATAAAATTCCTATTGTTACGGGTTCTGGTACAGCACCGAATATCACGGTAAATGAGGATGGCAGTGTTAATGATTATGCTTTCCGTACATGCTTTATTGACCCATTCCAGGGGATTGTAGCAGCTAATTTTGCTTCAGGTGAGCTAGATGCGAAAAATGTAGCTATTTTTGCAGATAATGCATCAGATTACGCAAAAGGTTTAGCAAAATCCTTTAAAGAAACGATTACGAAGAGTGGCGGAAAAGTTGTAAAAGAAGAAGCTTATGTAGCGAAGGATACAGACTTCCGTACACAATTAACAAATATTAAAGCAGCAAATCCAGACTTTATCTTTATCCCTGGATACTATGAAGAAGTAGGTTTGATTGTTAAACAAGCACGTGAAATGGGCATTGATGTACCTCTAATGGGTGCTGATGGTTGGGATTCTCCAACTTTAATCGAATTAGCTGGCGCGGATGCATTGAATAACACATACATCACAAACCACTACTCTGCTGAAGACCCAGATCAAAAAATTCAAGATTTCGTAAAGGCCTTTAAAGCGGCAAATGGTGACAAAGCGCCTGACGCATTCAACGCACTTGGTTATGACACAATTTACTACATTGCTGATGCAATTAAACGTGCAGGCTCTACAGATGGGGAAGCAATTAAAAATGAATTAGCTGCAACAAAAGATCTTTCTTTAGTAACAGGTACTTTCTCAGTTGACGAAAACCATAACCCAATTAAAACAGCAACAGTTCTTGAATTTAAAGACGGTAAACAAGTGTTCAACTCTAAAGTTAATCCTTAATGTTTTGTAAGCAAGGGGGAGGCGGGTAAACACGCCTTCCTTTTTTGTGTGTTAGATAACTAGAATCGTAGAGCAAAACATAACTTTTAGTATCGATCTATGTACTTATTTTTCAATTTTCAGAAAATTTAAAGGAGTGAATGCGCATGGAATGGATACAGCAACTTGTGAACGGTATTTCACTTGGAAGTATCTACGCGTTAATAGCGTTAGGGTATACGATGGTATACGGTATTATCAAGCTGATTAACTTTGCTCATGGTGATGTCTTCATGATTGGGTCATTTATTGGCTTTTACGCTATTGCTAAATGGGAGCTTGGTTTCTTCCCAGCATTATTATTGGCGATGTTAGTTTGTGCAATTTTTGGTGTATTAATTGAACGTATTGCCTATAAACGTTTACGAAATGCTACACGTATCGCAGCTTTAATTACAGCGATAGGTGTATCGCTATTAATTGAATATACAACAATTTTCTTCAGAGGTGCTCAACCGGCAGCATATCCTGAAGTTTTCAAAAATAAATCACTAGATATTTTTGGCGTTCAAATCAGCAGTACTTCCATCTTAATTTTATCAGTCGCAGTTGTACTGATGATTCTTTTACAATTCATCGTACATAAAACAAAAATCGGTAAAGCGATGCGTGCTGTTTCCCACGATGCAGATGCAGCTCGCTTAATGGGTATTAACGTTGACAATACAATCTCTGCAACGTTTGCGATTGGTTCAGCTTTAGCTGGTGCAGCAGGTGTTATCTTTGGGGTTTATTATACAAAAATTGACCCGTTAATGGGTGTTATTCCTGGGGTTAAAGCATTTATCGCAGCTGTTCTTGGTGGTATTGGTATCATCCCAGGCGCTATGGTTGGTGGTATGTTACTAGGTGTTGTAGAGTCCTTAGTAAGTGCACTTGGCTTCTCGTTATGGCGTGATGCTGCGGCATTCGTTATTTTAATTTTAATCTTAATCTTCAGACCATCGGGTATCTTTGGTAAAAACGCCCGTGAGAAAGTGTAGGTGAGCGGTTTTATGAAAAAGTCTAAAGTTTTCTGGGGCTATGCCGTAATAGCGCTAGTCATCTATGCAGTTGTACAATTGTTGATTACAACAGAAGTAATTGATTTGTACTATAAAAATATGTTGATCACAATGTGTATTAACATCATGTTGGCTGTCAGCTTGCATATTGTTATTGGTGTTACTGGACAGTTTTCAATTGGGCATGCTGGGTTCCTCGCAGTGGGAGCATATGTATCAGCTATTATTACAACAAAGCTAATGTTACCATTCCCATTGGCCATCCTATTAGGAGCTACAGCAGCAGCAGTTGCTGGTTTAATCGTAGGGATTCCAACGCTTCGTTTAAAAGGGGATTACTTAGCGATTGCTACACTAGGATTTGCAGAGATTATTCGTATTATCTTTTTAAATACGGATTATGTTGGTGGCGCAGCAGGGATGCAGGTTAAATATTTATCGAACTGGACATACGCATTCTTTGGCGTAGTGTTAACGATTCTAGTTATCTCAAACTTTACAAATTCTCGTCATGGGCGTGCGTGTATTTCCATTCGAGAAGATGAAATAGCAGCAGATGCGATGGGTATTAACACAACTTACTATAAAGTTGTTGCATTTGCGATTGGGTCTTTCTTCGCAGGTCTAGCAGGAGCCATTTTTGCACATAACTTTTACATTATTCAACCGACAACATTCGGTTTCTTAAAATCATTTGATATTTTAATTTACGTTGTACTTGGTGGTTTAGGAAGTCTTTCTGGTTCAGTGATTGCTGCGATTTTCCTAACAGTCGTGTCTACTTATCTAGCAAACTTCCCAGAAACACGTATGATTATCTACAGTTTAGTATTAATTATCGTGATGCTTTATCGTCCAACAGGCTTAATGGGAACGAAAGAGATAACACAATTATTTAAGTTTGGTAAAAAGGGAGGTACGAAATAATGACTGGAAACCTTCTTATCAATGTTGAAAATATGGGTATTCAATTTGGTGGTTTAAAGGCAGTACAGGGCGTTAATATGTACCTTAACCAAGGCGAGTTGGTAGGACTTATTGGGCCAAACGGAGCTGGGAAAACAACTAGCTTTAATATGTTAACAGGGGTATATACACCTACGGAAGGTACAATTACTTTTAATGGTCTGAAACTGAATGGACTTGCACCCTATCAGGTTACACAGAAAGGGATCAGCCGTACGTTCCAAAATATTCGATTATTTAAAGAGCTATCTGTTCTTGACAATGTAAAGGTAGCCAATCATTCACTTGCAAAGCATTCTATGTGGGCTTCTATATTTCGTTTACCTACACATTTCAAAGGTGAGGCCGAAATGGAGCAACAGTCAATTGAGTTCTTAAAAATCTTTGGCTTAGATGTTTATAAAGATGAGCTAGCTAAGAATTTGCCATACGGGATGCAACGTCGTTTAGAGATTGCTCGTGCGTTAGCGGCAAATCCCAAACTACTCTTATTGGATGAACCAGCAGCAGGGATGAACCCACAAGAAACTCACGATTTAATGGAGCTAATTGCATTTATTCGTAAAGAGTTCGGCTTAACAATATTGCTGATTGAGCATGATATGAGCTTAGTTATGGGTATTTGTGAGCGTATTTACGTACTTGATCACGGACAATTAATCGCTGACGGGACACCAGAAGAAATTCGCAACAATCCAAAGGTAATAGAAGCGTACCTTGGAGAGGAGGTTATCGGCTAATGCTAAAAGTACAAAATATCGATGTTTATTATGGCAACATCCAAGCATTAAAGGGCCTCTCTTTAGAAGTAAACGAGGGTGAAATTGTAACGTTAATCGGTGCAAACGGTGCTGGAAAAAGCACGCTCTTAAAGACATTGTCAGGTTTATTAAAGCCAAAAGGTGGCATTATTGAATACGAAGGCTTTTCGATAGCTGGGAAAGCAGCACAAACTATTGTTAAATCAGGGATTTCACACGTTCCAGAAGGACGCCGTGTTTTTGCTAATATGTCAGTTGAGGAAAACTTAGAGCTTGGTGCGTATCTGCGTAATGATAAAGCAGGTATTAAGAAAGATATGGATCATGTTTTCGAGTTATTTCCACGATTATTAGAGCGCCGAAAACAGCAGTCAGGTACATTGTCTGGTGGGGAACAGCAGATGCTGGCGATGGGGCGTGCCTTAATGGCAAAACCAAAACTGTTATTAATGGATGAGCCTTCGATGGGTCTTGCACCGTTGATGGTGAAAAATATCTTCAATATTATTGAGCAGGTTAATAAAGAAGGAACAACCGTATTACTTGTAGAGCAAAATGCTAATATGGCATTATCTGTCGCTAACCGTGCATATGTACTTGAAACAGGGCGTATTGTTTTATCTGGTTCAGCAAAAGAGCTACAAGAGAGCGAGCAAGTAAAGGCAGCTTATTTAGGCGGATTATAAAAATGTAGGACATCTCATGTTGAGATGTCCTTTTTGGCTTGCGTGATGAAGGAAAATCAGAGGTAGCATTTCCACTTTACTTTTTGGTAAGGTTGAAAAAAGGAGTGATGCTTTTTGAAGTATTCAGCACAATATTTTATTGAACATTTAAAGTTAGCCGAACATCCTGAAGGGGGCTATTACATTTCATCGTTTCGTGCATCGGACGATATAGCAGTGAGAGATGTACAGAGACCGATTTATACTAGTATATATTTCCTTCTGCGCTCACAGGATATTTCACATTTACATCGCCTACAATCGGACGAGCTATGGTATTATCACGCAGGAAGCCCACTAACAGTTCATATGATTTTCCCAGATGGGACATATGAAGCGAAGAAGCTTGGCTTGAATATAGAAGCAGGGGAAGTCCCTCAGCTTGCAGTACCAAAGCATACAATTTTCGGCTCGTCGGTGGAGGAGTCGGATACATTTAGTTTAGTCGGATGTATGGTGGCGCCAGGCTTTGACTTTGAGGATTTTGAATTGTTTACACAGGAAGAGCTTTTAGCAGATTATCCTCAGCACAAGGAAGTTATTCATAAAATGGCCTACAAAACAATTGAATAGAAAAACGGCCGTCTCAATTATTTTGAGACGGCATGATTCGTTCACCACAGTATTTCTTCAGGATAATTAAGTTGAATTTGAATATCATGTAATGCTTGTTTCGTTTCAATAGCTGCTTCCATCAGGTGGGATTTTAATGCTACATATTCATGGTCCTCTACCATTAATCGCACAGCAAATGCAGCTAAATGCGCCTGACGTTCCTCTTTACTTAATTCAATATATTCTAGATTTAGAACATCCACGTACTGTGTTGCGAAACGGAAAGTTAAGGGATTTTTAGCATGTAACATTCTTAAAAACACAACATAATCTTCGTCACTTACCTCCTGTTCTAAACATTCAGCAATAGCCGCTTGAAATTTGCGTATAATAGCTATCTCATGATTCCATATAGAAGCATTGTTTAATTTTTGGTGTAGGTCAATAAAATCATTTAATGCGATTGCACTAAAGATAATTTCTGGCCAAAGAATCTCTGTTGAAAAATAGACATTCTTATTTGGAAAGATGAGTTCATGTTGTGTTAGAACACTCTTATTAAGTCCATTACTAACAAACTCTAGGTGATGCTCACCAAGCATAGCATGTCTTAGTTTATAGCAAACGCTTAAAATACGTAGTCGAGGACCCTGATAATCATAGTATTTATTTTCATCACCAGTTACTTTATAAATAGCATTAATTAGTTCATCTAAATCCCAATAATCCGCACTAATTCGTACCCCTGTTAGTTGGTCTGTGCTTTGAATGGATATCATAGTCCTCGCCCCTCCCTTTGGATGTGTCTATTTTGGTGTGTAATTGAGTAGTTTGAATAGTTCTGCTCGTTCCTTCTCCGTTAAATCACGCCATTGCCCTACCTTTAAATTACCAAGCTTAATATTCATAATACGAATGCGTTGTAGACGCTTAACGGAATACCCTAGTGCTGAGCACATTCGACGAATTTGGCGGTTTAAGCCTTGCTCTAAAATGATTTTAAAGACTTTATCTGAAATCTTTTCCACATGGCATGGTAAGGTTGTTGTATCTAAAATATCGACACCTGCGCCCATTTTTTGGATAAATTGCGCAGTTATAGGCTTATCAACTTGAACAATATATTCTTTTTCATGATGATTTTCAGCACGTAGAATTTTATTGACAATATCGCCATCATTCGTTAACAACAATAGGCCCTCTGATTCCTTATCAAGACGTCCGATATGAAAAATACGTAGGGGATGATTGACAAAATCAACGACATTGCCTTTTATATGACGCTCTGTCGTACTTGTAATCCCGACAGGTTTATTCAGAGCAATGTAAACAAGCTGTTGTTCTTTCTTTACCTCTTTACCATCTACGCAAACAATGTCTCCTGCTTCAACTTGACTACCAACTGTTGCTAGTTCTCCGTTAATCGTTACCTTTCCTTCTGCTATCCATTTATCAGCGCCACGACGAGATATGATGCCTGTTTCACTTAAATATTTATTAATACGCATATTGTTCTCCTATATTTTATATTATTTTTAAGTATACCTTAACGTCGCACATACAGTGAATGCTAGAAGCTTTTCTAGCAAAAATAAATTAGTTGGAAAAGTTTTTGAAAAAGTTGAAATTATTTTATGTTTCTGACAATATATTAGGTGAGAGGGTTTCTATGAAAATATTGTTATTCCGATATAAAATAACGTTTTTTGTAGATAGTTCTCATTAAATTGTGTAAAGGGGAGAAGTAAAATGGTTTATGCATTTCCAAACACTGAAGGATCGGTAGTTCAATTCAAAGAGAAATATGATAATTATATCGGTGGCGAATGGACACCCCCAGTGAAGGGTCAGTACTTTGATAACGTTACTCCTGTTACTGGACAAGTTTTTACACAAATAGCACGTTCCACAGCTGAGGATATTGAACATGCATTAGATGCGGCACATGCTGCTAAGGATGCATGGGGCAAAACATCACCAACCGAACGCGCAAACATTTTACTTAAAATTGCGGACCGTATCGAGCAAAATTTAGAAAAGCTAGCCGTTGCTGAAACATGGGATAACGGTAAAGCGGTACGCGAAACATTAAATGCAGACATCCCTCTTGCAATTGATCATTTTCGTTATTTTGCTGGGGTATTACGTGCTCAAGAGGGCTCAGTAAGCCAAATTGATAACGATACAGTTGCTTATCATTTCCACGAGCCAATTGGCGTAGTCGGCCAAATCATACCTTGGAACTTCCCGTTATTAATGGCTGTATGGAAGCTTGCGCCAGCACTTGCAGCTGGAAACTGTGTCGTATTAAAACCTGCAGAACAAACACCAGCATCGATTATGGTGCTTTTAGAATTAATAGAAGATTTACTACCACCAGGTGTCATTAATGTTGTGAATGGATTTGGCTTAGAAGCAGGGAAACCGCTTGCATCAAATCCACGCATTGGTAAGATTGCCTTTACAGGTGAGACAACAACAGGGCGTTTAATTATGCAATATGCTTCTCAAAACCTTATTCCAGTAACATTAGAACTGGGTGGTAAGTCGCCAAACATATTCTTTGAAGATATTATGGATAAAGATGATGCCTTTTTAGATAAAGCTGTTGAGGGCTTTGTGCTATTCGCTCTAAATCAAGGGGAAGTATGTACTTGTCCTTCACGTGCACTAATTCAAGAATCTATTTACGATAAATTTATGGAGCGCGTATTACAGCGAGTAGAAGCCATTAAAGTTGGCAACCCACTTGATCCAAACACAATGATGGGTGCACAGGCATCTAGTGAGCAAATGGAAAAAATTCTTTCTTATTTAGATATTGGTAAGCAAGAAGGTGCAGAATGTCTAATTGGAGGAGACAAAAATAATGTAGGTGAAGGCTTCGAAAATGGCTACTACATTAAACCAACTGTTTTCAAAGGGCATAATAAAATGCGTATATTCCAAGAAGAAATTTTCGGACCAGTAGTTGCTGTCACGACATTTAAAACGAAAGAGGAAGCATTGGAAATTGCTAATGATACATTATATGGTTTAGGATCAGGTGTTTGGACGAGAGATATTAATACGGCATATCGCTTCGGTCGTGAAATTCAAGCTGGTCGTGTTTGGACAAACTGTTACCATGCATATCCTGCACATGCTGCATTCGGTGGCTACAAAATGTCTGGTGTTGGTCGTGAAAATCATAAAATGATGTTAGCGCATTACCAACAAACGAAAAACTTATTAGTTAGCTATAGCGAAAACAAACTTGGTTTCTTCTAATTCGTAGGGAGGTGCATGAGCGTGGTTGAACGTGTATTAGCTACGGAAGAAGCGCTAGCACTAATCGATCTATTAAAAGAGAAACATGGACCTGTTATGTTTCATCAATCAGGTGGATGCTGTGATGGCTCCTCACCAATGTGTTATCCAGAAGGGGATTTGCTAATAGGAGATCAGGATGTGTGCCTTGGTGAAGTGGGTGGTGCTCCTTTCTATATGCATAAAAATCAATATGATTACTGGAAGCATACACAAATCATATTGGATGTGGTGGATGGCAGAGGCGGCATGTTTTCACTCGAGGGCGTAGAAGGAAAACGTTTCCTAACAAGGTCGAGAGCCTTCACATCTGAAGAAGTGCAAGAGCTAGGGTTAATTTAACAAGTTATCTGTACAGCGGCAAAGTTTTTCTGCCGCTGTTTTTTTATCTGGAAGTAGAAAAGTTATTGTATGGAAAGGGAGGCTTTAGAACACATGACTCTTTTCTTATATTGAGTATTGATTTTGGGCGTTCAAGTGTTTCGATATTAATTTTTATGGAAAAGAGTATGTAAAGCGATATTATTGGATGAATTCCTTAGAAAAAGGAATAGATTTAATCGATCCTTTAAGGTCATGGTAAATAATAGTTTCTTTGTGGTTTTTGCTAACATCGGCCATACCTCCTTTATAGGTTGTTAATATTTTCTATTAAATCAAATAAAGTAAGTAACATACATTAAATTATGTTTACTTTTTATGTTAATTGTTACAAAGAGGGTGAATCTTTCTTACATTATGTTACGTAAAACGGGTAAAGGAGTGTGAAAAATATGGATTATGTGATGATTGAAAATGAATTTGTTAATACAGTAGAGGACGTATCAAAGGCTGCAGGCTGGACGGTGGACCGTAAAATTGTATTAGCTATTGCTAGTACATTTGTAGCGTCAGGAAAAACTTTTGATGCAACGAAGTATAAAAATGTTTTACAAGAGATGAAGAAGCAATCTTCTTGGCTGTCTCCTTTACGAACAACAGTTGGATATAGTATTGCTGCCAACCTCATGGAGCAAGGTGATGCAGAAAAGGCAGTAAAGAATTTACTTACAAATGTGAGCATCTTAAAGCAGGCGAAATTCAGAAGCGGCAATTTTAGCTATATCGGAGCACAATTTTTGACGGAGGATGAACAGGATAAAAAGACACATGCACAGGCGGCTAGAGCCTTATTTGATGCCATACGTAAACATCATCCATTTTTAACCTCATATGAGGATATTCCTTATGCCATATTATTAAGCAGTCCATCTGATGATGTTGAATTACGCGCGGATACCATGAATCGATACTATAAAGAACTAAGAACTTATAATTTTAATGCTGGCAATGAGCTCCAATGGCTTTCACAGGTATTAACATTTTTATCATCCAAATTTGATGGTCAGCTAGTACCAGATGTTGTGACACTTCGTGATGGGCTCAAAAAGCAAAACGTTAAAGTCAAGGCTATGCATTATCCTTTACTTGGCTTTTTAGCCATACTTAATCTGAATAAAGCACAACTTCAAGGGTTGATTGATTTATACCATGAATTAAAAGACATGAAGTTATTAAAATGGCATCGTGAATTTGTGCTCTTTATGGCTGTACAAATTGCTATTTATGATATGGCAAAGGTACAAAAGTCTTTGTCCATGACCATTATGTCTTCTATTGAGCTATTAATCCAAGCACAGCAAGCAGCAATGATCGCAGCGGTTAGTGCAGCTGCCATTGCATCTAGCTCAAGTTCTTCGTGATAGAATAAAGAAGAACATGATTATTTGGAGGTGCATTTGAAGGATGAAGGAAACAAAACTTTGGATTAATGGTCAGTGGATTGATGCAGAGGAAAGCTATGAGCTAGCTTCTCCATATAGCGGTGAGGTTATTGCTCATGTAGCTAAAGCATCTATTCAAGATGTAGAGAAAGCTATCGAAGGTGCGCAGCAGGCATTCCAATCGTTTAAAAAGACAACAGCCTACGAACGTGCCGAAATATTATATAAAGTCGTTGATATAATGCGACAAAGAAAAGAAGAACTAGCAGAGATTTTAGCCTTAGAGGCTGGAAAACCTATTGTTGCAGGTTTAGCTGAAATTGACCGTACAATCGCAACCTATCAATTTGCGGCTGAGGGAGCTAAACAGTCAAAAGGTGAGACTGTTCCAATGGATGCAGCCCCTGGAGCAGGAGATCGAATAGGCTGGACAAAAAGAGAACCTTTAGGTGTAATATCAGCCATTACGCCTTTTAATTTTCCATTCAATTTAGTGGCACATAAGTTAGGTCCAGCATTTGCAGTAGGCAATACAGTTGTATTAAAGCCAGCAACACAAACGCCACTAAGTGCTATCGTTATGGCTGAGATTTTCCGAGAGGCCGGATTACCGGATGGGGCATTACAAATTGTGACAGGAAGTGGAGGCGAGCTAAGTGATACACTTGTCACACATCCATACGTCAAAAAAGTAACCTTTACAGGAAGTGGTAAAGTTGGCTTGAAAATTAAAGAAAAAGTAGGCTTACGTAAAGTAACTTTAGAGCTAGGTTCTAATGCAGCAGTAATTGTCGAACCATCTACGCCAATAAATAAAATTATTGGTCGTTGTGTAAGCGGTGCTTTTAACTTTGCTGGACAAGTATGCATTTCGTTACAACGTATATATGTGCATTCTTCCATTATTGATGAATTTACTAAAGCATTTGTTGCAGAAACAGAAAGGCTTATAGTAGGAGATCCATTAGAGAAGACTACAGATGTTAGTGCCATGATAAACCCAAATGAGGTGGAACGCATCAGGGAATGGATTGAGGAGGCACAAGAGCAGGGGGCTACGATTGCAACTGGAGGCGTATTTACTGAACGTACTTTAACGCCAACAGTTATGACGAATGTGTCAGCTGATATGAAAATTGTTTGTCAGGAAACCTTCGCACCAATCGTCTCAATTGTTTCATATGAAACATTAGACGACGCAATTCGACTTGTAAATGAGTCGGACCTTGGCCTAAATGCAGGTATTTACACGAATATATTGTCAGATGCTTTATATGCAGCAGATGAATTACAGGCTGGTGCTGTCATTATAAATGATATTCCGACATTCCGAGTAGATAACATGCCATATGGTGGAGTAAAGATGAGTGGTTATGGACGTGAAGGAATTAAGTGGGCTATAGAAGAAATGACTGATATGAAATTTATTTCGATGAAAAAATCGTTCTAAATTTGCATCAGCTCTTTTTCTGCGATACGATGACGAAAGAACAACATGAGAAGGGAAGTTGCAAGAATTATGCCAAACAACGCTGTACCCATGAGCCAATCACGTACGGTTCAATCGCGTCTCGTATTACCCCCAGACACAAATAATCACAATTCTATTTTCGGTGGAAGAGTGTTAGCTTATATTGATGAAATCGCTGCTATTACAGCAATGAAACATGCTAAAGGCCTTGTAGTGACAGCTTCTATTGACTCGGTTGATTTTTTATCCGCTGCACATGTAGGAGATATTCTTGAAATTGAGAGTATTGTTTCGTCTACAGGACGTTCTTCAATGGAGGTTTATGTTCGCGTTGTTTCTCGCAATATTGAGACTGGCGAGGAAAAATTAACGACAGAATCATTTGTCACGATGGTTGCAGTAAATGAGGAAGGGAAACCCGTACCAGTTCCCTCAATCTATCCTGAAACAGATGAAGAGAAGCGTTTATTTGAAACTGGGCCAGCAAGACGAGAGCACCGTAAACAAAAACGTGCATTGCCGCATTAAGGAAAAAGGGAACTCTAAATGAGTTCCCTTTTTATTTTACATATTTAGTTCATTGACAACATTAATGAGCGAGTCGGAAGAAGAAGAGACTAGCGTAGCGCCCTGCGATAATTCAGTGATTAAATTAGAAATGGCTGAAATATCTCTAGATGTATTTACGTATTGCTGCTGAATGCCAGAAACTGCATCAGCAATATCATTAAATGACTTGGATAAGCTTTCTTGTGTATTGACACTATGTTGAATTTTTTGATCAACATTAATAACTGAATTAGCCATAGTCGTAATATTACTTTCTGTGTCCTTAATAAGATGAGAAACATTTTGGACGGCATTTTTTGTTTCCTCAGCAAGTTTACGAACTTCCTCAGCCACCACTGCAAAACCTTTCCCATGTTCTCCAGCTCGAGCAGCTTCAATAGAAGCATTTAATGCTAATAAATTGGTTTGATCAGCAATGCCTGTAACTAGCCCAACGATTTCAGAAATTTTTTGAGAAGAGGTACGTAGTTGGTTCATCGTTACTTCAAGACCATTGACACTTTGCAAAATAACTTGGATTAAATCATTTTGTTCTTTCAATTGCTGTTGGCCTCGTCTTGATTTTTCTTGTGTATCTGCTACGAAACTCAATCCTTGCTTGGTTGCTACAGCAATATCATCTGTTTGTGAGGAAATCACTAATAGTGATGCGGCTGTTTCTTCACTAATGGCATTAAGCTCCTCTGCAGTACTTTGGATCGTCGTTACAAGGGAATTTTTTGTTGCATCTGCTGCTGAGCGAATACGTTCTTCCTCTTTTTCATATGCCTCAATCACGAGTTGTTGCTCAAAATTAATGATTTTACAAAAAGCGTTTATAGCACGAATAGCATCTGTTTTGGAAATATCTACCTCGTTCACAAAGTTTGCAAAAGTAGTAGTGAGTGACTGGAATGAGGCAATATACCACTTTGATTGCAAGCCAATTCGAACGTGAGTCTCAGCAATGGCTTTTCGTTCAGCAATATATGCATCATTAATATGACTTTCAAAAATGTCACTTAAATGTTTATGTAACGTGATTTTTAAACGATCAATATGTGATGTTTTATTAATAATATCAAGTAAATCTTGGCTCAAACTAATGGCTGCATAAAATTTCTCCACCATTTCAGGAATTAAGTCTTTAGCTAAAGGCTGTAGTTGCTTAATGATAGCTAAATCCTCAAGAGTTAAATTTAAAAGTTGTAATTGTTTTTGAAGGTTGGGGTGGTTCAATACATCTAATTGTACACTGCTCTTAAAATTTTCAGGTGTTAATGTAATTGAGTAGCTAGCACTACTATTTTTTGAAAACCAACTCATTATTATTTGCTCCATTCTTAATATCCATAATAAATTGTAAGTAAATAAGCACTTTTGAAATTTGTTAGGTTTGTAAATTTAATAAATAAATGGTATTAAATCTATTTTACTATTATTTGCTGAATATTTGGTTAAAAAATTGGTTATTTCTTTATTTTTTTTACTTTATTGTTAGTCCAAATGGTGAAGCAATGTAAATTTGAATTTAAAATAGGAAACCTGTAAAATACGAACTGTTTAGCAATATAAAAATCGTACGAAAATAAAAATGGAAGGAGGGGTGGTATGGAGAAAAAACGTTTTAAATTTGTTATTCCTGTTATGGTGATTGTTGCCATTGGCTCTGTTTATATGCTACGAAACTATCATGCTGAGGTACCAGATATTGAGCAATTATTAATTACAATATGTGCAGCTTTGGGATCAGGGGTATTAGCGTACTTTTTATTTCCACAGCAAGGTGATAATAAGATTGATGACAGAGGACCATATTAATAGATTAAAAAACTGCTCGTTTTTATTAAAACGAGCAGTCTTTTTATGGTTTAAACAGTTTAAACCAGCCTTTATGTTTAAAGACGGCCAACATAAAGATAACGATAATTATCATAATCCCGAGTACAATAAAATAGCTGTATTGCCCATGTAGCTCAGGCATGTTATCGAAATTCATCCCATACACACCAGCAATGAAGGTAAGTGGTATAAAGATAGTTGATACAATTGTTAAAGTCATCATAATGCCGTTCATTCGGCTAGAACTCATAGCCATATAACTATCTCGCATATCTGCTGTAAGCTCTCGATTAGATTCAACCATCTCTGTTAGCTTAAGTAGATGGTCGTAGATATCTCCAAAATAAGCTCTCTCCGATTTTTTTAGTGAGAAACGGTAAGAATTAAGAATGCGATATAAAAGATCACGCATTGGTAAAATAGTACGTCTTAAGTCAAGCAAGTCACTACGGAACTCGAAGACAATTTTCATGGCATTTACATTACTTTGGTATGTAAGTTCACCTTCTAAAGCATTTAGATGATCTTCAATTTTGTAAACGAGTGGAAAATAACTATCAACAATTTTATCAATGGTTTGATACGTTAGGTATACAGTACCTCGCTCCCAATTCTTCGGTTGGTTTTCCAGCATTTTTTGCACCTTCTCTATCTCAGGGACAGGATTTTTATGGAAGGTTATGATGAATTTATTGGAGGCAAAAATATTAACCTCCTCCGCAGCTAACGTCTCTTCGTTTACTCGATGAATGACAAAGAAATGAAAATCATCATAGAAATCGAGCTTAGGACGCTGCAACCTCATTAAGCAATCTTCAATAGCAAGAGGGTGAAAGTGGAAAAATGTATCCAACAATAATTCTTCCTCTGTTGTAGGACAATTAAAATCAACCCAATACCATTCAAATTCTTGCTGATGAATCTCTTCTAATGGAAAATCCTTTAACAATTGTTGCTGCTTTGTAATGCCAATGGTGCTTATCACGGTTTTCACCTCAAATTATTTACTACAAAATAGTTAGCGATCCTCTTTAAAGCATACCCAACCACCGAACAAAGTAGTGGCAAAAAATCTAGAAGGTTTAGTAAAGCCCGCACTTTGTAAAAGTGTTAAAATTTCCTCTTCACTCATAAAAGAAAGGGAACGAATGGATTTTTCCATCTCTGCTACTTCGGATAAAGAAAGTCTAGTATGCTGTAGCCAATAAGAACGCCATAAATCAAATTGTAGTTCTGTTTCTAAAGATCCTAGCTGACCATATTTTGAAACAAGGACAAACGGTGCTCCAGGTTTCAAATGTCTTGCTATTGCTTTTATTGTTTCTAGCTTTTCTTTATAATCGTGAATAAAATGCAAGACGAGAACACAACTTGCTGCATCATACTGAGTAGAGGACAGCGAAGCATCTAGTATTGTAGCCTGATGGAATGACATATTATTTGGTAGAGTGAGCAAACGCTCTTTAGCTATAGTAAGCATGGATTCTGATGGATCAATGCCAGTAAATGACCAGTGAGGTCTTCCTTCTGCAAGCTGTATAATTTCATTGCCACTCCCTGCTCCCACGACTAACATGTTAGCATTTTCTGATAGCCTAGAATGATAAAAAGTTTGTATTAAACGTAGCATGGTATCATAACTAGGCAATGTACGGCGAATACCCTTTTCATATTCATTTGCTAATGTGTTGTTAAATTCCAACGCTCCTCACAGCCTTTCAAAAAAATTTTAAAAAATCCTTCTTAATGTGAAACTATTGCGGGTATAGTTTCGTAAATAGTAGTACATAAAACATAGAATAAAGTTCAAAGAAAGGGTTGATATATATGGAGTCTAAATGGTCTAAAGTAATCATACACGCAAGTGCATTTTTTGCGCCATGGTTAGTGCCCATTATTTTCTTTTTAATTAGTTCGGATGAGGAAATAAAGGCAATTTCTATTCAAGCACTGCTATTCCAAATTGTCATGGGTGTTTTAATTGCTATCTCTGTTGTTTTAAGCTTTGTCCTTATTGGCTTACCATTTTTAATCATTTTCGGCATTATGCTATTTGTGGTACCGATTATCGGTATCGTAAAAGCATTGTCTGATGAACCTTGGCGTTATCCAATTGTTGGTCGCTGGGTATAATTTTCATAGACGCAAGTATATGCTAGTTGCATATGCTTGCGTTTTTTCTATGACGAATAAGGGTACATTAGGTGTATGAGGAAATTATTAAACCGTAAACAAATGATCGAAAAGTGCCTTTTTCGGTTATTAAAAAGCCATTTTCAAGACTTTCCACTTTTCTATGGGCGAAATC
Organism: Lysinibacillus sp. FN11; assembly: GCF_024628845.1. NCBI lineage: Bacteria > Bacillati > Bacillota > Bacilli > Caryophanales > Bacillaceae > Lysinibacillus > Lysinibacillus sp. FN11. Next base: position 4,160,566 of record NZ_CP102383.1, on the reverse strand, counting down.
ATTGCAATTTTTTTCAAGCGTTTTGTATAATATACTCAAAGAAAGTCAAAGATAGTCAAAGTCAGTGAAGCAAGCGAGGTGTATTCCTAAAATGCGTAATATATCAGACATCATAGAGGGTTACTTAAAGCAAGTACTTGAATTAGGTGGGGAAGGGCATATTGAAATTAAACGTAGTGAAATTGCTGATAAATTTCAATGTGTACCATCACAAATAAATTATGTTATTAATACAAGATTTACTGCCGAGCGGGGTTACCTTGTTGAGAGCAAACGTGGTGGTGGTGGATACATTCGAATTTTACGTGTCCGCGCGAATTCACAGATTGATTTGATCGACGATGTTCTCAGGCAAATTGAAGGTGGGGCATCACAAACGATGGCAGAAGATTTGGTTTACCGACTCATTGATGAGCAGGTAATTTCCAAGCGAGAAGCGAAATTAATGTTAGCAGCAATTGATCGCTCCACGATCGACTTGCATCTCCCATTAAGAGATGTCATTCGATCAAAAATATTGCGAGCAATGCTGACAACAATAAAATATGAACAACAAAAATAGTGAGGTGATGGAAATGATATGCGAACATTGTAAACAACGTAATGCGACAGTTACAGTAACACAAGTTCAAAGTGGGCAAAAAGTAGAGCATCATTATTGTGACGTCTGCGCCTCACAATTCCATCCATTTCATGCAGAGTTTAAACAAGAGCCAGTATCTATTCAACAGTTATTGTCTAACTGGTTTGGCTCTCCTACATGGCAAAAGGTGGGGGAAAAACAACAGGTACAACCACAGCAGCAAACATGCCCACAATGTGGATTTTCGTATAAGCAATTTTTAAAAGAAGGAAAATTCGGGTGCCCAAGCTGTTATGACACATTTGGAGATCATTTGCCAAAGCTTTTTAATCGTATTCAGGCAGGTCCACAACACATTGGTAAAATGCCTGGTGCTCGCAGTAATGTGTATGTTATTAAAAAGCAAATAGAGGATATCCGCAAGCGTATGAAATCCGCCGTAGATGAAGAACAGTTTGAAGAAGCGGCGAAGCTACGTGATGAAGTCAAAGAGCTAGAGAAGCATCTACAATTTGAAGGTGGTGATGTGACATGATGATTGAATCATTTTTAGAGCGTGCGACACCAACATGGATGCATATCAAAGATGATTACTCAGATATCGTCATTAGTACACGGATCCGCCTTGCACGAAATTTAGATGGCTATCGTTTTCCATTAGCATTTTCAGAAAATGAGGCACTGCAAGTGGAACAGGCCGTTACACATGCAATCAGCGATAGCCCAACGCTTCAAAATGATTATGCTTATTTTGCTATAAAGGATTTAACCCCTTTACAGCGTCAAATTCTTGTAGAAAAGCATTTGATTAGCCCGCAACTGGCTAAAAAAGAGCAAGTGGGCTCTATACTACTCTCTGAAGATGAATCCGTTAGCATTATGGTGAATGAAGAGGATCATTTACGCATTCAATGTATGACAGCAAGTTTTCAACTTCAAAGTGCCTATGAACAAGCAAATAAGATTGATCGTATCCTAGAGAAAGTATTACCATATGCTTTTCGAGATACTTTTGGTTATTTAACAAGCTGTCCAACGAATATTGGTACGGGGCTACGAGCATCCGTCATGATGCATTTACCCGCTCTTACATTAACTGGGCAAATGAATCAAATTATAAATGCCATGACACGCTTAGGAATGACTGTAAGAGGCATATATGGTGAAGGAAGCGAAAATCTAGGGAATGTTTATCAAGTCTCTAACCAAATTACACTTGGGAAGACAGAGGAAGATATATTAGCAGATATACAAAGTGTCGCTGAAAAGATTATTCAAAAAGAGCGACATGCAAGAGGTAAATTAATGGAAAAGGCAGAGCTTGCGCTAGAAGATCGCGTCTATCGAGCTTTAGGCACACTTACACATGCAAGGATTTTAACAAGTGAGGAAGCTGCTACTTGCCTATCTAATGTTCGTTTAGGAGTAGATTTACAATTGATTGATGGTATACAAGCAACGACCTTAAATGAATGTGTTGTTAGTATGCAACCAGGTTTTTTACAGCACTATGCAGGTGAGGCATTACCACCTGCTGAACGGGATCGTGTACGAGCGGAGATGCTTCGTGAGACATTATCCCAAGAACATGCGAATAAGCCTATAAATGGGGAAAAAGGAGAGGATTTATATGATGTTTAATCGTTTTACACAACGCGCGCAAAAAGTATTACAGCTTGCTCAGGAAGAGGCTATTCGTTGGAAGCACGAATCTATCGGTACAGAGCATATTCTATTAGGGCTTATACGTGAAGGCGGCGGTATTGCTGCGAAAGCGTTAGAAGCCATTGATATTAGTCCTCAAACGATTGAAGCTGGCATTGAAGAATTAGTTGGTAAGGGCAAAGAAGATGTCGGTCCAATCGTTCATTATACGCCAAGAGCTAAAAAAGTAATTGAATTATCTGTTGATGAGTCACGTAAATTGGGTCACTCCTATATCGGTACAGAGCATTTATTATTGGCGCTTATACGTGAGGGTGAGGGCGTGGCAGCTCGCGTTTTAAACAATGCGGGAGTCGGCTTAAATAAAGCTCGCCAGCAAGTATTATTGCTATTAGGTAATAATGATAATGCACAATCTGGCCAACAAGCAGCTCAAGCTGCCAATACACCAACATTAGATAGCCTAGCACGTGATTTAACACAAATTGCACGTGAAGGTACATTAGACCCTGTCATTGGCCGAAGCAAGGAAATTACACGAGTTATTGAGGTTTTATCGCGTCGTACGAAAAATAACCCTGTATTGATTGGTGAGCCAGGTGTTGGTAAAACAGCGATTGCTGAAGGATTGGCACAGCAAATTATTAATAATGAAGTTCCAGAAATCCTTCGTGACAAACGTGTAATGACCTTAGATATGGGGACAGTTGTTGCAGGTACAAAATATCGTGGAGAATTTGAAGATCGTTTGAAAAAAGTGATGGATGAAATTCGCCAAGCAGGCAACATCATTTTATTTATTGACGAATTGCATACATTAATTGGCGCGGGTGGTGCTGAAGGTGCGATTGATGCATCAAATATCTTAAAACCATCTTTAGCACGTGGTGAACTTCAATGTATTGGTGCCACAACACTTGATGAGTACCGCAAGTACATTGAAAAGGATGCAGCCTTAGAGCGTCGTTTCCAACCAATCCAAGTGGATGAGCCGACAGTGGAAGAGGCTATTCTAATTATTCAAGGCTTACGCGATCGTTATGAAGCGCATCACCGTGTGAAAATTACAGATGAAGCGATTGAAGCAGCGGCCAAAATGAGTGATAGATATATTTCTGACCGATTCTTACCAGATAAAGCGATTGACTTAATCGATGAAGCGGGTTCTAAAGTACGCTTACGCTCATTCGCAGTGCCACCAAACTTAAAGGCGCTTGAGGATAAGCTTGAAAATGTTCGTTCTGAAAAAAATGCAGCCGTATCAGGTCAAGAATTTGAAAAGGCAGCAGCACTAAGAGATACAGAGCAAAAGCTGAAGGATGAAATTGAAGCTACCCGAAAAAATTGGAAAGAAGAGCAAGGTAAAGCCGAATCTAAAGTAACTGTGGATGATGTAGCAGCAGTTGTCTCAATGTGGACAGGAATTCCAGTAGCTAAAATTGCTTCTGAAGAATCTTCCAAGTTATTACAGCTTGAAGAAGAGTTACACAAACGTGTAGTAGGGCAAGGAGAAGCGGTAGAAGCAATTTCTCGTGCAATACGTCGTGCAAGAGCAGGCCTAAAGGATCCAAAACGACCAATTGGTTCATTTATCTTCTTAGGACCTACAGGCGTTGGTAAAACAGAGCTTGCAAGAGCACTTGCTGAAGTAATGTTTGGCGATGAGGATGCGATGATTCGTGTTGATATGTCCGAGTATATGGAGAAACATTCGACTTCTCGTCTAGTAGGTTCACCTCCAGGCTATGTAGGCTTCGATGATGGTGGCCAACTGACAGAGAAAGTTCGTCGTAAGCCATATTCAGTCGTTTTATTAGATGAAATTGAAAAGGCACACCCTGATGTATTCAATATTCTATTACAAGTGCTTGAAGATGGTCGTTTAACAGACTCTAAGGGACGTGTAGTAGACTTCCGCAATACAGTGGTCATTATGACTTCAAACGTTGGTGCGGATGCATTAAAATACCAAAAGAGCCTTGGTTTCAATGTAGGCGGTGCAGAGTCTAAGCATAAAGACATGAAGGGTACGATGTTAGAAGAATTGAAAAAAGCATTCCGTCCAGAATTCTTAAACCGTATCGATGAAATGATTGTCTTCCACGCATTAGAAAAAGAGCACTTAAAAGAAATCATTGCGATGATGGGCAATGCTTTAACAAAACGCTTGAAAGAGCAAGATATTTCGTTAGAGTTGACTGATGCAGCACTTGAAAAAATTGCTGAAGAAGGCTATGACCCTCAATATGGTGCTCGTCCACTACGTCGTGCATTACAAAAACAAGTAGAGGATCGATTATCGGAAGAATTACTAAAGGGTAATGTAGAAAAGGGTAATCAGGTTATCATTGATTACGTAAACGATGAGTTTGTTGTAAAGAAAAAAGAGGGAGTATCCATCTCTAAATAATTTCAAGGAAAGACAGTGAGGCTTTAAGTGCCAAGCTGTCTTTTTTTCTGTACAATTAAGGATAAGAACAAATATTCGAGGTGAAAGCAATTTGGCAAAGAAAAAAACGAAATTTGTATGTTCAGGCTGTGGCTATGAGTCTGCTAAATGGATGGGAAGATGCCCTGGGTGTGGTGAATGGAATAAAATGGTGGAAGAAGTAGAGATGGTTGCAAAAGGTCCACGAGGAGCATTTCAACATTCTGCTACAGTCACACAAAAGGCAATCCCGATTATCCAAGTGGAAGCTACTGAAGAATCGCGTGTAGCAACAGAAATGGGCGAACTCAATCGTGTATTAGGCGGGGGCATTGTACCTGGTTCTCTAGTATTAATTGGGGGCGATCCTGGAATAGGGAAATCAACATTACTATTACAGGTTTCCGCATTACTCTCGAATAAAGGGCATCGCGTACTTTATATTTCTGGAGAGGAATCTATTCGTCAAACGAAATTACGAGCAGAGCGTTTAGGAGTGATTTCTCAAGAGCTTTACATATACTCCGAAACAAACCTAGAGTTTTTAAACCAAACCATTGATAAAGTACAGCCTAAATTTGTTATTGTCGATTCCATACAAACGGTCTTTCATCCAGAAGTAACAAGCGCCCCTGGTAGTGTCTCACAGGTTCGTGAATGTACAGCTGAGCTGATGCGAATCGCTAAAACCAAAGGCATTGCTATTTTTCTAGTAGGGCATGTAACAAAAGAGGGGCAAATTGCTGGGCCACGTATTTTAGAGCATATGGTGGATACTGTATTGTACTTTGAAGGGGAAAGACATCATAATCATCGTATTTTACGAAGCCAAAAAAACCGCTTCGGATCTACAAATGAAATTGCTATATTTGAAATGCTTCAAGGAGGGTTAAAGGAAGTTCTAAACCCTTCGGAGTTATTTTTACAGGAGCGTTCACAAGGTGCGGCGGGGTCAACTATTGTAGCATCAATGGAGGGGACAAGGCCAATCCTTGTAGAAATTCAATCCTTAGTTACACCTACAAGCTTTAACTATCCTAAACGTATGGCCACAGGTGTCGATCAAAACCGAGTACAATTGCTAATGGCTGTACTAGAAAAGCGTATGGGTCTCATGCTACAAGCTCAGGATGCATATATTAAAGTTGCTGGTGGTGTCAAGCTGGATGAGCCAGCAATAGATTTAGCAGTGTTGACAAGCATTGTATCTAGTTTTAAGGATCAGGCAGTGCGTGCAACGGATTGTTTTATTGGTGAGGTCGGACTAACAGGTGAGGTCCGTCGGGTATCACGTATAGAACAGCGGGTCATTGAAGCGGCGAAGCTTGGATTTAAAAGAGCCTTCATTCCTTCTTCCAATATTGGTGGTTGGGAATTTCCGCAGGGAATTGAAATTGTTGGTGTAGAAACGATAAAAGATGCACTAAATGCATGCTTTAGAGAGTTATAAAGGAAAATGTGCATGTTGGATATTAATCTGACATGCATTTTCCTTCAATTTTTGATGCGAATATCGGAAACTCAAATAAAAGAATAATCGTCCTAAATAATAGCTGATGAATGAATAAAGGATTGTCATCTATTACGAACAAAAATAGAAATTTGTAAAATTTTGTCTAACTAACTTATCCTTGTTACACAACATCAAAAATAATGAGAATTTGACTGAGCTCATGAAAGATTTTCTGCCATAAACTATGTATAATCTTAACTAACAATTAGGAGGTGACAGCTTGTGAAAAAATTTGTTCAAATTGCGTTTTTACTGATTGGAGGAGCATTGGGCCTTGTTTTCTTACCGCCATTATACGAATTGCTTCATTTATCATCTAATCCTTGGCTAGATAATCCTTATGTATCAGTAGCTCTAGGCGCACTTTTACTGTTTACACTATCTTTTGCATTTTCCGATTACTTTGTAAGGCTCATTAGCTGGATGGAAGAAGTTCTGTTTAAGGTTCCTATCGGAGATTTATTATTTGGTACGTTTGGTTTAATAATTGGGTTGATTGTCGCTTACTTTTTAGGCTTTGCCATTGATAGTGTACAATTCCCTGTTATCACAGAAGTACTCCCTATCATCCTGTCATTTGTATTAGGGTATTTAGGGTTCCGACTAGGTTTTAGAAAAAGAGATGAGCTCATACAGCTTTTTACATTACGTAGTACCAATACGAAGAAAAAAGCTGCTGAAGGTGCTGAAGCTCAGGAGGTTCGTGGAAGCTACAAACTGCTAGATACAAGTGTAATTATCGATGGTCGTATTGCTGATATTTCTGAAACAGGCTTCATTGAAGGTATATTAGTTGTACCTCAATTTGTGCTCACAGAGCTTCAGCATATAGCTGATTCTTCTGATACCTTAAAGCGCACAAGAGGTCGGCGTGGTTTAGATATTTTAAAAAAATTACAAGATGAGCGTAAGACAAAAGTTGAAATTACGGATGAGGATTTTGAAGATGTACAAGAGGTAGATTTAAAGCTTGTCCGTCTTGCAAAAAAAATGGGCAACGATACATGCATCGTTACGAATGATTTTAACCTGAATAAAGTCTGTGAGCTCCATCATGTAAAAGTCTTAAATATCAATGATTTAGCGAATGCAGTGAAACCTGTAGTCATACCAGGTGAAGATATGCAGGTTGTGGTTATAAAGGATGGTAAAGAGCATAACCAAGGAGTTGCCTATTTAGATGATGGTACGATGATTGTGGTTGAAGGTGGTCGTAGTTATATCGGACAGGCAATTACAGTTACAGTTACTAGTGTGCTGCAAACATCGGCAGGTCGTATGATATTTGCTAAGCCGAAGGACGATTAGGATGTGGGAAAATGCAATATGAAGTGGTTCTACCTGCTGCTGGAAGTGGTAAGCGTATGGGAGCAGGGCAAAATAAATTATTTTTAAAGCTTTTAGAGAAACCTATTCTGGTACACACACTAGAAGTGTTTCAACAAGATCCCGCTTGCACAGGTATTTGGCTCGCTGTAAAACCAGAAGAACGTGGATTTGTTCAAAAAATGCTAGAGGACTATAGGATTACCAAAGTGAAGGGTTTACCTGATGGGGGTGCTGAGCGACAGCATTCGGTCCATTCGTGCATGAAAGAGATGCAACAGGTAGATATTGTGCTTGTCCATGACGCAGCACGCCCGTTTATTACGCATGATATCATTGCAAAGCTTGTACAGAACGCGCATAATCACGGTGCAGCAATAGCAGGGGTTCGTGCGAAAGATACGATGAAAAAAGTATCACAGAATGGCATTATAGAGGAAACAGTTGATCGAGAAAGCCTTTGGATGGTGCAAACTCCACAAGCATTTCGTTTTGAATTAATTATGGAAGCGGAGGACGTAGCTGAAAAGGTAGGTTTTCTTGGGACAGATGAGTCAATGCTAATGGAGCGTCTCGGACATCAGGTACACATCGTAGAAAGTAGTTATGAAAATGTAAAAATGACAACACAAGAAGACTTAGTATTTGGTGAGGCAATCTTGCGTAAGCGTGGATCATACAATCATTAAGAAATATTATTTATAGAGGCTATTCATTCGTAGTTTTTTGAGGATGGATAGTCTTTTTTATTTGTTTTGGTTGGGGAAAATTGTATGGTCAGAATGCCTTATTGCTTAGTAATCTGTTCATCTATATATGTATGATAATAATGACATTTTGCTAGTCGAATTAGATGCGAAGGCGTAGGAAGAGAATAAAAAGTTGGAATAGCTCAAATAAAGTGGTTTTATCCATTTGTGATCGTTTTACGTGTAAAATGAAATAGTGGATATATGATTAATAAGGTAATAGAATAGATGAAAAGATGTGAGGGGTGTTTATTGTGTCATTAAATGATTGGTTAAATCAAAAGGTTCCAGAAATTACAGGTTCATTAACTAGTATAAATAAACAGTACATCGACGTTGACAACTCAATAGGCTTTGATGGACGGGATCGGGTTATAAAAATAATTGATAATTTCCATGAGGTGCTGTTCCCTGGTATTTATATGACAAGACCTATTGATGAAACAAGGGTGAATGTAGTTTGCAGTAATAAGCTACGTGAAACAGCATTAGATTTGCGGGATATTATCGAAAAAGTATTATTTTATAATATGGAGGACAGTGATCCTGCCAATTGCGAGAAGTATTGCCGTGAACAAGCAGACAAAATTGTTATGAATTTGATTAATCGATTTCCTGCCATTCGCCAAGTGTTACAAACAGATATTCAAGCGGCATATAATGGTGACCCTGCAGCTCTTTCCACAGAGGAGATTTTGCTAAGTTATCCATCTATTGTGGCTGTTTATATTCACCGCATCGCACATGAGTTATACGAAATGGGCGTACAAATTGTGCCTCGTATTATGTCAGAATATGCACACCGATTAACAGGTATCGATATTCATCCAGGGGCTACCATAGGAGAATCTTTCTTTATTGACCATGGAACAGGTGTCGTTATCGGTGAAACTTGTACTATCGGTAAGAATGTAAAAATTTATCAAGGTGTAACATTAGGTGCACTAAGCTTCCCGTTGGATGAAAATGGTAATCCGATTAAGGGCATTAAGCGTCATCCGAATATTGCTGACAATGTTGTCATTTATGCTGGTGCTACTATTTTAGGGGGCGAGACGACGATTGGGCATGATTCCGTCTTAGGGAGTAATATTTGGCTAACACACTCCGTTCCCCCTTATTCACGTGTCTATAATTCACAGCCATCTCCGAATATTAGCAACAGTCAAATGAAAAATATAGAGTATCATATTTAAAGAATATGGGGCAGTCTAGAGAGTGTAGCTTTCTAAACTGCCCATTACTGCTATAGGAGGATAATTATTAAAGCGCTTTTCAAACAACCTAGGGCAAATTTTGATATGATAATGATAAATATTAATTAAAGGAAGATGAATATGTTTCGAATTGGACAAGGTTTTGACGTACATGCATTTGAAGAAGGTCGTCCATTAATTATTGGGGGCATTACCATTCCGCATGAAAAAGGACTCGTAGGACATTCAGATGCGGATGTTCTTTTACACACTGTCACAGATGCAGCTTTAGGAGCAATTGGAGAAGGGGATATTGGCCGTCATTTTCCAGATACAGACCCTGCATTTAAGGACGCGGATTCAGCAAAATTATTAGAGTATATTTGGAAGATTGTTGAGGACAAGGGTTATTCTCTAGGTAATGTCGATTGTACCATTATGGCACAACGTCCTAAAATGGCACCCTATATTGGGCAGATGCAACAACGTATCGCTGAATTATTACACGCAGAGCCTTCACAGGTAAATGTTAAAGCAACTACAACTGAACGATTAGGTTTTACAGGTCGCGAGGAAGGTATTGCGGCAATGGCAACGATTCTATTGATCAAGAAATAAATGTGGATGAACCCCGCTTTTATTTCCTGTAACAGAGTGGTAAAATGAACAAAGTCAATTTTTGATCGAAAATTTAGGAGGCTTTTAATTATGACGAAAGAAGTTCGCGTTCGTTACGCGCCATCTCCAACAGGTTATTTACATATCGGTGGAGCGCGTACAGCATTATTCAATTATTTATATGCAAAACATCATAACGGTAAATTCATTGTACGTATTGAAGATACGGATATTGAACGTAATGTAGAGGGCGGAGAAGCATCTCAGCTAGATAACCTAAAATGGTTAGGTATTGAATATGATGAGTCCATTGATATTGGTGGACCTTATGCGCCTTATCGTCAAATGGAACGTCTTGATATCTATAAAGAACACGCTGAAAAACTATTAGAGCAAGGTGTAGCCTACAAGTGTTTCTGTTCTTCTGAAAAGCTTGAAGCATCTCGTGAAGAACAAAAAGCAAGAGGTGTAGCTGCTCCTACTTATGATGGTACATGTCGCCACTTATCAGCAGATGAAGTTGCTGCTAAAGAAGCGGCAGGTGAGCCATACACAATCCGTATGCGTGTACCTGAAAATGTAACATACGAATTTGAAGATCTAGTTCGTGGACAAGTTACATTTGAGTCTAAAGATATTGGTGATTGGGTACTTGTAAAAGCTAATGGTATTCCAACATATAACTATGCAGTTGTTTTAGATGATCACTTTATGGAAATCTCTCACGTTTTCCGCGGTGAGGAGCATTTATCGAATACACCTAAGCAAATGATGATCTTTGATGCATTTGGTTGGGAATATCCACGCTTTGGTCATATGACATTAATTATTAACGAAAACCGTAAAAAACTATCAAAGCGTGATGAATCGATTATTCAATTTGTTACGCAATATAAAGATTTAGGTTATCTTCCTGAAGCGATGTTTAACTTCTTTGCGCTACTTGGTTGGTCTCCAGAGGGAGAAGAAGAGATTTTCTCAAAAGAAGAATTTATTAAAATTTTTGATGAAAAACGTCTTTCAAAATCACCATCTATGTTCGATAAACAAAAGCTAACATGGATGAATAATCAATATATTAAAAAGTTGTCTTTGGAAGAAGTTGTAGCATTATCTTTACCACACCTACAAAAAGCAGGCTTATTACCTGAAGAATTGACTGCAGAGCAACATGCTTGGGCGACGGATTTAATCGCGCTTTATCATGACCAAATGAGCTTTGGTGCAGAAATTGTCGAATTATCTAGCCTATTCTTTAACGACCATATTGAATATGATGAAGAAGCAAAAGAGGTTTTAGCAGGAGAGCAAGTACCTGAAGTAATGGCAGCATTTAAAGCGCAATTGGAAGAGCTAGAAGAATTTACACCAGATGCGGTAAAAGCTGCAATTAAAGCTGTACAAAAGACAACTGGTCATAAAGGTAAAAATCTGTTCATGCCAATCCGTGTTGTGACAACTGGTGAAACACATGGACCAGAGTTGCCGAACGCCATTTGTTTAATTGGTAAAGAGAAATCAATTGACCGTGTGGAGAAATTTGCACAATAAAGATAAATTTATTGACAATTCATTCTTTCGTTGTAAAATGTATTTACATTGAAAAAGCGTTGATAAGGAGAAGTAAGTGGCGCATGCTCTTAAGAGAGGACCATCATCGGCTGAAAGTGGTCTGAGCCTAGGCAAAACTGAAATGCACCTTTGAGCATAAAGCTGAACGAGAGTAGGCTTTATCGAATCATCCCCGTTAATGGATGTCCAAAGTGGAAGGCTTTTTGTCTTCAATCAGAGTGGAACCACGCAAATCGAGCGTCTCTGTCATTCCTTTTAGGAGTGATAGAGGCGCTTTTTTTATTCAACAGAAAAGGAGAGTGAAATACAATGGGTATTCAAATTTTTAACTCATTAACACGACAAAAGGAAACCTTTGTACCGTTGGAAGAGGGCAAGGTAAAAATGTATGTCTGCGGTCCTACGGTTTATAACTATATCCATATTGGGAATTCACGTCCTGTAATTGTTTATGATACAGTACGTCGTTATTTTCAGTATAAAGGCTATGATGTAAAGTTTGTTTCCAATTTTACGGATGTAGACGATAAAATTATTAAAGCTGCAAATGAGCTTGGTGAAGAAGTACATGAATTAACAGAGCGTTTTATTGCAGCCTATTTTGAAGATGTTACAGCACTGGGATGCAAAAAGGCAGATGTTCATCCACGTGTGACAGAGCATATGGACGATATCATTCAATTTATTCAAGTGCTAATTGAAAAGGGCTACGCTTATGAGTCTGCTGGAGATGTGTATTACCGTACTCGTAAATTTGATGGCTACGGTAAATTATCACACCAATCAGTTGACGATTTAAAAATCGGTGCTCGTATTGAAGCAGGCGAGAAAAAAGATGATGCGTTAGATTTTGCTTTATGGAAAGCTGCTAAGCCAGGTGAGATATTCTGGGAAAGCCCATGGGGAGATGGCCGTCCAGGGTGGCATATTGAGTGTTCTGTAATGGCTCGTGAACATTTAGGAGATACTATTGATATTCATGCTGGTGGGCAGGATTTAACTTTCCCTCACCACGAAAATGAAATTGCTCAATCAGAGGCACACAATGATAAAACATTTGCGCGTTATTGGATGCATAACGGGTATATTAATATAGATAATGAAAAGATGTCCAAATCTCTTGGGAATTTTATTCTTGTGAATGATATCCGTAAACAAATTGACCCGCAGATATTGCGTTTCTTCATGCTATCTGTCCATTATCGTCATCCAATTAACTTTGCGAAGGATCTAGTAGAAGCTGCTGCGTCAGGTTTAGAGCGCATTCGTACAGCATACAACAATGTGAAGCACCGCCTTACGACTACCGTAAGCTTAGGAGATCATTCAGAAGAATGGCTGAACAAAATTACGGAACAAAAAGCGCATTTTGAAGAGGCAATGGACGATGATTTTAATACAGCCAACGCTATTTCTGTATTATTTGAAGTAGCTCGTATTGCTAATATTTATTTAAATGAAGCCAATACTTGCAAGAAAGTATTAGAAACCTTTATTGAAACCTTTGAAGTACTAGGTGACGTCTTAGGTATTGAATTTGCAAAAGAAGAAGAACTATTAGACGAAGAAATTGAAGCATTATTACAAGAGCGCGTCGAGGCACGTAAAAATCGTGATTTTGCTCGTTCTGATGAGATCCGTGACCATTTGCAAGCCCAAGGTATCATTTTAGAAGATACACGACAAGGAACTAGATGGAAACGAGGGTAATTAAGTTGGATAAACTTCGCAATGAAGATGTTAAACAATTAAAAGCGCTGGCGTTAGCCTATATGGGTGATGCCGTATTGGAACAAAAGGTCCGAGAATATTTGCTACGCTCTGGTCGTGTTAAACCAAACACACTACATCGAGAGGCAACTCGCTACGTTTCAGCAAAAGCGCAATCTATGATCGTTCATCGCATGATAGATGAAAATTATTTAACAGAGGAGGAATTGGCTGTGTTCCGCCGTGGACGCAATGCCAAATCCGGCTCTGTACCAAAAAATACGGATGTCCAAACCTATCGTAATAGCTCAGGCTTTGAGGCGGTGCTTGGTAGTTTATATTTATTGAATGAACTAGAACGCGTCTACGAAATCATTGCATATGCTATTCAAATAATCGAGGAATCAAAAGGAGTGTCTAAATAATGGCAGAACAGAATGGTGAAATTATTGCCGGTAAAAACCCAGTGTTAGAAGCACTTCGTTCAGGCCGCGATATGAATAAAGTATGGATTGCAGAAGGAGTAAAGAAATCTGGCGTCAATGAACTGCTAGATTTAGCCCGTGAACGTGGTGTTATAGTTCAATTTGTCCCAAAAAAGAAAGTTGATCAATTATCAAGTGCTAATCATCAAGGAATCGTTGCTTCTGTTGCCGCTTATAAGTATGCTGAACTTGAGGATTTATTTGCAGCAGCGGCTAATAAACAGGAAGATCCTTTTTTCTTAATCTTAGATGAGTTAGAGGATCCTCATAATCTAGGGTCTATTATGAGAACGGCTGATGCTATAGGGGCACATGGTATTATTATTCCTAAGCGCCGTTCAGTGAGTTTAACAGCAGTAGTGGCAAAGGCATCTACAGGAGCGATTGAACACGTTCCAGTTGTACGTGTAAACAACCTTGCTCAAACAATAGATGAATTAAAAGAACGCGGTATATGGATTGCAGGGACAGATGCAAAGGGATCAGCAGATTATCGAAAAATGGATGCAACATTACCATTAGCCATCATTATCGGTAGTGAGGGCAAAGGGATGGGGCGTTTATTAAAAGAGAAATGCGATTTTTTATATCACTTACCGATGGTTGGGCATGTCACATCACTGAACGCATCAGTAGCAGCGGCTTTATTAATGTACGAAGTGTATCGTAAACGTCAAGAAGCGATTGAATAACAATGAAAAACATTTTGCTTGTTGATGGCTATAATATGATTGGATCTTGGAAAGAGCTGCGGCCATTGCGTGATACGAATTTTGAGGATGCGCGTAGAAGGTTGATAGAACTCATGGCTGAATATAAAGCAGCGATGGGTTGGCGCGTAATTATTGTTTTTGACGCACATCTTGTACCAGGAGTAGAGCAATCTTATATAGAAAATGATGTAGAAGTCATTTATACACGAAAAAATGAAACAGCAGATGAACGTATTGAAAAAATGACGCATGAATTAAAGGCTAGAAATGTACAAATTCATGTAGCAACTTCTGATATGGCAGAGCAAAGTGTTATATTTGGGAATGGTGCCTTAAGGAAATCGGCTAGAGAGCTAGAAATTGATACAAGTATTATCCAACATAAAATTACTCACGATGTGAAGCGGAAGCAAGAAAGTAAGCCGCCTTCTCGTATAGAATTAAAGCCAGATGTTGCGCTCGCGTTTGAAAAATGGCGACGAGGGTTGAAATGATTGATTGACGCATATTTTCCAATTCCGTTATACTGTTTCTAATTATCTGTTGTGGCTGAGGTGATACCATGTTTAAAAATAGCATTGTACAAGTGACACAAGATTTTGAACGATTCAATGATGAAGAGCTTATTGAAATGGTGCATCAAGGTAATACAGATGCGTTGGATTATTTGATTACGAAATACCGTTTGTTAGTAAGAGCGAAGGCAAGATCCTATTTTTTAATCGGAGCAGATAAGGAAGATATTGTACAAGAGGGCATGATAGGCTTATATAAAGCGATTCGTGATTTTAAAGGTGATAAGCTTGCATCATTCAGGGCTTTTGCAGAGTTATGCATTACAAGGCAGATTATCACAGCTATTAAAACAGCAACTAGGCAAAAGCATATACCTCTAAATTCCTATATTTCTTTGGACAAGCCTATATTCGACGAAGAGTCAGACCGAACGCTTATGGATGTACTAACGGGTGCTATTATGGATGATCCAGAAGAATTGATGATTCATAGAGAAGAGTTTGGATATTTAGAAGAAAAGATGAGTGAGATTTTAAGTGAATTAGAGCTACAAGTTTTAGCCTTATATCTAGACGGTCAGTCTTATCATGAAATTTCCGCCAAATTAAATCGTCATGTGAAATCTATCGATAATGCATTGCAGCGGGTAAAACGTAAATTAGAACGTCATTTAGTCCTTGAGGAAATGTCTTAGCCCATATAGGCTTTATTGACATTGACAAATATAGGTGTTAGTCTTAAAAAGACAAAGTGCCGAAAAAGGTGATTATATGGCAAAAAAAGTCGTGCTAAATTGTGAGAAATGTGGTTCGAGAAATTACACGTTCCCAGCTAAAGAAGGTTCAACTGTACGTCTCGAATTAAAGAAATTTTGCTCGCATTGCAATGAACATACAATGCATAAACAAACGCTATAAAATGATATGTAAATAGACAGATTTGATTGATTCGGAGGTTAAGCTAGAATGGGCAAGATCAAAAGCTTTTTCAGCGATGTAATGTCAGAAATGCGCAAAACAAGCTGGCCGAAAAGTAAAGAACTGACGAAATATACAGTCGTTGTAATTTCAACTGTTGTCATTATGGCTTTATTTTTTGTGTTAGTTGACTTAGGTATTTCATCATTATTCCGCTGGTACTTAGATTTATAATTTAGTAAATAGCATATTTTTGAAATAGCCCGTCCATTGCAATAACGGGTTTTTTCGTTTGTTTTATCTTCATTCAGCAGAAAACTCCATCTAATTGGATCGATGAGATGGGTGAAGTGAAGCGCAAAGCAGTAAAATCTCCTCATTATGATAAATACTACTAGGAGAGTATGATAGTAGCGATAGATGACTATGCTAGTTTCGGTATATATCATCGAGCTTTCGCAAGTAATTAGCGAAAGCTATATTTTTCTAATGAGATGTTTGTGAAAAGAGTAAAAATGCATTGAGCGTATCGCGATTCATTTTCACTTTTATTTGTAAGGGAGGGACGGACGAGGAGTCCTAGTAGTTATGGAGAAAAATTGGTATGTTGTTCATACGTATTCAGGGTATGAAAACCGTGTAAAAGCAAACCTAGAGAAACGTGTAGAAACAATGGGAATGCAAGATAAAATCTTCCGTGTGATTGTTCCTGAGCACGAAGAAACAGAAATGAAAGATGGAAAAAAACGTACAATGATGCGTAAAGTTTTCCCTGGTTATGTGTTAGTAGAGTTAATCATGACAGATGATTCTTGGTATGTAGTTCGAAATACGCCTGGTGTTACGGGCTTTATCGGTTCATCTGGTGGAGGAGCAAAACCAACACCGTTATTACCTGAAGAAGCCGATCGTTTACTGCAGCAAATGGGTATGACCGATAAAGTTGTAGAAGTGGACATTACTGTTGGTGAAGCAGTAGAAGTATTAGAAGGGCCGTTTGCTCATTTCCAAGGGCGTGTTGAAGAAATTGACACAGAAAAAGGTAAAATTAAAGTGACGGTTGATATGTTTGGTCGCGAAACAATTATGGAGCTAGATTTCGAACAAGTTCAAAAATTATAGTTCTAACAATAGAACACTACATGCTAATTGGTAGATGTTTCGCAGATTTTGTTAATTACTACTTGCTTAAAAAAAGTAAAAGTGGTATCATTTCATAGGTCAGACTGTCATACTTTTGTTTGACGTCTGTAATGATAATTTTAATGTTATCGGCACTTAGCTGACAGACAGATATTGAGTGGGAGGGGCAACCCAATTACCACATCACGGACTTAAGGAGGTGTGTCTCGTGGCTAAAAAAGTTATTAAAGTTGTAAAACTTCAAATCCCTGCTGGTAAAGCTAACCCAGCTCCACCGGTTGGTCCTGCATTAGGTCAAGCGGGTGTGAACATCATGGGATTCTGTAAAGAATTTAATGCGCGTACTGCTGATCAAGCTGGTCTTATTATCCCAGTTGAAATTTCAGTATTCGAGGATCGTTCTTTCACTTTCATTACAAAAACTCCACCTGCAGCAGTTCTACTTAAAGTAGCAGCTGGTATCCAATCTGGATCTGGTGAACCAAACCGTAAAAAAGTGGCAACGGTTAAACGTGATAAAGTTCGCGAAATCGCTGAAACTAAAATGCCAGACCTTAACGCTGCTTCAGTAGAAGCTGCTATGTTAATGGTTGAAGGTACTGCACGAAGCATGGGTATTGTTATCGAAGACTAATCCCATTTACTTGATGTTTTGTTTTTTGGAAGGTTGCGAAGTTTCTTTGTGAACACGCAACCTTTATTCGTGGGAGGTAAAATCCGCTATAACCACAATCAAGGAGGAAATATATAATGGCTAAAAAAGGTAAAAAACTGCAAGATGCAGCAAAATTAATTGATCGTAACGCACTATACACTGCACAAGAAGCAATCGAACTTGCTCAAAAAACTAGCACAGTAAACTTCGACGCTACTGTAGAAGTTGCTTTCCGCTTAGGTATTGATACTCGTAAGAACGACCAACAAATCCGTGGCGCAGTAGTGCTACCAAACGGTACTGGTAAAACTCAACGCGTATTAGTATTTGCAAAAGGTGAAAAGCTTAAAGAAGCTGAAGCAGCTGGTGCTGACTATGTAGGCGATGCAGAATATATCCAAAAAATCCAACAAGGTTGGTTTGACTTCGATGTAATCGTAGCAACTCCTGACATGATGGGTGAAGTTGGTAAACTTGGTCGTGTATTAGGACCTAAAGGTTTAATGCCAAACCCTAAAACTGGTACAGTTACTTTTGATGTAACAAAAGCTATCGAAGAAATCAAAGCTGGTAAAGTAGAATACCGTGCTGATAAAGCTGGTATTATCCACGCTCCTATCGGTAAAGTTTCTTTCTCAGCAGAAAAATTAGTAGAAAACTTCTTAGCTGTTTTTGATGTAGTACAAAAAGCAAAACCTGCTGCAGCTAAAGGTACTTACATGAAATCTGTAAATGTTACAACTACAATGGGTCCAGCGGTTAAAATTGACGCTTCTAACGTAGTAGTAAAATAATTTATATATATGTATTGACGATAGTGGCTATACGTGATACTATAGTTGCTGTTGTGAATTATCCATTTGTACCGTAGACAGTAGGAGTGACTTGTCACTTAATGTTCCTACCGAGGACATCGGAATTCAGATTCTTATTTAAAGATGATGACTTTCAGCCTCTGTGTCTATTTGACTCGGAGGCTTTTCTTTTGTCGGTATAAATGACCCATTCTAATAGGAGGTGTCATCATGAGCAAAGCAATCGAAAACAAACAAGTACAAGTTCAAGAGATTACTGAAAAATTCCAAGGCGCTGCTTCTGTAGTAGTTGTGGATTACCGTGGTCTTAATGTTGCACAAGTAACAGAGCTTCGTAAACAACTTCGTGAAGCTGGCGTTGAGTTCAAAGTTTACAAAAACACTTTAACTCGTCGTGCTGCTGAAGCTGCTGGCCTTGAAGGAATCAACGACGTATTAGTTGGTCCTAACGCAATTGCGTTCTCAAATGAAGATGTTGTAGCGCCTGCTAAAATCATCAACGAGTTCGCGAAGAAAAACGAAGCTTTAGAAATTAAAGCTGGTATTATTGAAGGTACTATCTCTTCTGTTGAAGATGTTAAAGCACTTGCAGAACTTCCATCACGCGAAGGTCTACTTTCTATGCTTTTATCTGTACTTCAAGCTCCAGTGCGTAACTTCGCACTTGCAACAAAAGCTGTTGCAGAACAAAAAGAAGAACAAGGCGCGTAATTTAGTACGCACTAATACTTCTGCGGCCTGATCGCAAAAAATAAAACATTATCCAATTAGGAGGAAATTATAATGAATAAAGAGCAAATCTTAGAAGCTATCAAAGCTATGACAGTTCTTGAATTAAACGATTTAGTAAAAGCTATCGAAGAAGAATTCGGTGTAACAGCTGCTGCTCCAGTAGCAGTAGTTGCTGGTGGTGCTGCTGCAGCTGAAGAAAAAACAGAATTTGACGTAGTATTAGCATCTGCTGGTGCAGAAAAAATCAAAGTAATCAAAGTGGTTCGTGAAATCACTGGTTTAGGTCTTAAAGAAGCTAAAGAAGTAGTAGATAACGCTCCTAAAGCTCTTAAAGAAGGCGTTTCTAAAGATGAAGCTGAAGAAATCAAAGCTAAACTTGAAGAAGTTGGCGCATCTGTAGAAGTTAAGTAATCTCGCGTTACTTTTTAACAAAAGGAAAGCTCGTCATTTTGGCGAGCTTTTTTCTTCATTCTGAGGAGGCGTGAAAATGTCAGATCACTATTATACAAGTAAGCCTCAAACTGAAAGTAAACCACGTCACTGGACATTCAAGTTACTAGGGCATACGTTTTCATTTGAAACGGATGCAGGTGTATTTAGTAAAAGCGAAGTAGATTTTGGATCCCGTGTTTTAATAGACGCTTTTCAAATGCCTGATATTGATGGTGCGATTTTTGATGTAGGTTGTGGATACGGGCCGATAGGGTTATCGATTGCCAAAACTAATCCAGACCGTACCGTTTTTATGATGGATATAAATGAACGTGCAGTTGCGCTTTCGCAAAAAAATGCGCAAGTGAACGGTGTTCAAAATGTGCGAATATTTGTGAGTGACGGCCTATCGATGGTTGATAACGATGTAGATGCGGCAGCAATCTTAACGAATCCACCAATTCGTGCGGGGAAGGAAACGATTTTCCGCTTTTACGATGGAGCTTACGATCGGCTAGTGTCTTCGGGTGAACTCTGGGTAGTCATTCAGAAGAAACAAGGAGCGCCATCGACAGTAAGTTACTTAGAAGAAAAGTTTTCAGAAGTCGATGTAGTAGAAAAGAAAAAAGGGTACTGGATAGTACGCGCAAAAAAATAAATGAAATATGTATAATTTATTGACTTGACAAATCGGCTATGATAATATGATACAATGCAAAAATATTATTTTGAGGTCGTATGCCCTTTTTGTATAGAATTGTTTTAATATGGGTATACTTGCCAAGATAAGTTTAGTTAACCGAAAATGAGATCTTTTTGAAGACTCGTTTTCTTTTTGTCTTTCGAAATCATACACTATTTGTATGATTTTGCAAAGACCTAATATCGCTTTATTGAGGGGTGAATGAGTTGACAGGTCAACTAGTTCAGTACGGACAACACCGCCAGCGTAGAAGCTTTGCGCGTATTAAAGAGGTGCTTGAGCTTCCAAATCTGATTGAGATTCAAACGGCGTCTTACGAGTGGTTCCTTGAAGAAGGTTTACGTGAAATGTTCCGTGACATTTCGCCGATCGAGGACTTTACAGGTAATCTTTCATTAGAATTCATCGATTATTCATTAGGTGAGCCTAAATATGATGTTGATGAGTGTAAAGAGCGAGATGTTACTTACGCAGCTCCATTACGTGTGAAAGTACGTCTTTACAACAAAGAAACAGACGAAGTGAAAGAACAAGATGTCTTCATGGGTGACTTCCCGTTAATGACAGAAACAGGTACGTTCATTATCAACGGTGCTGAACGTGTTATCGTTTCACAATTAGTTCGTTCACCAAGTGTGTATTTCCATGATAAAACTGATAAAAACGGTAAAAAAGGCTTTGGAGCTACAGTTATTCCAAACCGCGGTGCTTGGTTAGAGTATGAAACTGATGCGAAAGACGTAGTTTATGTGCGAATTGATCGTACTCGTAAGCTACCAGTAACAGTGTTACTACGTGCATTAGGTTTCGGTTCAGATCAAGAAATTATCGATATTATCGGTGATAACGAGTATCTACGTAATACGTTAGAAAAAGATAACTCTGAAAGTACAGAAAAAGCGCTTTTAGAAATCTATGAACGTTTACGTCCAGGTGAGCCACCAACAGTAGAAAGTGCGAAGAGTTTATTATACTCTCGTTTCTTCGATGCTAAACGTTATGATTTAGCGAATGTTGGTCGCTACAAAATGAATAAAAAGCTTCACATTAAAAATCGTTTATTCAATCAAACGATTGCTGAAACGCTTGTAGATCCAGAAACAGGCGAAATTTTAGTAGAAAAAGGTACAGTACTAGATCGTCGTACTTTAGATAAAATTCTACCTTACCTAGAAGATTCATCAAAAGGTATTGGTTACCGCACTTTATCACAAGTCGGTGGAGTGCTTGAAGATGATGTAACCATCCAGTCTATTAAGATTTATGCTCCAAAAGATGAAGCGCAAAAAGAAATTAATATCATTGGTAATGCGTACATTGATGAAGAAGTGAAGAATATTACACCTGCTGATGTTTTATCTTCAGTAAGCTATTTCTTTAACTTACTTTACCAAGTAGGTGCAACAGATGATATTGACCATTTGGGTAACCGTCGCCTACGTTCTGTTGGTGAGTTACTACAAAACCAATTCCGTATCGGTTTGTCTCGTATGGAACGTGTAGTACGTGAGCGTATGTCAATTAATGACACAGCTGCGATCGTACCACAACAATTAATCAATATCCGTCCAGTGATTGCGTCCATTAAAGAGTTCTTCGGAAGCTCTCAATTATCACAATTCATGGACCAAACAAACCCATTAGCAGAGTTAACGCATAAACGTCGTCTATCTGCATTAGGACCTGGTGGTTTAACGCGTGAGCGCGCTGGCTTCGAAGTACGTGACGTTCACTACTCTCACTATGGTCGTATGTGTCCAATTGAGACACCAGAGGGTCCAAACATTGGGTTAATCAACTCATTATCTTCATTTGCAAAAGTAAATAAATTTGGCTTCATTGAAACACCTTATCGTCGTATTGACCACGAAACAGGTCGAGTAACGGAGCAAATTGATTATTTAACAGCTGATGAAGAAGATAACTACTATGTAGCACAAGCAAATTCACCGTTAAATCCCGATGGTACTTTTGTAAATGATGAAGTAGTAGGTCGTTTCCGTGGTGATAACACGGTATTCAGTAAAGCGCAAATGGACTACATGGATGTATCACCTAAACAAGTTGTCTCTGCAGCGACTGCATGTATACCGTTCTTAGAAAACGATGACTCGAACCGTGCACTTATGGGTGCCAACATGCAACGTCAAGCAGTTCCACTTCTTAACCCAGAAGCACCATTCGTTGGTACTGGTATGGAGCATGTTGATGCGCGTGATTCTGGTGCAGCTGTAGTAGCGAAGTATGATGGTATTGTTGAGCACGTTGAAGCTCGCTCTATCCATGTTCGCCGCATTGAAGTTGTAGACGGCAAAGAGGTTAAAGGCGATTTAACAAAATATAAATTACAAAAGTTCATTCGTTCTAACCAAGGTACTTCTTATAACCAACGTCCACTTGTAAAAGTAGGCGAACGTGTGAAGCCTCGAGATATTTTAGCAGATGGTCCATCAATGGAAAAAGGTGAACTAGCTCTTGGACGTAACGTACTTGTTGCCTTCATGACTTGGAACGGCTTTAACTATGAGGATGCTGTTATTATGAGTGAGCGCCTTGTAAAAGACGATGTCTATACATCTGTTCATATTGAAGAATATGAATCAGAGTCTCGTGATACAAAGCTTGGGCCTGAAGAAATCACTCGTGATATTCCAAACGTCGGAGAAGATGCACTTCGTAACCTAGACGAACGTGGTATTATCCGTATTGGTGCGGAAGTACGTGACGGTGATATTCTTGTTGGGAAAGTAACGCCTAAAGGGGTTACAGAATTAACTGCTGAAGAGCGTTTATTACATGCAATCTTCGGTGAAAAAGCTCGTGAGGTTCGTGATACTTCATTACGTGTACCACACGGTGCTGGCGGTATCATTCTTGATGTTAAAGTATTTAACCGTGAAGATGGCGATGAATTACCACCAGGTGTTAACCAATTAGTTCGTGCTTATATTGTTCAAAAACGTAAAATTCGTGTTGGGGACAAAATGGCCGGACGTCATGGTAACAAAGGGGTTATCTCTCGTATCTTACCAGAAGAAGATATGCCATTCATGCCAGATGGCACGCCTGTTGATATCATGTTAAATCCACTTGGTGTACCTTCCCGTATGAATATCGGACAAGTTTTAGAGTTACACTTAGGTATGGCTTCTCGTTATCTAGGCGTTCACATGGCTACACCAGTATTTGATGGTGCTAATGAAGAAGACGTTTGGGAAACAATGGAAGAAGCTGGGATGAACCGTGACGGTAAAACAATCCTGTATGATGGACGTTCTGGTGAACCATTC
Organism: Lysinibacillus sp. FN11; assembly: GCF_024628845.1. NCBI lineage: Bacteria > Bacillati > Bacillota > Bacilli > Caryophanales > Bacillaceae > Lysinibacillus > Lysinibacillus sp. FN11. The sequence continues at coordinate 4,136,805 of NZ_CP102383.1, read as the reverse complement.
GATAACCGTGTATCAGTAGGTATCATGTATATGATCAAACTTGCTCACATGGTTGATGATAAACTTCATGCACGTTCAACTGGTCCTTACTCACTTGTTACGCAACAACCACTTGGTGGTAAAGCGCAATTTGGTGGACAACGTTTTGGTGAGATGGAGGTATGGGCACTTGAAGCTTATGGTGCTGCGTATACACTTCAAGAAATCTTAACGGTTAAATCTGATGACGTTGTTGGTCGTGTGAAAACATATGAAGCCATCGTTAAAGGTGAAAGTGTACCAGAGCCAGGTGTTCCTGAGTCATTCAAAGTATTGATTAAAGAACTTCAATCTCTTGGTATGGATGTTAAGATGTTAACAGTTAATGATGAAGAAGTAGAGCTTCGCGATTTAGACGAAGAAGATGATCTTCAGCCAGCTGATGCACTTAACATTGCACCACAGCCAGATACAGAAGAAGAGCCAGTAGAGTCTTTTGAATAATGGAAAACCAAATTCACAAATGTGAATATGGTCAAACTTATTTTTCAAATTAGCCGGGCAGGATTTAACGCCCTGCCTGGCTTTTTCTTTTAATAAATCATTCTATTTCTAATCCTTTGCCAAAGAGGCAATCTTTGCAAACGATTATCGAGCTGCGTAAAAGAGTCTTTATAAAGACCTATACTAGAGGGAGGTAGGCTCCTTGATAGACGTTAATGAATTTGAATATATGAAAATTGGTTTAGCATCACCTGACAAGATTCGTTCTTGGTCATATGGAGAGGTTAAAAAACCTGAAACAATTAACTACCGTACACTAAAACCAGAAAAAGATGGTTTATTCTGTGAGCGTATTTTTGGTCCAACTAAGGACTGGGAGTGTCACTGTGGGAAATATAAACGTGTACGCTATAAAGGCGTAGTTTGTGATCGTTGTGGCGTTGAAGTAACACGTGCTAAAGTTCGTCGTGAACGTATGGGGCATATCGAATTAGCAGCACCAGTTTCTCATATCTGGTACTTCAAAGGTATTCCTAGCCGTATGGGTCTAATTTTAGATATGTCACCTCGTGCTCTTGAAGAAGTTATCTATTTCGCTTCATACGTTGTGATCGATGCAGGTGCTACTAATTTAGAAAGTAAACAATTACTTTCTGAAAAAGAGTATCGTGCATACCGTGAAAAATTCGGTAATACATTCGAAGCATCAATGGGTGCAGAAGCAATCAAAAAATTATTAGGTAAAATCGACCTAGAAGATGAAACACAATCTTTAAAAGAGGAGTTAAAATCTGCTCAAGGTCAAAGACGTACTCGTGCCATTAAACGTCTAGAAGTTGTTGAATCTTTCCGTAACTCAGGAAACTCACCTGAATGGATGATTCTGGATGTACTACCTGTTATTCCACCAGAGCTTCGTCCAATGGTGCAATTAGATGGTGGTCGTTTCGCGACTTCAGATTTAAACGATTTATACCGTCGTGTAATTAATCGTAATAACCGTTTAAAACGTTTATTAGATTTAGGTGCTCCAAGCATCATCGTACAAAATGAAAAACGTATGTTACAAGAAGCTGTTGATGCATTAATCGATAATGGTCGTCGTGGACGTCCTGTAACAGGTCCTGGTAACCGTCCATTAAAATCACTTTCACATATGTTGAAAGGTAAACAAGGTCGTTTCCGTCAAAATCTACTTGGTAAACGTGTTGACTACTCTGGTCGTTCTGTTATCGTAGTAGGTCCAAACTTAAAAATGTACCAATGTGGTTTACCAAAAGAAATGGCTATTGAATTATTCAAGCCATTCGTTATGAAAGAATTAGTAGAGCGTGGTCTTGCTCATAACATTAAATCTGCTAAACGTAAAATCGAACGTTTAAATAACGACGTATGGGACGTTTTAGAAGATGTTATCCGTGAGCATCCAGTATTACTAAACCGTGCACCAACGCTTCACCGTCTTGGAATTCAAGCATTTGAACCAACACTAGTTGAAGGTCGTGCTATTCGTCTTCACCCATTAGTATGTACAGCCTATAATGCTGACTTCGATGGTGACCAAATGGCGGTTCACGTACCATTATCAGCTGAAGCTCAAGCTGAAGCTCGTCTTCTAATGCTTGCTGCACAAAACATCCTGAATCCAAAAGACGGTAAACCAGTTGTAACACCTTCTCAAGATATGGTATTAGGAAACTACTACTTAACACTTGAACGTGAAGGCGCACGCGGTGAAGGTACTGTTTTCTATGGTCCAAATGAAGTTTTAATTGCCTATGATACAGGTCATGTACACTTGCATACACGTATCGCAATAAAAGCAAGTTCATTAAATAATCCAACATTCACTGAAGAACAAAATAATATGTTCTTATTAACAACTGTTGGTAAAGTAATCTTTAATGAAATCTTGCCGGAATCATTCCCTTATATTAATGAGCCAACTGATTTCAACTTAGAGCAAGTAACACCAGAAAAATACTTTGCTAAGTTAACAATTGATGAAGAAACACTTAAAGAGCTTGAATCAGATAATGCTTATAATAATTTAGATGAAAAAGGGAAAATTGATGCACAACGTACAGCTGTATTGCGTAAATACTTTGCATCAGTACCTGTTGTAAATCCATTCCGTAAGAAATTCTTAGGAAATATCATTGCTGAAGTATTTAAACGTTTCCACATTACGGAAACATCTAAAATGCTTGACCGTATGAAAAACCTAGGTTTCAAATATTCAACACGTGCAGGTATTACTGTAGGTGTATCTGACATCGTGGTATTACCTGATAAAGGTGAAATTTTAGCAGAAGCTCAAGAGAAAGTAGATAAAGTTCAAGCGCAATTCCGTCGTGGTTTCATTACTGAGGATGAGCGTTACGATCGCGTAATTTCAAGCTGGAGTGCTGCAAAAGATGAAATTCAAGCGAAGCTGATGAAGTCACTTGAGAAAACAAACCCAATTTTCATGATGTCTGATTCAGGTGCCCGTGGTAATGCATCTAACTTTACTCAGCTAGCTGGTATGCGTGGTCTGATGGCCAACCCAGCTGGTCGTATTATCGAACTTCCAATCAAATCTTCATTCCGTGAAGGTTTAACAGTATTAGAATACTTCATCTCAACTCACGGTGCTCGTAAAGGTCTTGCCGATACAGCCCTAAAAACTGCCGATTCAGGTTACTTAACACGTCGTCTTGTTGACGTTGCACAAGATGTTATCGTTCGTGAAGATGACTGTGGTACTGACCGTGGTTTAACGATTGGTGCATTAATGGAAGGCACAGAGTTAATTGAAGCTCTAGATGAACGTATTGTTGGTCGTCATACGAAGAAAACAATCTTCCACCCTGAAACTGGTGAAGTAATTCTTGCAAAAGACGGTTTAATCGACCAAGATATCGCTCGTGCAATTATCGAGGCGGGTATTGAAGAAGTGACAATCCGTTCAGCATTTACATGTAATACAAAACACGGCGTTTGTAAAAAATGTTACGGCATGAACTTGGCGACAGGTGAGAAGGTTGAAGTTGGGGAAGCAGTTGGTATTATTGCTGCTCAATCAATCGGTGAACCAGGTACACAGTTAACAATGCGTACATTCCATACAGGTGGGGTTGCCGGAGATGATATTACACAAGGTCTTCCACGTATCCAAGAGATCTTTGAAGCACGTAATCCAAAAGGTCAATCTGTTATTTCAGAAATCGCTGGTACGGTTTCAGATATCACAGAAATTCGTGAAGGCTTAAAAGAAATTACAATTCAAGGTGACGTAGAAACTCGTAAGTATCAAGCACCTTATAACGCACGTTTGAAAGTTATCGAAGGTGATAATGTAGAACGTGGTCAAGTTTTAACAGAAGGTTCTATCGATCCAAAACAATTGCTAAAAGTCAAAGACGTTTCAACTGTTCAAGAATATTTATTAAAAGAAGTTCAAAAAGTATACCGTATGCAAGGGGTAGAAATTGGGGATAAACACATTGAGGTAATGGTTCGCCAAATGCTTCGAAAAGTGCGTGTAATTGAAGCTGGAGATACAGAATTACTACCTGGCTCATTATTAGATATCCACCAATTCTCAGAGGCAAACGTAGACGCTGTTATGAATGGCAAAAACCCTGCAACTTGTCGTCCTGTTATCCTGGGTATTACAAAAGCTTCTCTTGAAACAGAATCATTCTTATCTGCAGCATCGTTCCAAGAAACAACACGTGTGTTAACAGATGCAGCAATTAAGGGTAAACGTGACGAGCTTCTTGGATTAAAAGAGAACGTAATTATCGGTAAACTTGTTCCTGCAGGTACTGGTATGCAACGTTATCGTCAAATCCGCATCGAAAAAGATGAGCTTGACACAGAAGTCGTTTCTGCTGAATAAACATTAAAATTAGGCCGAAGAGATGCATATTTTCATCATCTCTTCGGACTTTTTCAAGATATTAGTTGACAGTGTAAATGAGTAATGATAATATATTGAAGGTTGATAGTTAACTGTCTGTACTTCGGAGGATATGTAAATGTCTTATGATAAAGTAAGGGCTAGTCAAACAATCATAGGTACAAAGCAAGCAGTAAAAGCAATGCGAGCTGGTTCAGTGAAAGAACTATTTGTGGCACTTGATGCAGACAATTGGGTAACCGATTCGGCCATATCTTTCGCGAGAGAAATCGGTATACCAGTTATTCTTGTTGAGTCCAAAAAGGAACTGGGCAAAGCCTGTGGAATCCATGTTGGAGCTGCGGTAGTTGCGATTACTGTAGAGTAGTTTTTGTGTAAAATGCACAAAGACTTTGTTTTTACCCAAAAAATGAACCACCTGGATGTGTGGTATTAAAAAAGAAGGAATGAAGGGAGGAAAAATCGATGCCTACAATTAACCAATTGGTACGTAAGCCTCGTAAATCTAAAATCACGAAATCAAATTCACCAGCGTTAAACAAAGGATATAACTCATTTAAAAAATCTTTAACTGATGTTAAATCTCCACAAAAACGTGGTGTTTGTACTCGTGTAGGTACAATGACGCCTAAAAAACCAAACTCAGCGTTACGTAAATACGCTCGTGTACGTTTAACTAACCAAATCGAGGTTACAGCGTACATTCCTGGTGAAGGCCACAACTTACAAGAGCACAGTGTTGTTCTTATCCGTGGCGGTCGTGTAAAAGACTTACCGGGTGTTCGTTACCATATCGTTCGTGGTGCTCTTGATACTGCTGGTGTAAACGGTCGTATGCAATCACGTTCTTTATACGGTACAAAACGCCCTAAAGAAAAAAAATAATTTAAATCAAACAATATATTTACTCAATGAAAGGAGGAAAACACATGCCTCGTAAAGGTCCTGTTTCCAAACGTGACGTGTTACCAGATCCAATTTATAATTCAAAACTAGTAACTCGTTTAATCAATAAAATGATGATTGATGGTAAAAGAGGTACTTCTCAAAAGATTTTATACGGTGCGTTCGAACTAGTTAAAGAACGTTCTGGTCAAGATCCAATCGAAGTATTCGAAGCTGCTCTAAATAACGTAATGCCAGTTCTTGAAGTACGTGCTCGCCGTGTTGGTGGTTCTAACTACCAAGTACCAGTTGAAGTACGCCCAGAACGTCGTACAACTTTAGGTCTTCGTTACCTAGTTAACTATTCTCGTCTTCGTGGTGAAAAAACTATGGAAGAGCGTTTAGCTAACGAAATCCTTGATGCTTCTAACAACACTGGTGCATCAGTTAAGAAACGTGAAGATATGCACAAAATGGCAGAAGCGAACAAAGCATTCGCTCACTACCGTTGGTAATCTAAACATAGCATAAGCCCAATATGGAAGGAGAAATACCTAATGAAACGCGAATTCTCACTAGAGAATACTCGTAATATTGGGATCATGGCTCACATTGATGCTGGTAAAACAACAACAACTGAGCGTATCCTTTATTACACAGGTAAGATTCACAAAATCGGTGAAACTCATGAAGGCGCTTCTCAAATGGACTGGATGGAGCAAGAGCAAGAACGTGGTATCACAATCACTTCTGCTGCGACAACAGCTCAATGGAAAGGCAACCGCGTAAACATCATCGATACTCCTGGACACGTAGACTTCACTGTAGAAGTAGAACGTTCATTACGTGTACTTGACGGCGCAGTAACTGTACTTGATGCTCAATCTGGTGTTGAACCTCAAACAGAAACTGTATGGCGTCAAGCTACAACTTACGGTGTACCACGTATCGTATTCATTAACAAAATGGATAAAATGGGTGCAGATTTCCTATATTCTGTAGGTACTTTACATGAGCGTTTACAAGCAAATGCTCATCCAATCCAATTACCAATTGGTGCGGAAGATGAGTTCAAAGCAATTATTGACCTAGTTGAAATGGATGTAACTTACTACGATAACGAAGAAGGTACAGCATTACGTGAAGGTCAACCAATTCCTGAAGAATTCCAAGCGCAAGCTGAAGAATACCGTGAGAAGTTAATCGAAGCAATCGCTGAAGTTAACGAAGAAATCATGGAAAAATACTTTGCTGGTGAAGAAATTACAAAAGAAGAGCTTAAAGCGGCTATCCGTAAAGCGACAATCGCTGTAGAATTCTACCCAGTAATCTGTGGTACAGCATTCAAACACAAAGGTGTTCGTAAAATGCTTGACGCAGTTATCGACTACTTACCATCACCAGTTGATGTACCAGCTATTAAAGGTACAACTCCAGATGGTGATGAAACTGAACGTCCATCATCAGACGAAGCGCCATTCTCAGCTTTAGCATTTAAAGTTATGACTGACCCATTCGTAGGTAAATTAACGTTCTTCCGTGTGTACTCTGGTGTTCTTGAATCAGGTTCATACGTACAAAACTCTTCAAAAGGTAAACGTGAACGTGTAGGTCGTATCCTACAAATGCACGCTAACAGCCGTGAAGAGATTTCAAAAGTATTTGCTGGTGATATCGCAGCTGCTGTAGGTCTTAAAGATACAACAACTGGTGACACTCTTTGTGAAGAGAAAAACCTTGTTATCCTTGAGTCTATGGAGTTCCCAGAACCAGTTATCTCTCTTTCTGTAGAACCAAAATCAAAAGCTGACCAAGATAAAATGGGTCAAGCTTTACAAAAACTACAAGAAGAAGATCCAACATTCCGTGCACATACAGACCAAGAAACTGGTCAAACAATTATCTCAGGTATGGGTGAGCTTCACCTTGATATCTTAGTTGATCGTATGCGCCGTGAATTTAAAGTAGAAGCTAACGTAGGTGCTCCAATGGTATCTTACCGTGAAACATTCCGTGGCTCTGCTCAAGTTCAAGGTAAATTCACTCGTCAATCTGGTGGTCGTGGTCAATACGGTGACGTATGGATCGAATTCTCTCCAAATGAAGAGGGTAAAGGCTTTGAATTTGAAAATGCTATCGTTGGTGGTGTAGTACCACGTGAATATATTCCAGCTGTAGAAGCAGGTCTTCGTGACTCGCTTGACCGCGGTGTAATCGCTGGTTACCCATTAATCGACATCAAAGCGAAATTATTCGATGGTTCATACCATGATGTTGACTCAAACGAAATGGCATTTAAAATTGCTGCATCTATGGCACTTAAAGCTGCTGCATCAAAATGTAGTCCAGTTCTTTTAGAGCCTATGATGAAAGTTGAAGTTGTAATTCCTGAAGAATATCTTGGTGATATCATGGGTAACATCACTTCTCGCCGTGGTCGCGTAGAAGGTATGGAAGCTCGCGGTAACGCTCAAGTTGTTCGTGCGATGGTTCCACTTTCAGAAATGTTTGGATATGCAACAACTTTACGTTCTGCAACGCAAGGTCGTGGTGTATTCTCAATGGTATTCGATCATTATGAAGAAGTACCAAAATCAATCTCTGAAGATATCATCAAAAAAAATAAAGGTGAATAATTGAAATTTCATCTTGCATAAAGTATAACTAATTTGTAAGCTATGATTGCAGGATAGGGGATGGGCCCGTTCTCTATCAGCATTCATTCTATAAATTTTAAATCTAAAACATACAATTTTGAGGAGGCAATCTCTAATGGCTAAAGAAAAATTTGACCGTTCTAAAACGCATGCTAACATTGGTACAATCGGACACGTTGACCATGGTAAAACTACTTTAACTGCTGCAATCGCTACAGTTCTTTCTAAAAAAATGGGTGGTACAGCTAAATCTTACGCTGATATCGATAACGCTCCAGAAGAAAAAGAACGTGGTATCACAATCAATACTTCTCACGTAGAGTACGAAACTGAAACTCGTCACTATGCACACGTTGACTGCCCAGGACATGCTGACTATGTTAAAAACATGATCACTGGTGCTGCTCAAATGGACGGCGGTATCTTAGTAGTATCTGCTGCTGACGGCCCAATGCCACAAACACGTGAACACATCCTTTTATCTCGTCAAGTAGGTGTTCCATACTTAGTAGTATTCATGAACAAATGTGATATGGTTGATGACGAAGAATTATTAGAATTAGTAGAAATGGAAATCCGTGACCTACTATCTGAGTATGACTTCCCAGGTGACGATATTCCTGTAATCAAAGGTTCTGCTCTTAAAGCTCTTGAAGGTGAACCAGAATGGGAAGAAAAAATCGTTGAATTAATGGACGCTGTAGATTCTTACATCCCAACTCCAGAACGTCAAACTGACAAACCATTCATGATGCCTGTAGAGGACGTATTCTCTATTACTGGTCGTGGTACAGTTGCAACTGGCCGTGTTGAACGTGGTCAAGTTAAAGTTGGTGACGTAGTTGAAATCATCGGTATCGCTGAAGAAGCTAAATCTACTACTGTAACTGGTGTAGAAATGTTCCGTAAATTATTAGACTATGCTGAAGCTGGTGATAACATCGGTGCTTTACTACGTGGTGTTGCTCGTGAAGAAATCCAACGTGGTCAAGTATTAGCTAAACCAGGTTCAATTACTCCACACACTAACTTCAAAGCTGAAGTTTACGTTTTATCAAAAGAAGAGGGTGGCCGTCATACTCCATTCTTCTCTAACTACCGTCCTCAGTTCTACTTCCGTACAACTGATGTAACAGGTATCTGTAACTTACCAGAAGGCGTTGAAATGGTAATGCCTGGTGATAACATTGAAATGACAGTTGAACTTATCGCTCCAATCGCTCTTGAAGAAGGTACTAAATTCTCTATCCGTGAGGGTGGCCGTACTGTAGGCGCTGGCGTAGTTGCTTCTATCCAAAAATAATTTTAGCTTTCGCTAATTTCAAACCAATCTGTAGGGACGCCTACAGATTGGTTTTTTGTGTTAAAATAAAGAAAAATTAGAGTTTTAATTAGTGTATGTGTACATAACCACAAGCATGTCCTCTAGCGTAAATAATTAAAGGGAAAGGGGAACTGATTATGGACATGAAAATTTTGCTGATTGAAGATGATCCTTCTATCTTTGGCATGATTCAAGAACGTTTTGAACAGTGGTCGCTAAACGTGGTTGGACCTAAAAATTTTCAAAAGGTGATGGATGACTTTATAGAGGAGAAGCCACATCTCGTGCTAATTGATATTCAATTGCCTGCCTATGACGGCTTTCATTGGTGTCGTGAAATTCGTCATTTATCCAAAGTACCAATTCTTTTTCTTTCTTCTCGAGATCACCCCATGGATATGGTAATGGCCATGCAAATGGGGGCTGATGATTTTATTCAAAAGCCTTTTCATATGGAAGTTTTACTCGCAAAAGCACAGGCTATTTTACGTAGAACCTATGATTATGTTGAAGAAAAAATGGATGTTACACGTTTTAACGATGCCATAATTGATTATGCCAGAAGTGAAATTATGTATAATGGTGCCATTGCTTGCTTAACAAAAAATGAACTTTTCATTTTAAGAATATTAGTAGAACAGGCTAATCATATCGTTTCCAGAGACGAGTTAATGAGAAAACTATGGGATGACGAACGTTTCGTAAACGATAATACTTTGTCTGTAAACGTTAATCGGTTACGTACAAAGCTAGAGGATATTGGTTTACATGAGGTAATACTAACAAAAAAGGGACTTGGTTATATGGCAGTAAGCTGAGGGACGTGAGGAAAGTTGCTATTATTATTTATGAGAGAACGCTTTGCTTGGATTGGATTTTTTATTTTTACTTTGATAATTCTAAATGTGCTATTTTCTTTAGATGTTGGTTTAAATGGAATTTCTATTTGGTATGTAAACGTTAGTTTACTTGTAAGTTTTATACTCTTTTTTTGGTGTCGCTATGTCATCGAAGTTGGGAAATTAAAAGATTTCCTGGGAAATATGGATAGCCGCCTTGATGATGCACATAGAAATAGCTTAGCTTTGTCTCCTTTTCAAGAAGTATACTTTCGAAAAATGGAGGATGCCTTCTTTGAAAAGAATTTAGAGTTAAATCAAGCCAAAGTGCAGATACAGGAACATTCTGATGAGCTATTAGCTTGGGTCCATGAAGTAAAAGCACCTTTAACTGCTATTAATTTAATGTTTGAACATATTGAGGATTTACAGCTACGTCGAAAATTAGAGAATGAATGGCTAAGACTACATCTTTTGGTTGATCAACAACTGCATCAAACAAGATTATACGCTATTGAAAAAGATAATTATTTAAATGAGATTGAACTGAAGCCCATTGTTTATAAAGAAATCAGAGCTATGCAAGCATGGTGTCTTGAAAAAGGCATTGGCTTTGAAATTGGTGAACTGACAGAGACGGTTATGACAGATGGCAAGTGGCTAGCTTTTATTATTCGACAAATTCTTTCGAATGCCATCAAGTATAGCCCAGTAAATTCTGAGATAACAATCTTTACAGAACATGATTCTACAGGAGCTACATTACTACATATTAAAGATATAGGTAGGGGTATACCTTTAGACGATTTACCTAGGATTTTTCAAAAATCTTATACAGGAACAGCGGGAAGGGAATCCTCTCAATCTACAGGTATGGGTCTCTATTTAGCATCTAATGTAGCCCAAAAAATTGGTATTCGTATTAATGTTCAATCTAAAGTTGGTGAAGGCTCGCTATTTACACTACGCTTCCCCTTACAAAATGAATATGCGAAACTAACAGGTAGATGACGAAAATGTCACCTACCTTTTTATATTGTCATGTAAAACGCACGAATGATTAGGTATGACAGGGTACACTTGAACTATAGAAAGGGGCGTTATGAAGTGACAGTTTTAATAGGACGTAAAATAAAGAAAGTGTATGGGAAAAAATCAACGGCTCAAGAAGTATTAAAGGGTATTGATGTAGAGGTGAATAAAGGTGAGTTTGTAGGTATTATGGGACCTTCTGGCTCTGGTAAAACAACGCTTTTAAATGTCTTATGCTCAATTGACTTTGCGACAGAAGGTGTAATTGAGATAAACGGTCATAGTTTACGTGGTATGAAAGAAAAGGCTTTAGCAAACTTCCGACGAGAGCAGCTGGGATTTATATTTCAGGACTATAATTTATTAGATACCTTAACAGTAAAAGAAAATATTCTTCTACCGTTAGCCATCAGTAAGTTACCAAAAGCAGTTGCTGAAAGTCGAGTGAAGGAACTCACTTCTTTGCTGGGAATCTCGGAAATTTTAAATAAATACCCCAACGAAATATCTGGTGGACAAAAACAGCGTACCTCTGCTGCACGTGCACTTATTACCAATCCGTCATTGGTATTTGCAGACGAGCCCACTGGTGCACTAGATTCTAAATCAGCTACAGCCCTACTTCAAAATCTACAAAATATAAATGAAACAAAAGAGGCGACAATTATGATGGTTACACACGATGCTGTAGCTGCAAGTTTCTGTACACGTGTGTTATTTCTAAAGGATGGCCTTATCTATAGTGAACTTTATAAGGGCGATAAAACAAGGCAGGCCTTTTTCAAAGAAATCATGCATACACAAAGTGTGCTAGGCGGTGACGGGTATGAGTCTTAGTAAGTTAGTACTTCGAAGCATGAAGAAAAATATGAAACACTACTATCTATATTTCTTTGCACTTATTTTTAGTGTTACATTATACTTTTCCTTTGTCACCCTGCAAAATAATACGGAAGTGTGGGCTGCTGTTCAAATGAGTGGAACAGCTACTGCAGGATTTAAGGCAGCAACTTATATTCTTTATTTTATCGTTTTGTTCTTCGTTCTGTATGCAAACCATTTATTTATGAAGCGTCGTAGTAAGGAAATAGGTTTGTATCAACTGATTGGCATGACTAAGGGGCTAATCGTGCGTTTATTAGCGATTGAAAACATTCTGTTATTTGTTGGAGCCGTTATTATAGGTATGTTGGCAGGCTTCTTTAGCTCTCGTGTGTTTGCAATGATTTTGCTTCGTGTACTTGAAAAAGAAGCTCTCGTAACCATGACTTTTAGTACACAAGCTTTACTGCAGTCGATGATTGTGTTTACGATCTTATTGATCATCGTTCTTATACAGATGGCTTGGATGATTCATCATGTTTCATTGTTATCATTATTTAGTGCAGCAAAACAAGCAGATGAGCGTGTGAGGCGCTTTAGTGCATTACAGATGGTTATTGGCTTTTTGGGTCTTATACTGATTGCTTATGGCTACTATGCATCGACAAAGCTGTTCGATATTGAATCTGCTGGTAATTTATTTATTAATATGATTATTATTTTAGCTACTACAATCGGTGGAACATTCCTTGTTTTTCGTTTCTCTGTAGCATTTATTATGAATACTATTCGCCTAAAGAAAAAAGGGCATTTATCCATAAAGGATGTATTAGCATTAACGCCCATAATGCATCGTATGAAGAGCAATGCAAAGTCATTAACGCTAATCACCGTGTTAACAGGCGTTTCTCTAGGCGTGACGACGCTTTCCTATATCGCCTACTACTCCTCGGAAGCATCTGCATATAGCCAAGTACCTGGTGATTTCATATTGCTTGAAGAGCAAGGGGAGAGATTTTTAGAGAAGTTAGAGGAAAATAATATTGCTTATGATAAAATTGACTACCGTCTTCAGGGAGTAACCGCTGCTGTAGGTCAATTGATGTCTAAAAAACAGCAGGATAACCCTTTATATACAATGGAAGGCACAATTTATACCATACCGCTTTCAGATTATCAGCAGAGTGTTCCAGAAGCTAAGCTATCCGGGAATGAGGTTATCCTAACAAACTATGGTGGTTATATGGCTGAAATGTTCCCGTTAGAGAAAGATCATGATTTAGTAGTATCTGCAGGAGAACTTGAAGAAACTTTTCATGTCGTTGATATCCACGATAAAAGTGTGATAAGTGGTATTGTAACGGCTGGGGGTGGTGGACCTATCTTTGTTGTGACAGATGATATGTTTAAAAGTTTAACTACACAGGCAGCTCTTTATCCTTGGCATCATCAATCAACAATCACTTTAAAATCGAACGAAGATATTGCAACAGCAGAAAAATTATATATTCAATCGAATGCAGGCATTATTAAGGCTGTAGATGATAAAGGGGAGACAAAGCAATATACGCAATCATCCTATGAAGGAAAACGTAAAGACAACATTGAATCATTGGGTCTTACCATATTTACAACAGCATTTTTAGGGTTAGCGTTCTTAATGACCACAGGTAGTATTCTATACTTTAAACAAATGTCTGAGGCAGAGGAAGAACGTGATTCCTATACAATCCTACGAAAGATTGGTTTTGCTGAAAAAGATATCATGAATGGTATTTATATGAAACAGGCCTTTAATTTCGGTGTTCCATTAGTTATTGGGTTATTGCATAGCTACTTTGCTGTTAAGTCAGGATGGTTTCTATTTGGGACAGAGTTAACAGCTCCCTTGTGGATTGCAATGTGCTGTTATATAGCCCTATATACGATTTTTGCCATTCTATCGGTAGGCTATTATAAAAAGGTTGTACGTCAATCGTTGTAATATTAAATAATAAGAAACTCGGAAACAGTGTGGTGGTTATCATCACACTGTTTTTTAGTGCAAAAAAATAGAAATTACAAAAAACCTTGACTTTCAATTATCAGAATAATAAAGTTTAACATGTTAGTAATTTAGTGTATGAAAGTAGAGTGTAACAATGAATGCAGTAATTGCGGCTGTAGCCGTTATGTTAATATTAAGCTTGCTTCGCATCAATGTAGTTCTCTCGCTAGTTCTAGGAGCATTTGTAGGTGGTCTAACTAGTGGGATGGGCATTGAGTCAACTGTCCAATCATTTACGGAAGGATTAGGGGCAGGAGCAACCATTGCATTAAGTTATGGCTTACTTGGTGGTTTTGCAATCGCCATTGCCAAAACAGGAATACCCGAATTAATGATAGCGGGGATGTTAAAAATATTAAAGGGTGAAAGTAATAGAAAAGGACTGGTGAAGGTCTTAATTTTCTTCCTTATTTTTGTGATGTCTATTTTATCTCAAAATGTCATTCCTATTCATATTGCCTTCATTCCATTATTAATTCCTCCTATTTTAAAGATTTTAAATATGCTAGAAGTCGATAGACGTATAATTGCAACATTGATTGCAGTAGGCTTAATTGGTACTTATAGTTTTGTACCTGCTGGCTTTGGAGCAATCTTTCAAGATATCGTTGCTACACAAGTGTCAGAGGCAGGAATGGCTGTATCTTCACGTGATGTCCCTGCAGCAATGGGGATTCCCGTGTTAGGAATGCTAATCGGATTGATAATCGCATTTGTTGTATACCGAAAGCCAAGACATTATAAGCATAGTGAAGTGGAGACGGAATCTTTAAATGTAAACGTCAGCAAATTTATTATGTTTTCTACAGCGCTGGCACTAGTAACATCACTATGCGCTCAAGTGTTAACAGATTCAATGATTGTAGGCTCGTTTGCAGGTATTATGATTATGTATTTTACAGGTGCCCTTAAATGGCGAGAAGCCGATGATATTCTTTCTGAAGGAATGAAGATGATGGCCTTTATTGGCTTTGTTATGATTGCGGCAAATGGTTTCGCGGCGGTAATCAATGCAACAGGTGATGTGGACAGCTTAATTACAAATTCACTCACCGTATTAGAAGGAAATAGAAGTCTTGCTGTCTTCATCATGTTAGTTATAGGATTAGTTGTGACGATGGGGATTGGTTCGTCCTTCGCAACAGTGCCTATAATCGCTACACTATTTGTTCCGCTAGCACAAGGTTTTGATATGAGCCCTTTAGCGATATTATGCTTAATCGGTACAGCTGGTGCTTTAGGAGACGCAGGTTCTCCAGCATCCGATTCTACATTAGGACCAACAGCAGGCCTTAATGCTGACGGCCAGCATCATCATATTTGGGATACCTGTGTTCCTACGTTCCTTTTCATTAACATACCACTAATCCTGTTTGGTTGGATTGCCTGTGTGTTCTTTCTATAATTAAGGAGGTAGTTTCTATTTAAGTAGAAACTACTTTTCTTTTTAGAGTTATTTGAAATGTGCGAAAATGTTGATATGACAACCTTAAGTGTTGCAATATGTATAGAAATTTTATATACTAATAAACGGCTTAATAAAGCGAAGAAATAGTAGTACTAAGAATATCTGCAACATTTAAAAGAATTTAGCGAAAAGACTTGCTTATTCTTTTTTTATTGTATATAATGTTGAATGTTGGTCTTTGACTGCGATGAAGCGAGAGGTTGCCGACACACCCGGCCGCTTTGCCATGGCGGTGTGTGGGAAAATTTTCGTGGAGAATGTCTAGAAAATAGGCGAGAAGGAGGGAAAATAATGGCAAAACAAAAGATTCGTATTCGTTTAAAAGCGTATGATCACCGTATTTTAGATCAATCTGCTGAGAAAATTGTGGAAACTGCAAAACGTTCAGGTGCAAGTGTATCAGGTCCGATTCCACTTCCAACTGAGAAGTCTGTGTACACAATTCTTCGTGCTGTTCACAAGTACAAAGATTCTCGTGAACAATTCGAAATGCGTACGCATAAACGTCTGATCGATATCGTTAACCCAACACCACAAACTGTTGACGCGTTAATGAAACTTGATTTACCATCTGGCGTTGATATCGAAATCAAACTTTAATGGTAAAAACAATATAACTTTTAAAACTTACAGGAGGTGTGACAAATGGCTAAAGGAATCTTAGGTAGAAAAATTGGTATGACACAAGTTTTCGCTGAAAACGGCGATTTAATCCCGGTAACAGTTATCGAAGCTACTCCAAACGTAGTTCTTCAAAAGAAAACTGTTGAAACAGACGGCTACGAAGCAATTCAAGTTGGTTTCGAAGACAAGCGCGTTAAGCTTTCTAACAAACCAGAACAAGGTCACGTAGCAAAAGCGAACACTGCTCCTAAGCGCTTCATTCGTGAATTCCGCAACGTGAACGTGGAAGAATACGAAGTTGGTCAAGAAGTCAAAGTAGAAATTTTCGCAGAAGGCGATGTAATCGATGTAACAGGAGTTACTAAAGGTAAAGGTTTCCAAGGTGTTATCAAACGCCACGGACAATCTCGTGGTCCTATGGCCCACGGTTCTCGTTACCACCGTCGTCCTGGTTCAATGGGTCCAGTTGCTCCGAACCGCGTATTCAAACAAAAGAAATTACCTGGTCAAATGGGTGGCAATGTAGTTACAATCCAAAACTTAGAAATCGTGAAAGTTGACACAGATCGTAACTTACTACTTGTTAAAGGTAATGTTCCTGGTTCTAAAAAAGCTCTAGTTACAGTAAAAACTGCAATTAAAGCTAAGTAATCACTTAAGGAAAGGAGGAAACAGGAATGACAAAAGTATCTGTACTTAGTCAAACAGGTGCTTCAGTTGGTGAAATCGAATTAAACGATGCGATCTTCGGAATCGAGCCAAATGAAGCAGTATTATTCGACGCAGTAGTTGCTCAACGTGCTTCTCTTCGTCAAGGTAATCACAAGGTTAAAAACCGTTCTGAGGTTGCTGGTGGTGGTCGTAAACCATGGCGTCAAAAAGGAACTGGTCGTGCTCGTCAAGGTTCTATCCGTTCTCCACAATGGCGCGGCGGTGGTATCGTATTCGGTCCTACTCCACGTAGCTATTCTTATAAATTACCTAAAAAAGTTCGTCGTTTAGCTCTTAAATCTGCTTTATCAGCTAAAGTAGTAGAACAAAACTTCTTAGTTCTTGATGCTCTAACTCTAGCAGCACCAAAAACAAAAGAATTCACAAAAATCCTTAAAGATCTTTCTTTAGAGAAAAAATCTTTATTCGTAACTGCTGACCTAGATGAAAACGTAGCATTATCTGCTCGTAACATCCCAGGTGTAACAGTTTTAACTGCAAACGGAATCAACGTTCTTGATCTATTAGGTCATGATAAAGTTGTATTCACTAAGTCTGCAGTAGAAAAAGTTGAGGAGGTGCTTGGATAATGGAAGCACGTGATATTTTAAAACGTCCGGTCATTACTGAGCGTTCTTCAGAACTTATGGCAGAGAAAAAGTATACTTTCGAAGTAGACACTCGCGCTAACAAAACTCAAGTAAAAGACGCTGTAGAAGAAATCTTTGGCGTAAAAGTTGAGAAAGTAAACGTTCTTAACTACAAAGGTAAATTCAAACGCGTAGGCCGTTACGGTGGTTACACTAACAAACGTCGTAAAGCGATCGTTAAATTAACTGCTGATAGCAAAGAAATTGAATTATTCGAAATGTAATCCTAACGGATTTATGATTTGAACACTCAAGAAGGAGGGAAAACACAATGGCGATTAAAAAGTATAAACCTACCTCTAATGGTCGTCGTAACATGACGTCATTAGACTTTGCGGAAATTACAACTAACAAGCCTGAGAAATCATTGCTTGAACCAACTAAACGCAAAGCTGGTCGTAACAACCAAGGTAAAATCACTGTTCGTCATCATGGTGGTGGTCATAAGAAGCAATACCGTGTTATCGATTTCAAACGTGTTAAAGATGGCATTCCGGCAAAAGTTGCTACTATTGAATATGATCCAAACCGTTCTGCGAATATCGCATTAATCAACTACGCTGATGGAGCAAAAGCTTACATCTTAGCACCAAAAGGTCTAGAGGTTGGTCAAACAATCGTTTCTGGCCCAGATGCTGATATTAAAGTAGGTAACACATTACCATTAGCAAACATTCCAATGGGTACTACAATCCATAACATCGAGTTAAAACCTGGTAAAGGCGGACAATTAGTACGTTCAGCTGGTACTTCTGCGCAAGTACTTGGTCGTGAAGATAAGTACGTTATCGTTCGTTTACAATCTGGTGAAGTACGTTTAGTTTTAGCTACTTGCCGCGCTACAATCGGTCAAGTTGGTAACGAACAACACGAACTTGTACACATCGGTAAAGCAGGTCGTAGCCGTTGGTTAGGTAAACGCCCAGAAGTTCGTGGTTCTGTAATGAACCCTAACGATCACCCACACGGTGGTGGTGAAGGACGTTCTCCAATCGGACGTAAATCACCAATGACTCCTTGGGGTAAACCAGCACTTGGTTACAAAACTCGCAAGAAGAAAAACAAATCGGATAAATTTATCATCCGTAGTCGTAAAAAATAAAGTGGTTAAACTACGGTTCTATGTGAGAGCCGTGGTGGAATCACGGAGGGAGGTTCCTACATGGGTCGCAGCTTGAAAAAAGGACCTTTTGTCGATGACCACTTAATGAAAAAAGTGGAAGCGCAAGAGGCTTCTGAGAAAAAACAAGTTATCAAAACTTGGTCACGCCGTTCTACAATCTTCCCGAACTTCATCGGTTTAACGATTGCTGTATATGATGGACGTAAACATGTTCCTGTATACGTAACAGAAGATATGGTAGGCCATAAACTTGGTGAGTTCGCACCGACACGTACTTATAAAGGTCACGGTGCAGACGACAAGAAAACAAGACGCTAATTTTGAGAGGAGGTAAATCCTAATGACACAAGCTAAAGCTATCGCTCGTACAGTACGCATTGCTCCTCGCAAAGTACGTCTAGTTGTAGACTTAATCCGAGGTAAGCAAGTTGGTGAAGCAGTTGCAATTTTACGTCATACTCCAAAAGCGGCGTCTCCAGTCGTTGAGAAAGTATTAAAATCTGCAGTTGCTAACGCTGAGCACAACTACGATCTTGACATCAACTCTTTAGTAGTTTCTGAAGTATTCGTTGACGAAGGTCCAACTTTAAAACGTTTCCGTCCACGTGCACAAGGACGTGCAAGCGCAATTAACAAACGCACAAGCCACATTACTCTAGTGGTATCTGAGAAGAAGGAGGGTTAATCCGTGGGTCAAAAAGTACATCCAATAGGACTACGCGTTGGTATTATTCGTGACTGGGAGTCAAAATGGTACGCTGAAAAAGACTATGCAACTCTACTTCACGAAGACATCAAAGTGCGTAAATATATTGAAACGGCTCTTAAAGACGCTTCAGTTTCTAAAGTAGAAATCGAACGTGCTGCAAACCGTGTAAACATTACAATTCACACTGCGAAACCAGGTATGGTAATCGGTAAAGGTGGTACTGAAGTTGAAAACCTTCGTAAATACCTTAGCGAGTTAACTGGTAAACGTGTACACATCAACATCATTGAAATCAAACGTGCAGATCTTGACGCTCGTCTAGTAGCTGAAAACATCGCTCGTCAATTAGAAAATCGTGTATCATTCCGTCGTGCGCAAAAGCAAGCGATCCAACGCACAATCCGCGCTGGTGCAAAAGGAATTAAAACACAAGTATCTGGTCGTTTAGGTGGCGCTGATATCGCGCGTGCTGAACACTATAGTGAAGGAACTGTTCCACTTCATACTCTACGTGCTGACATCGATTATGCACACGCAGAAGCTGATACTACTTACGGTAAATTAGGCGTTAAAGTATGGATCTACCGTGGTGAAGTTCTTCCTACGAAGAAATCTGTGGAAGGAGGCAAATAATATGTTATTGCCTAAACGCGTTAAATACCGTCGTGAACACCGCGGCAACATGCGTGGCGAAGCGAAAGGCGGAAAAGAAGTAACTTTCGGCGAATGGGGCTTACAAGCTCAAACTGCTAGCTGGATTACTAACCGTCAAATCGAATCTGCTCGTATCGCGATGACTCGTTACATGAAACGTGGCGGTAAAGTTTGGATTAAAATCTTCCCACATAAACCTTACACTAAAAAACCTCTAGAAGTCCGCATGGGTTCTGGTAAAGGTTCTCCTGAAGGTTGGGTAGCAGTAGTTAAACCAGGAAAAGTAATGTTCGAAATTGCTGGCGTATCTGAAGAAGTTGCACGTGAAGCACTTCGTTTAGCATCACACAAACTTCCTGTTAAATGTAAGATCGTAAAACGTCAAGAAACTGGTGGTGAATCTAATGAAAGCTAATGAAATCCGTGACCTTGCTACTTCTGAAATAGAATTAAAAGTGAAATCACTGAAAGAAGAGCTTTTCAACCTTCGCTTCCAATTGGCGACTGGTCAATTAGAAAACACAGCTCGTATTCGTGAAGTGCGTAAAGCAATCGCGCGTATGAAAACTGTTATTCGTGAAAGAGAAATCAGTGCAAATAACTGATAAAGGAGGTTTTCAAGTATGACTGAGCGCAATCAACGCAAAGTTTACACGGGCCGCGTTGTTTCAGATAAAATGGACAAAACTGTTACTGTTTTAGTTGAAACTTACAAAAAGCACAAGCTTTATGGTAAGCGTGTAAAATACTCTAAAAAGTTTAAAGCTCATGATGAGTTAAACACAGCGAAAATCGGTGATATCGTACGTATCATGGAAACTCGCCCGCTATCAGCTACTAAACGTTTCCGTCTAGTAGAAGTTGTAGAAAAAGCGGTTATTATTTAATAACTATTTCGGAACAACCAATTTCCGAAGGGAGGTAACCTAAGTGATCCAACAAGAAAGTCGTATGAAAGTTGCTGACAACTCAGGTGCACGTGAAGTTCTTACAATTAAAGTGCTTGGTGGCTCTGGCCGTAAAACTGCTAACATCGGTGATATCGTTGTTTGTACAGTTAAGAAAGCAACACCAGGTGGCGTTGTCAAGAAGGGTGACGTTGTTAAAGCTGTTATCGTTCGTACTAAATCAGGCGTTCGTCGTAAAGACGGCACGTACATCAAATTTGATGAAAATGCTTGTGTAATTATTCGTGATGATAAATCACCACGCGGAACTCGTATTTTCGGACCTGTTGCACGTGAACTACGTGACAGCAACTTCATGAAAATCGTTTCTCTAGCTCCAGAAGTTCTTTAATTTCATGACAGTGCCAATCAAGGAGGTGCGACAGCATGCATGTAAAAAAAGGTGACAAGGTTAAGGTAATCACTGGTAAGGATAAAGGCAAAGAAGGCGTAATCCTTGCTGCTTTCCCAAAACAAGATCGCGTTCTTGTTGAAGGTGTGAATATCGTGAAAAAACACGTTAAACCTAACCAATTGAATCCACAAGGTGGTATTGTTAGCCAAGAGGCTGCAATTCACGTTTCGAACGTAATGCTAATCGATCCTAAATCTGGCGAGCCGACTCGTGTAGGTTATAAAATCGAAAACGGTAAAAAAGTTCGTGTAGCAAAAAAATCAGGTGCAGTAATCGACTAATTAGTATAAATAGAAGGGAGGTACACACATGAGCCGCCTAAAAGAAAAATATTTAAATGAAGTTTCTCCAGCTCTTATGAGCAAATTTGGATATAAATCAGTTATGCAACTACCGAAAGTTGAGAAAATCGTTATCAACATGGGTGTTGGTGATGCAGTTCAAAACTCTAAAGCGTTAGATGCAGCTGTTGAAGAATTAACAATTATCACTGGTCAAAAACCAGTAGTAACTAAAGCTAAAAAATCGATCGCAGGTTTCCGTCTTCGTGAAGGTATGCCTATCGGTGCTAAAGTTACATTACGCGGTGAGCGTATGTATGAATTCTTGGACAAATTAATTTCTATCTCACTACCTCGTGTACGTGACTTCCGTGGTGTTTCTAAAAAAGCATTCGATGGTCGCGGTAACTACACTCTAGGTGTTAAAGAACAATTAATTTTCCCAGAAATCGATTACGATAAAGTTTCAAAAGTACGCGGTATGGACATCGTGATCGTAACGACAGCGAACTCTGACGAAGAAGCTCGCGAGTTATTGACACAATTCGGTATGCCGTTCCAAAAGTAATCAAACAAGGAGGGCGAAAACGTGGCTAAAAAATCTATGATCGTTAAACAACAACGTAAGCAAAAGTTTAAAGTGCAAGAGTATACACGTTGTGAACGCTGTGGTCGTCCACATTCAGTATATCGCAAATTCAAACTTTGCCGTATTTGTTTCCGAGAACTTGCATATAAGGGACAAATTCCTGGCGTGAAAAAAGCCAGCTGGTAATCCCCTAATTTGGGAAGGAGGTAAATGTAATGACAATGACTGATCCGATTGCAGATATGCTTACTCGCATTCGTAATGCGAACATGGTTCGTCACGAGAAGTTAGAAGTACCAGCTTCCAACGTGAAAAAAGAAATCGCTGAAATTTTAAAGCGTGAAGGTTTCGTACGTGACGTAGAATACGTGGAAGACAACAAACAAGGTATCATCCGTATTTTCTTAAAATATGGAAAAGATAACGAGCGCGTTATCACTGGCTTAAAACGTATTTCTAAACCTGGTTTACGTGTATATGCTAAAACAAATGAAGTACCTAAAGTATTGAACGGTCTTGGTATCGCTTTAGTGTCAACTTCACAAGGTTTATTAACAGATAAAGAAGCTCGCGCTAAACAAGTTGGCGGAGAAATTCTAGCATACGTTTGGTAATTAGCAATAAATGAATGGAGGTGCAACTAAATGTCTCGTGTAGGTAAAAAAATTATCGAGGTACCTGCTAACGTAACTGTTACTGTTGATGCAAACAACACTGTTACTGTTAAAGGTCCTAAAGGCGAACTTGTTCGTTCTTTCCACCAAGATATGAAAATTGAGCAAGAGGGTAACGTAATCACTGTAGTACGTCCTTCTGATTCAAAAGAACACCGCACAAACCACGGTACTACTCGTGCGCTTCTTGCGAACATGGTTACTGGTGTTTCTGCAGGTTTCGAAAAAGCTTTAGAACTTATCGGTGTTGGTTACCGTGCGCAATTACAAGGTACTAAACTTGTACTTAACGTAGGTTACTCTCATCCAGTAGAGTTCACACCTGAAGATGGTCTACAAATTGAAGTTCCTTCAAACACTAAAATCATCGTTAAAGGTATTAGCAAAGAACGCGTTGGTGCTCTTGCATCTAACATCCGTGACGTTCGTCCACCAGAGCCTTATAAAGGTAAAGGTATTCGTTATGAAGGCGAATATGTTCGTCGTAAAGAAGGTAAAACAGGTAAATAATGCAGCTTAAGCATTAGAAAGGAGTGACCCTTGTGATTACGAAACAAGATAAAAATCAGGTTCGTAAAAAACGTCATGCTCGCGTACGTTCTAAAATTTCGGGTACTGCTCAGCGTCCACGCTTAAACGTATTCCGTTCTAACAAGAACATTTACGCGCAACTTATCGATGACGTAGCAGGCGTAACAATTGTTAGCGCATCTTCTCAAGAAAATGGTTTCGAAGGTGCTGGTAGCAATGTTGACGCAGCAACTAAAGTCGGTGAAACAATCGCAAAACGCGCTGCGGAAAAAAATATTACTGCTGTAGTATTTGACCGTGGTGGTTACTTATATCATGGACGTGTTAAAGCTTTAGCTGAAGCTGCACGTGAGAACGGTTTAGAATTTTAATAAGAAGGAGGGACACATTTCATGAGTCGTATTGACGCAAACAAACTTGGAGAACTTGAAGAACGCGTAGTTACTATTAACCGCGTTGCTAAAGTTGTTAAAGGTGGACGTCGCTTCCGCTTCACAGCATTAGTTGTAGTTGGCGATAGAAACGGTCATGTAGGTTTCGGAACTGGTAAAGCTCAAGAGGTGCCAGATGCTATCCGCAAAGCTGTTGAAGATGCGAAGAAAAACTTAATCGAAGTGCCACGCGTAGGTGGAACAACTCCACACTTAGTGCAAGGTCGCTTTGGTGCAGGAGAAATCCTAATCAAACCTGCTGCTCCTGGTACAGGGGTTATCGCTGGTGGTCCAGTACGTGCTGTACTAGAACTTGCTGGTATTACTGATATTCTTTCAAAATCACTTGGATCTAACACACCAATTAACATGGTGCGTGCAACAATTCAAGGTTTAACTGAATTAAAACGCGTAGAGGACGTAGCTAAATTACGTGGTAAATCAGTGGAAGAACTATTAGGATAAGGGGGGAAAGATAATGGCTAACAAATTAGAAATCACCCTTACTAAATCTGTGATTGGTACTAAACCTGCACAACGCAAAACTGTTGAAGCTTTAGGTTTACGTAAATTACACCAAACTGTAGAGAAAGCTGATAACGCAGCTACTCGCGGTATGCTTGATAAAGTAGCTCACTTAGTTACTGTAAAAGAAATTTAATTTCCAATTATTGAACAAGGAGGTGCCACCCACTATGAAACTGCATGAGTTAAAACCAGCAGAAGGTTCTCGTAAGCAACGCAACCGCGTTGGTCGTGGTATCGGTTCTGGTAACGGTAAAACAGCAGGTAAAGGTCATAAAGGTCAAAACGCTCGTTCTGGTGGCGGTGTACGCCCAGGCTTTGAAGGCGGTCAGAACCCATTATTCCGTCGTTTACCAAAACGTGGCTTTACGAACATTAACCGTAAAGAATACGCGATCGTTAACCTTGATGCTTTAAACCGTTTCGAAGACGGTGCAGAGGTAACTGCTGCATTATTACTTGAAACTGGTCTAGTGAGCAATGAAAAAGCTGGAATTAAAGTTCTAGGCAACGGAACTCTTAATAAAAAGCTTACTGTCAAAGCTCATAAATTCTCAGCTTCAGCGAAAGAAGCAATCGAGAATGCCGGCGGAACTACTGAGGTGATTTAATGTTTCAGACAATCTCTAACTTTATGCGTGTTCGAGATATAAGAAATAAAATCATTTTCACACTTTTAATGTTAATCGTTTTTCGTATTGGAACTTTCATTCCAGTACCTAACGTTGACGCTAATGTATTAAAGGCAACTGATGAGTTTAACCTCGTTGGTTTCCTGAATACTTTTGGCGGTGGTGCTTTAAAGAACTTCTCCATCTTTGCGATGGGGATTATGCCTTACATCACAGCCTCAATTATTGTTCAGTTATTGCAAATGGACGTAGTACCGAAGTTTGCTGAGTGGGCAAAGCAAGGTGAAGTCGGAAGACGTAAACTTGCGCAATTTACACGCTACTTTACTATTATTCTTGCTTTTATTCAATCATTCGCGATGTCATTTGGTTTTAATAGAATGTATGGCGGGTCATTGATTAAGGAAGAAGGGGTTTTAACATATGTTATAATCTCTATTGTATTAACAGCGGGTACAGCATTCCTAGTATGGCTTGCTGATCAAATTACTGCGCATGGCGTTGGTAATGGTATTTCTGTTGTAATCTTCGCAGGTATCGTTGCGGCATTACCTACAGGTATCAACCAAATCTATGCACAACAAATCGAGGGTGCTGGTGATAAGCTATTTATCAACCTAATTATCCTTGGTCTACTTGTTTTAATCTTGCTTGCGGTTGTTATTGGAGTTATCTACGTGCAACAAGCACTACGTAAAATTCCAATTCAATATGCAAAACGAGTTACTGGGCGAAATCAACAAACTGGTGGTCAACAAACTCATTTACCATTAAAAGTAAATGCGGCAGGGGTTATTCCTGTAATCTTTGCTTCAGCGTTTCTGATGACACCTCGTACGTTAGTTCCGTTCTTCGGTGAAAATAATGTTACAACATTCATTAATAACACGTTTGATCATACAAAACCTGTTGGAATGATTATTTATGTGGCATTAATCATCGCATTCACATATTTCTATGCATTCGTACAAGTGAATCCAGAAAATGTGGCAGATAACTTGAAAAAGCAAGGTGCTTATATTCCAGGTATTCGTCCTGGTGAAAACACTCAAACGTATTTAACAAGCGTGTTATATCGTCTGACATTTGTCGGCGCGATTTTCTTAACTGTTATTTCAGTAATGCCGGTTATATTCATAAACTTTATGAATCTACCTGCCTCAGTGCAGATCGGTGGTACTAGTATTATTATCGTAGTCGGCGTAGCGCTCGAAACGATGAAGCAGCTAGAATCTCAACTTGTTAAACGTCACTACAAAGGCTTTATGAAATAATGTTGGTTTTTAGGGAACGTTCCATCGTTTCCTTTAATCAGCAAACCTTTTGTGGGAGGAATATTTCCTAATGAATATCGTTTTAATGGGTCTGCCAGGTGCTGGTAAAGGTACTCAGGCAGATAAAATTGTTGAGAAGTACGCAATTCCTCATATTTCTACAGGCGATATGTTCCGTGCTGCAATTAAAGAAGGTACTGAACTAGGCTTACAAGCTAAGTCGTTTATGGATCAAGGTGCACTTGTACCTGATGAAGTAACTATTGGTATTGTTCGTGAGCGACTGGCTAAACCTGATTGTGAAAAAGGATTCTTATTAGATGGTTTCCCACGTACTGTTCCTCAAGCTGAAGCCTTAGATAGCATTCTTGCTGATCTAGGTAAAGCTATTGAGCATACATTAAACATTCAAGTTGAAAAGGATGAGTTAATTGCTCGTCTTTCAGGTAGACGTATTTGTAAAACTTGTGGTACATCCTATCATTTAATTTTCAATCCTCCTGCTGAGGAAGGAAAATGTGATAAAGATGGTGGCGAGCTTTATACACGTGCAGATGATAATCCTGAAACGGTTGCTAACCGTCTGGAAGTAAATATGAAACAAGCACAACCTTTACTTGATTTCTATCAAGCTAAAGGCGTGTTAACTAATATAGATGGACAGCAAGATATTAACAAAGTGTTTGCTGATCTTGATGCTCTATTACAGAGCAGCCGCAGCTGATACCCGGCTCCGGGCGCAGAGTACTGCTTCCGCGGGAGGCATGCGGGAGCAACAACGAAACATAATTTTTTTGAGAGTTGCAAAAGCATATTGTGCCCGGTATATATTTCTTCTCAAAAGTGCAACATATCTTTTGGAGGAGTATAATGGGTTTCGTGGAAGCATCTGTGTAACGGGTATGAATATCTCATCCAAGACATTCCGGTATTCGTGTAAACATGGGAGATTCAGTGCCCTTACTGGTTCTGTATATTCCGTGGATTGTGTGAAGCGAAACCAGACGAGCGTCTTTCAAACATCTCTCATACAATCCAAACATATGTTGAAACGAGGTTGCTTCTAAAGTTGCAGCAGATATCCGTTTGATGTAACGATGAGAACTTTAATTTGCATATAGAGAGGAGACAGAGTAGATGGCGAAAGATGATGTAATTGAAGTCGAAGGGACAGTTGTTGAGACTTTGCCAAACGCGATGTTTAAGGTAGAATTAGAAAATGGACATGTGATTCTAGCACACGTATCTGGTAAGATTCGTATGCACTTTATCCGTATTCTACCTGGAGATAAGGTTACTATTGAGTTATCTCCTTATGATTTAACTCGCGGTCGTATCACATACCGTTTTAAATAATCTTTTGCGCTCCGGACTACTAAGGAGGTTAGGTTAGATGAAAGTGAGACCATCTGTGAAACCGATCTGCGAAAAATGTAAAGTAATTCGCCGACGCGGTAAAGTAATGGTAATCTGTGAAAATCCTAAACATAAACAAAAACAAGGTTAATTCTAAAGGAGGTGCACAACGTACATGGCACGTATTGCTGGTGTTGATATTCCTCGCGACAAACGCGTGGTAATTTCATTAACGTACATTTTCGGTATTGGTAAAACTACAGCTCAGAAAGTACTAGCTGATGCAGGTATTTCAGAAGATACTCGCGTACGCGACTTAACTGAAGATGAGTTAAACAAAATCCGTGAACAATTAGATTCTTACAAACTTGAAGGTGACTTACGTCGCGAAACTTCATTAAATATTAAACGTCTGATGGAAATCGGTTCATTCCGTGGTATCCGTCACCGTCGTGGCTTACCTGTTCGTGGTCAAAATACGAAGAACAATGCGCGTACGCGTAAAGGTCCTCGTAAAACAGTTGCGAACAAGAAAAAATAATTGGTAAAGGAGGTTCCTTCTTAACATGGCTCGTAAACAACAAACTCGTAAACGTCGTGTGAAAAAGAATATCGAATCTGGTATCGCACACATTCGTTCTACATTTAACAATACAATCGTAACGATTACAGATATGCAAGGTAACGCTGTATCTTGGTCAAGTGCTGGTGCTCTTGGTTTCCGTGGTTCACGTAAATCTACACCATTCGCTGCTCAAATGGCTGCAGAAACTGCTGCTAAAACATCCCTTGAACATGGTCTGAAAACGTTGGAAGTAACTGTTAAAGGTCCTGGTGCTGGTCGTGAAGCTGCAATTCGTGCACTTCAAGCTGCTGGTTTAGAAGTAACTGCTATTAAAGACGTTACTCCAGTTCCTCATAATGGTTGCCGTCCGCCAAAACGTCGTCGCGTGTAATGGGTGCGTCTCATATTGTATGAGAACATCATTTTTTGTACAGACTGTCTTGTGCAGATAATAAACGATACGTCATTGACGATCGAATCTATGATGGAAAGAACCTATACATTCGATGTTTTGAAGGAGGGTAAATAAAATGATCGAAATTGAAAAACCAAAGATTGAAACGGTGGAGATCAGCGAAGATTCCAAATATGGAAAGTTTGTTGTAGAACCGCTTGAACGCGGATATGGAAACACTTTGGGTAATTCTTTACGTCGTATCCTTCTGTCTTCATTACCAGGAGCTGCTGTCACTTCAATTCAAATTGATGGTGTTCTTCACGAATTCTCAACTGTAGAAGGTGTAGTAGAAGATGTAGCTTCAATCATTTTGAACGTGAAAAAACTAGCTCTTAAAATCTACTCTGACGAAGAAAAAGTTATTGAGATTGATGTTAAAGGCGATGGTACAGTTACGGCTGCTGACATTACACATGACAGTGACGTAGAAATTTTAAACCCAGATCTATATATTGCAACAATCGCTAAAAACGGTCATTTACGTATGCGTATGTATGCACAACGCGGCCGTGGTTACACTCCTGCTGATCAAAACAAACGTGAGGATCTTCCTATCGGCGTGATCCCGATCGACTCTATTTACACTCCAGTATCACGCGTCAATTTCCAAGTGGAAAATACTCGTGTTGGTCAGTCTTCTGACTACGACAAACTTTCTCTTGATGTGTGGACAGATGGCAGCATCGGTCCGAAAGAGGCGATTTCGCTCGGAGCAAAAATTTTAACCGAGCATCTTAACATCTTCGTTGGCATGACAGATGAGGCACAAACTGCTGAAATCATGGTCGAAAAAGAAGAAGATCAAAAAGAAAAAGTTTTAGAGATGACTATCGAAGAACTTGATCTTTCTGTTCGTTCTTATAACTGTTTAAAACGCGCTGGTATTAATACAGTACTAGAACTTGCGAATAAATCAGAAGACGATATGATGAAAGTTCGTAACCTTGGACGTAAGTCATTAGAAGAAGTAAAAGCGAAGTTAGAAGAGCTTGGTTTAGGATTACGCAAAGAAGACTAAGCGATTTAAACACAACTAACAAGATCAGATTTTTTTCTATAAAGGAGGGAAACATCCATGGGTTACAGAAAACTTGGTCGTACAAGTTCTCAACGTAAAGCGATGTTACGTGACTTAGCTACTGATTTAATCATCAACGAGCGTATCGAAACTACTGAGGCTCGCGCTAAAGAAGTACGTAAAGCTGTTGAAAAAATGATTACTTTAGGTAAACGCGGAGATTTACATGCACGCCGTCAAGCAGCTGCATTCATCCGTCGTGAACTAGTAACAACGACTGATGCAGAAGGTAACGAATCAACATCATTTGCACTTCAAAAGTTATTTGATGATGTTGCGCCACGTTATGCTGAGCGTCAAGGTGGTTACACTCGTATTCTTAAAGTAGGTCAACGTCGTGGCGACGGTGCACCTGTTGTTGTGATTGAACTAGTTTAATCATAAGAGAAAACTTGTGGTGAAGAGGGTGGGAATCACCACCCTCTTTCTTTATAAATGATTTATACGACAAATAATTAAGCTGAGCGTTATGATGAGCGGACACTTATTAGTGTGGCGTCTCGTTTAGCTCTCCGCACCTCATTCAGGAGAAGTAAGGGCTTGAGCACCCATATTTCTTGTAAATGTAACGACTAGCGCATTTCTATTGAATGAGGTGCGCGCTTTTTTATTAGATTAGATGGCGCCAATTTGTGGTGCTTTTTTTAATATATGGGTGTTATTTTGTTATTTATTAAACTAATATCAATTTGAGTTGTTATTGTAGTATTTTTCTTTTACCGACATACGGATTGTAGTAGAATTCATACATAAAAAAGTGTAAGTTAATTAGTAGAGCTGAGCGTAGGAGAGGAGTTCTAGATATGTCTGAAATTTTATCTTTAAATAATGTAACTTTTTCATATACACCAGAAAATCCAAATAGTCGTAATGCTGTTGAAAATGTTAGCTTTGCGGTGGAAGAAGGTGAGTGGATTGCTATTGTAGGACATAATGGTTCTGGTAAGTCCACCATTGCCAAGCTGATGAATGGTTTATTGTTTCCTCAACAGGGAGATGTAGGAATATTGCGCGAACCCTTGAATGAAGAAAATCTTTGGGAATCTCGCTCCTTAATGGGAATGGTTTTTCAAAACCCTGACAATCAATTCGTTGGAGCAACGGTACAGGATGATGTAGCATTTGCTTTGGAAAACAACGGTATCCCTTTTGAAGAAATGGTAAAACGTGTACATGCGGCACTCGAACAGGTAAAAATGAGTGAGTTTTTAGACCATGAGCCACATCATTTATCTGGTGGACAAAAACAGCGTGTAGCCATTGCTGGGGCACTTGCATTAAAGCCGAAGCTTTTAATTTTAGATGAGGCTACATCCATGTTAGATCCTCAGGGTCGTGCAGAGGTTTTACAAACGGTTCAAACATTACGTGCAGAAACAGGATTAACAGTATTATCTATTACTCATGATTTAGAAGAGGCAATGTTAGCTGATCGTGTTCTTTTTATGAATGATGGTAAGAAATTTGCAGAAGGTACACCTGCTGAAATCTTTGCACTTGGGGACAAGCTAGTTGAATTTGGACTAGATTTGCCATTTGCCTTGAAGTTATCGAAGCTATTGCAAAAGGAAGGTGTTCCATTAATGGGGCAACATATGACAGAAGAAGAGTTGGTGAATGATTTATGGACATCAAACTTCAACAAGTAAGCTATGCCTATGCACAAGGAACACCCTTTGAAAAACGGGCATTATTCGATGTGAATTTTAACATTCCATCTCATACTTATCAAGCGATAATTGGCCATACCGGTTCTGGAAAATCTACGATTCTGCAGCATTTTAACGCGCTTCTAAGACCTACTTCAGGAGAAGTACATATAGGAGATCGTCAAATTGTAGCTGGGAAAAAGGCAAAGGACTTAAAAGCTGTAAGACAAAAGGTTGGCATTGTCTTTCAATTTCCAGAGCATCAATTATTTGAAGAAACCGTGTTGAAGGACATTATGTTTGGCCCAATGAACTTTGGTATATCAGAGGAGGAGGCTGAAGCTCGTGCAAGAGAACTTGTCAGCTTAGTTGGTTTGCCAGATAATGTTTTGGATAAATCACCGTTTGATTTATCAGGTGGTCAAATGCGTCGAGTAGCGATTGCAGGTGTTTTGGCGATGGACCCTGAGGTTATTGTCTTAGATGAACCAACAGCAGGTCTTGATCCACGAGGTCAAAAGGAAATTATGGATATGTTTTATCAGCTCCATCAAGAACGTCATCTTACAACCATTCTAGTAACCCATAGTATGGAGGATGCCGCTCGATATGCAGATAATATTGTGATCATGCATGAAGGAAAGAATGTTTTAAGTGGATCACCACGAGTTATTTTTAAAGATGTTGAAACATTAAAGAAATTCCGTTTAGAGCCACCACGTATTGTCCGCTTTCAGCAAAAGATTGAGGACATGATGGGGCATTCCTTGTCTAAGGTTTGCTTAACAGAGGAAGAGCTTGCTGCTGAAATTGCTCAAGCACTTAGAGAGGAGCGTGCAGAGTCATGATGGAAAAAATGATATTTGGGCGCTTCTTACCTGGTAATTCACCCGTACACAAACTTGATCCACGATCAAAGCTGATCTTTGTGTTCGCCTTTATTATTATTGTGTTTTTAGCCAATAATACCGTGACATATGCTATGTTACTCGCATTCACGCTACTGATTGTATTAGTATCGCGTATTCGTCTATACTTTTTAATAAATGGACTCAAACCAGTACTCTTTTTAATGGCCTTCACATTCCTGCTCCATATTTTTATGACAAAGGAAGGCGTCCCTGTGTTTGAATCTAAATTCATTACCATTTATGACGAAGGGATTAGGCGGGGAATATTTATCTCAATTCGTTTTCTAGTATTAGTATTTATGACGTCAATCTTAACGTTAACTACATCACCAATTTCCATTACGGACGGTATCGAGGTTCTACTGAATCCCTTAAAAGCAATAAAAGTACCCGTTCATGAATTGGCTTTAATGATGTCCATCTCATTACGTTTTATTCCAACCTTAATGGATGAGACGGATAAAATTATGAAGGCACAAATGGCAAGAGGCTCTGATTTATCATCTGGACCAATTAAGGACCGTATAAAGGCTGTAGTGCCATTGCTTGTGCCTCTCTTTGTCAGTGCATTTAAACGGGCTGAAGATTTAGCAACAGCGATGGAAGTAAGAGGCTATCGCGGTGGTGAAGGACGCACTAGATACCGTAGGTTAAAATGGGATATGGGGGACACATTTGCGATTGTGTTATTAGTAGCAATAGGCGTATTGCTATTCTTCTATAGAAGTTAAAGGAGTAGGCTATATGCGACGATTAAAAGTAATTATAAGCTATGATGGCACACTTTTTTCGGGCTATCAGGTACAACCAGGGGAACGCACAGTGCAGGCTGAGCTTGAACGTGTTCTAGCCATTATGCATAAGGGAGAACATGTTAAGGTAACTGCAAGTGGTCGTACAGATGCTAAAGTACATGCGACAGGGCAAACATTGCATTTCGACACACCACTTGCGATTCCAGCAGAAAAGTATCGAAAGGCTTTGAATGTGCAACTGCCAAGAGATATTCGTGTATTATTGGTAGAGGAAGTGGCACATGACTTTCATGCGCGTTACGACGTGGTTGGCAAAAGATATCGCTATATTTGGTCTTGTGAGCCTATCCAAAGTCCATTCCGCAGATATTATACAGTGGAGACAAATGGGGTCAAACCTAACGTAGAGGCGATGCAAGAGGCAGCTAAGGCTATTACTGGTACACATGACTTTTCTTGTTTTTGTGCGGCGAATACAAGCGTGAAAGATAAAGTACGCACAGTAACATTGTTGCAATTTGAATGGCATGGTGAAGAGCTACATATGGTGATTGAAGGGAATGGCTTCTTATATAATATGGTACGTATTATTGCAGGTACTCTTTGGGAGGTTGGGATAGGTCGACGTATGGTTGACAATGTGTCCCAGGTAGTTGCTTCAGGTAATCGTGATAAGGCGGGTAAAACCGCACCACCACAAGGGCTATACTTAGAAAAAGTGTTCTATTAGTGGCGTTCTACAATTCTGAACAACTTCACCAGGTGTTTAATGAAATTGCTTGACTTTAAAAGTCATTCATTATATGATAACAGATGGTATTTTCATTACCACCACAAATAAGCCCCGAAACTTATAGTGTAGTCTAATGAAAAATAACGGTAATCGAATCGATTAGGAGGATATATACATGCGTACAACATTCATGGCTAAAGGTCACGAAGTAGACCGTAAATGGTTAGTAGTTGATGCAGAAGGCCAAACTCTTGGACGTTTAGCTTCTGAAGTAGCTGCAATCTTACGTGGTAAACATAAACCAACATTCACACCAAACGTTGACACAGGTGATCACGTAATCATCATCAACGCTGACAAAATCCATTTAACTGGTAACAAATTAGAGGGTAAACTATACCGTCACCACACTCAATTTGCGGGTGGTTTAAAAACACGTACTGCTGGTGAAATGCTAGATAAGTACCCAACAAGAATGATCGAATTAGCAGTTAAAGGAATGCTTCCTAAAAACTCTTTAGGTCGCAAAATGTTCACTAAACTTAATGTTTACACTGGAACAGAGCATCCACATGCTGCACAAAAACCAGAAGCATACGAGCTTCGCGGATAATATAAATTAAGAGGAGGATATTACTTTGGCACAAGTTCAATACATCGGCACTGGTCGCCGTAAAAGCTCTGTAGCTCGCGTACGTTTAGTACCAGGTACAGGTAAAATTGTTATCAACAAACGTGAAATCGAAGAATACGTACCATTCGCTGCATTACGCGAAGTAATTAAACAACCATTAGTAGCTACTGAAACTACAGGAAGCTATGATATCCACGTAAACGTTAACGGTGGTGGATACACTGGTCAAGCTGGTGCTGTTCGTCACGGTATCGCTCGTGCTCTACTTCAAGTAGACCCAGATTTCCGTGCTGCATTAAAATCAGCTGGATTACTTACTCGTGATTCACGCATGAAAGAACGTAAAAAACCAGGTCTACGCGGCGCTCGTCGTGCACCTCAATTCTCAAAACGTTAATCAATATCTTATTGTATCAACGTTTACAAAGGTTTATTGGTTCAAGTTGGTTCAAATCGGCTTGAACTTCATAAAGAACTTAACAGATTTAAAGCATCGGCATCTTGCTGGTGCTTTTTTTCTGGCATTAATTCCAGATAATAATTTTGCGTTGTTTGAATATTGATATGACCTAGCCTTTTGGAAACATAAGCAATATCAATATCTTTGGCAAATAGAAATGATGCATGGGTATCCCTTAGACCGTGAAAAGTCGTTTTTTTAATGTTTAATTTCGTTAATAACTCTGCCAATTGTTCGGATTGTTTAAAGCCGCCGAAGCCAAAAATATAGCCATTCTCTTTAACAGGGATTTTACGAATCAGCTCATACACATCTTTGTTTATAGAAACATCACGTTTTGCATTTTGCGTTTTCAACGAAGTATCGTCAGAAGTAGGACTGATTGAATGCCTAACTTCTATTCCGTATTCAAACAGGCTTTCTGGTCTTATTGCTAGTAGTTCTCCACGTCGCATACCTGTTTCTAATGCAAGTAATACAAGTACGTTAAACTCATCTTCTGGATGATTTAAAACGTAATTGCGGAGCTTTTTAAAATCAGTGATTGATAATGCTCTGTTTCGCTTAGGTGGGTTTTCTCCACGAGTTTTTACTAATCGTGCGAAATCATTAGCAATATAACCTCGAGCATAGGCATCACGTAAAGCAGTTTTGATTTTTAATAATACTTCATGTGTTGTTTTGCGAGAATGTGTTTTTGCATATTCATCAATTTTCTTCTGGACAACAATATCATTTAAATCTTTTAATTGAATGTCCTGAAATAAGTTCCGAATAACTGCTAAAGTTCGAACGTAATTTTGAAATGTAGTTTCTTTCACGTCATTTACTTTCACAAGATAAATCCAATTATCGAAAAAGTCCGCAAACGTTGTTGTTCTGTGGGCGAGTTCTTTACCTTCTCCTTTTGCTAACTCCATTTCTAAAGTCCAAAGTTCTGCTTCCTTTTTTGTTGGAAAGGTCTTAGAAAGTTTTTTATGTTTTCCTTGTTTGTATAAAGAAACTTGCGCCCTATATGATTTTCCTCTTTTAATAATACTAGCCATGCTATCAATTCCCTTCATAAAAATAGTTGATAGATGCTAGCTGAATACAACTGTATTGTATTCTGAAACTAGCATGGTATCAACTGGAATGAATTTAGATTGAGTTATTTTCAATAAATTGTATTAAAGATTTCATGGTATACCGTTCATGTCTACCTATCATAAAGCGCTGAAGATCTTTATGAGAACGGACGTACTTATCAAATGACTTAGGGTCTATTCCTAAGAAGTTTGATGCTTGTTCTCGTGTAAGTAAGAAGGGAGCAGTTATACATTCCTTGTATTCCATAAAGTGATTCACCTTTCTTTTCTGCTTTATTAATGAAATACTTATAATAAGGCAGTTTATGAATTATTGTCCTGTGAGTTGTCATCATTATTAGACTACTTATCTTCTACTCCAGTAAAAGGTATTTTCACTATCTTATCTATACCGAATTTTTCCGTTAGTATGTTAGCAGGAGCAGTCCAATTCAGGAATTCTTCTGTCGTAAATTCCTTATGTACGCCCTGTTTTTCTATCAATAAGACCTTTTTAATACGGCGTAGAAATGCTTGCCAAACCGCCATATTTTCTGATTGTACCGTTTCGTATTGCTTTCTTAATGGTAAATTACTAATGATATAAACTTTTGTAAAGGTTGCCTGTTTGTTACTGTAGCGAGAAGGTAACTCAAGTGGATACCCGTCAAGGTAATTAAGGATATCCTGTAATTTTATAGAACTCGAAAATTCCTCGAATACAATCACGTCTTGCTGACGATAAGAGTCGAACGGATGTTTGTAGTCGGTGACTCTAAAAACGTCTGAATATCCATATTTTTCCATTACATAACGTGATTTCCCTGTACCTGTTGGACCGCAAATATAGGTTACTTCTAGTTCTCGCCAATCATTTTTGTATTTTTCTTCCAAAATGGATTTTCGAGTTCTATCAATATGTTGCAAAAGCAATATATTGTCGGGGTTCTGCTCGATAATTTCTGCATTAGTAAAACCATCTTGAATTAGCTCATACAATTCAGCGAGGTCAGTTCGGTTTCCTGCTCTTTCAATTGGGATTTCCCCCCATTCCCAATGGGTTTCCTTTAGGTTAGTTTCAGCCTTATTCGTATCAGCCCATTTCCCTTGCTTAAAGACATAATCACGGTTGTTCTCTGCTGTTCCCCGCGATTTGTCTATATGAGCTGTAGGGAAATGCTTCTTGATTTTACTGAATCGAACCACTTGAGAGAAAGCTAAGAAAATATGCTTATGATGTTGACTGGCAACTTCGTCACTCATACAGGCATACACTAAGTTCTTGAAATTATTAGCTAATATTTCTTGGATTGACTCATGTGTAATATCATGCTCAGTAGGGTTATTAATCGTAAGTAAGTATTTCCTAGATTTGGAGTCTTTCTTTGGTGTTGGTTCTTTTTCCACAAGTACTTCTTTTGTTTCATTTGAATCGTTCATTTTGATTCTCCTTTCTCTGTTGGTGGACTTACTAATTATCTGTAGATTATCAAAAGTTTTGTTGCATTTTGGGACATTTATCTATTAAATTAAATATCTTTTCAATTTGCCTCAGAAATGAAAATGCCTCATTTGGTGTGACAAGCGTTGAAGCCTGATGGTTACAGTGTTTATATGGCTGCCTCAGAGGTTAGCTAGGTAATACTAAGCTAGCTAACTGCCATCGCAAGCGATGGAGGGGTAGGCGTCTTGCTCCGCTTACGCTCGCAACGCCTACCCTCATCTTGTATGACTTACTAGCCATCCCTTTATTAACGATTCAATGCCTGCTTGATATAGTGCTCCAACTTTCCTCGATTTTTGACCTGAGGCACTTTAATGCTATAGAGTGCCACCCCATCAGTGAGGTAGCCACTACCTTGCCCATGCGTTTCTGTCATCTCGTCCTTGAAATCGTTAAACATCATGGCCTTCCCTTCTTTGGATAAATTACCCAATCCGATAACGGTTCCTAGAGAATCTCTAACACCACTGTTAAAATAGGATGAATCTGGTCTTTGTGTAGAAATAAGTAAATGACAATTCATGCTTCTGCCCATAAAAACAAGGTTGGCTATCATCATTTTCATGCTCTCTGTTACTTTTTTATCAAAGTATCCTAACATAGAACCTAATTCTTCAATTACTAGTAATTTGAAATTTCTATCAGTTTCTTGCCCTTGTTGTCGCAGTAAAAATTCCTGATAAAACTGTTCCAAACCTTCTTTTACGTTGGCAAATTCATAGAGGTTTGGGCAACTTCTTGCAAAGTGATAGTCGTCCGCTTTAAAATCGAGGAGCGTTACAGAAGCATTCGGAATTTTAAGTGCAACACGTCCTATTACCAATTTATTCAAGAACGTTTTTCCGCTCCCCGATGCACCAACAGTCAAAATATGCGGGGTTTTTCCCCAATCTATTTGATGGTAGTGGATAAACCCTCGATAAAAAAGTATTTTATCCATTACCACATTTATTTGTGTCATAATCAAAAGTCCTCATCAAAAGGTTGTTGCTTATTTGGACTTGACGGACGCCCTACCTTTTTCCGTTTCACATAGTCATAGCCAGCTTCATTTATCACATGCACTAATTGTATATGGATAAATTCACCTAAATCAGTAATATTATCGACAAATAGACAAGGTTCATCTTTGTAATACAATTGCCTATTTTCAGCTATTTCCTTTTCTTTTAATCTAGCATTTATTAACGATTGCAACATTTTTTCGCTAAATGCTAATTTATTTCCTTCAATCGGCTCAGGAGATTTTTTTAACAATCGGAAATAGAATCTATCAATTTCATTTTGCGTATCACAGTATGGTGGACATTGAATATCTTCTTGCGCTTGTGGCTGCTTTACGTCCACCCATGTGTTCATCTCTCTTAGAGAATTGAAGATGAATTTTGTGACATTTCTATAGATGACATCATTTCTGTGTCTTTGTTCCGCTATTCTTTTTTGTTTTCTCTCTGCCAATTCAGATTTGATGAGATACGCTACAAACAGAGCTCCTCCGATGGAGATAAAATATTGTGTAACTAATACGCCTAATATACTAACGATTATCAAAGGCGTTACTACTTTGAATAACCAATTTTCCAAAAAGAATGCGAATAACATACTTTTCGCTAGTTCGATTTTACTTTTATCGCCCTTTGCTGATATAATCTGCTCTTTGTAGCTATGAATCGCTGTTGTTGTTCTTTGTGGTAATTTCACTAGGAAATCAATAATCACTTCTAATATTTTTATCAATTTCATGCTACTTCCTCCTAAATATCCCACCATTCAGTTTGTTTGCTGACTGAATAGTGGAATATTATTTACTTAAGCCTTGGCGATTGTTACCTTGCTAGCTTTACAAGTTATTTCATAGCTCCTTGTACGGTCTGACATGTAGAACTTAGACTCAAATCCTTGGCACATTATATACACAGGCTCTTTTGCTTCGGAAAGCTGTTCCATTGTTAGCAGTGGTGGCTGATTCTCAACCTTAATCTGGATTTTATTAAATCCATTTTCTTCTAATAACACTTCGTATGTGAAGCCAATTTGTGCTTTAGTATTAAAATCTACTAATGGTCTGATACCAATAAGTCTGGCTCTGTCAGATTTAGCGACACCTTCAAAGGTTAAAGTCACGTTGTTTGGTTTAATAGACATATTTCTTCTACCTGCTTTCTTCAACTTGATTGTATTGATGTCCCCCCTTATTAATGGGGGGCAAGGACAATAGGCATTATAATTCCTCCTTGCTGTATGGGATTGGCTTGATCATAAAATAATTTTTGTTGCATTTTGGTGAAATAGGTCTAGGCTAATTACGGAAATAACTTTTTAACGGTATAAAAATAGAGGTATTTCCGCTGTAACCTACCTTTGTTCTAATTTTTCTGTCTGATTCATTACAGATAAGGTAATACCTTAAAATCATTCTGCAAAGACTGTTGTCAAGTACAGATATATATTTCTCAGTTCGGTCATTATCCAATTCTTTGATTTCTCGTTGTTTCCCACGTTTTGATTTCTGTTGCTTGACAAGTTTCTCTAGTATTTGTTTAGCAACCTTAACTTCTTCTAAGTCATAAAGATTTTCCAAAGGATGCTCTCTCAACCAACCATTTTTCTCACCTCTAAGACTATCATCCTTAAAAACCCCTGTTGAATTAGGGTTGAGATAGGCTTCTTCCAAAAGTTCTCTTACAACTACATCATCAATAGATTTGATATACTTTTCTAGAAGTGCCTTTTCTTTTTGCACCTTTTTTAAAGATTCTGTTAGACCCTTTTCTTTCAAATACTTTATCTCTATGTGTAGATACAACAACTGCTCCAAACGATTTTTCCATTTACTATTTTGAGCTATAGCCATTTATAATACCCCCAAATGTGATTTGGGTTATAAAGGAACTCAGGAAAAATATGTTGAAATATGTGGGGGTGGTATTGGAAAGTACGTAAATGTGTTGGAAAGTGTGTTGAGAAAATACGAATATGCTTAGAAATGATTTTTAAAATGTTGATTTAGTGTGGGATTTTAGTGGAATTAAGTACAGATGGGGGCGATAAGTATGAAATGTCTGTATTGTGGTTGCGTGGCTCATAAACATGGAAAAACACAACTAGGATTGCAGAGATATAAATGCTCGAATTTTCTGAATTGTGGTAAAACGTTTAGTGGAGATAGGAAAGTTTTTATTATTAATTGTCCAAGATGCAAAAAAGAAATAGAGGGATTTAAGTTTGGGAAAGTGTGGTATGTCGATGCAAATGGAATCAGTAAACAAAGATATCGATGTGCCCAGTGTCGTGTAGTGACAATTAATTATGTAAGGACGGAAGAAAGAGGACAAAGAGGATAATGTCTGGAATCTCCTCCATGTCTCATTAATAATATGGAAACATTTATAAGCTTTTTTGATATAATTCTGTAGTTGTCTATTTAAAAATAAAAAGAAGCTAACAGCCTATATCATAGTAGGGGGTTAGCTTCTTTAATGAACTTGAATGCGTAGCGTCAATATCCCTTGTTGACAAATATTCAGGAACACCTATTTAACAGCCTTTATAATATTGAACCAACCGAAGTAGTCAGTCGGGTTGAGAAAACTCTTAATTTGCAACACAACTCAAAATTAATTTCTTTGTATGGCTCACTTTTACTTTGAAATCTCTTCAAAAAAATTCACACTTATTCTTTGGTTAACCTAAAAATACTGGGAGTAACCAATATAAGTGTGATTTTTTATTATATTTTCTATTGGTACCTATTTATAAATTTTTAATTTTATATTCTAATATCTTCACATCACCCTAAATATGTGCAAAAATATAGTTGTATTGGTATAGTTAATTAATTTATAGAATAGGAGAAAATTAGTATGTCAAAGAAGTTTTTGAAGGCGTTTGCTATAGCGACAGCGTTTGCGGCAGGGGTATCATCCATTAATTACATCGCACCCACGCCAGTGGCAGAAGCACAACAGTCGGTAGCCAACTACACATATTCGGCACAGGTAACACAGTACCTCAAGGAACTAAACGCTATTCGTAAGGCATCAGGCGCACCTGAACTAACAATAGACGCACGTTTATCCGAATCAGCTCAGAACCATGCGGTGTATCTAAACACACATGGACACAGCTTAGGCGAGGGGCATACTCAAGATAAGAACAAGTCAGGTTTCACAGGGGTAACAGCGGAAGACCGATTTATTGCAGTTGGTGGGAATATGACAAACTATACAAGTTTATCTGAGGCAGTAGCTACTTCAGGTGCGGGATTAAAAACTGCGTTCGAGGGGTTACTGGAGTCCACTGGACACCGTAGTATCTTATTAGCAGGCACTAAAAATGTAGTAGGTGTTGGTATTAGTGGAAATAGTATGGTCTTTGTTCTTTCACGTGATACCAATACGGATGAGGTTGATTTTGGTACAGTTAAGTAT
This sequence comes from Lysinibacillus sp. FN11, assembly GCF_024628845.1. NCBI lineage: Bacteria > Bacillati > Bacillota > Bacilli > Caryophanales > Bacillaceae > Lysinibacillus > Lysinibacillus sp. FN11. Next base: position 4,094,972 of record NZ_CP102383.1, on the reverse strand, counting down.
CCTTATAATGGACAAACAAATGTCGATACTGCATATGACTTAGCAAATGTTTCTTCAAGCCCATTAAAGAAATATGGTGTAACAAAGGCAGGTTATATTGTATCTTTTGCACCTTATGACTCTAAGTATGGTTCAACGTATAATATTGAATTGTATGATAGTAAAAACGTAAGAGTACAAACGCTTAACCCATCAAATAAGGCAGATGGTCATGACATGTTTTTCTATATCATTCCTAAAGCAGAGTTGAAAAAGGGAGAGAAGTACACAGCTAAAGCAACATGGGTAAATAATGATGGAAAACAATTATCAGAGACATGGTCGTTCACAACTGCGGGAAAGTCAACAACTGACCCATCGAACCCCACGAATCCTTCTAAACCGCCAGTAGGAAGCATTGACGTATCAAAATTTGCTGACTACAGAGCAGACCAATATTGGGCGGAGGATTTTCAATGGGCAGTTAACAGGGGTATCATTAACGGGTATCAAAACGTATACAACCCGACAACAAAGAAATACGAAAATCTATTAAAACCATACACAAACTTAACAGAGAACCAAATGCTATCAGTGTTGCTACGCTACTTCAAACCTGATGAACTGGCTTCAACGAAACCAAAGACATCATGGGTAGCGGATGTAAACTATCAACTAGCATCAAAGTACGGTCTACCAGTGAATGGTGCAAACACGGCATCCAAGCAAGCTTTAGCAAACAAGGACATCACACGTGGTAATTTTGCCCGCATTTTAGCATCCATGCACCACGGCAGAACGGTATCACAAAAAGAAGCTATCCAGTTCTTACGTGACTACGGCTTAACAACAGCGAAAACGGACAAAGATTTCATGCCAACGTCATCCTTAACACGAGCACACGCAGTGGCATTTTTCCACCGTTATGAGCAAACATTCAATAACTAAGGAATAGCGAAAACCATAGGACATGCTCAACGTAATAGCCTAAACATCTCCGCTCTTGAACTTAAAATATAGACTAGTCACTTATTAAGACTTTCTAGCTGATAAATAGTGTTTAGGCGTTACCCTCTTATTCCTATTAAATCTAATAATGTTCAAGATAAGAACTATTATTTAAACCATCTGGAACAATTTTTAATGATATGTACATATTCTAAGTAATGCAGTTTTGTATTCAACTAACAACTATCATATTGGTTCAAATTGGTTCAAATAATATAATTTCTAATACTCTGGTATACATTTTTATCCATTTTAGATTTCACGAAACGTTGATTTAAATGGATTATGATGTATTCAATACACTTAGAACATATCTGTATATTTCTCAAAACGTTAATATTTTTATATCAACGATTTCAAGCTCTTCTCAGGTTTACCTGAGAGGAGCTTTTTTTTACGTTGATAACAAAAACAATACCCCTTGATTAAAAATCAATGTAATTTTGAAAAAGGGAAAGAGATTTGAAGCAAGAATGGATTAAAATTATTAAGAATTTCACCATTACTTTGTAGATACATGCGAGAAGCCTATGAGACATTCGCGAGGATCACTTAATGTCAAACATCATTCAAATCAGTGATAGTAATCCATACTAGACGATGCATTTACAATATAGTTTGTTCAGAATTTGTTTAACAGCCCTATGATAGGATGCGTAAGAGGACTGATATGAGAAATACAGGTGATAGTCATATTGCATAATGGATTTCATTCTGACAAATTGATAGTTTGACGTTACATATAATTGTGTTCAAGTAGGGGAGGGGTGAAAGTGAAAAAAATTATTAGCATTACTTTGACTATTATCATGCTATTTATTATCGTATATTTTATTGGCAATGGAGAGTATTTTGTTAGTAGTAGTCAGCCGATTGCGCAGAATGGGATCGTTACGATTGAAGAAAAAGAACTACAAGAAAAGACTATTTTAAAACTAGATGGAGAATGGTCTTTCTATCCAAATATCTTACTATCATCAAGTGATTCATTCAACGCGTATGAGAGTGAGAAAATACCAATTGAGGTACCAGCTACTTGGAATAGCTTTGTAGAACCAAATGAGGAAGGACTTACTGTAGGAACGTATAATGTTCAGATAAATGTCCCAGTTGAAGGGGAATATGGATTATACATTCGTTCAATTCGTCAATCTAACCGTGTTTTCATAAATGGAGAAGATGTAGGTAGTATGGGGAATCCGAGTGAAACCTTAAAGGACTTTAAGTTCGAAAATGATGATAAATATACGGTGTTTGCACACAGTGAGAATCTAATGCTTGATATAGTAATACATGTTGGAAATTATAATTATCCAAAAGCCGGTATTACTTTTCCTATTGAGTTTGGAACAAAGGATGCTATTCAAAGAGACTTTAGCATGAAAATTTTAGCAGAATCGTTTGTATGTATTGGTTATATTGTATTCGGTGCGATTTATATTATATCGTATAGTCAAAATCGGAAGCGTAAAGAAGAATTGTTTTTGGGGTTATTCACTATATTATTTGGACTGTACATGTCGTTTACTAATGAAAAAATATTTTTTCTTATTTTTACACATTTAACTATAAATGAGCAAGTACGTTTACAATTAGGGATTTTACCACTTGTTGATGTTTGTTTAGCATTATTTCTCTTTTATTTGTATCCGGAGTTTATGAGGAAAAAAGCGATTTATATTATTAGTATTTTGTTAGGTTTACTTTTTTTTATCTATGGGGTTTACAACCCGATTACAAAAAATAGTATGAATATACCAATAGAAAATCTAGTTCTATCACAAATAATCTTTGCAGTAATTTTTATTCCAGTTGGGCTTTATAATGTGTTTGTGCTATTACGTGTGCTTATGAAAGGTGTAGATGGCTCACGTTATATTCTAATTCTTTTAGTATCTCTTACTTGTTATACTTTTTTAATGGTAATGTATTACATTTTTGATATACCTATGGTTTATAGTGAACAATTATTGTTTATTTTTACACTATATAGTTTTGCATCTCTGCTTAGCTTCCGAGCAAATACATCTTTTAAGGAAGTTCAAGCGTTATCGGAAGAGCTCTTGATGCATAATCAAATGAAGGATGAGTTTTTATTGAAAACGTCTCATGAATTACGTACGCCTTTAAATGGTATTTTAAATATATCCAAATCATTAATGGAAGGTTTACAAGGACCTTTAAAGCGTGAGCAACAAGAAAATGTCATTTTAATACATAATGTCGCGCAACGTTTAGGTTATTTAGTAGAGGATTTATTGATCTCTTCGAATCATATGACCAGAGAAGTTCGTGTTACCCCTCGTGTTGTGCCGATAAGCGTAATTGATGAAGTAATTGAGGAAATTCGTAGTTTACTGTCGAGTGATACATCCATAAGGTTAATCAGTGCAGTAGATTCTAATTTACCTCATATGTATACAGATGAATTACGATTGAAACAAGTGCTTTATAATTTACTCTATAATGCTCTGCAACATACAAAGCATGGACAAATTACAGTCTTAGCTAGTGTACGTAATGATTATATGGAAATACAAGTAAGCGATACTGGAATTGGTATACCATCACAAGACTTAGATCGAATTTTTAATTCCTTTTATCAAGTAAAGAAAGATAAAAAAAGTGGGGGACTTGGGTTAGGATTGAGTATCTCAAAAAATATAGTAGAACAGTTAAATGGAGAAATTCATGTAACAAGTACATTAGGTGTTGGAACAATTTTTACTTTTACGGTGCCGCTTGCCACACTCGAAAAACTAGATATTGAAGCACAACAACAGATGGGCAATCGAGCAGATAATATACTACAGCTAGATTTACCATTATTGCATAAAGGTAATGACAAAACCATACTCATTGTTGATGATGATCATGTAAATATAAAAGTACTAGTGGACGCATTAATTCAAAAAGGCTATACCGTTATTGGGGTAGATAATGGGTTTGATGCGATGGAATATGTAAAGAAACATAAAGTAGATTGCATGTTAGTCGACTTAATGATGAATGGTATGTCAGGCTATGAATTATGCAAACAAGTACGAAAGCAATACGATATGTTGGAATTACCGATTATTGTATTAACAGCCATTATGCAGCATTCAGATTTAGTGTTATCTTTACAAGTCGGGGCAAATGATTATCTGCAAAAACCGATTGCGATGGATGAATTACTAGTGCGTATTCAATCATTACTAGCAGTTCGACAATCTTCCATTGATGCGATTGAGGATGAAATGAATTATTTATATGCGCAAGTAACTCCTCATTTTGTCTACAATACACTTAATACTATTATCGGCTTAAGCTATACAAATATAGAAAATACACGAGAGGCTTTATACAGTATAGCAACCTATTTCCGTGCCAAGCTGAATGTCCATTATCGTAACAGCATGGTTTCAATAGAAGATGAAATAGATCTTGTAAAAGCATATCTCTATATTGAAAAAATGCGCTTTGGTGATCGTCTTACAGTTGCGTATGATATAGATGAGTCCATTCAATCTTTGATTCCAGCATTATCAATTCAGCCTATAGTTGAAAATGCAGTTTTTCACGGGATTTCGAAGAAAAAAGAAGGTGGTACTATTGAGGTGAGTGTGCAACGAGAAGGTCAATTTATACGTATTAAAATTGATGATAATGGGGTCGGTATCTCAGAAGAAAAGTTGCAACGATTAGTAAATGAAGAAAACTCACGTATTGGATTTACGAATCCTTTGAAAAAATTTAAGCTTATGAGAAATGCCCGTTTTCGTATATATAGTGAAGAAGGTAAAGGAACTACTGTTATTATTCTATTACCAGAAGAGAATTCGTAACCTTTACAAATGGCGTACCGTTTAAAGATGATTTGGTCTTTACGGAGTCAGAGGCAGACAAAACATCTATCCTAAGGCTCTTTCTACTTTCGAGGAAAGGGTCTTTTTGTCATTCCATCATAAAAAGCAATCTTTGAAGTAACCTCAAAGATTGCTTAACGTTATTTCTTATGAAACTGTAGGTGAAATGGATGCAGCTGGTCAGCTAATACCGAAGTGAGGCCACCTAGAATCGTATCTTGAAGGTTACATCTCTCTAGATGATTTCTTGAATCATGAATAAACCTCCTATAGTGTTAACTGTTATTTCGTTCGCGTGCAGCTTCTTTTAAAATTTGCTCAATCTCATAAAAGCCTAGCTTTTTTGCATGCTGCAATGGTGTGACACCATCTCGATCTCCAATAGTTATATCAGCACCATGATCCACCAATAATTGCACAATTTCTTGATGTTTCTCCCCGCCATTGCCTAATATGACTGCCTCCAATAGAGCTGTCCAATGCAAATTATTAATGTGATTGACATGAATGTCTGAGTGATTAAGTAGCTCTCGGACCACCTCAACATGTCCCCGTTCGGATGCAGGGATGATGGCAATTCCACCAAAGCGATTAGTTAGCTTTGTATCTGCCCCTGAAGATATGGCAAGTTTAACGATTTCTAAATAGCCTGATGCCCCTGCATGTAAAAGTACGTTCTCAAGGTTATTATCTCTAATATTAATATCAGCACCATGTTGAATGAGCACCCTCACAGTATCCACCTGGTTATTATAAGTGGCAGCTAAGACAGGGGTTCTTCCATACTGATCCGTTGTATTAATATTGATGCCATTTTGCAGAAGTGCTAATACTTTATCAGTATCGCCGTTCGCTGCTGAAAGTATTAATTGATCAATCATTTTTCCACCTTCTTTTCTTTGGTTAAAACAGCCAAAAGACTAGTGGTATATCACTGTAGCCTACTTTTCCGTTTATAAAAATATGGTAACATGTAGCGAATTATACGAGTAATATTAAAAAGATATGCTAGGTTTAGCTTTTTCCTATAATAAATAATGTTGAGGTACGCGTTTGTGAGAAATGTCGATCACCCATAAATTAAGTTTATGTAGAAAAAATAAATAGCTTTTTTTACATAAACCTCACTATTAGTGTGCAGGTTTAATATATATTAAAAATATTTTCGTATAGGTTTATGTTTTTTTAAGAAATTATTTAGGGGGAGTTTAACATTCCACTTTAATATAGTTTTTAGAAGGTACAACAAACCTTTCATTTTTAAAAAATGGTCATGATGGGTTTGATGTAACTCAAAATATAAACGAACTGATGGAGGTAAGTAGGTATGAAAAAATTATTAATAGTATCTGTTGCAGCTATTGCATTACTGGCAGCATGTCAAGATAAGGAGCCTGCTAAAGGCAATACGACGAATAGTGAGGAAGTTAAAACAGAAAGTGCCGCAACAGTAAATACTGCCAAAGAGCAATTAACAAAGGGACAAGAAATGGCTAATATTCTAAGTGGTGCAAATTGGCAAGGAACAAAAGTTTATGATCGAGATAACAATGATTTAACTGCGGAGAACGCAAACTTCATTGGCTTAGCAAAATATGATGCTCAGACAGGTCATTATGAGTTCTTTGACGCTGCTACCGGTAATAGTCGTGATGATAAAGGGACATTCTTTATCACAAACGATGGGAAACAAAGAATATTAATTTCAGAATCAAAAAACTACCAAGCTGTTGTCGAGATCACTGAGTTAAACGATAGTATCTTTACTTATAAGAGAATGGGTAAAGATGCTGCGGGCAATGATGTAGAAATATTCGTGGAACATATTCCATATAAAGAAAAAGAACTGGCATTTACTGATTCCGATAAAACGTTAGATGCTTCAACAGGTGAAATAGTTACAGACGTTGACGGAGATAAAATTCTAGCTGATACACTATGGCATGGAACAGTTGTGTTAGATGAAGCGGGTAATGATGTAACAGAATTTAATTCAAATTTCATCAGCATTGCAAAGTATGATGCAAATACAAATAAATATGAGTTCTTTAATCCTGAAACAGGTGAAAGTCGTGGAGACTATGGTTACTTTGATGTCATTCATGATAATAAAATAAGAGCGCATGTTTCTGTCGGTGATAATAAGTATGGTGTAGCTCTTGAAATTACAGAAATCAACGATAAGAAATTCACATATAAACGAACAGGTAAAGACAAAGATGGCAATGATCTAACTGTATTTGTAGAGCATGAGCCATATACAGGTGAATTTAATCCTAATTTTACAATCCAATAAAATCCCTTAATTATAGAAGAAATTAAAACTCTCAAGTTTGTGACTTGGGAGTTTTTTTTACTTTCTGGCATAGTTCATCCACTAATTTCGTACACTAAATGTAAAAGGGTGGTGGATATGGGTGAAGCGCTGGCTTGCACTAGGAGTAATTATGCTTATGAGTATAGTGGTCGTGGCATATGAAACAAATGCTTCGGACCGTAACTTCTTCTTACCGGACCCACTTGGTGGCATAAAGATTGTCATTGATGCAGGGCATGGTGGTGAGGATGGAGGAGCTTCAAAGGGCGAAGTGATTGAAAAGGATATTACACTTGCAATTGCTCAGCATGTAGAGAAGCAATTAAAGAAAAAAGGCGCAACGGTTATAATGACACGAACAAAAAATGGGGATGTAATCGATGAGCATGCGCCATCAGAAAAATATGGAACAATGAGAGAACGGAAAAAACAAGATATCTTCCTAAGAAAGGATATCGTGGAAAAAGAAAAGCCTGATGTATTTATAACTATTCATGCAAATGCCATACCTGAAACAAAATGGCGTGGCGCACAGGTATTTTACCATAAGGAAGGACATGCTGATGGAGAGATTCTTGCCAAGAGTATTCAACAATCCATTCGCACCAATTTAAAAAATACAGATCGTGAAGCATTGTCTATTAAGCAAATCTATTTATTGAAGAAAGCGGAAGTACCTGCAGCTTTAGTGGAGACTGGTTTTATTAGTAATGATGAGGAACGAGCATTATTAGTGGACAAAAACTATCAAGAAAAAATGGCAGATGCCATAGTTGAAGGTATAGAAGACTATTTATTAGCCAAAATTGAGTAGAGCAACATCTACAACGTAAATCAAATCATTATGATATACTAATATTGAGACAATATAAGGGGAGTGTTCGTCGTGATTACTGAACAACAAGTACGAGAAATACTGGGACAACTACAAGATCCATTTTTACATAAATCGCTTGCAGAAACAGATGGTATTACGAACGTAGCAATAAAAGAAGAAAAAAATCATGTCAGTGTAAAAATTGCCATTGCCAAACTGAATACACCAGAACAATTACAACTACAAATGAAAGTTGTTGAGGTGTTGAAAGAAGCGGGTGTAAACACTGTTGGTATTCGTTTTGAAGAACTATCTACAGAGAAATTACAAAGCTTCCGTGGCACAGCAACAGAGTCGGAAGCACAAGATATTTTATCTCCATTAAGCACAGTACAAGTAATTTCAATTGCTTCTGGTAAAGGTGGAGTTGGTAAATCGACAGTATCAGTTAACTTAGCTGTAGCTTTAGCTCGTCTAGGAAAGAAAGTCGGCTTAATTGACGCAGATATTTATGGATTTAGTGTACCTGATATGATGGGTGTGACGGATATGCCTAAGGTAGTCGATAATCGTATTTTCCCAGTAGATCGCTTTGGGGTAAAAATGATTTCAATGGGCTTCTTTGTAGAAAATAATGCACCGATCGTATGGCGTGGACCAATGCTAGGTAAAGTATTAGATCAATTCTTCCGTGATGTTGAGTGGGGTGAATTAGATTATCTATTATTAGATTTACCTCCTGGCACAGGTGACGTTGCATTAGATATCCATCAAATGTTACCATCATCAAAAGAAATTGTGGTAACAACACCACACCCAACAGCAGCATTTGTTGCAGCTCGTGCAGGGGCAATGGCGCTTCAAACAGACCATGAAATTTTAGGAGTTATCGAAAACATGGCTTGGTTTGAATCTAAATCAGGTGACCGAGAATTTGTCTTTGGGCAAGGTGGAGGACCAAAGCTAGCTGACGAACTACGTACAGAGTTGCTTGGACAAATCCCGCTTGGGCAACCAGATTGGACAGATGAAGATTTTGCTCCTTCTGTATACGCTGAAAAACATACAACAGGACAAATTTATTTAGACATTGCGACGAAAATCATCGATAAATTAAATAAATAATAAAAAACGGATTTCCACCAATTTTAGGGGGAAATCCGTTTTTACATTACCAAGGTTACTCGGTACTTTTTTGTCCCTTATCCGATCCGCCACCACTATCGCCACTCGCTTCTTTCTTATCGCCACTTCCTGATGAACCGGTTTCGCCACTTTTCTTAATAAGTTCCTGCCATTTCGATTGCATTAAAGGGCTTTCGATCGTTTCCTTTACAACTTCCTCCATTTGCTTGCGCATATTGGATGATTTAAGGATAGTCTCCAACTGCTTTTGCATATCGGGTTGCCCGAAAAATGCCTCCATATCCTTTTGGAAAGTCGGATCTTTTATTAAGTTCTTCATAATATCCTGTTGCTGTTTTTGCATACTTTTCGCAACAGTTTCTTTAAACTTTGGATCTTCAAAGGTTTTTTTCCAAAAGTCTTCTGCTTCCTTGGAAAGTAAAGTTTCCTCGGTAGCCTTTTTCACTTCATCATGCTCTAAAATCAAGAGCTCACGGAAACTCGGCTCCTCTAAAAGCTGTCGCAATGCCTTTTTACCATCCTCTGTTTGTAAAGAGTCAATCATGATTTTTTTTATTTCATCATAGGACATGGTAGAGGTTTTATCTTGTGAACAGGCAGAAAGAAAAAGCATTAGAATCAATAATAAGGTGAATTTTCGCATCGACAATCAGTCCTTTCTCTAGATAGACTCTTTCAATTATTGTTCACATTTCTCAGGACTTTATGTATTCGTTAGGATGAGAAATAGCTTTTTTAACAAGGCATTGATAAAATAAGGACAGATATATTGAGAAATTGGGGGACTTTTAGTTGTGACGATACGAAATTGGGCAAAGTTTTTCTTCTTTGCAATGCTCGTTGGTGGTGCAGTCAACGGAGTTTTTAGTTTATTTATTCGCTGGGAATTCTTCCAACCATACATAGCAAACGGTCAATGGGGTGAGTTTTTCGCTGGACTTTTATGGATGGTTTTCTTAGGGTTTACAATGAGTGTTATAGCGCAAGCTGGCTTTTTTGCTTATTTAACACTTCATCAGGTAGGTGTTAATATTTTTAGAACACTGACATTATGGAATTGGGTACAGCTATTATTAATTGCCATAACGATTTTCGATATAATTTTCTTCCGCTTTATTCCTGGTGTGAAAGATGGGCAAAGCTGGTTGTTCTATGTAGGACTATTAATTGTCCTCATTTTCGGGGCCATAGCAACAGCTGTTCAAAAAGTAAAATTAACAGGGAAAAAACATGTAATGATTTCGGCACTATTCTTTATGATTGTCATCACAACGTTGGAGTGGACAATTGCATTGATGGGTCGCGATGAAAATATTAATGAGTATGTTGCGCTCTTATTATTCCCATTATTGGCGGTTAATGCGTATCAATTATTAGTATTACCTAAATATAATGCAAAATCCGATGAAGATCGTCAAAAATTAGAAGCACGACGCAAAGCTCGTCGTGAACAGGCTAAAAACGCATAAGGAAAAAATTGCCTCGCTGTAGTGGAGGCAATTTTTTTATGGCGCTTTTTTAGTTTGAACTTTATAACCAAATATATTTTCTTCAATCGACATAAACTTATGTTGTTGTATGAGAGTGTTAAGCTCTTTAAAGGATATTTGATTATTTTGATGGAGCGGGAAAAAGACAAAATCACCTTTTTGTAATTTCGGAGTTTTCTCACCTTGCCAAATAAGCGAAGGAGATAGTAAATTCATTTGTTGTTGGAATAAGGTTTTCTGTAAATCCTGTGAATATTGATGATTTCGGGTAGCAAACCATAAAGGTTTTTCTTGTAAATATTTTCCGTAAGTATCAATATCCTTTTGGATGAGCGCAATGTCAACGGGTTCTTCTATTGAATCATCTGGCCCAAGTAATCCTGTAGGCAATTTTCGTTGTTGGATAATTTTTAAATGATCGGGTGACCGTTTTATCCAATCAGCATCTAAAAGTAGAAGTGGATAAGGCTCCTGCACAGTTTGGAGCCATTCTAATAGAGAGTCATCAGAGAAAGAAATCTCTACAATAAGAGATGTGCCATAATGTCCTTTCGTGACCACTACTGGTGCATTCCCAATATTAAATACAGAAATCATCGTTGAGTTTATAGGCTTTAAAAAGGCAAAGAGCATTACAATTAAAAGCAGTGAAATCAACGTTTTACGGACCATAATGATAACCTCGTTTCTAAAATTTAAAATAAAAAATGAATCTCTTTAAAAAAACTTATGTTTTAGTGTTGACTTTCATGAATAATCGATGTTATTATGTATAAGTCGCCAAGAGGTGACAACGAAATAAAAAAACATGAACCTTGAAAACTGAACAAGCAAAACGTAATCAATAAAGTTTTAAGTAACTAGCTTCGGTTAGTGAACGAAACGCAATTTTGGACATCAAACATGATGCCAGCAAAACAATTTGAGCTAATCAAATTTCTTTTATGGAGAGTTTGATCCTGGCTCAGGACGAACGCTGGCGGCGTGCCTAATACATGCAAGTCGAGCGAACAGAAAAGGAGCTTGCTCCTTTGACGTTAGCGGCGGACGGGTGAGTAACACGTGGGCAACCTACCCTATAGTTTGGGATAACTCCGGGAAACCGGGGCTAATACCGAATAATCTCTCTTGCTTCATGGCGAGAGACTGAAAGACGGTTTCGGCTGTCGCTATAGGATGGGCCCGCGGCGCATTAGCTAGTTGGTGAGGTAACGGCTCACCAAGGCGACGATGCGTAGCCGACCTGAGAGGGTGATCGGCCACACTGGGACTGAGACACGGCCCAGACTCCTACGGGAGGCAGCAGTAGGGAATCTTCCACAATGGGCGAAAGCCTGATGGAGCAACGCCGCGTGAGTGAAGAAGGTTTTCGGATCGTAAAACTCTGTTGTAAGGGAAGAACAAGTACAGTAGTAACTGGCTGTACCTTGACGGTACCTTATTAGAAAGCCACGGCTAACTACGTGCCAGCAGCCGCGGTAATACGTAGGTGGCAAGCGTTGTCCGGAATTATTGGGCGTAAAGCGCGCGCAGGCGGTCCTTTAAGTCTGATGTGAAAGCCCACGGCTCAACCGTGGAGGGTCATTGGAAACTGGGGGACTTGAGTGCAGAAGAGGAAAGTGGAATTCCAAGTGTAGCGGTGAAATGCGTAGAGATTTGGAGGAACACCAGTGGCGAAGGCGACTTTCTGGTCTGTAACTGACGCTGAGGCGCGAAAGCGTGGGGAGCAAACAGGATTAGATACCCTGGTAGTCCACGCCGTAAACGATGAGTGCTAAGTGTTAGGGGGTTTCCGCCCCTTAGTGCTGCAGCTAACGCATTAAGCACTCCGCCTGGGGAGTACGGTCGCAAGACTGAAACTCAAAGGAATTGACGGGGGCCCGCACAAGCGGTGGAGCATGTGGTTTAATTCGAAGCAACGCGAAGAACCTTACCAGGTCTTGACATCCCGTTGACCACTGTAGAGATATAGTTTCCCCTTCGGGGGCAACGGTGACAGGTGGTGCATGGTTGTCGTCAGCTCGTGTCGTGAGATGTTGGGTTAAGTCCCGCAACGAGCGCAACCCTTGATCTTAGTTGCCATCATTTAGTTGGGCACTCTAAGGTGACTGCCGGTGACAAACCGGAGGAAGGTGGGGATGACGTCAAATCATCATGCCCCTTATGACCTGGGCTACACACGTGCTACAATGGACGATACAAACGGTTGCCAACTCGCGAGAGGGAGCTAATCCGATAAAGTCGTTCTCAGTTCGGATTGTAGGCTGCAACTCGCCTACATGAAGCCGGAATCGCTAGTAATCGCGGATCAGCATGCCGCGGTGAATACGTTCCCGGGCCTTGTACACACCGCCCGTCACACCACGAGAGTTTGTAACACCCGAAGTCGGTGAGGTAACCTTTTGGAGCCAGCCGCCGAAGGTGGGATAGATGATTGGGGTGAAGTCGTAACAAGGTAGCCGTATCGGAAGGTGCGGCTGGATCACCTCCTTTCTAAGGATTATTTCGGAATACAAACCTTGGGTTTGTACGATTACGTTTTGCGTTCAGTTTTGAAGGTTCATTCTATCTGAATGAAACACTTCAAAACTTGTTCTTTGAAAACTGGATAAAACGACATTGAAATTGTAACAAACACATTTATTTTTTAAGTTTTTTATAGGCTTAATAACTTGGTTAAGTTATTAAGGGCGCACGGCGAATGCCTTGGCACTAGGAGCCGAAGAAGGACGGCACTAACACCGATATGCTTCGGGGAGCTGTAAGTGAGCTTTGATCCGGAGATTTCCGAATGGGGGAACCCACTACGTTTAATCGCGTAGTATCTTGACGTGAATACATAGCGTCTTGAAGGCAGACCCAGGGAACTGAAACATCTAAGTACCTGGAGGAAGAGAAAGAAAAATCGATTCCCTGAGTAGCGGCGAGCGAAACGGGAAGAGCCCAAACCAAGAGGCTTGCCTCTTGGGGTTGTAGGACACTCAATACGGAGTTACAAAAGAGCGAGTTAGATGAAGCGACTTGGAAAGGTCCGCCAGAGCAGGTAAAAGCCCTGTAGTCGAAAGTTCGTTCTCTCCTGAGTGGATCCTGAGTACGGCGGAACACGTGAAATTCCGTCGGAATCCGGGAGGACCATCTCCCAAGGCTAAATACTACCTAGTGACCGATAGTGAACCAGTACCGTGAGGGAAAGGTGAAAAGCACCCCGGAAGGGGAGTGAAAGAGATCCTGAAACCGTGTGCCTACAAGTAGTTAGAGCCCGTTAATGGGTGATAGCGTGCCTTTTGTAGAATGAACCGGCGAGTTACGATTACGTGCAAGGTTAAGCTTTAGAAGGCGGAGCCGCAGCGAAAGCGAGTCTGAATAGGGCGAAATAGTACGTGGTCGTAGACCCGAAACCAGGTGATCTACCCATGTCCAGGGTGAAGGTGAGGTAACACTTACTGGAGGCCCGAACCCACGCACGTTGAAAAGTGCGGGGATGAGGTGTGGGTAGCGGAGAAATTCCAATCGAACTTGGAGATAGCTGGTTCTCTCCGAAATAGCTTTAGGGCTAGCCTCGTGATGAGAATACTGGAGGTAGAGCACTGTTTGGACTAGGGGGCCATCCCGGTTTACCGAATTCAGACAAACTCCGAATGCCAGATATTTATACACGGGAGTCAGACTGCGAGTGATAAGATCCGTAGTCAAAAGGGAAACAGCCCAGACCACCAGCTAAGGTCCCAAAGTAATCGTTAAGTGGAAAAGGATGTGGCGTTGCACAGACAACCAGGATGTTGGCTTAGAAGCAGCCATCATTTAAAGAGTGCGTAATAGCTCACTGGTCGAGTGACGCTGCGCCGAAAATGTATCGGGGCTAAACGATTCACCGAAGCTGTGGATTGACATCTACGATGTCAGTGGTAGGAGAGCGTTCTAAGTGCGTTGAAGTCAGACCGGAAGGACTGGTGGAGCGCTTAGAAGTGAGAATGCCGGTATGAGTAGCGAAAGACGGGTGAGAATCCCGTCCACCGTATGACTAAGGTTTCCTGAGGAAGGCTCGTCCGCTCAGGGTTAGTCGGGACCTAAGCCGAGGCCGATAGGCGTAGGCGATGGACAACAGGTTGATATTCCTGTACCACCTCCTCACCGTTTGAGAAATGGGGGGACGCAGTAGGATAGGGTAAGCGCGCCGTTGGTTGTGCGCGTCCAAGCAGTAAGGCGTGTGTGTAGGCAAATCCGCACACTGTAACGTTGAGCTGTGATGGCGAGTCCGTATGGACGAAGTTCCTGATTTCACACTGCCAAGAAAAGCCTCTATCGAGGTGAGAGGTGCCCGTACCGCAAACCGACACAGGTAGTCGAGGAGAGAATCCTAAGGTGTGCGAGAGAACTCTCGTTAAGGAACTCGGCAAAATGACCCCGTAACTTCGGGAGAAGGGGTGCTCTTGAGCGTGCAAGCGCATGAGAGCCGCAGTGAATAGGCCCAGGCGACTGTTTAGCAAAAACACAGGTCTCTGCAAAACCGTAAGGTGACGTATAGGGGCTGACGCCTGCCCGGTGCTGGAAGGTTAAGAGGAGTGGTTAGCGCAAGCGAAGCTGCGAATTGAAGCCCCAGTAAACGGCGGCCGTAACTATAACGGTCCTAAGGTAGCGAAATTCCTTGTCGGGTAAGTTCCGACCCGCACGAAAGGCGTAACGATCTGGGCACTGTCTCAACGAGAGACTCGGTGAAATTATAGTACCTGTGAAGATGCAGGTTACCCGCGACAGGACGGAAAGACCCCGTGGAGCTTTACTGTAGCCTGATATTGAATTTTGGTACAACTTGTACAGGATAGGTAGGAGCCAGAGATCTCGGAGCGCCAGCTTCGAAGGAGGCGTCGGTGGGATACTACCCTGGTTGTATTGAAATTCTAACCCATGCCCCTTAGCGGGGCAGGAGACAGTGTCAGGCGGACAGTTTGACTGGGGCGGTCGCCTCCTAAAAGGTAACGGAGGCGCCCAAAGGTTCCCTCAGAATGGTTGGAAATCATTCGTAGAGTGTAAAGGCACAAGGGAGCTTGACTGCGAGACCTACAAGTCGAGCAGGGTCGAAAGACGGGCTTAGTGATCCGGTGGTTCCGCATGGAAGGGCCATCGCTCAACGGATAAAAGCTACCCCGGGGATAACAGGCTTATCTCCCCCAAGAGTCCACATCGACGGGGAGGTTTGGCACCTCGATGTCGGCTCATCGCATCCTGGGGCTGTAGTCGGTCCCAAGGGTTGGGCTGTTCGCCCATTAAAGCGGTACGCGAGCTGGGTTCAGAACGTCGTGAGACAGTTCGGTCCCTATCCGTCGTGGGCGTAGGAAATTTGAGAGGAGCTGTCCTTAGTACGAGAGGACCGGGATGGACACACCGCTGGTGTACCAGTTGTCTTGCCAAAGGCATCGCTGGGTAGCTATGTGTGGCCGGGATAAGTGCTGAAAGCATCTAAGCATGAAGCCCCCTCAAGATGAGATTTCCCATTACGCAAGTAAGTAAGATCCCTCAAAGACGATGAGGTAGATAGGTTCGAGGTGGAAGTGTGGTGACACATGGAGCTGACGAATACTAATCGATCGAGGACTTAACCAAAAAAGTTTGAAACATTCAATGCACCGTTTATCCAGTTTTGAAAGAACAACTCTTTCAATAAAAAAGAGAGCTTCAAGACACAAGTAGTACAAGGAAGCAAACAAGTAATTGAAGGAGCGTACTTTTGTACGTGACTGATTGAACGAGAGCAGCTGACGCAGTAATACGCCGTGTATTGGAGGTCGAATAAGTCTAGTGATGATGGCAAAGAGGTCACACCCGTTCCCATACCGAACACGGAAGTTAAGCTCTTTAGCGCCGATGGTAGTTGGGGGCTTCCCCCTGTGAGAGTAGGACGTCGCTAGGCGCAAAAAGTCGCTGCTGATACACTCAGTAGTGGCTTTTTTTATTTGAGCCGACTATTTTTTATTCATAAATACATAAAAGAAGGTATCCTCAATGGATGCCTTCTTTTTTTGATACTTAACTTAGTGTGTATGCACTGTAGTAGCTCGAAGTTCGATACGGCGAATTTTCCCTGATGTCGTTTTTGGTAACTCATCAATAAAGACGATACTACGAGGGTATTTATAAGGGGCTGTTAACGCTTTAACATGCTCCTGTAGCTCCTTTGTTAACTCCTCTTCATTGCATTCTTTGAAACCTTCTCTTAAGATAACAAATGCCTTTACAATATGCCCCCTAATTTCATCTGGCGCAGCTACAACTGCACATTCTTGTACAGCTTCATGTTTGTTTAATGCATCTTCAACTTCAAATGGTCCGATCGTATAACCAGATGAAATAATAATGTCATCCCCACGACCTTCAAACCAGAAGTAACCGTCTTCATCACATTTTGCTTGATCACCTGTAATATACCAATCCCCACGAAATGCAGCTTGTGTGCGCTCTGGTTCTTTATAATATTCTTTAAATAAAGCTGGTGAAGATTTGTGAACAGCAATATCACCAACTTCGCCAACTGGTGCTTCATTCCCTTCATTGTCGATAATACGTACAATATTACCTGGAGTTGGAACACCCATAGAACCAGGACGTAATTCTGTGTTTTCGAGTGTACCAATTAATAATGTGTTTTCTGTTTGTCCATAGCCGTCACGTACTTTTAGTCCAAAATGATTCATAAATGTTTCGATAACTGGACGATTTAAAGGTTCACCTGCAGAAACGGCACTTCGTAGAGATGATAGATTGTAGTCTTGTAAATTATCGATTTTCGCCATAATCCGGTATTCTGTCGGTGTACAACATAGAACATTAACTTTTTCATCCTGCATTAATTGAAGATAGGTTTTTGCATCGAATCCACCATGATAGACAAAAGCAGTAGCGCCGAGCATGATTGTTGATAAAAAAGGACTCCATATCCACTTTTGCCAACCAGGAGCAGCTGTTGCCCACACGAGGTCCCCTTCACGTACACAAAGCCATTTTGAAGCTGCAGTTCTAATATGTGCATATCCCCAGCCATGTGAATGAACAACGCCTTTAGGTTTACCAGTTGTACCAGATGTATAAGAAAGGAATGCCATGTCATCACGTGTAGTAGCTACAGTTGTAAATGTAGCTGGCTGCTTGCTTGCTAATTCATCTAAAGAAGTCCAATCTCCTTTCGCAGCACCGATCACTAGTTTATTTTTCAATGCGTATACAGAAGAAATTATTTGATCAACTTCACTAGTAAAAGCCTCATAAGCAATAACTGCACTAGCAGAAGAATGTTCCATCCGATATTCTAAATCGCTTGCACGTAGCATCTCTGAACATGAAATAGGTACGATACCAGCCTTTAAGCAACCTAGAAAAACGAAATAGGCTTCAGGAAGTCGAGGAATAATAACTAATACACGATCACCTTTTTGAAGCCCCTTCTCCGTAAAAGCGTTTGCGTACTGATTCATTTTTTGGTTAAGCTCGACATAAGAAACTGTACGTCTCTCTTGTTGTGTATTTAACCAACGTATTGCTTGTCGATCACTATCTTGCGAAAATTTTTCTAATTCCTCTGTGATGTTATAAAATTCAGGTGCAATTAAATCATTTGATACCATATTGAACATCCTCCCCCAGACAATTTGATAGAAAATTCATAAAACTATTTTTATTTTAACAATTACAATAATATACAGCAAGAATATTTAGTACGTTAAATAGAAATATTAGAATTAATAGAGAACTATTATGCTTTCAGACGAATATAGGAGCAGTCTTCGACAAAAAATATAAAAATTTTAACAAAATGTGTTGCATTATTTATAATGCTTGCTATAATAATAAATGTACTTAAGAGGTTGTCTAAAACCAAAGTGAATAGCATTGTTCCGAAGTAGCTCAGTTGGTAGTAGCACCTGACTGTTAATCAGGTTGTCGCAGGTTCGAGTCCTGCCTTCGGAGCCATTTTTTTGTCCTTTTTTCATAGGCTATAATACATAAAATAATTTGTGAAAAAGCATTGCAATTATTAATTAAAAATGTTATTATAATTCTTGTCTTGTTTAAGACGTAATATTGGCCCCTTGGTCAAGTGGTTAAGACACCGCCCTTTCACGGCGGTAACACGGGTTCGAATCCCGTAGGGGTCACCATTTAAAACTTAGGCTTTATAAAGAAAATAAACTGTGATATAACACCTGTTTATATGGAGGATTAGCTCAGCTGGGAGAGCATCTGCCTTACAAGCAGAGGGTCGGCGGTTCGAGCCCGTCATCCTCCACCATTCTTATTGTGTTATTTCGGAGGGGTAGCGAAGTGGCTAAACGCGGCGGACTGTAAATCCGCTCCTTAGGGTTCGGCGGTTCGAATCCGTCCCCCTCCACCAGTTTTATAAATGATTGGGGTATAGCCAAGCGGTAAGGCAACGGATTTTGATTCCGTCATGCCTAGGTTCGAATCCTAGTACCCCAGCCATTTTTTCTTTTATGAGCCATTAGCTCAGTTGGTAGAGCATCTGACTTTTAATCAGAGGGTCGAAGGTTCGAGTCCTTCATGGCTCACTTTTTTAGAATGAAAATTATTTAAAAGTGTTATATTAACTACAGATAACTAATCTCTTGCTGAAAACAGTAGGAGATTTTTTTATGTTATTTAAATATGAATAAATATGCAAGTTTTTGTCGAGTTGAGCCAAGTGGTATGTAGGCTTTACAATAATCTTATAACTTTTAGGGGGTATAAAAACATGAATAAACTTAATATTTCTATTATTGGAGTACCAACAGATTACGGACAAACACGCCGTGGTGTAGATATGGGACCAAGTGCTATTCGATATGCAGGTATTGTTGAACGTTTAGAGGCTATCGGACACGATGTTCAGGATCAAGGGGATATTCGTGTCAGTCAAAAGCTTGCTGACGGAGCTGTGGATGAAAAATTACTAAATTTAGAGGAAGTTGTAGAAGTTAGTACTGCATTAGCAAATAGTGTACATGAAGTAGTGGAACAAAAAAAATTCCCACTTGTATTCGGTGGAGACCATAGCATTGCTATTGGAACATTAGCTGGATTAGGTGAGCATTACAAAAATCTTGGTGTTATCTGGTATGACGCACATGCAGATTTAAATACACCTGAAACAACACCTTCAGGCAATATACATGGGATGCCGTTAGCAGTTAGTATTGGGCTAGGACATGAACGTTTAGTGCAAATTCGCAACTATGCTCCAAAAATTAAGCCTGAAAACGTGATTATTATTGGAGCTCGTTCAGTAGACCCGGGAGAGCGTGAATTGATTCGTCAACAAGGAATTAAGGTATATACAATGCATGAAATTGACCGACTTGGCATGACACGTGTAATGGAAGATGCACTTGCTTATTTAAAGGAACGAAATGTTGATGGCTTACATTTATCACTTGATTTAGACGGATTAGATCCACTTTATACGCCAGGTGTGGGTACACCAGTTCCAGGCGGAATTACGTACCGAGAAAGCCATTTAGCAATGGAAATGTTACAAGAATCAGGCATGGTAACTTCAGCAGAGTTTGTAGAGGTAAATCCTATATTAGATGAAAAGAATACAACAGCAAATGTGGCTGTTGCATTAATGGGATCTTTATTTGGCGAAACACTAGTTTAAAGAAAATTTGACAAAAAATTGCCTGTTGCCACATTGCATAAAAATCTTTTGCTATAATTGAATTAAAACGAAACTTTTCTTATCGGTGCTTCGTATAGTATAAGACAGTTGTAAAGGTGGAGAAGTCAACACAATGGATGCGTTAGTAAATAAGAGAATAAAACAAGTGCTTAAAGGCGATCAAAACGCATTTGCCGATATTGTGAGTCTCTATCAGCACAAACTGTACCAAGTATGCTATCGAATGTTAGGCAACAAACAAGAGTCTGAAGACATTGCTCAAGAGGCTTTTGTGCGAGCTTATATGAACTTGCATACATTTGATCAGAAAAGAAAGTTTTCGACGTGGCTTTATCGCATAGCGACAAACCTCTGCATTGACCGTATTCGAAAAAAGAAACCGGATTATTATTTAGATGCAGAAGTAGCTGGTACAGAAGGGCTTGATATGTACTCGCAAATCGCAGCAGACGACCAGCTACCAGAGGAGCAGTTAGAACAAATGGAGCTGCAAGATCGCATTCAATATGAAATTGGACGATTGCCGGATAAATACCGTTCGGTTATAGTATTGAAATATATAGAAGAGTTATCGTTACAAGAGATTAGCGAGATTTTAGATATGCCGCTTGGAACGGTGAAAACGAGGATTCACCGCGGACGTGAGGCATTACGTAAGCAATTAAACAATCTGTAGGAGGGGGAGCGTCATGAATACTTGTCCAGAGCATATTATAGACTATATGCATGATTATTTAGACGGTGACATTAGTCGTGAGCATGAGCAAGAGTTGAAACAACACTTGCATACATGTAATGATTGTAAACAGTTGATGCAAGAATTGAGTGAAACAATCGCCTTTGTGAAGAGTGCTTCCCATATTACAGCGCCTCCGGGTTTTGAAGCAGCAGTTATGGCTCGTTTACCAAAACCAAAAAGTCGAGTAGGTATACAAAAATGGATTCGCCGGCATCCTTTCTTTGTGGCAGCAGCAGTATTTTGCCTATTCATGAGTGCTACATTATTGGGTAGCTTCATGGATGACCAGCATTTCTCAGTAACCAAACAACCTAATTTAGTTGTGGATGGTCAAACAGTGATTGTCCCTGAAGGAGAAGTGGTAAAAGGCGATATTGTTGTAAAAAATGGCGATTTGATTGTTGAAGGTGAAGTTGATGGCAACGTCACAGTAATCAACGGGCAATATATGGCATCTTCAGCGGTAGTTTCAGGGAGAATCGAAGAAATTGACGAAGTATTTGAATGGTTATGGTATACAATTAAAAATTCTGTTAAGACAGCCATGACATTTGAGGAAAAAGAAGAAACTAAATAACACTCTATACGTCCTAAAAAATAGTGCACGTGAGAGGCTGAAAGGTCTACTCTTCTGAGTAGACTTTTTATTTGAAAAAAGTTACATTTGATAAGAATGTGATATACTTGAATGTGTATGGATTCGTAATGAAAAGTGGGGGATGCCACGTGCAAATTATCGAACATTTCACGGATTTAACGCCTGTGAATATTGTTATTAACTTCATTGATGTACTGCTCGTTTGGTACGTTGTTTATAAAGTCTTAACCCTCATTAAAGGTACGAAGGCTGTCCAATTACTTAAGGGAATATTCGTCATTATTATTGCACGAATTGCAACAGACCTTTTAGGGTTACAAACACTTGGCTGGATGCTACAACAAGTTATTGAGTTTGGTTTCCTAGCGATTATTATTATTTTCCAACCTGAAATCAGACGCGGTTTAGAACAAATTGGACGAGGAAAGCTATTCCAACGCTCATCTAGTCAAGAGGAAGAAGAACAAACAAGACTTATTGAGGCAATGAAGAAGTCTGTAAGTTATATGGCTAAACGTCGAATAGGTGCGTTAATTTCTATTGAAAAAGAAACAGGCCTTAATGAATATATTGAAACGGGTATAGGGCTAAATGCTGAAATTTCATCAGAATTACTGATTAATATCTTTATACCAAATACCCCGCTACATGATGGGGCTGTTATTATGCAAAAAGATAAAGTGACGGCAGCGGCTTGTTATTTACCTTTATCTGAAAGCCCATTTATTTCAAAAGAGTTAGGGACACGCCACCGCGCTGCTCTTGGCTTAAGCGAAGTTACAGATGCTATTACAATTGTCGTTTCAGAAGAAACAGGCGCAATTAGCATAACTTTAAATGGTAATCTCCATCGAAATCTTTCTCTAGAGGAGTTCGAAACATTATTACGAAAAATGTGGTTCGGATCAGTTCAAGAATCAAATGCATCCTCTAAGTTGACTTGGAGGGGGAAAAAGAATGGATAAAATGATGGATAGCCCTTGGGTACTTAGAATCATCGCGCTATTTTTAGCATTTTTGCTTTTTTTCTCAGTGCGTACCGAGTTGTCACCTTTAAATAAGGCTACCTCAAATGAACAAACGGATGTTATTCGTGATGTTCCAGTGGATGTTTATTACGATAATGAGAATCTTATTGTGACAGGTTTACCAGAAACTGTGGATGTAACGATAGAAGGTCCGATGGCATTGGTTTTAAAAGCAAAGGGAGCTAAGGATTTTTCTATATTTGCGGATTTGAGCAATTTATTGCTGGGAGAGCATGATGTAAAACTGCAATACGAAAATATTTCAGATAAGTTAAAGGTGACATTAGACCCTGCAACTGTTCATGTAAATATTGAGGAAAAGGTCACGCAGGAGTTCCGAGTGGACCCTGAAATGAACAAACGTTTAATCGAAGAAGGTTTTATCTTAAAAGAAATGACGGCCAACCCGCCAACTGTTTATGTAACAGGTGCAAAAAGTGCTATTGAAAGCATTAGTTATGTAAAAGCAACTGTTACAGGAGAGCAGGGCTTGAAGCAATCATTCACACAGGAAGCAGCTGTAAAAGTATTAGATAGAGATTTAAATAAGTTAGATGTGACTATTGAACCTGAAATTGTGAAAGTTCAAGTAGATATAGCGGAGTATAGTCGAGAGATCCCAGTTGTCCTTAAGGAAACAGGGCAAGCTGCCGAAGACATTACCATTAACTCATTAACATTTACACCAAAAATGATCAAAGTGTATGGTAGAAAATCAATTATTGACAGTTTAACATCCATTCCAATAACAGTTGACCTGTCAAAAATTACTGAGTCCAAAACTTATGAATTTGATGTAAAATTACCAGATGGTGTGACAAAAATATCTGACAAGAAAATAAAAGTGAAGGCAGATATTACAAAGGTTGAACAAGAAGAACAGCAGAAAACACCAGCTTCTACAGAGGAATCACCACCTCCAACTGAAGAACCTGATGTGACAGATGAGAGTACTACAACTGATAAAAATACGTCAACTGAGGAATCGGAAGATATTGATTCTTAAACAATATGTGACTATAATTTTATTTTGATTCTAAATCAAAAATCCAATCAGGTTTGTAATTCAGGTTCCATCAAACAAACTGGCAGAGTGGAATATTAATAATTACCAATGAATGAACAAAAGCAGACTTTTCCAAAAGTAAGCGGACAAGTGTCTAATGTTTGATAGAAACTCACTAGGCACTGTCTTGCATTGAAGGAGAGAATAAGTAGAATGGGTAAATATTTTGGAACAGATGGCGTCCGTGGCGTCGCGAATAGTGAATTAACACCAGAATTTGCATTTAAACTTGGTCGTATAGGTGGCTATGTTTTAACAAAAGATGCAACTGACCGTCCAAAGGTTTTAATTGGTCGTGACACACGTATTTCAGGTGAGATGCTTGAAGGTGCACTTGTGGCTGGTCTTTTATCAATTGGGGTAGAGGTAATGCGTCTTGGTATTATTTCAACACCAGGTGTGGCATACCTTACTCGAATTATGAGCGCAGATGCAGGCGTCATGATTTCAGCTTCACATAACCCAGTTGCAGATAACGGTATTAAATTCTTCGGTCCTGATGGCTTTAAGCTAACAGATGCACAGGAAGCGGAAATTGAAGAGTTAATTGATGCGCAAGAGGATACATTACCACGTCCTATAGGAGCAGATTTAGGATCTGTAAGTGACTATTTCGAAGGTGGTCAAAAATATATTCAATACTTAAAGCAAACAGTGGATGAAGAATTTGATGGTATCCATGTAGCGCTTGATTGTGCACATGGTGCAACTTCATCTTTAGCTACACATTTATTTGCCGATTTAGAAGCTGACATTTCTACAATGGGTGCTTCTCCAACTGGCTTAAATATCAATGATGGTGTAGGCTCAACACATCCAGAAGGACTAGCTAAATTTGTTACTGAAAAAGGTGCAGATGTTGGTTTAGCTTTTGATGGTGATGGAGACCGTTTAATTGCTGTAGATGAAAACGGAAAAATTGTTGACGGTGACCAAATTATGTTTATCATTGGTAAGCATTTAAATGCGGTAGGGCGTTTGAAGAAGCAAACAATTGTTTCAACAGTAATGAGCAATATGGGCTTCTATAAAGCTGTGGCTGACAATGGTATGCAAAGTGTACAAACAGCTGTAGGTGATCGTTATGTTGTGGAAGAAATGCGTGCGAATGAATACAATTTAGGTGGCGAGCAATCAGGGCATATCGTCTTTCTAGATTTTAATACAACAGGTGATGGCTTACTGACAGGAATTCAGCTTGTCAACATTATGAAGGCGACGGGTAAAAAGCTTTCAGAACTAGCAGCTGAAATGAAAATCTATCCTCAGCGTCTTGTCAATGTGCGTGTAACAGATAAGCATGCTGTGACCGATAATGCAAAAGTAGCTACAGTAATTGCAGAGGTAGAAGCTGAAATGGCTGGAAATGGTCGTGTTTTAGTACGTCCATCAGGTACAGAGCCATTAGTACGTGTCATGGTGGAAGCAGCAACAGAAACGGATTGCGAGCGTTTTGTCGAGCGTATTGCAGATGTTGTACGTGTAGAAATGGGCCTAACAGAATAAGAAATAGAGTGTAAACCCGATTTCCGTAAACAGGAAATCGGGTTTACTTATTTGAAAGGAATGTTTTAAATAAGCGAGATGGGGAACAGTAATTAGGAGTCACAATAACAAGGAGTGTTTAATTGATATGGCTAAAATTGCTACAGTTATAACAGATATGTTTGAGGACATTGAGTTTACAAGCCCTAAAGAAGCTTTGGAAGCAGCTGGGCATCAGCTAGTAACAATTGATACCGAAGCGGGCAAGGAAGTTAAGGGGAAGCATGGAGAGACAGTGAAAATTGATAAAGGCATTGATGATGTAAAAGCTACAGATTACGATGCATTATTTATTCCTGGTGGTTTTTCTCCTGATATATTACGTGCGGATGATCGTATAGTAGCATTTGCAAAGTCCTTTATGGATGAAATGAAGCCTACCTTTGCCATTTGTCATGGACCACAACTTCTCATTACTGCAAAGACATTAAATGGTCGTGACGCCACAGGCTATAAATCCATTCAAGTGGATTTAGAAAATGCAGGGGCAATCTTCCATGATGAAGAAGTATTTGTCTGTCAAAAACAGCTTGTAACAAGTAGAACGCCAGATGATCTTCCTGCATTTAATAGAGAAATTGTTAAATTATTAGACAGTAAATAAAGGATAGGCACAAGCATTTTAGATGCTTGTGCCTATTTTGTATTACAATGCTTATCAAAGTGCTTATGTATCGCTTTGTCTACATATTTGTCACGAAAATGCTTTAAGACTAGGTGTTTTTTATAACGAAAATTTGACGGATAGCATATGATTGAGTATGATGGAGAAGTTGAAGATGAGGTCCGACCTTATTCTTTAACGAGCGCCTAAGGAGGGAAGAAAGCGCAAAATCGGAAAACAATTATAGCGCCTGAGCTGAAGAAATCGGACGAAAAGATCTTCAGCAGACGAGGTGGAGGTTTATCGAAAATTCGGCGGATGCCTCCCAATCGACATACCCGATTGTCATTTTCCATTTTGAAAGCATTTGAGTGATTGAATGTACAGAAAATGGAGAAGGTATTGTAAAAGCAATAGATAAATAGATGAAGCTTCACATATCGAAGATCTCTATTCAGTTGGCTGAGTAGCGTGAGTAGCTTGTGTGTATTGGAGTGCTTTATTTTTATAAAAATAAAGCATCGCTTGTACATTCAAAAAAATTCGATAGGATGAGGCCTAGTTTGTCATTGCATTAAATTGACATTATCGGAGGACGAGAATTATGTGTGGAATTGTAGGATATATCGGTGAATCAGATGCAAAGGAAATTTTATTAAAAGGCTTAGAAAAGCTAGAGTACCGTGGTTATGATTCAGCAGGTATTGCAGTACGTAACGAGGAAGGCGTAACGGTTTTCAAAGAAAAAGGGCGTATTGCAGATTTACGAGAAGCGGTAGATGAAGATGTTGCTGCGAAAATTGGTATTGGTCATACTCGATGGGCAACACATGGTGTGCCAAATCGTTTAAATGCTCACCCACATCAAAGTGCATCAGGACGCTTTACACTTGTGCATAATGGGGTTATCGAAAACTATCACTTATTGCAAAAAACATATTTAAAAGGCATTCCAATGAAATCTGATACAGATACAGAGGTTATTGTGCAATTAGTAGAGTTATTTGTGAAAGATGGTCTAAGCACTGCAGACGCTTTCCGTAAAACATTATCTCTATTACATGGCTCCTATGCACTGGCACTATTAGATGCAGAGGCAGCAGATACAATCTTTGTAGCAAAAAATAAGTCACCACTTCTAGTTGGAATTGGTGAAGGCTTCAATGTTGTTGCGTCAGATGCAATGGCGATGCTACAGGTAACAGATCAATACGTAGAGCTTCACGATAAAGAGGTAGTTATCGTACACAAAGCAAGTGTGGAAATTACAAAATTAGATGGTACTGTAGTAGAGCGTGCACCCTATACGGCTGAGCTTGATATGAGTGATATTGAAAAAGGCACATATCCACACTATATGTTAAAAGAAATGGATGAGCAGCCTACAGTTATTCGTAAAATCATTCAAGCATATGAAGGTGACAATGGTGATTTAACGATTGATGCGGAGATTTTAGAAGCATTACGAGCAGCAGATCGTTTATATATTATTGCAGCAGGCACAAGCTATCATGCGGGTCTCATTGGTAAACAATATTTCGAAAAAATGGCTGGTATCCCAGTAGAAGTGCATATCTCTAGTGAATTTGGCTATAACATGCCATTACTTTCAGAACGACCATTATTTATCTTCATTACACAATCAGGTGAAACAGCAGATAGCCGTCAAGTTCTTGTAAAAATTAAAGAGCTGGGCTATCCAACATTAACGATTACAAATGTACCTGGCTCTACGTTATCACGTGAAGCTGACCATACATTGTTATTACATGCAGGTCCAGAAATTGCTGTAGCTTCTACAAAGGCTTATGTGGCACAAGTAGCAGTACTTGCATTAGCAGCCTATGTGACAGCAAAGGCAAATGGCAAAGGCTTAGAATTTGATTTAAAACAAGAGCTTGCGATTGCCGCTAATGGCATCCAAACAATTATTGATTCAAAAGATGTGCTAGAAGACATTGCAGAAGATTACTTGAAAATTGCACGCAACGCATTCTTCATTGGCCGTAATATGGACTTCTATGTCAGCCTTGAAGGTGCCTTAAAACTAAAAGAAATTTCGTACATCCAAGCAGAAGGCTTTGCTGGTGGAGAACTGAAGCACGGAACAATTGCCTTAATCGAAGAAGGTACACCTGTGTTTGCGCTTGTCACACAAGCATCAGTAGGATTAAACATCCGTGGTAATGTCAAAGAAGTAGCGGCTCGTGGTGCATATCCATGTATTATCGCGATGGCTGGCATTGATGAAGATGGCGACCGTTTAGTCATTCCACATGTTCATGAATTACTAACACCGCTTGTATCAGTAGTACCTTTACAATTAATTAGCTACTATGCTGCACTTCACCGACGCTGTGATGTAGATAAACCACGTAACTTAGCTAAATCGGTAACTGTTGAGTAAGAACAAAAATTAGATTTAATTGTGAGTTATAACTAATACTGTCATAATATATAATTGTGTTTGTCATAAATAATATATTATGTTGTGACATCTAAATTAAGCCTTGATACAGTGGAAATATTGCTGTATCAGGGTTTTTGCTTTTTCTAAAAATGTATTTATATCTATAGATTGATTAACATATATAATTGAATACTGCAGTAGGCATTATAATTAATATTGTCAGTTGTAGATTTGAAATAAAGTTGTAATGTTTATAAAAAAGATTTGATATTTAAGTTATATCCGGTATGTCTGACTTGTGTATGCAAAATTGACAATCATTTTAAAAGTGGTCTTAGGCAATTAAAAAATTCATGAGTACCTATACTAATTTTTATAGATAGCTGGGAGGCGAAAATGAAAAAAGGGAAGTTACCAAGAGGAGCATGCTGGTTTAGATGTTGAATTAATTGGTATAAAACCATTTAACAGAAGATTCCTTTATTCATTCGGAACAAGGATTCCATTATACCAATCCACAATTCCAGAAACTTGTGAAGAAAATGGGATTAGGGCAATCCATGTCAAGCGCAGGAAACTGTTTGGACAATGCGCCACAAGAATCATTTTTGAGCATTTTAAAGACGAAATAAATATCCATAAATGTTAAACATTAGAAGTAGCAAGAAATTAAGCGTTATATTTGAGAGCAATGGCATTTGAAAAAGCTGCCACCTGCAAAGTACAGACAGTAGCTTCAACAAGTTGCCTAGCTTTTTTAAAAATGTCCTTTACAATGGGGATAGTTTAGATTTCATTCACTTATCCCCATACTGTCAAACTGGTATGTGTATCATTTTCATTAGTGATATATTTAATATTAGTGTAATGAAAATTTGTTGCACGTTCGAAAAGTTTATGAATAGTTGACTCATCTTTTGAAAAAATTGATACATAGCATGAGTCTATAATTAGAAGTGCAAGTTCACAAGTGCTTTTTAAAAAATCTTCATAACTTTTAATTTCCACTACCTCTTCCATATTTGGAAAAGCTTTTAGGTCAGTAAATACTAAATAATATTCATCAGTTGATATATATTCTAAGAATGATTGACCATTTAAAATAACACTGGGGGGAAATAATTCTGAACCTAGTGTTCCTTTTTCTTTTTTGTAAGACTCTCCAGGACCTACTGACCAATACCAAGAAGGATTAATTATATTTGATAAAATATCAGATAAAAACTTGCCATATTCATTTTTAATCTCGAAGGTTATACCTCGCATTTTAACACCCTTTCTAAAATTGTTTAGTAGCTATAATAAATTTTAGTATAAAATTCCATAAATTACAAAAATTAATGTAGTATACGTCAGCGACCAAGGAAGGGTATCTCCAATATAAATCGAATCCTTTAATTTGTGTTAAGTGTCCGAGTCTTTCACAATTTGATATTCCATTCAAGGTAGGGTATAGAAGTAGAGGATTAGAGACCGAAATCCAAGAAATGCTGTTAAACTAACATTTCTTGGTTTTTTTACTTTTAATATTGTTAATACAATTACAGGTCTTCAGCAATAGGAAGCTATTGTTGAGCAACATTGCTGGTAAATAATCAAACTTTTTTATAAAATCTCATACTTATCTAAAAAGAGTAACTCCATTTTGATCAAACTTTTTTCAAAATGGAGTTTTTGAAGTTGATATTAGATAAGGGTTGAGGGATATTTTTTAATCAATCTTTATTCCAAACCAACATATGTTGGTGATTTTAAATAAAGTCATACCGTTTGTAACAAAATTACACCATTTTACCCCTTTGGATACTATTAATCTAAAGGGGTGTTTTTATCCATAACGAAACACCCCTTGAAACCGAATAGGAGAGCAACATTTCAAATAATGTTCCTTGATATAATTCTCTATGTAATCTAACTATGTTTGAACAAGGAGATGGAAGCATGGGTAAGTTAGCAGGCAAAATCGCTTTAGTTACAGGATCAAGTCGAGGAATTGGCCGCAGTATTGCATTGCGTCTGGCACAAGAGGGAGCCTTTGTCGTCGTTCATTATGGGAAAAGACGTAATGAGGCAGAAGCAGTTGTTCACCAGATCGAACAAAGCGGAGGAAATGCTTTGGCGATTGGTGCTGACCTTAGTACTTTAGATGGTATTCAAGATTTATTTACTACCTTGGATGCTACTATTCGGGAATATACGGGCGGTGGCGGATTCGATATTCTTGTCAACAATGCTGGAATTGGTCAAATTATCAGTTTAGAAGAGACGACGGAAGAATCATTCGATGAGGTAATGAAGATAAATATTAAAGCACCACTTTTTGTTACTCAGCAAGCTTTACCACGTTTAAAAGATGGGGGACGTATTATTAATATTTCATCTTTTGTAACACGTGTAGCTTCACCAAGTGTTTTCACGTACAGTATGTCCAAAGGTGCAATCGACACATTTACGCGTATTCTAGCCAAACAATTAGGGAGCCGGAATATTACGGTAAACGCCATCCAGCCTGGAATTATTAATACAGAGATGAATGCTGAGACTTTGAAAAACCTTGATGGACAAAAATATGCAGCTGGTCTTTCAATTTTCAACAGATGGGGAGAGCCCGAAGATGTGGCAGATATTGTCGCCTTTCTTGCTTCCTCAGACAGTCGTTGGGTAACTGGTCAATTGCTAGATGCAAGTGGAGGATCTCATTTATAGAACATTAATTATCAAGCTTTGTATGGCATGGTCTTCCCCAATCAGGCACTATTGTTGTATAGGCTGTTCTGTTCTAATTGAATTCACGGAGCGGTGGATTATTAAGTTAATTAAGAACAAAGTAAAAGCGGCTCTCCACAGATATGATGTGGGAGGCCGCCTTTTTGTTATAAGCACAGTCACCATTTATTATTGGTTACATCTGATTCACTTAATTGTATAGAAACAAATTAAGAGATCTATTTAGCTTACGAAGCATTACGCAATGATTTCAGAATTACACTCAAAATGAAAACTAGTATAACTGCTCCAATAAGGGCAGGGAAGATATAGAAATCCGAAATTTTAGGACCCCAACTTCCAAGAAGCATACCACCAATCCATGCACCGATAATACCTGCAATAATATTACCAATAATTCCTCCTGGGATATCTTTACCTAAAATTATACCTGCAAGCCAACCGATAAGCCCGCCAATTATTAAAAACCAAATGAAACTCATACTATCCATCTCCTAATTTTGTATTTTAAATATTTCGTTATAGTGTTTTATAACCTTTATTGAACTCTTTCAAACTATAAGGAGGAAAAAAATAAAAATTAGGAGAAGTTTCAAAGGAGATAGCGGACATTGTCACGATACATACGCTTCATATATTGACCTTTTGTATTTACATAGCAAATAGAAAGGCAAAAACCTTTTCGTTAATGCCTTTTATTTCACTTAGCTTAAATGGATCTTTTATAAGCATTCATTGTCGAAGTGTATTGAAATATTTTGGGGTTCACTAGTCCCTCACGTAAATCCATCATCACTAATTGCCCCATTCTACTCAGTAAAGGAATCAACCAACTACCACTTGGGGCACCTTGGAGCACTTTAATTTGGTCGGGTGATAACTTTGAAATTTTACTAGCATTAATTGGTTCTTTTGCAGTTTCTATTGTTTCTTGAAAAGCTTTCAAATCAGTTTTATACATATTTACGCCAGTTTGTTCCGTAAAACCTTTATATCCGTAAGCTCCTTGAAGGATAGTTAACCTTATACTCATATCTTCCATAGAAACCATCTTTTAATACACCTCTCTCTTCATAGTATTCAAGCATCTTCATATATCTGCTCTTTTATATTATCTGTAACACACTTTTATCATCGGGTGAAAAACGAAATTTATTAACATTATTTAACAATTATTAGTTTATTTAATTAAAAGTTAAGGCTGTAACTACACATAATTAATCGGCTAAAACTTTCCTGTTAGATAAACAAAGTATCTGATTATCTAATGGGGGTTTTTATATTTTTAAGGCTTTTGAATTATAGTATAATCAAGAAATTAAGTGGATTGAAACTAGGCCTTCCTCTGTTATTTTGATAAGTTTTTATGATATTTTTAATTAAAACAATCATGCCAGTCAAATTACCATGAGTTCGCCTATACTACTTAATGAACGATAGCTATTAATTACGGCACTAAAGGTATTTAACCTTTCGATTAAGCACTTGGGAAGTTATTCTGGAATTAAAAATAAATTACTCAAATAGGAGAAAGGTGGTTTGAAATATGAAAATCCGTAAGATTGATCATGTGGGGATAATCGTCAATGATCTTCCTTCAGCTAAAGCATTTTTTCTTGACTTTGGCCTTGAGGTGATAGGGGAAGGAAAAGTGGAGGGTGAATGGGTGAAGAGGATGGAGCAGGTAATAGGGCTTCAAGATATTAAAGAGGACGCTGCAAAATTGCGAACGTCAGCTAGTGACGCAAATCTAGAAATAGTAATGTTGCGAACACCAGACGGTGAGGCGAATATTGAACTTGTAAAATTTAACGCGCCATCAAGTGAAATAGGCATCCAGCATCCTCTAGCAAATACTATGGGTATCCAGCATATTGCCTTCAATGTTGAAGATATTGAAGCCCTCGTTAACAAATTGGTAAAGACGGGCGCAGAACGTATTAGTGACATTTATAGGTACGAAAACGCCTATAAATTATGCTACGTTCGTGGGCCAGAAGGAATTATTTTAGAGCTCGCTGAAGAAATCAAATAGTATAGCTAATCAACAAGTTTGTTGATATGAAAAGAAACCACTAAAATGGTTTCTTTTTTGTTTCTATAGGGAGCTAATTTTTACGCTTAAATTTCACCATTTTCCCTCTTGAGGCTCTAACTTGATCATATAGTCGAAAACGAATGAATAATTCTTCACTAAACCTGAAGATAAAAAACCAAAAGGCTATCATAATCCTGAGTATTGACATTTATCCAAATAAATTATTGCGTTTTTTTCATTGTTTCGCCCTTTCATAAAATCTATAATAACTCTGTAAATGATAATCATTTTCAATTAAAGATAAATTAGAAAGGGGCAACAAATATGAAGAAATATATAGGAAAGCGAATTATACTATGGGGGAGTTTCCTCCTGTTGCTATTGATATTAGCGGCATGTAGTTCTAATAGCAACACATCTGAGGCGCAGGAAAAGGAAAACGAGAAAAATACTCAATCTGATGTGCAAGCAGAGGAAAGTGAGACAGCTGTTCAATATACAACGATTACAGGTGAACAGGTTGAAATACCTGCAGATCCAAAACGAGTCGTTTATATTGGTCAGACAGTTGGTGATTTCTTGGCGATGGATATTGCGATTGTTGGTAATAATCTTCCTAAAGATTCTCCTAGTTACTATGAAGGCAAACTTGAAGGGATCGTTGATATTGGTAATCCTGCTGACTTAGAGACGATTTTGACTTTAAAACCTGATCTAATTATTAATGGCTATTACAAGGCGGATCCAAATCTTAATGAAGAATTATCAAAAATTGCTACTACGATTCCCTTTAACCCTGCTCTTCCTTATACAGAACGAGTAAAAGAGATGGGGAATATCCTAGGCAAGCAGGAAGAAGTAGCTCAATTGCTTGCTAAGTTTGAAACAAAGTCTAACGAAATGTTTGACAAGTTTCTATTAACAGAAGGGGAGACTGCAACAGTTTTCTATCAGCTAGGTAAGACGCTTTATGTCATGGGTGATCGTAGCCTAGGTGCTATTATTTATGGAAAAAATGGCTTTGCTGTTCCACCAGCAGTACAGAAGAATATTATTGATGTAGAAGGGGTATCTTTCCTAGAGGTTTCCGAAGAGGTGCTTCCTGAGTTTGCTGGTGATCATTTGTTTGTCATTGTACAAGAGGATAGTGAAAGTGAAGCACAAGCTGATCGGTTGCTACAAAGCCCTATATGGGGAACTTTGCCTGCGGTCAAAGAGGGAAAAATTTATGTTGTTCCTAATGAATGGAATACAGATAATTTATTAGCTTTGGAGCAATTGTTCCAAAAGCTACCAGCGTGGATGCGCAAACAGTAAAAAATGTATCCGCCCAATCAATTTTTAAACCGCTAGTATTCTAAATAGCTCATACTCGAACAATCGTTAATAGTGGGTCATTATATGTTACAATAACGATAATGAGAATCATTTTCAATGTTTGGAGAGTTGCTTATGAATCTGTCATCCTTATATATTAGACTACAACACTATGATCGATTTCAAGTTGACCGACTAATGTCAGCTAATAGCCATAATGAGGGAATAAATAATCATGAAACAAATTTATGTACATTATTGATAGCACTCAGTCCTGACATACGACTATATGTAGACAAAATGGCAATCGATCTACGACAAGGAAGCTGCACGCTCATTTTACCTGTACAAAGCTACACGGTAGAGTCAAGAAACAAAGAGGCACAGCTTGCTCGCTTTACCTTTGAAACCTTTGAGGTAGAAGGAATGACCTTGAACCGAATTGCTCATCCACCCTTGCTTTATGGTTATCCCTATCATCTGTTATTTTCTCAAGTCAAGCAGGTATTAGGAAATGAAGCATGGATAAATAATCGATTTTGTTCCTCTCTATCCACATTAGAAATGGCCATGTTGCAAGGTAGACTTCAGCAAATTCTAGCTATGATGGTTCAGTTAGATGAACAAGCTAACCTGTTACAGAACGAAGAAAAGACAAAATTGGTTCAACAAACTGTACAGTACATAGAACAGCATTATGATGAGGACTTGACAGTTGAACAATTAGCTAACATGGCTGGAATGGTAAGATGGCAATATAGTCAAAAGTTTAAAGTATTGACCGGTAAAAAGCCGACTGATTATTTGACTTATGTACGTATAAACCAGGCAAAAAAACTTCTTAGTAATTCCACTGAGCCATTGAGAAAAATAGCTCGACAAATTGGGTTTAAGGATGAATATTATTTTAGTCGATGCTTTCATAAATTAACTGGAAACACCCCACGTGAATATGCAAACATTCACCTTTATACTCCAGAAAGAACAGTTATCGATTCATTTGGTAGAAAGATTCATGTTCCTAAAGATGCAACACGTATTGTGACTGATGGCAAATTTACACTTGGGGAATTACTTGTTCTAGGCATACCCCCTATAGGAGCGGCCATCTCAATCATGAAAGATAACGTGGTTTATCACAATAAATTAAGGAACATTCATAGTATTGGGCATTGGGTCGATCCGGATAAAATAGCTCAGCTGCAGCCAGAGTTATTATTGCTTAGCTATTTTCATCCTGAACATGATTTGCAGAAACTAGATGCGATTGCGCCTACTATTATACTGAGTAGCAAGCTTAGTCTATTTGAGCGGTTACGATATATTGCTAAACTATTTGAACGGAGTAAAGCGGCAGAGAAGTGGATTACTACATATGAGAACAAAGTAAGATTGTTACGTAGGCAATTAGCAGATGTTTATGTTGCTGGGGAGACGGCGACTGTTTATCTCAAGTTAGATACTAAATATTATGTTATGTGTCAGACTGGATTGGCTGCCAGCTTGTATGAATCTCTTGGCTTTCGTCCTACTCCTAAGGTAATGCTGCTAATCGAGCAAGGGCAAGCATGGATAGAAATTCAGCAGCATCAAATAAATCACTATGCTGGAGAGCGTAATTTTATCTTGTCTTCCCCCCAAGAATTACTAACGATTACTCACTGTCCACAAATCGCCACGTTAATCGAGCTAGCTCCAGGTAAGACTCATTTCATAGATTTTACATGGAATCATTGTGATCCCATTACACGTGAACGGTTGTTAGAGGTACTACCGTCTATTTTTAAGAAGAAAATTATTCGATAATCAAAAATTAAAACTCGATACATTAGCTGGATCGAGTTTTTGCCATTAATCGTATAATTGCTCAAAAAATAATCCTGATATAAATCTTTAAAGCCTGTATGAAATTTCTGGTATAATTACATATATCTATGTTTATTTTAAGGAGTGATTTTATGAAAAAGCTATTTATAATAACTAGTTACTTAGGGTTTTTTATAGTAGGAGGTTTGACTTTTACCTACTTTTCAACATCGGAAGCAGCAAGTGACCTGAAAAAGATTAGCGTGTCTCAGGATCCAATTAATTACTATGTAGATAAGGTTGAGAAAGTACCGCCAGAAGGTCAAGCTGGATTTAATTATCAAGGCACAATATATGTCCCAATGCGATTTATTGCTGAATCTTTAGGTGAAGAAGTAACATGGGATGGGAAAACAAAATCCGTTTATATTGGTGATGTTCCAAAATTCATCGCTTTAAAAGATGTAAAACCTATTGGAAGTGATGAAGACCACTTCTTCCACAATCCAAGCTCTGTCATTATTAGTACAGGTGAAAAATTTGAGCGATCCTATCAGCTTGGTGGTTATCATGGAGGAGGCGCAGTTCAAGACCATGCAGTGGAATACTTAGCCAATGGAAATTACAAGGGATTCGAAACCTATTTGGCACCAATTAAAAAATTAGCAGCTAATTCCTTTGGAGCAGGTTTCTTGAAAATTTACGCAGATGGTAAATTAGTTTTTGATAGTGGAGCAATCAAAGATAAGGTAAAGGTTCATGTTAATTTAGATGGAGTTTCAAAGGTGAAGTTTGAACTGGAAGGCAGTGGTTTAGGTATATTAGATCCTAAATTTATTCAATAAACCTTCTGCCTATTAAACAAAAAAGACGATGACATACTAATTTGTCATCGTCTCATTAAATTTAACCTCTTCATAACTATTTCAAAATAGAGAAATGTCAATACATATTTGTAAATATTTGCACTTTTACTTATAAAATAGTTGGATAGTATATGGTATAATTTCATACGATACTGATACATAAAATAGGAAAAGGGAGAGAAAAGAATTTGATGAAAAAGATGATGAAACGAACGAGTGCAGCGTTGCTTGGTGCCTCATTAATGCTGACGACAGTTGTCCCTGTGATTCATGCTGAAGAGCAAACAACACCCCTAGTACCGTCGATAAGCGAATGGGCAATAGAAACATTAAATGAGGGCGAAAAATACGGGATCTACTCAACTGATTGGTACTTCGATGGTTTTCTTCAGGAAATTCCAGTGGACAAAGTAAATGAACTACTAGCTTTAACAGAAAAGAAGATTGCCTCTCTAGGCTTAGCTGAAAATAAACAATACAAACCAGTAAGTGTGAAAAACGATAATACACGTGGTGATATTGTCAATCGCTTGTATAATATTGTAGCACGGTATGATTTACCTGTTGGTACAGATGCTGTTCAATTTATGAAAGAGCAAAATATATTACAAGGCTCTCCAAATGGACTGCAGCTAGAGAAAAAGGCAACGACTCAACAGGCTGTTTTACTAGCTGTTCGTTTCATTCAGAGTACATATGCACTTGCAGAGCAAGGATCTAAAGGGGTAGCCTGGGTAGTAGAGGACGAGGATACGCTTATCTACTTATTAGGTTCTATTCATTTAGGAACACCAGACTTATATCCATTCGATAAGAAATTAGTAACGGCGTTCGATGAATCGGATGCACTGCTATTAGAGGCGAATATCTTGGATACGGAAGCACTTGAATACTATTCAGAAAAAGCAATGTATACAGACGGCTCAACATTGAAAGATGCTGTAGCACCAGAAACATATGCGAAGCTTGAACAAGTGGCAAAGCTTTATGGTCTTCCAATGGACCAGCTAACAGTTCAAAAGCCGTGGATGCTTTCTAGCACATTATCGATGCTAGCTATGGACGATTCCTTTGGTATGACACCACAAGAGATGGCAATGCACGGTATCGATATATACTTTTTATTAAATGCACAGTTGCAGCAAAAGCCAGTGATTGAATTAGAAGGTACAAGAGCACAGGTTGATATGTTTGAAGGATTATCACCAGAGGCACAGGAGCAGTCATTAGTCGCTGTACTGGATAGTATCATTCATCCATCGGAAGAAAATCAATCTGAAGTACTTCAAGAGTGGTTTACAAGCTGGAAGCAAGGAAATGTTGAAGAGTTTGCAAAAAGCTTCCAAGCAATGGAAGGTACATCGTCTGAATTTAATGAAATGCTATTTGGTCTACGTGATGAACAAATGGCCAAGAAAATCATGAATGTACTGGAAGAAAAAGAAGGTAAGTACTTTGTTGTTGTTGGTTCAGGTCACTTTCTAATCGATAAAAATATTCGCTATCATTTAGAGAAAAGCGGCTACAAGGTAAAGCCATTTTATCAATAAAGAAAAAGTAAAAAGGCAACCCAAAGCTATGAACTTAGCTAAGGGTTGCTATTTTTAGTTGCACCGATATTCATCGATAGATATGATTATCTAAGGGAATACTTTTATGTCAAAAAAGACCAATCATTCATTTTGGTGATAGAAAGGGGACTTATGAGCATTGCTAGGAAGTATTGGCTCATTCTATTTGGCTTTGGTTTCTCGTATTTAGGAAATTGGGTGAATCTAGTTGCCCTCAATTTATTAGTTTGGCATTTAACAGAGTCGCCTACTGCTATGGCGAGTATATTTATTGTAGGACCGATTGCTCGAATTTTAACAAGCTTTTTTGCAGGCTCCATTATTGATCGATCGAATAAACAAAAATTAATGATCTATAGTGATATTATTCGTGGCATATTGATTTTATTGTTACCTTTTACGTCCTCTATTTGGCTCATCTATTGCGTATTATTTTTATCTAATATAGCAAGTAGCTTTTTTGGACCAAGTAGTACCTATTATATTTCAAAATATATTCCAGACGAAGATAAACAATCCTTTAATGCAATATTAGGAATGTTTAGCTCAGGCTCATTTTTAATTGGGCCAGCATTGGCTGGGTTTATCATTGCCATTTCCAATGTATACGTAGCGTTTTGGTTTAATGCATTGACGTTCTTTATCTGCGCGCTCTCTATTTTTAAGCTTCCTGCAGTAGAAGATCATCAGGCCATGCACCGAAAACCTATTACTTGGAGGATGCTAAAAGAGGATTATGGTATTGTCTACGCTTATATTAAAAAAGAGCAAGTCTTTGCCAAAGTATTTCTTTATTTTCAAGGTGCATTGATGATTGCCTTTGCATTAGACTCACAGGAAGCAACATTTATTAAACAAAACCTACAAGCTTCAGATAGTCTATACGGTGTCATCGTTAGTATCGCTGGGATTGGGGCAATAATTGGTGGAGCAATGGCTGCTCGCTATGCAAAAAGGTTTTCAACAAGACAATATATTGTTTATGGTCTGCTTTTGACCACAATTTGCTATACATTGTTTTACTCTTCACCGAATGTGATAATGGCGATTGTTAGCTTTATAGCATTAGGAATATGTATGTCATTTTGTAATGCAGGCTACAGCACCTTTTATCAAATAAGTGTACCCACATCAATTATGGGCCGTTTTGGTAGTGTTTCCACAATGGTCATTAATGTGCTACAGATTGTCTTTACGTTAGCCTTAGGATTGCTAGCGGAATGGCTCTCCCTACAAATGGTCTGCATCGCCTTTGGAATCGTAGCAATTTTCATCTCTCTAGTTTTATATGTATTTATGCATTCAAAATCTGCCTATGAAGGTTTGAAGGAAGAGATTGTCTAAAAGTCCTGTCAGGCTATTAAATGGCGAAACTTAATTGCTTCTAATGAAGGTAGAATTATTGGACAAATAGCGATTAAAGGATGTTATTTTAGTAAAAGTTAGCACTCATATAATGATAAAATCATTCCAAAATAACCTTATGTTACAATTTGAGGAGGTTAACATGGCTAATTTAAGACATCGAAAACCAGATGATCGATCTAATAATGTTGAACGCATTCGTGATATTGTTAAAAATACTGAAGAGAAAGTGCAGGAAGCAGAAATGAGTATGGAATTTGCAGATCCTCTAGAAAGTAACAGGCTAAAGGAAAAAAATAAGCGACGTAAACAGTCAATTGAAGCTTTAAAAGAGGAAATGAAAGATGAAATGACAGCACGAAAAAAAGGTGAAATTTAAAATTAGTTTCTAGAAGAATCAAATGTGATTCATGATATTGCCTACACTTACCATTCCCCAGTTGGCAAAAACAGATGGATTAGATGTTCCATAATGGACTTCTATATTGCCATCTGTTTTTATTTTGCACATGTTAACTGGATTTTTTTACATAAACACTAAATTAAAAAAGTACGTATATGAATTTCTTAAAAAAATGAACCTTTTCTAGTAATCATTTGTTTATAACGTAGAACCATCAGAAAGGAGTGCCTTGGATTGACAGAACGTGAATTATTCGATTCATACAACAAAGATGTTTACCGTACCTGTTATTACATGCTACGGAATGCCCAAGATGCGGAAGATCTCTGCCATGATGTATTTGTCACCGTCTTTCGTCAGGATTGGAGAAGTGTAGAGCATACACGTGCTTGGATTTTACGAATTGCGATGAATCAATGTTTAAATTTGCTTAAAAGAAAGCAAGCTCAGTTAAAAAAAGTGAGTCAGGTACAGTTGCTGCAGGAGCAAACTACGGCATCAGTTAAATCTGTAGATACCATTGTATTGGAGAAGGCAGCTGAGGAGGAATGGGAGGCCCTACTCAGACAGCTACCAGAAAAGTTAATGGCTGTTGTCACCCTACGCTACATTGGTGAGCTATCATTAGTGGAAATTGCGGAAACCTTAAAGATTCCAGTGGGAACAGTGAAATCGAGACTCCATAAGGCATTGAAAATCATGCGCAAAAAACTAGAACAAAATCAAAATTTATGGTTGAAGGGAGAGAATCAATTTGGAACGCATTGAAAAGAAAATGAAAAAAGAGATGAACGCAGACCATAACATAAAGTATCCTGACTTTGAACAAATGTGGAACAGTATCCAGCAGGATGAACTAAAAATGGTAGATGAACCGATCGAAGTTCTACCTCGAAAAAGAAAGAGATTTGTTTTGGTTGCAGGATTAGCCGTCGCTCTAATGGCTACACCTGTCTACGCAGCACTGAATTATGATTGGTCAACTATTCTTTCTTATAGAGCTGGTATTCAGTCTGCATTAGATCAAGGCTTAGGGCAGACGATTGAACAATCTGTTACGAAGGATGGGTTTACGCTAACTGTACATACGGCGTTTATCGATGATAACAGAACCTTTCTTTTGTATAGTCTGAAACCTGATGCCTCTTGGGATGGAGAGGATATAGGCTTTGAACATACCAGGCTGAAAGATTCAAAGGGTAACTTTATTGAAGGGAATTATACACATTCTTGGAATGAGGAGCTTGGTACCTTTCAGGGTTATTTTGAAACGGATTGGGTTGCTGAAGGACAGATGACAGATGTGGAGCTTATGATGGAGAATATTCAATTCATCAGCGATAAGAAATATTCTATCGACTATAATCCAAATGACTTAACTACGCAAGTGTTCCCTATTCAAAAGGATGGAGTTGACACGGTGTCTATTCAATCTTTTGCACAAGATGAGGGTAAAATATTGCTTAAAACGGCAGTTACACTTACAGATTTAAAAGTCCGAAATACAGGGATATTCATTGAGGCGATTAATAATACGAATCATTCAATTGAAACAGGGAAAAGATCTTTCATGGGAAAACAGGGAGCAAAAGGAGAATATTTTAGTCAGCAACTATTCGAGTCTGAAGCCTTACAAGAAGAGGGAACTAAATTCGAAATTTCTTATAATCGCATACTAGAAACAAAAGAAAGCGCTTGGAATATGCAACTAAATCTCTCTAAAAAACAACTGGAAAATACGTCATTTAAGAAAGTACTAGATATTCCAATTGACAATGTGCCTGGTGGAACTAAAATTCATGAAATGACGGTTACACCGACCCAAGTTCGATTGATTCTTACTCAAGAAAAATACGAAACTTTCCCTTATATGGATTATCAACTGGATGTAGGTGGAACTTTATTGACTGGGTATATTTCGGGTGAGGATGGAAATCCTAATGAAACAGAGCTACGCTTTGAAATAAATGGACTAAATGCAGCTTCTTTGGAAAATCAGTCTTTAACTTTCGTTGCTAAGAACCGTGTTGAAGGTTTATACGGAGACGACAATTCAATTCAATTAACAAACATATCAGCAAAGCCTCAAAGTGTAACATCTAATATAGCAGGGTACCCAATTTCATGGACTTATTATATAAAGGACAATAACCTTTATGTCGAATCATTAAGCCCGGATCCAGGATTTGCTGGAGTCAATCAAACCTATTATTTAGAGGGTAAAGAAAAAATCTATGGGACACCTGAATTTATGGGCATTCTTGAAAATAATAAAAGAATGGATGTTTATGAGAATTTTGACAAGAAGGAGCTAGAAATTCTAATTTATAAATATTTAACTAACAAGGCAAATGATGAGCTACGTATACCCCTTACATTTGGAAAATAACTAAATTAGTAATCCCATCTATTTGACTTTTACTATTCAAATAGATGGGATTTTTGCTATAAAGATTAAAGAGCTTTACATAAAAAGAAATGTATCATATAGTTTAGTTAACTTAAATAAATTAATTATTACAGGAGAAGATACATGACCTCTAACGAAAAAACACAAAAATCTTTTGCTTATAAGCTTGGATTAGGTATTATTATCTTTTCACTTTCTTTATGGTTAATCCCAATTATTACACCTTTCACACCGATACCTACAAAAGTAAAGGCAGGAATTATACCAGGAAGTATTATTTTGGCTGAAATCTTATTTTGGCTTGGTGCTTTACTTGTTGGAAAAGAAGTAGCCAACAAATTTAAAAGCTATCTAAATCCTAAAAAATGGCGAGAAAAAGGTGACACTCAAAAAAATGAAGAATAACCAGGTAGCGGAGCAAATAAATCAAACTATTGAAGATATTTGGATCATGCTTGAGAAAATGGAAAGAGCTTATACTAATTTCTCCTTAAATAATCAGCAATATGTTCTTTTAACATTAGTGATGCGTCATCCGTCCTGCTCACCTTCAGAACTAGCAGATAAAATGGCTATTACAAAAAGTGCAGTGAGTCAGCAATTAACCAAGCTTGAACAGGATGGCTTTATAGTGAAAAGGC
Source organism: Lysinibacillus sp. FN11 (assembly GCF_024628845.1). Classification (NCBI taxonomy): domain Bacteria; kingdom Bacillati; phylum Bacillota; class Bacilli; order Caryophanales; family Bacillaceae; genus Lysinibacillus; species Lysinibacillus sp. FN11. The sequence goes on along the minus strand of NZ_CP102383.1, from coordinate 4,051,563 downwards.
AGCAAGAGGAGGATAAGCGTGCCTTTTCTGTTGAATTGGGTGAGAAGGGTCTATTATATAGACAGAAAGTTGATGCCTTTAATCAACAGATTACAGAAAAGTACCAGGCTAACTTAACAACTGAAGAGTTAGCTGAAATGTTAGCTACTCTAGAAAAAATGAAAAAAATACTGTATGAATTTTAGAAAAAGTTTGACATTTTATCGGGTGTGTCTTATAGTAACCCTTAATATAAAAGGGGGAATAAACATGGTCATTACTCTTGTCCAATCATTCACAATAAAACATCATCATCATCACTAGTCTTGCTATCTTTATTAAATTATTAATATTGAATAGGAAGACTATTTCTCATGTAATCGTATAAATAAAGCTGATTTGAGCTTTATCGTTATACGGTTTTTTTATTGCTCTAAAAATGAGGAGGAAATGATGATGAAAAAAATGGACTACCAAAATGTTCGAGGAACACAAGATTACTTACCAGAGCAGGAGGCTACTCGTCGTGTGATACGACGTACGTTAGAAGATACATTTATAGCCTATGGCTGCAAGCCGTTAGAAACACCTATTCTTAACTATACAGAGCTGATGGCTTCTAAATATGGTGGTGGTGCTGAGATTTTACAGGAGATGTATACATTAACAGATCGAGGTGAGCGTGATTTAGCGTTACGCTACGATTTAACAATTCCATTTGCAAAAGTTGTAGCGATGAATCCAGCGATTGCTATGCCATTTAAACGATATGAGATTGGCAAAGTGTTTCGAGATGGCCCGATTAAGGCTGGTCGTTTTCGCGAATTTACACAATGTGATGTTGATATTGTTGGAATAGAATCACAGGCTGCTGAGGCGGAGCTAATGATGATGGCGATAGATGCCTTTGATCAGCTTAAATTGAAAATTAATCTCCAATTTAATAATCGCAAGCTTTTAGTCGGTCTGCTGCAATTATTTGAGGTTGAACAGGATCAAATGAATCGCGTCATTTTAACGTTAGATAAGATTGAAAAAATAGACGAGAAAACGATGCTCATAGAATTGAAGGCATTGGGGTTATCAGATAATAGTATTCATAAAATAAAACACTTTTTAGATAGACGTCCTCAAATAAGTATGGCGTATTTTGAAGGATTCGCGACCGAGAATGTCTTTTTACAACAAGGTTTACAGGAATTAATGGAACTAACTTCTTATTTAGAGGCACTTGGAATAAGTGAGCAATGTATTTTCAATCCATTTTTAGCAAGAGGACTTGAAATTTACACAGGAACAATTTATGAAATTTTTTTAGCAGATGGAACAATCCGCTCAAGTATTGGTAGTGGGGGACGCTATGACAATGCGATTGGTGGCCTTTTAGAGACAAATCAAACCTATGCTACTGTTGGTATTTCATTTGGTTTAGATGTCATCTATACAGCATTAGAGCTATCGGGAAAAATAGAGCAAAACGCTCCTAGCGTGGATATTTATATAATTCCTCTGGGAACAGAAAAAGAGGCACTAAAGCTAGCAACTGCATTACGGCGAGAAAAATATAAAATAGAAGTTGAGCTAAGTGGGAAAAAAGTGAAAAAGGCGATGGAAAAAGCCAATCGTGAAAACACGCCAAAGGTTATTGTATTAGGGGATAACGAGGTCAATCAAAATATGTATAAAATAAAAGATATGAAAAGCGGTGAGGAAGAAATCGTTGCGTTTATCTTTTCAACACCATAGCATGGAAAAAACGGCTGATCCCACTCTATTATAGGATTTGAGCCGTTTTTTTGGTTATTTTTCCGATTTAAAAACCAGTTTCCATATCAAAATGTTGATGAAGAAAAGCACAATGAAATATATAGTAGCACCGTATGTTATCTGAGCTATCAAATAGTGAAGCCCTACAAGTAAGCCTAAAGGAATCAATAATAAAAGAATCTTCCAGCCTTGTGCATCGTTAACTTCATCATAGGGCTTGGTAAAGGGTAATTTGTTTGTCATCATGACGAAACAAAGGATGGTATATAACCAGCTTGTTATCAAAACAACTAGTAAATCAGGGATAATTCGAATACCATAAATATAGCTAAAGACTATACTTAGTACTAAAAATAACGGAGTATACAATTTAATTAAAAATGCCTTTAAGCTACCTTTTTGTAAATCTGTATAATCTTTAAGCGGGAGCGTTTTATAAATCCATGCGGTCTTATATTTAGCAGAGTGACCAAGCATAAGGACAGCGGATGGTATAATCATCATACTAAAATAGATATTTAAATAGCTTATACTACTAGCATAATCGACTTCTTCCCCTCGGCTAAAAGTAAACATAAAAATAAAGGGAATAATAAATGAAAAACCTAAAGATGGGTAGACCTTTAGCTTAAACTCTCGCTCTTGCTTCATCATCAGAGTTGCGAAGCGATAGAAAGCTCGTTCCTCGTGTGTTCTACACACAATGGTTAATAAAAACGACTTTAGTCGATTATTCTTTTCCTTTTTAGATTTACTTGTACTTAGCAGTTTTTGGAGATTACGTTCAAAGGTTGGTATGAGTTTAATATAGATCCAAATTGAAATAATAGGTACAATCACTGCTAAGATGGTATAAATGACTGTCAATAAGGATGTGTCACCATGCAGTATGAGTTCATAAGGCGCAGCAAACCACATCGGTATTAAGAAGAGGTTCCACCAATGAAACGACACTACCATATCTAAATTGACGAATTCAAAGGATCGAATAAGAACTTGATAGCCAATCATCAGCATTAGAGATAAAGCAATTTGTACATAATTAATCATATCCTTCAGCTTTTCACCATCGAAGAAGCGTAAAATGGCAATATATAAAATGGCTGTGATGGCAACTATAAATAAATTCATTAATAGAATTTCAAGACCTGTTAAAATAAAAAATACAATCCCTTGAGTAAAAAGGCTGACTATTAGAGGGATGGCTGTGAGGGCCAATGTTAAATAAGATAAATAAATAAAAATATGCATAAATTTTGCTGCATTAATTGTTTTAGCCGAAATAGGCTTAGTTGAAAGTATGCTTTTATCTCGTATATCTAAAAGCACAGAAGAAAAGTCAGAAATCAATGAAGTCATAATCAAAAAGATGATCATTGCAAAGGCAATACTCATCTGAAATAGAAAATTTTGACCAAATCCCATAAGCGGGATAAGTATAAGCCCGAATAACATATAAATCCATAGAGACTTAATGTAGCCGTACTTTTGATTGTCTTTCTTTTTGTTTTGATTAAATAGGGTAGGTACTTTCCGTTCATCCATCGTTAATTTTATATGGAGGATTTTTCTCATCATGCCATAATCAATGCCCATTTTTATAAAAAGCCATCGGAATTTATCAAGCAATCGTAGCGTTTTGAAATCTGTCATAATTGTCCCCCACGAACGACGGACACAAATTTTTCTCCGATTTCCTGATGTTCATGAAATCCTGTTAACTGGTTAAAAATCCTTTCTAATGTTCCTTCGGTATTATCTGCTTGTAATTGGGCAAATGTTCCATCCGCTGCGATTTTTCCATCATACAGCAGAATGATACGGCTACTGATTTTTTCAACGACATCCATAATGTGGGATGAGTAAAATATAGTCTTTCCGTTCGCAGCTAGTTGCGTTAAGATTTCTTTAAAAATCATGACACTGTTTGCGTCTAGGCCATTGATCGGTTCATCTAAAAATAGCAGGTCTGGATTATGTATTAGGCTTGCAATAATTAGTAGTTTTTGACGCATGCCTTTAGAATAAGAGGAAATTCTAGAATGGTACGCTTCACCAACTCCAAACAGTTCCATTAGTGATTTGGATTTGTCAGCCGCCTCCTCTAGCTCTAATCCATATAGCTGGCCGATGAAGGTTAAATACTCATAGCCTGTTAAGTTATCATAAACATCAGCGATTTCAGGAACGTAACCAATTCGCCGTTTATAATCAATTTGATCTTGCCTTATGCTTTTCCCAAAGAGCTTAATTTCGCCACCATAATCACCTTCTAGCCCTAGAATAAGTTTTACAGTTGTACTTTTACCCGCGCCATTGGGGCCAATATAACCAATGATTTCACCTCTAGCTGCATGAAGGTCAATTCCTTTCAGGATTTCCTTGTTTCCATAACTCTTCGTTAAATTCGTAATTGTTAAAATCTCTTCCATTCTATAGCCCCTTTCAGTTATTTAGAAAAATTAACCATAATTACACTATATCATATTAAAAGAGAGGATATTCTTTTTCCTGAAATGAAACCAGTTCATTCCTAGCCTTGTCTAACGTTATAAGAGGGGAGGGATCGTCATGACACCTAATGAGAAAGAAAAATTGCTTTATGAAGTAATGAATCAGCATGGAGATTATTTAAAGCGATTAATTTATACATATGTAAAAGAACCACAAAAAACAGAGGATCTTGTACAAGAGGTTTTTATTAAATTTTATAAAAGCATCGATGTCTTTGAAGGCCGTTCATCCGCTAAAACCTATTTATATCGAATAGCCGTAAATGAATGCAAAAATTATTTGAAAAGCTGGCATTATAAAAAAGTTGAAGTGACGGAGAAAATGAAAAACTGGCTAAAACGAGACTCCCTAGAACTGGATATTTTACAACAAGAGCAGAATCAGTCTATAGGGCAATTAGTCAATTCTTTACCCACTAAATATCGTGAAGTGATTTGGCTGCATTATTATGTTGAATTATCAATAGCAGAAATAGCTGAAGTGTTAAAATGCTCACCTAACACCGTAAAAACAAGGTTAGCCAGAGGACGAAAATTAGCAAAAATAACGATAGAGGAGGGTGATTTAGAATATGAATATTAAAAATGAACTTGAGAAATCTATACCTACATCTATTAAGCTATCCGAGAATGATAAAGCGAGTATTCAGGCTAAATTACACCAATCTCACAAACCTAAATATCAATGGAAGCCTTTAATGGTTTCAATATTTGCGGTTCTCCTAATTGGAATCAGTCTCATACCTACTATTCAAAATGTGGAGCAAAATATATCGCCAACGGATTCTCCCCTAGCTATTCCTGATGAGCAAGAGGATACAGTTGGAGAACCACTTCCACCGCTTACAGAAGAAATGAAAAAGCAGTACTATAAGCAATATGTAAAAATTATAGAAGAAGCGATGGAATTGAAATCAGGTTTAAACATTGCTGTTGGACCAATTGAAGACTTCGAAGATGAATATTGGATTTCACCTGAAGAATTTGAAAAGAACATTCAATCTTGGGTGAGACAACACTTAGCCACAGAAAGAGAGAGAATTAATAATTACCTGATTACACCAGAACCTGTAATTACGAGTGAAGACGGTAGTACAACTAAAAAGACCTATATGTACTTCCCTGATATTTTAAGAACTGTGGAGGTAACAGGGGATTTTGAAACACAATATAATGCATCTCGCAAACGCCAAATGTTTTCTTCTGTTGAAAATGTTTCTACAAAACTAATAAAAACGCAATCAGGAACGTGGAAGCAAACCTCCTATAAAACAGCTTTAATTGACGACGGACGAACATTTAGTATTCAAATAGAAGGGATTTTTGAATTAAATAACGCTCAATTTGAGAAGAGATTTACCATTGAATTTTACTGTGATGAAAACGGAAAAATCTATTAATATTACTTTAAAATTGAACAAGCTTCATTTTCCCTCTAATTTTTATTCTTTGCTGTCACAAAATGGTGATGAATTTAGTTATACAGATAGAGAGGAGGAAGCTTGTGACTATACCAACTAAATCCAATAAGAATATGGGCGCAGATATAAAAGCTATAGTAGAGAAAGTTCAAGCAGGGGATATCCAAGCTTATTTGCTCAAGCGGTCAATGAATATGAAACTTTGAAGGAACAGCTTACCTATCATTTCAAGGTGATCGCCTAACATATACCCTGAAAAAAGAGCCTTTCATTTAAAAGATGATTACTCAAGATAAAAATGAAGGCTATGAAAAATATTAAAAAAGCCATTCTCAACAATATAGAGAATGGCTTTCTTCTATAATATAGTAGTCTATCTAGCAAGTTCCACAACAGCATCATAAAAAATATTAGTTGCTACAACAATATCCTCATCTGAACTGTATTCTAAGGGATTGTGACTAATACCATCCTTTGAACGGACGAATAGCATCCCAATCGGTGCAATTTCAGCTATATTCATTGCATCATGCCCAGCACCACTTATGAGAGAATAAGGTCGTATACCTTGCTTTTCAATACTTGTAGTGAGTTGCTGTTGTAGCATGGCATCCGTTTTTGCTGGTTTAATACGCTGCAATACTTTTGAAGTCAATGTAACATGTCTTCGTTCAGCAATTTGTTGAAGTCGTTGCATAATTTCTTGTTCTAATGCACTTACTTTATTTTCGTCAATATCACGAACATCAATCGAGAACGTGACTTTACCTGGTATAACGTTTGTTCCATTTGGAGAGACCGTTAGCTTACCAACCGTTGCAACGGAATCTGTTGTATTGTTTAATAGTTGCTCAATAGCTAAAATCATTTCGCTTGCCGCAGTTAGAGCATCCTGACGAATAGGCATAGGTGTTGCACCAGCATGTTCACTAACCCCTGTTACGGTTACCTCTAGCCATAAAGGGGCAGCGATACCTGTGACTACACCGACTGGTAGGTCTTCATTTTCTAATACTTTTCCTTGCTCGATATGCATTTCTAAATAAGCTTTTATGTCATTGCGATGCACTTGTGTTAAAGGATAAGGTGATAAATGGAAATCCCTCATGGCTTTTTCAATAGCAATGCCAGCTTCATCTGTATGCTGTAATTGCTCCTCTGTTAAAAGACCAGCCATTGCACTACTGCCAAGGAGCCCAAAGCCAAATCTCGTGCCTTCCTCATCTTTAAAAGCGACAACTTGAATTTTTTTAGAGGGTAGCAACTGTTGCTCATGCATAGTATGTACCACTTCAATAGCTGCTAGCACCCCTAATGCTCCATCATATTTACCACCCTCTGGTACTGTATCGATGTGAGAGCCTAGCATAATGGTTTCATTTCCTTCACCATATGTACCAATAAGGTTTCCAACTGCATCGATTGTGACATTCATACCTGCTTGTTCCATATAAGCTGTGACTAACTCAATTGCCAGCTTTTCTTCTGGTGTGAACGAGAAGCGGTTAATGCCACCTGTCTTTTCATTGCGACCAATTTGACTTAAGTCTTGAAGATGCTGTACGAGCCTAACTCCGTTAATCATGACATCACTCTTTCATTTGGAATTGGAAGTGGCACTGTCCTTCACGTAAAACAAATTGATCATGTACCACCTCTAGGCTTTTATTGTACCCTTTAGCAATAGAAGGGTCGATGACTTTACAATACAGAATGCCATATTTACCCATATTATCATCTGCCCATTGTTGACCTAATGGGCAATGAGTAAACGTTTGTTCAACCTCATTTTCTTTATAAACGGTTTCGATTTCAAACAAATCACTACGACCCATATCATAGTTAGTTAAATAATGCTCCACGGAATTTTCTAGGCCGTTTGTGCGAGCACGTTGAGCAATACCTTGGCCCCGCTTATGGCCAAAACGTTCTACTGCCCGCATAATCACTTGTTCACCAGCTTCTCCATATTCGTCTACCACTGGCTTGGCAATCTGTGCAAACATTTTAGAAAATCGAGCAAACGGTGTTAAATCAGCAAATTTCTCTTCACCTACAACGATTTGAGGTAAGTATTCAAAGAAAGTATGATTTTCACCTTCTGCTGTTGCTTTTTTCGCCATGGCTTCAGCATCCTTTAAACCAAACGCCTCTAAACCTTTTTGTACTAATCTCCGACCATGCTCTCCATACTGCTCTGTAATGGAGAGATGTAATTCTGTAAACATTTTTGCGGTAATTATGTCCATAGATAAAGCCTTCATCATTAATTTTTCCTCTGCCATTTTATGAGCCCCCTCATTACAAATCATATTGATTTACTTGGATTTTATTTTTATTATAGAGGTGGCTAGTAATTTAAATCAAATGAATATTTACACAATCCAATATGAAAAAAAATCATAAAAGGAGCAGAATAGCATGGCTACATTAGCACAATATATTGCTTTCCATACACTTATCGATACAGGGAATTTTACAGAAACAGGCTTAAAGCTCAATCTCACACAGTCTTCAATCAGTCATACGATTAGTAATTTAGAGGCAGAACTAGGGCTTTCTCTAATTATTCGAAACCGCAATCATATTGTTTTAACGAGTGAGGGGAGAATTGTTTACGAACATATCTCAAAAATATTGCAGCAACAACAGCAGCTTGAAACCTCTGTAGCAAATTTAAAAAATCTCATTGGGGGGACGTTATCGGTTGGTATTCTACCAAGTGTTTCCTTGGTGTTATTACCAAAGGTTTTAGCGTATTTCGAACAACATCATCCAGACCTACAAATACGTTTGATGGAGGGAGATTATGATCAAATCGAAGAATGGCTTCATAATGGCGTTGTCGATATCGGTTTTTTAGTGCAACCAAATTCTAAATATCTTGTATTCGATGCGATTTTTAATGATGAGCTTGTTTGCATTATGGCACAGGAGCATCCATTGGCGAAGGAAGAGATGCTCTCTCTAGAGCAATTGCAGGATGAACGCTGGATTATGCCTAAACGTACGATTGATCGAGATGTATCAAAGATTTTAGCTAAACATAAAATCCATCCCAATGTAGTCTATGAACTATCAGTAGACCAAGTCATTTTGACAATGGTCAATGAAAATTTAGGCATTTCTGTTGTGCCCAACTCCCTTTTACTACATGCACCAAGTAACCTGATTAGAAAAAAATTTTATCAAGCTTATATTAGACAGGTTGGAATTGCACATAAACACAGTATTCATCTTTCTCCAGGAGCTTTGAAGTTTGTAGAAATATCGAAATACTTTGCCTCCTTTTTACAAAATTAGTTATTGACAATTAAAAAAACCCGAACTATTATCTGATAAAACCAATTGGGATTGTTTTGATTAATCAGATGGAGGACTTTGGGTATATGCATACAATTGTTTATGTTGAAATATTTGTCTATTTACTCGCTATGCTAGGAGTAGGGATTTACTTCAGTAAAAAAGATTTATCACATAATGATTACTTTCTAGGGGGAAATAAACTACCGGGCTGGGCGTTAGCCTTTTCAGAGCGTGCAACGGGTGAATCCGCCTATATGTTTTTAGGGGCAATTGGCTTTATTTATGTGGCTGGGTTGTCTGGCATTTGGATTTTATCTGGCATGCTTTTAGGCGTTGTTGTGTCATGGCTATTTTTATCAAAGCGCTTTATGACAGAGCAACAAAAATATAAGGTGAATAGCCTAACAGATTATATTGCTGTTAAATTTCCAAAGCACGCAGATATAATTCGTTGGTTAGCTTCTGCAGTATTGGTGTTATTCTTTGTTTGCTATTTAGCAGCTCAATTTTCCGGGATGGGTAAAACGATTTATTCATTTTCAGGACTCAACATCACATGGGGAACAATTATTATTGGAGCAATAATAATTGCCTATTCATGTATGGGAGGATTTATGTCCGTAGTTTGGACAGATACAATCCAAAGTTTTTTAATGCTGATCTCGTTCGTCATTGTACCAATTGCAGCTTATATGGAAATTCAACATCAAGGTTTAAGCATTTCAACAGAGCTTGCACAAATGGGCAATGGTGCGGATAGTTGGGTTGGAGGCTTAAATGGACTTGCCTTAGGGGCGATGTTATTTACAAATCTATCATGGTTCTTTGGCTGGCTTGGGGGGCAACCTCAATTGAGCTCTCGCTTTATGGCTATTACGACTGAAAAAGAGCGAATTACTGGCCGTAATATGGCGATTATTTGGACATTAATTGTCTATGTGGGTGCCTTTTTATCTGCCATTTTCGCGTCCACTTTGTATAAGCAAGGTTCTATTGAAGATCCTGAAATGATATTGCCGCATATGGTATTTGAAATTTTACCACCTTGGGTTGCAGGAATTATTGTGGCTGGTATTTTAGCAGCTATTATGTCAACGGCTTCGTCTCAATTGTTAGTCATCACAACATCGATAAGTGAGGACATCATTCATAAAACTTTACGTTGGAATATTTCTAGCAAAAAATTGGTTCACCTTTCACGTCTAGTGGCTGTTATTAGTGGGATTGTGGGTATTATCATTTCACTCAAATCAGGTTCTGTGATTTATAGCTTAGTATCCTTTGCATGGGCAGGGATTGGCAATACATTTTCGGTTGTGATCCTTTTAATCTTTTTCTGGAAACGTGTTTCAGGCATTGGGGTCATTGCTACAATTATTGTCGGTTTTATTAGTGCGATTGTATGGTCCCTGTCACCTATGGAGGCCGTTGTGTCAGCCAAGGCAGCGACATTCTTTATTTGCTTAATTGTTGGAGTTGTGCTGTCTTTAGTATGTCCTGATAAAAAGGAAAACGATCTGAATGATATTTTAAAATAATAATAAAACTCCTCTTTTGCTGATATATTTCTCAAAAGGGGAGTTTTCTTTTTATGCTTATGACCATATTGAAATATGATAGAAAGAAGAGCAACCACTCTAACAGGAAATTACATAATGTGTGGACCTTTTTGGTTAACAGGGTTTATGCAAAAATGAAGCAAGGGGGTTAGGAAGTGTTTAGTGATTTTAAGCTTATGGATGAACGACCAGTTTATGTACAATTGAAGGATTATGTTCAAGACATGATTGTCAAGGGGCATCTGTTGGAACATCAAAAACTTCCATCTACCCGTGAACTTAGTAAGTTATTAGCAATCAGTAGAAACACGGTGCTGAACGCATATGCCGAATTAGAGCTAGATGGCATCATCTATGCATTGAAAGGAAAAGGGCATTTTATCGGAAAGGTTACTACAATGAAAACTTCTTCTGTTGAAATAGATTGGAAACAAAGGCTGAGTGAAACAACTTTATTAGCTGATGAAATTGATTTAATACGACAAGATATACACTGGAAAAAAGGTATGATTTCATTTACTAGTATAGCTCCAGAAGAAAAGCTTTTTGATGTGGAAAATTTCAAAAGGGCATTTCTCACAAGGATGTCCATTGAAGGAGATATTGTCTTGAACTATGGCTATGCCAAGGGGTATAAGCCCTTAATTGACCATCTTCTTAGCTATATGGAGATGAAAGGTGTGGACATTTCGAATAAGGATATATTAATTACAAATGGTTTTACAGAAGGTCTAGATATTTTATTGTCCTCTTTAGCTAAAAAATCAGGGCGTGTACTATGTGAAAATCCTACACATCATGCAGCATTGAAGCTTTTCCGTTTGCATGGGTTAGACATACATGGCATCGATATGCAAGATGACGGGATTGACATGGAACAGGTGGAAGAAACGTTAGCAGATCAGGATTTTGATTTTGCCTATCTTATCCCGTCCTATCATAATCCAACAGGAATTGTCACTTCCTCCGAAAAAAGGAGTGCTATTTTTCAGCTTTTCTCCAAATATCAAATACCCATTGTAGAAGATGGTTTTAATGAGGAGTTAAGGTATTCAAGCTCGCATTTGGCACCACTAATCGCTTTTAGTGGTACAGGTAATAACATTGTCTATATTGGTAGCTTTTCTAAAATTCTTTTCCCTGGCTTACGTGTTGGCTGGATTTTAGCAGATAAGGAGTTAATTGATAGCTTGGAAAGTATGAAAAGAGCTCGAACAATTCATACATCAACCCTGGATCAGGCAGTGTTATATCAATATTTACAGGATGGTTACTTTGAAAAATATTTAAAGAAAGCAAGATTTGTTTACAAGAAAAAATATGAGCTTGCCCGTCAAGCCTGTATGCAATATCTTCCCTTTAGCAGGATAACAGGGGATGGGGGACTTCACCTTTTTATAGAACTAAAAGAGGATGTAGATGCACGTTTGTTGCTTGAGAAGTGCTATGACAAGGGCGTGGTATTTTATCCAGGCGATGTATTTTATACAAATGGGAGAGGTAGTAATACATTTCGTTTAGGTTTTTCTAGGTTAGCAGATGACGATATTATTCGAGGTATTCAAATCATTGGTGATACATTGAAAAACGTTATGAGGAGTTGAAAAAATGAAGGTTGGCGTAATTATGGGTGGTACTTCCTCTGAAAAGCAGGTTTCCATCATGACAGGTAAGGAAATGGTCGCTCAATTAGATAAGCAAAAATACGAAGTTGTGGCCATCACATTAGATGACAACAAAGAGGTAATTGACAAGGTGGGTGATATTGATGTGGCTTTGTTAGCACTTCACGGTAAGTTTGGGGAAGATGGTACGATTCAGGGGGTACTAGAAACGTTAGGTATTCCTTATACAGGAAGCGGTCTTCTAGCAAGTAGTTTGTGCATGGATAAAAATATGGCTAAAAAAATCCTTCGCTATGAAGGTGTCGCAACTCCAGATTGGGTGCATCTCATAAAGGGAGAGGAGTTGCCCCTACAGGATATAGAGCTTATGGGTTATCCACTTGTAGTTAAGCCAAATGCTGGTGGTTCTAGTGTGGGTGTTCAAATTGTCCATGATCGGAGTGACTTATTGGCTGCGATTACAGAGGTATTTAAGTGGGATAACGAAATCATTATTGAGCAGTATTTGATTGGTGACGAAATTACATGTCCAATACTCAATGAACAGCTATTGCCAGTCCTGTCAATCAAACATACAGCAGTATTTTTTGACTATCAGGCAAAATATGATGATGCTTCTACAGTAGAGGAACCTGTGGAACTACCACTTGCAATTCATGACCGAGTGGCAAAGGCTGCGATGATTAGTTACAAGGCTTTAAGATGCAGTGTCTATGCAAGAGTAGATATGTTAATTAAGGATGGCGTTCCTTATGTGTTAGAGGTTAATACATTGCCTGGCATGACGCAAAATAGCCTCCTACCAAAAAGTGCCCTTGCTGCGGGGATCAGCTATTCAGCACTATTAGACAGCATTATCGAAAGCTCTTTACAGATGGATAGAAATAGGTAAATAGAAAAACAAAACCGCCGATAGAATTTTTGTGAAAGGTGAAAATGGATATCCGTTGCAAGCTACTTCTAATGAGTCATTAGATCGTTACTTAGGATGAAAGATAAGAAAAAGACACCTTTGCACATATGGTTGATTGGAATGGAGCCAGCGTCACTCCTACGGGATTAAGCGACTCATCGGACGTCCCTTGGAAAGAACGCTGGCGGAACGGAAATCCCCCCTCGCTTTGCCAAAAGATCTTTTTTCTGCTAGTGACATGAATATTTTTTCAACAACATAAAACACCTTTTGTTGTTACCTACAAAAGGTGTTTTGACTGTTTTATGATTTTGCTAATTCAATAAAGCCTTCTCCGAAAACGTCCCTTACATCATGAATGGCAATAAAGGCGTCCTTGTCTACTTCTTTGACAATTTTTTTAAGCTTTACAACTTCTTGTTTACTAATAACAATATACAGGATTTCCTTTTGTTCCTTTGTATAATAACCATGACCTGATAGAACAGTTACCCCACGATTCATATAAGCAGTTACCTGTCCAGCAATGTCTTCAGGTTTTTTAGAGATAATGGTAACTGCCTTTTTAGGGTTAACCCCTTCAATAACAAACTCCATTACCTTTGTACCAACATACAGCATAACAATTGTTAGCATTAATGCCTCCGCACCAATGATAAAATAAGATGAAAATGCAACAATTAAATCGAAGAATAAAAGTCCATAGCTAATACTCCATCCAAGATATTTGTTAGTGATTCTCGCTAAAATTGTAGAACCTGCTGTTGTACCACCAACTCTGATAATCAAGCCAATACCGACTCCTGCAAATACGCCACCAAAAATTGTATTGACGATAATCTCATCTGAAGAAATAGACCACGTTTCTGTTAAATGTAAAAATAAAGAGTGGAATGAGACCGCAATGATTGTATAAATTGTTGTTTGTCTATTTAAAAATTTATAACCAACGATAAGTAAAGCTGCATTCATAGCAAAGCTGACAATACTTGGCGACCATCCGAACAGATAATAAGCAATAATGGTTAAGCCTGTTACGCCACCTTCACCTAAATCATTTGGAATAACAAATAAGTTAACTGCTAGGGCAAAAAGCAGTGATCCCAGCATAATCATTAAAATATCGATAACGTATTTCTTCATTCACATAACACCACCAAATCAAATTTTATTTTTTCTTAAATTCCATACTATATCAGGTTTTCACCAAATGATATACTTTTTGGAATGTTCATTTGTGATATATCGACAGTAATAAGTGTGTCTTTAGAGAGAACTTTGGAAACTTGACATATTATAGCCAGAATTTATAATAGTTGTAACACCGCTAGGAGGGTTATTAAAAAATGACACATGCTATGAGACTACGTTTCCCAATATTGAACCAATAACTGAATAGGGCCAAACTCTATTTTGTGACACCAGAGTAAATGGGATAGTCTGTCCTTTTTTAATCATCTTCATAATCATGAGAAAAAGAGACGCTTGTCTTACAATAAATCTCTTTTACTTTACCTCACAGGCAAATTGTCTGTGTTTTTTTATTGAATGTAGGGAGGAAAGTGAAATGTATAGTCTATTATTCTTTTGATACGAGCTTTGATTAAAAGCTCGTATCGATACCACCGCTATCGATACGGAATGATCAATTTCGGGAGGTAGCAATATGGAAAAGGTTTGCTTTGAGTTAGAAAATGTAGTCGTTACTTATTTAGATAAAGAACTTTTAAATATTGAAAAATTAGCTGTGCATCAATTTGATCGGATAGGTATCGTTGGCAAAAATGGTGCAGGTAAAAGTACGTTGATGAAGTTACTTGCTGGCAAGCTACAACCTGTAAGTGGGAAATTGAAAAGTCATGTGCATTTCGGATATTTTGAACAGATGGAGGCACCAACGTTAATAGAGGCAGATCCACAGTTATTAGGGAAATTAGCAGTACCTACTTATTCTGAAGGGTTAAGTGGTGGAGAGCAAACAAGATTAAAGCTAGCTCAATTATTTACTTCTTATGAGGAAGCTTTGCTTATTGATGAGCCGACAACACATTTGGATCAACTCGGAATCTCCTTTTTATTAGATGAATTACGTTATTATTATGGGGCACTCGTGCTCATCAGCCATGATCGTGCTGTACTAGATGAGCTGGTTACAACGATATGGGAGGTAGATGGTGGTAAGGTAACGATTTACTCAGGCAATTACAGCGATTATGTCATGCAAAAGCAATTAGAGCAAGATCAACAAAATCAGGCTCATGACCAATATTTGAAAGAAAAGAACCGACTTGAAAAAGCTGTAGATGAAAAAATGAAAAAAGCTGAAAAAATTGCTCAGGCAGGCAATATGTCTAAAAGAGAGGCTAACGCTAAACCTAATCGTATGTTTATGACAAAGTCCAAAGGCACAAGTCAAAAAGCCGTACAGCGTGCAGCAAAAGCTATCGAACATCGGATAGGGAAGCTTCAAAAAGTAGAAGCGGTGCAGGAAGAAAGAAAAATTGTTTTTCGGCAATCAAAAGCGTTGGCATTGCATAATAAGTATCCCATTATGGCAGATCGATTCACTTTATATGCTCAAGATAAGGTGCTATTACACGAGGTCAGTTTCCAAATCCCGTTAAGTAAAAAAATTGCGCTTACGGGTAACAATGGTAGTGGTAAAAGTACATTACTAAAACATATAGCCAATAATGGTGAGGGAATAACTATTTCTCCAAAGGCTAAAATAGGTTATTTTCATCAGATGGGCTACCAGTTTGCTGATGAGGAAACAGTGCTACAATTTTTAAAGAATCGCTCTGAATATGATGAAAGTTTATTACGAAGCGTACTTCATTCCATGCAGTTTGCTGGCACTGATCTACAAAAGAAAATTACCACACTTAGTGGTGGTGAGGCCATACGTCTTCAGCTTTGTCAGCTGTTTTTAGGAAATTATAATATTCTGCTGTTGGATGAACCAACTAATTTCTTAGATATTCAAGCCCTTGAAGCCCTTGAACAATTTATAGCTGCTTATGAGGGAACAATAATCTTTGTCACACATGATAAAAATTTTATCGACAATGTAGCAGATATTCAGTTTACTGTTCATAATAAAAAGATATTTTAAGTGGAAAAGGTGTGATTCTCTTAGGAGAATCGCACCTTTTTTAGTGAATTTTTATTAGGAAGGAAGGTTAATGGAAAATTTCGGCGAAGGGTAGATAGATAATATGAAAAAGGATGATGAACGATGATAAATACGGATGTGACGACGAAACTAAAAATCAATCAACCAGCCCATAAAGTATTTGAAGCCATTATTTCCCCTACTGAAATCGGGCATTATTGGTTTTCTAGCAGTTCTGAAAGATGGGGAGAAGGTAAAAGAATTACGCTTAAATATGAGGAATATCGTGCAGAGGGTGTGATCACCGTGCTTGAAATGGAGGTGAATAGAAAAATTGTGTTTGTTTGGGGAGAAGAGCATGGTGAAGTGACGATGGTTACCATCACTTTTGAAGAATCACAAAGTGAAACAATTATTACTGTTGTAGAATCAGGGTTAAATGCACATGACCCAGAAATTGTGACAAAAATGATGGGCCAAAAAGAGGGGTGGGTCTATACATTAACATGCCTCAAAGGATATTTAGAAAATGGGGTTAGCAATTTAAGAGCTTCTCTAATTCATTAAAGAGAAGGTATGTCAACGATCGATATCATCGAGCAATTGGCAGCAAGAACTTACATTACGGCTAGCAGCAATGGAGTTAGCCATGAAAAAGCTTGATGAAGAAGGACTATTCGAGGTGAATCAAGCAAGGGATTCTGTATGCATACTTGTAGAAGTGATGCCACCAGAAGAAATTAACAGAAATAGCATTACGTTTAAATAACCAGTCGTCTACAGCATTACAGCAATGGTTGTTAGAAGCAGCTGAGTGATGGAGGAATGATTATGAAAAAGTTATATTGGATGATTGGCGGTGTTCTGGTTTGTATAGGTTTTGTATGTAGCATTATTTTTTGGAAGTTTCAAAAAGAAATCAAGAAGAACGATCCTGAATATATCGTGCAATTTATCAAGGAACATAAAGAGGATAAAAATATTTCCGTAGCCATTCAATATAATCAACAACATTGGGTGGAGCTAAACACCAAGGAACAGCTACCGTTAGCAAGTACGGTTAAAATAATCGTAGCCATCGCCTATGCGCAACAAGCAGCTGATGGCCGTATTAATCCTAAAGAGCAAGTAAATCTAAAGGAGTTAGAGGCATTTTACATTCCTAAAACAGATGGTGGCGCACATAAAGCATGGTTGGCGCAGTTAAACCTTCAGGGTGCAGATAGTGTACCTTTAAGTGAAGTAGCAAATGGCATGATTGCCTATAGCTCCAATGCAAATACGGAATATTTAATGCATGTATTAGACTTTCAAATAATTAATGATGTGCTTACACAGTTAAATGTAGAGCATCATGAACCTTTGTATCCAATTGTAAGTGCACTTTATATTCCCATTCACTTGATGGAGGAAAAAAATTTAACGAAAAAAGCAACGTTAACTGCATTGCGAAAAATGGATATGGTTGAATATCGTGAACGTGCATTGGCTATTCATGCAAATTGGATAGAACATCCTTTAACAATTGAGGAGAAAACAAAAGCTCAAAAAATGCTCAATATGGATTTTCAAAAGATATGGTCTGATCGTTTAATAAGGGCCACAACAAATGATTACATCTCTATTTTAGAAAAATTAAATGGTAAAAATTTCTTAAGTCCAGAAGTACATAAATATTTAGATCCCGTGTTGGAGCAATTGATGCAGAATCCTAGAAATCAAGCATGGTTAAAACATGCTGGTCAAAAGGGAGGATCGACTGCATTTGTGTTAACATTAGCAGCCTACGCGGAAGATAAAGATGGAAATCAAACAGAGATAGCCTTTTTCGCTAACAACTTAAATACAATGGAGCAGATTAAGCTCTCCAATAGTATGAATAGTTTTCAATTGAAATTTCTTACAGATGATAAATTTCGTAAATATTTGAAAGAGAAATTTTCCGAGTTGTGAGTTGCCCATAGATAAGGCAACTCATACTATTGGCTACGCTCATCAATCAGTTTTTCAAGAAATTCTGAGAATGAAGAGGCATATTCATAGATCATGTCATTCATTAAGTCATAGCACATAACTGGAAATTCGCCGTGTTCATCTTTAGACGATCGATCAAAGAAGTACAATTCGTCAGAGTCTGGAACAAATAAATCCAATCTATTCGGATACTGTTTACACCAATCCTCATCAGCCAAGTTAAGGCGATGTATATAGAGAATATCATGATCATTGATGTCTCTGTAAGCTGGTTGACCGATTGAGAGAATAGTTCCATCATTCAGCTGTCCATTGCCATAATTTTTTAACCACCAGCAATAGGATGGTGGTAAATCGAATCCTAACTCTGCTTCACTTCTACAATCCATTCATGTTTAACAACGTGTCCAGAAAACCATTTAATCGCAGGATTACCTGCAAGTTTTTTTGTTAATCTAGTATTCATGGTACCTACCTCCAGTCTATATATAAATATTACTCAATTAAGTCACACTACATGTGAGTACCTTCTTTCATTCAATTGCATACTATAGCGTTATCATGCATGAGAGGATTGAGATAAATGTACCACCCTTATTACGGTAATTATCAATCGTATCATTACGGTTATCAACCTGTTTATTGGGCCTATCCAAATCAGGCAGAACGAGCGCCAAGAAGTAATGTCCAGAATGATTTTGGACCAACACCATTTGTTATCGACATTGAAGAGGCTACAAAGCGCAATAATAATTATCGTACCGCATTGTGGACAGGGTCAAACTTACAAGTAACGGTGATGAGTCTTAATGTCGGAGAAGATATTGGTTTAGAAGTACACCCACATGTGGACCAATTCATTTGTATTGAGGAGGGGCATGGATTAACTCAAATGGGGCCAACTAGAGATTATTTAAACTATCAGAGACATGTCGCAGAAGATACGGCTATTATGGTACCAGCAGGAACCTGGCATAATATTACGAATACAGGGGATAAACCCCTGAAGCTTTACACGATTTATGCGCCGCCAAATCATCCATTTGGGACTGTACATGTAACAAAGGCTGATGCGCTTGCTGGAGAAGCGGGTTATGGACAGCATGACTAGGGATCATAAAAGCGTGTTTTCATACAAAACATGCTTTTTTCTTCAAATATGATAGAATGTGTTTTAATTGCAGATAATAAAGATCCTGAATGAAGGGTGATGAATGATGAAGTATTCAAAAGCAACAAATTATGCTTTACATACAATGGTGTTTTTAACACGCAATCCTAAAGGGAAATCAATGAGTGTAGAGTCTTTAGCAGAAATACAAAAATTATCTCCAACCTATCTATCGAAAATATTAACAAAGCTAGTGAAAGCAGGTTTAATTGAGTCGAATCCAGGTGTTAACGGTGGTTACCGCATTTCTAAGCGCCCCCAAGAAATATCGTTTTTAGATGTGATATATGCAATTGAAGGACAAACCTCATTATTTAGTTGTTCCTCTGAACACAACGATTCCTTCCATCATCAAGGCTGTCTCATTGAACAAGTGATGGTGGATGCTGAAAATAATATGAAAGAAGAGCTTAATAAGAAATTTATTATAGATATAGCTCATAAAATGGAATTAAAAGGATAGCATCCTGAATAGGAGCTAGGGTTTCGCCCCTAGCTCCTTATTATTTTAATTGCATGAGTGCGCCAAAATATTGCTGTGCTGTCGTGAAGCAAATAAATGCTAGTAGCTCACTAATCTCCGCTTCTGTTAAATATTCTTTTAATACAGCCGTGACATTGGGGGCGGTGTGCCCCTTAGCAGCTAAGAATGCTTCCGCAAAACCTGTGCATACTGCCGTTTTCTCATCATAGTTCTGGGGATCAGGCTTGCCTTTTGCCTGACAATACTGACAGCCATTTTTTTGAGCTAAAGTTTTTCGAACCTCTTCTTTTAATGAAGCGGATAGATGCCCGTCTTTTTCGAGTACCTCCCCCAACTGCTGCCAGTGCAGCTGAATTCCCTTGTTGTAGCCTAATAATTGTTGAAAGGGTGTTAAGCCCTTGTCATATAATTGAATAAGTGTCATCAATCATTCCTCCTTCTATTAATTAGTGTAAAATGTTCATAACGAAGTTAACATATCAATTCGAAGGGAAATATGATTGTTTTCCTTCAAAAAGAAGGGGTATTTACAAAATGGATTTCATTAACGAAATGATACTTAAAGAATTAAAAGAAGATAGTCGAATTTCTATGAGCGAACTAGGGAGAAGGGTTCACTTATCTGCACCAGCAGTTCGCGAAAGAATACGGCAATTAGAGGAACAGAAGGTCATTAAGAGGTATACATTGGCTATTAATAAAAAAGCATTGGGTTATCCAATTGACGCTATTGTTGAAGCGACAATCAAAAATAACCGCTATGCAGACTTTAAAGAACATCTGAAAGTTTATACAAATATAGACTTCTGTTATCGCATTTCAGGTGAATCATGTTTTTTATTAAAGGGGCATTTTCAATCTTTTCCTGATGTAGAGCAGTTTATTGATGCATTACAACCATATGCGCATACAAAAACTAACTTTATTTTTTCAGATATATGTGAGGACGTATAGAAGATATGTATGGAAATCAAATTATTTGAAGAAGAAATTAATGATTTAGTTCATTTATTAACGCAAAATAAATGGTTGTATCACACCAATCCATACATAAAAGAAGAGGCTGTTCGCACCGCATATGCAGAGGGATACTATCAGAACAATCGTGAAACACATTGGATACTTGAAGATGGAGAAAAAGTTGGCATTATCTTTATTCATGATATAGACGATACGATCCCCCTTTTTGATCTCCGTTTAGATGCAAATTATCGAGGCAAAGGATATGGTGTCAAAGCACTTCATTGGCTACAAGAATATCTGTTTGCCGAAAGAAAGAAAATTCGTATTGAAGGCTACACAAGAGTTGATAATATAGGAATGCGAAAATGCTTTAGTAAAGCTGGCTTTGTGAAGGAAGGGTATTGAAGAAATGCTTGGGAAAATGGCGATGGTACCGTGACAGATAGTATTGTCTATGGTGCCATTAAAGATGATTGGGTAGTAGGGAAGTCGAGACCAATAAAAATAGATGAAGTCCCATTTTAAAGTATTTGAGAGGAGTTATAGCATGGAAAAAGACGTATTAAATGCCTTAAGAAAATCATGGTCCATTCAATCAAGTTCTAAATGGAGTGTGGACAACCCTGCAAAAGGACAATGTGGCGTCACTTCATTAGTTGTGCAGGATATTCTTGGCGGAGAAATTAGGAAGACATTTCTTGAGGAAGGCTGGCACTTTTATAATATTATTAATGGAGAAAGAAAGGATTTCTCCGAGGAACAATTTCCATACCTAATCGACTACCAAGATATTGATTCAAATAGGGTAGAGGCTTTTCAAGATACTAATGATAGTCAATATCGTTATCTAAAAACACAAGTTTATCAGCTTTTAGGGAAGGCAGAGAATTAATTATCTCTGCCTTTTTAATTTTCAAAACAAAGTTGTTGACGTGTATAAAAATATCGTGTTATTATTATCTCGAATTCAAGATAAATAAATTCAAGATAAATGAATTCGAACCTTTAGCTTCGTCAGGAGGTATAATTATGGGGTTTTTTAATAAATTTTTTAATACAAAAAAAGAGGAGGAACAAACAATGGCAGAATTAAATATTGGTATTATTATTGGATCAACTCGTGAGGGGCGTGTAAGCCCTCAAGTAGCACAGTGGGTAAAGGAAATTGCAGATCAACGTGGAGATGCCAATTATACAGTGATTGATATTGCTGATTATAAATTACCATTATTAGGTGAGCCAGGACAGGATGCTTCAGGAGCACAAGGTTGGTCAGAAATTATTGCTAAACAAGATGGTTTTGTATTCATCGTACAAGAATACAATCACTCTATTACAGGGGCATTAAAAAATGCACTAGACTACTTACGTGTTGAATGGAATAACAAAGCAGCTGGAATCGTATCTTATGGTTCTGTTGGCGGTGCTCGTGCAGCAGAACATTTACGTGGGATTATGGGTGAGCTTTTAATCGCAGATGTGCGTGTTCATCCAGCACTATCATTATTCACAGATTTTGAAAATGGCACAGAATTTAAACCAAAAGAAGTACAAATAGATTCAGTAAACCAAATGTTAGATCAATTGATCCCATGGTCTAAAGCGTTGTATACAATTCGCTAAGCTTTTACAGATTGAGGTAGGTATAAATAGAGCATAGTATAGGTGAGAAATATAGTCATGAAAGGGCTTGTTAACATGAAAAAACATACAGCAGGTATACACCATATCACAGCGATCGTAGGACATCCGCAAGAGAATATTGATTTTTATGCGGGAGTATTAGGCTTACGTTTAGTAAAACAAACAGTAAACTTTGATGATCCGGGCACATATCATTTATATTTCGGTGACAAAGGTGGGAAACCAGGAACAATCATTACCTTCTTCCCTTGGGCTAATACTTATCATGGACGTATTGGTGATGGTCAGGTTGGCGTTACAACGTATGTTGTACCAGAAGGAGCACTGCCATTTTGGGTTAATCGCTTAGCGAAATACTCGATTCCTTTCCAAAAAGCTGAACGTTTTGGTGAGCAAGTCATTCAATTTGATGATCCACATGGTTTGCATATTGAAATCGTGGCACGTGCGGAAGGCGGGCTCAACGAATGGTCATTTGGTGAAGTAACACCTGAGGTTGCTATCAAAGGATTTGGTGGAGCTACATTATTCTCAAGTCACCCTGAAGAAACTGCAAAAGTTTTAACAGAAGTAATGGGTCTTGAAATGGTTGGGACAGAAGATGACTATACGCGTTTTACTTCTAGTGCAGAGATCGGCAATACAGTGGATTTAAAAACAGTTGCAGGTCAACGTGGCCAAATGGGTGTAGGAACAGTGCATCATATTGCGTGGAGAGCTCAAGATAATACAGATCATTTAGAATGGCAAGAGTATGTGATGAATCATGGACAACATGTAACAGAAGTAAAAGATCGTAATTATTTTAATGCGATTTATTTCCGTGAACCTGGTGAAATTTTATTTGAAATCGCTACAGATCCTCCTGGATTTGCTCATGACGAGACACCAGAGACTATGGGTAGCCAATTAATGTTACCACCTCAGTATGAGCAGCATCGTGAACAATTGGAAAGAACATTAATTCCTATTAATGTACGTGAACTGGATTAAAGGGAGGAAGTCGCTTTATTTCGATTAATCCTAAAAGTAATTCAGAGTGAGAAACTTGTAGAGCAGATAAATGAAACAGCTGCTCCTTGCCTGTTACAGATAGCGAACTTGTACGAATAGAATTTAATCAAGCGAAAATGTTGAGTTAATAACATTTTCGCTTTTTTTATTATCAATACCATCTAAATAATACAAATTTACTTCGCTTTTACACACAAAAGACTTTAAAGAAGCGGATGTGCTTCTTGTTCCATTTCTGCCTCCCATTTAGCCACTTCTTCACGTACACGAGGAGCAACCTCTTTACCTAGTAGTTCGATAGCTTGCATTACTTGATCATGTGGCATGGTACTTAAAGGCACGTACAGCATAAATCGTGTAATTCCTACGTGCTTGCATAGGTGAATAATTTTTTTAGCAACAGTATCTGGATCACCGACATAAAGTGCTCCTTCAAAGCTTCGTGCAGCATCATAACTAGAACGGTCATAATAGGGCCAGCCTCTTTCCTTGCCTAATTTATTCATACCAGCCATTGTTGATGGGAAAAATGTGTCCGCTGCCCATTCACTACTGGGTCCAACAAAACCTATTGAATGAGTACCTACCTGAAGTTTTGATAAATCATGACCTGCATGAAGTGCTGCCTTTTTATATAACTGAACAATCGGGGCAAATTGCATTGGGCTGCCGCCGATAATTGCTAACATTAGAGGTAAACCTAAAAGCCCAGCGCGAACTGCAGATTGTTGATTTCCTCCACTAGCTACCCAGATTGGGAGATTCTTTTGAACTGGTCTAGGATACACACCTAAATGATTGATTGCTGGTCGATGTCTCCCTTCCCAAATTACTTTCTCAGACTGCCGAATGCTAAGTAGTAAGTCTAAATGTTCCTCAAAAAGTTCATCATAATCATGTAAATCGTAGCCAAATAAGCGGAAGGATTCGATAAAGGAACCACGACCTGCCATGATCTCTGCACGTCCATTTGATAGTCCATCCAATGTGGCAAAATCCTGAAAGACACGCACAGGATCTGCCGAAGAAAGGACAGTTACAGCACTTGTGAGTCGAATGTTTTTTGTTTGAGAAGCAGCAGCAGATAGCACCATTGCTGGCGAAGATGCAGCATAGTCTGCTCGATGATGCTCACCAATGCCAAAGACATCCAATCCTACTTGATCTGCAAGAATAATTTCTTCTACTACTTCACGTAAACGCTGTGCATGACTAATTACTTCACCACTGTGAACATCTGGTTTTGTTTCTACGAAAGAAGTAATTCCTATTTCCATTTGTTATCTCTCCAAGTCTAATTTTATTTAGTAAATCGTTTGGTTATTGCCCAAAAAAGAAGAGCAACCGTACTAATAGAGGCTCCGAGTAAGCAAACCCCTCCCCAACGAAAATGTGCATACATCTGAGTTGAAGCGATTGAACCGCTAGCACTACCAATAGAATAGAACACCATATAGCCTGCGGTCAGTCGACTTCGTGCTTCTATACGTAATGGGAGAATCATCGTCTGGTTCGTGACATGTACTGCCTGTACTGCCAAGTCAAGTAACACAATGCCAATAATTAATGCCAAGAATGACTTATCTAAATAATTAATAAATATCCAGGAGATAAGTAAAAGCGTTAAAGCAATACCTGTCGTTCTTTGTCCATAGCCTTGGTCAGCAAGTTTGCCCGCTTGTGCAGCAGCTAATGCCCCTGCCACACCTACAAGACCAAAAGCGCCAATTACAGTGTGTGATAGAGCCAATGGTGGTGAACTAAGTGGTAGAACAAGGGGCGTCCACAAAATACTAAAATCAGCGAAAATTAGCATGGCTAGAATAGAGCGGATACGTAATGTTCGCTCTTGAATAAACAGCGTGAACACGGATTGAATTAGCTGAGAATAGGTGAGTGATTTTACTTCACGCCCGCCCCCTGGTAAAACTTTTATAAACATACCAACCATTAGAAGCATGAAAGCGGCGGAGGCTAGATAGACAGAACGCCACCCTGCAAGATCTGTTACTAACCCAGCAAAGGTACGAGCAAGTAGTATGCCAATGACAATGCCACTTGTAACAATGCCTACGACACGACCACGTTCTGTAGAGGAAGCCATAGTTGCAGCGAACGCAACAAGGGTTTGAGTCACGACTGCAAGTAGACCAACTAAGGCCATACCCGCAAATAGCACTACAACATAGGAGGCAGTACCGACTAGAAGCAAAGCAACAGAGGACAATAGCATTTGTCCAATAATCAAGCGGCGTTGGTTTAGTAAATCTCCAAGTGGAACTAGAAGAAGTAAGCCTAGCCCATAGAAAATTTGTGTGACAGTAATAATCAAACCAATAATTGATTGATCAATAGCAAAATCATTCGATAATTCATCTAGCAGCGGCTGAGCAAAATAAATATTGGCGACAGACATTCCGCAGGCTGTAGCGAATAATAATGTTACAGCTCGGGATATAGAAGATGATTGATTTATATGAATTGCATCATCATTTGCATTGTTCACACTGTAACCTCCCTTTCTAATTGAGTTGTAATTATAACATACCGTTCGGTACAAAATAATTATTGGTAAATATATCTTAACTACATTGGATTTGTCAATATTTATTTGGTATATATTTTCTTTTTAATTCGGTTGATGAAATGAAATTGACAATAAAAAAAGCCAGATATAAAATAATTACATACTGTTTAGTATCGTAAAAGTTTAATGATTAACTTACTATTTCTTCCTAATGGGGTGTATCTATAATGGCAAGAACTCGGGAATTTGATGAGGCAAAAGTGTTAGAGGCAGCAATGCAATTATTTTGGGAGAAGGGATATGAAGCGACTTCTTTAAGTGATCTTACTGCTAGAATGGGGATTCAGCGTCCTAGTATTTATTCAACGTTTGGGGATAAAAAGGAGCTATTTGAAGCGGCACTTCGTAGATATACGACATCTCGCGCATCCGAAATACGGACTAAACTTCAAAGCAATGCCTCTGTAAAACAGGCGTTTTCTATATTTTTTGAAGATGTGATTACTGCTGAATATACAAAAGATCTTAGTAATGGCTGTTTTTGTATCAATACAATGGTTGAATTAGCTCCACATGATGAGAAGTTTGAGATTTTGACGAGAGAGCATCAACTCTATCTATCAGTAATTTTTCAGGAGACAATTGAACGGGGAATTCAATCGGGAGAATTAGAGGCGAACACGGATGCAAAGTCTTTAGCGCAAGCATTAATTGTTGCGTTAATAGGGTTAACAGTTATGCTGAAATCGCAGCCACAACGCTCGTTTGTTGATAACGCCATTGCAACGACGCTGACATTACTTAAATAATAAGGCAATACCCCTTTAGCAGTGCTAAAGGGGTATTGAAAAAATAAGAAAAAAATGCACAAATTTAGTTTATAAAACATAGGATGAATTTATAATTCCTTACAAGCCCATGCGTCAATCTCAACCTTTAAATCTGGCGTAGCGAGTGCAACGACATACATTAATGTTGTGCATGGAAGATGTTTCCCCAAGAAGTCACTGATAATTTCCTTTCGTTGAATAGCATCCATATCCCCCACTAAATAAAAGACGAGCTTTGTAATATCTTGAACCTCCATATCGGCACTATCTAGATTTCTTTTAATATTTTCAAGTGCTATCTTCAATTGAGCTATCGCATCTTCAGGTATAGATCCATCAGTTAACATGCCGATTTGTCCAGATAATGTTAACCATCTCTGAGGTCCTGTCACCTCAATTTGATGTACATAAGGAGCAACGGGTGGATGAATGTTCTGAGGGTTTCTCGCTATTTTCATAGAATCAGTCCTTGTCTCTGTTTAATTTATATCTCTAAACAAAATAGCATAAAGTAATAGTTGATAAAAGTTCTATACAAATACCATTATAAAAGAACATACAAATTGGATATGCAGGTTTAAAGGGTTATAATAGATTTATAGAATTTTGGCTAATACGCTGGTAAAGCTTTCACAAAGGATAAGAGTATCGACTTTTTAATTTGACAAGACATACAATTCACTTCAACCCCGCCTTAGGTTTTATACAGACACTTCTAAAAGAAACATACATTTCGTCTTATTTTGAAGGTAGATGGCTATACTCATTAAATGAGAGGGAAATTTTTACATAAGAATGATGCGTATTGTTATAAATCAATTTTATAGTGTAGCCCTAGGTAGCAGAGGCAGCGAGGCCGTTTTGTAGAAGGAGTGAATAAATGAATAATTTCTTTCGGAGTAATGGATTTAAGCGTTTTATTATTCTAGTTGGGATTGCTCTTGCATTATATTTAATGCGTAGTATGATCAATCTAATTTTACTTACGTTTATTATTACTTATTTGATGAACCAGCTTACTACGAAGACAACGAAAAGCATAAGAAAATATGCGCCGATGAATGAAAAAGCTGTGACGGTAACATTATACCTTTTACTTGTTGCGGGTATTGTAGCTGTTATTTACAAATATTTACCGATTGTGACCCAGCAGATCACACAGCTTTTCGACCTCATTGCAAGTTTTAATCTCGATCCAGATGATAATGAGATTGCGAGATACTTAGCACCGACTTTTGAGAAGATAGAGCTCGGGAAATATTTAGAGCAAGGTGTGGATTTAACTCTTAAAAATATTACGAATATTGGTAAAATCATTATGCAAATATTGATTTCTCTAATTTTGAGTTTATTCATCTTGTTAGAAAAGAATCGTATTATTGAGTTTACAGCTAAGTTTAAGGATAGTAAAATTGGGCCGCTTTACGATGAGCTTCATTATTTCTCAAGAATATTCATCCGCTCATTTGGTAAAGTAATTGAAGCACAATTTATTATTGCTGCTGTTAACTGTGTGTTATCCGTCATTGCCCTTTCTATTATGGGCTTCCCACATTTGATTGCCCTTGGGATTATGCTCTTTATTTTAGGCTTAGTTCCAGTCGCAGGCGTTATCATCTCATTAATACCATTAAGTATTATCGCATATAGCATCGGTGGCTTGATGTACATCGTCTATATTTTAGTTATTGTCATGGTTTTACATGCCATTGAAGCTTACTTCTTAAATCCAAAGCTTATGTCTGCCAAAACAGATTTACCGATTTTCTATACGTTTATGGTCATTCTCTTTTCTGAGCATTTCCTGGGTGTATGGGGACTAATCATAGGTATTCCACTATTTATGTTCCTGCTTGATATTCTAGGTGTAAACTCCTCGGAAGACCCTGCGAAGAAATCGGTGAAGGTACACACTGAAAAACAAATGGAATAGTTCCAAACAAAGGAATCATCTATATACATGATGATTCCTTATTTAATGCACAAGAGGTGTTTATATTGATAAAAGGTCAACAGGTCTATTTAAGAGAAATACGTGAAGATGATAGTGATAGTATTATAAGATGTTTTCAAAATGAAGAAATCATGTATATGACAGGAACACGGAGCATTTTAACAAAGGAACAAATCAAAGAGGCGATCAAACGCTTTAAAGCAGATTCTTCTCGCTATGATTTTGCTATTTGTTTAGTTGATAATGATCAGGTAATGGGCGATTTGGCGATTATGGAAGTTGATTTAGATAATAAAAAGGCAGTGTTCCGTATAGCTTTACATAATATAGAGAATTGTGGCAGAGGTATGGGTTCAGAAGCAGTTAGGCTTGCTCAAAGATTTACATTTGAGGAGCTAAATCTGAATCGCTTAGAATTACAGGTATATTCACACAATAGTAGAGCAATTAAATCCTATGAAAAGGTCGGCTTTAAAAAAGAAGGTGTTTTGAGACAGGCCTTGTTTATGAATAATACATTTTCTGATGAAATCATTATGAGTTTGTTGCGTGATGAGTATATGAAAATTAAAAAGTAGAAATTTAACCAGCACAGATTTTTGTGTTGGTTTTTTTTCTGAATACAAGTATAATTGGTAAAAATTTCTTTGTCTGTATGAAGGGAAAAAATAGTGTTGAAAGTTAAAATGCATTCTAAATCTGATGCAGCAAAACTAATTAAGAGACCCAAAATCGTCTTTGTTGTTGTAAAACAATTATTTTTTGCAGGCATAAAGGAGAGATGGTAAATGAAAATACAATATCCTACTTTAAAAACGCCTCTTACGGTTGGCGTGACAGCACCCTCTAGTGGAGTCGAACAGCATCTTCATCTATTACTAACAGAAGCTGAAAAACAATTAATACAAAGAGGCATGAAAGTTATTATTGGAAATACTACCTGGACGCAGCTTAAAGGTAGAAGTACAACAAAAGAAAAGCGAGTATCTGAACTTATGGACTATTTATTAGATGAGCGTATAGATGTCGTCATGCCACCGTGGGGAGGCAGTTTTTTAATGGAGTTATTACCTCTAATCGATTGGGACGAATTAAAAAAAGCGGGACCCAAATGGATATTAGGGTATTCAGATATTAGTACTTTATCTTTTGTATACACAACCATGACGGGGTACGCATCCGCACATGGTGTGAATTTTACTGAATTATCTGCACCTCAATGGGATGAACTTTCTTCTAAATGGATAGACGTAATTACATGTAAGTCTGGTCATTCAATAACTCAAAGCTCTTCTCACTATTTTCAATCGAGCTGGCAGCAAGTCTATAAAAATCCTGCTACAGGATTTTATTTTGACAGTGAAACAGAGTGGAAAGTTCTAAACCAAGAGCGTAGTAATCGTATGACAGGTAGGTTGATAGGTGGCTGTTTAAATACATTGCAAATTCTTATAGGTACGCCCTTCGATTACGTTCAATCCTTTATTAATGAATATTGCTCTGAGGAAGGAACAATATGGTATTTAGAAAGTGTTGGTATGGATGCAGCAAAAATCTACCGAGCTTTGTGGCAATTAAAGTATAATGGTTGGTTTAATAAATGTAATGGTGTTCTAATCGGGCGAGCAGGACTATATGAAAATCTAGGGGACTTTACATTGATGGATGCATTACGAGATATTTTTGACGAGATGGAAATACCAGTTTTCTATGAAGTAGATATTGGACATGTGCCCCCTCAATTAATTCTAGTGAATGGAGCGGTTGGGGAAGTAATCGTAGAAGAAGGAAGAGGTACGCTAAAAATGCAATTTTCTTAGGCAAACATATTAAAAGGGGACCTTGATGAGGTCCCCTCTTATTTAAGCATGGTCAGGAGATGAAAGGGTTCTTGGATTTTTCCTAATGAACAAGTAAATAAGAAAGGTTGTAATTCCTTCTGCTACTGGGAAGGTCCACCAAATAGCCTGCGAGCCAAGTACCTTGGGTAGTATGATGAGAGTAGGGATAAATAAAATAATACTACGTAGTAACATAATTGTCGTGGCAATACGGATTTTTTCAATGGATTGAAAGAATTCTGCGAACACCATGTTGATCCCTAAAAATACATAGCCAATGGCGAAATGCACAAAGCCCTGTGCTGCCATACTACGAATTTCAAATGAGCTATCTCCGAATAACGCCATTAATTGAGAAGGGAAAAGAAGAGCTATAAGAGCTGTGGTTAATCCTAAAATAAATGCGGTAGCTAAACCGATTTTTAATAAAGCTGTTAATCTTTCTAATAATCTTGCCCCGTGGTGATAGCTAACTAACGGTTGTAGAGCCATACCGACGCCAAGGAAAATAGTCAGCAAGACAGTATGGATGTAATTGACCATTGCATAGGCAGTAACGCCATTCGCACCTAAATAATGTAAAAATGTAACGTTATACAAAATAACGATAACTGCAACGGAAGCTTCAACGATAAAGCTAGGTAAACCTATAGCAAAAATTTTTTTAAAATCTGATAGATTTAAAAATGAAGTGACAAATTTTAACTCAGATTGAGGACGGAAAAAATGAAGACATAGCACGGATGTTCCTATAATTGTAGCTATTGCTGTCGCTAAGGCACAGCCAGTCACACCATAGTCTAGTACGAAGATGAAAACATAATTTAAGACTATATTCAAAACCGACGTTGTAATTAAGCCCAACATAGCTAACTTTGGATTGCCATCATTTCGAATAAAAATACTTAAAAGATTTTCAATTGTGTAAAACACCCCAAAGAGCAAAATTACATGTAAATACTCCTGTACAAAAGGATACGTATCATCGCTTGCCCCAAATATATAAGAAATATCCTTTAGATTTAACGCGAGGAATCCAATTATCGTGATGACAACCACTAGCATTGTAGAGAACGACAGTGTAAATAGTTGATGAGCACGTTGCTTATTGCTCTCCCCAAGAGAAATGGAGAAAAGAGTAGCTCCTCCCATGCCAATCCATAGAGAAATAGAAAGCAAAATAGAGAAAATAGGAACAGCTATATTAACTCCAGCTAAAGCTGTAGGTCCCACGCCATGACTAACGAAAATGCCATCTACCAATATATTGACGGACATTAAAAGCATCCCGATCATTGCAGGGAATAAGTATGATAAAAATAATGGTTTCAGTGGCTTTGTTTCAATTGGATTAATGGTTGTCATAACCATGCACCTCCAAAACCATTACTTTTTCGCCTTTATCATCTAGCTCACCATTAAATATAAAACCGAATTGTCTATACAGCTGGATAGCTACAGCGTTATTGTCATAAACACTTAAATATATCTGAAGACAGTTGAACTTTACTGTTAAATATTGAATAAGTTGCTGTAAAAAATGTTTCCCCAAACCTTGTCCTTGGTATTGTTCTGCAATTAGATAGCGATCAAGCCATACTCGTTGACTGTAATCATCATGAGGGAATAAGCCGTACATAGCGAAGCCTATAGCGGTGTTATCTTTATACAGACCTAAAGGCGTAAAGCGTCGATCCATTTCCGCCTCTGCTAAGCATTGGTCTGTAGATTCAATAAAATGTTGCTGATTGTCAGCGATGCGTAATGCTAAAATTTCTTTCTTGTTAAAAGCTGTAATGTCACGAATCTCCGTGAACATAATGTCAAAACCTTTCTATTTTTATTTTGAATAGGTACAATCTAAAGTATATAGTAACTATATAGTCAAGGGAGGGAACTCAAAAAATGCTTAATAAAAATGTAAAGTATTTTACAACTGGTGAATTTGCTAAATTATGTAAGGTGAATAAACAGACACTTATTTATTATGATCAAATTGGTTTATTATCTCCCATCATGAAGGATAGTAAGGATTATAGATATTATTCACTTGCTCAATATGATTTTTTCGGTGTTATTGAATTATTAAAGGCAGTGGGGATGTCCTTAAAGGATATTCAGCATTATATGGCAGAGAAATCACCTGAAAATTTTTTAGAATTGATGCACCAACAAAAAGAGCATGTTGCGAAGAAACGTAGAGAACTAGAAATGATTGAGAATATTATTGACGTCAAAATCAAAATGACAGAGGAAGCACTGCATCTAAACTTTAAGGACATCACGATTGAGTATTTTCCTGAAGATACATTATATTTGAGTAAAAATATTGAGAATTCTACAGAAGAGCAGTTTGTGAAGGCTGTATCTGACTTTATTGAGGAATTGGATCGCTCTCAATTAGATACGGGGTATCCCATTGGAGGGATAACAAGAAGAGAGCAAGTGTTAGCTGGAAATTACGACAACTATAGTTATCTGTATATTGAGCAACCAAATCCAAGAGAAGGGCATCCTTATTTTAAGGCGATAGAGGGTGAATTTGTGATTGGTTATCATGTAGGCCCCTCCTCAAAGCTTGGTGAGACATACACACGGCTATTTAATGTCATGCATGAAAAGGGTTATGAGCTAGGTCAGTATGTATACGAGGAATACATTTATGATGCCGTAATGAAAAATCGAGAAGAAGAGTATGTAACCAAAATTATGATGGAAGTAAAGAAAGTAAAATAATTCATTAAGACGTAATAGAAAGGAATGAATTTAGCTGAGTCATTTATCATATACGAAGGTTTAGATGGCAGTAAAATAATAGCATTTTGTCATTCTGTTTAAAGTTAGCCTAATCAGTAAATGATTTCCTGACGATAAATAAGAAGTATGACATCACATGAGCCTTATATGGAGGTTAGAGACAATGTGGATTGAGCGTTGGAATCATTTAGTAGAGCGATTGAAGCAGCAGGGAGCTTGTGTACATCCGATTGAAATGCGGCCAGTCGCTACCGAGCAAGAGTTACAGCAGGTTGAGGAAAGACTTGGAGTACAAATCCCTAATGGGTTTCGTCAACTGTTGCAAAATTGCTCAAAGCAAGTAAGTATTTATTGGTCATTACCAGATGAGGCGATACTTCCCATTGAACTGTTAGATACGCCTTCTGGTGAGTTTGGCTGGAGCCTAAAAGCTTTAGACTTTCCTTACTTTGGAGAGAATGATGAATCGTATGAACAGCAATATTTACAATTTTTTACGGCAGGTAATGGAGATGCTCTTCTGCTTAAGCTTGACGATGAAACAGTTTGGTATTGGAGCCATGAAGAAGATGAGCTTGATTTGCTTGCTGCTAGCTTTCATTCGTACGTTGATAATATGACGGCTTTAGGCTGTATTGGAGTAGACTGCGGACAACATCGTCAATTTTGTAGTGAAAATGGATTGGATATTGAATTGGCTAGTTCACAAGTATGGCTAACTTGGCTAGAACAATATTTAAGCTCTAATTTACAGCAGGCTCAATCCAGCTTAGAATCTTTACTTCATTATGTTTCCATGCATGGTGTGAAAAAAACAAGCGTACAGGAGGCATTTTTGCATTTTGATGGAGTACAGGTGTATCAGGCACTTCGACATAAGTTAGAGCGAGCTCAATCTCAATTAGAACAAAAGGCGTGGAGTGAAATTTTAGTCAAGATATGTCCGAGTGAGGCGGGAAATTGGGCGAGAGAACTTTGGCAAGGACAGAGTGACGTACCGGACTGGCTGCGTGATTATGTAACAGCACATTGTTTGCCAGTTGATGAAGGACAATCTTTCATCTTAATGGATATCGAAAAAGATAGAATTGATGCCTATACTGCCCTATATCGTCTACGCCAATTTCATCATCCGAATATTATAGACTGGATGAGATCCTATGTCACGTTTCCTATTGATGGGTGGGATACACTTTTGGCTGAGTCACAGCCAAGTGCAGAGACGTTATACGAGTGGTTAAATGGCAACGAAGTAGAGAGGCTAACATCCATCCGAGCTATTTGTCAGATGATGCAGCGGGGAATCACACCAACAACTATGATAGACGAAGAAAAATGGCGCCCTTTGCTGGCGTATTGGGTTGAACATGAGGTGCTACGGAAAAACAAACAGCTGTTTAACCAAGCGCTTAGTTGTTTGGAAAATTGGTTATTAAAATGCTATATGCGACTAAGGGGAGAGTAGATTGAACCATTTTACGATATTTGCTTCCAAAAATGATACAGATGATATTCAGGATAAACTATCCGATGTATTGGCAAAAAGCTTCATTATTGAAAAAGATGATAACGAATATTTATTAAAATCAAGAGGTTTATTTAATAAATATAGATGCTCTATAAATATTTTAACTGAAGATACGCACCCTGATTATTTTGTAAAAAATATACCTGGGATGATGGGCTTTTACGATAAAATTCCATTTAAAGATGAACAGCTAAAAGAACGCATAATGATTCAAATATCAGTGCTCAATACTGTCGTTGCAATCGAAATGAACAAAGAGATGACAGAAGACCATATGCAGCAATTTATAAAATTACTAGCAAGCATAGGGGGGATTGGTTTCCTAGCAGATGGTACTTTGCTGGATCAGAACGGTATGGTTATTGTTTATCCTAATGGAGAATCAGGTCCATCTGATTTTCAACCACATGCTTGCACAAGAAAGATACATGCACAAGAGGTCACATCAGCACAGGGAGAGGCACGAAAAAATAGAACGATAGCTTTTTTAACAGATAAGGACATACCTTATGCGTCATCGCTTCCTCAGCTACCACCAGTAGAAAATCTTCAATTTAAAAGCCAAGAGGATATTGCAAGAAGAGCGGTTGCCCTGTTGATTGTTATTCAATTCGCTTGTGATGTAGCACAGAAGGGTGATATTGAGGAGTCTAGAGAGTTCTTTACCAATATGCTACGCACATATGAGGTGCATGAATTTTTAACGGAGCATGAAAAATGCTTTCTTGAGGCTCAGCATCCTGGCGCTCAAGAAGCAGTCAATATATCATGGCAATATGAAGCCTATTGGACACTTATTTGGGCATTGGGGCTTGTGGAAGAGCTAAATTTCCCTGACGATGTATGTGATTGTGAATATGCAATTCAAGTAGTTTCTCGTTGCGAGACATTTGAGCAATTTTATGATCAAACTGTACCGCGCAGTAAGGAAGAAATAGTAGATGAGGCGGATAAAATTTACAGATTACATTGGGCTTGTGTAGATAGTCGCATCAATGGACAAGAAGCTCCTTTAACATTAAATGAAAGTGTTGTGATGGAAAGACGTAGAGGCTTATTTTGGATGATTGGATATCAAGGCGAAGAATGGGATACTATATCGATGGATACTTAAAACAATAGCAAACTAGGAAATCTAGTTTGCTATTGTTTAATAAGAGAGATTATTTGATATAAGTTGGTTTATTCACCTGGTCTATTAAAAGTAGACCATCGTATTGGTCGCGCGGAACAAGACTTTCCTGTATCATTCCCCAACTATAGGATAAGCGTGGTTCAAACATCCATGAGTTGCCTCGTTCATTTTGACGATTGCGTAAATCGATGAATGTGTAAGGTTTATTTGTCGAAGACAGAATATCTTCAATAGATCCTTTGACAGGAGGTAAGACAGGCATAGGTTCTCCCATATTATTTGCGGTCTCTCCACTAGTCATGTATAGACCTATTACATAGCTATATTTCTTATAGATATCAGGTAAACGTTCCCCCATTAATTTAACTGGGTAAGGAGACCCCATTACATCCGATTGTGCTTTACGAATATGATCGTTATGAGCCCATACAATAAACTTTTCTGTTGGGTACACCTCTTCAGCTAACCAAAGTAAGTTCTCCATCATCGCTTGATCTCGCCATTCCATAGTTTGCAAAAATGATTCTATATTATTTTGTTCAATGTCGATATTGGACTGAATTGTTAACTCTATATATTCGTCTGCTAGTCGAATGCGATCTGCTAGAGTGCGATCCATTAGTTTTACAATATGAGGCTCTTTTGGATAAGCTGCCTGTAGCTCTTTTTCTTTGATTTGTATTTGTGATTTTACCTGTTTATACACATCAATTATAGTAGCTTTTACTTTTTGATAGCCCTTCAAATCTTTTCCCGAGCTCCATTCAGCAAGTTCCTTCTCAGCTTCATTGAATTGCTGAGCCAACTTGGGGTTATGCAGCCAATCTCCGTTCGTAAATGCCCCTTGCTGTTGAATATCGAAGCCAGTAAGTACAAGAGGTTGCTCTGTTGCTTGAGTCAATTTTGCATAGTCAAACAGAGGCTAAGTTTCTTTTGTCCACCAAACGCCGAAAATGGCATCCTTCATTGTTTGTAGAGCTGCTTGTTTATCAATTTGTCCTTGAGCGTTCATT
Source organism: Lysinibacillus sp. FN11 (assembly GCF_024628845.1). Classification (NCBI taxonomy): domain Bacteria; kingdom Bacillati; phylum Bacillota; class Bacilli; order Caryophanales; family Bacillaceae; genus Lysinibacillus; species Lysinibacillus sp. FN11. Next base: position 4,014,530 of record NZ_CP102383.1, on the reverse strand, counting down.
ACATTGCCCATACCACTTTCAAAGGCAAGGACATTATAGCCCATATCTTGATGTAAAAATTGTATTAAACGTGTTTTTGCTAGATTGAATTGTGCCACTCCATGAGAGCTTTCCCCTAAAAAGACAATACGTTTATCATGTAATAAAGGTTTTAGCATCTCTAAATCCTCAAATTTGTTAGCGGGAATTTTTAGTCCATTAAACGTTTCAGGCTGGATGGATGACAGGCTATATGCATGGTCATTCGCCCATTTTTTCCAATCAAGTAATGTTTCATTAGAAGTCCTAGCTTGTTTGACGGCAGAAACGTTTTCAATAATCTCCTCATTTACAGGGGCAACAGCAGAGACATTTACTACTCCACTTACTGTTATTAAACTTGCCAGTGCAAAACTTAATAAAACCTTATGCTTCCTAGCTTTCCTCATTAATTATCAGCCCTTCACTTTATATTGATACTTAATTATAGGAAGGGGAGTTTAAAGTTTAGGAAGAATTTGTTTAAAATTAGTTTAAATTTAGTATGTAAAAAAGAAAAACACCTCCAAGTGATGGAGATGTAGGAATGCTATTTATAGTGATACGTACTTGCTCTTGCATGGTTACGTTGAATTTGGTTAAACCATGCACGATCCTTTTCTTCTTGTTTTAATGTACCAACAATGGAGGAAGAGCAGCTCACGCAAATTTTAGCTTGCGTAATCTGCCCACATCGTTCGCATGGTGCCCCTAAATTAGGGAAAATGGAGTTCTTTAATTTTCCTGCTTTTACCCATTTGTGAAGCAACTCAGATGATACGCCTGTTAAAGCGACAACTTCATCGTTTGTTAGGTAGCGATTATTTTTTCTTAATAAAAAATGATGTAGCTCTGAAAATATATCCTCTTCTCTCACATCAATTTTCCTTTGAAATAGCAACATAGTTAATCATCTCCTCGTCCCACTAATTAATGATTTCATTAATTGTTACAGGTTGTTCGTCATATTTATAATTTTCCCAACGATTGCGTGCAAGCTTGCGATATTTTGTCGAAACATTTCGATCAGCAATTAAGCGTGAAAATCCTTTTTTAGCTTCAGGAATATCACCAAGTCGAAGGCTCAATTCAGCATGTAAAAACTGAATTCTCTCTCCACCTTCTTGATTAGAGGCAAAGGATTTACTATAAAAGTCTCTAGCTGCAAAAAGATAGCGCTTTTCGGATTCTTCGTCCTTTTTTAATCGATAGAGCCAAGCAATTTTTAAAGCGAAATTCGCCATTAAAAGAGATTCTTCCATTGACGCACGGGATACTAAATAGGCGAGCTTAAAACTGATAATGGCATCATCAATTGTACGTTCCTGACAAATATCCATAGGTTTCTGGAGCTCTTTAATGTATAGTTCATCAATGAGTAGCATGAAAGGTCCATATGTCCGTGTCATAGATTTATGGTAGGCATAGCCACAATGTGGACATACGGCAACTTCATATAGCAAAGGGTTTAGGCCATCGTAAACAGGCATGAAATCCGTTTGTTCTTCGATAATTTTATATCGATTAGGGCGAACTTTATATGTTGTAAACTGCTTTTTGCAAAATTTACAATCCACACTACTTTCATAGTAGTAAATGTTAAATGCCATAAGAATCAACTCCTTTGCGTACTCTAAAATTTTATTTCTTTTGTTCTATTTATACATAAGATTTTATCGTTCAATGTATTTAAGTTATTATCTTTTATTTTAACAATTTTGTGTTCTTTGGTATACTCCTTTAGAATTATTAAAATAAAAATATTCAAGGAATTTTTAGTTAAATATTATTATAAATACGCTTGTAATAGTTTTTATCGGTGGTGTAAATGGAAGTTGTATAGTTTGCTTACAGTTTGTCAAAATACTTTCACATATTTCATGGGAGAAAAATTATAAATTTAATTTAATTGGTTCTAAATAACTATAATGGAGGTGCTCAAAATGAAGTGTAATATCGTGTTTTTTGATGTAGACGGCACATTGATTAATTATGAGGATGGCTGTGTGGAAGAAAGTACAAAACAAGCTATTCAGCTATTGCAAGAAAAGGGAATCCATCTTGTAGCGGCTACTGGAAGACCCTTATCTATGTGCTATGAGTTAAAAGCGCTGGGGATTGAAACCTTTATTACAGCAAATGGAGCCTATGTGAAACATAAGGAACTTGTCATACATAAAACTCCGATTGCCAAAGAAATTGTCCACAATGTACAGGCTTTTGCACAGGAACAGCAGCATAGCCTAACATTTTTTACAGAGCAGCTATCCATGAATAGCATACAAAGTCCAGTAGCTTTAAGAGCGATGCAAGAAACTTTATCTTTACGAGCTTTTCCACTTATAAATGAAAAAATTGTAGATGAAGAGGTTTTCCTCATGTGTTTATATGCGGATGAGCTGGCAGAAAAAAGATATACTAGCCAATTTTCGAATATATTTTTACAGCGTTGGCATCCTTATATAGTGAATGTCTTACAGCAGGATGTTTCGAAGTCTATAGCTATTAAAGCGGTGCTTGATCATTTTAATATTGACCCTAAGAATGCGATTGCCTTTGGGGATGGGGATAATGATATTGATATGTTGGAGTATGTAGGAGTAGGAATTGCTATGGGAAATGGTAGTAAAGCTCTAAAAAGAGCTGCCAATTTTGTTACAAAGAAATCTACGGATGGCGGTATCAATTTTGCTTTACGTCAGCTTCAAGTCATTTAGAGCGCTGAGGTTACACTATATATAGCAGGTAGATTTTAATAAATTTTAGGTGGGATGATTTATGGCACATCACGTGCAGTCTCTAATTGAACATTACGGATACTTTGGGATTATCGTGATTCTAATTGGAGGTATTGTTGGGGTGCCACTTCCTGATGAGGTGTTTCTAACTTATGTAGGCTATAGTGTTTACCGAGAAAGTCTTGAACACATTCCTGCTTTGGTCAGTGCAATGATTGGTGCGGTTGGAGGCATTACCTTAAGCTACTATATTGGTTATCGTTTTGGCTTACCGTTATTGCAGAAATATGGCCCTAGAATTCATATTACAGAGCAAAAAATTGACTTTACGAAAAAGATGTTTACAAAAATAGGACCTACCCTATTATTAATTGGCTATTTTATTCCAGGGGTACGCCATTTGACAGCATATATTGCGGCTATTAATAATTATCCTTATAGAAAGTTTGCGCTTTTTGCCTATATAGGGGCATTTATCTGGACGTTCACATTTATATCATTAGGAAAGATGCTTGGAGAGAAATGGCTATTTGTTGGATACTATTTAACTCATTATAGTATCTATCTTATCCTTTTATTTATTGTAGGGATGCTCATTGCTTACTTTTTATTCAAAAAAAGAAATGGACAAACATAAAAGTCGGTATACGCTATACCGACTTTTATGTTATGGCAAAATAGCAAATGAGCGCACAGGGAAGCCAGATGCTTTTTCTGGCTTAGGTACGATATTGAAGATGATAGCGCCTTTCGCAGGTAGCTTGTCTAAATTAGTCATTAGCTCAATTTGATAGGTGTCTTGGTCAAGCACAAAATATTCGCCCTCTAGCTTGCCATTTTTACGAAAATCAGCAGCAGAGTCCGTATCGAATGTTTCATGACCAATTGCGCTTACCTTACGTTTTGTTAGTAAAAACTGTAAAGCTTCTAAACTCCAGCCAGGGATATGGTTATGTCCATCTGCATCCTTATTACTGAAAGCCTCTTTATCTGGCCAGCGCTTACTCCAATCTGTACGTAATGCAACAAATGTTCCTGCTTCAATTTCTCCATGCTTGTCCTCAAAATTAAGAATATCTTCTACACTTAATGTAAAATCATGGTTGCTCGCAGCCTCTTGTGATTTATCAATAACAACAAGGGGGAGAACAAGCTCTTTTAGTTCTAATTCTTCTAAGTAGCGAGTATCTCGCACAAAATGAATGGGTGGGTCGATATGTGTGCCATATTGACCAGGGAACGTGAATTGTTGAGCGAAGAAACCATCCTTATGAGAAAATAATGTTTCAAATTTAGCGTCCTCAAACATAAAAAAATGTGGTGAATTAGGGCCGAAAGTATGTGTTAAGTCAACCCACTGTTTCGATTTTAATAATTCCAATGCTTGCAAAAGTTCATTAGACATCGATTTCCCTGCTTTCTGTAAAAAATAGTGGTAAATAAAAAAGGAGTCCCCTAATAGAAGAGGACTCCTGCTTGAAACAACGGTAGTTCTTCTTCTCATCTTCAAGGCTGATCATTTTGCCAATTGGAATTAGCACCATACTGTTAGCTGGTTGCTGAGACTTCATCGGGCCAATCCCTCCGTCTCTCTTGATAAGAAAAGTAATATAAGAATTTTCAGAAATAACAATACAAACACTTTAGCATAGTTTTTTATAGTTTACAAGTTCACTAGGAATTTTCACCAATTCAAATTTAAGGTGACGCCACAACAATCATTATCAATAAGACGTATTCTAAAACTGTCTGGTGTATAGTTTGTTTCAAATTTCACCGTAATGCCTGTTGATGTGATTAATTTTTCAACCTCTGTTTTATTTGAAAGTTGAGCAGCATTCATTAAATCATGTGCGAATTGTTGGGAGCTATCTATTTTATCCGTAAGTAATTGGGCTTGCTGCATCATCGCCTTTATCCGTGATGCTGGAGCTTTTAATTTGTGTGTATCGACAGGTGGAAAAGGATTATTGGTCGGCATTGCTAGGTGTTGCGAAAAGGGTCTAATGGCAAAATGATTAGCGATAGGCGATGTTGGATAATGATAGGGATGCACAAAATACGGATAAGGATTGTAATACAAGGTCATTCCTCCTATCCTATAACTGATACCTTATCTTATGTAGCCAAACGGCTTTCGGTGTTATTAGCAGTGCAATGTTTGTCCTAAACATTTAAAAAGGAAGCTAAAGTAAGCTTCCTTTTAGCCAAGTACATTCAAGACATCATCAATTTTTTTACTATGTGATAAAATGCCATAATTCATCCATGTTAAAAAGTCTACTTCATAGATACAGTTGCTTTTAACGGCAGCTAGGTTTTTCCAAGTAGGAGTTTTTAAAATAGCACGTTCCTCATTTTCATAAATGGAATGTTGTTTATCAAAGGTAATAAATAAATGATCAGCATCTAATTGCAACAATTGAGCAAATGTCAGTTGAACTTTACGTTGATTGTGCGGAATACTCAATACTAGTGAATGTGGCATTAAACCTAAATCACGATATAAAATGGGGCCCGTATAGCCACATTCAGGGCCCGCGTATAGAGTAATGCCAATGGCTGAAATACGGAGAAATGCCACACTTTGCCCATAAACAGATTTGCTAAGAATTCCTTTTGCTTGTTGTACTTTATCTTCATATTGTAGGATTACGTCTTGCATCAAAGAGGTTTTTCCTGTTAGATCTGCAATTTTAAATAAAGTAGATTGCCAATTCTCTCCGGGGTGTGAGAGGTGGCAGACGGGGGCTACCTCATCTAAATGATGAAAGGATTCCCAACGCTCTATACCAGAATCTAGCATAATTAAAGTTGGCTTATAGTAAAGGAGTCGATCTATTTCTCTATTTTGTACATCGATATCTGGCACTTCCTGTAGACCTAAATAGTCTTGTTTTCCCCATTTTGAATGACTGAATTGAGCAATTGGCGTAATCCCAAGGGCAACAAAGAAATCTTCTAAGAATGGTGCAAATACACGTAGATGGCTGCCTTGATTTCTTCGATATTGTCCTGGAGAGATGCCGACATGTTCTTTAAAACGACGATTGAAATAATACTCATTATTAAATCCGACAGATTGGCTAATTTCAAATACTCGATCATTTGTTGTCATTAATAGTTGCTTAGCTTTTTCAATACGAATGTTAGTTAAATAGTGAAGAGGAATTTGTCCCGTAATATCTTTAAAAATACGCGTATAATTCCATCTTGGTACGTCAGCGAGCTGTGCTAGCTGCTCAACCGTCCACTCCTTTTCATAATGTTTATGTAAATGGTTAATGGATTGTTCAACAGATTGGCGATCATTTTTTTGCATTTGCTTGGGTATGGTTTGATGTAAGAGCAATAACATCAGTTCTTGAAAGTGCACATGCTGTTCAAAAATCGTGTGTTCATCCTCCGCTAACCGGTTCTGATAGATGACTTCTAGCAGTCTATGACATTGTGAAAAGGGGAGAAGATGTCGTTCGCTGATACTTGTAAAATGGCTATGTGAATTCTGACTATTGCTGAGATTGACAATGTTGAATTGTAATTGATAAAAACAAAGGTGCTCACTTTGAATGTGGATACTAACCGTGTTATTTGGCGGTATCAATATGCACTTTTCTTCACTAAAATGAATGGTGTCATGATCTATTTCTAGCTTTCCGCTACCATTCATTACGATGAAAAGTGTATAGAAATCACTACTAATCAATAACTTTTTTGATGATTGAATTGCATAAGAGATATTTTGTAACGTATAAACATGTGTTAAGTTACCCATTGATAATTCACCCCTTTTTGTTGAATTGGCATAACAACACAAAGAAAGCCCTCATTAAGAGCGTTCTTCATGTTGTTGAAAAAGATCATATGACTAGTAGAAAAAGCCCGTTTAGCAAGGCAAGGGGTTGATTTCCGCTCCTCCAGCGTCCTTTCCAGGGGGCGTCCGATGAGCCGCTTCACTCACTTACGTTCGCTCCAGGGTCTCATCTGTGACGCTAAATCCCCTTGGAGTGACGCTGGCTCCACTCCAATCAACTATGCTGCTAACGTGTCTTTTCTTCTTTCGTACTAGCAGTAGGGAACAAAAAAGTCTATTAAAGAGAGGATAGGCACTTATTTCAATGTGAAGAAGTGATGAGTGACAAAACCTATCCATTTTCTCCTTCACAAAAGTGCTATTGATTAAACACTAAACCAAAGAAAGCCCTCGTTAAGAGCTTTCTTTTGAAAATTATTTGACGAACCATTTCTCTAGATCATCATACTTTAGCAAATTGGCTGTGATTGCGCCAGATTGCCAATATGTGCGATCAGCAATATAGACATGCCCGTTTTTTACAGCAGGGAGTGTTTTCCATAGTGTACTATCTAACCACTTAATGGCTTCTTGGTTTTCTTTAGACTCCCATGTACCGTTTGAAGGGAAAAGGATGATATGATCCGCATCTAATTCCGTGATAGCCTCTTCCGATAAGCCCTCTTGGGACTCTGCCATATTACGGGCTAATGGATGTGGTGTTAAGCCTGTCTCTGTGTAAATATAGCCAGAGTAGCGATTTTTAATGCCAAATAACGCTAATGTATTATCTGCTACATTTAGTCGTACAACAGCAACTGTTTCGTCTCCAATTGATTCATCTAGTTTTGCTTTTAAATCGGAAACACGTTGCTCATATCGATCAACCATTTCTTTTGCTTTATCTGGAATATTTAAAACATCAGCTATTGTTTTTGCAATTTCACGTGGATCTTGTAGAATATCTTCTTTCAAGCGGTAAGTCGGCGCTACCTTTGAGTATTCCTCATACTTTGCCTTGTCTGCGGCACCATCTACAATGATTAAATCAGGCTTGGCTTGTAATAATGTTTCCATGCTACCAGTAATGTCGAACTCAGGAACATCTAATCCTAAATAGTCCTGTTTTCCCCAAGATGGGTGATACCATTGCACAACGGGATTTACATCCAAAGCAGTTAAATAGTCTTCCAAATAGATAGCAGCTACACGCTGTGGATTTGTAGGAATTTCTACTTTTCCAAACTCGTCTTCTACAATTCTTGTATCTTTAGATGATTGTTCTTCTGTAGCTGTATCCTCTTTTACTTCATTTGAGCCACAGGCACTTAATACGAATATTAGTGCAAAGAAAACTACAAATGAAAAATATCGACCTCTACGCATTTTATTCACTCCTATAGATTTACTAAAACAGTAAGGGTATTCCCTTAAATCAGAATGATAATCATTCTCGTTTGGTTCAAGTAAATTATAGGATACAACATATCAACAAACAATACACATTCTCTACTACTTTTTTATACAAAATGAAATTCAGAGAGTTATTGTTTTTTGTTATCGAAAAGTAACCATAAAAGTGTAACAATTGCTGCTAGCATAACCATCAGGAATCCGTATAGGGGCGTATGCGCCAACGATTGGTGGCGAATAATAAAACCCCCGATATATGAGCCTAAAAATATGCCTATGTTGAAAGCGGAAATATTCAATGCTGAGGCCATTGAAATTGCTGATGGAATATATTTTTCAGATAGTAGAACAGCATATAGCTGCAATCCTGGGACATTCATAAACATAAACAATCCCATTGTCAGCACTATCATTAATCCCATAATAGGTGATTCAAGAGTAAAACCAATGCCAAGTAATGCCAATGCAAGTCCAACAAAAATAATAAAGATGGAACGTAGTGGATTATGATTAGCAAAATGACCACCTAGAGTATTACCGATAGCTACACAGATACCATAGACAACTAGAATAATGACGACTGTCTGTGGGGAATACCCCATATATTGCTCTAAAATAGGTGAAACATATGTGTAGACAACAAAAGCACCGCCGTATCCAATTGCGGTAATGAATAGTATTAAGATCATTCGAATATTGCCTAATACTTTGCCAATATCACGAATAGAGATGGGATTGCCTTTCGATAATTGGCTAGGTACTAACAATGCATTACTAAATAAACCGACAATTCCAATGACGACAATAAAAATGAATGACATACGCCAATCTGTTACTTGTCCAATAAATGTACCGAGTGGGACACCTGTTACAGTAGCTAATGTTAAGCCAGTAAACATAAAGGCGATAGCACTTGCTCGTTTATTTGGTTCCACTACATCGGCTGCTATAACAGAAGCGATGGACATAAATACACCATGTGCTAATGCTGAAATAATACGTCCGATTAATAGTAAAGCGAAATTAGGAGCTAAAGCGACTGCTAGGTTACCCATTATAAAAATGGACATGACAAGCAATAATACGGTTTTTCGATTAAGGCGGGATGTTAGGGCTGTTAATAATGGAGCCCCAACAGTTACCCCTAGTGCGTATATAGAAACGGTTAAGCCAGCTGTGCTAAGAGAAATACCAAAGTCATCTGTAATTAATGGTAAAAGTCCGACACTGATAAATTCAGTGGACCCTATACCAAATGCACTGATAGCAAGTGCTAGTAAGGTGAGTGTAGCATTTGGCTTTTTTGATTTTGACATTTTACTACTATCTCCTTTGATTTTTTTATTTTGTGTAGTAATATTCATACATACCAAAAAGGTATGTATAGTACTTTTAGTTACTTTTGTATATTACAGGAGGTTTACGATGCAAAAAGTTTACAATATTGGTGTCGAAGCTACACTAGAAGTTATTGGGGGTAAATGGAAACCAGTTATTCTTTGTCATTTAAACCACCATGGTAAAATTCGAACAAACGAATTTCGACGATTGATTCCAGGTATTTCACAAAAAATGCTCATAAACCAATTAAGGGAACTGGAGCAGGCTGGGTTAATCAATCGAAAGGTCTTCAATCAAGTACCACCAAAAGTTGAATATTCATTAACACCTTATGGACAAGGAATGGAACCAATTCTGAACATGCTTTGTACGTGGGGTGAAAAACATGTTGAATTATTACAGGATAAAGGTGAAGATGTTCTGTTAAAACAACGTGATGATGATATCGCCATGCAGCAAACATCATAGTGAGGGGAGAAAGAGACTGTCATATACAAGACAGTCTCTTTCCTCTTTTTTTATAGAGCAAAGTCAAATTCATCTGGATTTGGTCCAACACGTTGTTCACGATTCATCTCATTGATTAATGCCATTTCTTCGTCTGTTAAAGTAAAGTCAAAAATATCAGCGTTTTGCATCATACGCTCTCTACGTACTGATTTTGGAATTGTAATTACTCCATTTTGTACATCCCAGCGTAAAATAACCTGAGCATTTGATTTTCCGTATTTTGTTGCGATTTTTGAAATTGTTTCATCTTCAAGAAGTCCACCTTGCATTAAAGGTGCCCATGCTTCAAGTTGAATTTCATGCTTGTTACAGAATGAACGAAGCTCAGCTTGTTGTAAACGTGGGTGGAATTCCACCTGATTCACAACGGGTTTAACATGAGCAAATGACAGTAAATTTTCTAAGTGAGCAACAGTGAAGTTACATACACCGATTGCTTTGATCCTGCCTTGTTCATATAGATCTTCCAGTGCTTTCCACGATTCAGCATATTTATCTTTACCAGGCCAATGAATTAGATAAAGATCTAAATAATCTAAACCTAATTTTTTTAGGCTCTCTTCATATGCTGCAATTGTTTCATCATAGCTTAAACCATCGTTCCATACTTTAGATGTGATAAATAAATCTTCACGACGTAAGCCAGTAGATGCTAGAGCTTGTTTAATACCTTCCCCTACACCTGCTTCATTGCCGTAAATAGCAGCAGTATCGATGCTGCGATAGCCAACCTCGATAGCATTTTTAACCATTTCTGCTGTAGCGTCATTTTCTACTTGAAAAACACCTAAACCCATACCAGACATTTGTTGGCCATTATTTAAAGTGATTGTATCTTGTAAATGAGTAATCATTTTTAGTCCTCCATGTTTTGTGATTATTTGATTGCTTACTCATTATGCTGCTAATAAACTCTCAAAAAAAGTACGTACTTTTTTGTGTCATAGAAACGTAGAGGTAACTTTTGTGAGCTGGCAATGATTAGAGAAATAAAATTAGTAAAAAATATTGCTTGGCCTACAAAAAGTCTTTGGATACAATTAAACAAATATTTTTCTTGCGGTAATAAAAGGAAATGTACGTTCGGTAGAGAATTAAAGTAGTAATACTTTAAAAAGGGGATTTTGAAGATGAATCGTTTAAATTTAATTACATTAGGTGTTAAAGATATGGTGGAATCTCTAAATTTTTATCGAGAGGGACTGGGTTTTGAAGTGGTGGTATACGGAGAGGAGACGAATCCCGATGTCATGTTCTTTAATAATGGAGGAACAAAAATATCATTATTTCCAATTGAACGTTTAGTCAAAGATATCAATGAAACCAATCCACCAGAAATTAGCCAAGGCTTTGGTGGAATCACTCTTGCCTATAATGGTAAATCAAAAGAAGAAGTGGATCGAGTCTTTGCATTAGCAAAAAAGGCGGGTGCAAAAATTATTAAGGAGCCCGAAACTGTATTTTGGGGTGGCTATAGTGGCTATTTTCAAGATCCAAATGGCTACTATTGGGAAGTTGCCTATGGCGACATGTGGCAGTTTGATGAGAATGATATGCTGATTATTCAATAATTGTTCAAAAAGAGAGCAAACTAACGCTTCTAGTTTGTTCTCTTTTTTATTAATCGTTAACAATAATGCTCCCTCATTAAATCCACAAAGTTTTGAGCGGCTTTAGATAAATAATGATTCTTCAGCCATACTAGTCCTACTGAGGTGGATAATTCTGCTGATGGAATTTCGTATGCATGAAGTGGTAAATCTCCATATTGCTTTAAAATAGTTTCAGGTACGATAGAGGAGCTAAAGCCAGAAGCGATTAAGTTCATTAACAGTGCCGTATCTGAGCATTCTTCAACAATGTGGGACTGCAACTGGAAGCGAGAAAATGCTTCTAATATCGAATAATGTACGCCTAAGCCTTCAGTGCTTGGTAAAAGGATTGGCCAATTTTGTATGTCCGCTAAAGATACATCGTGTTCTAAGAGGTCGAATTTTTTGGATTGTATAAAGTAAAATGGTTCAGTGTACATATGAAGAGCAGAGAAATCATCTAATTCTAAAGGTAAGCGAATGATGGCAAGTTCTACAACATGTTCCCTTACTAATTTACATAGATAAGCCCAATGTCAATCAACCATGAAGGCCTAATCCAATATCCTTAACCTTTGCTTCTGCCTCTTTCATTGTGCAACCTGCAACGCATATTTATATATGTCTTTCCGGCTTCAGTTACTTCAAAATATTTTTGCTCCTTTCTACTAACTTTGAACCGAGTTCTTCCTCTATCGTTTTTAAATGCTGACTTAATGGTGGTTGAGAAATATGTAACCTTTCAGCCGCAGCAGAAATCTTTTTTACTTCCACAATTGCTATAAAATAGCGTAGTTGTCTTATATCCAAACATCAATACCCCTCTACTACAGGTAAAACCTAAGAAAATTATATTTCTCTCATGTTTTTAATATAGTTAGGGCCATGTTAGCATATTTATCAAAGAAAAAAGAAGTGAAGTTTCTTTTTTCTAGCACCTAAATGTGAAGCGAGCAACGTAGAAGATAAAATAATTCCATTTTTATTAGGAGTATATGATTCTTGCCATGCTTTGGGGCTTGCCTTGCAATACCGATTCCTACACCTTTCTAAATGAATTTGAAGCAGGTCATAAAGTAGCAGCGTATACTATAAAAGAGCCACTTTTATTAGTTGCTTTTTTCAATAAATCAACGTTTTTGATTTTCCTAAGAAAATAAATAACAGTTCCCCTATAATAACCATGTATGGAAATTATAAATTTTTTATTTCAAGTTAAATGTATCAAGGAGGATGAACATTGATTCGTATATTGTACATAGAAGATGAAAAAGAAATCGGACAATGGGTAAGCAAGGAATTAACTGAACGAGGTTATGATGTGACGTGGCTGGAATCAGGGGAGGGGCTTGAGCAACATATTAACTCAAAAGATATTGCTATATTGGATGTGATGCTACCTGGATTGGACGGTTTCTCCATAGGTAAAAGAATTAAACGGGAAAATAAAGACCTGCCAATTCTAATGTTATCAGCACGAACAGCTGTTGAAGATAAAATTGAAGGGCTACATTTTGCTGATGATTACTTAACAAAGCCATTTCACCCTGATGAGCTCGTAGCAAGACTGGAAGTATTATTAAGAAGATATCAAAAAAGTGATGATGTACTGACATTGCAGCACCTTAAAATTTATACGAAAGATATGCAAATAATCAATACGATTGATGAAGAAGAAATTCTTTTGACAGGGAAACAATTTTATTTATTACAGTATTTTATACGTCATTTAAATCAAATTTTAACGAAGGAACAACTCTATGAAGGCGTTTGGGGTGAGAGCTATATAGAAGGTGATAAAACACTCATGGTGCATATTCGTTACTTAAGAGAAAAAATAGAAATCAATCCTGCAAAGCCTGCGATTATTGAAACAATCCGAGGCATTGGCTATAGGGTGAAACAATGAAATTTTTTCGATCATTATTAGCAAAATATATGCTCATTATTATATTAGCCATATCAATTGTGCAAATCTCCTATCTTGGTGTTGCTATTTTTGTATTAGGCATTACAAAGACAGGGACAGGAGAATTTTCAAGTGGAGTACTTGTAGAAAGTGATATTGAGGAGCAATGGCATGCACAGGCTAAAAATATGACCAATGCAACAGATGATTTGATGAAGCAGTTATTTCAAAAGTGGCAAGAGCAATTTCCTAAGGCTTCTATGTTTTGGGTAAGTGAAGAGGGGAACTTACTGACTACATGGAATGTGAAGGATCAGTTACCAGCAAAGTGGACACCAGCCTACACAACTCAATTTATAAAAGAACGTTATGGAGATGATCCATTTACTGTTATTGCCTTCTTAGGTGATGATATATCAAATGGCTTTATTGTATTAGAGATTCCAAGGGTAGCATTTAATCCTCCACTTATAAAAGTCTATGATAACTATGGTAACTTTTTATTTTTTGGTGTAATTGCGGTTATATTATTTTTCATTGTAGTTTCGCTTTTATTTTTCAAGGGAATTCGAAAAAGACTATTATATCTGCAAGAGGCTATGGAAATACGTGATGTAGATGGTTTACCTATTGAAATTCAGGTGAAAAAACGAGATGAGATTGGGCAATTGGAGCATAGTTTTAACAGAATGGTTTGTGAACTGCGAGACAGTAAACAGCGTCAACAGAAGGAAGAACAGCTAAGACGTGAATTGATTGCTAATCTATCACATGATTTACGGACACCTTTAACGAAAGTAAGAGCCCAATCCTATACAATTAGCAAAGAAGTATTATCTGAGGAAGGGAAGCAGGCATTAATGGCTATGGATACATCCATAGTGAATATTGATGCTTTAATTGAAAATTTGATGTCCTACACATTGCTTATGGCAAGTAAATATAAATTTGAACCGAAAGACATCAATGTTATCCGATTTGTAAGGGAACATCTAACGACATGGTATCCAGTTTTCGAGCGAGCAGGTTTCACAATCGATATTGAGCTACAGCCATTTGAGCCTGTTGAATGGCGTGTTGATCCATTGTGGTTAGGGAGAGTATTAGATAATATTTTCCAAAATGTACTGCGCCACGCGAATAGTGGTAAATATATAAGTGTGAAAACGGAATCGACGGAGTGTTATACAGCATTTATTATTGAGGATCATGGTCAAGGGATGAAAAATGAGTCGAATGAAAAGGGTGCTGGAATCGGCTTATCAATTGTTGATGTCATGATAAAGGGCATGCATCTAGAATGGGATATCCATTCTGATCACTCTGGTACACAAATTATCATAAAAAAACCTGCGAAGCTTGAGAAATAAATGCTTCGTAGGTTTTTTTATGATAGAAATGATTTTTTAAACAAAATTTAAACTTAGCCCATACCTTTTTTTAAACTTCCCTTTTTAAGATAGTTAAAGAGGTGAGGACATTGGAATATATCGTACAAACACAAAACTTATCAAAAAGCTTTGGGAAAGAGCAAGCTGTCTCAAATTTGAACTTGCAAATACGCAAAGGTGAAATATATGGATTTTTAGGTCCGAATGGGGCAGGTAAAACGACTACAATTCGAATGCTTCTAGGTTTAATGAAGCCCTCTTCTGGAACAATTAAAGTCTTTGAAAAAAATATTACGAAGGAACGTATCCAAATTTTAGCTAAGGTTGGTTCATTGGTGGAAAACCCTTCTTATTACCCACATTTAACGGCATATGAGAATCTAGAGGCACTAAGAAAAATACTAGGTGTACCGAAAAATCGAATCGATGAAGTTTTGGAAATTGTCCGTTTGAGGGAAGCTGCCCATAAAAAGGTCAAAGGTTTCTCTTTAGGAATGAAGCAACGTCTTGGTATTGCTGCTTCTTTACTACATAGTCCTGAATTACTCATTTTAGATGAACCAACGAATGGCCTCGATCCTTCAGGCATTATAGAGATTCGTAATTTAATTAAAAGATTACCAGAGGAATATGGCATGACCATTATAATCTCCAGCCATTTATTATCAGAGATTGATCAAATGGCAACACAAGTTGGGATTGTTTCGAAAGGGAAATTAATTTTCCAAGATTCTATTGAGGCTATGCGTCGATTTGCCCAACCAAAGGTTACTTTTAAAGTAAACAATGGTGAAAAAGGATGGCGTTTCTTATTAGCAAATGGTATTAAGGCGGATTATCAAGATGGTGTGATTTTCTTAGAAGAGTGCTCGGATGAAAAGGTTGCTCATATTGTCCAAGTTCTTGTTCAGGAGGGCATATCTGTATTCCGAGTCGAGGAAGAGAAACGTTCATTGGAGGATATATTCCTGGAAATGACGATGGGAGAGCAGGGTATATGATGGGAAAGCTATTAACTGCTGATTTCTTAAAAATCAAACGTAAAGGATTATGGCTTCTAACACTTATCGGCCCTTTAGGAGTGATTGCTCTGCAAATGGTCAATTATGGAGTAAGAAAGGATTATCTCTTACAGCAAAGTGAGGATGATTGGGGCTATTTCTTACTAAATGTGCATTCATTTACACCGCTTGCCATAGTCTTGGGTATTGCCATTCTTACGTCATTCATAGCAAGCATTGAAAATGAGACCAATGCTTGGAAGCAGCTCATTGCATTACCTATTTCCAAATTAACCGTGTATTTGTCAAAATTTACGCTGTTAGCTATCTTACTATTTTTCGCCTCAACGTTATTAATGTTTTTTACCCTGAGCTACGGGCTGTTTTTAGAATTAGGTGACACAGTACCTTACATGGAGCTAGCCAAATATAGTTATTTCCCTGCTTTTGCAGCATTACCTATCTTGGCTCTTCAATTGTGGATAGCGAGTGTAAGTCATAACCAAGGGATTCCGATAACTGTAGGCATTTTTGGGGTGATTTTTACCTATTCTTCCTATGTTCTCCCAGATTGGATGATATGGAAATGGCCATCATTGATGAACCAATGGAATGAGCCGATGATCAATGTCTTATTAGGCTTAGGAATTGGTATCTTACACTATATTATCGGCATGATTGATTTTGCAAGAAGGGACGTGAAATAATGATTGCTTTACTTCAAGCTGAATGGTTTAAGTTACGTAAATCAAAAATGGTACCCATTATTTTAGCAGGACCCATGATTGGACTTTTTATAGGCCTATCCGCTAATTTAGAGGACAACATACAAGGGATTGAAATTAATGAGTGGTATATATCATTATTTTCGATGAATTTAACATATGCTCTATTATTTTTACCTCTTATTTCTGGTGTTTTTACCAGTCTTATTTGTAGGTATGAACATCAGTCTGGTGGATGGAAGCAGCTTTTAGCATTACCTGTAACAAGAGGGAAAGTATTTGTAGCTAAATACATATTGATTATGCTGCTTGTTTTAGCAATGCAGATATTGTATTTAGGCTCGGTCTTTGCTGTTGGGATGGTAAAAGGCTATACAGATTCTTTCCCTATGGAGATTGTTTGGAAAAGCATAGTGGGAGGTTGGGTAGCGACATTGCCATTAGTAGCCTTGCAATTGTGGATGTCCATTATGTTTAAAAGCTTTGCTGCTCCATTTGCTGTTAATGTCATATTTACTTTACCATCAATTTTAGCAGTGAATTCTGAAAGAATTGGTCCGTATTATCCTTGGGCACAACCCTTTTCGATGATGTATATAGGTGGCAATACAGACGATGTATTCTTTGTACCGTGGGAGCAATTGTTAACCGTAGTAGGTGGGGGATTTATCCTATTTTTCCTCGGAGGATATTACTATTTCCAGCGAAAATCCATTTAACCTAAAAGGAGAATGAGAATGATGAAACGTAGCTTACGTTTTTTAACTGCATCGATGCTATTAGTAGCTCTAGTAGGATGTGGACAGAGAGAGGCTGTAAAAGATGCCGCACAATATACGAATGAAATTAAAGATATCAACATTCCTGATGATGTAAAAATTATTGGTTTTGGGGAAGCAACACATGGCAATATCGAATTTCAAACATTAAAAAGAGATGTATTTAAAGCGATGATAAAAAATGAAAATGTCCATGTTTTTGTCTTAGAAGGAGATTTTGGTGGAGCCCAGCAGATAAATCAATTTATCGAAAACGGTGTCGGGACGGCGGAGGAAGCTATAAAAGCGTTAGACTATGGCATCTACAAAACAGAACAAATGGTAGAGTTTGTGCAGTGGATGCATGACTATAATCAGACAGTTGATGATCAAGAGAAAATTTATTTTTATGGCAATGATATGCAGCGCTATGATTACAGTAAAAAGGGGTTACTTGATTATTACGCCAAGGTACATGCTGACAATGCAAAAAGATTCACGACTAAGCTAGAGCATGTTTCCAACAAAACGATGAGAGAATTATCGGATAGTCAGCTAATTGAGCTAGATAAAACGATTGATACAATCATCAACGATTTACAATCGAACAAAGCGATGTATGAGAAAAAATCTTCAAAGGATGAATTCTCCTTTGCTGTTCAATATGCGCAAATTATGAAGCAACGTACGCAATTATTTTTAAATGAAGATAATTATATGAATTTACGGGACGAATATTTAGCTGAAAATTTACAATGGATTGTTGAATATGAAGCAACGCAAGGTCATGATAAAGTATTAATGTCTGCTCATAATGGTCATATTGAGAAAACTTCTGCTACGATGGCAGGCTATCAATCGATGGGGCATTATTTAAGTGAGCAATATAAAGATCAATATTTTGCGATTGGCACAGACTTTGTGAAAAATACATTCCAGGCACAAAATGGGTCTGGTGAACGAAAGGAATATACGATTGAGCATCACAATGCTTTAGTGGATGCCTTTAGTGACATTGACAATAACATCTTTTATGTGGATTTTGAAGCTGCCAAACAATCGAAGGAGCTTGCGAATATTCTTTCAAAAAAGCAAAGAATGGGCAATATCGGCGATGATTTTCGTCCATGGTATAAGCTGACACAAATGCTGTACACCATTAAAATGACACCTGAGGAAGCCTATGATGGTCTCATCGTTGTGCAAGAAGCAACACCAACAAAAATAATTGATTAAGCTAAATTTAGCAACCTCCATCAAAAAATCTGTTTCCTTCTCCATTATGATAAAGATGAGGTGAGTAACATGGAGTATAGTCAAGCGACACAAAGAACTATTGCCTATATCGAGGAGCAATTGATGGAAGAAATTTCTTTTGAATGTCTTCCTAATACTGCTGGCTATTCGAAGTACCATCTAAGCCGAATTTTTAAGCAAGAAACGGGAATTACGATTGGTGAATATATTCGTATACGTCGGCTAGCTATGGCAGCGAGTTATTTGATGTACTCTAATGTATCGATATTAACGATTGCTGTTACACTTCAGTTTCAATCACAAGAGGCTTTTACAAGAGCCTTTAAAGAAGTTTATGCTTTACCACCAGGGAAGTATCGAAAAGTAATGCAATCATTAAATATGATGGAGGAGGAACATTACATGGAAACAGTTGAACAGGTTAAAGGTTGGGTGTTAAGTGGTGCTAATCCAGAATTGTATAAATTTCATACAGATGACAAGGTATTTCATTCAGGGAAGCGTTCAGGAGTATTGTATTCCACAACTGCCTCAGCAAATCATGGTCAATTTGCTACAATGATGCAGGGTTTTCAGGCAGCTGACTATAAAGGGAAACGCTTGAAAATGTCATGCTACTTAAAGACGGCAGATGCTACAAAGTGTGGTGCATGGATGCGTATTGACAATGGTACAGGTGATACGATTCAATTTGATAATATGGATCAACGCCCTGTGACAGGTTCTACTGAATGGAATCATTATTCTATTGTCTTAGACGTACCTGAAGAAGGTAATTCCATTTATTTTGGTGTGTTACTAATTGGTTCGGGTAAAGTCTGGGCAGATGGCTTCCGTTTTGAAGAAGTTGACAACAAGGTACCCTCAACAAATATGCTTACGCAGGAACATTTATCAAATCATCCTACTAATCTAGACTTCAGTATGGAGTGAATCAGACAGCACTGACAAAAGTGCAAGATGACTTTTTTGAATAACGTATTGATTACCTCTAATTTGTTAAAGATAACAAGGAGGAGGTGTGAGACGATGGCACAAGAAATTCTTTGTGAAGTCAATAACTGCACATTTTGGGATTCTGGTAACAAATGCACAGCTGAAAAAATTTATGTTGTCAGCCAAAAGGGACAACATGCTTCCAACAGCGAGGAAACAGACTGTAAAACATTCGAACCTGAAACGCATTAATGCCAAAAGGGTAGCCATGTATATGGTTACCCTTTTTCCCTGTCTTTATTAATAAATATCTACCTTTTCTTTGTTAAATAAAAGAGCATGGGCATTTTTTACTTTTTCTTCTACATAATCCAGTGAGTATTTACCAACAGAATCTGTTAAATCCCCAATTGCCCGCGACAAGTTATCAATAATCGGAATTAATTTGTGCATTTCTGTGCGATGCTTTTCTTTGTGCATCTCATCCATAATTTCATATGCAAGACGTTGAATCTTCCTTAGTCGCAATTTCTCAGATTGCATTGAATCCTCCTTATTGAACCAATTTATGATGTCTAATTATATGAGCTACAATAAGGTTTCATGAATAATGTTCTTTAGAAATAATTGCTCGTGTTATGAAGGGCTAGCGCAATTTCCCTTATGCCAACATCAATCTTGGATTCGTCTATATTCGATACATTTAGTTTGATAATACGTTCCCGATAAAATGCATCTAAATAATTGCGTTTAATAGGATCTAACAAAATATTTTGTTGTGCCAAATGATCAATAATCTTAGAAGTATTCACCTGTCTCGGTAGAATGATATGGCTATGCATACAGATTTCCTTAGAGGATTGATAGTCTGCCAGATGAGTTGCTATAGATTGTTGAAGTTGATTTGCTCGGCTTGCATAAGCTTCACTGACTTTCTTCTGATAACGTTCAAACATACCACTTTTCAAGTAGAGCTCTAATGCAGCTTGGGAGATCATGGAGCTATCAATATCAGTGGTATTTTTATACTGTTGAAAGGTATTAATCAAAACATTTGGTAATACGGCAAGTCCGATACGTAAGCCAGGAAACATAATTTTAGAAAAGCTTTTTAAATAAATAACCCGATCCTGTGTATCCTCCGTAAATAGGGGATCTATTTTTGTATTTTGCTCAAAATCCGCTAAATAATCATCTTCAACTATATACACATTATATTTATAGGCAAGTTTTCGGATTGCATCCTTTTCTTTTTTACTATAGGAAGTACCTAGAGGATTGTGCAGACGTGGCATCGTATAAAAGAACTTTATGTCGTGTTTACTAAAAATGTTTTCTAGTTCATCTAAATCAATGCCATCCGTTGTTCTTTTGATGCCCATTGCCGGAAGTTCATAGGTTTTTAAATAATCCATATACAAATGATAGCTAGGTTGTTCCACTAAGATGGTTGAGCGACCATTTGGAAAGGGCATTATACTTAGCAAGGATAGAGATTGTTGGACACCTGAAGTAATGAAAATATTTTCTTCCTTTGTAAACAGTTGATAGCCTGCTAATAGTTTTTTTGCTTCCGCTATTAATGACGGTAGGCCTTTTGGTGTCCCATATCTAAATAAATCTGCTTGGTATGTGTCGGTGGCTTTATTAATACAATGCTGAAAATCTTGATAAGGGAATGCATGCCAATTGGGCGAAGATGTAGCAAAATCTATGTAATTTTTCATTTTTGGTTGGATGGGCAGTTGATGATCAACAACATAGTAGCCGCTTTTAGGCAATGAATAGATAAGATGCTGATCCTCCAGTTTTTTTAAAGATGCTAAAATCGTACTCTTACTACAGGAAAATTGCTGTGATAACTGGCGAATAGAGGGGAGCTTTGCCCCTGCTTGAAATGAACCTGTTTGAATCTGAGTCAGGAGCTGAGAATAAATCCATTCGTATTTAAGCATACATAACCTCCAGCACATCTGTATCGGTACAGATGTGTTTTTTTTATATCGTCAATAAGTTCTCTATTTAATACGATAACTATACCGGCCGGAATGTTTTAAAGAAGGAGTACTATCCTATGTCAGGAAAAAGAAATGCCTATATAGCAGCAATAATTTATGCATTTGTCATTGGTCTCTCATTTATGTTTGTGAAAGTTACGTTGACTGTAGCAAGTCCTATTGATATACTTGCACATCGTTTTACTTTTGCATTCATAGGTATTGTTATAATAATGGTATTTACAAAAAATAAGCTAATAATGAACATGCAGGACCTACTAAAAATATTACCGTTAGCCATCTTGTATCCAATTGCTTTTTTTACATTTCAAGTGCTTGGACTTGCTAAAATTTCCTCATCAGAGGCGGGAATTATTCAAGCGACAATCCCTATTTTTACATTAGCACTGGCAGGTTTATTGTTAAAGGAAAAAGCTACACGGGGTCAGCTTGTATCTGTAAGTTTGTCCGTACTTGGTGTCATTTATCTGTTAATGATGAATGGAACAAATGCTACTACAGGAAATATTATAGGAAGGGGATTTATATTACTATCAGCGATTGCGACATCGCTTTATAATATTTTTGCTAGAGGGCTTACCAAGAAATATTCTTTACTAGCATTAACATATGTCATGACATTGTGTGGATTTGTTATTTTTAATGGAATGGCTCTCGGAAGTCATATGATGAATGGAACACTCAATGAATTTTTTAAGCCATTAACACATGCTCATTTTGTCTTCGCTATTTTATATTTAGGTATACTATCTTCACTCGGTACATCCTATTTATCCAATTATGCTTTATCTAAATTGGAAGCATCTAAAATGAGTGTCTTTAGCAATTTTGCAACACTTATTACTATTTTGGCAGGGGTCTTATTTTTACAGGAAGATTTCCATCTAAATCATCTTATTGGTGGTATCATGATTATTATTGGTGTGATAGGGACGAATTATTTTGGGCGGAAAAATGTCGAATAAGTGAGATAATGAATAGGAACTATTTAGTAAAGAGAGTATAATAATTGTTAATAAATTACCTTCAAAACTAGGAGGTTTTTATGGGGGAAATTTATGTCATTAGACATTGTCTAGCACAAGGGCAATCACTAGATGCACCCTTAACACAGAAGGGAATAGAGCAAGCAGATAGTTTAGCTGAGTTTTTCAAAGATCTAAAAATTGATCGAATTGTATCTAGCCCTTTCTTACGAGCAATCCAATCCATTGAACCATTAAGTAGTAGAAAAAGTATGACGATTGAAATTGATGAACGTCTTTCGGAGCGTCTTTTAAGTACTGGAGATTTTCCAGATTGGTACGAAAAATTACAGGCGACTTTTGTTGATATGGATTTAAAATATGATGGTGGAGAATCCAGTAATGAAGCGATGCATAGAATTGTAGACCTTGTAAAAGATGCATTTGAACAGGATGTTGATAATACATTAATCGTGAGTCATGGCAATATCATCTCTTTACTACTGAAGTATTATGATAAGGATGTTGATTTTCACTGTTGGAAAAATTTAAGCAACCCAGATGTTTTTCTACTAAGCCCTAAGCATAATGAAGTAATGATAGAGCGAATATGGGGTGCACAGTATAGTGAAGGCTAATATTAAATGGTAT
The DNA here is from genome assembly GCF_024628845.1 of Lysinibacillus sp. FN11. NCBI lineage: Bacteria > Bacillati > Bacillota > Bacilli > Caryophanales > Bacillaceae > Lysinibacillus > Lysinibacillus sp. FN11. The sequence goes on along the minus strand of NZ_CP102383.1, from coordinate 3,991,514 downwards.
GGTAGGAATTGTTTCTTGCCATACCTTTTATAGTGAAGGAGAGTAAGATGGAGACGATATTAAAGGAAATTTTAAAATGGGTTAAACAAGCTGATAAAAAAATCATAATCGGCATTTCTGGTCATGGAGCTGCTGGAAAAACGACATTTGCCAAAAAACTTATACATGCTTTACATCAAGATCAAGTGAATTATTTGAATACTGATCCGTATATTGTGAATTCGGATATTCGCAAGCAAACAATACTTGATTATACATATCAAAATGAGCATCATCGTTTTAAAATGACGGCTTGTCATCCCGCAGCTCATCATCTGCCATCATTGGAGCGAGATGTTCAGATGATAAGAGCAGGACTCGATTTAATGACAATCGATACACATTATATGAAAAGTACATTAATTTCTTCGAAAAAACAGATCACGATAGTAGAAGGAATGTGTGTAGCATTTATAGATCCGGAGTTACTGGATTTAAAGATTTATTTTTATACGGATGGGGCTACAGAGCTTAAGAGAAGATCAGATCGTGATGTGCTTGAAAGAGGGACAGATATAAATTATTTAAAACAATCACATGATGAGCGACGTATTCAATATGAATTATTTATGCATCCACATTGCCAACATTTTGATATGGTTATTAAAACTCAGGATGATGAAATCCATATTGAAAAAAATCCACTTGTAAAATAAATGAGGGCCTTCTGCACGTTGACTAGCGGAAGGCTCTAACTTTAGTATTGAAATTTTACACGAACAGTAGCATCAATAGCAATTTGTCCCTGTTCTATAGGCGTAATTCCCGAGGATACAGCCATAGAGCGATAAAGGATAGGTGTGTTAGCCTGCTCTTCCACAATCTCTACAGGGAGTGGTTGCAAAGGCAGGTGCATAGTTTCTGCTATTGTTTTCGCCTTCAATTGAGCATTCTGTAGCGCTAAGCTTAATGCTTGCTGATAGTAAGCATCGGTATGGTCTATTTTGAACTGAATATTGGTTATTCGATTTGCCCCATTTTCTACAGCCGTATCAATTATTAAGCCCAAATCATTGGTATCTGAAACGTTGACGGAAATGGCGTTGACTACTTCGTAGCCATTAAAAGTTTGTTTGCCATCTTTGAAATTATATAGTGGTGTGATTGTATAACTAGCAGTTTGAATTTGTTCTCTTGGAATACCAAGTGCGATAAGAGATTGTATAACTTCATTCATGATTGCCGCATTTTCCTGTTGAGGACCTTGTACATGGTTGCCCTTTGTTTGGACTTCAATTTGTAATTGTACAGAGCTAGGTGTAGCCATTACCTGTCCATAGCCGATTACAATCATAGTACGTGATGGATGATGTGTTTGTTGACTGACCTGTGCATAGTACATCTAATACCACCTTTCATAGGTTATATAATCATGCTATGCAAAAATATTTATGATTTATTTATTCTTTTTAAAAATTTGTCATGTAGCTTTGTGAATAGAAGTAAAGCTAAAATAGCTCCCAGCAAGGCTAAAAACATGTCCCATTGTGCATCCCATTTATCTCCCTGCATGCCTAAAAAATCCTTTGCTCCTTTACTTCCCTTCGAGATTCTTGTACTTAACCATTCAATGATTTCATAAAAAGCAGCAATTGCGAGCAGAATACTGATCGTAATACCTGTAAGCCAAGCTCCTTTTGCAAGTGGTGTTTTCCTGATTAGTATTTCCCTTATTACGATGGCTAATAAACCTTTTAAAAAATGGCCAAAGCGATCATAATTATTACGTTGTAAATGAAATTCATCTTTTACCCAATTAAAAAGAGGGACTTCCGAATAGGTATAATGCCCACCTATAAATGTCAGGATCGACAAGAGAGCGATAATAAAATAAGAAAATGTGGTGAAGCGGAATTTACGATAAATGCAAACAACGACTGTTATTGCCACAATTCCCGGACTAACTTCAGCTAGCCAATCTAAATAGGAGGAAGGCTTTATAAAAGACCAGATGAAAACAATTAAAACAATAATAAGTAAGGTGACGTGTATTTTAACATGTTGCCTACTATTCATATTAACAACTCCCTTTGTCCCACAGTATGGGAAATAGGGAAATTGCTTATTCAAATTTGTTGCAAACAAAAAAGAAAAGCGTCTAGTTGACGCTTTTTTAGCCAATTAGATCATTTTTAAAAGTGCCTCTACGCCAGTCATTCCTTCTGTAATACCAAGCTGTTCTGCTTCATATGTTACAGATTCTAATGGAGCTGTTAATAGCTCGTCAATTGTTTTCACGCCTACTGCACGACCAGCAATAATTTTCCGATCAACTAGGCGACTATTTAATAGACCGACATCTAAAGCACCACACATAATGTAGCCTGTATCATTAGAAATGGTTAGTAATGTTGTTTTAGGTAATTGCACAACTACTGCAGTGAAGAAATGCCCTTTAATCATAATAGGTTCAATTGTCACCATTGAAATCACTCCTTTTCTCTATATACATATGGTGAAGGCTAGCAAGGTGTTCGACATTTTCTTGAAAAAAATCATGGCAACTAACTAAACATGTTGCTAGATGTATAAGGATGAAAGGAATTGGAGGAATAGGGGAAGTATAGGAGGTGCTTTATTTATAACAAAAAGGAATCTACTCAAATGAATAGGTTCCTTTATCTTTTATTATCTTGTATAAGAAAGCAAAGCTGTTTGTTTAAATTTATGTAATGCATTTGTTGCCTCACGTTTAGAACTATACTCAAACATGCGATAAGTGTTTTCTTCAAATACTGTAATAATCCACATATATGTCATCCCCTTTGTTGTGTTGCATAACATTTATATATTTATAATAACTGTTATATATCAGATTTAATTTCATTTTACATCAATAAATAAAAAAATAAAGTACTATTCAAAGATTTTCACATATTGTTCAAAATTAAAAATAACGTTTAAAATTTTCCTGAAGTAATTAAAAGGAGAAAACAGACAATCCTTCACAAGTATATTTCATGGCAATTCGTAAATAGTAAGTTGACGGAGTTCTGTGATTTCGGACTTGGGAGGTGATGCTATGACACGTATTTACGTATTCATTTTTATTGTTTTCTTTTTAATCATCTCGGGATTTTTAGTGCAGGAAGGCTACGCAGATAAAGGTCGTCCTTATTATGAGGAGACAGGGGAAGTTGTTTGGGATATCAAAACAGAGGATAAAATTGTTGCACTCACCTTTGATGATGGTCCACATCCTAAATACACAGCAGCTGTGCTAGATTTATTAGCAAAATATGATGCAAAAGCCACGTTTTTTATTATTGGAAAAAATGCAGAAAAATATCCAGAGCTTGTTTTACGTTCTTATACAGAAGGCCATGAATTAGCAAATCATACGTATACACATCCATTTAAAGTTTCCATCAAAAAATTGCAAGAGGAGCTTCAACAGACAAATGACACGATTTATAGTATTACTGGTTTTTCCCCAGTTTTATTCCGTCCCGTTGGTGGAAATTACACGGATGCTATGATTAATGCTGCTGTTAAGGACGGCTATAAGGTAGTAATGTGGTCCTGGCATCAGGATACGCAAGATTGGAAAGAGCCTGGTGTAAGGAAAATTGTGCAAAAGGTAATGAAGGGAACAAGGCCTGGAGATGTTATTTTATTTCATGATGGTGGCGGGAACCGTAAACAAACAATTCAAGCACTAGAAGAAATACTACCTGCATTAAAAAAGCAAGGTTACACATTTGTTACAATACCCGAGCTGATTGAAAGCAAACAGCAACAAGAGCAAGTTCAATAATGAAAAATGAGCCATCTCAACAATGTTTGAAATGGCTTCTTTTTCACTTAAATAAAAGGTTGGAATTAGAAGAAAATAATTGGAGCTAGTGCAATACCTAAAATTGTTCCTAGAGCAATTCCATAACCAAAACCTTCTCCTCCATACCCTCCAAATCCCCAAAACCCTAAACCATAACCACTATATCTTCTATCAGGTAGAATCCATACCTGTCTTCTATCTACCCTTGTGATTTCTCCAACATGTACTTTACCAGATGAATCCGAGATTCGAACACGTTTACCATGATATTTACAGCAAAGACTATAAGTATCAGCTGGATTCACACATATCCCTCCTTTCAATGTCATTACAAGCTAATATATGCGATTTGATGCATTTATCACTAGCCGATTGTCTATTCAAGACATATGCTGTGAAGAGGTGATAATATGGCAGTTGTGTCAACGGATAAGTGGTTAAATGAATTTGTAAGTGCTAGAAAATCAACTAGAAGGGATGAGCGAACAAGCTTACAATGCTCGATTCTTTGCGATCGATTAGTCAAACTATTTCGAGATGGGCTTCCAGAAGAAATTCACTATACATTACAGCAACAGGGTCTATTTTTACCTCATGAGGAAGTCGATGTTGAAAAATTAAAAAGGCAAGAAGTGTGGGCCAGTGTACAGCAGGAGTTCCTATACTTACAGAGAAAATGGAATGGCCCATCAATACCAATTTATATTTTCCCAATTACTCAGCAGCAAACGATAACCAATAAAAATGGTGTCGCTTATCCTCATTCGCTTTTTTTATTTGTGGGTGATTTAGAAAAGCAGGAGCTTCAAGCATTATTTGCTCATGAATATAACCATGTTTGTCGTATACACATATTAAAAAAAACTTTAGATGATATGACTTTATTGGATTCTCTCATTTTAGAAGGCTTAGCAGAAGATGCGGTGAAAGATTTATATGGGGAAAGGTGGATTGCTCCTTGGTTACAATCCTACTCAGATAAAGAACTTTTAGCTTTATGGGAGCATCATTTTTTACCGAATTTACAACTCCAAGGAATCGAACAACATCATCCATTTCTATACGGGGGGCCCCTTCCACCTTGGATAGGCTACTGTATAGGCTACAAAATTGTCCAGTCGTATAAAATGAACCATTCACGCCAACATCCCTTGTTCATTTCAAGCCAAGATTTACTTGCTGGTTCGAATTTTCCGCTACAATAGAGAAAAGGAGTGATTGTTGTGTCCAATGAATTAAAAAATATATTATTACCAATTGTAGATTCAGCAACAAGGGTGCTCATTGTTGGATCCATGCCAGGAAAACAATCGTTAGAGAAACAGCAATACTATGGCAATCCACGCAATCACTTTTGGCCTATTATGGGTGAGTTATTAGAGATAGCGATTCCAAATGATTATACAGAGAGAATAGCCTTATTAAAAAACAATGCAATCGGTCTTTGGGACACGATTGCAACTTGTGAACGCGAAGGAAGTTTAGATGCAGCGATACGTAATGAAAAGCCCAATGATTTTCAAACCCTTTTTGAACAATACCCTAATATCCAATTAGTGCTTTTTAATGGAGCGAAAGCATTTGAGGTTTTTAAAAAGCATATTGGCTTAGAGCTTCTAGATGGACGAGCCTATAAAAAGATGCCATCAACAAGTCCAATACCAGGGAAAAATATTAAAACGTTCACTGAAAAGCTAGAGGACTGGCGGATTATCCAACTCTATTTAGCCTAAACATCAGGACGAGATTACCGTGATGAAGTAGCTACTTTGGGGTGAATAGTATTCCTTGTGCTTTTAAACCATTGATAAAAGAGAATATACACAAGAAGGATTTCAATAGCATCCCCACCGTAGTACATGATCTTAGCACCTAGTTCTGCCTCAGTGGATGGTACATGATGAGGCGGATTTGCAAAAATAAATTTTGCCAATATGGCATGAGCAGCCAATGCTACTACTAATGTAAGGGATCGAAAAACATAAGAGTATGAATGTGGAGTAGGATCAATATAAATAAAGGCGATGGTGAACAAATAACCCGCTAGAAAAATGTGAAGATGAATGAATACATACAGTAGTATATATTCGTGCATCATGTTGAAGAGTGAGGTTGTATAGAGTAACCATAAACCGCCTACATTTAAAATAGATGCAATAATTGGATGGCGAATAAAAAGAACATACGGTTTTTTTAATATCCGAGAAAGTATACGTGCGTTGTTCACTGGTAAGGTTCTTAACAATAGAGTCATGGGTGCTGCTAATGCCATAAGTAATGGTGCCAGCATGCCAAGCAATAAATGTCCTATCATATGTGCGTCAAAATGAATATGACTAAGAGCAGCCAATGGGCCGATTAATGTAATCAGAGCACAGACATTTCCAATAATCCAACAGATAGTACGGAAATGAGGCCATTGTTTTTTATGTTGATTCGAAATAATAACAGCGAGGATATAGCCTATAAGAACTAAAACAAATGGCAAAGCCAGTAGAAGCTGAACCATAATAGGAAAATTTTGAGCATGAACTTCGTGAGAATGCAAGATGGGCCACCTCCTATCGTCCTTTTTGATTTGTTTGGAGCAGTAAGACAATACCGATAATTATTAATAGCGCCGCCAGTATGTTCCAAACGATATCATAGGGTAGTATTTCAACATTGTAACGAATTTGGTGAAGTTTCATGAATTTATGTTGTATAATTCCATCGTAAAGCTGAAATGAGCCTGCTCCAAGAAAAATACCGCCTAGCCATCTTTTTAGCCAAAACCCATGTTTTCTATGTAGGTCAGCCAATAAAAAAGCAGATCCAATCGTAGCAAAAAAGCTGAATGCATGAAATAAACCATCTGAAACTAGCCCAATAGCAGCTGTAGACTTATCATAGAAATGATGCCAGTGTAATAATTGATGAAAAATCACCTCATCTATAAATGCCACCACCCCAAGCCCAAATAAAATCCCAGTCCACATGTTACGCTGCTTATATTGAAAGCGATTTTCATGCTTATGTTTTTGTTCTTCATACATATTCGTCATATCCAATCCTATCACCTCAAGCTAATTTTCTTTTAGTCTACCCCTGAGATGAGCTCTTAAACAAATATCCCTCAAAACAGTTGTTTGTCAGAGGGAAGTAAGGATGATTGCCAGCTATTATAGTAAGAGCCAGCAGGACTATAAAAGAATTTGAAGTGATGCTTCTCAGCTAAAGCACGGCTTTTTGATTCTTCTTCAAAACCAATTGTCATCACTTGTGTACCAAATTTATTGCGTATGTGGATAAGCTGTTGCATCATATCGAGTGACCATTCATCTTTTCCTACCACAGGATACGAAAAATCCTCCCACATAATAAAGTCAACATATGGCGCTGTATAATCAGCAAGTGTTTGAAATCCCCAATTTTGAGCAACAGATAAATCGGGATGACGTTTTTTAATTTGTTGGATAAAAGACAAGATGGCTTCATTTTGCCACTTTTGTTCATCTTCAGGTAAATAGGAATTGATATTACCAACCGTATCTAAAAACACACCGTCTAAGCCTTTCTCAACAATTTGCTGCTGTATTTCTGCTAGCAAAATGTCTTGATAGTGCGTAGAAGTCAAATCCATTAAAAAAGAATCCCATTTGGCAAAATACATTCTTTCCCCCTGTTTGTCTCGATAAAAATCTTCTTCCTTCAATTGATGATAGAGTGCTGTATTCCATTTGTCTGCTTCCATCGCATTAATATAGCCGTACACTAAAGTTCCGCTTTTTTGAGCATTGATGATATACTTTTGCTGCATTTCAATAGGTTCTACAATCACTAAATCTAACTTCGTCATGCTCTTGCCAATGGCATCGTTGCCTTTATCTAAGTAGTATGTGTAATCTTTCACATCAGCAAGCTTTGCTTGGATACTTGTGGAAGAAGATACTGGATTTTTAGCAAGCAGCATCCACATACTACCTGCGATTAGAGGGGCTAATAAGAGTATCAATAATTTTTTCATAAGTACTCCTTTTTTAAGGATTTTCCATCCATTATACAATAATAGGAATTGGGTTACCTGTGGTAAATGGGCAATGGCTCAAAGGTGAATCGCCCTTTTACATATATTGAATAATGTAAAAGGAGGGTTTGTGTGTATAATAATCCATTTAGAGAAGATAATTTTAGAAGACCTGGTGGTTGGGGAGATTATAATGATTTTGAAACAACGTCATTTGGGCCAACTCATTTCGGCCCCCCTCCAGCAGGACAAATGCCCATGAGCACACCACCAGGTTTTTCACCACCAATTCCTGCTTGGCGAGAAGGGTCTAGTGGTATACGTTCCTGTTTGTTTAGAAATACGTATATTTGGATGAATAGTGGTAGAAGTTTTTGGTTTTTCCCAACAGCTGTAGGAAGGGAAATCATTGCTGGCTTTAGATGGAGTCGAAGATATGGCTGGTATTTCCGTACGATTTCTAGAAATCAAATTCGCTCCTATGAATGTTTTAGATAGACTTATCTCAAGGTATAGAGTTTTATTTTTAAAAAAATGATGTTACAATGAACGATAACGATGAATGAAGGGAAGATGGGTGGCTAATGAATAACTAATCTTAATTTTTGTATAGGAAATTTTATATTTCACGGACAACAAAAATAGGATTAGTCTGCCCATTTTTCATAATAATTGCTTTATATCCGCAAACAACTGCTGATATTTAGCTACTCCAAAGATTGTTTTCATAATAATTTTGGAGCTTATTTGTGTATAATATTGTAGCGACTAATCCTTCCAAATGAATTGGAGGGATTTTTTTGTCCCTCCAACTGGAGAGGATGGATAGTATGAAGGAACTTTTAAAATTACAGGATGTACGTTATGAAATAAAGGATATATTGTTATTTGAGCATGTGACAGGCACAGTAAAACAAGGCGAAGTCATCGGCATTATAGGGCGAAATGGTGCTGGGAAATCGACATTATTACAATTGATTCAAGGTACATTATCACCAACTATGGGAGCAATTCAGAGAGCACAGGCTTTAAAAATTACATTTGTTGAACAGGAGCTAGCTCATTTTGACAAATTAGAAGTATCCGCAAGAGAAGCTGATCTGCTGGCTAAGTGGCAGGTACCTAATGTGTCATTTACAGCGTTAAGTGGGGGTGAAAAGCTGAAAATGCGTCTTGCAGAAGGTTTTTCCCAGAATGCTCAAATTTTATTACTTGATGAACCAACGAATCATTTAGATGAACAAAGTACCGAATTCCTCATCAGACAAGTCCAAAACTATAAGGGGACAATCATCGTTGTATCACATGATCGCTATTTTTTAGATAAGGTTGCCACAAAAATCTGGTCTATTGAGGAAAAAAGCCTGATTGAACATGATGGTAATTATACAAGCTATATGGCAGATAGAGAACATCGACGATTAACCCAGCAACGTTCCTACGAGAAGCAGCAAAAAAACATTGAACGAATTGAGGCTCAAATGTCGGAACTGACGTCTTGGTCACAAAAGGGCCACACTCAGTCAACAAAACTGGAAGGCTTTAAGGAGTACCACCGTGTGAAAGCAAAGCGCTTAGATTCGCAGGTGAAATCTAAGAAAAAGCGATTAGAAGCTGAACTTGCGAAGACAAGAGTGGAAGCAGTGGAGCCAGAAGCCGAGATTCGTTTTTCTTTAGGCACGAATCAACGAGTTGGCAAGCGCTTACTGGAAATCAAGCATTTAACTTTAAAATTTGGTGAACGCATGTTATTTAACGATGTGAATATTACAGCTCAATTTGGAGATAAGATAGCTATTACAGGAAAGAATGGAAGTGGGAAAACAAGCTTTTTAAAAGTACTTTTAGGCAAGCTAGAAGCTGAGGGTGAAGTATGGCTATCACCAGCTGCAAACATTGGTTATCTGACACAGGAAGTATTTGATTTACCACTTGATCAGACACCAGAGCAATATTTTTATCGAGAGACATTTGAAGAGCGCGCTAAAGTGCGCAACTTGATGAAGAATTTAGGATTTACACTGACACATTGGACATCGCCCATAGGCAAAATGAGTATGGGAGAACGCGTAAAGTGTAAGCTGATGGCTTATATTTTAGAAGATAAAAATGTTCTTATTTTAGATGAGCCGACAAATCATCTTGATCTACCTTCTCGTGAGCAGTTAGAGCATACTCTTACCCAATATAATGGGACTTTGCTTGTCGTTTCACATGATCGATACTTTCTAGAAAAAGTCACGAACAGTGTTTGGGAGCTTCACGGTCAGCACATCAAGAAAAAGTGGACAGAAGTCACACCGAATAAAGTGGATGATACAGTGGCTCTCCGTTTAAAGCTTGAAACGGAAAGGCAAGAGATTTTAGGCAAACTGAGCTTTCTAACAGATAAAGATAAGGACTACGCAATGCTTGACCAGAAGTTTAATGAGCTAACGAAGCGCATCAATAAACTTCGATAGCTGAAGCGTTTAAGTTAACCTTTTCCAGGGAAAAATATGTAGAGAGTGCATTTCTTAAATGGGGGTTAACATGGTGAAAAAGGTAGTATTTCTCTTTTTATTGTTAAGCATTTGTAGCTTAAGTGCTTGTGCAGAACGAAATAAGAATGAACAACAACATGAGATTGAAACAAGTACATCTGTAGCACAGTCAAATAATGATCAAGTTGATGCGGTTCAAGCAACTGAAGCTCTTCAACAAATAAAGGAACAGATTCATTTTGATGTTCCAATAAAAATGCCAACAACGTTACCTATTGCAGAGGGTGCATTTTTATCAGCTACAGTAAGGACAAAGGGCGACCAGGTTGAAGTTATTTTTTATGAAAGCAAAGAGAATATGCCCATTAATGATATTCGATTAAAGAAATCAGCGACTGTTATTGGAAGATTGCTGGTCAAGAAATATAAAAGTGTGGAAGGTGCAAGCACACAGATAGCATTTGATAATTTCAATCAAAATGGCGGGCAAGAGGTTGATCTTGGTTACAATATAAAAGGTTATCAAGATGCAGGTGCTGGTTCATTATGGACTGGTTGGAATGAAGGGCGATGGGCAATTGCCACTCACACACGAACTGATAATCCTGATGCAGGTGTCAAACTTGCTAAGCAGGCAGTAGCGTATTTAGAAAACCACCTGCTACCTATTCCAAGGCAATATGGCATGGCTCAGCTAGATGTTTATCAATCAGGTAATTTAATTGTTTGGCAGGATGAAAAGCTTGTTTACACACTCGATTCAATCAAAGAGCCTTTAAAAGCACTAGCAATTGCTACAGCTTTTTATCAATAATAGAAATCCTAGAGTAAAGATGCTCTAGGATTTTTTGTATTATTTTACTTTATACTATTCAGCATTTTTTGGTATTCGCTGAATTTTTGCTGCCATTCATCCATTGGGAAATATTGATGTTCAACGCCATTTAGTAGATCTGTTAACATATCAAGACAAATATGCCATCCCGCTAAATCCTTCGGTGTATGCTCTGTCAGATTTTTAAGTGTCTCTACTAATACCAATAAAGAACCCTTTTCAGTAGAAAATAATTCAAATCTCACCGTATCTGTACCCCAACCAAATCCCAATACTTCTTTCTCAACATAATCTGTGATGGTTATTTCCTCAAAATTACCTGTTCCATCATTCATATTAAAATGTATTTTCCCGTTCTTACGTAGCTCAATGATTTCTAAATTACTCATCCATTTTTGTAGGTTTTCATTGTTAGTCATAGCGGACCAAACGGCATCTATTGGATATAGTAATTTTCGTTTGAACGTAGCAATATGGTAATTTGATTGTTTTTCAATAGTAGCTAGCACAGACATCCTCCTAATGATAAATTGCTTGAAAAAGTCTAGTGATGCCTAGTTCAATTTCATGCTTTTGTAAATGACCATAGCCAATAATCAATCTGTTATTATATTTTCCCTTTTTAATTGTGTGATCCTCTACGGGGTAAACCTTTACACCGAATTGTTCTATTTTCACTAATAAGTTTTGTGTAAAATCAATCTTCTCAAATTCTGCAACTAAGTGCATACCTGTAGAATAGCCGAATATCTTTATGTTATGTGAAAAAGTGGATTGTAAACATTGAATCAGAAAATCACGTTGGCTTTTATAGAACTTCTTCATTTTTGTGATATGTCTTTCCATATAGCCCTCCTGTATAAAGCGAGAAAGGATAAGTTGGTCTAAGGAAGGTGTATGTAAGTCCGTAAACCATTTTAATTGACGGCATTTTTCAGTAAGCTGTGTTGGAAGGATAATGTATCCTATTCTTAATGCGGGAGAGAGAATTTTACTAAAAGAACCGATGTAGAGAACAAGCTCTGGATCTAGTCCCTGTAAAGAACTAACAGGAGGCCCTTCGTAGCGAAACTCACTATCATAATCATCTTCAATTAAAAAGCAACGATTCTTTCTAGCATACTCAATTAATTGAATTCTACGTTGAATAGGTAAGATACTTCCTAATGGAAATTGATGAGAGGGGGTTAGAAAGACAAGTTTAGGATCCATATTATCTGGTAATAGGCTTGTTTCCATCCCAAATTCATCTACTGGTATCGGATAAATGGTAGCACCAGAAGCTTTAAAGATAGTTTGAATATCATTCGTTATAGGATCTTCCATAATAGCAAGATCATTAGGTGACAGCAATAATCTCGACACAAGCATCATTGCCTGTGTCGCACCATATGTAATAATAATTTGCTCTGGATGACATTCAACGCCCCTTGTTCTTAATAAGTAGTGGGCAAGAGTATGCCTTAATTCTATGCGCCCCTCTGGAACCCCGTATCCTAATATGGAGGATTCACTATCGTGCCAAAGTTGGTGACTTATCTTCGCCCAAGTTTTACGAGGAAACAAGTCGAGTGCTGGAATACCTGAGCGTAAGTTGATAACTTCTTTCCCTACTATTGAATCTCCTGCTTTATTTGTAATAAACGGTTTGGTCTGTTGTGGTAACAACGCCCCTTCTGCAACAAATGTACCAGCTCCTCTTCGTGCAATTAAAAATCCTTCGGCTAGTAACTGATCATAAGCTTCTAATATGACATTTCTTGATACTTTTAATTCTACTGAAAGCTCTCGTGTGGATACTAACTTTTCTCCTGCCTGAAGGTGTCCACTTAAAATTTTTTCCCGTATTTGCTGATAGATTTGACGATTTAAAGGAATATCTAATGCTCGATCAATAGGTATCCATAACATTTTACATACCTCCGATTTGAAAGTGGTACCTTTAAAATCACTTTAAAGTGGTTCTACAGTTACCAATTTTATCATGATAAAGTACTTACCAATACCGAAGAGGGGGAATAAATATGAAGAAAACAGAAGAATTAGTGATTCAAGCCTTGAAAGTCGCAGCACGAGACGAGCGCTTGAAAAATGCGGTGCAACAATCAACAGAGCTCTACCCATTATTATGGAAAGCAGCAAAAAGGTATGTAACAGGGGAAAAGAGAGAAGATGCCATTACTGCTGCACGTAATTATCTTAATGACAATTATAATATCTCCATTGAATATATTGGGGAAAATACAACCAATTTAAGGGATTGTCAAAGAGCAAAGGATGAGCTTTTACAAGTAATTGAGGACATGGGGGTTTTATCTTTGAAGCAAACAGTATCTTTCGATTTATCTCATATAGGTCTTTCTATTAATGCTGAGATTGCTTATAAGCACCTTGAAGAGCTTACACAAAAAGCTCAGCGGTATGGAATAACTTTGATGATAAGTATGGAAGAATCCTCAAAGACTAGTGATATTATTACTCTTTACAAAAAAATAGCAACGAAGTATACAAATGTTGGAATTACATTGCAAGTTCATCTTTATCGTACAAAGGTAGATTTACAAGAACTTATGCAATATCTAGGGAAAATAAGACTTGTTAAAGGGGCTTTTCAAGAGTCTATCGATATAGCCATGATCAGATCAGAAGAACTGAATAAGCGCTATCTTGAGTATGTTGAACAGTTAGTAAATGCGAATCATCCGATATCAATCGCTACACATGATGAAATGCTTATTCAAGAGCTAGAGCGACGTCAATATCTTGATAACTCAAATGTTGAAGTTGAGATGCTTTATGGTGTACGTCCTTCATTACTCAATGAATTAAGACGGAAAGATTATCGTTGTAGAGTATATTTAACGTATGGAAATGAGTGGTACTTATATCTTTGTCACCGAATTGCTGAACACCCTGAAAACCTCTATTTAGCAGTAACCGATATTATTAATGAATCCATTGAACGCGTAGTATAGAAGAATGAGTAGATGGATCTGGAGTAGCGGGAAAGTTATTGTGGCAATGGGTATCGTTGGTAGTTCAGTTGTTGCGGGCAAGTTGGTTGTTCAAAGCTTTCCAATTTTCTTAGCGAATGAACTAAGATTTCTTGTGGCTGCAATTATTTTAATTCCTTTGTGGATAAAGATAGAGGGATTTTCAACATTAAACAGAAAAGAATTAGTAGCGGTTTTTTTACAAGCGTTATTAGGGGTGTTTTTATTTAATATATTAATGCTCCATGGTCTTTCAAAAACGACTGCTATGGAAGCTGGTATTATTACTGGTACTCTGCCAGTCTGCACTGCAATCCTATCCTATTTTATTTTGAAGGAGAAATTAACGAGGAATATGGGGATTAGCATACTTCTTGCCGTAGTGGGAGCTATCTTTATGAACATTGCTAACTATTCTGCTACTAACCATTATTCAACTTCATTATTAGGGAATCTATTTATTTTAGGGGCAGTATTTTGCGAATCTTTATTTATCATCATAGGTAAGTTAATTTCTTATCGTATGAGTGCTCTTACAGTCTCATCTATGGTTAGCTTATTTGGAGTCATATTATTTTTCCCATTTGCTGTAGCTGAAAGCAGATATTTTGAATTTAAAGAAATTTCAGCTGCAGAGTGGGGATTAGTATTATATTTCGGCATTGTTGTAACCGTCATAGCGTTTCTTTTGATGCAACAGGGTCTTGCAGTAATTTCAGCATCGTGGACAGGTGTACTTACTAGCTTATTGCCAATTAGTAGTATGATTTTATCTTCTATTCTATTGGATGAAAAAATAACTAATCTTCAGGTCTGTGGTTTTTTCTTAATTATAGCTGCCATCTATTTACTGTCAAAGCAGAAAGGGATAAGGAACTAGTGATTTATAAGAAGTTAATTATAGGATAATATTGTTAAAAAGGGAGGGGTGAAGATGACACAACAACAAGCATTGGAACAATATATCCAAGCAACAAATACCCATGATTTTAATCAAGTAAAGGCTATTTTGCATCCACAAGCAATTTATTGGTTCTCTGATAAAACTTGCACAACAACAGAGGAGATTGAGGCTTATTTCAAGCATGCATGGAATGTCATTAAAGAAGAGGTTTATTCAGCTACTGATGTAAAATGGTTAACCGTTGATGAAAAGACGGCTACCTGTCTCTATACATATCACTATGAAGGCTATCATAACGAAAAGTTTGTATCAGGTAGCGGTAGAGCGACTAATATTTTTACATTAGTTAACGATCAATGGAAGATAATTCATGAGCATTTGAGTAGTGGTCATTAAATTATTTTCAATGTAACTTGAACAAGCAACAATATAATAATCACTGTTAGTAGTGTTTTGGCTATTTTTAATGGAATGTAGGGGAGCACTAGGAGACCTAATTGGGAGCCTATAATGGAGCCTAGTGCCATAGCAATTGCATAGTGCCATTGAATAAAGCCAGTGTGATAAAACACAATAAATGCACCTGTACAGCTCCCGAAGAGGAGTACTCGAGTGAGCTGTACAGCCTTTATATAAGTATGATGTGAACGTAGATAGTGTAAGATGCTAAATGTCGAAGAGCCAGGGCCGAAACCACCATCATACATGGCGATGATAAATGGTTGCCAAAAATGAGGTGCTTGATGTTCTAGCGAATCAGGAACTTCCGTCCACGCCTTATTTTTTAAAGTTACGACTAAAGCCAAAAGGAGTAGTACACAGGCCATATAGTTCATAGTTTGCTCAGACAGCGAAACAGCTAAAAGTGAGCCGCAAATCCCCCCAACAATAGCAAGGGCTATATATTTAATGATAGATGTGAGATGTAGCTCCTTCTGATAGAGTAGATAAAAAATACTGGATAAAGACGAAATGCCTGTCGAAAATTTGTTTGTGGCAATACTTGTTTGAATCGGGATACCGACAAGCATCATGGCAGGAAGTGTAATGAGTCCACCACCTCCCGCAAGTGTACCGATAAAAGCAGCTACCATTCCGATACATACGAGTGTTAAAGAAATGTTTGCATAGAAAAGTCCAATTAAGCTAAGTAGTACAAATAACAACAGCAGGATCATTTTATTCATAATCTTCTCCCTTTCTTTTATTAGCTTTAGGGTAAATGGTGTTGATGTATAAATCTAATATATAATTTTTGATGATTTATAGATTTAATTTATATTAATGGGGGCTGGCTGAATGAGATTGCTTCAAACGGAGGAAGAGCTGAAGAACTTAATCGCATCTGATGACTGGATGATGAGCATTTTATCCACAGTAGAAACTTTGCAATTACCAGATTGGTGGGTATGCGCAGGAATTATTCGCTCAAAGGTATGGGATTACCTTCACGATAAGGAGGAAAGAACACCAATTGCTGATATTGATGTGATATATTTTGATAAAGAAAATTTAGCAGAAGAAGTAGAGAAGCAGTATGAGCAAGAACTGAGAAAGGTATCTCCAAACGAGCCTTGGTCCGTGAAAAATCAAGCCCGAATGCATGTCCTAAATGGTAGTAAACCATATCAGTCTGCTGTTGATGGAATCTCTCATTTCCCAGAAATCCCAACGGCAATTGGAGTAAAATTATCAGATGGGTTTCTAGACATTGCAGCACCGTACGGTATTCTTCTTTTAGGAGCAGGCATTGTAGAGCCAACACCGTTTTACCTAGAAAATAAGGATGCCTATGCGATTTATCGTCAAAGAATTCAGCAAAAGCAATGGCATTTGAGTTGGCCAGAATTGAAAATTCATCTTCAATAAAAAAGAAAGAGGGGGACCAATTGCAACAAGATAAAACCTATGTCATTAAACACTATAAAAAATCTTTAGATTGGATAGATAATTTGCGAGGGTTATCTGAGGCGCAATGGCGTATGCCTATTGAACCTGGGAAATGGTCGGTTGCAGAGGTAATTGGGCATCTTCCTCCATGGGACAAGTTTGTGCTAAATCACCGAATCCCTTTTCTGTTTACAGATGAGCGTCTGCCGAAAGGACCAGATGTAGCACATTTGAATACGATGGCAGCTAAGAAAAGCCGTGAACAAACAATGGAGGAAACATTGAATGATTTTATGTCCACAAGGCGTCAATTATTGCAGGATATTCAGCAATGGACAGACGAGCAATGGCAACAGTCATTTAAAATTGGGCAGTCAGAAATGACTATAATCGACTATTTTGTAGGATTAATCAATCATGATTTACATCATTTTCCACAGATTCAGAATGTTATACATGTATAGGAGTTAGCATATGGATATCAAATATTTAATTGATTACTTTGCACATGCTTCTGTAAAATTTACAGATGTTTTTACTAAAAAAATGGACCCAGGTGAAGTAGATGCTGGTAGAACAACAGCTCCAGATAAGTGTGGTTTAGTAGTACCACTTGCAGGGAGTGCGATCTTTAGCTTTAATGGAACCCCCTATATGATGGAGCCTGGAATGATTGTCCATGCAGGCCCCCAGATGCCGATAGAAGTGAGAGCGACTGGTCATAAAGGTTGGGAGTATGCAGTTGTTCATTATCGCCTACCAACAGAAGAAATAAATCTATATCCACTAGCAGAGCAACATTTTCTAATTAATACAGGTTTTAACACACAAATTATTAGCCATGTTAAGCAATTAGTGGAGAGCTATTCCTTTCCTGGTAATATGGCTGTATTCAAGTCTAAGACATTATTTATGAATTTGTTGGAAGATATCCTTGTGGCGGCAAAAATGCAGGTTTTAGATAGTGCCAGCGAATTAATAGAGCAGGCATTACAGTATATACATGAAAATTATGCAGAGCAAATCTCAGTATCAAATATCTCGATGGAATTGAGCATTGAGCGTCGTCGTTTTGCTTATTTATTTGAGCAGCATACAGGTATGAACCCAAGCACTTATATTACGGAATATCGTATACGGCGTGCAAAAGACTTGCTAGAATATGAGGTCATTCCAGTAGCTGAAGTAGCAGAATGTGTCGGATATGTCGATTGCTTTTACTTTAGTAGAGTGTTTAAAAAGTGCACAAATTTATCTCCTTCCGCCTATAGAAAGATGAAAATGGAGGAATCCAATTATATGTAAAAAAACTGCTTCTTCCAAAAAAAGAAGCAGTTTTTTAATAGCAAAATCGGCAAAAATCCATGTCATTCTCGAAATCGTCCATTCACAATCTTTTTTCACTTTGTTAGGATAGTATCCGTAAATGATAATGAGTATCAATTATGTATTGACTTATATATGAAAATGATTATCATTATCAATATGAGCTCGTTAGGGGAGAATATCTATGAATAAATATTTTAAAATGTGTGCACCTGCACTATTAGCATTATCACTGGCTGCATGTGGAACAGATAAAGCAGAGGAATCAACATCAACAGCTAATACAGCAGAGACAAGTGCAACAGAATCACAGACAGAGCAAGCTAAATCAACACAGACCGTAACGTACTTAGGTGAGCAATATGAGCTACCAGCCGAAGTAAAAAACATTGTCGCTGCCAGTCTTGAATCGATGGAAGATGCGGCGATGCTTGGTATTAAGCCAGTAGGTGTCCTAGAAGTAGGTGGAAAAGTTCCTGCCTATCTAGCAACAGATTTTGAAGGAGCTACACTTGTAGGGAATAAAATGGAGCCAAATGCAGAAGCCATTCTTAATCTGGATCCTGATGTAATTGTGGGTACTTCGAAATTCCCTGAAGAAACGGCTGAAAAGCTCAACAAAATTCAAACATTGATTCCATACTCACATATTTCAACAAATTGGAAAGAAAATTTAACTTTGCTTGCACAATTAGCTGGGAAGGAAGAGGACGCAAAGAAAATCATCTCTGACTATGAAGCAAAAGTTGCTGATGCCCAAGTAAAATCCAAGGAGCAATTAGCAGATAAGCAAGTATTAATTATCCGTATACGTGGTGGAGTGATGTACATCTATCCAGCAGGCGTTTATTTAAACCCTGTTCTATATGAAGATTTAGGAGCACCTGTACCAGAAGTTGTTACAACAGCTAAGGCGCAAGCGGAACTATCACTTGAAACATTAGCACAAGTAAATCCAGATGTGATTTTCCTACAATTCGAGGATTCAGAGAATAAGGATACGCCAAAAGCTTTAGAGGAGCTACAAAAGAATCCAATTTTCACTAGCTTAAAGGCAGCACAAAATAATCAAGTTTTCGTCAACACAATTGAGCCATTAGCACAAGGTGGTACTGCTTGGTCTAAGGTGAAATTCTTAGATGCTGCAGCTGAAAAATTATTTAAATAGTATAAACAGGCTGGTAGTAGATTTGGTGATATCACCGGGCTATTACCAGCCTTTTGTAAGATGTGGCATTTTTCATTGCAGGCAGTTGTTAAGGGTATACACTTAAGTAATCGATATTGTGTACCGCAAAATGGATAAAGAAAAAGGTGTGAAAGTTGAAAAAAACAAACATAGTGTCGTTTTCAATATTAGCGATATCTCCTTTCCTTATTGCCCTTGTGGCACTTATTTCTGTTATGTATGGGACAAAAGATATTAGTGCCATTACAGTATGGCAGTCGATGACAGCATTTGATCCATCGGATGTTGATCATCAAATTATACGAACAGGCCGTATTCCAAGAGTTGCTGCGGTGTTACTAGTTGGAGCATTTTTAGCAGTTGCCGGTGCAGTCATGCAGGGGATTACACGAAACTATTTAGCCTCGCCTTCATTAATGGGTGTCAATGATGGCTCTGCATTTGTCATTACATTAGCCATTGTTTTTTTTCCAGGGCTACCAAACTATCAAATGATTTTTTTATCGATGCTTGGTTCTGCATTGGGTGCAGGTATTGTCTTTGGTTTTGGCTCGTTAATCCGCAATGGCTTATCTCCAGTAAGGCTAGCCATAATTGGAACTGTCATTGGCACATTTTTAAGTAGTATTGCTACTGCTATTGCGATGTATTTCCAAGTATCACAAACAGTAAGTGCTTGGTATAACACAAAGGTACATATGGTAGATATGGATATGCTGATCCTTTCTATTCCATTTGGTTTAACTGGGTTGATCTTGGCTTTATTCTCTGCAAAAGCAATTACCATTACTTCATTAGGTGAAGATATTGCCATGGGGCTAGGACAGAAAACAAAAGCAGTACGTATTATAAGCATGCTAGCTGTCGTATGTTTGACAGGGACAGCCGTTGCCCTTGTAGGGAAAATCGCCTTTGTAGGGTTAGTCATACCACATATTACACGCTTCCTTGTTGGTGTTGATTATCGCTATATTATTCCTTGTGCAGCCGTCATTGGAGCCTTTTTCTTAGCGCTTTGTGATGTCCTGAGCCGCGTTGTCAATTATCCATTTGAAACGCCAATTGGTGTCTTAACCGCATTGGTCGGTGTACCATTCTTCTTATATTTAGTTCGTAAGCACGGAGGTGAAAAACGTGCGTAAAAAAACCTCAAGTGTATTCTTTTTAACCATGCTGATGCTTGTTTTAATGTTTTTAGTTGCGAGCTATTTACATATTACAAATGGTGTTTTTGATATGTCTGTAATGGATGTCATCAAAACATTGTTGCGGATCGAGTCAAATTCAAAGTTTGATCTTGTTATATTTGAATTCCGTTTACCTCGGATTGTCATTGCTGGACTTGTCGGTATTGGCTTAGGTATGGCTGGAGTTGTATTACAGGGGATTACACGCAATGGACTAGCAGATCCAGGAATATTAGGGATTAATGCTGGAGCTGGTGCAGCAGTCGTTCTATTCATGTACTTCTTTCAATTAAAGCTAGTGAGTGCAGATATGAACAGCTGGATGTCAATTTTAATGATGCCACTATTCGGTTTTATCGGTGGAACAATTGCAGCTATCTTGATTTTTTCATTTGCTTTAAAAAATGGTCATCTGGATATGCAGCGATTAATCTTAACTGGTATAGCTATCAATAGTGGATTTGGAGCTTTGTCCTTGTACCTATCCTTAAAAATGAGTGCACAAGATTTTGAATCAGCGGCTATTTGGATGGAGGGTTCTATTTATAATGCGAATTGGATCTTTGCGCTTACGATGCTACCTTGGCTTTTGATTTTAGGAATATATGTGCATAGAAAATCTTATTTACTCGATTATTTTCAGCTTGAAGAGGATAGCATCACAAGTTTAGGAATAGCTGTTGAAAAGGAGAAAATGAAGCTGTTATTAGCCAGTGTAGGTCTTGTCAGTGCTTGTGTGTCTGTATCAGGGAGTATTGGATTCATAGGTTTAATGGCCCCACACATTGCCAAGCAGCTTGTTGCTATTCAACACCGTTATGTTATGCCAGTGAGTGCTTTAATTGGAGCAGGTCTGTTAATCCTAGCTGATTTTATTGGTAAAACCGTTTTTGCACCATCGGAACTGGCTGTTGGTATTGTCGTTTCAATTATTGGGATTCCATATTTCTTGTATTTACTGGTGAAATCTAAGGCATAGGAGGAAATGGCGTGCAAACTGCATTTAGAATGGAAAACCTGGCTTCAGGTTATGAGCAGGTACGTGTCTTTGAAGGGTTAAATTTAACGATAGAAGAGGGCAAAGTGACTACAATCATCGGTCCGAATGGTTGTGGTAAATCTACACTCCTAAAAACGATAGGACGTATTTTAAAAAAACAACAAGGTACGGTATATTTGCAGGAGCAAAATATGCAAAATTTATCGACCAAAGATATTGCCAAGAAACTAGCAATATTATCTCAAACACCGATAGCTCCTGGTCAATTGAAAGTGGAGGAGTTAATTGCGTATGGTCGCTACCCACATCGCAACAATGTTAATCGTTTAACGAATAAGGATGAGGAAATGATTGAATGGGCTTTAACGGTTACTAATACGATGGAATATCGAAATAGGGAGCTTGCCCAGCTTTCAGGAGGTCAGCGTCAGCGTGTTTGGCTGGCTATGGCCTTAGCACAAGAAACAAATATCTTGCTATTGGATGAACCTACTACTTATTTAGACATGGCTCATCAGCTAGAGGTATTGGACATTGTTAAAAGTTTAAATGAGCAGCACAGCTGTACAATAGTGATGGTTCTACATGATATTAACCATGCTGCCAGATATTCAGATCATCTTATTGCAATGCGTAACGGTATTATCATGCAAACTGGCACGCCACAGGAAATTTTAAGTGCTGAGGTGATGCGTAAAGTATTTAATATTGATGCACGCATTATGGAAGATCCTGTAACAAATACACCTGTATGTTATGGCTACGAAATTTTGAAGGAGGATATCTAATGAATATAAATAAAGTAGACTACGTTACACAACAAATGACTTCAAAATTGACAAATTATTCGTACACGATTAACATCTATGTGCCAGAGGAGGAAGCACCACAAGATGGCTTCCCAGTTTTGTATGTACTCGATGGCTCATCCTATTTTAACCTTGTAAAGGAAGCGGTGCGTCTACAAAGTCGTAATGCACCAAAAACAGGTATCCTTCCTGCTATTGTTATTGGAATTGGTCATGGCGACGATATGCGTGAAAGAAGATTTTATGATTTTACAGCACCTGCGGAGTCGTATATTTATCCAGCAAGATTTAAAGGAAAAAGTCATGAAAAGCTTGGAGGAGCAGTGGATTTTAGTCGCTTTATAGAAGAAGAGCTAAAGCCAACGATTGAGGCACAGTATCCAGTAAATCGAGCACAGCAAGCTTTATTTGGTCATTCCCTAGGAGGTTACTTTACACTGTGGCAACTATTTCACCACCAATCAAGCTTCCAGCGCTATCTAGCTATTAGCCCATCCATTTGGTGGAATGAGCATGAATTAGTGCACTGTGCTTCAGTATTTCTGAACGAGCATCAAGATATGAACGAAACTTTGTTTTTGAGCGCAGGTGAACTTGAAACCTTTATGGTGGATGATGCGCGCCAAATGGCGACCGTATTAGAAAAAATAATGAATGTTGAATTTTATGAGGCTTTAAACGAAAATCATGCTTCGATCGTACCAACTGTTATGAGTAGAGCCATACGTTTTACGCATAAATCACATTAATAGTAGACCGCATTGTCTTTTGACAGTGCGGTTTCTTTTTATTTATTAATAAAATTACCGAATGGTACGCATAATAAAGGAAATTTGGTCATCTGTCTGGGATAAATGGAGGCGCTGTATGCAAAATAAAATTTTAAAAAACCCAGTATTTCTTATTTCTAGTGGAGTAATTTTTCTTTTGGTCATTATTGGAGCAACGATACCAGAAAAATTTAAGAACGTAGCAAACAGCGTATTTCATATGACTACGGATTATTTCGGCTGGTTTTATTTATTGACAGTCTTTATTATCGTTATTTTTTTATTCGGCTTGGCAATAAGTAAATATGGCACCATTCGCTTAGGGGCAGAAGATAGTCGACCTGAATTTAGCTTTCTAACATGGATTTCCATGCTTTTTTCCGCAGGACTTGGCGTAGGCTTGGTCTTTTGGGGAGTAGCTGAGCCAATGAGTCATTACTTTTCACCACCTTTTAGCTCTACGGAACCTTTAACAACAGATGCTGCAAGACTTGCCATGGGATATTCCTTCTTTCATTGGGGTATAAGCCAATGGTCAGTGTATGCTATTATGGGACTGGTCATGGCCTATGTACAATTTAATAAAAAACGAAATTTATTAATCTCTACAGCTTTAGAGCCAGTCACTGGTTCAAATCGTATAGTCAAAAGTACGATTGATATTCTGGCAGTTATTGCTACAGTTATGGGTGTAGCCACGTCTATTGGCCTCGGAGTTCTACAAACAAATGGGGGATTGAAATTTGTCTTTGGCTTGCCAAATACATTTTTTATACAAATATCTATTATTGCCATTATGTTTGTAGGCTATATGTTTTCTTCTACGACAGGTCTTCAAAAAGGGATTCGTATTTTAAGTAATGTTAATATGGGCCTTGCGATTGTTCTGTTGCTTTTTGTATTTATAACAGGCCCTACAGTTTTCATTCTAGAAACTTTTACATTAGCAATAGGGGATTATATTTCAAATTTTATTCAGTATAGCCTTCGAATGCAGCCATATGTGGGGGGAACTTGGGTAAAAGATTGGACTATTTTTTATTGGGCTTGGGCTATTGCTTGGTCTCCGTTTGTGGGATCATTTATAGCTCGTGTATCTAAAGGTAGAACGATTCGAGAATTTATTATAGGGGTTTTAATTATCCCACCCCTTATTGCCTGTTTTTGGATTGCAGTCTTTGGTGGTACTGCCATGTGGTTTGATTTACATGAAAATGCACATATAGCTGAAGCGGTTAGTAATGATGTTACAATTGCACTTTTTCAAATGCTTGAACATTTGCCATTATCACTGTTAGCCCCAGTTATAGGCATAATGTTAATCTTTACTTTCTTAATCACTTCTGCTGATTCAGCTACATTTATTATGGCTAGTATGACGTCCAGAGGTTCTTTAAATCCCACAATTTTATCAAAGTTAGTATGGGGTGTCTTAATGGCAGCTATTTCAGGCGTTTTATTGTATACAGGGGGTCTTGAAGCATTACAAACGGCCTCGTTAATCGCAGCATTACCTTTTACAGTGGTTTTACTTTTATTAATGATTGCGTATATTAAGATGATGAAGGAAGAGATTATTCCTCTTCAGAAAAAGGATATTCAACGTTTGAAAATAGCGAGAAAGCATATTGAAAAGGAAGCAAAAATAAAAGACAAACATACTAAGTAGTAGGCCGTATTAGAAATAATACGGTTTCTTTTTGTTTTAATATACATTATTATGAATAAAAAAACTATTAGGGGTGCTTTATGATGGAAATTGTGTTAGCAGAGTGCAAGGATGCCCCAGTAATACATCAGTTGATGCTACAGGCGTTTCAAGAATATGAAAAAGCTACTCCACCATCCAGTGCACTAAGTGAAACGGTGTATTCTATTGAGCAGGCAATGGAGCAAAGTGAACAAGCGTTTATTGGCTATATCAATAAACAGCCAGTTGCCATGGTAAGGTTTAAACTCAGTACAAAGGGGATTTATTTTTTTAGACTTTCAGTTCTCCCAGAAAGACAAGGACAAGGTTTAGCTAAGGCACTAATTTCTTGGCTTGAACAATATGCACTATCGAAGGGGATAACAATTAGTCAGTGCAAAGTACGTATGAGTGTTCCGCGTAATATTGAGTTATATCGTTCATTAGGTTATGTTGTAACGAAAGAGGAAATGGTGAAGAATTGTAATGGTAACTCTCTAGTAATAGCAACAATGGAAAAGAAACTTTCCAATTAGGAGGAATTTAATTGAGAAAAAAGCTTGGCTGCTTGCATGCTCATTATTCCAATATAGAATACATAGAGCACGCTTTTCAAAGCGCTGAAGACATAGAGATACTCCATTTTGTAGACCCTGGCGTGATACAGCACGTGTCTAAAGGTAGTGATGGTTTAGCGCGTAAAGTTAAGGAGCAAATTGAATGGATCATTAGCTGTGATGTGGATGCCATTTTAATAACGTGTACAAATTATATTGCTTTATTAGAAGGAGAAACTTTTTCTAATCCCCTGATCCCTATTATAAAGATTGATGAGCCCTATTTTGAAAGTATATGTAGTAAGCAACAGCCTCAAATAATTCTTTTCTCAAATCCAGCGACTGTTGAAGGAACGATGGCAAGACTTCACCAATATGCTAAGCAACGAGGAATATCAGTAGATGTAGAGGCAAAAATTATTGACCATACATTTGAGCTTATTATACAGGGGAAAAAGGAAGCCTATGATGAGACTATTTTAAGAACTTTACATACTTTATCAGCTGAGCAAAAATTTCTATCTGTAGCCCAGCTATCGATGGTGGATGCAGCACAACGATTTGAAGATCACACGGCGATTACAATTCTCCATCCATTAAAGTCATTAGTTGATATTGTAAAGAGTACGATAAAATGATGGTTTCGCAATTTACAGAATTATCTGTAAAAATATGGTTATAACAAACGTTTCATAAGAAAGGGGGATGTTATGAAACGAGTTGTATTTTTATGTATATTGCTATTATTTTTAGTGGGTTGTACAGATAAAGCAAATGTTACAATGCCAGAGGATCTACCTGATTTTGTACAAGAAAATGATTTTGCATTAGTTGATTGGGAGCATAAGGCAGAGAAATTTGGTGAAAGAGGCATTATTGGTAATGCTGATAAATCGGGTGTCATTGGCGCAGATATGCCAAGTTTAAGCATACAAAAATGGATGTGGCATCTATGGGGAATAGATGAAGTACGAGATACAGAATTAACGGTTATTGGATACCATAGAGACTCTAAAGTCATACAACCGATTTTAGTGGATGGTTGGAGCATAGGACTTGGAGGACCTGTTAATGGAGCAGATGCACATACACCTTCTCATGTGAAAATTCCTCATTCTGGTGAATGGGCTATTCTACTGTATACAAATGAAAAATACTTTGATACGTTGATATACGATATCCAGGAATAATAGTAAACCCTTATTTTGTAAGTATTTAAACTTATAAAATAAGGGTTTTTGATTGTTTGAATATGTATTGGGAAAGGAGGTGTATGTTGTGCGTATGTAAGCTTACATTGTGTATTGCTTTCATATTCTCTGAAATGCACAAGATGCTAAAGTCGCCATTCAGAAAGTATATATAAATACGAAAAGCTATTGAACATAGATAATTACAGTGCATGGTTGTAGCAAGAAAAATATTAAATTGGTAATATAAAAAGTAAAATGGAGGTCAGCAATATGAAAGATTTGCGTTATCCTATTGGACAATTCCAATTTCCCAAAGAAATGAATTCACAGCAAGTACTAGAGTGGATTAATGAAATCCGTTTGTTACCAAAACAACTTGCAGAGGCGTTAAGTGGTGCAAGCGAGCAAGACTTAGCAAAATCTTACCGTGAAAATGGCTGGACCGTGACACAGCTAGTCCATCATATTGCTGATAGTCATATGAATAGCTATATCCGTTTTAAGCTAGCGTTAACAGAGGATGTACCAACCATTAAGCCCTACAATGAGGCAGAATGGGCACAGCTACCAGATTCTGAAATGCCAGTAGCAATTTCTTTTAATTTGATTGAAAGCTTACATGAACGTTGGGTTTATTTACTGTCAAGTTTATCGGATGAACAATTACAAAGAGCCTTTAATCATCCTGATTCAGGCCTGACGACTCTTGAGCATGCAATTGGCCTTTATGCATGGCATGGCAAGCATCATTTGGCACATATTCAGAATGCTTTGGTTAAATAAATATTGATGTTTTATGAAAAAACAAGTGATTTCTGCTAATGAGGAAATCACTTGTTTTCATTTTTTATTTAAGTTTATTTTATACGATAGTAATACCAGCACTTGCGTTACCAGCAAGTGTAGCAGCAACTCCTGTAGTAGTCATAGAGAATACCATTAGTAAACGATCACCAGTACTTACAGGTACTGAAACGTTTGCATTACCACTTGCAATCGTACCTACTGCTAATGCTATTAGTGGTAAAGGTGGTAATAAATCAACAAATGCTGCAGTAGGGCTGAATACATTGCTTCCTTGAACTGCGCGGTAAATCTGTGCTCTGACAGTCGCTGTTCCAGTTAGAGTTAAAGCAGCAGTTGCTGAGATTGTAGCAGAAATAGATGTAATAGTACCTGGACGTGGAACCGTAAAAGCTTCTGTAGCAGCAGAAGTTGTTAAATCAATATTAACGCCAGCAAGAGTAATCCCTGGAACCGCTGTACCAAAACCTACAAGACTTACAGTTGCAATTAAACCAGTAGCAGCAGCTACTAAGGCAACAGGAGTAATTCCTGATGAGAATGGGATAATGGAACCAGTAGCGGCTGGTGGAGTAATACATGCAGCGTCAATTGCAACAAAAGGTCCCAGTGCAGTACACTCCCCGTTACCATGACCGTTACCTGAACAGCCACACATTGAGTTATTCAAACACATTTTTACACCCCCTTTCTTCATTATTCTATTCATTTCAGATCAGGGGTTAAGGGCAATTATCTATTTCACCTATAAATTCAATGATTTCTTAATGACAGCTTTTATTTGACACATAAAGACATCCACTATGTATGTTTTGACATAGTGGATGTTTAAGATAATGTTAACTCCATCTTTTAAAGAAATCGAAAAATGAGTTTTTTCCCTTTTTATGTTCTTCCTCAATCGGCTTGTTTACAGGTTCAAGTTGCATGATCTCTTCATCAAAGGACGGATGAACCTCATAGGTTGCATCAGCATGATACACTTCAACATATTCTTCTGTTTCCAATGAAGGAGAGTGATCTATATCTGCAGGTTCTGCTACTGTTTCTGCAATGATTTGGTTGAGAGGCTCACTAGCTATTGCTTCAATGTCTTGATTAACAGGCTCGCTAGGTTGCTCCAAGTTAACTCGTTCTATCGAGTCATTCGTTACAATGGGATTTTCAAGATTGTTATGTTCATTCTCAATTTTCCCAACCTCCATAGGATTATTTAATGTTTCAGTTTTAGTGCTATCGGATTCATTAACTATAGAAGATTGTAAAGTATCATTCTCAATGTTTTCTTCGCTTGAAGCAGGCTGTACCGCAGATGGATCATAAACACTTACTGGAACTTCCTTTGCATCCATGGCATTTTTAAAATGGAAGGTGGATTCAACTGTCGTGTTTCTGTATAAACCATTGTATATTTGGCTAGGGTGCGTATTGATCGATTGGAAATATTGCTGATTAAAATGCCGTTCTTCAGGTTTAGTTTCCGGTAGAACATTCTGAGGAGAGGGACCCCCGATATTTACATTTGGTTGGTGGTTTTTGGCTTTACCTGCCACACTTTGTAGTAGTCTATAAGAAGGTTGTGCTGATGTAATTGTAGTTTGATCTGCTGTCTGTGTCATTCTAGGTTGTCTAGGTAAAAGATTAGAATAAGCTTGAGCAGGCATGTCAATGGAGGAAGGTACGGTTTTTGTATCATTTCCTTTAACTGGCAATAATCTATTTAAAATTGTTAAAATCTCCTGGTTCATTCCTTCAATGGTTTGATTCAAAGACTCAAGCTGTGTTGAAAGAACCTTAATTTGATCGTCGTATCCTTTTATATATGAATTTTGTTTAGTATCCAATGTCTCGGTAATCCCTTCTAGATGGGCCATCTGTGTTTTTAGTCCATCAAACTCTTGCTTCATATAAAGGAAATCTTCAATTGACTCCCCCATTTTTAACGAGGTTAACGATTCTCTATAAGATTCAATTTTTTGTTTTAAATTTTCAATGTCTTGAGTGGTATACAATTTTGACTCTTCCATTGTAGTTCACCCCTTTCAGTCCATTATTAGTTTATTAAAAATATTGACTTTCTGTTACAAATATAACGGTTCTTTCAACATTTTGATTCGTATCGTTAATGAGGGAAGTGTATGAAAACGAATCTTGATTGATTTTAATAAATATCCAATGTAACTATTTGTTAGCCCATGCACTTATAGCTGAAAAACATATGCTACAAACGAAAGATAAAAATTTTATGGAGGTGTCAAAAGGATGCAAGAGCATATGCCATCCCAGGCGCAGGAACTAATCTGTATAAATGTTGATAAGGTATACGACTGGATTGTAAAAGAAATGTCGTTTGATATTTCACCTACTGGACCAATTACATTCCCAGGTGTTACAGCAACTACTGACTTAACAGGTGCTATTGTTACTTGTCGAGTAATTCCAGCAACTACAAATCCAATTGTGATTCTGAACCGTGAGAATCGCCAATTCTCTATTGATGGATCAACTGTTTGTCTGCAACATCTAAATGTTCAAAAGAACTTCATTCTAACAATTGTCGTTACTTTACCTAATGGTACTGTTTTTACAAGCAATAATATTCCAGTTTCTCGCTGTGAGCAAGTGACATTATGTGCACCTAAGGGAACAGACGTTGAAATTTTATACACAGATTTAGATTGCTTCGTTTGTACAACTGGAACACTTAGTGTTGGAACAGGTGCTGCAGCAGGTACAATTACATTCTCTGCGTTGACAATTACTGTTGCTGTTTGTCAAAGTATTCAATCTACATTCCCAGTTACTGTGGAATTTTTAGCAACTTTCTGCGAACCAAGAGCAGACTTACCATTCTCATGTCCAACTGCGGTTCGTCCACAACAATGCCCAGTTATTTTCCCAACTGTTGGTTAATTGTGATAACAAAAAGAAGAAAGTCATACTATGAAGAGAGGGTAATCCTCTCTTTTTTTAATGGAAATAACAAGGAGGTTTAAAGTGGCAGATCGTATTGAAGACAAGATACAGGCACTAAAAGAACAAACAAATGCCTATGTTCATGATATTAAAAGGTTGGTTGAGGAATTAACAATTCCCAATAGGATTAACCTCATTAGTTATTTTACAACTGCATTTAATATTTCTTATGATCCTGAGCAAGAGAGTTTATGTTTAGGCTCCTATCATATTCGTAATATTGGTAGTGCAGCCGTCACGAACCCATCTCTGTGTATAACAATACCCAAGGAGTCACCTTTTTACTTTTCAGGGAGATATGTTCATGAAAATTTCACTCCGAATTTTAAAACACAGGGGCAGAGTCAGTGGGAGCGTTTTAATGACAAATCAAGCAAAGAGGAGTATTGGCTGAGACCAGTTGGTAAATCAACAATCGAACCGAATGAAACCATTTCATTTACCAATTTTCAAATAAAATGGTCCCATAATTTATCATATTCAGGCACGATTATGGCTTTTACATATTGCGATCAGCTCACAGAAGGTGTTGTTGTTTTAAATCCAATTAATCTAAATGGAATGGGCCAATCACAGGAGGAAGACAATGGGTGACAACGAAAAACAAGAGTTTGGTAGTGTAATTCAACAATTAGTGAAGGAACAGCTAAGTCGTCGTAATGAACAAGACAATAGCTTTGCCTTTCTTGAAAAAAGTACATTACAGCTATTAATTGCCTATCTTGTTTCAGGCGAAAATAGTCATGTTGACCAATTAGAGAATTCAAAGTCAGAAGAAAAATGGATAAAGCAGCTGGATGATTTACTAGAGGAAAGTAGAGAGCAGCTTGAAGAGGTGGTCGATTTACTAAAAAGATATTCAGGCTAGGGGGTGTGATGATGGACAATGATATTGTGAAAAACAATGATCCAATACAGCTCCAACAAATGATTATTTTTTTAAGGGCCGAGTTAGCCAAGTACAAAAATGAAGTAAAAAGACTTAGAGATAGTGATTATTATGCTTTGGTTCTTCGACTTGAACGAGAAAATGTTCAATTAATAAGGCATAAAAAAGATCTTTCGATGGAGCTCCTAAAGTTGAAAAGAGACTTTGATAAAGAATTGCAAGCTTACGATGAAGAAATTCAGAAGAGAGAAGCACAAAGAAAAAAGCAAATTGCATCCATTGAGGCATTATTAAAGGAATTGGCAGAATTGCGGGTTGAAAATAAGTCATTGATGGACAAAATTCAAGCATCAAAGGAGGCTTCGATCGATCCAAATGAAAGGTCTATTGTGGAAGGCATAGATAAAAAGTTAAGTGACTATACAACCTTAGCAAGTAAACAAATGGAGAATATTATAGAGACACTAGAAAAACACCATAGAGAGAAAGTAGAATCGGACAGCCTTCATCGACATTTACTAAGTGAGTTAGAGATGAAAAATCTAGATATTGAGAGATTATCCAATGAAATAGTTGCATTAAAAAAACAATCTAAGGATAGTAGCACACCAATGAAACAAGGAGTTAATATTGATGAACAAATAGATTTTAGATTACGCATGCTGGATGAATTAGATGAGAAATTGAATGAACTAGCGTTAGAAATCAATAGTGCGCAGCTTTAGCTATAAAATTTCATTATGACTGTTTCAAAAGTATGCCTTTGAAACAGTCATTTTTTGATTCGAATAAGAAGCTTTTAAGGAGGTTCAACCGCTCACAATGAAGAGGAAGGCGCTCCAAAGCAGGTGAGACTAGCTCCAGAGGTCCCTTTTTGACCCTCATTCCAATATTACTTTGTTTCTCTATGCAGGGTTACACGTTTCAGGCGAGGGGAGTACTTTTTAAGCTCCAATCTTTCGGGATTATTGCGTTTATTTTTAGTAGTAATATAGTTTTTATCACCTGTTTCAGTACAGGCTAGTGTTACTTGTACACGCATTGAAGGACCTCCTTTTAAATAGTAATTATTACGATTTAAACAATATATTTCTCGCAGGATATTGTCAAGTTTAATTTCACTAGTAATAAAAAGTTTTGCATTTTCTCAAATAATATGATTTAATTACAAATTGTAAATAGTAATGATTACGATTTAAGGAGTTGTAAGAATGACAAGGAAAATTCCTGTTACAGTATTGAGTGGATATTTAGGTTCTGGTAAGACAACAATGATGAATCATGTATTGCAAAACGAAAAGGATTTACGTGTCGCTGTTATTGTGAATGATATGAGTGAAATTAATATTGATGCGGAGCTTATCGCAAATGGTAGTGGTATATCACGTACAGAGGAAAAATTTGTAGAGCTATCGAATGGTTGTATTTGCTGTACATTACGAGAGGATTTATTGCAGGAGGTGGAACGTCTTTCGAAGCTAGGCAATATTGATTACATTTTGATTGAATCGACAGGGATTAGTGAGCCGATTCCCGTTGCACAAACGTTTAGTTATTTAGACGAGGAGCTTGGCATTGATTTAACGAAGTTTTGTCGATTAGATACAATGGTTACAGTCGTAGATGCCCATCGTTTTTGGCATGATTTTCAGTCTGGGGAAAGCTTATTGGAGCGGAAGGAAGCTGTTGGTGAATTAGATGAGCGTGATGTTGCAGACCTTCTTATTGATCAAATTGAATTTTGTGATGTCCTTATTTTAAATAAGTGCGATTTAGTATCTGCAGAGGAGCTTGAGCGGTTAGAACGTATTTTACGTGCATTACAGCCTGAGGCAAAACTTATACGTACAACAAATGGTGTTATCGATCCAGTTGAAAT
Organism: Lysinibacillus sp. FN11; assembly: GCF_024628845.1. Lineage (NCBI taxonomy): Bacteria > Bacillati > Bacillota > Bacilli > Caryophanales > Bacillaceae > Lysinibacillus > Lysinibacillus sp. FN11. The sequence goes on along the minus strand of NZ_CP102383.1, from coordinate 3,958,317 downwards.
TTTAAATACGGGGCGCTTTGACTTTGAACGTGTCTCTGAATCGGCTGGTTGGTTAAAGGAGTTGGAGCTTGGTCATGAAAACCATACACCAGAGACTGAGGAGTACGGGATCTCTTCCTTTACCTATAAACGCAAAAGACCGTTTCATCCGATGCGCTTTGTTGAGTGGTGTGATCACATGCCAGATTCAATAGTACGAGCGAAGGGTATTATTTGGAGTGCAAGACATCAGGAAGTTGCACTATTATTATCACAAGCGGGGTCATCTGCAAAAATTGAACCAGTCTCTTATTGGGTAGCAGCTCTTTCTCAAGCCCAGCAGCAGGATGTATTCCAGCAAAGCCCTGAAGTATTGGAAGACTGGGATGAAGAGTTCGGAGATCGAATGACACAACTTGTTATTATTGGCATTGATCTAGATCGAGAAGACATCACTAAACAGTTGGACAACTGTTTGTTAACAAATGAAGAGTTTCAGAACCCTTGGGAGCGTCTGCAAGATCCATTTAACTGGGAATGGCAATAAAGAAGAAAAGAAGATTTCGGTTAAGACTCCGAAATCTTCTTTTGAAATACACGATTATAATTAGTAGCATCTCGTAATGCTTTTTCTTCTATAGGTATTCGAACAGAAAGCATTGTAATATTGAGTAATGTAAAACAAAATGCTGTAAAGTAAGCCTGAAACATGAGTGGTAGCAAAAGGATTTCTAAACAAACGACCGCATAATTGGGGTGGCGCATATATTCATATGGCCCTTTACGAACAACTTGTGCGTCAGGTAAAATGAGGATTTTTGTATTCCAAAAAGTGCCTAAAGAGCGAATACACCAGATCCGTAAAGCCTGCACTGCTAAAAATAATATAAAAAATAACGGAAATAAGGGCGAGATACCATTGTTGTTTGTGACGATTTCCACTATTAAAAACAGAAAAAAGCTAATATGCATGGCTACCATATAGGGGTAATGTGAAGCACCTACTTCATAGGCTCCTTGTGAAAGCATCCATTTCTCATTGCGCTTGGCAATGACAACCTCTGTCAATCTTTGTAGAACGACAAGGATAAAAATAAAATAGAAGATCATGTTACTCCCTCCAGTTTAATAATACAGCTTCTGCACAAAAACCAGGGCCAAGAGCTACGAGCAAACCTGTATCCTCCACTTGTCCTTCATTTAACATAAACTGCTCTAATACGTATAACACTGTCGGTGATGACATATTACCATGTCGTCTCAATATTTCCCGAGAAATGTCGGTTTTTTGGGGAGATAGATAAAGTGTATCTTCATAAGCTTTTAATACCTTTTTTCCTCCAGGATGCGCAATAAAATGAGTCAATTGTTCGCTATACAGTTCTTGATCCATTAAAAATTGCTCGATGAAAGGTCCGAGCCAATTGGTAATAATAGAAGGAATGCTTTTTTGGAAAATGACATGAAGCCCGTTGTTTTTCACATCCCAACCCATTACATTTTCCGAATCTGGCATCCATTTAGAACCTGTAGCTAGAATATTAGGGGTTGGCCTTTTTGTTGCGATAGCTACTTCATCCCCACAAACAAGTATACATGCTGCACCATCGGCAAAAAGGGAAGCACCAATTAAATTACTTTTAGAAAAATCATTTGGCTGAAAAGTGAGGCTACATAACTCGACACAAACGACAAGCACCTTTGCATGTGGATGGGCTTTACAAAAATCATAGGCTCTGCTTACACCAGCGGCTCCTCCTGCACAACCAAGACCCCATAGAGGAATGCGCTTAAGTCGATCTGAAAAGGGAAGCTTGTTCATAACACGTGCGTCAATGCTAGGTGTTGAAATTCCTGTACTGCTAACAAAAATGATGGCATCGATGTCCTCAGTTGGAATAGATGAGGATAAAAAAGCTGTATTAGCTAAACATGCTTGAATGACACTTACACTGTATTGTGTAGCCAACTCAATATATAAATTATTACGTTCTTCAAAGGAGTGATTCGTACGATGCCATTCAGCTGGCACACAAAAATGGCGTGTGTCGATGCCACCATTATCAAAAACCTTTAAGTAGCGCTCTAGTTTTGGAATTTTTGCATAAAAAAGCTCTTTCGTTAGTTCCTCTGCGTTATCTTGCTGTAATGTGTAAGGTGGTTGATATGTGCTAATTGAAATGATTTTAGGCAATCCAACATCTCCTCGCATTTAATGGTTTTGTTCATTGTATGCGTGGATGATTGGAATAAATGCTAACGTAATTTTGATATTAATTATATAGTATCCACTAAGTGTTGAAATGTCTGAATTTTAAGTAAATGGTGGAAGAATTGTGGAAACCTCAAATTAAAGTATGTGGTTTTTGTGCGGAGTAGCTTCGGTGCCGAATTAGAGTAAGGATGTTATATTTTGTTATATAGTCATTAAAAGAAATTATCTATACATATGATTTCCTTGCAGTTAAATAAATTAAAATTTAGTAGATTTTAGTAAGTATAAGAGGAAGAAGGAGAGGGTTGTTAATTGAAGATTAATCCAAACTTTAGTATTGAATCTTGTGAAGCAAATAAAATTTTTTTAAGTGATCGAGAAGCGTGTAAAGGTTACTATATTCATTTAAATAATAATACCGTAGAAAGTTTAACAGAAAATCGTATAGAATCTCTAGCAGCACTTGGCTTATACGACAATGAAGCTATTTATAAGAAGCCTCATTTTATTAATAGAATAATTAAGTTTTCAAATCCTATAAGTGAAAGAACACTATTTACTATTAGTATATTGTTAATGTTGTTTGGAATACTCGGTGCTACTTTATCAATTTGGAATTCTTGGCCAATGATGGAGATAAACGGAATAGCAAACTTTAATGTAGATGGCTTTGTTTTTATAAAATCAATGCTTATATTTTTAATGGGTATTATTTCAGTTCATGAAATGGCCCATGTATTAAGCGCTAGGTTACAAAATATTGAAGTTTTTACAATCTCATTTAAGCTTAAGTATTATTTTATCCCTATATTTTATGTCAAAATAGTTCCTACAGGGAATAATTTAAAAAGAGCAAATATTGCTTTTGCTGGGAATGTCGCTGATTCTTTTTTAATAATTATTTATAGCAGTATGTTTATTGTAACAGGCGATCTCATATGGAGTATAGTTCTTACACTCCAAATCATTATGGGTGTATTTAATTACAATATCCTATTTCCGACAGATTTTTATATTGGATTTTTCTCATTGATTAAAAAACCCGATTTTCGTGTCCAGTCAATTAATTTTACTAATCATTTTTTTACAAGACGCTCAGCTTTCCATAAAAAGATTCATCTCTATTATTTAATTTATGGAATTTTGTTTTATGGAATGTTTATTCTATTTTTAGTGACAACAGGATTAAATATTACATATTGGATTATACGAGGTGTTAATGGATGAAGGATACAATTTGTATGAAAAGAAAGACTTTGTTTAAAACAGAACGCTTAGATGATTTAAAAGATGAACCATTGAAGATGTATTCGAATTGGAATAATTATAAAGAAAATCTTGAAAAGATTAAAAAACAATTGTTAAAGATGTTGAATGAAAAAACAGAAATACTTTACATAAATAAGAATTTGAAAGAGATGAAATCGTATTTAAATATAAAAAAAACTCTAAAAAAAGAACGCATTATTCGTGAAGCGATTTTAGATGAAATAGATGATAAACAAATTAAAGAGCATTCAAGAATATATAATGAAACATTTGAGTTGATTAAGTCGATTGAAGAGCAAGTCGAAGATGCATTTTTAAGAAAAGTAAATCGTTACAAATCATTTTTAACTCATTCTGAATTTCAACAAGCCCTGTCAATTACAGCTTCTGAAGCATATGAACAACTTTTTAATCCAGAAATTACAAAAGACTCAGTAAACAGAGCTCGATATCGTTTTATTCAGCGTGCCACTGTAAAAACTAGCCCACTTAGCTATTTAGGAAAAACTATATATTTAAGTGATGAAACTAAAATTACTGAACAAATTAAATTAAATAATGTAGTAAAATCTTTAATTTTAATGGCTTCTCTTCATAATAAAAGTTTAGATCATTTATTACAAATTAAAGTATGCCCTAAATTCAAAAAATGTAATGGAATGGATGCTGTCTATTTTGAAAAGAACTATTTATTAAAAGGTGTAGATTGGATACTTAAACAAGATGATATATTACACCAAAAAGAAGTCGTGGATTTTTTATCAAAAATACAGCATTGTGAAACCCCAGCAGAAGTTAAGAGGGAAGTTAGTAAATGTGAAGAAATAACGTATGAAATGTTAATAAACAATGGCCTGGTTATACCTAATTTTAATTTTTATTTTAGTTGTAACAAAAATTTTGATGATCTTTTAAGAAGAATTTTTCTTGATAAAGAACATCAATTATTCTACCCAAAGTCAATTAGTGACATAAAGAATAATTCAGTTAAAAAACTATTAACTGGTTACTTAGAGAAATTTAATAATCTATATTTAGGTGAAACCTATGAAGAAAAATTAAATAACGTCCCCTTATTTTACCATGACTATGTAGCTTTTGATCATTTTAATACACCTGAAATTCAAGGTGAATTTATTCGAGATATATTTAAGAAGTGTATCGTTGTTAATCATTATACTTACAGGCTGCATCAAACAATAATTATGAACAAAAACATATATGAAGGGCAATCGGTTTTATCTGTACTTGTTGATGTGCATGAAAAATTGAAATTTCAGAAAAATGAAACGCCCTTACCTAAAATTAGATTCAAACCCTCTATAAAAAAAAGTGCATTCCTTTACTTACAAAGTGAGAAAGATGGATCCCTGGTTTTAAATAACGTTAATATTGGAAGTGGTACAGTATATCATCGTTATGGTGATTTATTTAATGAAAATATTAAAAATAAATTAAAAACATACTATGAGAATCTATTTACGTCTCCATATCCTATTTATGAATTAGTAATTGATGAAGAAATCTCAAATCATATTGATGTAGGTAAATCAATTTTCCCAAAATTAGTATGGCCAAAAGACCTTTTAAAAGTAAAAATGCATATCTCAAACGATGATATTACATTTTCGCTAGGTGGTAAACCTATTCAATTAATATATGTTGGGACAGTTCCCTTCCATTTATTCTCAGGTATAAAAGGGGATTTTTTGAATTTAATTCATCCTTGGACGGTGGATATTAATAGGCTAAACAACTTGGATACAAGAAAAGTCTCTCAACTGAATTGGCAAACTATTAGTGATTCAGATGATTTATCTGATACTCAATTTTACTACACAATCACCGACTATTTTAAAACTAATAATTTACCATTCGAATTTTTTGTAAAGAAAAAAATGATTAATTTTACTTCTAGAAAACCCATATGGATTTCATTATATTCAGTCGAGTCTATAAAAGTTCTAAAGCATTTACTGTTGAATGAACGCTATATTGAAATAGAAGAAGTAAAGCCTAGGCTCAATGGAGATTATGTAGAGGAATTTTGTATATTAACAACGGAGGGGGAATGTTAATGTGGAGAAGTTACCATATTTACACAAGTAACCGTGAAATGTTCTTACAAATTTTAGATAACCTACAAAATGAATATTATAATAGTAAGTTTTTCTTTGTCCAATATGTAGACCCAATAGGTTTTCATTTTCGATTACGTGTCCAAAGTGTTGAGCAACAAAATATAGAGCTAAAAATCAACGAATATTTTGGGAATATCCGTATTCTAAAAAAGGTTTATGATCCTGAATACACGTTATTTATGGATTCACTACCAATCTATGAGGAATACTCAGTTGAGTTAACTAAATTTCTAGTTAGTTATCGGGATATTCCGCCACATTCCTATATAGAAGATATTATAAAAATGCTCTTAGTACATTTCAGATGTAATAACATTAATTTTATTCAATTTTATATGTCTTATTGGCAAGGATATGCTCGTTTTCAAAATAAAACTCAGCAAGAAAATTTACGACAACAGTTAAGTAGAAGTCTTGAGAGCCCCCCATTTACTAATGTAATTTCAATTTTATACCCATTAGAGGAACAGCATTTAAACAAAGAAATTTGTTTTAAATTTTTACATATGACTTTGAATAAATTTGGATTCAGTATTATGGATGAGCTTGTCATTCTATCTAATTATTTAGAGCAACACACAATTAGTCCACAGAAATAGGAGAGGAGTATTATTATGAATCACAACTTTGATAAGTTCATTATTTCTAAACGTAATGTAGTGCCCCCTCGTGGTGTACAAAAAACGAATATTGGCATTGCATATATTGCTGATATAAACCATTATCGAACTGTAAATGCAGGAAAGAAAGTGCATGACTCGGTAGCAAATCTTTCCGGTGCAGGGACAGGAGATACTCCTGAACAAGCTATGTTTTTAGCAACAATGGAAGCATACGAACGTTTAGCAAACAGTATTCCTACAAAGCGAACAATAGTAGCAACTGAAGGAGATTTAAAAAACTTAGCTGTACCACTTACTGATTTTCCTCAGATAAGTGAAAGAGAAACAAACAGCCATTTAAAACCATCAAATAGTAATCAAAAACTTAGATGGTGTGAATCGCTTAATATTACAGAAGATAAGATTTGTTACATTCCTCAAATATATATTAATTTATTTACACAGTTTGATTATGAAGGGGAAAATATTTCGCATTCAATATCTACTGGTTGTGCTATTCACCAAAATTATATTGATGCCGTAATTAATGGGATTTATGAAGTAATAGAAAGGGATGGGATAGCACTTACTTGGCTATTAAAGCGTCCATTAAAAGAAGTAAGTGAAGAAAGTTACCTAGAGGATTTAAATATATTTACTCATCCTTTTTTAGGAAAAACAACACTATATGAAGCATCAACCGTTGATGGTATACATACGTTTTGTCTTCGAGCTGAAACAAATCACTCTCAAGAGTTAAAAAATGTACTTATGTTTTCGACAAATGCATGCCCGAAAAAAGCCATACACAAAATAAAAAAAGAACTTATTTCTGTAATGTTTAGCCTTGTAAGTAGAATTCCAAAGCAAAAAGAACTTCTAAGTCGTCCATATGATTTATTTTACTCAGTAGATGAGGGAGCATTATTTATGGCGCATGAAACGATGGCCAATAAGTTCTCGTTTTTAGAAGGAAATGGGATAGTCCCATTCCCAACTGAAAAACCAATTTTTAATTCTAATCTAGAAGAACTTCATTATTTAATTGATTGTTTAAAAGAACAGGGACATAAGGTTTATGTGACAGATTTAACATCACGTGAATGCAGAGAACAGGGTTTATGTGCAGTGAAAGTGACAATACCATCATTACAACCTATTTCATTTGTTCATTCAGCACGATATTTAAAAAGTCAACGTTTAGAGTCATTTGCCACTCAAATGTTTGGATATTATGATGAAGAACTTATTAATGAGGAACCTTTACCATTTTCATAAGGAGAAAAGGAGGAAATTCTATGAATTATATTGTTACAGGTATAGGGAAAAGTCAGGATGCTATTTATAAAGAGCTATTAAATAGAAAGTTTGCAGTAAAGAAAATTGACTACTCAGAAGTTACGGATAATAGTGAAGACCTTTTTTTTGTCATCTATGATGGTCCAAAACTTAATATTTGTAAGGAGTTTTTAAATAGTCACGCTATAAATGCCATTCCGATTTTTGTAGATATTGATAGGATTATGATACCTGGTTTATTTAAGAATGGGGAAGAGTTTAAAAGAATATGCATAGATTGTGCATTATCTAGAATGCAAGAGTATTATTTTCCAGCAAAAATGCATGAGCTAATAATATCTCTAGAAGACGAATTCTCAGACTTGTATTTTTTACCAGAGGAAATATCGATATTCTGTAACTATCTTATTACTTATATTAACTCCAATTTAAATAATCAAATTGCAAACTTCTCATTTGATTACTATAAAATGATATTCAAAGAAATATCAGGTTATACAAATTGCCCTAACTGTGATAATTATGATGTCAATATTGAAGAGATGAGAACATCTTTAGAGGGAGGAAAAAGATATGTCTCAACTAATAAGTGATCCCATGGTTCATTTCCCAAAGGAACCACAATTATTACCGAATATTAATATTATTATAGAGGAAGCTGTAACCGTTATTGGAAGTGTGGATGGTCCATTTCGATTAAATGGAACTAGAGCAAAGGAAATTGTCAGCGATTTACTTCCTTTATTAAAGGAAGGAATATCTTTAGAAGCATTGTATATAAAAGCTCGTTATTCAAAAGAAGAAGTTGATCAGTTGCTGGAAATTTTATTTATAAAGGGTTGCTTAATGCAGAAGGAAGACCATCAATTATTAGATAGAACAGATAAATTCTATTTAAGATATATATCAAAATTCAAAAATTTTAGTAGTCTAAAAGCTTTTAAGACCCACCTAGATAATTGCTGTATTTATATTCTTGGAAAGGATGCCTTATTAGTAGAAGCTTTAAAAGAAAATTTCGAATCATTTAATATTATGACTCTTACTGCTAATGACTTTAACCCTGTGTCACTTTCAAATAAGCGATCTTTATGTATTTATACTGATGATTTTAATGAAACTTCTATTAAAAACATTTTAGGATATATGGATGTATTATATGTAAATTATAAAGGACAACAATTTGGTCCGTTATTTTCTCAAAAAGGGATTATGCCGGATGAATATATCGGAATTTTAGAATCTTTAAAGATTAATCCAAGTGTTGAAGAAATGGATGAGAAAGAATTTTTAAATTGTGTAACATTAAATACTGTACGCGAAATCGGAAAAATTAATAATACATCACTAGTTGAAGGGTTTTATAAAAAAGAGTTTATTAACTTCAAATATTATGCACTAAGAAATAAATTGTATGAACACGACGTCCCTAGTATTGTATCATTTGAAAAATTTATACAATTTCCTGCGAGTAAATTTGTTAATGCTTCTTCACATTTAACTCATTATAAATCTAAAAATTTGAAACTAACTGTATATAATCAAGCGTCTTTTTTGTGGAAAAAATTAGATGATGTAGAGATCCCTTCTCAAATCGATTTACTGATGCGAAAAACAGTTGGTTACAAAGATTTAGAAATCAAATATAAACGTTATACTCCAACAGGAGGTAATATTAATTCGAATTTGTTGTTTTATGTAAATATTAATGAAAAGGCATTCATGGGTAAGGGTATTTACTTCTATAACAATACCGATAATACCTATTATCAAATAATGAATGATGAACTTTTAGATGTTACAAACTTCGTAAAACTTTTGGATAGAAATTGTACTACCAATCAGAATGTTCAAGGATATTTGCTCTTAGGGAATGATACAGACATTATTGCGGAAAAGTATAACGATTTTAGCTTTAAGATTGCAAATTTAAATAATGGTATTTTATTGTCTAACCTAATGTCCTTATCAAAAATTGCCGACGTTCAATTAAAAGTTCACACTCGTTTTGATGAAAAAGCAATACTCCATCTTTTAGGAATTGAACGTTCAAATGAAATAATTAATTTTGTTGTGGAGGTGGTTTAAATGTACGGTAAATATGTTGCTCAAAGTAAAAACAATTTTAGTAAATCCATCTTATCGTCAACAATTAGTAATGATGAGTGGCCATTTCCCTTTGAGAAAGAAAATTTTCTCGAGACGCTTTCAAAAAGAAAATCTTATCGCTTTTTTAATGTTAACGATCGTCAGTTAACTAAAATTCAGTTAAATATGTTGGCCAATCACGTAATGGACTGTTTGAATCATTTTCAGTTACAGGATTTAGTTCATGTTTGTTTTATAGATCAATCGAAATTATTCGCATTAGATCGAGGTGTCTATTTTAAAAATTTAGAAGATTGGGAACAAAAATGTTTGTTAACAGCTTCATCAGTAGAAGAATCGTTGTTTTTACAGAAAGAAATGCATCGAGCAAGTGGAATCTTTTACTTTGAATGGAATGTAGAGTATATTAACAGTTTTAATCGTTTAATAGATTATCGTTATATGTTATCAATTAGTGGTTTACTGGGTCATCAGTTAAGTTTAAAGGCTTCAGAGATGGAATTAAAAGGTACTATATTCGCTGGATTAACATTAATAGAATATCTACAAGAAATTCAACAAAGCAGACAAATAAAACAATTGCCACTTTTTGCTTTTGCTATTCAGTAGATAAATTTCTTCATGGGAGGGCTAAATATAAATGAATTTAATCCTAGAAAACATTAGTAAGAGTTTTAATAATCGAACTGTACTGAAAAGTGTGAATTTAAATTTTCCATCTAAGGGATGCCATTTATTACTGGGGGAAAATGGGGCAGGAAAAACTACATTAACAAAGATTATTGAAGGTGAATTATCTATAGATTCTGGTCAAGTTTATTTAAAGACTGACAAAAAAAATATAGTTGATTGCGCCATTCAATATCAAAATTTTGAAGCATTTCAATATCTGAAAATTAGTGAGGTTATAGAGCTCTTTAAAAAAACAATAAAGCAATACGATTTTAATCAAGATCTCTTTAATTTATTGGACCTTAAAAAATTCGAGAAAACTCTAATCAAAAATGCTTCTGGTGGTATGAAAAAAGCAGTCTCCATCTTCATCACTTTTCTACTTAATAAACCTATTATTATTTTGGATGAGCCATTTGCAGATTTAGACCTGAAGAAGAAAAAAGATCTTCGTTCTTTTTTGACTTATTATGCAAGAGAAAAGGAAAAAATTTTAATAATTATTAGCCATGAAGTAAATGAATATGAAGAATTATTTGATACTGTTTCGATACTAGATGATGGTGTTATAAAGGAATCTGATCACTTGGAGAAATTATTAAATAAATATAAAACAACCGATAATTTTGGTATCGAGGACTTATTCTATGCGGTGACTGGAAAAAGGCTGGTGTTAAATAAATGACTTTGATGATTACTAAAATTTACTTAAAGGAAACACTTCGGAATTTTGGAGCACTTATCGGTACTCTATTACCTGCAATAATGTTTTTTGTTATATCTATATTTATAAAAAATGCAGCTTCAGTCGGTACAGAGACACTTGACTTAATGATTCGTGGTCAATTTCTTACTACCTGTATATTATTCACTATTTTCTCTGTGGCATTTTCTGGGGGTACTGTTTATTTAACCGATAAGAGATCTGAGCGAGTTTTTGAATGGTTAGATAAGACAAATATTAAGTTTTATGAGTATTTCATAGGTTTAGGTTTAGGTATTTTAATTATATTAAATATATTTTTAACAATTATTTTATTAGCGTTCAGCACAATTACAACACTTGAATTGGTAGACATAGGTAAAATTTTGTTGATCTCTAACTTTACATTCATTGCATTATATCCAATTAATTATGTGTTGTCATCGTTATTCCCTAATGGCAAAACCGCAACAAGTATGTTAGTACCATTGATGTTAATATTACTATTTTCGGTTACCATGACAGATTTATTTGTATCACTAAGTGGTAATGACCCACAAAATTATTATAAGTTTTTAATTTGGAACCCAATGCTATTTTTAAATGATACATTGCATTATATTTTAGGACTAGCTGAATCTCCATGGCTGGAATTGACAAATTATTTACTCATTCTTTTAGCCTTATTTATTTTATTATTTATAATTTCAAAAAAGACTTTTCGATATCTGAAGTAAAGAGTTTTATTCACTGAAAGGAGGTGATACTGATGGAAGAGAGAAACAATCTTTTATCAATAGAATCAAAGATTTACATCGAAGAGCAAGAAGAACTAAATGAAATAGCAGCTTCATTTGGTACATTAAGTACTGTTTCGAGTGGTTCTTGTCCAGGTTCTTCATTAAATACTACTTCATCTGTGTCTACAGCTGGATAAACTTGTATCTGTGAATTAGATGAATAGTATTTTGATGAATCAAAAAGTTAGAGTAGAGCATAGGAGCCTGAAATGAAGAGCAGGAGTAATGATTTAATAAGAACTGGACCAAGGAATTTACAAGAACAAGCCTAAACTTGTCTATCTTTTTCTAATCTTTCAAATTCAGTAATCTCTTTATTTTGGATGAAAAAGATGAAAGATTAAATATGAAATGTTGGGAGAGTATTTAAATGGAAGAATTCGCTGAAAATAAAGTAGAAGAAATGAGCCTTTATATTGAAGAACAAGAGCAGCAGTTAAATGAAGTTGCTGGTACATGGGGTTGTGCATCAAGTTTTTCTTGTCCAGCTGCAACTGCAGCAACTGCTTCTTCAGCTGGATGAAATTTGAGCTTGAATTTTCTGGAAAATATTAAACGGAGGTATTTAAATGGAAAAACACGAAAAAAATAAAGCAGACGAAATGGGCTTATATATTGAAGAGCAAGAGCAGCAGTTAAATGAAGTTGCTGGTACATGGGGGTCCGCAACAACATTTGCTTCAGCATCTACAATTGGTAGTAGTGCATCAACTGCAAGCTCTGGAGCAACTGCTTCATCATTCGGTTGATAGAGAGGATGGATATTATGAATGACAATCAAAATTTTAATAGAAACCTAAAAGATACTTTATATATCGAAGAGCAAATGGACGTGTCAGAGTTTGCTGGGTTTACAACAACTAGTAGTCTAGCAACAGGTGGATCTTTTGCTTCTGTCGGAAGTTGTGCAAGTTCTGTTTCTACAGGATCATGTATCTCCAGCGCAGGTGACTAAATCTAACATTATATAATTCATTAGAATAACTTCATACATAATACTCATTAAATATGTAATGTATTTAATGAGTATTATATCATCTTTCCGTTCATTATACTCTCTAAAGCATTGTCTATACCACTCTTATCGATATTTATTTACATAGTTTAAAGCGAAAAATGGAAAATATATGGTTGTGATTGATGTTATACAAATGTAAAATTATACAAAATATTGTTTTTTATACTAATCCTATTGTAGTGTTTGAAAGGTGGTGAGAATAATGACGTATAACAAAAAAAAATCAAATGTACTAGAATTGCAAAAAATGGATGTCAATAATAAAAAATTGAATGGCGTAATGGGTTATTCAACAACAAGTAATTTCCTTTGTATCGGTACACCAAGCATGATGAGTCAATTTACTTGTAGCAAATAAATCGGATTTGTAACGAATAAAGAGTGGAGGTAATAATTATGGATATGCGTTATGTACAGTATATTAATCTTAAAGAAAAATATTATGAGCCTCCACTTGAAAAGGCGACAGAGTCAGCTCTGAAAATTTCTAATGTACCCTTCAATTGGGTTATAAATTCTGACAAACATTGGACATATTATTCTAAGCCAGACTCTGATTTGCCTATTCAGGGTTGGAAGATACATATAAGTTCTATACCAAAAGAAGCTAAAGAAATATTGAGAGTCGTTTCGGATTTTTTGTTTGAGAATTCTGTTCCGTTTAAACATGTATCTAATGTGTGGGAATTAGTATTAAAGAATTCTAAATATGGTGACAGAGCCTCGTCAGGTAAATTTATTACGATCTATCCGAATAACGAAAGTCAGTTTACTTTCCTTTTAGAGAAATTACATTATCTATTGAAAGACTTTTCAAACGGACCATACATACTGAACGATAAAAGATGGTTAGATGGGAATGTTTATTTTAGATATGGGGCATTCAAGGAGATGTATTTAATTAACGGTGCATCAAAAATTCCAGCCATTCAAAATTTTTCTGGTGAGTTAATACCCGATTCTAGAGCGCCATATTATACGGTTCCTGATTTTATAGAAGAGCCACTAATTGTTAAAAAAATGTCAGAAACGCATGGGGAAATACAAACTGCTGTATCAGAGCTTGATAATTATATTATTGAATCTGCTTTGCACTTCAGTAATGGTGGTGGGGTTTATGTGGCAAATCACATTCCTTCAAACACTAAAGTAGTATTGAAAGAGGGGCGACCAAATGCAGGTTTAGATGGTCAAGGAAGAGATGCGGTCGAGCGTTTAAATCATGAGGGTAGTATATTAAAAAAACTCCTAGGATTAGAATCCGTGGTTTCATTCCATAAAACATTCCAAGAGTGGGAACATGTATTTTTAGAAGAAGAGTATATTAGTGGGACATCCTTAGATACTTGGATAGCAACGAATTATCCATTCTCTGCACAGCAAAACTCAAGTGAATACTGTGACAATGCATGTTTTATACTAAAACAATTAAAAGATGCTCTGCAATCTATCCATGCTAGAGACGTTGGTATGGGCGATCTACAGCCAGCCAATGTAATGGTAACAGCTTCTAATGATATTAAACTAATTGATTTTGAAGCAGCGAGTCATTTAAACGATAGTATTCCTTCAGGTTTAATGCGACTTGGTTTTGTAGGTGCTCCAAATCTTTCGCGGGAACAGACAGATTGGTTTGCCTTACTTCGTATAGCAAGATATCTGTTTCTACCGATAGGGCCTGTTCAAGATATAGCGGTAGACATCATAAAAAAACATGATCAATGGATTTTTGATCAATTCGGTAGTAAGGCAATGAGATGGATTGAAGAAATTGAAAGTGAATGTAATAAAAGGTGCGTTATACCACAAAAAAGTTTCCTCTCAGCGCCATCTAAATATTTTAATAGATCAGATATACCCAAAATTCTCTCATCAATCAGAGCTGGTATTATTAATGATTTGAGGTGTGATGTCAAACTATTATCGGGAGATATCCGTCAGTATGAAAGTTTAGGTGGTATCTTTAATATACTAACAGGTGGCTTTGGTGTAATCATGGCATTAATGCGCACAGGCGATGTACCAGAAAAGGCAAAATCTTGGGCAATAAAATATTGTTCGCAAGAAGTTATTAATCAGCTTGATATGGGGCTTTTTTCAGGAAAAGCTGGAATAGCAGGAGTACTTTATGATTTAGGGATGATTGAAAGATCCAAAGCAATCTATGATTCAATAGAAATAGAATCAAATAATGAGGATATTTCAATAAGAACGGGATTAGCTGGAATAGGCTTAGCATTTATATCTGCATCCTATATATCTGATTTTAAGTACATGCTTGATCGTGCTATTAAAATAGGCCTTCAGTTACATTCCCTTCTTGAAAAAGATATAGTGGTAACTTCTAACGATGCTGATGCCATTCCACTAGGGCTAGTAGATGGATGGTCCGGTGTTTCTCTATTTTATAGTGCTTTATATAAAGCTACTGAAGAAAAAGTATGGTTAGAACTTTCTCTGCAAGCTTTAGAAAAAGATATAAGTATATGTACTATGGATAATTCAGGAACGTACCAAGTTATCGATAAAGAAAACACAAGGTTTATACCGTATCTTGCAGGAGGCAGCGCGGGCATAGGTCTTAGCATGATAGAGTTGAGACATTTGCTAAAGGACAAGAGATGGGAAACTGAATTAAAAGGCATAGGGGAAGTGGCTAGTTCCAAATGCTTTTACGGTTCAGGTCTTTTTCGTGGCTTAGGCGGAATAATTCTAACTGCCAACGCAGTTGATATCGAGCTTCAAACGGGAGGACAATTCTTAGATAAAGCAATAAATACCTTAAATTTATATGTACTTAGTGATAATGATAAATATTTTATGCCAGGGGACTATTGCTATAAACTTTCGGGTGACATTTTTTCTGGAGCAGCGGGGATGTTATTGGCACTTTCAGGAATTGAAGAAGATAGATTTTCTTGGCTACCATTACCTAATTTGAAAGAAACTTTTTCTTCTTATCAAAATTCAACTAATGGAATAGCTGTTCTTTAAAATCATTCATTTGCTATAAAAATATTACAATCAATTAGCTAGAATGAGGCAAATTCAAATGAATAAAAATAGTGAACGGAAAAATTCGAAAACTTTAAGTGGTAAAGTTTTTTTAAAGCTTATTAAAGAAGCAAATCCACCAAAATGGATAATCTTTTTTGCTATCGTTTTAGGAATAATCGAAACTGTTGTTGGGTTACTAGTTCCACTTTTTACGATGAAATTAGTAGATCAATTGGCTAGCTCAGCGTTTAATTTTTCTTTTATGCTTTTATTTGGGATTATTTTAATTATGCAAACAGTATCCTCAGGATTATCCTTCTATTTTATGACTTATATAGGAGAATCCATTGTTGCCTCTATTCGAAATCGATTGTGGAGACATGTGCTACGACTCCCCATTTCCTTTTTTGATGACCGTCAGTCTGGGGAAATATTGAGTAGAATTACGCAGGACACAAATATTGTAAAAGCATTGATTACTCAGCATTTAATCACATTTGTCACAGGGATCATTACGATTATTGGGTCAATTATTTTCCTATTGCTCATTGATTGGAAAATGACTGTTATTATGCTGATTTCTATTCCTTTGTCAATTTTATTTATCCTACCCTTGGGACAAAAAATGTACAAGATTGCAAATGCTACGCAGGATGAAATGGCGAATTTTTCTGCTAACCTTGGTCGAGTGTTAGCAAATATTCGTCTTGTAAAAGCGTATCATGCTGAGAAAACCGAAGGCAAGTATGGTGAGAAGAACGTTCACAACCTTTTTAAATTTGGCTTAAAAGAAGCAAGAGTTCAAGCCTTCGTTTCCCCATTCATGACATTTGTAATGATGCTTGTTCTTGTTATATTAATTGGTTATGGTGGCGTACAAGTAGCCTCTGGTGCACTAACTGCTGGTGCGC
Organism: Lysinibacillus sp. FN11; assembly: GCF_024628845.1. Taxonomy (NCBI): domain Bacteria; kingdom Bacillati; phylum Bacillota; class Bacilli; order Caryophanales; family Bacillaceae; genus Lysinibacillus; species Lysinibacillus sp. FN11. The sequence goes on along the minus strand of NZ_CP102383.1, from coordinate 3,941,602 downwards.
TAGTAGCGATTATAATTTATATGTTTCAAATTACGGTGCCCTTTACTCAAATGGCCTCCTTCTTTACATCTCTACAAAAGGCACTTGGGGCGGTTGAAAGAATTCGAGATATTCTTTTTGTTCAGCATGAGGGCGAGGGCGAGCACACAAAGATAGAAGTGCAGAGTGCAGAACAAAATATATCATTTTACAATGTTTCTTTTGCCTATCAAGAAGATATGATTATTAAAAATCTCTCATTAACAATTCCTACTGGAAAAATGACGGCATTTGTTGGTCCTAGTGGTAGTGGGAAAACGACATTATTTTCTTTGCTAGAACGTTTTTACAAGCCCATCTCAGGTGAAATATTACTAGGCCAAACTAGTATTTATGACATTTCACTGCAGTCATGGCGCAGTCAGCTTGGTTATGTCTCACAAGAAAGTCCCTTAATGTCAGGGACTATTAAAGCAAATATTTTATATGGTGTTGAACACGGAGTGTCAGAGACAGCTATTCAACATGCTATACAACAAGCCAATGCATGGGAGTTTATTGATAGACTACCTGATGGTGTTAATACGCAGGTTGGAGAAGGTGGTATGAAGCTTTCGGGAGGGCAACGACAGCGGATTGCCATTGCAAGAGCTTTAATTCGAAATCCAAAAATTTTATTGCTGGATGAGGCTACTTCCAATCTAGATAGTGATTCCGAATTACTTGTTCAAAAAGCATTACAAAAATTAATGGCGGATCGAACAACACTCGTTATAGCGCATAGACTTTCTACAATACTTGATGCCCATCAAATTGTTGTGTTAGAACGTGGAGAAATTACAGGTATCGGTACACATAAAGACTTGATGCAAACACACATGTTCTACGAAAAGCTAGTGCGTCAACAACTGAAAAACGAGGATTGAATTTCCCCATATATTTTTACTGGGAAGTTCATTATGAATGGGAAATACAATTTTAATATAAAACAACTTGAATTTTGATATTTAAAAAAATCTCCCCAAATTGTTAGAAGATTTTCTAACAATCTGAGGATATTCAAATAGCTTTCTATGTTTAAATGTTCTCAACCTCATGTCTTATATTATATTACTTTTAGAACATTAGGGCAGACCACTTTTTAAAATATCTAAACGGATTACCTCTGTTACAGCTTCTGTGCGAGAGTTTACGCCTAATTTTTTATAAATTTTAGTTAAGTTGTATTCAATGGCTCGTATACTTAAAAATAATTCATCGGCAATTTCTTGATTACTATACCCTTTAATCAAGCTTCTCAGGATGGATATTTCTTTTTGAGTGAGTAGTGTACTTAAATTATTGCTTGAGGGAATTGGTTCTTTTAGTTCTTTTAATAAGGGTAAAGGCAATAAGACATACCCTTTTAATGTAGCACGTATAGTCATAATTAAATCTTCATAAGGAACAGTTTTACTAACTATTCCACAAATGTTCAAATTCATAAGCGAGCTAAATTGTGAATAGTAATCGAAGCCAGTATATAGAATAACTTTAGCTTTAGGTCGTATTGCTAAAAGTTTTTTTGTTAGATCTATACCAGAGCACTCAGGCATTTGTATATCAAATAAGTAAATATCATAGTCGCTAATTTCAAATTCTTTATATATTTCTTCTAGCTCGTGAAGATAAGTAACCTTAAAATCTTGTTCATTTTCTAATATGGCTTTAGTACCTAGACCTACCATTTGATGATCATCTACCAAAAGAATATGAATCAATTTTTTCACCTCGGTATTGTTATATGGATTTCCGTACCAATACCAATTTCAGTAATGAAGTTGATATTTCCGTTAAAGCTATAAACTCTTTCTTTTATACCATTTAGTCCTGTATGTGAGTTATTGACTGTTACTGAGTCCGGCTTAAATCCATTACCGTTATCTCGATAGTCAAGATATATGTTCTTTTCATCATCCCATAAACTTAATGATATTTTAGTTGCATTAGCATGTTTATGTGCATTGTTTAGAAGTTCTTGAATAACCCGATAAATGCAAATTTCCAAATTATAGTCGTCGTGTTCGATGATAGGGGGAAAATCATATGTAATGTCAAAGCTCGCCTTTTTTTGCATATTTGCACACAATTCTCTTAAAGCTACAGTTAATCCCCCTTTTGTTATTGAGATTGGACGAAGCTCATTGCAAGTAGTGCGTATTTGATTAATTACATCTTGCATCCCGTTCTTTATTTGATGTAATTGACTTAGTGTATCTCTTGGAAGGTAGGGCGTTGTAGTGATTAAGTTTTCAAGTGAACGATACCAAATAATTTGATCCTGTAAGGCTGAATCATGAAGATCAGCTGCTAAACGTCTTCTTTCTTGCTCGGATAATTGAAACAGAAAACGTGATAAAGTGGAAGATGATTGTGACTGTTGAACCTCTGTTTGTTCAATGGTATGTATTAGATTTTCAACAGCAAAAACGTTTTCATAAACGAGTCTTATATATTTAACAATATTAATAAACCAAACTTTTTCATGAAGGTTAAAAACTGTTTGATTTTTTTTATAGCCAATCCATATGTATGTATGGGTTGTTTCGATTGTATAAATCCTCATACCAATTAAACCTTGGTAATCAAGTAAATCTATCTTTTTATTTTTATGATTACGTATTTTATCTTTGAATTTTTCAGAAAGGTGAATAGCTTGCTCGTTTTTTGGAATTTCCTCTAAATGGAAATTATCTGTAAGATAGTCAAACTTTATAAAAGCAATAATGCTTGGCCCTAATGATTCTTGAAGCTGGTTGATAAACAAATTTTTTAAATCTTTTTCTTTCATGCTTGATGATAATTTTCCAATAAAAAACTCAAGCTGCTGAGACAAACTATCATCCCGCATCCAAAGGCGATGTCGAAGGACAAAGTCTACTTTCTCTTTGATAAAAAGTAAAATAATAATCATACTTACAATTACAAAAATTAAAAAGAAAAAATATAAAATCTGAGAATTAGGATTTAAGCTGCCAAAAATAATAATTGTAGCAATGCTTATAGCAGGTAAAAGAGAAAGTAAAAAGTAATAAGGAATTCTACTTAATATGAAGTTTAAATCTATTACTTGTTTAGAGACAGATAAATAGAAATATCCAATAGGGATAATAAACAAAAAAATTTCAACGGTATCATCATCTAGGTAGGGTAAATTTAGCATATATGGTAATGCATGCAGCAATATGAATGGTGTGAATGCGAGGACATTAATCCATACTAACCATTTTAGGATTGTCTTCCCTTCATGACATATGTTTTTTATGTAGTAATAACATAATAAAAGAATCACAAAAAAAACATTTGAGCAAAAGTAAAATAAAACTATATTTGCACTAATTGCTGAAAAATGACCTTTATATAATAAATTTAATATACTGATTGATATGATAATGATGGAAAAAACTTTATTAAAGTTAAACCACATCGATGATTGTTGTTGAATAATTCTTCTTTCATGAAGAAGAGCAAAAATAAATAAAACTAAATACATTGATCCTAGTGGTAGAAAAGTAATAATGATGATATTAGCGATAATATCATCCCTTCCAGACTCGGTCGAAGCAAATAAACTCAAAGCAGCTGATAACAAGAATCCAATGAAATATCGATTCACTGCATTTGGAGATTTAACCATTAGCATGGATAAAACTAATGCTAGTATAGAAAATAAACTTGGAATAATTAGTTCTTTAATAGTACTTCTTGTCTCAAACTTTGGGATAGCAACTGTTTGTGTAATTTCGCCGTCTGTAATTTCTACTTTGCTTCCTCTGTTTATAGAGACATCAGTAATTGGCTGTCCGTCAATCTTTTTGATAATATTTCCGGGTGAAGCGGTTGTATAACGTACCCATCCATCATTTTGGTTAATATTGGTTATTATATATTCACCAGTTGAATTATTAGATATATTTATGCCCATATATGGCGTTAGCATTAATGATAATAAATAAAAATGTATAATGATAAATATACTACTTAAAATTAAAACAAATTTTTTGAAAACCATAATTTCACTTCCCATAATTATAATGTTTTAAGAACAAATAATATAGTTGAAAGGATGTAATCTAAATGTTAATGGATGTAATTCATTTATTATTAAATAATTCGAGTAACATTGATCAAAAAGAATTGATATATATGTCATCTGCAGATGAAATTAAAGTAATTACTGATGCTCTGAAATCGCTTGAAAGCGTAAATACTTCTATTCTACCGGCTTCAAGTTCGTGGGCTTCAAAATAATGACTAAACTTTAATGTTAAGTAGTAAATTTTTGTGTTTATTTGAGATATCTAAAGAAGATATACAATCCTTAAACTTCTTAAGGTATATTTGCTCAACAACATGACAATATGTTATTGCACCACCATTCATAATACAAAGTAGTAATTCTTGAAGTTCACTATCAAGCAATTCCTCAAAAGATTTATTATTGTTATAATATTCCTTTATTGATGAAAATTTTGGATCTTGTATATGTAGATAATATAAAATAGGAAGTGTCTTCTTTTTATCTTTGATATCATTTTTATGTATCGAATAAGATAAATCATTTACATCATTTCTTATTTGTGCAATAACTCCGAGATAATAGGAGTATTCTTTTATTTTTTCAAATGTTGATGGACATACATTTCCGGCACCAAGTAAATTTGCTAACAAGATGAGAGATCCTGATTTCAATGCAGTCATGTCAAAATACTCTTGTTCAGTAATAGTGTCATTAATTAAATCAGTGTGCTGCCCATTAATTGCATCAAGCATTAATGGGTAAATAAAGATGTTAAAGAATTTTTTTACATCACTGGAACAATTGATATAATGTATTCTTTGGAGAGCTATAAATAAATACCCTAGTAGAATATTTAAATTATAACTAAGGGGTTTATTACTCCAAGGATTACATGGGGCATCATTATCCTGAATATCATCCAAAATATCGGCAGATAAAAGTATAAGTTCTACAATAGTTTGGATTTCTGTTAATTCGCTTTTATTATGTACGTTTCTAAAAATATTGTAGTGTATTTCAGTTAATTTTGAGAAACTTAAAGGTTGTTTAAATTTAAATTGTATATACTTAATTGCAGTATCTTGTAATTGCTGGTTGAAAAAATACTCAATAATCCAATTATATGCACAATCCATAATTTCTTGTTGGGAAGTAGTGTTCATTTTTTCTCCTTTCTTTTAAAATGTCTGTAAGTAATGGAATGTATTTTTTACAAAATTAGTAATTATGTAAGTATATTACAGTATAGCATGGTTTTTTATAAATAGTTAAGATGTTTTAAATATTAGATAGGTCTTTACAAATCCTCTTTAATAATTTTTTTACGATAACACATTTGTAATAGTTTCTTTTTATTTAGTAATTCCTTTTTAGATTATTGAAAAAAGGATTTCCTTTTTTAAGTTTCATCATTAATTGAAAATGATAGGAGTGGAGGATTGACGACTCCTTTGGAATCACCCTGAAGTGAGATAATTAGAGGAAAGAGTTCTAAAATCTAAAAGCATATATTCCAGTATTGAGTGATGCCTTTGCGACGAATTCCTATTGCAGAAGGAAACTAATCGGTCGCTCTCAGAAAAGTGACTGTCGGAGTGGTAATAATCCTAATGACGTTATGGTGATGGATTCTTTGAAAAGAAATCTTGTAATTGACAATTTCTGAAAATTTTGCTATATTGATAACAACTAAATGGAAAGTAGGTGATGTGACATGATGAATAGATCTGTAATTAACGAACTGCAATTCGGTTTGTTCAATTTCACACGCCTAAAATATACAAAGTGACGCCGTTTCATAACTCGGGGTATTTGTGTATCTTTTAAACGTGCCTGTGAAACCTTGTAACTGCCGAATTGCAGCTACAAGGTTTTTTTATCGTAGTTCCAAAAGGTGAAATTGCGATAGGGCCTCTTGCGGATGACAACTATTTTCGCTGAGGCATCATACGTTTAGGAGGAAAATAAATTGAATTTAACAACATTAGGTTTTACAACATATTTTGAAGAGCAAATGCTAGAAATGAAAAAACAGGCTAAATTAAAAAATTGTGTGCCTGCAAGGGTTACTTTAGAGCATAAGCATTCTTATCGGGTGTTAGCTGAAGAGGGAGAATGGCTTGCGACAATTGCTGGTCATTATGCGTATACGTCTTTAGCGAGGGAGGACTATCCAGCAGTTGGTGATTGGGTGCTAGTGGAGAAAATGCCTGGTGAGGAACGAGCAATTATTCATCAGCTATTCCAACGAAAATCTGTATTTTCACGTAAAGTTGCAGGAACGGAAATTCAAGAACAGATTGTCGCATCAAATGTCGATATTGTGTTACTTGTTATGAGCTTGAACGCAGATTTTAATATTCGACGTTTGGAGAGATATTTAGTGGCTGCTTGGGATTCAGGTGCAAAGCCCATTATTGTCCTGACAAAAGCTGATTTATGCGAGGATGTTTCGAGCTTAGTACAAGAAGTGGAGTCTGTAGCCTTTGGTGTGGATATCTTCGTAACGAGTGCTCTTTCAGGCGAAGGTCTAAAGGAAATTCAAGCGCTATTCACAGAGGGGGTGACGGGAGCATTATTGGGGTCTTCTGGAGCAGGGAAATCCACATTAACAAATGCTTTATGTGGTGAGATACTGATGAAAGTAGCGGGTATACGTGAGGATGATGCCAAGGGACGACATACAACAACCCATCGAGAGCTAGTAGCATTGCCTGCTGGCGGCTGTCTAATTGATACGCCAGGGATGCGTGAGCTTCAATTGTGGGATCAAGGGGATAGTTTAGCTTCTAGCTTTCAAGATATTGAGGAACTAGCAACGGCTTGTCGTTATCGTGATTGTACACATCAAAAAGAGCCTTATTGTGCTGTCCAGCAAGCTATAGTAGATGGGGACTTGGACCAATATCGTCTACAAAGCTATTTTAAGCTGCAAAGAGAATTGGCTTATATGGAGCGCAAAACAAATACGCAAGCAAAACTTGAGGAGCAGCGTAAGTGGAAGCAAATAGCCAAGGGAATGAAAAAGGGGAAGAAATAATCAATAGGAGCATAGCCATGACAATTCGAAACATCAATCATTTATTGTTTTCAGTTTCTAATTTAGAGGAATCCATCACTTTTTATGAAAGAGTATTTGATGCCAAGTTGCTAATAAAGGGGAACAGCACAGCCTATTTTGATGTAAATGGGCTGTGGCTAGCTCTTAATGTAGAAAAGGATATACCCCGTAATGACATCCATCATTCCTATACACACATTGCCTTCACAATCGCTGAGGATGACTTTGATAAGATGTATGACAGATTGGTGCAGCTAAAGGTCAATATTTTAGCGGGTCGGCAAAGAGATGAAAAGGATAAAAAATCGATTTACTTTACAGATCCTGATGGTCATAAATTTGAATTTCATACAGGAACTTTGCAGGATCGTTTGGATTATTATAAGCAAGAAAAGCAGCATATGGCGTTTTTTGATAACTAATTAAGGAGAGATTTTATGAATAAAGCGTTTATTTTTGATATGGACGGAACATTATTTCAAACCAATCTTATTTTAGAGCCTGCGCTCGATGCAACATTTGATGTGCTGCGGACAAACGGCTTGTGGCAGGGAGAAACACCTATAGAAAAATATAGAGAAATAATGGGGGTTCCTTTACCAGTTGTGTGGGAAACATTATGTCCTATGCATGCGGTAGAGATACGAGAAGAGAGCAATGTATTATTCCATGTAAAGCTGATTGAGCAAATACGTGGACATAAAGGTGCTTTGTATCCAAACGCTGAACAAACCCTTGCAACATTGTCAGAGAATTATCCGTTATACATAGCGAGTAATGGACAGGTTGACTATTTACAAGCAATCGTCGAAACCTATCAGTTGGAGCGTTTTATAAAGGGAATCTATAGCATTCAAGCCATTGCAAGTGGGCATAAATCAGACCTGGTCAAAAGAGTTGTAGATGAAAATAAAATTGATTACGGGGCAGTGGTAGGAGATCGGTCTTCGGATATCCAAGCTGCACAGGACAATCAATTACTATCAATAGGTGTACGCTTTGACTTTGCACAAGACAAGGAGTTAGAAAAAGCAGATATAGTAATTGATGATTTAACTGAGTTGCTAAAGGTTACATTAGATTAACTCAAGAAAATGAATCAAAAAAAGGACGCTTTTACAACAATCATTGCATTTCTTCACAAGAAGGCGTAAAATAATGCCAATCCTATAGAAAAAGCATTGAAAAGGAAAAGTAAATTGGATTAGCATTTTGTAGAGAGCCTCTGTTGGTGGAAATGAGGTAAATGAACCCTGTTGAAAATGACCTTTGAGCTTCGTACCGAAAGCTTTTTAGCCAGTAGATTACGACGAGATGGGCACTCGTTACAACAGCAGCAGTATCTCTTTTTTGTGTGAAGACGTACTGAGAGAGGCAAATAGTGTGAGCTATTTGTAAATATAGGTGGTAACACGGGTATACTCGTCCTAATCAGATTTGATTAGGACGATTTTTTTTTACTATTTTTTCTGTGAGGGGAGCATTTAGAATGACGATTGTTATTGGAGGCGCTTGGCCGTATGCAAATGGCTCTTTGCATTTAGGGCATGTTGCCGCATTATTACCAGGTGATATTTTGGCTAGATATTACCGACAAAAAGGCGAGCAGGTTTTATATGTATCAGGCAGTGATTGTAATGGTACACCCATTTCTATACGTGCCGCACAAGAGAATACAACGACAGAGGCTATAGCTAATCACTATCATGATGAGTTTACTAGATGCTTTCATGATTTAGGATTTACCTATGATTTGTACACAAGAACGGATGCGGAGCACCACCATGAATCCGTTAAGGCCCTTTTCTTACAGCTATTGGCCAACAATTTTTTATACAAAAAGAAAATTGAACAGGCTTACTGTGAGACGGATAAACAATTCCTACCAGATCGATTTGTCGAGGGACTTTGTCCAAATTGTGGAGCGAAAGCAAGGGGAGATCAATGTGATAACTGCTCAGAAATTTTAGACCCACTAGATTTAATTGATAAGCGCTGCAAAATTTGTGGGAACGAACCTGTTATTCGGGAAACTGAGCACTTTTATTTTACCTTTAGTCAATTTCAAGGAAGGTTGGAGTCTTATTTAGCACAAGCGAAAGTCGAGAAACGTTGGCGTGACAATGCTTTAGGGTTAACGGAGCGATACTTGGCAGAGGGAGTTCCCGACCGAGCAGTAACAAGAGATTTACCGAATGGCATAGATGTTCCAGTGCCAGGTTTTGAAGGGAAAAAAATATATGTATGGATAGAAGCTGTAGCAGGGTACTTAACAGCAACCTTGGAATGGGCAAAAGAGCATCAAATAGCCATTGAAGATCTATGGAATGAAGAGACCATTTCATACTATGTACATGGGAAGGATAATATTCCATTCCATACAGTTATATGGCCAGCCATTTTAATGGGAATTGGATCTAAGGCATTACCTACCCATATTGTATCCAATGAGTATTTAACATTAGAAAAGCGCAAATTATCTACTAGTCAGAATTGGGCTGTATGGGTTCCTTATATTTTAAGTCGTTATGATGCGGACTCTATTCGTTACTTCTTAACGATGAATGCGCCAGAAAATCGTGATACTGATTTTTCATGGCGGGAATTTATTTATAGCCATAATGGTGAACTACTCGGAGCCTATGGTAATTTTGTAAACCGTACTTTGAAGTTTATTGAGAAATCATTTGCTTGTCAGGTGCCACAAGCGGAGGTGGACAGCGACATTCGAAAACAAACTGTACAATTGTTTAATGAAGCGGGCGTTCTTATTGAAGGTGGTCATTTCAAACAGGCATTAGAGTCCATTTTTGAGTATATTCGCGGAGCTAATCGTTATTTTGATGAACAACAGCCATGGCTACAGGTAAAAGAAAACGTAGAGGCAGGTAATCGTACATTAGCAACTTGCGTCTATATCATTGGGAATTTAGGACAGCTGCTGCATCCTTTCTTACCGTTTTCAGCAAAGAAAGTAAGAAATATGTTAGGTATAAATGAAATGATGTGGCATGAGCAAGTAGATCTGCCTAAAGTCATTCAAGAGGTGACACCATTATTTGAACGTCTGGATATCGAACGAATCGATGAGGAATATCAAAAACTAGTTAGGGATAGTCACTAGGATTGAAAAAGCAGTATGGCGGAAGAGCCATACTGCTTTGCTAGTTTCATTTAATTCATAACAGGTGTTAATTTTGTCACTACAATGCTATTGATCGCATTAATATAGGCTAATGCACTTGCCTTAAGAATATCAGTATCTGCTGCTTTTGCAATATACTTTTCGCCTTCATGCTCAATCGTAATTTTTACTTTACCTAAAGCCTCTTTGCCTCGTGAAACACTATTGATATTATATTCCACTAGTTTTACATCCATATTTGTAATTTCTGCAATGGCTGAATAGAGGGCATCAATTGGGCCAGAGCCTACTGCACTAGCTTTAAATACTTCACCGCCTTTACGAACCTTAACACTTGCAGAAGGGAAGCTTGTATTGCTGACGACTTGTAGATCATCAAAATCAAAGAATTGCTCACTATAATGTGTAGCATTTTTATTATTGGCATCATGTTTTTCATAATAGCTTTCAACAATAACATATAAGTCGTGATCATATACTTCTTTCTTTGCATCGGCTAGCTTTAAGAACCCTTCAAAAATACCTTCAAATTCCTCTGTTGAAAGATTAGTAAACCCTAATTTTTCAAGAGCATTTTTCACTGCATGGCGACCAGAGCGAGCTGTTAGTACTAGCTCCATATCATCAAGACCTACATCCTCAGGATGGACGATTTCATAAGCATCACGCGATTTTAACAAACCATCTTGGTGAATACCAGAAGAATGGGCAAATGCATTATCTCCTGTAATGGCTTTATTGACCTGTACATCTAAGCCCATAAAGCTAGAAACAAGACGTGAAGTATTCATAATTTCTTTTGTATTAATACGTGTTTCTGCATTGTAGACGGAGCCACGAGTTTTAAGTGCCATGACAACTTCTTCTAATGCAGCATTACCTGCACGTTCACCGATACCATTGATTGTACATTCTACCTTATCTGCACCATTTTTAATTGCGGCTAGCGTATTAGCCGTTGCCATTCCAAGATCGTTGTGACAATGAACACTTAAAAGAACGCTATCATCTAAGTTTTTCATACGGTCGTTTAATTTAAAAATCATTTCGCCAAATTCCTCTGGCTCTGCAAAGCCTACCGTATCAGGAACGTTAATCATCGTTGCGCCAGCTCTCATAACAGCTTCAATTGTTTTCCAAAGATATTCAAAGTCTGAACGAGAGGCATCCTCTGTGGAATACTGAACTTGCGGCAATAATGTTTTAGCGTATTTCACAGCATCCACGCCAATTTGTAAAATTTGATCTTTTGACTTGCTGAATTTTTTCTCTACATGAATATCAGATGTGCCAAGTACCATGTGAATCATCGGGTTTTGAGCATATTTCACAGCGTTATAGACAGCATCAATGTCAGCCTTTACAGCACGTGCTAATGCTGTAATCATAATGTCGTTTGTATTGCCAACCTTTTCAGCTACAGCTTTGACGGCATCAAAATCACCTTGAGAGGAAGCGGGGAATCCAGCCTCTATAATATCGACACCCAATTTTTTCAGCTGCTGTGCGATCTCTACTTTTTCGTAAAGATTTAGCTTTGCTCCAGGCACCTGTTCGCCATCACGTAAAGTTGTATCAAACACCCAAATTTTTCTTCCCATTTTCAAACACTCCTTTTTAGTGATTAGTATCTAAAATCTACACTTAGGCCAATAAGTCATTAAAAAATAAAAAAACCCGTCTCTATGTAAAAAATAGAGACGAGTTTATGCTCGCGGTACCACTCTAATTGACCTTCTCTATATAGAAAAAGTCCCCTTATCGACAGCTATCACTGTCTATCCTGTTAACGGGGGAAACCGACATCCCTTACTGAAAAGTTCAGGGAGTAGCTCATGGACGAGTTCAAAATGTGTGCCTACCGATTTACACCAACCATCGGCTCTCTACAAGTACACAACCACTTTTACTATTTCCAATCTTGGCCTGCAATGTGTTGTTGAAAGCAATATTACTTGGATATTAACTTCCTGTCAATAATATTCTAAAAATTTATTTAATTCTGTCTTAAGTATTAACTACCTTATTAAATATTTGATATTTAGTGAAATGTTGATGGAGGCACTAAAAAATATATATTTCCCGTGAGTAAATGGTTAGGGGAGTTAACATATGATAGGTTGGAAAATCATGATATTTTTTTGTATGAAGAAACTGCTCGTTTTCTATAAACCTAAAGAAAACGAGCAGTCTTTTATTCTAGCTTAAAACGAGAGACTTGCGTATGAAGTTCTTCTGCCATATTTGAAAGTGTTGCTGCTGAAGCTGCTACTTCTTCGATAGTAGCTAATTGTTCCTCGGAAGCAGATGCAACATTTTGTAAATTAGATGAGGACATTTGGGCAATAGTTGCAATTTCATCAAAGGAAGCATAAATTTGCTCTGCACTAGAGGACATCTCCTCTGAAACAGTCGTTGCTTCTTGGATTTGCATGGATACTTGCTCAATCAGCTCAACAATCTTAGAGAAACCTTCTTCTGCTACCTTTACTACTTGCATACCAATTTGAACCTCTTGAGTTCCAGTATCCATCACCGTTACAGCACGGTTTGTATCCTGCTGTATTTCAGAAATCAAGGTAGCGATTTGCTCAGCGGATTTTTTTGATTGCTCTGCTAACTTTTTCACTTCATCTGCAACGACTGCAAAGCCGCGTCCATGATCGCCTGCACGGGCTGCTTCAATTGCAGCATTAAGTGCTAATAAATTTGTTTGTTCTGCAATATCAGTAATAATACCAATAATATTGCCAATTTCAATGGAATGCCCGTCTAGGTTTTTAACAACACTTGCTGACTCTAAAACAGCCGTGTTGATTGTTGTCATCTGAGAGATAACACGATGTAAAGAATCATTTCCTTTCTTAGCCTCTGAATTTGTCTCGATTGCCAGTTCAGAAACAGCAGCAGTAGTAGAAGCTAATTGTTGTATACCCTTTGTCATGTTTTTCATTGCTTCTGAGCTTTCAGTTGCGTTTTTCCCTTGAGCCTCTGAGCCACTAGCAACCTCTTGAATAGAAGAAGTGATTTGTTCTGTAGCCTGTATAGTTTGCTCTGCACTAGCTGTTAACTCAGCAGCAGAGCCACTTACTTGTACAGTATTTTGGCGTACATTTGTAATTAAATCCTTTAAATTTGTAGCCATTTGATTAAACGCAAGCGCTAAATCACCCACTTCATCACGATTTTTTATACGAATTTGTTCAGCTGTTAAGTCACCCTCAGCTATTTTTTTCGCAGCCTTAGCCATACCGTTAATTGGACGAGACATTAGACTACCAACCACCATAGCAATTATCAGACTTATGACAACAGCAAAGACTCCAAGAAGCATCATTTGGAGCTTGATGTCTTGAATTTGATTGGATGTAGCAGCCATTTTACCTTCTACATATTCATTTTGATAATTAGAAAGGTTTTCAACACGTTCATCGAATTGTTTAATAATTAAGCGTCCTTGAGTACTATCCAATTTTTCGTACTTCTCTGTTTCTCCAGCAGCTTTTAACTCAAACATACGATCTGCAAATTGTTGAACATTTTGCTCACTTTTATTAATAGCTTCAAGCATCTTAATTGATTTCTCTGAATCTAAAGTAGCCATTAATTCTTCTGATTTTTGTTTAAATTCCTCGCGTGAGGCTTGATTACTTTGAAAGTTTTGTTTGTCTCCAAGTAGTAAGTAGCCTCGCATGCTGACAATTTCCTGTTTTGCAATCACCCGTAATTCCTGAATACTTATAGATTTAGTAGTTTGTTCCTCCAGTAATGTACGATAGGTCTCATTTACAGAATCAAGCTGTTTTATATTTAAGCCGATTGTTGTAACGAGTACCAAAATAACTATAAAAAAACCGAGTAATAATTTCTTGTAGATAGTAAATCGCATAGTTGAAATATCCTTTCTCAGTAATTAGTAGAAATGTTACAAAATAATGAAATATGTATATATATCATTTATATCAGATTATATGAATTTTACAAAGTATTATGAGTATTTCTACAGTAATTAGTAGTTTGAAAATGGGTATTAATTATATATGAAGTAATAAAAAAAGTAGATTTTATCGCTATAATGCTACTAATAATAGGGATAATTAATGGTTCAGATTGAATATTAAGTCAATTTTCATAAATTTTGAAACTTTACTAGTAGTCATAACGTAGATGTAGTAAAGGAAAAAAACAGGGGTGGAGAAAATGTATAGGCCAATTTTAAAGTTACCTAAAACAAGATCAGAAAAGATATGGGACTATATTGGTGGTAGTATATTTATTTTATCCATCTTTTATATTATATTGGCATGGGGTAAGTTGCCTGATGAAATACCTGGTCACTTCAATGGGATGGGTGAGGTTGATCGCTGGGGCGCAAAAATAGAATTATTCATTCTTCCATTCATCGGTTTATTTTTATGGATGCTAATGGGCCTGCTAGAAAAAGTACCTCATATGCATAATTATCCGTCACGTTTAAATGAAAGTAATGTAAAAGCATTTTATTTGAATAGCAGAAAAATACTAAATGAAGTGAAAAATATCTGTCTCATTTTATTTGCTTTTATATCGATGCAGATGGTTCGTATTGGTCTTGGTGAGGTAAATTCATTAGGCTGGTGGTTCCTACCCATTGTATTGATAGGTGTATTGATCCCAATCATTAAAGGGTTTATAACAAGCTACAAAATAAAATAGTGAGACTCAAACGCTTAGGATACTCTTAAGCGTTTTATTTTTGTGAAAAAATTTTTATAGTTTGTCACAAACTTCTATTAATTTCAGTTATATAGATTGGAAAGGGGGGGCAACTTTGACTACACGAGATCCATCAAAAGAGCGAGCTGATATAGATATTGAATCAATTGTGGAGCAAGTTCAATCAGGTGACACGCGTGCCTATGCAGAAATCATTTGTTGTTTTCAAAAGCAAATTTATATTTATTGTTACTATATGCTAGGAACTAAAGAGGAGGCGGAGGATGCTTCACAAGATATTTTTATTAAGGGATTAGAAAATATTCATAAATTTTCTTATACGGTCTCCTTATCAGCTTGGCTTTATAAAATTGCTCATCATCATTGTATTGATGTCATAAAAGCGAAAAATAAGGGCTATAAATTTTGGCTAAATATGAAGCAAGAACAGGTGAAGCAGACACAGACACCAATGCCTGAATATGATGAAATGATACATAGGCTACTGGAAAACTTATGTGTAGATGAAAAAAGGATTTTATTACTTCGTTCTATTGAAGAGTATAGCTTTGAAGAAATTGCTGCCATTATGGATTTGAAAGCAGCTACAGTAAGAAAAAAGTATGAACGATTACGGAAAAAAATAATAAAGGAAAATAAGTTAGGAGGTGGATTTTATGAGCATTCATTTAAAGCAGAAGGATAAAGAAATGACACAAATAGAGCAGCTAATTCGTGAAACACCTGTAGAAGTTGATTTGGTTGATCGTGTAATCAGTAAATATGAACGTAACGAGCAGCCACAAATAGTAAAGTACCAGAAGAAATGGCACTATAAAGTTGCTTTTGCAACAGCTATGCTAGCTTGCCTACTAGTTATTACACCATTTATTTCACCAACAATGGCTGCAACGTTTAAACAAGTGCCTGTACTATCCTCAATTTTCCGTCTCGCTGGTGATTTGGGGTTGCAGATGGCTGATGAAAAAGGACTTTCTACAAAACCACAGGCAAGTATGACACAGGAGGGGTTTACATTAAGTGTATCGGAAGTAGCATATGACGGTACACGTGTTTCAATTGCTATTGAACGCCCCTATAAAGAAGATGAGAAAGAAGCTTTAATGGATTGTATCAGTAATTATAATTTGTTTATAAATGATGAGCCTATTAATTCTTTTGCTCCGAGTGAGTCCAATTCTATTAGTCCTTTTATGTACTCTGGTAAAGATAATGCTTCTGCCATTATTGAATTTTCCGATCTGAGAAATCAGGGAGGGCAGCCTTTCCCAGAGCAATTTGATTTAACCATTCAAGCTTTTGTCAGAGGTATAGAAGACCCCATTGAAATTGATATTCCTGTGAAAAATAAAGTGAAAGACTATGTAGCTTTAGCACCAAATATAAGTCGACAATATGACAATATTCATCTGACTCTTGAAAAGGTCAAGCTAACACCAGTTACAACAAGTATCACAACACGAATGGTTTTAACTGATAATTCAACGTTCACTGGTAATTTAACACTACTAACAATGGGGATAGATATTATTGATGAGTATGGTCGTGAAATTGAAGTAATTGGAGGAAACGGTTGGAACGCTACCAATGGAAACATTCATCTTGATGATCTTCGATACACTCCTTTTGAATCTGTTCCAAAAACAATAACCTTAAAACCCTATATCCATCTTTTCAAGGAAAACGAAAAAGGTATGTTTCAATTGGATAAAAACGGTTATCCAAAAATTCGATATATACCTGAATTAGAGATCACTATACCAGTTCAACCATAAAAATAATTGAGAAAGTGTAGTAAAAGCTCACTTTCTCAATTTTTATTTTTCTATATTTATATAAAGTAGATGGATATTCAGTTATACTAGCAAAACAAGGCTTTTGAATAATCTATAGTATATGGAGTATATATAAAGAATAAGTTTTCAATCCTAAGAAATAAAGGGGAATAGAAGATGGCAGTAACGTTAGTAAGGCATGATGTGAAGTATGCTGAGGCTATGCATGCGTTGTCTTCTATGCCACAGGTTCGAGATGCCCTAGGCTTACCTGCTGGCAAGGTAGAAGACACAATTCATTTTATTAAGCGTGAACGTATAGATGAAGAAGAAGGTAAGACCGTCCCTCGTGTGATTTTAGATGAGGAGGGGCAAGTCATTGGTGTGACATCATTAATGTTTATCGATCGTCATAAAAAGAGCTGTCATATCGGCTCTTGGCTTGGCTATCAATTTTGGGGGAAGGGCTATAATCTTGAAGCAAAAACGGCTATTTTAGATATTGCGTTTTTTGAACTGGGATTATCACGTGTATTTGCAGGAGCCCGAAAGGTTAATATCCGTTCGCAGAAAGCACAAGAAAAGCTACCTTTTGTTCGATTAGGAGTGGAAAAGGATTATCCTGAGGAGCATTCGTGGTTAGAAGTGAAGGAAAAGCAACCATGTGTGTTAAATGTTTTTGAACGAGAAGATTATGTCCGTTATCGAACATCCCTAGAAAAGGTAGAAGGGAACCGAGAAGCTTTTTTACCTCAGCTTTTATTAGCGGATGAAAGTGAAGTGGCGGTTCGAAAATATTTAGATAAGGGTACATTATATAAAATTAATTGTGGAGAACTGCTAGTGGGAGTGGCATTAGTTATTCCTCAATCTGACACTACAATTGAATTGAAGAATATTGCTATTGAAACCAAGTACCAAGGGAAGGGAATAGGCAAAGAGATATTACGACAACTTACTGAAAAATGCCGTAAGGAAGGCTATCAGGTAGTGTTGGTTGGAACGGCGAACTCAAGTATTGATAATATCGCTTTTTATCAAAAAGCAGGCTTTCGCATGGAGGCTATTGAAAAGGATTTCTTCAGTCATTACCCAGAACCAATTTATGAAAATGGTATTCGTGCATTGGATATGATTTTCTTTACAAAACAATTATAAGCAACTTCATAAAAAAATACCCGTTCAACAAATGTTGAGCGGGTATTTTTATTTACCGAGCAGTAGCGCCATTAATTTTTCCTTAGAATGAAGGAAATCGTCCAAGGTGTATTGATCTAACACGTTCAAATAGGCTTGCAAAGCTTCATACAATACACCTTTTAGTTGACATTCTGGAGCTATTTTACATAGGTTATTCTCTTTATCGAAACATTCTACAAGATGAAAATCCTCTTCTGTATGACGAACAATTTCACCGATGGTAATGGTTTTTGGATCGATAGCAAGGCGAATACCACCGCCGCGTCCACGAATTGTTTCAATGTAACCTAATAATCCAAGCTGGTGTGTCACCTTCATTAAATGGTTTTTCGATATATTATAAGCATCTGAGATCTCTTGAATAGTTGATAATTGACCATCTTCCTTTGCGCCTAAATAAATAAGCGTGCGCAGAGAGTAGTCCGTGTATAAAGTTAAGCGCATCCGAACACCCTACTTTCTATAATTCATAATAATTATAGCATTTTTACATTGAAGTATAATATCTTCAACCTATTTTTAAAGATGTATTTAGAATACATCAAATATGTCTATTTTGTTAAAGATGTATTTTATATATTGCTTTAAGAGAATGAAAGCGTTATATTGTAATCACGAAAGGATGGTAAGCGATATGTTAAAACAAGAAACAATTCAAATTATTAAAGCAACAGTACCTGTATTAGAAGTTCATGGTGTTGAAATCACAAAGACGTTTTACAAAAATATGTTTCAAGCTCATCCAGAATTACTAAATATTTTTAATCACACGAACCAAGAACAAGGCCGTCAGCAAACAGCATTAGCTAATACTGTTTACGCTGCAGCAGTTCATATTGAAAATTTAGAAGCAATTTTACCAGCAGTAATGCTTATTGCACATAAACACCGTAGTTTAGGAATTTTACCTGAACATTACCCAATCGTGGGTGAAAATTTATTAAAAGCGATTAAAGAAGTACTTGGTGATGCAGCAACTGATGACATTATTGGTGCATGGGCCGAGGCATATGGCGTTATCGCAGATATTTTCATTCAAGTAGAAGAAGAGTTATACCAAAAAACTGAGAACAATGGTGGATGGCGTCTATTTAAACCATTAAAAGTGGCGAAAAAAGTTGTGGAAAGTGACTTAGTAACTTCTATTTATTTTGTAAATGAAGATGGATCACCACTACCAACTTATGAACCAGGTCAATACATCTCTATTCGAGTGAAAGTGCCGGGAGAAGAGTATTTAATGAACCGTCAATATACACTATCACAAGCGAGTGCAGAAGATGGCTATCGTATTTCGGTGAAACGTGAAAGTGACCATACGCCAAATGGTAAAGTATCAAATTATATTCATGATCACTTACAAGTTGGTGATTTAGTAGATGTAAGTGCTCCAGCTGGATTATTTGTATTAGAAGAAACGGCTGCACCAATTACATTTGTAAGTGGCGGTATTGGTGTAACACCTTTAAACAGTATGCTGCAATCTTTAAATGATAATGCAGAGAATGAAGTGAACTTTATCCAATGTGCTCGTAATGAGAAGGTTGTAGCGTTCAGCGATGATATTCAAGGGAAAGTAAACGTATTACCGAATGCATCCTATACAGCTTTATACTCTGATGAAGACAAGCTTATTACAAAAGAATTGCTGGCTGAAAAAGTAGCTGATAATGCAGATGTATATGTATGTGGCCCTGTAGGCTTTATGGAAGCGGTTATTAAAAATTTACAGGAAATTGGCGTGAAAGATGAAAAAATTCACTATGAATTCTTTGGACCGGCCATGCAATTAGCTAAATAAAAAATAAACTCCCTGCTATGAGTAATAACTCGTAGTAGGGTTTTTTTGTTGAATAATAAGGAAGCAGATAGATGAGTTTTAAGCAATATAGAGAACATTATGCCTTGCAATTGCAGCATCTTAAAAAAGATTGAAGCTTTATATTGACAATATACCTATAGGGGTATAATATAAAACTCGTAAGGAAGTTCAATCTATCGTTTGAAAGGGGGCATAACAGAATGGCGTATGGCTCAAACACTGCAAATCGTGTGAAACGTATGGAAGGTCAAATGCGCGGTATTTTACGCATGATGGAAGAAGATCAAAGTTGTAAAGATGTGATTACACAGCTATCTGCCGTGCGTTCTGCTGTTGACCGGACGATCGGTGTCATTGTAAGTGAAAATTTATTAGATTGTGTATCGACTGCTGAAGGCAATGCTGAAAAAATGAATGCTGCTATCCAAGAGGCGATGGATTTGGTCGTGAAAAGTCGATAACTTAATATACCCGTAATCGTATAAAAAGGAGGACTGATCATATGGAAATATGGATTATTATTGTGCTTGTGGCAGCCTTTTTCGTTTGGCGAATGAAGCCTGTGAAGGGCGTTCAATCAATTTCTACAGCCCAATTAAAAGATATGCTGAATGATAAGGATAAGATATTTATCGATGTACGCACGCCTGCTGAGTATAAAGGTCGGCATATTTCGCAATTTAAAAATGTTCCGCTTGGATCGAACTTTGAAAACCTACCGAAGGATAAAGAGATCGTAGTTATATGTCAGAGTGGCATGCGAAGTAGTCAGGCTTGTAAGCAACTGAAAAAGCAAGGCTTTGATCGTGTTTCTAATGTTCGTGGTGGAATGAGTGCATACTAGGAGGAGAAAAAGGTGAAAGAAATTACAGCCAAAGAAGTTCAGCAAATTATGGAGCAAGGTGGGGAACTGAATCTTATTGATGTGCGAGAGGTAGATGAAGTAGAGGCTGGTCGCATTCCGGGCGTTATTCATATCCCACTAGGTTTATTAGAGTTTCGACTACCTGAATTAAATAAGGGAGAGTCGTATATTATGGTTTGTCGATCAGGTGGACGTAGTGCTCGGGCTACTCAAATATTAGAAAGTAATGGCTTTAATGTAACTAATATGATTGGTGGTATGTTAGCTTGGGAGGGAAAAGTACAGTTATAGATTAAATCTATATTTTTTTGAATAAAAAAATACCCTTATAGGTATATGGAGGTTATGGAAAGTATGAAGGCGGATTTTCAGCTAGATGCCAAGGGCCTTTCTTGCCCGATGCCGATTGTGAAAACAAAAAAAGCGATGGCTGATTTAGTAGATGGTCAAGTTTTAGAAGTAGCTGCGACAGATAAAGGATCAAAAGCTGATATTGCGGCATGGGCTGAAACTGTAGGTCATCAGTATATTGGTACTATAGAAGATGATGGTGTACTGAAACATTATATTCGTAAATGTACAAACGACCAAATAGAAGAAATGACGTTTGATCAAACAATTGATTTAGAGCAAATCACAAGTCGTAAAGGATTAATTCTAGATGTACGTGAGGAAGCGGAATTCGCTTTTGGGCATATTGCGGGAGCAAAATCGATACCAATGGGCGAACTGGAGACACGACTTTCTGAGCTTGATAAAGAGCAGGAGATCTATGTTATTTGTCGTACTGGAAAACGCAGTGACATGGCTGCGCAAAAGCTGGCTTCACGTGGTTTTACGAAAGTATTTAACGTCTTACCAGGAATGACATCGTGGTCAGGCGATTTAACAAAAAATATTTAAATTGGAGGAATTTTATTATGTCGAACAAAGTAGCAATCATTGCAAGTAACGGTGGTTTATTTGATGCGTATAAGGTATTTAATATCGCAACAGCTGCGGCAGCTTCTGAGAAAGAGGTAGCTATCTTCTTTACATTTGAAGGTTTGAATCTAATTCATAAGCAAGGTATGCATGTATTACCAATGCCCGCTGGAGCAGAACACTATGCTGAAGGGTTTACAAAAGCAAATGTGCCAGCTATTCCTCAACTAGTGGAAATGGCACAAGAATTAGGTGTGAAATTTATTGCTTGCCAGATGACGATGGATGTTATGGGTTTAACTACTGAAGATTTCATCGAGGGTATTGAAGTGGGTGGAGCTGTAACGTTCCTAGAATTCGCGAAAGACGCAGCACCGTCACTTACATTCTAGTGACCTACCTATAAAAGCGGAGAGGGCACCCCTCTCCGCTATAAAAAACGTAAAAATAATACCAATGGGGGTAATTGAGATGTCAATTCAAAAATGGAGCGCGTCACAAGTAGCTAAAAAGGTTATTCACAATGAAGAGTTGTTTATTTTAGATGTTCGTAATGCGGATGCATTCGAAGATTGGAAAATTGATGGCCATCGTTTTGAGTATTTAAATATACCGTATTTTGAACTGTTAGATGGTATTGATAATATTTTACCGAATATCCCAACTGATAAAGAAGTATTAGTCGTTTGTGCAAAAGAAGGATCGTCTTTAATGGTCGCTGAAATGTTAGCTGAGGCAGGTATTGAGGTTGCCTATTTAGCAGGAGGTATGAAATCCTGGAGTGAATATTTAGAGCCGATTAAAGTAGGTGATTTAACAGGCGGTGGTGAGCTTTATCAGTTTGTTCGCTTAGGAAAGGGGTGTCTGTCTTATATGGTCCTTTCTGAAGGTGAAGCAGCTATTATTGATGCTGTACGTTTTACAGATGTGTTTATAAACTTTGCAGAACTTAAAAATGTCCAAATTAAACATGTTTTTGATACACACTTACATGCTGATCACATTTCAGGTGGGCGCCATATCGCAGAGATGACAGGTGCAACCTATTATTTGCCACCTAAGGACGCTGAGGAAGTTGTGTTCCACTATACACCATTAGTTGATGGAACGACTGTTCAAATCGGTGCATCAAAAATAGATGTAGGAGCTATTTATTCTCCTGGTCATACAATAGGTTCTACTTCATTTGTTGTTGACAGCAAATATTTATTAACAGGAGATATTTTATTTATCGACTCAATCGGACGTCCTGATTTAGCTGGCCTTGCTGATGACTGGGTTGGAGATTTACGAGACACGCTTTACAAGCGTTATCGAGAATTGTCTGATGAACTTATTGTCTTACCAGCACATTTTATGATTATTGATGAGCTGAATGAAGATGGAACGGTTGCAAGACGACTAGGGGATTTATTTGTACAAAACCATGGATTAAATATTCAAGATGAAGCAGAATTTAGACGTGTGGTAACAGATGAATTACCTCCACAACCCAATGCTTATCAGGAAATTCGTCAGGTGAATATGGGGAAAATAACACCTGAGTTAGATCAGCAAACAGAAATGGAAATTGGACCAAATCGCTGTGCAGTACGATAAAACATGCTAAAGTGCAATGAGTATGCATGTATGCTTATTATATGTAAAGTTCGTGAATTGAAGGCGCTCATCCTTCATGAAGATATAAAACAAGAAGAACCGGCAAAATCGCTTACAACCTTTGCCGAGTCGAAGGAGAATATGATGAAATCAAGTTTAAAACTAGATGCAAAAGGCCTTTCTTGTCCAATGCCTATTGTGAAGACAAAAAAAGCAATAGATACCCTAAAGTCTGGGGAAGTTTTAGAAGTTCAGGTGACAGATAAAGGAGCTTTAGCGGATATTCCTGCTTGGGCAAAAGCTGGAGGTCATATCATTTTAGATCAAGCTGAAGAGGCTGGCGTCATTACATTTTTCATTCAGAAAGCATAGGGCTGATTGAGGGTTGTCTATTACAGTAGAACAACCCTCCTTTCACTTTGTTGAATACAGCCAGAAAGAAGGAAAAATAAATGGATATTGCATGGATCTTAACCATTTTACTTATTGGTTTTCTCGGTTCATTTGTATCAGGGATGTTAGGTATTGGCGGTGCCATCATTAATTTCCCAATGCTATTATATATACCGCCATTACTAGGATTTGCGGCCTTTTCAGCACATGAGGTGTCAGGGATTAGTGCGATTCAGGTACTTTTTGCTGCTCTTTCTGGTGTTTGGGTCTATCGCAAAGGTGGGTATTTAAATAAATCACTCATTATCTATAT
The DNA here is from genome assembly GCF_024628845.1 of Lysinibacillus sp. FN11. NCBI lineage: Bacteria > Bacillati > Bacillota > Bacilli > Caryophanales > Bacillaceae > Lysinibacillus > Lysinibacillus sp. FN11. The sequence goes on along the minus strand of NZ_CP102383.1, from coordinate 3,917,750 downwards.
GGGGAGCGCCATATTAATGGGAAGCTTTGTAGGTAGCTTCGGTTCGAAATTTTTATCAGAGTCAGGTATTAACATTGTCTATGGAATTCTTGCATTAATTGCTGCTGTGATGATGTTCATACCGAAAAAGCAAATTGATGATAAACCAATGCAGGCTGTTACATTTAATAAACCATTGGCGGTCCTATTAGCTTTCGTTGTTGGTATAGGTTCCGGGATTGTGGGGGCAGCTGGTGGATTTTTACTAGTACCTATCATGCTTGTGGTCTTAGGAATTCCTACTCGTATGACTATTGCGTCAAGCCTTGCTATTACGTTTATCTCCTCAATAGGAGGTACCATTGGTAAATTAATGACTGGACAAGTGGAATATTACCCGGCGCTCATCTTGATTGTATCAAGTCTAATAGCTGCTCCTCTAGGTGCGAGAATAGGGGGCAAGTTAAATACAAAATTCCTACAAATTATTTTAGCGATTCTTATATTAGCAACAGCTATTAAAATTTGGGTGGATATATTATAAAGGGGGTATGGTAATGAAAATAGAAGTCTTCTCTGATTTTACATGTCCATTTTGTTATATTGGCAAGCGAGAACTTGAACGGGCAATTGACATTGCAGGCTATACAGGACGAGTAGAAATAGAATATAAAGCATTTCAAATAGGCCCAGATAATCCGAAAGTGAATGCACCATCTTTTTATGAGGCGCTGGCTAAAAAATATGATGTCACGCTAGAAGAAGTGAAAGATATGGTTGAAGGTATAGCTTTGAGAGCAACGGAAGTTGGTTTGCATTATGATTTTGCTAAGATGAAAACAGCGCATACAGAAAAGGCTCATCGTTTAGCGAAATGGACGCAGCAATTTGGCAAAGCGACAGCTTATACGGAAGCACTAATGGCTGGTTATTTTAAAGATGGTGAAGATTTAAATAAAGATGAATTTTTATTAAAAGTTATTGCGCAATTAGATTTGGATAGAAGAGTAGCGGAGAGAATCTTAGCTTCAACTGATTTTAGTGAAGAGCTAGACAAGGATCGCTATGAAGCACAGCAACTTGGCGTGCAAAGTGTACCGTTCTTTGTATTTGAAAACCGTTATGGTATTAAAGGGGCTGAGCCGAATGAAGTGTTTGTGCGGACTTTGCATCAAGCTGCGGAAATAGCTGGTATTCAGCCAACAGTAACGATAAATGGTAATGGAGAATCAGCATGTGCTGATGGACAGTGTAAACTATAAGACTAAAAGGTGTCGAGTGCGAATTTGTACTCGATGCTTTTTTGTTTCGAAGTATATGGATACTGCAAGAGGTATTAAGTCTTGTTTTCTGTGTTATAGAACAAAATTAAATGTATAAATTAACCATTTTTATCATCTTAATGGTTCTATTTTGTGGTAGTGTGAGAAAAATCACATCCAATAAATTGTTATGTTGCTAAAATATAAGTGAGAATACAAAGGGGGGTATTATAGATGAAACCTATAGTAGCAGGAGTAGCAGGAACAGTACTGTTAGCAGGCGCCATTTTTGTTGGGACGTTTGTCAGTGACAAAATTACAGTTGATTCGAATGTAAGTGAGAAAGAAGCGACAGTGCAAACACAATTACCAACAACAGCAGCTGCTCAGTCAGTGGTCTATGCTCCGCCAAGTATTGAAGAAGTACCAGATGGTCCAATGAAAGAAGCAATATTAAATGGCTATGAACTTGTTAATAACACGCATGTTGCGGCAGATGAATATGTGGGCAACCAATTATCTTGCACAAGCTGTCATGCTGGTGCAGGCTATGACGAGCAAGCCTCATCATTAGTAGGTGTAATGGCAAATTATCCACAGTATATTGGACGCTCAGGTGGTGTGGTTACAATAGAAGAGCGCATTAATGGCTGTATGGTTCGTAGTATGAATGGTAAAAAATTCGAAATGAATAGTGATGAACTAGAGGCTATGGTGGCGTATTTCGCTTATATTTCTGAAGGTGTTCCGATTGGAGCAAAACGTGAATGGGCGGGCACTAGTGATATGAAGAATGTGCCGATTCCAAATGTTGCAGATGGTGAGGAGCTTTATGCACAGTCCTGTATAGCCTGTCATGCAGCTGATGGCGCAGGAACTGGTGCTAATACTGGTCCGGCTTTATGGGGAGATGATTCATTTAATGATGGCGCAGGCATGGCACGTATGTCTAAAATGGCTGGTTATATTCAAAATAATATGCCGATAGGTGCAGCGGGGACCTTAACAGATCAAGAAGCTGCAGATTTAGCTGCCTTTATTTTATCGCAGGATCGTCCAGAGTGGGCAAACCATGAAAAAGACTGGCCAAAAGGCGGGCGTCCAAATGACATCATGGATAAGGAAAAACGTGAACAAGTTAAAAATGGTACGATTGACTGGGAAAAAGTTTTGTCTACAAACTAACGAAGAAAAGGGATGCTAATAATCGGCATCCCTTTTAAGTTATTTAAAATTATAAGCAGTTACTATTTTATCTCTGTTCGTTGTGATATCTGTAAAATATTCATATAAGCTAATCCCAAGGAATGACCCACTTACATTAAAGACGTTAGAAAAACCGCTATTTTGAAGGGTCATAACAGCATTATAGCTACGCTGACCGGATCGGCAATGCACATACACTGCTTGATCCTTAGGAATTTCATCCATTCTTTCTCGAAGTTCACTTAGAGGAATATTGTGTGCATGAAGGAGATGACCAGATTCAAATTCATTCTTCTCGCGTACGTCTAAGAAGTAGGCTTGATTTTCAATGAGTGTTCTCACTTCATCAACTTTTACTTGCTTGAAGTGTCCATGTAATTGATTTTGAGCTACAAGAGCTGCCAAATTAACAATATCACGGGCAGTGCTAAACATTGGAGAATAGGATAGCTCCAGCTCCTTTAAATCTTCTAAAGTACCGCCCATTGTGATGAGGGTTGCTATTACATCAATTCGTTTATCTGCATTGCCTTTACCTATAGCTTGGGCTCCAAGGATTTTACCCGTTGGTGTTTCATAAACGAGCTTAAAGTGAAGCGGATTACTATTTGGCATTAAGCCTACTTTATCAGGAGCTATCAGATAAACACTTTTCGCCTGAAAGCCATTTGCTAGAGCTGTTTTTTCGTTCAAACCTGTTGTCGCACATGCGAGTTCAAAAATTTGTACACTTGAAGATCCAATAACCCCTTTATTGTGATGAGGGATGTTATACATATGATTAGCTGCAGCACGAGCTTGTCGCTGAGCGGGGCCGGCTAAAGCAAGTCGTGTCTTTTTATGGGTAAGTTGATGGAATACTTCAATCGCATCTCCCACAGCGTATATAGAAGGATCGGATGTCACATAATTAGCATCAACTTGAATGCCTCCGAGTTCACCGATAGTTAGCCCGGCTTCTTTGGCTAAGTGGATTTCAGGACGAACGCCAATCGCTAATACGACTGCTTGTGCTTTCAATTGTTTGCCTGAGTTCAACGTCACACTATTTGGTGTAACCTTTGCAAGACCGTCATTGACAATAACTTGAACCCCTTTATCAGTCATTTCCTTGTGTAAGATTTGAGCCATATCATAATCAAAAGGGGCCATAATTTGTTGGCCAAATTCAACTAGAGAGACATTATAGCCTGCTAGCTTCAAATTTTCTGCTACCTCTACACCAATGAAGCCTCCGCCGACCACGGCAATATCCTGTACATTCTCTGCTTGTAGATACCGATTTAAACGGTCAATATCAGCTACGTTTCTAATGGTAAAGACGTGCTTAGAATGAATGCCCTCTAAGTCAGGGACGATAGGACTTGCTCCTGGGGATAAAATTAACGTATCGTAACTTTCCTCATAATCTCTATTCGTTTTTAAATCCTTAATGGTGATGGTTTTTTGCTCTCTGTTAATACGTACAACTTCTTGTTGAACACGAGCCTCTATATTGTATTTTGTTTGAAAGCCTTGAGGCGTCATTAAAATTAATTTGTTGCTATCTTCAACAATCCCGCTTAAATGGAAGGGTAGAGAGCAATTAGAGAATGAAACATTTGGCCCCTTTTCAAACATAATAATTTCTGCCTTTTCATCGAGACGACGAATACGTGCCGCCGTGGATGCACCACCTGCAACGCCACCTACTACTAAAAATTTTTTTCTCAATTGATAAACACTCCTTTTCTTAGTAAATACTTATTAGGGTATTTAAAAGCATTTAAATGAAGGTTTTTCTTCTGAAAATAGGTGAATAATATAGTTTAAATACTACAAATAAATAATATACCCTTATAGGTATTTTATCAAGGTATAGAACTAATATATTTTTTGTTGTGTTGCTCGTTCAAGAAAGTTGGTGCACAAATTTGCTATACTAACGGTAGTAGGAAATGGAAATGGCTTAGGGGGTGACACTGTTGATCTTTTTGAAATTTTTAACCCAAATCCTCATAGTATCGGGTTTGATTTATATTGTAAGTGGACGATTAATTGGCTCGAATATTAATTTTGTGCGAAGAGTGCTGTCAGTCGTTATTAGTGTGACATTAACCTCTTTTGTATACTGGTATTCTTATCTGCGCCATACAGATTTTTTATCAGAAACGATGATGCAAACAGTAACTGAGGTAAGCACACTGATTTGGATCGGTAGTATGCTACTCATTTCGATGTTGCTTTATTTGGTATTTGAGCTTTTTGACCCTAGCGGCATTACGAATGGAGATCGCCGTCACGGCCAAAAATCTTTACTATTGCGATTGCGTAGCTATTGGCGACAGCAGAAACGCCTGCGTCAGGTATTAAAAATTGCTGTTACAAATGGTGTCGTACAAACGATTAAATATGCGAGGCAACGAGAAAATGAAAAAGAGCTTGCAATTGCTTTGCGTGCAACTTTAGAACAATGTGGTGGGATTTTCATTAAATTTGGCCAAGTGCTTTCCACACGAAAAGAGCTTTTTACACCTATTTTTATTGATGAATTAGAAAGGCTTCAGCACCGAGTAAGGCCTTTATCAGAGGAGCAAGTGAAACAAATTTTAGAGAGGTCTCTTCCGCAATCAATGGACGAAATATTTAGCCAATTTCAAATGGAGCCCATTGCAGCAGCCTCTATTGGCCAAGTGCATAAAGCAAGGCTTAAGGATTATGAAGAGGTGGTAGTCAAGCTATTGCGTCCAGAAGTAAAAGGTATTATGCGCGATGACCTTGAAATTTTAGAGGAATTTGCTAATTGGCTATCCACAAAATCAACCTGGGCAGAATCATTGGGCTTTAGAGAGTTGGCTGGGGGATTTGCAGATGGACTACGTGAGGAGATTCATTTAGATATTGAAGTACGTAATACGCTACAGGTGAAGAATGCACTGGCGAAAAGCGATTACAAGGTTCGAATTCCTAAAATATTTACGCCTTACAGTAATGAAAATGTTATTGTGATGGAGTATATTCGTGGACAAAGTGTGGCAGATGGGGCATCTGAATTTAATCGTTTGTCTATTGATCGTAGGCAGTTTGCAAGAACCGTCCTCTATTCATTTTTTGAGCAGATGCTATTCTCTGGTATTTTTCATGCAGACCCACATCCAGGAAATATCCATATAGATGAATCAGATGGCACACCAGTCTTGCTTGACTTTGGCGCAGTAGGACGTCTAGGTGCAACACAGCAAGAAGGCTTAAAGTTATTTTTGATGGGCATTCAACTAAATGATTCAAGCGTTTTATATGATGGCTTAACATTATTAGTGGAAAATGCTGATCATGCAGAACGTGCGAGAATGGAACAGGCAATCGACCAAATATTACTGAAAATTTCCTATGTTGACCGTATACCTACTGAAGAATTAATTCACGCCCTGTTTACAGTGGTAAGAGATTTTGGACTTGCATTTTATCCAGCGGTGGGATTGGCTCTCCGTTCCTTAGTAACGTTAGATGGCACATTACGGGTAATAGATTCACGTTTTGATATCTTTACAGAGGCAAAGGATTTTTCTGCTACATATATGCGTGCCTCTTTCCTTAAACCTTTTAAAGAACCGATGGCAACTAAGGAGCGGCTGCAAGAAGAATTATCTATGCTTATACCGACTTTGCGTAAAATGCCTAGAAGAGTCGATCAGCTCATTCAGCGAGTTGAAAGCGGAAAAATCATTTTACATCATGATGTCTTTTCGGATGAGCATAATGCACGTTTTATTACACATTTGTTTTCTCAATTTGTTTTGCTGCTGGTGGGTATAACTTTTGGTATTATATCTGTCGCTCTTTTAGCAATATCACAATTTATCCATGATTCTTATGCGGTCTATTTGAACACAGCAGCATATTTAGGTTTATTTTTATGTGCCATTTTGTTAGTGAGATTATCTATACAAGCATTAAGGTCGATGAAGCAATAGGTAGGGAATTTTTTCCCTACCTTTTTTCTTTGATACCCTCAAATATTACAAAAACATTACAAAAGATCTACTGGGTCTAATGTCGAATTAGCTAATAGTTTCCCTGTGTAGAAGAAAAATGTGTTTTGTAGAATAATGTAGTTTATAGGCGAATGTTACAGAAATATTTCGAGTTTTACTAATGTATTAAATAGACATGAAATAGTATAAAAGTTATGTAGAAAATGCTAAACTTTAAAAGGCTAAAATAAATATAAGAACATTTAATTAAAATAGAAATCGTTCAAGTGATTACATGGAATATCGAGAGCGAAATTGATAGATGAAGGGAAATGAAGGTAACGTGGCTAAGCGTAACAAATGGCGTAAGTCGATGGTGCTAGCATTAGCACTAGCTGGCGGCTTATTATTTAATACAATTCAACCAACAGAAGTACATGCCGAAGAAACATCTCAACAAATGATTGAGAAAAAGGCAGAAATAGATGCACAAATTAAAAAATTACAAGAAGAACTAACGAAACTACAACAAGAGATCGACGCAAAAGTAAAGGTATTTAAACAAGTACAAGCTGATATTAAAGAAGTGGATGCTAGTATTGTTGAAACACAAAAACGCATCGAGCAACGTTCAAAAATTTTAAGTGAACGTATGGCTGCATACCAAGCGCAAGACAACACTGTAGGTGTTTATTTAAACGTAGTGCTTGAGGCAAAAAGCTTTGCAGATTTAATGGATCGTGTCGTAGCGGTAAAAACATTAATGGATGCTGACCAAGAATTAGTGGATCAACAGGAAGCAGATAAAGCAAGCTTAGAGCAACAAAAAGCTACATTAGATGAAAAACAAAAGGAACTTCAAAAACAATTCCAAGAGCTTCAGCAAAAAGAAAGCGAAATGGAAGTGAAGAAAGCTGAGAACGAAGCGAAATCACTTGCATTAAAAGCTGAAATTGCAACGAAACAAGAAGAAGAACGTTTAGAAGCAGAGCGTAAAGCAGCTGAAGAAGAGGCAGCTCGTTTACGTGCACTTCAAGCAGCTACACCAGTTATACAAGCAACTCAAAATAATGGTGGAGGCGAACCACAAAAGATTATTGTTGGGTCAGGAGCTGGCACTGTTTCTTCAGGAGATGCCATTTCAACAGCTAAACAATTCCTAGGACGTCCTTATGTTTGGGGTGGTAGCAACCCATCAACAGGTTTTGACTGTTCGGGTCTTGTACAATGGTCATATAAGCAAGCGGGTGTTTCTTTACCTCGTACAGCATCACAACAATATTTAGCAACACAACGCATTTCAGCAGGTGAAGCACGTGTTGGGGACTTAGTGTTCTTCAGCTATGGTTCAGGGGTTGCACACGTAGGTATTTATTTAGGTAATAACACAATGATCGACGCTCAAAACAATGGTGTCGTAATTGAGTCACTTGATTGGTGGAATCAATACTTAGTAGGCTTTGGACGTATTCAATAGGCCTCACTATTATATAGACGGTTGATATAAGAAAAAGGTCATCTTTGTAGAGAAAAATATACAAAGATTGACCTTTTTATTTTGCATTTCTTTCAAAAGAAACAAGACGACTACTTCTATTCTTGAAAAGAGATTTCCCTGCATACTAGATTGATATTAAATTTTAAAATTTACTTTGATGACACCTGTCTCTTTCAACGCAATAAAGAAAATAATAACGAATGGACCAACAAGTAAACCGATAATACCAAATAACTGTAGACCTATGAACATGGAAATTAATGTTGGTAAAGTGGACAAACCGATATGGTCTCCCATTAACTTAGGCTCGACTACTCGACGAATAATAAGTAAAATAGCAGCTAAGATGAATAATTTTACAGCTATAGAGGTGTTTCCCATCAATAGGTGGTAAAGCCCCCATGGCGCTAGAATAATGATAGAGCCTAGGAATGGTACAATATCTATTAACCAGATAATAACCGTCATTGTTACTGCGTATTTCGGTTGGATTAATAGCAGTCCAATGAGTGTGACGCCTCCAATAATAAAGCTTACAAATAAGTGAGCCTTCATATAGCCAAATGTAGCATCTTTTAAGCGATTTAAAATAATTTTTATCTTCTTTGCTGTATTGGGTTTTAAATATTTATAAGTGATTTGCTTTAACTTAGGCAAATCAAGCATAAATAGGAATAGCGCAATCATATAAACGAGAAGACTGATAAATAGGCTGGGTATCTCTGAAAAGAAGGCAGAAACTTTGCTATAATTAAAGAAGCTTAAAAAGGATTCTTCAACTTTCTTTATGAAATCCATTGTGGTTTTTTGAAGCGAAGCACTTACTTCAGGTGGAAAGTCTTCTGTGTATTTAGAAATATTTTCTTGCATATGAAGCCACATATCTGATAGCTTGGAAATATAATAGGGAGCTTGCTTAGATAGTAAAATTATTTGTGTCATTATTTGTGTAATGGATAGATAACAAATAATAGATATAACAATAACACTCACTATGTAAATAAAAGCAACTGCTATTTTCCGTGACATTTTCCATTTTCGTTTAAAGAACATGACAATGGGTTCTAAGAAAAATGCACTGATCCCAGCAAGTATTAAAGGCATGGACAATGGGATAACAAAATAGGCAGCTAGAAGTAGGGATATTATCACAATCAACCGAAAAATCAATTTCCTAGCATTAAATTTATTCATAAACTCACCTTCTTTGCGAAAAAAATTAAGTTAAGTGTACCATAAATCAAATTTTATTACGTTCTGAAACAATAAAGGTAGGGATGAATTATGGAAAAAGAGATTTTGCAACTTTTTAGTAATCTAACAGAGCATGATCGCGATATTCAATATGAATCTTACGAGGAATTAATGAAAATTATGCAGGAACCCGTAGATTGGACATATGCAGTTTGGGAACAGCTAATAAAAGCACTTACATACAATAATGGTTATTCTCGTGCACGTGCTGCACAAATTTTATGCGCTTTAGCTGCAAAAAGTGATCCAGAAGAAAGGGTCTTGGAGGATTTTTTAAAGATTTGGGCTGTGACTTACGATGAACAATCTGCTACAGCAAGGCATGCATTACAGGCCATTTGGAAAATTGGACAGGCGGGTCAAGTACAAAGAGATTTGGTTGTATCGTATCTAGCTAAAAGATTTCAAACATGTATAGATGAAAAACAGCCATCTCTTATTCGTCAGGATATTATTATGTCATTTAAAAAGCTATATGATCAAACAAATGACTCGAAATTATTAGATATTGCCCATCGTTTAATTAATGAAGAACAAGATGCTAAATATAAAAAGAAGTATAAGTCAGCCATCCGTTCAAAGTAGCGAGGTGGTGTTTTTTTGTGCAAATTCTTTGATGAACGGTAGAATAGTCAACTATAATGAATGAAAAAAGGGGATTATAGCATGAGCATTTATAATTATCTAGTTCGGAAGCCTAATGGCGAAATTTTATCAATGGAAACATATCGTGGAAAAACAATGTTAATTGTTAACACGGCAAACCAATGCCGATTTACATATCAATTTGAAGACTTACAGAAAATGTATGATAAATATGGAAAAGAGAATTTTGTAGTTCTTGGCTTCCCTTGTGATCAATTTGGCCATCAAAATCCTGAGGATGGAGAGGAAACTAAGCATCTATGCAAGGTAAACTATGGGGTCACATTCCCGATTTTTGAGCTTGTACAGGTAAATGGAGAGGCTACACATCCACTCTTTAATTATTTAAAGCATGAAGTGAATTACCGAGAGTTTGGGAAGGCAAGTATGCAGGAGAAAATGTTGGCAGAAGCAATTGTTCAACTTGCCCCAAGCTTTTTAGATGGTCGTAACATTCGCTGGAACTTTACAAAATTTCTAGTAGATGCTAATGGTAAGACCGTCGCACGCTTTGAACCAACAGATTCACAGCTCGATATTGAACAAGCAATTGAAACACTACTATAGTAAATTTCTTAATAATGTAAAAATTTGTTGGAATTTTCTCTTCTAGTGTTACTATATTTTAAAATTGAGTACAGCTATTTTTTTTGAATCATATATGATAAACTGCTTTACAAATGAAATATTCTTGCAGGATAAAGGTGCTAGTAAGCATAATCGGGAATCCGGTGAAAAACCGGAGCTGTTTCCGCAACTGTAAGTACAGCCATTATAAAGATTTACCACTGTCTCAAAGAAGATGGGAAGGTCCTTTATAACACATTCGTTTTATGTGACGAACTGTACAAGCCAGGAGACCGACCTTTATTTGAACGTATAAAAACTTCTCGGAAGCTAGGAGGATATACGGCAAATACATAGGCTTTGTCTAGTTTGATGGCTCAATCTTGTATTTTTGTCGTTCCTTTGCAAAAGGAGCGACTTTTTTTATGCCTTTCAAGTAAGAATTTTTCATTATAGAAAATAGGGGGGAAGCAAGTGAAAAAAGATGCCCGTTATTCTTGTTATCCATTTATGCGTGAGAAAGCTTCAACGGTTGATTTTGAAATTCGAACAGATAGCCTTACAACACATCTAGGAGTTGCATTAGCTGCGGTAAAAAAAGAGGATGTTCAAGTTGTTGCTGAGGATTTATTACTTATGTTACCTATGGCGTATCATGTGAATGGCTCAGTTCGTGGGAAATTAGCGGTAACTGAAGAGGATTTATCTTGGTTAAGTGAGCGTTATGATTTTTACGTTCGCCATGTGAAGGAAGAGATTCAAAGTTTTGTTTTACCTCAAGGAACAGAGGCCGCTGCAGCCTTACATCTTTGTCGCAGTGAGGCAAAAAAATCATATCGAACTTTACACAAAGTATCAGAAGAACGAGAGGTTCCTGCTATTCTTTTCGATTACCTTGGTTTATTAGCTAATGTATGTTTTGTCATGGCTGTTTTTATGAATCAGCAAGCTGGAATTTCTGAAATACCGTTTATTAGTAAATCCTACCCAATGAAAAAGAAAAAGGAGAATAACAATGAAGAAAGTATTTAATTTCCAATGGCTATCAGTGCTCTTACTTGCACTGGTATTAGCAGGCTGTGGCACTGCTGAAGATACAAAAAATAAAGATGCCTCGCAGGGTACACAACACGTAGAGAAAACAAGCTATAAAGTGACAGATGACCGTGGAGTGGAAATAGCGTTTAATGAAGTACCAAAAACAGTTGTATCTTTACAACCAAGTAATACTGAAATTTTGTTTGCTTTAGGTGTTGGCGATAAAATTGTAGGAGCAACTGAGTACGATACTTACCCAGAGGAAGCACAAAAAATTGAACGTGTCTCTGATACTACGAACTTTAACAGTGAAAGAATTATAGCGTTAAAGCCAGATGTTGTTATTGCTTATACAATCGGTGATAAGGATGCACTAAAGCCGCTTGAGGACGCAGGAATTAAAGTGTTTGTTATTCAATCTGCGACTACTTTCGATGATGTTTATGGAGATATCGAACAAATAGCTGCTGTGATGGATGTTGCTGATAAAGGAAATAAATTAAATGAAGAGATTAAAGCGAAAATTGCTGAAGTACAAACGAAGGTGAAGGACGTAAAAACGCCGAAAAATGTTTATTTAGAGGTTAGCCCTAAGCCAGACATATATACAGCAGGCTCTAGCACTTTCCAGCAAGAAATATTAGATGCAGCTAATGTTAATAATGTTTTTTCTGACTTGAATAGCTGGGCAAAAGTGAATGAGGAAGATGTTATTGCTAAAAATCCAGATATTATTTTAACAACAGTAAACTATACAGAAGATCCAATAGGAGAAATTCTTGGACGAGATGGTTGGAATACTGTGACAGCTATTCAAAACAAAGCGGTATTGTCCATCGATACAGATATCTCTAATCGACCTGGTCCGCGTATTGGTGAAGCTGTAGAATTAGTAGCGAAGGCTGTGTACCCAGAGTTATTTAAATAAGAAATGTTTCCATGCTAGCTGTCAGCCATTCAGCTAGCATTTTTTATGTGGTTTAAATTATTACCTAGCGTGAAAATTGGAATTAATGTAGTTTGTTCTTTAAAATAAAAGTAAGTATGCTTAATAATCTTAGGAGGTGTAGTGAGTGGAGCAATTAGAGACAAAGGTAATTCCATTTGAAGCAGTCCATAATTTCCGAGACATGGGTGGATATAAGACAAAAGATGGGCGTAGGGTAAAGAACGGTTTATTTTACCGCTCAGCTGCTCTTGGAAAAATGACACTGGCGGATAAAGAGCTATTTGAAACGTTAGGGATTAAAACCATTTTTGATTATCGCGATAACAATGAGGCGTATCATAATCCTAACCCAGTGTTCTCATATGCTCAATATATACAAATCCCAGCGAAGGGTAATCATGCTTTTGAAATGCCTACCAATGCTGGTGGTAGAGATTTCTATAAAGTGGTAAGCCCTGAGATGTTTCGAGATTTTTATGCACAAATGCCTTTTAACAATCTTTCATTTAAAGAGTTAATGCAAACGATTCAAAACCCTGATAATCTAGGTCTTGTACATCATTGCGCAGTTGGTAAGGACCGAACGGGTATTGGAGGAGCACTTATTTTGCTAGCTTTAGATGTACCTGAGGAGACCATCATGGAGGACTATTTAGATACTAATATACATTTACGTCCAATGGTAGAAAGAATGGCTCAGGCTATTCAGCATCAGTATAATGAGCAAGAACTACAGCAATTTTATGCATTAATGTCCGCCCGTGAAGACTATTTACAAGCAGCATTGGATGCGATGGATCGTCGCTATGGTTCTAAGACTGGGTTTTTAGAGCAGGAATTTGGCCTAACAATTGAAAAACGAGAGCAATTACAATCCTATTGCTTAATTTAAAAAATGGCCCTTTCACACGATGTGGGAGGGATTTATTATGTGGAAGCGCTGTATTCCTACAAATCTCTTTACAGTCTGAATATTTGTGATAAGATACAATAGATTTTTAAGAAAATATAGGAGAAGTGAAAGTATTGGCAGACACAATTAAAGAGACAAATAAGTTAAGTCTATTCCATTTAACATGGCCGATCTTCTTAGAAGTTTTTCTATTCATGTTGATGGGACTAGCCGATACTTTTATGCTCAGTGCTTTATCAGATAATGCTGTATCAGGAGTAGGTGCAGCCAATCAATATATCCATATTGCCATCTTGATTCTGGAAGTAGTGGGCAATGGTGCATCTATTGTTGTTTCCCAATATTTAGGCTCCAGACGCTTTTTTGAAGCGGCCAAGATCTCGGCGTTAGCGGTCACGATGAATTTGGTCGTTGGGCTTTTAATGAGTATTTTATTTTTCTTCTTTGCGAGACATTTAATGACAATGATGAACTTGCAGGGAGAAGTCCTCCACTATGCACAAAGTTACTTAGCCATCATTGGGAGTTTTATTTTCCTACAGGCTATTATTAATGCACTCGCAGCAATTATTCGTGTACATGGTTGGACAAAACAAACTATGTACGTTTCGCTTGGCATGAACGTCTTACATGTTGTGCTAAACTACGGTCTGATTTTTGGGAATTTAGGTTTCCCAGAGCTTGGTGTGAAAGGAGCGGCTATTTCCTCTGTCATTAGTCGCGGATTAGCCGTCCTAGTATTTTTCTGGTTGCTGTATCAGGTAATGGAAGTGCGTGTAAAGTTACAATATTATTTTGAGTATTCAAAGGAATATGTGAGGAAAATACTAAACATTGGTTTACCATCTGCGTTTGAACAGGTGCTTTATCAATTTTGCCAAATCATCTTTTTATATTATGCGACTTACTTAGGAGCAGAAACACTAGCAGCACGACAATATGCTATGAATATTTCGATGTTTACGTATTTATTTGCGATTGCCATTGGTACAGGAACAGCCATTATTATTGGTCGTCATGTAGGTGCAGGAGAAAAAGATGAGGCGTATCATCAGCTATGGAAAAGTGTCCGTGCAGCATTTGTTTTTACGATTATTATGGTTGCAGTCGTTACGCTATTCCGTAAGCCCCTTATGCAGGTTTTTACTGATAATCCAGAAGTCATTAAGATTGGGGCATCCGTGTTAGCATTAAGTATTTTACTAGAGACTGGTCGCACGATGAATATCGTTGTTATTAACTCTTTACGCGCTTCTGGGGATGCTAGATTCCCAGTGAAAATTGGTTTTCTATCAATGGTTTGCATGAGCCTGCCGCTTGGCTATTTATTTGTCTTTGTATTGGATTGGGGCTTGGTCGGAATTTGGCTAGCCATTTCAGCAGATGAATGGGTGCGGGCAATTATCGTATACTTTAGATGGAAAAGTCGTAAATGGGAGCGCTATGCTCTTGTATCACCAAACGACAAGAAGGAGGCATAGAAATGGGCGCATTATCGAAACGTGCTATCGGGGCGGCATTAATGGATCAATATATCACCCTTTTTGCTTGTCCAATCTGTCAGCGATCCATGCATGTCTATGAGCAGGGGAGATTGGTTTGTGCTTCTAACCATTCCTTTGATATTGCGAAACAAGGCTATGTCAATATGCTGACACATAGCGCCGCTTCTAAATATAGTAAGAGCCTTTTTGAATCCCGCAAGGCTGTTATTGATAGTGGGATTTATGATGCTGTAGAAGCTCGAATCGTTGAGCTTATAAGCTCTGCAAAAACAGTGCTTGATACTGGTTGTGGAGAGGGCTCACATTTAGCTCGCATTATGAATGATAGGGAGCATGGTATTGGCGTTGGAATTGACATAGCGAAGGAGGGCATTTTGGCTGCAGCACGTCATTATCCTCAACAAATTTGGTGTGTAGGGGATTTAGCTAAAAGTCCATTTGCTCAAGCGAGTTTCGATGCCATTTTAAATATATTATCGCCAGCAAATTATGAGGAGTTTAAACGACTTCTTACACCGAATGGCTGTCTTGTGAAGGTTGTACCGCAAAGTGGTTATTTGCGGGAACTGCGTGCTCAATTATATGCAGATTCAAACAAGGAAACTTACTCTAATGAACAAATTGTAGCTCGTTTTCAAGATAGTTTTCGTGAGGTAAACGTAGAACGCGTAACTTATACTTTACCGCTTTCAGAAGAGCTAGTACCCGCGCTATTAGAGATGACACCAATGGGGTGGCATAAAGCAGAACAAACAGCCGTTGAACTAAATCAAATCACGATTGATGTGGATCTATTAGTAGGGAAGGTTTAAGTTGGTCACCTGCAATTGCAGTATACTGGTCTTTTCGATTACAATGGGAATAACTATTGAATAAGGTAGGAATGTAACAGTGTATAAACTAGCAGCAAATGTTGTCAAAGTAATATTAAAATTAATGGGTTCAAAGGCTCGTGTATACGGAGAAGAAAACTTGCCGAAAGAGGGTGGGTTTATTATAGCTTGTACACATACCGGCTATGTTGATATTTTAAACCTTGGTGTAGCCATGTACCCTCGTGAAATTCACTTTATGGCGAAGAAGCAATTATTTGAAATGAAAGGGCTTGGCTGGCTTGTTAAGCATTTAAATGCTTTTCCGGTAGACCGTGATAATCCTGGACCAAGCGTGATTAAAATTCCTTCGCAGTTATTGAAGGAAGGTAAAATTGTAGGGATTTTCCCCTCTGGGACACGTAGTGCAGAAGGAACAGATTTAAAACAAGGGGCTATTACCATTGCACAGTTGGCAAAGGCGCAAATTGTTCCAGCTGCTTATGTTGGTGCACGTAATGTGGGCGATGTAATGAAGCGAGGTAAAGGCTATTTAATTTATGGTGAGCCATTTTATGTAACAGGCAAGGGTAAAGAAGGTCGTGAGCAGTTTACTCAACACCTTGAGCATGAATTAGTTGCTTTAACAGAAGAACTACAAAAACGTATTCCCGTAAAATAAAAGCAAATGGCACTCAGAATCAAATTGATTTTGAGTGCTTTGTTGTAGGAGGAAAATAAAATGATTCGAGTACTTTTCGTATGTTTAGGTAATATCTGTCGCTCACCCATGGCTGAGGCGGTCATGCGCGACTTGGTGAAGAAAGAGCATTTAGAAGATAAGATTGAAGTGGATTCCGCTGCTACCAGCTCATGGCATATTGGTGAACCTCCACATAGAGGTACACAGGATAAGCTTAGGGAATATGGTATTTCTACAATAGATATGCAAGGTCGACAATTACAAAAGTCAGATTTTGAAGAGTTTGCTTATATTATTGGAATGGATGAAAGCAATATTCGTAATATCCGTACAATACTAGGCCATCCAAACTCGCCAAAGATTTTTCGTTTTTTAGATTTAACAGCGCATCGCAAGGATGTCCCGGATCCTTATTATACAGGTGATTTTCAGGAAACCTATGAATTGGTGCAAGAAGGTTGTCAGGCATTACTAGCAAAAATTAAACAAGAGCTGTTGTAAGATGGCGCTAAAATCGTAAATTTTAACAGCCATTTTTTTTAGAAAAATGCTACCTTAAACATTGGTATATCTAGCTTTGTAAGCATCATTGTGTTATTATTTGCAGAGTAAAGATACGATAAGTATTTAATTACCATTTACAGATATGCAACTGCGTATCTATTATTTTTATAAATTTATCTTTTGAAAGAGAGTGGAAACAATGGGTCGTAAGTGGAACAATATTAAAGAAAAGAAAGCGTCTAAAGATCAAAGCACAAGCCGTATTAATGCAAAATTTGGGCGAGAAATTTATGTGGCAGCTAAATCAGGCGAACCAGATCCAGAGTCAAACCGTGCACTTAAAGTAGTGCTTGAACGCGCAAAAACATACAGTGTTCCAAAACATATTATAGAAAAAGCCATTGATAAAGCAAAAGGTGGCGGTGATGAAAGCTTTGATGAATTACGTTATGAAGGCTTTGGACCAGCCGGCACAATGATTATCGTGGATGCTTTAACAAACAATGTAAATCGTACAGCATCTGATGTACGTGCAGCATTTGGCAAAAATAACGGCAATATGGGTGTCAGTGGATCTGTAGCTTATATGTTCGATTCAACAGCAGTTATTGGTTTAGAAGGTAAAACGGCTGATGAAGTACTAGAGATTTTAATGGAAGCTGATATTGATGCTCGCGATATTTTAGAAGAGGAAGAAGCGGTAATTATTTATGCAGAGCCAGACCAATTCTTTGCAACACAAGAAGCATTAAAGGCTGCGGGCGTAGAAGAATTTACAGTAGCAGAGCTTTCTATGTTGCCTCAAACAGAAGTGACTTTAACTGGCGACGATGTAGCGAAGTTTGAAAAACTAATTGATGCATTAGAAGATTTAGAAGATGTACAAAATGTTTTCCACAACGCAGATTTAGGCGAATAAACCATTAACAAAATGAGTAAACCAGTAGCATTTAAGCTACTGGTTTTTAATTAGGGAGGAAAAGATGCAGACTGCTTTAGCCATTATTTTATTTTTAGTCACATTATTTTTTGTCATAGTACAACCTCGAAAACTATCAATTGGCTGGTCAGCCTGTATAGGAGCAGCTATTGCACTATTAATAGGTGTAGTAACCTGGCATGACGTGTTAGAGGTAACGGGGATTGTTTGGAATGCAACACTATCATTTATTGGTATTATTTTAATTTCCCTCATCTTAGATGAAATTGGCTTTTTCGAATGGGCGGCTCTACATATGGCACGACTTGCAAAGGGAAGTGGAATTCGCTTATTTGTTTATATTAGTTGCCTTGGAGCTGTTGTATCGGCTTTGTTTGCGAATGATGGTGGTGCTTTAATACTAACGCCGATCGTTTTAGCGATGGTGAGAAAACTGAACTTGAGTGAAAAAATGATCTTTCCATTTATTATTGCAAGTGGATTTATAGCAGACACAACCTCCTTACCTTTCATTATTAGCAATTTAACGAATATCGTATCAGCTGACTTTTTCGATATAGGCTTTATAGATTATGCAGTTCATATGTTTGTACCAAATTTCTTTTCGTTAGTGGCAAGTATAGTAGTACTTTACCTTGTTTTTCGTCGTTCCATTCCACAACATTATTCTCTTGAGGCAGTTGAGCAACCAAGTCAGGCAATCCGAGATCCCAAATTATTCTCGATCGCTTGGTATGTGATTGGGATTCTATTAGTGGGCTTCGTAGCTGGTGAGGTTTTACACATCCCTGTATCTTTTATTTTATGTGGGGTCGCTGCAATATTCTTATGGCTAGCACAGCGTAGCTCTGTGGTAGATACAAAAAGAGTTGTAAAGGGAGCGCCATGGAATATTGTGTTCTTCTCAATTGGCATGTATGTGGTTGTCTATGGGTTAAAAAATGTAGGAATGACAGGAGTGTTAGCAAATTTATTTGAACTAGCTATACAACAGGGCTTCGTAGTTGCAACGATGACGATGGGGTTTGTCGCTGCCATTTTGTCTGCTGTCATGAACAATTTACCTACTGTTATGATAGATGCTTTGGCAATTTCAGAAACAAGTGCATCGGGCATGATGAAAGAGGGGCTGATTTATGCAAATATAATTGGTACGAATTTAGGTCCAAAAATGACTCCGATTGGCTCACTGGCAACATTGCTATGGCTTCATATATTAGCCCAGAAAGGCATTAAAATTAGCTGGGGACAATATTTTAAAATCGGTGTTATTCTTACCATTCCGACACTGTTCGCCACTTTAATGGCATTAATTATTTGGATATGCTTAATATCATAGATTTATTGTCGAAATAGTTGAAAAAATAGTACAATAGGAACTACTAAGATATTAGTATATCAGTATATTAAAGGAGGAAAGTATGCGAGCGACAGGCAAATTAAGCAATAAAATAGTGTTAATGTCATTGGTAATGTTAGTGGCTTTGTTATCTTTTTTCGTTATAACAACAATCTACACAGCAAAATCATCTGTTAATAAAACCATGGGAACACAGGCAGTTGCAGTTGCTGAGAATATTGCAAAACATCTAAATGCTGCTGAATATGAGCAACTCTCAAAAGAACCAAAAGAATCTAAGTTATATTGGCGACTTCGAGAAGAGCTCAACGAATTACGTGAAATAAATGGTGTTCTCTATGCCTATACTTTTGCAGTACCACAGGAAGATAAAAAGGTACGTTTTTTAGTGGACGGTATGCCAGCAGATGATCAAGAAAATGCTGGAGCTATAGGAGATGAATCCTCCACCACATACTACAAGGATATTGAAAAGGTAAAGAATAATGGAAGTTATTATTCCGCTATTTTACATAGTGATTTTGGAGATTATTTATCTGGTACTGTTCCATTAAAGGATGAGGCAGGGAATATTGTTGCCTTTGTTGGAGTCGATATAGAAGCAACAGAGGTAAGCAATGTTGCGAATGCCGTATTAACGGCTATTTTACCTACATTAATTATTGTCATATTAGCTTTAACTGGTATTGTTATGTTCATCCTATATCGTTATATTAATGGGGCATTAAAACCCCTTGCACATTTAGGTGTTGCAGCACAAAGTTTTGCTCAAGGAAATATTGCTAAGGCAACGATAGAGGTGGAGAAAATTCAGTTAAAAGGAGCAAATGAAATTACAATATTTGCACAATCCTTCAGAGAATCACTACAAAAATTAAAAGAAACTTTCCATACGATTCAACAACGCACATTTGCTTTACAAAATGTTGTTCAAAAAATTGATGAGACTTCTCAACATGTGGAAGAATCAAACGCTCAAATTGCAGATCGAATTATCGAAATTGCTGCTGGTAGTGAGCAACAGCAGCAAAATAATCAAGAGGTTGTATTAACTATGAATGAGATGTCAATTGGTATTCAACGACTGGCTGATACAACTTCAGAAATTGCAGAGTCATCATCAGCAATGACAGGACTTGTGGAAACAAGTGTTAGTCATTCTCAAGAAGTTGTATCTCAAATTCAAAACGTAGAATCTTCTGTTTTACGTACGGCTAATCATGTCGAGGAGATGGGTGATAAGTTCCGCTCAATTGAAGAGATGGTAACCATCATTACGAGTATTGCGGATCAAACCAACTTACTGGCTTTAAACGCTGCAATCGAAGCAGCAAGAGCTGGAGAAGCTGGTAAAGGATTTGCGGTCGTGGCAGATGAAGTTCGTAAACTTGCAGAGATGTCTAAAGCATCTGCTGACGAAATACACATGCATTTAGAAAGCTTTAAGAAGATTACCGATCGAGCATTACAGGAGATGGCTAGTAGTACCATAGATGTACAGACAGGCAATAAATCAGTGCAACACATAGGTGAAAATCTAGAGAAAATATTGCAATCTGTCCTTGAGGTGAATAATAAAATTCAAGATGACTCTGCTGTAATTGAGGAAATGTCAGCAGGCTCTGAGGAAGTATTAGCTACTACCGAACAGATGAATGCCATTGCGAAGCATAGTGTCCTAGGAACAAAGGAAGTAGCAACTGCCTCAGATTTACAAGTAACCATGGTTTCTGAATTAAATGAAGTTGTAACAATATTAGATCAAACATCAAAAGAGGTTATAGAAACGATTAATACATTTAAATTATGATTAGCTTAGAACTATTTCTCTATAAGCTTATGTCTTGTGGAGAAATAGTTCTTTTAATTTTTGGCATTTAAAATTTAACTGGAGGTTAGCATAAAGGCATGAAAACAAACCATATTAAGGGAAATTAGAAAATAATTTGTGCTTTACCCATTGTGAAAACTTTCAAACCATAACATAATAGAAAGTAATATATTGTTGAACGAAGAAAATAGGGGGGCTAAAGTATGAAGTTTTTACGTTCAATACAGGGGAAATTGATTATTATTTCATTGTCACTACTAATTATTCCAAGTTTAATAATTGGTATAGTTAGTTATGGTAAGGCTAAGAATGGGATGGAGGATATAGGAGAGCAGGTACTTTACAATAGTGTTGAATCTGCTTTGCAATTAATCGAGCTCGCAAACGAGAGTGTTGAAAAGGGTGACATTCCCTTAGAGGTTGCACAGGAACGGGTACGAGAAGCATTTCTTGGTCCGAAAGATAGCGAAGGAAAACGGCCTATTAATTATCCTGGTGATTTAGGGGAATATGGCTATATCTATGTGTTGGATGATAAGGGAACATTAACAACACATCCAACACGAGAAGGAGATAATCTTTGGAATGACCAAGATAGCAGTGGCAATTACTTTATTCGAGAAGTAACTGAAAAGGCACTTGATGGTGGTGGTTTTACACAATATGAATTTGAACTACCCGGTCAGGATGTCTTAGCAGATAAAATTATTTATTCTGAGAAAGATCCATATTGGGGATGGATTATTGCATCAGGTACATATATGCAGGATTTTAATGCAGAGGCGAATTCTTTATTGCTAGTAATTGGTTTGACATTAGTAGGTGCCGTCATTATAGGGACGATCGTTGTCATTCTAGTATCAAGACATCTGGCATTACCAGTTCAAAAGTTATCTAAACGTGTGCGTGAAGTAGCAAAAGGGAATTTAACGGTTGAAATTGAGCATTTACAGCGCTCGGATGAAATAGGACAGTTGAATGATGGCTTTAATGAAATGGTACATCAACTTAAAACACTTATTTCAGATGTGGAGGAAGCGATTGTAGAAATACAATCAACTTCAGCAAACTTAACCGCAGTAGCCGAAGAGACAAATGCCTATGGTGATGAAATCGTCAAAGCAATCAATGAAGTATCCAAGGGTGCAGTCAAGCAAGCCTCTGATGCAGAGGATACAAACCGAACGGCTATCGAGTTTGCGCAGCAAATTGAAGGGTTGCATGATAAAAATGAATCAATGTTAGATGCCTCACAGCATATGAAAAAATCAAATGAAGAAGGCCTAGTTAATCTAGAAAGCTTAAAGGATAAGTCGCGGGAATCTTCAAATCTTGTTCAGAATATTCAGTCTGTATTTGGTAGCTTAATTGTCAAGGTACGTGAAATTGAAGGCATCGTGGGGACGATTACAGAGATTTCAGATCAAACGAATTTACTTGCACTTAACGCCTCTATTGAAGCAGCAAGAGCGGGTGAACATGGTAAAGGATTCGCTGTTGTCGCGGAAGAGGTACGTAAACTTGCTGATCAAACCTCTGTAGCAACTGAGCTAGTACGCACGACGCTAAAAGGCATTGAAAGTGAAACAAACTTAGTCAATGATGAAATGCAGAAAACCCATATCATTGTAAGTCAACAAAATGATTCTGTCATGGTAACAGAATCATCCTTTAAAGAAATTAAATTAGCTGTTGAAAAAATCATAGCCATTATAGGCGATACGACAGATAGTGTAGAATATTTAAATAGCTCTAAGAATACGATTATGCATTCGATTGAAAGCATTGCGATGATTAGTGAAAAGAATGCAGCTGCGTCTGAAGAGGTAACAGCCTCTGTAGATGAGCAACAACGCGCAATACAACTCGTTAGCGAATCTTCCAATGATTTAACCGATGAAATAACTGCCTTACAGGAGTCTATTAAACGATTTATATTGAGATAATATCTTTCAGGGTGCTTGGTTAACAAGCATCCTTTTCTTTTTATCATCGTTAATAAAAGGAAAAGGAGGGATGATTTGTGAGAAGATGGTTGATGACAGTTGGTGTTATTTTAATCGGTAGTGGAATCGTTCTTTATATTTGGCTGGGAAAAGAAATTGA
Organism: Lysinibacillus sp. FN11; assembly: GCF_024628845.1. Classification (NCBI taxonomy): domain Bacteria; kingdom Bacillati; phylum Bacillota; class Bacilli; order Caryophanales; family Bacillaceae; genus Lysinibacillus; species Lysinibacillus sp. FN11. Next base: position 3,894,725 of record NZ_CP102383.1, on the reverse strand, counting down.
TCAGGGTATGGAACCGAATGCCAATGGTTCAGCGGATTATATGATTATATTGGGAGCAAAAGTAAGGCCAGGTGGTGTACCCTCGCTTTCATTAAAAAGTAGATTAGAGGTGGCTGTTCCATACTTAACAAAATACCCACATGTTAAGGTCATTGTGTCAGGTGGACAAGGGCCTGATGAAGATCGTACAGAGGCATCTGTAATGCAAGACTATTTGGAACAGCATGGCATCGATGCCACGAGAATTATCATAGAAGACCAGTCTACATCTACTTATGAAAATTTAGTTTTCTCTAAAGAATTATTACCAAAAGAGACAAAGAAAATTACCATCGTTTCAAATGACTTTCATTTGAAGCGTGCAAAATATCTTGCTGAATCGTTAGATTTTGAAGTAGATGTCCTATCAGCAAGAACACCAAAATCAGTAGAAGCAAAATTAAGAATAAGAGAAAGAGCTGCGTTATTAAAAACATATATTGTGGGCTATTAAAACAACAACGCCATTAAATTTAGGAATTGCTTCTTTCTCAAAAAAATCATGACAACAGAAAAGAGATAATTGTTTCTTAATAGATTCTATTTGGCATATAATAGAAATATTACGGGGTATAGGACAGAAAGAGGGGACTTTAATGACAACGTTTAAAGAATATCAATACAGCCGTCCAAATGTGGCATCGATGAAAGAGCAGCAATTAGCACTCATTAAACAATTTAAACAAGCACAATCGATGGACGAGCAAAGTAATATCATTGAAAAGCACAATGCAATTAGTAATGACTTTGCGACTATGGCTAATTTAGTATATATTCGTGCTTCAATCGATACGAACGATGAATTTTATCAAGCAGAACGTGATTATTTCGATGAAGTAGGTCCTGAGTTAGAAGAAGTAACGACGGAATACTATAAAGCTTTAATTGATTCACCATTTCGTGAGCAATTAGAAGAAAAATGGGGTCAGCAATTATTTGATCTAGCAACTTATCAAATTAAAGGCTTCTCACCAGAAGTTATTGATTTGATGCAAAAAGAAAACAGACTTGTTTCTGAGTACAATAAGCTTGTTGCATCTGCACAAATTGACTTTAATGGGGAAACATTAACGCTCGCTCAACTTGGTCCATTTGCAGAGTCAACGGATCGAGAAACACGTAAGGCAGCAACGGATGCTCGTTTTGGCTTCTTTGCACAGCATGAAGATGAATTCGATCGTTTATATGATGAACTTGTCAAGGTACGCCATGAAATTGCAATTAAACTTGGCTATAACAACTATGTTGAACTAGGCTATATTCGTATGAATCGGATTGATTACAATGCTGATATGGTTAAAAAATTCCGTGATCAGGTACGTGATTTAATTGTGCCTGTTGCAACGAAGCTTTACGAGCGTCAGGCCAAGCGAATTGGCATTGAAGATTTTAAATTTTATGATGAAGCACTTAACTTCTTATCAGGTAATGCTACACCAAAAGGGAATCCTGAGTGGATTGTAGCAAACGGTAAAAAAATGTATGAGGAGCTTTCACCTGAAACAGGAGAATTCTTTAATTTCATGATTGACCATGACTTAATGGATCTTGTAGCGAAGAAAGGGAAAGAAAGTGGCGGTTATTGTACGTTTATTGAAAACTATCATTCCCCTTTCATTTTCTCAAATTTTAATGGTACTTCAGGTGACATCGATGTATTAACACATGAAGCTGGACATGCTTTCCAGGTTTATTCAAGTCGTAACATTGGCATTCCTGAGTATTTATGGCCTACCTACGAATCTTGTGAGATTCACTCGATGAGTATGGAATTCTTTACATGGCCTTGGATGGAGCTGTTCTTTGAAGGTGATACAGAGAAATATAAATTTACACATTTAAGTAGTGGTCTTTTATTCTTACCATATGGTGTGGCAGTAGATGAGTTCCAGCATGTTATTTATGAAAATCCAACAATGACTCCTGCTGAACGTAAAGCTGCATGGAAAAAAATTGAGGAAACGTATTTACCACACCGTGACTATGATCATAACAGTTACCTAGAGGCTGGGGGCATTTGGCAACGTCAGGCTCACATCTATGCAAGTCCGTTCTACTACATTGATTACACGTTAGCACAAATTTGTGCCTTCCAATTCTGGAAACGTTCACGTGAAGAATTTGAAGCTGCTTGGAAAGATTATATTCATCTTTGTGGTTTAGGTGGCTCTATGTCCTTTACAAAGCTTGTAAAAGAGGCAGGTTTAATCTCGCCATTTGAGGATGGCTGTGTTGAATCGGTTATAGGAGAAATTGAGACATTCTTAAATTCCATAGATGATTCTTCTCTATAATGGATGACTTAAATTCGTTTCACTTCCACGATAACTATTATTGTGGAAGTGAGCGAATTTTTTAGTTTGTCAGAAGAGTTCTGTAAAAAAATACTAGGATACTTGCGAAATGGTTAATATATCAGTAGTATTTTCAGTAACTGCTATTAAAGGAAGTGAAAGAAAGTGACAAGGAAAGTTTGGTTTCAAGTAGGAGTAGGGATACTACTTACACTATTAATCATTAAATATTTTATAGAAATTCATTGGATTTTTTCACCGCTTGTCATCATATTAAAAGCCATTTTTGTGCCTTTACTACTTGGTGGTGTTCTCTATTATGTGACGGAACCAATTCAGAGATTTTTAGAAAAACGTAGATTTCCTCGATGGGGAAGTATATTGACGATTGTGTTCGGACTAATAGCAATGATAGGTATTTTTGGGTGGATTATTGGTAACCCGATTGCCGAGCAGGTCAATAAATTAGTGAAGAATGCCCCTATGATTAGTACGAGTATTAGTACGAGCATCCAGCAACTAACAGAATATGTAACGCAAAATAAGGATAACTTCCCACAGGAATTAAATGATGTTATTAAAAAAATGGCGAATTCCGTACAGGATATCGCAGTAGTAACGAGTAAGGGATTTGTGTCCTTTTTACAATCGATTGTTTCTGTGTCGTTACTAGCTATTTTAATTCCATTCTTCTTTATTTTTATGCTGAAGGATCATGAGAAGTTTGCTCCATCCATCTATAAATATTTCAGTGGTGAACGTCAGCAATGGGTAAAGAAAACATTAAGTGAGATTGACGATGTATTACGTACCTATATTCAGGGCCAACTGCAAATTAGTTTTTTATTAGCACTAATAATGTATGTAGGCTATTTAATTATCGGATTAGACTATTCGTTATTACTAGTGATTTTTGCATTCTTTATGAATATGATTCCATTTATCGGGCCTTGGATTGCCTTTGCGCCAGCCCTGATTGTGGCAGTTATTCAAGATCCAATTTTAGTGGTGTGGGTTTCGGTTGTGACGCTTGTTGCTCAGCAAATAGACAGCAACTTTATTACACCTAATGTCATGGGGAAATCACTTGATATCCATCCCCTTACCGTTATTACAATTATTTTAGCGGCAGGTAATATAGCAGGTTTTATTGGTATTATTATCGCTGTACCATTTTATGCAGTCTTAAAGGTTATCGTATCCAATATTTATGATCAACGTAATGCGATTAAGAAAAAAGCGACGAAGTCAGTATAGGAGTCGAAACAATGGAACAAGAAATTGTAAAGGTATTTAATGAACAGCATGAGCAAATTGGGACAGCTACGAGAGCGGAAGTGCATGAAAAAGGGCTTTGGCATGAGACTTTTCATTGCTGGCTTGTAAATGAAGATTATATTTATTTTCAAGTACGTAGTTCGCAGAAAAAGGATTATCCAGGGTTACTCGATATTACAGCAGCAGGGCATCTTTTAGCGATTGAGACAGTAGAGTCAGGCATTCGAGAAGTAAAAGAAGAATTAGGACTCAACATTGATGTCCATGAGGTTGTCAAAATGGGCATGACCTCTTGTAGTATCGTTTCTGAAAATATGATCGACAATGAATTTTGTCATGTCTACATATATCCTTTCAAGCATGATTGGGATTCCTTTGCTTTGCAGTATGAAGAAGTATCGGGTGTAGTTAGAGCGAGGCTAAATGAGGCGGAGGCTTTCTTCTTGGGAGAAACGACGACACTTAATATTGAAGGGTATGAATATTTCCCTGATGGTCAACGTGTGAGAATTGTCAGACCAGTAGGTACTGCACAATTTGTTCCGTATCGGGAATTGTATGTTGCACAGGTGATAAAATTCACTCGTGAAAAAATGTTTAATCAAACCTCATAAATTTAAATAGGATAAGCTATAATATTAGCTTGTCCTATTTTCTTGCGCAAAAATGATTTAGAAACGACACGATATAATAAGAAAAAATGAGTTATACTGTTAGATAGATTGTAAAGAAAAGGAGCATTTTTTATATGCTAACATTTGAACAAAAACAAGTGATTATTGAATCGTTTTCTGAGCTAACAAAAAAAGAAGTTTCTTTAAAGCGCCTAAATTATCATTATATGGACAGTCTTTATGAAAAAACGATTGTAGTTGAGAAATTACATCCAAATGGCAATGGCTTTGTCTTTGTGGGAGATTTATTACGCTATGAGAATGAGGCTAATGATAAAGGATTAGTAAATATCCGCGATTACGATGAACAACAACTTCGTGAAATTATTGAAGACGCAATCCAATATTTATCTGAAGAAGTAGAAGAGCAGGAGCCAATTGTAGAGATTTGGCATAGTAGAGATGGTAGTCAGTTACAGCTAGCTTTTGAGCAACGTTCTTGGAACGTGTATCATGGAGACAATCTGGAAGAGGCATTTGGTACGTATGAGGCAGCAAAGGAATATTTACTAGAAGAAGGCTTTCGTACAAAGAAATAAGAAATACGGGGGATCATGTTAGATGAACGGAAAAAAATTAGTGGGAATTGTTATTGTTGTTGTGATTGCTGCATGTTTATTTTCAGTTTATACCATTACTAATTTTTATAAAAACCACGAAGAACAGCCAAATCGTGAAAATCGTGAAATTAATAAGTCAAAGAGCTTGAATTTAATTTTGCCACAAGCTACAATTATCTCGAATTCAAGATAATTGAGAGGTGACTGTCAGTGCAACATATTTATTATAAAGGTACAGACGAAACGAAGCCGACATTATTATTGCTACATGGTACAGGTGGTAATGAGGAAAGTCTTATTGGGCTGGCAAAGGAAATAGATGAAACAGCCAATATTTTAAGTGTTCGCGGAAATGTACTCGAGCATGGAATGCCACGTTTTTTCCGTCGATTAGCCGAAGGTGTCTTTGATATTGAGGATTTAATTTTTCGTACAAAGGAGCTTCATGAATTTTTACAGACGTCAGCACATCAATATGGCTTTGATCGCCAACGAATTGTAGCAATAGGATATTCGAATGGTGCTAATATTGCAGCAAGCTTATTATTCCACTACGATGATGCGTTAGCTGGAGCTATTTTGCATCATCCAATGGTACCAAGGCGTGGTATTGAATTACCGCAACTTTCTCCAACACCTGTGTTTATCGGTGCGGGTACGAATGATCCGATGTGTACAGCACAGGAATCTGAGGATTTAGAAACCCTTTTAAGTGCTGCAGGTGCAACAGTAACGACGAAATGGTTTAATTTTGGTCATCAACTAACAATGCCTGAAGTACAAGCAGCAAAAGAATGGTATAACAGCATCTACGCTTAATTGAAAAATCCACCTCCGTTTATAAGGGAGGTGGATTTTCATTATGTTATTTACTTTTCTTTGAGAAAGGAAGCCACCAGTTCCAATCACCAAATAGCTTCATGAGACTAGGCACAAGCATAAGACGAATAATCGTTGCATCAATAGCGACAGCAATAGCGATACCCACACCAATTTGCTTCACAGGCATGACATCTGTGAAGGCAAATGCACCTGTAATAACAATCATGATAAGCGCTGCCGATGTAATTATTCGGCTAGTGGATGTTAAGCCATCAATTGTTGCACGCGTATTATCGGAGCCCTTTAAATATTCCTCTTGGATACGAGAAATTAAAAAGACTTCGTAGTCCATACTTAAGCCAAAAACAAGACAAAAAACAATAACTGGAATGATTAGTACAATGGAGCTTGCTTCAATACCAAAATGACCATATTGGAAAATATAAACGAGTATACCGAATGCAGATGAAAGCCCAATAATGTTCATGATTATTGCCTTTAACGGAATTAAGATAGAACGGAATGCCAACATTAAAATAAAGAATGTGGAAACGATAATAATCGCTATAGCTAAAACAATTTTATTAGCAATTTCATCAAAAATTTCTTGGTTGAATTTAGCTGGTCCACCAAGTGCAAAATCCACGCCCAGGTCTTTGTCCATCCATGTTCGGGCAAATTTTTGAGCTGTAGAGGAAGAACCTGCTGCATCAATTGTAATGGGGACAAATAGCTGTGTATCCTTCGAGAATGAATTAATAACAGGTTTTAATTGTTCTGCAACCTGTGGAATAGCTAAAGAAGCAGAAAGCTCCTCTGGTGTTTGAATGTTAGCAGCTGTATAAATAGTCGAAACATTAGTCACTAACGGGTCCTTTAATAGCTTTTCTTGAATAGTATAAATTAGCTCTCTACCCTCAGTATCCTCCCAGCCACCTTTTCGTTCAGCTAACAAATATAATGTAGAGGATTCACCTAGTCCAAACGTTTCATCTAATTTATCGTATGCAGCACGTGCATCATATTTCGTAGGTAAGGAGTCCACCTGTGGAATGGTTAATTGGATATCCTTTAAAGGGATCATGCCAATGCCTAGTAATAATAATGCTGAAATCACTATAGCTACTGGATGTTTCATGACAAAACCTGCAAAGCCACGCCAACGATTTGCCCCACCTGGTTTAACGCGTATTAAGCGCCATTTATTAAGTCTATCTCCTAATAGCATCATAGTGGCAGGAAGTAATGTTAAGCCAGAAAGAACGGCTAACAGGACGACTATAGTGCCTCCTAGGGCGATATTATGAAAAATTTCTACATCAATGACAATCATCGCACCTAAGCCAATCATGACACAGACTGCGGAGAAAATGATAGAACGACCTGCTGTCTGAATAGCAGTTTGAATGGCTTGAGTAATAGAAGTATGTGTGCGTTCTTCTCGGTAACGATTAATAAATAGCAACGCAAAATCAATACTTAAAGCCAGCCCAAGCATTGGAACAATATTTAAGACGAAAATAGATAGATTTACATTAGCACTGAGCAGTGTCATCATACCAAAGGCGGTAATCACTGTCACAACACCAATGATGATTGGCAAAATAGAAGCAACAACTGTACCAAATGCTAATAAGAGAACCACAATGGCAATTGGCAATCCAATGGCCTCAGCTGATGCCAAATCCTTTTGACTAGCAGTATTTATGTCGGCAGAAATAACAGGCCCTCCAGTGATACTAATACCGTCTTTTTCAATCAATGAACGGAATTCCTCAACAATGTCAGGAAGGTTTTCTACATCGTTCTTTATGTGAACCATAGCATAGGCAATGCCATCTTTCCGTAAAGAGGAGTCTTCTAAAGGTGATTGAATAGAATGAATCTCTTTTATGTTATCTAATTTTTTTAAAGTGTCTTTAATTTGCTGATCTTCAGCTGGATCAAAGACAACCAAAATCGTATTAGATGGTAAATCAAATTTTTCTGCTAGCTCGTTGGTAACATAGTTATGATCTGCTTCGACAAAGAAACCATCACCTTGAAGTTTGCCTGGAAGCTGTAAAGCAAAGTACGCCATTGCTAGAAAAATAATAAGCCATATGACTACGATTGCTTTCGCATGTGCTGTAATAAAAGCTGAAAAAGTTTTCATAGTTGTTTATACATCCCCCTTTTCAATTAGTGTAAAGGATGTGTCACATTTTGTCGTGTGACAAAGTAAAGACTCCCATCCACTTTTTGGACAGGAGTCTTACTATTAAAAGAATAATGATAATATGAAATAAATAACAGATGCCATGACAGCTGAAATTGGCATTGTAATCACCCATGTAGTAACAATCTTTCGAGCCATCCCCCAGTTTACACCACGCACACGCTGTGCTGAACCGACACCCATAATGGATGAAGAAATGACATGTGTTGTTGATACAGGTAAGTGGATTAGCGTAGCGCCAAAAATAACAGTAGCCGATGCTAAATCTGCCGCAACACCATTAACAGGGCGGATTTTCATAATCTTACCGCCAACCGTTTTAATGATTTTATAACCACCAATTGAGGTACCTAGCCCCATTGCTGTAGCTGCAGCAGCACGCACCCAGAAAGGTATTTCATCTCCAGTGTGCAAGCCACCAGCGATTAACGCCATCGTCATAATCCCCATCGCTTTTTGCGCATCATTTGTACCATGGGTGAATGATTGGATGGCAGCAGTAAAAATTTGCATTGTACGGAAACCTTTATTTGTCCGATATAAATTTAAATTTTTAAACCAGAGTTTAAAAAGAGTCATCATAATAAAGCCTGCACAAATAGCAAGTAAAGGTGAAAACACTAAAGCCATGATGATTTTAGTAAAGCCGCCATAGTTTAACACATTAAAACCAGCGGATGCGATTGCAGCACCGGCAATAGACCCAATCAATGTGTGTGAAGAACTTGACGGAATACCGAAATACCATGTCAATAAATTCCAAATTATAGCTGAAATTAATGCAGCTAAAATAACGACTGAGCCAGTTGTGTCTCCTTCAAAAGCATTTAATGCAAAAGGATCTACAATATCTTTTGTTAGAGCTTTTGCAACCCCTACAAAGGTGATAGCACCAATAAAGTTCATAGTTGCCGCCATGATGATTGCCGTGCGAGGTGGCAAAGCTCTAGTAGAAACCGAAGTTGCAATAGCATTTGCTGTATCATGGAAGCCATTGATAAAGTCAAATGTTAGGGCAAAGATGACGACCAGTACGGTTAATATAATGATTGTGTTCATTGTAAAGTGCCCATCTCCTAATTATGCGTTACGCATGATAATTGTTTCCATAGTATTTGCTACGTTTTGACAATGATCAGCGATATCTTCAAGTTGTTCATAAATATCCTTAAATTTAATGAGGCGGATTGGATCCTTTTCATTTAAAAATAACTTCTTAATAGAAGTACGTTGTACCTCATCACATTCACGTTCATAGTCTTTAATAAGAATTGCGTGTGGACGCATGCCAATTAGATTCTTTTTCTTTAACTCTTCTGTCGCTTTGACTATTTCATCAGCACTTTTTGAAATAAACCCTAAGAAAATGCGCATAGATTCATCAATCTCAGTGAGCGAAAACATTTCAAAGTGTGCAATACAGTGTTCTGTTCCATCTAAAACATCATCCATACGAATGGCGAGCTCTAAAATATCCTCACGTTCAATAGGTGTCATAAATGATTTGTTTAACATGACAATCAGTTCATGAATAAGCTTATCACCAGCAGTTTCATAATTTTTCATTGTAATGCTAATCTCTTTTAGGTCAGCTACACTGTTAATACGAAAATCATTTGCGTAATGTACAGCCTCTCTCATATTTTCAGCAATTTTATGCAATGCAATAAAGAAAGGGTCTTGTTTTTTTGAGTTAAGCATGTGAATCGAATCCTCCTGGATATAAATAAATTAATCGACCTCTAAACTTTACTATCATAACAAAATCTTTAATTTATCTACATAAAAATTTACTATTCGACATGAAAATTTACATTGCTGTAATATATTATTTGTTCACAAAATGTGAGGTAATCTAGCTGTATTTATTTTTATGAGTACAGAAAAACCCTGTTATAAATGGATATTCTTCTATAACGGTGACTTATTAGTACAGATTAAGACGCGAAAGAGGATAGAAGATAATAAAAATAACGTATTGGAATTGTAAAGGTATTGTAAATTCATTTGATAACCAGAAGAGTACCTTCTTATTCTTAAGAATATCTTCATTTTTATCCTCCCTCTTTATTAAGAATTGTTTTCTACAATGGAAAATGAATAGGAAAGGAGCGTTTATTAACTAATGATTCAGGTTGAAAACTTACAACATACATTTTTAATTGGAAAACGAGGGAAGGAAAAGCAAGTACCAGTATTGAAAGGTGTGAACTTCGAGGTCAATAAAGGAGAAATTGTTGCTATTGTAGGTAAAAGTGGCTCAGGAAAATCGACCTTATTACAAGTTCTAGCTGGTTTTATGAAAGCTGAACAGGGCTCTATTAAAGTAAATGGAAAGGAAACAGCCCATCTAACTGAAACAGAAAGTGCTGCCTTCCGTTTACGTCAATTCGGTTTTATTTTTCAAAACTTCCAATTGATGCCTGGTTTAACTGCTTTTGAAAATATCGAATTACCTTTAAAGCTACAGGGTTTGCGTAAGGCTATGCGCAAAGAAAAAGTGAAGAAATTAATGGACAAGGTTGGTTTGACAGAAGTAGCAGACCATTATCCCAATGAATTGTCAGGTGGACAGCAACAGCGTGTCAGCATTGCACGAGCACTTATTACGAATCCTCCTATATTACTTGCTGATGAGCCAACAGGGAGTCTCGATTCAGAAACCGAGCAGGATATCTTATTGCTTATTCAAAGTTTAAATCGTGAATTAGGGCTAACTTTTGTCATTATCACGCACGATGAAGAAGTAGCTACTATCGCACATAGACGCTTCCGCATGTACGATGGAGAACTTGTAAAGGAGGAAGCTTAACATGTTATTTAAGGATCAATTAGATTTTGTAACACAGCATATCAAGAAAAATAAGCTGCGTGTGTTTATGACGATACTAGCTGCAACGATGGGCTGTGCCTTTTTAATCGTGCTAGCATCTGTTGGTTTTGGTTTACAGGAATCTTTACGCAATGAAATTCTTTCAAACGAAACAGTTACAAAAATTCAAGTATATGGTGATAAGCAATTAACTGAAGACCAAGTACAAGAAATTAAAAAAATGGAACATGTAGAAACAGTGCTTGAAACAATTAGTGTCAATGCTACCGCACAATCATTTTTTGAAGACCGTGATGCAACTTCTAATTTAATATTGTCAGATATGCAGGACTTTGAACAGGTAAATGGAAAGCTTGCAAAAGGGCGTTACCCAACAAAATCTAATGAAATTGTTGTAGGCTATCATTTTGCTCAAACATTATTGAATGACACAGAACGTGATGTCATTGCGGAAAAAAGTAAAAAGGCTGAAGCAGAGGGTACGTATTATGATGGTAGTGAAGAGGGCTATAAAGAATCATTGATTGGAAAGAACATTGATCTGTCCTTAGTTCCTCACACGGGTAAAAATGATGAAACGCAAAAAATGAGCTATACAATTGTTGGTGTAATGGAGAAACCTTCTTATGATTGGATGGTTGATAACGCTATTCATATGGATAAAGAGCAAAAGAAAGTATGGGTTAAAAATTTATCAACAGATAGTAACATGGCAGAGGATGAGCTGTTTTACTCTGAATTTAATATTTATGCGGATACTTTAGAAAACGTAAAGCCGATTTTAGAGAAGTTAAAAGATAAGGGCTATAGCGTATATTCAGTAACAGAGCAACTATATCAAATGAATGTATTTTTCCTTGTATTAAAAATTGGCTTAATCTTTGTTGGCACAATTGCTGTGTTGATTGCTTCCATTGGTATTTTTAATACAATGACAATGGCTGTCACAGAGCGAACACGTGAAATTGGTGTGCTAAAGGCAATTGGGGCAAGTCCGAAGCTTATTCAACGATTATTTTTAATGGAAAGCACATTTATCGGTATTTTTGGTACGCTAATTGCGGTTGTCATCTCGTATGCTATTAGCTTTGCAGCTAATGCAGCATTACCATTAATTCTTAAGGCGGCAACAGGGGAGGAAGCGTTTGCAACAAATGATATAACATTTTCTCTTATTCCATGGCAACTAGTCATTATTGCAGCGGCCATTAGTGTTGGCGTAGCGATGGTTTCAGGTTATCGCCCAGCACGTAAAGCAACTAAAATCGACGTTATTCAAGCTTTACGACAAGAGTTATAATAAAAAAGGCGGTCCAATCAACATTGGATCGCCTTTTATTTGGACAGAAGTACATCTGTACGTTATAAATACTCTTTTAACTCATTCGCTAAAAATGGTGTTGCATTCAATAATTTTAAGAAGGCATCATAGCTGGCACGTTGCTCTTCATTTGGTTTTTGACCTGTTTGATAGGCTCGAATTAAAATGTTTTTCGGTGTATTCTCCATATCGATAAACTCTAAAAGCTGTGCCTCATAGCCAACAAGCGATAAAATTTCAGCTCGAATAGCATCTGTAGCAAGTGCCGCAAATCGCTCTCGAACAAGTCCATGTTGCAACATAATATCGAGATCAGGTGTATTTAGTTGACGATTTAACTCATGCTGACAGCAAGGCACACTTAGAATGACACTTGCCCCCCATTTCACAGCACGAGCCAAGGCCATATCTGTTGCTACATCGCATGCATGGAGTGTCACCACCATATCTACAGCACTTTCATCATTATAATCATTGATATCTCCTACAAGAAATTCTAGCTGATCATAGCCTAGATCCTGTGCTATTCTTGAGCATTCTTCAATAACCTCTTTTTTTAAATCTAAACCAGTAACACGAATGTCTAAGCCCTTTTCGATTTTTAAATAATGATACAAAGCAAAGGTTAAGTAGGATTTACCTGAACCAAAATCTAAAATCCTCACCTGTCGATCCTGAGGTAAATATGTTAAGGCATCATCAATAAATTCAATGAAGCGGTTAATCTGTTTAAATTTATCATACTTTTGTTTCTTAACCTTTCCTTCTTCTGTTTGCACCCCCAGTCGTATTAAAAATGGATAGGGTTGATCATCAGATAGTAAATAATTTTTTTTACGATTATGGCTTAAATGGACTTGTTTAGGTGAAGCCGTTTTATCTGATTTCCAAAGGACTTTGTTCTTTTTTGATAATTGCACTTGTACCGTTTCATCTACGAAATCAATATGAGCTTGACGATACTCCTCAAAAAATGTGTCAAGCTTGGAAGAAAAATGAGCCAATAGAATATTTTCATGTTTTAAAATACGTTCATATTGGTACTCAATTTGTATATGGTACTGATTCTTTAACATTAATGGTTTTAATTTTATACGTTTTATTTCATTTGATTTCATACGTGGTTGACTGATTGTAGCTGTGACAAGCTTTTGTTGCAAAATTTGCTCAGTGAGTAGAGCTTTCATTTCTTCAAAGGTCATACATTTTCGCCTACTTTACTGTGTAATAGATGGCACTAGTTTAACACATTTTATAATAGACAATGGCATCTTTGGTATTCGGAATTAATTTAATAAAAATTCCGAGTATTTATAGGTGGAATTATATATTCGTGGTATCTTAAATACAGTAATTCTTTTTGAATTGGTGATACTAAGGATTAATAAGGAGGAGAAAATATGTCGGATAACATGTATCAATTATTAGCGATTATTATTTATATGATCGCCATGCTAGCAATTGGCTGGTATGCATTTGTTAAAACATCGAATTTAACAGATTATATGCTTGGCGGTCGTTCCTTAGGTCCTGCGGTTACTGCGCTAAGTGCGGGTGCTGCGGATATGTCTGGCTGGCTCCTAATGGGCTTACCAGGTGCGATATTTTTATCAGGTCTTGTGGAGGCTTGGATTGCAATTGGATTAACAATAGGAGCTTACCTAAACTGGCTACTTGTGGCACCGCGTTTACGGGTATATACACAGGTTACAAATGATTCCATTACTATTCCAAGTTATTTGGATAATCGATTACGTGATCATACAAAGCTTATTAGGATTGCTTCAGGTATCATCATCCTCATATTCTTTACATTTTATGTATCGTCAGGAATGGTAGCAGGGGGCAAGTTTTTCGATAGTTCTTTTGGTTATGAATACCATACAGGCTTATTAATTGTGTCAGCTGTAGTTGTAGCATACACTCTTTTTGGCGGATTTTTAGCGGTAAGTTATACAGACTTCTTACAAGGTCTTATTATGTTTTTAGCACTTATTATGGTACCAATATTTGGCTTGTTTGTAACAGGTGGCATAGGGGAAACTATTTCGTCTATAAAATCTGTTGATCCAGATCTTCTAAATTTATTACCAGCCACTGCGACAGCAGCAGGGATCATTTCTTCAGTTGCTTGGGGACTAGGCTATTTTGGACAGCCTCATATTATCGTCCGCTTTATGGCGATTAGTTCCGTTAAAGAAACGAAGCAAGCACGACGCATTGGTATTGGCTGGATGATGTTAAGTTTATTTGGAGCTATTGGAACTGCCTTGGTGGGTGTAGCTTATTATCAGCAAAATGCGGGTGAGCTAAAAGACGCTGAAACTGTATTTATTGTACTTGGACAGATTTTATTCCATCCATTTATAGCAGGTATTATGCTGGCGGCAATTTTAGCAGCTGTTATGAGTACAATTTCTTCTCAATTAATTGTAACTTCTTCGGCGCTTGTAGAGGATATTTATAAAGCATTATTTAATAAAACAGCAGACGATAAGCATTACGTTTTTGTTGGGCGTATGGCTGTATTAGTTGTTGCAATTATTGCAGCAATCCTAGCGTGGAATCCAGATAGTTCTATCTTAAGCTTAGTTGGCTTTGCTTGGGCAGGATTTGGTGCAGCCTTCGGACCTGTTATTTTACTTTCTTTATATTGGAGAAAGCTAACGAACTACGGAGCACTTAGCGGAATGGTAACAGGGGCTGCAACTGCGTTTATTTGGGGTAAAGTAGATGCTTTATCAAGTGCGTTGTACGAAATTGTTCCTGGCTTCATTGTTTGTTTAATTGTTGCGGTTGTTGTCAGTATGCTGACATATAAACCAAATAAAGAAATTGAAGAAGAGTTCACACGCTCAGAAGCCCTACTAAAAGAAGAAAGAAAATAGTTGTGATGCGCCTCTCCATGAGGCGCATTTTTAAAAAAGTTAACGATGATCTTCAAATACGAAAAAGGGTCTATTATGGTAAGATGAAGAAAATTTGTCGTAGCGACACCAAGCTTTGGTGGGAGGTTTCTAATGGATAGAATTAAGGAAGTTGATGTATTAATTGAAAAGGCCATACTAGTTGGCGTAAATTTACGAAATGATAAGCACTTTGATTATTCTATGGAAGAGTTACAAAATTTAGCTGAGGCCTTGCATGTAGAAGTAGTGGGGACTGTCACGCAAAATTTGGAACGTGTGACACCTTCCCATTATGTGGGTACAGGTAAAATAGAAGAAATCAAAAATTTTTATGAAGAAGCACAAGCAAACCTCGTTATTTTTAATGATGAACTGTCTCCTTCGCAAATCCGTAATTTAGAGCGTGATTTAGCAACGAAGGTCATAGATCGAACAATGCTTATTTTAGATATTTTTGGAAGGCGCGCAAAAACACGTGAAGCCCAAATGCAGGTGGAATTAGCACAGCTTCAATATATGCTACCTCGTTTAGTGGGTTTGCATGCCTCTTTAAGCCGTCAGGGTGGAGGTACTGGGGGAGGCTTTAAAAACCGTGGTGCGGGTGAGACAAAGCTGGAATTGGATCGACGAAAAATTGAAGATCAAATTGCTAAAATTAAAAAGGATTTAGAGCACGTTAAGGAACAGAGAGAAACGCAGCGTAAACAGCGTCGTAAAAATGCTCTTCCGGTTGTATCGATTGTTGGCTATACAAATGCTGGGAAATCAACGATTATGAATCAACTTCTTACACAAATAGGACAAGAAGAGCATAAGCAAGTCTTTGAGAAGGATATGCTTTTTGCTACCCTTGAAACTTCTGTTCGTCAGATTGAACTACCTGATAAGAAGACTTTTTTACTGACAGACACTGTAGGCTTTGTTAGTAAATTACCTCACCATTTAGTGAAGGCATTTCGCTCCACTTTGGAAGAGGCCAGAGATGCGGATCTTTTACTCCATGTGGTGGATGTTTCTAATACTGAGCACGGATTTATGATGGATGTGACGAATGAAACACTAAAAGCAGTTGGTGTTGAGGACATTCCTACAATCTATGTGTACAATAAAGCAGATATAGCGGATGTTCCATATCCTGTGGTAAGTGGAGATAATATTTGGATTTCAGCAAAGCAGGGGGATGGATTAGAAGAATTAGTACAGCTAATTCGTCAACACATCTTCTCGCACTATGTAACGTGTGACATGTTAATACCTTATGATCATGGGAACGTTGTTTCTTATTTAAATGAGAATGCCTCTGTTTTTAATACAGCCTATGAAGAGGGTGGGACATTATTGTCTCTTGAAGTAAAAGCAGCAGATTACGCAAAGTATCAGCACTATGTTATTAATTAAAAAATGTACTTCCCAAAGCATGCCAAAAGATTTTTGGCATGCTTTTTGTGATTAGAGGGAATAGTAGAATCTAGAACAAAGGTAAAACTGTACTCGGGAAATTGTATTAATTTTCAAGTAAAGTAAGGAATCTGAATTTTAGATATTTTAGAATAATTCATTATAGATTTAAAAATCTTTTAGGCATAAAGTGTGAGAAAACTTAGATATATCAAAGGATTTAATAATTTATCTAATAATCAATCAGAATTTATAGAAAAATGACAAATTTTCAACATTTTTTAAAACTCTTGCTAAAGTTTTTAAAACGCTTTAGTATGATGAAATAAAGTTTTTTTATCCTTATATTAGGGTAGTTGTGTTTTTGTAGAATAATTTTTTATTGGGAGAGGGTATTGTATGTCTAGTAAAGATGAAGTTGTAAAATCTGTCCCTCAAAATGGCTTTGTTGGACACCCTAAAGGGCTCTTTACTTTGTTTTTCACAGAATTTTGGGAACGTTTCTCGTACTATGGTATGCGAGCAATTCTCATCTTCTTTATGTATTACGAATTACATGACGGGGGCTTAGGTCTAGACCGCGGAACAGCGAACTCTATTATGGCCATCTACGGCTCACTTGTTTATATGTCTGGTATTATAGGTGGCTGGATTGCCGACCGAGTTTTAGGAACACGAAAAACCATTTTTTATGGTGGCGTGTTAATTATGATTGGTCACTTACTGCTAGCATTGCCTGGTGGTGTAAGTATGTTATTTGCTTCCATGGCATTTATCGTTATGGGTACTGGTTTATTAAAACCAAACGTTTCAAGTATTGTTGGGGACATTTATGCTGAAACAGATAGCCGCCGTGATGCAGGGTTTTCTATTTTCTATATGGGTATTAATATGGGAGCATTTATTGCACCTTTTATTGTCGGAACAATTGGACAAAAATATAGCTTCCACCTTGGCTTTGGTTTAGCGGGTCTAGGTATGTTTATTGGTTTAATTGTTTATAAATTAACAGAGAAAAAATATTTAGGCTTAGCAGGCTTACAAGTAAACAACCCATTAAAGCCTGAAGAACGTAAAAAAGTCTTTACACAATTCGGAGTTGCAGCTTTACTTATTATCATCTTGGGTGCTATCGGTATTAAAACTGGTACTTTAACAATGAATGTATTTAGTTTAATCATCACAGCTCTAGGTGTATTAATTCCAACTGCATTCTTTATTTATATGTATCGCAGTAAAAAAACAACGAAGGATGAAAAGTCTCGTCTACTTGCTTATATTCCTTTATTTTTATCAGCTGTAATGTTCTGGGCTATTCAAGAACAAGGAGCAACCATTTTAGCGACTTATGCAGATGAGCGTACACAGCTAAGTTTTGGCGGTATTCAGCTTCAATCTTCTTGGTTCCAGTCATTGAACCCATTATTTGTTATTACGATGGCACCATTATTTGCGATGCTATGGCTTAAATGGGGAGACAAGCAGCCGACAACACCACGTAAGTTCTCATATGCATTGTTCTTTGCGGGTCTGTCATTCTTAGTGATGATGGTTCCAGCACATCTGTCTGGTGGAGATACATTAGTGAGTCCTTTATGGTTAGTATTGTCATTCTTCTTAGTGGTTGTTGGTGAGTTATTATTATCACCAGTTGGTCTATCAGCCACAACGAAATTGGCACCACAGGCATTCGCAGCGCAAACGATGTCTTTATGGTTTTTAACAAGTGCAGCAGCACAAGCAATTAATGCGCAATTAGTTAAGGTCTATGAAGTTGTAAGCGAATTCACATACTTTGGTTTCTTAGGTACCTTATCTATTGTAGTCGGTATTATTATATTGGTGCTTTCACCAATTATTTCCAAGGCGATGAAGGGTATTAATTAATTAAAGATGCAAGTACAGTTATTAAAAAAGCTGTACTTGCATCTTTTTTTGCTATCTAAATAAAAGTCTATCTATGAAGCTGAGAGCGAAATATATTATCGTAAGTAGTTATTTTGTTGAATGTGGGTATAAGTTTCTATGTAGAAAATTATCATTTTCGTTATAATAATTTTAATAATAAGAAAATTTAAGGGGTTGGAATCTATGAAGGAAGAGTTAGATTATTTGAGGCCAAGATTAATGGAGATTTTTACGTATTTACATGCAAATCCAGAAATCAGCTGGCATGAAGTAGAAACCACCAATTATATCGTGGAGCTATTAAAGCAGGAAGGCTTTTCCCCTATACGATTTAAAAATTCGACAGGATTATATGTTGATGTAGGCACCGGTAACCCCAAAGTAGGACTAAGAACAGATATAGATGCCTTATGGCAAGAAGTAGATGGTCATTTCCGAGCGAATCATTCATGTGGACATGACGGTCATATGACGATGGCCATTGGTACACTTTTACTTTTAAAAGAACTACAGCAAACTATTAATGGTACAATCCGCGTTATTTTCCAACCTGCTGAAGAGAAAGGAACTGGAGCGTTATCTGTATTAGAAGAAGGTGTTATTGATGACTTAGATTATTTATTTGGTGTCCATGTAAGACCTGTTCATGAGCTAGAGGACGGCACTTATTGTGCAGCCTTATATCATGGTGCCTCTCGTTTACTTGAAGGCGAAATTATCGGAGAGGATGCTCATGCTGCAAGGCCGCACCTTGGTATTAATGCCATTGAAGTAGGTGCAACAATCATCGAAGATTTGCGAACCATTCATACAGATCCTATGGTTCCTGTATCTGTTAAGATGACGAAATTCCATGCTGGGGGAGATTCGGGCAATATTATCCCAGGTAATGCCTCATTTACAATTGATATTCGTGCACAGCAAAACAAGGTGATGGACGATTTAGCACAAGGCGTAAAGCGTGTGATCGATTCATCTAAATTGTTGCATAAGGTACAAATTGAATTACGTACGGTGGCCAATATCGTAGCTGCTGAAGTTGATACAAGTGCTCAATATTTGATGGAGCAGGCAATTATACAGGCCGCTGGATTATCAAATTTAAGAAAGCCTGTTCATACACCTGGAGGAGAGGATTTTCACCATTATGCTGTACAACGGCCGCATTTAAAAACAACCATGCTGGGCTTGGGTTGTGGATTAACACCAGGATTGCATCATCCGAAAATGAAATTTAAACAAGCAAGACTTGTCACGGGAGTGGAGATACTTACAAGAGCAGTTTTATTAGCTTTGGAGTCAGGGCATAAAAAGGAGGCGTCAGCGTAATGTTAGAGCAAGTGCGAATTCACAAAGTAACGACACCAGAAGAAATTGCAGAGATCCAAAAATTAAATGGTGAAATATGGGGAAGCCAAGCAATCCCCTCCCATCAATTACTAGCTGCTGTACAAAATGGGGGAATCGTATTAGGAGCATATTTAGATGAAAAGCTAATTGGCTTTAACTATTGCTTCGTTGGTTATCAGAGTAGAGAAATGTACTTACATTCGCACATGATTGGTGTAGAAAAAGCATATCGTGAACAAGGTGTGGGTGAATTATTGAAGCATGCCCAACAAGAATATGCAAAAGAGCATGGTTTTCAACTTGTCCGCTGGTTAATTGAACCATTAGAGGCGCGTTTAGCGAATCTAGCATTTCTAAAATTGAACGCTACTAGTTATCAATATGAAAATGATTATTATGGTCCGCTTCGAGATGACTTTAATGAAGGACTACCTTCAGATAGATTGGTCGTTGAATGGTGGATCGAGCGTGATCAAATGGCAGATAGCCTTGATGAATTAGAAGAAGTAGCACAGGAAATTGTACCTTGGACATTAACAGTTGACGGATTACCTGTTCTAGATATAGAAAATACATTTCAGTTAAAACAATCCTTTTATAAAGATGCCTATCTTTTACCGATCCCTCAATCTCTACAGAAAATGAAAGTGGAAAGTCCAAAACTTGCAGAGGACTGGCGTTATAAAATTCGTACTATCTTAACAACATTATTTAACCAAGATTATGCCATCGTACGCATGAAGAAACATCCACAATATGTTCATAGCTATCTGTTAGTCAGACGCTCCTTATTAGCTTTATAATAATGATAGGGAGTGAACAATGTGAGATTAGAAAAGATTACATTAAGGCATTTAAAAATGCCTATGAAAGCACCATTTACTACAAGTTTTGGCACAGTTGATGAAAAGGAAATGTTACTAATAGAAGCAAAAGATGAATCAGGGACCACGGGGTGGGGAGAAACTGTTGCTTTTGTAGCACCATGGTATACAGAAGAAACATTAAAGACAACATGGCATATGCTACAAGATTTTTTGATACCCATCTTGTTACATAAAGAGATTGGGCATCCAGATGAGGTAACCTCATTATTTGCACCTATTCGGCGAAACTGCATGGCGAAAGCTTCAATTGAGGGTGCTGTATGGGATATCTATGCTCAGCAAACAAAGCAATCACTTGCACAGGCGTTAGGTGGTCAAAAACAACGTATTGAAGTAGGAGTCAGTGTGGGTATTCAACCCTCTATCGCTCAGTTAATAGCATTAATAAAAGGTCATATTGAAAACGGCTACAAAAGGGTGAAGATTAAGATAAAGCCTGGAGAGGATGTAGAGGTAGTACAGGCAATTCGTGCGGAACTGCCAAATTTACCCTTGATGGTAGATGCAAACTCTGCTTATACATTAGAGGATATAGGAATACTACAGCAGCTTGATGACTTTAATTTATTAATGATTGAACAACCATTAGCTACTGATGATATTGTCGATCATGCAGCATTACAGAAAAAGTTAAAAACGCCTATTTGCTTAGATGAAAGCATCTCATCATATGAGGATGCCAGACGAGCAATTGAACTTGGAAGCTGTGGTGTCATCAACATCAAGATTGGACGAGTAGGTGGTTTAACGGAAGCGAAACGAATCCATGACTTATGTAAAGCAAACCATATTCCAGTTTGGTGTGGTGGTATGTTAGAGGCAGGGATTGGACGAGCACATAATGTTGCCTTAACATCTCTTAGTCAATTTATTTTACCTGGCGATACAGCAGGTTCTAGTCATTATTGGTACGAGGATATCATTGATCCTGAAGTAAAAGTCAAAGATGGCTATATTGAGGTACCCCAGTCGGTAGGTATTGGTTTTAAGCCTAATATGGCTGTGATTGATAAATTAACAATTAGCAAAGAAATCTATCAATAACGCAGTACTTAGTCGATCATTTAGTATATGGAAAACGAGGAGAGAACTGATTGAAAAAAAGCTTGCAAATCGGTGGTGCCTATGTGGGGATTATCGTTGGAGCAGGATTTGCATCAGGGCAGGAAATTGTCCTTTATTTTACAAGCTATGGCTTTAAAGGAATATATGGAGCATTGTTAGCTATGGTTGGTTTCTCAATTGTTGGAATGTGTGTTGCTCAAGTGAGCTCTAGGCTTCGTACATCGTCTCATAAGGATTTGATTTATCAAATTTCAGGGAATACTATGGGCTTTGTCTTGGATTTAGTTCTATCACTCTTTTTATTTGGTGTAGCTGTCATCATGTTTGCTGGGGCTGGTGCAACATTTCAGCAAATGTTTGGACTGCCTATTTGGTTAGGGAGTATTTGTATGATCTTACTTACAGTAGCCACAGTCATGATGGATGTGAAGAGTATCATCAATATTATAGCACTTGCCACACCGTATCTACTAACAGTTGTGTCCATCATCGCTATCTATGCTATTGCCACGATGGATTTTACCTTTGCAGAGCAAGCAGTTATTGCTCAACAGGCTCAAATAAGTAAGAAAAGTTGGTGGGTAACGGCTTTATTGTACATGTCGTTCAATGTAGGGGTTAGCTTCTCTTTATTGACTGTTATGTGTGGATCCATACGCAATCATAAGGTAGCTGGAATGGGTGGTATAATTGGTGGGATTTTGTTAGGTGCTTTAATCTTGCTTGTGAATTTCTCCCTTTTAGCAAAGATGAATATCATTGTTGGACTAGACATTCCAATGCTAGCGTTAGCGAATGAAATTCATCCGATTGTTGGAGTATTAATGACTATTTCTCTTTTGGGAATGATTTATAATACGGCAGTAGGGATGCTATATTCCTTTATGGTAAGGTTTTTCGAGCCAAGCGGAGCAAGCTTTAGGGTTGCAGTCATATTTATAGGTGGTCTCGGTTTTCTAGCAAGCCTTGTAGGATTCACAACGCTAGTAGCTAAATTATACGCGGTTATGGGCTATGTAGGGTTAGTATTAATCATATTCATTATCTCTGCATGGTTAAGAGGCACAAAAAATATTATCTAATATAAAAAAGGTAATTGAGGAATAGATTTCATTCTCAATTACCTTTTTATTTGGATAAAAATATTGTAGAAATAGTGAATTATTTCTGTTGATTGATTTATGGTAATGCTGATATTTCGTTAATTTGGCATATTTTTTCGTTAATCATTAATAAAACGAGAATAATTCTCATTTGCTGGTTGACTGAGAATAAAATCATGCTTATAATGGAAATCGTGAGTAATGATAATCATTTTCACTAATAAGTGAGTTACACACAAAAATGAAATCTACCGGGGATTACTATGAAAATAAGATATCTTTTAACAGCAACTGTTGTGCTGTCTATTGTGTCGCTCTTTATAGGAGTAGTAGATATTAAGCCTAGCGACCTATTAGACTTCCAATCAGAAGAAGCTAGACTATTTTTAATTAGTCGTGTACCTAGACTTGTTGCAATCTTGCTGGCAGGTGCAGGTATGAGTATTGCTGGTTTAATTATGCAAAGCTTAAGTAGGAATAAATTCGTTTCACCAACAACAGCTGGTACATTAGATGCCACACGGTTAGGTGTATTGATTTCCATGATGTTCTTTACGAACGTTACGTATTTCCAAAAAATTTCCTTCGCTTTCATATTTGCTTTAGCCGGCACATTACTATTTATGCAAATATTAAACCGAATTAAGTTTAAAGATGCGATTTTTATACCGCTTATTGGCTTAATGTTTGGGAATATTTTGTCCTCTGTTACAACATTCTTTGCCTATAAGGCGAATATTATCCAAAACATTTCTGCATGGTTACAAGGAGATTTCTCATTAATCATGAAAGGCCGTTACGAACTGTTATACGTAAGTGTACCAATACTCATTTTAGCTTACATTTACGCAAATCGTTTTACAGTAGCTGGGATGGGAGAGGATTTTGCAAAAAATCTTGGTCTATCCTATAAATTTGTAGTCAATTTAGGCTTGGTGTTGGTAGCTCTTATCTCCACGACAGTGGTGTTAACAGTCGGTATCATTCCATTCCTTGGTTTGATTATTCCGAACATTATTTCCCTGTTTAAAGGTGATAATTTGGCAAAAACCTTGCCGCACACAGCATTACTTGGTATGTCATTCTTATTATTCTGTGATATTTTAGGACGAGTACTGATATTCCCTTATGAAATACCAATAAGTATGACTGTTGGTGTAATTGGAAGTGCCATCTTCCTATTCATGTTGTTTAGGGGGAGAGCATATGCGTAATCGTACAAAAATGTTCATTTTACTAGGTCTCGCTGTTATAGCAGTTGTCCTATATTTATTTTGGGAACTCAATGGTAATTATCACTATGCTTTTCCACGCCGTGTCATAAAGGTTGTGGCAATGGCATTAACGGGTATAGCAATTGCCTATTCAACAGTAGTTTTCCAAACAATTACACATAATCGTATTTTAACACCAAGTGTCATGGGTTTAGATGCTTTGTATATGTTAATTCAAACATGCATCTACTTCTTCTTTGGCTCTACATCCATATTAGTTATTAATATCTACTATAATTTTACGCTTGCAATAGGGGCGATGATTTTATTCGCTTTAATTTTCTACCGAGTATTGTTTAAAGAAGGAAAGCGACCGATTTATTTTTTACTGCTTGTTGGAATGATTGTTGGTACGTTTTTAGGAAGTATCACTACGTTCTTCCAAGTATTAATAGATCCGAATGAGTTTTTAGGCTTACAAAGTAAAATGTTTGCAAGTTTCAATAATGTTAATTCAGATTTAGTTTGGCTAGCAGGCGTTATCATTTTAATAACGTTTATCTACGGTGCTCGTCATATGAATCAATTAGACGTCATGTCTCTAGGACGAGACACAGCTATAAATTTAGGTGTACCTTACGATAAGCTTGTACAACGCATGTTAATTTTAGCTTCAATTTTGATTGCTGTTTCGACAGCGCTTGTTGGTCCGATCACGTTCTTAGGTTTAATCGTTGCAAATTTATCATATCAGTATTTTAGAACATACAAGCATTCCATCTTAATTACTGGCTCCTGTGTAATGAGTGTTGTAGCTTTAGTCGGTGGACAGTGGATGGTTGAGCGTTTATTTAGTTTCACTACTACACTTAGTGTCATTATTAACTTTGTGGGTGGGGTATACTTCATCTACTTATTATTAAGAGAAAGTAGGTCAGCAGGATGATACAAGTCAAAGAAATTACAAAGTTTTTTGGTAAAAAACCTGTCGTTCAAGATGTAAGTGTTGATATTGTTTCAGGAAAAATCACATCGTTTATTGGACCGAATGGTGCAGGGAAGTCCACGCTACTTTCTATGGTGAGTCGTTTACTGAATGCAGATACTGGCGAAGTACTACTCGATAAGGCAGATGTACGTAGCTGGAAATCGGATGATTTTGCTAAACGTGTATCGATTTTAAAGCAATCAAACTTTATGAATGTTCGTCTTACGATTCGTGAGCTTGTATCTTTTGGCCGTTTCCCTTACTCAAAAGGACACTTAAAACCTGATGACGAAGAAAAAGTGAACGAAGCTATTCGCTATATGAATTTAGAAGATATGCAACATAATTATTTAGATGAGCTTTCAGGTGGTCAGCGTCAGCGAGCATTTATCGCAATGGTTATTGCCCAAGATACTGAATATATCTTACTGGACGAACCATTAAATAATTTAGATATGAAGCATTCTGTCCAGATTATGAAGATTTTACGTAAGTTGGTTGATGAGTTAGGCAAAACAGTGGTTATCGTTTTACACGATATTAATTTTGCTTCTGTTTACTCTGACCATATTGTTGCATTAAAAGATGGCCGTGTTGTTAAAAATGGTCCTACAAATGACATTATTAACTCACATGCATTGAAGGAAATTTATGATATGGATATTCCTGTTCAAGAGCAGGATGGCTGTCGAATTTGTGTTTATTTTAATTCGTAAAAATAGTTTCAGATGGATAAACCGTCTAACTATCAAATATATTAATTAAAGGAGAAATTTCACAATGAAAAAATGGAAGTTACTTACAGTACTAATGGCAATGATGTTATTAGTATTAGCTGCTTGCGGTTCGAAAGATGAAGCAAAAGAAGATGATAAAGGTACTTCAACTGACAAACCAGCTGAAGAAAAAAATGGAGAATCATCGGTATATCCACTAACAATTCCAGGTAGCACAGTTGAAGGTCGTGACGGTAGTACAACATTTGAAGAGGTAACACTTGATAAAATGCCAGAAAAAGTTGTCGTTTTTGATAATGGTTTCCTAGATACATTAGATGCTTTAGGCGTTAATCCTACAGCAGTGGTACAAGACTCCTTACCAGCATATTTAAGCAAGTTTAAAGATAGCACTTATGTAAACGCAGGTACATTGTTCGAGCCTGATTATGAAAAATTATCTGAAATTAACCCAGATATTATTTTCATCTCTGGTCGTGCTTCAGCAGCTTATGCTGAATTATCTAAAATTGCTCCTACAGTATACATTGGTGTAGATAATACTAACTTCTTAGAGTCATTCAAAACTAATACAGAATTAGCTGGCAAAATCTTTGGTAAAGAAAAAGAAGCTGCAGATGCAATTGCTGCATATGAAGCAAAAGTAGAAGAAGTAAAAGCTAAAGCTACTGCAACAGAAGAAAAAGCGTTAATCGTTTTAGGTAGTGAAGGTTCATTATCAGTATTCGGTCCTGGTTCACGTTTCGGTGTGATTCATGATGTATATGGTGTAAAAGCTGTAGCTGAAGCTAGTGGTTTCAAAATCGAATCACATGGTGATAATGCAAGCTTTGAATTCGTACGTGAGAAAAACCCAGATATCTTATTCGTCATTGACCGTGACGCTGTTGTAAATGAAAACGGTGAATCAGGTACAAAAGCTGCAATTGAAAACGAAATCGTAAGTGCAACAAACGCTGTGAAAAACGGTAAAGTATTCTACCTAGATCCAGAAATTTGGTACCTTTCAGGTGGCGGTTTACAGTCAGAAACACAAAAAGCTGAAGATGTATTAAAGGCGTTTAACTAATATGTTTGTACAAATTAAACGTATCGTTGTGACGGAAGGGCATTCGGATAAAGTGGTGGAACGTTTTGGTGCTAATCCAAACGGACCATCATTACTTGAACAACAACCTGGTTTCATTGATAAACAGGTACTTGTTAAGAAAGTTCGCCGTGGTGATGAGGAAGTGCTAGTGATGGTTCGTTGGGAATCAGAAGAAGCATGGAAGAATTGGGAGAAGAGCCCTGAGCATATTGCTGGTCATAAGGCAAGCGCAGGTAAGCCAAAGCCTGATCATATCATTGAAAGCGGACAAGAAGTTTATTATGTAAAAGGTTAATCATCTAAAGGTGTCTCAAGGGATTGAGACACCTTTTTATTACACAAAAAGCAGGTCACAATCATTGTGACCTGCTTAGCTGATAGATGAGTTAATGTTTAATAGTTGGTTTTCGCCATTTACTAAATGTCGAATCCATATTAAAGGATATTGTGTTCTCATTAATGGATAAGCCTGAGATACTTGTATTACAAAGTTCATCCAAACTATCTGAATGATTGGTATTATTAGATGCATTGGCCGCCATTGCTAGCCCTCTTGCATTAATAATTGTGTCATGTGGCGTTACATATACTATAGGGGAATCTATATTTAAACCAAAAGTGAAAGGATTGACTAATGACATAGTAGAAATACTTTCGTTTGATATTCTAATAATGCCATATTGCTCAATATAATAATCTCGTTTTTGTTGAAATGTATCCTCAAATCCAGGTATATCACTAATATACTTTGAATAGGGTGAAATATTTTTATATGCAGCCAGTGTATCTTGATAGGCTTTTACTTCAGATTGAATTATGATTTGTTCAATTCGTCGTTGATCATTACTAGGCTGTTTAATTGTAATTTCTTCAGCTGAGACAGAGATATTACATGAAAAAGTAGCCGTAAGTATGAAAACAGTTTCATTCATTTTAAGTCACTCCCAGTACAAAAAGATTTCATGTTCATCAATCTATCCTGACTTTATAAATATATTTTATTGCTAATCTAAGCGTAACATCTGTTAGAGCGCCATTTCAATGGTAAGTTTACGCCACTTTAATGGCGGTACTTGGTTCTCTACCGCCATTTTTTTAGTAATAATTAGCAAAAATCTGGCGTGGTATGCATGAATAACGCCATTTTTTGGCGGTCTTTCTCTTTATAAAGGAATTAATGGTATTTAATGTATTATATAATTGTGTCACTAGTATTATTTCCCACTAATCTATATAATATCTAGTAATACACTAGATAGGGGAGAGGACTATTGAAGGATTTAGATGTACACATCAATGAATCATTAGACATCCTTATAGAAAATGAGCTACTACTTGGAACTGAGCTAAAATTAATGCTAAAAAGCTTTAAAGAAGAAAAAACAACAGTAGGTTTTTCCTTTGGTAAAATGTGTTTTTGGCATTATGAAGCATTTTCAAGTAGTATAAATCAAGATATCTACAAGGTAGCTGCTGCAATTGAACTTCTAATATTGTCTTTTGATATTATTGATGATCTGCAGGATAAAGATTCAGACTATAGTTGGAACAAAACACCTGAATTATCATTAAACGTTGCTTTAGCTATGCTGATCATGGCGTCTAAAACAATAGAAGAAACCTCTTTTGAACATAAAAGAGCAGCTATCAAGATAGTTAATGAATACGCATTAAAAAGTATAAATGGACAGCAATTAGACTTACTAAATAGTTGTCGCGATGAAGATTCCTATGTAAAAATGATTACCTTGAAATCCGGATCATTAACAGCAATGGGTTGCTTGGTTGGCGAAGTACTTGCAAAAGGAGTAATATCTCAAGAAGTAGAGGAATATGGGAAATACATAGGGATCATCCAACAAATTAAAAATGATATTCAAAGCTTAAAGGTGTGGGGGCCGAAAAATGATCTACTAAATAAAAGGTATTCTCTGCCTATTATTTATCTTTTATCACAGAAAAATGATGTTTCAAAATCTGTTTCTAGCTATTATAATGATGATATAGTTACAGATTTGGATAATAATGCAACAGAAGACGCGTTGACAAATGGTGGGGCGATACGTTATGCCATTACCATAAAAAACGTCTATAAATTTAAAGCATTGAATTTCCTTGAAAATGTAGCTATAAATCAGGTAGGTAGAGAATACCTACAAAAACTATTGAAATGAGGAGAGATAAAAATGATTAATGTAATCCAATATTTAGAGCAAAATCCAAGCCTAGTTGCACTATTAAAAGAACAAAAAGCCTCATTAGTTGGAGTTTCATCTGTAGAGCAAACAGCAATTTTAGAAGCGTTTAACGGTGAAATGAATACAGAAAGTGATATTTGGAACTAAGAAAGTTGCGAAGTAAGTTGTTTTGGCCCGCTATAATTCTCTATTTAATTATTGGTTTTTATTTAAATTATGTGAATTATAGCGAGCCTTATATTCAGATTGGGGTAGAAGAAGAGAATGACAAATGGGTCATTTCTCAACTTTATTATAAAGACTGGGCAGAGGGTCAAAATATTTCTGTTGGTGATGCAATTTTAACTGTAGATCATGAACCCATCAATGAATTAAATCAACTAAGATATAAATCTAAAATTTTATCTGCTAATGAAATAACAATACTGAAGCCCGATGGAGATCTAATCAATATACATATTAAGCATTTGGATATCCCTCAACAATTCATTTATGTATTAATCATTCCAGCTTGTTATTATTTATTAACATTATTTGTTGCATTTTATTTACATTTCAAACAAAGGAATACAAAATTAGCGGACTTACTAATTCTGTTTATGTTAACGGTTTCTTTGGCTTATGTAAGTAGTGGTGTCTCTGGTAGGATGGATACGATTGGCATTATCGTAAATCGAAGTAGTATGCTGTTATGTTTAGTTATACTATTACATTTTTTGAGAAATTATTATTCATTTGTGAAGACAAATTGGGTGTTTACAAATAATATCAAGCTCTTTTATATACTTCCTTTCATAGCTTTTGTATTAGGATGTATGGGTACTATTTATCCTGCTTCAAATGATATTCTTTCCAATGTTATATTGGCTATTTTCTTTATTCTCCTAGTGATCATCCTTAGTATTTTATTAATAAGCTATTTTAAGTACAGCTCACCTCAGTTGAAAATTTTATTAAATAGTATATTAATACCGTTTCTACCATTTCTTTTTTTATATGCACTCCCTAAAATTTTTTTTCATACGTATATACTTTCATCTGAGATAAGCTCCTTATTTTTATTGCTTATACCCTTTAGCTTTATTTTTACGCAATTAGCAGAGAGATTATTTGATATTGAGTATCATATTACAAGATTACGTTATTATGTTATATTCTCTTTAATCTTTACTGTATGGTTTACAGTGGGACTATATTTTATTGCAGGGCGTTATTTAACCATGACTATCATGTCAGGGGTATCTTTCTTTACATTTTCTTCATTAGTCATACTTTTTTACGTAAAAGAGAAGGTCGATTATCGTAAGCGAAAAATATTATTTTCCACAAAGGGTGACTATATTCATCAGCTATATACAGCCGTAGATAAAATTGGGAAAACAATTAAAATTGACGAACTTTTAGAAAAGTTTGCTTATGAGGTTTCCATGCATCTGGAGTTAGAGGATGTTTTTGTCTTAACATATAACTATGACAAAAATGAATTTATACCAATAGCTGGTGAAAGTATTACGATAGATCCTGACATAATGGAAGAAATCCGATTAGGTGAAATACGCAAAATTGACAAAGTTTATATAGCATTCCTCCATCAGGATGCACATTTTAAAAGAGCGTTAGTGCTAGGGCATAATAATACGATCCATTTAAAAGATGAGGAGCTTTTATGGCTTGAACTGCTCTTATTATATGTAAACAATTTTATTGAGAATACCAAGATGGTGGAAGAGCTGCTAGAGGAACTGAAGCATATGAAGCAAGCTGATGACGGTCAGTTACCGTGGCTGAATAAACTATTATGGCTAAGATTTGAAGAAGAAAAATACCAGTTAGCTCAAGAGTTACATGACACTAATTTACAGGAGCAACTTCATATAGCCCGCGAGGTGGATGTCCTAGTAAATGCAAAAAATACAACGGATATTCAAGATAAGCTTGCAAAAATTCATAAACAAATGGTTGCATCCTTACATGAATTACGTACTTATTGTGAAAACCTAAAACCGCCGTTACTAGATACATTAGGTTTAAATGCTGCATTAGAAAAATTGATTCGAAAAGTTCAAGAAAGAGCTAACTTCGTGCTTATTTACACCATTGATCGTCTTTATTTAGAGGATGAGCGTATGAATTTAATGATTTATCGTTTATTCCAAGAGCTACTTAATAATGCGTTAAAGCATTCCTATGCAGCATCAGTTGAAATTCATTTAAAAGAAATGAACGATGGTTTCGAAATCATTTATAAAGATGATGGTGTAGGCTGTAATGTAGAGGACATTATAGTAGCAGAATCTATGGGCATTCAAGGCATGCAGGAGCGCGTAAAAGCGTTTAACGGACAATTTACTATTGACTCGAATATCAATGAAGGGATGTTTATTAGAATCATGGTGAAAGAAGGGAGTGAAACACTTGATTACGATGCTCATAGTGGATGATCACCCTATAGTGTTAGAGGGAACTAAAAATTTATTTCAAGAGAATGAAGATATTATCATCGATACGGAAAGTGATGCAACTTGTGTTATTCAAAGGATAAAGAATAAACCGTACGATATCTATCTAATAGATATCAATATGCCATTAGAAAATGGAATTAACCTAGCCCGTAATATCAAGGCTATTCAGTCAAATGCTTCAGTTATTCTTTACACAGGTGATGATATTACGGATTATTATCCACTCATTTTAGAAAGAAAAATAGAAGGCATTTTAGCTAAAACAGCTTCGAAAGAGCAAATATTAAGAACAGTAAGGGCAATTGCAAACGGTGAAATTGTTTTACCTAAAAATTTCTTAGATTTTCTGGATGATAAATTTAAACTGCAAGGTGCTAAAGATATTCACTTAAATGAAAAGGAAAAGAAAATTTTAAGACTCATTGCAGAGGGGCACACAAATAAAGCTATCGCTATTGAATTAAATATTCCTCAACGTACAACGGAGAGATATTTAACTCAACTCTTTTCTTTGTTAAATGTAGATTCACGAACAGAAGCTGTAAATCTTGCTGAGAGAATGAATTTACTCTAAACTACTTCTATGTTATACTGTTGGTATATTTTTCAATTAATAGGTAGCATTATGGGAATTAAATATCCTATATATTACCTTGGTAAAATAAAACCATATCCCTATACTAAAATGCCTATAAAATATGATAGACACCGCCAAAAAAGTGGCGGTGTTTTTTTATAACCGCCAAATCACGCCAAAAATTTGTCTGAATCACGCCAGAAAATTGGCGTAAACCCGAAGTTGAAATAACGGTATAACTACTGGTACGCTTAAATTAACAGTGGTTAAGTAGATTTGCTTTAGTGAGTAATATATAAATCATTTTATTAAATAAGCAGCCTGACTATCTATGAATAAAGTAGCGTTAGTAGATTGTAGAATGTTACTAGCTAGTCAATATACTTCACCATAAAACTTTATAAAGGTAGGCGTGTATTGTGAAAGTAGAACTTGAAAATTTGTTTTCCATAGATGAAACTAGTCAAGATCAAGTTATTAACGTTTATAATCGTCATGGTATTGCTATTGGTGCGCCTGAATTGAGAAAAAGAAACTTAAAAACAAAATTTAATCCTATTTTTACATTAAATGAAGATGTAACATACGAGCAGGTAACAGCTTTATATGAGTCGTTAGAGCGTGAATTTGGAATCGTTTCAATCGGAGAACGATTTTATTTTGAATTTTCAGATATAGAGTATGAAAGAGCACCATTATTTACTTTAAATTCAACAGGTAATTCACCAGAAATGTTCTTAGAAGATAAAGGGACACTATTTTCTTTGAGTACACATTGTAAGTGTTGTGGGCTCATGGATAAAGAACAGCTATCACCAATCGTCATCGATACTACGCAGATGAAAGATCGTCATTTAGTGCATGTAAATGGTTATTGGGTAGCTTCTGAGGAACTAGTATCATTAATGAAAAGAGAAAAACTAGAAGGCTATGAGCTTTTAGAGGTGATCCATCAAGGCCCTGAAGAAGGCAAACAGCCAGCTTATCAAATTATTCCTATACAAATGCTCCCTGAGTGTAGTAAGGACAGAGTCAAATTATACTTTGCAACTGAGCAACCTCCGTGCAGTTGTGGTTTAAATGGTGTCATTAATGGTCCTGATATTTATCATCATGAAGATTTGGAAAACTTAAAAGGTGATGTTTTCTACTCAGCTGAGTGTAGTCATGACGGAAGATATCTATATAGAAAGACATTGTTTAGTAAAAGATTTAGAGAAACTATTATAAAATATGGTATTTCACGTGAGGTTAGAGGAGAAAAGGATGCAAACTTTGGTCCAAAAGATTGGCTTTTTGATCCAGTGCTAATTAAGTAGACAAATTTGGACTAGTAAAAGAATAAGGGAGTGTTTAGGATGTTTAGAAGAATACTACCTATAGTAGCCATTTTATTCATTGTTGCATTGGCTGTTTCCAATTACTTTAACAAACCAGATGAAGAATCTATCTCTATTTATCAAGAGGTCAATGGTGTAAATCTTTCTTAAAATGTAGGCCTATATTTCATTCAGAAAAGATTTATTTGTGTTATGATGTGAAGGATATAGCATGAATGTTTTTTGAGGTGAAAAAATGAAAAAATGGGCATATCCATTAGCAGTTATAACGTTATTTGTTTTTATAGTATTAAGGGCCACTTATCAAAGTCAGCTGATGAATACATTTGATGCAAAGATGGCAGAACTTTTTTTGGGTAATCGTTTTATTGAGATCTTTCATTATATAGGTGAGCCTAAATTTGTTGTTGCTGTTGCAGTAGTTTTAATGGTGTATTTAGCTTGGAAGGTAAAAAATTATCGAGGTATGCTATTTGTTGTCCTAACTTTTGCAGCAGGCAATGTTCTGAACCAATTACTGAAAAAATGGGAGCAGCGTCCACGACCTGAAATTGAGGATCAACTGACATCCTTTAGTTTTCCATCTGGACATTCGATGACTGGTATACTTTATTTATTTACACTTGCTTATATTTTAGCGGAGAATAGTAGTAAAGGACGTAAAATCCTTCTGTGGCTTGGGGCAACAATTTTAATGGTGCTTATTGGTTTATCACGTATTGCAGGAGCTCGACATTTTGCTACAGATGTACTTGCTGGTTGGAGCATCGGCTATACTTGGTTTATCATCTGTGTCATTTGGTACGAACGGCGTAAACGTTTATTTCAATCTAATCATAAATAAAAAGACAGGCAGTATCTATTTCTTATGATAGATACTGCTTTTTACATTTTACCGAGACATTGTAAAGAATGATATTTGCCTTATAAAAAAGAATTGCGTATAGGAAACTTCTACGTTAAGATGAGTACAATAAGAAAAAGAGCAAAGGAAGAAGGGCATGGACGGAAATGTTTTACTGGCATTAGGATTAACCCTGTTTGCTGGACTTGCAACAGGTGTAGGTAGTTTAATAGCATTTTTTACTTCAAGAACAAATACAAAATTTTTATCATTAGCATTGGGTTTTTCAGCAGGGGTAATGATTTATGTATCCCTTGTAGAAATATTTGTGAAAGCTAAAGATGCTTTAACCAATGCATTAGGTACAACCAATGGCTATTGGATGACAATCCTTGGATTTTTCGGTGGGATGTTGTTTATAGCCTTAATTGATAAATTCATTCCGAAGGCAACTAATCCTCATGAAGTAAAGCTAGTAGAGGATGTTAATGCCATCAAACCTCAAGTTAATGAAGAACATTTGATGAAGATGGGCGTTTTTACAGCTCTGGCGATTGGCATTCATAATTTTCCTGAGGGGATCGCTACATTTATGTCAGCTATTAATGATCCGAATGTAGGGATTGCTATTGCCATTGCAGTTGCTATTCATAATATTCCAGAAGGCATTGCTGTATCTGTTCCTATTTTCTTTGCAACAGGTAATCGAAGGAAAGCCTTTAAATTATCCTTTTTATCAGGATTGGCAGAGCCTGTAGGTGCATTAGTAGCTTTTTTGCTCCTTATGCCCTTTTTAACAGATGTCATGTTTGGAATCGTTTTCGCTGGGGTTGCAGGGATAATGGTCTTTATTTCACTAGATGAATTGCTACCGGCTGCACAAAGATATGATGAAACACATTTATCGATGTATGGTCTAGTAGGGGGGATGGCGGTCATGGCCATTAGCTTAGTATTATTAGCATAAATCAGTAGGAAAAGGGAGACATCTTTGTAAAAGTGGCTCCTTTTTCTTTTTTCTATTAGCGTGTAACAATAGCTTTTTTGGACTCCACTAGCTCTTGTACTATTTTTAGACAATCATGAAATGTGGTAAAAGGTCTATATGGAACATGAAGCTCTTCACAGCGTTGGATAAGATGATCTCTAGCTAAAACAATATCTGCTAGTTTAGCTGCCTCAAAATCCGATAGAGAATCACCAATTACAATTTTATAATGATCCTCCTTAGCAACCTTCCGCATCACGCTTGGTTTACAGCAACCGCATCCTTGTGTGCTGTATTTAGCGCATTCCTCATCGCAGCTATTTGGGTAGATCAACGCTATTTGTTTACCAGAAAAATCCGCTTTATTACAGTAAATGCCTGAAAAGGGACCAAATTTTTCAACTAAAGGCTCGATGAAAAAATCAACTCCGCCACTTACAATATAAAATGGAATATCGTTGTTTTGAGCATAGCGGACAAAATCACCAAATCCCTCACGTATGACTGCCGACTCCATTAGATATTGAATGACTTCACCTTTTTGATGAGTAGAAAGTAGATGAAACATTGCTGATAGCCCATCTTTAAATGAAATGGTTTGTTCCATCATCGCTTGAGCGATTTTCTCAGATTCTTCTGGTACAAATTCAGTCATAAGTGAAAAGATGTTATCTGTTTCTGTTATTGTGCCATCGAAATCACAGAATATAATGGGTTTCAAGATAATTCCTCCTTAGAAAAGCGCGTATAAAAGTCTAATTCTATACTTCTATAATATTAGTTTTATCCTAACTTGCTTTCAAGAAAAAACGCCTACTATTAAAGTAGACGTTTCACACATTCATTGACTTGTACACCATGTTCATCAGCATTTGTTAAAATAATTTGATGCTCTGGGAATTGCTTTTTCATTAATTCAACGAAGTCAGAGGCAATAGCAGAAGGAATAATAGAAATCATTGTTGGTCCAGCACCACTTAGAGCAGTACCATATGCACCGTTCGATTTTGCAGCCATACGAATTTCATCATAACCAGGAATTAGCTTTGCACGAAACGGTTCATGGAATAAATCTGCCTCCATATAACGTCCAGCACGTTCAAAATCTCGTACCATTAAAGAAGCGGCTAACATATTCGCATTTGCTGAGGCATGAACAGCATAGGAACGGTTAAATTGCTCTGGTAAAACAGAACGGGATTCGCTCGTTTTTAATTCAACATCTGGTACATATACCACAAAGGAGGCATCGATATCATTGATGTGGAATGTATCGACTACGCCATTGTCATCCATCGAAGAAATCGTTAATCCTCCTAAAACTGAAGCAGTTGCGTTAT
Source organism: Lysinibacillus sp. FN11 (assembly GCF_024628845.1). Lineage (NCBI taxonomy): Bacteria > Bacillati > Bacillota > Bacilli > Caryophanales > Bacillaceae > Lysinibacillus > Lysinibacillus sp. FN11. The sequence goes on along the minus strand of NZ_CP102383.1, from coordinate 3,858,288 downwards.
CTGGATGTCCTTCAATTTGTGAAGAGAGATTGAGTTTATCTTGAATTGTTAATTCCAGCTCGCAGACTTGGTTAGCAAGCTCAATACCTGCAACAATAACTGCTGCACTGCTACCAAGTCCACGTGCTAACGGAAGTTCACTAGCCATCTCCACACGACAGGCAGGTAGCTGTTGACCATATAGATCTGCAGTTTTTTTAGCAATGACGTATAGCAAGTGTTCTTCAAGCTCAAACTCTTTAGGACCATTATCATCAAGATGAATAATTTCCCATTGTTCTTGCAATGTAACAGAAAGCTGTAAGTAAAGAGACAAGCCAAGTCCTATTGAATCAAAGCCTGGACCTAAGTTGGCTGTGCTTCCAGGAACTGAGATTTGCCACATTTTACTCATAGTACACCCTCAATATATGCACGAATTTCTTCTTCATCGTTTTTAAGGGATACGACCTCTACAGTGGATACATTCATGGCTGTATCAGGATCTTTTAGGCCATTCCCTGTAAAGATTGTTACAACTTTGGCGCCTTGAGGGATTTTTCCATTTGCAACAGATTTCATAACACCTGCTAAAGAAGCTGCAGAGCCAGGCTCAACAAAAATGCCTTCTGTACTTGCAATTAATTTGTAGGCTGCTACAATTTCTTCATCTGTAACAGAATCAATGATACCGCCAGATTCATCTCGAGCAGCTTCTGCCAATGTCCAGCTCGCAGGATTGCCAATACGAATGGCAGTTGCCACTGTCTCAGGATTAGCAATTGGCTCACCTTTAACGATTGCTGCAGCACCTTCAGCTTCAAAGCCATACATTTTTGGTAGACCACAATTTTTTGCAGCGTGATATTCTTTAAACCCTTTCCAATATGCAGTAATATTACCTGCGTTCCCAACTGGAATACACAAATAATCAGGGGCTGAACCTAAGGCATCTACGATTTCAAACGAAGCCGTTTTTTGACCTTCGATACGGTATGGGTTTACAGAGTTAACAAGTGCAACTGGTGTCGTTTCACTTACTTGGCGAACGATATTGAGTGCATCATCAAAGTTTCCGTCAATTTCAATGATCTTTGCCCCGTACATTGTTGCCTGTGCTAGCTTTCCAAGAGCAACTTTACCTTTTGGAATAACAACGATTGATTGGATGCCTGCACGAGTTGCATAGGCAGCCGCAGCAGCGGAAGTGTTTCCTGTAGAAGCGCAAATAACGCATTGACTTCCATCCTCGATAGCTTTTGCAACAGCAAATACCATTCCTCGGTCTTTAAATGAGCCAGTAGGATTTGCACCCTCAATTTTTCCGTAAAGCTCAATGCCTAGTTTCTTAGATAAATTCACTAAATGTATAAGAGGCGTATTGCCTTCGTTTAAAGTTAAAGCAGGTGTATTTTCAGTTACGGGTAAAAATTGTTTATATTCTTCAATAAGGCCTTTCCACATAACGTAACGATCTCCTTTTGTTCTTATAGAAAGAACAGTTGTTTTTGTATAAAAGACATTTTAACGCAAATAGCACTATTATTTCAATACCATTTCACTAATTGTCGAAACAATTCGGTAATTTGAATAGTACTTGTCACTTTCTTGAAACAACTGTATAGTAATCTTATAATGTAAAGTCATGTGTAAAGACAGGTGGTTAGAATGACAATAAATACAGCAGTAACAAAGAAACCTCAGCAATCCATTTCCAGAAATAAGTTATTGGGTGTAGCGGGGGTTGGGTGGCTCTTCGATGCAATGGACGTTGGTATACTATCCTTTGTCATTGCAGCATTGGCCGCTGAGTGGGGACTATCACCAAGTCAATCGGGTTGGATTGGTAGTATAAATTCTATCGGGATGGCTGTAGGAGCTCTCTTTTTCGGTGTCTTTGCTGATAAAGTAGGTCGCAAGCAAATATTTATGTGGACACTTGTCCTTTTTTCTATTGCAAGTGGTTTGTCCGCTTTTACAACAACATTAACTGCATTTTTAATTTTACGCTTTTTAGTAGGGATGGGGCTAGGAGGAGAATTGCCTGTAGCTTCAACACTTGTATCTGAAAGTGTGGCTGCCAAAGAAAGAGGTCGTGTGGTTGTATTACTTGAAAGCTTTTGGGCAGCAGGTTGGTTAATAGCGGCACTTATTTCGTATTTTATTATTCCCACATGGGGCTGGCGAGTAGCCCTTATACTAACAGCACTTCCAGCGTTTTATGCTATTTATCTTCGTTGGCATTTGCCTGATTCACCTCAATTTACGGTGAAGGAAGAAGCGAAAAAACGGAGCATTGGTCAAAATATGAAAGAGGTTTGGTCAAAAAAGTATGCTCGTTCTACATTTATGCTGTGGCTATTATGGTTTACGGTTGTATTTTCGTATTATGGCATGTTTTTATGGTTGCCAAGTGTGATGGTAGGGAAGGGCTTTGACATGATCACAAGCTTTAAATATGTTTTGATCATGACTTTAGCTCAATTACCAGGTTACTTTACAGCTGCTTGGTTTATAGAAAAGTTCGGGCGTAAATTTGTCCTTGTTTCCTATCTAATTGGTACTGCAGCGAGTGCTTATATTTTTGGAAATGCAGATACTTTAGCCGTATTGCTAACTTCAGGGATGTTTTTATCTTTCTTTAACTTGGGGGCTTGGGGAGCATTATATGCTTATACACCCGAACAATATCCATCGGTTATTCGTGGAACAGGTGCTGGTATGGCAGCAGCGGTTGGACGAATTGGTGGTATTTTTGGGCCGTTGCTCGTTGGGTTTTTATTAACGGCAGGCTATGATATAGGTTTTATCTTTGCCATTTTCTGTGGGGCAATTATTATCGGTGTTGTAGGGGTCATCTTCCTTGGTAAGGAAACGAAGCAGCTTGAATTAGAATAATATGAAACAGAATGTCCTGGATCAGAGAATTGATCTAGGACATTTTTGTCTAATTTCGCTTAAAAAATACATAAAAATGAGCATTTATTAATTTTTATTCGATTTTACTGATTTATTTGTTAAAATGACAAATCAATATAAAATGGTTAAAGAGTAAATTAAATTGTTTTATTAGCAGGTTAATGCGATGAAGATTTTTCAGAAAAGTCATTGTATTCAAATTGTAATCGTGATACTGTATTTTTAATCGAATTTTGAGTCAGTAGGAAACAATCTCCCGTTCGTGATAAGGTCATTGAAAGAAAGGTTGTTAGGAATGAGTATTCATGAGGATATAAAGAAAAGGTTTGTAAGGCTGTCAAAGGGCCAGCGTAAAGTAGCGCAATTTGTAATGGATAATCCCACAACAGTGATTGCTAATGGAGCTGCAGAGGTTGGCAGATTGGCTAATGTAAGTGAATCAACTGTGATTCGATTTTGTTATGCTATGGATTTGTCAGGGTATGTAGAACTGCAAGAGGAAGTTAGAGGCTTTATTATGTCTCAAGATGTAGGTGCAAATCTACAGCCTACATATACTAAGAAGCTGACTAATACTAGCTTTGGTAAGGTGATGCAACGAGATAGCCAAAATATTCAAGAAACAATTCATTTGATCAACGATCAGCAGATCCAAAACTGCTCAAAATGGATGCATGAAGCAGATAATATCTATATTCTAGGTACTCGTTACAATGCATCTGTTGCAAATTGGTTATCTAATACATTGAAAACACTTCGTGCTAATATTAAGCAGCTTCGTTTAGACTCAGATGATTTAGTGAATCAAATAAACAGTATGGGCGAACATACGACTTTAATTGTACTATCTTTTGATAAACAGATTGCGGATATTAAAACGATTGTTGAAATTGCAAAGGTAAAGAAAGTAAAAATTATTGCCATTACAGGTTCTGCATTTTCGCCTATTCGAGAATATGCCAGTGCATTATTTACCCTCGGCACTAAAAATCATTCTTCTCTAGACATTGCCCCAGTCTTGATTTCATTTTTGCATGCGTTGATAGAGGAAATGATAAACCAGGATAAAGACCACTATGAAAAATATCAGCAATTGTATGAGCAAGTAGAAAGTAATGTATTATTCTTAGATGCTGTTAGAGAAAAGCAGGTTTTTTAATGTAAATACGCATAGATAGTTTGTTGAAACACACTATCTATGCGTATTTTTTTGAAATTTTCTATATAAAAAGATGTCCAAATAGTATTTAGACATCTAGGAAAAGTGAATTATAGAATTTTACTTAAGCTATATTCATTAATAAAAGTATCATTTAATTTAATGGCATTTTTTCGAATGCCCTCCTGATGAAATCCTAGCTTTGTAAAGAGGTGTAAAGCTACATTGTTATGCTCCATAACAGATAACTCTAAACGGGAAATATCATGTTGTTTAGACCAACTTTCAACAGCTTTCATCAGTGCGGAGCCGATACCTTTTTGTTGATGCTCTGCTTTCACAGCTAAACGAATAGAGGCAACATGTCTAGCTTTTGATTGTTTATATCCATGAATAACCGCATAACCTGCAAAAATTCCGTTGAGTACACAAAGTAGTATAGTACGGTTTTTTAATTGCTTCCAATAGGTTAAATTTTTACGAAGTTGTTGGACAGTGAGATCTAGCTCGTTTTGAACATTATACATGAAGTCAGTTTCTTGAAAAATCTCCTCTTGTAAATGAATAAATGATCTAGCATCAGATGCTTCAATCCCTCGTATTATGTATGCAGATGAATTCTCCTCACTATTAGAAGTGTTGTTTTCGGTAGACTTCATTTGCGTACGTGAGAAAGATACACTAGAACCTAGTTTAACATCAGTGACATAATAGCCTGCATTTGTCCATGATAAATAATGTGAGAGAGGGGGCTTAGTTTTTTTCCACCAGCTTTTATTTAAGTAGGCAGCGTTCGGTAATGCTTGTCCCATAATGTTTTCTAATTCACTAAAGGATAAAGTAATTTCTTGTTGTAAAGCTACATCAAAATAGTTAGCTAAAGGAATGTACTTTTTTTCTATCTTCTTCGTCATCGTAATCCCCATTTCCTGAATATCCAAAAATATAGACTACCTGATGATAGCATAAAATTATGATGACTTAAATATGAAAACCCAACTAAATATCTATATAAACTAATTATTTTATAAAAAAGAGGCATTTTTACTATTGAATGTTAAAAATAGGTTGGTAAAAATAGAGAATTTTATAGAAGTAATTAGACCTATTAAAAGTATACATAGCAACTGAAGCTAGTTATAATATAGATATTTTATTTGAAAAGTATGGATTTAGAGCGCTGCCATTATATTTGCATATTAAATTTGAATAATACAGTAGGGCGCCATGAGCACTGTTTGTTATACCGAGAGTGAGGGTCAGTGGCAAATAAGCTGAGGCGAAATTGTTCCAAAGTTTCACTTTATCACTTGTCAGGCTATAAGGTATGATAAAATAAAATATAAATGTAAGTGCTATTTTAGGAGGAATTAATTCAATGAGTAAAGTATTAGTTTTTGGACATAAAAACCCAGATACAGACACAATCACGTCTGCAATTGTATATGCCTATTTAAAACAGCAAATTGGTGAAGAAGCTGAGGCGGTCCGTCTTGGAGATGTTAATAATGAGACCCAATTTGCACTAGATAAATTTGGCTTTGAAGCGCCTCGTTTAATTTCTTCTGTTGCTGGTGAAGTGGACAAGGTAATCCTTGTTGACCACAATGAATTCCAGCAATCAGCTGACGGCATTGAGGAAGTACAAATTACAGAGGTTATCGACCATCACCGTATTGCAAACTTCCAAACAGCCGATCCATTATACTATCGTGCCGAGCCAGTAGGTTGTACAGCTACAATTTTAAACAAAATATTTAAGGAAAACGAAGTAGCGATACCAGCCAATATTGCCGGTTTAATGTTATCTGCAATTGTTTCAGATACATTATTATTCAAATCACCGACTTGCACAGAGCAAGATGTAAAAGCTGGTGAAGAGCTAGCAAAAATTGCTGGTGTGGAAATTGCAGAGTATGGTTTGGCAATGCTAAAAGCAGGTGCTGATTTATCTGATAAATCTTTAGAAGATTTATTATCATTAGATGCAAAAGAGTTTCAATTTGGTGAGTACAAATCTGTTGTAGCTCAAGTTAATGCAGTTGATGTTAATGATGTGCTTAATCGTCAAGAGGAGTTAGAAATACTACTTAATAAAAATGTTGCAGAAAATGGCTTAGATCTATTCTTCTTCGTTGTGACTGACATTTTGAATAATGATTCTACAGCTGTTGCAATTGGGCAAGTAGCAGAAGCGGCAGCAAAAGGATTCGGTGCTGAACTTGTCAACAATCGTGTTGTATTACCAGGTGTTGTTTCTCGTAAGAAACAAATTGTACCAGTATTAACAGAAGCACTAAAATAAAGATAGGAAAGAGGTTGTCTATTAAGACAACCTCTTTTTTAATCGAGTTTTAATGGTTGTACTGCAGGGCCTTCAAGTACCTCACCCTTAGCGTTAAAACGGGAACCATGGCAAGGACAATCCCATGTTTCATCAGCTTCATTCCATTTCGTTTTGCAGCCTAAATGAGTACAGGTTGGAGCAGTGGCATTCCTCATATACCCAGCTATATATTCCTTGGCAACAAAGCCTCCTACTTTCAGCATTTGCATGAATTGGGCACCGAATTTAGTACGTGATGGTGAATAAAGAGCGATAGCACCCTCTTCGATCTTTGAGCCTGTTAAAAGAGACGATAAGATATCACCAGCGACAAAGGAATTGGAGATTCCCCATTTTCGATAGCCAGTGGCAATTAGTACGTTAGGTAAGGAGTTTGTAATTCTTCCAACATAAGGGACAATATCAGGTGTTTCTATATCCTGGGCTGACCATCGATAGAGTGGCTGTTGTTCAAAATGCTCCTTCATTTCATTAGAAATGGCCTCATAATATGGCTCAGTATGAACGGTCTCGCCAGCAATGTGATTCGCCCCTCCTAATACTAAATAATTTTCCTGATTAATCGTGGCAGTACGTATCGAACGAGAAGGAAAATCTACTGATAAATATTGACCTTGCATAGTCTCAGAGGTTTTGCTTGCAACCATATAGGAGCGACTATTGGATAATTTAAAAAGTTTAAGTCCTTTAAATGCTTCGATGGGATAATGTGAACATAAAATAAGTTTATTATATTGAACCGACATATTTTTTTCGGTATATAAGTTATTTTGTGGTATGTTTAACTGCTGAACACGAGTATTTGCATAAAGTTTGGCGCCCATCTTCTGTGCCTCTTTCGTAAGGAAATTACTTACTTCAACAGGATTTATTTGTGCTTGTTGTGTCATACATAAAGCCTTTGTAATAGGGAATGGGAGCTCTGTGTCAGAGGTAAGGTTAGACTGAATGTTTAAAACCTTATAGGCATTCCATTCTTTTAATAATTGTGCATAGCCTTCTTTTGTTTGACAGTATAACAGTGAATCCACTGAACGAACGCTGTCTAGTGGAAGTATTTGTCTAGCTTTATCAATGGCTTGTTGATTCAGTTGATAATAAAGCTGTGCCTCTTCTAAAGATAATTTTTCTAAAAGATTTGCATATACAATACTATGCTGGGCTGTTAATTTTCCTGTTGAATGCCCTGTCGTACCGTGACCAAAATGGGTATTTGCTTCAAGAAGAACTACATCCACACCTGCTTTTGCTAAAGTATAGGCAGTATATAAACCAGTTAAGCCACCACCGATTATACATACATCGCATGTTGTTGAGGAAGTAAGGGAAGATAAAGAGACTGACTCAGTTGTAGCAAGCCAAAGAGATTGTGTCATATAGAAACCTCACATCGTTTTTGTGTTCAGTATGTAGAAGAACTTGAAAATTTATGCAGTGAGGCATTAAAATTGCCTTGTGATTTCAACTATCGCTACAATGTAGCAAAAGGAGTGAGTAAGAAATGAAAATTGAAATTTGGTCTGACTATGTATGCCCATTTTGTTATATTGGTAAAAAACAATTAGAGAAAGCGATTGAGGATACTGGCTATTCTGGGCAGGTGGAGCTTGTCTATAAAAGCTATCAACTAGATCCAACTACTCCAATAGATTCGCATAGTACTGTCTATGAATCATTGGCAAAGAAATATGGAATGTCCTTAGAGAAGGCAAAGGAAATGACAATGGGTGTAACGGAACGTGCGAAAGAGGTAGGGCTAAACTATGATTTTAGCAATTTGATGGAAGAGAATACGCTAAAAGCACATCGGCTTGTAAAATGGGCTGAAAAACAGGGAGATGTTACAGCTCTAGTGGAGTTACTTTTACACAGTCATTTTATTGAAGGAAAGCGTATCGGTCAAGATGATGTTTTATTAGAGATAGCTGAGAAAGTAGGGCTAGAGCGTGAAGAAGTTACTAAGGTTCTTGCCGATGATGTTTATAAAAATGAAGTAGAAGCGGATATTCAGGAAGGTCTCCAGCTTGGTGTGCGAGGGGTACCGTTCTTTGTTCTAAACCGTAAGTATGGTATTTCAGGTGCACAACCGCAGGAGGTATTTGAGGATACATTGCGTAAAGTTGCTGAAGAAGAGGGTTTACGACCATCGCTAAAGATGGCTGGCACAGGTGATGCGGGTATTTGTACAGACGATAACTGTAAATTTTAGCTTACTAGAGAGAGGAGTAAGGCTTTCAACTCCTCTTGTTAGAATGGATGAAAGATAGAATATTTCAGTCAAAAGTCTGAGGCAAGTAGCATTGACATTTTAGATGAAGTTTTTTAAGATAAACACATATCTTGAATTCGAGATATTAGATTTTGAAATTTAAGGGAGATTTTATATAATGAACGTTTTAGTAGTAAAAGCTAACAACCGTCCAGACGGTATTTCAACAAAAATGTATGATACTTTCATGGAAAATGTGCAGGGTGCCAACGTAACAACTTTTGACGTATTTGCAGAAGATATGCCTTATTTTGGACAAGACCTTTTCAATGCTTTTGGTAAAGTACAAAATGGTGGAGAGTTAACAGACATTGAATCACGCCTATTAGCTGCAAAACAAAAAGCAATGGATGCATTAACTGCCGCTGATTTAGTTGTATTTGCATTCCCGCTGTGGAATTTAACAATTCCAGCACCTTTACAAACATTTATTGACTATGTATACCAAGCAGGATTCACATTCAAATATGGTGAAAATGGTCAATTAATTAGCTTAATGACTGACAAAAAAGCGATTATTTTAAATGCTCGTGGTGGCTACTATTCATCACCAGAAGCTCAACCAATGGAAATGTCAGTAAACTACATTAAAAACGTAGTAGGTGGCGTATTCGGGATGGAAGTTATTGAAGAAGTGATTATTGAAGGTCACAATGCTTCACCAGATAAAGCACAAGAAATTATTGCGAATGGCCTAGAAGAAGTGAAAAAGGTAGCTCAATCACTACAAACTGTGAATGCATAAAAATTATTTTTTAATAAAAGTCCTCTCCATTTTGAGAGGACTTTTTTTATTTTGTCAACAGATGTATGGTGTGGTATGGAGGTAGGACATATTGACAGTAACTAATTATTTTGAATTTACATTTACTAACATCCTATTTAATAGAAAAATGAAGAATGGTAGAAATCTATGATTTTGAGGGGAAGTAATTAACCATTCTTTTAAATATACATATAATTAGGACTATATATTCAGTAAAAATTAGAATGGTTTTAATATAATAGTATTTGTAGGAAAATACTAGATTATTAAGGAGGTTGTTGTATGTATAAGAAATTAATAACTAATTTCTTGACGACGTTACTAGTCCTTTTCGCGTTTATACCATTTGGAATTTCTGCTGATGCTGCTTCCAATGATGTAACACGCGCAGAATATGTAAAAGAATTAGTAGAAAATTTAGATGTAGAGATAGGTGACGGCTCTTCGCTTGCCTTTAAGGATGTCTCTAAGGATTTAGCACCTTATGTAGAAAAAGCTGTTCAATTAAAACTTATTAAAGGTAAAACAGCAACGACATTTGGTCCAGATGACAAATTAACACGTCAACAAGCATTTGTTATCTCTGCTCGCGGACTAGTTAGTGAAAACGCTTCCCTCACAATTTTAGAACAATTCAAGGATGCAGATCAAATTGCAGCGGCATATAAACAAGATTTAGCGAATGCTGTTGCTGCAAACATTTTACAAGCATTTGAGGATAATACTATTCGTCCTCGTGACTATGTGACAAAGGAACAGATGGAGAGTATTGTGGAGCGCTTTGTAGCAGAATATAAAGCACCTTCAACTGACGTATCAGTTGATCTTCAGATTTTAGGGACAACAGATATTCATACCAATTTAGCTAATTACAATTACTATTTAGATGCTCCATCAGCAGAGCTTGGTTTGGCTAATACAGCCACACTAATTGAGCAAGCAAGAGCAAAAAATCCAAACACATTACTATTTGATAATGGCGATTTAATTCAAGGCACACCACTTGGCTCATATAAAGCATTAGAAAGTGTTTTAAAGCCAGGTGAAGTTCATCCAGCAATTGCTGCACTTAATGCATTGAAATACGATGGTGGAACTTTAGGAAATCATGAATTTAACTATGGTCTAGACTTTTTAGATGAAGTGTTAAACGATGCAAAGTATCCAGTCGTAAATGCTAATACCTATGATGCAAAAACAAAAGAACGCATGTTTACACCTTATGTCATTCTTGATAAAGAAGTGGTAGATAGTTCAGGTAAAAAGCATACACTTAAAGTTGGTGTAACAGGGATTGTTCCAACGAAAATTGTTGAATGGGATGCCATTCATTTAGCAGGTAAAGTTGAAATGCAAGAGCCAGTAGAAGCTGTGAAAGAAGTAGTACCAGAAATGCAAAAGGCTGGAGCAGACGTGATTGTCATTCTGTCACATTCAGGTATCGGTGAAGATACTTATGTGAAGGGTGCTGAAAATGTTGGTTACCAATTAGCAGAAATTGATGGTATTGATGCTTTAATTACAGGACACTCTCATTTAACATTCCCTGGTGACTATAAGGAATTGAAAGATGTTGACCAAGAAAAGGGTACAATTCACGGTGTTCCTACTGTTATGGCAGGTAGCTATGGTAGTCATCTTGGTGTAATTGATTTAAAACTAGAACAACAAGGATCTGAGTGGGTAGTGGTAGATGGTAAAGGTTCATTGCAATCGATCAAACAAGAAGGTTTACAACCATCCACAACGGTTTTAGAAGCTATTAAAGAGGCACATGATGGCACATTAACGTATATCCGTCAGCCTGTTGGAGAAACAACTGCACCAATCCATAGTTATTTTTCAATGGTGCAAGATGATCCATCCATTCAAATCGTAACACAAGCTCAAAAATGGTTTATCGAACAAGAGCTAAAGGGTACGGCTGATGAAAAGACACCAATTCTTTCGGCTGGGGCACCTTTCAAAGCAGGATCTCGTAATAATCCATTAGATTATACAAATATTCCTGTAGGACCACTTGCTATTAAAAATATGGCTGACATTTATCATTATGACAATACTGTTGCTACGATTAAAGTGACAGGCGCACAAGCAATCGAGTGGTTAGAGATGGCTGCTGGTATTTTTGCAACAATTGATCCGACTAAAACAGAAGAGCAAAATATTATCGATGCAGAAGCTCGTTCATATAACTTTGATGTGTTAGATGGCTTAACATATCAAATTGATGTTACATCGCCGGCAAAATATGACCGACGCGGTAATCTTACTGATGAAAAGGCAAATCGAATTAAGAATGTACAATATAATGGTAAACCAATCGATTTGAAACAAGAGTTCATCATCATTACAAACAATTATCGTGTTGGTGGATCATATGGGGCGACATTTAAAAATGCTGACGGCTCTAACATAACAAACTATGCTTATGAAAATCGACAAGCTGTTGTAGATTATATTATGGCGAATAAAACAATTAACCCAGCTGCGGATAATAACTGGTCATTTGTATCGTTCCCAGCCAATACAAAGGTTATCTACCTATCTGCAAAAGATGCACAAAAGTTCATTCCAGCAGGTAGTGGTATTGAATATTTAGAAGATACAGAAGCTGGATTTGCTAAATATTTAATTAAATAAAAGAATAGGAAAAGGAGAGTAACGATAATCGCTACTCTCCTTTTTTATGTCTGTTGAATGAATGATACCGTGTACCTTGATAGGTTAAAATGCCAAGATCACCTTCTACAAGCTGACCATAATCGTAGCCATTCATCTTTAGTTCATGCCGTTCACCGTTTTGCTCTTCAAACGTAACGTAATAGGACGTAGATGCCCCAGTATTGTTAGATCCCCCACGTATATTCGTACGCTTTGTCACAACCTTAGCGGGTACTGTTAAAATTGGTGAACGGTTGTTTTTAGACCAAGTGATAATACCGTTTACAATCATAAAGGCTATGCTCCCAAAAACAATAAAGAAGATGATGGTAATAAAAGCGGAGCCAAATAAAAAACCATTATCAAACCAAAACATAAATTCCTCCCTTTCTTTAAGGTAGAAACAATACTTAAAGAGGATTTAATTCAAGATCTACTATCACGTCTATTTCATCGCTAATCAATACACCGCCTGTTTCTAAAAAGGTATTGTAGACTAGATTAAAATCACGACGATCAATTTGGGCTTTAGCTTGGAAGCCAAAAACTTCTTGTGCCCATGGATTCACACCTTTTCCTGTATATACTGTTGTAAATACGATAGGTCTTGTTATGCTTTTGATGGTTAAATCACCATGAATAGCAAAATTTTTATCATCAAGTTTATCAATATATGTAGAGGTAAATACTATTTTGGGATAGACGTCTGCATCAAAAAAGTCAGGAGACACAAGGTGGACATCGCGATCATGATTCTTGGTGGAGACACTAGCCACTGTAATCGTGATAGAAATGTTTGCATCCTGCATTTGTTCGATATTGGATGCAACTATTTCACCGCTGTACGATTCAAACGTACCATGAATCCGAGAAATCATCATATGTCTTACGGAAAACCCGATTGTTGAATGACTGAAATCGATAGTATATTTTTTCATTTGAAAACCTCCTAAAACAGCATTCTACAACGAATGATAAAGTAAACAAATCGCATATTCAATGAGTTTTTTATAAATGTGGAAGTATTTCCCTCTATAAAAGTGTAATCTGTGAACATGAAACAAAACATATTTAAAATGGAATAGGCATATTATTGGAAATATGTGCGTTTTATTAGGATAGCGTTTAGTCTAAGAAATTTTATGTACCCTTGTTAGATATGACAAACCTTGAAATTATAAGTTACTATTTGTAATTAAATATATAAAAGTTAATAGATTATTTTACGTAAATAAGTTACTTCAAATTTACATTTAGAGCATTAATCGTTACAATAGGTACATAGAGGTGAAAAATTATGAATGAGACAACTTTGTGTCCTCGTTTAGCTAAAGCAATGGATTTAATTGGAAAACGATGGACGGGGTTAATATTATATCAATTACTAGATGGACCACAGCGCTTTAATGAAATCGAATCTGCACTACCTGTCAGTGGACGTTTATTATCAGAACGTTTAAAGGAGCTTGAAAAAGAGGGACTTGTTGAACGTAAAGTATATTCAGAAGTACCGGTACGCGTTGAGTATTCATTAACAGATAAAGGTCAGGCACTTGAAGGTGCTATTCGTAATATCGAAACATGGGCAAGTAGTTGGCTCTAAGGTGAATAGATTATTTTACTAGATAATACAATGAAATAGTGTGCTAAAAACGACACTTGGAATGACTGTCAATTTTCTTTATAATATTCATCATCTCTGCACAGGTCTTACCTGTCTTTTAACTATGAGATAAAAATACCCTTCATTTTACTTGTCAAATTGGGGTTGTAAATCCATACTGGTGTAGAGTAAGAAGGACGTTAGAAAGGAATTAGCTCTCATGACAAAAGAACAATGGGCGATGGATTTAGCAAAAAGCATTAATCCTGCCAATATTAAGTTAAATGAATCATTACAGCAATACACAATGACAAAATTAGGTGGCAAAGCAGATGTTTTTGTTCTTCCTGAAACAGAAGAAGAGGCAGCATCCGTTATTCGCTATGCATATATAAATAATATTCCTTTATTAATGTTAGGTAACGGATCTAATATGGTTGTTCGAGATGGCGGTCATAGAGGCATCGTTGTAACATTTTCACGCTTAGATGAGATTCGTATTACTGGTGAGCATGTGTATGCACAAAGTGGAGCACTGATCAAAGATGTATCGAAGCTATCAGCGCAAGCATCCTTAACAGGTTTTGAATTTGCATGTGGTATTCCTGGTTCAATTGGTGGAGCAATGGCTATGAACGCAGGTGCATATGGCGGGGAGATTAAAGATATTATTGTTTCATCGAAGGTGTTAACAAAAGAAGGGGACATTTTAATATTAGGTAAAGAAGAACTTGAGCTAGGATACCGACAAAGCATTATTGCCAAAAAGGGTTATTATGTGCTGTCCTCTGAATTTCAATTAGCAGTAGGTGTACAGGAGGAAATTGATGCGAAGATTGCTGATTTAACCTTCCAACGTGAATCAAAACAGCCTTTAGAATATCCATCTGCTGGAAGTGTATTTAAACGCCCTCCTGGACATTTTGCTGGAAAACTTATTCAGGATAGTGGCCTACAAGGTAAAGGTGTTGGTGATGCTGAAGTCTCTACCAAGCATGCAGGATTTATTGTCAACAAAGGAAATGCTACTGCTTCAGACTATATTGAGACAATCCAAATGGTTCAACGTGTAGTGAAAGAAAAATTTGGCGTTGAATTAGAGACGGAAGTTAAAATTGTTGGTGACGATCTATAATAGGATGCCCTTCGCATAAGCCGAAGGGCGTTTTTTTAGGAGTGTGGATAAAATGAAATTTATATCATGGAATGTTAATGGGATACGAGCATGTCTCGGTAAAGGCTTTTTAGAGTTCTTTCATCAAATAGATGCTGATTTCTTTTGTATCCAAGAAACAAAATGTCAAGCTGGACAAGTAGAGCTCTCTATCGAAGGTTATGAACAGTATTGGAATTACGCGCAGAAAAAAGGGTATTCTGGAACAGCAATCTTCACGAAGCACACGCCATTGTCTGTTAAGTATGGAGTGGGCGCCGAAGATTCTCAGGATGAAGGTAGAATTATAACTTTAGAATATAAGAATTTCTATTTAGTAAATGTTTATACACCAAATGCACAACGTGATTTAGCGAGATTACCACTACGTTTACAATGGGAGGATCGTTTGGCTAGCTATTTACAAGAACTAAATAGTCAGAAGCCAGTGGTTTATTGTGGTGATCTAAATGTTGCACACACGGAAATTGATTTAAAAAATGCAAAATCTAATATTGGAAATTCGGGCTTTACATATGAAGAGAGAGCAAAATTTTCAGCGTTATTGGAAAGTGGTTTTGTAGATTCTTTTAGATACAAGCATCCGGAGGAAACTGACCACTACACATGGTGGTCCTATATGAATAAAGTGCGTGAACGTAATATTGGTTGGCGTATCGATTATTTTGTTGTATCAAATCAATTGAAGGAACAAATTGAAAGCGCAACAATTCACCCACACATTATGGGCAGTGATCATTGTCCAATTGAATTGCAATTACAATGCTAGTACTTAAATCGTATTTTCTAAATGGAAATACGATTTTTTGTATTTGTAAATTAATAAGGTGACTTTTAAAAATGTGAGGTGTGATAATTTCAGGGGAGATAGCTCGAAAGTGAGGAGTAGACGTTCCAACCATGTGGGAATCCGCTTCCACCACAATAGGACGGCTTCATGAGAGAGGATACATCATATCTTTATGAATGCGAATTTTTAACATTACTCAGTAGCCTCTATAATCTCTATTGTTTATACTATTCTAATAGCGAATAAATATAAAATTTTGTATTTAGAGACAATTTTATATACATAAAGTAATAAATTTCGCTAAAAAATTTACGTTTCAAAGCGGGTTTGGGAAGGTAGTACGGGAATATAGTGCAAAGAGGGGGTTATTCAGTGGGGAAGAGAAAGTTTAATTGGAAAAAGTGGCTCATTGTCATAGCTGGGATAATAGCTGCTTTGGCTCTTGTGGCTTTTATTGGATTTACATGGTTTATGAATAAATCTAAGCCGGTGATTGATGGTGAGTTAGCTGTTACTATTCTGGATCAGGATGTGACAGTCACGAGAGATGAAAAAGGGGTTCCACATATTTTTGCCAAAACAGATGCTGATTTATATCGTGCGCAAGGTTATGTCCAAGCGCAAGATAGACTATTTCAAATGGACTTAGCACGAAGGCAGGCAAGTGGTCGATTATCTGAAATTATTGGAGAAGCAACGATTAATACCGACAAACATTTCCGTACATTTAGCTTGAGAAATGCTGCAGAGACATCATTAGCTGCCTATGATGACGAAAGCAAACAAGTACTTGAATGGTATGCTGAAGGAGTAAATGCTTTTATTGCACAGGCAAAGGAAAGCAATACACTAAGCTATGAATTTGCCTTGTTAGGCTATGAACCAGAGGAGTGGACAGTTGTTGATTCCTTAACAATTGGTAAATATATGGCCTATGATTTGGGTGGAAACTGGAATACATTAGCTTTTCGTCATTGGGCATTACAGAATTTTGATGAAGAAAAGGCAAAAGAATTATTTATTAAATATCCAGAAAATGCTTCGGCGATTATCGAGGCCAATATCCAAAATCCTGTAGCAGTAGCTGGGCAATTCAGTGCGGAAATGCTACCAAACGAATTTAATGGAAGTAATAATTGGGTAGTTTCAGGTGATAAAACGAAATCAGGAACGCCTATTTTAGCAGATGACCCACATTTAGGGTTAAGCACTCCTTCTATTTGGTATCAAATGCATCTGCAATCACCACAGCAAAATGTTAGTGGCGTTATCTTTGCAGGGATTCCAGGTATTATATTAGGCCATAATGATGAAATTGCTTGGGGAGTAACCAATGTGGGTCCAGATGTACAGGATTTATATATTGAAATACCAAATCCAGATGATCCAACACAATTCAGATACGATGGAAAGTGGGAACAAGCAGAGGTACGCGACGAATCAATTAAGGTAAAAGATGGAGAAACGGTAGATTTTGAAGTCGTTGTTACACGTCACGGCCCTATAATGACAGATTTAGCTTTTAAAGATACAGAGCCAACCGCACAATTTTCGATGCAGTGGACAGCACTACAACCGACAGCTGAACTAAGAGCAGTGCTTGGTTTTAATAAGGCAAAAACTTGGGGTGATTTCGAAAAAGCTTTAGAAGACTTTAAAGCGCCAGCACAAAATTTTGTATTTGCATCAAAGGACGGTACGATTGCTTATAAAGCTAATGGTCAAATACCTATTCGTAAGCAAGGTGAAGGCCAATTACCAGTTCCAGGTGATTCGAGTGATTATGGCTGGGAGGGCTTTATACCATGGGGTGAATTACCAACTCTAGTAAATCCAAAAGAAGGTTTTATTGCAACCGCAAATAACCAAGTAATAGGAGAGGACTACCCTTATCACATCACTGATTTCTGGGCGCAACCTTATCGTTTCGAAAGAATTAAAGAAGTGTTAGAGGCAAATGATGCGATTACAGTAGACGATATGATGGCTTTGCAAATGGATCAGCACAATCTCTATGCAAGAGAATTTCTGCCTGATTTATTAACATCGATAAAAGAAAAAGATCAGGATGGGAAGTACGCTGAGATTATGGCCATGCTAGAGAAGTGGGATATGGTGGATGCAAAGGAATCAGGTGCACCACTTGTGTTCCATACATTAATGATTAAGTTACAGGAAGTTTTGTTTAAAGATCAAATGCCTGAAGATATGTATGGCATCATGTATGGGAAGTTTAATATTACAGACCAGCTCTTACGTACAGCCTATTCAGGAGAGAAAAGTATTTGGGTTGAGGAGCAGGGTGGCATTGATGAAACCGTATACAAGGCATTTGAGCTAACGGTTGCACAATTAGAAAATCAATTCGGGAAAAATTCCTCGAAATGGCAATGGGGTGATTACCATCAGCTTACTTTTGACCATACACTAGGAAGTGCATCGCCTATTCTTGCAGCCTATTTTAATGCTAAAAAGGTTCCTATTGGTGGTTCGAAAGTTACCGTACAAGCAGCAGATAATGATTTAGCTGGTAATGTAGATCACGGTGCATCTTGGCGTTTTGTGGTGGATGTAGGTGATTTAAGCTCAGCCTATCATATTGTTGGCCCTGGTCAAAGTGGTCATGTGAAATCTGATTGGTATCAAGATCAGGTATTGGATTGGGCAAATGGTGATTACCATCAAACATTTATCAAACAGGAAGAGATAAAAGGGAAAACATTACAATTAATAGCGAAGTAATAAAAGGGTTAGCGTACAGAAGGTGCGCTAACTTTTTTTATTTAAGGATATACATCCTAACATTCAAATATTGGTTTGAATATGATGGAATAATATGTTACATTGAATACAATCAAACGAATATTTGAATGAGGTGAGAAAAATGCCAAAAGAAATATGTGAGGTGACGCTTGTACATGAAGAAGCAGTCACAAAGGTGAAACAACAAATGCCTGATTTATCAGGTGTAGCAAAATTTTTAAAAGCATTATCTGATGAAACTAGACTTAAAATTGCCTATGCTTTAACGGTGGAAGATGAACTATGTGTTTGTGATGTTGCGACTATTATTGGTTCTTCAGTTGCTACAGCATCCCATCATTTACGATATTTGAAAGATAATAATTTAGCGAGATCACACCGTAAAGGCAAGCAAATGTATTACTCTTTAGCGGATGAGCATGTATATCAAATTGTAACAATTGCCTACGAACATGCGAAAGAGGGGATTGCGAATGGCAGCGACGCCAATTAAACAAGAATACAGATTACAAAATTTATCCTGCGCTAGTTGTGCAGCAAAGTTTGAGAAAAATGTAAAGGCTATTCCAGAAGTACAGGATGCACAAGTGAATTTTGGTGCTTCTAAAATTACAGTAATCGGTGCTATTAGTGTAGACCAAATTGAAGAAGCAGGTGCCTTTGATGGCATTAAGGTTACACAGTCGGCAGCAAAAGCACTTGAAAATACTACACCTTTTTATCGTAAAAAGGAAAATGTTCTAGCAGGAATTTCATTGCTTTTTGTCATTCTAGGTTATCTATTTGTGGGTATGAATGGGGAATCGAACCCGCTACCGATTGCCATGTTTATTATAGCTATCCTTGTGGGGGGAGTGGGTATTTTTAAAATAGGCTTCCGCAATTTAGTTCGCTTTGAATTTGATATGAAGACGCTTATGACAATCGCCATCATCGGAGCTGCTATTATCGGTGAATGGGAGGAAGCGGCAGTGGTCGTATTCTTATTTGCTGTGAGTGAGGCACTTGAAGCGTATTCAATGGATAAAGCACGTCAATCTATTCGTCAATTAATGGATATTGCTCCACCAACAGCGATTATCAAAAGAGCCCACGGTGAACACTACCATGAGGTTGAGTTACCTACGGAGGATATAGAAATAGGAGATATTTTGATTGTAAAGCCTGGGCAAAAGATTGCGATGGATGGCATAGTCATTAGTGGATTGTCTGCAGTCAATCAGGCAGCTATTACAGGTGAGTCGATTCCCGTAAATAAAACAGTAAATGATGAAGTATTTGCTGGGACTTTAAATGAAGAGGGTGCACTTGAAGTACGTGTGACAAAGCGTGTAGAAGATACTACTATCGCTAAAATAATTCATCTAGTGGAAGAAGCACAGGCAGAAAAGGCACCTTCTCAGCAATTTGTAGATCGCTTTGCAAAGTATTATACACCAGCGATTATGATTATTGCTTTTCTAGTAGCTGTAATTCCACCTTTATTAATAGGTGATTGGCAGCATTGGATTTACCAAGGTCTAGCTGTTTTAGTGGTAGGATGTCCTTGTGCACTGGTCGTCTCTACTCCCGTTGCCATTGTTACAGCCATTGGTAATGCAGCAAGGCAAGGTGTACTGATCAAAGGTGGTGTTCATTTAGAGCAGCTAGGACATATTGAAGCTGTTGCCTTTGACAAAACAGGAACATTAACAAAAGGGCAGCCAGCAGTAACAGATATCGTAACGACTGAAAATTGGTCAGAGGACTATGTGTTACAACTAGTGGCAGCGGTAGAAAAACAGTCACAGCACCCTTTAGCTAAAGCAATTTTAAATAGATTACACGATAAAAAATTATCTGAGCTCATACCAACAGATTTCCAATCAGTAACAGGAAAAGGTGCCTATGCTACCGTTGATAATCAGATTATTTATGTAGGTAGCATGAAATGGGCTACTTCATTAACCTCTGTAGATCAAAATATAGAAAATCAGGTTAAGAATTTGCAAGAACAGGGTAAAACAGTAGTAGCAGCTGTTTCGAATAATCAACTTATTGGCCTGATTGCAATTGCTGATCAATTACGTCATGAAAGCAAGGACGTATTGAACAAATTAAATGCCTTAAAAGTAAAGCATATGGTGATGCTAACAGGCGATGCAGAGCCTACAGCGCAAGCCATTGCTACTTCATTAAAGATGACAGATGTGCGCGCTGGTTTGTTACCAGAAGAAAAATTAAAGGCGATTAAGGATTTACGTGCACAATTTGGTGCTGTAGCAATGGTTGGAGATGGTGTAAACGATGCACCAGCATTGGCCACTGCAAACGTAGGAATAGCCATGGGTGG
Organism: Lysinibacillus sp. FN11; assembly: GCF_024628845.1. Lineage (NCBI taxonomy): Bacteria > Bacillati > Bacillota > Bacilli > Caryophanales > Bacillaceae > Lysinibacillus > Lysinibacillus sp. FN11. Next base: position 3,837,523 of record NZ_CP102383.1, on the reverse strand, counting down.
AGCAGGAACGGATGCAGCTCTTGAGACAGCAGATATTGCCTTAATGGGTGATGATTTGACAAAGCTTCCTTACACTATTGGCTTGAGCAGAAAAACATTACGTATCATTAAAGAAAATATTATATTTGCCCTAGTTTTAAAATTAATTGCATTGCTACTTGTCATACCAGGATGGTTAACATTATGGATAGCAATTTTTGCCGATATGGGTGCAACACTATTAGTTGTGTTTAATTCATTAAGACTAATTAGAGCAAAAAAGTAGTAAGTAAGGTGTAGAACGATCTGAAAAGATAGGAAATTAATCTTGCTTTGACACAAGGGATTTTATGCGAATAGATGCTACTTGTGATTCTTGAAAAAGACTTTTTTTAAGGCTATTATAGTTTCAGGAGTAATGTAACAATTAAATATAAATGAGGCGAAAGTTTGAATATGTCAGATCCTATTTTAGTAAATGTTACAGAAGAAATTGTGCGTGGTTTAGTAAGCTTTTTACTACGAGGACCAGAATATCAAACATTTTGTAAATGCGAAATCTGTGAATTAGACACGGTGGCACTTACACTAAATGCATTGCCAAGTAAGTATGTTACATCTATGGAAGCTAGAGATGAGGCATTTAAAGAAATGAATACTCCTGGAAACATTGAGCGCATTAATAAAGAGATTATTCATGCGTTACATGTGGTAAATAAGTATCCTCGACACAAAGTAGAGCCTACTTCTTAATAGAAGAGGCTCTATTTAAGTTGTAAAGGAAGTGTTTTTCTAGGCTATGTATTTTCAGTTAACTTTTAAGCCAAGCTTGTAGTAAACTAGAGAGTAAGAAAAGGAAAGAGAGGGAAAAGGATATGCCAACACCTAGTATGGAGGACCATATCGAACAAATATATTTATTAATTGCCAACAAGGGATATGCGCGAGTGTCTGACATTGCTGAAGCATTATCTGTTCTTCCTTCTTCTGTTACAAAAATGGTTCAAAAATTAGATAAAGATGGTTATTTAGTTTATGAAAAGTACCGTGGACTGACATTGACGCCTAAAGGGGATAAGCTCGGAAAGCGTCTTGTGCAGCGTCATGAATTGCTCGAGCAGTTTTTACGAATGATTGGTGTGGATGAAGAACGTATTTATGATGATGTGGAGGGAATTGAACATCATTTAAGTTGGAATTCAATCGATCGTATTGCAGATCTTGTGCAAGTAATGGAAGAAAATCCAGACATCGTGAAAAAATTAGAGGCATCTAAGACACAGCACAATCTTTAAATGATGGTGTGAAGGAAAGGGAGACAATATGAACGCATTAAAATCAGGTGAAGTCGTTACATTAACGGTATTAGAGCAACAAGCATCAAAATGGATTTTAACAAATGGAGTTGAAGAACTACCTTTAAATGCTTCAGAGGTAACTGAGCCACTAACAGTAGGTGACCGCCTTGAAGTATTTTTATTTGCAGACCGTCGTGGAGATTTGGCTGCAACAACGTCTATTCCAGCTTTTACACAAGGTGAATACGGCTGGGCACGTGTCTTGAAAGTAGTGGAACGTGAAGGTGCTTTTGTGGATATTGGTACATCTCGTGAAGTATTAGTAAGAGCAGAGGATTTACCTGCATTAAAAGAGGTTTGGCCAGAACCAGGTGATCATTTATTTATGACACTACGTACAGATCGTAACGGTGATTTATTTGGTCGTTTAGCCACAGAGGAAAAAATTTCGGAGCTATATGAAGGTGCATTTGAAGATATGCACAATAAGAATATCCAAGCACGCCCATATCGTTTGTTACCGATTGGAACATTTTTGCTAGGTGTAGAAGTTCCTTACCGTATTTTTGTGCACGAGTCTGAGCGAAATAATGAGCCTCGATTAGGACAAGATGTAGTTGTTCGTATTATCGATGTAAAAGACGATGGTTCCATGAATGGCTCTCTTTTACCAAGAAAACATGAGCGTCTTTCAAATGATGCACAACAAATATTAAACTATATACAGGATGTGGGTGGTAAAATGCCATTTGGTGATAAATCGTCTCCTGAAGAGATTCAAGAAATGTTTAATATGAGTAAAGGGGCATTTAAACGTGCCTTAGGAACATTAATGAAAGCTGGTAAAGTGAAACAACAGGACGGTTGGACTGAAGAAATTTAAAGGATGGTTAGTTTGACTAGCTAGCAAAACATTTACAGCAGGAAAAGTGACGAGAGACATCCTTGAAACCTTCTCGTCTTTTTTTCGTACTAATTATTGTATAGTGGCATACATTATACTTGCTAATTATGAAGTTTTAGCGAAAGGGGTCACACGATTTGAAAAAAACATGGATTAAAATACTAACTGCTACAATGTTAGTATTTGGAGTGATGGCACCAGCAACAGGATTTGCATCTGACAATACGCCTCCAAAAGCAATTGATGAAAAATTAGGTGTACCAATCGTCGTGTATGGGGCAAATTTATCTGAGGCTGAAAAAGAATCTGTGAAAAAATCATTAAAAGTAAGCGAAGAACCTGAAATTGAAGAAATTACTGTGTCTGGTGAGGATCTAGTAAAATACATTAAAGATAGTAATTCAAGCTCACGTATGTACTCTTCTGCAAAGATTACACGCAGAGATGCAGGAGAGGGTCTAGTAATACAAATTGTCACACCATCGAATATAACGCAGGTAACTTCAGAGATGTACGCAAATGCGATGTTAACAGCAGGAATTCAGGATGCATCCGTACAAGTAGCTGCACCAAAAGCCGTTACAGGGCATTCAGCATTAGTAGGTATTTACAAGGCATATGAGGTCACTACAGGGGAAACGCTGGATATTGATCGTACAGATGTAGCAAACGAAGAATTATCTGTAGCAACATCCATTGCAGAATCTGCAGGGGTAGACGATGCAAAGGTTGCGGAATTACTGACAGAAATTAAAAAGCAAATTGCAGAGTTAAAGCCAGCAACACGTGAAGATGTGGAGAAAATTGTAGAAGAGCAATTAAGTAAGCTTGAAATTAATTTAAGTGAAAAGGACCGTCAATTGCTAGTAGATTTAATGGATAAAATAAGCAAGCTGGACATTGATTTTAGTAAATGGTCTGATCAATTAAATGATATCAGTAATACGATCCAAGAAAAATTCGGTTCACTTATGGAAGATAAAGGTTTCTGGGAAAGCGTAAAAAGCTTTTTTGCTAATTTAAAAGATACTATTTCTTCATGGTTTAACTAAACTTATAGTGATAGAAAGAAAATCTGTTATACCTTCTCACTTTGCTAGAGAAGGTGTACAGATTTTTTTAATTAAACAAATGAAAAATTTTGAAGTGAGATGTTTTCGACATAAGAAAGCTAACTGATTTCGCTGATTAGATAAAAGAAGCGTACACAAATTTTGTGAAAATATAAAAAGCTTATGGTACTATGAATAAAAGGAGTGGTGAGAAATGGAATTCCAATTACAACAATTAGCAGAAAATAAATTTGCATTTTTGAATGAGCAAGCAGGGGAAAAACTAGCAGAAATTACTTGGCAGCAAAATGGCTCAGTAATGGTAATGGATCACACATATGTATCAGATAAGCTCCGTGGTCAAGGTGTGGCCAAACAATTACTCGATCAAGCAGCATCGTATGCACGCGAAAATGGTTATAAAATGAAGGCCGTTTGTTCTTATGTTGTGGCTGCATTTGAAAAATCAGATGCATACAATGACGTGAAACAATAAAAATAAGGCAATCTGCTTTTAATTAAGCGGATTGCCTTTTAATTGCTAGAGCAAATCATGTAAATAGCTCCTTATAATAGAATGACACTACTATAAATTAGTACTGTTAAGAAGCCAGCTCCGCCGATTAATGAAGCCATATCTATCCAATCATATGCTAAATCGAATTCTTTCATCATAACCACTCTCCTATTTTAGTATTAATTCATTAATTCCCTTTACTTGCCTTTTATAATCATAAATAGTTACAAAATTTTGACGAATGCTAAAAATAGGGGTACGATAACTGGACTTTAATAGGAAATCGAGTGAGATTGTCTGCATTAAAAACTAGACGAACTACAATGGATTGACGGATTTATTACTAGATAAAAGGGCAAGTATTTATCCATACATTAATATATATGCTAGATGGTATAAAAAAATAATGTTTATTCTTTTAAGAATAGGGAAAAACTATACTACAGAGCTAGTTTCTATATTTTTAGGAGGTTATAAACTATGGCAAAACGAAAAGGAACAGGTGTTGTCGTTGCGGGATTAGCAGGACTAGCAGCATCTTATTTCAGTAAAAAAGAGAATCGTGATAAAGCACTAACAATGTTTAATAGTATGAAAGCAAAATTAGAGTCGTATCTTACTACAGGTCCTGATATGCATGACAATATTGCAGAACGTGTAGCTACAGAGGTAGCAACAGAGGCTGGTACTTCACCAACTAAAATTGCCTCGAATGAAATGGTAGCTGAAGGTGGAGGACATACTGGTGTCCATTTCTATAATGAAGAAATTCAAGAAAAGGAAAAGTAAACAAAAAACCTTCTCATCTAAGCATGAGAAGGTCTTTTGTTTGGGATTAGGATGGCGCCTGCAAAGAGCAATAACAAGAAGCCAGTAAATGCAAAGCCACTGACAGTACCAAGTGATAGCCAACCTAATAAAGAAGAGCCTATAACTACACCTAGAGAGAAAAACGCATAGAAATAGCCGTATGCTTTTCCTCGTACTTCAGCAGTTGTAGAGTCAATTAGAAGCGAATTTACTGAAGGGAATAGGAAACCGAATCCGATTCCATAGCAAGCCATTGCTATATAGAGTAAAGAGCTAGAATTTGCTTGGCTAATTAATAGCTGGCTTATTCCCATTAAACCTATACCAAAAGACAATGTTTTGAGTGGATTAACCTTATCAAAAATACGATTAGTTGGTAATAGGAAAACAAGGACTGCAATAATTCCAAATGTACTCATTAAAGTGCCGCTTAAACGAGAGTCGAAGCCTAAGGAATGTACTTTAAGGGGGAGTAGATACGCAATAACCCCTTGGGAAAACATTAAGAAAAACGCTCCTAAAAAGGCTTTTAATGTTCCTGTGTTATTAAAAAAGACACTGATCGGAATGTAATTACTCTGTTTAGCCTTCTCTTTTTTTACTTGATTTGCTTTCAATATAAAGAACGCAAAGATACCTAGCAGAAGCATAAAGCTTGCTGTGATATTGAAAACAAAGGGTACACTTGTCCGGCTAGCTAAAATGCCACTAAATGCAGGGCCTAGAATGGCTGCAATACCTACAAAGGCGCCAGAAATAGCACTGCCCTTTCCTCTTTTATCCTGCTCTGTAGCGTTCGCTAGATATGTAAAGGCAGCGGGAACAATGAAGCCTGCAACAAGGCCATGGATAAAACGTACAATTAATAGAGCAATAGGCTCTTCTACTAGATTATAAAATGTTAATGATAGACCTGTTGTTAGAAGACCTATTATGAGTATGACGAAAGGTCCTTTGCGATCCGTTAAGAAGCCAGAAATGATATTACCGAATGTATTAGAAAGCGAATACATGCCCACTGCAAGACCAGTGAGGAATGCCGATGCACCTAAAGACTCAGCATAAGTACTCATAACAGGAAGCTGAGTAAAAAGGTCGAAAAACGAAAAGAAAATAATAGCATAGATAAATTTCTTCATGGTTCCTCCGATGAAATAGAACATTATAGTCAATGATTGATATAGTCCTATTATAGCATTTTCCAATCGATAATACTTCTCACTTGTTTTTTGCGTTCACGTAAAAAAACGTCTAATAAGTATTAACTTATTAGACGTACGAGAATTTAATAATTAAGCTTTTGCAACTTCTTTTTTCATTGTTTTGTTTTTAGCAAGATTTACATGCCAAGAAAGTGCTTCCTCTAAAAGATGAGGAGTTTGGTGGTTACCAGTTGCTTCAACTGCACGGTTATAGTAATCCCATAATTGTTCTTTGTAGTCTGGGTGTGCACAGTTTTCAATAATTAAAGGTACACGTTCTTTTGGTGCAAGACCACGTAAGTCAGCAATACCTTGTTCCGTAACGATAACATCAACGTCATGTTCAGTATGGTCAACGTGAGATACCATTGGCACGATAGAAGAAATTGCTCCACCTTTTGCGTATGATTTTGTAACAAAAATACCAAGGCGTGCGTTACGTGCGAAGTCACCTGAACCACCGATACCGTTCATCATACGAGTACCAGAAACATGCGTCGAATTAACGTTACCATAGATATCTAACTCAAGAGCTGTGTTGATTGAGATTAGACCCAAACGACGGATAAGCTCAGGGTGGTTAGAAATTTCTTGTGGACGTAAGCAAATTTTATCAGCATACTTTTCTAAATTACCATAAACTTTTTGCTGTAATTCTTCAGTAAGTGTGATTGAAGTTGCAGCAGCGAATTTAACTTTACCAGCATCGATTAAGTTAAATACAGCATCTTGAAGTACTTCAGATGCAACAATTAAATCTTCAAATTCTGAATCTGCAAAGCCATCAAGGACAGCGTTTGCTACAGAACCTACACCAGATTGCAATGGCATTAATTGGTTTGTTAAACGACCCGCTTTAATTTCATCACGGAAGAAGTCTAATAAAATGTTTGCCATCGTTTGTGTTTCTTCATCTGGAGGTACGATTAATGAAGGAGCGTCTGGCTCTTCAGAAATAACAATTGCTTTAATTTTAGCTGGATCTACTTTGATACCAATATCACCAAGGCGTTGCATAGCATCTGTCATTGGAATAGCTTCACGTTTACCTTGTTCTCCAGGTACATAAATATCATGGATACCGATTAAAGCTTCTGGATGAGAAATATTTAATTCGATAATAATATTTTCTGCATATTCTGCAAAGATAGGTGAGTTACCTACAGAGTTTGTTGGAATGATTAATCCATCTTCAGTAATAGCAACCGCTTCAAGAATTAAATACTTGATCGGTCCAATAATTCCTTGGCGCACTAGCTCAGCATTATGAGAAAGATGAGCATCTACATATAAGATATCCCCAGAATTAATTAAATTACGGATACCCGCATCACCCTGGAATGGTCCACGTTTACGAATTGCACCAGCTTCTGCTAAGTACTTGTCTACTTCTGGTCCTAATGATGCACCTGTATATACATCAATTTTGAATTCTTCATTTTTTGCGCGCTCAACTAATGCCATTGGAACAACTTTTGCATCCCCAGCACGAGTAAAACCACTCATCCCAACTACATCACCATTAGAAATAAGTGCTGCTGCTTCTTCAGCAGTTACAATTTTACTCTCAAGTTCTTTTAAACCTAGGCGTTTTTGAACATTTGCATCCATAAAAAAATCCTCCCCTAAATAATTTTGATGGAAACCGATTACAAAACTAGAAAAAACATTTAAGAATTTTCTGTTTATTCAGTTGTAGTATGACTCCAACCATTTGAATAATACTATCACCAAATTGTCACAAAAACTTTAGAATTAGCATTAAATTGAGTAAAAAAAGGAAAATCGAGCATTAAGATGATTTTTCGACAGAGAAAACGTTTTATTGTAGAGCTGTTTAAATTTAGTTGTTTTCTACATTAAAAACAGTGCAAAAATAGTTAAATGGGGAGGATTTGTTCACAAAAAAGAACAGCGAACAATTATAAAAATTGCTCGCTGTTCATACAAATTAGAAACCTAAAGAACGACGGAAATAGCTTGCATAGCGTTGGCTTACCGGAATACGTGTACCATCTTTCATAATTAATAAAAACGTTGAGTGTGAATCTGGTTGAATTTCATCGATGTAGTCAATGTTAACGATATAAGAGCGGTGACAACGAATAAATGAGTCAGGTGCTAAAAATAGCTCTAGATCACTTAAGTTTAAACGGTGATAACCTTCACGAGTCATTGTTTTAACAAATGTTTTACGGAGTTGTGTTTCTAAATAAATAACTTGATCATGTTTGATTGGGTACCAGCAATCATCAATTTTGATTGTAATGTAGTTTGTTAAGAATGCTGATGGTTTTTGCGGGAAGATAGCAGTAATAGCTCCTTTTGTTTCGCCTTCCTCCATTAAAGGAATACTCATGCCATAATATGCGACACCGAAGACATCAGGTTCGATATAAGAGCTGATTTTTTGACCATAGCTTAATGCTTTGTGTGCGGCTGAACCTTCTTTGATAGGGTCACCAGGTTTAATTTTTAAATCAACTTTCTTGCTTGGTTGATAATACAAATATTCATTTGTATCAGAGATAGCGATGGACGTATTTTCAGGGAAGAATTCCTTAATAATCTCCATGATCTCTTCTATTTGTTTTGGATCCACTTTAAACACCTCGTCTAAACTTTTAAAAATAGTATTATCATCTATTTTACTACATATTCATATAAATTATATAGAGAAGATTTAGGAATAAAATAGAAAAATGTCGAATGATCCATTAGAATGATGTTAGTTGTTTTGTATAATTTGTAAATAAATTTATAAAATGACTAATTTATTTTGATATGTATATGGTAAAATTTAATTGTTAGGAATAAGTTTACGAGGTTTCTACTATGCATATGTGATAAATTAGAACTAGAGTAGCAATTAAAATGTGGTTGAAAGGAAATCGCAGAATATGGTAAAATTCACTGTATAGTCTATTTTTTTTATATTTGGTGTTTTAGTAGGGTTATTTTTGATTTATTTGTTAATAAAATTTGTGAAATAGGACTCAGTTCTTATATTGAATAAGTAAATACTATTTTCTTATTTTTAATTCGTCGGGATTGGTGTCAAATATTGTCATGCAATTCGTGCACTCTGAGGAAAGATGGGGAAGATTATGCAACTACATCAACATTCTATGTCAGAAACGATATCCAAAAGATACTTCCAAGAAATCGATAATATTAATCAATATATCGGTGTCGAAGAATTTTTTAATATTGAGTCGAAATTAATTTTTGAAATTTACCATTTAGAATCTGCAAAAGCGAAAAAATCTTTGCATGAGTTAATTGATATTCTCTCAATTCGTTTTGGCAAACAGGTCATTAAAATCGTTCGAAGTTATTTTTCTGTTTTGTCATCAATTGTTGCTCGTAAATTGCTGGACAATCAAGTACCTTCGAAAAAAGCATTTGCTTTCAATATTGCGTGTAACGATATGATAGAAAATCAGATGAAAGACGCAGAGTTTTTACAATTTGCTGATGATTTAATTGATTTCTTTGTTTACTTTATTGCAGATCGCAAACAACCGACTTTCCGACATCAAACTGTTAACAAAGTGATAATGTATATAAATGACGAGCTTGAAAATGATTTAACTGTTGAAAGTATAGCGAATAACTTTCATATAAGCACTAGTCACTTATCACGTATTTTTAGAGAACATGTGGGCATTACATTGGTTGAGTATTTAAATGTAAGACGTGTAGAAGAATCACAATACTACTTACGACATACAAACAAAAGTATTACTTCTATCTCAGATCAATTCCATTTCTGTAATCAAAGTTATTTTACACGTATTTTCAAAAAATATACGGGAGTTACGCCAAAACATTTTAGAGACGAGCTTCATCACGAATTTTATCGTTTTGAAATGGCAGAGACTGAATTACAAAATGTTTAGATTTTGAGCATAGGGAATGAGAAGGTGCGAACATATTAGCGTTGCTAAAGCTCGCATCTTTTTTGATGAATCATCTGAGGAAAAGGCTGAAGGAATGAGTAGCACTTGCTATTTGATAAAGAGAGACCCTATAAGGTATACTTCACAGTAGTTGATAAATAATAGTAGGTGGAAAAATGAAAAATTTGAAGCTATTTTCAATGCTTGGTATTGCTGTTTTTGTTCTTAGTGGCTGTCAAGCTGTGCAAAACAAAGAAGGTTTTTTCTATAGTATCTTTGTAAAACCTATGGAATTTTTATTGGAGTTTTTCGGGAATGATATCTTTTCAGGGAGCTATGGTTTAGCAATCATTGCGATTACTGTTCTAATTCGTTTAGTGTTAATGCCGATTATGTTAAAGAACTATCGTCAACAGCAATTAATGAAAACGAAGATGGATGCTTTTAAACCTGAAATGGAAGCCGTTCAGAAAAAAATGAAGGAAGCTAAGACAAAAGAGGAGCAAACGCAATATCAACAAGAAATGATGGCTCTATATCAAAAGCATGGCATTAATCCACTTAATATGGGTTGTTTACCGATGTTAATTCAAATGCCGATTATTATGGGTCTGTATTTCTCGATCTTGTATTCTGCCGATGTGAAATCCCATGAGTTTTTATGGTTTAGCTTAGGTTCACCTGATATCGTGATGACTATAGTTGCAGGGATTGTTTACCTAATCCAGGCTCGTGTATCTTTGTGGACGGTACCTGAGCAACAAAAAGCGCAGATGAAAATGTTTATTTATATTTCACCAATTATGATTGTCTTTATCTCCATGTCTTCTATGGCAGCACTGCCTTTGTATTGGTCTGTCAGTGGTGCATTGTTGATTATTCAAACATATATTGGACGTAAATATTATTCGGAACATCCTGAGAAAGCAAAAAAATAAATTGATTGATGTCGAGGCGCCTTTGTTGCCTCGATTTTTTTAGGAGGACAGCAAGATGAACAAAAAATGGCTATCATCTATTCTTGTTGCAGTTTTTAGTATTGCAGCACTTGTATTTATTATTATGGGGAAGTTTAATTTTGCGGTACTTGCAATGACGGTCATGTTTGCCCTATCAAATGGGTTTAGAGCAAAAAGCTTTAAAGAGCAAGGTTATATAAAAGAAGCAAAATGGATGCAGTATATGGCAATTTTTTTTGCAATTGCATCTATAGTAGTATTTGTCATCGTTCTAACAGATTAATTGAATATTTACGTAGTAAATTTACACCTGAAAATGTGAACAGTGCTAAAATAAGATTATAACTAGTAATACAAAAAAATAGGTATTTTCAAGGTGAAATGCTTTAAAACATCCTTTTAGATACCTGATATTTTAAAAGGGGTATAAAGAGTGAAAAACAATCGTCTTCCGCTTATCGTTGGTGCTTTCATATCTATCGCGTTAATCGTAGCAATTTTTGTAGTCTATAACTATAAAAATAATCAAGTAAATAGTGCATCTGATGAGCAGCCAAAAACAACAGAAACAAACAAAACGACTGAACAAGATTCTACTGCAATAGAGGAACCAGACAATACTGAAACACCTGCAAAGCCAGAGCAACAACCAGACGAAAATGGGTATCTTCCAAATCAAACATTACCTACGGAACCAACTTATATCAATGGTATTCTGTTAGCTAATAAAATTTATCCGCTTCCATCTACCTTTGCACCTGAAGAAAATCCAGAAGCACGAGAAGCGTTAAATCAAATGTTAGCCGCTGCCAAGCAACAAGGATTTGATTTAGTTGCATTTAGTGGCTACCGATCTTTTGAATATCAGACAACACTTTATGATAATTATGTTAAACGTGATGGACAGGCAGCAGCAGATCGATATAGTGCTCGTCCTGGCTACTCAGAACATCAAACAGGCTTAGCGTTTGATATAGGAGAGCGTGGAAAAGAAGATGTGTGGCTGACAGAAGAGTTTGGGGAAACTCCAGCAGGGCAATGGCTATTTGCACATGCGCAGGAGTATGGCTTTATTTTGCGTTTCCCTCAAAACAAAGAAGAAATAACAGGTTATATGTATGAGTCCTGGCACTATCGTTATGTGGGCAAAGAGGTTGCAAAAGAGATAACAAAGAAAAACATTACGTTGGAAGAATATTTAGGCGTAAAATAATAATAGGAAGAGAAGCCATTCTGTGAACAGGCTCTCTTCCTTTTTATTTTTATAAAATGGGTGTTAATAGTCGGGAAATAGATTCTTTAAATTTAATCAGTGTTGAACGGTTTTTATACATTTCCCATGTTAATTCCGTACAATCAAAAATATCCTTCTCAAACAGTTCTGCCAATTGGTGCGATATATTTGCATCATATATGAAGGCATTGACTTCAAAATTCAGACTAAAACTTCGTACATCAATATTTGCTGTTCCGACAGAGGAAGCCTCGTCATCAATAATAATAGCTTTAGCATGAATAAAGCCCTTTTCATAGATATAGACTTTGGCTCCAGCACGTAATAATTGACCGACATAAGAATAAGTAGCCCAATATACAAACATGTGATCAGGCTTGTTAGGAATCATAATACGTACATCAATGCCCGACAAGGTGGCAATTTTAATGGCGTCTAAAAAACTAACATCTGGGATGAAATATGGTGTTTGAATATAAATATATTTTTGAGCCATATTAATAAGCTTTAAGTAACCGATCTTTATTTGCTCCCAGTCTGAGTCTGGTCCACTTGAAACAATCTGTAAACCCACATCACCTTTTTTCGGGATGGCAGGGAAGTAACGATCCGAGTACCCCATTTTTTGTTGAGCACTAGCTTGGTTCCAGTCGAGTAAAAAGCGTGTTTGCAAAGGATGTACGGCACTACCCTCAATACGTAAGTGTGTATCTCGCCAATAACCAAACTTTTTTTGTAAACCTAAATACTCATCACCGACGTTAAAACCACCAATATAGCCAATTCGACCATCAATGACAACGATTTTTCGGTGATTTCTAAAATTTAAACGAGGGTTAAGAAGTGGCAAAATGGATGGGAAGAAAACTTCTACTTCACCACCAGCATGCAGTAACTCTTTGAAATGGCGTCTTTTAACATTACGTGATCCCATTTCATCATAGAGAAGACGTACCTTAACACCTTGCTTTGCCTTTTTTATCAATGCGTTGACGATACGTGTACCTAAGTCATCAAGTCTGAAAATATAATACTGGATGTGAATGTGATCTTTAGCTGCTTCAATGTCTTTAAGAAGCTGCTCGAACTTATTGGCACCATCATCAAAAATATCCAGATGGTTGTCCTGTGTTAATACTGCATTGTTTGTTCTGAGGTGCATATAAATCATCTCTTGATAATTTTCTGCATTAGCAATACGAAACTCAAACGTTTCATCACGAATCGCTTCCATCTGATAGGTAATCAGATTATCAATCCCGATATCCTTGCGTCCTTCCCAACGGAATAGATGCTTTCTTCGTAATTGTCTTCCAAGTAATAAGTACAGAATAAATCCAGCTAATGGCAGGAAAAATAAAACGAGAATCCATGCCCATGTAGAGGTAGCATCTTTACGTTCTAAGAAAATGATGGTCATGGCTAATAAAATATTAAAAAACAAAGTTAAAGGAACTAAATATTCTATATCTGTAAAAATGCTCATTCCTACACCTGCCTTTGTATTATTAATAACATACCTAGTATAGCCTACTTCAAATGCGGAAAGAAGATATGAAATGGCTAGATAGCATGGAAAAGGATTATCCCTTTGATAGATAGGGATAATCCGCATGGTTTAATTAGTAATTCTCTAATAGAATAGGATGTTTCTCCGATTACTGACTCAACGTTTGGTATCCATAAAATGCAACCTACTATATTTTATGGATGGCGCAATGATTTACGCGATGCCTTATATATGTAGATTAGACTTATAGAAAGAATGGCTATTGCAGCGGAAATATAATAACCAAGACTTGCTTGTACGGTAAATAACCATGTGAAAAATAGTGGTCCAAGAATACGTCCTAAGTTATCCATTGAATAGGACAGTCCAGCGGCAGTCCCATATTGTCCTCCAGATTCTTTAGAGGAGAGTGATACAACACATGTTCTTGCAAGTGCATTACCTGCTGTAAAGACACAAAGGGCAAGCCCGGCGATAAAAAGATTAGCTGTCAATGTAAATAAAAGCATGCCGATAGCAGTTACAATTTGTGCGCCAATTAACCATGTCGTTTCACTGCCATTTTTTATGCGTCGAACGACCCCTCCTTGAATAGCTGCATCGACAAAGCCACTAAACATGAACAAGTAACCAATTTGTAACGGTGTAATGTGAATTTTTTCGATTTGAAATAGCTGAAATGTAGCCTCAACGCCTGCTAACATAAAAGTTACTAAAAAAGAAAACATAAACAGATAGCGCACACGGTATTGTAGCATGGTTGCAGCACCTTTTGGCACTATAGCACGTTTATTTGAATCTTTTCGTTTTTTAGGTTCTTTTAGGACGAAACTTGCATAAATAAATAATAGTGCAATTAATGCTGCTGATGCAGTAAACGGTAGCTGCAAGCTATAATGGCCTAGCATTCCCCCGATTGCTGGACCAAAAATAAACCCAAGACCAATGGACATGCCCATAAAGCCCATATACTTATTGCGATCCTCTTCACTAGACATATCGGCGATAAATCCTGTTACTGCTGTATATAATGCACCAGAAAATAAACCACCAATAATACGTGAAACATACAGTATAGCTAGGTTATCTATAAATAGTGAAAAAATAACAAAACTAAGGCTAAAGCCAATTAGACCAGTAAGGATTAGTTGTTTTCGCCCTACCTTATCGGATAGCATACCCCAAAACGGTGCTGTGAAAAAACTTGCAAGTGAATAGACGGTCAATAAACCACCTACGTGGAGATCATGCCAATTTTGCTGCACAATTACCTCTGGTAAGACGGGGATAATAATGCCGAACCCTAGATAAACGAGGAATTGAACAGACATCAATAGTAAAATAGCCTTTTTCATACAGTTCCCTGCTTTCATACGATATTTCAATATGTATATTCTACCCTTCTTGTTCTTGCGATTACAACAATAGGGGATGCTAAGCTTGAATAAAGTGGAACAATTTAGTAAAGAAAAAATGAAGCAATTTGAGATTTTTTAAATCTATGTTCTGATTTTTGAATAAAATGTAGCCATTTTGGGTAATTTAAATATGTTTGATGGAAAAGTTTGATGATGTGAAAAATTTACAATGTAACAAAATTGAAAAATTTTAAAGGTAAGTTAAATGGTATGATAAATTTGTCAGACATCATACTCGTAGAAAAATGAAACTTTTTCGTAAATAAAACGTTATATAAAATCGAGGAAAGATTGAGGTGGAATGTATGACAAAAGAAGTAGATTTGAAAAAGATTGTTTCGAATTTATCTAAGTTGGGTGTAACAGCCACTGTAACAAAGTCTCGACTAGAACTTTTAAAAGTGCTAACACCACCAACGCAAACTCCGCAAGTTCAAGCTTAACTCGTTTCCAATAGAAAAAGGGAGGTCTCATTACGCGAGACTTCCCTTTTTCTATAGTTATTCATCTTCATCATGTGTGGTAAACATATATGTTCGATAATGGAATCGCATACTAAAGACTAGCCCAATCGCTAAAGCATTCCCCATAAGCGAACTTCCTCCATAGCTAATGAACGGAAGTGGAATACCTGTGATAGGTAATAATTGAATAGTCATACCAATATTTTCGAAAACGTGGAAGGTAATCATGGCAATAATCCCAGCACATACATAGGTCGAGAAGGGATCTTTCAATAAAAGGGTTGTCTTTGTTAAATGATAAATTAATAAGAAGAATATGCAAATAACAATACTAGCCCCAATAAAGCCCCATTCCTCACCGATAACTGTAAAAATGAAATCGGTATGGTTTTCAGCTACATATACTTCACGATTTCTAAATCCCTTACCAAAAATTTCACCTGATCCAATGGCATTTAAAGAGGTAATTAAATGATAGCCATCGCTGGATGAATAGGAATAGGGGTCTAGCCAAGAATAAATACGAGCAAATTGATAAGTCTTAAAACCAAATGTTTTTTCTAGAAAGTCCTGCATATAGAGTGCCATCCACAGTAGTGTACCGCCTGCTACCATGCCACCTAAAAATGTTGGTAAAATGATTTTCCAAGAAATACCTGCTACAATGATGAGTGCGGCAGTAATAGCAAAGAATACAAGTGCTGAGCCTAGATCAGGCTGCTTTAAAATAATAGCTAATGGTACGATTAGGGTGATAGCGATTTTACCTAGTAGCAAAAAGTCTGTTTTAATTGATCGTAATGAATAAATTTCATGGTGCTTACTAATTAATCGAGCTAGTGCTAAAATGTAAAAAGTTTTCATAAACTCAGAAGGCTGAATATTTCCAATCGGCGTATGATACCAGCTTTTAGCACCATTAACGGGTGCACCGATTTGACCTTCTCCTTCTGGCATAAAAATAAGCAGTACCAGTAAGGCAATCCCTGCTCCATACATATACCATGACATTTTTTTATATTGATCTGGCTCAAAAAACATGACTATACCAATAATTACTGCACCGATCACATACCATTGCATTTGTTTTGGTACGTAGTTAATGCCATATTGTCCTGAGGTTTGGGCAGATGCAATAGCTAACAAACTAATGACTAGAAAAGTGAAGAGTATAAATGCAAGTGTCCAGTCAAAACGATTTGCGAAATTTCGTTTATTTTCCATAAAAGCCACCTAAAATTAAAATAGTATCTCAATATGAGTAAATATGATGCGATTCTCCCTATTTCGTTTATAATTGGTCAAAGAAGAAAGCAAAATAATAACCAGCAGTGGTGTAAGAATAGCTCATATCTATTGATAAGCTTGCAATTTGCTTTGAATATTGTCAATGGAATTTTAAGCAAATACTTGAACTCATTGAGTAATCTAAACTTTATATGCAAATGCATGTTTAACATTCCTAATTATAACGCATAAATTACTTTTATGCCTGCGTATATAGTAGTGACGACAATTAACATAAAATGTTTCAAAAAAATCATGTTTAGTCTTATAATGTAGTGAAGAATGGGGTGATGGTTGTGGCTAAAAAATTAAAGTCATCTGATGATTTTATGTATCATATTTATGTTCATATGAATGATGTCGATAAATTTGTTATATTTAGCGGGTTAAAATTCTCGCAATTTGTGGCTGCACTTGAACCACTACATCACTTGCTGTTATTAAAACATTCCTATGAAGACGGTTCTTTTAATATGCATACACAATTTGAATATGTATTAGAAGAAGATGTTCCTCGTTTTGTTAAAAAATCTGCTGAATCTAAAGAATTATGTTGGATTGATTTTATGGACGAGAAGAGGCTAGATCATTTAACACCGATGGAACAAGGAGAATTGCTTTACATAAGTCACAAGAAAGAACCGATTACGTCAGCGTTTTTTAATAAATTACAAAATAGATTTGTCTATTATTCTTCAGACTTAGAGAAAATGACGAAAATTTATTTTCGTCATTTAAGTGATTCGGATTTATTGGTTGCCAATGTTTTTAATAGTTTAATTCGTGAAAAGGAACGCAACACTGGATTTTGGCGTCGAAAAGTAAAAGCGAGTATACCCGCTATATCACCAGATTTTTTACGTTCTTACCGATCCTTTGCGAAAGATGGAGCATTACTATCTCTGTATCGAATTGAGAAACCGAAAGTAGCGTATGGAATAGAAGTTCGCAATCTGTCTGAATATTCTTTTCCTGACGAAGTTTGGGATGACTTAAGTACGATTCTAAAAACAGAACACGATGAATTAATCTATATTATTTAATTAAAAAGGTGACGCAATCAAAGAACAATGACTTCTATAAACTGAAGATATAGGATGTTGGTAGATATTATTCTTATTGCATTGTTCCTGTATAATTCTATAGCAGGAACTAATGATGCCAGGGCATAATCGATGAAATATACGTAAAATCTCACCGTTAAAAATACGGTGAGATTTTTATGTCATTTGTCAAGACGTTTCATGATAAACTAATAGTACTCAAGAAGTATGTGGAGGGCACAAAAATGAAAAAAAGAATCGGTTTATTATACGGCGGAAAGTCAGCGGAGCACGAAGTGTCATTATCGACAGCACGTGCAGTCACTGGAGCTTTGAATTTCGAGGAGTATGAAGTATATCCGATTTTCATTACATCTGATGGGGAATGGCGTCGTGGAGAGCGTTTAGAAAAACCCGTAAGTGCAATAGAAGAACTACAATTTGGTGATAATACTACAATTTTAGAAAATAATATCACTGATTTTTTGATTGATAAAAGTGGCAATGAGGTAAAGTTTGATGTCATTTTCCCATTGTTACATGGTACGAATGGTGAGGATGGAACAGTGCAAGGTTTACTTGAAGTTCTAAACTTACCGTATGTAGGAAATGGAGTATTAGCATCCTCTGCTGGAATGGATAAAGTGGTAATGAAGCAATTATTTGAAATTGCTGGATTACCTCAAGTGCCCTATACGTATTTTATTCGTAGTGAGTGGAAGAATGAGCAACAGGCAATCATTGAACGCTGTGAAAATAACTTGAATTGGCCAATGTTTGTAAAGCCTGCAAACTTAGGATCAAGTGTTGGGATTAGCAAGGCAACAGATCGCGGGCAATTAGTAAAAGCAATTGAGGTTGCTTTGCAATATGATCGTAAAATCGTTGTTGAACAGGGAATTGTCGCTCGTGAGGTTGAACTGGCAGTGTTAGGAAATGACTATCCTGAAGTATCAGTGCCAGGAGAAATTAAACCCGTTACTGATTTTTATGATTATGATTCTAAATATAAGGACGGTTCTACAGCACTTATTATTCCAGCTGAGCTTCCAGTAGAAACTGTGGCAAGCTTAAAAGAACTGGCAAAGCGTGCATTTAAGGCTATAGATGGTAGCGGCTTAGTTCGTGCGGACTTTTTTGTAACGGCTGAAAATAACGTTTACATTAATGAAGTAAACACAATGCCAGGTTTCACGCCTGTAAGTATGTATCCATTATTATGGCAGCATACAGGTGTGAGTTATCCAGAGCTGATCGACCGTTTAATTACCCTAGCAATTGAGCGCTATGAAGAAAAACAACAGCTTCACTATAAAAAAGACTGAGTGGGATTATCGTGAAAAAAACTTTAAAACAATTAGCTGCATGGTTAAATGAGGATATGGCGGCTTTTGGTGACACTGTTGTGTCAGGAATTTCTATTGATACAAGAACAATTCAACAAGGAGACCTATTTGTTCCGTTTCGTGGTGAGCATACAAATGGGCACAAGTTTGTAATGCAGGCATTTGAGAAAGGTGCCGGAGCTTCTCTTTGGCAAAAGGATGAGCCGAACCCACCAGAAGGTTACCCTTTGTTGTTTGTGGATGATCCAGAATTAGCTTTGCAAGAAATGGCTAGAGCATATCGTAATGAACATAAAGCAAAATTTATAGGCATTACAGGTTCAAATGGTAAGACATCAACAAAGGATATATTAGCGGGAACACTAGCGCCATTCTTTAAAGTACAAAAAACGATCGGGAACTTTAATAATCAATTGGGCCTGCCCATTACTATCTTACAGCTTGATGAAGATACAGATGTGGCTGTCCTTGAGATGGGCATGAGTGGATTTGGTGAAATTGAGTTTTTAACGAAGCTCGCTCGTCCACATATGACGGTTATTACCAACATTGGTGAGGCCCATATGCAGGATTTGGGGTCTCGTGCTGGTATTGCAAAAGCAAAGTTTGAAATTATTCAAGGAATGCAAAATGATGGTCTATTATTCTATGATGGTGATGAACCTTTGCTCCAAGAATTAGTGGCAAAGGAACAGCACTTACAGTCAGTACCGTTCGGGTTAGAACCCAATAATCTTTTATACGCAGACAATATTCATGCTAACGCTGATGGCAGCCACTTCACTACACACGGTATGATAGCGGGTGATTTCTTTATTTCCGTGCTTGGCAAGCATCAAGTGAAAAATACACTTGTGGCAATGTTAATTTCTCATAAGCTTGGTTTAAGCAATGAACAAATACGTACATCCTTAGAGCATGTCGTATTAACAGATATGAGGATGCAACAGGTACTAGGAACGAATGGCGCTCTATTTATCAATGATGCCTATAATGCAGCACCAACCTCCGTAAAAGCTGCCATTCAATTTATGGCTACATCAACTATTCGACCTGAAAAATGGCTTGTGTTAGGAGATATGCTAGAGCTTGGACCAAATGAACAAGTCTTCCATGAGAGCCTAGCTGAGCATATTAATGAGGATGAAATTGATTATGTCTGTTTGTTTGGTCCTCGAATGCTATATCTTTACAAAATATTAGAAGAGCGCTTTGAGGCGGAACGTTTATTGTATACTGAAGATGATTATACGGCTATTATTGAAAAGCTAAAACAAGCGAATGAATTATCTATTGTTTTACTTAAAGGCTCACGTGGTATGAGATTAGAGACGATCTTAAAGAAATTTATGTCATAGTAGCAATGAATCGGTGAGAGAAACGCTCACCGATTTATTTGTGTAGGTTTATCTTTGTTAAATGAGGTGAGAACGTTGTCAGTAGGTGTACTATGTATTCATGGATTTTCAGGTGGTCCATACGAGGTGAAGCCATTCACAAGTTATTTAGGTTCACATACAGATTGGATAATTGAAGAGCCAACATTGTCTGGGCATGGTGAAGAATTACATATGAGTGGTTTTAAGGCGAAACACTGGTTGATGGATGCCGAATTAGCTTTCCGATCGTTGGCAAAAAAAGTTGACGAGGTAATCGTTGTTGGCTTTTCAATGGGAGGAATTATAGCGCTATATTTAGCTAAACGCTATAAAGTGAAAAAGCTTGTATTACTAAGTGCTGCTGCAAAGTATGTGAGCCCTAAACAGCTAGTCAAAGATTTTAAAATGATAGCTACTGAAGCCTATCACCATAATTTGACTAATAACGAACTCTATCTACGATACCGTCATAAGTTTAACAATGTGCCGCTTGCCTCAACAGTAGAATTTATGAAGCTGGTAAGAATGGTGGAGCCGTATTATCGACATATTCAAACTCCTGTATATATTGTGCAGGGGAAGTTGGATGGGATAGTGCCTTATCATACAGCTCAATTTCTTTTTGATGAATTAGCCTCTACAGACAAATTCTTGTATTTTTCTGATAATGGCAAGCATCATATATGTTTTGAGGAAGATTGCTCTGAATGGTTTCCACAGGTTTTAATGTTTTTGAAAGACAAATAAAGTAGTCAGATTATTACGACTCATGCGTTATCGTTGCATAGGATTTAAAGCCATGTTAGACTAGTATAAGCAATGGATACATTTTGTGCGAAGACTCTTCATATTTGGTTGAAGAGTACTTTTTTTTGAACACAACGGTTTTATTCTAAAGTGAAAAATTACGACAGAATCGAACCGCTCGGTAAAGACCGGGCTTTCCTTTTCATATAAGAGAGCTCTATATGGACTATCATGTAGAGAAAATTTTTAAGTAACGGAAACGTTCCACTACACAGGCTCGAATTTGCCGACAACTTCATCTGAAAATGTAACCATTTGTCAACTTAAAAGGAAAAAAAGGAGATTGAGAAGTTTGACAAATTTTTCAGAATTAAATATTAGCGAATCTACATTACGCTCTGTAAAGCGTATGGGATTTGAAGAAGCAACACCAATCCAAGAAGGTACTATTCGTTTTGCAATTGAAGGCCGCGATGTATTAGGTCAAGCACAGACAGGTACTGGTAAAACTGCCGCTTTCGGGATTCCACTAATTGAAAAAATCGATCCAAAAAACCCTAATATTCAAGCATTAGTCATTGCTCCAACTCGTGAGTTAGCGATTCAAGTTTCAGAAGAGCTTTATAAAATTGGCTATGACAAACGCGTAAAATTATTATCAGTATACGGTGGTCAAGAAATTGGCCGTCAAATACGTGCACTGAAAAATAGACCTCAAATCATTGTTGGTACGCCAGGTCGTATTATTGATCATATAAATCGTCGTACGTTAAAATTAGAAGATGTTCAAACATTAGTATTGGATGAAGCAGATGAAATGTTAAACATGGGCTTTATCGATGATATTAATTCAATCTTAGAAAACGTACCTTCTGAGCGCCAAACATTACTTTTCTCAGCAACAATGCCACCAGCAATCCGTAAAATTGCAGAAACATTTATGCGTGATCCAGAGATTGTAAAAATTAAAGCAAAAGAATTAACTGTTGATAACATTGATCAATATTTTGTTAAGTCTGCTGAGCGTGAAAAATTCGATGTCTTATCTCGTTTATTAAATGTACACCAACCGGAGCTAGCTATTATATTTGGTCGTACAAAACGTCGTGTAGATGAGCTTGCACAGGCCCTATCTATTCGTGGCTATTTAGCTGAAGGTATTCATGGTGATTTAAGCCAAGCGAAGCGTATCTCAGTATTACGTCAGTTTAAAGAAAATAAAATCGATATCCTTGTTGCGACTGATGTAGCCGCTCGTGGACTTGATATTTCGGGTGTAACACATGTTTATAACTTTGATATTCCTCAAGATCCTGAATCATATGTTCACCGTATTGGCCGTACAGGTCGTGCCGGTAAATCAGGTCTTGCAGTAACATTTGTAACACCACGTGAAATGGGTTACTTACGTATTGTAGAAGAAACTACGAAAAAACGTATGACACCTCTTCGCCCACCAACAACGGATGAAGCATTAGAAGGTCAACAACGTTTAGCTGTGGAAACATTGGAAGGTCTTATTGCTAATAACAATTTAGGTGATTACCGCACATTTGCAGCAGAATTACTAGAGAATCATGATGCAGTCGATGTTGTTGCAGCTGCTCTACGTTCATTAACAAGAGAGCCAGACGATACACCAGTAACAATCACAGAAGAACGTCCATTACCAATGCGTCGTGAACGTTCTAGCAATAATCGCGGTGGCGGTGATCGTGGCCGCGGAAACCGTAGCTTTGGTGGAGGACGTCGTGACAATGCTCGCAGTGGAGAGCGTCGCAGTAGCAGTAGCCGTCGAGAGGGTGGACGCCGTGAAGGCGGACGTCGTGAAGGTGGACAAGGTCGTTCTCGTTCTCCAAGACGTCACGAAGGATAATTTTAGACGAATTACACTTAATTTTTATAGTAAACCTTACAGTCATGATGGCTGTAAGGTTTTTTTTCGGCTATAGTTGAAACAAAAAGGTGAGTGAATTCGTATACACCTAATGAAGAAAGAGGGGGAACGACAATGAGAGCACAACCGATTCATCAAATTTCTCGTAAAGGGCTAACAGTGTGGCGTTTATATGGAGTCATACAAACATTGGTGCTGTTAGTTGTAGCAGGACTTGTAAGCTATGGTACTTATTATTTTGAATGGCCTTCATTTATTTACTTCATAGCGTGTGCAATTGTATTACTAAGTGCGATATTATCTATTTTTATTTTCCCGAAAATAAGATGGGAAAGATGGCGCTATGAAGTTCGAGAGCATGAAATCGAAGTACAACATGGTTTATTTGTTATGAAACGCACATTAATTCCAATGGTACGTGTGCAACATGTTGATACAACACAAGGGCCGATATTAAAAAAATACGACCTAGGTAATATCTCTATTTCTACAGCTGCAACTGTACATACGATTCCTGCACTTGTTATGGATGAAGCAGACGAACTGCGTGCGCGTATTTCTGATTTAGCAAGGGTGGCTGAAGATGATGTCTAAGGAAATTAATCGTTTACACCCAGTGTCTGCAATTATAACAAGTGTAAAAGCATTGAAAAGTATGATATTACCAATTGCGATTATTATCATAAGTAACGGCTTTAATTTTTCTTTGAATTTTCGTAGTGATCATTTTTTTGAAACCATTTTACTGTTCGGTGTATGGGGAGTTGCAGCACTTCTTGCGTTCGTGGGAGGAATCATAAAATGGCGGACATTTGTTTACTGGTTTGAAGATGGGGAATTGCGTGTGACATATGGATTATTTGTTAAAAAGAAACGTTATATCCCTTTTGAACGTATTCAAAGTTTAAATTACAATGAAGGTGTTTTTCATCGCATTTTTGGTTTAGTGAAAGTTCAGGTGGAGACTGCTGGTAGTAAAGGAGGAAAACCTGAGGTTGAACTGACAGCCATTCGCAAAGCAGCGGCAGATATTATTGAATTAGAAATGCGTCATGTTAAAAACGAAGCGGTTCAACAACAGGATCAAGTGCAGGTAGTAGAGGAAGCGATACCAACTCCGATGATGTACCATATGTCCATGCGAGATTTACTGGTATTAGCAACAACATCTGGTGGAATTGGTGTTGTGTTATCAGGTCTTGCAGCAGTTGCTTCACAATTTTCCGATATTATTCCTTATGAAACTGTATTTCATGAGTTAGCTGATTTTGTGAAAATCGGCGCATTTTTAGTGGCATTGACGGTGATGGTTGTTTTAATCGTTGCTTGGATTGTATCTGTGGTCATCACACTGATAAATTATTATGATTATACTGTCCGCATTGAGGAAGAAAAGTTGATTATCACAAAAGGTCTGTTAGAAAAGAAGCGTATTACTTTGCCGTTGAATCGAATTCAGGCAATTCGTATTGTGGAAAATCCATTACGTCAGTTAACAGGCTTTACTACAGTGGTTGTTGAAAGTGCTGGTGGTAACGGTGAAAATGGAAATGATAAAAAAATTACGCTATTTCCACTTATTAAGAAGCCAGATTGTATGCAAACATTAGAACAGCTTTTTCCAGATATGAATTGGCAGCCTACATTTACTCGCTCACCAAAAAGGGCAAGACCATTTTTTTATCGCATTGATTTTTTCTGGCTAGTTCCGGTTATCGGTGCATCTATCTATTTCTTTTATCCATACGGGCTATTGTCGTTGCTGTTAATTCCATTAACAATTTTACTTGGTATTTGGCAGCATAGAACAGCAGGCTATCAAATAGATGGCAAGCAACTGGCTATGCAGTATCGGGTGTTTAGTCGAATTACGTTAATCATGGAGAAGAAGCGAATACAATCTATTGAAAGTACACAATCATACTTTCAAAAAAGAAAGAATGTTATGTCTGTAAAAGCAACCGTCATGTCAGGAGCAACTGGTACAACAGGGAGTGTTTCCAGCTTAGAGCAACAAGATGCCGAGACGATCTTAACATGGTATGAACATTAATGAACTAAAAAGCTAATCCTTTCAATTTTATGGAAGGATTAGCTTTTTTAACTATAATTAAATAGAGATGCTGTTTATAATATAATAAACAGAACAAAAGGGGTGGAGACATTGTTTAAATATGACATTAATGAAAGCGCTTATTTAAAGCTTTTGGATTTAAGTGATGTAGAAGAGTTATTCGCTTTAACTGATCGTTCAAGGGATACATTACGTGAATGGTTGCCCTTTGTAGATGATGTCAAAACAGTAAAGGATACTGAGCAATTCGTAAAAAATGCTATGCAACAATATGCTGATCACAATGGCATACAAGCAGGGATATACTATGATGGAAAGCTTGCGGGTGTTATTGGTTATCACCAAATCAACTGGCAACATAAATGGACAAGTATTGGCTACTGGCTAGGGAATGAATTTGTAGGAAAGGGGCTCGTTACGAATTCCATGAAAGCATTGATTGATTTTGCCTTTAATTATTTAAAGTTAAATCGTATAGAAGTGCGTGTTGCAGTAGGTAATATTCGTAGTCGTACAATCCCAAAGGTATTGGGCTTTCATGAAGAAGGGCGTTTAAGGGATGCTGAGTGGCTATATGATCACTACGTAGATCAGGTTGTTTATGGTTTAACAGCAACTGAATGGAAAAAAATAAAGATGTCAAATGAAGCTACAGTGGTTTTATAATGGATGTCATTGTAAGGAAAGAGGAGCTGCTCTATAGGTGAGCAGCTCCTCTTTTTAATGTTATGGTCTACCAGCCATCTTTTGTTTTCGCCAACTTAAAATTCTTTTTGGATGTAAATAGACAAGTCCAAGGATAAATCCGGTTACTAAACCGCCTAAATGTGCAAAGACATTCACATTTGGTTGGAGAAAAGTCATAATGACACTGATGACGATGATTGGTAAAATGAGCTTACGAAGCATTGGCATTGTACGTCGAGTATAGTAAACTAATGCCCCAAATGCCCCAAAAATTCCAAAAATAGCCCCACTTGCACCAAGACTCGCATAACTACTATCATAGAATATATAGGTTGCCATGTTGCCTACAATACCTGATACTAAATAAATTGTAATGAAACGTGCTTTCCCTGCGATTTTTTCTAGCTCTGGTCCAAAGAGATATAAGGAAAACATATTAAAAAACACATGCATAAAACCTGCATGTAAAAACATGGCAGAGAAAACACGCCACCATTCACCACTTTGAATCAGGAAATTTGCTTGGATTCCGTAATTCCACAAAAGTGTTCCTATGCTGGGTATGAGAGACAGTACATAAAGAGTAAGATTTATTGCTATTAAAGTTGAAACAACAGGGTAATACTTTGTATATTGCTTAAAATTTTCCGTTCTACTAAACATGGCTCCACCTCAATTTACAATTATTATACATGCCTTGTTGGAAATAGGTAAAGGAGAAGGTTCACATGATTAAGGGAATTGGCCTCGATATTGTAGAGATTGATCGTATTGCAAAGGCTATGAAACGAACAGATAAATTTAAAGACCGCATTTTAACGATAAATGAAAAAAAAATATTTGATGGTTATTCAGAAACTCGTAAAATAGAATTTTTAGCTGGGCGATTTGCTGCAAAAGAAGCATTTTCGAAAGCTTTGGGAACAGGGCTTGGGGAACAATGTAAGCTTCATGATATGGAAGTATTAAAAGGAGCGGCAGGCAATCCTGTTTTATATTTTAAGGATGAACTTGTCAATGGATTTGTTAGTATTACGCATTCTAAGCAATACGCAGCTGCTCAAGTAATCTTATTAGAATAGTACTTAACTTGTCTAAAAGGATTGCATGTAAATTTAAATATATTGCCCTTTCTTCAAATGACATAACTGACAAATACGGTTCATATATTGTCGTAGTGGATTTGAAAGAAGAAAGGGTGAAAGCGTGGGCAACCGTATAGTTAAATGGCTCGTCTTACTTTGTACGATATTACTTCTGTCGGCATGTGGTGCAGCCTCACAGGAAAAAGTGTTGAAGAAAGTGAATGGTAAATGGGCAGAGACGAATGGTTATGAATTAAATGCATCGATGGAAATTAAATCGGGTGGGGAACCAAGAAATTATGATGTAACAGTATGGCACACAAAACCTGATTTCTATCGAGTAGAAGTAGTTGAAAGTGGGAAAGATGTTTCTCAAATGATTGTACGTAATGCTGATGGTGTTTTTGTCGTAACACCGACATTAAACAAAATGTATAAATTCCAAAGTGATTGGCCAAAGAAAAATAGTCAGGCGTACTTAATTGGAGCGCTAGCAGAAGATTTAGCAGAAGATAAAAATCTTGTCATGAAAGAAGAAGAAAAAGCATATATATTTGAAGCGGCTACTAGAAATAGCTATAAGAACAGTATGCCACATCAGGTTATAACAGTAGATAAGAAAACTTTATTGCCAACCTCAGTAGTTATTATGAATGATGTGAAAGAAGAGCAAATCAAAATCACATTTAAGAAAATTAAGCTAGGTGTACAACATGCTGCAAAAGAGTATGCAGTTGAGCAATTCACTGATAAAGATAACACGAAAGGTGAACAAGCTACACCTGCCGAAAAAGAAGGGCAAGAAGATAATGAGGATAAGGAAGCTGTTGGAGCAGAAGTTGAATATCAAGAATTCCAAACACATTATCCTGTTGTAAATTGGGCACAATTAGCGAATGAAAAAGTTGTGCAGGAAAGTGGAATGGAACGAGTAATCTTAACATACGAAGGTGAGAAGGCATTTACTGTTATGCAGCAACCAGTAATGAAGGAAAATTCAATGTTACCTGTATCGTCACCTGGTGATCCAGTTGATTTAGGTTATACAATTGGTGCTATTACAGATACATCAATTAGTTGGGAAAAAGATGGTGTTGAATTCTTTGTAGCATCAAGTAAATTAACGCGAGAAGAAATGATTGAAGTTGCTACATCTATGACGATAAGTAGTATGAAGTAACTTTTCTGGCTACAGCCTTCTGGAATGCGGAGGCTGTAGCTTATTGATAATTAAAATGAACCTTATAAAGTATAGGCTCATGCGAAAGCTAAAACTTTGTGTGTACAAGCTAAATTGACATACTTTGCAACATGTATGTCCTACATAATGTTTTAATTAAAAATAAAGAGGGTATTCTTATGAAGACACAGCAGTTTTTTCGTCCAACCAAAGCAATAATAGACTTACAAGCAATTCAACAAAATGTAAAAAACTTAAAAGAATTTTTACGACCTAATGTTCAAATTATCGCTGTAGTAAAAGCAAATGCGTATGGTCATGGAGATGTAGCCGTTGCGCGGGCAGCTCTTGAAGCTGGTGCCACAGTACTTGCAGTGGCAACGCCCGATGAGGCATTACATATTCGAGCACATTTTGAAGAACCAGACATATTAATATTAGGTGCATCTCCAGTTTCATTTGCTCCTTATGCAGCGCAACAACGTATTATACTTACGGCATTTGCCGATGATTGGATGCAGCAAGCTGCTTCTCTTTTAGTGGATGAAGCGCTTCCTTTACGACTTCATATAAAAATAGATAGCGGAATGGGTAGAATAGGTATTCGCTCAGAGCAGGAATTATTAGAGCTCTATCAAACAATACAGTCTACAGATAACATGGAGCTGGATGGAATATTTACACACTTTGCGACAGCTGATGAAGAGGATACGCTACATTTTGATCAACAGGTACAATTTTTTGAGAAATGTTTAGCTGTAATACCTAATAAGCCGCGACTTGTTCATGCATCTAATACAGCAGCCTCATTAGTAAAAGATCCGCATTTACAATATGATGCTGTTAGATTTGGTATTTCAATGTATGGATTATCACCTTCTGCATATGTGAAAAGTATTTTACCTTTTCCTTTGTTACCAGCGTTCTCGCTTGAAAGTGAACTTGTTCATGTAAAGCAAATAAAATCAGGTGATCCAGTTGGCTATGGAGCTACATATGTTGCCCCTACAGATATGTGGATAGGAACAATTCCAATAGGCTATGCAGATGGTGTGATTCGCAAGTTAGGTGGGCAAGAGGTTTTAATTGACGGAAAAAGAATGCCGATTGTTGGACGAATTTGTATGGACCAATGTATGGTTGCCCTACCAAAAGCATATGATATAGGTGAGAAGGTAACACTCATTGGTCGGCAAGGGAATACTGGCGTATCGATCGATGAATGGGCAACAAAGCTCGAAACAATTAATTATGAAATACCATGCATTATAACAACAAGAGTTCCTAGAATATATCTTTAGTTATTTTCATTAGAATTAGTCAAATCTCAATGTAATGTCATGAGCAATGTTCCAAGTTGAATTTGGTAAATAAATTAGCACTGGAGAACTTATTTCTTTTCCAAAACATAGTAATGAGTCATATTTGGAAACACATTGCAATAATAATTATTCAGCATATACCTTCGACAACCAACATATTTTTACAATTTGTACTTCAAATTGTCAGATATTTTGTCATTTCATGTCTTTTCAACAATATCTTTCAATGATAGAATGAGAAGTAATGAAAAGTGTATGGTTCCGTTGGAGGTGCTTGCTGTGTACGAGAAAAAGTTAAGAGAAGCTACAATTGCTGTTCAAGACAGACTATTTCTACAAACAAAGGAAGTAATTGAAGGTGAATCTTTTGTGCGTATTTTGGCGCGCAAAAATTTAATGCAGGAGCAACCAAATCAAATACGGGAAGCTATGATTAAAGGATATGTTGAAATGTCTCATATTAATTTAATGATTGCGAGCGAATGCTTGCATGCAGAGTATGAAGCACAACATATGGTGGAGCGTCTCGTTAGCGGGGGATGACACTTTGAATGTAAAACGTGGTGACGTTTTTTTTGCAGACTTATCACCGGTAATAGGTTCTGAACAAGGAGGCACTAGGCCGGTGCTGATTATTCAAAATGATATTGGCAATCGATTTAGTCCGACTGTCATCATCGCAGCTATCACTGCACAGATTCAAAAGGCAAAGTTACCGACACACGTTGAAATCAATGCTGAAAAGTATGGTTTTGAACGTGATTCGGTTATTTTGCTAGAACAAGTGCGAACAATTGATAAGTCAAGATTGACGGATCGTATTACGCAACTTGATCATGCTGTGATGGAAAAAGTTGATGGTGCGTTGATGATTAGTTTAGGTCTAGTTAAATTTTGATATACATATGTGTATAGAAGCATCGAGATTATGAAATCTCGATGCTTTTTTGTCTTATATGCTGAAATGTATTTACTATAATTTGGATTACTATAGATCTTGTTCAGCAAACGATTTTGCTACGAAAGATGAAGTGCCTGAAATAATTAAGCCAAGGTGTAATTGATAAATGTTACAAAAAGCTTTAAGATATACACAAGATTTTTAATAAAAATAGATTTTTGAAAAAATTCTTAAAAGGTATATGAAAATCTACATAGAATATTCCATTTATAGAGGCGATTAATTCAACTTAAATTATGGCAAGCAGGTTGAATAAAAGTGTTAGAGTATAACTCCAAAAGAAATGGAGGGACAGCAGTGACATATAGGTCTTCGGTTGAAATTATTACAGAGTGGGATATTGTTGCAGCTAGACAACTGGGGCGCAATGAAGCAAAAGCACTTGGATTTGGCACTGTTGATCAAGCCCGCATCACCACGGCAATTAGTGAATTAGCACGAAATATATATTTATATGCAAGTAAAGGCGTCATAGAAATTGAAAGGGTTGAGGCGGATACTGAAAAGAAAATAGTTGTTGTTGCAATAGATCAAGGGCCTGGTATTAAAGATGTTCGTAAAGTAATGGAGGATGGTTATTCCACCTCGGGGGGGCTAGGTGCTGGTTTGCCAGGTGTTAAACGATTGATGGATAGTTTAGATATTCAATCTGTCATTGGAGAGGGAACAACAATAAGAGCGGAAAAATGGTTGCGTTAGGACGTGAAGAAAACTGAAACAATTAGAAGCTCAGTATAAAAAAATATTAGCAGATTATATGGTCAACCAAACAGAAAGAAATTTATATATCGCTCAGAACTTCACACGTCAGTTAATTCAAAAAAATATCTCTCCCGAGGATGTTATTAGCATTCATAAAAATGCTGTAGAACAAATATTTCCGAATCAAATGAACGACTCACAGCCTGCTTATGATTTTTTGATTGAAGTAATGGTGCATTATGGAATGGCACATAGAGAGCATCAAAGTTTACTTCAAAAGCAAGCTGAATATGAAATGGAAATGAAAATAGCGACAAACATCCAAAAAACATTATTGAAAACTTATGTGCCGAATATGCAAAATATTGATATAGGTATGATTTCAGTACCTATTCGAAAAATGAACGGCGATTATGTACATTTTTTTCATGATGGAGAAGAATATTTGAGTGTGGCTGTGACAGATGTTGTCGGTAAAGGAGTTCCTGCTGCTTTATGTATGTCGATGGTGAAATATGGACTTGAAACATTGGTATATGCATATAAAGATCCCTCATATGTTTTAGAAGTTATTAATAGGGTAATAGAAAAAGGTGTGGATGACAGTATGTTTGTTTCGATGTTTTATGGTTGCTTAGATGTAGAGCAAAACATTTTTTCTTATGCTTCGGCAGGCCATGAACCAGCTTTACATTATAGTGCAAAGAACGATCAGTTCTTTACCTTAGAGGCTAAAGGTTTACTACTGGGTGTATTGTCTGAAACAAACTATACGTTTCATGAAATTGTTTTAGAAGAAAATGATTTGATTATTATGATGACCGACGGTGTGACAGAATTTAGAGTGAAAGAGGAATTAAATTCGCGAGAGGTAATCACAACTTTAATAAAGGAAAATAGACATTTATCTGCCCAGCAATTGTGTCAGCTCCTTTATAAGGAAATAGAGAGAGTGCAAAATTTTAAACTATTTGATGATTTTACTGTAGTTATTTTAAAAAAATAGGTTTAAGTTTTAATTGAACAGGGTACAGAAAATAGTCTAACAAATATGGTGGAGGTGTGCTGTATGGACGTAACGATACATTTTAAAGAAATTGATCATAAATTATTTGGCTTTGTTGAGGGTGAGATTGATACGTTTACTGCTTCAGGATTACGAGAGGAATTAGAAGCTGTAAAGATTACAGAGGGTTTAGAAATTGAACTTGATTTATCAAAGGTAAATTACATGGATAGTACAGGGCTTGGGATTTTTGTTGCCTTTTATAAGAGAGCATTACGTGAAAATGGTAAAGTAAAGCTCGTTGGTTTATCGAATAGGTTACAAAGATTATTTGAAATTACTGGTCTTAGTGATTTGATGGATATCGAAACTGATAAAAAGGTGGAATTAAGATAATGAAGGAATTTGACTATATTGAAATTAGAGTTCCTGCTAAACCGCAATTTGTCAGTGTCATTCGATTAACTGTCTCGGGCTTAGCGAGTAGGATTGGTTTTAATTATGATGATATTGAAGATTTAAAAATTGCAGCAAGTGAGGCTGTGACAAATGTTGTTCACCATGCTTATAAAGACGAAGAAGAGGGTGAAATTGTCATCGGGTGTGCGCTGTATGACAATAAAATGGAAATGATGATTGCAGATTACGGCAATAGTTTTAATTTTGAAGAGATTAAATCTAAGATTGGGCCGTATCATCCTGAAGAAAGTATTGCAGGGCTAAGAGAAGGTGGTTTGGGGCTTTATTTAATGGAAACTTTGATGGATGAGGTGATGATCAATAACGATGGTGGCGTAACTGTCTTCATGACAAAGTATGTCACTAGGGAGCAGGTGGAGAAAAATGTCGAAAGAATCACTACATAAATCTTCATCTAAAGAAGATGTACTTAAGTGGATTGAATTGTACCAGTCAACAGAGGATGATGAAGCACAAACCAATTTAGTGATTCATTATCGATATCTAGTTGAATCTATAGCTCGTAAATATTCGAATGGTAAATCTTATTATGATGATATTGTTCAAGTAGGGATGCTGGGATTGTTAGGTGCAATAAGACGTTTTGATCCGAATGTTGGTCGTAGTTTTGAAGCTTTTGCGGTGCCAACAATTGTTGGGGAAATCAAACGTTTTTTACGTGATAAAACATGGGATGTGCATGTGCCTAGACGTATAAAGGAACTTGGGCCGAGGATTAAATCAACGGTGGAGGCGCTGACAAGTGAGTTGCAGCGTTCTCCATCCATTAAAGATATTGCTGAACGATTAGAAGTAGCAGAAGAAGAGGTACTCGAAGCTATGGAAATGAGCCGTAGTTATCAAGCTCTTTCTATGGACCATTCGATAGAGTCAGACTCAGACGGTAGTACAGTCACGTTATTCGATATTTTAGGCAGGGAAGACGATGGCTATGAAATGACAAATAAACGAATGATTGTTCAAGATGCGCTGGTCGTTTTGAATGAGAGGGAAAAACAAATTATTCAGCTTACATATCTAGAGCAACTTAGTCAAAAAGAAGCTGGAGAACGATTAGGGATTTCTCAAATGCATGTATCGAGGATACAAAGGAAAGCAATAAAGAAATTACAAGAGGCTATTCTAGCAAGTGGCGGTGTTTCGCTCTAATCTTTCGTGGGTGTTTAATGAAAAATACCTTTAAAGTGAATGGAAATAGTCTACTCATATTCGTCTGAGTAGACTATTTTTTTGCATTTTTAGTAAAGTGTAATGGTAAAATGAAAAGAAAAAGGTAGTGATGATGTGGAGCAAAAGCAAATGTTACAGCTCATTGCAAAGGATGTAACAGTCAAACCAGGGCAAGTAGAGGCTGTAATTAACTTATTAGAAGAGGGAAATACGGTACCATTTATTGCGCGCTATCGAAAAGAGGTTACAGGATCACTCGATGAGGTGCAAATTAAAGCTGTAGAAGATCGTTATCACTACATACAGCAACTTGAACAACGAAAAGAAGAAGTTATACGATTAATCCAAGAGCAAGAAAAGCTTACACCAGAATTAGAGCAGGCTATTCTTTCTGCAACAATCTTACAACGTGTTGAGGATTTATATAGACCTTATAAGCAAAAACGACGTACAAAGGCGACGATTGCAAAAGAGAAAGGTTTAGAGCCTCTTGCAGATCTCTTATTAGCATTTAGTGATGATGCATTAGAGCAATTAGCAACTGACTTTGTGGACAATGAACAAGTTGCCAATACGGAAGAAGCCCTAATAGGAGCTCGAGATATATTAGCAGAACGCTTTGCGGACGATGCCTCTATTCGTGAAAAAATCCGAGCTTATTCATGGAAAGATGGAATTCTTGTGACGTCTGTGAAAAATACAGAAATCGACAAGAAAAATGTTTTTGAAATGTATTACGCATATGAAGAGCCTGTTAGTCGCATTGTACCACACCGTATTTTAGCGATAAACCGAGGAGAGAAAGAAGAAATCTTAAAGGTTTCTATTCATGTGCCGGTGGACCGAGTATTAATGATTATGTGGAAAGAATGGATACCTGCAACTGGTTCGTCTCCTGCTATTGCAGAAGTTAAACTAGCAATCGAGGATTCGTACAAGCGTTTAATTCAGCCTTCAATTGAAAGGGAATTACGAAACGAGCTTACAGAAAAAGCTGAGGCACAGGCTATTCATATTTTTTCCGAAAATTTACGTAACCTATTGCTACAGCCACCTATGAAAGGTAAATATGTTTTAGGGGTTGATCCAGCTTACCGTACAGGTTGCAAGCTAGCAGTTGTAGATGAAACTGGGAAAATGCTTGAGGTTACAGCTATTTACCCACATCCACCGAAACCAGATGTAGCAAAATCCAAAGCTATTGTAAAAGGAATTTTGGCAAAGTATCCAATAAGTATAATTGCCATTGGTAATGGTACAGCATCTCGAGAGACAGAACAATTTATCGCGGATGTATTAAACGAGCTTACTACTGACATAGCCTATGTGATTGTCAATGAAGCGGGGGCATCTGTTTATTCAGCGTCTGAAATTGCACGTACAGAATTTCCTGATTTACAGGTTGAACAACGTAGTGCTGTCTCCATTGCACGTCGCTTACAGGATCCTTTATCAGAGTTAGTGAAAATTGAACCAAAAGCTGTGGGTGTAGGTCAGTATCAGCATGATGTTTCTCAAAAAAAATTAAATGAATCACTATCTTTTATAGTAGAAACTGCTGTTAACCAAGTTGGTGTTGATGTAAATACGGCTTCATCATCACTCTTACAATACGTTTCTGGTCTATCAAAAACTGTTGCGGAGAATATCGTAAAGACGCGAGAGGAAAATGGTCAATTTACTACACGTGCGCAATTAAAGAAGATTCCAAGGTTAGGCGCCAAAACGTATGAACAAGCTATTGGTTTCCTACGTGTCCCAGAAGCAAAAAATCCGTTTGATGCTACAGGTATTCACCCTGAGAGCTATGCTCTTGCTGAGCAAATATTAGCAGAGGCTCAAATAGATAAAAAAGAGTTAGGGACACAGAAGGCAGAGGAAGCTATTGCAGCACTAAATATCCAAAAGTTAAGTGATGTGCTGGGAGTAGGAGTCGTGACAATTCAAGATATCGTGGATACTTTAATGAAACCTAGTCGTGACCCACGTGATGCATTCCCACAACCATTGCTTAAGACTGATGTATTAAAAATGGAAGATTTAAAAGTAGGTATGGAATTGCAGGGAACGGTAAGAAATGTAGTAGATTTCGGCGCATTTGTTGACATTGGCGTGAAGCAAGATGGACTTGTGCATATTTCTAAACTCCAAAATAAACGTATTAAGCATCCATTAGAAGTTGTGGCGCTTGGGGATATTGTAACTGTCTGGGTTGAACAAATAGATGTAACGAAAGGACGTATCTCTTTAACGATGCTTCCACCTAAAAATCAAGTATTAGTTTGAGTACTAAATTTTTGCCACACTGTCTATACTACGCAGTGTGGTATTCTTGTTGTTAGAGGTGATTACTATGGACAATCAAGAATTACAAGAGCTTGTTCGTCGCTTATCTTTAGAAAACTTTCAGAGGCCATTTCTGCATCAAGCCTACTTTAATGCGAGATTACGTTCAACGGGAGGACGATATCTTTTACAATCCCATAATATTGAGATTAATCCTAAAGCCTATGAGTTATATGGTTTGGAGGAAATTCAAGGTATTGTTTTACACGAATTATGCCATTATCACCTACATATTGAAGGTAAAGGGTATCAGCATCGAGATAAAGATTTTAGAGAATTATTAAGGAAAGTAGATGCCCCCCGATTTTGTGCAGTTTTACATGTCTCTAAAGCTACAGTTAAAAAACAGCGACGACGCTATACATATACTTGTGTCAATTGCCACCAATTATATATACGGAAAATAAAAATGAATGTTGAAAAGTATTGTTGCAGTAAGTGTTTGGGGAAATTAAAATTAGTGGAGTAAAAAAAGTTTGAAAAATAGTTGACGTTTTGTTGAGTTGTCCCTATAATAGTAAAAGTCGACAAGATAACGGCGACAACATAACATGAATTATTCCGAAGTAGCTCAGTTGGTAGTAGCACCTGACTGTTAATCAGGTTGTCGCAGGTTCGAGTCCTGCCTTCGGAGCCATGGCCCCTTGGTCAAGTGGTTAAGACACCGCCCTTTCACGGCGGTAACACGGGTTCGAATCCCGTAGGGGTCATTTTTCATAATTTAATGTAAATAATATTTTGGTCCCGTGGTGTAGCGGTTAACATGCCTGCCTGTCACGCAGGAGATCGCCGGTTCGATCCCGGTCGGGACCGCCACTTATTGGGGTATAGCCAAGCGGTAAGGCAACGGATTTTGATTCCGTCATGCCTAGGTTCGAATCCTAGTACCCCAGCCATTCATTTCTTAATTCGAGCCATTAGCTCAGTTGGTAGAGCATCTGACTTTTAATCAGAGGGTCGAAGGTTCGAGTCCTTCATGGCTCATCTCTTTAAGAAAAAGAGTTGACTTTTCGAATTATCATAGTATAATAAAAAAGTTACTAATCGAATGCGGTCGTGGCGGAACGGCAGACGCGCTAGGTTGAGGGCCTAGTGGGGGCAACCCCGTGGAGGTTCAAGTCCTCTCGGCCGCACCAAGTCAATTAATTTCATATGCGCCCGTAGCTCAATTGGATAGAGCGTCTGACTACGGATCAGAAGGTTGTGGGTTCGACTCCTGCCGGGCGCGCCATTTTTAAGAAAATATATGCGGGTGTAGTTTAATGGTAAAACCTCAGCCTTCCAAGCTGATGTCGTGAGTTCGATTCTCATCACCCGCTCCAAAAAAAGTATTGACAACCTCTTGGTTGTATGATAAATTTAAATAGTTGTCCAAAAGGGCAACGACATGAACCTTGAAAACTGAACAAGCAAAACGTAATCAATAAAGTTTTAAGTAGCTAGTTTAGCTAGTGAACGAAACACAATTTTGGACATCAAACATGATGCCAGCAAAACAATTTGAGCTAATCAAATTTCTTTTATGGAGAGTTTGATCCTGGCTCAGGACGAACGCTGGCGGCGTGCCTAATACATGCAAGTCGAGCGAACAGAAAAGGAGCTTGCTCCTTTGACGTTAGCGGCGGACGGGTGAGTAACACGTGGGCAACCTACCCTATAGTTTGGGATAACTCCGGGAAACCGGGGCTAATACCGAATAACCTCTTTTACTTCATGGTGAAAGACTGAAAGACGGTTTCGGCTGTCGCTATAGGATGGGCCCGCGGCGCATTAGCTAGTTGGTGAGGTAACGGCTCACCAAGGCGACGATGCGTAGCCGACCTGAGAGGGTGATCGGCCACACTGGGACTGAGACACGGCCCAGACTCCTACGGGAGGCAGCAGTAGGGAATCTTCCACAATGGGCGAAAGCCTGATGGAGCAACGCCGCGTGAGTGAAGAAGGTTTTCGGATCGTAAAACTCTGTTGTAAGGGAAGAACAAGTACAGTAGTAACTGGCTGTACCTTGACGGTACCTTATTAGAAAGCCACGGCTAACTACGTGCCAGCAGCCGCGGTAATACGTAGGTGGCAAGCGTTGTCCGGAATTATTGGGCGTAAAGCGCGCGCAGGCGGTCCTTTAAGTCTGATGTGAAAGCCCACGGCTCAACCGTGGAGGGTCATTGGAAACTGGGGGACTTGAGTGCAGAAGAGGAAAGTGGAATTCCAAGTGTAGCGGTGAAATGCGTAGAGATTTGGAGGAACACCAGTGGCGAAGGCGACTTTCTGGTCTGTAACTGACGCTGAGGCGCGAAAGCGTGGGGAGCAAACAGGATTAGATACCCTGGTAGTCCACGCCGTAAACGATGAGTGCTAAGTGTTAGGGGGTTTCCGCCCCTTAGTGCTGCAGCTAACGCATTAAGCACTCCGCCTGGGGAGTACGGTCGCAAGACTGAAACTCAAAGGAATTGACGGGGGCCCGCACAAGCGGTGGAGCATGTGGTTTAATTCGAAGCAACGCGAAGAACCTTACCAGGTCTTGACATCCCGTTGACCACTGTAGAGATATAGTTTCCCCTTCGGGGGCAACGGTGACAGGTGGTGCATGGTTGTCGTCAGCTCGTGTCGTGAGATGTTGGGTTAAGTCCCGCAACGAGCGCAACCCTTGATCTTAGTTGCCATCATTTAGTTGGGCACTCTAAGGTGACTGCCGGTGACAAACCGGAGGAAGGTGGGGATGACGTCAAATCATCATGCCCCTTATGACCTGGGCTACACACGTGCTACAATGGACGATACAAACGGTTGCCAACTCGCGAGAGGGAGCTAATCCGATAAAGTCGTTCTCAGTTCGGATTGTAGGCTGCAACTCGCCTACATGAAGCCGGAATCGCTAGTAATCGCGGATCAGCATGCCGCGGTGAATACGTTCCCGGGCCTTGTACACACCGCCCGTCACACCACGAGAGTTTGTAACACCCGAAGTCGGTGAGGTAACCTTTTGGAGCCAGCCGCCGAAGGTGGGATAGATGATTGGGGTGAAGTCGTAACAAGGTAGCCGTATCGGAAGGTGCGGCTGGATCACCTCCTTTCTAAGGATTATTTCGGAATACAAACCTTGGGTTTGTACGATTACGTTTTGCGTTCAGTTTTGAAGGTTCATTCTATCTGAATGAAACACTTCAAAACTTGTTCTTTGAAAACTGGATAAAACGACATTGAAATTGTAACAAACACATTTATTTTTTAAGTTTTTTATAGGCTTAATAACTTGGTTAAGTTATTAAGGGCGCACGGCGAATGCCTTGGCACTAG
The DNA here is from genome assembly GCF_024628845.1 of Lysinibacillus sp. FN11. Classification (NCBI taxonomy): domain Bacteria; kingdom Bacillati; phylum Bacillota; class Bacilli; order Caryophanales; family Bacillaceae; genus Lysinibacillus; species Lysinibacillus sp. FN11. The sequence goes on along the minus strand of NZ_CP102383.1, from coordinate 3,798,268 downwards.
GAGCCGAAGAAGGACGGCACTAACACCGATATGCTTCGGGGAGCTGTAAGTGAGCTTTGATCCGGAGATTTCCGAATGGGGGAACCCACTACGTTTAATCGCGTAGTATCTTGACGTGAATACATAGCGTCTTGAAGGCAGACCCAGGGAACTGAAACATCTAAGTACCTGGAGGAAGAGAAAGAAAAATCGATTCCCTGAGTAGCGGCGAGCGAAACGGGAAGAGCCCAAACCAAGAGGCTTGCCTCTTGGGGTTGTAGGACACTCAATACGGAGTTACAAAAGAGCGAGTTAGATGAAGCGACTTGGAAAGGTCCGCCAGAGCAGGTAAAAGCCCTGTAGTCGAAAGTTCGTTCTCTCCTGAGTGGATCCTGAGTACGGCGGAACACGTGAAATTCCGTCGGAATCCGGGAGGACCATCTCCCAAGGCTAAATACTACCTAGTGACCGATAGTGAACCAGTACCGTGAGGGAAAGGTGAAAAGCACCCCGGAAGGGGAGTGAAAGAGATCCTGAAACCGTGTGCCTACAAGTAGTTAGAGCCCGTTAATGGGTGATAGCGTGCCTTTTGTAGAATGAACCGGCGAGTTACGATTACGTGCAAGGTTAAGCTTTAGAAGGCGGAGCCGCAGCGAAAGCGAGTCTGAATAGGGCGAAATAGTACGTGGTCGTAGACCCGAAACCAGGTGATCTACCCATGTCCAGGGTGAAGGTGAGGTAACACTTACTGGAGGCCCGAACCCACGCACGTTGAAAAGTGCGGGGATGAGGTGTGGGTAGCGGAGAAATTCCAATCGAACTTGGAGATAGCTGGTTCTCTCCGAAATAGCTTTAGGGCTAGCCTCGTGATGAGAATACTGGAGGTAGAGCACTGTTTGGACTAGGGGGCCATCCCGGTTTACCGAATTCAGACAAACTCCGAATGCCAGATATTTATACACGGGAGTCAGACTGCGAGTGATAAGATCCGTAGTCAAAAGGGAAACAGCCCAGACCACCAGCTAAGGTCCCAAAGTAATCGTTAAGTGGAAAAGGATGTGGCGTTGCACAGACAACCAGGATGTTGGCTTAGAAGCAGCCATCATTTAAAGAGTGCGTAATAGCTCACTGGTCGAGTGACGCTGCGCCGAAAATGTATCGGGGCTAAACGATTCACCGAAGCTGTGGATTGACATCTACGATGTCAGTGGTAGGAGAGCGTTCTAAGTGCGTTGAAGTCAGACCGGAAGGACTGGTGGAGCGCTTAGAAGTGAGAATGCCGGTATGAGTAGCGAAAGACGGGTGAGAATCCCGTCCACCGTATGACTAAGGTTTCCTGAGGAAGGCTCGTCCGCTCAGGGTTAGTCGGGACCTAAGCCGAGGCCGATAGGCGTAGGCGATGGACAACAGGTTGATATTCCTGTACCACCTCCTCACCGTTTGAGAAATGGGGGGACGCAGTAGGATAGGGTAAGCGCGCCGTTGGTTGTGCGCGTCCAAGCAGTAAGGCGTGTGTGTAGGCAAATCCGCACACTGTAACGTTGAGCTGTGATGGCGAGTCCGTATGGACGAAGTTCCTGATTTCACACTGCCAAGAAAAGCCTCTATCGAGGTGAGAGGTGCCCGTACCGCAAACCGACACAGGTAGTCGAGGAGAGAATCCTAAGGTGTGCGAGAGAACTCTCGTTAAGGAACTCGGCAAAATGACCCCGTAACTTCGGGAGAAGGGGTGCTCTTGAGCGTGCAAGCGCATGAGAGCCGCAGTGAATAGGCCCAGGCGACTGTTTAGCAAAAACACAGGTCTCTGCAAAACCGTAAGGTGACGTATAGGGGCTGACGCCTGCCCGGTGCTGGAAGGTTAAGAGGAGTGGTTAGCGCAAGCGAAGCTGCGAATTGAAGCCCCAGTAAACGGCGGCCGTAACTATAACGGTCCTAAGGTAGCGAAATTCCTTGTCGGGTAAGTTCCGACCCGCACGAAAGGCGTAACGATCTGGGCACTGTCTCAACGAGAGACTCGGTGAAATTATAGTACCTGTGAAGATGCAGGTTACCCGCGACAGGACGGAAAGACCCCGTGGAGCTTTACTGTAGCCTGATATTGAATTTTGGTACAACTTGTACAGGATAGGTAGGAGCCAGAGATCTCGGAGCGCCAGCTTCGAAGGAGGCGTCGGTGGGATACTACCCTGGTTGTATTGAAATTCTAACCCATGCCCCTTAGCGGGGCAGGAGACAGTGTCAGGCGGACAGTTTGACTGGGGCGGTCGCCTCCTAAAAGGTAACGGAGGCGCCCAAAGGTTCCCTCAGAATGGTTGGAAATCATTCGTAGAGTGTAAAGGCACAAGGGAGCTTGACTGCGAGACCTACAAGTCGAGCAGGGTCGAAAGACGGGCTTAGTGATCCGGTGGTTCCGCATGGAAGGGCCATCGCTCAACGGATAAAAGCTACCCCGGGGATAACAGGCTTATCTCCCCCAAGAGTCCACATCGACGGGGAGGTTTGGCACCTCGATGTCGGCTCATCGCATCCTGGGGCTGTAGTCGGTCCCAAGGGTTGGGCTGTTCGCCCATTAAAGCGGTACGCGAGCTGGGTTCAGAACGTCGTGAGACAGTTCGGTCCCTATCCGTCGTGGGCGTAGGAAATTTGAGAGGAGCTGTCCTTAGTACGAGAGGACCGGGATGGACACACCGCTGGTGTACCAGTTGTCTTGCCAAAGGCATCGCTGGGTAGCTATGTGTGGACGGGATAAGTGCTGAAAGCATCTAAGCATGAAGCCCCCCTCAAGATGAGATTTCCCATTACGCAAGTAAGTAAGATCCCTCAAAGACGATGAGGTAGATAGGTTCGAGGTGAAAGTGTGGTGACACATGGAGCTGACGAATACTAATCGATCGAGGACTTAACCAAAAAAAGTTTGAAACATTCAATGCACCGTTTATCCAGTTTTGAAAGAACAAATCTTTCAATAAAAAAGAGAGCTTCAAGACACAAGTAGTACAAGGAAGCAAACGAGTGATTGAAGGAGCGTACTTTTGTACGTGACTGATTGAACGAGAGCAGCTGACGCAGTAATACGCCGTGTATTGGAGGTCGAATAAGTCTAGTGATGATGGCAAAGAGGTCACACCCGTTCCCATACCGAACACGGAAGTTAAGCTCTTTAGCGCCGATGGTAGTTGGGGGCTTCCCCCTGTGAGAGTAGGACGTCGCTAGGCAACAAAAACAGTCAGCTGAGTGCTGACTGTTTTTTATTTCATACTTATTTCTTCTTTTTAAATCTATCACTGTATGCAATCCAAAAATCGGCGTTTTCAATGCCAACCTCACGTGGATCGAAAATAGGATCCAGGCCTGCCTTCTTTTGACGATCATAATCACGCAAAACTTTAATAGCAGGTTTTGATAATAAAACGATTACAATAAAGTTTAAATAGCTCATACTTCCGAATCCAATATCCCCCAATCCCCACATAAGGCTCACAGATTGAATGCTTCCGATGTAAACGACTATTAAAAAAACTATTTTTAAAACGAATTTTAATATTGGATATTGTAATTTCTTATCTAGATATACAATTGTCGTTTCTGCTATATAATAGTATGCCATTAAAGTTGTAAAGGCAAAAAGGAAAATGGCAATGGCTACAAAACTACTTCCAAGATTATGAAATACAGTAGATACAGCGGCTTGCGTATAAGCAGTACCTGCAACAAGGCCTGGAACGTTCTCTACAAGCGGTGTTGTAGCGCCAGGAGGTGTTACATTATACATACCTGTTATTAAAATCATTAAAGCCGTTGCTGTGCAAACGATTATCGTATCAATATAAATCGAGAAACCTTGGACTAAACCTTGTTTAGCTGGGTGTGTTACTTCAGCGGCAGCTGAACTGAATGTTGCTTCACCTGCACCAGCCACATTTGAAAATACTGAACGTCTTACACCCCAGGCAATAGCCGCTCCAACGATACCTCCGAATATTTCATTTGTACCAAATGCGCTTGTAACGATTAATTTAAGCATTCCAGGAATTTCACTTAAATTAGCTCCTAAAATAATGATTGTTAATAGAACATAAGCAAGCGCCATAATTGGGACAACTTTATCTGCTACTCGTGCAATCCGCTTAATGCCACCAAAAATGATTAATGCTAAAAGTACAACAATAATTATACCTGTTACAAATGGTGGAAAATGAAATGCTGTATCAAATGAAGCAGCTATTGTGTTTGCTTGAATCCCTGGCACTAAAATTCCATACGAAATACAAATTACGATTGCTACAAAGATGGCAAATCCTTTTAATTTTAACCCTTTTTCAATATAATAGGGAGATCCACCACGATATTGATTATCCGCCTTTTCTTTGTATACTTGTGCTAAAGTTGATTCGATGAATGCACTTGCTCCACCGAGGAAGGCCATAACTCCCATCCAAAATACTGCACCGGGTCCCCCAGCAGCAATAGCAGTTGCCACCCCAGCAATATTACCAACCCCGACACGTCCAGACAACGCCATACAGAAAGCTTGAAAAGAAGAGATGCCTTCGTTCGTTTCCCCTCGTTGACGCAATAACCGTATCATCTCAGGAATATAACGAAATTGAACAGCTTTTGTAATAACAGTGAAATATAAGCCTACACCTAATGCTAAGTAAACGAGTGCATTTCCCCAAATGTAATCAACTAAAGTATTTACGATTGCTTCCATTTATTCTCCCCCTTAAAGAATCATTTCACAGCCCACATCCTTGTTTCTTCCTCTATCGTTCTATAGAAACCCTCCTTTCAACTTTTATTTCTACTAATGGATAATGCATTTTTTATGCCAATAATTGAGCTTCATGTTTTTTCGACAACGAAACGAATGGGTTAAGGCTATAAAAAAATAAAAAATCTTTCTCTTAAAAAGCTAGAGAAAGATTTTTTATAGGAACAATTGATTTAAAAACTGTATACACTTTTTTACTTTTGTCTAAAAAAATGGACATAATTAACTTAGCGTATGTGACAAAGTTTGTGACCATATTTCCTTCATTTTTTGACGACCTACTAAAACTTCCGGATGGAATTGGATATGGGCATTAGCCCTTGTTGTTTCTACATCTTCAATTGCTTGTTGAATGTCTAGTTGCGTAACGCTAGCACCTAACTTGGATGCAATAGTGAGGGCAGCAACTTTTCCTTGTGCGAATGCTACTTTTGCGCCTTCAATTCCTGTAATATTGCCCGCAACATGTAAGCCTGTTAAGTTCGTCTCCATTTGTTCATTATGTAGAGGGACGAATCCGCCTAATTGTTCAATATAATGGAAGGGGCAACCTGCTAAAGAGGCCAATTCTGCTAACGGATATAATCCTCCTGCGATACAAACAAAATCTACATCAATGCGTTTCTCACTGCCTGGAACAATAGAACCATCTATATTGACTGTTGCAAGAACAACACCTTCAACTTGGTCTTTACCCACAATTTCAATAACAGCTTTTCGCAACATAATTGGAATCCCCCACATTCTAACCCCATCTTTAGGATAGAATGTAATCCCAAGTTTCTTTAGGAATTCATTTTTCATAAACTTACTACCAATTTTTATAAGTGGAGAAGGGGCCATATGAGAAACATGCAATAAAGAATTCATTACCTCTAATGGATTACTACTATTAATTGTTAATAAATTGGCTGCAGGTAATGTGATAGCTGCCACTTGCACGTCAGCGATTTGCAACTCCATAGCAATTGCAGAAGAAAGCACATTAACACCAATAATAACGCCGCGCTTGCCGGGCTTTACCCGATGCACATTTGTCATGACTTGCGCAGCCCCTACAGACATCACACCAGGCAACGTCCATCCTGGAATAGGGAACGGTGATTCAGCGGCACCTGTAGCTAAGAGCAACTGCTTTGTATGGAAAACACCTTTATTCGTATGGAGTACCCAATCTTGATCTATTTTTTCTAAATCTGAAACTGACGTTTGTAAAGAAAACTCGACATTCAATTCTTTAGCACGAGCTAATAATCGTTCGGATTCTACTATGCCATTCCACCATTTATTTGGGCTTTCTTCGTAAAGTTGTCCAAGTAAACGTCCGCCTGCATAAAGGTACTCATCTATAACAACAACGCCAATATTTTTTTCAGCCAAAGTAATAGCTGCAGAAAGACCAGCAGGACCAGCACCGATAATAATTACTTTATTTCCCATGATGTTTCCTCCAATCACGTACCGTCGTTGGAAGTACTTTGCCACTCTTTACAACCATACCTTCAGTGACTGGCGTAATACATGCACGTTCTCCATCTAAGCCGTTGATATTTACACGGCATTCAAAGCAATGACCAATATTACAATAAATACCACGTGGATGACCGGTTTCCTCATGCACGCGTAATGTGCGGATATCTTGGGAAAGTAATGCAGCTGCTAATGATTCGCCTTTATATGCTTCGTATAATTGATCATCAAAAGTAAAAGATACTTTTTCCTTGTGTGGCAGATCTCCCAAAATAGGATGACTCATAATACGTTCTGTCATGATTTAACCTCCCCTAAATCCGCAAAACGCACCGGACGAATGGGCGCTTGGTATTTTAATGATATGTCATTATTGCTTCTTGGCTGATAGATATGTGCGATTTGGTCTACCATTGTACGACAAGTACGACCACCACAGTAGCCCATTCCCGCACGCGTACGTAATTTTAGTTCTCGTGCAGAACAATTATATTCAGATGCTGTTTTGACTAGTTCATCGAAGCTAACTTCTTCACAACGACATACCATCATAGTTTTATTTTGCATAGCCTACACCCCTAATACGCAATTTTTATTTACATATATAGTTACTGCAAAAACTATGCCAGATAATTTCTTTTATTATTTTAATCAGCATCCAACGAATGTATAAAGTATCAAACAATACGTGTATAAAAAATGGACAGTTTAAAAAAATTAGACATCTATATTTAGCCTTTTTAATCGGTTGTATAAAGTGGCGCGTGTAATGCCTAATTTTTTTGCACACATCTTTTTATTGCCATTCACAGAAGTCAGTTGTTGCAAAATAATTTCTCGCTCATAATGTTCAAGCTGTTCACTTAATTGGGTGCCATTGCTATGTGGTAAGTCTTTTGGTACCTCTAGTAGTTCTGCTTTAGGAACAGCCGCCAAAATATCGGCTGGTAAATCTTCTACATGAATGGCTCCCTCATTTGAAAAAACAACGAGCCGTTCTATAACATTACTAAGTTCACGTACATTTCCTGGCCACTGATAGTGTAATAGAATATTGACAATCTCAGGAGGAATTCCTTGAATAGGGCGGTTGTATTTAATCGATTTTTCATATAAAAAATAGTTACTAATTTCTAAAATATCTGATGCACGCTCTCGTAATGGGGGAACAGTGAAATTTACAACATTTAAACGATAATATAAATCTTCTCTAAATTTTCCTTCTGCTACTAATTGTTTTAAGTCCCTATTCGTAGCAGCAACTAAATTAAAATCAACATCCATTTCTTTTGTGCCACCGACAGCATAAAATGTTTTTTCTTGTAGCAATCGCAAAATTTTCACTTGCATGTCTAAAGGCATTTCCCCAATTTCATCTAGAAACAAGGTGCCGCCACGTGCTAACTCAACTTTCCCCTTTTTTCCTTTTTGATGGGCACCAGAAAAGGCCCCTTTTTCATAACCGAAAATCTCACTTTCAAATAAGCCACTTGGAATGGCCCCACAGTTGATTGCTACAAAGGGCGCTTCAGGTTTTTCTCGAATGGCATGGACGGCTCGAGCGAAAAGCTCTTTGCCGACCCCGCTTTCACCATATATTAAAATATTGGCTTCTGTTTCAGCGACTTTTTTTACTTTTTCAAGCACATTTTTAAGCTGTGGGCTATTGCCACGGATTAATGTAAAAGGATCATACGCTAAGCCATTCGTATTCATCTGTTTCTCTAAATTCAGTAATTTTTCCGATGTAATATGGAGCTCCTCGTTTAATTTTTTTACATGCGTAATATCTGTCTCTGCCACCACTGCGCCAATCGTTTTATCATTTAACATAACAGGATTTGAATTAATCATCACGACAAGATCTTCACGAGGAAAATGTTGTTGCTGATAAACGGATTTCCCATGCTGTAATGTATGTAATATTTCAAGTTGGTCTTCTTTAAAGAAATTCGTGATAGGTTGTCCAATAATATGATTGCCAGATACAGAAAAAATACTTTCGGCACCTTTTGTCCAATAAATGACGTTTTGATTACCATCAATGACAGTACATGATTCATTAATGGTTTCTAAAATAGTGTTTAAGTAAGCGTTAGTACACTCTAATTCATAGGCAAGATCATGCATTAAGGATTCTTTCCATAAATAACCTATATATTTTTTTTCTTCGTCACGCACAAGTAAATACTCATATTCCTCTAAATAATCAAGCGCTGTTTTGAGCGGACAATCCATACGAACAATTTGACAGGCGATATAGTTAATATCACTTTTTCGTTTGCCTCTTTTAACGGCATAAGGTTTGTCATTTTCAATAACAAAATACTGTATTTTATCATTATTCATTTTAGTAATGACTTCTTCTATAGGGATAAAAGCGAAATTTCGTTTTAGCATTTTATTCATAATTAAATGGTATGGATGCAATGTAAGTCCCCCTTCGTAACCGTGTGTCAAATTTTTTAGAATATTAAAATTTATTTTGACATATAGTGGCTTCTTAATCAAACAAATTTCAGATGTTTAGATTGGCATAGTTTTTGCACAATGTTAAGTGCTAGTTAAAAAAGGGGGGAGAACCTTGGGGACATCTCATCATGATATCGTTATTATTGGCGGAGGCATTATTGGAGCGGCAATTGCTTATTATTGTGCAAAGGCGGGACTTGAAATAACGGTACTCGAAAAAAATGAATTAGCGAGTGGTACATCTTCTCGTTGTGATGGCAATATTTTAGCCATTGATAAGGACCCGGGCTTTGATAGCCAAATGTCATTAGTAAGCCAACAATTAGTACATGACTTAGATAAAGACTTGGAAATTAAATTTGAATACCGTAACCCAGGAAGTATTCTTGTTTGTGAAAGTGAAGTAGAAATGGAAGCTGCACAGCAATGGGTGACACGGCAAAAACAAGCGGGTCTAGATTTTAAAATGTTAGACCGCGCAGATTTAAGAAATGAATCAAAGTTTTTTGCAGACGATTTATATGGTGGGCTTGAGTGTAAAACCGACTCAACAGTGAATCCGTATATGCTGACGTTTTCCATGTTCCATTCAGCAGAAAAATTAGGCGCAAACATAAGAAAACATACCGAAGTCAGAATGATTAAGAAGCAGTCAGATGGCACATTTTTAATCGATACAAATGTGGAGACGATGACGGCTAACAAAGTAATTAATGCTTGTGGTATTTGGGCTCCAAGCATTGGCCAGATGTTAGGCATCGATATTCCAATACAGCCGCGTAAAGGACACCTTATTGTGGCGTCTCGTCAAGAGCCAGTAGGTCTTCGCAAAGTGATGGAATTTGGCTATTTAATTTCTAAATTTGGTGGAGAGCGGATGGTGGATGCGGATATTGAAAAATACGGTGTGGCATTAGTTTTTGAACCAACCGAAGCACAAAATTTTTTAATCGGGAGTAGTCGTCAATTTGTTGGGTTTGATACAAAAGTCAATCATGATGTTGTCAAAATGATTGCAAGGCGTGCTATGCGCTTTTATCCGAAAATCGCCGATATGTCGATTATTCGTACATATTGTGGGTTAAGACCATGGACGGAGGATCATTTACCAATTATTTGTGAAGTAGAGCAAGTACCTGGCTTCTATATAGCGGCAGGTCATGAAGGGGACGGTATAAGCTTAGCTGCCGTTACAGGAAAACTCGTGCAAGAATTGCTGCAACATAAAAATACGTGTATTCCGACGGAGCCAGTTAATATGAATCGATTTCAGAAGGGAGTACTTCACACATGAAATTCCAAAAGCTATTTACCACAATTGATACCCATACAGGGGGCAATCCAACAAGGTCACTTATTAGTGGTATGCCGAAACTAAAAGGGGAAACGATGTCAGACAAAATGTTATATATGCAAAAACATTACGACTGGATACGCAAGTTTTTGATGAACGAACCCCGCGGCCATAGTGTTATGTCAGGTGCGATTATTACTGACCCTTGCCATCCAGATGCCGATCTTGGTGTTATTTATATCGAAACGGGTGGCTACTTACCAATGTGTGGACACGATACGATTGGTGTATGTACAGCACTTGTCGAAGCAAAATTAATAGACATTCAAACACCGTATACAAATATTACATTAGACACGCCAGCAGGTTTAATCGATGTACAAATTAAAGTAGAAGAAGGAATTGCGAAAGAAGTGACATTTAAAAATGTACCTTCATTTCTATTAAAAAAAGTGGATATTGAGGATCCAGAGCTAGGGACAGTTGAATGTGAAATAGCCTATGGGGGCAATTTTTATGGTATTGTCGATGCTCGTAAAATAGGTCTTGATTTATCAGTAGAAAATGCGACAGCAATCATTAATACAGGTATTCGTCTCCGAAATGCTGTCAATGCCAAAGAAAAGATTGTCCATCCTGAGTTTTCATTTATTGAGGGACTCACACATATGGAGTTTTATACGGATGCTACCAATGAATTAGCACATTTAAAAAATACAGTCGTTGTACCACCAGGTGGGATAGACCGGTCACCATGTGGTACAGGAACGTCAGCTAAAATTGCTACGCTTTATACGAAAAATGAGCTGGCAGTCAATGAACCATTTGTTTATGAAAGTATCGTAGGAACATTATTTACAGCACGTGTACTAGAGGAAGTAACAGTAGGTGATGGGGTGGCCGTTATCCCTGAAGTAACAGGGTCTGCATGGGTAATGGGCATGCATAAATTCTTTTACAATGAGCAAGATCCATTAAAAGAAGGCTATTTAATGATTCCACCGATGGATCACTAAAGGAGGATATAGATGAACTATAACAAATCTTTTCAAACAATTGATACACAAGTAGTGGGGGAAGCCTTTCGTATAGTGGTGCAATCACCTATTGCCATTTATCAAGAACAAATAGCAGAAGCGGCTACTGCATTAAATACACAATTTGAAAATACGAAAAACCTTTTATTAAATGAGCCACGAGGACATCGTGGTATGCATGGCTGCGTAATATTGCCATCTGCCGTTGCTTCATTTCGGTTATTATTTTTTCAACATGCGGCATCGACAGATTATAAGTATGAGGCACTTGTAGCAACGACAACGGCATTACTAGAATGCGGCACAATTGAATTATCAGACGACAACATCTATTCGATTGAAACGGTAAAAGGTATCCACCAAGTATATGTAAAACTTTCGGAATCAAAAGACGAAGTACTGTCAGTTCATTTGACAGTGAAGCCAGCAAGGATAGCCGGTGAGCGAGTTGTAGTGGACGATGAACGACACTATATTGTGATGGAAAAACCGCATCATATAAAGGCACTCGTGCTAGATGAATTAGCTTATATTAGCACTTGGGGAATAACTGAAAGTGCCAAATATCATGATGCTGATGGTGTAATTGTGTATGAAAAATTAGACAGTATGGTACGTTCAGTAACATTTGAACGAGATGGCTATATTTTACGTTCGCCAAGTGTTGATAGTACATTAGCTTTAACTGCTATATTAGGCGATCAAGCAGTTCAAATAAATAATAGTATTTTCGGCAGCAGTATCGAGTTGACACGAAAACATGAAGTTGGCTACGAAATTGCATTAAAAGGATATATCACAGGAATCCATCAATTTGTAGTAGATAGCGAAGATCCATTACAACAAGGATTCATCATTGTGTAATAACTAAAACTGAGGAGGAAAGAATGATGAAAAAATTAGAAGGTGTATTTCCAGTATTAGTAACGCCGATGTTAAATCAAACAGACATTGATTGGGATGGTTTCCGTCAAAATATTGAACATTTTATTGAAGCAGGTGTAACAGGCATTGCAATTAACGGTAGTACAGGGGAATTTGTAAGTTTGTCAAAAGAAGAACGTATGAAAGCGGTAGAAGTAGCAGTCGATCAAATTAAAGGTCGTATTACGTTAATCGTAGGGACAGCTGCAGAGACTACAGCGGATGCTGTTGCCTATACACAACAAGCTGAACAGGCTGGAGCAGACGCTGCATTACTTATTAACTCCTATTATGCACATCCGAAAGACGAGGAAATATATTTACACTTTAAAACAGTAGCAGAATCGGTTAGCTTTCCAATTATGATTTATAACAATCCGTTCACATCAGGTGTGGATATTGGTTTGGACACGATATTAAAAGTAGGCAGAGAAGTACCAAACATCACACATATCAAAGAATCGAGTGGTAGTATCGGCAAAGCACGTGATATTGTACGCCAAGGACAAGACGATATTAAAGTATTTTGTGGATCAGAAGATTTAGCAATTGAATCATTCCTTGTCGGTGCGGTCGGTTGGATTTCTGTATCAGGGAACATCGTGCCTGAACTTGTAACTGAACTATACAACAATGTACAAGAGGGTAATCTAGAAAAGGCGTGGTCCATTTACGATCGACTTTTACCATTATGTGCGTTTTTAGAAGGCTCAGGTAAATATGTACAAATTGCTAAACGTGCAATGGAACTAAAAGGTTGGGCAGGTGGACCATGCCGTTTACCACGTTTGCCACTGACGGCAGAAGAAGATGCGCAATTAAAAGCTATTTTGGCTGACTTAGATGTGTTGGTTACTGAACTTCATTAACAAAAGGGGTGTCAAATATGGAGGCTTTATTAACGCTGAAACCAAAAGTACTAGAATTTTTACAATCACCGATTGGGTTATACATTAACGGTGAATACGTGGCATCTCAATCAGGTAAAAGCTTTGACGTTTTAAATCCAGCGAATGAAGAAGTCATTGCAACTGTAAGTGAGGCACAAGCTGAAGATATCAACGTCGCAGTGTTAGCAGCACAAAAAGCATTTGACGGTGAGTGGTCTTTCATGGAGGCAGCTGAACGTTCACGTATTATTTATAAATTTGCGGATTTAATAGAGGAACACCGTGAGGAATTAGCACAGTTAGAATCATTAGATAATGGGAAGCCTTACGAAACAGCATTAGCTGATGATGTAGATGGTACTGTGCAACATTTCCGTTATTATGCAGGTTGGGCAACAAAAATAACAGGGCAAAATGTACAAGTATCTAAAAATTATTTAAACTATACGGTTCATGAGCCGGTAGGTGTTGTTGGACAAATTATTCCGTGGAATTTCCCGCTTGCCATGGCTGCATGGAAATTAGGCGCTGCATTAGCAGTTGGTTGTACCGTTGTGATTAAACCAGCAGCGGAAACACCGTTGTCATTATTATATGTAGGGAAATTAATGAAACAAGCCGGTTTGCCTGATGGTGTTGTGAACATTGTTCCTGGAACAGGAGAGGCAGGAGAGGCCATTGTCACACATAAAGGTGTCGCAAAGGTTGCATTTACTGGCTCAACAAAAACAGGTATTCATGTTATGAAAAAAGCAGCAGATGATGTGAAAAGTGTGACGTTAGAACTCGGTGGTAAATCGCCAGCAATTGTGTTGGCAGATGCAGATATTGAAACTGCAATCGAAGGTACATTTGCAGGAACAATGTATAATCATGGTCAAAACTGTAGCGCTTGTACTCGTGTATTTGTGCACAGTAGTTTGTACAATCAATTCGTGGAAAAGCTTGCTGAGAATGCACAAGAAGTAAAACTAGGACCTGGATTAGATCCACAGACAGAAATGGGTCCACTCGTTTCGCAAAAACAATTGAATACAGTACTTGGTTTTATCGAAAAAGGAAAAGCAGAAGGTGCACGGCTTGTAGCAGGTGGTGGGCGTGCATTTAACAAAGGTTACTTTGTGCAACCTACTGTATTTGCAGATGTACAAGATCATATGACAATTGCCCGAGAAGAAATTTTTGGGCCAGTCATGTCCATCTTTTCGTTTGAAACAATAGAAGAAGTCATTGCACGTGCAAATGATAGTAAGTATGGATTAGCTGCAAGTATCTGGACGGAAAATGTGAAAAAAGCTCACTATATCTCTAGTAAACTACAAGCAGGAACCGTATGGATCAATGATTTTGGTTTAGAATGGGAAACAATGCCGTTTGGTGGCTATAAGCAATCAGGTATAGGTCGCGAAATGGGTGGCGAATACGGCCTGTCCAACTATACAGAAATAAAAAGCGTCTTTGTTAATATGAAACAAAATTGAATGTGTAACCCCCCTTAAAATAGACAGGAAAGGAGCTATCGACAATGCGATAGCTCCTTTCAAATGCTTAACTAAATTGAATTTCCTTGCGTCGTGAAGATGATGGGATATTCATCTCCTCACGATATTTTGTAATCGTACGACGTGAAATTTCGATACCATGACTCATTTTGAAATAGTTAGCAATTTTTTGATCTGACAACGGTTTATTTTTATTTTCGTTCTTAATATAGTCAGTCAGCAGTGATTTCACCTTTACTTGGGACACGCTGTCACCTGTAGTTGTTTGTAATTTTGAAGTAAATAAATCCCGAAGCTCATACGTACCATATGGTGTTTGAACATATTTATTTGTTGTAACACGACTAACGGTTGATTCATGTACACCAATTTGCTCAGCAACTTCACGCAATGTGAGAGGCTGTAAAGCAGCAAAGCCATGTGTAAAAAAGGCTTTTTGCTTGTCAATAAGAGCCGTCATAATTTTGATAATGGTAAGGCGCCGTTGTTCAATACTGTTAACGAGCCATTGATAATCTGATAAATGCTTTTTAAAATAACCCTTGTCAGAAGAATTGCTCGTAATATATGGAACGTAGTCAGGGTGAAGTTTAAGTTTAGGCAAATAAAAGTCATTTAAAGAAAATGTAATAACATTATCCTTAACTTGTACAATAATGTCCGGCGTATTGTGTTGAATGGCTTCTTGATGGAACAGTGAACTTAGTTTAGGCTGTAAAGTTAGAATAAATTGATAAATGGCTTGCATATCGCAAAGCGAGATATGTAACTCATTCGCGATTTGTTGCCATTTTTTATTTGCAAATGCTTCTAAATGATTGGCAATCACTTCATCAGTATGTTTTGGACTATCATGACGATAAATTGTTTGTAACAGTAAACACTCTTGTAAACTGCGTGCCCCAACACCAAGAGGTCCAATTGTTTGTAATAAGTGAATACCTTTATGAATTTCATGCTCCTTATAAATAGGCACAATAGGTGGTTCATAGTAACCGTTGTCATCTAAATGATAAATAATATGTTTAAGTAATTTTATATCTGTGTCTTTAGAGAATGTTAACTTCACTTGTTCAAATAACTCATCGCGAATATTTTGTTCATATGTAGATAAAGTATCTACCATGTTTGTTTGACCAGTTATAGTTTTTGAAGTAGGCATACGTTCTGGGACTGTTGGCTCAGTCAATGCTATTAATGGATTCATCAATTCTTGTTCACGGATAAACTGCTCTAGTTCTTGAGTAGAATACTGTAGCAATTCAATGGCTTGGCGAAGTTGCACGGTCATCACTAAATTCAAATCTTGTGTTTGTTTCATTGATAGATGCATAATAAAACCTCGATTCTCTATTTAATTACCAGAAAACGATAGAAAATGATGTTCATAATTAAAATAGCGTGTCGGTAGTATTTCTTATCAGCCGGTGACTAGAAACTTTGACATATCTAATGTAATGTACATGTAATTACTTAAAAATTGCTGTTAGCAAAAGATGCGACGAATGTGTCTAAAATCTAAACATGCCGACACTAAGTGTATAAAATATAGAAATATTCTTCTCACAGTATGAAGCGCTTATAAAATAATAAGCTCCTTTGGTGAGTGCGTAATGATTTCAATGCCATCTTTTGTGATAATGACATCATCTTCTATTCGGACACCACCTAAATCGGCTATATAAATACCAGGTTCCACTGTAAGTACCATATTCTCTTCTAGCAGATCTTCGCAAACAGTAGACATAAAAATATTTTCGTGAATATCTAAGCCAATCCCATGCCCAGAACCGTGTCCATAATGTTCCCCATAACCTTTGCTTGTAATAAAGTCGCGGCTATAACTATCTGCTTCTTTCCCTGTTATACCAGCTTTCATATGCATGAGCGCATGCTGCAATGAGTTGTATACGATTTGATAGATTTCTTTTAATTTTTCTGGTGGCTCACCTACAGCGATTGTTCGCGTCATATCTGAACGATAACCTTGATAATAAGCACCAAAGTCGAGTGTTAGCATATCGCCTTGTTCTACGATTTTGTCAGTTGCAACACCATGTGGTAGGGCGGAGCGCTTACCAGAAGCGATAATCATATCGAATGCAGCCCCAGTAGCACCATTTTTACGCATATGCGCTTCTAATTCATTGGCAATGTCAATCTCTGAAACACCAGGTTTAATAAATGTTAAAATATGTTGGAACGCTTCGTCTGAAATCCACGCTGCTTTTTTTATTAGTTCTATTTCCTTAGGTGTTTTAATCATTCGCAAATCTTCCACAATATTTGATAGCGGTTTTAATGTAGCTGTTAGTTTACTAGCCATTAATTGATACGTATAGTAACTCACATGCTGTTGTTCAAATCCAACTGTTTGGATAGATTCGGCATCGAAAATCTCTTGAATCGTTTCATATAAATGTGCGCGTTCTATTTGACGTACCTCAAAAGCACGGCTTTGTTTCGTTGCCTGTTCGGTATAACGAAAATCCACAAGTAACATTGACTTTGTTGGTGTAATCACTACTGTACCAGCACTCCCTGTAAATCCAGTTAAATAACGACGGTTTTGATCGTTTGTGATGATAAGCGCCTCTGTTTGTTGTTTTTGTAATGCTCCTCGTACTTTTTGTAGTTGTGACATGCTGTAATTCCCCCTTTCTAGAATATATTGCAAATTCTATGCCAGTTTTATAAGTCTAGAAAAGTATCGGCATGATTATTGCATATTAGTTAATCAGTACGGTATCCATCGTGCAATAAAATCAAAGGGGTTTTGAGTATGGCTAAAAAGACGAAATGGCTCGTTGTATTGTTAGGTCTTATGCTCGTTGTATTAGTGGGCTGCTATGGTAAAGAAGACAATTCAGCCGGTAGCTCAACTGGGGGAAATAGCACGGACAAAGAAGCTACTGATGGGGGAGAGTCTGCTGTTACACAAGAACTTCATTTAGTTGCAGGCGGAGATTTAACGACGATGAGTTCTTTAGGAAGTGTAGATGCACTCGCTGTAACGGCGATGAATTCAGTATTTGAGGGGTTATATCGCATTGGACCAGAGAATACGCCTGTGCCAGGTATGGCAGCGTCATATGAAGTATCAGAAGATGGTACGGTGTATACGTTCAAGTTACGTGAAGACGCACTGTGGAGCAATGGCACTCCGGTTACGGCGCATGACTTTGTCTACGCTTGGAAAAGAGCAATTAATCCTGAAACACAAGCAATTTATTCTTATTTAATGCTCGATATTAAAAATGCTGCAAATGTGCAAACAGAAGGAGATCCACTGTTTGGTAAGGTAGATAAAATCGGCATAAAAGCGCTAAATGATTTTACGCTTGAAGTGCAACTAAATGCACCAATTCCATATTTTTTAAGCTTAACAACTTACGCGCCATTTTTCCCGTTAAATGAAGAATTTACAGAGGCGCAAGGTGATCAATACGCGTTAGAAGCAGCAAACATGATTTATAATGGTCCATTTATTATGGAGTCTTGGCAGCACGGACAAGGATGGACTTTTGCAAAAAATGAAAACTATTGGGACAAAGATGTTGTTAAGCTAACGAAAATAACGCAAAAAATTGTAAAAGATACTGCTACAGCAGTTAACTTATATGAGGCAGGGGAAATTGATACGACTGAGTTATCAAGTGAGTATGTAGCGCAATACAAAGATAGCCCAGAATATTCAACATTTTTAAAACCAAATACGTATTTTATTCGTATGAATCATGAAAACAAGTTTTTAGGGAATAAAAACATTCGTAAAGCGATTGATATGGCTTGGGATAAACAAGGATTTGCGGATGTCATTTTACAGGACGGTTCTATTCCTGCTTACTACTTAGTCCCTCAAGGGTTATCAACGGATGAGAATGGCGTTGATTTCCGCGAAGCGAATGGTGATATGAATAAAACAGATATTGAAGCGGCGAAAAAAGCGTGGGCTACTGGTTTACAAGAACTAGGAGTTGATAAAGTAACTCTAGAATTTTTAACATATGACCGAGCAGAATCAAAAAAAGCAGCTGAATTTATTAAAAACCAATTAGAAACCAATCTTGCTGGCTTAGAGCTAACGATTAATATGCAGCCGAATAAACAAAAACTAGCATTAGAAGGCGCAGTTGACTACGATTTAGACTATGGTGGCTGGGGTCCGGACTTTCAAGATCCGATGACATATATTGATTTATTTGAATCAACTGCTTACTATAACCAATCCCATTATAAAAATGCAGAAGTGGACGCGTTAATTAAGCAAGCAAAAACGACTGCTGATATTAAGGAGCGTTGGCAATTAATGCAACAAGCTGAAAAGCTGATGATGGAAGATGTGGCATTTGCTCCAACATTCCAAAAAGGTGTAAGTCGTTTAAAGAAGCCTTATGTGAAAAATTTATATGAACATCCATTCTCAGCGGATATTAGCTACAAATGGGTTGAAATCGATAAGTAAAAAAACGAATTAGGGATAAAAGGGAAAGTGGCTGGGACATAAGCTTAAAATCTTAAATAGCGGTACATTGGTATTGATAAATTTTCACTAAGGAACATGCATAAAATATGAACTGATCTTTCTTTTGCAATGAATAATAAATTAGAAGAAAAAACTAGTTGTTGGTAGCGGAGGCGGTGACTCCTGCGGGAACGCACACAGCGTAAGACGCAACAAACCTGCGCGTAAGCGAGGGTTGCGGCTTACGTGTGTGCCTGCGGAAAGCACCGCCGAAGCGGACAACAACGGCGCAGCAAAAAAAGTGTTAGATTGATGGCAGTCAATCTAACACTTTTTCTATCACATGAATGTCCATTATGGAGATTTCTACACAGCATCCTAAAGCGCAATTAATGAATATGACGAGGTAAGCCCCACCACGAAAGTAGTGGTAGGACTTGTTGTAGTGAAGATCTATCCTTTATCTCTACAGTCTCATGCTTTTCCGTATAATGGGAAATCATTTTGGTTTTTCAATACAACACAACAGATAAAATCGTTGTGATAAGACAACCGAGCGTTCCAGCTAGTAGAAGAGGATAAGTAAAGGAATATGTAGGTGCTTGGATAAATTCCAGATTACCATCTAATTCATAAGCGTACGCTCCATTTTTTGAAACGCGAGCAAAAAAACGTTTAAAGCTATAACCAATGCCATTGAAAAAACCACCTTGCACAACAAATAACGAGCCTCCAACAATTGTACAAGCAAGCGATAACATAAACGTGTAGTTAATCATTGTTAGTAGTGCGACAGTGTGGCTTGATAATAACGAATAACACAAGGAACATAAAAAAATGCAAACAGTCACCAGCATCACCTTAGATAACTTCATTGCAATATACCTTTAGCATTTGTTTGGTGATATTGCATTAATTCATCCTCCGTAAGCATGACAAAATGACCTGGACGGACTTCTATAAACTTTTCATTTGCTCGATCATTGGCGTTGTATTTGGTTTCATCAAAAATAATCCTTTGTCGTTCACGCTCTAGTTTAGGATCAGGCAGAGGAATAGCCGATAATAATGATTTTGTATAAGGATGGATAGGGTGGTCATAAAGTTCCTGACTTTCCGCTAACTCAACAATTTTACCTCGATGCATGACCCCGATACGATTGCTTATATATTTTACCATCGACAAATCGTGTGCAATAAATAAATACGTTAACCCTCGTTCCTTCTGGAGCTTTTTTAGCAAATTAACGATTTGCGCTTGAATCGACACGTCCAATGCAGAAATTGGTTCATCGGCAATAATTAATTTCGGCTCTACAGCAAGCGCACGTGCAATACCAATGCGCTGACGTTGTCCACCACTTAGTTCATGTGGATAACGATTCGCATATTCCTTGGTTAAGCCTACAATGTCTAAAAGCTCATAAATGTTTGTTTTCCATTCACTTTTCGGTACGCCATGAATTGCAAGACCTTCCGCAATAATGTCTGCTATTTTCATCCGTGGATTCAGAGAAGAATAAGGGTCTTGGAAAATCATTTGTACTTTGCGATGAAAGGCAAGCTTCTCTTGTTTTGTCTGTGCATCATAAATGGATTGCCCATCAATTTGGATGGTGCCATCTGTTATCGTATTGAGTCCGATAATAGAGCGTCCCGTAGTAGATTTGCCGCAGCCGGATTCGCCAACTAAACCGAAAATTTCCCCTTTATAAATATCAAAAGTAATACCATCTATCGCTTTGTTAATTGTATTTTTCCCTAATTTAAAATATTGCTTCACTTCCTTTAAGGATAAAAACGGATGGTTTGTATCAAATAGAGGTGTCTCCTCACGTTCTTTTTGCTTTTCCTGCGCTAGCTGTTGATGAACAGGTATCATTGTAGGTGCCTGCTTGTGCAATAGCCAAGTTGCAGCATAATGCGTATCGCTTACTTTAAACATAGGTGGTTCTTCTAGAAAGTCAATTTTAAGTGCCTGCTTATTGCGAGCCGCAAAGGCATCTCCCACAGGTGGTTGCAATAGGTTAGGCGGTGTCCCTGGAATGGCATATAATGATTCCGCATCGATATCTGGATTCGGCATCGCAGCGAGTAGCCCTTGTGTATAAGGATGTTGACAGTGGTAAAAAATTTCATCGGCTAAGCCAATTTCTATAATTTTACCTGCATACATCACGGCAACACGGTCAGCCATTTTTGCGACAACCCCTAAATCATGGGTAATAAATATTATCGAGAGATTCATCTTTTTTTGGATGTTTTTAAGCAATTCTAATATTTGGGCTTGAATCGAAACATCCAATGCTGTAGTCGGTTCATCTGCAATAATAATGCGCGGCTCACAAGCAAGTGCCATTGCAATGACAATTCGTTGACGCATGCCACCTGAAAATTGATGTGGGTATTGCTTATAGCGTTTATCTGCTTCTTTAATGCCAACGAGTTGTAATAATTCAATGACCCGCTCTATTATTTGCTTGCCACGTAAAGACGTATGTTTTTTAATGCTTTCTGCAATTTGACTGCCAATCGTCATCGTAGGGTTTAATGCAGTCATAGGATCTTGGAAAATCATTGAGATTTCAGCCCCGCGAAGCCCACGCATTTGCTGTTCACTGTAATCTAAAATGTTTTTGTTATGATATAAGATTTGGCCATTTTTAATCATTGTTGTTTCACGAGGATTTAAGCGTAATAGGCTTTTCGAAGTAACGGACTTCCCTGACCCTGATTCGCCAACGATTGCTAATGTTTCGCCTTCATATAAGTCAAACGAAACATTGCGTACAGCCTGTACTTCGCCACTATACGTGTTGAAGGAAACGCTAAGATTTTTGACTTCTAAAATGGTTTTCATTGTGAACACCTCCTTATTTACGTACTTTTGGATCGAATGCATCGCGCAGTCCATCTCCAAGTAAATTGAAGCTAATCATAATTAAGCTAATAATAATAGAAGAAACAATCATGCCATGTGGGTAAATGCGCAATAGTTTATATGAGTCATTCACAATTGTTCCTAAGGAAGCGGTAGGTGGTTGTAGCCCTAATCCGATAAAACTAAGTAAGGCTTCTGTGAATATCGCGCCAGGTATAGTAAAAGTAGTAGCGACAATAATTGGGCCAAGTGTATTAGGAATTAAATGCTTCCAAATTAATCGTTGGTTACTCGCTCCGAGTGTTCGGGAGGCCAGTACATATTCATATGATTTGAGCTTTAATATTTGTGCGCGAACGATACGGGCCATGCTAATCCAGCCAACGATAACCATTGCGAGAGTAATAGAAATGATGCCGGGCTTCAAAATCAGAATAAGAAGAATATTGACTATTAACCCTGGAATACCAACTAATACTTCAATAATACGTTGCATGACATTATCAGTACGTCCCCCATAAAAGGCTGAGATAGCACCATAAGCAACACCGATAATTAAATCAATCGTGGCTGCGAGAAAGGCGATATAAAGTGAAATACGCGTGCCTTGCCAAATTCGTGTCCATAAATCTCGTCCTAATTCATCTGTACCGAACCAAAAATATTCGGTTATACCCTTTTTTTCGTATTGGTCCACGCCACGCCCATCGACACCATTCAAACCTAAGAAAGGCAAATATTCCAGAACGGGAACTTTTGGTGGTAAATTGGTGCGCGCAATGTTTTGTTCATCGTAGCCATGGCTATTCATAAATGGGCCGAAAACAGCTAATAAAATAACGAAAATAATAATACATAAGCCGACAATAGCTGCTTTATTTTTACGTAAACCACGCCATGCATCTTGCCAAAATGATTGCTCAGGTCGATGCACAATATCTGAGACCTTATCTGCTTGAGAGGCAGGTTCAAATAAATCGGCTGGATAATGCTTTGTGCCTTCAGTGATTTTGGTTGTCATAAATTATTCGCCTCCCGCTACACGAATACGAGGATCAATGAACCCGTATAAAATATCAATAATTAAAATGACACTGACAAATAAAAAAGCGTAAAAAATCGTTGTGCCCATAATTAGTTGATAATCATTTGTAATAATCGAATTAACAAATTGCTCCCCTAAACCAGGGATACTGAAAATTTTCTCAATAACAAGTGAACCAGTAATCGTATTCACAGTTAACGGTCCGATAATTGTAATGATTGGAATGAGCGCATTGCGAATCCCGTGTTTTGTAATAATATAAGCATTCGATAATCCTTTTGATTGAGCGGTTAAAATATATTCTTGGTTGAGTACCTCTAACATTTCAATGCGAGTAAAGCGGGCAATAGTTGCCACAACGCCAACTGCTAAAGCGATGGTTGGTAAAATCGAGTATTCAAAACCATTCCAAAAAGCAATTGGCAGCCAGCCGAGTTTAACACCAACCCAATATTGTAAAAAGCCTGCAAATACAAATGAAGGAATAGAAATACCGAGTACTGCTAAGACGGTTGCACCGTAATCAATCATGGTGTTATGTTTTAATGCTGCTACGATACCTAACAGTAAGCCGATAATAGTACCGACAAAAACGGCTTGGAATCCGAGAATAGCCGATGCGCCAATGCGTTCTTGAATAATTTTCGTAACCGGGCGATTATCAAAAACAAAAGAAACACCTAAATCCCCTTGAACAAGATTCGACAGGTAAATCCCAAACTGTACAGGTACTGGTTTATCTAGACCGTATTTTTTGTACAGTAATTCTTTTTGCGCTTCAGGTAACCGTTCATCGTTGAATGGAGAACCAGGTAGAGCTTTCATAAGTAAAAATGAAAGCAAGATGATGATAAATAACGTAATCATCATGAAGCCGATTCGGGTGAAAATGTAGCGAATCATGGAAATGACCTCCTACTAATTTAGTTTGTTGAATCTATTATTTTATTTGCAAGATTAGTGCCAAAAAAAGAGTAAACTCGAAAAATTCGAATTTACTTCCTTTGTGCTAGGCAGGTTATAAAATTTGTAATTCGCGTGGAAAAGTAGTCAACACTTCTGCTTTGCCAAGTTCATTGATGTAAACATTGTCCTCGATACGAACGCCTCCGTAATGGGGTATATAAATACCTGGTTCAATTGTAAATACCATACCAGTTGTAATTAAATCATTGTTTCCTGCATGGACAGAAGGTTCTTCATGAACTTCAATGCCAAGTCCGTGACCAACGCGGTTGTTGAAATAGTCGCCATAGCCCTTCTTTTCAATAACTGCTCTTGCAGCCAAATCTACTTGCTTTAATGGAATGTTAGCTTTTGCTGCTTTAATACCAGCTAGTGTCGAAGCTAGTACGGTCTCATATATTTCTCGTTGTTTTTCTGTCGCTTCGCCAATGACAAATGTTCTTGTAATATCAGAGCAGTAGCCATCTTTAATCACACCCATGTCAATCAGCACAAAATCTCCATGCTCGATTTTTCGCATACTAGGTTGACCATGCGGCAAGGCAGCATTTCCACCAGACAAAATAATCGAGGCAAAGGACTGGCCATCCGCTCCAAATTTACGCATTAAATATTCTAGCTCGGCAACAAGGTCTAATTCGGTCATGCCAATATGAATTTTTTTGATGCCCTCTGTCATCACCTGTTCAATAATATCAATGGCCACTTTCAGTTGATTGAGTTCATCTCGCGTTTTATGCAAGCGTTGCCTATTGACTAGTTGTTGAATATCTTTGACTTGTACATCTAAGGTACTTGTAAGCTCCAAATAGCGTGAAAGATTAAGTGCCTTTGCTTCCACACCAGCTGTTTGACCAAGGTTTCCTATGGTGCTTTTGACAACCTCAAATGGCATTTGCTCATCACTTATTGGTACAATGTGTTGAATATCAGTAACTTGTACTGCTGCTTCTAAATCTAAGGCAGGAACATATAATATTTCTTCATTTGTTTTGCTATTGAAAATAAGTGCCATAAAGCGCTCATGAGGATTAGATAAAAAACCAGTGTAATAAAAAATATTAGCTGGCGATGTAATGAAAGCTATATCCTCCTCAAGCTTTGATTTGAAAATTGCTCTACGAGTTTCGAAAATAGTAGACATATATTACCTCCTGATATATATTTTGTAGGTAATAATAGCATATAAACAAAAAAATAAAATATTATTGTAGAATTGTTCAAATTCTATTAAAAAAGTATTGCATTGTAGTATTTCTTATGATACATTTATAAATGTCTTAAAGAGGTCCCGTGGTGTAGCGGTTAACATGCCTGCCTGTCACGCAGGAGATCGCCGGTTCGATCCCGGTCGGGACCGCCATTTAAATTAATATTCCAGTCCTTATGATTTTATATCATAAGGACTTTTTTGTATGTGATTGGCGTATGGATCCAATTCATCTCTCAGGAGCTTATCAGTAAAATTAATTAGAAATTACATGACAAATGAATAACGTCGAAAGGATCATCACTGCCTAGTAGAAACACAGAGGCTAAAAGCATAACATTCTGTGAAGTATTTGAGACCAACTTCCCTTTATTATTCAATAAACAACATCTATTTCCCTAAAACATATCAATGCTGTCTAAAAAATGGCTTAAATCGCTTTGAAATGATCGATAGTATTGCCTTAAACATAACGAATTTCATATATTTAACATTATCTAAAAATAGTAAAAATTACCGATAAATGATAGCGTTTCTATAAGGTAAAATTAGAGGTGTTTCTGATATAACGATTAGGGGTAAAAATGTAGAAGTAATCGGATTGGCTACGGAGGTGTTTAGATGAGCAAAGATTATTTTTTTAAAAGTATTTATTTACCTTTGCTTATTGGTTCCATGATAATGATGGTAGGCTGTGGAGATCCTATTATGGAGATTGAAGAATCAAATGCGTATCACTGGCAAAAAAATATGAGCGAAGTAGAATTTGAGAAATTAAAAAATGATATGTCATATATTGAGGTAGTAGAAGCAGCAGGCGGCGCAGGTAAAAAAATCAAAAATAATGAATATCGTTGGAATGATGAAATTTTGATGACACAGGCCTATATAGTGAAATTTAAGGATGATAAACTAATTGGCAAAGAAATCATAGCAGTGAAAGGTCATTCAAACAGATAAATAATTGTCACGTCTTTGTAAAAGAAGGCGTGTTTTTTTATTTAAATGAGCTACCTTAAATTAGGCTTTTTAACGAAGATCATCTAAGTAGGATATAATGATATGGGATGCTTTGAACATTTTCGCTAGTTTAGGTAAACTAGAGATAATGTAGTGATGAGAGGAAAAATGAGAATGTATGAAATAATCATGAATTCAGTTGATGATACAGAGCGGTTTGCCCTGGCACTTGCCAATTTACTAAAAGCTCAAGATACGATTACATTAGAAGGAGATTTGGGTGCAGGCAAGACAACGTTTACGAAGGCCTTAGCAAAAGGGCTTGGTGTGAAAAGAACGGTCAACAGTCCAACATTTACAATCATTAAACAGTATGAAGGACGTTTACCCTTCAATCATTTAGATGTTTATCGTTTGGCTGAAAGTGACGAGGACCTTGGTTGGGATGAATTATTTTATGGAGATGCCGTATCAGTGGTAGAGTGGGCGCATTTAATTGAACAGGATTTGCCACAGAATCGATTAGCGATAGAGATTTATCGAATCGGAGACAATGAACGACGATTCGTGTTAATACCTAGTGGGGAACGTTATGAGGCACTATGTGAGGAGCTAATGAAATGATTTGGTTAGGAATAGAAACAGCGAATACACCACTTTCCGTTGCTGTGGTGATGGATGGAAAAGTGGTAGCTGAGCTGGTACAAAATATAAAATTAACACATTCAGCAGGCGCAATGCCCGCTATTGAAGAGGTATTAGCAAGAGCAGGTTTGAAGGCAGGTGACTTGGATGTCATTGCAGTGTCTGAAGGGCCAGGATCGTATACAGGGGTCCGTATAGGTGTAACATTAGCGAAAACCCTAGCATGGATATTACAGATACCCTTAGTCGGTGTCTCTAGCTTAAAAGCATTAGCTGCAAATGCTGCCCTTTATAATGGATTAATTTGTCCAATTTTTGATGCAAGAAGAGACAATGTTTATACAGCAGTTTATCAAGGAGTGACACTAGAGGCTCTTGTGGAGGATCATCATACACATATCACTGATTTGTTAGAGCGTTTAAGGGCATTAGATGCACCTATTTTATTTGTAGGAACAGATGTGGGCATATTTTGGGATAACATTGTAGAGAAGCTTGGCGATAACGCTTTTCGTGCACCTTTTAGTCTTGACTTGCCACGTGCAACGGAAGTTATTCGTTTAGGAACTAAAGTGGAATTACCAAGTGTTGAAGCTACTCATCACTTTGTCCCACAATATAAACGAATTGCAGAGGCTGAAGCAAATTGGCTGAAAGAACAGAAGGAGAAAGAACATGAGTAGTGATGTAACTTATCGTAAAATGGTTTCTGATGATGTACCAGCAGTTTATGAAATTGAAGTCGCTTCATTTCCTGTACCTTGGACGTTGGATTCCTTTTACTATGAAGTGCATGAAAATCAGTATGCCCATTATGTGCTGGCTGTTGATGCAAGTGGAAGTATTATTGGTTTTTGCGGGATGTGGATGGTTATAGATGCAGCCCAAATTACGAATGTAGCTGTTATTGAGGCAGCGCGTGGACGAGGTATAGGCGAGGGATTAATGCGTGAGGCGCTGCAAATAGCTCGTTTACATGGAATGGAGGTTATGACATTGGAGGTACGAGTAACGAACACGGTTGCACAAAATCTTTATCGTAAGCTTCAATTCCAAGATGGTGGTATACGGAAAGGCTATTATACTGATAACGGGGAGGATGCCCTTGTCATGTGGGTGAATTTATAATGAATAATGGATTGATATTAGCAATAGAATCAAGCTGTGATGAAACAGCTGCAGCGATTATTCGAAATGGTCATGAAATCGTGTCGAATGTTGTTGCTTCTCAAATAGAGAGTCATAAGCGATTTGGTGGCGTTGTCCCTGAAATTGCATCACGCCATCACGTTGAACAAATTACGATGGTAATTGAAGAAGCATTAGCCCAAGCAAAATTAAAGCCGACAGATTTAGATGCGATTGCTGTTACAGAGGGTCCGGGTCTTGTAGGTGCATTGTTGATTGGCATTAATGCGGCGAAGGCTTTTGCCTTTGCAAACAACTTACCAATTGTAGGTGTACATCATATTGCAGGGCATATTTATGCCAATGCGCTTGTTCAGCCAATGGAGTTCCCTTTATTAGCACTAGTCGTTTCAGGCGGTCATACAGAGCTTGTCTATATGAAGGAACATGGCTCTTTTGAGGTCATTGGTGAAACACGAGATGATGCAGCTGGTGAGGCTTATGATAAAGTGGCGCGTGTTTTAAATTTACCTTATCCTGGTGGGCCACATATTGATCGTCTTGCTCATGAGGAAGGAGAGGCTGTTCCTTTTCCAAGAGTATGGTTGGAAGAGGATTCGTATGATTTCAGCTTTAGCGGTTTAAAATCAGCTGTCATCAATTATAAACATAATATGGACCAACGAGGTGAAGCTATTTCACCAACAGCTGTTGCCAAGGGCTTTCAAGAAAGTGTTGTTGAAGTACTGACTGCTAAAACATTACGTGCTGCTCGCGAATATCAGGTGAAGCAGGTTATTGCAGCTGGAGGTGTAGCAGCAAATAAAGGTTTGCGAATTTCTTTGGAGACTGTATTTGAAGAGGAAGGTATCCCGTTTTTTGTACCCCCGCTTAAATTGTGTACTGATAATGCGGCAATGATTGGCGCAGCAGCTATGCCGATGTTTGAGGCTGGTATTCGAGGAAACTTAATGATGAATGGACGTCCAGGAATGGAGTTAAAATCCTGGGTATAGTATAGGAAAGAGGTATCTATATTTTTAGATATCTCTTTTTTTAATTGTCGAATCATTGTTGATAAAAAAGAACCGTGCTAAGAGAATAGTCAATAGAAGCATCGCAATTGACAAATTTTTCAGAAAATTATCCACAGGTAAAGGAGGGAATTAAATGGCGAACACGCGTACTTATGCACAAATTGTTGATAACTTGTGTATAACTTGTGATTATTCAATATATAGTAGCTGGTTTTATACGATAGAATGTGGATAAAATAAATTTCTATTGTGGACAATGTGGAAAACTCTGTTGATGTGTTGGTATTACTAGATTTATAGTGTGAATAAAACTGTGGGCATTTTTTGTCGAAAAATAGCACTTGACCAATATATATGAAAAATGAAGACAAGTAAAGAAAAAGCCATGTGACCTTTCACATGGCTTACATCCTTTACATACTAATATTTTCAAGTTCTTCATTTAACTCAAGCCATTCTAATTCTAATAGCTCATGCTGCTCTTTAGCAGTTGCTAATTCTGCTTGAAGCATTGAAATTTTTTCATGGTCGGTGAAAATGGCAGAGTCACAAAGAGCCTCTTCTAGTCTTGCAACAATAGCAGATGTTTCTTGCATCTTGCTTTCTAAATCTTCGATCGTACGTCTAATTTGACGTTCACGTTTTTTTGCTTCTTTATCAATTTTTGATGTAGTCGTTTTATCAGGCAGGTCTTGCTGTACTTGTGGTTGGGAGGCAGCTTTCATTTGTGCTAGCTCCAATAGTTCCTGCTTTTTCTCAACGTAATAATCGTAGTCACCTAAATATTCAAATGAACCCGTTCCAGATAACTCCACCACTTTCGTTGCGATACGATTAATGAAGTAGCGGTCATGTGAGACAAATAGAAGCGTACCAGGATAATCAATCAAGGCATTTTCTAATACCTCTTTGCTATCTAAGTCTAAATGATTGGTAGGCTCATCCAGAATTAGGAAATTAGCCTTTTGCATCATTAGCTTTGCGAGTGCAAGGCGTGCTTTTTCACCGCCCGATAAAGAGGATACAGCTTTATCCACATCTTCACCACTAAAAAGAAAACGCCCTAATACAGTACGAATATCTTTTTCGTTCATGAGTGGCCATTCATCCCATAATTCTTTCAGGACACTCTTATTGCTCGATAGCTTTGCTTGCTCTTGATCATAGTAGCCGATTTGTACATTCGTACCATAACGAATACTACCTGCAAGAGGGGATAAATCTTTTACAATTGTTTTTAATAGTGTCGATTTACCAACTCCGTTTGGTCCAACAAGGGCAATGCGATCCTCACGAAAAGTGCGAAGGTTTATCCCCCTAGAAATGGTACGATCGTTATAACCAATCGTTAATTCATCAACAGATAACACGTCATTTCCACTTTGACGTTCAATCGTGAAACCGAAACTAGCGGATTTCTCATCACCATCCGGCGATTCCATCCACTCTGTACGTTCAAGCATTTTACGTCGACTTTGTGCCATTTTTGTTGTAGAAGCACGTGCAATATTTTTTTGGATAAAATCCTCTAGCTTAGCCTTTTCATCTTGCTGACGTTCATAGAGTTTGACATCACGCTCATAATTTTTAGCTTTTTCATCTAAATATGCACTATAATTACCAGGGTATTTGGTAACGCGATGTCGGGATACTTCGTAGACAATAGAAACGACTTGGTCTAAGAAGTAGCGGTCATGGGAAACAATTAAAATAGCGCCTTCATAGCCCTTTAAATAGGATTCCAACCAAGATAGTGTTTCGATATCTAAATGGTTCGTTGGCTCATCGAGAATTAAAAGATCTGGTTTACTAAGTAAGAGCTTAGCAAGTGCTAAACGTGTGCGCTGTCCACCAGATAAGGAACTGATGGGTTTGTCATAGTCTTCAGAATAAAATTGCATACCATGAAGGACTGAGCGTATGTCTGATTCATATTGATAGCCACCTGCATCTTTAAACGTATGCTGTAATTGATCATATTCCGACATAACCTTCGCATACATAGTAGGGTTTTCATAGACAGTAGGATCAGCCATTTGTTGTTCAAGTGAGCGTAGCAGCTGTTCTTGGGCTAAAAGAGATTCAAATATAGTCATCATTTCATTCCAAATTGTTAGCGTAGAGTTTAATCCTGCATGTTGCTCTAAATAGCCTATTTGAATATCCTTTGGGATAATGATATCACCTGAATCATAAGACATTTGACCAGCAATTATTTTTAATAAAGTAGATTTACCTGCACCGTTTCGTCCTACTAAGGCAACACGGTCACGGTGTTGAACTTCTAATTTAACACCACTTAAAATTTCATCTGCAAGAAAGGATTTAGTTAGTTGATTGACCTGTAAAACAATCATTCTTGACACCTCAATTCTACCTTAGTGTAATGGATGAACGATTTGCATGCAATGTCCGTGCTTTACTTATTCCTAGCAGTCATGTAAGATTGAAACGATTTCTTTTTAGTTAGCTGCGTATAAGGCGCCATTAACTAAAGAGAAATACAGCAGGGGATTGCAAAAATATTGTATATTGTTAAGGATGAATATATTAAAATTAGTAGTTAAAGACAGTAAAATTGATGGAGGTACATCATAAGGAGGAAAAAGTTTGAAACAAGAATTAAAAATTCCACAAGCCACTACAAAAAGACTTCCTCTTTACTATCGATTTATTCAAAACTTTGCACAAGAAGGTATGGAACGTATTTCGTCGAAGGAATTGAGTGAAGCGATGAAAATAGATTCTGCAACTATTCGCCGTGATTTTTCTTATTTTGGTGCACTTGGGAAAAAAGGTTATGGCTACGATGTGCAGCATCTATTACAATTTTTTAGCCAGACGCTTGATCAACATGAAACGACAAAAGTAGCGTTAATTGGTGTGGGGAATTTAGGCAGTGCATTATTAAAATATAATTTTCAAAAAAACCATAATACACATATTGTGGTAGCATTCGATTCAAAAGCACCGAAGGATGGCAAAATGATCAGTAACATTCCGGTTTTTCATCCAGATTTATTGGAAGAAAAATATGCAGAATACGGTGCAGAGCTTGCTATTTTAACCGTTTCACCACGCTCCGCTCAAAAAATGGCGGATCGCTTAGCTGCCATGAATGCAAAGGGAATTTTAAACTTTACGCCAGAGCGATTAACAGTACCTGATAGAATGCAGCTTTTAACCATCGATTTATCGGTAGAGTTGCAAGCGCTTATTTATTTAATTCGTAATCAGGAAGAGTGATTCTTTACATAGCGTGTTTAAGCTGTTGTGGTGAATAGCAAGACGTAAAACTTTCACATAATATTAGTTAGCCAAATTATCGAAAGTGAGTTAAAATGTAAAATATATAAGAGGAGGTGGCTGTAATGGGTATCGGTCCTATGAGCCTTATCATTATTGGAATTGTAGCAATTTTAATATTTGGCCCTAAAAAGTTACCAGAGTTAGGGAAAGCTATGGGTTCTACACTGCGTGAATTTAAAAATGCTACTAAAGGGTTAGCAGATGATGATGATAATGATAAAAAGAAAGTCATCGAAGTAAAAAACGATGATAAGTAACTGAAGGATGTCTTTCTAATATGAATGCAAACAACCAAACTGTCATTGAGCATATAGAAGAATTAAGGAAACGACTTTACTTTGCAGTCGTTTTCTTTGTTATTGCGGTGGCTGGAGCGTTTTTTTTGGCGGAGCCGCTTATTCATTTTTTACAAAGCAGTGAAACCGCACAGAGTTTCTCTTTAAACGCGTTCAGAATAACAGACTCTATAAAAATTTATTTTCAAATGATTTTTTATATAGCCTTATTGTTCACGTCTCCTATTATTCTATATCAGCTATGGGCCTTTATTTCACCAGGACTATATGAAAAGGAACGTCGGGTAACATTAAGCTATATACCCTTTACATTTATCTTATTTGTAGCTGGAATTGTTTTTTCATACTTTATTTTATTTCCATATGTATTGAACTTTATGATTGATTTATCTGACCGTCTAGGTGTACAACTAACAATTGGAATTAATGAGTATTTCTCGTTTTTATTTCAAATCACCTTACCTTTTGGATTTGTTTTCCAATTACCAATTGTACTCCTATTCTTTGCACGTTTGGGTATTCTAAATCCACAAGTTATGACAAAGAACAGAAAATATGCTTATTTCGGACTTTTTGTCATTGCGGCTATGATTACACCACCAGATTTAATGAGTCATTTAATCGTAACAGTACCAATGTTTTTACTCTATGAGTTTAGTGTTTGGGTAGCGAAAATAGGCTATCGCAAATATTTAAAATCTGAAGAGATCCGTTTAAAAGAAGAGCAGGAAGCAGAACAAAAGCGTCAGATTGAAGAGGCACTTGAGCAGCAACGACGACAAATAGAAGAATTGAATCAACAGTAATAAATAAAGCTCGGTGCCCTAAATGGGACACCGAGCTTTTGTGTTATTTTTGCAGCTTACAATCGCTTTACAAAAATTTATTGCATTTTTTCGAGTTCTTGAAGAAACTTTTGCAATGGTTCCGCATAGAATTGTACAAGTGTCACAAATCCATTAAGCATGACGTGTGCAATAATAGACGTCCAAATGCGTTTTGTTTTGTGATATAAAAAGGCGAAGATTAAACCACAAATGGTATAAAGTAAGATATGAGAGAAGTCGAAGTGGATAATCGCAAAGAAAATGGCACTTACAATTGCTGCCACCCAGAAATTTGTTTTTTGGACAAGCGAGCCAAAGATTACTCTACGGAAGACGAATTCTTCTAAAATTGGCCCGAATACAACAATTGCTAATATGGCAATGGGAGCACCTTTAGCTATTGCGACAATATCAGCAGTATTTTGTGAGCCTCCTTCAATACCGAAAACAGCCATCTCAATAGCTGCACCAATCATTTGTCCAAAGAACACTAGAAAGAAGCCGATGATTCCCCACACAATTGTTAGAGGTATCGTTTCTTTTTTTCCTTGATAAATGTTCCAAAATGCTTTATCTCGAGATGTAAGGATTAAGCTTAAAATGAGCGCTACCGCAAAACTTAGGGCAATATACCAACCTTGAGTAATAGGAGCCGCTTGTTCAGAAGCTAAACCAGTTACCTTCATGATGAGCTTATGGAACGGTAAGAGCAACCATCTGCTAGAGATTTGCATCAAGATATAAATCAGCAAAACATACAGGGCTGTTTTTTTATGTTTCGTTACTTTTTGAGAATTAGTCACAATCAAAATCCTTTCCATTCATATGCTTCCTTTCTATTGTAGAGGAATATGGAAAGAAAACAAAATTTTTTGAAGTTCTGACTTGCAAAAAAAAGAGTGATTGATTATCATAATAATTGTGTTAGCACTCATTGATATAGAGTGCTAATAAATATCAACAATTATTTAATTATTAGGAGGTTGTTTCACTTGTTAAGACCACTAGGAGATCGTATTGTAATTGAACTAATCGAGGTAGAAGAAAAATCTGCATTCGGTATTGTACTACCTGACTCTGCAAAAGAAAAACCACAAGAAGGTAAAGTAGTAGCAGTTGGGACAGGTCGTGTATTAGAGAACGGGCAACGTGTAGAGCTTGACGTTAAAGTTGACGACCGCATTATTTTCTCTAAATACGCTGGCACAGAAGTTAAATTTGAAGGTAATGAATACCTAATTTTACGCGAAAGCGATATTCTTGCAATTATTGAATAAGAACATTAAAGGCACCTTACGTAAGGTGGATGCTTATTGTTTGCATAACAAATGTGACAATAAGGTGAAATTGTTATAAATATATTGAAGAAGCTTAACGAATATTCCATTTCAGGAGGGTAAATTCTCATGGCAAAAGATATTAAATTCTCAGAAGACGCTCGTTCATTAATGTTACAAGGTGTAGATAAATTAGCAAATGCAGTAAAAGTAACATTAGGACCAAAAGGACGTAATGTTGTTTTAGAAAAAAAATTCGGTTCACCACTTATTACAAATGATGGTGTGACAATTGCTAAAGAAATCGAACTAGAAAACCCATACGAAAACATGGGAGCAAAATTAGTAGCAGAAGTTGCTTCTAAGACAAACGAAATCGCTGGTGATGGTACAACTACAGCAACAGTATTAGCCCAAGCAATTATTCGTGAAGGCTTGAAAAACGTTACAGCTGGCGCAAATCCTGTAGGTATCCGTAAAGGTATCGATAAAGCAGTTGCTGCAGCACTTACTGAATTACATGCTATTTCTCGCCCTGTAAGCAATAAGGAAGAAATTGCACAAGTTGCTGCCATTTCTGCTGCAGATGATGAAGTTGGACAACTAATCGCTGAAGCAATGGAACGCGTTGGTAACGATGGAGTTATTACAATTGAAGAATCAAAAGGCTTCACAACAGAGCTAGATGTAGTTGAGGGTATGCAGTTTGATCGTGGTTATGCTTCTCACTACATGGTAACGGACACAGATAAAATGGAAGCGGTTCTTGATAACCCGTACATTTTAATTACTGATAAAAAAATTACAAACATTCAAGAAGTATTGCCATTATTAGAGCAAGTGGTACAACAAGGTCGTCCACTTTTAATGATTGCTGAAGATGTAGAAGGTGAAGCTCTTGCAACACTTGTTGTGAACAAACTTCGTGGTACATTCAATGCTGTAGCAGTAAAAGCACCAGGTTTCGGTGATCGACGTAAAGCAATGCTTGAAGATATTGCTATCCTGACAGGTGGACAAGTGATTACAGAAGAATTAGGCTTAGATCTAAAATCAGCTGATATTTCTGCACTTGGTCGTGCAGCAAAAGTTGTTGTAACTAAAGACAACACAACAATCGTTGAAGGTGTAGGTGGAGCAGACGCAATTGAATCACGCATTGGTCAAATCCGTGCACAACTTGCAGAAACTACATCAGAGTTCGATAAAGAAAAATTACAAGAACGTCTTGCAAAATTAGCAGGTGGTGTAGCAGTTATCAAAGTTGGCGCTGCAACAGAAACAGAGCTAAAAGAGCGTAAACTTCGTATTGAGGATGCTTTAAACTCGACTCGTGCGGCTGTTGAAGAAGGTATCGTATCAGGTGGTGGTACTGCTCTTCTAAACGTCTATGCAGCAGTAGAAAAAGCGGCTGAAGCAGTAGAAGGCGACGTATCCACAGGTGTGAAAATCGTTCTACGTGCTTTAGAAGAACCAGTTCGTCAAATTGCTAATAATGCAGGTCTTGAAGGCTCAATTATCGTAGATCGTCTAAAACGTGAAGAAGTTGGCATTGGTTTCAATGCAGCAACTGGCGAATGGGTAAACATGATGGAAGCAGGCGTAGTAGACCCAGCAAAAGTAACTCGCTCAGCTTTACAAAATGCAGCATCAGTTGCAGCTCTATTCTTAACAACAGAAGCGGTTGTAGCAGATATCCCTGAAGCAGCACCAGCAATGCCAGATATGAGCGGCATGGGCGGTATGCCAGGAATGATGTAAGATTTAGCTTAGCCTATAAGCACAATTTAGCAAGTAAATATAACCACTTTCCATAATTTTATGGAAAGTGGTTTTTTATTTGGATTTCTTATTAGAACAAAGTTTAATTGAAAATCCCTAAATTTTCTCTTTTGAAACAATAATCTTGGTGAATCAAAACCCGCCATTAGTGGAATGTTCATCTACTAAATGTATGCATAATCTATAATTAAAAATTTTCCTGTTGTTTTTCAGTGGATTATCACTTACAATACAAAATGAAAATGATAATCGTTATCATTAACAAAAGTTTAATAGATAGAGGTGAAATTTTGGATAGACAGGAAGCTAACAGAATAGGAATGGGCAATATTTATTATGTTATTATCTTGCTTTTAATAGTCTCTATTTTAATATCTGCCGTTTTTTCTGTA
Source organism: Lysinibacillus sp. FN11 (assembly GCF_024628845.1). Lineage (NCBI taxonomy): Bacteria > Bacillati > Bacillota > Bacilli > Caryophanales > Bacillaceae > Lysinibacillus > Lysinibacillus sp. FN11. The sequence continues at coordinate 3,761,706 of NZ_CP102383.1, read as the reverse complement.
TCAATAGGACAAGTCAGCATACCTTTTAAGCAATCGATGGATATTTTGCTACATACTATATCCAATGGAAAACTTGGAACACTTGATAGTGTGGAAAGTGAATCCTATTTGAATATTATTCTACAGGTTAGAATGCCGCGTGTGGTTTTTGCCTTATTAATTGGTGTCGGACTTGCTATGTGTGGGGCTGTCATGCAGGCGGTTGTCCAAAACCCGCTTGCTGATCCATACATACTTGGTATTTCTTCAGGAGCGTCATTAGGTGCAACCTTTGCTATTCTAGTTGGTTTTGGGAGTAGTGCATTGTTAGCACAATTTGGAGTAGCCTTTGGTGCATTTGTAGGGGCGATGATTACCTCTATGGCAGTGCTTATCTTATCCAGCATTGGAGGTAAAGCAACCTCTGTAAAATTGGTTTTATCAGGGGTTGTTATCGGTGCATTATGTAGCTCGTTTTCAAGCCTTATCATCTTTTTCGCCAATAATGCGGAGGGTATCAAAACTGTTACGTTCTGGTCTATGGGAAGTTTAGCATCTGCCAGCTGGGACAAAACACCAATTTTAACAATCGTGATTGTACTAGGAGCTGCATTATTCCTTTTCCAACATCGTGTGCTAAATACAATGCTACTTGGGGATGAATCAGCTATCACCTTAGGGATCAACTTAAGTGCGTATCGTAAATTGTATATGATTCTTACCTCGCTTATTACAGGAACGATGGTCGCTTATGCAGGTATGATCGGCTTTGTTGGTTTAATTATTCCACATATCACGAGGGGTATTTTTGGGGCAGATCACAAACGATTAATGTTAGGAACATTGCTCTTAGGAGGCCTTTTCATGATTTGGGCGGATATTCTGTCTAGAACATTAATCCAAAATGTAGAATTACCGATTGGTATTATTACTTCTGTCATAGGATCACCATTATTTATCTATATGATTGTAAAAAAAGGTTACAACTTCGGAGGGTAGAACAATGGAATTAGTAGCAAAGGAAATAGAAGTAAAAATCGGCAAAAAGGAAATTGTAAAAAACATATCCATTCATGTGAATAAGCAACAATTTGTGGGCTTAATCGGACCAAACGGATGCGGAAAATCAACTTTACTGAAAAGCATTTATAAAAGCCTAGTACCTCAAAAAGGGATGGTCTTCTTAGATGATTTAGATGTTTTAAAAAGCCCCGAAAAAAAGATTTCTCAGCACTTAGGTGTAGTTGGACAATTCAATGAAATGCACTTTGATTTAACCGTTCAACAAATGGTGATGTTAGGAAGAACACCTCATAAAAAAATGCTAGAGTCAGATAACCAAAAGGATTTTGACATCGTAGAAGAGGCACTGACAAGAACAAACTTACAATCTTATAGAGAGCGCAGTTTTCTTTCACTATCTGGGGGCGAAAAGCAACGGGTTATTTTAGCAAGAACGATCGCCCAGCAGCCTAAATTTATGATTTTGGATGAACCAACAAATCATTTAGATATTCGTTATCAAATTGAAATACTATCCTGTGTAAGAAGTTTAAACATCGGTGTTTTAGCAGCTCTTCATGATCTAGAAATGGCAGCACATTACTGTGATTATCTTTATGCAGTAAAAGATGGTGAAATCTATGCACATGGTACACCCCAAGAAGTTTTAACACCAGAAACAATCGAAGCTTTATATCATATAAAATGTCAAACATTTACTAATCCAGTGACGAATGGATTAGGCTTTGCATATGGACTGTAGGAGGAAAAACATGAAGAAAAAATTATTATTAGGAATTGGTTTAGCGGCTTTGTTAACATTAACAGCCTGCGGTAACACATCAAAAGATACATCTAAGGAAACACAAACAAAAGAGCATTATCCACTGACAATTGAGAACTTTACAAAGGCTGAAGGTGGATCAACATGGGAAAAGAAAGATCAAGTATTTGATAAAGCACCTGAAAGAATTATGGCAAATACACGCCCAGCTGCAGAATTATTATTACATCTAGGATTAGGCGATAAAATCGTTGGTGTTGGTGCAAACTTTGGCGCAGTTGATAAATCTGTTGAAGAAGAGTATGCTAAGCTAAATATTTTAAGTGATGAATATGTTGGGAAAGAGGTTACATTAGGTACTGATCCTGATTTAGTATTTGGTCGTGGTGGCTTATTTGATAATGCTGAATGGGGAGTAGGGACAGTAGACTCTCTTAATGAAATGGGTGTAAAAACATATGTTTTAGAGTCATCCGTAACAGGCGGCACGTATGATTCTATTTATAAAGATATAAAAAATATTGGTGAAATTTTTAATGTTCAAGACAAAGCAGATAGCTTTATTAAAGAATTAAAAGGTCGACAACAAGATATTTCCTCAAAATTAGAAAGTATAAAAGAAGAAAAAACATTTGCCTATCTGCATACAAATGATCCAAAAGAGCTTTTTGTTTATCCAGCACACGATGAAACATTCTTTAATGATGCATTCAAAATGGTAAAATTAGATAATATTTTCAAAGATGAAACAGGCGATGTAAGTGTTGAAACATTAATTGCAGCAGATCCAGATGTATTAATTCTACCAAACTGGGATGGTTCTGATTTGACAAAAATACGTGAAGAAATTTATGCGAACCCTAAACTTTCAAGCATGAAGGCTATTAAAAATAAACAAATGTATATTGTAGATTACAATTACATGTTTGGCTATGGCTATAACACGATTGATGGAATGGAAGCATTAGCAAAAGAAATGTATCCAGACTTATTTAAATAAAACAAAAAGCGCTGTCCTAGCGGGTCGAATAAATGACACGTTAGGGCAGCGTTTTCTTATTACGGATGATAATTATTGTTATGACTGTAGAAGCTGCTCTTTATTTAATATTGTGGTTATTAACTTAGAATTTTCATTGTTCCAGCAGACGCATACAGGATGTTGCGGATCGAGATAGAATAATTGAGTAAAAAGGTCTTTCCTTGTTTTTTTTATGTTGGTGGTATCAAGCAAATATGGCGATAGGTTTGGCAATAAGCCTGTTTTAAAAAGAGCCTCTTTTAAAGTCCAAAACTCATAAAAAACATGTAAAGGCTGATGAGAGACCAATTGACGCTCTGTCTCAGATAGCGCATATACCATCACATCTTCACTCACTGGCTTTATTTCTTCAACATCAATGCCCACTCGTCCGATAGTGGTGACTGCTAACACGATCCAATTCCCAGAATGAGAGAGATTAAAATCTCCCTGCCAATGAGGGTGTCCTGCAATATATGGGCGCCCAAATTCATTTTGAGCTAGATATAACAGAACTTCATCTATATAGGGAAGAAGTGCCCATCTAATAAGAATGCTACCTAGCAACGCTCTTTGCTGATCCTGCCAGTGCTTGTATTGCTGAACTTTTCTTTGCACCTCACAAGGGAGTACTTTAAGGAAAGCATCCCGTTCTGACGGTGCTAACTGTACTCCTAGAGGAAGTGCAAATAACTGTATAGTTTGTTTTATCATCTTATATTGACTTGTTTTGGTTCTGGAAAGTAGCCTGTATCAATGCCATATTGAATCATTCTGTGAATAAAGGCTTTATTTGGTGCCGCACATTCAATCTTGGTATGAGCTAAAAATTCTATCGTTTTTTTGCAATTGAAGATAAATGGGGAGTCACTTGCTCCATCACCTTCAAGCTGCGCAATGGCTAACGATAAATACTCCTGTACACCTTTTGAATGATCACCATTTAATAGCCAATCTGTATACTCTTGTGTTGAAACAATTGTTAAGTCATAACCAACTTCCTTAAGCATATCGATTAATTCTAAATAAGTAAGCGATACAGGGTTACATAAATGGAAGACATGGCCGTTGGTTGCTGGCTGGCTGGCCAAAGAAACCAGTGCCTGACTAGCATAATTGATTGGTGTGAAGTCAACATGCCATTGTGCAGTAGGTGTTTTACCTAAATAAAGCATTGATTTAATCATACGGTAAAAGGCATTGTCATCGATATTACGTTGGAATTTACCTGTTTCAGAATGACAGCTTAAATTTCCTACACGATAAATGGAGACAGGGATTGCATCCTGTACAGCGTTTCGAACAAGGTTTTCTGCTTCTAGCTTACTTTGAGTATAAACATTATCAAGCTTTACATTGTAATTGAAGTTACCTTTTGCTTCATTTGGTCCCCATTGCATGGCGGCTAGCTCCTCTGGAATGCCAATTGTCGATACATAATGGAAATGCACACCTGGTTTCTGTTTGGCTATTTCAAGCAAGTAGCGAGTTCCATTCACATTGACATTATTAAAATGATCAGCTGCACCGAAATGACGTACGTCTGCACCACAATGAATGATGGCATTAATTTCTTTCATAATGATTTGTTCATCTTTATCAGATAAATGAAGACGTTGCTTGCCTAAGTCACCTTGGATAACAGTAATACGATCCTTCATCTGCTGAGCAATGGTATTGCCAAAGTAAAATTGCATACTCTCTCTTAGTTTGTCTTCAATCGTAGTTTGGGTACTTGGTCGAATAAGGCAATATATGTGCGCAGTTGTTGTTGCTAATAGCTCATATAATACATGACTACCTAAATAACCTGTAGCTCCTGTTAGTAATACCGATGTCATTGGCAAGGGCTTCACGTTTTGGGAGACTTGTAGAGGACTAGGCTCCATTAAGTCCTTGAATATAATGTTTTTGGCGGGTTCTTTTTGATCTTCAATCGCTTCTGGTTGATAATTGCGAATATAATGATCCAGTTCAGCAATCGTTTGATATTGGAAGAAATCCTGAATCTTTAAGAATGGTATATGTTTTTTCACTTGTACAAGAATCTCGAGCACTTTGAGCGAATGCCCACCAATATGAAAGAAGTTATCGTGAATGCCAATTGGCTCAATACCAAGTACAAATTCCCAAGCAGTAGCAAGCATACGCTGTGTATCATTTTCTGGTGCAATATATGTAGTGCTGCGTGATAAAGTTAGTTCCAATGAAGCTAAGTGTTTTCGATCAATTTTTCCTGTAGGGGATAACGGCATTTCTTGCAATTCGATAAATTGCTCTGGCACCATATAATCTGGTAAAAGATTTGCTAAGTAATCCCTTAAAAGACTCTCCTCAAGCTGCATTCCACTTGCCACCGTATAGTAGGCAAATAAATGATTATTTCCATCAGCCATCTTCTTCGCAATGATCACAGCTTCCTGAATGCTCGTATGATTGCTCAATACTGTTTCGATTTCGCCAAGTTCAATACGGAAGCCTCTTACTTTAATTTGAGAGTCTTTACGTCCAACAAATTCAATGACACCTGTTGGCAATAGTCGAACTAAATCACCTGTTCGATACATTTTTTGATCTGGCTTTAAGAGATGAGGTACAAATACTTCAGCCGTTTTTTCAGGCTGATGTAAATAACCTGCTGCTAAACCAGCACCAGCAATACATAATTCTCCGATTTCATTAACGGGACATAGCTGATCGTCCGTATTAATAACATACATTTCATAATTGGCGATTGGGCTACCAATGGGGATACTAGATTGCATGTCTGTTATCTGACTTTTCACCTTAAAATAGGAGGACAAGACTGTACACTCAGTTGGTCCATACACGTTAATAATTTCGGTAGAAAGTCCAAATTTGTCTTGCCATTTTTGAACAATGGCAGGCAATAGGGCTTCACCACCTACAGATAAATAATTTAATGTCGAAAGCTTTTTTCTATAGCTTACTGGTAAATGTGTAGCTAGCTGTGTAAAGAAAGCATTTGGAACAGTAGCGGTTGTTACTTGCTCACGGTCGATCATATCAGCAAATGCCTCAATGGATACACGCTCTATACTTGTAAGCATATGAAGTCTTGCCCCTGAAAATAAAGCAGTAAAAGTTTCTGTTATAGAAGGATCAAAGCTAAAAGAAATAAACTGGGAATAAACATCTTCTTTAGTTGAATGGTAGATTCGTTGATTATCTGTTATTAAATTAATGACAGCTTCATGCTTAAGCATGACGCCTTTTGGCTTACCTGTTGAACCAGATGTATAAATAATATAGGCTAAATCGGAGGGAAGAAGTTCACATTGGATATTTTCCTGTGAATACCCTTGCTCCATTTGGTTGATTGTGAACACTGTGCGTGTTTGGGAATCATTATGTATAAAATCATTCAGTAGAGCTGTATGTTCGTTTTTCGTTATGATAAATGGAGCACCTGTATCGTTTAATAGGTACTGACAACGTTCTTTTGGATAGCTCGGATCAATGGGAACATAAACTCCACCAGCTTTCAGGATACCTAACAAACTAATGACGGTTTCTTTACTACGTTCCATAACTATCGCTACATAGTTTCCTTTTTGCAGACCGTTGGCAACTAACATATGAGCAACTTGGTTGGATTGTTCATTTAGCTGACGGTAGGTAAGTCTTCCACCTTCATAGGATAATGCAATTCGTTCCGCAAATTTTTGTGCTGCCTGATAAAATACGTCAGGTATTGTGGTGTTTTGATTATAGTCAGCTATTGTACGGTTTAACGTTTGATATGCGAGTAAGTCTTCTCCGTTTAATAATTGTGTACGATTGGATGGTAGCGTTTGTTGGTCAAAAGAATACGTATTATTCTGTGATGGGTGTACATCAAATTCTTGTTTATTATTCAATTATGACAACTCCTATTTTAGAAAAGGGCCGACACCTATGAAGGAGTGATTAGCGTCATTAGGTCCACAGTAGTGAATCGATCTGTGAGAAACTAACGGACATAACTCTCCTTTATAAGGGCAGCCCTTTCATTTTTTATTTCACTACAAAGGTATTAACAACATTCATTAATTCATCAGATAGCTCGGATAATACTTGAGCTTCTTCAGAAACTCGTTGTACTGTATTCAATTGAGAGGCAGAAGTTGCTGCTACTGCTCTTGTATTGTCCTTTGAATTGACTGAAAAATCTTCCATATCTTTTACAGCAGATGTTACTTCTTCCATACCAGCTGCCATTTCTTCAATTGTTGCAGAAAGCTCTTGAATTTGCCCTGTCACATGGTGAATGGAAGTTAAAATCTGGCTAAATGATTTTTCCGAATCATTGATCATGACAATACCATGATCTACTTCTTCTACAGCGTGAACCATGATATTTACAGATTCGTTTGTATCATGCTGGATATGAGAAATAAGTGTAGAAATTTCTCTTGCAGATGCCTCAGATTGCTCTGCAAGTTTACGTACCTCATCAGCTACCACTGCAAAGCCACTACCAGCCTCCCCAGCACGTGCAGCTTCGATAGCCGCATTCAATGCAAGTAAATTGGTTTGTGAAGCAATCCCTGTAATGATTCCTACGATTTCTTCGATTTTATTGGAATGTTCGCCAAGTAATTTAACAGAAGCTGCAGATTGATTAACTGCTTTGCTAATAGCATTCATTTGTGCAACAGATTTATTTGTCGATTCATTTCCTCTTTCAGCTTCCTCTGATGCTAAAATCGAGGATTCTGAAATTTGATTGGATGTCATGGCAATACGTTGAATACCAATATTCATTTCTTCAATGGTAATTGTACTTTCTTTTGCCTTTTGTACTTGAAGATCAGCGCCACTTGCAATCTCCTGCATAGAAGATGCTACATTATTATATGAATCGGAAGCTTCTTGCATATTTACAGATAAAACATTGGCTGTGTTTGAAACACGCTCAGAAACATTTGTTGTACTCTTAATAACTTTTTTTAAGTTATCAATCATTGAATTAAAATTTTGTGTGAGCATTCCTACTTCGTCTGTTGAAGTAACTGGTAATGGTTCAAGCTCTAAATTACCTTCTGCGACTTTTTTAGATTGTAAGGAAAGTTGTTGAATTGGTGTTAATTTTTTTCTTAAAAGAGTGTAAACAGCAATGGATGAACCAATTAAGAAAATAACTGTTACTAATAACGTCCATAGGGCTTCAGACATCGCTTTTCCTGTTACCATTGATACGTCATAGTCAATGGCATAAGCAGCCAGCATGTCCCCATTCTCATCCAAGATTGGTGTAAGGCCTGTTTTATAGCTACCATATTCATCGCTATAAATATCTGTTGCTGTTGCTTTTTTTGTATCAAAAACTTCTTTAATTCTTGCTAGGAAATCCGGAGATAAACCCATTGCAATCATATCTTGGTTATACTCTGCCCCTAGTTCAAGTATACTAGATGATAGAACAGGTGCATTAATATTTTCACCGTTAACTGTAATTAAAAATAGATTGGTAATGCTATCAGAATTATCATTGATTGCATCCATTTCACTAGTTAATCGTAGAGCATCGGGGTTACTATTTGTAGGATTCTCTAATATCGATTTTAGTGTAGTAATATCAATGGTTTTGGCTAGGATCATGCCTTTGTCAGAAAGAGATTGATTCATGTCTGTTAAATTACTATTTCTTACTATATAATAAGAAAGACCTAAAGTAACTAATCCGAATAATAATAAAATACTCACTACTATTGCAGTTAATTTCTTACTAATAGACATTTGCTGCTTCTTGCGTGTTTTCATGCTTTTCCTCCTAATATGATATAGCAAATATTTCAAGCTAAGGACTATAAATGGATAATTTAGTCAATGTACTACACATTGAAGATGGTGATGTTATTCGTAGAAGTCCAGATGCGTGTAAACTATTTATAGATGCAAAATAATCTATTTATCCCCTATCATTTAACTACTATACTGCCAAAAAAATTGATTCACAACCCAGAAAACTTACTATTTCAAGGCATGATTTCTATAAATAAACGATAATATATAGTTTTTTAGTCTATATAATTTTTAGGTTAGGTTAAATTTTTACAAAAAGCGACATAATTCCTGGTATAAAAAAGAAGTATGCTCAAATCTTACTTATTTTCGGTTGATTAAAAAATTGGCTGAAATATCAATTTCCAATTCCTTGTTAGGGCTTTTTACTTATTTTGTCATGTCTTTTGTGTAAAGGAATTTGATGATTTTTGTTATGGGAGTAAAATGAAAAAAGGTTATTTCTTTATTCTTAAATAAAGAAATAACCTTTTCTAGTTGTTGCTACGGTCGTGGATTTCCAAATATACCCGGTAGAATATTAGGGAGTCCTGGTATTAATGGTGGTGGGAAACCAGGATATTGCCCTCCAGGACGTGGCGGATAAGGTTGAGGTGGATAAGGCTGTGGTGGATATGGACGTGGCGGATAAGGTTGAGGCGGATAAGGCTGTGGTGGGTATGGACGCGGTGGATAAGGTTGAGGCGGATATGGCGGATAAGGTGGTGGGTATGGCGGCGGATAGGAACTACCAGGAGGTGTTCCTGTACCTGCAGCAGTGATTTGACTAACATCCACAGTCACTATTTGACCATTATCTAACTGAATTTCAGCAGTTCTTCCTCCAGTTCCGAATGTTCGAATTAATGTACCTGAATAAGTACCAGTAGGGAGTGTTACCCATATTTTCATACCTGGGCGAAATTGACTGTTAAAATCATCAGGGGCTAATCTAGGATAAACCAATGAAACACACCTTTCTTCATTTTTTCTAACATATGCCTATTGCGATTTTTGTCATAGGCTATAGGCTATGGATGCTTAAGTTCGAATTTGTTATAAAATAAAACGAATTTCATTATAATAAGAGAAAAAGCTAAAAGGATGTTTAGCATATGGCAATTATTAAGATAAAAAAAATAAACTTACAAAATTTACGAAATGTACGACAGGGTGAAATTGTACTCGCAGTAAATTTTGAGACATTTCTACAAGCGAATGTTGTTGGCCTATATGGACAAAATGGTTCTGGGAAGACAACCATTGTAGATGCATTTAGTTTATTGAAAACACTTCTATCAGGATGGCTTGCTGAAGTGAAGTTGCCCTCTCAAAAGAAAAGACTTATATTGGCAGGAGAGCAAACAGCTAGCTTGGATGTAGAATTTCTAGTTCAAAATCAATTCGGTACATTTTTTGTGAATTACTATGTTGAACTACAGGAGGATCAGCATCGACTATATACTACGTTGGAGCGCCTTACCTATCGAGAAAACACGAAAGGGAAGCGATCAAAGATTTTAGTGGCTGTGACGGAGAGGGATGTACAAATCCGTCAATCGAAACTGGATGATTTGAGTGAACAAGCACGAATTCAATTACTGGTTATTCAACAGTTAGCAAGAAAACAATATATGTCATTTCTATTCCATAAGGATATAAAGGCATTATTACATGAACGACTTTCTGAGCTAGAAATGCAGTTGCTACAAAATATTGCTGTTGATTTTAGTCGAGACTTACATGTTGTTAATACTCAAAATATTGCCCCACTATTTGAAGAACGGATGATGCCATTCAGTATTCATTTAGAGAAAACAAGAGGTCTTATTCCTTATGATTTAAATGGACCAGCTTTATTACCAGAGGATGGATTCTATGCTTTATGTGAGGTTATTGAACAAAGTAATCAAGTGCTCTCAGCCATTATTCCTGGTCTGACGATTAAAATTAATATCATTACAAAGCAAATGATGGACAGTGGCGAACAAGGAATCCGTTTCGAATTTTTGTCTCAGCGTGGGGAGCAGGAATTACCGCTACGAACAGAGTCAGAGGGAATTTTAAAGATCATTTCTATTCTTAGTGTATTGATTGCTGTATATAATAATCCGAATGCATGCGTTGTTATTGATGAATTAGATTCAGGTGTATTTGAATATTTGTTAGGTGAGTTGTTAACAGTGATAGATGAGGATGGAAAAGGGCAACTTATTTTTACTTCCCATAATCTACGTGTGTTAGAGGTGCTAGCTATTAAAAATTTATGGTTTACGACAACAAATGAACATCACCGTTATATGCAGCTAAAAGGTATGAAAGAAGTGAATAACGCTAGAGATGTCTATTTACGTGCTATCCAGCTTGGCGGGCAAGAGGAAGAGATATATAAGGAAACTAAAACATTTAAAATAAAGCGGGCTTTTCGTAAAGCGGGTGTTCAACATGACTAAAAAAGTACTTTTAATTATTGTGGAAGGGCAGACGGAGCAAATTATTTTAGAGGATTATTTAGATGCTCATTTTGCGAACTCCACAATACGCTTTGATGTACAACGAGAAGATATCTTAACAAAGTGGGATGCGCACAAACGCATACCGAATATTAAAAACAGTGTTGTACGAGTGATTCAAAGCTATCTTGAAAAATATAAATTTTTACCCAATGATTTAACAGCGGTTGTTCATATTACAGATGCAGATGGATGCTTTATCGCACCAGAGTGCGTCAAGGTAGATGAGCGTATCGAGCAAAACTTATTTTATACAGAGGATGCTATTTTAGTGAAGTCGGATAAACGCAAAGAACAAATAGAACAACGCAATGATATGAAGGCTAAGAATGCTAGAATTTTGATTGCCAACGACCACTTTAGCATTAACCGTATGAAAGTACCTTATCAATTATTTTATTTTTCTACGAATTTAGAGCATGTCTTATGGAATGAGCGCAATGAAATCCCTACAGAAAAAATACAAAAAGCAGATGAATTTATGGACAATCTGACATGCACGATTGAGGAATATTTAAGCACCTATCTCCCAGTCAGTTCAGAGTTGTCATATAGGGAAAAAATAAAGAAAAGTTGGTCATTTTTAATGGAAGGCTGTCATTCATTGCATCGTGGCACGAATGTACCGCTATTATTTGAAATGATTAAAACAGATGTACAGTAAAAACAGGTGACGAATGGAGTCACCTGTTTTTATCTAGAGTACGTTAGTGCATTTGCTCATAGCTTCGAATATGAGTTAATATAGCTGGATCTTTAATTTTTGTATCTTCACATAGTAATAAGAGCTTGGACATGATCTCAGCCGTCCGTGGATCATCATCCACCATCGGTAAGAAAATTCGTCCACGATGCTGAGATGGGACAGCAATAATTGGGATCATGGAACCGCCTATTTGATGCACCACACCACTTCCTAAATGTAAGGAGTAACTTGCTAGCTTACCTTCTACGAGGGCATGTTGCTTTTTCACTTCCACATTGTTTAGCTTCAATAATTTAGCCAATTCTTCTACGATAATACTGCGCATTTCAACAGTAGAATGACTTGCCTCAGGGTCTACACCACCGACATGAGCTACGCTGACAACGAGATCAATATCTCGCATAACCTCAGAGAATATCGCAGCTGGAATATCATCTAAAACGATATCTTTGCCTGTTAGTCGATCATAGAAGTAAACACCTTCGATTGCAGGTGCTTCAATTTCTGCTGGCGTAAACCAATCTGCCTGTGCATACAAGGATGCCACAATATTTTCCTTATAATATACTTTACGTGGTCCTGTTTCATAGCTGATTTGCCAGCCACGTGTTTTCAACAGGGCTACTGTTTGTGAAGGATTTACTTGATGCCCTGCATAGCGCAATGATTGTTTCTGTGCTTTTTCATCAGCATTAATGAGATATAACTCACGGAACACTTGCTTAAATGGCTGTTTAATTTTGTGCTCGAACATATAGGATTGCCATTGTCTCCATTGACCACTTTCTAGAAGGTGGTAAGGATGAGCAATTTTTATAGAGGACGTAGGAGCAAGGTCCACAATGTCAGCCGATAGAAGCTGTAAACCTTCTGGTGTAAGCATTCCGACGTCATTATCGCTAATAAATAGTAGTTTTTGTAAAAGCGGAGCTAGAATCGGATGGGCTAATAAATGAATAAGCTCCTCGACCGAAAATACTGTTTCTAATTCCATTGCTTGCTCAAGCGCTGGGTGGGCTCGTTTATATTGCTCTTGTAAGTCTTTTCGGGCTTCCTGCAAGGTTACAATATCAGCATGCTTTTTTAAGGCAGCAGGAACGTTCTTTAGACGTTTACCATCCTTTTCAACAATAATAGCTACAGAGGCATTATCTTCTATTTGTAGATGGGCTGTAATTTGCTCGATTTGTTGTGCTTTAAATAAATGCTTCATATCGTTAAAGGAAGATAATTCCATACGCCATGTGAAGCGAGTGGCTTCTCCATCGCCTGCATTGCGCGCTAAATTTTCTAGAGCGATACTTGCTGCTCGAGCCTCACTTGCGCGGCGTTGAGCACCAAATTGCTTACTTTCCTTTAAAAACTGTTGAATAAATTGGTAGCGTGTTAAGGCATCTTTATCATCTGATTTTTTTAGTGGGATAAGGCCTAATGCACGTAGTTTATCTTTATTACGCTTGTCTTGGATTTCTTGCATTAATGGTTTAGGACTAAGCTTACCAATGGCAGTATCTGCATAAAGCTGTGCCCTACGATGATTAGCTCCTTCTGAAGCATATTTTGCTGCATCATAGACAATTTTGAAATTTTTTGCACCGAGTGTTTGGTAAGCACTTTGGAACCAAGCTAAATCGAATGCCCCATCACGGAAATCCTCAGCAGTGATGCTAGAGAAAAGGGCAATTTGATCCTTGGCATAGTCGGACAAGGAATCTGTTGTGTGAGCAATAAAATACCAAGCTGATTCTTTTAGTCCATCCCAACCAATTACTTCACTGACAAGGTCTATCCAATGCTGGTTATACATCATTGCTTCAATTAAACGCTCTTTAGAAATGTCTGTTTTCTGCCATGCTTCTTTTAATTGCTGCGCTGTTTCTTCTTTTTTGGGGTAACAGTTGGTTAGCAATCGGGAGAATACATCCTTTTTCGTTTCTGCCTGCCAAATATAGCCTCGCGCAAGCTTTTCTCCGTCAAGTGCCTGTAGAATCTGTAAGAAATAATCAATACCCTCAAAATAAGAAATGCTACTAGCAAGCTTTGTTACAGCAGTAGGCGTATCACCACGTTTTAGTTCTATGGCTAAAATACGATCAATCGCTTGTTCACGAATAGTAAAGAAATCTGTTAAATCTTCAAACGACTGTTGATAGCGTTCTAGTAACTTAGTTGGCTCATTAAATATTTCTGGAGCGAGCGTGTTGGTAAATATGGCTTCAAATAAGTGATCTTGCGTAAATAAACCAACTTTCATGGCGTCTAAATATTGGAATAAAGACAAATTGTAGACGTTTGGGCTATAGCTAGCATTTTTCATACGCTTTGTTAGCTCTTCATTGATAGCTAGCATTTTGACATATTCACCATAGGTTGAGTAATCAGACCAGCATCGATCAACAAATGACTCAACGACATCTAAATCGATAATAGTAGAAGTGGAACGATAGTAATAATAGCTCTTCTCTCGAACGTCAAGTTGCCACTGATCCACAGGAATTTGTTCGAGTAGCTGTAGCATAATGCCTATTGCCTGTTCAAAGCGATTAAATTCGGGTGCATGCTTTTGTAGTAACGAAAGAGCTTCCTGATGTAGTATTTTGTCACCTGAGATTTTGTCGATATCTTGGGTTAATACTGTGAATATCTGTTGAATTGTATCGTCATATTTCAAGAAATTCAATTGAGTAACACGTTCTTTTAATTCTTTGTATTGGAAGAACGGTTTAATTAGTGTATGAGCTGCTTCGGAAAGATCATGAGCAGAAGGGTATTCTGATAGACTATGATAAAAATTAAAATAGGCTAAGTCCTCATTACTAAATAATGTTGACTTCATCCATTGAATAATTTCTTCAGGGATAGGATAAGCATCAAGACTAGCATGTCGTTGATTATCTGATTTAGTTGCCATTACACTATATTCTTGCCCTAATGTAGTGGTAATGGGTGTGTCATTCCAATGATATGTTTCATACTCTAGTTCAGCATGTTTATCTAAAACCCGAATAAGCTGTTCAAGCTTAGATAATAACTTATCAATATCGTATTGAAAGAATTTTTCAAAAGGTGTAGGTGTCTGTACATAAAGTGGAGCAAGCTGTTGCCAAGGCTCTACACCATTCATTTGAATGGCTCCATCAGAAATACAGCCATATTGAATAGGGGGATGTGGCGTATACAAGCCAAAGCCATTACTCTCGTTATACTCAGGGACATCCCTTGTAATTAATTGCTCTAACAAAACTTGCTCGTTTTTAGTTACTTTTGGTAATAAGGAGCATAAAGATGTAATTTGCTCGCTTGCTAAGTTGTGTTGCTTAGAGGCTTCTAATAGTAATTCAAGCCCTCCAAGTCTCTTTAACTGCTTACTATCTTTTAACAGCCTTTCAGCACTTTGTAACAGATTATTCTGTGGCTGAACTTTTAAGAGTGAAATAGCCTCTTTTCGAAGTGCACCTGATTTATTTGCTAAAAGATCTTCAATCTTTGCTATTTCCTCTTCTGTTGGTGTTAAAGCACGTATTTTTTTTAACGCGAGAGAACGATTGATGGAACTACGATCTCGTAAAGAATTAAATAAAAATTCGCGTTGACCTTGTGTGGTGACAGGTTCTAGACAATAAATATTCAGTAGGCCGATTCTGCTAGATGGTGAGTAAGATTCTGCATGCTCAATAATTCGTTGGAATAATGCCTCATCTTGTACATGATGGGCTAAAATAATTTGTGTTGAAATTAAATCTTCTAATGACAAATGGACATGGACGAAGGATAGCGGTTTACCTGTAATGTTAAGTCCATCTTTCGTAATTTCATTTTTTGCCCACTCAAGCTGTTCAAATAAAAGGTATTCAATCCCTTGTAACTGTGTGTTTTCTTGCATGAAGGTTTGAAGGATTTGCGCCCATTCATTGTCTCTTGCATACTCACTATTAATATGGTGATTAGCATAAAGAAAATTGCCCCATGCAAAGGCAAACAACTCGATATCTTTTGTTGATAAGATTAAATCCTTTACAAATGGCGCTGTGAAGGAAATTTTCGATAAGTTTTTCAAAAAGGCAAGCGTTGTAAGTTGGATATGTTTGTCACGTTTTAAGAGAATTGTTACAAGGTCATTTAATTTCGTATAGTCCTTTGTAGCAGTTGCCCATAATGCAACATAGATATCAATTGTACGTTCACTCGTTAACAGTTGCTCAATAAAGCTGTCTTCTTCGATTGCTTGGATGGCTAATGCAAGAACTTCCTCGGTTATTTTTTGATTTTCGAAGCTATTATAGCCAAGTCCCATCCAAGTATCGACTGCTCGAATTACAGAGGAGAAGCGTGTTAGGCGTTGTTCCTGAATAAGCTTCATCATGTAGAGTTGTGCATCAAGATTGCCATGGTCAATATTTTCTACTATTGCCTGTCGTAAACCTTCTTGTCGTGCAGCTGCTAATAAGAGTTTGCCAAGTGCATCATGCATCCGATGATTATTTGATTTAAAAATACCTCGAATGAATGGATGACCGAAAAAGCTACTTTGATGTTCATCAAATAAAATACCCTCTACTGCTTCTTCAATTGACGGGTTCTCTAATGATAGTTCTTCAGCGAGCAACTGCTCAAAGACGTTAAAACCCATTACTTTTATATTTTCATTTTTTAAGACATAAGAGCTATAGTTTGGGTAGGTTCCATGCTCATATTGACGATGATTTGTTAACAACTCCTGCAAACTAATTTCCGCAAATGTCAGCATCTCTTCTATTAACTGTAAACATTGAAACAGATGGTCTTGCACTGGTTGAGATGAACGAAAAGATCGACGTAAAACACCTCTTTGGAACATTGTAGCATCAAAGCGTAATGCTAGTTTCTTGATCTTAAGTGCCCGTTCTTGTGAAGAAAACAGGGTAAGCACTTCAAATAATGGTCCACTAAATAACTCTTCAAGTGATGAATATTGCTGAACGTCTATAAGCGTTTTAATGTCATAATCTCTATTGTCCATGTATTTTAACAATGCAGCTGCTAAAGGCTGTATGACTATAGGTGCAGAATCAACTATACTTTGAAAATGTGTTTTTTGTTCATGTGAAAGTGTCATATAAATCCCTCCTTACCAAATTCGTCCTGCAAGCATAGTAAGTTTAATAAATGTAAAGACATCGTCCTCCTGTATGTTTAATGGTGTAGAAAGAGAATTTAAAGATTCTTCATTATGAAGGACTAAAAACAGCTCGTCCTGAAAGGCTTGAAGCATTGTGGAAATAGCTTGATTAACTGACTGTACAGTATCCTTTTTCTTTTCTCCAAAATGTACTTTGCCATATTGAGCTGCGTCTTCTAGTTGCTGATCCGTTAAATAAAGATGAAGTGGTGTATCTACCATTTTCTCATTAAATTGTTGAACCTGCTGTGTAACAAGCTGAACAAGTAAGTCTTGTAACGTTATGACGGGCTCTTCAATTGAAAATGGAATTTTTTCAAGTTTACGAGACTTCTTACCGATTACTTTTTGCTGGTAAAGTAAACGCAATCTAACACCTCCTTACAATAATTTCATTATACAAGAGTGAGAACAGGGAAAAGAATAAGGCATATGACGCTAGTTGCGTAAAAAAATTTGGGAAAAGCGTAACAAAAAGTAGCCTGCTACACTTGATTGGTAGGGTAGAAAGTGGGTGACACTTTGCCTCAGATTATATGAAAAATAGAACATTTGTACGATTAATATTATCTAGATAAGTATCATTTTGCGCTTATTTATACTAATAACGGAGTAAAAAGCAGAATATATTACTCAGGTAACTTTATAGACATACATACGTAAAAGTAAATTCTTTCATGAAAGAGACTCGCTTTGGATTAGATTGGATTTATATGATTTTCTTTGTATTAAATAGCTGACATAATACAGTCCAATATTCATCCGCTATAAATAGTGGTCTATTTTTGTGTAGTTGTTGAAAGACATCTTTTCATCTCTGATTTCATAAGCTTTATAGGTATGATTTTATCAAGCTAAAAGGAGGCAAAATCATTCAAATACACGTTGTACGGGCTGGTGAGTCTTTATGGGGAATTGCACAGGCGTATGGGGCTACGGTTCAGAGCATTATAGATGCCAATCAAATTCCAGAGCCAAATCGTTTAGTTGTGGGGCAAGCTCTTGTAATCCCGATTGTCGGAAGCTTTTATTATGTACAGCCAGGTGATAGCTTATGGTCAATTGGCCAACGTTTCGGTATTAATTATGTAACACTTGCACAAGTAAATGGCATTAATCCCAATCAACCATTAGCAGTTGGAACGAGATTATACATCCCACAACCACCAAAAACAAGGGCAGAAACCTTAGCCTATTTAGAGCCGAGAGGAACATCAGTTAGTGAGGCACTCTTGAATCAAGCGAGGGAAGCGGGTCCTAATTTAACATATTTAGCTTTATTTAGCTATGAAGCTAGGCGTGATGGTACTTTACAGAGGCCACCAAGCCAAGGTGTAACACAAATTGCCAATGATACGGGAGCATCAATGGCAATGGTTATTTCTAATTTGGAGAATTTTAGTTTTAGTGGTGAATTAGCGAGAGATATTTTTCAAAGCATAGCTGTTCAAGATTTACTATTTGATAATATTCTTGCAGAAGCAAAGCAACTAGGGGATGTTAAGGATATCCACTTTGACTTCGAAAATTTGCCAGCAGATCAACGACAAGCCTATAACAATTTTTTAAGAAGAGCTGTTGAAAAATTCCATGCTCAAGGATATACAGTGTCTACGGCATTAGCGCCAAAAACAAGTGATAGTGAGCAAGGACCATGGACAGCTGCACATGATTATAAGGCACATGGGGAAATCGTGGACTTTGTTTTACTCATGACCTATGAATGGGGATATTCAGCTGGCCCACCAATGGCCGTTTCACCTCTCCCAGAGGTAGAGGCAGTTGTAAAATATGCGATTAGTGAAATACCTGCAGGCAAAATTATGTTGGGGCAAAATTTATATGGCTACGATTGGACGTTACCTTTTGTCCAGGGGGGACCCTTTGCAGAAGCACTTAGTCCACAGCGAGCCATTGAAATTGCTAAACGTTATAATGCAGCAATTCAGTATGATTGGAGAGCCCAAGCACCGTTTTTTGAATACTATGATGAGCAAGGTAGAGCGCATATGGTATGGTTTGAAGATGCTAGATCTATTCAAGCTAAATTCAATCTCATTAAACAATATAACCTTCGTGGTATTGGTTATTGGAAATTAGGACTACCATTCCCTCAGAATTGGGTATTAATTGGTGCTAATTTTGATGTAGTAAAGAAATAAGATAAGGAAGTATAAGGGACAGATTACCCAATGTATTTTCTTCAAAGAGGAAATTATCTGTAAATTCCATATCTAATTATGGATAAATATATTATAATAATGGTAAATAGTATTTTAGGAGGGATATTTTGGGTAAATTTAAAAAGTTAGGTATTATTTTAACAACTACTGCATTTTCTGTTGGTATTCTAGCACCCGTTTCACAAGCTTCTGCAAATGTGAAAGAACCTTCAGAGCGTATTGCAATACAGTTGGCTGCCTCAGAGACAAAAGTGACAAAAGGTATGCTAATTAACAAATTACGTGCACTATTCCCTGAAGAGTTCAAATTTGTAGCTGACAATGAGTTTAATTCTGGAGGCGGTCATTTCTTTAGAGATGATACAACGGTCCGTTATGATTTAAACTTCCATAAAACTGTAAATGGTAAAGATGTATATGGTGGTTTTACATTTAAAGGTGAAGATTTGGAGTTAGAAAATTTCTATTATCAGCCAGCTAATATCGCTGAAGCAGTATATCCCGCAAAATATTCAGAGACTGAAGCAAAAAAAATTGCAGATGACTTCCTAAGAAAATTTGCGAAAATAGAGAACTATAAACTCCGTGAAGATGGCTTCGGTTATTACAATGACATTAATCGTCCATTATCACAACCAATTACCTACTCATTTGTTTATTCACCAACATATAATGGAGTGCTTATTGGCGATCAAAGTATCACTATTGATGTTCTTGCTAATGGTCAAATAACAGGAATGTATCGTAATACAGAATCTTTAAGTAAAGCAACCTTTGATAGCTCAAGCCAGAAAAAAAATGAGGAAGAAATTGTAGCACAAGTACGGGATAACTTAGCAGTTGAACTTCGTTATTACGTTGACTATTTTAGCGATCAACGTAATGTGAAGCTTGTCTATATGCCAGCAACAGGATTTAATGGTGTACATGCTTTAACAGGTCAATGGCAAACAACGAATGGCTTCTCTACACAAGTTCCAAAGACGAAAAGCGTTGAGAAAATATCCTCACAGCAATTACCACCAAGAAAAAGCGGTATGACAGTAGCAGAGGTTGAGGAATTCGCTAAAAATTTATTAAAAGTTGATGAAGACAAGGCAAAGCTCACGATTGATATGGTTGACGAAAGAGAAAATGACAATGGTGAAACGGTTTATACAGTAAATTACATGTATATGTACAATAATGGCGGGTCTGGTACCTCTTTCGAAATTAATAAGGCAACAGGCGATATCGTGCAGTATCACGATATTATGAGAGATTTTATCAACACTGACAAAACAACTACCCTCTCTAAGGATGCGGCATTAGCAAAGGCGATTGAATACTTAAAGCAATGGGCTCCATCCTATTTACATGAGTATTCGATGCCAATTGATGATCCTGTATATGATGATTATAGTAAAGATTATTACTTCTCCTTCCCACGCATCGTAAACGGGATTGCAGTTGTTGGAGATGAAATAAACGTAGGTATTGGATCTGATGGGTCATTACGTTCATTGAATGTTAATAAGCAAAAGATTAATAACTGGCCTTCTCTTAGTCAGGTAATCTCTGCTGATAAAGCAAAAGAAGCATATAGTAAGGCCCTTACATTACAACTACAATATATAAAACAAGATACTGAAGGTAAACAACATTATGATCTAGTCTATGCTCCAACTTACAACGGTAGCTTAGTTAATCAGATTGATGCAATTACTGGTGAATGGTTGTATGAGGTAGATGACTCAAAAGAAAAACCATCTATTTCACACCCAACAGCAGCCAATGAATTAAACTATCTTTTACATCAAAATGTATTAGAGGTAAAAGATATAGCAAACTTTAATGCTGATGCTGCTGTGACAAAGGGAGAAGCATTAAAGATTCTACTAAAATCTTTAACATATGGCCATTTTGGTAGTGGCGATGGTGAAAAGCAAACCTTCAGCAATATCGATAAAAACCATCCATTATATGGAGTGGTTGAACAAGCTGTAAGAATGGGAATTTTACAACCAGCAAACCAATTCGCTTTGGATGAAGCATTAAATCGTCAAGAGCTAGCGGTATGGGCTGTTAAAGCAATGCAATTGGAGAATGTTGCAAAGTATAAGGATATTTACAAATTAAACTTTGCGGATTCAGCATCTATTGATCCAGCGTATACAGGCTATATAGCAATAGCAAATGGGATGGGTCTGATTGATACACAGCAAAATAACTTTAATGCTAGCAAGAGTGTGTCATATGCCGATTTGGCTGTGTCAACAGTTCGTTTAGCAAAAGCTATTCAAGAAAATAAAGTGGATCGTAACTTCTATTATTAAGTCGCATTCCATGAAAAGGGTATCTCCTTAATTGTAGGAGATGCCCTTTTTAGGTTAGTTTGTAGAAGAATGGGGAAATAATAAGTAAAGAAAGGAGTGAATAAATTGAAATTGAAATTTATTTTAGTGATTTCTTTAATGACTGTTATTCTTTACGGCTGTAATAAGGATGAGGTAAATGATGTGCCTGCAAACGCTCCAGCAGATCAGAATGCTACTCAACAGACTGGTGAGACGCCCACTGACCAAGTGACATTTAATTTTATAGAGTTTTCATTAGATGTTGATTACTCTGCAACGGAGTCTTATGAGGTAGAATATGAAGATAAAAAAACAGGAATAGAAGCAAAATTAGAGGATGATCGAAAAAATGAAAAACTGCAGGGCGATGAAGCTTATACTAAATTAGAGCCGTTATTTAAGCAGTTGAATTTTGATTCTACTACACCTAATGACGAAGTGATTGATCAAGTAATCAAAGTATTCAATATTGAAGATAACTATCAATCCATTGAAGTGGATGTCGAATTTGTAGACGGCAATGAAAAGGAATTTAAACGGATTAAATAATAAAAATATGCCAGCTAGCTGATTTAATCAGTTAGCTGGCTTTTCATTCATTTACATTCTCGTACCCAATGTCGATGTTTAGCAAGGGCATGAACAAAAGACTTTGGATCGTTTGCAACCCCATGTTTATTGGCTATATGCTGTGAAAATAAAACATTTTCCGTATAACCTATTGTTTTACAGTGCTGATAGGCTTGTTCAATAAACTGTTCTGCTTTAGCTTGTTCATAGGAATTTTGAAAGGCTCCTGTAACATAAACCCCATCATAAAGAACTGAGGAGGTAGTAGCAAATGTTTCGTGAATTTCATAGCCGCTTACTATGCCTTGTTTATTACTTACTAGTTCAACTACGATATCTTCACTTAAAAATGTAGCAATAAGTTCATTTAATTTTTCACTACTATTTTCTGTAACAATTACAGCTACTTTATTAGATTTGACACTTTCCTTTGCATTGATTACTTGGCTAACAGCAGGAGAAATTTGTTGAATATGTGGTACTTCCACTTCTACAGGTGGAACTATACCAATTCGTTCAGCGATAGATGAAGCAAGTGAGTAACTGACATTAGCATACATGTCTACAACTTGTTTTCGAATCGCTTTATTTTTTACTTTGCCAAGTTCAAAGCTAAAGGCATCGATAATATGCTTTTTCTCAATATCAGTCATACTAAGCCAGAATAATCTTGCCTGAGAAAAATGGTCTTTAAAGCTCTCACTACGTGCACGTACTTTATGCCCTTCAACTTTTTCTTCATAATGCTTATATCCACCATCTGCTTCAGAAACAGGATGTGGTGTATTATTGGCTAAGGAATTTTTATGGTAGCTAACTTGTCCCACATTAATGGTTTGTCGGCCATAGCCATCTCGTTGGTTATTATGAAATGGACAGATTGGTTTATTAATAGGAAGCTCATGGAAATTAGGACCTCCCAGTCGTATTAACTGTGTATCGGTGTAGGAGAATAAACGACCTTGTAATAAAGGATCATTTGAAAAATCAATGCCAGGTACAACATGACCGACATGGAATGCGGCTTGTTCTGTTTCTGCAAAAAAATTATCCACATTTTTATTCAAGGTCATTTTCCCAAGGATGCGTACTGGAATTTCTTCTTCAGGCCATATTTTCGTGGCATCAAGAATATCGAAGCTAAATTTGAATTCATCTTCAACGGGAATAAGTTGCACACCAAGCTCCCACTCTGGGAAATACCCACGTTCAATCGATTCCCATAAATCTCTGCGATGAAAATCGGGGTCTTTTCCAGCTATGATTTGTGCTTCATCCCATACTAATGATTTTACCCCAAGTACAGGTTTCCAATGAAATTTAACAAAGTGGGCTTTTCCTTCGGCATTGATAAAGCGATAAGTATTAACACCAAAGCCCTCCATCATTCGATAGCTTCGTGGAATCGATCTATCTGACATATGCCACATAACCATATGAGCAGACTCCTGATTATTTGCAATGAAATCCCAAAATGTATCATGGGCACTTTGTGCTTGTGGAATTTCGTTATTTGGTTCGGGCTTTACAGCGTGTACAAAATCGGGGAATTTAATAGCATCTTGAATAAAAAATACTGGTATGTTATTTCCAACTAAATCATAATTGCCCTCTTGTGTATAAAACTTAGTAGCAAAACCGCGTGCATCACGAACAGTATCTGCAGAGCCTTTAGATCCAGCAACGGTAGAGAAGCGGACAAAAACAGGGGTTTTAGTTCCTTTTCCATTTAAAAATTGTGCCTTTGTAATATCACTTGCGCATTCATATGTTTCAAAAATTCCATGAGCGGCTGAGCCACGTGCGTGTACTACTCGTTCAGGAATTCGTTCATGGTCAAAGTGAGTCATTTTTTCACGGAAATGAAAATCCTCTAGTAAAGTGGGTCCTAGCTCACCTGCTTTTAGTGAATGCTCATCTTCCGATATTTTTAATCCTTGATTGGTTGTGAGAGGTTGATCTTTATCACTTACTCGGAATGCTTCTAGCTGTTGTTGTTTTTGATTGACATCTTTTTTCATTTAGAATCCTCCTTTATAAGTTACAACTACCTTCTACCCCAACGAAAAGATGGCAAACATGAAGAAACAAATTGTTTGCTGTTCAAAAATGTATATGTTATTATTATCTCGAATTAAAGATAATTAAATTCGAAGTAAAAAGAGGGAGTCGTATGAAGCAAAACAATCGTAACTTAAAAGCATTTACGGTCTTGTTCCGAGCATATCAAACGATTCAAGATGCAACTAAAAGAGATTTACTTCAATTCGATTTAAATCAAACTGAATTTTCGGTTCTTGAATTTTTATATCATCATGGAGAACAACCAGTTCAAATGATTGGTAAAAAAATATTAATTGCAAGCAGTAGTATTACCTATGTGATAGATAAGCTCGAGCAAAAGGGCTATGTGTACCGTAAGGCATGTCCAAGAGATCGCCGTGTTACGTATGTATTACTAACGCTTGAGGGGCAGGTTTTGATGGAGGAAATATTCCCTAAGCATGAACAGAAAATAAATGAGATATTTGAAGTATTGGAAGCTCAGGAGCTGGACAACATGATTTTATCACTTAAAAAAGTTGGCAAGAACGCCAATAACCAATAAAAAATTTTAAATATATATCTCGATATCGAGATATATAGGAGGAGCATACTATGAATCATTTAAAAGGTGTACACCATGTAACGGCTATCACAAGTAGTGCTGAAGAAAATTATAAATTCTTTACCTATGTTTTAGGAATGCGCTTAATAAAGAAAACAGTGAATCAGGATGATATTCAAACATACCATTTATTCTTTGCAGATGATAAGGGTAGTGCAGGTACAGATATGACGTTCTTCGATTTCCCTAATATCCCAAAAGGTGTACATGGTACAAATGAAATTTCAAAGACTTCTTTCCGTGTACCAACGGATGCTGCTTTAGATTATTGGATAAAGCGCTTTGACCGTTTAAATGTGAAGCATACAGGTATGAAAGAACAGTTTGGTAAGAGAACACTATCTTTCGTAGATTTTGATGATCAGCACTATCAGTTAATTTCCGATGAGCACAATACAGGTGTGGCAGCAGGTACGCCTTGGCAAAATGGCCCCATCCCACTTGAGTATGCCATTACAGGTTTAGGACCAGTTTTTGTCCGTGTCGCTAATTTTAAATACTTTAAGGATGTGTTAGAAAATGTATTGCTCTTTACAGAGATTGCAGAAGAAGGAGACTTCCATTTATTTGAAGTAGATGAGGGAGGAAATGGCGCCCAGATTATTGTCGAGCACAACACAGTGTTACCTGTAGCTCGTCAAGGTTTTGGTACTGTTCACCATGCTGCCTTTCGTGTAGAGGATCGTGCGGTATTAGATGAATGGACTGCACGTTTGGAAAGTTTTGGTTTCCACACTTCTGGCTATGTAAATCGTCATTTCTTTGAATCATTGTATGCACGAGTAGCTCCGCAGATTTTATTTGAATTGGCTACAGATGGTCCAGGATTTATGGGCGATGAGCCATATGAAACATTAGGAGAAAAACTGTCATTACCACCGTTTTTAGAACCAAAACGTGAACAGATTGAAAGTCTTGTTCGTCCGATTGACACTGTAAGAAGTTCCATTATGTTCGATAAAGAATATGAGTAACACAATTTCATCCAGCTGGGAAAGATAAGCCCCACTGGATGTATACATAACTGTATTGGGGGATAAAAAAATGGAATTTTCCAAGCTGATTGATAAGCGTCGCTCTGCTAATAATTTTATCAAGGACGTTAAGATGACTGAAGAAGATATACGTCCTATTTTGGAGGATGTTAAGCTTGCCCCTTCAGCATTTAACTTACAGCATGCTAATTATATTGTTGTGCTGGATGAGGATATGAAAGAAAAGGTGAGAGAGGCAGCATATGGTCAATATAAAGTGCATTCAGCTTCAGGTGTAATTCTTGTACTAGGTGACAAGGAAGCATATAAAAATACTGCTGAGCTAAGTCAAGGCATGGTGGATTTAGGTATAATTACAGCGGGCGAACTAGAGGATATTGTAGCAGAGAATACAAGATTTTATGAGGATGGCGGTGAAGGATTCATGAAAGATGAAGCCATTCGTAATGCTTCTTTGTCTGCTATGTTATTCATGCTAGCTGCGAAAAATCGTGGTTGGGACACTTGTCCAATGATTGGCTTTGATAATCAGAAAATGCGTGAGCTATTCAATGTGCCAGAAACACATGAAATAGCCTTAATGATTACTATTGGGAAAGAAAAAGAGAGCAGTCGTCGATTACGTGGATATCGTAAGCCAGTTGAAGAATTTGCCATTTATTATTGAAATGGTATAAAATACAATAGCTATACAAATACTATGAATAATGGACATTTAGGAGGAAACATCATGAAAGTAGTAGCAATCGTAGGTAGTATCCGTAAAGAATCTTATAATATGCAATTAGCTCAATTTATTCAAAAACGTTATACAGAAAAGTTAGACCTTGAAGTATTAAGCTTAAAGGACCTACCAATGTATAATCAAGATATTGAAAATGAGGCTCCACAAGCAGTTCTTGATTTTAAAGCAAAAGTAAAAGCTGCAGATGCTGTACTTTGGGTTACACCAGAATATAATGGTACAGTTCCAGGGGTTATGGTAAATGCTATTGATTGGCTATCTCGTGTAGATAAAGTAATGATTGGCAAGCCATCCATCATTATGGGTGCATCAATGGGGAACTTAGGTACTGTAAAAGCACAATTACATTTACGTGATATTTTATTCTCTCCAGGCATTAACTCACCATTACTTAGCGGCAATGACGTTTATATTGGTGCTGTTCACACTAAATTTGATGAAGAAGGCAATTTAACTGATGAAGGTACAGTGAAATTCCTTGACGTAGTCATTGATAATTTCTTAAGCTGGGCAAAAAAATACGTTTAATTAAAATCTAACCCATAAGTATACAATATACTTATGGGCATTTTTTGTTTGGAAAGATGCTACTTCTGCATGAAATCTTCACACTTTCAGGATATACTTTTAAGAAATTCTAAAATGGTGGTTACGGATGAGAAAATTATCATTAAAGCTTGGCATTATCTTTTTCATCACATTGTTTTGTATTGAAACCTTTATGATGTTTTTTTTGCATGTTTCCCTGACGAATTCTAGAGTGGAAGAGGAACTAGAGCGTTTACAAGCGAGAGGAAATTCACATCGTACTATATTAGAACAGAACTTCAATAATGAAACACTAGCACATGTCGTTCTTATGGAATCAGAAGCAAGTACAGATGTCGTGGTGACTGACCATTTCGGAACAATCCTTGCATCCTCACAACCACATCAAGAAATGAGTGATCTGATTCGTGAGATAGAGGGGGAAATACCTTATGAAGGAAGGGTTTTACAAGACAATTGGCAAGAAGTTAAAGCTATTGCGACCATAAGCCCTATTCAAAATCAGCAAGGAACGATTGGCTATGTATTTATGTTTCAAAATACCGATTCCATCCATGCATTAATGAAACGGCTCAATAAGCATTTTCTCATCGTGGGTATTGTATCTGGTCTTGTCAGTATTGCAGTCATTGTTGTTCTATCTCGCAAGTTGGCTAAACCACTTATTCAAATGAAAGAGGCTACATTGAAAATGAGTAAGGGTGATTTTACAGTCGCTCTTTCAACGAATGGAAAAGACGAGCTTGGGGATTTATCAAATGCTATCCAGCTTTTATCCAATGATTTAAATCATCTAAGGCAAGAGCGTAAGGAGTTTTTATCGAGTATTGCACATGAGCTTCGTACACCGCTAACTTTTATTAAAGGCTATACAGACATTCTTGCTAAACGGGATTTAACAGGGCAAGATCGTCAAAAGTATTTAGCTATTATAATAGAAGAAACAAATAGACTTTCTAGATTAATTAAAGATTTATTTGATTTAGCGAAAATGGATGAAAACTCATTTGTAATTGAAAAACATTGCTTACATTTAGAGCCGTTTTTCACAAGCATTGAAGAAAAATTAAGTCCCGCTTTTCAAGATAAAAGTATCTATTTGGTTGTCCGTTGTGATAATGGCTTAACACTATGTGCCGATGAAGCAAGACTTGAGCAAATCCTGATTAATCTATTAAATAATGCATTAATCTATTGTGCGCCAGGAGATATGACTACAGTCACTGTAAAAAAAGACAGTGGAATTTTAAGCATCACCGTTGAAGACACAGGGAAAGGAATTCCAAAGAAGGATTTACCATATATTTTTGATCGGTTTTATCGAGTGGAAAAATCACGTAGTCGTGCTTTAGGTGGATCTGGACTTGGGCTTGCTATTGTCAAGGAGCTTGTACAAGCACATGGGGGAGAAATAAAGGTTAGAAGTGAAATCAATAAAGGGACTACTTTTGAATTATCATTTAAAGGAGTAGAAACGAATGAAAACGATTTTATGCATTGATGATGAACCAAGAATGTTAGATTTATTAACCCTTTATTTGGAACCGCTATTTCTTTGTAGAGCAATGACTTCTATACAAGAGGCATTGGATTTTTTAGAAGAAGAACATGTGGATTTAGTTCTTTTGGATATTATGATGCCAGAGATGGATGGGTGGCAGGTTTGCCAGGAAATTAGGAAGTTTTGGGATGTTCCTATCATTATGCTTACTGCAAAAGGAGAACACGCTGATATTGTAAAAGGTTTAAACCTTGGTGCTGATGACTACATTTTAAAGCCTTTTGATGAGGAAGAGTTGTTAGCACGCATACATGCTGTATTAAGAAGAACGATATCTGTAGAAAAAGTGATTAACTTTGAAGGGCTTTGTCTAGATCGAGAGTCCTTTGAAGTATATTTTCAACATAAGGCAATTCCATTAACACCAAAGGAATTTGCCATGCTCGCCCTATTTTTAGATTATCAAAATAGAGCATTTTCTAGAGAACACCTTATACATGCCGTTTGGGGATATGATGTAACGATTGAAGATCGTACCATTGATTCACATGTACGTAATTTACGAGAAAAATTAAGAAAAAGTGGTTTTCCTGCGGATGATTACTTGCAAACCGTTTGGGGCATCGGCTATAAATGGCATAAGTCTGCAAATAGAAAGCGAATGGAACATAAAAGCTAGAAATAACCTCTACCAGAATTGAAGGTAGAGGTTATTTCTATTATTTTGGACTAAGCTCTTCTTCTGTTACCCATTTATGATTTGTTACAGCTTCACCACTTGTAGTGGAAGTATAATCGACCATGTATACAGTTGTTTGCACAGCCTCGTCAATAAGGACAGTCGCATTTTCCATACCTTCCATATGTGTTGCGTCCGTTTTTACTTCTGTTCCAGGAGCCAGTGGTGCTTCTTGTGGGTCAATTAATTCTTCATGAATCACCCACTTATGCTTTTCTATTCGCTTTCCACCAGATGTAGGCTCATAGGAAATAACATAGGCAGTTGTATTATAGGCACCTACTATTGTTGCTTCTGCCCCTTTCATACCTTCCATATGTCCATCTGTAATAATGGCTGTGCTCCCTACAGGAAATTTCGGGTATTCAGCTTTTTTTAATGTTACTGGTACATCGCCAGAACTTGAATGGTTCATTGTAGAATGATCCATTTTTTCAGAAGTTTCATTAGAAGTGGACGCTGGTTCTGTTTGATCCTCTGTACAAGCCGATAAACTAATTAGAGCGACTACTGATAATAGTCCGACTGACCATCTTTTATTGAATTTCATATGATATCCTCCTCACTATGTGCTCCTAATGTAGCAAATAAATGTGCAGAAACGATGGATATGACCCTATGAAAAACATTTCTTTAGTCTGGCACAATTAGGTGGGGAGATATGCTATTGAATGGGCATGATCTTCAATGTTTTTTGTAATCTATGGGCGAAGATACCAGCAAAAATAGCTAAAATAATATCTTTTGGTAGTGGAGGAATCATCCAAAGCCAAGCGAGCTTATATGAAAAATTCTCTGGCGCACTTGCCCAAAGCTTATAGGCAAAAAACATCCAATTTGTTCCTATCAAATAATTTATAGCCGTTGCTACCAAAGCAGCTACGATAAAACTTTTCTTTGTCCCGCTTCGTTCCACGATCAACCCTGCAACAAATGCCGCTAATATAAATGTAATAATAAACCCAAAGGTAGGGCTTAAAATTTGGCCAATTCCACCACCGAAACGAGCAAAGACAGGAGCTCCCGCCAATCCTACGCACATATAAATTGTACAGGCGAGCGCACCTTTTCTACTACCAAGAATAAGCCCTGCTAAAGTTGCAAAGAAGGTTTGAAGCGTAATGGGTACACCACCAACTACCATAAAGGGTGCAAAGGAAGTGATATTAGCACCTACCATCATTAGCGTTGAAAACAATCCAATGTAGGTAATGTCAATAGTTCTTAACTTATGGTGACTATGTTGTGTAACAGTTGCCATGAATTTCACCTCGTTTTATAAGTTATTACTGCTAGTGTAAAAAACGAATGCTATTGTGTCAACCTTATTATTATTAATAGTTAACTCAAATATTGGGTTAAATAGAAGTAGACTATCTATCTATAAAAATGTATGATAGAACCGTCACAATTTTATAACTTCAAATACTATTGGTGTGACATTTTTGAATGTCACTTAAAAGGGAAGTCGGTGGAAGTCCGACGCTGTCCCGCAACTGTAACGAGGAATCCTATAATATGATTTGCCACTGTTTAAGAATGGGAAGGCAATTATAGGATAGTGAATCGAAGCCAGGAGACCTGCCATTTAGTAATACCTGTAATGCCCACGAGGATGCAAGCAATTACGGACAATAGCTGGATATTTTTCTGACTTTGTTTAATCTAGGGTATTTCTATGCGCATTTTCGCATGGGATACCTTTTTTTATTGCTTCATTCATCAATATTCAGTAGGAGTTTAAAACAGATGAATAAAAAATTTATGTTATTTTCCTTCGTACTTTTCATGGTATTAATTGTTTCAATGACCTTTGCTGTAATGGTTGGCTCAGTTTCAGTTACACCGTTATATGTATGGAAAGTTATTCTTTCTAAAATTCCTTTTATACAAACTTCGATCGAGCAAGATTGGAGTCGCTCTCAGGAAATCATCATCTGGCAAATAAGAGCACCTCGTGTTTTGCTAGCTGCTATAGTAGGAGCGGGGTTAGCCATTGCAGGGGCAGCCATTCAGGCACTTGTACGTAATTCTATTGCAGACCCGTATATTCTAGGGATTTCTTCAGGGGCAGCTGTAGGAGCTACTTCTGTGATTATTTTAGGAGCGTTTTCATTTTTAGGTATTTACGCTCTTTCAGTATCCGCATTCCTTGGTTCATTACTTGCCATTACACTTGTTTTTTTCTTATCACGTGTTGGGGGACGTGTCTCTATTTTCCGCTTGCTATTGGCAGGCATGGCTGTGTCCTTTATCTTAACGGCTATCTCTAACTTTATTTTAATGATGTCAAAGCAAGAAGGGGCCTTAAAGGCTGTTATGTTTTGGATGCTAGGTAGTTTAGCTGGAGCCAAGTGGAATAGTATTGTGATTCCAGCCTTCGTATTCTTGGTTGTATTTGGGCTACTATGGCTACACTATCGCAATTTAAATTTATTATTACTAGGAGAAGAGGCGGCAGTGACATTAGGCGTTAATCTTCAGAAATTCCGTATTCAGTTAATACTATTAGTATCTCTATTAACTGGTGTGCTTGTCGCAGTTAGTGGTTCTATAGGATTTGTGGGATTGATTATTCCCCATATTGTGCGTTTAATTGTGGGCTCAAACTATAAATACGTCATACCTATTAGTGCTTTAATAGGTGGAATATTCTTAGTGTGGGCAGATGCCTTTGCTCGAATCATTATTGCTCCTCAGGAAATGCCAATTGGTATTATTACAGCTTTTTGTGGGGGACCATTTTTCATTTGGCTTCTCCGTCGTAACAACTATTCTTTCGGTGAAGGAGATTAACGTCCATGACATTAGAAGCGAAACAAGTATCATTCTCCATTTACGATCAGCGTATACTACATGATGTAAGCATTCAAATAAAAGAAAAGCAATTTGTTGGATTAATTGGTCCTAATGGGAGCGGAAAATCAACATTGTTAAAAAATATGTATCGTCTCCTAAAACCTGAAAGCGGAACGGTAGTATTAAATGAGCATGATATATTAAAGCAATCAAGTAAATCAATTGCGAAAAATTTGGCTGTTGTAAGCCAAGAGACACCCG
The DNA here is from genome assembly GCF_024628845.1 of Lysinibacillus sp. FN11. Taxonomy (NCBI): domain Bacteria; kingdom Bacillati; phylum Bacillota; class Bacilli; order Caryophanales; family Bacillaceae; genus Lysinibacillus; species Lysinibacillus sp. FN11. Next base: position 3,729,410 of record NZ_CP102383.1, on the reverse strand, counting down.
TATTATTTGATTTCACTGTGCATGATTTAGTCAGTATGGGAAGAACACCACATAAAAAGCTGTTAGAGCTTGATCAAGAGAAAGATTTTCAAATTGTTAAAGAGGCTCTTAGGCAAACGGGCATATCACATTTAGAGAAACGAAGCTTTAGTTCGCTTTCTGGTGGCGAGAAAAAGCGTGTCATGGTTGCAAGGGCACTCGCTCAACAAGCACAGGTATTAATATTGGATGAGCCGACGAATCATTTAGATATTCATCATCAACTTCAACTTATGGATTTAATTCAGACCTTGCATTTAACCGTAGTAGCAGCTTTACATGATTTGAATATCGCTGCTATGTATTGCGATCAAATTTACGTTTTACAGCAAGGGCGAATAGTTTGCCATGGTACACCAGAGGAAGTACTTACCCCAACAGTGCTACAAGATGTATTCGGTGTTTTTGCGGATATTCAAATACATCCACTGACAGGGAAGCCGTATCTTACATATGTTCCTGAACAGTTCACGAAGAGGTTTAGCCAAATATAGAAAGCGAGATCTTCTATTAGATACATAAAACATCCTTTAAGGAGTGACTGTATGCAAATAGCCTTTACGAAAATGCATGGTATTGGCAACAGCGATATCTATCTTGATCTTTTCCAACATGATTACAAGGAAGATATCTTTTGTGAATTGGCTCAAAAAATGGCCAATGTCCATACTGGTATTGGCTCGGATGGATTGATTATTATCCAACCATGCCGTATTAAATAAAATGAATACAGGACGCTTCCGATTTAAGAGTGGCGTCCTGTATTGCAGAGCCATTAAGATACTGCTTTTAAGCCTGCTACACCTATGATAATTGCTATGATACTGATAATACGTGATAGATTTTTAGATTCACCAAAGAAAATGATATTTACGAGTACAGCTCCAACAGTACCAATTCCTACCCAAACAACATAGGCAATACTTAACTGCAAATAGTTGAAGGATGCATATAAAAGGGCAAAGGACACACCAAAACCACCAATATATAAAATTAAGTTTCGTAATGTTTTCTGCTGACTATAGAAGCGTAAGCCAATCACACCTATAATTTCAGACAAAGCAGCTAAGATAATAAGTACCCAACCCATTATACATTCTCTCCTTTCGTTTGCACCTGCACTTTAGAGGAATTATCCGCTAATTTTAGACCAATCACACCTAATATTAAAATAATCATGAACAGTCCTTTAATGGCATTAAATTCTCCTTCGAAAATGAAAATATCCATTAATGTAGTACCGATTGCACCTGCTCCGGCGAAAATAGCGTAGACTGTACCAGTAGGTAAGCTCTCGCAAGCCTTCGATAAGAAATGAAAATCTATAGCAATGATTGTCACAATAATTATCCAATGCCACCATGAGCTTGCTACGTTAAAGCCAAATACCCAAAGCAATTCAAATAAACTTGTTAAAACGACGTACATCCATTCTTTTTTCATAAGTAAAATCCTTTCTATTAGGTAATGCAATGACTGACGTTCAGTCATTTTTGAAGTAAAAAAGAACGTCACTTTTATGGGTGACGTAGGCCAAGTGCGTGAGATAGGAAGTTTATAAGCTCAAGCTTGAGCAATTTCATTGTTTCATCCTTGCTATCGTCAAATAAATAAATTTGTTCAGCAGCAGATTCAATTAGACCAATCATCAGTTTAGCAGAACGTGTTGGGTCAATTGAATCACGTATCATTCCCTGTTGCTTGCCAGATAATAAGAAATGGCTCATCCATTCATAATAGGGTGCATATATATTTTCCCATTCTTTTAAATGCTCAGTTTGCGCAATACCTGCATAAATAAGTGCAACGATATCTCCATAATCTTTCGTGATTAAGAAAACCATTTCCACAACCTCTTCAAGTTGCTGTTCAAAGGGCTTATGACTTGAAATACCTTCATCTAAGGTAGCAATAATTCTTTCTACCATATTTTTTGCAATAGCTGGCATCACAGAAAGGCGTGATGGGAAATAAAGATAAAATGTTCCTTGAGCGATCCCAGCAGCTTTAACGATATCTGAAACCTTTGTTTTTTCTATTCCTTTTTCTCGAAAAACCTCAATGGCAGCTTGAATAATTTTTTCTTCTTTTGACATGAAATCCCTCACTTTTGCCATACTTAATTATTATGTTATAGAATAAGAAAAATAATGTCAATAAAAATGACTGATAATCAGTCATTTTTTTATCCGTGTTCGTTTGTAATTCCACAATTATGCGAAGAAGTATATTTTCTATATTTCGGGGAATTGTATAATTGAAAGGATTGATGGCCATGACAGAAATTAAGTTTGCACAATTAGACCCGCAGCAACTAGAAAAAATCAATGAGCTTGAAGAAAAGATTGGTGTAACATTAGTTGCCTATGATGCTTCCTCCAAACCATCACACGGTTCTGGCGCTTTTGAGTCAAATAATAGCACTACTACAAATCATCCATCATAATGAAGAGAAATGCCTTGCAGTAATGTAAGGTATTTTCGTTTTATAGATGTACTAAAAGGAGTGTTTGAATTGAATGAATTCTATGCTGATTTACATATTCATATTGGACGTACTTCTAGTGGAAGGGCAGTGAAAATTACTGGCAGTAAAACGTTAACATTAGCACGAATTTTAGAGACGTCTAGTGCAAGAAAGGGATTAGACATCATTGGGGTCATTGACTGTCACTCACCAGAAGTAATCGAAGAAATGGTGAGGATGATTGAACACGGAGAACTGCAAGAACTAAAAGAAGGTGGTCTACGTTTTCAAGAAACAACTTTGATTCCAGGATCGGAAATTGAAATTTATGATCAACATTGTCAGGGTCCTATTCATGTGCTTGCTTACTTTCCTACACTAGAGCTCATGAAGCAGTTCTCAGAATGGATGTCACAACATATGAAGAATATCCATTTAAGTTCACAACGTATTTATTGTGATGGCAAGACCTTGCAGCAAAAGGTGCATGAATTGGGAGGTATTTTTATTCCTGCACATGTATTTACACCATTTAAAAGCTTGTTTGGCAAAGGGGTTCGTCGAAGTTTAACTGAAGTCTTTGATCCGCAGCTTATTGATGGCATTGAATTAGGTTTAAGTTCTGATACAAATATGGTACGTCATATTAAAGAATTACAAGCATATACATTCGTTAGCAATTCCGATGCACATTCGCTTGGAAAATTAGCGCGAGAATATCAAAAGTTACGATTAGCAGAAGCGAATTTTACAGAATTAAAAATGGCTCTGCATGAGCAACAGGGACGAGCGGTAATAGCCAATTATGGCCTGAATCCTTTGCTTGGCAAATATCATCAAACAGTTTGTGCAAAATGTAGTCAACAGCTAAGTAAAGAAGCTACCATTTGTACAGAATGTGGGAGTACTCAAATTATAAAGGGAGTAGCTACCCGTATACAGGAGCTATCAGAAGACTTTCCCAATAAACGAAATAGACCACCTTACATTCATCAGATACCACTTGATTTCATTCCAGGTATTGGTCCTAAAATGATGGAACGTTTAATCGGAGCATTTGGTACAGAAATGAATATTTTGCATCGTGTAACAATCGACCAGCTTGAACAAATTGTGCCACATAAACTAGCCCAATTAATCGATTTAGCGAGAACAGGCCAATTAGCCATTAAAGTTGGTGGTGGTGGGATTTATGGAAAGATACAGGTTGATTAGATAAAAAATGAAATGTTTTAAAAAGATTGTTGTAATTTAACCTATTTTTATCGCTCCTCTAGTAAAATAGTGAAAACAACGACTATTTTATAAGTAGAGGAGAGAGTAAATGAGATTATCAAAGAAATTTCGTTTTTTAGCTTCAAGTATATTGGCTTTGCAATTAGCTTTACCTGTAGCAGCTAGTGCAGAAGAAGGACAGGGTGACCGTATAGCACCAAGTTGGATTGTACAAACCGATTATGTGGCACTTGGTGATTCATTAGCACATGGGATGAATGAAGTAGGTGTAATTGGATTAGGCTATACCGATTTTATTGCACAGGCATTACAGCAAGACGGCTTCCTTACTTCCTTTAATAAGGGCTTTGCTATGTCAGGCTACACAACTAAAAATGTTTTAGCTGATCTACAAAATGATGTTGCAAAAACAGTGACTGGTTTTGGCTATACAGAGGAACAGGCAAAGTTACGAGCTTCTATTAAGGAAGCTGAAATCATCACATTAACAGCTGGGGCAAATGATCTATTGCCAATATTAAAAGAATCTCAAACAACGGGAATTGACACTGTGGCTATCATAAAAGCTACTAAAGAAGCTGTATCGAACATTGCTACTATTCTTTCTGAAATCAAAAAAATTAATCCACAAGCTGAAGTATATGTAATGGGCTATTATAATTCCTTCCCATACTATAGTGCGAACTTACAAAAACAATTTAATCTGTTATTAGCTACTTTGAATTCAACAATCAAAACAACTACTGAAAAAGCGGGCGCTATTTTTGTTCCTACATATGATGTTGTTGCAAAGGATGTTGCCAACTATCTACCAAACCCTGAAAATATTCATTTAAGTGAAGCTGGTTATTTAGCGATAGCAAATGAAGCATTTTTACCCATTATTAAAACAAGCTCTTTATGGGATGTCACGCAGGCTATCGGAGTAGAGGTAAAAGATCGTACAACTGTTAAGGTTAGCTGGCAAGAAGCGACAGATAATGTAGGCGTAGCAAATTACCTTGTCTATGTGAATGGAAAATTAACTTCAACTTTAAATGCTGACACTACTACAATTACGCTCAAAGATTTAATAGAAAATACAACCTACAATGTATCTATCAAAGCCATTGATGGTGCTGGTAATGAAAGTGTTCAAAATCCTACAGTAACTTTCACTACGAAAGGAACCGTTAGCTTTACAGATACACAGAATCACTGGGCAAAAGAGTATATTCAAAAAGCCGCAAATACAGGTATAATGAATGGCTATACAGATGGGACATTTAGACCTGAGAGTAGTGTAACACGTGCCCAAGCTGCAGCCATTCTTGTAAGAAGTCTTGGCTTAACTACTGAAGAAAAAGCACCATTTACTGATATCGCAAATTATGATGCAGCAACACAGGCAGAAATTGCGGCAGCATATGTACATGGTCTTATTAAAGGAACAGATGGGAAATTTAAGCCTGGACACCCTGTGACACGTGCTCAATTAGCTTTAATGATTCATCGCGCCTATGAACAGCAATCTAATCAGCCGTATATTGCAAAAGGCAATGTGCCATTTGTGGATGTTGCTTCTTATAATGCAGAAACCAAACGTGCAATCACAATGCTGTATGAATTAGGAATCGTGACCGGGGATGGAGGGAATTTTTCACCTGAGGTTGTCACAACAAGAGGTCAAGCAGCTAAAATATTTACCAATCTTAGTCAGCTACTCATTCAATAATAATTAGAAGGTAGGGGGATTGTCTCCTCTACCTTTTGAGGTTTTCGTAAAAAACGAAGTATAGTCTAACTATGCTGCTGTATGTCCATTGATAAAGGAGAATGGGATGCTGTCATTTATATTATCTGCTAAAAGATTAGTAAAAGGTTTGTGGAGGTCCTTTAAACGTCCACAGTTCCTATCATTATTTACTACACTATTTTTAATCATTCTCTCAGGAACTCTATTCTACAAGGGGACAGAAGGGTGGTACTGGTTGGATGCCATGTATTTTGCTGTAGTGAGCTTAATTCCAACTGGAGTCGAAACAGGACTATATCCAACAACGGCTTATTCTAAAGTTTTTACAATGATTTATTTAATTGTTGGTACAGGAGTAATGTTTATCATGTTATTAATGCTGGGACGCTCTATCGTAGATTTTTCTCTTAATGAAGAAGAAAAAGAAGAGGTTAAAAAACGTTTGAAAAAGTAAAATAGCAGTACAATGAATTCCTTTGGACGATTCATTGTACTGCTATTTTTTTATGATAGTTTGGCAATAATGCCTTCTTCGTCATCTAAAACAAGTTCAATCCCTGTTGAGAATGGATCACCGTGTAGAACATCCTTGATCCAAACACGTAAGGCACCAATCATGGCTGCTGTATTAAGCACCTCGATTTGACCGTTGACTTCGACCTCCGCACCAAAGCCTGCATCATCCTCGTAAGTCAATTCAACAAGAACATCCTCGGGTCGAATGTTTTGATAGTAGGCTTGAGATAAACAAATAGCATTAATAATATCTTGTTCGTTGATTATTTGTGCCATTGTGCTTCCTCTTTGCGCTTTTTATCTTTAAACATATTCACTATCTTCACAACAAGCATCACAATAACAACAATTGCTGCGACATTAATAAGTAAACCTAAAATATTCCCCAGTATACCCATACCACTAAATAGACTACCGAATAATAATCCAGCAAGTCCACCAAGCATTAATCCTTTCATCAGACCACCTGAGAAAAAGCCACCTTTTTTAGTAGTATCTGCTTTATTAGTAGATGTTGAGTTGTTTTTATTTGTTGTTGCATTGTTTTGATCTTTGGTAGTATCCGATTTTTGGATATTCGAGCTATTATTATTGTTAGAGAAGCCCTTTTTACCCGATTTATAGGATTTAGCTTCTGCCGTTGGCGTATCAGAAATAAATAATGTTGCACCAACAGTTGAAAATATCAGTGTCGCTGCAAAAAGAGCGGCAAGAATTTTTTTCATTACATACATTCCTCCAATATAATTTTTAATCTAATCATAAACTAGTTCTTATATAGTAATATTACATGAACTATATTAAAAAATAAAACAAACGCTTTCAAAAATTAAGCTATATCAAAAAATGTGGACAAATAGTGGCAGATGTAATGATTGTAGAAATTATACAATAGGAAGGAGTGAAAAAATGCTACTAACTTTATCAATCTTACTTACCATTTTTATTATTTTGTACCTAACAGAAAAAAGGCGATTTCTTAACGCGGTAGCACTTGGCCTGATAGGTATGTATATTGTCAGAGCGTTCATTATTCATTATCCTTTATTGCTACCGAATGATCAGGGGATTATTTCCGAAATGGGGATATTCATTATATTAGGAAGCTTTCCAAGTATTATGTTTATTTTATCGATAGCCATGTTTTTCAATAGTAAAGTATTATTGGAAAAGGAAGGACGCAAATTTCGTAACTTAATGTTAGCCATATTGGGGCTAAGTTTTGTTATTATGATGTTATGGTATGTATTCGTCATTTTTATTGAAATTGAAAATGTATTTTGGCATATTCTTTTCTTCTATGCGTTTTTGATTTTTGGCTATACAATGTTCTTATATACTAGTGTCCTTGCTTATTCAATATTGTATCTTCTTACACCAATACGTTATGAACCAAATTACATCATTGCATTAGGTTCAGGGTTAATTGGCGATACAGTACCTCCGCTTTTAGCAAGTCGTTTAGATGAAGCAGTAAAGCAATATAAAAAGTATGAGATGAAGCCTTATATTATTGTCTCTGGTGGTCAAGGAAATGATGAAAAGGTATCAGAAGCATATGCAATGAAACAATACCTATTAGAAGTACATCATATTCCGACTGACAAGATAGTAATGGAGGATCGTTCAGCCAATACAGAACAAAATATGATCTTTTCAAAGCAAATAATGGACCACCATTCTCATGGAGAGAACTATCGCTCCATTTTTGTTACGAATAATTTCCATGTGTTTCGCGCAAGTATTTATGCTAGGAAAGCAGCATTAGACGCCGAGGGAATTGGCTCAAAAACTGCTTTTTACTATGTTCCTAATGCATTCACACGAGAATTTATAGGCTTATTAGCCATGTATAAATGGACCCATGTCACAGTATTTTTAATTATTACGCTTTTCATAGGCTTACTATTGAGAGCATATGTGTAACCAAACTTCAACTGTCTTCCATATAATAGTGGTAAGGCAGTTTTTTACATAGTGTGCAAGGGAGGAAAATAATGTACGAGCAAATTTTAGCCAAGCGAAATAAAGAACGAATAATTTCCCTACAAAATCTTACACAAACTCAAGATCAGTGGTTTGCTCAAAATATAAAATTACTTACATTCGCAGAAGTTAACCTAACAGCCTTGCAGAAAATACTGTATCAAGTAGTACGAGGATTATTAAAAGAACAGCAACAACGTCATTTGCAGATTGTCCATACAGTGCAATCTCAATCGATTCAGGAGAATGTATTAACGCTGTTGGCAGAATATGATGATGTCTTGCGCGATGCCATTCCACAGCCTATCTATATACTCATTTGGCAAATTTCTTCGCTAGAAAAGTTAAAAAACAGTATAGAAGTAGTAGATGATGTGCTTGATATTGTAGAGTGGTATTTTCGCCATCAAGATGAACAAGTTGCTGTTCTAGATGAAGAGGACTTAGATCATGAGCTCATTATTGATTTGTATAAGGAAGCGGTTGAAGAGCAGGATGGTGATGCCCAATATCAACTGGGCGAATACTATAATTCTAGAGAGGGTAAACATTTTCAACCTGAAAAATCATTGAAATGGTTTGAGCTAGCTGCTGTCCAAGGAAATGCAGATGCTCAATATATGCTTGGGAATTTTTGCTTCGGGGGCATAGGTATGGAGGAAAATTATTCCCTTGCCTTTTCATACTATGAAAAAGCAGCTTTACAGGGACATGCGGATGCTGCCAATAATTTAGCAGATATGTACTTTAATGGCGAAGGTGTATCAACGGATTATACATTAGCAAAAAAGTGGTTTGATTATGCTGCACAAAAGAATGTGGCAGAGGCAATGTTTACGTTAGGGATTATTTATGAGCAGGGGTTAGGCGTTGAGGTAGATGTGAAAGAGGCTTTTAACGCCTATAAAAAATCAGCTGAGGCAGGGTATGTGGAAGCACAATATCGACTTGGTGGAATTTATTTAGAGGGACGCTTAGGCCAAGTGAAAGATGTCAATCGTGGTCTGTTTTGGTATGAAAGAGCTGCAGAGCAATATCATGTAGATGCCTTTTATGATTTAGGTTATATATGGAGTAATGGTCTGGCTGGAATTCGCAATCTCGAAAAAGGTATACATTGGTTTAAGCAGGCCGCACTTCAAGGAGATGTAGAAGCCAAGCTACAGTTAGGGCATATTTTTAATAAAGATACAGGGTTAGAAAGAAATCTAAAAGAAGCTATTAAATGGTATGGACTCGCGGCAGATGCAGGATCCGAAGAAGCGGCTAAAATATTACAGGAACTTAAAGGATTGTAAATTTAGTGTTAAAAAAACATAGGTTTTTAGAATGATTTATATTGCTATAGTTTATGGGTATTTAAGTCTAAATTAGACAGCTATTTAAGAGTATTTAGATAGATGATGATTGAGGGTAAAAAATATTAGTATAGTGAAATTTGAAGATGATCAATAAAAAAGTAGAATAAATATAAAACAAGTAAGCATAATAAACAAAAAAATAGTTAAAAAAGCTACCCAATAATATTGTGGTAGCTTTTTCAATGTTTATTACGCTTTATTTAACAACAAGGACTTTTTATACATTTTGTGTAAAAAAATGGTACTCATAAGATTGACAGTCATTTATAAAATGATTAATGTAAATGAGTGATTTTGAAAAGAAGCATACGTAAATAATTTACTGATAGTCATGTAGTGACTATATCTGTTTGCTGAAAGCATATAATCTTAGGATAAATTGAGTAAAGGGGTACCCGACATACTTTGGGAGGAAGTCTGTCATACGGAATTGCGCTATTGAATGTAACCATTAAATCTGACTAATCTGATTTTATCGGTATTTTTTCGTGTATCCATCAATATGTTAAAAGGGATTTGATGTTTCTCAGCCTGATGAAAGTAAACGGAATGAAAGAGGGAAGATGTGTGATTTTTCAAAAACAGAGAAAGACGAAGGTATTGGATTTACAGCAATACACAGTGAAAATGGATTTGTCCTCTCGTCAATCGATGGCGAAGCAAATTGAAATGCTGAACTTAACGAAGAACGACTTACAATATTTAAAAGCTTTCCAGCCAATAGTTATGGATAATGTAGATCACATCGTAAACCGTTTTTACAACATGATTGGAACAGAGCATCATTTGGTAGATATTATCAGTCATCATAGTTCTGTAGAAAAGCTTAAAGTAACATTACGGCAACATATTATTGAAATGTTTAACGGAACCATTGATGAGATGTATTACCAAAGGCGTGTAAAAATTGCAAAGGTGCATGTCCACATTGGGCTTAGAACACAGTGGTATATCTGTGCATTCCAAGATTTATCGATATCATTTATTGATTTAGTCGAAAAAAATATAGAATTTCCACAAGATCAATTTAATACGATCAGAGCTATATCGAAAATTTGTAATTTTGAGCAACAACTCGTTTTAGAAGCTTTTGAAAACACTGTGGAACAACTGAAAGAAAAAATGGTTCATGAAAAAGAAGCGATTGAACGACAGATTGTAGATTCTTCGGAAGCACTTGCAGCTATCTCACAGGAAACCAATAATTCATTTTCCTGCTTAAGTAAGCAATCTGACGAAATTAAACATTTGGCAAAAAAATCACTCGATGTGTCTACACTGGCTGAAAACCAAGCACTTGAGGGTCGCGAGCGTTTAAAAAATCAATCACAAAATATGCTAAATATTAGTCATTCTCTTCATGATATAGAAGAAAATATAGAACAATTATCAGGTATGTCTAAGGAAATGGAAACAATCATGAGTGTTGTGACCAATATTGCGAATCAAACAAATCTATTGGCTTTAAATGCAGCAATTGAAGCAGCACGTGCTGGGGAAGCGGGAAAGGGCTTTAGTGTAGTGGCCGATGAAGTACGGAAATTATCAATTCAGACAAAAGAATCTGTTACAGCGGTGGCTTTGTTATTGAAAAAGACAGGTGAACGAACAGAGAAACTAGAGTATTCTTTGACAAATATTCAAGATGAAGTTGCAGCAGGTGAAGAAAATATGTTACAAACTGAAGGCCAATTTACGAGTATATTGGGAGCCATGACAGAGGCAAAAGATCAAAATGAGTGTATGGCAACAAAAATACAAGCAATTGTAGGCATATTAAGTGAATTAGGCACTTCATTTACTGAGGTAACAAATTCAGCAGAAAAATTAGCGAGCTTTGCGCAAAATTTAAAAGGATAGACTATTAACAACATCCTATTTTTTATGTTTTTAGACGTAATAAACACTATAGTACCTATTAAAATGTTTGTTGTGAAGCCATCGTTATAGAGGATCAATCTTATAGAGATTCAGAAAGTAAGAGCTATTTCACTGAAGAAATAGCTCTATTTTTGCTAAATTTGTAAAGGGTTTAACGTAATTTTCAATGAAAAAAAGATTATACTGTAGAAAGAACGAATAATAGGGGCGGTTATGATGAAAACAGTTGTTGTTTTAGGCGGCGGTATTACAGGACTATGTACAATGCATTATTTGCAACGTCAAGTAAAGGAACATAATTTAGATGTTCGTCTAGTGCTTATAGAAAAAAATACATATTTAGGAGGCAAATTATATTCAGCACATGAAAAAGGTTTCATCATGGAAACGGGTGCTGATTCTATTGTAGCCCGTCATCAAGGCGTTATGGAACTCGTGCGGGAGCTTGATTTTGAGGCGGAACTAGTTTACAACGAAACAGGTATTTCTTATATTTATACGAATAATGAGTTACATGCTATTCCGGCAGATTCAACTTTCGGAATACCGATGAGTTTAGCATCCTTAGAGGAAAGTACACTTATTTCCGAGCAAGGAAAAAAAGAAGCGTTGAAGGATTTAACATTGCCAAACAATAGCTTCACAAAGGAAAGTTCAATCGGTGAATTTTTAACTTACTATTTAGGAGAGGAACTGGTGAAAAATCAAATTGCACCAGTCCTTGCAGGTGTTTATTCGGGAGATTTACATCAGCTTTCTATTGGCTCTACTTTACCGTATTTGATTGATTATAAGAATGATTATGGAAGTATTATTAAAGGCTTTGATGCGAATCGTGAGCAATTTGTTAAAGCAGCGAACAAAAAATTTATATCGTTTAAAAAAGGTTTATCTTCTTTAATTGATCGACTTGAACAAACCTTATCCGATGTAGAAATTATCAAGGGTGTTACTACGTTAAATGTTCAAAAACAAGATAAGAACTACACTATTACCTTAGCTAATGGTGAAATTATTGAGTCAGATTATGTCGTTTTAGCATTACCGAACGATACTGTCCAAAATCTGCTACAGGATGAATCTTTAAACCGCTATTTTGATCGATTTACGACAGCGTCAGCGATTACTATCTATTTAGGTTTTGATGTGCCAGATGCTAAATTGCCAGCAGATGGAACAGGCTATATTGTTTCCCATAATTCAGACGTTACTTGTAATGCAGCAACTTGGACTAGTCGTAAATGGAAGCATACATCGAAAGAAAATAAATTACTTGTGCGACTCTTTTATAAGAGCATCAATCCAGCCTATGAGCAACTACGTGCCATGACGGATGAAGAATTGGCAGCAGTTGCTTTAGAAGATGTGAGAAAGAGCCTAGGAATAGAGGAGCAACCAACCGTTGTGAATGTAACAAAATGGATTGATCAAATGCCTAAATATGATCTAGCACATCGTGAGGCATTACAAGGATTACTACAAGAATTACATGAGAAATATCCTAATTTATCGATTGCAGGGTGCTCATATTTTGGCGTAGGTATCGGTGCTTGCATTCAAAATGGGAAAAAAATTGGCGAAGAGCTTGCAAAGGAACTTGCCAATTTCTAAGATTTTAAGTGGAAAAAAACTTTGTTATGTGAAATAGTCTTGACTCATTCGTCAGTAAACGATATGATTCTTTTAATTATTTAAAAAATTCATACTTAATTCTTATCAAGAGAAGCAGAGGGACTGGCCCATTGAAGCTTCAGCAACCAACTTTATTGTCAGGTGCTAAATCCAGAAGACCGTTGAGTCGAAGATGAGAAGGAACAACAATGATGAATCGTTAAAGCCTTCTTTTTTATGAAAGAAGGCTTTTTATTATATAGAGACATAGGAAGAGAGGCTAATTTTATGGGATTGCTTGAAAGGTTAAAAACGCATGTATTGACGGCAGACGGTGCAATAGGCACAGTGCTATATGGCTATGGATTGGAGTATTGCCATGAGGAAATGAATGTTCAGAGACCCGAGTTAATTGAAAAGATTCATAGAGAATATATTGCAGCTGGTGCTGACATCATTCAAACGAATACGTACGGTGCAAATGCCATTAAATTAGCTCGCTATGGATTAGAATCACGTGTCCAACAATTTAATGAAGCTGCTATCACCATCGCAAAACGAGCAGCGGCTGATGGCGGTCAATTTGTTTTAGGAACAATTGGTGGTATTCGGGGAATTCGTAAAAGTGATGCAACCTTGGATGAAATATTAGCGACTATTGAAGAACAAGCAAGAGTCTTACTTGCAGGGAATCCAGATGGCCTTTTACTTGAAACTTATTATGATTTTGAAGAATTAACAGCAACCTTAAAGATGCTACGAGAAAAAACAAAATTGCCGATTATTGCACAAGTTTCTATGCATGAGCCTGGTGTTTTACAAAATGGGATGTCTTTAAATAATGCTCTACATGAGCTTGAATTCCTAGGTGCTGATATTGTTGGTGTCAATTGTCGACTAGGTCCACACCATACAATTCTGGCATTTGAGGGTGTAGAACTTCCTCATAAGGCATTTATGTCGGCCTATCCAAATGCTTCACTTCTGGACTTAGAGGATGGGCGTGTCGTTTATGAGTCAGAAGCTGATTATTTTGGTCGAGCGGCTGTTGAATTGCGTGATCAAGGTGTACGCTTAATAGGGGGCTGCTGTGGTACAACACCCAAACATATTGCAGCAGCAAAGAAGTATTTAGAAGAGTTATCACCGGTTCAGGAGAAGCATGCGAAGCCTAAAAAGATTGAGATTGTTCGGGAAGCGGAGCCAACAAAGTATGAGCCTCTTCATGAAAAAGTTAAACGTGAACGCTCTGTCATAGTAGAGTTGGATACACCTAGACATTTAGAGATCGATGGGTTCCTTGAAGGAGCAAAGCAATTATATGATGCAGGTGCAGATGTAGTTATGATGGCAGACAATTCACTGGCCTCTCCACGTATTAGTAATATTGCAATGGGCGCATTGTTGAAGAGCACACATAATGTACGCCCACTAACTCATATTACATGTCGCGACCGTAATTTAATTGGTCTACAATCCCATTTAATGGGGTTAAATGCTTTAGGTATTCATGATGTGTTGGCCGTTACGGGTGATCCAACGAAAGTAGGAGATTTCCCAGGTGCGACAAGTGTTTATGATGTATCTTCCATGGAGCTAATCCAATTAATTAAGCAATTAAATGAAGGGGTCTCGTTCTCAGGTAAGCCACTTCGTAAAAAAGCAAATTTTTCAGTTGCTGCTGCATTTAATCCAAACGTCCGTGTGTTAGATCGTGCTGTGACACGCTTGGAGAAGAAAATTGAGCATGGGGCAGACTATTTCATTTCTCAACCAGTATATACGAAAGAGAAGATTGTAGAGATTTATGAGGCAACAAAGCATTTACAAGCTCCAATTTACATCGGTATTATGCCTGTTACGAGTTATAAAAGCGCTGAATTTTTACATCATGAAGTGCCAGGTATCAAATTATCTGAAGATGCCTTAACAAGAATGAAAGCATGTGGAGAAGATAAAGAAAAGGCAACATTGGAAGGGATTGCTATTGCCAAAGAATTAGTAGAAGTGGCTACGCAATATTTCAATGGGATTTACCTTATTACACCATTTTTACGTTACGATGTGACACTAGAGTTGATGAAATATATAGAGCAATTGGATGAACAGAAAAAAGGAGTAAGTATACATGGCTAAGCACTCGATTGAAGAGCAACTAGAGAAACGCATTTTAATTCTTGATGGCGCAATGGGAACAATGCTACAAAATGAAAATTTATCAGCAGAGGATTTTGGTGGCGAGGAACTTGATGGCTGTAATGAAAATCTTGTGCTTACTAGACCAGATGTCATTGAAAAAATTCACCATAAATACTTAGAGGCAGGCGCAGATATTATTTGTACAAATACATTTGGTGGGACGCCTCTTGTGTTAAATGAATATGATCTTGGCACAAAAGCAGAAGAAATTAATAAGCGTGCAGTGGAAATTGCTCGCCAAGCAGTGGATCGTTATTCCACATCGGATTGGCCACGTTTTGTTGCAGGGGCTATGGGGCCAACAACAAAAACGTTATCAGTAACTGGTGGTATTACATTTGATGAGCTAGAGGAAAATTTTTATGTACAGGCAAAGGCATTAATTGAGGCAGGAGCCGACGTTTTGTTATTAGAAACAAGTCAGGATATGCTCAATGTCAAAGCAGGCACACTTGGCGTAAAGCGCGCTTTTGCATCAACGGGAAAAGAGCTACCCGTCATGATTTCAGGAACAATAGAACCGATGGGTACAACGCTTGCAGGGCAAACAATCGATGCCTTTTATATTTCGATCGAGCATATTAAACCATTATCAGTTGGCCTAAACTGTGCGACAGGACCTGAGTTTATGACGGATCACATTCGTTCATTAGCAGAGCTTTCAACAGGCTATATTAGCTGTTATCCAAATGCTGGCTTGCCAGATGAAGAAGGGTGTTATCATGAATCACCGGAATCGCTATCGCAAAAATTAAAAGGTTTTGCAGAAAAAGGTTGGCTTAATATTGTAGGTGGATGTTGTGGGACGACACCGGCTCATATTGCAGCCATTCGTGAGGTCTTAAAAGATGAAAAACCTCGCCAATTACCAGAAAAAACACATGGTCATGCAGTATCAGGAATTGAACCGTTATTGTATGACGATTCTATGCGTCCGTTATTTATTGGGGAGAGAACAAATGTAATTGGCTCTCGTAAATTTAAGAATTTAATCATCGATGGGAAATTTGAGGAGGCCGCAGAGATTGCACGTGCTCAAGTCAAAAATGGTGCACATGTTATTGATATTTGTTTAGCCAACCCTGATCGCGATGAATTAGCCGATATCCGTGGTTTTATGCAGGAGGTTGTAAAAAAGGTTAAGGTGCCTCTTGTGATTGACTCAACTGATGAAAAAGTAATTGAGGAAGCATTAAAGTTTTCACAAGGGAAAGCCATCATTAACTCTATTAATCTAGAGGATGGTGAAGAACGATTTGATGCAGTATTACCACTCGTGAAAAAATATGGTGCATCGTTAGTTGTCGGAACGATAGATGAAAAGGGAATGGCGGTTGACCGTCATCGAAAGCTCGAAATTGCCGAGCGCTCCTATCAACTTTTAACGGAGAAATGGGGGATTGCACCAGAGGATATCATTTTCGACCCATTAATGTTCCCTGTAGGAACTGGGGATGAGCAGTATATTGGTTCAGCGTTAGAAACGATTGAAGGCATTCGTCTCATCAAAGAAAAATTGCCGCAGACATTGACGGTACTTGGCGTAAGTAATATCTCATTTGGCTTACCACCAGTTGGTCGTGAAGTACTGAATGCTGTTTATCTCTATCATTGTACACAGGCGGGCTTAGATTATGCCATTGTTAATACAGAGAAATTGGAGCGTTATGCATCCATCCCTGAAGAGGAAATCAAACTCGCAAATGACCTGCTCTTTAATACAAATGATGAAACATTAGCAGTGTTTACAGATTTTTATCGAGATAAAAAGAAGGAGAAAACGGAAGCTGATATTCCGAAAACGGTTGAAGGTCGTTTAGCTTACTATATATTAGAAGGTACCAAAGAAGGGCTAATTGAGGATTTAGACGCTGCAAGGGAAATCTTCGAGGCGCCACTTGATATAATTAATGGTCCTTTAATGGAGGGCATGGCTGAGGTAGGTCGATTATTTAATGATAATCAACTCATTGTAGCAGAGGTCTTACAATCAGCAGGTGTGATGAAGGCCGCAGTTGCTCATTTAGAGCAATTCATGGAGAAGGATGAAGAGAGTGCTGGAAAAGGGAAAATGGTACTTGCTACGGTAAAAGGCGATGTTCACGATATTGGGAAAAACCTGGTTGATATTATATTAAGTAATAATGGCTATAAGGTAGTCGATTTGGGCATTAAAGTAACCCCTGCCCAATTGATTGATGCGATTCGTAAGGAAAAACCTGATTTTATTGGGCTGTCAGGTTTACTCGTGAAATCAGCGCAGCAGATGGTCATTACTGCTCAGGATTTTAAAGAGGCAGGAATTGATGTACCTATTTTAGTTGGTGGGGCTGCACTTTCACGTCGTTTTACTGAAACAAAAATTGCAGATGAATATGGTGGTCCTGTTATTTATTCAAAGGATGCTATGCAAGGCTTAGAGCAAGCGAATCTATTAATGGGTGAAGGGACACGTGAAAATTTCTTAGCAGAAATTGAAGAATCCCGTCAAAAACGTTTAGAGGCCGATGAAAAACGAGCTGCTCGTCCGGCAAAAGAGGTAACAATAAAGCCTGCACGAACAGTTAAAGGAGCGCCAGTATTTTTACCAGCTGATTTACGACGTCATGTGAAAAAAGACTATTCTGTATCTCATTTATATCCTTATGTTAATATGCGTACATTACTGGGACACCATTTAGGTTTAAAAGGGCAAGTTCAGCAATTGCTTGATGCGGGTGATTCAAGAGCAACAGAGCTCAAGGATTTAGTAGATGATTATTTAAAAAGTGATCTATTAAAGCCATCTGGTTTGTATCAATTTTTCCCTGCTCAAGCAGATGGTGATGATGTCGTTGTGTATGACCCTGCTGATAGTAAGACAGAAATTGAGCGTTTTACCTTCCCTCGTCAGCAGGTTGAACCATTTTTATGTCTTGCAGATTTCTTAAAAACGGTAGAGAGCAGTGAAATGGACTATATTGCACTCATGGTTGTAACAGCAGGTCAAGGAGTTATGGCTAAAGCCCGCCAGTTAAAAGAGGATGGGAAATTCCTTGAAAGTCATGCCTTGCAATCCACTGCTTTAGAATTAGCAGAGGGCTTTGCTGAACGTATGCATCAGGAAATTCGTGATCAATGGGGCTTCCCTGATGCAACAGATTTCACTATGAGAGATCGTTTTGCTGCAAAATATCAAGGTCAACGGTTTTCATTCGGATATCCTGCATGTCCTAACTTGGAGGATCAAGAGAAACTATTCGGCCTATTAAAACCTGAGGATATTGGTGTCCATATTACAGAAGGCTTTATGATGGAGCCAGAAGCATCTGTATCTGCCATCGTTTTTGCTCATCCTGATGCTCGCTACTTCAATGTTTAAGGCATAAAATAAGAGGAGATAGATAGTCTATTCAAGGACTGTCTATCTCTGTTTCTTTATAGAAGAAAACAATTTGGTTAAGGGAAGTGAGCAGAATGATACGATTCATGGAAGAAAAAGATATTCCTGAGGTTTTGGCTATCTATAATGATATTATTTTAACAAGCAAGGCTGTCTATCGATACGAAATACAAACTTTTGATGAAAAAGTACAGTGGTTTAAGGAACAACAAGCATTAGATAATCCTTTACTTGTATTTGAGGATAATGGGCTTGTTGCTGGCTTTGCTACCTATAGTCAATTCCGTCCTTATCCAGGTTATAAATATACAATGGAGCACTCTGTCTATGTGCATAAAGAGCATTATCAAAAAGGGATTGCGACAAAGCTCATGAACAAGCTGATAGCGATGGCTGAAGAAAATGGTGTCAAAACGCTTGTTGCTGGTATTGATGGAGAAAACATTGGTAGTATTAAAGCACATGAAAATTAGGCTTTGAATATGCAGGAACCATTAAAAATGCAGGCTATAAATTTGAACAATGGCTAGACCTTGTGTTCTATCAACTTCATTTGACTGGACCGAAATCATAAAAGGATATGACAAATGTCATATCCTTTTTGTGATGTTTGCGTCTGTTACTGACTTGTGTTCTTGTTTTATGATGAGATCATAAGAAAAAAAGAAACGAGGGAGTAAAAGATGGCAACTATTAAAGAAAAAACAAAAAAGTTACGCCAAGATGTAGCGCCATTTGCCAAATCAGATACGCGTAAAAGTGTTTTTCAGATTATAAATACAATTGTACCGTTAATTGCATTATGGGTGGCTGGTTACTTGTTAGTGGATGTATCACCTTGGCTAACAGTTGGCTTAAGTGCCATTTCAGCAGGTTTTGTCGTACGAACTTTTATTATTTTTCATGATTGTACACACGGGTCATTTTTCAAAAGTAAAAAGGCAAACGACTGGGTTGGATTTTTTACTGGGGTGCTAACATCATTCCCTTATGAAAAATGGAAACGTGAGCATACAATTCACCATGCAACAAGCTCAAACTTAGACAAGCGTGGTATCGGTGATATTGATATGATGACAGTTGAAGAATATATGCAAGCCTCAAAAGGGCAACGTCTATGGTACCGCTTCTATCGTAATCCATTTGTGATGTTTGGATTAGGCCCACTTTATATGGTTCTTGTCTTAAATCGTTTTAATCGTAAGGATGCGAAGAAGAAGGAACGTCTCAATACAATTTTAACGAATATTACCATTGTGGGAATTTGTGCCGCTTTAATTTTCTTCATGGGCTGGCAAGCGTTTTTATTAGTGCAAGGCGTTACTTTATTTATTGCAGGTTCTTTAGGAATTTGGTTATTTTACATCCAGCATACGTATGAAGATTCTTATTTTGAACACGATTCAGAGTGGGATTATGTGAAAGCTGCAGTTGAAGGAAGCTCGTATTATAAATTGCCAAAACTTTTACAATGGGTAACAGGGAATATTGGTTTCCATCATGTTCATCACTTAGCTCCTCGTGTACCTAATTATAATCTTGAAAAGGCACACAATGAGACACCGCCATTACACATGGCAACAACGATTACTTTACGTACGAGTTTAGAATCACTACGTTACAAGTTATATGATGAAGATCAAGGTAAATTTGTAACGTTTAAAGAAGTAAATGAAATTATAAAACGTAAAGAAAGAGGCAGTATTGCCGCTTAGTTGATAACAGCCATCTCTGCAAGAGAGATGGCTGTTTTATGTAAAGAGAGGACTATGGGTCAAAGCATCTACAGGCATAAATTTAATTTTCTTGTTATAATAAGGGAAAAGTAGGAAAGAGCGTGAGATTATGTTGAGGAAATGGCATAGTATTATTCCGAATAGTCCGATGCTCAGTGTATATTTGTGGATAATTTTTTGTTTCCTACCGTTTTTCTTCATTTTTAGGAAATCATCTTATATCGAAATATCGATAGGTATTACATTTTTAATGCTCTATTTTATCTTCTATCGATTTGCCATGAATTCGAAAAGCGGTTTAGTTTATATGTGGATTAGCTTTGAAATGGTCATAAATATTATTATGACCATCTTGTATGGCTATGTCTATTTGTCCATTTTCACAGCATTTTTTATTGGCAATATCCGAAGACCCGTCGGCTTTTATATTATGTATGGTCTACATATTGGATTTACAGTTATTTCAGCAGGTGCTGGATTCTTTGTAGAGCTCAACCTATTTTTATCACAGTTGCCTTTCGTTGTATTAACTATTTTAGCTGTTGTCCTTTTACCGCTAACGCTTTATTCCAAAAATAAACGTGAAAATTTAGAGGGACAGTTAGAAACAGCCAATGAACGTATTGCTGAATTAATTGTTTTTGAAGAACGACAAAGAATAGCTCGAGATTTGCATGATACATTAGGACAAAAATTGTCCATGATAGGTTTGAAGAGTGATCTAGCTTCTAGGTTGATTGAACGAGATCCCCAGCAAGCCTTGATTGAGATTAAGGATATACGCCAGACGGCTAGTATTGCCTTAAAAGAGGTTCGGGAATTAGTTTCAGATATGCGTACAGCAAAATTTGAAGATGAGATCATGCGTATTTCACAAATACTAAAGGCAGCTGAAATGGAGTTTGTCTTTGAGGGTGATAAAAACGTATTGCAAGTTCCACCACTTGTAGAGAATGTTTTATCTATGTGCTTAAAAGAGGCGGTTAATAATGTTGTCAAACATAGTGGAGCAACAAAATGTGAAATTGCTTTCCATCAAAATTTTAAAGAAGTTTATTTGGTAGTGCGAGATAACGGACAGGGTATTACGAAAAAACAAGCCTGGAGAACTGGTAATGGATTGAAAGGAATGCGGGAACGTTTAGAGTTTATTAATGGGTCCTTTAAAATTGAAAGTGTTGAGGGCACCACATTAACGGTAACTATCCCAGTAGCTATTACGCATCAGAATGTCAAAGACAATCTGAAGAACATATAGAAAAGAGGATTGTGACATGATACGAATTGTGATTGCTGAAGATCAGGGGATGCTATTAGGCGCGCTTCGCTCTTTACTTAGTATGGAGGAGGATATGGAGGTTGTTGGCTTAGCAAAAAATGGTGAAGAAGCATTGATGCTTGTGGAAGAGCATCAGCCTGATATTTGTGTTATGGATATTGAAATGCCGGTGAAAACGGGACTAGACGCAGCAGAAGAAATGCATAGCACTGGCTCAGGTTGTAAAGTCATTATTTTAACTACATTTGCTAGACCTGGTTATTTCGAACGTGCTAGAAAAGCGAGTGTCAGAGGCTATTTATTAAAGGATAGCCCTATAGAGGAGTTAGTGAGCGCAATCCGTACAATAATGGATGGTAAACGCATTTATGCGCCAGAGCTCGTTGATTTTGTCTATGAAGACGATAGTGAAAATCCTTTAACGGAGCGAGAGAGTCAAGTTCTGACACTTGTAGCAGAGGGCAAGACGACAAAGGAAATTGCTGCTGAGCTGTTTTTGTCTGCTGGCACAGTTCGTAACTATATTTCGACGATTTTAGAAAAACTAAACGTTGGTAATCGAATTGAGGCCATTGCACGCTTTAAAGAAAAAGGATGGAATAAATAAAATGAGAACCTTATCGCATCATAAGCGAAAAGGTTCTCATTTTTTTACTTATTGCGTTTAGTTAAACGACCAAGAACGAATGCACCTGCTGCTACTGCAAGAACAGTATTCGTTTTTTTCGTAAATACTTGTTTTGTGACAAGATTAAGGTTTTGAGGACGCTCAGCTAAACGGCGCATGAAATACCCGTACCAATCTTCGCCGAATGGAACGTATACACAGAAGTTATAGCCCTCTTTTGCAAGCTCTTTTTGCATATCTGTACGGAAACCATACAGCATTTGGAATTCAAATTTATCAAGCGGAATATTATGATCAGCTACAAAGCGTTTTACGTGCGCAATGATATTGTGATCATGAGTTGCGATTGATGTAAATTTACCGTTTAGTAGGTGATATTCAATCAACTCAATAAAGTTTAAATCAATATCTAATTTGTCTTGATAGGCTACTTCAACTGGCTCTTTATAAGCACCTTTTACGATACGTAAACGGTAGTCCTTAAATTTTTCAATATCATCTTTTGCACGGTAAAAGTATGATTGGATGACAGTACCAACATTATTAAATGTTTTCGATAATTCTTCCACCATATCGAAGGAAGTTTGTAGGCGTCCATAGTCTTCCATATCAAAGTTAACAAAGATATCATATGAAGCGGCTTTTTCTACAATCTCATACAGATTGTCATAACAAAAATCAACATCAATATCTAAGCCTAATTGAGATGGCTTTAATGAAATATGTGCAGCTACACCGTTTTCGTGAATAGCTTCGATCACAGTAAGGATTTTTTCTTTAGCAGCAGTCGCTTCTTCTTTACTTGAAACAAATTCACCTAGGTTATCTACTGTACAAGAAATATTATGTGCATTTAGTTCTTTGATACTTGCAATTGTTTCTTCGATATTTGTACCAGCTACTACACTTTGTGCTCCTAATTTTAGGCCATATTTCTTTGCAGCACTATTTAATAGTTGGTTCTCAGATAAGTGGATGAAAAAATCGCGTAATAACATGGTCATTCTCCTAACTGCATTTTCTTTTTAGTATAACATAAATTATTTAAACTATATTACATTCAGCCTAACAATTATTTCATATCAAGTATTTGCATACGTTCATTAAATAGTGCAGGATAACTTAAAAAGCCAATCATAACGCTGGATAATGTTGCAGTTGTTAAGAGAGCAAAGATAATTAAAAGTTGAAATTGGACTGCCTGAAGAGGGTCGGCTCCCCCAATAATTTGACCACTCATCATACCTGGTAGCTGTACTAGTCCGATTGTTTTTTGACTCTCAATCGTAGGAATCATACTAGCTTTTATGGCATTAATTAATTGGCGATGAATAGCCTGTTTTGGTGTGCCACCCAGGGATAGTATTAGTTCCATTTGATCCTTATGGTTAGTAATTTCAGCTGTAAAACGATTTAAGAACAAAATGGATAGCACCATGGAATTACCAATTAGCATCCCGCTAATGGGAATGATATACTGAGCAGTTGCTGGAACAATATGAAAGCCTAGCAAAACACCTTGTGTAATTATTTCTACCATGACAAGAGTCAGTGCTATCTTCCAGGTGATTCCTTTAATACCTACTCCTTTTTTTCGTGCGTTTAACGTGGCCACGACAATCATTAGTGCTACCATCAGGAAAATATAGCTATAACTATTTGCATCAAACACAAATTTTAATATATAGCCGACAGCAAGCAATTGAATGATGGAGCGTAATGTTGCAATAAGTGTATCTTTTTCAAGGTCTAACTTTAATATTTTGGATAGGAATAAAGGAATACAAACAAAAATTAATGTCAGTGATAAGGATGTAAACGTCATTTGTTTACCCCCTGTACAAACTCGGCAACACGTGGATTTGTTGGTGCATTGAGTAATGAACTTTTACCAGTTTCAACGAGCTCCCCATTCATCATAACCCATGTATAGTGACCAATCGTTAGCGCTTGTTGCAAATTATGGGTAATCCAAATCATGGTGACATTGTATTTTTTGTTAATGGTGACAATCAATTTTTCAATATCCTGTACGGATTGACGATCCAAAGCAGATGTTATTTCGTCTAATAATAAAATAGAGGATTGATTGATAAGTGTTCGAGCGATAGATACCTTTTGACGTTGTCCGCCAGATAGATCATTTGTAGATTGATGCAGGAAGCTTTCGTTTAACCCAACGTCCTCTAAATATTGAATAGCCTCCTGCTGCAAAAGTTTTTGTCCTTGCAGTGTACGGGGAAGAGCAAGATTCTCTAACACTGTACCTGCTATCATAGGAGCTGCCTGTAAAGCAATACCAACATGCCTTCTTAAAGCTGTTGGATCATATGTAGAAATAGGTTGATTATCAACGAGTATATGCCCATTTGATGGTGAGAGAAGGCCATTACATAATTTAAGTAAAGTTGTTTTACCAGCGCCAGAGGGACCAACGAGAGTGGTGATTTGCCCTTTTGGAAATGATCCAGTAATTGACTTTAATATCATTTTGTCATTTACTGAAAATTGAACTTGTTGAAAGTGAATGGCAGGTTCATATAACATATTCATCTATTGAAACTCCTTTACTTTAGTTAGTAAAATAACTGTAGCATGAAATGACTGGAAGATGGTGTTGAAAAAAGAAAGAAGGGGATTTGGGAATGGAAATATTGTATTTCGATACATTAACCTATGCACAGGGTGATATGTATGTTGTGGCTTCAGACAAAGGACTTGTTTATATAGGTACACCAAATGCATCATTCGAAGAAGTAAAGGAGTGGGCTGAAAAACCATTTAAAGGATATTGCTTTGAAGAGAATTCAGAAAAGTTGCTCCCATATAAAGAGCAGTTAACAGCCTATTTTAAGAAGGAACTTATTGAATTTAATCTTCCAATCCATGTGAAAGGGACAGCATTTCAATTAGCGGTGTGGGATGCATTAAAAGAATTACCCTATGGTACAACAACAACTTATGGAAATATTGCTCAACGCATTGGTAATCCCAAAGCGGTTCGAGCGGTAGGGACTGCTATTGGAGCAAACCCAATCCTGGCGATTATTCCATGTCATCGGGTCATTGGCAAAAATGGTCAATTAACAGGCTTTAGAAGCGGCTTAGCTATGAAACAATTTTTACTTGAGTTAGAGAAGGAATCGATCGATTGAAGTGGAAAATGTTAATCTCTTGTTAAATGATGGAAAGAGCGCTTTTTCTATAGACTTGATCACATCAAACAAAGTAACCTACTTCATCTGTAAATGAACGGTTTCCAATGTAGGAGTGCACCAAAAGAAATCTGCCCCATTATCCAGAGATAAAGGAGCAGATCACTAGCTATACATGTTGTTCTTCTTGAACATTGTTCTGTGTTTTACCGAAATGTGTTAAACGATGAGCGAAGGTTTCGCCTCGTACTGCGGAGCTTTTGAAAATATCTTGGTATTCGTACGCAGGCGTTCCGTGTTCCATTACATCTAATCCAGCAATTTCTTCTTCAGCCGTTACTCGTAATGGGACAAATGCTTTGATGATCAATAAACCTGCTGCTACAGATACACTAACCCAAGCAATAGTTGCAATAACGCCAATTGCTTGAATACCTAATAGACCAAAACCCCCACCATAAAATAAGCCATGCCCACCAATATCAAGTAGGCCAACTGCCAGTGTTCCCCAAATACCACAAATACCATGAACAGCAATTGCTCCAACAGGATCATCAACTTTTAGCTTCCACTCTAGGAAGCGTACACCTTCCACAAGCAAAGGTGCAGCAATTAAACCAATGATAAGCGAGCCAAAAATGCTGACATTCGCTGCACCAGCAGTAATCCCTACAAGCCCAGCTAATGCACCATTTAATGTAAGAGAGCCATCGATATGTCCGTATCGAAATTTTGTATAGAAAGCAGTGGCAACGACACCAGCTGCAGCTGCAAAAAACGTATTAGCAATAACACTAGGAACTAGCTCTGGATCAGCAGCTAATGTAGAAGCACCATTGAAGCCGAACCAGCCAAACCAAAGTAAAAATACGCCTAATGCACCTAATGGAATACTGTGTCCTGTAATAACATTTACTCGACCATTTTCATATTTGCCTAGTCGAGGTCCAACCATAACTGCTGCGACAAATGCTGCAACAGCCCCTGTTAAGTGAACAACTGTCGAGCCAGCAAAATCAACAAAACCTAAATCTGTTAACCAACCTTGCCCACTCCAAACCCAGTGGCCTACTACAGGATAAACAACTAAAGACATAAGTATAATAACTCCAACATAAGCGAAAATATTAGTACGTTCTGCAACAGCCCCCGATAAAATAGTTGCTCCAGTTGCAGCAAACATTGTTTGGAAGATAAAGAAAGAAAGATCATCTACTCCTTTTAAAGCAAAGCCACTTGTGCCGAAAATGCCACCTACTGAGTCTCCGAACATAATGGCATAGCCACATAAAAAATAGACGATCCCACCAAGAGAAATAGTGAGAAAATTCTTCATGATGATATTGACTGCATTTTTTGAGCGGGTAAATCCAGCCTCAACCATAGCAAAACCTGCATGCATAAAGAATACTAAAATAGTGCCAAGCATCACCCAAATTAAATTAACAGATAATAGTACTTCATCCATCTATATCGCCCCCTTTATTCTACTGCAATCGACCCGACTTCTTTTGTTCGGATACGAATTGCTTGTTCTACTGGATAAATGAAAATCTTCCCGTCCCCAACTTTACCAGTTGCTGCTTCACGCAATAAAATCTCTACAATGGCATCAACTTTGCCATCGTCTACAATCATTTCTAATTTTAATTTAGGTAAAAATTCAATTTCATACGTATTGCCGCGGAAGAGTCCTGTTCGACCTAGCTGACGACCACAACCAGCGATTTCTGAAACGCTTAACCCTGCAATTCCTTCCTGTGCAAGACCGTCCCGAACTGCTCCAAAAACTTCAGGACGAATGATTGCTTCAATTTTTTTCATGTGTACCAGCTCCTTGCGTGAATTTAATTTACATGTTAAAACGGTATTAAAAACAGTGCAATTGTTTTTTTAGATTCTATGTGAGGTTATTTTACATTAAGTATTTCTAGTCCCGAAGTATTTTAGAAAAAAGGTTTTTATAAAGGGAATGAAAGCGGTATTAAAATTTGTGTCTAAAATGTGTACAGTTCTAAATTTTCTGACTATTAATGTTAGAAAACCTAACATCTATAAGAGGGAATGTAATACGCAAGAATTTGGGTATATAGTGTATACTAGGACTAATTATCAAAGCGGAAGAAGGGGTTTTTTTTGAGATCAAACTATGCAGATGATAGCTTAGCGCTACACACAGACTTATATCAAATCAATATGGCAGAATCCTACTGGGCGGATGGCATACATAATAAAAAAGCAGTTTTTGAATTGTATTTTAGAAAATTACCTTTTGGTAATGGCTATGCCATATTTGCTGGGTTAGAGCGAATGCTTGATTATCTACGTGATTTTCATTTTAGTGAATCGGATATTGCGTATTTACGTGATGAAGTAGGTTATAAAGAGGACTTTATCCAGTATTTAAAGAACATCCGATTTACAGGAGATATGTATTCCATGGTAGAAGGGGAACTAGTTTTCGCTAATGAACCAATTGTCCGAATCGAAGCTCCATTAGTAGAGGCGCAGCTAATTGAAACAGCATTACTTAATATTGTTAACTATCAAACATTAATTGCTACAAAGGCTAGCCGTATCAAACAAATTATTAAAAATGAAGTGGCGATGGAATTTGGTACAAGGCGTGCACAAGAAATGGATGCTGCTATTTGGGGAACACGTGCAGCGTTTATCGGTGGTTTTGCTTCCACAAGTAATGTTCGAGCAGGTAAGCTTTTTAAAATTCCTGTCTCTGGTACACATGCCCATGCATTAGTACAAGCTTATAAAAATGATTATGATGCATTCCATGCTTATGCTAAACGTCATCGCGATTGTGTGTTTTTGGTAGATACTTATAATACATTGAAATCAGGGGTGCCAACTGCTATTAAAGTAGCTAAAGAGCTAGGAGACAAAATTAACTTCATTGGCATACGTTTAGATAGCGGCGATATTGCTTTCTTGTCGAAAGAAGCTCGCCGTATGTTGGATGCTGCAGGCTTCCATGATGCCAAAATCATTGTCTCAAACGATTTAGATGAATACACCATCTTAAATTTAAAAGCTCAAGGAGCAAAAGTGGATGTTTGGGGAATCGGTACAAAGCTTATTACAGCTTACGACCAGCCTGCGTTAGGTGCAGTATATAAAATGGTGGCAATCGAGAATAGCGAAGGGCAACTTGAAGATACGATAAAAATCTCAGCTAATGCGGAAAAGGTATCAACGCCAGGCTTGAAAAATGTCTATCGTATTATTGATAAAAAGAACGGAAAGGCAGAAGGAGACTACATCACAATGCACGATGAAAATCCTCAAGCTGAGGAACGTATCAAAATGTTCCATCCGATTCATACGTTTGTCTCAAAGTTTGTTACAAATTTTGATGCCAAGAATTTACATCAGCATGTTATTAAAAATGGAGAGATCAACTATCAAAACCCTACATTAGGGGAAATGCGTGATTACGCGGCGGAGAATTTAGAACTGTTATGGGATGAATATAAGCGTGCCATGAATCCTGAAGAATATCCAGTCGATCTCAGTCAAAAATGCTGGGATAATAAGATGCGTAATATTGAAGAAGTGCATGCGATGGTTAAACGAATGTGAAAAGGAGTGACAGGTGCAATGACTTTACAGCAACAAATTATTGAGGAATTAAGCGTATTGCCTAACATTGATGTACAGGGGGAAATACGTAAATCCATTGATTTTTTAAAGGAATATGCAAAACGCCATAGTTTTGTAAAAGGGTTTGTTCTTGGTATTTCTGGTGGTCAAGATTCAACATTAACAGGTAAACTAGCGCAATTGGCGATTGATGAATTAAATGCAGAAGAGGGAGAAATGAAGTATTCGTTTTTCGCTGTACGATTACCATATGGCGTACAAGCTGATGAACAAGATTGCCAAGATGCCATTGATTATATAAAGCCAACGAAGGTTTATACAGTAAATATAAAAGACGCAGTGGATGCTAGTGTGAGAGCTCTAACAAATGCAGGTGTTGAGCTGAATGACTTTGTGAAAGGGAATGAAAAGGCTCGTGAGCGTATGAAGGTCCAATATTCCATTGCTGCAATGAATGGAGCGGTTGTATTAGGAACAGATCATGCTGCGGAAGCTATTACAGGCTTCTATACAAAGTTTGGTGATGGTGGAGCAGACTTGATGCCAATCTTTCGTTTAAATAAACGACAAGGAAAGCAATTGCTAGCAGAACTTCAATGCCCTGAGCATCTATATAAAAAGGTGCCTACAGCAGATTTAGAAGAAGATCGTCCCTCCTTGCCAGACGAAGTGGCGCTAGGTGTGTCGTATGATCAAATAGATGATTATTTAGAGGGGAAAGAAATTCCAGAAGAACCTCGCCGAAGATTAGAAGGGTATTATTTGCGTTCCCAACATAAGCGTCATATGCCAATAACAATATTTGATGATTTTTGGAAGTAAGATGAGTGAAAAGGGTTATAAAGAAAGTGTTTCTACTTTTAAAAATAG
This sequence comes from Lysinibacillus sp. FN11, assembly GCF_024628845.1. Taxonomy (NCBI): domain Bacteria; kingdom Bacillati; phylum Bacillota; class Bacilli; order Caryophanales; family Bacillaceae; genus Lysinibacillus; species Lysinibacillus sp. FN11. Next base: position 3,699,711 of record NZ_CP102383.1, on the reverse strand, counting down.
CTCTTTTCACTCTTTTTTTATGCATTAAGGTTCTATGTTGTTAATTGTCAGCATATAATGTCGATATAATTACCTATAAGGATAGTAAAATGTAGAGGAGGGTAACTTTTTATGAGGACTTCTAGAGTGAGTGCAACGACAAGTAGTGTTTTTCGGCAGGAACAACAATATTTACATGCTGGTGATCTCAGCCATAACTTTGGGCAAAATCCACAAAAGCAATTTCGAAATAGATTACAAAAAAATAAAGAGAAGACGTACAATTCAACAACTATTTCTGTAAATTCACAACAGCAGCAACCGATTACACCTATCCATGTAGATAATGCTAGTGATTTGGAGATTCGCCGTGAATTAAATGAAACGGCACTAAAGCTCAGTCGTTTAAACAAACAAAAGAAGCGACTCAATAGTTATCGTTCTTCCATATAAGCTAAACTCTCCACATCAGTGTGGGGAGTTTTTTTATTATTGAGGAGAAGTAAGTAAAAGCACTAAATTCAAAATATTTGAAGTGAAGATGTTCATGGAATGTTCAAGGTAATTTTTCCATTTCTTCACAGCGATTTTTAACTAATTTCACAACTAATCTGTAATGTAGGATATGGCAACAAAAAACTAAACTTGGAGGATAAAGTTGTGAAAAAATTATGGTTACCTGCACTAATATTATTATTTGTACTTGCAGCTTGTGGTAGCGAAAAAAAACAGGTAGAAGAAAAGGAAATTGAGCAAGAAACTACGAAAAATGAATCAGAAACCGTGCAAGTTGCTTCACTAGTAGATACACGGTTACAAGAGCCAGAAGAAGATACAATTTGTGAAATGTGTAATATGAAAGTTTATATGAAAGACCATGAGATGGGTGTATTTTCAGCACAGGCAATAAAAGAAGATGGAACAATTACTTTTTATGACGATATTGGCTGTTTATTAAATGCGGAGGTTGCTAATGAAGAAAAAAACGAAAAGTTTGTACGTGATTTTGTAACGAAAGATTGGGCAAAGATTGAAGATGTAACAATTATAAAAACGGAACTGAAATCTCCGATGAACTGGGGCTATATTTATTTCGTGGACAAGGCTGAAGCAGATAAATATATGCAAGAAAATTCGAAAGCTTATGAGGAGGAACTACAAAAAATTAAAGATGATGCATTGGAGAGACGTAAGAAAATGATGCAAAAAAAGGCTGAGGATGAAAAAGATGCATCCGGCTCTATGCATTCGAATGAGATGAATCAAGAAGGGCACAGTCATTAAATCATAGACTAGGGGAAATCCTCTAGTCTTTTCTTGCTGAATGAGGAGGTGGAAAGTGATGAAGCAGATCATGTTGTTCTTTTTGTTTTTTCTATTTACCAGTCAAACGGCGTATGCGGAATTTGATATCCAATTTGCTATCGATCAAGCAAAAGCTGGAGATAGTATTCATATTCCTGCTGGTCGTTACCAAGGGAATTTCATTGTGAAGAAACCGATCAAACTGTACGGACAAAAAGGGACTGAGCTTTATGCCCAAAATGATGAACCTGCATTAAAAATTGAACATGCAACGAATGTTTCCATAGAAAATATAAGAATAACAGCAAAAAATAAAGGAATTGTTGCAAATGAGGCGGAGAATTTAGAGCTGAGAGCTATTGAACTAAAAGATGCCCGAGTTGGTATACATCTTCAACATTCAAGGCATATACGAATTTTAGAAAATAAGATCATTGGAAATGAATCGCATTTTGCTGAAAAAGGAAATGGAATTGCGGTTTTTAAAAGTGAAGATGTTGTGATCGATCAAAATACGATCGAACAAGTCCAGGATGGTATATATGTTGAAGAAGTGACGCGAATAGATGTACAGCGAAACAAGGTAACAAATAGCCGTTATGGAACACATTTTATGTATTCAAGTGGTGTGAAGGTGTTGTTCAATACGTATTCACACAATGTTACAGGTCTTATGGTGATGATGACTTCTAATTTAGAAATAAGTAGTAATACAATCAGTACTCATAATGGCTTTAATAGTTATGGACTTATGATGTATGACACACAGGAGGCAATGATAAGAGAAAATCGCTTTCTACATAATCGTGTAGGGGTAGCGTTGCAAAAGAGTTCAGTGATTCAAATACAAGAAAATCGCTTTCAGATGAATCAAACTGCATTAGAAGGTACAAAAGTCGATGAGCGTTCAACCATTATGGATAATCAATTTACAGGTAATATATTAACAGCACGGTCAGACAATCAGGGATTACGTTTAATTCATAATTTTTATGATGATTATACAGGGCTAGATGTTACAAGTGATGGTTTTGGAGATGTTCCATATGTGGCTGTGTCGAGTTTTGGACAATGGATGGTGAGACAGCCAGTTTATCAATTTTTTGTGGCATCACCAAGCGTTGTTATCCTGACGTCACTAGATCAACAGATTAATAAAACAGAACGAAATCTACTGGTAGATAATGAACCAAAATTACTTAGCAATATGAAAGAGATAGAGTTCTCAATAAATATCCTACAATTAGTGATTGGTTTTATCATGTTTATGGGAAGTTTATGGCTTTGGAAAAGGAGGATACGAGTATGACTAGATGGATAATGATACTAATTATATGTGGCGTTATTTTAGTAGGCTGTGGTGAAAAAACATACCATCCGCATGAAATTAATAGTGAAACAGATGTTTGTAAAGTTTGTAATATGAGCATTGTTCATAATGAATACGCAGGGCAAATTGTTTTGAAAAATGGAGACTATGAGGTTTTTGATGATATTGGATGCTTAATGGATTACCTTGAGCTAAATGGCGATGGTGAAGTTGGAGCAGCCTATATTAAAAATAAAGCAACGAATGAATGGATTGACGTTTATAAAGCGATTTATGTGTACAACAAAAATTATTGGACACCGATGAACTATGGTGTTATTGCATTTGCTACAAAAGATGAAGCCAAAGAATGGATGAATGATGAAGGAGAAGGTCAACTATTTGCCTATCATGATTTGCTGACATTGAATTGGGGGATTCATGAGTGATGTTTGTAAAAATAGAGCTGAAGCAGATTTTAAGAAGTCGATGGATGCAACTAGTAGCCTTTCTATTTACGTTTGTTTTCTTTGCCATTGTTGTCATTCAACAAATGGCTTTACCAGATATTGAAGGCTTTACACGTCAAACTGCATCATTTTTAAGTGTGTTATTATTTCTGCTGCCACTATTTATCCTTACCATTGGCAGTATGAGTATAGCTGGTGATATAGAATCAGGTTGGTTATCGTTATTAAAAACATACCCTCTGAAGCGGATGCAATATATTACAGGCAAATATGTAGCTACAGCACTTGCGTTTTTATTAGTAATAGCAGTGGCATTTGGTTTTGTATTAACCGTAGGTGGGTTACTAGGTGGGGTACGGTTACCAATTGTTTTAGTTATTCTTACGCTATTATGTATTGCTATCTTTGTGTCTTTAGGAATCTTGCTAGGGGTATTTGCAAAAACAAGATTATTTGCACTTGCATTATCACTTGTAGTGTGGTCCTTTCTTTTATTGCTCATTTCTTATGCTTTAATGGCTATAGGTGCAGTTGTTTCAGGGCATCTTTTACAAAAGCTCATCATCATAACGATACATATTAATCCAGTAGAATGGCTGCGCTTCGGCTATTTTATATTTAGTAATCAAGCTAGTGTGCTTGGTCCAGCCTTTTATGATGTAACGAGGTTTTACCTATCACCGCTCGGTCAGGTAGTATATGGAATAATAACAATGCTCTGGATTGTATTACCGTTAATGCTTGCTACGAAGCTGTTAAAGGAGGGGGAGCGGCGATGATTCTTTTAGAGGGAAAAAATGTAGCCAAGGTTTATGAAAATGATAGAGGATTAAAAGAAGCCTCCTTTTTACTGCAAGCTGGTCGAATTCTTGCATTGGTTGGAGGAAATGGGGCTGGAAAGAGTACTTTGATTCGTTTGTTAACGGGGCAAGAGAAACAGCAATCTGGTGAAATAATATGGCATCAACCACAAACAATCCGTTTTATGCCTGATGATGTAAACTTTCCAACTATGCTAACTGCAGCTGAAATATTAGAGCTGTTGGCATCTTTAAAACAAGTAGATAAATATGAGCAAGAGAATGTATTGAAGCGTGTTTCCTTGTGGGATGTTCGGAAGCAAAGAGCTAAACACTTTTCTAAAGGAATGCTCCAGCGACTAAACCTAGCCCAAAGCTTACTTGGTAGCGGGTCATTGCTAATTTTAGATGAGCCCACGAATGGTCTAGATCCCTTTTGGATAGCACAGTTGAAAAACATGATGTTGGAGGAGAAGGGAAAAGGCAATACGATTATCTTCTCTACTCATCTGCTGTCATTTGCTGAAGAAATAGCAGATGATGTATTATTTTTACATGAAGGTGAAATTATCATTTCTGGGGCGATAACTGAAATTTTCTTACAAGAAAATTCTACATCCTTAGAAGAAATATGGTTAAAAAGATTGAATTTGTAACATTCTAATGGATAATGACGTTATATAATAAGGATTAGGCTTGTTTGAATGTTGTCAAACAAGCCTTTTTTATGAATGTTCGTAGGAAGTAGAAGTTTCAGATAATTGTTTTACAGGACAGATTTCGCTATGCTTAGATTAAGTTTGCTTGCAATTCACACAATTGCTTGATGGAATGGGAGGCTTTTCGATTAATGAATGCTCAAATACAGAACGTTTTAGAAAATATAGAAAAAGTAATGATTGGTAAAAGAGAAGTTGCTGAGCTCAGTATTGTCGCATTATTAGCAAGGGGACATGTTTTGTTGGAGGATGTACCTGGAGTAGGAAAGACAATGATGGTGCGAGCACTTGCAAAATCTTTTGATGCACAATTTAAGCGTATTCAATTTACGCCAGATCTATTGCCATCAGATGTAGTTGGTATTTCTATTTATAATCCCAAGACAATGGAGTTTGAATTTCGTCCAGGGCCAATCATGGGGGATGTGGTATTAGCCGATGAAATTAACCGAACGTCTCCGAAAACTCAATCAGCCTTGTTAGAGGGGATGGAAGAGGCTTCTGTTACAATTGATGGGAAAACGCTGATGATCAATCAGCCATTTTTTGTTATGGCTACACAAAATCCCATTGAACATGAAGGTACCTATCCTTTACCCGAAGCACAACTAGATCGATTTCTCTTAAAGATAAAAATGGGTTATCCATCTAGGGGGCAGGAAGTTGAAATTTTACGAAGAGCTGAGAATGGTAAAGCCATTGAAAAAATCGAAGCAGTATTAACAGTAGCTCAATTAGTCGAATTACAGGAGCTTGTTCAGGGTGTGTATGTAGAAGATTCTGTTAAAAATTATATGGTGGAGCTTGCTACTCTAACAAGGGAAAATAATTATGTCTTTTTAGGTGTGAGTCCACGTGCCACAATAGCGCTAATGAAAGCTTCACAGGCTTACGCATTTTTGAAAGGACGAAGCTATGTTACCCCTGATGATGTTCAATATTTAGTGCCATTTGTTTTTAGCCATCGTTTAGTTTTAAAACCAGATGCACGCTATGATAACGTGACAGCAGACGAAATTATCCAGCGTATCATTGCTAAAACACCAGTTCCGACAAAGAGGTTTGCAGAACAATGAGGCAATGGAAAGCTTTTGTAGAAAAAAGTAAACATTTCCTATTAATCGCTTTCTTGATGATCGTAACATTTTGTTATGCAATGTTCCAAGGTGGATTTGTTAGCTGGTTTGTATTTTTTACGGTTAGTCCGTTTTTAGTATATGCATTCATGTTCTTTGTCGTTAGAGAAGATATTTTACTAATCGAACGCAAAATTGACCCGATTCATATAGAACGAGGTCAATCAGCGAAGGTGCTTATTACGATAGAACGTAAAACATGTTTTCCATTTGCCTATATCGTAATGGAGGAACTTGTGGATAGTGAGGGATTAGTGCAAGCTAAAATCCAAAATGCGAATGCCATAAAGTTCGTTGGATTTAAAAAAAACTTTAGCTGGCAATATGAATTGGAAAATATGCCACGCGGTGAACATCGCTACCTAGGTGTTACAATTGTTTTCTACGATTTTTTTGGCTGGGCTAAAAAGGTTGTCGTAGCAGAAAAGGACCAAACTATTTTAGTTTACCCAAGAGTACAAGAGATGAAATATGCTGCGCTTCAAACAAAATTTGATGTTGGCCCGATGATGTCACCATACTCTATAGTGAAGGACACATCCATGGCTGTTGGATTAAGAGAGTACGTTCCAGGAGATCGTTTTTCTTGGATTCATTGGAAATCATTTGCCCGTACACAAAAGTTGCAGTCTAAGGAATTTGAGGATCGACAATCATCAGAACTAATGTTAGTGCTAGACGCTACGAAATCCTCCATGTTTGAAGAAAAAGTGGAATTAGTAGCTTCAATGCTACAGATGATCGTTAAGGAACGAGGAGATTTGTCATTTATTTCTGCTGGAGAAATAACGAAAGTATTCCCTGCTATACAGGGGGACAAGCATTTAGATCAGGTTATGTATCATTTAGCTGCGATAAAACCTATGGAGAATGTCAAGTTTCGATTTCATGATCAACAAGCCTTTAAGCAAGTTGCAACACTGCTTTACGTGACAAGTGATGTTTCAGATGAATTACTACATACTCTTGCAAATATAGTGAAAAGCTGTATTTGTTTTGTAGTGGCAAAGCAGCCGCCAGTGCAATCTGAGCTTGCGATGCGGTATAAACATATTCAAGTTATTTATGTAAATCCAGCAGATTTCTATCATTTATTCACGGAGGTGATGAGACCGTGAAGCAATCATTAGGCGAATTTTTAGAATTAGCCCTAGCTTATGTTATTGTATTTTTCATTTTGCGTGAATGGCTTATTCCCATTATGCAATTAACGAATACAGGTGGGATGCATCTTTTCTTAGTGTTTATCGGTATGTCTTTAGCGCTAAGTCTTTTCCGCGTACATCCATTGCTATCAGGATTAGTGAAGCTTGGTTATATTACCTGGTTTATCGTTTTTATCTATAGCCCTAGTCCTGTATTATCTGGTGATACATTGCCTTTTTTATTGGCTGAATGGAAAGGAAACATGGCCACGATTCTAACAGGTGACTTTGGACAGGTTTCAGATGTTTTCAGAACAGTATTATTCCTTGTGTTGATTTGGATGCTAGTTTATTTAATTCACCATTGGGTTTCGGTGCGAAAAAATATATTCTACTTCTTTGCCATGACCGTATTCTTTATTGCTACTTTGGATACATTTAGTGACTATGATGGTAAAGCGGCAATTGTAAAAGTTGTTGTTTTAGGATTAATCATGACAGGTGTTCTTTTTGTCAAGCGTCTATGGCTTCAAGTGGAAACTACAAGTACGGCAATGGAGAAATGGAAAATTGTTATTCCCATGCTAGTATCTGTATTGCTCATTAGTTCTGTAGCATTCTTTTTACCAAAGACTGGACCAACATGGGCAGATCCTGTGCCGTTTATCCAAGGGGTTACTGGACAAGATGGAAATGGAAATGGTCAAAAATCAGTTGGTTATAGCCAAGATGATAGTCAGTTAGGTGGTCCGTTCCAAGGAGATAATACTTTAATTTTCACTGCCTCTTCTCGTGATCGCCATTACTGGCGCATTGAAACGAAAGATACGTATACGTCAAAAGGTTGGATTGTTTCAGAGGGGAACTTTGGGAAAAATGTTTATGAGTCAAATACACCCATTCTGACTTCCTTACAAGTCGGGCCACCCGAAAATGAACGTCAGATTCAATTAGATATTGCTGTTCCAATGCCATTTTTAATTCAAACATATGGTATGCTCTCTGTTTCGGCTCAAGATGCCACTCTATTTATTCAGGATGAGCAGACTGAAAGAATGAATATAGAACAAGAGGTAGGGGAATCGAAATCATTATCAAACTATTCATTGTCTTATAGTGAACCTGTTTATAGTATGGAGCAGCTCCAATTGTCATATCCAGCAACACTTGAAACAATGGATTCTTCCTTTGATCGATTTTTGCAGTTACCAAACCAACTTCCTCAACGTGTAAGGGACTTAGCTTCTGAAATAACGCAAAAGAAAGATACGGTTTATGAACAAATTAAGGCTGTAGAAAGTTATTTTAGAACAAATGGTTTTAAGTACGATAAAACGCAAGCCGCCATTCCTGCTGAAAATCAAGATTATGTCGATCAATTTTTGTTCGATACAAAAGTAGGGTATTGTGATAATTTCTCCACGTCAATGGTGGTACTTTTACGTTCAGTAGGGATCCCAGCTCGTTGGGTAAAAGGTTTTGCACCAGGAACTGCAGGCCCCATGTCAGATGGATTACGCGAATATCGCATCACGAATGACAATGCGCACTCATGGGTAGAAGCTTTTATACCTGGAACGGGATGGATGGAGTTTGAACCTACAATCGGTTTTTCCGGCAACGTCAACATTGATTATGATATCCCGTTAGATACGTCTGACGAGGAAGAAGTAGTGCAGCCAGAACAAAAACCTGAGGAGCCACAACCACAAGAACAGGTAACCGAGAAGGAACAACCGAACTCAACATTTAGCTTTGATGCATTGTGGTTATGGATGAAAAAGTTTGCTTATGTTTGGGTGATAATTGCTGTATTATTAATAATCACGGGTATTTCTTTATTCTTACAGCGTAAAACGTGGATTCCAAAGATGCATGTTCGAGCATACCGTAAAAAAGTAGCAGATTGGTCAAATTTCGATTCTTCTTACCATGTTTTACTGAAGCAATTATCTCGTATTGGCTTGCGCAGAAAAGATGGAGAAACATTAAGTGCGTTCGCAGAGCGTGTAGATGCAGCATTAGAAACGGATGAAATGCAAAAGCTGACGGTAGTCTACGAGCAACATATTTATGGGAAAGACAAAGAAGATGTTGATTTTGTGAAGCTGAAAGAAAGTTGGGAATATTTAATCAATCGCACTATCAGTTGATTTTAACGTAGACAAAGAGTAAAATGAAAAAAATTAAATGCAAGGATTGCTTTCATATAAGTTCGATAATAGGGTTCGGATGTTTCTACGAAATCACCTTAAATGATTTCTCTATGAAGGCGGATGTTTTCGTTAGGTGAAAAGTATAGTAAGTCACTTTACTTTGCTACGCATTCGCCTTTATCAATATTCTAGAGCTTATGAACGCGTAGAAAGTTTTTTTACTTTCTTCGCGTTTTTCTTTGAACACATGAAAATATCCTTTAAAAATAATAGAAGAGGTGGAAATTTTGACAGCTAGCCCTTTATTAAGAGAGCAAGAAAAAATCGTTGTACTAGACTTCGGTAGCCAATTTAACCAATTAATTACACGTCGTATTCGTGAATTTGGTGTTTTCAGTGAATTACATCCACATACGGTAACTGCAGAAGAAATTAAAGATATGAACGCAACAGGTATTATTTTCTCAGGTGGTCCAAACTCTGTTTATGATGAAAATGCCTTTCATGTGGATCCAGCTATTTTCGAATTAGGTTTACCGATTTTAGGTATTTGCTATGGTATGCAATTAATGGCACATACAAACGGTGGTAAAGTTGAAGGTGCTGAAACACGCGAGTATGGTAAAGCCGAAATTCAAGTAACAACACCAAACAAATTATTTGGTGAGTTACCTACAGAACAAATCGTTTGGATGAGCCATGGTGACCATGTAACAGAAGTTCCAGCTGGATTTGAAGTCATCGCAACTAGCGCATCTTGTCCGATTGCTGCAATGGCAAACGTTGAACGTAAACTATATGCTGTACAATTCCATCCAGAAGTACGTCACTCTGTATATGGTAATGATCTATTACGTCAATTCGTATTCGACATCTGTGAAGCGAAAGGCGATTGGTCAATGGCAAACTTCATTGAGCTTGAAATTGCAAAAATTCGTGAAATCGTTGGCGATAAAAAAGTATTATGTGCGCTTTCTGGTGGTGTAGACTCATCAGTTGTAGCGGTGTTAATCCATAAAGCAATCGGCGATCAATTAACTTGTATGTTCGTAGACCACAACTTAAACCGTAAAGGTGAAGTTGAACAAGTAATGAAAACATTTACAGAAGACTTTGACATGAATCTTATTAAAATTGATGCACGTAAACGATTCATGGACAAACTTGCTGGCGTTTCTGATCCAGAGAAAAAACGTAAAATTATCGGTAATGAATTCATTTATGTATTTGATGAAGAGGCATCTAAACTTGAAGGTATGGATTTCTTAGCACAAGGAACTCTTTACACAGATATTATTGAATCTGGTACTTCAACTGCACAAACAATCAAATCACACCATAACGTTGGTGGTCTTCCTGAAGATATGCAATTCCAACTAATCGAGCCACTGAAAACTTTATTTAAAGATGAAGTACGTGCGCTAGGTTTAGAGCTTGGACTTGACGAAAAAATCGTTTGGCGTCAACCATTCCCAGGTCCTGGATTAGGTATCCGTGTGCTTGGTGAAGTAACAGAAGAAAAATTAGAAATCGTTCGCGAATCTGATTTCATTCTACGTGAAGAAATCGCCAAAGCTGGCCTTGATCGTGATATTTGGCAGTACTTTACGGTATTACCTGATATCCGTTCAGTTGGTGTAATGGGCGATGCTCGTACGTATGACTATGCAATCGGTATCCGTGCCGTTACATCTATCGATGGTATGACTTCTGACTGGGCGCGTATTCCTTGGGATGTACTAGAGAAAATCTCTGTCCGCCTTGTAAACGAAGTAAAACACGTGAACCGCGTGCTGTATGATATTACATCTAAGCCACCAGCAACGATTGAGTGGGAATAATAGCAAAAGCCCTAAAAGCCCTGAGAGGTTTTTAGGGCTTTTTTTGATGTAATTCCCTCTGAATTTATTGCTAAATGAAGTATCTCAACTTCAAAAATTGCTGGTAAAGTGTTGTATGTAGTAAACTAAATGAATGCACAAGAAATTATACTATTCAGATTAGGGGGGATTTAAATGGAGAAAAATAAACCAATGATTCATACATTAACGGTTGGGATGCCAAAAGAATTGATTGATAGTAAAGGGCGTTCAATGATTACAGGGATTGAAAAGCAACGAGTGCAAGAAGTTTATTTGTCCTCTCAAGGCTTTGAAGGGGATGATGTAGCTGATAAGAAACATCATGGTGGCCCTGATCGAGCAGTTTGTTTATATCCTGCGGAGCATTACATACAATGGGAACAGGAACTTGGAAAAACGTTACCCATTGCGGCATTTGGCGAAAATTTAACCGTAACAAATATGTTAGAAGCAGGTGTTTGTATTGGTGATATTTATAAAATTGGAGATGCTGTCATTCAAATTACACAGGGACGTATTCCATGTAGTACGATTGATAGATATACGGAGGCAAACACATTACTCAAACGTTTAATTGAAACGGGCTATACAGGTTTCCTTGCGCGTGTTCTTGAAGAAGGGACAATCTGTGCAGATTCAACAATTGAGCTTGTAGAAAAGCATCCTGCACGTATCTCTGTTCTGTATTGCAATGAAGTGTACTTCAAAAACAATGATGCAATCGCTATGAAACAAATACAAGCAGTAGATGCATTAGCAGACGATTGGAAAGAAAAATTAGAAAAAAGAATTCAAGTCTTGCAAAGTAAAGTGATGAGTTAAAACATAAGTTCAAAAGGAGGATCCTCTAGAATTTCTAGAGGATTTTTTCTTTAAACTGATTGGTGGAATGTTCAGCACAAAGCCTCTTTAGTAATGTATTTAATAGAACCTGAACATTAAATAAGAATTTTACACGAACTTTCGTATTTCTTTTTAGAAAAATGTTCGGAAATAGGGTTGAAATCTAAAAAACGAAATGATATATTACGAATGTAAATTAAATACGTCGTCGTATAATGTCGGGGATAAGGCCCGTGAGTTTCTACCAAGTTACCGTAAATAACTTGACTACGATTTAGGTTTATACATAAACGTATAAACACTAATTTGTTTCACACACTAATTGTGATGAAATATATCGTAGACATGCGACTAGTAGAGTAGTCAGCGTGTCTTTTTTGTTTTCGATATTGAAGACGACCATATGGAGGATTTTTTGATAATGAAAAAATATTTCATGTTCGATGAATTAGGAACTAATTATCGCCGCGAAATAATAGGCGGTATTACAACCTTCCTTGCAATGGCATATATTCTAGCTGTTAACCCAGGTATTCTAGAAAATGCAGGGATGGATAAAGGTGCTGTTTTCGTAGCTACAGCATTAGCAGCAGCAGTCGGTTCTTTGATTATGGGGATTTTCGCTAAGTTCCCGATTTCACTTGCTCCTGGGATGGGGTTAAATGCATTCTTTGCATTTACTGTAGTCGGAGCATACGGTATTCCGTGGCAAACTGGTTTAACAGGTGTGTTCTTCTCAGGGATTATCTTTATTATTTTATCTTTAACTGGTATCCGCGAAACTGTTATTAATGCTATTCCAGTACAACTTAAATATGCAGTTTCTGCAGGTATTGGTTTATTTATCACTTTTGTTGGTTTACAAGGAGCAGGGATCATTGTTGATAGCCCAGCTACTTTAGTCACTTTAGGAAGTTTCACAGGCGCTACATTATTAGCGGTATTCGGAATTATTCTTTCGGTTATTCTTATTATTAAATTGCGCAGTATCGGTATTTTCTTAGGAATGGTGATTACTGCAGTTATTGGGATGATCACAGGTATCATTGATCCTCCAACAGCCGTTGTATCAGCTATTCCAAGTGTAGATTCTACATTCATGGTAGCACTAGAACCACTTGGTGACTTCGGTACATTATTTAACGTGAAGTTTTTAGTAGTAGTGTTAACATTCTTGTTTGTTGATTTCTTTGACACAGCAGGTACTTTAATGGCTGTAGCGACACAAGCAGGTTTAGTAAAAGATAATAAATTACCGCGTGCAGGACGTGCCTTAATGGCAGATGCACTAGCAACAACTATCGGTTCTTTATTTGGTACGTCAACAACAACAGCGTACGTAGAGTCAACTTCTGGAGTTGCTGCAGGCGCTCGTTCAGGATTTTCAGCAGTTGTAACAGCAGTACTGTTCTTAGTTGCATTATTCTTCTCACCATTACTAGCGGTAGTAACACCAGCAGTTACTGCTCCAGCTTTAGTCATCGTAGGGGTACTAATGGTATCGTCCTTACGTTTAATTGATTGGGACAAATTCGAAATAGCAGTACCTGCATTCTTTACAGTGTTAATGATGCCACTTGGTTATTCAATTGCTACTGGTATTGCAATTGGTTTTGTATTCTACCCAATTACAATGTTATTAGCAGGTCGTAAAAAAGAAATTCATCCAATGATGTATGGTCTTTTCTTTGTTTTCCTTGCATACTTCATTTGGGTACGTTAGTTAAACAGACACCTTTAATTGTTAGTAAGTTGCTAACAATTAGAGGTGTTTTTTATTGAGTTGATCCAAAATAAAAGAAGTTATTATTTTTTACATTTATATAGAAGAAACTCAGTTTTAAATAATGCGAATAGTTTTACTTTAATGAAACACTTGCAAACTTAAATTTGTGATGATATATTTAAACACGTTGTTACGAAATAAACGAACAACTTAAAAAATAGTAACATAAACAGTTGACAGCGAGTTAACATTATGTTAAATTATAAAAAGTTACTTAGTGTAACTAGTAAATGAACCTTGAAAACTGAACAAGCAAAACGTAATCAATAAAGTTTTAAGTAGCTAGTTTTACTAGTGAACGAAACACAATTTTGGACATCAAACATGATGCCAGCAAAACAATTTGAGCTAATCAAATTTCTTTTATGGAGAGTTTGATCCTGGCTCAGGACGAACGCTGGCGGCGTGCCTAATACATGCAAGTCGAGCGAACAGAAAAGGAGCTTGCTCCTTTGACGTTAGCGGCGGACGGGTGAGTAACACGTGGGCAACCTACCCTATAGTTTGGGATAACTCCGGGAAACCGGGGCTAATACCGAATAATCTCTCTTGCTTCATGGCGAGAGACTGAAAGACGGTTTCGGCTGTCGCTATAGGATGGGCCCGCGGCGCATTAGCTAGTTGGTGAGGTAACGGCTCACCAAGGCGACGATGCGTAGCCGACCTGAGAGGGTGATCGGCCACACTGGGACTGAGACACGGCCCAGACTCCTACGGGAGGCAGCAGTAGGGAATCTTCCACAATGGGCGAAAGCCTGATGGAGCAACGCCGCGTGAGTGAAGAAGGTTTTCGGATCGTAAAACTCTGTTGTAAGGGAAGAACAAGTACAGTAGTAACTGGCTGTACCTTGACGGTACCTTATTAGAAAGCCACGGCTAACTACGTGCCAGCAGCCGCGGTAATACGTAGGTGGCAAGCGTTGTCCGGAATTATTGGGCGTAAAGCGCGCGCAGGCGGTCCTTTAAGTCTGATGTGAAAGCCCACGGCTCAACCGTGGAGGGTCATTGGAAACTGGGGGACTTGAGTGCAGAAGAGGAAAGTGGAATTCCAAGTGTAGCGGTGAAATGCGTAGAGATTTGGAGGAACACCAGTGGCGAAGGCGACTTTCTGGTCTGTAACTGACGCTGAGGCGCGAAAGCGTGGGGAGCAAACAGGATTAGATACCCTGGTAGTCCACGCCGTAAACGATGAGTGCTAAGTGTTAGGGGTTTCCGCCCCTTAGTGCTGCAGCTAACGCATTAAGCACTCCGCCTGGGGAGTACGGTCGCAAGACTGAAACTCAAAGGAATTGACGGGGGCCCGCACAAGCGGTGGAGCATGTGGTTTAATTCGAAGCAACGCGAAGAACCTTACCAGGTCTTGACATCCCGTTGACCACTGTAGAGATATAGTTTCCCCTTCGGGGGCAACGGTGACAGGTGGTGCATGGTTGTCGTCAGCTCGTGTCGTGAGATGTTGGGTTAAGTCCCGCAACGAGCGCAACCCTTGATCTTAGTTGCCATCATTTAGTTGGGCACTCTAAGGTGACTGCCGGTGACAAACCGGAGGAAGGTGGGGATGACGTCAAATCATCATGCCCCTTATGACCTGGGCTACACACGTGCTACAATGGACGATACAAACGGTTGCCAACTCGCGAGAGGGAGCTAATCCGATAAAGTCGTTCTCAGTTCGGATTGTAGGCTGCAACTCGCCTACATGAAGCCGGAATCGCTAGTAATCGCGGATCAGCATGCCGCGGTGAATACGTTCCCGGGCCTTGTACACACCGCCCGTCACACCACGAGAGTTTGTAACACCCGAAGTCGGTGAGGTAACCTTTTGGAGCCAGCCGCCGAAGGTGGGATAGATGATTGGGGTGAAGTCGTAACAAGGTAGCCGTATCGGAAGGTGCGGCTGGATCACCTCCTTTCTAAGGATTATTTCGGAATACAAACCTTGGGTTTGTACGATTACGTTTTGCGTTCAGTTTTGAAGGTTCATTCTATCTGAATGAAACACTTCAAAACTTGTTCTTTGAAAACTGGATAAAACGACATTGAAATTGTAACAAACACATTTATTTTTTAAGTTTTTTTATAGGCTTAATAACTTGGTTAAGTTATTAAGGGCGCACGGCGAATGCCTTGGCACTAGGAGCCGAAGAAGGACGGCACTAACACCGATATGCTTCGGGGAGCTGTAAGTGAGCTTTGATCCGGAGATTTCCGAATGGGGGAACCCACTACGTTTAATCGCGTAGTATCTTGACGTGAATACATAGCGTCTTGAAGGCAGACCCAGGGAACTGAAACATCTAAGTACCTGGAGGAAGAGAAAGAAAAATCGATTCCCTGAGTAGCGGCGAGCGAAACGGGAAGAGCCCAAACCAAGAGGCTTGCCTCTTGGGGTTGTAGGACACTCAATACGGAGTTACAAAAGAGCGAGTTAGATGAAGCGACTTGGAAAGGTCCGCCAGAGCAGGTAAAAGCCCTGTAGTCGAAAGTTCGTTCTCTCCTGAGTGGATCCTGAGTACGGCGGAACACGTGAAATTCCGTCGGAATCCGGGAGGACCATCTCCCAAGGCTAAATACTACCTAGTGACCGATAGTGAACCAGTACCGTGAGGGAAAGGTGAAAAGCACCCCGGAAGGGGAGTGAAAGAGATCCTGAAACCGTGTGCCTACAAGTAGTTAGAGCCCGTTAATGGGTGATAGCGTGCCTTTTGTAGAATGAACCGGCGAGTTACGATTACGTGCAAGGTTAAGCTTTAGAAGGCGGAGCCGCAGCGAAAGCGAGTCTGAATAGGGCGAAGTAGTACGTGGTCGTAGACCCGAAACCAGGTGATCTACCCATGTCCAGGGTGAAGGTGAGGTAACACTTACTGGAGGCCCGAACCCACGCACGTTGAAAAGTGCGGGGATGAGGTGTGGGTAGCGGAGAAATTCCAATCGAACTTGGAGATAGCTGGTTCTCTCCGAAATAGCTTTAGGGCTAGCCTCGTGATGAGAATACTGGAGGTAGAGCACTGTTTGGACTAGGGGGCCATCCCGGTTTACCGAATTCAGACAAACTCCGAATGCCAGATATTTATACACGGGAGTCAGACTGCGAGTGATAAGATCCGTAGTCAAAAGGGAAACAGCCCAGACCACCAGCTAAGGTCCCAAAGTAATCGTTAAGTGGAAAAGGATGTGGCGTTGCACAGACAACCAGGATGTTGGCTTAGAAGCAGCCATCATTTAAAGAGTGCGTAATAGCTCACTGGTCGAGTGACGCTGCGCCGAAAATGTATCGGGGCTAAACGATTCACCGAAGCTGTGGATTGACATCTACGATGTCAGTGGTAGGAGAGCGTTCTAAGTGCGTTGAAGTCAGACCGGAAGGACTGGTGGAGCGCTTAGAAGTGAGAATGCCGGTATGAGTAGCGAAAGACGGGTGAGAATCCCGTCCACCGTATGACTAAGGTTTCCTGAGGAAGGCTCGTCCGCTCAGGGTTAGTCGGGACCTAAGCCGAGGCCGATAGGCGTAGGCGATGGACAACAGGTTGATATTCCTGTACCACCTCCTCACCGTTTGAGAAATGGGGGGACGCAGTAGGATAGGGTAAGCGCGCCGTTGGTTGTGCGCGTCCAAGCAGTAAGGCGTGTGTGTAGGCAAATCCGCACACTGTAACGTTGAGCTGTGATGGCGAGTCCGTATGGACGAAGTTCCTGATTTCACACTGCCAAGAAAAGCCTCTATCGAGGTGAGAGGTGCCCGTACCGCAAACCGACACAGGTAGTCGAGGAGAGAATCCTAAGGTGTGCGAGAGAACTCTCGTTAAGGAACTCGGCAAAATGACCCCGTAACTTCGGGAGAAGGGGTGCTCTTGAGCGTGCAAGCGCATGAGAGCCGCAGTGAATAGGCCCAGGCGACTGTTTAGCAAAAACACAGGTCTCTGCAAAACCGTAAGGTGACGTATAGGGGCTGACGCCTGCCCGGTGCTGGAAGGTTAAGAGGAGTGGTTAGCGCAAGCGAAGCTGCGAATTGAAGCCCCAGTAAACGGCGGCCGTAACTATAACGGTCCTAAGGTAGCGAAATTCCTTGTCGGGTAAGTTCCGACCCGCACGAAAGGCGTAACGATCTGGGCACTGTCTCAACGAGAGACTCGGTGAAATTATAGTACCTGTGAAGATGCAGGTTACCCGCGACAGGACGGAAAGACCCCGTGGAGCTTTACTGTAGCCTGATATTGAATTTTGGTACAACTTGTACAGGATAGGTAGGAGCCAGAGATCTCGGAGCGCCAGCTTCGAAGGAGGCGTCGGTGGGATACTACCCTGGTTGTATTGAAATTCTAACCCATGCCCCTTAGCGGGGCAGGAGACAGTGTCAGGCGGACAGTTTGACTGGGGCGGTCGCCTCCTAAAAGGTAACGGAGGCGCCCAAAGGTTCCCTCAGAATGGTTGGAAATCATTCGTAGAGTGTAAAGGCACAAGGGAGCTTGACTGCGAGACCTACAAGTCGAGCAGGGTCGAAAGACGGGCTTAGTGATCCGGTGGTTCCGCATGGAAGGGCCATCGCTCAACGGATAAAAGCTACCCCGGGGATAACAGGCTTATCTCCCCCAAGAGTCCACATCGACGGGGAGGTTTGGCACCTCGATGTCGGCTCATCGCATCCTGGGGCTGTAGTCGGTCCCAAGGGTTGGGCTGTTCGCCCATTAAAGCGGTACGCGAGCTGGGTTCAGAACGTCGTGAGACAGTTCGGTCCCTATCCGTCGTGGGCGTAGGAAATTTGAGAGGAGCTGTCCTTAGTACGAGAGGACCGGGATGGACACACCGCTGGTGTACCAGTTGTCTTGCCAAAGGCATCGCTGGGTAGCTATGTGTGGACGGGATAAGTGCTGAAAGCATCTAAGCATGAAGCCCCCTCAAGATGAGATTTCCCATTACGCAAGTAAGTAAGATCCCTCAAAGACGATGAGGTAGATAGGTTCGAGGTGGAAGTGTGGTGACACATGGAGCTGACGAATACTAATCGATCGAGGACTTAACCAAAAAAAGTTTAAAACATTCAATGCACCGTTTATCCAGTTTTGAAAGAACAAATCTTTCAATAAAAAAGAGAGCTTCAAGACACAAGTAGTACAAGGAAGCAAACGAGTGATTGAAGGAGCGTACGTTTGTACGTGACTGATTGAACGAGAGCAGCTGACGCAGTAATACGCCGTGTATTGGAGGTCGAATAAGTCTAGTGATGATGGCAAAGAGGTCACACCCGTTCCCATACCGAACACGGAAGTTAAGCTCTTTAGCGCCGATGGTAGTTGGGGGCTTCCCCCTGTGAGAGTAGGACGTCGCTAGGCAATTATAAAGTCATGGATCTATTCCATGGCTTTTTTTTATTTTGTCAACTATTCATAAAATGCTATAATATATTTAATATTTTCAAGTGGATTTAAAGGGAAATTCTTTCACCTAGATACATTCTGGATTTAATAATGGAGGAATCAAAATGAGGCAGAACATTTTTTCTGCGATTTCGATCTCAAGTCTACTACTTATATTCTTTATGTTTGGCTATGATTCAACCAAATGGTATGGAAACCTTTTTACATTTCTCTATCGTGTAAATATGTTTATGCCGTTTATTTTAGGTGGTTTAGGCATCACCAGTGCCCTATTTGGCATCAAAGGATATCGTATGGTTCTTGTTGTCCTTCATTTGTTCCTACTGCTATTATTTTTTTGTATCTATTTAAAGGCATTTTATGTTCCATGAGCATTCATCAAAACTGCGGAGAGGAATCTGCAGTTTTTTCTAATTATTTAAGTTCTTACATACTTCTATAAGCAACAAAAGGTATAATAAATTACAAATTGATTGTGAATGAATATGTACAATGGAAAGGAAGAACAAGTTGGGAAAAAAGCAAATTTGGTATGAGGTACAGGAAAACGAGTCAATCGAGGATTGTTTGGCAAGAATGCGGAAAGATGGCTTTATGGTCATAGGACGAAAAGAAGAGCCACTTTTTCATATCGTAGATGGTGAGCCAGCTTATCTGCGCCAAAAAATTCAGTTTAAAGGTATACCTGCTCAAGATATCGAATGATTTTGACTAAAAACCGAACAATTTTTTTAACCTAATAAAAAATGTTCGCATTTTTGGATTGACGATAAGACAATCCCTTGTTAAAATGTGAGAAGGAAAAACAAATAGATCCCACATATATGCTAGAGGATTGGCTCTAGTGTCTCTACCCGGCACCGTAAATGCTGGACTATGCGGGAAAGCACTTTTGGCGTATGGTGAGAAGGTCTTTGTACAGCTATGTACTATGTACATGGAGACGACCTTGTCCGAATAATCCTCAAGTAAACTGCTTTCACGTGTACCGGTAGAGAGTAGTTTATTTGGGGATTTTCTTTGTAAATAAGAATTGCAGTAGCTATTCAAATAGAGGCTAGCACAATAAATAATTGATCATTTTTCTATCGTTTAAAAGGAGCGACAATTTATGAATCCGAAAATCGGTGTCATTATGGGTAGTTCAAGTGACTGGGAAACAATGAAACATGCATGTGATATTTTAGATGAATTACAAGTACCGTACGAAAAGAAAGTTGTATCTGCACATCGTACACCTGATTTAATGTTTGAATATGCAGAGGCAGCTCGCGAGCGAGGAATACAAGTAATTATTGCTGGAGCAGGCGGTGCCGCACATTTACCAGGAATGGTAGCAGCTAAAACAACACTACCTGTCATCGGTGTACCTGTTCAATCACGTGCACTTAATGGACTTGATTCACTATTATCCATCGTTCAAATGCCTGGTGGCGTGCCTGTAGCAACTGTAGCGATTGGCAAAGCAGGAGCGACGAATGCAGGTTTACTTGCAGCTCAAATTTTGTCAATAACAGATGCCGAGCTTGCTAATAAATTAGATGCTAGACGTGAAGAAACAAAGCAGCAAGTTTTAGAAAGTACAGGTGACTTAGTGTGACGAAGATTATTTATCCTGGACAAACGATAGGCATTATCGGCGGAGGACAACTTGGTCGAATGATGGCACTTGCTGCAAAGGAGTCTGGTTTTAAAGTGGCTGTTCTTGAACCAGCAATGGACTCACCTTGTGGGCAGGTAGCAGATATTCGCATTGTAGCTCCATATGATGATGAAGCTGCTTTAGAAGAACTTGCAGAAGTAAGTGATATTATCACATATGAATTTGAAAATATTGATTATGAAGGCTTAAAGCGTTTATCACAAATGGCTTATGTTCCTCAAGGAGCAGAGTTGGTACGTATTACACAAAACCGTATAACAGAGAAAGAAGCTATTGTGAAAGCTGGTTGCCCAGTAGCACCATATATTGTTGCAAAAACTTATGAAGAATTAGTAGCCAATATTGATTCGATTGGTTATCCTTGTATAGTCAAAACAGCAAGAGGTGGTTATGATGGCAAGGGACAGCAGCTTTTAAAATCAACTGAAGATTTGCCTTTAGCGAAAGAATTATTCACGCATTCGCAATGTATTGCAGAAGGATTTGTTCCTTTCGTAAAGGAAGTATCGGTCATTGTTCAAAGAAATGGTCATGGTGAATCGTATTGCCAGCCAGTTGGAGAGAACATTCATGTTCATCATATTCTTCACGAGACAATAGTACCTGCTCGCATAACTGAAAGCACAGCTCAAGCTGCAGAACGAGAAGCTTTGAAAATTGCAGATTATTTACATTTAGTAGGAACGCTAGCGGTAGAAATGTTTGTATTAGAAGATGGTAGTATTGTTATCAATGAATTAGCACCAAGACCTCATAATTCTGGTCACTATTCAATTGAAGCATGTAATGTTTCACAATTCCATCAGCATATTCGTGCTGTTTGTGGATGGCCGTTACGTAAGCCACAACTATGGGCACCGTCCATTATGGTCAATGTATTAGGGCAGCATGTCGTGCCACTCAGTAACTCAATTGCTAAATATCCTGAATGGTCCATACATCTTTATGGGAAAGCTGAAGCTAAGGTCAACCGTAAAATGGGCCATGTGACGATTATGACAAAAGACTTAGAAGCTACACTACAACAAATCGAGAGTTCTGGCATTTGGTCAGAATAGAAGGAGATACGCGATGATTGAACGTTACACAAGACCCGAAATGGGCGCAATTTGGACAGAACAAAATAAATACCAAGCTTGGCTAGAGGTTGAAATTTTAGCTTGTGAAGCATGGGCAGAGTTAGGGGATATCCCAAAAGAGGATGTTGCTAAAATTCGCGAAAATGCTTCATTTGATGTGAATCGTATATTAGAAATTGAACAAGAAACTCGTCATGACGTTGTAGCCTTTACTCGTGCTGTTTCTGAAACACTTGGAGAGGAACGCAAATGGGTACATTATGGTTTAACTTCTACTGACGTAGTAGATACAGCACTTTCTTATTTAATCAAACAAGCAAATGATATTTTACGAAAAGATATCGTAAATTTCATTGATATTATTGCTGCTAAGGCAAAAGAACATAAACATACAGTTATGATGGGACGCACACATGGTGTTCATGCTGAACCAACAACTTTCGGTTTGAAACTTGGTTTATGGTATGAAGAAATGAAGCGTAACCTTGAACGTTTTGAAGCAGCTGCCAAAGTAATTGAAACAGGAAAAATGTCCGGTGCTGTTGGAACATATGCCAATATTGATCCTCGTGTTGAGCAATATGTTTGCGATAAATTAGGTCTTGCAGCATCACCGATTTCAACACAAACTTTACAGCGTGACCGCCATGCTCAGTATTTAGGTGCATTAGCTTTAATTGCTACTTCAATTGAAAAATTCGCAACAGAAATTCGTGGACTACAGAAATCTGAAACACGTGAAGTGGAAGAAGCTTTTGCAAAAGGTCAAAAAGGATCATCTGCAATGCCACATAAACGCAATCCAATCGGTTCTGAAAACATGGTTGGTATGTCTCGTTTAATGCGAGGTTATATGGTGACTGCTTATGAAAATGTAGCTTTATGGCATGAGCGTGATATTTCACATTCATCTGCAGAGCGTGTTATTTTACCGGATGCAACAATTACTCTGAACTATATGCTAAATCGCTTCGGTAATATTGTGAAAAACTTAACAGTATTCCCTGAGAACATGAAACGTAATATGGATCGTACATTTGGTCTTATTTATTCTCAACGCATCTTACTAGCATTGATTGATAAAGGACTAGTACGTGAAGAAGCTTATGATACAGTACAACCTTTAGCAATGCAGGCTTGGGACGAGCAAGTTCAGTTCCGTACATTAGTCGATGCAAGTGAAAAAATCACATCTTATTTAACAAAAGAAGAGTTGGATGATTGTTTTGATTACAACTACCACTTACAGCATGTTGATATGATTTTTGAACGACTAGGACTTAACTAATATTTATTTAGCCATCTACTAATAAATGTTAGAGCCACCAGTAAAAAGTTTCAGAGTTGAATCGTAGAGATACGGTTCAATTCTGAACATTATTACAAGCGTATCTCATAATATCAGGGGGAAAACGAAATGACTAAAGGTCAACTTTTGTATGAAGGTAAAGCAAAAAAATTGTTCACAACAGAGGAGCCAAATGTGCTACTTGTTGAGTACAAGGATAGTGCAACAGCATTCAATGGTGAAAAGAAAGAGGAAATTGAAGGTAAGGGCATTTTAAATAATCGCATTACTTCATTAATTTTCGAAAAATTACAAGCTAACGGAATTGCGTCACATTTCGTAAAACAATTATCCGATACACAACAACTTGTAAAAAAAGTAGAAATTATTCCGATTGAGGTAGTTGTTCGTAATATTGCTGCTGGAAGTTTAGCAAAGCGTCTGGGTCTTGAAGAGGGGACATCTTTAAAACGGCCAATCGTTGAATTTTATTATAAAGATGATAATTTAGGCGACCCACTTATTACAACAGAACATATTGATGTTCTTGAACTTGCCACACCAACTGAAGTAACAGCTATTTATGATGGTGCATTAGCCGTTAACAAAGTGCTACAGCCGATCTTTGCAGATGTCAATGTGACATTGATTGATTTTAAATTAGAGTTTGGCCGTGATATGGATGGTCATGTATTATTGGCAGATGAAATTTCACCAGATACATGCCGACTTTGGGATGCAACAACGAAGCAAAAGTTAGACAAAGATGTTTTTCGTCGTGACCTTGGTAATTTAACTGAAGTTTATACTATTATACTTTCTAGACTCGGAGGCAAATAACAATGAAAAAAGTAAAAATCTATGTAACATTACGTGAGAGTATTCTTGATCCTCAAGGCTCTGCAGTACAAGGTTCTTTAGCTAAGATGGGCTACGGTGAAGTAGAAGATTTACGTATCGGTAAATATCTTGAACTATCAATTAAAGATACAGAACGTGACATTGATACTCTAGTAAAAGAAATGTGTGAAAAGGTTTTAACGAACGTTGTAATTGAAGACTACCGTTACGAAGTCGAGGAGGCTATTTAATCATGAAATTCGCAGTACTCGTATTCCCTGGGTCAAACTGTGACATCGATATGTATCATGCGATTAAAGACGAGCTAGGTGAAGAAGTAGAATATGTATGGCATACAGCAACAGATCTAAGTGGTTTTGATGGTGTATTAGTACCTGGAGGATTCTCCTATGGGGATTATCTTCGTTGTGGTGCAATGGCTAATCAATCTAACATTATGACAGAAGTTAAGAAGGCAGCAGATGCTGGTAAACCTGTATTAGGTGTATGTAATGGCTTCCAAATCCTAACGGAAGCAGGTTTATTGCCAGGAGCTTTATTGCGCAATAAAAACTTAAAATTTATGTGCCGTACAGTGCAGCTTAAAGTTGAAAACAACAATACATTATTCACAAATCAATATGAGCAAGGTCAAATCATCAATATTCCAATCGCACATGGTGAAGGTAACTACTACTGTGACGAGGAAACTTTACAATCACTAAAAGATAATAATCAAATCGTATTCACATACTCAGGTGACAATCCAAACGGTTCTTTAGAAGATATCGCAGGGATTATAAACGAGCGCGGCAATGTATTAGGGATGATGCCACACCCAGAGCGAGCTGTTGATGCACTGGTGGGCGGCGCAGACGGTCTAGCAGTATTTAAATCAATCGTGAAGCAGTGGAGGGAAAATCATGTCAACAACTAAGTTTGAGCCAACAGCACAGCAGATTAAAGATGAGAAGCTATACGCTGGAATGGGGATGTCAGACGAAGAATTTGCAATGGTAGAAGGTATTTTAGGACGTCTACCTAACTGGACAGAGACAGGTCTTTTCTCAGTAATGTGGTCTGAACACTGCTCGTACAAAAATTCAAAGCCAGTACTACGTAAATTCCCTACTAAAGGGCCACAGGTACTACAAGGACCAGGTGAAGGTGCAGGTATTGTTGATATTGGTGACGAACAAGCAGTAGTGTTTAAAATGGAATCACATAACCATCCATCTGCAATAGAACCTTATCAAGGGGCTGCAACGGGTGTGGGTGGTATTATCCGTGACGTTTTCTCAATGGGTGCACGTCCAATCGCTATGTTAAACTCATTACGCTTTGGTGAATTAAAGTCAGCACGTGGTAAATATCTATTTGAAGAAGTAGTAGCGGGAATCGCAGGATATGGTAACTGTATCGGAATCCCAACAGTAGGTGGCGAAATTCAATTTGATCCTTGTTATGAAGGTAATCCTCTTGTGAATGCTATGTGTGTCGGTTTAATTGATCATAAGGATATTCAACGAGGCATTGCAGCTGGTGTAGGTAATACAGTGATGTATGTTGGAGCGAAAACAGGCCGTGATGGTATTCATGGTGCAACATTCGCCTCTGAGGAATTAACTGAGGAATCAGAAAACCAACGTCCAGCAGTACAAGTTGGAGATCCATTTATGGAGAAGCTTTTACTTGAAGCTTGTTTAGAGGTTGTAAAATCGGATGCTCTAGTTGGTATTCAAGATATGGGTGCAGCTGGTCTTACGTCTTCTTCAGCAGAAATGGCTTCTAAGGCTGGTTCTGGTGTAGAAATGAACTTAGACTTAGTGCCTCAGCGTGAAACAGGAATGTCAGCGTATGAAATGATGTTGTCTGAGTCTCAAGAACGTATGCTTTTAGTGGTGAAAAAAGGTCGCGAAGATGAAATTAAAGCGATTTTCGATAAATACGATTTAGATGCAGTAGCGATTGGTCGCGTTACAGATGATAAAATGCTTCGTCTGCTACACAAAGGACAAGTAGTGGCAGAGGTACCTGCAGACGCATTAGCAGAAGATGCACCTGTTTATCATAAACCATCTGCAGAACCTGCATACTATGCTCAGTTCCAAGCAATCGAAAATACTGAACCTGCTGTGACAGATTACAAAGAAACACTTAATGCTTTATTAAAAGCACCGACAATTGCTTCTAAAGAATGGGTATACGATCAATATGATTATCAGGTACGTACATCAACAGTTGTTAAACCAGGCTCTGACGCTGCCGTTATTCGAGTACGTGGCACAAATAAAGGGTTGGCAATGACAACAGACTGTAACTCACGTTATATCTATTTAGATCCAGAAGTGGGTGGTGCTATCGCAGTAGCCGAAGCAGCTCGTAATATCGTGGCAACTGGTGGTACGCCACTTGCGATTACAGATTGCTTAAACTTCGGTAATCCAGAGAAACCAGAAATCTTCTGGCAAATTGAAAAATCTGCGGATGGTATTTCGGCAGCTTGTACGGCATTAAATGCTCCAGTAATCGGAGGTAACGTTTCTCTTTATAATGAACGTTCAGGTGAAGCGGTGTATCCAACACCGACAATTGGTATGGTTGGTCTTATTGAAGACTTAGCACATGTAACGACACAGGATGTAAAGGCAGCAGGAGATCTTGTCTTTGTCATTGGTGAGACGAAAACAGAATTTGGCGGTTCAGAGCTTCAAAAACTTTTAAATAATGGTGTTATTTCAGGGAAAGCGCCAGCTATTGATTTAGAGGTTGAAGCGACACGTCAGCAAGCTTTATTAAAGGCGATTAAAGCAGGCCTTGTTCAATCTGCGCATGATGTAGCAGAGGGTGGTCTAGCTGTGGCGATTGCTGAAACAACATTTGGCGCTAACGGTCTTGGTGTGGATGTAACATTAACAGGCTCTGCAACAACTGCGCTATTCAGTGAGAGTCAATCTCGTTTTGTTGTCACAGTTAAAGAAGAAAATGCTGCAGCATTTGTAGAAATCATGAAAGATGCTCAAAGAATTGGTGTCGTAACAAACGATGCACTTGTGAAAATCA
Organism: Lysinibacillus sp. FN11; assembly: GCF_024628845.1. Lineage (NCBI taxonomy): Bacteria > Bacillati > Bacillota > Bacilli > Caryophanales > Bacillaceae > Lysinibacillus > Lysinibacillus sp. FN11. Next base: position 3,672,893 of record NZ_CP102383.1, on the reverse strand, counting down.
ACGGGGACAAAGGTGTGCTTGTAGAAGGTACAGTGGAGGAATTCCGTTCTAATTGGAAAGGAGCAATCCCATGCTTGCTGAACTCAGAGGCTTAAACGAAGAATGTGGGGTGTTTGGTATTTGGGGTAACCCAAATCCAGCACACCTTAGCTATTACGGGCTTCATGCTCTTCAACACCGTGGACAAGAAGGCGCTGGAATTGTCGTTTCAGACGGACAGCATCTTCGCGCGGTGAAAGGCGAAGGACTAGTTAATGATGTTTTCAACGAAGATAAATTAAAAGCAGTGAACGGCAAAGCAGCTATTGCGCATGTTCGTTATACGACTGCTGGTGGTGGCGGTATCGAAAATGTACAGCCATTATTATTCCACTCCTCAACTGGTAGCCTTTCTATTGCCCATAACGGTAACTTAGTCAATGCGACACATTTAAAGCAATATTTAGAGCGACAAGGTAGCATTTTCCACTCTAGCTCTGATACAGAAGTGTTGGCGCATCTTATTAAGAAAAGTTCGCATTCACCATTCCGTGCGAAGGTGAAAAATGCCCTATCTCTTTTAAAGGGTGCCTATTCTTTCTTAATTATGACAAAGGATGAAATGCTTGTTGCACGTGATCCACATGGTTTACGTCCACTATCTCTTGGAAAGCTAGGAGATGGCTGGGTGGTTGCTTCTGAAACTTGTGCATTCGATTTAATTGGTGCAGAATTTGTTCGTTCGGTAGAACCAGGTGAATTAATCATTATTAATGATGAGGGCGTAAAATCAGATCGTTTTGCTGATATGGATAAACGTTCGATGTGTGCGATGGAATATGTTTATTTAGCACGTCCTGATTCGGATATTGATGGTATTAACGTTCATATGGCAAGAAAACGTATGGGTAAACAGCTTGCTCGTGAGTGTGCGCATATTGAGGCAGATGTTGTAACAGGTGTTCCTGATTCAAGTATTTCCGCAGCGATTGGTTTTGCAGAAGAAAGTGGAATTCCTTATGAATTAGGTCTTATTAAAAATCGTTATGTTGGTCGTACGTTTATTCAGCCGACACAAGAGTTACGTGAACGTGGTGTGAAAATGAAACTTTCACCTGTAGTTCAAGTCGTAAAAGGAAAAAAAGTAGTAATGGTAGATGATTCTATCGTTCGTGGTACAACATCTCGTCGCATTGTCAAAATGCTTAAAGATGCTGGCGCAGCGGAAGTTCATGTTGTGATTTCATCACCACCGATGACAAACCCTTGTTATTATGGCATTGATACATCAACGCATGAAGAACTGATTGCTTCTAGTCATAATGTAGATGAAATTCGTGAAGCAATTGGAGCAGATTCTCTAACATTCCTTTCTGTTGAGGGGATGGTAGAAACAATTGCACGACCATACGAAGATGAAAACCGAGGACTTTGCCTTGCATGCTTTACAGGCAAATATCCAACAGAGATTTTCCCAGATACGATTTTGCCACATGAAAAAGAATTATTACGTTAAGAACAACATCGCAACAAATTAGTGTCTTACAGTCATTTCTATCTAGGAAACTTAGGCGACTTGGATGATAAGGAGGAACTCTGCGTGTCAAAGGCATATGAACAAGCAGGTGTAAATATTGAAGCGGGCTATGAAGCCGTAAAACGAATGAAGTCTCATGTTGAACGTACGAACCGTCTAGGTGTAATGGGGACATTTGGTGGTTTTGGTGGCATGTTTGACTTGTCAGAACTGAATCTTAAAGAACCTGTTCTTATTTCAGGGACAGATGGTGTTGGAACAAAGCTAAAGCTAGCCTTCATGGTAGACAAACACGATACAATCGGAGTGGACTGTGTAGCAATGTGTGTAAATGATATTGTTGCCCAAGGAGCAGAACCACTGTACTTTTTAGATTACGTAGCTCTTGGAAAAGCAGAGCCAGCAAAAATCGAACAAATTGTCAAAGGTGTTGCAGATGGCTGTGTGCAATCAGGTGCGGCCCTAATAGGTGGCGAAACTGCGGAAATGCCTGGACTTTATGAAGAAGATGAATATGATCTAGCTGGCTTTGCGGTAGGCGCTTGTGAAAAGTCTGCTATCGTAACAGGTGAAGAAATTGTAGAAGGCGATGTACTTATTGGGATTGCATCAAGTGGTGTACATTCAAACGGTTATTCTTTAGTGCGTAAAATTGTCTTTGCAGATCATCAATATGCTGTGGATGCTATTGTAGAAGGCTATGAAGATCTAGGCCCAATCGGTGAGGCGCTTCTAGTGCCAACAAAGCTATATGCTAAACCTGTGCTAGCAGCTTTAAAGGCAGCAGATATACATGGCTGTGCACATGTTACAGGTGGCGGTTTCTATGAAAATCTACCACGCATGATGCCAGAGGGACTAGCAACGGAAATCGACTTAGGTTCTTGGCCTGTATTACGTATCTTTGAATTCCTAAAAGATAAAGGTCAGCTAGAAGATAAAGATTTATATAATGTGTTTAACATGGGTATTGGCTTTGTAATAGCTGTGCCAGAAACTGAAGCTGATAAAGTAATCGCTGCAGTTGAAGCAAATGGTGAAAAGGCTTATACAATCGGACGTGTTATTAAAGGTGACGGAGTAGTATTTAATGGCTCACATGATGGGAGTTTAGTGTAATGACTGCACCAACAAAAATAGCCGTGTTCGCGTCAGGTAGCGGTAGCAATTTTCAAGCCATTCAAGAGGCCATTGAACGTGGTGAACTCCATGCAAAGGTCGCACTTGTGGTCACAGATAAGCCTGGAGCATTTGTAGTAACGCGTGCTGAAAACTTTGGGATTCCAGTGTTAGCATTGAATCCAAAAGAGTTTGTCTCGAAGACAGCTTATGAGACAGCTATTATCGAAGCTTTGCATGAGTGCGATGTGAAATGGATTGTGCTTGCTGGGTATATGCGATTAATCAGTGACGTATTATTAGCAGCCTTTCCACAGCGAATAGTTAATATTCACCCGTCCCTATTGCCTGCCTTTCCTGGAAAGGACGCTATTGGACAAGCCATTAATCATGGTGTGAAAATAACAGGTGTAACTGTGCATTTTGTTGATGAAGGAATGGATACTGGACCAATTATCGCTCAGGCAGCGGTACCTGTCATTGAAGGAAATCGCGAGGCAACAGAAGCTGAAATTCATAAACAAGAGCATTTATTATATACAAAGGCATTAAAGCAATTATTACAGTAACTGAAGAGGGAGTTAGGTCGAGAATCCTACTCAACAAGTAAGACCTAACTCTATTAATCTATTGAAGCAAGTCAGTTCGTGGACAGCACGATAAAAATTAGGAGGATATTGTTGTGACAAAACGTGCATTAATCAGTGTTTCCAATAAAGATGGTATTTTAGAATTTGCAAAGGAATTAGTAGCATTAGGTTATGAAATTTTATCAACTGGCGGTACAAAAAAAATGTTACAGGATAATGCGGTAGCTGTAACAGCAGTAGATGAAGTAACGAAGTTTCCTGAAATTTTAGATGGTCGTGTGAAAACTTTAAATCCAATGATTCACGGTGGTCTATTAGGAAAGTTTGATGATGTCTCTCATCAAGCACAGATGAATGAGCATGGAATTGAACCAATTGAAATTGTTTGTGTTAATCTCTATCCGTTTGTTGAAACAATTTCAAAGCCTAATGTAACTTGGGATGATGCAATTGAAAACATTGATATCGGTGGTCCAACAATGTTACGTTCTGCTGCAAAAAACCATCAATATGTAACAGTAATCGTGGACAGCAATGACTATGCAACAGTATTAGAGGAACTTAAAGCGGACGGTGCTACAACAATTGAAACACGTCGTAAACTAGCTGCGAAAGTTTTCCGTCACACAGCCGCTTATGATTCTTATATTTCAAACTATCTGACTGAAGAAGAGTTCCCAGAGAGCTTAACGATGACATATGAATTAAAGCAAAATTTACGCTATGGCGAAAACCCTCACCAAAAAGCGGCCTTCTACCAAAAGCGTCTTGGCTCTGACTTTTCATTAGCTTATGCTACACAATTACATGGTAAAGAGTTATCTTACAATAATATTCAAGATGGTAATGCAGCATTGCAAATTGTAAAAGAATTTGAAATGCCAGCTGCTGTAGCCGTGAAACATATGAATCCATGTGGTGTTGGCACAGGTGTCACGTTAGAGGCAGCATTCGATAAAGCATATGAGGCAGATCCAACATCTATTTTTGGCGGTATTATCGCATTAAATATGGAAGTGGACGCAGCAACTGCTGAGAAGCTAAGTCATATTTTCCTAGAAATTATTATTGCACCTGCTTTCTCACAAGAAGCATTAGATATTTTAACGAAAAAGAAAAATATTCGCTTACTAACAATTCCTTTCGAGCAAGCGAAACAAGATTCATTCAATGTAGTATCAGTTGAGGGTGGGCTTCTTGTACAGGAGCCAGATCGTTATGGCTTTGGCAATGCGGATATTAAAGTGGTGACAGATCGCGAACCAACAGAGCAAGAATGGGAAGCATTGCAACTTGGTTGGTCTGTTGTCAAACATGTGAAATCCAATGCGATTGTTGTAACAGATTCTCAAATGACTCTTGGGGTTGGCGCAGGGCAAATGAATCGTGTAGGTGCAGCTAAAATTGCCTTTGAACAAGCTGGAGAAAAAGCGAAAGGTGCTGCATTAGCATCAGATGCATTTTTCCCAATGAGCGATACTGTGGAGGCGGCAGCAGCTGCAGGAATTACAGCAATTATTCAACCAGGTGGTTCCATTAAAGATCAAGATTCCATTGATAAAGCAAATGAATACGGCATTGCGATGGTATTCACAGGTGTACGTCATTTTAAACATTAATTGTTGAATTATATAGAAATGAAAACAGACCGAGATGTTGGTTCATCTCGGTCTTACTTACAAAGAGGAGGATTCTCTAAAATGAATGTATTAGTAATCGGAAGCGGTGGTCGTGAGCATGCAATCGCTAAACAATTCAGCATTTCTCCATCAGTGAACAACGTGTTCGTAGCGCCAGGAAATGATGGGATGCGGGGCGAAGTAGAAGTTGTTGCTATTGATACAATGGATTTCGCAGGTCTCGCTCAATTTGCCAAGGAAAATGATATTGCATTAACATTTGTTGGCCCAGAACAGCCGCTTGCTGAAGGCATTGTCGATTTCTTTACAGCTAGAGGTTTACGTATATTCGGTCCTACAAAAGTTGCTGCTCAAATAGAAAGCAGTAAATCCTATGCGAAGGAAATTATGAATAAATATAATATTCCTACAGCAGCACATGAAACATTTACTGAAGCAGAAAAAGCAATAGCCTATATTAAAGAACAAGGGGCGCCTATTGTCATTAAGGCTGATGGTTTAGCGGCTGGTAAGGGCGTTGTCGTGGCAATGACAGAGGAAGAAGCAATTGAAGCAGTACAGGATATGATTGGAAACCAACGTTTTGGTGAATCCTCTTCACGTGTTGTCGTTGAGGAATTTTTAGACGGTGAAGAATTCTCCTTTATGTCTTTTGTACACAAAGGACAAATTTATCCGATGGTTATTGCACAAGATCATAAACGAGCTTATGACGGTGATAAAGGACCAAATACAGGAGGTATGGGTGCTTATTCACCAGTACCACAAATTCCACAAGAGGTAGTAGATAGTGCTTTTCAAACTATTGTAGAACCAACTGTTAAAGGGATGGAGGCAGATGGTGCTTCCTTTACAGGTATTTTATACGCAGGGTTAATTTTAACGAAGAAAGGCCCTCAGGTCATAGAGTTTAATGCTCGTTTTGGTGATCCAGAAACGCAAGTTGTATTGCCACGTATGGTTTCAGATTTTGGTGCATTTATGATGGCGTTAATGGATGAACAGCCTTTTGATTTACAATGGTCAGAAGAAGCAATGCTTGGTGTAGTCATTGCAGCAGAGGGTTACCCAGGAGACGTTGAAAAAGGTAAGGTATTACCAAATTTAGAGACACTTTCGACATCACATGCAGTTTTCCATGCAGGTACAAAATTAGTAGACGGTCAATTCGTTGGTAATGGTGGACGTGTACTGTTAGTTGGTGCAAAAGCAGCTACTTTACAAGAAGCACAGGAAAAGGTTTATGAAGGTATTGCAACGGAAACATGGGATCACTTTTTCTTCCGTAAAGATATTGGCTGGCGTACATTTAAGTAATTATTATTTTCACTAAATATTTTTTATCGTCTTTTGAAACCTCTTGTTGTTTCAAAACGTAAGAGGTAAGAGCCGTCTCAATAATAGATTGGGACGGCTCCTTTGACTAAGAAGGATTCTGAGCTTTATTCGTTGAAGAATCACTACTCTTTGAGGAATTTTGAGTTGAAGTGCTGGTGTCAGATTGTTTTGAAGCAGTAGCTTGTGAACCTGAAGAATTACCAGCTATAGCAGAGGAAAAATCCTTCATGAGCTTATCGATTTGTTCAGTAGACATAGAATTTTGCCCGCTGAACATACTTTGCATAGAGGTGTTCATGGCATTCTGCATATTGGAGCTTAAAACTGCTTTCGTTGGACAATATTTAAAAAGTCCTTCGGCCATTTTCATGGCACCTAATGCAATCATTAATCGACCTTTTGTACAATTAGGATTTCTAGAAACTTTAGCGATACCAAATGCGGTCAAACTCGTCCCCATGGCAAAACGACAAAATGCATTCTTTTCGCTTAAATTTGCTTGCTGCATCATCATACTTCCTCCTTTAGTCATTGTGGAAAAAATAAGCGAGGTGCACTTTGCTTTATGAAAGTGCTGTGTTACGATTGAAACAAGATGATTGCATAAAGCATAATTTTTTTGAAAATATGCGATTATGCAGTAGTAGTATGTGATTTCAAGTTGGATTTACACAATGAAAAATTACGTAATTTAGGAAGGAGCGAATAGCATGGATCCAGTATGGAAAATAACAAAAATACGTCAACAATTAGCAGTAATCGATGGGAAAAAGGCACCAGATATCGTGCTGAAGAATGCACGTTATTTGCATAGTATGTTAAAGCAATTCATAGTAGGAAACATTTGGATTTTGGGAGATCGCATTGTCTATGCTGGTGACAGAATGCCTCCTTTATTAGAAGGAACAGAAGTGGTGGATTGTACAGGAAAAACAATCGTACCTGGCTATATTGAGCCACATGTACACCCATTCCAGCTTTATCATCCACAGTCATTTGCAGATTTTTGTGGTCAGCTTGGGACAACAACTTTTATTTCGGATAATTTAAGCTTTGTTTTAAATTTAGAAAATAAGAAAGCGTTTTCAATTTTAGAGAGTTTGAAAAAGCTACCGTTTTCTTTTTATTGGTGGACTCGCTTTGACTCACAAACTGAATTGGAGCAAGAGGAAGAGGTTTTCTCTAATACTTCTATATTAGAGTGGTTAGAGCGAAGTGATGTCTTACTTGGTGGAGAGTTGACAGGCTGGCCTAAGCTGTTGCATGGTGACGATCAAATGCTTTATCGTATGCAAATGGCTAAGGGACTGGGAAAAAAAATTGAAGGACATTTCCCTGGAGCTTCAGAAAGAACATTGGCACGCATGAAACTGCTTGGTGCTGATGGTGATCATGAGGCAATGACAGTAGAAGAGGTAGAGCGTCGTATTATGCAGGGCTATGCTGTAACTTTACGTCATTCTTCCATTCGACCAGATTTACCACATCTACTAAAAGGAATAGTAGAAAAAGAACTTCCAATCTTTGATCATTTAATGATGACAACAGACGGTTCAACACCTTCATTCCATGAGGATGGTGTGATGGATAAATGCATTCAAGTAGCTTTAGATGCAGGGGTATCTCCTATTGATGCTTACCAAATGGCTTCCTATAATGTAGCACGTTATTACAACATGTCTAATTTACATGGTTTTATCGCAACAGGGCGTTTTGCTTCACTCAATATTTTACAAGATGAATATCATCCTGTTCCAGAAAGTGTCTTATCAAAGGGTGTCTGGTTGAAGCGTGATGGGGATCGGGTGCATAGAATGGCGACAATTGATTATTCAGCCATCCCAACGTTAGATTTAGATTTCTCATTAGATTCACAGGATTTCCAGTTTTCTATGCCGTTTGGGATTCAATTAGTTAATGATGTGATTACAAAGCCTTATAATTCTTTAATTGCTAAAGAAGGGCAATTGGGAAATCATGATGAGTGCTATTTAATGCTCATTAATCGAAAAGGCAACTGGCATGTAAATACAATGATTAAAGGATTTGCAACAGATGTCCAAGGCTTTGCATCCTCTTATTCCAACACGGGTGACATATTGTTAATTGGAAAAAATAAAGACGATATGATGAAAGCATTCGAAGAAATGAAAGCAATGAATGGGGGTATTGTTCTCGTTGAAAAAGGAGAAGTTATAGCAGATATTCCATTAACAATTGGTGGACTTTTGTATGATGGAGATTTATTCACTTTAACAGACAAAGAAAAGGCATTAAAACAAGCTTTAGCAGATAGAGGCTATCAATTAGGAGATGCCATTTATACATTATTATTTTTACAATCTACTCATTTACCATATATTCGTATAACACCACAAGGAATTTTCGATGTGATGAAGAATAAGTTATTATTACCTGCTGTTATGCGCTAATTCATAAAAGTGTTTCAGTTGTTTAAACAATTACAAATATGTGTAATTGTTCAAAGGAGAGATATGCTTGTGTTCAAATCGAAAAAATTATGGATTGCTTTTGCATTTAGTGCTTTGGTAATCGGGGGATGTTCAAAGGATACACCAAAAGTCAAAGAGGATGAAGAACCAATTGTAGAGGAAGAAGCAGTAGTGGAGGAGCCTGTGCAACAATCAGCTTTTGTTGCACCACTTACTGGGGAGGCTGTACAAGAAGAAATTACACAGCGACCAATTATCGTAACCATTAATAATCATCCAGCGGCACGTCCACAATCAGGCTTAGCTGCGGCGGATATCATTTATGAAATGCTTGCAGAAGGTAATGTGACACGCTTTTTAGCAGTATACCAAAGTGAACTGCCAGAAAATATTGGGCCGGTTCGTAGTGCACGCTCTTATTTTATCGATATGGCCAAGGGATTTGATGCCTTTTATGTAGCACATGGCTATAGTCCAGAGGCGAAAACAATGCTTGATCATCGTATCGTCGACAATATCAACGGTATGGCTTATGATGGTATTCTGTTTAAACGTTCTAACGACCGCGTTGCGCCACACAATTCCTATATTACATCAGACAACATTCTAAAAGGTGCTGAAATGGTAGGCGCTTCAATGAATTACAGTGAAAAAGTACTTCAGGCTTTTTATGAACCTGATGAACGTGGTAAAATAGGTATTGAAACAAGTCAAGTTGACATTTATTACGGAAATAATGAAGATTTCCATAACGCGTATGTGTATGATCATCAAACTAATCACTATGAACGACAATCGGCTAGCGTGGACACAAAAGATATGTTAACAGGCGAAACAGTGTCATTGGCAAATGTTCTATTTTTCGAAATGGATCACCAAACAATCGATGATATTGGTCGCCAAGCAATTGATTTAACGTCTGGTGGAAATGCGTATGTATTTCAAAATGGCTATTTGAGGGAAGTCAAATGGGCTAATGTTAATGGAATACCAATGGCTGTAGAGCAAACAGGGGATCCTGTAAAGCTTGTACCAGGAAAGTCGTGGGTTCATTTCGTACCAGCTTCGCCAGGGTTACAAGCAATGGTGAAAACGCAGCCTTAAAGGGAGGAAAATTGCATGCAAATCGAAAAAATTCGGGGGCATCAAACAGATCAATTATTTAAAGCAGTGTTAGAGTTGAAGGACATCGAGGAATGCTATAAGTTTTTTGATGATTTATGTACGATTAGTGAAATACAATCGTTGGCACAACGCTTTGAGGTTGCACATTTATTACGATTAAAGAAAACCTACGAATCCATTAAAAAGGAAACAGGGGCAAGTACTGCAACTATTTCGCGCGTGCGTCGCTGCTTCGATTATGGGAATGATACATATGATGAAATGTTAGGTCGTTTGTATCCTGATGAAAAACCATTCCAAGCACCAAAAGAATAGTCAGAAAAAAGGCTGAGTAGAAGTTCTACTCGGTCTTTTTCATTTTTTTGTCGTGAATCATAAGCTATACTTGTAAACGAATAGATAGAAAATGATAGGTGGTAAACATAGATGGATTATTTGGAATGGAGACATGTGTTCAAGCTAGATCCAGCGAAGGACATTTCCGATGAAGCATTAGAAAAAATTTGCGAGTCTGGGACAGATGTTATTTTAGTTGGGGGAACTGATAATGTAACGTTGGATGGGGTATTAGATTTACTTGTTCGAGTGCGTCGTTTTGAGGTGCCGATAGCGCTTGAAATTTCTACGATCGATGCGGTAACACCAGGTTACGACTATTATTTCATCCCAACGGTATTAAATAGTGATGATCCAAAATGGATTAAAAATTTACATCATGAGGCTATTAAAGAATACGGCGATATTATGGTATGGGATGAATTAGTAGCGGAAGGATATTGTATTTTAAATCCTGATTGTAAAGTAGCCCATGTAACGGGTGCGAAAACAGATTTAACGATTGATGATGTGGTAGCTTATGCACGCATGGCAGAGAATTTCTTTAAACTACCTGTTTTTTATTTAGAGTACAGTGGAATGTATGGCAATCTAGAGGTAGTCAGTGCTGTGAAAAACGAACTGAAGCATACCAAACTCTTTTACGGTGGTGGCATAAAATCTGCAAAGCAAGCAGAGGAAATGGCACGCGTTGCTGATACGGTAGTAGTTGGAAATATTATCTACGAAGATTTAAAAGCTGCACTTGCGACTGTTAAGGCTGTTAAAAATACGTTATAATTTTAGAACAAATGTTTGTAAGGCGGTGCGAAATGGAACAGTTAACAAAAAATTTACTAGCAGGCATGAATCCTGAACAAGAAAGAGCAGTTAAAACAACTGAAGGACCATTACTCATTATGGCAGGTGCTGGGTCAGGAAAAACGCGAGTTTTAACACATCGAATTGCTTACCTAGTTATCGAAAAGGAAGTATATCCTTCTAAAATTTTAGCGATTACATTTACAAATAAAGCAGCACGAGAAATGCGTGATCGTATTGATGGCATTCTTGGCAATGGTACTGGCGATAGTATGTGGGTATCGACTTTCCACTCCATGTGTGTAAGGATTTTACGTCGTAATATCGATCAACTAGGCATTTCTCGTAATTTCTCTATTTTAGATTCTACGGATCAGCTTTCAGTCATCAAAAATGTGATGAAGGAAGAAAATATTGACCCAAAACGTTTTGAGCCACGAGCAATTTTAAATGCTATTAGTGCGGCAAAAAACGAGTGTATAGCAGCGGATGATTACGCTGGACAAATGAATGATAAAAACCCTTATGAACAAACAGTTGCACGTGTCTATAAAGGCTATGAGAAAAGATTACGCCGCAACCAATCCCTTGATTTTGATGATTTAATAATGACGACGATTACGTTGTTTAAACGTGTACCTGAAGTGCTTGAATATTATCAAAATAAATTTCAATATATTCATGTCGATGAATATCAAGATACCAATAAATCTCAGTATTTACTTGTACAGTTACTAGCAAAGAAATTTAAAAATATCTGTGTTGTAGGTGATTCCGATCAGTCTATTTATCGTTGGCGTGGTGCAGATATTGGGAATATCCTATCCTTCGAAAAGGATTATCCTACTGCAAAGGTGATTATGCTAGAGCAAAATTATCGTTCAACTAAACGCATCCTACAAGCAGCCAATGACGTCATTCAAAATAATACAACACGTTACCCAAAAGAATTACGCACAGAAAATTCAGAAGGTGAAAAGATTGCACTATATAAAGCTTATAACGAGCAGGAGGAAGCGCAATTTGTTGTACAAACGATTCAACAGTTAATTGAAAAAGAAAATCGTTCCTTTGATGACTTTGCTATTTTATATCGTACAAACGCTCAATCTCGTGTAATGGAGGAAGTACTTGTTAAGTCCAATATGGCCTATCAAATAGTAGGCGGAACAAAGTTCTATGATCGAAAAGAGATAAAGGACTTACTAGCATATCTACGACTTATTGCTAATAATGATGATGATTTATCACTAGCACGTATTATTAATGAGCCAAAGCGCAGTATTGGTGCAACTTCCTTTGAAAAAATGGCACGTTATGCAATAGATCAGGATCGTTCGATTTTTGACGCGATGAATGATCTTGTTTTCATGGGACTATCAGGGAAAGCAGCAAATTCGGCTGAGCAATTTTATGCCATGATTAAAGGCTTTACACAAATGCAGGAATATCTGTCTGTCACTGAAATTGTGGAGCAAGTTATTGATAAATCGGGTTATCGAGCAATGTTACAAAACGAAAAAACAATTGAAGCAGAAAGCCGTTTAGAAAATATTGAAGAGTTTTTATCTGTCACAAAGGCTTTTGAAGAGCGCAGTGATGATAAAAGCTTAATTGCCTTTTTAACAGATTTAGCCCTTATAGCTGATATTGATGCACTCGACAAAGAGGATGCATCCAAAGGCAATATTATTTTAATGACGATGCATGCAGCTAAAGGCTTAGAGTTCCCAGTTGTCTTTATAATCGGTATGGAGGAAAACATCTTCCCACATTCCCGCTCACTAGACGATCAAGATGAAATGGAAGAGGAACGCCGCCTTATGTACGTAGGTGTGACCCGTGCTGAGGAACGTCTATATTTAACCTGTGCCCAAAGCCGTACGATTTTTGGTCGTTCAAGCTTTAATAATGCCTCCCGATTTTTAGGTGAAATTTCTCAAGATATTACAGAGTCAATTTCTAAGGCAGGGACAACATCAACAGTACCATTTGCTACTAACAATCGTTCAACCGGTGGCCATCAAAAACGTACACTTGGTGCTATTCAGCAAACACAACCTGCCACAGCACGTTTACAAGCAACGGGCGGAGATCAATTTGGATGGAAGGCTGGAGATAAGGCGATTCATAAAAAATGGGGAACAGGTATGGTTGTTAGTGTAAAAGGTGAAGGTGATAGTACAGAGCTCGATATCGCATTCCCACAACCAATTGGTATAAAGCGATTACTTGCTCAATTTGCACCTATTGAAAAAGCGTAAGCGGAGGAACGTAAATGAACGAAATAGAACAGCGTATAGCGGAGTTAAATAAATTATTGCATGAATATGGTTATGCCTATTATGTGTTAGATAAACCTGTCGTAGCAGATAGTGTCTATGACCAGCTATTACAGGAACTGATTGTATTAGAAGAAGCAAACCCATCCCTTATTTACCCCGATTCTCCTACGCAGCGTGTTGGTGGAGCAGTGGTAGAGGGCTTTAAAAAAGTGACGCATGATTACCCGATGCTTAGTCTTTCAAATGCTTTTAATGAAGCGGATTTACGAGAATTCGATCGTAAAGTACGTCAGGCTATCGGAGATCAATTTTCTTATGTATGTGAGCTGAAAATAGATGGTTTGGCTATTTCATTAAAATATGAAAATGGCATGTTTGTACAAGGGGCTACAAGAGGAGATGGTGTGGTAGGAGAAGATATTACCGCCAATTTAAAGACAATCCGTGCGATTCCCCTTCGTTTAAAGGAACCCATTACGATTGAAGTACGTGGTGAGGCATATATGCCGAAAAAATCTTTTGAAAACTTAAATGCCCAACGTGCTGACAATGGTGAGGAGTTGTTTGCTAATCCTCGTAATGCTGCTGCTGGCTCATTACGTCAATTAGACCCTAAAATTGCGGCCAGTCGCCAATTATCAACGTTTATCTATGCCATTGGTGGAGACGGTGAAGTATATGGTATCGACGGTCATGCAGAAATGCTTGATTATTTAGAAGGCCTAGGCTTCCCTTCAAATAAAGAACGCCAACGATGCTCTACGATTGAAGAGGTAATGGCCTTTATAGAACATTGGACAGAAAACCGTCCAAAATTAGCTTACGAGATTGACGGAATTGTTATTAAAGTTGACCGTTATGCTCAGCAAGATGAACTAGGTTATACAGCAAAGAGTCCACGCTGGGCAATTGCCTACAAATTTCCGGCAGAGGAAGTTGTTACAACGTTACTTGATATTGATTTAACAGTAGGTCGTACAGGTGTTGTTACGCCTACAGCGATTTTAACCCCCGTACAAGTAGCGGGAACGACGGTTCAACGTGCTTCTTTACACAATGAAGATTTAATTCGAGATAAGGATATTCGTCTTGGAGATACAGTTATTATTCGAAAAGCTGGTGACATTATTCCCCAAGTTGTAGGTGTGCTTATAGAACAACGTCCTGAGGATTCAGTCCCTTTTGTCATGCCAAAAAATTGCCCTGTTTGTGATAGTGAATTGATTCGTATTGAAGGCGAAGTTGCCTTGCGCTGTGTAAATCCTGCCTGCTTTGCGCAAATCGCAGAAAGCATAAAATATTTTGTTTCTCGAAACGCGATGAATATTGACGGTCTTGGGGATAAAGTAGTGGAGCAATTATTGCGTGCAGATTTAATACATGATGTTTCTGACCTGTATCATTTAACGGTGGAGCAACTTGTGGAATTGGAACGTATGGGCGAAAAATCAGCAACTAATTTAGTAAATGCTATTCAAGCATCGAAGGAAAATTCGATGGAGCGTTTGTTAATTGGACTAGGAATTCGTCATGTTGGTGAAAAAGCAGCCAAAATCGTATCAGAGGAATTTGGTTCAATGGAAGCCGTGATGGCTGCAACAGAGGAGCAGCTTGTGGCAATTTATGAAATTGGAGATAAAATGGCTTCATCGTTAGTGGAGTATTTCTCAAATGAAGATGCACGAGCAGTCATTAAACGTCTTGCTGAAGCAGGCGTGAATATGACATACAAAGGTAAAAAAGTAGAAGTGGCGATAGGTGATAGTCCTTTTGCAGGTAAAACAATTGTCTTAACTGGTAAACTTGAGCAATTGACACGCAACGAAGCAAAAGCGAAAATAGAAGAGTTAGGTGGTACAGTCACGGGTAGTGTCAGCAAAAAAACAGATCTAGTGATCGCAGGTGCGGATGCAGGCTCTAAACTAACAAAGGCTGAGCAAATGGGTATCGAAGTTTGGACTGAAGATACCTTAATTGAACAACTTAACCTCATCTAATAAGTGCATGATATCCTCTCTTTTTATGAATAGGAAGCGATATCTGGTGCACAATCGTTACATCAAGGCGTCGAGTAGTTTCGTCGACCTAAAATTGACTATTAGTAAAGGAGCACTAAATAATGAAGTCTTTTCGACTCATTCCAGCAATCGTAGCTGCTGCAATGCTAGTCGGCTGTGTGCCTTCTGACAAGAAGGAGACAGAGCTTACACAGGAAACGCAACAGAAAGAAAAAGCTGAAACAACAATTATTCCAAGCATACAAATTGATGAATCTTATTATAAGACGCTTATCCCTTATAAAGAGAGTGCAAGTAGAGGTCTAGTGGTTTCTAACATTTATACGAAATATGATATGAAGGAAGTTGAATCAGGTTTAATGCGTTTATCTCAAAATGAGTTCGACACAGAAAACTACTACTTCCAAGAAGGTCAATATTTAGCTGAAAGTACAGTAAGCTCTTGGCTTGCTCGTAGTTCACAAACAGAGGATGGATTAAATCCACCGACAACAGACACAATGACACCTGAGGAGCGAGCAACAAAGGCTCCAGTTTATTTATCCCATATTGTAGAGCAAAACTACTTAACAAAAACGAAGGATAATAAAGTGAAACTAGGTGGGATTTCAATCGGTCTTGCCTTAAATTCTATCTATTATTATCAAAAAGAACAGTATGGGGAATATTACGAGGAACCAATTTCAGAGTCTACTCTTATTGAGCAAGGCAAAAAAATGGCTGCTGAAATCGTTTCTCGTTTACGTTCACGTGAAGAGTTAAAGGATGTACCGATTGTGGTCGGTTTGTTTAAGCAGCAAGCCCGTAATCAAATTATTCCAGGGACATACTTTAGCTATGGTGTAGCAAAAGCTGGGCAGAACAGCATCGCTGATTGGGAAGGTATAGATGAAAATTACGTCTTATTCCCAACAGATGATTCACAAGATGTATACCGAGATGTCAATAATAACTTCAAGAACTTCAAACAAGATGTTGATAAATATTTTTCTAACTATACAAGTGTGATCGGTACTGGTTTCTATCGTAATAAACAAATACAAAATCTTTCGATTGAAATCCCAATCCAATTTTTCGGCAAAGCAGAGATAATAGGATTTACACAATATTTAACAGGGATTTTAATCAATCAATTTGATAATATTCATGTGGAAGTGAGTGTTACTTCAGTGAATGGTCCTGAGGCATTAATCATCAAAAAGGCCAATGACAAGGACCCTTACGTGCATATCTATGATTAATATAGTCAGCCTTTGAGCTGACTATATTTTTTATGGTAATGGATTGAAATAGAGGAACACAACAGGATGATAGAGACAACACTTTGTTATAGTAGTGAAAGTTTCTATATTTTTAGTGAAAGTTGTGATTTTTAAAATGAAAAATGTTATGATTATTGGCATGGTTAACTTTATTCAACCCTATTGTTATCAATAAAAACAATGAATTGAACAAGTATTCGGAGGTGTGAAAAATGGCTAAATTAACAAAAGAAGAAGTAAAGCACGTGGCAAATTTAGCACGTCTTGCAATTACAGAAGAAGAAGCAGAGAAATTTGCTGAACAGCTTGGCAAAATTACAGACTTTGCGGAGCAGTTAAATGAACTGGATACAACAAATGTTGAACCAACAACGCACGTTTTACCATTAGTGAACGTAATGCGTGAAGATGTAGCAGTAAAAGGTTTAGACCGAGAAGTAATGATGTTAAACGTAAAAGAACAAGAAGATGGTCAAGTAAAAGTACCAGCTATCATGTAATACTAAAACATAGGAGGATTCCTCATGACGCTATTTGAACGTTCAGCTAAGGAGTTACAAGCAGAAATTAAAGCGGGTAACCTATCAATCGCTGATTTAACGAAAGAAGCATACGAGCGTATTGCAAAGCTTGATGGCGATGTACAAGCATTCCTTGCTTCAAACGAAGAAAAAGCAACTGCTCAAGCTGCTGAAATGGATAAAGTACCATTTGAAAAGCGTGGACCATTATTCGGTCTACCGATCGGTGTGAAAGACAACATCGTAACAGAAGGCTTAGAAACAACATGTGCCTCTAAAATTCTAGAAGGCTTTATGCCAATCTATGATGCAACTGTTGTCAACAAGCTACGTGAAGCTGGCATGATTACAGTTGGTAAATTAAACATGGATGAATTTGCAATGGGTTCTTCAAACGAAAACTCATACTATAAAACAACAAAAAATCCATGGAACTTAAACCACGTACCAGGAGGTTCTTCAGGTGCATCTGCAGCAGCTGTAGCAGCTGGTGAAGTACCATTCTCTCTTGGATCAGATACAGGTGGTTCAATCCGTCAACCTGCAGCTTACTGTGGTGTTGTAGGGATGAAACCTACATATGGTCGTGTATCTCGTTTTGGTCTCGTTGCATTCGCATCTTCTCTAGATCAAATTGGACCAATTACACGCAATGTTGAAGATAATGCGCTATTACTAGAAGCTATCGCTGGATTAGATCCAAATGATTCGACTTCTGCGAATGTTGAGGTGCCAAATTACGCTTCAGCTCTTACTGGTGATGTTAAGGGCTTACGTATTGCTGTGCCAAAAGAATTCCTTGGTGAAGGCGTTGGTGAAGCAGCTCGTCAATCAGTGCTTGCAGCATTAGAGGTATTAAAAGGCTTAGGCGCTACTGTAGAAGAGGTATCGCTTCCTCACTCGAAATATGCACTAGCTGCGTACTATATCCTTTCTTCTTCTGAAGCGTCTTCTAACCTATCTCGTTTCGATGGTATCCGCTATGGTTTCCGTGCAGAAAACGTGACAAATTTAATGGACCTTTATAAAGAAACACGTGCTCAAGGCTTTGGTGATGAAGTAAAACGACGTATCATGTTAGGTACTTACTCACTAAGTGCAGGTACGTATGATGCGTACTACAAAAAAGCACAACAAGCACGTACACTGATCAAAGCAGACTACGATAAAGTATTTGAAGACTTTGATGTTATCATTGGACCAACAGCTCCAACACCAGCATTCAAGATTGGTGAAAATGTTGATGATCCAATGACAATGTATGCAAACGATATTTTAACAATCCCGATGAACTTAGCAGGTGTACCAGCAATTTCAATTCCTTGTGGCTTTGAAAACGGTCTACCACTAGGTTTACAAATAATTGGTAAATATTTCGATGAAGCAACTATTTACCGTGTGGCTCATGCTTTTGAACAAGCTACTGAGTTCCATAAAGAAGTTCCTCAAATGTGGGAGGGAAAATAACATGAACTTTGAAACAGTCATTGGTTTAGAAGTACACGTTGAGTTGAAGACAAACTCAAAAATCTTCTCACCAGCACCAGCTCACTTTGGTGCTGAACCAAATACAAATACAACAGTAATCGATTTAGGCTATCCTGGGGTCCTACCAGTCCTGAACAAAAATGTAGTAGATTTCGCTATGCGTGCAGCACTGGCACTCAATATGGAAATCGAGCAAGAAACAAAGTTTGACCGTAAAAACTACTTCTATCCAGATAATCCGAAAGCTTATCAAATTTCACAATTCGATAAACCAATCGGTAAAAACGGCTGGATCGATATTGAAGTAGACGGCTATACAAAACGTATCGGTATCACGCGTCTTCATATGGAAGAAGACGCTGGTAAACTTTCACATGCTGGTGACCATTCACTAGTTGACTTTAACCGTCAAGGAACACCGCTTGTTGAAATCGTTTCTGAGCCAGATATTCGTACACCAAACGAAGCATATGCATATCTTGAAAAATTAAAATCGATTATTCAATATACTGACGTATCTGATTGTAAGATGGAAGAAGGCTCACTACGTTGTGATGCCAATATTTCTCTTCGCCCTTATGGTCAAGAAGAATTTGGTACAAAAACAGAGCTTAAAAACCTGAACTCCTTCAACTATGTTCGTCGTGGTTTAGAGCATGAAGAATTACGTCAAGCAGATGTATTATTATCTGGTGGCGTGATTGAGCAAGAAACACGTCGTTTTGATGAAAAAACAGGTAAAACAATTTTAATGCGTGTTAAAGAGGGAACAGATGACTACCGTTACTTCCCAGAGCCAGACTTAGTTCGTCTTTCAATTGATGATGCATGGTTAGAGCGTGTGAAATCTGAAATTCCAGAGCTTCCAGATGCTCGTAAAAAACGCTATGTTGAAGAACTAGGCTTAACACCTTATGATGCTGGAGTTCTTGTTATCTCTAAAGAGATCTCAGACTTCTTTGAGGCAATGGTAGCAAAGGGGGCAGATGCTAAGCTTTCTGCTAACTGGTTAATGGGTGATGTTTCTGCTTATTTAAACGCAGAGCAAAAAGATCTAAAAGATACTGCATTAACACCAGAAAACCTTGCTGAAATGGTGAAATTAATCACGGACGGTACAATTTCTTCTAAGATCGGTAAAAAAGTATTTGCTGAATTAGTAGAAAATGGCGGCTCTGCGCAGGATATTGTGAAAGCAAAAGGCTTAGTGCAAATTTCTGATGAAGGTGCATTACTAGCAATCGTAACAGAAGTTTTAGATAACAATGCTCAATCTATCGAGGACTTCAAAAATGGTAAAGACCGTGCGATTGGCTTCTTAGTTGGTCAAATTATGAAGGCAACAAAAGGTCAAGCTAACCCACCAATGGTTAATAAATTATTACAACAAGAAATTGCCAAACGATAATACTCGTTGTAACATAATAGCCGAGAGAGCTTCATTGCTCCCTCGGCTATTAATTTTCAAAAATGTAACAAATTTGCATTTTACGAAACTTAATAGTTGTTTAAAAAGAGTATTCATAGCAAAATATAGAATAGACAATAATAAGGGGGACGAGCCAATGAAAACAGAACAACAGTATTTTAATGAAGCTATATCAATACAACAATATATGGAGAACATGACGACGTTAAAAGAAGAAAGCTTTCGTATTTATGATGGCTTTGAAGTACCAACAAACGATGGTTTTATCGGGTTATTAAAAGAAAAACAACCTAAAATTTTAACAATTACAGAGGATTGGTGCGGAGACGCAATGTTAAATAATCCAATTATTCGTCGTATTGCTGAAGCAGCAGGATTAGATATGCGTACCGTTTTCCGTGATGCTGATACAGAGCTAATTGATCGTTATTTAACAAACGGTGGCCGTGCAATTCCGATTTATCTATTGTTAGATGATGCAGGAGATGTGATTGGAAAATGGGGACCACGTGCACCAGAATTACAAGAGTTCGTCGTAACGAAACGAGCAAGCTTACCAGATAAAGAAGATCCAACCTTTGAAGAGGCACAAAAGACTCTTTATGCAGAAATTCGTGAGGAAAATATCTCCAATCAAACATATTGGACATATGTTTATGAGGACTTTAAGAAGCAAGTAACAGAAGCATTACAAAAATAACAAGAGTATTGCAACATTTCAACCTATAAATCGTTGAATGAAGTAGAATCTTATGAAGCAGGAAGGTATGTTATGAAACGAGCAAGAATCATTTATAATCCTACATCTGGACGCGAAGTGTTTAAGAAACATCTACCAGAGGTGTTGGAAAAACTAGAGGTAGCAGGCTATGAGACATCCTGTCACGCAACAACATGTGAAGGTGATGCAACGCTTGCAGCAAAAAATGCGGTAGAACGCGGTTTTGATATCATCATCGCAGTTGGTGGAGATGGCACATTAAATGAAGTTGTTTCAGGTGTAAGTCCATTTGAAAACCGTCCGAAAGTTGGTCTAATTCCAATGGGCACTACAAATGATTTTGCCCGTGCCGTGCATATCCCTCGAAATATTGAAGAGGCAGTAGACATTATTATTCAAGGTGACACATTACCAGTGGATGTTGGTCTCTTAAATGGGGAACGCTATTTCATCAATATTGCTGCTGGCGGACGTATTACAGAGCTAACTTACGAAGTACCAAGCAAAATGAAAACAATGCTTGGTCAGTTAGCCTATTATGTAAAGGCAGTTGAGATGATTCCATCCATCAAAGCCTCACATATGCGCATTGAATATGATGGCGAAGTATTTGATGGCGACGCTATGATGTTCCTATGTGGGTTAACGAATTCAGTAGGCGGCTTTGAAAAACTAGCTCCTGATGCAAGCATTAATGATGGTTACTTTACTTTAATAGTGCTAAAGAAGGTAAGTCTTCCTGAATTTATTCAACTAGCTGCTATGGCATTAAGAGGCGAACATTTAAATGATGATCGTGTCATCTACAAAAAAGCTAGCGTTGTCAAAGTTACTACAGAAAATGAGGTCCACCTTAATCTCGATGGCGAATATGGCGGAGACGCTCCCGCTACATTTGAAAACCTAAAGCGTCACATCGAAATCTTTGTTCCACTCGCAGATATTCGAGAGGAAGACCGTATTTAATGAACCCGAAAAGCTCATCCGATTTTATTGAGGATGAGCTTTATTTTGTATTTCTATATGATTGGTTGCTTGAAGTTAGGTGACGTCACTCGAAAAGATGTCTAGTTAGAACACTTCAAAAGGTGAGGACTCCTCTAGAGAAGGCGATTGAAGTGCTCATAAAGGTGAGAAAGCCGCTCCAAATGAAGTGAAAAGTGATCAAAAAGATGAGGAAGCCGCTCCAAATGAAGTGAAAAGTGATCAAAAAGATGAGGAAGCCGCTCCAAAGGAAGTAAAAAGCGCTCTAAAAGGTAAGGATACCACTCCAAATCCTCTTAACGAAAATTCCATCACTAGAATAAAACTGGCTAAATTCCATAAAATAAGCTTTAGAAGTAAGATTGTGAATGAAATTAGAAAAATGTTTGGCAAATGTGCGTATATTACTTGAACAAAATTTGAAACCTTAATAATAGACTGAAATTTCGGTCCGTTATTAAGGTTTTTTTCGTTGGAATAGTGGAAAATGGGGGTATGGATAAGGGAAAGGAAGTGTTGCCTTTGTATAAGTCACAAGAAAAGAAGCTTATATGGCTAAGCTTTGGTGTTGCAATCATTATGCTACTTTCTATTCTTGGAAGAATATTTGGAAGTTAAGGGGGCAATGAGATGATTAATGAATCAGCGGTCTATTGGAGCCGAGCATTAACGGAGTTAACATTATCGTTCCATATTATTTATGCAACAATTGGTGTGGGTGTCCCGTTAATGATTATGATTGCTCAATGGACTGGGTATAAAAAGAATGATGAACATTATATCTTAATGGCAAGACGTTGGGCCCGTGGTTTTGTCATTACTGTAGCAGTCGGTGTGGTAACTGGAACCGCAATCGGCTTACAACTATCATTATTGTGGCCTAATTTTATGCAACTCGCTGGTCAAACAATTGCGTTACCACTTTTTATGGAAACGTTTGCATTTTTCTTTGAGGCGATATTCTTGGGCATCTATTTATATACTTGGGATCGCTTTGATAGTCAGAAAAAGCATATGCTTCTGTTAATCCCTGTTGCTGTCGGAGCATCGATGTCGGCAGTCTTTATCACAATCGTTAACGCTTTTATGAACGCACCAAGAGGATTTGATATCGTAGATGGAGAACTTGTTAATATTCAACCTTTTCTTGCAATGTTTAACCCTGCCATGCCAACAAAGGTTGCACATGTACTTGTGACAGCGTACATGACATCGGCATTTGTGCTAGCAGCTATTGCAGGATTTAGGATGTTAAAAGGTTCGAAGCATGTATACCATAAAAAATCACTACTTTTATTAATGAAAATTGGCTTGATTTTCTCCATTGCAGCCGCTGTGATTGGAGATTTTTCAGGAAAATACTTAGCCGAATATCAACCCGAAAAACTAGCCGCAGCAGAATGGCATTTTGAAACAGAAGGTAAGGCGTCTCTTGTATTATTTGGCGTCTTAGATGGAGAAGAAGTTAAATATGCTATTAAAATTCCGTATGCTTTAAGCATTCTTGCACATTTTAATCCTAATGCAGAGGTAATCGGCTTAGATCAATTTGAGGAAGAGGATCTACCGCCACTCTATATTCACTATCTCTTTGATATCATGGTTTCTATTGGTATGTTTATGATGCTAGTTTCATTACTTTATGTTGTAGGGAAAGCACGGGGCTGGCAGTTTATTCATTCACGATGGTATAGATGGATTATCGTAGCGGGAGGACCACTATCAATTATCGCGATTGAAGCAGGTTGGTGGCTTGCCGAAGTTGGACGTCAACCATGGATACTTTATGGACTAATGCGTACACCTGAAGGAGCTACGACGAGCGACCATGTGGATTTAATGTTGCTTTTATTCGCAGGAGTCTATGCAGTATTAGCAGTGGGAAGTATTGTCGTATTGGTAAGAATGTTTAAAAATAACCCAATCGAACGCGAGATTGAAGATCGCCACTCTGAAAAAGGCGGTGACATCCTATGACGTTAGAGATTTTAGGTATTTCAGTATTATGGATATTCCTATTTGGCTATGTCATAGTCGCATCAATCGATTTTGGTGCTGGCTTCTTTAATGCATATAGCCTACTTATTGGAAAGAATCATATTTTAACAAATATTATTAAACGTTATTTATCGCCTGTTTGGGAAGTTACCAATGTCTTTTTAGTATTCTTCTTTGTAGGAATCGTAGGATTTTTCCCGCAAACCGCTTTTTATTACGGAACGATTTTACTTGTGCCCGTTAGTATTTCGCTTGTACTGTTGGCAATTCGAGGCTCCTACTATGCCTTTGAATCGTATGGTACACGAGGCCATATCGGATATACACTGACATATGGTGTAGCAGGTTTATTAATTCCCGCTTCTTTATCCGTTGTCTTTGCCATTGCTGGTGGAGGCTATGTTGATGTAATTGATGGGCAGCCTGTGCTGAACTACTGGACTTTATATACAAGTCCATTTGCTTGGAGCATTGTGGTACTAAGTATCGCTGCTGTATTGTATATTTCAGCCGTATTTTTAACATGGTATGCGCATAAAGCAAATGATAGCGAAGCAACGAAACTGATGAGAAAATATGCTCTTGTGTGGGCAGCACCGCTAATGATTAGTGCGCTAGGAATTATGTATGAAATGAAATCCATCAACCCAGAAAGCTACAGTCATATGGTAAATTTATGGTGGATGTTTGCGATTTCAGCTGTCTTATTTATTGTCACAGTCGTACTTATTGCCATGCGTAAAAAGTACGGACTTGCAGTTGGGCTCCTGATTGCTCAATTTGCCGTAGCCTTCTTTGCCTATGGAATAGCTCAATATCCATACCTACTGTATCCGTATTTAACCATTTACGATAGCTTTACAAGCACACAAATGGCGATCGCTTTAGTTATCGCATTTATTTTAGGACTGTGTCTTCTTCTTCCTTCACTTTATTTATTGATGAAACTATTCTTATTCAATAAAAAATATGTGACAGGAAAAGAAGACAATCACGCATAGGAGGAAAGCACAAATGCAAAGTTTTTTAATTTTTTATGCACCTTTTATTGTCGTCATTCTTGGGATCTTGTGTGCATTTTGGTGGGCACCAAGGGATTATCATATTACGAAAGAGCAGGAAAAGAGTCGCGAATAGCGACTCTTTTTTCAAGTTAATTAGCAGAGACGCGCAACAGCCAAGTCTTGTTCTTTTTTCATTCGCCAACACATGCTACAATAAGGAGATTGAAATGGAGGATGTACGAATGTCAGCACCCGTGAAAAAAAATGAACGACTTTCAGTTTATATAGAAGATCTAACGCATGATGGCAATGGTGTCGCAAAGGTTGAAGGTTATCCACTATTCATACAAGGCGCACTGCCAAACGAAACGGCCGAAATCCATGTGTTAAAAACATTAAAAAACTATGGCTTTGCAAAGGTAATAGATATTATCAGGCCATCTCCAGACCGTGTTGAAGCTCCATGTGATTACTTCAAGCAGTGTGGCGGCTGCCAATTACAGCATTTATCCTATGAGGGGCAGCTAAAATGGAAAGAAAATATGGTGCGCAATGTGATGCAGCGGATTGGTAAAATTAATGCACCTGTTCACCCAGTAAAAGGTATGAAAGAACCTTGGCACTATCGTAATAAAGCCCAAATTCCTTTCTCTGAAAATGAAGCAGGACAAGCGATTGCAGGCTTTTATAAAACAAAAACGCATAGCATTGTAGATATGGATCGCTGTTTAATTCAAACAGGAGAAGCAGATGCAATTCTTGCAGGCTTGAAAAAGGAATTAGCAACGTTAGGTATTCGCTCTTACAATGAGCATACACATGAGGGCATGTTGCGTCATGTCGTTATACGTAAAGCACGAGCAACAGGCGAGGTCATGGTTGTCCTTGTAACGAAAAAGAAAAAGTTCCCACAAAAAGAGGCAGCTATTACAGTAATCAAAAAGCTAGTGCCAAACGTTACATCGATTATGCAAAATGTGAATAGTGAGAAAACCAATGTTATTTTTGGTGATGACACAATCAACCTTTGGGGTAAAGACATTATTATTGATACTATTGGTGATGTACGTTTTGAAATCTCGGCTCGTTCCTTCTACCAAGTCAACCCAGAGCAAACAGAGGTCCTCTACAAGCAAGCACTAGATTATGCTGACTTGCAGGGAGATGAACGTGTCATTGATGCGTATTGTGGAATTGGTACGATTTCTTTATTCCTTGCTCAAAAAGCAAAGGCCGTCATGGGCGTGGAAATTGTCCCACAAGCGATTGAAGATGCCAAACGCAACGCACTACTTAATGGCTTTACAAATACTTATTTTGAAGCAGGCCCAGCAGAGGAAGTTATCCCAAGATGGTATAAAGAAGGCAAGGAAGCAGACGTACTAGTAGTTGATCCACCGCGCAAAGGTTGCGATGAAGCACTGCTAACTACTATTCTAGAGCAACGACCAAAACGAGTGGTCTACGTATCCTGTAATCCAGCCACACTAGCGCGCGATCTTCGCATTTTAGAGGATGGCGGCTATCACACACAGGAAATTCAGCCAGTAGATATGTTCCCGCATTCGACGCATTGTGAAGCAGTAGCATGGTTGAAGTTAAACGACTAACACATTACTAAACTCACCTACACAATAAAAAATTATCGTTTTAGGACGGATTTCAGTTGAAATAATTTTTTGTTTATCAATAAAAACTCGGATTCGATCAAATACGAATCCGAGTTTTTTTTCGATGTAATTTCATCCATCTGAAATCTTCACTAATTGAGTCAATTCACATTGACAAAAACCATTCAAAACATCTCATCACTTATAAACTATATAAAATTGTATATCTCTAGTTTTAATTGTTTTTTTCTCCAATATGACTTAAAAGAGACTCTGTCAATTCTCGTCTTATTTGCGTGATATGGTTTTCCATGAGTTGCTTAGCT
Source organism: Lysinibacillus sp. FN11 (assembly GCF_024628845.1). Taxonomy (NCBI): domain Bacteria; kingdom Bacillati; phylum Bacillota; class Bacilli; order Caryophanales; family Bacillaceae; genus Lysinibacillus; species Lysinibacillus sp. FN11. The sequence continues at coordinate 3,646,329 of NZ_CP102383.1, read as the reverse complement.
TGGTTCGCATCTCCAGAAGCGATGGCTAAGTAAATTCTTTTATGTTCATCGATGGTCTCTTGCGTTCGTTCCGAATCTTCCAAGCGTTGTCTACGGGTAGCTCGGATTGTATCTTGCATATGCTCACTAAGGGTTTGAAATAATTGTAAAAATATTGAGTTATGTGAAGCAAGTACAATATTAAGATGGAAACTTAGGTCTGCTTGAATTCCTAATTCTACATCATTTTTACCTTGATCCATCATGTCTAATGCTTTGCTAATTCGTTCTAAGTCTACAGAAGTAGCTCGTCGTGAAGCTAAAAAGGCACACTCTACTTCAAGTGCTTGGCGAAGTTCCAACATTTCATAAATTAATTTTTTTTCAGTATTTATTATTGTAGAGGAAAGCTCTTCGCTTAAAGTATGGGATTCAGCAGTTTTAATAAAGCTACCACTGCCTTGTTTAATTTCAATAAATCCCTTTATTTCAAGTTTTCGAAGTGCCTCTCTCACCGATGTTCGACTGACATTAAAACGACTCGCTAATTCTCTTTCTGTCGGGAGTTTATCCCCAGGCTGTAATTCACCATTTAAAAAATATTCCTTTATTTGATCAACAATAACTTGATATGCTTTTTTCTTTGGTTGAGGCATTACCTATCTCACCACCTTAAATACATAGTACTATAAACGCTTTAATCATACAGAAATACAGCATGTTTATCAATTTAAGAAAAAAATTAATAGTTGATATTTTCTGAATATTTAGTACAATGTAAAAAGGTTGGACCAATTAAAAGAATATAGAAAATTGGTATGACATATAAATTTATCAATTAAACACTCAAAATACTATGAGAGTAAAAGGGGAAGGAAAAAATGATTACTACAAATGAAGAATTAGTGATGGCTCTACGAAGTGTTCTTCCAGAAATTGAAGTGACAATCAATCAAACGATTTTAGAACAGCATAGCAGTGATGAATCCTATCATAGCGCCAGTCTTCCTGATATTGTGGTGTTTCCGACAAAGACAGAAGAAGTGAGTAAAATAATTAACATAGCAAATCAATACAAAGTACCGATAGTGCCATTTGGAAGAGGAACAAGCTTAGAAGGACATGTCATCCCTTATAATCATGGGATAACGATTGATTTTTCACTTATGAACAGAATAGTAGAAGTTAGAGAGAAGGACTTTCTTGTGAAAGTTCAACCAGGGGTAACGCGTTCTCAGTTAAATAAAGAATTGAAGAAATATGGATTATTTTTCACTGTAGACCCAGGAGCAGATGCAACAATTGGAGGAATGGCGGCAACAAATGCTAGTGGGACAACATCTGTTAAATATGGAACTATGCGCGATCAAGTTCGAGATTTAGAAGTTGTTCTCTCAGATGGAACAGTGATTCATACAGGAAATTTAGCAGAAAAATCTTCATCAGGCTATCATTTAAATGGGCTTTTCGTTGGGTCTGAGGGAACACTTGGTTGTTTTACTGAATTGACGTTAAGAGTCTATGGTATTCCTGAATGTGTAATGGCTGCTAGAGCGTCCTTCAAAACAGTGAATGATGCTGTGGAAGGAGTGGTGAGTATTCTACAAGCGGCAATTCCCATTGCAAGAGTCGAACTTGTAGATGAACCCTCAATGAAGCAAGTGAACTTGTATAGTCAAACAGCTTATGAGGAACAACCAACCTTATTTTTAGAGTTTGAGGGGAATGAGGCTGGCTTAAGGCAAGATGTAGAATTTATGAAAGAGATTGTAGCGGCTCATAATTGTGAAAATATTGAATTTGAGATGGATAATGCAGCCCGAAATCAGCTATGGGAAGCTCGCCATAATTTAGCTTACGCCTATGTCCATGGACACCCAGGAAAAAAACTAATGGTAACCGATGTTTGCTTACCGATATCCGAATTAGCAGGTGCTATAGAACATGCAAGAGAAGCACTTGATATGTTAGCGCTTACAGGTGGGGTTGTTGGACATGTTGGTGATGGCAATTTCCATGTACTATTAATGATTGATATGAATGATCCAAAAGAAATAAAGAAAGCTGATGAATTGAATGAATTGATTGTGATGTATGCACTTGAACGAGGAGGAACTTGTACAGGAGAACATGGTGTGGGCATTGGTAAGCAGAAATATCAAGAGAAAGAACACGGTAAAGCACTTCTAGTGATGGAAAAGATTAAACAAGCACTTGACCCTGACACACTTTTCAATCCGAATAAAATATTGAAAATAAAAATATAGGGAGTGGAATTATGAAAATTTTAGAAGCGATTAGTACGATAGCTGGAAAATATTTCGCCATCTGGGTTATTTGTATTGCTGTTATTGCTTTTATAGCTTCGGAGCCCTTTTTAATATTTGGAGGGTATATCACGATTTTGCTAGGCATTGTTATGTTTGGCATGGGTCTAACGTTAAAAGCAGTTGATTTTAAATTGGTTATAACGAATCCAGTACCAGTCATTATTGGTGTATGTGCTCAATATGTTATCATGCCACTTGCCGCTTTTTTAATTGCTTATATAATGAACTTGCCAGCAGAATTAGCTGCAGGGCTAGTCCTTCTTGGATCTGTACCTGGTGGAACTGCTTCAAACGTCATGGTGTATTTAGCTAAAGGAAATGTACCTTTGTCCATCACAATGACATCCTTTTCGACATTATTAGCTCCAATTGCCACACCACTCATCCTATTATTACTTGCAGGTAAATGGATGCCAGTTGATCCAATAGCAATGTTTACTTCAATTATTCAAGTAATTATTTTCCCTATTATCCTAGGGATTGTTATAAGAAGAGTTGTTCCTCAAATCGTAGAAAAAAGTATTAATGTGATTCCTCTTATTTCAGTAGTTGCTATTATGATTATTGTATCCGCTGTTGTTGCTGGTAATGTTGATACCATCGCTTCGGCAGGCTCCATTATTTTTGCAGCTGTAGTGCTTCATAATGCATTCGGATTGTTATTTGGTTATATAACAGCTCGTCTATTAGGCCTCGATGAAAGTAATCGAAGAGCTATTTCAATAGAAGTTGGAATGCAGAACTCTGGTCTAGGTGTAGCGCTAGCCACTGCCCACTTCGGTCCCTTAGCGGCCTTACCTAGTGTACTTGGGGCTGTTTGGCATAATATTTCTGGTCCAATTCTCGCTACCTATTGGTCAAAAAAACCAGAGATACTAAAGGTACAACATACTAAACAGATACAAGAAGATAACGGCAGAACTCAAATATAGGAGAGTAAATATTCGATGTCTACGGCTTGTATTGCAGTCATATTATCTATTTTGTTTAAATCCACCTCACAAATTGATCCATTCGAAAAAATATAGAAATGAAAATTAGGTATAATAAAAGTAGATGAGATAGAAACAAGCTATCCATCTGCTTTTTTATTTTTTAAAATATCATTTAGGACGGATTTTCGTTAAAATAAACATTGTTGATTTTTACATTAATTCTTGATAAAGAATACTTCTACCTCTATTAGGTAATGAGGCAAATGTATCAATATGTCCATAGTGAGAGGAATTGGAAATAACATGAACGATAATTTTTGGCGTGATTTACCACGGCCATTTTTTGTATTGGCACCGATGGAAGATGTGACAGATGTTGTATTTCGTCACGTTGTAAGTGAAGCAGGTCGACCAGATGTGTTTTTTACTGAGTTTACAAATTCGGATAGCTACTGTCATCCAGAGGGAAAGAAAAGTGTGCGTGGCCGTTTGCTCTTTACAGAAGATGAGCAGCCAATGGTGGCACATATTTGGGGAGATAATCCCGAGTATTTCCGTGAAATGAGTATTGGCATGGCAGAGCTAGGATTTAAAGGTATTGATATTAACATGGGCTGCCCTGTACCAAATGTAGCATCAAGAGGGAAGGGGAGTGGCCTAATTCTCCGACCAGATGTTGCGGCAGAATTGATTCAAGCAGCAAAAGCGGGCGGACTGCCTGTTAGCGTGAAAACGCGACTTGGCTACAAGGATGTAAATGAGTGGGAAGAGTGGCTAACGCATATTTTAAAGCAGGATATAGCGAACCTTTCGATTCATCTACGAACAAGAAAGGAAATGAGCCTAGTAAATGCGCATTGGGAGCTCATTCCAGAAATCAAAAAGTTACGTGATCGTATTGCACCTAATACGCTACTCACGATCAATGGAGATATTCCTGACCGTCAAACGGGACTGCAGCTAGCTGAACAATACGGTATTGATGGCGTGATGATTGGACGAGGTATTTTTAAAAATCCTTTTGCTTTTGAAAAAGAGCCAAAAGAGCATAGCAGTAAAGAATATCTTAATCTTTTAAGACTGCAGCTCGATCTTCAAGATCAATACTCGGAAGAACTACCACGTTCCATCACAGGGCTTCATCGCTTCTTCAAAATTTATGTCAAAGGATTCAGAGGAGCTGGTGAATTAAGAAGTCAATTGATGAACACAAAATCAACGGATGAAGTGCGTGTATTGCTAGACAACTTTGAATCAAACAATATTGAATGACAATGAAATGATGAAACCACCAATAAAGTCAAGTAAATAACAGTAGAAGTAGGAGCAAAGATTTTGGGATGAGATTTCTCTTTCTTTGCTCCTTTCAATTTATCGCTATTGATGTTTTGGCTTCAAATGCTAGTGGAAGGCCTCTTGTTTTTATGCTCTGTTTTTTATTTAGACAAGTCCTACTTTTAGTCCTATTAATTTAGAAAGGTGAATTTCTGAAATAAGGAAAGCGTCTTTCTTCATAAAAGGCCCATTTAATAGAGGAAGAATATTAAAGAAATTAACTAATTCTTATAATGATCTTGTGCTTAAATGATAGAAGAAGTTAAAGAAGGATGAGGTATATTCTTTTGAATATGCCTATTGTTATTTTTGTGAAAATAACAATATTGCCCCTGAATCATTTGTAGATTGGTAATAGAAAATAACATATTTTTGTAACGTAATTAAATTCTAAGAGTTATATAAGTGAAAGGGGTGAAAATAGGTGGACTTTGAGGAAATCTATCAGGAATACTTTAAAGAAGTTTATTTATATATCCTATCATTAAGTCACGATGAGCGCATAGCCGAGGAAATAACACAAGAAGCATTTTTTAAGGCATTAAAAGCAATAAAAAAATTTGATGGTTCTAAGGATATTCGAGCATGGCTTTTTACAATTGCGAAAAATACATATTTCTCACACTACAAAAGAAAGAAACGACAAGTAGATTCAGGTGCAGTAGAAGAATCAAGTACGGAAGTGCAAATTATAAAGCATTTGATGAATGAAGAAGATGCCTTCATGGTTCATCAGTTTCTTCACTCGATGAATGAGCCATATAAGGAGGTCTTTTCCTTACGTACTTTTGGAGAATTACCTTTTGAAAAGATAGGACGTCTTTTTGGAAAAAGTGCAGGGTGGGCAAGGGTTACCTTTTACAGAGCGAGAAAACAAATTATCGAGTATATGGAGGCGATGAATTATGAAAGAGATTAAATGCACAATTATTCAAGATGTTTTACCTCTGTATGTTGATGAGGTAGTTAGTGAAGATACAAAAGAAATGGTAGACGAACATTTACAGCATTGTGAAAAATGTCAAAAAGAATATGAAGCTATGAAACAGGAACTTTATATCCCGGCAGAAAATAAGGCTTTTCAATTTAAAGAGATCAGTAAAAAATGGCGTAAGAAAAAAGTGATCATTTCCATTACTTCGGTTTTCATAACGGCACTTATTTTATTGGGGACCTATTTGTCTGTTTTCTATTTTGAAACGGTTATTCCTTATTCGGAAGATTTGATCAAAATCGAAAGACAAAATGATCATCAGTTGGTTTCCCGATATTATGGCAAAAGCCGTGCAGGTGTTCACGGAACGTTTCCTATGGGAATTGAAATTGATGGAGAGAAAAAGATTGTGAGTTTTATTTATTATACAAAAACAGTGGCTGATTCGCCTTCGAGAAACCTGATTGATGATGAAAAGAGGCTTGGACAAGAAGATACCTTTGTTCTACCTGAAAGTGGAAACAATGATGCGGTATATTATGTGGAATTTGATTCAGAAGAGATGGTTCCAGGAGGAAAGGATTCTTGGGATTCAGCTTTAGAACATGCTGTATTAATTTGGGAGAAATAAACTGATTGAAATCATATTTAGTTATTCGATTATCGGGCGATTTTCTATAATAAGGATAAGTGTCATTCTTTATGAATAGAGCCATATTGTTGAAGAAGACTCTTTAATGAAGAAGAAGAAAATTTCCTCGAGCAGATCATTGACAATAGTTGAAAGGCTATCTTGAATACAGAGACGAAGGTGTAAAATGAAACAAACCCGGGATTTGATTCCCGGGTTTGTTTTTACTTATTGGCAACTATGACCAATTTACCTGTATCCAGTTCCTTTTCGAATTGAGCAGCTTCCGATTCACTTAATCCGACAGAAGCTAACTTGTTGCGGAGTTCATCTCCACGGGAATTCACCAGGTTCTTCATCGAAGTCAGGAACCCTTGCTCGCTAATACCAGCTTCTTCAGTCCCAAGTGCTTCGTTAATATCATCTTCACGTTCTTCATAGTGCGCAAAGATGTAAATGTTATCTCGAAGATACCCTTGCGCTTCTAATTTCTCCACTTCTTTTTTCGCCTGTACTACGTTTTCTACTGTCAATTTGACTGTCATTAATGATCCCTCCTATATATGTTCACATTCAATCTATTCCACTAAATTAAATGAATAAAACATCTTTTTTGTTTTTAATTATGTTAGAGTGGCATGAACAACTAATGGAATACTAATGAACAACTCGAAAACAATGGAAGTTGTTATTCTAAATCTTTATTCTAAAGCTACGTCCAATTCTTTATAGAGTAGGACTTTTTTGTTTGCATCAATAGAGGATTTAGAGAAACATCAGAGAATTGTATAGTGAGTACCATTATATGTAATGACGAGCTTATAGGAGTTGTATGAAGATGATTGTGACAACTAGACCGTTAAAAATTAAATATAATAAATCAGTAAATACTTTTCAGGAGTTTATGCAAATTCATCACAACAATCATTCCCTTACGAAGGAAGTTGTTTTTCTACGCTATATCGGTATACCTGATTCGGTAGATTTTTATAAAGATGAGATTTTACAAATGGAGGAGTATTTCTCCAAGCAAAGCGTATTTTATTTACGACTGCATAAGCTTGAGGTCATTCGTAATAAGGAAGATGTAGATAGATTGTCAGAAAGTTGGAGAATGTGGCAGACTGCTGCTGAAAACCCGCAATTACTGTATAAGCTATCTTTGTGCAGTAAATTAGCGAGTGATCAACTTGAATGGACAAAAAAGCTAAGCTTTAAACAGATGATTCAACTATTTAAAGAAAATCAGCCTTATCCTAATGAAACTTTGTTAAAAAATTTTGCAGTTAAATTTTTGTATTGGATGGATTATTATTTACCACAAATTTTTTCTGAGGAAAATCCAATGTCCCCAAAAATTGTTTTTATAGGTGACATTACGCAGCATGAATTACTATTTTTATATTTCTTATCGTCACTGGGGTGCGATATTTGTTACATGAATCCTAAAGGAGATATTGCCAATTTGTACCCTATAATAGAAGCGTCATCTACCTTACATATGTGTCGTCATTTCTATGAAAAGGAAATAACATTGCCTATTAAAAGTACTTCAAGACAATTGAACATCCCTGTTCAAAAAACGAATGTAACAGAAGAGTGGAGCTATGAGCAATTAGCCTCCTTAGCCACATCTGTTGTGATGATTAAGACCTTCGGGGAGGATGATAAGGTTTTATGCTATGGCTCTGGTGTTATTCTCCACCAAGATGGATATATTTTAACAAACTTGCATGTTGTGGGTGGTGGAAAATATTATTCTGTGCTCTATGAAAATGATACCAACGAGTATATAACCCATCAATTTGTGAAATATCATGATATGCATGATTTGGCTATTTTGAAGGTAGACAGAAGAAGCCACCCTTTACCTGTTAAAATGGATGGACAATTAGTTCGAGGGCAAAAAATTGTGGCGATTGGCAGTCCTTTAGGATTGTTTAACTCGGTTTCTGATGGGATTGTTTCTGGTTTTCGTGATATACGGCAAATGTCTATGATTCAATTTACAGCTGCTATATCAAATGGCAGTTCGGGTGGGGCCTTATTGGATATGTATGGTCAATTGGTTGGTCTGATTACTGCAGGCTTCGATGATGGTCAAAACCTTAATTTGGCTGTACCTGCCAATCTAATTTATCAGTTTGCTCAAAACTTTATAGAAATACCGAGTTGAATTTCCACTATTCCACCATTGCTTTTTATTTGGTAATCTTATAGAATGTAGAACGGTATAAATGAACGATATATAAATCCTTTAATACGGTCCAGAGAGGCTGAAAAGGGCTATGTGATATTTTTAAGCTAATATCTTTGCTTTGTCATGCCCTTTTGTCCTCTGTGACGGAAGGGCTTTTATTATTGTTCCATACTCCTCTTTTAAAGGGAGTCCTGTGAGGCTTCAAAAGAGAATGGACAAGACAGCTATAATCCATTCACTAAAAGAGATCGACAACTAGAAAATTGGAGGCTAAAAAGAATGGATTATCGTAAAAAAACCGTGGTCGCTTCAGTGGCAGGGCTAACGCTAGAAGGAATGGACATTATGTTTATTTCCTTTGCTATGACAATGATTATTGCAGAATTTAATATTGATCTTGCAACAGGTGGATTGATTTCATCCATCACGAATATTGGGATGCTACTGGGTGGTATTGTTTTTGGTGTGTTAGCAGATAAATATGGTCGAGTAAAAGTGTTTACGTATACGATTATTCTGTTTGCCATAGGAACGGCCTTAACAGGAGTAGCAACAAGTATTGAACAAGTTTATGTTTATAGATTTATTGCTGGTTTAGGTGCTGGCGGAGAATATGGTATTGGGATGGCGCTTGTGGCGGAGGCTTGGCCAAAGAATAAACAAGGCAGAGCATCCTCTTATGTCAGTGTAGGTGCACAATATGGGGTAATTTTAGCTGCTTTATTAAGTGCTATTATTTTACCAACTTTAGGGTGGCGTGCATTATTCTTTGTAGGATTACTACCAGTTATTTTCGCCTTTATCGTACGTAAAAATATTGATGAATCACCAGAATGGTTAGCTGCGCAGAAACAACAAAATAATAAGAAAGAGAACGGGAAATTAGCACAATTATTTGCTTCACCTCGTATCACCATGACAACACTTTCCCTAATTCTAATGGCTACTGTTCAAATTGCAGGCTATAATGGTCTGATGATTTGGCTACCTTCGATGTTACAGAAATCGCAAGGTTTATCGGTTTCAAGTTCAGCATTGTGGACAATTAGTACCGCAGTTGGCATGATCATTGGAATGCTGACATTTGGTAGATTTATGGATCGTTTTGGAGCAAAGCGAACTTTCGGTATCTTCTTAGTAGCCTCTGCAGGTGCTGTATTCCTTTACTCGTTTGCAACAGGTGCAGTAGCGATATTAGTAGGCGGTGCGGTTGTAGGATTCTTTTCTAATGGAATGTTTGCAGGGTATGGTGCATTAATTAGTAGCTTTTATCCAGTACAAATTCGCAGTACAGCAACAAACACCATTTTTAATTTTGGACGAGCTATAGGTGGATTCTCACCAATCTTTGTCGGCTTTATTTTACAAAGCTACGATATGACTGTCGTTATGATTTACTTAGCAGCGCTGTATTGTATTTCCTTTATCGTCATGCTAACGCTTAAGAGCTCAGGTAAGGGATTGCAAACAGCATAATTTTATCGAGCACGAAAGAACGAATTCCACTTCTGCAAATGGGATTCGTTCTTTTCTTATTAGTATTTAATTATAATAAACCTTTTGAACGTTTTTCAGCGATTTCAACAAGGCGCTTTGTAATCTCTCCTCCAACGGAACCATTTGCGCGAGAAGATGCTTCTGGCCCAAGCTGAACGCCAAACTCTTGTGCAATTTCATATTTCATTTGATTGACTGCCTCATGTACACCAGGTACTAGAAGTTTATTTGAACTGCGGTTATTGTTAGCCATTGTTCTCACCTCCTTGACCTTAGAATGGTTGCGATTAAATTTTTCATACATTTAAAAAGTAGGAAATGCACACGCTATTTGCTAACAACAACAACTTGTGGAAAGCTAGCAATAATCAGCAAACTCTCTGTTATAATTAAGCCTGGCTCTTTACTATATAAGGTTAATTAAAGGAGGAACATATAATGACGAATAATGATATCTTAATTCGTTTACGCTATGCGTTCGATATAAAAAATGTAGATATGGTAGAAATTTTCAAACTTGGTGGCATGGATTATACAAAGGAAGAAGTATTAAATATGCTAATTAAGATTAATGATGAGGAAGAAGCGCCAGAAGAATACATCAAATGTAATAATAAAATGTTAGAGGCATTTTTAAATGGATTAATTACTTTTAAACGCGGGCCTCAGAAACCAAGGGAAGGACAGGCTGTTGGACCGTTACCTGTGTCAGGTAAAGAAAGCCCAAATAATATGCTACTAAAGAAAGTAAAAATTGCTTTAGCTTTAACAACTGAGGAGATGCTTGAAATTTTATATGACGGAGGCATTAAAGTAACAAAAGGTGAATTAGGTGCTATTTTAAGAAATCCAAGTCATCGTAATTATAAAGAGTGTGGCGATTCATTCGTACGAAATTTTTTAAGGGGCTTAACATATAAATATAGAGCATAATGCACAATCATAAAGTGCCATTTTTTTCTTTGAAACTCGTTGACAATTTGTGACGAAATTGTGTACAATAAATTTATCACAAAATGTTCACAAAAAAGATGAAAATTGTTCACAGACAAAGGGGTGCTTGTATGATTTATATTGACATCTTATTAGTAGCTATTGCATGTATTACAATGCCTTTTATTGTTGCAGTTATGTTAGATATTTTTTATGCGGAACGGAAAAAAGTGCGCTTTTCATTACGTCGTACTTCCGTATGGTATATCGCTATGTTTGCATTATCCTTTATACCATCCGTATTACTTGTCACACAAAACTTATAATTTATTCAAACACTTAGGGGTAAGTGAAATGAAAGTTGACAGCTACAACGCTAATTGAGGTTGTAGCTGTTTTTAGTTTGTTCAATAGATGAATAAAATTTCTATAATTAATAATGAAGGAACAGCTAGTATAAAATATGTTGTTTTAACTAGAGAGCATTGACTACTTTTACCTACTGTGTTAATTTTGGTAGGGAAATATAGGTAAATTTACTGAAAAGTAGAGACGCAAAGCTACAGGTCTAAGGCAATAAATGCTATGACGGCTGGGTTGCAAAAGAGTGCTAGTTGTATCATTCTCATTCTAGTTTTTGTTCTTTTATGCCTATTTCTTTTGAAATAGGCATTTTTTTGCAAGTAAAGTTCAAAGGAGGAAAAGGGGAAATGACGTTGTTAAAAAACACATCATTAAAAAATAAGCTTTTACTAACAGTCTCTATCGTTGTATTACTGCTTATCGCCATTATTACGACGCAAAGTATTAGTGAATTGAATAATCGGATGAATGTAGATTTGGAGCAAGAATTAAAAAGTGTTGGTTTATTAACAGCTATGAACTTAGACAGTGATGAAGTAAAAGATTTGCTGTCCGAAAAAGGGGAAACAAACGCAAAGTTTACTAAGATCCAAAAGCAACTTGATATGATTCAGGACCAGCAAGGTATTATGAGCTGGAGTTATATTTGGGATGTCAAGGATGAGGGTGGCGTCAATCCAATTGGCTATACCTCTAATCTAAATGAAGTATATGAAGCTGGTGAAATTTTTACTGATTTAGCGGATGAACATGTAGAAACAGCAAAATTAGCTATTGAAAATAATAGTACAGAGGTAACTGCTATTTTCGAGGATCCTTTTGGTTCTTGGAGAACGGTTTTTAGTCCTATTAAAGATGATAATGGCCAACTGATTGCCCTATTAGGGATTGATTACTCTGCTGATTATATCAATACGATTATTAAAACAAGTGTGATTAAGCAAATTGTCATTGCCATTATCGGCATTTTAATTTTATTAGTTTTAGTTTACATAATTATAGATCGACTATTAAAGCCACTGAAAAAAGTAGTGAACGTTGCCAATCAAGTGGCAAATGGTGAATTAATAGAGGTTGATTTAGAGACATCGAAGGATGAAATTGGTAAATTATCTGAATCCATTCGTACAATGGTGGCTAATTTGCAACATATTATTTTAAACATACGCAATACATCCAATCACGTTTCTTCAGCAGCCAATCAATTAACGGTGCATGCTGGTGAAACTTATAACAGCTCAACAAATATTGCACTAGACATGAATCAAATTACTCAAAATGCTGAGGCCTCGATGACCATGACAGAGGAAACAGCCGCTGCTATGGAAGAAACTGCAACAGGTATTCAGCAAATTGCTGATTCTGCAAATGTAGCTGCGGAATCCTCTATTTCAGCATCACAGGCTTCTGAACGAGGCAATGAAGTTGTCCAACAAGTTATTGCTCAAATGGAGTTAATTAATGATTCTGTTGAACAAATAGGGACAACCATTAATGGACTACATGTTAATACGAAAAAAATAAGTGAAATTGTTAGCTTAATTACTGCTATTGCCGATCAAACAAATCTATTAGCATTAAATGCTGCCATCGAAGCGGCACGAGCAGGTGAACATGGTAAAGGCTTTGCCGTTGTTGCGGATGAGGTGAGACGCTTAGCTGAACAATCCTCTCAATCAGCAACAGAAATTTACAATTTAATTAGTTCTATTCAATCTGATTCAAACGCTTCTATCACGGTTATGGAAAAAGGCAAAGAGGATGTTAAGGTAGGGATGGCATTTACTAATGAAGTAGGCGAAATCTTTAAAGAAATTCTTACTTCATCAGAAGAAGTAGCTAGCCAAATACGTGAAATTTCCGCTGCTTCACAACAAATTTCTGCATCCTCAGAAGAAGTGGCGGCATCTGTAAATAATATTAAACAATCTGCAGAGCAGTCAGCAGAGTTTTCTTCAAATGTCTCGAAATCTACACAAGAGCAATTATCTACCATGCAGGAAGTAAAGGATGCCTCTTCATCACTGGGCAAAACAGCAGAAGAGTTGCAAGGTCTTGTGGCAAAATTCAAATTGGAGAATGATCATAATGGACATTAATTTTACAGGGAAAAATGTTTTAATTACAGGCTCTAGTAAAGGAATCGGTAAAGCCATTGCATTAGGCTTTGCACAACATGGAGCCAATATTTTAATTAATTATATTGGGGATGAGCAAGAGGCAGAAGCTGTACGTGCAGAAGCAGAAAAGTTTGGTGGGAAAGCTTTAATATTCCATGCTGATGTTTCTAATTCACAAGAAGTACAGGCGATGCATCAATTTATGGACGAGCATCTCGGGGAACTTGATATTCTTGTAAATAACGCTGGATTTGCACAGGGTTCCAGCATTACAGAATTAACGGATGAGCAGTGGGATCGTATGATTAAAGTTCATTTATATGGCTGTTTCTATAATTGCCGTGAAGCAGCTAAAAGAATGAAGGAACGTAATACAGGAAAAATCATCAATATTTCATCTGATATTGGTAGCTTGGGTTGTGAAGAATTCACGCATTATTCAGCTGCGAAGGGTGCTATCAATGCTTTTACAAAGGCTTTAGCAAGAGAATTAGCACCTTCTATACTTGTCAATGCAGTTGCTCCTAGTGGAACATTTACGGACATTCTACAAGAGTTTGGCGATAACTATGTGGAGGAAGAATCCGCAAAATATCCATTAAAACGTTTAGCTCAACCAGAAGAGATTGCGAAAAGTGTATTATTTTTAGCCTCTAATCATGCTGACTTCTATACAGGTCAAATATTAACGCCAAATGGTGGGGTCGTAATGAACGGATAATGGAAAACGAGGAGTAAATAATGTTAAATATTTTTATCTTTTGCTTATACTTATTATTTATCTATTATATTGGCTATAAAGGCTATAAGCGTGTCAACACAGCCGAGGATTTAATTGTTGCTGGCTGGAGCATGCCTTTATCCGTTGTAACGGGTAGTTTAGTCGCTGCATTATTAGCAGCTCCCTTCTTTTTTGCAGCGGTAGGCTCTGGCTATACAAGTGGTGGCTTTGAAGGTTCGGCAACAATGGGTGGTCTAGGGACTTGTATGATTCTTGGAGCACTCATTTGGACAAAGCCATTACGACGTCTAAAGGGCTGGACATTAGCAGATTACTACGGTTTACGCTATGGCAGTAAAAAGCTAGGAGCCTATACAGGGGTTGTTATGGCAATTGCTTTTGGTGTTTTTAATGCAGCGGCGTTAACAGTTGGTGGAACTTATATTATTCAGCAATTGTTGCAAATTGATTTTATACCTGCGGCGCTTCTATTTGTATCACTAACGGCTATTTATTCAGTTATTGGTGGTTTATGGGCAGTTGCCTATACTGAAATCGTACAAGGTGCGCTTGCAGTGGCAGGTATTTTGGGTATTACCATTTTTATTTTGTTTTACTATCCAGACGTTACATTTAATCCTGAGTGGTGGAATATCAGTACATTATTTGAGAAGGCAGGAGCAGAATTCTGGACTTTGTATCTTGTACTAGCACTTGGAGATATCCCTGCAGTTGACCTTGGGCAGCGGGTAGCTGCTGCGAAAAGTCCGCGAGTGGCACAACGAAGTATGATTATTGCTGGTATTATTGTCATTGCAATTAGCTGGATTCCAGGGATGCTAGGGGAAGCCTTTAAGTCTATTTATCCTGAGAGCACAAACCCGGAAACATTGATGCTTACCTTTGCACAAGGTTATTTTCCGCCTTTATTAGCAGCTATTTTCTTAACAGCCATGGCAGCCATGGGGATGTCTACAGTAGCTGCATGTTATGTAGCGACTTCAGGAATTGTGACAAAGAATATTTATTTAGATTTTATTAATCGTAATCCTGATCCTAAGAAGCTATTAAGATTTTCACGATCTATTATTCTAGCCAGTGCTTTATTAGGTTTAGTGCTAGCTGTAAGCTTCCAAAAAGTAATTGATTTAGCTTATTTAGCTTGGGATATTATATTCGTAACAATATTCTGGCCAATCGTTTTAGGACCATTTTGGAAACGTGTCAGTACACCAGCAGTTTGGGCAAGTATTTCCGTTGGCTTAGTTTATTACATTGTGACATCACTAACATTCGTACCTAGTCTGACAATCCAATCAGAAGGCTTCATAGGTCTATTAAATGAATTATGGCAGGCTCCTGTATTTTCGGGTGTTGTTATAACTGGTATCACAATTGTCGTGGTGAGCTTACTCGTTCCGCCATCTGAGCATGTTCTTGAGATGCACAAAATAGAAAAAGATAAAACATTAGACGACGTAAGTAGTAAAGAAGAGCTAATTGGTCGTTAAAAGCAAAAGCACGGATTCATTGTAAAGTTCAATGAATTCGTGTTTTTTATTAGAATGAAAAGATAGAATCAAGAATACTATTGCTAGTACATCATCTGAATTTTTCTAGTGATTATCTTGATAAAGGCGGGAATTGAATGAAAAATATTTTCTTCATTTTATTAGGGATTGTCTATCTTTATCTAGCAAATGCCATTGAATTAGTCATTATTAAGCAACTATTTTTTTTAATTGGGCTGGCTTTAGTCGGTCTAGGGTGTATCCGTTATTTAAAAGAGCGTTATATTGCCATACAAACTTTGACAGCCATGACGGAAGCTAGTGAGGAGGAGATAAAGGCTATTCCTCATACACATTGTACAGTTTCCAATGATGCTTTAAATGCTTTATTGTTAAATGAACAGACAAACACGCTTATTTTCGCACGAAGAGAAGCTTTAGACGAAGAACTAAAAATAATAGAGGTTCCATTTAACAGAATATATGAGGTTGCCATCATGGAAGATGAAGTATTTACGGTTAGAACAAAGAATCATCTAATGAGTGGTTCCTTACTTGCTGAAGCAGAGGAAGTAGAAGAAGATACAATCTCACAGCTATCGTTAAAGCTAGTAGTAGATCATTTATCAGAGCCTATTCAAGAATATATGTTCATGGATAATAGTGAAGATCCCATATCAAAAGAGGAAGATGACTATAAAGAAGCCATGGAGCTTTGTGAGAAATGGTTTCAAAAGATAAGTGTTATTATTAAACGTCATGAATTGGAACGCGTGCCCATAAGTCATTGGCAATAAGAGAAAAGGCTATCTCAAAATAGAAAAATTTTGAGATAGCCTTTGTTGTTTAGATGATTAAATTTTAAATTGCTGTAGCTGCGTATTTAACTCCTCGGCCATTCCAGCAAGCTGATTTGCACTTCTAGCGATTTCATCCATTGTAGCGGCGGTTTCCTCAACAGTTGCTGTTGTTTGCTCAACGCCAGCAGCGGATTCCTGTGAAATGGAGGCCATATCATCAATAGAAGCATTAATGGTTTCCGAATTTTGAGCAAGCTGATTTAAATTCGTTGAAATGGTTGAAATATTATCAATCATATCTCCAACAGCATCAGAAATTTTTTCAAATGTTTCATTTGTTTCATCTAGCTGTGTTGTTCCTCTTTTTACTTCCTCATAGCCAGTCTGAAGGGCAGATGTTACATTGCCAGTCTCACCTTGAATACGATGAACAATTGTTGCAATATCTGTGACAGAGAATTGTACTTGCTCAGCAAGCTTTCGGACTTCATCTGCCACAACAGCAAAGCCCTTGCCATGCTCACCTGCTCGTGCTGCTTCGATTGCTGCATTTAATGCAAGTAAATTTGTTTGGTTTGAAATATCATCGATAACTGACACAAGCTTGGATATTTCAGCAGACTGTTCATTTAAATTTTCCACCTTTTCCACAGAGTCTAATACAATTTCATTTATTATAGCCATTTGTTTGGTAGATTGAACCATTAAACTTTTCCCTGAAACCGTTAATTTTTGAACATGGCTAGAATGTTCGCTTAATTCAATGCCCTCTTGTGTAGTTTCATGAATGCTACGCTTAAATGTTGTCATTGTTTCTGCCAAATCACCTGTGGTAGATGCTTGTGTTTCTGTACCCGATGCAAGCTCTTGCATCGTTACTGTAATTTGCTCAGTACCTGCTTGTACCTCATTCGATGATTGAGCAAGTTCTTCACTACTAGCTGCTACTGTTTCAGAAACCGTGTAGATAGAATGGATCGTTTGTTTTAATTTTTCGTTCATGTCATTGGCAGCTACCATTAACGTTCCAATTTCATCTCGTGTTTTTACAGGTAGAGGCTCTAGTTGCAAATTTCCATCTGCTAATTCTTTCATTCGGTCAGCTACGACTGTAACAGGTTTAGAAATCGTACTGGCTGTGATAATGGCAATTAGAATACCAGCTATCGTTAGAATCAAGCTAAAGGCGATACCAATTGTTCGATTCTCCGAGCTGGTTGATACAACATCGTTACCAACATCTGTAATGGCTTTAGCACGTTCATCTGCCAGTTTTTCGTAACCATCTCGCACTTTCGTTACGAGTTCATGTGTATCCATTAAATTTTCTAAAGCTAATTCTTTATTGCCCTTTTGATAGATATCAAATACCTCTGTATTAACAAGGGTACTCCAATCACGGGCGATTGCTACAAGTTGATCGCGTTCATCTGATTTTTCATATTTGTCTAGAATAGCGTTATTTTCCTCAGCCATTTTGCGATACTCATCAAATGATTCTTTGTATTTTTCGTCACCTGTCAACACATAATTTAACGCTGCAGATAGGCGGACACTCATAGAGAGTGCTAAATTTTTACTTGCATTTAAAACAACTAAATCTTCTTTTACTAAATCTTTTGCCTGTTTTTCCATATTTGTATTGGAATTGTAAGTGTAGGTTGTAAAGCTAACTACTAAAACTAACAAAAGAATAAATGCACTTAAAATTCGAGTTTTAAGTGTTTTAAACTTGATAATGCCTTTCATTTTCCCATCCCTTTACTATCTCTCATTGAGAAATTTTTTCAACACAAGTATTATTTTATAACTAATTATGCGTATTAATAAGCCTTTCGATAGAAATATTTAAAAATAGTTTTTTAGTACAATGATATAATTATTTTCCTTTTATTGATGGTTAAATATATATAGATGTCTAACAACTAATTTATATATTTGTGTATAATTTCCTATGTAGAAAGAAAATACACCTGAAGCAAATTGCTTCAAGTGCCATAAGTAAAGGATTCTCTATTCTTTTTGTTTTTTCGCCGTGCGCTCCCACTGTAGAAGGGAAGGATAAGGGTCAAAAGCCCATTCGGTTCTTCCATTAAATTTATAAATACCATAATGAAGATGTGGAGGGAATTTACCAGATGTACCTTCTTTTCCATAGCCAGAGCTTCCAACATAGCCAAGAACAGTACCAGGTTTTACAATTGTACCTACTTCAATTTCCTTATGATAGCTACCGAGGTGGGCATAATAGTGGTAGGAATTATGATTGTCGCGAATACCAATACGCCAGCCACCAAATTGATTCCATCCTTTTACCTCAACAACTCCAAAAGAGGTAGATAATACAGGTGTTCCATAGCTGGCAAAAATATCAGTTCCCTCATGAATACGGCGTCCACCCCAACCGCGATTGGCGCCCCAAGTGCCCCGGTAACTGTAAT
This sequence comes from Lysinibacillus sp. FN11, assembly GCF_024628845.1. Classification (NCBI taxonomy): domain Bacteria; kingdom Bacillati; phylum Bacillota; class Bacilli; order Caryophanales; family Bacillaceae; genus Lysinibacillus; species Lysinibacillus sp. FN11. The sequence continues at coordinate 3,627,599 of NZ_CP102383.1, read as the reverse complement.
CAGAGCGGATATTTAGCGGGAAGGTATGTGCATCAAGTTCAATGGTTTTAAAATGTCTGTACAATGTGGAGATGGTAAATATTTGATTGACTGCTTCTTCGCTTCCGTAATATTCCCATAAAGCTAATTTAAAATCCTCATCAGTCGTTCCAAATTTCCCTAAATAACTAGCCATCGAAAAGATGACATCCTCATCATCCTTTGGACTAGCGATTCCATCATGATTACCGTCAAGGCCCATTCCTCCGAAATAGCTAATTGTCTCAGGAGAAGTGTCTTCCTTTACAGGATTTAATGCACCTGACCAGTATTCATCAGAAAATTGGATAGCCAAATAGCCTTCTCGTTTAGGGATGTCTTTACGAACTGATTGTAGGTTTCTCTCATACTGATCGATAGCAGCTAAAAAATGCCATGGAATGAGTAATTCATCGAATTGTACATAATAGGACATACGCTGCTGTAAAATTTCTTCTTCTGTAAGATCCTCCTTTGCAAAAGAGGCAGAAGGGTACAGCATAATCCCTAAAAATAAAAATGTGAAAAGAAATATAAAATGGCGATGCAATGATGGACCTCCTTTCTAACGTTAGAATAACCGAAATTTTTATCTTCATTCAGTAAGGTTCTATGTATGAAAACAGTTGATATATCGGCAATTTTTTTGCCCCCAAAAATAGAAATAATAAGAAGAAACTTCATCAAAGAAAAAGTAATGGTATCATCATGCCATTAACTTCATACTATGTTATAAATCAAGCCCTGAATGGAGGGAAGGCTATTAACATTTTAGATAAAGTGAAAAACTATCGCGAAGAAGAAAACAGGCTGAAGTGGGAAGGGACATTTGCAGATTATTTAAACATCATTAGGGAAAGACCTGAAGTTGCTCAAACAGCCCATTCACGCGTCTACAATATGATAAAAAGTTCTGGTGTAGAGGAACGCGATGGGCAAAAAATGTACAAATTTTTCGGACAAGAAATTTTTGGGCTTGAAACAGCAATTGAAAGACTGGTGGAGGAATATTTCCATCCAGCAGCACGCAGGTTAGATGTTAGAAAACGTATTTTATTATTAATGGGACCAGTTAGTGGTGGTAAATCAACTATCGTTACCTTACTAAAACGCGGATTAGAGCAATATTCGCGAACAGATGAAGGTGCAGTTTACGCAATTAAGGGATGTCCAATGCATGAAGATCCGCTCCATTTAATTCCACATCATTTGCGTAATGAGTTCTTTGAGGAATATGGGATTAGAATTGAAGGAAGTTTATCGCCTTTAAATACAATGCGTCTTGAAAAGGAATACGATGGACGCATTGAAAATGTAATGATTGAACGTATTACTTTTTCAGAAGATAAACGTGTGGGTATAGGGACATTTACACCATCAGACCCTAAATCACAGGATATTGCAGATTTAACAGGAAGTATTGATTTTTCTACAATTGGTGAATTTGGTTCAGAGTCGGATCCTCGTGCTTACCGCTTTGATGGGGAGCTGAATAAGGCCAATAGAGGAATGATGGAATTCCAGGAGATGCTAAAACTAGATGAAAAATTCTTATGGAATTTATTATCATTAACGCAGGAAGGAAATTTCAAAGCAGGAAGATTTGCTTTAATTAGTGCAGATGAGTTAATCGTTGCTCATACAAATGAAACAGAGTATCGTTCATTTATTTCGAACAAAAAGAATGAGGCATTACATTCTCGAATTATCGTTATGCCAATTCCCTACAACCTCAAAGTTAGTCAGGAAGAGCATATTTATGAAAAGATGATAAAAGAGAGCGATATGTCCCATGTCCATATTGCACCGCATGCTTTAAAGGCCGCAGCAATCTTTTCGGTTCTCACTCGTTTGGAAGTTCCGAAAAAACAAGGTGTGGATCTAATTAAAAAAATGCGCTTGTACGACGGAGAAAATGTGGAGGGATTTAATTCCGTTGACTTAGAGGAGCTGAAGAAAGAGTTCCCGAATGAAGGCATGAACGGTATTGATCCACGCTATATTATTAACCGTATTTCTTCTGCTATTATCCGCAAAGAGATACCATCAATAAATGCATTAGACGTTTTACGAGCATTGAAGGATGGGTTAGATCAGCATGCATCTATTTCTCAAGAGGATCGGGAAAAATACATGAATTACATTGCGGTTGCTCGTAGAGAATATGATGAAATTGCTAAAAACGAAGTACAAAAGGCTTTTGTGTATTCCTATGAGGAATCGGCAAAAACATTAATGAACAACTACCTCGATAATGTAGAGGCATTTTGTAATAAAAATAAAATTTATGATCCACTTACTGGGGAAGAAATGAACCCAGATGAAAAATTAATGCGCTCGATTGAGGAGCAAATTGGCATTTCAGAAAATGCTAAAAAGGCATTCCGTGAAGAAATTCTCATTCGAATTTCTGCCTATGCACGAAAAGGTAAACGTTTTGATTATAATTCTCATGAAAGATTGCGAGAAGCCATTCAGAAGAAATTATTTGCAGATTTGAAAGATATCGTGAAAATTACTACTTCTTCTAAAATGCCAGATGAATCGCAACTGAAGAAGATTAATGAGGTTGTGGCAAGACTTGTTGATGAACATGGCTATAATACAACATCAGCAAATGAGTTGCTACAGTATGTAGGAAGTTTGCTAAATCGATAACGATAACTTGATGTTCATTGTTCCAAGTCAGATAGGAGTGTCCCAATTTTAGGGCACTCCTTTTATTATCAGGAGGAGAGATTTATGATTTGACGGAATAAACAAAAAGCCCCAGAGGATGTCCGAGACTTTGAAGAGAAACTTTCGAGCATGGACAATAAAAGCTGGACGCATTGAGGTGTGATTAATAGATATACAATTGATTTTATGAAAAAAGTTCAAAAATTTGGCTCACAAGCATAGTATAGAAAAAGCGAATTTGATAGATGGGTGAGGATAAAAATGACTGAACACGAAAATAAACGCTTTGTCATTTCTCAGGAAAATTGGTCCCTCCATCGTAAAGGGCACCAGGACCAACAACGCCATATGGAAAAAGTGAAAGATGCGATTAAAAATAATTTACCTGATTTAGTTAGCGAAGAAAGTATTGTGATGTCCAATGGTCGCGAGGTTATTAAGATACCAATTCGGTCACTTGATGAATATAAAATACGATATAACTATGATAACTCTAAGCATGTAGGGCAGGGACAAGGGGATAGTAGTGTTGGAGATGTAGTGGCGCGCGATGGCAGTAAGGCCAATCAGGCTCCCGGTAAAGGAAAAGAAGCGGGTGACAAGCCTGGCCAAGATTATTATGAAGCAGAAGTCAGTATGGAGGAAATTCAAAATGTTTTATTTCATGAACTAGAATTACCAAATTTACAGCAGAAAGAAAAGGCAGATATTAAAACAGAAAAAATAGAGTTTAATGATATTCGAAAAAAAGGTCTCATGGGTAATGTCGATAAAAAGCGTACCATTTTAAATGCATTAAAGCGCAATGCGATGCATGGGAAAGCAGAAATAACGCCAATCCACAATGACGATTTACGTTTTAAAACATGGGATGAAGTGGAGAAACCAGAATCCAAAGCAGTAGTGCTCGCCATGATGGATACAAGTGGCTCAATGGGAGCATTTGAAAAATATTGTGCGAGAAGCTTCTTCTTTTGGATGACGAAGTTTTTACGGTCAAAATATGAAACAGTAGAAATTGAATTTATTGCCCATCATACTGAGGCAAAGGTTGTCACAGAAGAGGAGTTTTTTACAAAGGGCGAAAGTGGTGGCACTATTTGTTCTTCAGCTTATAAAAAGGCATTGGAATTAATTCAGGATAAATATCATCCGTCTCGCTACAATATTTATCCTGTCCATTTTTCAGACGGTGAAAATATATCGATGGACAATGAAAAGTGCCTGAAGCTAGTAGGGGAGTTAATGGACGTATCCAGCATGTTTGGCTATGGTGAGGTCAATCAGCATAACCGATTCTCTACGCTTATGTATACGTATAAAAAAATTGATGATCCTAAATTCAGATACCATATTTTGAGAAAAAAAGGCGATGTCTATGACGCCTTAAAGAGCTTTTTCAAGAAAAGTGAAGAGTAACATGGAAGTATCCTCAGCACCACGTTCAAAGGAGGGGGCGTAAAATGAACACAAAAGAGCTTCATCGAGCAATAGATGAAATTACCGAAATTGCCTCAAGCTTTGGCTTAGATTTTTATCCAATGCGTTATGAAATTTGTCCAGCCGATATTATTTATACATTTGGCGCCTACGGTATGCCCACGCGCTTTTCCCATTGGAGCTTTGGAAAACAATTTCATAAAATGAAGCTTCAATATGATTTAGGACTTAGTCAGATTTATGAGCTTGTCATTAATTCAAATCCTTGCTATGCATTTTTACTCGATACTAATACTTTAACCCAAAATAAATTGATTATTGCCCATGTTCTAGCACACTGCGATTTCTTCAAAAATAATATACGTTTTTCTAATACAAGAAGAGATATGGTAGAAAGTATGACCGCAACTGCTGAGCGAATAGCTGGCTATGAGAGAGCGTATGGCAAAGATGAGGTGGAGAAGTTTTTAGATGCTGTTTTAGCTATTCAAGAACATATTGATCCATCCATTTTAAGACCGAAGCTATCCTGGAGTGAGGAGGATGAGCTTGAGGAGGAAAAACCACCAACAAAATCACCGTATGATGATTTATGGAGTATAGAAGAAAAAGAAAAAGTTTATAAACCCATCCGACGCAGATTAAAGCAATTTCCTCCTCAGCCAGAAAAGGACCTGTTGTTATTCTTAGAGGAGCATAGCCGTGAATTGGAAGACTGGCAACGAGATATATTAACAATGATGCGAGAGGAAATGCTTTATTTTTGGCCTCAATTAGAAACTAAAATAATGAATGAGGGGTGGGCCTCTTTCTGGCATCAACGAATCATGCGGGAGCTAAAGTTAACTACTGCTGAAACTATCGAATATGCCAAATTAAATGCGGGGGTTGTGCAGCCCTCCAAAACATCGATTAATCCATATTATCTTGGGATTAAAATTTTCGAGGATATTGAAAATCGCTATAATAACCCTACTGAGGAAATGAAACGGTTAGGTGTTTTGCCAAATACGGGACGTGAAAAGATTTTTGAGGTAAGAGAAGTAGAATCAGATATTTCCTTTATTCGAAACTATTTAACAAAGAATTTAGCGAAGCGTGAAGATTTGTACTTATTCCAAAAGAAAGGGAATGAATATCGTATAACGGATAAGGATCACGAGATGGTTCGCGATCAACTTGTATCCATGCGTGTAAACGGTGGCTTCCCATACATTGTAGTAAAAAATGGTGATTATTTGAGGAATGGCGAGCTATATTTAGTTCATGGCTATGAAGGGATGGAGTTAGATCCACACTATTTAGAAAATGTATTGCCTTATATTTACCAGCTGTGGGGACGTCCTGTTCATTTAGAAACCTATGTGGATAAAAAGCCGATGCTTTATTCATATGACGGCACAAAAAACTATAAACGCAATGTATAATAAAAAAAACTTCTATCTGTTGAAGGTACCATCAAGCAGATAGAAGTTTTTTCATCGTGTTGAAAAACAAAACCATCAATAGTATTTTTGTGAAAGTTCAACAATCGGTTGCAGGCTAATTGCTTTCCAGTGGCAGAGCACAGAGCCTCTTCGTGTCAAATGGCCTTTTTTGCTACTGACATGATCTTTTTGAAACCAATCTACTCATCTTCTTCAGTTAATACATCAGTTTCTTCATTACTTTCACTATGGTTAGAGGATGAATGAATATCACTTTCAATGACAAGACTATCCCGTACTTTAATGCCTTGTTGCCCACCAGCCTCGTCATTATCATTACCAGCAATACCACTTCTTCCATTACCGTCAGCAAATTGCGAATTGACGTTGCGTGTATGACTACCGTTACTAGCATTTTGTCCACCTTGGTTGGCATTTGTGCCTACATCATGATTGATTTGGCCTCCGCCTTCTGCACGTTGCTCAAAGTGAAAATCAGTATTTCCTATATTGAATGTAAAATTTATTGTTATATGATTTTTCCCTTGCTTGTTAGAGGATTCCTGCTCAGGTTCGTCAGGTCCATAAAATTTTTTAGAATTAAAACCAGACATCGTTTCTCCTCCCTTCCTTTCCTATTACTATTAAGATATTAGCGCTTCTTGAACCCACCTGTACGTGTAGCCATGTTACCTAGAGAAAAGGTAGGAGAGTCCAGAGGGAAGCTCAACGATTTTTGCTATCTATCCAATAAATTTGTTAAAATGAATGAGATTTGATTATTTAGTGAATGGGAACGGAGAAGTAACATTGAGAACATTTAAAAAGGTTTATATAGAAATTACGAGTGTTTGTAATTTAGCATGCAGTTTTTGTCCACCTACAGCGCGTGCAAAGGGGCTTATAAAAGTCGAACAATTTAATAAAATATTAGATGAAATTCGTCCACATACAAAATATATTTATTTGCATGTGAAAGGAGAGCCATTACTACATCCAAGAATTGATCAGCTATTAGATGCTGCCCATGCAAAAGGATTCAAAGTCAATATTACAACGAATGGTACGCTAATCAAAAAAAATCGCGAGAAAATATTAGGAAAGCCAGCGTTACGTCAAATTAATTTCTCGTTGCATAGCTTTGATGGGCATGAAGGCTCCGAAAATCGTGAAAAATATTTAGGGGATATTTTGGATTTTGTGCGAGATTCTAGGGAATTCAATACGATTATTTCCTATCGTTTATGGAATCTACAACAGGATCATGTTTCGGATGTTGCAGCTCGTCGCAACCGCGAGACTTTAGAAATATTAGAAAATGAGTATCATCTTGATTATCGTATAGAAGAAAAAGTAGAACCTGGGAAAGGGGTAAAAATTGCCCCTCATGTGTATTTAAATCAGGATCATGAGTTTAGATGGCCAAGTCTTCTAGAGCCAGAGGATGAAGGCAAGGGTTTTTGTCATGCACTGCGTAGTCAAGCGGCTATATTGGTGGATGGTACCGTTGTACCTTGCTGTTTGGATGGGGAAGGTGTCATTAATTTAGGAAATGTACATGAAAAATCCTTCTCCGACATTGTAGAAGGGGAGCGTGCCAACAAGATTGTTGAAGGCTTCTCAAGAAGAGAAGCTGTGGAAGAATTATGTAGAAAATGCGGCTATCGTCAAAAATTTGGTATGTAGCTACTAAAAGTTACTTTGAAATAAAAAAGCAGCTCCAATGGTCATTGACCGTTAGAGCTGTTTTTCTTTGATTGAGAATCAATCGTATCTAAAAAATCCTTCGTTATACGAACTACATATTTTACCTCGTCTAAATTTCGTTCTCTTAATAATGAGCGATGAATGTCTAGCATGAGGTTTTTCTCCTCAATATCAGTAACGCCAGATAATTTTTGAAAATTAAATAGCTCCTCAGGGGTAATGTCTAATGCCTTCATGATTGTTTCCAAAGTACTTAAGGTAATATTAGATTGTCCATGCTCAATATTGGAAACTCTTCCTTTACTGAAACCTAACTTCCCTGTTCTTTCAGCCACTTCTTCTTGGCTAAGTCCTTTAGATAATCGAATAATCCGAAGTTGTTCACCTACTAGCTTTAAAAAATCTGACATATGATTCACCTCTATGTTAAAAGCTAGTGAAAAACAATGAAAATGACTATACTATTATAGTGGTATAATAGAGAAAAAGTTACATTAAAATGGTACAATCTTTAGAGTAATACTTTTATCCAGACAAATGACCTAAATAAATAACTAGGTATGCGTTAATGAAGATTGTATTCAGGGTATTAATTGGGACAGAGGATTGGAGGGTTCATACATGGTGAAGCAGTTTTTTTTAGAAGAAATAGCAAAAGTCCAAATTGGTCATTTAATTGCGAACGATCAATGGTTTAAAAGGGAAGGTACTCCTTTTATCACCAAAGCAACACTATTGAAATTATTGGTAGATGATGATGCTAGTAAAGTGCCAAAGGTTGATCACACGGTTGATTCATTAAATTTGTCACTAGTGCCTGCAAAAAGCATTCTACTCAATAAATTAAATTTAAAGGAAACCATTATTTATCAATGTAAAAAAGCTGTGTGCATCGGTCATGATATCATTGCCATTATTCCAAATGAATCCATTGTTGTTAGTGACTATTTATTTCACTTTTTTAAATGGTATCAAATAAATAAAGAGAAACGTCATATCTTTCGTTTAATAATTGAATTACCTCCTCTTGATATACAGCATAGAGCAGCTCAACTATTAAACGCTATTCAGCATTTATTAATGAATAAAGATTCTTTAGTCACAGCGGTAGAAAAACTTCCACAGTATTTCGATAATGTGTCAAAACAAGTAAATCAGCATGCAAAAAACTTACATCATAGCTTTGACCAGCTCCAATATCTATATGCTGATATGTTACATAAGGTTTATAATGGAGATTTCCTAAATGATTCCTTTCAAAGGTTGAGCAATTAACATAAGTCGGTGCAAATGGATTGGGCAATCCTTGCACCGACTTGTTAAATTTCAATAATAATTGGTAAAATCATGGGCTTACGTTTTGTTTGGGTAAATAAATATTGTCCAACAGCTCTTTTAATTTCTCGGCGAAGAACATGTATTTGCTGTCTGCTCTCTTCTTGAAGCTCATTGACGATTTCTTTGGTAAGCACATTGACTTTAGTTAACAGTGCCTCGAAATCTTTAGCATAAACAAAACCACGTGAAATGGTATCGGGTTCCGAAATAAAAGCACCATCAGCTTTATTGAGTGTCAATACAATAACAAGCATTCCATCTTCTGAAAGTTGCTTGCGATCACGCAGGACAATTCCTTCGACCTCACCAATGCCAATCCCATCTACATAGGTATCCCCAGCAGGAATTTTCCGTGTTTGCCTTGCCTTTGAATTTTCAATATCAACAACATCCCCATTTTTCATAATAAATGTATGTCCCTTTTGAACGCCAATAGATTCTGCTAATAAACGATGTTGATGTAACATACGATACTCACCATGAATAGGTATGAAAAATTTAGGCTTCATAAACGTCAGCATAAGTTTCAAGTCCTCTTGATGACCATGTCCTGATACATGCATACCTGTATGACTGGAAGAACCATAAATAACTTTAGCACCAAGCTGAAACAAATTGTCCACAATACGAGAAACACCCTTTTCATTACCGGGGATTGGTGAAGCGGCAAGAATGACTGTATCGTCTGGTAAAACTTTAATTTCACGATGATTACCATTTGCTATTCTTGCAAGTGCAGCTAGAGGCTCGCCTTGGCTACCTGTGCAGAGGACCACCACCTCTTCTGGAGGGAGGTATTTGACCTCCCGTGCATCAATTAACAGATCTTCTGGTACAAATAAATAACCTCGTTCAATTGCGACATCAACGACATTGACCATGCTACGCCCTACTAAAGCTAGCTTCCTATTGGTGGCAATTGCTGCATGTACGATTTGTTGAATACGATTAACATTTGAAGCAAAGGTAGAGATAATTACTTTTCGTTCAGCATGTAAAAAGGCTTCCTCAATATGATGCCCTACAAGTTGCTCTGAAGGTGTCAAACCAGGTCTTTCCGCATTTGTACTTTCCGAGATAAGAACTAGCACGCCATTTGAACCGATTTCAGCCATTTTATGAATATCAGCAAATTGGTTGTTAACAGGCGTTAGGTCAAATTTAAAGTCTCCAGTATGGACAACGTTTCCTTCGGGAGTGGCTAAAACAATTCCTAAACAATCGGGTATACTATGATTGGTTCTAAAGAAACTAACATCGAATTGTCCTAAATGTAGAGCTGAGTCTGCATGAATTTCAATTAAATCCGTTCCTCGTAAAAGTTTATGTTCCTTAAGCTTTAATTCAATAAGTCCGAGTGTGAATCGGGTAGCATACACAGGGACATTTAATTTTTTTAGTAAGTAAGGAATACCACCAATATGATCTTCATGTCCATGCGTGACAATTAATGCCTTAATTTTCTCCTTATTATCAAGTAAATACGTAATATCTGGAATGATTAAATCAATTCCGAGCAGGGTTTCATCAGGAAATTTTGCTCCGCAATCAATAATAATTATGTCATCTGCATATTGTACTACATACATATTTTTACCAATTTCATTTATCCCACCAAGGGCGAATATGGATAATAGCTGTTTACTTGTTGACAACGTATTCCCTCCTATAGTCTTAAATAAAGCCATCTAAATGCTTTTGCCATAAGTAGTATAGCTTTTAGCATTTCATCCTATACGAAATTTGCAATACGACTAATTGTAAAATGTAAAGAATAGAATGGAGAGATAACAAGAATATTTCTCTAAAATCAAATTAAAAGGAGGTAAAGCTTTGTCTAGTTTTGTGCAACATGCTATTTTTGAGCATAGATTTTGGCTAGAAATCATGCAAAATCACGCTCAATTTATTCATGACGCCCTCTATCCCTCAGAAAAGGATGATATTCAAAGAGCCTATACGTATATTTATCAATTCTCGGAGCTACTTGCATATGTACCTTCGCTCGATGATTCAAATGCTGTATCTTTTTCAGTGTCCGTGGACGACAAGGTTGAGCAATTTAAGCAGTTCAAGCTGTATCTACTCAGACATCAACTATTGGGGGATATTGGAATTCATTTAACGCCTACGTTTGTCAACCATATGGTCAATGAATTAGAAGAATACCAAAATGTGCTGAATTACTTGAAAAAAGGAGAAGCACCACCGATTTTTCATGAGCTTCATCATCATTTAGTTTGGCTTTTAGATGCCTCTGGACACGCAGGCATTATTAATGATGATTTAGATGGTGTTGAGAAGCGTTTGAAGCAAAAGAGTCATGAGTTTGCTCAACACTTTGAACAATTTTACTTAAAGGCCGTAGAATTAACAGGCTATTTACGTACGAATATGGATTCCTTTCCTGCTTTAAAACGCTTTAATAAAGATGTTGAGCTTGAAATGACATTATTTAAAACATTCTTAAGAGAATTAGAAGAAATGGAGCTAAGTGCAGAGGTGCTAGGTACATTTACAGCTCCGATGGCGGATCATATGTGGCGTGAAGAGCAATACTATTTAACAAAGCTTGCACAGGCTAGAGAACAAGATAATTAAAACAAAAGGCTATCTAAGCTGACTAGATAGCCTTTTTGATTAGGGATGAATCACTACCTCTGTACCTATTGGCACAATACTGGCTAGCTCTTCAACATCTCGATTTTGCATGCGGATACACCCATGTGAAACAGCATGCCCAATAGAGCTAGGATCATTTGTGCCATGAATTCCGTAGTGTTCTTTAGAAAGACTCATCCACATCGTACCAAAAGGACCGCCAGGGTTTGGCGCTTTATTGATGATAATAAAACTACCTACTGGTGTTTCGTGAAGCATGCGACCAACTGCAATTGGGTATTGTTTTTGAAGGATATTGTTTTTATATAAACGGAGCCAGCGATTATTGGTGGATATCTCGATATGGTAAGGAATTGCTTCGGGGTCGGGCAAGCCTGGGATGATAATTTGTTGACCATTGAAAAGATGGTCAGGCTGAATTCCTAGATTAGCAGCGAGAATAGATGACAAAGGTGTACGGTAATCTTGAGAAATTTGAACAAGGGTTTCACCAGCTTTGACTGTATGAATCAATTTTTAGTCCCTCCATTGCAAAGGTTTATTGCTTTACTATATGCTTCAGAATGTTTTATGTAATTTTAGGAATGCAAGGTTTTTCAGTTTCTGGACAGAATAAGCGGTGACATTGCAGGATTAAGGGGCATAAAGATGAAGGAATTTAAAATTACGTATTTCTTTGATGAGGTACATTATGTTCGAAGGTTCATTTTTATTGAATCACAACAAGAGGCAGAAAAATTAGTGAAAAATGAACGTGATCAATATATCTCCTTTACGGATAGTAGGGGGATATACCATGAATTGCACACAAAACATGTACGAGTTATTCAAATAGCTGAGTATCATCGAATTGATAAAAGTGCGATTGAGAAAGACACATAATCTGTTCAGCATTACACACATTATAGGAAAAGGAGTGTGACAGAATGGATATGGAAAAAATACCACATGAAAAGAAAATGTTCATGAATTTAAATAGTAAGGACAAGCCTGACATGGTTGAATCAGATACGATTAGTCTTTTCGATTTGCATGAGGATATGCAAACTGTAGATGCCATTCCAATAGAGGAACTCAATAAGCGAGTCAAAAGAGAAGGCGACGAATTAATTGAAATGCAGCCAGATGAATTATAGGAGGTAAAAAATCAATGAATCATGAAAAAGACGTCCAATTTACAGCTGCAGGAACAAATATTAATGAAGTGAAGCAAAAAAATGCACAGGCAGGATTATCCTATAATGAAGTAAAGGCGTTGTTAGCTAAAAGTGGTGGACATGGTACGTCTATTTATAGCGACACAGACATTGATGAAGTCAAACAAGACATACACAAACATCAACAATAAACGTTTTGGAGGAGCAAGGTATTGAGCGCTCTTCCCTTTTTATTTTACAATGGTGAAAAATAAAGGAGTTGTAAATCATGTCAACTGGAGAAATGAGATGTCCATTATGCGGAGGCGAAAACCATTGTGGCGTGGCAAAAGGCAAAAAAGAGTGCTGGTGTATGACAGTTAGCATTCCAGAAACCCTGTTAACTACAGTGCAAAGAGAGCCAAATCTATGCATTTGTTCAACATGCATAGATACATATAAGAAAGAACAAGTATAGTTTTTTGCGATGATAAAGGTTGGTAAAAATTGAGCAATTGGTACAATTGTCTATCGCACAACAACCTAGCAGGCATACATTACTCTGAAAGGAGTGTGTCTAATGGCTAAACCAATTGAACTCAGTAATGTGACAAAGGCATATTTAGAGGAATATCAGCGAATCCTCAAAAAAATGATGCAGGGTATGACCTATGTTACCATTACTTGTAGTATCTCAGAAAATTTTATTAAGCAAATCATCCCTCATCAAGTTGCAGCAATCCAAATGTCTGAAAATGTTTTACGTTATACAACGAATATACCTGTGCAAAATCTCGCCTTAGAAATCATTCGCACACATACAGAAATGGTTGAGAGTCTTGAAGCGATACAAAATCGTTGTTGTGTCGTACAAAACTCAGAGTATGAATTATACGAGTATATGTGTGCTTACAAAGAAATTACAGAAGCTATGTTCAATGCAATGTGTGCTCCACCAGTCTCTAATAGCATTAATATCAATTATCTTCGGGAAATGATCGTCCATCATCAGGGTGGTATACGACTGGCACAAAATGTGCTTAGATTCTGCATTTGTCAAGAGTTAATTCCAATCCTACGTTGCATGATTCAAACGCTGTGTGAGCAACTAGAAGCCATGGAAAAGCTACTGGATAGCTTACAAAATTGCGATTGCGAGTGCTAGCACTAACGAGAAGTTTATATGGGAAGAAGGCGCTAAATCAATCAGGATTTTAGCGCTTTTTCTGCATAAAGACAGTGTTTAACTAAGAAAATAAGAAATTGTCAATAAAGTGGACGGAAAAATAATAAAGTGTAAAGAATTAAATGAGAATCTATTTTTGCCACTCTATTGTTGGTAAAATATATATGTTTTATTAGTTGAAGGTAATGAAGAGAAATCTATAATTGTCTTTAAAATATTGGTAATTTTATTTTACTTGAATACAACTAGGAGTGGGAGCTATGTTCAAAAGGAAGAAGATTAATCAAAGTTATGATTATTTTTCGGCTACGAAAAATTCAGACATCGAAACAAATGAACGCTTTAAAGAAAAATTGGATTTCCTTGCTTTATCTAGAATTAGAAGAGAATCTGTTGGGTTTTTACGTAAAATTTATGAGAATAATCGCCAGCATATACTCGATAATTTTTATGCTCGTCTACTGGAAATCCCAGAGTTTAATCAGGTCATCAATACACATTCGACAGTAGAGCGCTTAAAAGGATTGTTTGATACACATTTCATTAGCTTATTTGACGATGAATTAGATTTAGATTATGTCTTTAAGCGTCGTAAAATTGCATATGTTCATGCAAGAATTGGTGTACTACCGAATTGGATGATTTCTGCCTATACACTGATTAATCAATTAATCATTCCACTTATTGTCAAAGAACTATCTCGTGATGAAGAAAAAATGCTGGATGTTTTATTGTCTTACGATAGCTTAGTAACAATTGATCAACAAATAATTTTAGAGACCTATATTGAAATTCAAGCAGGATCTGTAGTAAATGGATTAGGTGAAATAATTACTTATAATACACAGTTAGATACCATTAAGGAACTGATTGAATTTCAGGAGATTCAGCAACAGGAGATTGTTGCAGCAGATCAATTAATGCATGAGTTAGACGAAAGTATTGAAGAAATTGCCACATCAGTTGGTGATATTTCAGAGCAAACAAAGCATGCCTTTAAAAAATTAAATCAGGATTTGGAATCATTACAACAAGTATCATCTATTTTACAGACGACCGATGAAGGCCATAAATCAATGCAGGAAGACATTAGGCGTTTAGTTGAACGTGTAAATAGTGTAGCGAAATTAATGGAATTAATTAAAAAAATTGCAGATCAAACAAATTTGTTGGCTTTAAATGCATCAATAGAGGCCGCTCGTGCGGGAGAAGCAGGAAAAGGCTTTGCGGTTGTTGCAGAGGAAGTTCGGAAACTTGCTGATGATACAAGTACATCTGTCAAATCTATACATACAGATATACAGGAGCTACTTCATATTACCCATAATATTAGTTCATTGACGACTCAATTTTCCCAAGATTTACATCAAGGTGTTACAGATACCTTATATATATCAAAGACGCTAGCTGAGCTAAATAAAAACTTACAGCAGCAGGGGGCGCGCTTTGAGGAAATAGCTACAACGACAAAGGTTCAGGCACAATCTGCTACTACTATTTCTGAACGTAACCATACAATTACAGAGAGCATGCAAAAAAGTAAGGTAATCGTGTTTGATATGGGCTCTGCCATTTATAAGTTAAGTAAAATGATTGATGGATACCGATCCACAACAATTTCTAAAAACTTTATTATTAGCCAAGAGGATATTATTGAATTAGCTATTACCGATCATCTATTGTGGAGATGGAAAATCTACAATTTGCTACTCGGCTTTGAAACGATGACGGAGCAGGATGTAGGGTCTCCAAAAGAATCACGCCTTGGCGAATGGTATTACGGCACAGGAAAGAAACTGTTAGGTGATGAGCGTGTCTATGCAGAGTTAGAACAACCATTTATCCACGTCCATGATATAGCAAAAAAAGCAGTGCGTGAATACAATGTAGGCAATAAAACGGGCGCTGAAAAATACCTGAAAGAAATTACGGATGAATCGTATGTTGTAATTGAAAAATTAAAAGAGTTAAAGGAAATTTTATTGAGCGAGAAAAAGCAATATATTCATTAAAAAATGGAAAGCAAGCTAGTCTACATACTAGCTTGCTCTTTTATAGATTAATAGGTGGAACACACATAAATGTCACTGTACGTTTTTGGCTATCATAAAGACACCATTCACGGTGATTGATAACAGAGCCTACATTCACACCATATTGTTTGTCTTGTAACGCAATTGGTTGCCCGTACCGAATACGAATCGGCAGCTTTTTTTGTTGATGATAAAGGCCTGATTCGTGACTATGCCCAAAGAAAAATAATGGTTTTTGAAAGGGTGGGAAAGTCGGTTGCCAGCTTACATTCCACTTAAATTGATGTCCGTGCATAAGCGTGGCTCCATCAATCTCTATTGTCTCAGGTAAAGCTCTAAAACGTTCAATGCCAGTGACCTGAGTAATACGTTCTTCTTGATTGCCTCGAATAGAGGGGAAGGTTAGTAGTCTTTCAAACTCACTTTCTACTATGGCCGCCTTTTGCAAAGGTAAGCCAGATATGTTTTGTGCCTTTTTCTTACTTACAGTGCATTCATATAAATCCCCTAATCCAATGATTTTTGCTTCCTCTGCTGTTTGTTGAATGTGAGCTAGAACAGCTTTAGTGTCTTCTATATTAGAATGTAAATCTCCTAAAAGTGCATAAAGCATTTAAACCCGGCCTTTCCTAATAATAATCGTACAAGTATCATACACCCAATAGAAATTGCTAGAAAAGTAAAATGTCTAAGAATATTTTGTTACTTCAGCTACATATTTTGAATGTGTGGAAAAATTGCCAAGAAATACATTGCTTGATAAAATATAATCATAATTTTCTGAATTTTAAGAAGTTTAATAGTTTCCCATTCTTGTTTATTCAGTAATAATAAAATGAATGTATGGAGGGCTTATAATGACGAAGTTTATGACAGATATTCTTGAAGACTATGCAGGGCAGCAACCAAATGCAATTGCAACATTGTATGATGGAAAGGCATTAAGTTATCATGATTTTTATCAACGTGTAGAAAGATTTGCGGCTTACTTGCAGGAACAAGATTTTGAAAAAGATGATGTGATTGCCCTATATACGCTCAATTCAGATTTATTTTTAATCGCTTATTTAGGTGTCCAATTAGCTGGATTTATTGTGATGCCTATTAACACTAAATTAGCTGCTCCTGAGGTCGATTTTATTTTTAATCATTCACAAGCAAGGGGCTTAATTTTTGATGAAAGATTAACAGAGGTATTAGAGGACGTTTCCTATTCATTCCAACATACCATCGGATTTCAAGAAATGAAAAACATAATTGAGCATGATAATCATGCTAGAAAAATTATGCAATTAGAGGCTGACGATACGGCAGTGGTCATGTATACGTCAGGAACAACAGGTAAACCCAAAGGCGTCATGCTAACGCATCAGAATATCGTGGCTACAGCAGATATTTGGTCGTCTTCTATGAATATGTCGAGCAAGGACAAAATGTTTATTTGTACGCCTTTGTTCCATTGTGCAGGTCTTCATGTATTTGCTATGCCTATGTTTTATCAAGGAGGAACGGTGGTCATTGAAGAAGCATTTTCACCAACTAAAACGTTAGCTCAAATTGTAGCTACTAAAACGACAATTTTCTTTGGTGTTCCATCTATGTATACGATCATATTAAATACTCCAGGCTTCAAGGAACATAGCTTTAAGCATTTACGTTTATTATGTTACGGGGCTGCCCCAATGCCTTATGAGCTTGTAAAGCAAGTGAAAGAAGCATTTCCAAATGTAAAGGTTCAAAATCTTTATGGTCAAACTGAAAATTCACCTGCAGCTACCTCTCTATTAGATACAGATGCATTGACGAAAATTGGCTCAGTGGGAAAACCATTAGCACAGACAGAGGTTTGTGTAGTTAATAGTGAAGGAAAGACCGTTCCAGCTGGAGAGGTGGGCGAAATTTGCGTAAGAGGTCCACAAGTAATGAAGGGCTATTTGCGCAATCCAGAGGAAACAGCAAGAGCGATTAGGGATGGCTGGCTGTACTCAGGCGATTTAGGACGCTTTGATAAGGAAGGCTATTTATATATTGTAGATCGAAAAAAAGATATGATTATTCGCGGTGGAGAAAATATTTACCCAATCGAAATAGAAGAAGTTCTATATCAAATGCCAGAAATTTTAGAAGCAGCAGTGGTTGGATTGCCACATGAAGTATATGGAGAAGTACCAAAAGCATTTGTGGTGTTAAAGGAGGGGAAGTCTCTTGATGAAAATTCGATACTATCCTATTGTCAAACACGACTTGCCAAATATAAAGTACCTTATGAAATTAGATTTTTAATAGAATTACCACGTAATGCCTCTGGGAAGGTACTAAAACATACGTTACGACCGAAAGTAACAACGATTTAAGACAGTTCAATTAACCTTTGGCATAATTGCTATCCAGATTTTTGGAGTTTACTCGCAAAAGAGTCTTGTGAAACTCGCTATTAGTACAAAATATAGTTATTAAATCAAGATAAAATAGGAACGGCTATGAAAGTATCGTATAATAGAGTCTACGACAAATGGAATAATGAGTATGGCGAAGGGGGCTGCTCTTCGCCTTAGAATAGGAGCGGAATTTGTCTTGTGGACGGGGTATAAACGCCTTTTACTTATTGGCATTTTGATTATTATGTTACTTTCAGGCTGTCAGCCATTTTCTCAGCAAGATGCTGAACAAAAAAATCAATTAACGGTTTTAACAGTAGAATTTAATAGCGGGGCACCTATTCCAAATCTCTTCCTTACGGTTACAGATGTACAAACAGGTGATGTAGTGGAAGAAGCGATTGGTTCAGAAGAGGGAGAAGCTATCTTTTCGAAGCTAAAGGCAGGGAGAGAATATGCAATTGCGGCAACGACACTTGAAAATAGTACGACAAATAATGGGTATACAACAATCGAGAATTTCACTTACGATACAACTAAGCCCTATTATCGATTGCAAACACACTTTTTAAGAGACGATCAGGAGTTAGATGTCCCTGTTGTCATGCAAAATCCTGAGCTGCCACATGGCTGTGAAATTACTTCACTTACAGCCGTATTAAATTATTTTGGAATGAATGTGTCAAAACTCGAAATGACTGACAAGTATTTACCAAAGCAAGAAATACGAACTGTAGGCAATCAACGTTTTGGACCAAATCCCAATGAAGCTTTTGCAGGTAACCCTCGTGATAAAGCTCGAGGCATGTATGTTTTTGCTGCTCCAATTGTCAAAGCGGCTGAGGCAGTTATTACAGATAAACAAGCTGACCTACATGTCAAAAATATGAGTAACGCCTCACAGGATGATATTTTACAGCTTGTGCGTGAAGGTATTCCTGTCGTGACATGGGTAACACTAGATCTATCGAAGCCTAAACGAAAAGCAGAAAGAGGCTGGATTTATACAGGGGAAACGACTCCACAGGATGCTTTTATGAACTTACATGCAGTCGTCTTAACGGGACATTTAGGTGATAAGGTAGTCGTAATGGATCCTTTAAAAGGGTATGTGACTTACAATGTCGATCAATTTTTCAAAAGTTATCAGGAATTAGGCAAACAAGCTGTAGCTGTTCATAAATAAGCTATAAATCATTAGTATGTTACACTAATAAAAAAGTAAAAGTGAGTTGAGTAGAATGGCCATTGAGCACGTTTTTTTACCTGTTTTACTTGGAGATGAAATGAATGCTTATGGCATGGCCAGAGCATTTTACGAAGCCTATGGTGTGAAGCCACTTGCACTAAACCATACGAATATGGAAAAAATTCAACAAAGTGATTTATGGACTTTTCGTGAGATACCGCGACTTCATATCGAAGAAAGGTTTGTGACCGCTTTAAAAGCTATTGCGGAGGAGTTCCAAGACAAAAAATTACTGTTATTAGCCTGTGATGAATTTTATGTCAAAAAAATCGTTGAACATAAAGAGGAGTTAGCAGAGAATTTTCTAGTTCCTTATGTAGACGCCCCACTTGCGCATCAACTTTTAACTCGTGAAAGTATGTATGAACTATGCGCACAATTTGGTTTTCAATACCCTGCCACACATGTATGCACGGTGAATGATTATGAAGACTACGACATGCCATTTGATTATCCAATTGTCATTAAGCCGATGAATATGACAAAATATGCTACATGCATTTTTCCTGGTAAGAAAAAAGTATATATTGCATATGATAAGGATGAAAAGGACAGTATATTACGTGCTATCTATAAAGAATCAGCATATCGTGATGATTTGATGATTCAACAATATATTCCTGGAGAAGATGCTAACATGCGGGTTGTTAATGCATATATAGGACAAGATGGGAAGGCAAAACTTCTTGCCGTAGGAAACCCTATTTTAGAAGAGCATTCTCCAAAAGGGATAGGACGTTATGTAGCGATTATGACAACCTATCATCAGGAATTAATGGATAATGTTAAGTCCTTTCTCGAAGCGATACAATTCCATGGCTTTGCCACATTTGATATGAAATATGATGATCGTGATGGTCAATATAAATTGTTGAGTATTGAATTACATAATGAACTTTCCAATTATTATGTGACGGCCAGTGGCTTTAATTTAATGCAGTATGTAGCGGACGATTATGTTCGAGGAAGTAAACAACAACTAACATATTTGAAGAACAAGCATCTTTGGACAATCGTACCGAATGGTGTGCTGTTCAAATATGTTCAAAATGAACAACTAGTAATGGAGGCGAAAAGTTTAATTCGACAAGGGATGGCTACAGATTCTATTTTTAACTATAAGGATATGAATGCAAAACGTTGGTTGAATGTCACGCTTGATAATTTAAGCTTCTATCGCAGCTATAAGAAATATTTTAATAACAAAGGTCTGTCTAACACATGAAAAAACAAACTTTAGGTATTATTGGTGGCGTTGGTCCACTTGCAACAATGTTTATAGGAGAAATGATTGTAAGGCGTACAAAGGCACAAAAAGATCAGGACCATTTACATACCATTATTGATAATGATACAAATATTCCTGACCGTACGGCTTATATTTTAGATAATACAAAGGAGAATCCGGTACCAGTCATTATTGAGGATGCAAAAAAACTAGCTTCGGTAGGAGCACACATAATTGCGATCCCTTGTAATACGGCGCATACGTTTTATCAAGAAATTGAAGAGGGTTCTCCTATACCTGTCTTGCATATGATTCGCGAAACAGCGAAGCGTGCTGCTGATTTAGGAGCAAAGCGAGTAGGTATTTTAGCAACAACAGGCACGTTAACATCACGGATGTATCAGGAAGCACTTGAGCAGTTTGGTATTACACCAGTTGTTCCAGATAATGAAATGAGATCCTATGTGATGTCAATCATTTATGATTATGTCAAGGCTGGGAAGGATGTTACGCTAGAAGACTGGCAACCGATAGAAGAGGCGATGCTAGCATTAAATTGTGATCGAATTGTATTAGGTTGTACAGAGCTTTCTATTGTTAATAGAGATTTGAAGCTAAGTGACATTTATATTGATTCATTAATCGTTTTAGCGGAATGTGCCATTTTAGCTTGTGGTTATGAATTAATCGATTAGTTGAATTGAAAAGAATCTGCTTGCTTTTCACGGGTAAGCTACAATTCTTGAAAGAGTTGTGGACAGGCTTACTTTTCCGTGTTGAGTGAAGCAGATTTTTTATGAAAGGAAGCAATGTTTTCTTGAAACGATTAGATAATTGCTTACGTACATATAAAGTAGGAACCTACGGAGTGTGTTAAACTAGTGTCAAGTAGATAGAAGGTGGGAAATAACATGTCAGTCATTAATTTATTAAAAGAAGAACTACAAGCAAAATGGAACTTTGAAACACCCATGAAAATTCAAGATGAAATGATACCAGCTATGCTTGAAGGCAAAGATATTGTCGCGGAATCACCTACAGGATCAGGTAAAACGTTAGCATATGTCTTACCATTATTAAATAAAGTGAATGGGGCAAAAAAGCAAACGCAAGGACTGATCGTAGCTCCCTCGCAAGAGCTTGCTATGCAAATCGTAGAAGTTATACGTGAGTGGACGGCTGGAACAGACATTACTGTTCAACAGCTGATTGGTGGTGCCAATTCTGCTCGTCAAATTGAAAAGTTGAAGAAAAAGCCAACGATTGTTGTTGGCACACCTGGTCGTTTAAACGAATTAGCACGAGCAGGAAAATTAAAACTCAAAGAAGTCGAAACAGTTATTTTAGATGAATGTGATCAATTACTA
Source organism: Lysinibacillus sp. FN11 (assembly GCF_024628845.1). NCBI lineage: Bacteria > Bacillati > Bacillota > Bacilli > Caryophanales > Bacillaceae > Lysinibacillus > Lysinibacillus sp. FN11. The sequence goes on along the minus strand of NZ_CP102383.1, from coordinate 3,605,791 downwards.
AGTCGTGAATACCGTGTTGTTATCAAATCCTTTATCGAAGGTTCTGCCTATGGCCGACAAGTTGTTGTTGTGTCGGCTACGATTACAGAGGAAATTGAATTAGTGGCGAGTCGTATGATGTTTGAGCCACTGCGTTTTAAAATTAAGCCTGAGGACATGTTAAAGGTTGGTAAAGTTGTCCATTCTTTTGTGAAGGTAGAAGAACGTGATAAAACGGATTTCCTCCGCCGACTTTCCCATACAGAGGGTTTAAGAGCGTTGGCTTTTGTTAATAATATCGATCAATTATTAATGAAGGAAACAAAACTACAATACCGTTCAGCACCGATTGTCACGCTCCACTCTGATATGAAGAAAGAAGAACGGAAAAAAGCGTTAGATGCATTCCGTAAAGGAGACGCACGTATTTTAATTGCAACAGATATTGCAGCTCGTGGTTTAGATATTGCTGGTTTAACACATGTTATTCATGTTGATGTCCCACGAACAATTGAACAGTATTTGCATCGTTCTGGTCGTACTGGGCGTGCTGGAGCAGATGGTGAAGTATTAACCTTATTATCTTATCGTGATGAAAAAACCTATAAAAAATGGACAAGGGAAATTCCAGGCAAGCCTGTGCAAAAAATATGGCATGATGGCGAGCTGATTGAGGGTAATTCTAAAACAATTGGACAGAAGCGAGGGAAATAGTATGACATTTGAAGAGAAATTACAGGCATATGCAGAGCTTGCAGTAAAAGTTGGTGTGAACATCCAACCAGGTCAGTACTTATTAGTCAATACATCTGTGGATGCTTTAGATTTTGCCCGTTTAGTTGTAAAAGAGGCTTATAAGGCTGGAGCAGGCCGTGTTCATGTAAATTTTTCCGATGATGAATTGGATCGTGCTTATTTTGAGCATGCTTCCGATGAGGAATTTAATCGCTTCCCTGAATGGGTTGTGAAAATGCGTGATGAACTGATTGAACGTAAAGGAGCTCTTTTATGGATTGATGCAGCAGATCCTGATAAGCTAACAGGAATTCCAGCAGACAGACTAGCAACACATCAAAAAGTATCAGGGGCAGCATTGAAAAACTATCGCAATGCAGTCATGAAGGATTTAATTGCTTGGTCCATTGTAGCAGTTCCTTCAGCTAAATGGGCAGCAAAGGTTTTCCCTCAATTAACAGAGGAGCAGCAAGTACCTGCATTATGGGAAGCTATCTTTAAAACGGTTCATATTGGAGAAGGCAATGCAGTTGATAATTGGCGTCAGCATGTAGCTAATTTAGAATCTCGTGCACAGCTTTTAAATAATAAAAAGTATGCAAAGCTTCACTATACAGCACCTGGTACAGATTTAACAATCGCTTTAGCACCACAACATAAATGGCTAACTGGTGGTAGTAAAACACCAGAAGATAATGTCTTTGTGGCCAATATGCCAACAGAAGAAGTTTATACACTGCCAATGAAACAAGGTGTAAACGGTTATGTTAGTAATACGAAGCCATTAGTCTATCAGGGCAATATCATCGATGGCTTTAAATTAACATTTGAAGAGGGCAAAATTATTCAGGCAGAGGCTGAAGTAGGACATGATTTATTGCAAGAGCTTATTCAAGTGGATGAAGGCTCGAGCTACTTAGGTGAAGTAGCACTTGTCCCACACGAGTCACCAATTTCAGCTTCGGAGATTTTATATTTCAATACGCTGTTTGATGAAAATGCTTCAAACCATTTAGCTATTGGTGAGGCATATCCGACTTGCTTAGAGGGTGGTAGAGACCTAGAAAACGGTCAACTTGAAGCATTGGGTGCCAATATTTCTGTGACACACGAAGACTTCATGATTGGCAGTGGTGAAATGGACATCGATGGTATTTTACCAGATGGTACGGTTGAGCCAATTTTCCGCAAGGGTAGCTGGGCTTTTTAATTTTTAGTCAATAAGAAAAGAGGGAAGCAGATGAAACGATTATGTAGCTTGCTAGGTATGACAGTATTATTCATGACAATTTGGGTTTCATCTGCTTTTGCTCAAAAAGAAACCTATGTGGCTATTGGCGATTCCTTAGCAGCAGGTCAAACACCCTACAAAGAAATTGATGTAGGGTATAGTGATTTGATTGCCATGAAATTAAGTTCCATTGGTCAATTATCATTTTATACAAAAGAACTTGCTTTTCCTGGCTTTACTACGGCAGATGTATTAGAACGAATACGATCTGAGGAAGCGCAAAATTTATTAGCAAATGCGACACTTATTACAATTTCGGCAGGGGCTAATGATTTATTACGTCTTGTCCAGGTAAACCCAAATGCAGGGACCTTAGCTTTTTCACAGCTTCAGGCAGATTACGCTTTAAATTTGGCTAGAAAAAATATGATATCGATTTTGGATGAATTAGAAGAACGTGCGCCTAAAGCAAAAATCTATGTCATAGGGTATTATTTTGCGTATCCAACAGTTCATCCGACGCAAAAAGAAGGAACAAACACCCAGTTAGTTAGATTAAATACGATTTTACAACAACAAGCAGAGCAAGCTGGCGCAGCTTATATAAATGTCTATGATGCCTTTGGATTGAATGCAACCAACTACTTACCAAATAGTGCCGATGTTCATCCAAATATTGAAGGCTATCGACAAATGGCTAACTCATTTTTACAGATTTATAGTGGGAGAGATGCTTTAAACATCTCTTCAGCAGAATTGCCAGAGCCAAATCCCAAATCATTTGAGGAAATCCTAAAGCAACAATCATCAGCGAAGCCTCGGAAGCAAAATGTGGCACAACATCAATCTCCTCGTATGACTTACGTAATTCAGGGATTCCCAGGATATAAGGCATTTATCAAATACATCTAAATAATCGATATCTAAGGCATCTTACCTATTAAGATGCTTTTTTCTATGAAAACCAATTTTGGCTAGAACTACTAAACCTTTAGTGTGCACTAGATGGGGAATAGTCATGCTAAAATATAGAGAAGACTAGGAGGTACTAGAATGAAAATATTTCATACAGCAGATTGGCATTTAGGAAAGCTTGTTCAAGGTGTCTATATGACAGAAGATCAACATTATATTCTTCAACAATTTATACAAGCGATAGATGAGGAAAAACCAGATGTAATTATCATCGCAGGTGATTTATATGACCGTTCGATGCCTCCTATTGAGGCAGTTAATTTACTAAATGATGTATTAGCGAAAATAGTATTAGAAAAGAAGATTCCTGTTCTAGCAGTGGCGGGAAATCATGATAGTGCAGGTCGTTTAAATTTTGGTAGTCGTTTAATGCGTGATAGTGGTTTATATATTAAGGGCCAATTTACAAAAAATCATGCACCTATTGCTTTGAATGATCAACATGGAGAAGTACATTTTCATTTAGTGCCCTATACGGAGCCAGCTGCTATTCGCAACATCTTTGAAGATGAGTCAATCCGTTCTCATCATGACGCCATGCGAAAAATTATTGAGCATATCACAGAAGACATGGACACAAGTAAGCGTCATGTTTTTGTTGGACATGCTTTTGTGACGAAGTATGGTGAGGAGGAAGCAAATACTAGTGATTCCGAGCGACCACTTTCCATTGGAGGCTCAGATTGTGTGAATGCAGCTTTATTCAAACCTTTTCACTATACGGCTCTTGGGCACTTACATAAGGCACATTTTGTTTTAAACGAAACTATACGTTATGCCGGCTCTATCTTAAAATACTCGTTATCTGAGCATTTACATGAGAAAGGTTTTTTAATCATCGAATTAGACGAGCAAGGTAACACCACAGTAAGTAAAAGAAAGCTTGTGCCAAGAAGAGATCTACGAGTAGTAGAAGGTCAATTAGAGGAGTTATTAACGCTCACACCAAGTGAGGATTATGTATTTGTTAGATTGACGGATAAACTATCTGTGACTTCACCAATGGAACGTATTCGTAGTGTATTTCCGCACGCTATGCATGTGGAGCGGAAGGTACTAAGACAAGATATGCCACGTGAACTACAAGTAGTAGAAGCTGAAAAACTAGAGGATATTGATTTATTCCGTTCATTCTTCACTGATATTATTGGCATTCAGCCTGATGAAGATACGGAACGCCTATTCACAGAGATGTTACAGGAGTTATTAGATGAGGAGCGAGAGACTGTAAAATGAAGCCATTAAAGTTAACAATTACTGCGTTTGGTCCATATAAAGACACGGAAGTAATTGATTTTCAAGAGCTAGGGGAGCATCGATTGTTTGCCATTTCTGGAAAAACTGGTGCAGGTAAAACAACCATTTTCGATGCTATTTGCTATGCTCTTTACGGATCAGGTAGTGGGGAGGATCGACAGGATACAGCTTTACTAAGAAGCGGTTTTGCACATGATGAAGTTTATACAGCTGTAGAACTCGTCTTTGAAATGCATGGAAAAGTCTATCAAATAGTACGACAGCCAGGTCATATTAAAGAAAAAAATAAAACGGTTACTGGAAAGAAAGTAGAGTTAGCAGAAGTAAAAGAGGGAAAGCTGGATTATAGCATTGTAGAGAAACAGCAAACGCTTGAAGTCGATAAGAAATTGCAGGAAATTATAGGTCTCACAAAAGATCAATTTAGCCAAATTGTCATGTTACCTCAAGGTGAATTTAGAAAACTATTAACCTCTGATTCAACAAATAAAGAAGTAATTTTACGGAAAATCTTTAAAACAGATCGTTTCGGTGTCATGGCAAAAAAGCTTGATGCCAAGCGTAAAGAAGCAGAAAGGGATCTTGAACGTGCCAAACAATTAAAAGAACATTTACTTGGTCAAATTGTGGGCGCCTTACCACAGCGTTCTTCCGCTTTATTCACATTGATTGCTGATAATACGGAAAATTTACATCAACTAACAGAGGCACTTGATGAGGAGCTTAGCTACTATAAGAAATGTGGAGAAAATGAACAGTCATACTATGAAGAAGCATATAGCCTTCATCAAAAAGAGCAGGAATATTATCGCTTAGCAAAAACGCTAAATGAGCAATTTGATGAACAAGCTACTCGACAGCAACGGCTGCAAATGCTTTTACAACAGCAGGATTTATACCAAGCAAAGGAGAAGGAGATTGCTTTAGCAGAACAAGCAGAGCGACTTGTGCTACTCGAACAACAATGCAAGGATTTACGTGCTGAACTGAATGTAAAAGAACTAGCTTTTCAACAAGCAAAGGTTAAGCAACAGCAGTCACAAGAAAAGTTGCAAGACGCACAAGAAAAATATGAGATAGAGCAGGCTAAAGAATCTGAACGACAGCAAGTCTTACAGCAGGAAATGCAGATGCTAGCGCTATTGCCGAAATTTGAAGCCTATGAAAACAATATACAGCAGCTGCAAATAGCGGAGCAATATGCTGAAAATGCAAAACGAGCAGTAAATGATAACCTCAAACTTTTGGAAAATGAACAAGAGCAATTCCAGCATTTTTCTCAATCGTTAGAAGGCTATGAAAAACAGGTTGAACCCTATGAAAGCTATTTAGAGCAATTACCGAAACTACGGGAACAAGTTGCTTTAATCAAGCAAGCGGAGAAATATAAATATGCCGTAGAGTTAGCTAAGCAGGATGTAGTTGCTTCAGACAGTCTCTATCAAGATAGTAAAGAGGCTCTTCAACTTTTGCAGCAACGGTGGCTGACGAGTCAAGTTAGTATTTTAGCAGAACAGCTGAAGGAAGGAGAAGCCTGTCCTGTTTGTGGTAGTATGACACATCAGAAAGCGCACAATGAACAACTGGAAGTTATTGAGCTTGCTCAAGTGGAAGCATTAAGAGCGAAGGCATCATCAGACGAGCGTAAGTATTTAGAGAAAGAGGCATTTTTAGCATCAGCGCAGCAACTTCTTCAAGATACATGGCAACAACTTGAGGCACAGCATATTAAACAAGAAGACCAATCACAGATCACCGCTACTTTACATGAAGTGGAACAAGAGATTGCTGCATTAAAAATTATTCAACATCAATTAGCTGATGTGCGATTGAAAATAAAGCATCAGCATGAGCGAATAGAACAGCTACGAAATAAACATATGAAGCTAGAGCAATATTTAGCAGAGCAGATAAAAGAATGGACAAAATTACAAGCGGTTGTAGACGAACAACTTAAGCAGATGCCCCCTAATTTACCAACTTTACAGCAATTAAAGCAACAACTGAATGAAGTTAGAAAACAGAAAGAAGAGCTTCAAAAAAGTTGGCAAGTGAGTCAGGAAAATTTGCATGCAGCAAAGGAAACAGCTAGCAATGCAACACTAACTGTAGAAATTGCCAAACAGTCCTTTGAGGAATTACAGCTTAAAATGAATGAAAAGCTTCAGCAATTTACAGCAAATATGCAAGAATTAGGTTTCGAAAGCTATGAGGCTTATGCTACTGCTAAACGGAGTGCCATACAATTAGATGCACTTCGAAAAGCATGCAGTGACTATGCTTTACAAGTACACACGTTGCAAATCCAGATTACCGAAGGGGCTACCTATCTTCAAGGGAAAGAGAAGCAAGATTTAGAGGCGCTTGAAGCAAGAGTAGAACAGCATCGAATTTCCTATGAGGAAGCATTTAAACGTTTGCAACAGATGAATGGCTTTATACAAGCATGCCAAGGCTTTAGTGAAAGGGTGGAAGAAATAGCGAAAGAGCTTCATTTACTTGAACAAGAAGCAGGGCGAGTAAAGGAGCTCTATGGATTATTAAATGGACAAAACTCGAAAAAGCTATCCTTTGAGCGGTATATACAAATTAACTACTTAGATCAAATTACAGAAGCTGCCAATATACGTCTGTATCATTTATCAAACGGTCAATTCGAGCTTAGACGTTCAGATAGATTAGAAAAGCATGCGAAGCAAAGTGGCCTTGGTCTTGATGTTTATGATGCTTATACGGATCAATTACGAGATGTCAAAACTTTATCAGGTGGCGAAAAATTTAATGCTTCATTGAGCCTTGCATTGGGGATGGCAGATGTGATTCAAAGCTTCCAAGGTAATATTCATATTGAAACGATGTTTATTGATGAGGGCTTTGGCTCACTCGATGAGGAATCACTAAATAAAGCAATTGATACATTAATTGATTTACAGGATTCTGGTCGTATGATTGGCGTTATTTCTCATGTGCCTGAATTGAAATCTGCGATGCCAGCAGTTTTACACGTGGAAAAAACATTGAATGGCCATAGTCAAACCCATTTTGAAGTGAAATAAAACGAAGGCGTATAGGAATACGCCTTCGTTTTATTTTTTTCGAGTGGTGGTATTAGGTGTTGTGCCCTTTTTTGCAGCCATTACTTTTTTTACGATAGGAATAACAATAGGTGCTAACTTGACGGCAGTTTTTACAACGTTTGATACTTTCATCCCAAAACAGCTCCTTTTACAATTACTACTACCTGTTTCACTTAAAAATAAAACATTAACGGATAACACGAACAGCCTGAATTATATTCCAAATCACAATACCTAGTGAGACGAGAGCATAGATGGCGAATGAAGCAAACCAAATAATCATCACCGTCTTGTTATTGGAGGTTGGATCTAAACTAAATGTAGAAAAAACAAAGACAATAAAGAATAGAATGCCAAAAACAAAAGGTATTAAATGAGAGACAAGTGCACGAATCGAATGGCTTTTTACATCACTGTCTTTTGTCACAAAATATACAATTAATGGAACGATAAAAGGGGCGAAGAAAATACTAAGATAACTAAAGGCAGCTAAAATTTTTTGATTCTCCATAGTTGTACCTCCTTTTTAAATATTTACGCATGAAAAACAGCAAAGTTTCAAAAAAATGATGTATGGAAGGTTGTAATCCTTCAATCCTTTGCGTACAATGAGATTGTTCAAATAAATTCAGATGTAACGACCACAAGGGGAGCTGATGATGTCAGCTGAGACTGGGCACGTAATGCCTTGACTCTTCGAACCTGTAAGTTAACGCTTGCGTAGGGATGTGGATAGAAACCGACACTTGTACGATGTGAGGCTCTGTCCTGACATCGTTTTTTCGTCCTTAAAGGAAAAAAGGTGTCAGAAAGAGACATATCAGCGCTTTTCTATTCCTGCTCTTGTATCCTACATCGGAACAAAGGAGAGAATATGTATGGACAAAAAAAGACTATTAATGCTAGTGGAGATTGCGATTTTTGCAGCGATTGGTCTCGTACTGGATCAGGTTTCCTTTAAAGTATGGGCACAAGGCGGCTCAGTTAGTCTTGTTATGGTACCAATTATGTTAATAGCATTTCGCTGGGGCTTAGTAGCTGGGCTAACAACTGGATTACTCGTAGGTGTAATGCAAACCATGTTTGGTGCTACGATTGTGCACTGGCTACAAGGATTCTTGGATTATGGAGTTGCTTTTACAGTTGTAGGATTAGCGGCGGTTGTTCGTGGACCAGTGTTAGACGCTGCTAAACATATGAACAAAACAAAAATGGCACTTTATATAATCATAGGTACCGTTTTCGCAGGCTTCTTACGATACACAGCACATACAATTGCTGGTGCTGTATTTTTTGCCGAATATGCCGGTGACCAAAATGCATGGATCTATTCCATCATCTACAATGGTACATATATGCTACCAGCAACCATTTTAACGGCAATCGTTGGTGTTCTTTTATTCACAGCCGCTCCACAATTAATGCAAAGAAAAGCTTAATGCAAGTCCCTTCACATGAGTGGAGGGGCTTTTTTATCGTGAATAGCTCTTTTAGCACTTTGCAAAGTAGGAAAGCATACAATATTTAAAGCGTTTATCGTTATACGCATAAAAAGTTATGTTATATTAAAGAATAGATATTAGATGAAAGGGACGTTATACATGATTGTAAAAACGCAAGAAGAGATTGAAGCTTTTAAAAAAATAGGACGCATTTGTGCTGAAATTCGCGAAGCGATGAAAGCTGCAACAAAGCCAGGAGTTACAACACTTGAGCTTGATGAAATTGCTGGTCGCATGTTTGCAGAGGCTGGCGCTATTTCAGGACCAAAGGGAGAATATGATTTTCCAGGGTATACATGTATTAGTGTCAATGAAGAAGTAGCACATGGTATTCCAGGAAAGCGTGTTATTCAAGAAGGAGATATCGTAAATATTGATGTTTCTGGTTCTTTAAATGGCTATTTTGCTGACACAGGTATTTCATTTGTTGTGGGTGATGGCTATGAGGACAAAGAAAAGCTTTGCCGTGTTGCTAAAAGTGCCTTTGATCGAGCAATGACAAAAGTAAAGGCTGGATCTAAATTAAATCAAATTGGTAAAGCTGTTGAACGCGAGGCAAATGCTAATGGGTTAACTGTTATTATGAATTTAACAGGTCATGGCTTAGGTCAATCTTTACATGATGAACCAAACCATATTTTAAATTATTACGATGCATGGGATTCTACTATTATGAAAGAAGGTATGGTCCTTGCGGTTGAGCCATTTATCTCAGCAAATGCAGAGCATATCGTAGAAGCAGGTGATGGCTGGACATTCGTGACACCTGATAAATCACTTGTAGCTCAAATCGAACATTCAGTCATTGTAACAAAAGATAAACCAATTATCTTAACGTCATTAGACGAAGAATAGGATGCAATGAAAAAATCCTGCTAACCAAATTATTTTTGGTAGGCAGGATTTTTTTTAATAAATAAAATGCCAACAAAGAGAACACCGCATAAAAATAAAGCGGCTGTAGTGACAAGTAGCTCATCAAAACCATTATGTATGGCGATTCCAATATAAGCCCAAATAAAAACACTTGGATACATAACATCAAAGTGATGGAAACGGATATGTAGCGCAATGGCTCCTCCTAAAGTAAGTAAAATCACTGCCCAAAGAGGCGTACTAAGACCAAAGCCGTTCCAACCATAAGCCGTTAACGTAAAGCTTGTATTTGTGATAAAAATAAATGTCATCCATGCTAAATAAATAGAGAAAGGAATACGACCAAACAAGGATTTGTTCTGAAGAGGGTACGTATTATACAACATAAACAAATACAAGACTAAGAGTAATGTAATGCCAAGAGAAACAATAAATAACTCATGGTGCCAGACATATATCATTAATGCTTGTAATATATTTATGCAACTAAAAAGCGCAGACTGTTTCAAAGTTGTCTTTTTCATGTTCATAACTAACCAATAACCGAGTAAAAAATAAATGACAATCCAAATTACATGACTTACACTAACTGGTGCAAATACTACAGAAAAACGATTAGCGATTTCTAGCGAAGATTGACCGTTGATGTTCACGAAAAAGGATGAAAAGGTTAGGATGATTGAGACAAGATAAGAGATTGTCATCATGATAAACCGAGGCATGTTTTCCTCTCCCTTCGTGTTAGATTGTATAGGGAAAAGACAAATAAGTATAGTACTGTCACTTTTTTTATTATAACGGAAATTTCCAACAATGTATCGTGTTGTTTTACTATTAATACCTACAATTTACCATGTCTGATAGGCATCCATATATTTCTTTAGTACAATAAGAATAGCCAAATAAAAGGAGTGAAGTTTCATGACACAAAATTTGAAGAATCTAGATCTAACTGTTGAACTAGACAAAAAGATGTATAAAAAGAAATTAAAAGTACTCCAATATGAAATGTTGAATGCACAACAATTTTTATTAAAAAACAAGATTGGCTTGATCTTGGTATTCGAAGGAATGGATGCGGCTGGTAAAGGTGGCGCTATTAAACGATTAATCGAACGTGTCGATCCCCGCGGTTATGTTGTACATCCTATTTCTGCCCCTCAAGCTCATGAATTACGCTACAATTATTTACAACGATTTTGGAGAAAATTGCCTCAACATGGGCAAATCGCTATTTTTGATCGCTCGTGGTATGGTCGCGTATTAGTAGAACGCATCGAAGGATTCGCAACAAAGGATGAATGGTCTCGTGCTTATGAAGAAATTAATAATTTCGAGAAGATTTTAACTGCAGGAGATTACATAATTATTAAGTTCTGGCTTCATGTTTCAGATGAGGAGCAATTAAAACGCTTTAAAGAACGTGAACAAAACCCTTACAAATCTTGGAAGTTAACAGCCGAGGATTGGCGCAATCGAGATAAAACACCTCAGTATATTGATGCAGCAAATGCGATGTTTGAAAAGACAGATAAAAAAGATGCACCATGGATCTTAGTCGCTGGAGATGACAAAAAGTATGCACGTGTTCAGGTGCTACAGGAAACTATTGCACACATTGAACGAGAGGCTCAAAGACGTGGTCTTCATTTAACAAATGTATTAGACAATACACAACTAGAAGATGCTGATTCCTCCAGCTTAGAAATAGTAAACGAGAAAAAGAAAGAACAAAAAACTAAATAATTAAATTGTGCTGCTATGACAATAAGACATAAGCTGTTTTGGTTGTAGCAGCCTGTTTTTTTACATACAATGAAATATAAATAGAGTTTATAGCCAATGTAACAAAGAGAAATGTATTGATTTTTATTGGAAGGCTAGTGTGGAGAAATGTTGCTTAAAATTTGGAATCTATTAAGAAAAAAGGGTGGGAATGTGGTAACAATAAAGGGGGAAAAATGCTACATCCGCACATTCCAAGAAAAAGATGCACGAAGTTTAACGGGCCTCGTAAGCCGTAATAAATACTTTTGGTCTATTTATGAGCCACTTCAAAGACCTGAATACTATACAGTCGATGCTCAATACAAAAAAATTCAAGAAAGCCTCTATTTAATGGAGTCAAAGCGTGAATTTACTTTTGGTATTTTTGAGCATGGTACAAATAATCTAATAGGGCATATTGCACTTTATGCTGTCAAACGCTTACCATACTCGAGTGCATTTGTTGGCTATGCGATGGATGAGATTTATGTTGGAAAGGGCATTGTCACAGAAGCTGTGAATATGGTGGTCCGATTTGCATTTGAACAAATTGGTCTGCATCGTGTAGAGGCCTATGTATCGACACAAAATACTGCCTCCATGCGTGTATTAGAGAAGGCTGGATTCCAGCAGGAGGGTCTGCTAAGAAAGCTACTGTATATCAATGGTCATTGGATAGATCACTATATGTATGCACGTTTAGAGGATGAATAGAATAATAAGTGCCTATCTTCCACATAGTGAGGATAGGCACTTGTTCTTTTATTAATGTATCAAGAAATAATTTTATTGTTTATTTCCATCTTCAATTAAATCTAGATGACCTGTATTTGGATCAATTATTAAACCATGGACAGGTACGTCTTTTACCATTAATGGGTGATTACGAATTGTATCGACACTTTTCTTAACACTTGTTGCTACATCACCGAAACCTCGTAAAAATTCCTTTAAATCAAAACCAGAATATTCCAACATTTTAATTGTTTCTGGATCTATGCCTCGTTGTACCATTTCGCTAAGCATGGCATCAGGATCAACCGCACTCATACCACAGTCATAATGACCAACAACATACACTTCATCAGCTTGTAGGCCATAGACAGCGACTAATAAACTACGCATAACTGCACCGAAAGGATGGCTCACTAACGCACCAGCACTTTTCACTATTTTTACATCGCCATTACGCAAATTCATCGCTTTTGGTAAAAGCTCTACAAGACGAGTATCCATACAAGATAAAACAACAATACGTTTATCAGGATATTTCGTAGTGATGAATGGCTCATATTTTTTTTCTTGTACAAACTCTTTGTTAAATTCTAGAATATCTTGTAACATTGTCATGAATATTGCTCCCTTCCTTACAAAAAATATTGTAGAGCAAAATTTTCAATATGCAAACAATAAAGACTTTATTCAGATAATTTTTACAATAAAGGAGCAGTTTCTTACGCTTTAGTAGATGAAATAACTTGTAAGCTATAAAAAAACAGCTACTTATAATAGTAGCTGTTTTTTACACATTAAAATTTTTCGTTTGGCTTTGGATCTACAGTTACTGAAGACTTGCTATCTAAACCAACTTGTAGGTAGTGGATGAAGAATCCCGTTGAAATTAATAAAACTGCTGAAAAGCCAAGAACAGTTGTAATGAACATTATTAGAGCTCCTCTCTACTTAAATGATCTACTAAAATTCCCTAAAACAATTATACAATAGGTTACTAGGAAAATCTAAGGATAATTTATGACAACCTTAACATACTTAGCCTAGAATACTATTAGTAGGAATGGATTATTTAGAAAGCCCAATTTCCATCACGGAATATTGGGTCTATTTGATCATCATGTGTTATTCCATCTATATTCATTTTGGTAGAGCCAATCATAAAGTCTACATGTGTCAAGCTTTGATTGAGACCATGCGCACTTAGTTCCTCAGAAGTCATTTCTTTGCCGCCCTCAATGCAAAAAGCATAGGCACTACCAATGGCAAAATGATTGGATGCATTTTCATCAAACAATGTATTGTAAAATAATAGGTCAGATTGTGAAATAGGTGATTGATGTGGTACTAATGCTATTTCACCAAGGTAATGAGCACCTTCATCTGTTTCAATAAGAGAAGCTAAAATTTCTTGGCCTTGCTCCGCCTTGACGTCAATGATTCGACCATCTTTAAATGTTAATGTGAAATTATCTATAATATTGCCGCCATAGCTTAAAGGCTTAGTGCTTGATACATAACCATTAACACCTGTTTTTAGCGGTGCTGTAAAAATTTCTTCCGTTGGCATATTGGCCATAAATGTTTGACCTTGTGTACTTATGCTACTACCCCCTGTCCACACATGGTGTGGAGGCAGCTCAATTGTTAAATCTGTGCCTGGCGCAGTATAGTGTAGTGACTTAAATTGCTTTGCATTTAAATAATCAGCTTTGCTATGTAATTCCTGATCATGGGCATGCCAAGCTTCAACAGGATTTTCAAGGTCTATACGTGTGGCTGCAAAGATAGCTTCCCATAATGCATCCATTTGCTGTTCTTCTGGAAGGTGAGGAAAGACCTTTGCTGCCCAAGCTTTAGATGGAGCAGCAATGACAGACCAGCTAAACTTATCTGCTTGTAACCATTGATAATAGTTGGCAAGTGCTTGGCCAGATGCTTTTTGGAATGCCATGATTCTATCACGCTCAATACCTTTTAATAGATCTGGATTTTGTGAGCTAATGCTTAAGAAAGCTGCACCATGTTCAGCTAACCATTCACGTTCCTGCACTTTCCAAGGTGGGAAGAAATCAAATGAGTCTTTTGGTGCCCCTTCATAGCGAGCGCGTACAAGTTCATCATCGGATATATCGACAAAAACTTGTTTTGCACCATTTTTATAGGCGATTTTAGTAATTATTTGTGCGAGTTTTAGGTTATCAGTCGAACAGCTTATATAAAGATACTGATCTTTTTGGATATTTACTCCTACTTTCACCGCTAACTCGGCATATTTTAGTAATTTTGTGTCAAACGATAATAACAAAATCATATCCCCTTTCAATTTAAGACAGTTAAGTGTAATATTCTTAATTCAATATAATCAAAAATGGTCGAAATGTGAATAAAAAGCATTAATTACATCGAAAAATATATGAAATACATTTATACTAGGAATATATATATTTAAAATATGGAAAAAAAGACGAAATAACATTAGATAGTAGATTTGGAGGTTCTAGAATGGATAAGTCGTCGATTATAGGGTTAATACTTGCTTTAGTAGCACTATTAACAGGGATGGTAATGAAGGGTGTAAGTTTATCAGCATTTTATAACCCTGCAGCTATCCTAATTATCATTTTTGGTACTATTTCCGCAGTAACAATTGCCTTTCCTATGCAGGAGTTAAAGCGTGTGCCGAAGCTATTTAAAATTCTTTTTAAAGAAACAAAATTAGCAAATGATATAGAGATTATTAAAATGTTTTCACAATGGGCTGACTTAGCTCGTCGTGAAGGGCTATTAGCACTTGAAAGTAAGGCCTCAGAGATTGAAGATCCATTTTTAAAAAATGGCCTTACATTAGCAATTGATGGTCAAAATGCTGACTACATACGTGATGTCCTAACAGAAGAAGTAGAAGCAATGGAAGAACGTCATACTAGTGGAGCAGCTATTTTTACACAAGCAGGTACATATGCACCTACTTTAGGGGTTCTTGGTGCAGTAGTTGGGTTAATCGCCGCATTGGCTGATATGAATGATATCGAAAAGCTAGGACATGCTATTTCAGCTGCATTCATGGCTACATTACTCGGTATCTTTACAGGGTATGTTTTATGGCATCCATTTGCGAACAAGCTAAAACGTAAATCTGCTTTAGAGGTAAAACAAAAGAGAATGATGATTGAGGGTATCCTTTCAGTATTAGAAGGGGAGGCTCCACGTGTAATTGAACAGAAACTATCATCATACTTAACGATGGAAGAACGTCGTCAAATTTCTGGTGAAAGCGGGGCGGGTGGCCTTGGCAAAGAAAGCTAAGAAAAAAAAGCATGATGAACATATTGATGAATCTTGGTTAGTGCCATACGCAGATATTTTAACTTTGCTGCTAGCCGTATTCATTATTTTGTTTGCCTCAAGTTCAGTCGATCAAGAAAAGCTAGAAAGAATGTCGGCAGTTTTTAATCAAGTCTTTGATGGTGGAACTAGTTTTCTAGAGCAACCTGCTCCAGTGCCTACTCCGAATGCAGATAGCGACCAAACGCCACAGCAAAACTCTGCCTATTTAAAGGATCAACAGGAGTTAGCTGAAATAAAAGATAGTGTCGATAATTTTATTGCAGTCAATGAAATGGAAGATCAGTTTGCCACAGAAATGACGGATGAAGGGTTGCTTGTAACAATCCGTGATAGTATTTTATTCGATCCAGGGCAGGCAACAGTTAAACCTGAGTACGTCCCTATTGCCAAAGAGCTATCAACTATGCTGGAATCTGATCCAGCTCGAAATATTGTCATCACAGGTCATACAGATAATGTGCCAGCAGGTCCGAATTTTACATCGAATTTTCAGTTATCTGTAATGCGTGCAACTAAATTTTTAGAACTGCTTATTGAAAGTAATGACAAATTAGATCCTACGCGCTTTAGTGCAAAAGGAAACGGTGAGTATCGTGCAATTGCACCAAATGACACAGCCGAAGGACGCGCAAAGAATCGTCGTGTAGAAGTATTAATTCAACCATTAGTTACTGAGGATGGTTCAGAAACTTAGAGTACACAGTAATAAAAAGCTATTAGCAACAGACAAATGTCTTAGGCTAATAGCTTTTCGTTTTACCTATTTTCGTAAAGATCCTAATTCAGCAACAATCGCTTGCATTTCGCTTGGACTAAAAGTTTCTCTTTTCATAACCATTTCATATAGATACACTAAATCTTCATAATTTGCTTCATCGAAGTTTTCTGATTTCATTGCATCGACATTCACCATACGAAGCTTGTCCTTCATTTGATCAACCATATACATAACGTTTTCTTTAGATGGAACTGATAAATCCATTTTTTACCCTACCTTTCGTAATCCTCGCACATATCATTTCATTGAATAAAAAAAATGTCAACTCCGTATTTGGGCATTGCTTTAAAAATAGACTGTTATTGGGTAGAATAAGTGCAGAAGACTGTTTATTTATGAAATAATAGGGAATATGCAACTATACAAGCAGGGGGTTTTAATATGGGTCAAAGTAAATTATTAGCATCTATTGTAGCAGGAGCAGCAGTAGGAGCAGCATTAAGTATGTTAGATCGCGCTACACGAGAAAAAACAATTGCCTCAACTAAAAAGATGAAGGAAGCCGTCTCATATTATGCAGCAAATCGAGAAGAATTGCAGGTGTTGGTAGAGGAAAAGGTACTCGCGGCAAAGGTGCTTTGTGAAAGTGTGTCAGATAATGTCAACACTATTGCTGAAAAGGTGGATGAATTTAAGGATTTACCTTCCACGATACAGGGAATGATTGAAGATACGAAATCAGCCTTTACTTTACCTCATAAGGAGTAAAGGTCGTTTTAGGAGGAATTGTATGGAAAAGAATAAAGCAACATTGCATAACGCTTTTGGGTTTGTAAAATCGTTTGTCTCTCCAGAGGAGGGAGCGATTGATATTATGACATCCAAAGGCTTTATCCAAGATTTAATAGGTCGGCTCAAGCGTGTTGAAATATCTGCGCTTGCTGCACAATTGGCTTATTTCTTTTTACTATCGTTCTTCCCCTTACTTATTTTCTTGGTGACACTATTACCATATCTTAACTTAGAAACCACTCAGGTCTATTCATTTTTAGTGAATATCTTACCTGATGAAGTGTATAAGCTTATTGAAAATACACTGAATGAAATTTTAACTAATCGCAACAGTAGTTTACTGTCCATTGGGGTTTTAGGTACTATTTGGTCTGCATCTAAAGGCATTAATGCATTACTTCGTGCTTTAAATAAAGCCTATGATACAGAAGGGAGAGCAGGCATATTAGATAGGGGTTTATCACTTGTTTTTACAATCGCTCTCGTTATTGTTATTGCCGTTGCGCTCTTATTACCGGTCTTTGGTCAGCAAATTGGGCATTTCCTATTCTCGATCGTCGGAATAGAGGAGCAATTTGAATCTGTTTGGCATAGATTAAGATGGTCAATCCCGCCATTATTGATTTTCATCGTATTAATGGGCATTTACTGGTTTGTGCCAAATACAAGTCCTCGTTTGAAAATAATGGGCGTATGGCCAGGAGCGTTATTTGCCACGCTTGCTTGGTTAGCAGTCACATATGGTTTCTCTTTTTATATTAATAATTTTGCAAATTATTCTGCTACATACGGTAGTATTGGTGGCGTCATTATTTTAATGCTCTGGTTATATTTTACGGGAATCATTTTAATCTTTGGTGGCGTATTAAATGCTACAATGCAGAAAAGAGCACTTCAAAAGGAAATTCGTCGATAATGAAATGATCATTCATTAACAAGAGCCTCGCTAAACTCCTAAAGAGTAGCGAGGCTCATTTTACTTGATTTTACCTGATTAAATGCATCAAATATTCAATAAAAGCCTCAGCGCATGTCGCAGGAAGAGTAGCTTCAAGCAAGCTGACGCAATTATGCTGAGGTTTAATTGATGTTAAACATTTTTATTGAGCATACGTAAACCATTTAGAATAACTAGAATTGTACTACCTTCATGACCGATTACGCCTAAAGGCAAGTCGACAACTTGTAAAAAGTTAGAGGCGATTAATAAGACAATAACCCCGATAGAAAAGAAAATATTTTGTTTCACAATACGTTGCATTTTGCGTGATAAACGAACAGCATAGGCGATTTTTGATAAGTCATTTTTCATTAGCACGACATCCGCTGTTTCAAGCGCCACGTCTGTGCCTTCACCCATCGCTATGCCAGTAGTTGCTGTAGCCAATGCAGGGGCATCATTAATACCGTCGCCGACCATGCCAACAAATTGATGCTGTGTAAGTAGGCGTTTCATTTCAGTTACCTTCGTTTCTGGCAAACATTCTGCGACGAATTCAGTAACGCCAGCCTCCTTCGCGATAACTTTGGCTGTTTTTTCGTTGTCGCCTGTAAGCATCACCACTTGAATACCAAGCTCTTTTAATAATGTAACAGCTTTCTTAGCTTCGGAGCGTACAGTATCTTTTAATGCTGTTAATGCAACAATACCGTGTTGATCACGAATGAAAATAACTGTTTTTCCCTCTGCTGCAAGTTTAGTTACAGCATTATTTGCAAAATTGTTAGCAAGTTGCACATCAACAAATTCTGGTTTGCCTACTTGATACTCCTTGTTTTGAATCGTTCCTTTAATACCCCAGCCAGGAATATCTTCAATAGTTGCTTGTGGTAGTATGTCGATTCCTTCAACCTTAGCATAGGAGGTAATCGCTTGGGCAAGGGGATGATTGGATTGAGATTCAATTCCTGCAAGAATTGCTAAAGCCGTATCACGTTCTACTCCATCACGGACAATAAAATCTGTAACAACTGGTTTTCCTTGCGTTAAAGTACCTGTTTTATCGACAGCCAATGCACGTAACACACTAAGATGCTCTAAATGTAAACCACCTTTAAATAGCACACCATTTTTTGCACCATTTGATATAGTAGCGAGTGTTGCAGGCATAATGGAAGCAACGAGTGCACAAGGTGAAGCAACCACTAATAACACCATTGCTCGGTAAAAGGTTGTTGTCCAGTCCCAGCCGAGTAAGAAGTGAGGAAGAACCATCATAATGGCAACACCAAGTAAAACAAATTTTACATAAGTCCCTTCAAACTTTTCGATGAATTGTTGAGAGGGGGATTTTTCACTTTGGGCACTTTGAACGAGCTGTATAATTTTTTGGAAAAGGGTCTCTGAATTCGCCTTTGTCATTTCCATAGTAATAGCACCATTTAAGTTGACTGTGCCTGCAAAAACTTCGTCCCCTTCGCTTTTTGAGATTGGCAGTGGCTCTCCGCTAATAGCTGACTCATCAATAGAAGATTGGCCTTTAAAAATAATGCCGTCTGCTGGAATTCGTTCACCCGGTTTAATCAATAAATGATCCCCGATTTGTAATGTGGAAACTGATACTTTCAAAGGCTCAAATCCGCCACGCACTAACCAGGCTTCTTCGGGCTGTAAATTCATAAGGGCAGATATTTCGCGATGACTTTTATTCATCGCATACGTTTCAAGTGCACCACTTACTGCAAAAATAAATATTAGAATGGCTCCCTCTGTCCAATAGCCAATTGCAGCTGAGCCAATTGCAGCTAATACCATCAACAGCTCAACATTTAGCTTTCGCTCTACTATGGTCTCTTCAATGCCTTCTTTTGCTTTCGCGAAACCACCTACACAAAAGGCAATTAAATATAGTAGAACAGAAGCCGTTGTTTGTCCATTTGTGTCTAAACGCCATGCTAGTAAGATGAAAATTCCAGCCATTAATGCGGCAATTAGTTCTGCATGTTCTTTTATTTTCTCAATTACTCTTATATTTTCTCGATTAGAGTATTCCATCTCTATCCCTCCTGATAATGAAAATCAATATCAAAACCTTTATAAAATAGCATTGTTTTGAGCTGTTTAATTGAAAATGGATTTCAATTACCATCTCTTTTATTTAGAATTATTATAACAAAGGAATTTATGAAAATAAAGTAGGAAGTTTGATGGAGATTTTTAAACAATTTGCAAAAGGATTGAAAAAAGCACAGTCTATTCACTAGGAATATTCTGTGCCTTACAAAATTGTGCAATAAAACGAGTTACTACTGCTATCTATTATTTAATTAGAAGACTCTTTCTGCATGCAAAGCAAGTTTTTCTAATGATGATTTATCCACATCTGCATGTAGTGAGTTACCATGTGAATCCATTGTCACAACTGCTGTAAATTTTTCAACATTTAAGTGCCACATAGCTTCAGGAATACCGAATTCCATTAAATCAACACCATCAACGCCTTTAATACAGTCCGCATAGTATTGTGCTGCTCCACCGATTGCATTCAAGTAAACGCCACCATGCTCATTAAGCGCTTTTAATGTTTTTGGTCCCATCCCACCTTTACCAATAACAGCACGGATACCGAATTTTTTCATGATATCGCCTTGATAAGGCTCCTCACGAATTGAAGTAGTTGGACCAGCTGCTTTCACTGTCCAATTGCCATCTTCATCCTTAGCCATTACAGGTCCACAGTGATAAATAACTTGTCCATTTAAATCAACTGGTGCATCGTGGCTCATTAAATGGTGGTGGATGGCGTCACGGCCAGTATACATACGACCAGTAATAGAAACGACATCACCAACTTTTAATGAACGAATTTGTTCTTCAGTAATTGGCGCAGTAAGTTCTACTACATCTGTAGTTGTATCTTCTGTTGTAGCAGCTACTTCATTCTCTTTGAAGGTAATTTTTTCACCTTCTTGATAGTGCCAATTCAAAATTTCGCCAGTTTGAGGATCGATGTCCACAGCCATACGACGGTAAGCCCAACAATTATATGCTACTGATACATAGAAAGAGGCAGGAATACGGTGCATTACGCCAATTTTACAGCCTAATAATGTT
Source organism: Lysinibacillus sp. FN11 (assembly GCF_024628845.1). NCBI lineage: Bacteria > Bacillati > Bacillota > Bacilli > Caryophanales > Bacillaceae > Lysinibacillus > Lysinibacillus sp. FN11. Next base: position 3,584,745 of record NZ_CP102383.1, on the reverse strand, counting down.
GCTTCACCACCGAAGCCCATTGTACCGATACCAAATGTGTTAGCCGTTTTAACCACATACTCTTCTAATTTAGCAAGATCTGCATTTGGATTTGTATCTTCAACATGGCGGAATAATTGCTCTTTTGCTAAATCATAGCCAGAAGAACGGTCTCCACCAATACCTACACCAATGAAACCAGCAGAACAGCCTTGACCTTGTGCTTGGTATACAGAGTGTAAAATACATTTACGAATACCATCTAAGTCACGCCCTGCACGACCAAGACCTTCTAATTCACATGGTAGACTGTATTGAATGTTTTTATTTTCACAGCCGCCACCTTTGAGAATTAACTTAATTGTAATGTAATCTTTTTCCCATTGTTCAAATTTCATTACTGGCAAACCATCACCAAGATTATTACCACTGTTTGCACCAGATAGTGAATCCACCGCATTAGGACGTAATTTTGCATCTGCAGTTGTATCATTGATTGCTTTTTTGATTGCAGCTTTAATTTCTAATTGATTTACGCCAACAGGAGTATAAATTTTGAAAGTTGGTAGCCCTGTATCCTGACAAATTGGTGACACGTTATCTTCTGCCATAATAATATTATTTGCGATTGTGTCTAAGCTCATTGCTGCACGAGTACCAGCATTTTCAGCTTCTTTTGCTTTTTTAATAGCACGACGTACATCCTTAGGTAAATTCGTAGATGTTTCAGTAATTAAATCGTAAAGACTCTTCTCCAAATTTTGTAGATTCATTGGTATTGCCCCCCATAGAAAAATTGATTATTTCCACGTTACATTATACTCTTTTCAACTAATGAAAAAAAGAGTCCTTATCTGAGACTGCTAAATTAAAGCATATTTTAATAATATAGAAGGAGAGTATTGATTTTGTAGAACATTTGTTCTAAAATAGAATAAATCCAATATTAGGAGGAACTTGCATGGCTGCTAAAACTTTACTTGAATTACCAGAAGCATTCGAGCAATATAGACCATTAATAGAAGGGACAATGAAGCCTGTTGTAATGGTTAATACGGAGATAAGTAAAACAACTTTATTTCAAAGTAAGTTTGCAGGAGATCCTTATTTCCCATTGGGTATGGAATATCCAAAAAATATGAAGGGACAACCGTTGAAGTTATTAGCTCAAATTAACTTTGCAGAGGTTCCTATGCATTTACCCAATTTCCCAGAAGAGGGAATATTGCAGTTTTATATTGATGGTTATGACGATGTTTTAGGAATGGATTTTGATAATGGACAAAATCAAGAAGGCTTTCGTGTAATATTTCATGAACAAGTTATGCAAGATGAAGCACAGCTTATTCAAGATTTTTCTTTTATCGAAATAGATGATGAGGAATTATATTTTCCTGTCGAGCGTGAAATGGCATTATCCTTTACTACAGGCGTTGAGCCGATGTCGATTGATGATTTTAGAAGCAATGACAAGTATGCTAGCATCTTAACAGCTTTGGAGGATGACGAAGCATTAGAAGACAGCTTCTATGATGCTATGACGGGTGATGGTCATAAAATTGGAGGGTATCCATTCTTTACGCAAGAGGATCCTCGAGCATATGGAGATTATAAAGATTCAATCATTATGCTGTTACAGATTGATAGTGTTGGCGACAATATTCTTTGGGGCGATTGTGGCGTTGGCAATTTCTTTATCACAGAGGAAGAGTTAATGAATAAAGATTTTAGCAGGGTTCTTTATAATTGGGATTGCCATTAAAAAACAAGCGAGCACACGATGCTCGCTTGTTTTTTATTCATTATTGTTCACGAGCTTGAAATTGCTCCATTTTGTCCTCTAATTCATCCATCATTTGGATTAAGCGATCAATATCTTCTAACTCAGCTGTTTCAGGATCAAGGGCATCTAATACTTCTAGAAACATCTCAAGACGCTCTTTTAAATAGGTTACTTGTTGCTCTTTATCAGTGATTGGCTTTGACATTCGTACACCTCATTTCATCCCTTTCATCGTAGCCGATTTGAGCTTAAATTTCAATGTTTAGGGAAACACCTAGGACTAAGAGATTAATTTTAAAAAAACAATAGACAGAATATTTACAATATTGAGGATGTATGTTAAAGTTGTTTTAAGATAAAGTAAAGGAGCTGATTGAAAAAAGTCATCTGTAACACTAACTCGAAAAGGAGGGAGTTTAAACAAGTAATCGGTAATATTCAAAAGCCGAAAATCGTGTTTATACAATTAAATGAGGATAAGTATTAGTTAAGCCTTAGCGTAGAATCACATGTGGTGAGCGCTAAGGCTTTTTGGTATGCTGTTCTTTGGAAGAATGACTAGATTGTGGAGGGAAAAATGACGTACTTCTCAGATTACAGCAAAAAAAGATTTACCATTTTAGTAATAATTGTATCCATATCAGGCTTTTCACAAGGGATGCTATTACCGCTTATTTCGATAATATTTGAACGTGATGGGGTATCCTCTGCATTGAATGGCTTGAATGCAACAGGCTTATACATAGGAACATTACTGATTTCACCATTTATCGAGCAGCCCTTACGCAGGTGGGGCTATAAACCGATTATTTTAATTGGTGGAGCACTAGTTTTTGCGTCTTTACTTGCATTTCCTCTATGGAAAAGTGTGACCTTCTGGTTTGTCCTTCGTTTATTAATTGGTGTAGGCGATCATGCCTTACATTATGCGACACAAACATGGATTACTAGTACAGCAGATCATAAAAGCTTAGGGAAGGGAATGGCCATCTATGGCTTATCATTTAGCATAGGTTTTGCTGTTGGACCACTTATGGTGAAGCTCATTGAAATTGCTGAAGCGCTACCGTTTATCGTATCTTCAATCATGTGCCTATTTGCATGGTCCTTTGTATTTCTCTTACAAAATGAAAAGCCTGAGCGTTTAACAGGTGACTTAAATGCCAGAGGATGGCAACGGTATAAACTGGCTATTTTATTTGGGTGGATTGCCTTTTTAGGCCCCTTTGTCTATGGTTTTCTGGAATCTTCACTAAATGCCTTGTTTCCTGTCTATGCATTACGCAAGGGCTTTGAAGTCGGCATGATTCCTATCATTTTATCTGTGTTTACATTTGGTGGTATTTTAACGCAAGTGCCGCTTGGTGCACTAGGAGATAAAGTAGGGAGAAGGAATATTTTGATGATTGGGTCATTTGGTGGCGCAATTATTTTCGCTATTGCAAGCTTTTTAGAGCATTCACAATTCGCTGTGGCTGTCGCATTTTTCTTAACGGGTACGCTGGTTGGCTCGATGTTTTCTTTAGGGATTACATTTATGGCTGATTTGACACCAAAGGAGCTACTGCCTACGGGGAATTTACTTTGCGGAATTGCTTTAAGTATTGGTAGCTTAACAGGGCCATTTTTAGGTGGGGTTTATTTAGAATATGTAAAAAATTATAGCTTCCTTTTACTTGTGGCAATGCTTTTGTTAGCCGTTGCAATCGTTTTACTTATATTTGGACGCCACAAGCATCAACACCCAATGATGGCTAAATAAAAAGAGCGGGGCTCATCTCCCGCTCAAAAAACAAAAAAACGCCCAGCAAATCCGTGCTGTTATGGCGTTTTTTGCGTAACAAGGATGTTCCGTCCAAGTTACATAGGTTTGGCACCTAGAAAATTATTATACAGACATGTTCTAATGAAAGCAATAAAAATTAAAATGGATATTTTTGGACATTATCTATCTTTCTATTTATAATAAAAGAACACTGGCTTAAAAAGGAGGTTTTTGTCATGACAGAAATGAAAAAACTATCTATCCACCGTGCTTTAACAGAATTAAAAATGCTGACTCTACGAATTGAAGCAGCAACAAATGAGGTTAGCGCAGTCGTAGCTAATCGAAAAAGCAATCGTAAAATTAATGGTGTAGACATTCCTGAATATGAAAAACAAATGCAAGCATCCTATGATAAAGTGGTAGGTTTAATTTCCTATCGAAATAAAATAAAGGCGCTAGTTGTGCAGTCCAATGCAAACACAAAGGTGATGGTAGGCAAAGAGGAAATGACTGTAGCGGAGGCAATTGAACGGAAACAATCTATTCAATACGAAAAAAATTTGCTAGAAGTTATACAACATCAGCATCGTTCAGCTATCAATTCGGTTGCCAAAGAAAATGATGCATTACCTGCAAAGCTGGAAACCTATTTAGTTAACATATTGGGCAATAAAGATAAACAATCACCAGAGGAAGTCAAATTACATACCGAAACATTTATGAAAAGAAATGAGTTTGAAATCATTGATCCCCTAAATGTTAAACAACAAATTGAGAAATTGAGCAATCGGATTGAAGAATTTGAATCAGAGGTTGACGCTGTCTTATCAGAGTCGAATGCCACAACCTTTATTGAAGTACAAGTTTAACAAGATTTGCATGTCCTAGCGAAAATGGAAAACGAAAAGTCGCTCGCGCTTCAAGGCATGTGTGCGAGTTAAAACGTAAAACATGCCTTACTCCAATGGTAACTTTCAACTAAACTGATTTGAAAGCTCAAAGGTAAAAGGTGAAAGTACAAAGCTTACGTTTGAAAGTTCTTTGGATAAAAGCTGAAAATTTAACATTTAATAATCATGTAAATCCTGGGTTATTGGTTAAGGTATCGACTTTTCTGGACCATCCATCATCCACCAGGCAGCTTGTGCTGTGCATTAGAAAAAGGACGTTTCTATAAGAAACGTCCTTTTTCATACTGATGTGTTTTTACAACATAGGTTTTAAGCTTTGATTAATAATATATTGTAAAATCACAGTTGGTAACGATTATTTTAATGTTTAATTTGACGATTATCAATCGATTCCTTGTTATCCCAAACGAATGTGGTAACAGAGAGACAGTCTTTCATAATATTTTTATAATTCTAAGATGCTATTAAAGTGACTGGAGAATTTGCATCACCTTACTAGGTTCTATACGTTTTTTATAGTCTGCCTCCACGCTAGCTAAACGGATGATTCCTTCTTTATCAATTACATAAGTAGCGGGTACGGGAAGTTCCCAAGAATGATCGCCATTAAATGTTTCGAGTGAAATATCGAGCGATCTGTAGATAGGATAGACATACTCAGGTAATTTAAATTTAAGCTTATATTTTTCAGCTGTTTTATTTTGCAAGTCACTTAAAACATGAAAATTTAATTCGTTCTTGTCTTGCACAGATGCAGAATAGTTTGAGGTTTGCGGGCTAACCGCAATCAATTGGCCTCCAATTGCCTTAATGTCCTCATTCATTCGCTGGTATGCTTTTAACTCAAGGTTACAAAATGGACACCATATACCGCGGTAAAATATAAGAACAACTGGACCTTTCAAAATTTCTTCAGACAATGTTATCTTTTGACCTGTAGAATTCACTAAAGTGAAGTCAGGCGCTTTGACGCCAGCTATTAAACCCCTACCCGAATCAGATATTCGTAAATCATGTATCGTTTTTTCGAATATATCTAGCACTTCCTTTGACAGCATCTCTTCCATATGTGTAGCTGCTATATCTAATTCTCGTTGCAATTTTTGAAATGGTGTGTTTTCCATTATCTCATCTCCATATCGTATATATTTTGTATATAGTTATACGATACATTTTTTTCTTGGAGGAAGATGTAATATTGTTTACAACTCATTTTAAAAATGTCTATGTTACTTGATACTATCCTGCATTTTTTCAGCCTATGAAATGTTTCTCTCCAAAAGCTTTTTTCGATGGATATAGATTGTTTTAAATCCTGTCTTAATGACTTCTTCTTTAACAAGCTCTTGTAAGACCCCAGTTACAGCTTCTCTGGTTGCACCAACTAAATTGGCGATTTCTTGATGTGAGAGAGGCAAATCTATTTTGTAATATTCATTATCGCCAGTAAGTCCAAACTGATCCGAGAGCTTAATAAGTGCATATAAAACTTTGTCATGTAGTTTCCCAAGAGCTAGATTTTGCGTTAATTGACTCATATCGATAATTCGATTACTTAGTACTTTTAATAATGTCATCATAAATTGAGGCCGCTGAATTAAAAAACCTTCAAATCTTTCCCTATTCATCAAACAAATGTGGCTTTCCACTATCGTTTCAATATAATTATCTCGAGTACCAAATGAAATGATATCCATTTCCCCAAATACATTACCTTCGTTAAGTATATCCGAAGTAAATTGCTTACCTTGAGCATTTACTTTATACAGGCGCAACTTCCCCTTTTTAACAAAGTAAAGTCCCTCCGAAAAAGTTTCCGGTGTTTGAATAAAAGTGTTTTTCGGAAAGGTTGTTATTAAAGTTAATTGTTCCATTTCTATTAAATCTTCCATCGAGAGCGAATTAAGCAGATTAAATTGTGATAAGTATTGAATGTTATCCATTTTTCCTCCTTAAAATTGCATGGGCCCAACAAGACTATAACATAATGTAAACACATTGAAATCAATCGTGAATCGGTGACATCACTCAATATTTTTTATTTTGTTCTTCAGATGTTTAGCTATTTTTTTTTAGACAATAAAACTTTAGAAAAGACTATCAAAAAAGAAAAAAGCGCAGTCTACAATATGCAGACTGCGCCTAATCAAGGTCACCAAAATTTACAAAGTAAATATCATTTTCGATGTTCAGTTTTAAGAACCATAGAGCAAACGCATTCCACCTGAATAGACTGTTTTTGCAACATAGGAATGCACAGTTTAAAATGCCCAATCTATGATAATATTATCGTTAGAAACGATTATTTTATTGATTAGTTTGGCGACTATCAATCGTTTCTGATCCGTCTCCTCGTTATCCCAATCAAATGTGGCTAACTGGGAGACCGTTTTTTTTATTTCTTTAAAATTCTTGGGCGTATTTTCGTTTTCTAATTCAGTTATATGCTGAGTTACTTTTTCTTTTTCCTCATTTAAAGTCTCGATTTTTTTACTCATTATTTCTATAGGAACTTTGTTTAAACTGTATAAATCAATTAACTTAGAAATTTGATTATCAATATTTTGAACTTCCCTTTTAAGTCTCTTTATTTTAATGGAAACATCACTTTTATCTCCAAGGCGATAATTTTCAACAAAGCTTATGTTGATTTTTTTAATTTCATCAATTATATGCTGTTCAAGTATATCTTTTTGCTCGTGTGACTTTTTGCAATTTTCATCTCTAATCATATGAATGCGTGTTTTTTGTCTAGAGTAGCAAGAGTAATATCGTACATTTTCACCGTTTTTGAGTTTTCCACCTGTTCTACCAAACAGACGAGCGCCACAGTGACCACAATATAAAAGTCCAGTAAGTAAGTATTTCTTTCGAGAAGGGTCAGAGGTGCTAGCACGTTTCTTCATTAAATTTTGGGCTTGTTCATATTGCTCAAGCGTAATAATGGGTTTGTGTTCACCTTCGTAGAAGTCGTTCTTGTGCTTGATTTTACCTGCATAAATAGGATTAGTTAGAATGTTACGGACGGTGGTTTCTGTGTTGGTGACACCAGGGTACTTTTTAAGCACAAGATGAAAAATTTTATTAGTTCCATTTCCTCGAAGGTACTCTTCATATATCGTTTTTACGCATTCAGCTTCGTATTCATTTATAACAAGTTTACCGTCTATATAATCATAACCTTTAACGGTTTTTGATTTACCGCCACCGCCATGCCATTTACCTTCTTTTGCACGTTCCTCTTTACCCATCATAGTACGTTCCCTTATTTGCTCACGCTCTAATTGAGCGAACACTGATAAAATACCAATCATAGCTCGTCCGAAAGGTGTTGATGTATCAAAAGATTCGTTCATGCTGACAAAATCAACGGAATTTTTTAAAAATACATCTTCTATTAAATACAATGTGTCTTTTTGAGATCTGCTTAATCTGTCGAGTTTATATACCAACACAAGGTCGGCAGCGCCTAACTCAACTTGTTTAATCATTTCTTGTAGAGCGGGGCGATTCATATTTGATCCTGAATAAGCTGGATCAATATAAGTTTTAACAACGGTATAATTTTTAGCTTTAGCGTATGCAAGTAAGCGTTCTTCTTGAGCACCTACTGAATAACCTTCTTTGGCTTGTTCTATAGTAGAAACTCTGATGTAAAGAAATACTCTGATTGATGCTTTATCATCCACGAAAATCCTCCTAGATAATAGAAAAGAGCGAGACGTATGAGCCTGCTCTTTTTTGTAATTAATTTTTAGCGCTAAATATTAATTATAAATCTTGTGTGAAACGTATTGCTTTACCAATGATTCGAGCTGGATTATCTGGGCTAATTACGTAAGGCTCGTGTTTAGGGTTATCAGGCATTAAAAAAACGGTTTCACCTTGCCTTTTTACCCTTTTAAGAGTTGCCTCTGTATCACCATTAACCAGTACAGCAGCGATTTCTCCATTTTCAACCTCTGGCTGTTCCCTTATTAAAACGTAAGAACCATTAGGAATGGTTGGCTCCATGCTATCCCCTTTAGCTTGTAAGTATATGAGTTTTCCACTAGGTAAATTGTCAGGCGATTCATATCTATAGCCCAGTAAATTTTCTTCTGCTGTGATTGGATCACCGCAAGCTATTTTGCCTAAAATAGGGATTTTTATGGTTGCAGGAGATATTTCTATCAAATTAGTTGGCCGATCTAAGGTGTTAACTTTTCTTTTGTCGTCCATAAGATCTCGCATAGTAATATTAAAATAGTCAGCTATTTTTTGTATTTTATCTATTCGAGGATATTTTTCACCTCGGGACCAATAAGATACTGAAGTTTCACTAACTCCTAAATGTTCTGCAAGAACCTTTTGGCTAACGTCACGACTGTTTAATAGTGCTTGTAAGTTATCTGCAAAAATTTCTCTTTGGGTTCGCAATATAGCACCTCCTTTCTATTAATATTATAAACTTTTAGTTATATTAGGTAAATACTTTTCTAACATTTTGTGAAAAAAATTAACTTTAAGTGTTGACTATTAACTTTAAGTTTATTATATTTGTGTTAATAGAATTGTGAGAGGAGTGAAAGTCAATGAAAAGATTTTCTTTAGCTGCACTTAGAGTCAATCGTAATATGACGCAACAAGATGTAGCAGATCGTCTTGGAGTATCTCGTCAAACAGTGGCACAATGGGAAAATAACTGTAATGCTAAGGAATTGGTTATTTATGCTTTAGCGAAGTTATACGATGTTGAATTAGACGAAATTCAAATTACTGCATAAATTTTTTTGACTGATAGTTAACTTTAAGTTAATTATCGGTCAGTACATAATCTAAGCGCTGTGGTACCGAGCCGATGACGGTATATGTATTCGAATTTATAGCTTATATGACGGTAGCAACGTTAAGAAATTTCTGGAAGGGGTGATGAAGGATGGATAGTGCTAAAAAAATTATTAATAGAGATAAAAACGGTAACGTCATCAAGGATTTATCCAAGGTGACGTTACCACAGGAACTAGAAATTAGTATTTTTAAAATTCTAAATCCTGATCTTCAAATTGAAGAAGTTAAATTTGTTTCCTAGTTTTTTGATAGAAAATTGGAGGTTAAAAATTATGAAACTACAACCAGCGAGTGAAATGGCAAAAATAGCAGAAAAGAATTACGAAAAATTTAAACAAAACATTTTGGAAAGCGAAGGGTTTGAATCCTTGATAAACAGTATTGAAGAAACTGCTAATGAAGGGTGTAAAACACTTATATACAATGTTGATCCTTTATGTGATCCACGTACTAAGGGTTTTCTTAAATCGCTATTAATTGAAGCGGGTTATGGAGTAATCTCCTTAGATCAACACGCTATGCAAATTACATGGTGAAAAAATTAAAGCAATGGAGGAAAGAGAATGTTGGAACAACTACAACACGCATACGAAAAATCATTACAAAACCTAGTATTTGTGGATTTTTTGAATAAAAAGGTAATTTCAACTGGTGGTCTTAGAGGGCTAGAAATCGAACTTGCAAAAGAAAAAGCTTGCCGTAAGGACTTGATAGCAGCGATTAATTACCACTTTAAAAATGGGGATTTTGATTTAGCAATAGAGTTGATTGATGCTCTGTCAGAAAGAGCCATTTACATCAAGCAATTAGAAGCTCAGGTTAAAGCGCACCGAAGAAACAAATTATCCGAGATTGCTAGTCGGTTCGAGAAGATTTCAGTGGTGAGTCGCAATGCAAACCCAAGTTGAAGACATAAAAAAACTGCTTAATCGCTCCAACGATTAAACAGCCATGTAAATCTTGAAAATTTGATCTCAATTACTAACTACTGGACATAGTTAGAAACCTTACAACCTTTGCCGTACTTATGAGAGGTACGGCTTTATTTGACTATTGCCAAACATGTTAATGCTAGTATAGCAACCCTCATGGTAATTAGTCAATTAGCGTCCTTGTAATAGATATTAGGTTTACGACGATGCCTTAAACATGACAAGGATAATAGATTATTAACAACATGGGGAGAGAGATTCGCATGAAGAGAAAACACAACATTAAGCATGTATTAGCAGCATATGAGGAATCGTTTGCGATAGAGAAAAAGGATAGTAGAGAAGAACATATTGAGAGTTTACGTGCCAATTCTTTAGCTGGGTATCGTGTGAAAACGATTAAGAGTGGAGAAATATTGGAAATTGAAGCTTACCCTTTTTGGGAAGTACCACAGGGTTTACGTAAAAAGAAAAGTGAGAGTAGCCAAGCACAAAAAAATCTGAATGATAAAAACACTAAGAAACATGTTACACGACTTATTAACACAAATTTCAGAAGTTATGTGGATATTTGGCTTACGTACACTTACCCACAAGGGAAAATGCCAGTAGATTTTGAACAAGCCAAAAAGGATATGACAAATCTTATCAGACGGATGAAAAATTGGCTTAAAAAGCAGGAGCAGTATAAAGATTTTAAATTGAAGTATATCTATGTGACAGAGCATACAAGAGACGGCAACAAGGTAAGGGCTCACCATCACATGGTTACAAATTTTCCTGATCGTGATGTTGCTGAAAAGTTGTGGAATTGTGGGGGACGTACTCAGTCAAGACGACTGCAAAGTGATGATTTTGGCTTTGAGGGAATGGCTCGTTATATCACAAAAGAGAAAGGTAGCAAAACGATGAAACGTTATACACCTTCTCGCAATCTAAAGCAACCAACTGTTACAGTGGCAGATAAAAAGCTGACTCGTAGACGTGCGGAAAAGATCGCTAAGGATGAAGTATCAGCACATGAAATTTTTGAAAAGTGGCACAAAGATTATCAATTCAAAGACATGCAAGTGAAGTTTTCCGATTTCGTTTCGGGGGCTTACTTGTACGTACGAATGAAGCGGATAGATAGCATAACTAAAGAAAGAAGGAAATTAGATGATGAAGACGATCAGCATAATTAATTTAAAGGGCGGAGTAGCAAAGACTATCTCTGCTATCAATATTGCTCACGCATTAGTAAAAGTGCATGGAAAAAAGGTACTGCTCATTGATAACGATAAGCAAGGGAATACTTCCAAGTTTTTTAATTTGCATAATTACGAGGATAAGAGTTTAGCAGACTTATTAACTGAGAGGGATTGCAATATCCACAGTGTTATTAAGAGTACATCATACGAAGGTTTAGACATCATTCCAGCTAATATGAATCTGCTACAAGCCAATAAAGAAATATTATTAGACGTTGCACGACCACAGCAAACACGACTTCGTAAAGCTTTGTCTCAGTTAAATGATGAATATGATTACTGCATTATCGACAATGCGCCTGACATCAATATGACAGTCATTAATGCACTTGTTGCTACAGACGATGTGTTAGTGCCTATCAAAGTGGACAAGTTTGCTTTCGATGGATTGGAGCAGCTATTGGATCAAATAGCTAATGTCCAAGAGTTTAACGAAAACATTGTATTTAAGGGCTGCTTCATTACTATGTATCAGCGAAATGGTGTAAATGTGCAAGGGAACGAATATTTGTCTTCATCCACAGATTATCCACTTTTCCACACTGTTGTTAGGAAAACAGTGAAAGTAGATGAAACAACATTTGTTGGAAGACCACTGCTAGATTACAAGAAATCAACTGCTGGACAGGACTATGAAAAATTGGTCAAAGAATACCTAGAAATGTGCTAGTTTCGGACACAAAAAACGGAGGGACGAACACATGAAATTTAATCTAAGCCAGCTAATGAGTGATAAGTCTAAGGAAGCGGTAGAGAAGGATGGACTAGCATTCAAAGTAGATTTCATCCCTATCGAAAAGTTAATTCCATCAGAAATGAATAAATACACTGTCCGTGATGTGGTGGAATTAAAAGCTAGCATTGAATTAATGGGCCTTCAACAAAACTTATTGGTTCGGGAGCGTAAGAACGATTTTGAAGTCATAAGTGGTCATCGAAGATTAAAAGCCATGCAAGAACTTTATGCAGAAGGTAATGAACAGTTTAATCGAATACCATGCAAGATTATGAAATCAATGGACGACATTCAAGCTGAACTACAACTCATTTTAGCAAATTCCACAGCAAGGGAATTAACTGATGCTGAAAAGACATATCAAGCTGCACGACTACAGGAGCTACTAAGCGATCTTAGAAAAAGTGGTATTCAATTCACTGGCCGTAAGCGTGACATTGTTGCTGAACTTATGAAAGTATCTCCATCACAGGTTGCACGTATGGACAGCATCAACAAAAAATTATCGCCAGAGCTAAAAGAAGAATTTAGCAAAGAAAATATTAATATCACGACTGCTTATGAATTATCAAGACTTCCAGAGGAACAGCAACAAGAAGCAGCACAGGAGTACAAAGAGGGAAAGTTGCTTACACCTTCCGTTGCAAAAGAAAAGAGACAGGAAGTCATAGAGTCTGAGCAAAAAGAAAAGCCAATGACACATGAATTAGACAGCTACATTGAACAGTTTGAAGACATTGTTAAAGGCTTGAAGACATTCATGTGTGGTTTTGACAATAGAAGCTTCCGAGTGGGCGACATTTTAAAAATAAATGAATTTGATCGTGATGAAATTCTGTACACAGGGAGATTTTGTGAAGTGAAGGTTATTTACTTACAAAAAGGTGGAGAAAACGGTCTTCCAGAAGATTTTGTCATTATGAGTATTAAGAAAATCAGATAGGGGTGACTTATTTGATGCAAATGCATGAAGAAATATCAATGTATATCTGTAACGAACCACTAGTTATTAACATATGCGATAACACCTCTATTACTGGAAAAGAAGCGGTAGTAAAAGGTGGCTCGAAGTGGCGTAGAGATGATAAGCAAAAGCGCGGTCTTAGTACCGTGCACTTGCTTAACTTGTCGGGCAGAGTGGATGAAGAAATTTTATGGCTTGAACTGGACGAACAAATTTTAGAAAAACATTTTCTGAAGATCTGCTAAACCAATATTGAAATTGCTTTTTAACATGCGAGGAGATGAAACGATATGAAAACACATTATTCAAGAAGTCACGCTAATAGAGGTGCAAAGCTAGAAATGCTGGTAGAAATGACAAATAACCAATATCGCAACGCTTGGTTAGCAGATATTAGAAAAGTGCCTACACCAGTAAAAATCCTAAAAACAGATGGAAATAAGGTATCAGGCCATCTTGATACAGCAACATGGGTTGACTATAACGGAATTTATGAAGGACATTCAATTATTTTTGATGCAAAGGAAACTAAGCTTAAACGATTCCCATTGAAAAACATCTCACCGCATCAATACCAGACGCTGAAATCATGGCATAGACACGGAGCTGTAGCATTTTTGTTAGTGGCATTTTGGTTAGAAGGTAAAAATGAGCCTGAAATTTATGTGTTGCGTTTCGAGCAATTGGCAGAAGCGTATGAAAATCAGGAAACTGGACGAGGTTCAAAGTCCATTTCGCTAGACTTCTTTAGAGAAAATTGCAAACGTGTGAAATCAGGAAATGGGTACGTAGTCGATTATTTAGCTGCACTCAACATAGAAGCAAAAGTTAAGAAAGGATGATTACTATGGGAAAAGCAAAAATAGGTGACGTCATTGAATGGGAAGAGCAAAAAACTAACGTAACTCGCATGGGTATTGTGCGCAAGGTGTTAAGTAATTCAGTCATTGTTGATATTGATGGCACGTATGACGCCACTGTAGTTTCACATAAGCGCTACAAAATAAAAAGTGAAGCGTAAGGAGTGTTAGGTGATGGTGGTTTCTCAACTGAGCATCTTCGATTGTGACATAAATATCCAGAGCAATGATTCTGTTTTTCGGCAACTCTTAAATTTGCAAGATGGACAATCATTTCAACTACAAGATTTGGAGATTATTCGCGATTCAAAATTTTTCGTTGTCAAAAAAACAACAGAATTTGAAGAATTGTTTCATGACATACATTTTTGCTACAGATTTATAAATAGCAATCTATCGAAAAACCAAGAAGCGGATAGGAAATAAAGGAGGGGCAGCATGTTAGAGAACATCAAAAAGAAAATGGTCAAGACTCGTAAAGAACATGAATGCTTTGCTTGTTTAGGGGTAATCAAAAAAAGCGAAAATGCCGTCTACGTAACAGCAAAACAAGATGAAAAACACACTCGATTCCATTTGCATCAAGATTGTAATATAGCGATTAATAAAAATCAGTTGGTTATTTCTCACGGCTGCATTAAAAATATGCCAGTGACAGAGGGCTTGCAATCAATGAGTGAAAAGGTTTGCTGGACTTGTGGTCATTATGCTTTTGGTTGCTTTGTAACAGGCGAATACAACAATACAGTTCAAGTAGATGGCTCATGTGATAAATGGTGTCCAGAAGGAACGCAGGGTACTGTCACAGACTATGGTTATGATGATGGAAAGAATGAAGAGTGGTTAAAAGATGATATGTCTAATCTTTAATCTATCAATTTTGTTCGGGAGAAAGGGGAAAGGTTATGAAAATTGAGGTTGATGGTCAATTTAAAAAGTTTTGGTTAGCTTATCCGCAACAATGGGTGCCGTTTTATGGACATGAAATAAAAATTGGAAAATACAGCTTTTGTGCTGGTGGAACTGAGCGAGGAATTGTCGTTTCTGAAACTTCAACAGGAAGTAGAGTAATAACACTGCCGCACAATTTTCTCACTCATATTATGGCTGCTACTAGGGAAGGTACACTAGATTACTATGAAACTTTTGTTGCTCCAATGCTAGTGAATGCAATTAAAAGAAATGACTTAGATAAGATGTTAGTAGAAATGAAAGAAAAAATCGCTACTTTCGGAATTGGTGAAATGCCACCAATCGAAATTGCAGATGACAGCATTATTAGAGAGCCGATTAGTGATGTTCTTAATTGAAAGAAAATGTGTAGAAGGGATGAAGAAGTATGGCTGAAAAATTTGAGTCATTAGGATTTACAGCAACTGTAACTAATCAAAAATTGAAAGTTGAAATTCCAATATCTAATTTGGTTAAGGGCTTTGAAGCAAGCCCTAACAATTTTGATGAAGTAAAGGTGAAACGCGGTCATAGACAAGCTTTTGCTAAATACTTGGCCCAACATTTGGTGGATGGCAGCAATCCTGATACTGGAGAAAGTCCAATGATGGAAGTTATTGAACAAGTATTTGAAGAAATATTCGAAGGTGCAGAAGATTTTGTTAAGTATCCAGAAGAGGATGATGAATAATCGAAAGATATTGCACAGGAAGGTGATTAGATTGAAAAGATTGGGTTTAAAAGACACCTGTATAGGCTGCGGTGCGAAAGCTACTGATCCTGAATGTGATTGCGATTGGGCTACTTGTTCTAGTTGTGGTTATTGGGATTGTTGGGTTAGAGAAGATGGTACGTATCATTGTAATCATTGTGATTTTGAATCTGATCATAGAAGAAGAATGTGTGAATCGTTTTAGAAATCTATTGCGAAATAAGGTGAATCTAATATGGCAAGATACCTTGTTTATCAAAGTTATATGAAACCTTCGAAAATAAGAGGTGAATTACCTGATGTCATAAATGAATATATCGCTAATGATTCTGACATCAGTTGGCATTATACATTCACAAAGAATATTGAAAATGCCTATTTCTTTAATGATTTCGAGATTGATTTAGCTAAAGAAATTGCAGAACTTTGGAACATGAAATTAAAGCAGTTAGAGGTGTAATTGAAAGATATTGTGCAGTAAAAGAAACTAATTTTTGAGTAAATGAGGTGAGTTTATCAATGAAAGAATCAGACTTATTTGAACCATTAAAACAGTTTTTATCTAATGAAATGAATTGTGAAAAAGTGTTTGCTGAGGTAGTAGATTTAGATGTAGTCGGCAAGCATGGAAATGTGTACATTGGCATTGAAATGAAAACGACACTTAATTTTAAAGTAATTGAACAAGCAGAAAGACGTAAACATTTAGTCGATTATATGTTCATTTTAGTTCCAAAGCCGAAACACTATCACGCTCAATTAATCCTAGATTGGTTGAAGCACTTAGAAATAGGTTTAATTTATTTCGATGAAAAAGCGTACCGCAACAAAGTATCTATTTATTTTTGGGGCAAGCGTCAGCGAAGTGCTAAACGGTTTAAAATTGCTGATTATATCGATGAAGAACTAGACGTTTTAAATGTTGGTGGTGTTAAAGGTGGCGAATCAATTACACCATATAAAAACACTATAGACAAAATAAAACATGCATTATACATGAATAAAGACGGTTTAACGATTGAAGAAGTACTTTTAAAGGTGCAAACGCATTATGCAGCACCAAAGCCGTCAGTGGTAGCAACCTTACAAGCAAAGTGGAATCAAAAGTGGTGTGAGGTTTTCGTAAAGGATAACGAACGTTATTTCAAAATGAAAGAAGATTATCGTGAGGAATATTGGAATGAATATATTGGATTATCGCGAGAGATACGAGCCTTGCGTAAGGCATAAATACTTCAAATTATTAAACAATCACAACAGAAAGATATTGTGCAATACAGGGAGGGGTTATAAAAGTGAAAGAAAATCAATTAACATTTGGGGCAGTTGCCATTATCGAGTTTATCAGTGGTCAATTTGATGATGAGGTAACTCACCTCGTAGATATACATTCAGGTTATGAACTTTTTGAAAAACTACAACTTTTTTATGAAGAAAAATACGAAGAATTGTTTGGTTTCCCTGTTTTTGATGTGAGAATTAATGGCATTGAATATCATACAGAACAAAAAGGGGTTGAATTTTCATTAAAAATTGGAACGGATGACGCTGCTAAAGGGGTAATCACGTTCCATAAGCAAACATTGCAAGATGAAAACGCTAAAAAAATAGCGATGATTCGAGAACTAATTGATTACGATCCAGAAGCAGAATATAGCTTATTGCGAGAAACATTCGGAAAATAATTACTGCACAATATGAGGATTTGATAAAGAAATAAGGTAGGTGTTGTACATGTACGAATGGTTGAAAGATTATCAAAGGTTAGAAGATGAAATTACCTATCTTGACCATAATTTAATTCGTTCTAAAAATGAATTGAAGCGGTGGGTACATGGAGATTTAGCAAAATATAAATTAACGCCAGAATCTCATGGAGCAAAATTAGAGGAATTAATTGAAGTAATTGAATATGAACTCGCACACAAAATGAATGACTTATACAATATGCAGAAGATCATGAAAGCATTCAAAGGACTTGAAAGTAATATCATTTATAAAAAGTATGTTGAAGGAAAAACTCTTGAAAGAATTGCAGTTGAAATTGGCTATAGTGCTAGTTATATAAAAAAACGCCACGCAGAAGTAATGAGGGCTGTGAAGGTGGTAAAAGAATACAGTTCACTTTAAAGGTGTCATAAAAGAACACTCTCCTAAAGTGCTGAAATTATTGGAAATCCGTTATATTATGGTAATGTAAAGTAACAAGGTTTGCTTTGCGATGTAGTCTTCCTATCGACATGAAAAGTCCTGTTTAACAGGCAACAACTTAATAGACGTTTGCTGGGCGTCAACACTACAAAGTCACATCTTACAAGGTGTGACTTTTTTAATTGAACAAAACACAAACGTGTGTTCCTGTTTTGTGCTATACTAAATCCATTAAAGTAAGCATGATGGAGGGATAGCGGATGATAGTAAATCAGATGGACAAATATGAATTAACCAATTTTATGAAAGAAGTAAAAGAATACATTACTAAACAAGGTGTATACTTTTCTCATTTAACCAAAGATGATTTTGAAGAAATACTAAATCCACCAACTGATAAAGATGGTTATGTACAGAAGTATTATTTGTCAGAGAGTACAAAAGTTCTTGTTGAAATGGTATCAGAATTAATTAGAAGAAAGTCACGCTCATCATGAGTTGTGGCTTTTTATTATGCTGTAAAAGGAGAGGATGAAAAATGTTTGAGCAGATAGAACAAAGTATTTCAAGATTGACAGCAGTCTTTTCTGCAGAACAGTTAGCAGGATTACTTATCGGTACGTTGGCAAGTGTTGCTGAATATAAAGGTGATGACAAAGAAAGATTCGTGAATGAATGGATTGAATCAACTATTAATGAACTGTCAAAACGATTAGATGAGGATGAGTAATGTTAGATCATACAGATGAAGCCAAACGTTTCTATAACTCAACAGCTTGGCGAAAGTGTCGCAAGTCTTACTACCAAAGTAAGCACGGTTTGTGTGAACGATGTCAGTCACCAGGTAAGATTGTCCATCATAAAACTTATATCGGTTCGCACAATATCAATGATCCAACTGTGACGTTGAATCATAGCAATCTAGAACTGCTTTGTCACGATTGTCACAACAGAGAACACTTTGAAAAGTATTCTCCAGTGGGGGAAGGACTAGGATTTGATGAAAATGGAAATTTAATAGAATTACCCAATGATAGATAGCCCCCCTATCAACAATTGAGAACGGGGCGAGAATACACCGGCTGCATAGGTTCAAAGAATACACAGGTCATTTCCACGTGAGGGGGGTACTAAAATCTCATGGCAAAAATATCTAAAAAACGGCAAGATGAACTGATTAGTAGTGAAATAGAGAGATTAGAAGGGATTATCGCTGTTTTATCAGAAGAAAAGCAAAAGGTTGCTCATGAATTAATTAAGCGTATAGCTTTCATGACAATTACGTTGGAGATATTAGAGGATAGTATTAAAACAAAAGGGCCGACCTACCTTTTTAAGAATGGAACCCAACAAATGATTGTGGAGAATCCAGCGCAAAAATCCTACAACAATATGATCAATCGGTACACCACTGCTTACGATAAATTAATCAATTTATTACCGAAAGAGGATAATGGTATTCAAGGTGAAAAGGATGATGGATTTGAGGAATTTGTAAATGAAAGACCAGAATGACAAGAAAAAAATACGGTATCCTCTTTCATATAATCCGATCATTGAATATTACGAGAAAATACAAAATGGTGAAATAACAGTAAGTGCAAAGGTAAAACGTATCTATAGACATCTTATTGAGGATGTAATCTATAATCCTAAAAGTGAGTGGGAATATAGCCCAGGACATGCAAATCATGCACTAGAGTTTATAGAGAACTACTGTAAACATTCTAAAGGGAAATGGGCAGGCTCACCAGTAATTTTAGAGCTGTGGCAAAAGGCATTTGTTACAGCAACTTTTGGGTTTATTCATAAGACAGAAAGAACTAGAAAACATCGTGAAATCCTATTGGTAGTTGCTCGTAAAAACGGGAAGTCAACACTCTCATCTGCTATATGTTTGTATTTGCAAATTGCAGATAAAGAGGGTGGAGCAGAGATTTATGCAGTAGCAACAAAAGAGTCACAAGCAAAAATCGTATGGTCTGAATCTAAACGAATGGTAAAAAAATCTCCAGCATTATTAAAACGGATTAAACCTTTAGTAAAAGAGTTGGTTGCTGATTTTAATGATTCTACATTCAAACCAGTTGGTTCCGATTCGGATACATTGGATGGTTTGAACGTCCATGGGGCTTCTTTGGATGAAATTCATGCATGGAAAGATAAAAATCTTTACGACGTCATTGTAGATGGTACAACTTCGCGAGAACAACCGTTAATATTGATGATCACAACTGCTGGAACAATTCGTGAAGCGGTTTATGATATGAAATATGAAGAAGCAGAAATGCTATTAAACGGTTTGGATGATGAAGATGGCTATAAAGATGAAAGATTTCTTCCAATCATTTATGAACTTGATAATCGTAAAGAGTGGACGGATGAAGCTAACTGGAAAAAAGCAAACCCAGGGCTAGGGACGATAAAAAAAGTTGACCAATTACAAACAAAAGTAAATAAAGCTAAAGCCAATCCGATGCTTGTTAAAAATTTACTAACGAAAGATTTTAATATTCGCGAGACAGGTATTGAAGCTTGGCTTACTTTTGATGAAGCTAACAATACGGAAACATTCGATTTAGAAAAATTGAAACCTAGATATGCTATTGGAGGTGCAGATTTATCTGAAACAGTCGACTTAACAGCTGCTTGTATAATGTTTAAAGTGCCTAACGATAACACTATTTATGTTAAACATATGTATTGGTTGCCTGAAGACTTATTAGAACAACGTTCAAATGAAGATAAAATTCCGTACAATTTATGGCATGAACGTGGTTTATTAAGGACAACTCCAGGTAATACAGTTCATCATAAGTATGTTACAGAGTGGTTCGTAGAAATGATGCAAGAATATGATGTGTACATTCCTTGGAATGGCTATGATAGATGGTCTGCAAAGTATTGGGTTGAAGAAATGCAAAATTATTTTGGTAAAGAGTCTATGATACCTATCGCACAAGGGAAACAAACGTTATCTAGTCCAATGAAATTGTTAAAAGCGGAGTTAGCAAAGAATCGTATTAATTATGGTAATAATCCGATTACAAAATGGTGTCTCACTAATACTTCAATTAGTATTGATGAGAAGAACAATACAATTCAACCAGTGAAAGGTACAAATCAGCGGAGGCGTATTGATGGATTAGCAGCTATGTTAAATGCTTTTGTTGTCTTTAATGATAAACAAAGCGAATACGATAATATGATTTAAAAGGCGGTGAACAATTAAATGGGTGTTTTTAACATCTTTAATAGGAAAAATCAAGCGGTCACGAGGTCCTCATATAAAATGATTGAGGATAGAGCAGACGGCTTTTTTGCATGGAACGGAAATGTCTATAAATCAGACATTGTAAGGGCTGCTATACGACCTAAAGTTCGTGCAATTGGAAAAACGCTAGCTAAGCATGTGCGAAAGGATGCTAATGGTTTAAAAGTTAATCCAGAGCCATACATGCGATTTTTATTAGAAGAACCCAATCCTCATATGACAATGCAACAATTACTTGAACGTACGATTACGCAGCTTGAGCTGAATAATAATGCGTTTATTTTTATTGAACGAGATGAATTTGATTATCCAATAGGTCTATATCCAATTTCAACAACATCAGCAGAGGTCCTGACAGACAAAGCTGGCCTCTTATATTATCGCTTCACAATTAAAAATGGGAAAACCGTCACATTCAAACATAATGATGTTATTCATTTAGGAAAGGATTACAACGACAATGATTTGTTTGGTGATAGTAACGCTGATGCACTTGCACCTTTGATGGAAATTGTTAATACAACTGATCAAGGTATCGTTAAGGCAATAAAAAATTCCAATGTGATTAGATGGTTATTGAAATTTACTTCAACATTACGGCCAGAGGATATTAAGGCTGAAACGAAACGGTTTGTAAATGATTTTTTATCTACAGAAAGCGAATCAGTAGGAGCTGCAGCTACTGATGGAAAAATGGATGCGAAACAAGTAGAGCCAAAAGATTTTGTGCCTAACGAAAAACAGATGGCTACAACAACTACGAGAATACTTTCCTTTTTTAACACCAATGAGAAAATTGTTAAATCGGAATATACGGAGGATGAATGGATTGCTTACTATGAATTAGCCATTGAGCCAGACATTTACCAACTATCCACTCTTTTTACGCGTAAGTTATTCTCCCGCAAGGAACGTGCTTTTGGTAACAAAATTATATTCGAAGCAAGTAATCTATCATTCGCTAGTATGAGTACAAAAATGAATTTAGTCCAATTTGTGGATCGTGGCATAATGTCACCGAACGAGGTACGTGAGATTTTAAATTATGCACCTCAACCTGATGGAGATACATTCATAAGGCGATTGGATACAGCACCAACAACAGAGGGAGGTGAGAACAAATGACAAAAATTAATGTAAAAGGAACGATTATCAGTGATCGTATGCAACGTATTTACGATTGGATTGGCATAGAAGCTACAAGTCCTTCAAAGATACATGCAAGTTTGCCATCAAATAATGCACCTATTGAGGTGGTAATCAATAGTGGAGGCGGTGATGTGTTTGCAGGAAGTGAAATTTTCACAACCCTAAAAGAGTATGCTGGCGAAGTTACGGTAAAGATAGTTGGCTTAGCTGCATCAGCTGCATCTGTAATTGCGATGGCTGGCGATAAAGTATTAATATCACCAACAGCTCAAATCATGATTCATAATGTCTCGACTTCTGTTGGAGGGGATTACCGTACATTTGAACATACTGCAGAAGTACTGAAATCTGCTAATCAATCTATTGCTAATGCATATAAAACTAAAACTAAAAAAACTGATGAAGAATTAAAGAATTTAATGGATTCAGAAACGTGGTTCAATGCAAAAAGTGCAATAGAACACGGTTTTGCAGATGAGGTGATGTTTGAAGAAAAGAATGAACAAGCATTAGTGGCAGATTTATTTGGTGGTATTCAACTAAATGATGAAGCTATTACGAAGATTACAAAGTTAATAGAAGCTGATATTAAACCATCAACATCGACTCATTCTGGAGAGGCTGAATTATTAGCAAGACTAAAGATTTTAGAACTTGGAGGGAATTATAATGGATAAAATTAAAGAAATGTTAAAAAAACGTAGTGAGTTATTAAATAAGGCAAAACAATTAGTGGCTGAAGGAAAAATTGAAGATTTTAATGCTGTTGAGAAAGAAATCGAGACATTAGATGCTCAAATTGAAGCGGCAAAATTAGCAAATGCTAACCTAAAAGCATTGGAAGATAAGCAAGTGATTGCAGATCTAGAGAACTACTCAAAAACACCAGAGAGTCCAAAGGTTATAGCGAAAAAAGAAGAGCAGATTGTTTTAACAGATAAACAAACATATGAAAATGCTTGGGCAAAGCATATGATGGGGCAAAGCTTAACGAATGATGAACAAGTTGTATTTGAAAATGTAAATAAAGAGTTTAGTAATGCTTATACGCATGATACAGGCAATACAGCAATTCTGATACCAGAAACTGTTGTTGGAGGTATTTGGAGTCGTGCTGAAGAGATGTATCCGTTATTTGGTGATGCAAAAAAATACAATGTACAAGGGAAAATGGTAATTAAAAAGCACTCGTCCATTGATGCTGGGGATGCTGCTTGGTATACAGAATCAACACCAACGGCTGATGAACAAAATACATTTGGTGAATTAGTATTAGATGGTCATGAATTATCTAAAGCAATTACAATTACGTGGAAATTACGTGCGATGGCGATTCCTGAATTTATCTCCTACATCAAAAATGAACTTGCACAGCGTATTGGTGTTGCATTAGGATACGCTGCAGCTCGTGGAAATGGAAATACTGAACCACAAGGGGTTGAGACGGCGTTATTAGCTGAAGTCGATACACCACAAGTTGTAGCGTATTCTCCAGACGCATCAACACCAATACCATTGAGCTATGCGATCATGACAAAGGCAGTTTCAAAACTACATTCATCTTATCTAAATGGTGCATCTATTTATGCAAACAATGCAACAATCTGGAATGAACTAGCTAATTTGATGGATGATAACGGTCGACCATTATTTATTCCAGATGTAACATCAGGTGGCGTTGGTCGTATGTTTGGATTAGTCGTTAAACCAGATGCATCTATCACGGATGGTAGTATCATTATTGGAAATGCTCAAAGCGGTTACGTAGTAAATACAAATGAACCAATGTCTATTGCTACAGAAGAACATGTAAAAGCACGTACAGTTGATTACGCAGCTTATACAATTGTTGATGGAGGTGTACTTGATACAAAAGCATTTGCCTTAATTCGAAAAGCTCCGGCTGCATAACAAGGAGGGGTTAGTGTGAAACACAATGTTGCAAAAGAATTTATTGATAAAGAATCAGGGGTTTTTTATGCACCTGGCTCTTTTTTTATTTCAACTGATTACGATAGAGTGTCGGAATTAAATGATGCAGGATTCGTTGAACAAAACAACGAAGTGGAATCACTTAAAGCTTCAAAGCGGACACCACGAAAGAAAGCTAGTGATAAAGATGCTGAACAAGATTAAACAATCATTAAGGATCACACACAATGCATTAGACAATGAAATACAAGATTTGATAGACGCTGCTCGTGCGGATTTACGCATTAGTGGCGTTTTGAAATTAGATGAAACAGATCCTTTGATCATTCGTGCTGTCACTGTCTATTCAAAAGCTAATTTCGGACTAGATAATGCTGACAGTGAGAAATATCAGCAAAGCTATGATTCTTTAAAAACACACTTAGCATTGAGTGGTGAGTACAATGGCAGCAATGTTTAAGGATGTTGCTTTTTTAATTTCAGGTACTGAAGATCTTGATGAAGACGGATTCCCAACTGATTCAAAACCAAATGAGCGAATGGTCTTTGTAAATAAGTTGTCTGTACGATCAAGTGAATTTTATCAAGCGTCTGCCCAAGGATATAAACCAGAAGTTCAGTTATCTTTGCGAATCAGCGAATATGCTGACGAAGTGAAGCTTAAATTTAATGACAAATTATATGAAGTTATTCGTACTTATGAAAAAGGCGAGAACATCGAATTAACTTGTCAACGTTGGGGAGGTGTCCGCTGATGGGAATGGAATTGCATGGCATGAGTGAACTGCTAAATCAAGTGAGAGGGCTTGGCATGAGGGTTGAAAGAAGTGTGGAGAAAAAGGCACTTGAAGCAGGTGGCGAAATACTAGTAAGGGCTGCAAAAGCTGAAGCAAACCGTGTGCGTGATGATGGCACATTGCACGATAACATTAAGGAAACTGAAGTGAAAAACGGTAAGTTGACTGTACACACAGGACAAGCTTATCACGCTCATTTAGTTGAGTTTGGCCGTTCAGCTGGACAAGGTACTTATAAGGATAAGAATGGCGTAAGACGTCCAGTAAAATGGGGTGACACGAGTCCAAATCCTGTTATGGCAAGAGCATTCGAGAAATCGAAGCCAGAGATTATCTTAGAAATGGGAAAAGTCATTAAAAGGGAGATGGGCCTATGAGTCAATTTAACAAAATTAAAAATGCGTTAAGTCCTCTCAACATTCCTACAAGACGATTAACTTTATCAAAAAAAGATACAGAACAAAATTATGATCAGTACATCATTGTTACGGAATACAATCAACAGGGAGCTTTATACGCTGATGATGAAGAAGTAGCTACTGCTCATAGTATTCAAATTAGCTTATTCACACGATTAAACTATATTGAAACAGCCAAACAAATAAAAGGTTTATTGGCGCCATTAGGATTTTCCAGAACAAATGAATACGAATTTTTTGAAGATGAAACGGATTACTATCACAAAGTAATCCGTTTTTCTTATACAGAAGAACGGGAGAGTGAAATATAAATGAAAATGTTAGTACCTCTAAACATTCAATTTTTCGCAGGAACACAAATCGGTTTAAAAAGATTTCATGCTGCAATTTTAACCAAAGAAGAAGAGAATGGCACAACAACATACGGCACTATTAAGCGTATCTCACAGGCGATAACAGCAAACATTACGCCTAACTTCTCTATCACAACTTTGTACGCAGATGATCAAGCGGTTGAGGTTGATGAAGCATTAGGTGACATTGATATTGAAATCGGTGTGAAAGACTTAAGTACTGAAGATTATGCTTTTTTACTTGGTAAAACTATTAATGAAGATGGAGTTATCGAAGATTCGGTGAATGATGTGGCTCGGTACATTGCAATAGGTTTTGAGATTCCCTTATCGGGTGGTGGTCGTCGACTTTACTGGTATTACAAAGGTAAGTTTCAACCGCCAGCTGCATCACATCAAACGAAACAAGGTTCAGTAGCTTACCAAACGCCAACAATTACAGGTAAATTTATGGCCCGTGAAGATGGCAAATGGCGAGCACGTCTTGATTCAACACACTCAACAGCGAAGCCAGAAGTTTTACAAAATTGGTTCAATGCGGTGTATGTACCGTCAAAATTATTGTCAGCGCCAACTAATGTAGCAGGTACACCTGATGCAACTAGCGTGTCATTAACTTGGGATACAGTGACAGGGGCTACTGGATATGTTGTATACCGTGACGGCGTTTCAATTGGCACGCCAACAACTAATTCATATAACGACACTGGTCTAACTGCAGAAACAGAGTATGAATATCAGGTAGCAGCAAAGAAAGATACAGCGGAAGGAACTAAATCAACAGCTATCACAGTGACAACAACAGCATAAAAAATGAAGGTCTTCCACAATTATCTGTGGAGACCTTATTTATTTTTAGGAGGAAGAATAATGAAAATTAATTTAATGATTGATGAGAAAGAAAAAACATTTAAAGCAGATTTTGTACCGGGTTTAGTTTTTCGAAAGTTTTTAGAGTTAAAAACAAAATACGATTTAGCGGATATGGAAAAAGAAGCGGTCGAGGAAACAGTAGGTTTAATTGTTTCAGCTTACAATAATCAATTCACAGTGGATGAATTTTGGGAAGGAATAGATGGCCGAGAAATCATGCCAACCATCGCTGACTTCTTGAGTGAATTAACAACTGGTAAGGCGCCAGAGGGAAAGTAAGTACACCGCAAGAAGAATATGAAAGTTTGAAAACAATTTATCGCTCGTTACTTAAAAGTGGATGGAAACTCCATGAAATAGATGCGTGCGATATTAAATTCTTATTTGAGTTAAGTGAAGATCCGAATATACCGTCCACAGCTGTATATGCAGATGATGTTCCGTGGTTATAAAGTGAGGTGAGATAAATGTCAGAAGAAATTGGCGTATTGAGAATCGATCTAACATTAGATCAAGCAGATTTCACTCGATCTGTTCAACAGATTGATACAAAACTTAGAGCGTTAAATTCAGAGTTTAGAGCAAGTGCTGCAGGTAACAGGGATTACGAGCGAACTTTAGAAGGTTTGCGGGCTAAAAACGAAATGCTTGGAAATACTCTTCAATTGCAACGGACGAAAGTGGATCAATTACGTGCTGAATATGAACGAGTAGCTGAAGCTAAAGGACGAAATTCAGTAGAAGCGGAAAAGCTTGCTACTAAATATAACAATGCCGTGGCTGCTATGCGTCGAACAGAGCAACAAATTGGGCAAGTAGCAAGAGCGATGCAACAACAAGAGAGTCAATGGCAAAATGCAACAACAAATGCTGAACGTTATGCTGAAACGCTAGAAAAAACTAGTCATAAAATTCGAAGCTTTGGTGATAATGCGCAATCCTTAGGGAATAAGTTATCTGTTGGATTGACTGTTCCAATAGCGGCGTTTGGTGTAGCAGCAGGCGCCGCCGCAAAACAATTTGATGATGCCAGTGCAAAGATACAGATGTCATTAGGTGCTACGGCTCAAGAGGCGAAAAACCTTGAAGCAAATGCCAAAAACTTGTGGAAAGATGGTTTTGGAGAATCACTTGAAGAAGTAACAGATGCATTAATTAAAGTTAAGCAAAATATGAAGGGTATTGCGGATGGTAAAGAGTTAGAAAAAGTAACGCGTGATGCAATGTTGCTTGCTCAAACATTTGAATCAGATGTTAATGAAGTTACACGAGCAGGAAACAACCTTATGGTGAACTTTGGTATTGATAGTAAAGAGGCATTTGATTTATTAGCCTATGGTGCTCAAAAGGGTTTAAACTTTTCTGGAGAGCTTTTTGACAATGTTGCGGAATATTCAGGTCTTTTTTCAGCACTTGGATTCGAAGCAGATGAATATTTTCAAGTTTTAATGAATGGTTCTGAAAAAGGTGTATATAACCTTGACTACCTAAATGATGCAGTAAAAGAATTTGGTATTCGTATTAAGGATGGCAGTGCCTCCACGACTGATGCAATAGCCCAATTGTTTGCGCCTGAAGGAATAGATCAATTTATAAATTCACTTGAAAAGGCTGGAACCGAAACAGAGGAATATAGAAAATTAGCTGAAAAAGTAGGTAATGGTACTGCAAAAGAAATGGTTAAAAACCTTCAAAAAGGCGGGAAATCATTTGAAGATACAGCTATTGCTATTAAAGCAACAATGGGTGAGTCTAATGCGTTTTTTGATGGATTAAGTGACGGCTCATTAAAAGGTTCAGAAGCAATGCAAAAGGTGATTGGGAAAATTCAAGCATTGGATGATCCTACTGAAAGAGCAACTTTAGGTGTTGCATTGTTCGGGACGAAATGGGAAGATCTCGAAGAAGCTGCCATGTATAGCTTAACAACTGTTGGTAATGAAATGGATAAAGCAACAGGAACAATGGACAAAATGGCTGAAGTTCAGGATAAAACTTTCGGCCAAAGATGGAATGAAATTATGCGTACAGCGCAAACCGCACTTTTACCATTTGGAGAAACAATATTAGACCTGGCAGAAGATTGGTTGCCGAAAGTTTCAACGGGGGTAGAAAAAGTAACAGGTTGGTTTGATGACTTATCACCATCTGCAAAAAATATAGCAGTAGCTCTAGGGGGAATAACGGTAGCAGCTGGACCACTTATAACAGGTTTTGGCTTTATTGCAAGTGGTATTGGTTCCATTATGTCAGTGGGTGCGCCGTTAATAGGGATGCTCACAGGTGCTGGAGCTGCTGCAGGTGCTGCTGCAACAGGGACAGGTTTACTTGGTGGCGCATTAACTGTATTGACTGGTCCTGTTGGTATTGCGATAGGAGCCATTACAGCACTTGGAGTAGCGTATGCTTTGACACGAGAAAAAGCCGATGAGCAGTTAAAGAAAGAGCAAGAATTGGCAGAGAATAATTTAAAGATGGCAGAAAGTCACACGAAAGTTTTAGAAGAAAAAACTGCTGATATTGATAAGACGAGTGAATTGATTGAAAAAACCAATAAACAAGCAGAAAATGTAGCCAATTTAACAACTCGATTTGAAACTTTGTGGGAAAAGTCGAAGCTTTCTCGTGAAGAATTTGCGATTTTCTTGGATTTGCAATCAGAGTTAGAGAATACAACATCACCTAAAAGGGTGGAAGAACTGGAACAACGGATGGCTGGTTTGCGTGAAAAATCTGGACTGTCAAACGAGGAATTTGCCAAGTTATTGTCAAGTAATGAAACGTTAATGGAAATATTCCCACAAGCTGGTGAAGCTGTAGGAGAGTATGGAAATAGAATTGCTGATACAACAGGTAAATTGCAAGAAATGACACAAGCAGAACTCAATCGTATGGAACTTGAAGTTTATAACAGGATGATTTCGGACTTAGAAGCGGTTAATTCAGAAATAGACAATTATGAAACATTGTTAGGTGAGATCGTAGCTCTAGAAGATTCTGTTTATGCAAAAAAAGCGGAACAAAGAAGCATACAAAAAGAAATTGCAGATAATGAAGCTATTATTATACAAAATAATGAAAAGTTAGCAGAATTAACAGAGCGTCAAAAAGACGCTGGTTTCATCGAGTGGAACCAATTAGATGCTCAAAAAAATGAGCTGAAACTACAGAATTTTGAACTTGAAAATAAAAACGAAAAAACTAATAAAAACTTAGAAGTGCTCAATGAAACACTCAAAACAGAAAATAAAACATTGGAGGAAAAGAAAAAGCAGTCTGAAGTAATTGGGGAACAAGTTGAAAAAAATAGAAATAATTTAGATAGCTATACTAAAATCCTCGAAAAAAACTTAGGTATCAACATTGAAAAAGGTAAAGAATTAAAATCATTAGATGATGCAATTGCAAAAAACCAAAATTTGATTAGTCAATTGCAAGATAAGATAAAGCGAGAAGGAGATAGTAACGGCGAGAAGCAAAAAGGTATTCAAAAACTGCAGGAAGAAAACCAAAAAATCGCTGAAGCAAAAACGAAAATAGATGGTGTTATAAAAAGTGTTGAAACGCAAAACGGAAAATTTGATGAAGGTCAACAAAAGTTGGCTAAAGTCAACGGTCAATTCGATGCTGCAAAACAAAAAACTGATCAAAATATTACAAGAACAGATGTGTGGAACGGAAAATTAGACAAAAGCCATACGAAAAAGGTAGACATCAAACAAAGTAAAGATCCTGACAAAGAAAATGAAAAATGGTCGAAAAAGATTAGCAAAGCAATTAATGTTGTGGTTGAGGGAGCTAAAGATATTTTTGGTTGGGCTGAAGGTACAAATTACCACCCTGGTGGTTTGGCATTCATGGGAGAAAAAGGTTATGAACTTTTCAAAGTAAATGGCATGTATGGAATTGCTAATTTCGGACTGTATGATCTCCCCAAAGGAGCTAAAGTGTGGACGCATGAAGAGACGAAACAAATACTATCAAATGGATTGGATGTCAGTTGGAATGCAAAAGGCGGTATTTTTGACAAGCCTACTATTTTCTCTACAGCTAATGCTGGCTTACAAGGCGTAGGTGAAGCAGGAGCGGAAGCGATTGCACCGATTGACACTTTGTTGGGGTATGTTCGTACTGCTGTAGCTGAAACAATGGCATTAAATCAAATAACAATGCCATCTACAATTGTTGTTCAAGCAGTAATGAATGATCGTATAGTAGGCGAAACGACTGCACCATTTGTATCCCAAAAACAACACAACGCGGCATCAATAGCAGGTCTCATGAAGGGAGTTCATATGCGATGATAATTGAAAAAATGGATGGTACCAGATTAGATTTAGCTGATTTTGATTGCCGATTATTAAAGCCTTTCATACCATCTGTATCACCTAGATATTCAATATCTTCTATAGATGGACGAGCACCGATTGTTACAGATGTGAATTTCGAACAACGTGAAATAAGGGCAGAAATACTTATTAAATCTCGTGACATAAATGATTATTACTTGTTGCGAGATGAGTTGAATGTCTTGTTTGTCTCAAAAGAACCGTTTTATATTATTCACAAAAAGCAAGGATATAAGCGTTGGAAGGTTCGATTAGCCTCATCCTTTGAAATAAAACCAAGCCCTAGACTTAATACATTTACGATATCCTTTCTTTGCGAGAATATTTATGCAGAATCTGTTGCAACATCTTTAGATTTACAAGAAAAACGCACATGGGATATAGGTCTTTGGGGATTTGGTTCAGGTATTAATGTCGATGAGGTATACAATTATTCATTTAATACTAACGAATTTATCGTTAAAAACATTGGGAATGCAATAGTAGACCCTAGGGAAAGTATGTTGGAAGTCAGTATAAAAGGTGCATTTGCTTCTTCATTTACACTAATAAATCATTCGACAGGAGAGGTTTATCAATTCAATGGACCGTTGTTAGGTACTGATGAATTAAAAATAAGTGGTGTTCGTACTTTTAAAAATGGAGTTAGTGCTTTTAAACAAACTAATAAGAAGTTGATTTCCCTTATACCAGGGGATAATTCCTTTTCTATCACAAACGGTACTATACATAGTATCGTTTTTAATTTTAGATTTTTGTACATGTAAAGGAAGTGAAAATATGATTGATCTTAATGTAACAGGAGATAATTGGAATCGCAATCAGAGAAATGGGATTAATGAAAACTGGCAAAGGATTAAAAATGGATTAAGCAATTTGCAGGGACAAATCAAAATTTTAGCTGGTGGAGAAGAGGTTGACGAATTATTAAAGCGATTAAATGATGCTGTAGAAAGTGCAACCGTAGCTGTACAAGAATCAATCGACGCTAATAACACAGCTACACAGGATGCAATTACTGCAAATAACCAAGCTTTACAAATCGCACTCAACACAATCGGCGCTGCTTTAACAGATGTAGGTAATGCAATACAGGCTGCTGAAACTGCTACAAATGATGCTATGGAGGCTAAAGATGCAGCATTACAAGCGGCTGGAGATGCACAAACAACCATCTCCCAAATGCAAGTAATTATTTCGAATTTTAGACCTCGCGGCGAATGGAACGCTACTACTGATTATTTCAAAAACAATCTTGCAGGGCTGAACGGTAAAACGTACATCGCATTACAAAACAATACCAATAAACCTGTAACTGATACATCATTTTGGATGTTATTTGCTGATAGGGGTGCTAAAGGGGAGAGAGGAGAAAAAGGTGAACCAGGTACAGGAATTAAAGTGTTAGGTCATTTTAATGATGTGTCGGAATTACCGTCAAATCCTACTTTAGGTGATGCATACACAATTGGTGCTGATAGAGATTTATACGTATACAACGGTAATGATTGGCAAAACTTAGGTAGTATTAAAGGTGTCGAAGGGAAATCGGCTTATGAGGTGGCAGTTGAAAATGGGTTTGTTGGAACAGAAATTGAATGGCTTGAAACACTGATAGGCCCTCCTGGACCAGATGGCCCGCCAGGACCGCCAGCAGATTTAACAGAAATCAATCAAAAGGTTGATGGGCTTCAAAATGAAGTTACTGAACATTTGGGACAAATGGCTACCACCGAAGTAGCAGGACATGTCATGTTAGTTAATGACCTTATAACAGGTGGAGCAGATAAGGCAGCTTCTGCAGATACTGTTAAAGCCCTTAAAACAAATCAAGACATGATTGAACAAACATTGGGTAGTAAATTTCATGTTGCTATAGACTATTTCAGTGGTGATTTAGATGTTTTAAAGAAAGATGGTTTCTATAAAGGATACAATTTCACCAATGGAGCAGAGATATCCATTAGTGTTATTTTAGTAAAGTCTTATTCGCCAGATTGGATTGTACAAATACAATACACAGTAGGTACTAGACCATTAATGTACATTCGTGCGTTTCATAGTGGGACTACATGGACTGCATGGAATCGAATTATGGATAAGATTGACTACGACCAACTTTTTACATCTGTCAGTAATGGTAAGGCAACAGTCAATCAGGCGGTTACTGACATGGGAGTTTACACTGCGCCTGACGCACCATTTGCGACGACTGCTGCAAACATTAAAGTTATACCTAAAGGAAAAACAGTACAAGAGAGCACTATGAACGTTCCATCTTTTTCAGGAACTGGTCAGGTTCAGGTGGACGTTACATTTGCAGGTGGGACAGTACGAAACGCTATGGTTCAATGTGGCGGTGTATTATTCATACACGGACTGTATTATGGAAACGCTCAAGTGTCAAGTGGGCTGTACGTCTCTAATATAGAGTTTATAGGCTCTACTGTACGTTTCACTTTCCGTTTGGGAAGTGGACTTGGAAATTGGGTAGGTGGTTCTATAAGGTATACGATAACTTCTTAAATTGGAGGGAAATGCATGTTCAATCGAATATTTTACGATAGAAGTACAGGTAAAATACTGTACCAGCATTTTATGGAAGAGCCTGAAGTAATAACAGATTTCGCTATTTTAGAGATACACGAGGGTGAAATTAACTATAATACTCATTTCATTGATTCTATCAATAGTGAAGGGGTTCCAGTAGTAAAAGCAAAAGAATTAACTCCAACGGAAATGGAGAATGAAAAACTGAAAGAAGATATTCTCTTATTACAAACAGATGCACAAGTAGGAGGGATTTTATAATGATTAATCAAATTGTTGTGCGAATTGCAGCAGAACGAATTATGTCGGGTGGTCTCAATCCAAAAACAGGACAAGTATATGTTCTAGATGATATTACGAATGAGGATTACCGTGTTGCTGTTGAGGACTACATTTTAGCAAATACAGAAGGCATTTAAGTGTATCTAATGACTACTGTATATTAATGTCGAATTAAAGAAGGAATCCTTTCCTTTTCGTCGAAAAATATTGTAGTACGGAAAGACGAAAGGAGTTTTTATGAATTCTGAAGAGTGGGTAACGGATTTAAAAGATCTTGTTGTACAAGGTGCTAGTTTAATGGGAGAATATACCCCTTTAATAAGCAAACTTGTAACGGGAGTTAGATTAAATAGGTTTGAAAATAGACTAAAGAAAAACGAAAAAAAACTAAATGAAATATTTTATTATCTATCTAAAAATGATGTTGAATTTTTTGTAGATAAAGTAGGAGTTCCTGTTTTTGAAAAGATTATGCAGGATCAAGAAGATGATAAGGCAGAGTTCTTATTATTGGGATTTGAGAATTGTGTAAAGAATAACATTAAGAATGAAGATATAATCGTCTACTATTTTGATTTAATATCCGAAATGAGGGTTTTAGAATTAAAACGTTTTGTAACACTTTCAAGAAGAACCGAAGAAGGACCTATAATTCCGATTGTAGGATCTGATCAAGAAATACTTATAAATTCTGCAGACAATAAATTAAAAAGAGCTGGACTTATTTGTGCTAAAACTAGTTGGAGTTCTGAAAATGGTGAGTATATTAATCCTGGGACAATTACAATTAGTCAAAGTGGAAATAAATTATTAGATTTCTTAGGTTTTTGATAATATTTGTTCCATATTGTTCAGTAGTGTGTATAAGTGTGTATTGATAAATATTTAGTAATGTTTGACAATGTAGTTAGAAACTTTTGGAAGGGACTGACCACATTGGCTGCAATGTCACGACACAACATCACACTTGAACCAGAAGTATATGAGGAATTTTGTAAGTATGCTGCTAAAAAAGGGATTAAAGTTTCTACTTGGATTAATCAGCAAATGAAAAATTTTATCGAAGAAGAACAAATGATTGAAGAAATGCGAAAGAAAAGAGGGATTTAGTTGGCTCAGAAACCTGTACCTGCAAAAGAGAAGAAGTTAAGCAACCTGTTTGAAAAACACGGATTGGATATTTCAGAGGAACAATTTATTGAAATTTTCAAAGAAGAATATTCAAAAGATTGGTCCCGCATTCAAGAAACATACGCTAAACAAGAAGAAAAAAGAAAGCCTGGGCAAGCTGCACCTATGCCTGAGCCGACTAAATATCTTCAAAATATGTATAAGGTATTTATTAAAAAGCATTCATAAATCGGATGCTTTTTTTCTGTGGGTTTACTGTACATTTATAAATACTAATATACAAAAATGCCTACAAATACTGATATATCTACATTTATAGATATGTAGATACTGAGTTCCATATTGTTCAGTAAGCGCTACTCACATCGAGTAGCGTATTTTTATTAAATTTGAATACCAGGAAGGAGCTTTATAATGGACGAAATAGTATTAAATGAATTAAAAGAAGTAAAAGAACTGCTCCAGGTTGTTATGAGTAGCCAAGAGCAGAATGAAAATCGCATTATTCAAATGTTATCAAATATAGAGGGACGCCTATATTCTATTGAGGAGAGTACAACCTGGATAAAAAATGGCGGTAATTATCTTGGTGATGCAAAAGGACCTGCGGGTGTACCAGGATTATAAAAACAACTCTGAAATTTCGAGTATGGATCCTACGTTTTCTTTTTTTGCAAGCTGTGACCATTTAGTGAAAAAGGTATTTAAATCTTTAATATTAAGCTCTCGAATTAGGTAAATATCTTCCCACAAAGAAGGAGTTTTTTTAAATATTGGTAATAGTTTAGTAGCTATGTAGTTATTGTTATCTCTTAAATATGGATCGGCGTTCATTTCTTTGTAGAGAGCAGAACTTTGAATGCTTAATTGTTTTAGATCGATATTCGAACGACTAATTAATAATTCAGAAATGTATTCTGTTATTGAACTAGAGTAAAATAATTTTACAGCGTTTGTTGAATTGCTCCATAAAGATGCTGTTTTTGATAAAAAATAAATAGAGGCAAGCTCACAAATTGATTCTTCAAACCATGAGTTATTATCTATTGGTGTTTTTTTCTTAATAAAGTGATGGCACAGCTCATGACTTAGTTGATACGCATTCTGTGCCCAATAAGTATTTCCAGCTGTTGATAGGTAAATTTCCATATTGTTATCTAAACAAATAGGATTTCCGAGTTGTTTGATGTCAGTGATCAGCAAAACCGTATCTGGATTTTCATCAAAAGCTTCTAACATAAGGTCACAAACATCTCTAATTATTATCAAGGGATCATTAGAATGTGATGAATCACTTTCATAATTTTGATAGTGCCAATTGTCATAAATTTTTATCATCATAACCAATCACTTTCCTACTAGTATTTTAGCAACTAATCGCTAATACCAACATTATATCAAGGAAGTAGATATGTAGATACTGAGTTCCATATTGTTCAGTAAGCGCTACTCGCATTGAGTAGCGTATTTTTATTGAATTTTTATTAGAAAGAAGGTGAGAATATGTCAAAAATTGAAATGGCAGAGGACAAAATTATTAGCACAGTTGAGGGGAATGGACACAAATCGGAGGTTACTATCACGGCTTCAGCTATTACATTTGAAGTGTCAGGAGCAACGAAAATTACTTTAGTTGGTGATCAGTCATGTTAAGTGTTTCAAGTGATTCACGGATGGAGCCATTAATCAACATAGGAACAGATTTTAAAATGGAGCAATCAACAGATGGTAGTTTTACGTTGTCGTTGACAAGTTTTCCAAATGCAAATAATCCTGGTTATGAACTGTTGAAATCAGAAGCAATAATTAATGTGGGCGACATAGATTTTAGAGTTAAACAATTTAGTAACACAAACGATAGCAAAACAGTAACAGCAATTAACACTTTTTTTGATCATGCGAAAACAAGGCAACAGGCCATCTTCAGCGGCAGTCACACGCTTATAAATCATGCCAATTTTGCATTACAAGGTACAGGTTGGACTTGTACAGTAGAAAGTGACATAGCCAGTGTCACAAATTACATTGATAAGTTTGGCGATGATAATGTCGTATCGTTGGTTACAAAAATCTGCAAGTATCATCAATGTGAGTATATGATTTTACCTAATCGAGTCCTGCATTTTGCTAAATTAATTGGTGGTGACTATGACTATCAATTTCGGTATAAGCATAATGTTAGTTCTGTTGTCTTAAAAGAAGATACTTCAAATCTGTTTACTGTAATCAAGGGCTATGGTGCTGACGGATTAGAGGTTATTTATCGTTCGCCAAATGCAGACATATTTGGCGAATGGGAAGCGGAGCCAATACATGATAATCGATTTACCAATGCTCAATCGTTAAAAGATTATATTGCGAGTAAAATCCAAGATGTTCCTGAATTAGCGATAGAATCGGCAATACCTGAGCTTACTAGTCGAGAAATAGGAGAGCGAGTATGGCTTATCTATGAACCATTAGGTATAGAAATGCTGACACGTATCCTAAAACAAAATAAGGTGTTTCGAAACGGTAAACTTATCACAGCTAGCGTAGTGTTTGGTAATTCACTGATAAAGTCAACGGAAGATTTATTTGTGAAACAACAAATAGATTTAGAAGAGACTAAAGAAGAACTAGAAGAAGAGATTGAGGAAACGCAGAAAGAGTTCCAAAGCAAAATTGATCAAACCGATGATCGCATCACGCTAGAAGTTGACCAATTGGAAAAGTCTGTAGCTGCTATTGAAATAAAAGCAGATAACATTAATTTAAGTGTAAATAATCGTATTACAAATGAAATGGCTTCTATAAATATTAGAGCTGACCAAATTCAACAGACGGTTTCTGCACAAGGTTCATCTCTTAGTAGTATGGATAGCCGTCTTAGTAGTGCAGAAACCAGTATTACGCAGAATGCCTATAGTATTTCTTTAAAAGTAGATGCTACAGATTTTACTGGAGCAAATATGGTTAGTAAAATCAATTTAGATCCATGGGCTGCAACAATAGAAGCTTCTAAAATTAACTTAAATGGTGCTGTAATCGCTAGTGGTTCTATTACAGGTTATTCCACTCTTAATATTGCTACAGATGCAACAGTAGGTAACAATTTGTATCTCGGACAGGGTAATGGTGATAAGTCGTTAGTATTCAATAACTCTAACAGAATAAACAGTTCAGGATATGCTATGGAGATATCTGCACAAGCTCTAGCCCTTTCCTCTACTGATATCACTATAGGAAACTATGGTGGAATTACAGACTTTAATGGAACAGTGGATTTTTCGTACGCTACTGTTCGGGGTGTTGCTTTAGCACATTCGCCAGGTATAGGAATTTCTGTGTCTGGGGGTTATTTATATGTAAAGGAAAATGGTTTAACAGTAGGTTCAGTTAAATTAACGTAATAGAGTAGGGGGAATTTTTAAAATGGCAGAACAAGCAAAGTTCGTAATAATCAAACATGATGGTAAACAAATTGGCGTTTTAGAGGATTTAGATCTTAAAAAGTTGCAAACTACGTTATCAGGACAAACTAATGTTGTTGTTCGCATTGGAAATCTTATTCTTGCAAAAGGTATGATCCATGCAATTGTACGAGCGGAAAGTACAATTGAAACAGGTAATAATATTCATATGATTGTGGCACGTTGTAATGTTTACGTGAATGCGACTGATGTTAGTACAACGCTGGATAAGATCGAAACAGAAACAAATAGTAAAGAATTCGTACTGATTGATGATTCGGTGTTATTCTTCAGATTAGCTTTAGAAGTAGCACAGCCACTATAGAGATCACATATTAGATAGTAAGTGAAGAAACGCAAGCTAAAAGCTTAGCGTTATTTTTTATACTTAAAATTAGGAGCGTGAAGCTTAATGGGAGGAATTAATTTGGATTATTTAGAAGTAGCACATTTATATTTGTTCGGTGGAGTGAAGTTTTTACATTTATTGCTGTTATTGATGGGGCTAGATATTGTTACAGGTGTTTTCAAAGCAATAAAGAATGGGAACCTGTGGAGTCGTAAAAGTTTGTTTGGCTATGCACGTAAATTATTAATATTAATTGTAATTATCACAGCTAATATTGTTGATCAGGTATTGTCCTTAAGTGGCACGCTCACTTTTGCGACAGTACTTTTTTATATTGCAAACGAAGCACTATCAATCGTTGAAAACATGGCCCAATTAGGGGTATTAGTACCACAGCAATTAGCTGAAAAATTAAAGGTTATTGACAATCAACCAGATGAAAGGTTCGCACATGAAGTACTTAATGAGATGACTGGAAAAAATGTAGATAGTGAATTGAAATCAAAGGAAGGTGAAAAGAAATGACAACAGCTAAAAAAATAGAATTTCATGTAGGTCATTATGGTGATGGAACTGGAGCGAGGGGCATTATTGATGAAGTACAATATGCTCGTAAATTTATCAAACGTATTTATGACATCTGTATCGCTAATGGTGTACCAGCAACGTATTATGAAGATAAAGTTTCGAAAAATCAAACTCAAAATATCAATAATTTAATTGCTCACCATAATCAAGATCGTAATGGATTTATTGTATCTGGTCACTTAAATTCAAGTGGATATATAACAGAGCGAGGTATTGGAGCCGAGGTGCTTTATTTCGATCAAGATACTGTAGCAAAAGAAGTAGTAGATGCTATTTGCAATGCCAGTGGATTAAAAAATAGAGGGGCAAAAAAACGTACAGATTTAGGTGTGCTTGTGCGAACTTATGAACCTAGCATTTTAATAGAGTTTGGTTTTGTTAATAGTCGAACGGACATTGCATTTTTGGACAAACACTTTGAAGCGATTTGCCAAGCTGTAGCTAAAGTATTAGCAGCCCATATTGGATACACGATAAAGAAGGAGGTAGGTAGCGTGGAGAAAACTGTAGAAGCTAAAGTGATGCTAAATGATGCTAAGTCTATACCTGCAATCATTCAAGACGGAAGAACGTATGTACAAGTCCGTGAGTTAGCCGAGTTGTTAGGGTTGAAGCTCGTTTATAACAACGAAAGCAAAACAACAAAATTGTATGAGGTAGAATAATTCTAAAAATAATGCCCAGGTACTCAAATGTGAGTCTGGGCATTTCGATTATTGTTGCGTGATCATAGCATTAGAGAAAACTAAATATTGCCCATCCACTACGTTCACTTGATATCTACCATTAAAATTATTATTAGTGACAATTTCAGAGTTACCTACAGGGCCTGTCGCTACTTCGCCATAGGCATCACCATATGATTCAAGAACATATGAACCAGCAGGAATATCTACACCTACTTTATAATATCCAGCATCTGTGTAGTCTGTTTTATCATTTAACATTTCAAAAATCTGTTTAGCACTACTTACATTTAATTTATCGAAAGCAGATATATTAATTAATAGACCTCCATTTGAGATATTCCCAACACCATGTACAAATACATATCCAAAACTATCAAAGTTTTCGTTATCTACAATGTCTCCATTTTGATTTTCTTCCGAATAGTATTGTCCTTCGTTGAAACGAACGAAAGCGTAATCACCTTTTGGAATATCACCTTGAATGTAATCTCCTGAATCAAATGCTAATTTTTCATCAAATAAACTTATGAGGGCATCTGACAATTGTTGTTTAGGTGTGGGCTCAACTTCTTCTGCTTGAGTTTTATTTTCCTCTTCTTCAACATTTTCTTTGTTTGTAGAAGCTTCTATAACCTTTTCCTCTTTTGGGTTTGATTCTCCCTCGCCACATGCAGCAAGTAATAGTGCTGATAATATTCCGACATAAAATAATCTTTTCATTTTTGAAATCCTCCCTTTATATTTCCATTTTAGGAAACCATGAGTTAAATGTACATATGAAAAACAAATATGAATCAA
Organism: Lysinibacillus sp. FN11; assembly: GCF_024628845.1. Lineage (NCBI taxonomy): Bacteria > Bacillati > Bacillota > Bacilli > Caryophanales > Bacillaceae > Lysinibacillus > Lysinibacillus sp. FN11. The sequence goes on along the minus strand of NZ_CP102383.1, from coordinate 3,543,933 downwards.
CTTATACTAAATCTTTGTACCATCTTTATATATAAAATTTGCTTCAAATTTAACTCCCATTGCTTCAGCGATTTCAATTAATTCCTTTTCGCTAAAATTATCTCTCTTCATTTTCTTCCAAAGGTTAGGCTGTGATGTCCCTAGCATTTCAGCTAATTCAGTTAAGTTTTTATTTTCCTTCGCTAAGAGCATACGAATTTTTTCTGCCATACTCATATTGTGATCACCTCAATTTATTATTTGTTTAATTGTAGTATATATTAATTAATCCCTAAATGGAATTAATAATAACCAAAAAGTTATAAAATTAGTTGAAGAAATAACTAATTAGGTTTATATTATAACTAATAAGTTTTAATTATAAACATTAGGAGGTTAATTTATGTCTAAACTACACTTATTAAATGAAATAACAACCGTTGTTAAAATGGCCTCTGGAAATTATGACGAAACAAAACTTGCTTTATATTTAGATGATTTGCTCTCGACCTATACAATTGAGACAAAAGATGAAATTGACGTAAATGAGAGTAATGAAGATTTGCTGAAGATGTATATAAATGCTATCAAACTAGAAAATTACTCAATAACTACAATTACAAATTATCAATACGAATTGAAACGATTTATCAACTTTATACAGAAAAATTTACTTCGTGCTTCTACTGCTGATATTCGCCAGTATCTTGCTGCACAAGCTCATTTAAAAAGTGGGACTATTGCAACTAAATTAACGATTATTAGTTCGTTCTTCAATTGGTTAGTACAAGAAGAAATGCTTCTTAAGAATCCAACAGCTAAAATAAAGACTCCAAAAACGCCTAAGAGGCTTCGAGATGGATTGTCTATCGAAGAACTTGAAACTGTTAGGGAACATTGTGAAACGCTTCGTCAGCGAGCTTTAATTGAAGTGTTTTATAGCACAGCTTGCCGATTAAATGAACTAAGATCGCTTAATGTAGAGGATATAAATTGGCAGGATATGAGCGTAGTTGTATTTGGTAAAGGGAGTAAGGAGAGAAAAGTCTTTCTTAGCTTCAAGGCACTTTATCATTTGAAGAGATATTTAAAATCACGTGCAGATGATTGTGAAGCATTGTTTGTTACTGAACGTAGGCCATTCAGAAGATTAACCAATAGAGGAATACAATTTCAAATTGATAAAATAGAGCAAGCTGCACAAGTGAGCAAGCCTTTAACACCTCACGTTATGCGCCACACATTTGCGACGCTTGCTATGGACGCTGGTATTGAACTTGCAGATTTGCAGCATCTTTTAGGGCATGAAAACCCAGCCACTACACTAAGATATGCACCAGTAAGTGAAGAACGTAAGCGTGATGCATTTAAAAAATACCATGTTCAATAAAAGAAATAACAGATAACGTATTATCGTTATCTGTTATTTAATATCAAATATGTCATTCATATCGGTGATTTCTAAGTATTGAATCACTTTAGCTACTTGTTCACGATTAAATATTTTCCTTTAGTTGTTAACCATTTCACTAATTACATTTTCCCTTAAACCTGTTTTTTCTTTCTGTTGGGCAATAGTGAAAAGGCGTGGAGCACGATAATGAATGCAGGATTAGGTTATGTATTAATTCAGATGTTCCCATTATTCCTAGATATTCTAAAAACAATTGGTGAGGCAGTTTAAAAAAGATGCAGCCTGTAAAATACAGACTACATCCCTTATAAGTCGCCAAACTATTTTTGATACTCAGGTTTTAAAACCATGTTGCAAATGCACTCAACCTGCGCAGTCTGTGCGAACATATCAACGGGTTGAATATATTCAACATCATAAAGCTTCGTTAACTGTTGTAAGTCCTTTGCCAAAGTGGATGGGTTACAGGAGGTATAAACAAAACGTTTAGGTTTTAGTTTAAGGACTGTTCGAATAAATTCTGGTGCTAGTCCTGTACGTGGTGGATCTACCGTAATCACATCAGGAGTAAATCCTTCCTTGCGCCATTTCGCTAGGACACTTTCCGCTGTACCGACTGCATATTTCGTATGTTTGAAGCCATGGTTTCGAGCATTTTTACGAGCATCCTGAATACTTTCAGGAATGACATCCATTCCACGAACTTCCTTCGCTTTATCTGCTAACCATAATCCAATTGTGCCAACGCCACAGTATGCATCAACCACTGTTTCTTTTCCCGTTAAAGCAGCAGCCTTTTTAATTTCATTATATAGATGAACTGTTTGTGTTGGATTTAGTTGGAAGAAGGCGCGGGCAGATAAATCAAAAGCCAATTCGCCAAGCTCTTCATGAATGGTTTCTTTGCCATCAAGTACAACAGTTTCATCACCGAAGATTAAGGATGTTTTTTCACGGTTAATATTTTGTGCAATGGATACAATACTCGGATCAATTTTTTTAATACGTGTAATCAATTCAGCTAAATGAGGGATTTCTTTCCTTGTTGTGACAAGGACGACTTGTGTTTCCCCAGTACGAATACCTGTACGTACAACAATCGTACGCACTAAACCATCTAGCGTACGACCATCGTAAATAGTGATATTTAGCTTTTGCAAAATTTTTCGAGTAGCAACTGTGATTTTAGAAGTACTTGGGTGCTGAACAAGGCAATCATTAATGTTTAACAGTTTATTACTTCCTTCAGCAAATAAACCTGCGTAAACACGCTTGCCTTCTTTACGTACTTGGAATTGGCTTTTATTACGATAATGCCAAGGATCATCCATACCAAGGGTTTTTCGCACTTCAATTGTTTCGAGTAAAGGTTTGGCATAGCGCTCTAATGCTTGTATAACAATGTCTCGTTTTTCTATTAGCTGTTTTTCATAGGTCATATGCTGAAGCTGGCAGCCGCCGCACTCATTGTACACTGGGCAAGGTGCTTCCTGACGATGTTTTGAAGCTTTACGAATGGCTAAAATTTCTGCTTCAGCAAAATTACGTTGTGTTTTTGTTACTTGAGCTGTGATCTCTTCACCAGGAATGGCTCCTTTTACAAATATCACATTACGTTTATAAAAACCTACACCTTCACCATTAATGCCTAGCCTTTTTATTGTCAGTGGGAATTTTTGTCCCACGGTCATTGTTGTTTGCTGCGTCAAACGTTCCACGTCCCTGCTCTATATTGTCATCTCCCCATTATAGCGAAGGAGCAGGCGATTGCAAAGCAACAGGAAAATCTTCATATTCTAATACTAAATCGTCAAGCGATAAGAAAGTATAACCTTGCTTTTTAGCTTCTGCAATAAACATTGGTAATGCTTCGGCATTATCCTGTGCTACTGTATGCATTAAAATAACAGCACCAGGATGCAGTTGTTCCATAAGTGCATTATAAGCATAATCTGCACCACGACGCTCATCCTTCATCCAATCCTTAAAGGCCACAGACCAGAAAATATGGCGATAACCTTCTGCATTGCCCACCTCTAGCACTTTTGCATTAAAAATTCCTTCAGGTGGACGAGCATATGTTGTACGATCGATGCCTGTCAATTCACGTAACTTGCCATCGAACTTTTGCCATTCTGCACGCATGCCATCTGGCGAAAGTCGAGCCATATTAGGGTGACCATAGGAGTGATTCCCGATAGTATGACCATCCTTCACCATGCGTTTCACTAAATCGCTAGCACTATCTAAGTAATGGCCTGTTAAAAAGAAAGTAGCAGGTACATTTTCTTTTTTCAATGTATCCAAAATACTTTCAGTAAAGCCGTTTTCATAGCCATTATCAAATGTTAAATAGGCAATTTTTTTATCTGCCTTCCCTTTATAAATCGCACCATATTTGTCGAGTAACTGATCGAGCTGTGCTCCTGCCTCTGCCTGCTCACCGTTTTTAGCGCGTTTAAAGCCCCAATGGTGTTCATCAGAACCAGCAGCAAAAAATGGATTAAAGCTAATTCCTGCGGCAATAATAAAAGTAGCAATTACCGCACCAACAATATGTTGTTTCCACATAAAAAACGCATCCTTTCTTTTTCATTAGAATGCGTAATTATTAAAAAATTATCCAACTTAATTTTTTCTAATTTTGAGCCTTTAACAAATTTTCAAGTGCTTGCTTTAGATAAGGGTATTTAAATATAAAATGTTGTTGTTCTAATAGGGTTGGTAGCACTTGTTGTCCTTCTAAAACAAGTGTGCTTTGTTCGCCGAGAGCTAAACGCATCGCAAAGCTAGGAACAGGCAGCCAATGACGTCTGCCCATGACTTCTGCAATCGTTTGACCAAATTCCTTCATTCTCATCGGATGCGGTGCTGTTATATTAAATGGTCCATGAATATTTTCATTTGTAATAGCGAAATAAATAGCACGTGCTACATCCTCAATATGTACCCATGAAAGCCATTGCTCTCCAGAGCCAATCGTGCCACCTATATGCATTTGATAAGGCAATAGCATTGGTGGAAGTGCGCCACTATTTCTACCTAAAATGACACCAAAACGTGCAAGAGCCACACGAATACCTAATGCTTCTGCTCGTTTCGCATGTCGCTCCCAATCGTGGACTGTAGTGCCTAAAAAATCAGTTGCGTAATCCGTAAAATCTTCATCATAGATGGCTTGTGTGGAAGTTGGGTATATACCAACCGCACTAGCATTGACAAGGACTTTTGGTTTTATCGTGAGCATGTCCATTATTCGTACAATCTCTGATGTGGCATTCATTCTGCTCCAATAGATAGCTTTCTTTTGTTTTTTTGTCCAACGACCATTATTTAATGAAACACCTGCTAAATTCACAAAGGCATCTACACCTTCAAAGATTGTCAAAGCTTGCTCATGCTGATGTAGCCATTGAACATAGTGAACGCCATTTTCGAGCCTTGACTCATGACGCGTTAGGACAAAAATGTCATGTCCGTTGTCCTGCAAAAGCTGTATAAGGGCTTTTCCAACAAAGCCAGTACCACCTGCAATCACTATTTTCATAACATGCACCTCTTTTCTCGAATAAAACGCTTCCTAATAAGTTTATCATGTAACCAAAAAAGTAAACATCTTTAGGCATTTATTGCAGAGCAGGAAGTTTACCCGTGGAAGGGAAAAGAATGCCCGTGACATAGGAAAATTAACCGTGCTATTTGTCAGTTCCCCCATAAAGAAATGCTATAATGATAATAGTGAGGTGTTTACTATGCGTATGATTACAAAAATTGCACGTCAAAAAAACAATCCTGAACGCTATAATATCTATTTAAATGAAGAATATGCTTTTCCGGTTGATGAAGCCATTCTCATTCAATTTGGTTTAACAAAGGGAAAGGTGCTCGATGAATTCGAAATTCAAGAGATTGCCTATGAAGATGAGATACGTAAGGCATTTAATAAGGGATTAAACTTCCTTTCATATCAAATGCGAAGTGAGCATGAGGTTAAGAAAAAACTGCTCAACTTAGAATTTGGAGAAGCTGTAGTGTTAGAGGCAATCCAAAAGTTAAAATCCTATGGCTTTATTAATGATGAAAACTATTCAAAGGCTCTGCTTGATACAAAGAAAGCTACTATGAAAAAAGGACCAAGAGCCATTAGACAAGACATGATCAAAAAAGGCATTGAGAAAAACTTGCAGGATGAGGTGCTTGCTACATATAGTTTTGAGGAACAAGTAAAACTGGCGAAGCAACTGGCAGAGAAAATTGTTCGAGCGGAGAGCAAGAAGACCCCAACACAAATTAAGACCAAAATTCAGGATTACTTATTAAGAAAAGGGTATGCTTTCTCGATTGTAGAAGAGGTGCTTAGCCAAGTTGAGATAGGGCAGGATGATGACAACTGGCAGCAGCTACTTGATGCTCAAGGCGAAAAAGTTTGGAAAAAGTACGTATCGAAGTATACTGGTTATGAGCTAAAAATGAAGGTTAAACAGGCGCTCTATCAAAAGGGTTTTCCTATAGAAGTAATAGATCGTTTTATAGAAGAGAAGGAGAATGAAGAATGAGTGAAAAAAATTATGCAGCTATGTCTGAACATGAATTGCGAGAGGAAATTGCCTTTCTAAAAGAGAAAGCTCGAAAGGCAGAACAGCTAGGAATCATCAATGAGTTTGCTGTTTATGAACGCAAAGCTTTAATGGCTGCGGCTTATTTAGTGGATCTTGATACGATCGTTCCAGGAGAAATGTATCGTATTGATGGTTCAGATAATGAATTTTTCCAAGTAGATTATTTGAAGGGACGCTTTGCTTGGGGTCATCGTTTAGGCGGAGACAAATACCAAGAGGCACTACCAGTATCTATCCTTTCCCCAGTAAAGGTGGGCAAATAAAATGGATGAAAAAATTGAGAAATTAACAGCAGAGTTACTTGCAAAGAATCCTCAGATGTCTGTTGGACGGGCACAGGTTTGGGTGGAGTTGTTATGGAGTGACTTTGAATCAACTGCCGCGAAAGCAGGATATGATTATCGTGGGGCAGAGTATACAGAAAATCTTGTTCGTCAATTAATTGCTAGCTATGGTGATAAACTACATGCCTTTGCAGGGCGCAATCCGAAGTATATACATTTACTAGATGCTAGTGATGATATGGTACAATAATAAAACCCTGACCAATATTGGTCAGGGTTTACTGCTTAATTACTTGCACCAATTTGTAATTTTTTCTGAAGCTTATCTTCTGTAAAGATCCAGCCTGTGTAAGACGTCATAATGTCATTAGCATCATTTAAATGTGCTACAGCAACGAAAGGATAACGATTGTCACTACGGTAACGCAAATCGATTAACCTTACTTCTATTAGGCCGTTTTCAAGCTCGGAAATCTCCCATCGATACATAGGAGAGAAAGACACAAATGCAGCTAAGTTAGGATCTTTCATTGCAGCATCTACAAGCGCAGTTTTAGGCAAAGGCTTAATTTCAAATTTATCATAAATATTAACAGTCCTTCCATAAGCACGGCCAACATAATAATGAGTTTTGGATTTGGCTGCGATTCGCCAGTGGAAGAAGCGCATAGTAGGTGCTACAATGACATATTCTTCATCTTGAATAGTATGATGCACCGCGTTTTTTACCGCTTTTTGCACAGCGAATCGTAAAATATAGTAAATCACGATAACCACGTACATGATACTGAATGTCCATACTGGATTTGTGCCAAATGCCCATAACACAATACCGACACAATGTAAGGAAAAAATAATGGGATCGAAGGTATTAATGACACCTAACGCAACCCATTTTCGAGAGAAAGGTCGAATTGCTTGTGTTCCATACGCGTTAAAAATATCGACAAAAACATGAAGTGCGACAGCTAAAAATGTCCAAAGCCATAAATGTAACACATTCACATCTTGCAAAATCAGTGATAAAACAAATGTAATTAAAATAGGCCAAATAGCTACAGCTGGTAGTGAGTGTGTAATTCCTCGGTGATGTCGGATATAGATGGCGTTATTACGTAGTTTTAACACAGTGTCGACATCTGGAGCTTGTGAGCCAATAATTGTACCTGCCATTACTGCTGTAAAAGTCATTGAATGATTGGCAACTACAGGGTCAGCTAATGCAAGACCGCCAAGGGCAATACCCATAACGAAATGTGTACCTGAATCCAAAAATATCCACTCCTAGTATGCATTAAAATCGAGTACAATGTGCATACAACTTTATTTCAAACATAATAAAAGGTATATTGAAATATTCTAACATTCGTGCGAAAGCGACGATTGTTGTCGATCTTCCGCGAATATTCTTTTCTTCATTGTATACCCTTTTCATCATAAATTAAATCGTAAAAACAACGGAGGTCACTGTGAATTACCCATATGTAACAGAATTTCGACAATCATTAGTTGACTGGTTTAACACAGAGAAGCGTGATTTACCGTGGAGACACACAACAGACCCTTATAAAATTTGGGTATCTGAAGTGATGCTACAACAGACACGTGTCGACACAGTTATTCCTTATTACAATCGCTTTATGGAAAGCTTTCCAACATTAGATTTGCTTGCGGAAGCACCTCAAGAATACTTATTAAAGCATTGGGAAGGTCTTGGCTATTATTCTCGTGCTCGCAATTTACAAGCAGGTGCTCGTGAGGTGTTAGAAAATTACGGAGGTATAGTACCTGACAATCGCCATGAAATATCTAAATTAAAAGGTGTTGGTCCCTATACTGCAGGTGCTATTTTAAGTATTGCCTATAATAAGCCTGAACATGCAGTTGACGGTAATGTTATGCGTGTTCTAAGTAGAGTGCTTGATATACATGAAGATATAGCTCTTCCCAAAACGAAGAAAATTTTTGAAAGTGCGGTTGAGGAACTAATTGATCCTGATCATGCTTCATCGTTTAACCAGGGCTTAATGGAGCTGGGTGCACTTATTTGTACACCTACCTCTCCAAAATGTTTATTATGCCCAGTAAGAGAGTATTGCACAGCTTTTAATGAGGGAGAACCAGAAAAATTACCTGTCAAATCAAAAAAGACAAAAATGAAGCATCTCACATATGATGTGCTCGTATATGAAAATGACAAAGGACAATTTTTAATGCAACAACGTCCTGAGGAAGGCTTGCTCGCTAATCTATGGCAATTTCCGATGATTGATACAAGCCAATCTTCAGCAGAAAATTTTACAAAGGAATATACAGTAAATGTCCAGGCCAAATATGAACTGCTTACATTTAAACATGTTTTTTCACATTTAACTTGGCATTTAAATAGCTATTATATAAAATGCGAATCGACTGAGCTAGGTGATTGGCTAAACTATGAGCAAATAGAACTTTTACCGATGCCTGTGCCTATGCTAAAAATTTGGGATGAAGTAAAAAAGCAAACGGCAGGAAAATAAATCCTTCTTAAAAATCACTGATTCATGAGCATAAAAGTCACCACCTCCGTACACAATAACTAGCGTGGAGGTGAATGAATGATGAAAAAACAAAACAACCAAAATTTCCAACCGAATAAAAACATGCAACGTCAAAGTGAAGAGTTTGGTTATGAAACGGACGTAAATGAAGTGCAAAAGCAAAATGCGAAAGCAGAGCAAAAGAAAGCTCCAGCTTCTGGCCGTTTCTCAAAAACTAACCAAGATTTAGGTGAGTAACACTTTGTAACTGCATAATTGCATTTACCTCTAAGGGGCTGTCTTAAATCCGAAAAGATGAAAAAGACAGCCCCTTTCAAATTGTTTAGGTAAGTAAATGGTCAGCATAAAAGGAAATCCTCTATAGCATTAACTAAAAAACCCCATCAAAGCTGACATTATATTAAAATTCGCTTATAATTGACTAAATTTTATACAAATTCAAAATAGCGTAGTGAAATTTGTGGTTTTCTAACTACACCTTTCGCGTACACATTGCTATAATATACTAGAGACTGCTAGATTTAGGTAGCATAGACGAAAAGGTGGGCTAACAAAATGGCATTACCGGTAGAAGGAGAAACGATACAAATACATAGTTATAAGCACAATGGCCGTATCCACCGTGTTTGGCAAGAAACGATGGTTTTAAAAGGAACGAAAAATATCGTAATCGGTGCGAATGAACGGACACTTGTAACAGAATCCGATGGTCGTACATGGCTAACGAGAGAGCCCTCTATTTGCTACTTCCATGCGGAACACTGGTTTAACATCATCTGTATGCTACGTGAAGACGGTGTGTATTATTATTGCAATCTAAGCTCACCATTTGTTTTCGATAATAATGCCATTAAATATATCGACTATGATTTAGATATTAAAGTTTTTCCTGACATGTCTTATACACTTTTAGACGAGGATGAATATGAGCTCCATCGGAAGGAAATGTCTTATCCTGATGTCATAGATAAGATTTTAAAGCGCAATGTCGATAAATTAATAAGCTGGATTCAACAAAAAAGAGGACCATTTGCACCCGATTTCATCGATGTCTGGACAAATCGTTACAAGTTCCAGCTTGATATGCAGTCAGATGATCAATCATGACACCTATTAGTTTAACTAATAGGTGTTTTTTATTGGAGGGGAGCAGAGTGTTGGTAAGGCAAAGGTAAAATAGTTCGCTATAAAGTCATCATAACTGTATTTTAGTCAAAATATTGCTATAATACTTAGGGCATTCATCTTCGAATGTCTGTTTCTTTTTGTAAGGATGTGATGATAAATTGGGAAGCATTAAGCGATATATGCGCTTTGTTAAACCATATACATGGGAAATTATTTTAACGATTATCATTGGTATAGTAAAATTTGCTATTCCACTATTTATTCCACTGCTCATTAAGATTGTGCTAGACGATATTATTGCAGCAGATGACTTAACAGATGTAGAAAAAACAAAAGAACTATTTTATTGGCTAGGTGGCACTATTATTGTGTTCTTTATTATCCGTCCACCTATTGAGTATTATCGACAATATTTTGCACAACACGTAAGCAACAAGGTGCTATTTGATATTCGTAAGGAAATTTATGCACATTTACAGCGTTTAAGCTTAAGGTACTATGCCAATACACGAGCAGGGGATGTTATTTCAAGGGTAATTAATGATGTTGAACAAACAAAGACCTTTGTCATGACGGGGTTAATGAATGTTTGGTTAGATCTGGCGACGATTGTAATTGCGATTGCCATTATGCTAACCATGGATGTGAAGCTAACACTAGTAGCGTTAATCGCATTTCCATTTTATGCTTTCAGTGTGAAGTACTTTTTTGGCAAATTGAGAGATTTAACACGGAAACGTTCTCAAGCTCTTGCAGGTGTACAAAGCTATTTACATGAACGTGTAGCTGGTATGAGCATTATTAAAAGCTTTACTTTAGAAAAGCATGAACAAAAATTGTTCGATTCAGCAAACGGTGAGTTTTTAGAAAAAGCGCTTGATCAAACAAAGTGGAATGCAAAATCATTTGCTGTCGTCAATACCATTACAGATGTAGCGCCATTACTAGTTATAGCCTACGCGGGCTATCAAGTAATAAATGGGTCACTTTCAGTTGGAACAATGGTTGCTTTTATTGCTTATATTGAACGTCTGTATGGCCCACTTCGTCGACTTGTTAGCTCTTCCACAACTTTAACACAGTCAATTGCTTCAATGGATCGAATGTTCGATTTAATAGATGAGCCTTATGAAGTGAAGGATAAGGACTATGCTCTTGAACTCCCACGTGCAAATGGGCAGGTTCGCTTTCAAAATGTATCCTTCCAATATGAAGAAACTGGCTCACCTATTATAGATGCTATCGATTTAACGATAAATCCTGGAGAGACTGTTGCCTTTGTAGGGATGAGTGGTGGTGGTAAGTCAACGATTATCAGTTTAATTCCTCGCTTTTATGATACAACAAGCGGGCAAGTGACCATTGATGGAAAAGATGTACGGGATGTCACTTTACATTCCTTACGATCTCAAATTGGTATTGTCCTGCAAGATAATATACTTTTTAGTGACTCTGTCAAAGAGAATATTTTAATGGGGAAACCAGATGCAACAGATGCACAGGTTATCGAAGCAGCGAAAGCGGCAAATGCCCATGACTTTATTATGAGTCTGCCTAATGGCTATGACACAAAGGTTGGAGAAAGAGGAGTAAAGCTCTCTGGCGGACAAAAACAACGAGTTGCCATTGCGCGTGTGTTTTTAAAAAATCCACCAATTCTAATCCTTGATGAGGCTACTTCTGCATTAGATTTGGAAAGTGAAGCACTGATTCAAGAATCGTTAGACAAGCTTGCTCATGAACGAACAACTATTATTATTGCGCACCGTCTTTCTACAATTACCCATGCTGACAAGATTTTCGTCATCGATCATGGTCAATTAATCGAAAGTGGAACACATGAACAGTTAATGGACAGTCAAGGGACATATTATAATTTATTCCAAGTGCAGCATTTAGATTAAAATTTTCCGTAAATTACACGGTTTAAGAACTTTTTTCAAAAAAGTCTTTCATTTATTCGAAAATGGAAGGCTATTTTTTTTTGAAAAATGTTAAAAATTATCTCTTTATAAGATTTTATTATTATCGAAGGCGATTATTGTAGAAATTCTATGTAATTTGCAGAATATTAATGATTGAAAGAGTAAGGATTTTTAGTTAGAATTATCTGAAAATAAGGAATTTAACGAAAGTTATAGTATTCTATTAATATTATTATACATTTAAGTAAAATATAGGTAGAGTGGGGCGTTACACATGAGGAAAAAACTACTAGAAATAAAAGGTTTGAAAACAACCTTTTTCACAGATAATGGGCAAATTCCTGCTGTAGACGATATCGATTTTTCTGTCCATGAAGGAGAAATTTTAGGGATTGTAGGAGAATCGGGAAGTGGTAAAAGTGTTACGTCGCTGTCCATCATGGGATTAATTCCATCACCACCAGGTAAAATAACGGGTGGAGCAATTTTGCTAGATGGCAAAAATATTGCTAAATGTACGGATAAACAAATGCAAAAAATACGTGGAAAAGACATTGCAATGATTTTCCAAGAGCCCATGACTTCGCTAAACCCTCTGTTCACGATTGGTGATCAGTTAAAGGAGGCTATATTAATCCATAATCCAAAATGGACAAAAAAGGAAGCGTTTGCAAGAGCGGTCGAAATCATGAAATTGGTAGGTCTACCACGTGCTGAGGAATTGCTAAAGGACTACCCACATCAGCTGTCTGGCGGTATGCGTCAACGTGTGATGATTGCTATGGCACTTGTCTGTGATCCTCAAGTATTGATTGCGGATGAGCCTACAACTGCATTGGATGTTACGATACAAGCCCAAATTTTACAGCTTATGAAAGACTTAAATAAACGATTGAATACAGCTGTGTTGTTAATTACACATGATCTGGGGGTTGTCGCGGAAACTTGTGAGCGAGTGATTGTTATGTATGCAGGACAAATAGTGGAAGAGGCGCCGATTCATGAAATTTTTACTAATCCTAAACATCCCTATACACAAGGGCTCATTCAATCAGTACCTGACATGCGTTATAAAAAGGAAAATTTATACTCCATTCCTGGAAGTGTACCGAAACCAGGAAGTATTCAGGTAGGCTGTCGTTTTGCGGCACGCTGTGAATATGCAATGGAACGTTGTTTACAGGAAACACCACCTTTATTTGAAGCAGCAGAGAATCATAAATCGAGATGTTTTTTACTAGAGAAGCAGGAGGTGGAGCAACGTGTCGAAAGCGTTATTAAAGGTTGAGGGGTTAAAAAAGTATTTTCCGATTCGAAAAGGAGTCCTTCATTCACATGCCGGGGATGTAAAGGCCGTAGATGATGTTTCCTTTGAAGTGTTTGAAGGAGAAACATTAGGAATTGTTGGCGAATCAGGCTGTGGCAAATCCACAACGGGTCGCTTATTAATGCGTTTACTGGAGCCAACTGGAGGTAAGATAGAATTCGCAGGTAAAATGATTTCAGAATTATCCAATAACGAAATGAGGAAGGCACGTAGAGATATTCAAATGATTTTTCAGGATCCCTATGCCTCACTAAATCCTCGCCATAACATCGGCAAAATTTTAGAGGAGCCTCTTATTGTTCATGGGATAGGTAATGCCAAAGAGCGAAAACAGAAAGTGTTGGAGCTACTTGAGATTGTTGGATTGAATGAATATCATATCAAGCGCTATCCGCATCAATTTAGTGGAGGGCAAAGGCAACGTATCGGCATTGCTAGAGCCTTGATGACTAATCCACGCTTAATTATTGCGGACGAGCCAGTATCTGCACTTGATGTATCCATCCAGGCACAGGTTTTGAATTTATTGCAAAAGCTGCAAAAGGATTTGAGGCTAACTTATATTTTTATTTCCCATGATTTAGGGGTTGTGCGTCATATTAGTAATCGAGTTGGCGTTATGTATTTAGGTAAATTAGTTGAGCTGACAGCGAGTGAGGACTTATATGCTGAACCGCTTCATCCATATACACAGGCACTTTTATCTTCGGTCCCTGTTCCAGATCCTACGTTTGAACGGGAGCAGATCATCATTTCAGGAGATATTCCAAGTGCATCAAACCCGCCAAGCGGTTGTACGTTCCATACGAGATGTCCGTTTAAAAAGGATCAGTGCTCACAGGTAATACCTAAAATGCAAGAAGTGAAACCAGGTCATTATGTTGCTTGCCATCTTTACGAGGCACTCCAACATTAAATGATATAAAAACTCATAGGGGGAAATTCGATGAAGAAAAAGAAGTTTTGGACTTTAGGTGTAATGCTACTCCTTATTCTCTCGACAATCTTAGCAGCATGTGGCGGCTCAGATACCAAGGATACGGGTAGTAAAGATACTTCAACTGGTGGCGATACAGCTAGCAGTGGAGAACCAAAAATTTTAGTGTATGGTCGGGGTGGAGATTCTGTAGCACTTGACCCTGCTGTTGTTACAGACGGTGAATCCTTCACAGTGACAGCTAATATTTATGAAACACTTGTAAACTTTGGAGAACGAGATGTAACAATTCAACCAGGCTTAGCCAAATCATGGGAGGCATCAGAGGATGGTTTAACGTATACTTTCCAGCTACAAGAAGGTGTGAAATTCCATGATGGCACAGATTTCAATGCTGAGGCTGTTGTTAAGAATATTGAACGTTGGAAAACAGGTGCAGATAAACACCCTTACTTTAGTTCACAATTTGTCGTTGGTGACAAGCAAGTAATTGAATCAGTAACTGCAGAGGGAGACTACACAGTTGTCTTTAAGTTAAGTCAACCTCAAGCACCATTTTTAAAAAATTTAGCAATGTCTCCTTTTGCAATTGCTTCTCCAACAGCATTTGAAGCAGATGAAGAAGGTTTATCTGCAAATCCTGTAGGAACAGGTCCATTCAAGTTTGTTAGCTGGGTACGTAATGACTCAATCACAATTGAGAAAAACCCAGATTACTATATTGATGGGTATCCTAAATTAGATAAAGTAATTTATCGTTCTATTCCAGAAAACTCAGCACGTTTAAATGATTTATTAGCAGGCAATATTGATGTAGCTGATGGCTTAAGTCCTTCTGATAAAGGAACAATTGAAGGCGATGCAAATTTACAGTTAATAGAACGTCCATCTATGAACGTTGGCTACCTTGGTTTAACTGTTACACGTCCACCTTTTGATAATGTAAAAGTACGTCAAGCAGTCAACTATGCAATTGATAAACAAGCATTAGTGGATGCGTTTTATGAAGGGCTAGCTGAACCAGCGAAAAACCCAATGCCACCAGTAATTTCTGGTTATAACGATGAAGTGACAGGCTATACGTATGATCCTGAAAAAGCGAAAGCATTACTTGCTGAAGCAGGCTATGATGGCAAGGAAATTGAGCTATGGGCAATGCCAGTACCACGTCCATACATGCCAGATGGACAAAAAGTGGCTGAAGCGATTCAAAAGAACTTAGAAGACGTAGGTATTAAATCTAAAATTGTGTCATTTGAATGGGCTACGTATTTAGAAAAAGCTCAAAATGGTGAAGCGGATGCATTCCTACTTGGCTGGACAGGCGATAATGGGGATGCGGATAACTTCCTATACACGTTATTAGACGCCGATAATATTGGTTCTAATAACTATACGTTCTATGATAATCCAGAATTACACAAGATATTAACAGCTGCTCAAACTGAGATCGATGAAGACAAGCGTAATGAACTTTATAAGCAAGCTCAAGTAATTATTTCTGAGGATGCTCCATGGGTTCCACTTGCTCACTCTATTCCAATTTTAGCTGCTAACAAGAAAGTTACAAATTACATTGCGCATCCTACTGGCTCTGACCGTTTAGATGCAGTAGATATTCAATAGTAAATTTCATCATTTTTAATTGAACAAAGGAATGTGAAGAATCTGCTTGCTTTTCTGCGGGTAAGCCGTGGAAATCTCGCAGATTCTTTTCAAGTAAAGATCATGATTATTTCCTGTATGAAAGAATTCAACTAAACATTCAAAACCGTTTAGTGAAGGCTCAACCTTTCAACAGTATATAAAGACTTCACAGTAGATTATGAAAATCATAGAGAGGTGATGAAAATGCTTCACTACATGGGGAGACGTTTACTTCAACTAATCCCAGTTTTGCTTGGAATGACTTTTATCGTCTTTATGTTGATACGGGCAATCCCTGGAAATCCAGCACAGGTTATTTTAGGACAACAGGCAACAAAAGAGGCGGTCGAGGCGTTAAACGCAAGTTTAGGATTAGATAAGCCGTGGTATACACAATATTTTAGTTACTTAGCAGGTATTTTTCAGGGGGATTTAGGGGTTTCCCTACGTACGAAACTACCTGTATCAGAAGAAATTTTCCCATACTTAGCAGCAACGGCCGAACTTGCACTATTTGCGATGATCATTGCGATCGTTATTGGTGTGAATGCTGGCATTATTTCTGCATGGTTCCAAAATTCTTGGTTTGATTATACAGCGATGATTATAGCGTTAATCGGTGTATCTGTACCTGTGTTCTGGCTTGGATTGATGGAGCAGTGGACATTTAGTAGTAAGCTTGGTTGGTTACCTACATCTGGTCGAGAAGATGTACGAAATCCAATTACCGCCATAACCCATTTTTATTTACTAGATACGCTCATTCAAGGACGCTTTGATCAATTCATCGAAGTCATAAAGCGATTAATATTACCAGGAGTAGCACTTGCCACGATTCCAATGGCTATCATTGCCAGAATCACAAGGTCCTCCATGCTGGAAGTTATGCGTTCAGATTACGTAAGGACTGCAAGAGCAAAAGGACAAAAAATGTTTATCGTTGTTTATAAGCATGCATTAAAGAATGCGGTTATTCCTGTGTTAACGGTAATTGGTCTACAAACAGGATTACTGTTAGGTGGGGCCATTTTAACAGAAACGATTTTTAGTTGGCCAGGAATTGGTCGTTATATTTATGATGCGATTGGCTTCAGGGATTATCCTGTTATTCAATCAGGTATTCTCATCGTTGCATTTATTTTCATCATGATTAACTTAATCGTGGATTTACTGTATACAGTAGTCGACCCACGGATTAAATACAAATAGAAGGGAGTTGCAATGATGACTGGAGCAATCGATATAAAAAAAGAAGTAGCACCAGTTCGAGAAAAGGCAGTAGGTCCATGGCTCGAAGGCTGGCGTAGTTTTAAAAAGAGCAAAGTATCCCTTGTTGGAGCAGGAATTGTTATATTTTTTATCTTACTAGCTGTCATTGGTCCGTTCATTGCACCACAAGGCATCAATGAACAAGATTTAACGAAACGTTTACTGGCACCATCCGCTGATCATTGGTTTGGAACGGATGATTTTGGGCGGGATATTTTTTCGAGGATCATTCACGGTGCAAGGATTTCACTATGGGTAGGCTTTTTCTCTGTTATTTTGTCCGTGATAATTGGTAGTTTACTTGGCATCATTGCAGGTTATTATGGAAAATGGGTCGATACGATAATTTCTCGTATTTTTGATATTATGCTAGCTTTCCCTAGTATGCTACTAGCGATTGCAGTAGTATCAGTGCTGGGTCCATCTTTACAAAATGCATTAATCGCCATTGCTATTATTAACGTACCGAATTTTGGGCGCTTAATCCGCTCTAAAGTTTTAAGTGTCAAGGAAGAGGAGTATATAGTAGCGGCAAAAGCAATTGGTATGCGTGATGCACGAATACTATTTTCGCATATTTTGCCGAATTCCATAACGCCAATAATTGTACAGGGGACATTAGCAATTGCGACAGCTATTATTGAAGCGGCAGCATTAGGCTTCCTTGGGCTAGGGGCTCAAGCTCCAGCACCAGAATGGGGAAAAATGCTAGCGGATGCACGGAAGTTTTTATTAAATGCTCCGTGGACGATGATTTTCCCTGGTTTAGCTATTATGTTAACCGTATTAGGCTTTAATCTAATGGGGGATGGACTACGAGATGCATTAGATCCAAAAATGAAAAGTTAGTAAATAGAAACATAGCCTTCTACAAGTTAGAAGGTTTTTTAGCTGCTTGGACCAATGGATATAAAAGGAACATTTTTACTACAAAAACGTTCTATGTTATAGAAAAAGGCGTGAGGGGCTTTCTAAAATAAGTGAAAACACCTTTTCGGAGCCATTAATTGAATTTTTTGTCACGTTATTTTAGACTTAATTTTAAGTAGAAATCTTATAGCTTAGTAGATTATTGCTTACCATAAAATCTTTCGACTGAAATACATATTTTAGGAGGGTGTTAGAATTGGGGATTAATTTACAAAAAGGACAAAGAGTGGATTTAACAAAGGGTAACGCAGGATTAAATAAAATTAAAGTTGGTTTAGGGTGGGACCCTGTAGGCCAAGAGAAAAGTGGCGGCTTTTTAGGTGGTTTATTTTCTAGCAGAAATAGTGGCAGTGGCAGAAGTATCGACTGTGATGCTTCGGTATTAATGTTACAAGATGATAAGGTTGTAGCGGGTGACGATGTTGTTTATTTCGGGAAATTAACAAGTAGCTGCGGTTCTGTTCGACATTCAGGTGATAATTTAACAGGTGACGGCGATGGTGATGATGAGGTAATTACAATTGAACTATCGTCCGTACCTTCGCAATATAACAAGCTTGTGTTTGTTGTAAACATCTATGATGCGGCAGGTCGCAATCAACACTTCGGTATGATTCATAATGCATATATTCGTGTGTATGATGATAGGACAGGAAGCGAACTAATTCGCTATAATTTAACTGATAATTATTCAAATTTAACGACGTTAGTATGTGGAGAAATTTACCGACATAATAACGAATGGAAATTTGCTGCGGTTGGTACGGGAACAAATGACATAAAGCTTGGCGACGTTGTTCGAAGATATCAATAAATAATTGACTAAATAGGAGGAATAAAAATTATGGGCATTTCATTACAAAAAGGTCAAAAGGTAGATTTAACTAAAACAAATCCAGGGTTAACGAATGTTGTTGTAGGTTTAGGTTGGGATACAAATAAATATGATGGTGGTCATGATTTTGACTTAGACTCCTCTGTATTTTTACTTGCTGATACAGGTAAAGTTTCAGATCAAAATGATTTTATTTTTTATAACAACACTAAAGGTGGCAATGGTTCAGTAGAGCATTCAGGCGATAATTTAACAGGTGTAGGCGAAGGTGACGATGAAGTGGTGAAAGTGGCATTAACTCAAGTACCTGCTCATGTTCAGCGATTAGCCTTCACTGTAACAATTCATGATGCAGAGTCTCGCAGTCAAAACTTCGGTATGGTGTCTAATGCCTATATTCGTATTATGAATGCTGCTTCCAACGAAGAAATTATTCGCTATGATTTAGGCGAGGATTTCAGTATCGAAACAGCTATTGTTGTAGGGGAATTATATCGTCATAACGGAGAATGGAAATTTAATGCGATTGGTGCAGGCTATCAAGGTGGCTTAGCTGCTTTATGTAATGATTATGGCTTAAGTGTAAACTAAAATTTCATCTTTGGACAGAAAGGGAGATTTTTGAATGGCTATACAATTAAGTAAAGGGCAACGTATTGATTTAACAAAGCAAGATCCAGGCTTAAATAGCATTGGCATTGGTTTAGGCTGGGATGTAAAGCAATTTGATGGTGGACAAGACTTTGACCTGGATGCATCTGTATTTTTACTAGATGCTTCAGGTAAATGTCGTAATGAACAGGACTTTATTTTCTATAATAATCTATCGAGCCCAGACCAGTCAGTTGTCCATACAGGAGATAATCGTACAGGTGCAGGGGATGGGGATGATGAAAAAATTCTTGTCAACTTAAAGCAAGTATCACCTCAAATTGAAAAAATTGTAGTGACGGTTACTATTTACGATGCCGAGGGACGTCATCAAAACTTCGGGCAAGTCTTAAATGCCTATGTACGATTGACGAACGAAGAGTCGGGATCAGAGGTATTGCGTTACGATCTAGGCGAAGATTTCAGCATTGAAACGGCTGTAGTATTTTGTGAGCTGTACCGACATAATGGTGAGTGGAAATTTGCTGCAGTAGGTTCAGGTTACCAGGGTGGACTAGCTGCTTTAATCAATGCATATGGCCTACAGTAACTATGGGACATAGGTGCATGGTGGAGGATCTGATGTAGATGTATTAAATGAGATAGTAAATACATATGCACAGTTTTTAAACTAGCAGATGTAACAGGGGCTTATCGTAATGCACCGAAAATGTGTGTTAGTATTTGGGGGCTACCATCCTTCGCATGAAATTTTTGTTATTATTTTAATAGCTGCATTCTTATTGATATTTGTTGTTTACAAGTTGAAAAAGAAAACAGCAGTGTAAACAAGGCACTGTATTAGTCTGTATGGAACAGGCTGATACAGTGCTTTTTTCACAAAAGGCATAGTTACTGGGGAGAGGATTAGATGCAACACTTTGCAACAGAAGCAGAAACGATTTTTTATAAGAAGCCACAGCCGTTTACAAAATGGGAAACGTCGGAAATTTTGTCATATGCCCTAGGTGCGACTTTGTATATGCCAGCTTCCATGCCTACGATTGTGAGCTTAATCCGATCACAAAAATATAAGGAACTCACATCACTTGTCATTGATTTGGAGGATGCAGTTGGAGATGCAGAGTTAGTAGATTGTGAAGCTAAGTTGATAGAGGATATTAGTGAACTATATGCACTCTATCAGCAAAAACAGCTATTACTTCAGGAGCTCCCATTACTTTTTATTCGAGTACGTCATGTTGAGCAGTTTCAAAAGCTAACAACTGTTTTAGGGAAAAAGCAAGAAATATTAACTGGCTATGTCTTTCCAAAGTTTACAGCCGAAGAGGGTGCCCGTTATTTTGAGTTGCTTGAACAAACCATTTTAGAAAATGATTTAATTTTATATGGTATGCCGATTTTAGAAAGTCGTGAGGTACTATATAAGGAATCTCGCATGGAAGCATTATTAGACATTAAAGCAGTTCTACATCAATACAAAGCCCGTGTATTAAATGTACGAATTGGAGCTACCGATTTTTGTGGTATTTACGGAATTCGCCGCCGTATGGATTCTACCATTTATGATATTAGTGTCATTCGAGATTGTGTTGCAGATATTGTCAATATCTTAGGGCGTGAGGAAGATGGTTTTATTATTTCTGGGCCTGTGTGGGAGTATTTTAATAATCAGCGTGTATTAAAGCCCGCACTTAGAGTGACACCATTTAGTGAGAAAGGTGCGCTTGATACAAGGAAAGCGTTATTAGACGATTGTTTAGATGGATTAATGAAAGAAGTTTTAATGGATAAACAAAATGGCATAGTGGGAAAAACAATTATTCATCCGAGCCATATCCGTGTTGTGCATGCCCTCTATGCGATTTCGTATGAGGAATACTTAGATGCGCTAAGTATTATAGAAAATAATGATGGACAAAAAGGTGTTATGAAAAGTCACTATGCTAATAAAATGAATGAAATTAAGCCACATATGAGATGGGCACAACGGATTTTAAAACAGGCTCATGTCTATGGTGTTTATCATGAATCTGTCGATTTTGCCTCACTTTTATTACAGTCTGAAATAGGTGGTAGTGTATATGCAACAACAAATGAGTAAATTAAGCATTTTACCGAATTATTCAATTGATATTGAAATTACCAACAATCCGCATAATTTTGCGCTAACCGACTTGTTTAGAATGGCGGCTCGAATTAATAAGAAGAGACAATTTTTGTTTGTAAGCACGGTACTAGGCAAACATTTGGCTGTCCGTCCGCAAATCCCTTTACTGACAGGAACTCTTTTAGCTATGCTGTATCATCAGCATCTTACTGGGCAAAAGGCAATGGCTTCGTCTGTCGTTAAAGCTTTAAAGGACGGAGCTAATTTGGATGAAGTACAAAAATCCATAGAGGGAAACCTAGAATTAACGGATGAAACATTGTTTATTGGCTTTGCTGAGACGGCAACAGCACTTGGTCACGCAGTATTTAATGCCTTTCACTCGAATGCTATGTATATCCACACAACACGTGAAGTGTTGCCAGATTTTGAGCCATTTGTTACGTTTGAGGAAGAACATTCACATGCGACAAGCCATAGAATTTATACGGAGGAACCAGAATTTTTACTGCAAGCTAAGCGCATTGTGTTAATTGATGATGAAATTACTACTGGAAATACGGTCATTAATATTATTGAGACATTAAGACAGAAATTTCCTTTAGTGAGACAATATGCGTTACTATCTATTTTAGATTGGCGTTCCCAACAGCAGCAAACAATCTTTCAACAATTAGAAGTACAATGGGATATCTCTATACAATTCATCTCCATTATGTGTGGGAATTTTAGCTGTTCAGGCACGCCAAGCTTAACCAGTACACAACCAAACTTACTAACACAAGTTGCACGAGATATGGACATTTGTCCAATTCAAGTATCTGTTGATCGCAAATTCTATCGATCTGTTGCGGAGAATGGATTAATAAATAAGCACCCCTATTTACTAGCAACAGGGAGATTTATGCTCACGTCAAAACAGCATGTTGACCAAAAGCAAACGATTCAAGCTATTGCTATGCAATTACAAGAACTAAGAACAAATGGGCCAGCGCTTGTTATTGGCACGGGTGAATTCATGTATGTTCCTATGCAAATTGCCTCTTATTTAGGAAATGATGTTTACTTTCAGTCGACTACTCGTAGTCCAATCTATTGTACGGATGATTTAGGATATACGATTAACGAAAAAATAGCCTTCGAAAGTCCAGAAAATAACGGGGTGACTAATTTTTTATATAATCTTCAAAGCCAGTCTTACACGGAACTTTTTTTCATAGTGGAACGTATAGCAAGTGAAGAGGTAGTTGCTCGTGTGGTAAAGGCATTGCAAGAAGCCACTAACGCCAAAGTATACGTAATTAGTATGCATGAATTGGAGGTAGAACGATGATATCGACTTTGCAGCCAGATAAAATGGGGAGTTATGCATCGGAGGACGTTATTTTTTTATTGCGTGATATTGGAAGTGCATTCCTTGAAATGGATAATGAGAAACGTGAACAGCTCATTCAATCGGGCATACATTATTCTGAAATGCTGCCAGTGGAGAAGCAACCATCTGATACCTATATGAATCTTTTTTATAAAGCGCTAGATGCTCATGAAGAAAGAATAGCAATCGCCGTTGGAGTAGTGGCAGAGCAAATCATTGAAAATAGAGGGTTAGAAAATTTAATTCTTGTGAGTTTAGCTCGTGCAGGTACACCCATCGGTATTTTAATCAAACGGTATATAGCTATGCATTATCATGTGAATGTTCCACATTACTCCATTTCTATACTGCGAGGTCGTGGGTTTGATGAAACGGCAATTCGTTATATTTTGACACAGCATCCTCTAGGAAGTATTCAATTTATTGATGGTTGGACAGGAAAAGGGGCAATTACCAATGAATTAATTCAATCCTGCCAAAAATTTAATTTACAATATCAAAAACAGTTAAGTGCTGATTTAGCTGTTTTGGCTGATCCAGGGCATTGTGCCGCTATTTATGGAACTCGTGAGGATTTTTTAATACCATCTGCTTGTTTAAATTCGACTGTATCTGGATTAGTGAGTAGAACGGTATTAAATTTGCAGTTTATGGATGCAAACGATTTTCATGGTGCAAAATACTACAAAGAATTAGAGGCCGTAGATGTCTCCAAGCTGTACATAGAACGTATCGTCACATGTTTTGAACAAGTACAGAATAAAATTGTGCAACAAATTCAAGAGCAAGAAATCTCTCCAATTACTTGGGAGGGTATGAAGTCCGTGCAAACAATTCAACGAGATTTTGGTATTGATAATATTCATTTCATTAAACCAGGTGTTGGCGAAACGACAAGAGTTTTGCTGCGAAGGATACCTTGGAAGATTTTAATTAATCCACAGTACATGCATGAATTGAAACATATTTTATTATTAGCACAGGAAAAAAATGTAATGGTTGAAGAGTATTCGAATATGTCCTATGCATGTTGTGGTTTGATCAAAGAATTATAGAGGAGAATATGATGATATTATTTACATCTGATTTAGATAGAACCCTTATTTATTCTAAACGCATGATGGAGATGTTTCCGCCAGCTACAGAGACAATTGTCGTTGAACACAAGGTCGAAACAGCAATGAGTATGATGACACAGGCAACAGCACCTCTATTGCAACAGGTACACCAACAAACTTTATTTGTACCTGTTACGACAAGAGCTTTACATCAATATAAAAGAATCCATTTTATTTATGATTTATGCCCTGCTTTTGCAATTACAAGCAATGGGGGTACAATAGTAGAAAAGGGTCAGCCATATGAAAAGTGGACACAAACATTATCTAGACGTATTGAAGATTCCTCGATCCCTCGTATGGATATGCTAAAGCTTTTTCAGACGATTAAATCTGATACATGGCTACAACGATCTCTGTATATAGATGAGCTTTTTTATGTACATCATGTAGATATTGATGCTTTACCATCCGATGAATTACAAGCGATGATTCAAGAGTTTGATATGCATGGTTGGCATGTTCTGCTACAAGGGAAAAAATTGTATTTTATGCCTAAGGTGCTGACAAAGGAAGCGGCTATAGAATATATAAAAGAGTTCTGTACATACGATGTGCATATAGCAGCAGGTGATTCTATTATGGATTATGGCATGCTTGCAATGGCTGATTTAGCTTTTACACCAAATCATGGAGATTTAAAGGATAAACAGCCAAAGTTTTTACAAAATACAACTTACTCGCCTCACAATGGTGAAGCATTTACAAAGAATTTATTGGAAACAGTTTTACAGATGGCATCACAACAAACGATCGTATAGATGTTCAAATATTTTTGTTGTCATTAGGTGAGACATCCTATGACAAATGAATGCTTTAGCATAGGCTGAGGATGATTTTTAGGAGGTGCGTTTGTATGCAAACAATCACAATTAAATCAGTGTTGGAGCGTCATCCTGATGATTGGCTACAGGCGTTTCAAGATTCACCAAAGGATCGTGCATTTTATGAAACAACAGAGCAGCAAGTGAGCTTTAGTAGAATTGCTGTTCGTGTATTGGGCATACCAATCGAAGAAGATGATTATTTCAATTCATTATTTACATTGTCACAGAACACTAACATCCATATTTTAAGTGAAGAATTAAATAAACATATTGAACCAAAAGACTTTCAGGCTATACAAACAATCCTTTCGCAGCATCAACAAACTCCGCAAGGACTATCTATAAATCGTTTAGTGGCAATGATGTATGGTTATCAATTAATTCCTAAGCATGATGACAGTGTAATGAATCGCCATTTACAGTTAGCAACCATTAAAGTAGTAGAGCTCTTTCAAAAACAGCAATCGTTAGGTTTGCTAGCAAATGACTTTCGCCGGTTTTTAATTGATATGGTGAAATGGTTAAAAAACCATTGGATTCTATGGACAAAATCCATGAAACCAACAGATGATTTTCCTAAAGTAGTTTGGTATGGGGAAGCAACTCTAAGTCAGCGCTATTTCTTATTGTTATTAATGGAGCTCGGTTGTGATGTGTTAATTTTTCATCCAGCTAAAATAGATGAATTTGCTGAGATTGATCCTAATGATACTTTCTCTATCACATATGCATATGCCAATCAAACAACTTTACAGCCATTTCCTGATAAGTTGCGTGACCGGCAGGCAACGGTTGGATATCGATCTAGTCAGCATTTTGAGCAATTAATGCATGATCAGCAATCAGGTGTCTATAAGCCTTGGCAGTTTAAAGATTTTATGCCACGCTCCTTAACATTACGGATGACATATGATGATATATTTATTTATGCAAAAGAGAAAGCTTTGGTTCGACCACAGTTTGAAGTAGTTGGGGATGAGATTGTCATTCCAGTCATATTTGCCAAAATTAGTGGGGTTTCGAGCAGACGGGAAGAATACTGGTATTATATGCATCAGTTATTAGCAAGTCCGCAAACGGTTTTTGTCCAGAAATTCCCCTATGCACCAACGAGTAAAGCCAATTTTCACTTTCACTATAAGCATTGCCTAGTAAATGGAGAACTGTCAGTAGAGCGTATTATGCAAAGTGATTGGTGGCAATACGGTGAGTTAACATTGGAGCTACAGCGTGCGATTGCACACACGATAAAAACTTCCTGTGAGCAGCCTATGTTGAAACAGCAGCCAAATGAGACCTTATATGATTTACAGTTATTTTTATTTAAACAGATGACGATGATTCCACAGGAGATCCTTCGTTTACTACAAAGCTTTGATTATTCACAAGAGGTACCGAAGGTGGTATTATATCAAGCACCTCAACAACCAGCTTTATCACGTGAGGATATGGCATTATTAGGGTTTTTAAATCGATTTGGTGTGGATATTGTGTTTTATAATCCGACAGGTCAACTAGATTTAGAAAAACATTTACAAGAAGATAGTTACGATGTGCATCGTTTAGAGCATATGCTGTTTGACTTGTACTATGAACAACCAAAGCCACAGAAAACTGCACCCGACAAAATCATAAAAAAACTCTTTAATCGTTTTTTTTGATGATAGAAAGGAGGCGGCATGAATGTCAAATAACTCGTTGACGCTGAAGCAGCTGACACTGGAAACAGCAGAAGCCTTCAAAGAACAGTTACGGGATCATGCAGAGGTACGGCAAATTGCCAATCAAATCAATATAAAAAATCAGATAGAGCTATTAGCTTTGGGAAAAGAGCCGTCTACAAAATTAGCTACATTTGCAGATCAAATTTTAGCCATCATCACTCAGTCAACATCTTTCGAATCAAATGAATTATTTAAGCAGCTTGAAGCCCTTATGCAGACATTCGACAAACAAGATTTTACAGAACAAAAGGGCTTTTTTAAAAAGCTATTTGCACGTAAGTCCAAAAATGATGGCGATTTATTTACGAAATACAATGGACTGGGGAGAGATATTGAGAAAATCCATTATCAATTTGTACTGATGGAAGAGGAATTAGCAAAGGATAATCAAGTACTTGCACGCTTATATCAAGAAGACCTCATGTACTATCTTGAGCTAGAAAAGTATATCGTAGCAACTGACATGAAACTTCATGAAGTCCAAACAACATTGATTCCGATGTATGAAAAACAGAGTGAAGCAGGTAATCAGCTGGCGAAAATGGAGCTAAATCGTTTGCAAGCTATTGCAGAGATGCTCCAGCAAAAAATAGATGATTTAGAAAAATCACGTATGGTGGCTATTATCACAGCCCCTCAAATCGATATGCTACGTAATGGTAACCGTGAATTGATTGAACAAATTAATGGGGCTTTTGTTAAAACCATTCCTGTTTTTAAAATGGGTTTGATGAATGCAGTTAATGAAAGACGTCAACAATTACAAAGTCAATCAGCCTCTGCCTTTGAAGATCGTATGAAGCAATTTGGGGGAGCTAGTAAGGAAGCGGTGCAATTAAGTACTGCCATGGCTCAACAATCCAGCACTACCCAGACTCTTGAAGAAATGTGGGATACTATTATATCAGGCATTGCCAATTATCAGCAATTACGTGATGAACAAATGGTCAAACGCCAACAAGCAGAGCAACAATTGCTAACATTGCGTTCTTAGCTTCTTTCCTCTAAGTAGATGACTACTTGGAGGTTTTTTGTATAAAAAAAGCGACAGACTTATCTTCATTCAATGGGTGATCAAAAGCCCCCTGAATCAAGATAATCTGTCGCCAAAATGTTAGCTATATGAATTCCTCTTCAAATTCTACATTGATTTCATGTCCATGATAGCTTTGGTAAGAAACAATAAGTGTATCAAGATGTTCTAAGTTTTCCTCATAATCTAAAATACGCGATAAAATATAGAGTAGGTGATAGCTAGAAAACTCCGTATCGCCTTCTTCACGAGCGAAGTTGATTTGCTTGATGAAAATTTCCATCAGCTCATTACGTTGGACATAGTCAATGCTTTTACTCCACTCCGAATGCTCAGGCTTTAGCTTTCCTGTATATTTTAAGAGCAATTGCTCATGGTACGTTAACAAGGAATCAAGTCTCTCCTGAATCATTAAATGAAATTGTGTAGGGAGCTGAGCTAATTCATTTTCGTGATTATGCAAACGCTGTAGCAATTCCAAGCTTTTCTTGGAAGTTAAAATCATTTGACGATAGACTACTAGTTTGCGTGCTTTCACATATTTTTTATTTTTAAAATAATTACGCTCTTCCTTATATAAATCATATAGCGTATCCACTCGTAGCATACGGCTTTTAAACTTACTTAATGCTGTTTTTGTGGATGTGTGCTCAGAAGCTTGACGTACAGCCAGTCGTGTCCAACGAATAATATCATCTTGTAAAATATAAATTTTGCGAAATAGTTTTACCTCGTATTTAGGTGGTAAGAACACAAGGTTTACGACAAACGCTGCTAATACCCCGACTAATATCGTAACAAAGCGTATTAAACCAAACGTTAAAAAGTCATCCCCTTGAAATTCCATAATAGCTACGACTGATACCAACGCTAGCGAAAGTGATTTTTCCAGTTTAAATTTCAACATGAGACCAATAGCTATTATGACAGCTATACCAATGGCAACGACATGGTGGCCAAAAAGTAAGCCGAAAATGACAGCAATTGTCGCACCTATAATATTCGCTTGTACTTGCTCCACAATGGTTTGGTAAGAACGATAAATAGAAGGCTGAATAGCAAAAATAGCTGCAATTCCAGCAAAAACAGGTGAAGGTAATTTTAACAACTCTGCAATAAATAATGCAAATACGATAGCTACACCAGTTTTAAATACACGGGCACCTAATTTCATAAAGATGTCCTTTCTGTCTAATATTTTTTAGCTTCTTTACATTATAGAAGGAAGTGCTCATAAAATACATAGATTTGCATGGATGAATAAGAAAAAGGCGACTTCTACCTGCAAGTCGCCTTTTTCTTGTCAAGATTACAATTGAGAAAACGCAATATCTACTGCTTCAATTGTTTCCTGAATATCCGCTTCTGTATGCTCAGTTGTTAAGAACCATGCTTCATATTTAGAAGGAGCTAGATTAATACCTTGCGCAAGCATGAGTTTAAAGAAGCGTCCAAATATTTCACCATCAGAGCTTTCAGCTTGCTCATAGTTTTCTACTTTCACATCTGTAAAGTAAATAGTAAGCGCTCCTTTAAGACGATTTAACGTGATGGTTACGCCATGTTTTTTAGCAGCAGCTAAAATACCTTCTTCTAAAATTGAGCCTAATCTATCCATTTCCTCGTATATACCTGGTGTTTGTAGCACTTCTAGGCAAGCGATGCCAGCTTGCATAGATGCAGGATTTCCAGCCATCGTACCCGCTTGGTATGCTGGGCCGAGTGGTGCAACAGTATCCATAATCTCTTTACGTCCGCCATAAGCACCGATTGGTAAACCACCACCAATAACTTTACCAAGTGCAGTTAGATCAGGTGTTAGGCCAAGTAAGTTTTGAGCGCCACCATAGTGGAAGCGGAAGGCCGTGATGACTTCATCATAAATCGTTAGGGCCCCTTTTTCCTTTGCTGTAGCATGTACTAATTCAAGGAAGCCGGGCTTCGGTTCAACAATACCGAAGTTTCCTACTATTGGCTCGATTAAGATAGCTGCAATCTCCTCGCCCCATTTATTCATGGCTTCTGTAAAGGCTTCTGGGTTATTAAAAGGTACAGTAATAACTTCTTCAGCTGTTGAAGTTGTTACGCCTGCTGAGTCCGGTGTTCCTAATGTTGCTGGACCTGATCCTGCAGCCACTAATACTAAATCGAAATGCCCGTGGTAGCAACCAGCAAATTTCATGATTTTTGTACGTCCTGTATAGGCACGTGCCACACGAATCGTTGTCATAACAGCTTCTGTACCAGAGTTGTTAAAACGTACTTTATCCATCGACGGAATGGCTTCCTTTAACATTTTTGCGAAAGTAACTTCATATTCAGTCGGCGTCCCAAACAATGTACCATTTTCCGCTGCGTGCGTTATAGCCTTTGCAAT
This sequence comes from Lysinibacillus sp. FN11, assembly GCF_024628845.1. Taxonomy (NCBI): domain Bacteria; kingdom Bacillati; phylum Bacillota; class Bacilli; order Caryophanales; family Bacillaceae; genus Lysinibacillus; species Lysinibacillus sp. FN11. The sequence goes on along the minus strand of NZ_CP102383.1, from coordinate 3,513,923 downwards.
ATGAGGATGACCATGACCAGTAACGATTGGACCATATGCTGCTAGATAGTCGATATAACGATTGCCATCTACATCCCAAAAATATGCGCCTTTTCCTCGCGCCATGGCTACAGGAGAACCGCCACCTACTGCTTTATATGAACGAGATGGGCTGTTTACACCACCAACAATATGCTGTAATGCCTCTGCATGTATTGCTTCAGATTTTGCATGATTCATAGAATTGCCTCCTAACTTTTTATACGTAATCTATTGTAGACCTATCGGTGTAAGAAATCCAAAGAAATTAAGGGATATGACTTGATTTGTTACTTAGAGTAAAATAGGACCTACAGAGGAGGAGATTGTATGACATTACTAGAAGGACAAAAGGCGCCGGATTTTTCTCTCTTGAACGAAAAGGGCGAGATGGTGCATTTAGCTGATTTTAAAGGAACAAATGTTATTTTATACTTTTACCCAAAGGATATGACACCAGGCTGCACGACGGAGGCTTGTGATTTTCGCGATAAGTTTGAGGACTTCAGTCATTTAAACGCTGTTGTTCTGGGTGTTAGCCCAGATAACGCAAGCAAGCATACAAAATTTATTGATAAGCATGGTTTGCCATTTTCACTATTAGTGGATGAGGACCATGCTATTGCTGAAGCATATGGTGTATGGGTTTTAAAGAAAATGTATGGACGTGAATATATGGGCATAGAGCGTTCAACGTTTTTAATTGATGCTGAGGGTATGCTTGTAAAAGCTTGGCGCAAAGTTCGAGTGAAAAATCATATTGAAGAAGTATATGCTTATTTAGCAGAACAGGAGGCAAAATAATGAGAATCTATTTTACATTTGAACCTAGACCAGATTTACGAGAACCATTAGTAGCAGAATTTCCACAGCTTGAATTTATCTTTGAAAAGAGTTTATCAAATGAAGAGCTTCAACAAGCGGATGTATTAGTTACATATGGTGAAGATTTAACAGAAGAGAGTATTCAATCTGCGACAAAGCTAAAATGGATTTTTGTTGCATCGGCAGGTGTAGAAAAAATGCCAGCTCAGGCTATTATTGAACGAGGGATTCTAGTTTCAAATGTTCGTGGCATTCATAAAACGCCTATGGCTGAATCCATGCTTGCTCATATTTTAGCCATTAAACGAGCTTTGCCTTGGATGTATGAGCAGCAAAAGAAAAGTGAATGGTCGAAAAAAACACAACAAACGGAATTACGTGATAGTACAGCACTTATTTTGGGGCCAGGTGCCATTGGGTCAGAAGTTGGACGTTTATTGCAAGCTTTTGGTGTTACGACGATTGGCTGTAACCGCTCCGGTAAAGAAGCGGCCTATATGAATACGGTGATTAGTTTTACACAATTGAAAGAAGCCCTACCTCATGCAGATATCGTTATTTCTGTATTACCAAAAACAACAGAAACGACCCATTTATTGAAAGAAGAGCATTTTGTTGTGATGAAAAACAATGCGATCTTCATGAATTTTGGTCGAGGTAATTTAGTTGATGAAAAGGTACTCATTCAAGCGATTGAAACAAAGCAAATTGGACATGCAGTTTTAGATGTATTTGAAGAGGAGCCTCTGACATCTGACAATCCATTATGGACATTACCAAATGTCATAGTATCACCTCATGTATCCAGTCATTCTTCTCGTTATGTTGAGCGTAGCTTAGAAATTTTCAAGCCAAGCCTAACAAAATGGCTAAAGGGTGGCACGGATTTAGAAAATGTTATGGATTTATCAAGAGGCTATTAAGGAAAATACCATTGATTTATTGAGGATAAGCAATGTGTGATTGTTGACGAAGTAGTACGAATTGGATACACTATTTATAACAATTATAAATTAATAATACTTATGGAAGAGGTGCATGACGATGTCTGCAACGCATTTACAAGATGCACTGGACACGTTGAAAACAACTGGTGTACGTATTACTCCTCAGCGTCATGCTATTTTGGAATATCTAATTCAATCAATGGCACATCCTACTGCCGATGAAATTTATAAAGCTCTTGAGGGTAAGTTCCCTAATATGAGTGTAGCGACTGTTTATAACAACCTGCGTGTATTTCGTGAAGTAGGTCTTGTGAAAGAGCTAACTTACGGGGATGCTTCAAGTCGCTTTGATTTCGTGACAAACGATCATTACCATATGATTTGTGAATGCTGTGGTAAGATCGTCGATTTCCATTATCCTGGACTCGACGAAATAGAGCATTTTGCATCACAGGTAACAGGCTTTGATGTGCATTCGCATCGCTTAGAGATATACGGCACTTGTCCATCATGTAAAGTTGCTACTGCAAAAGTACAATAAAAATCCTAGCTCTTAAAAAGGGCTAGGATTTTTTTGTTTTATTATTATAGGATTGATCAAACTCTTTACCTTCTAGAGCAGGATCAAGCGTTAATGGCTCATTGCAGTACATGCACATATCTACTCGGCCTAAAACCTTTGTATGTTTATGGCAATTAGGACACTCTACTTGAATAGCTCTTGTTGACAGTAGTCCGATCCACGCATATACAACTGTGCTACCGATAATACAAAGAACACCTAGTGACATGAAAATTAAAACTAATATCGGGCTGTTTTTAAAGAAAATGCCTCCGTACATGACAATAAAACCAAAAAAGATTAGTGCTAATGCGAATGAACGAATTTTATTAATTTTACTTTTATAAGGTTTCATATTTCATCTTGCCTCCCAATCTAAAATCTACTATAACATATAAGGGCAAAGTATTTTAGCTTTGAACTGAATGAAAGAAGGAATACTTTTAGAGTATGTCGAATTTTTAACGGAACAAAAGAACCTATATGAATAAAGGAGGGCTGAACATGGAGCAAGTACTGCGTCCAATATATCAAGAACGTGCGAGTCAGTCGAATACATTAGGCGTAATTTTAGTGGAAAAGCGTGAAGAACAAAGTAACGTTACAGATACATTTGATACGGTTTTACTCATTATCGTAAAAGAAGCAGAGCAACCAGTCTTTTCAAAACATTACTTATATGAAGGAAATAAAATCGCTCTACATACTGTTACGGAGAAATTAATTCGAAAATGGTTACTAATCGGTTCAAATAGAAAGGTTGTTGATTGGATATTCTTCGGTAGAGTATTATTTGATCGGAATGAATTTCTGCATAAACTAAAAATAGAATTGCAGGAATTTCCGTATAGTGGTCGTAAAATTAAAACAGGTATTCAATTTTCAAAGTTAATTCGTCGCTATTTGGAAGGGAAAGAATACTTCGATAAAGGAAGTTACTTGGATGCTTATAATCACGTTGTGGACTCCTGCATCATCTAGGTCGTTTATCTATTATCGATAGTGGCCTGTATCCTGAAGTAACTGTTTGGGCACAGGTAAAAAAAATTGAGCCAGCCATCTATAAGCTGTATGAAGAGCTAGTGACAAGTAATGAGCCAATAGAAAAGCGCTTAGAATTGTTGTTTTTAGCAAGTGAGTTTTTAATTCATTCTCGTACACGAGATGGAGCACAACATATATTAGAAGTCATGCAAACAAAAGAAATGTGGACCATTCAGGAATTACACGATCATCATGAGCTTGTGAACTACTCAGTGGATTTAGAAGTGTTTGTGGAGTACTTAGTGGATAAAGGCTATATTCAAATTGAACCAATTGCAGCGAAAAATGATAGGATATTTCACCGTCATTACAAGGTAAATAAAGATGCTCTAGAAATGGGGCAATGACTGTAGTATGCTTGTAATCGAGGTATCTAAAAATACCTCGATATTTTTTTAGAAAAGTAGTTGACGAATAATATCTTAGTATTGTATTATATTAATTGTCGCTAAGACATAAACGAATAACTCAGAAAAACACAAAAAACTTTTTAAAAAAGTTGTTGACATGTTTTGAATGAGATGTTAATATAAAGAAGTCGCTGAAAAACGACTTAAATAATGAACCTTGAAAACTGAACAAGCAAAACGTAATCAATAAAGTTTTAAGTAGCTAGTTTAACTAGTGAACGAAACATAATTTTGGACATCAAACATGATGCCAGCAAAACAATTTGAGCTAATCAAATTTCTTTTATGGAGAGTTTGATCCTGGCTCAGGACGAACGCTGGCGGCGTGCCTAATACATGCAAGTCGAGCGAACAGAAAAGGAGCTTGCTCCTTTGACGTTAGCGGCGGACGGGTGAGTAACACGTGGGCAACCTACCCTATAGTTTGGGATAACTCCGGGAAACCGGGGCTAATACCGAATAACCTCTTTTACTTCATGGTGAAAGACTGAAAGACGGTTTCGGCTGTCGCTATAGGATGGGCCCGCGGCGCATTAGCTAGTTGGTGAGGTAACGGCTCACCAAGGCGACGATGCGTAGCCGACCTGAGAGGGTGATCGGCCACACTGGGACTGAGACACGGCCCAGACTCCTACGGGAGGCAGCAGTAGGGAATCTTCCACAATGGGCGAAAGCCTGATGGAGCAACGCCGCGTGAGTGAAGAAGGTTTTCGGATCGTAAAACTCTGTTGTAAGGGAAGAACAAGTACAGTAGTAACTGGCTGTACCTTGACGGTACCTTATTAGAAAGCCACGGCTAACTACGTGCCAGCAGCCGCGGTAATACGTAGGTGGCAAGCGTTGTCCGGAATTATTGGGCGTAAAGCGCGCGCAGGCGGTCCTTTAAGTCTGATGTGAAAGCCCACGGCTCAACCGTGGAGGGTCATTGGAAACTGGGGGACTTGAGTGCAGAAGAGGAAAGTGGAATTCCAAGTGTAGCGGTGAAATGCGTAGAGATTTGGAGGAACACCAGTGGCGAAGGCGACTTTCTGGTCTGTAACTGACGCTGAGGCGCGAAAGCGTGGGGAGCAAACAGGATTAGATACCCTGGTAGTCCACGCCGTAAACGATGAGTGCTAAGTGTTAGGGGGTTTCCGCCCCTTAGTGCTGCAGCTAACGCATTAAGCACTCCGCCTGGGGAGTACGGTCGCAAGACTGAAACTCAAAGGAATTGACGGGGGCCCGCACAAGCGGTGGAGCATGTGGTTTAATTCGAAGCAACGCGAAGAACCTTACCAGGTCTTGACATCCCGTTGACCACTGTAGAGATATAGTTTCCCCTTCGGGGGCAACGGTGACAGGTGGTGCATGGTTGTCGTCAGCTCGTGTCGTGAGATGTTGGGTTAAGTCCCGCAACGAGCGCAACCCTTGATCTTAGTTGCCATCATTTAGTTGGGCACTCTAAGGTGACTGCCGGTGACAAACCGGAGGAAGGTGGGGATGACGTCAAATCATCATGCCCCTTATGACCTGGGCTACACACGTGCTACAATGGACGATACAAACGGTTGCCAACTCGCGAGAGGGAGCTAATCCGATAAAGTCGTTCTCAGTTCGGATTGTAGGCTGCAACTCGCCTACATGAAGCCGGAATCGCTAGTAATCGCGGATCAGCATGCCGCGGTGAATACGTTCCCGGGCCTTGTACACACCGCCCGTCACACCACGAGAGTTTGTAACACCCGAAGTCGGTGAGGTAACCTTTTGGAGCCAGCCGCCGAAGGTGGGATAGATGATTGGGGTGAAGTCGTAACAAGGTAGCCGTATCGGAAGGTGCGGCTGGATCACCTCCTTTCTAAGGATTATTTCGGAATACAAACCTTGGGTTTGTAAGATTACGTTTTGCGTTCAGTTTTGAAGGTTCATTCTATCTGAATGAAACACTTCAAAACTTGTTCTTTGAAAACTGGATAAAACGACATTGAAATTGTAACAAACACATTTATTTTTTAAGTTTTTTATAGGCTTAATAACTTGGTTAAGTTATTAAGGGCGCACGGCGAATGCCTTGGCACTAGGAGCCGAAGAAGGACGGCACTAACACCGATATGCTTCGGGGAGCTGTAAGTGAGCTTTGATCCGGAGATTTCCGAATGGGGGAACCCACTACGTTTAATCGCGTAGTATCTTGACGTGAATACATAGCGTCTTGAAGGCAGACCCAGGGAACTGAAACATCTAAGTACCTGGAGGAAGAGAAAGAAAAATCGATTCCCTGAGTAGCGGCGAGCGAAACGGGAAGAGCCCAAACCAAGAGGCTTGCCTCTTGGGGTTGTAGGACACTCAATACGGAGTTACAAAAGAGCGAGTTAGATGAAGCGACTTGGAAAGGTCCGCCAGAGCAGGTAAAAGCCCTGTAGTCGAAAGTTCGTTCTCTCCTGAGTGGATCCTGAGTACGGCGGAACACGTGAAATTCCGTCGGAATCCGGGAGGACCATCTCCCAAGGCTAAATACTACCTAGTGACCGATAGTGAACCAGTACCGTGAGGGAAAGGTGAAAAGCACCCCGGAAGGGGAGTGAAAGAGATCCTGAAACCGTGTGCCTACAAGTAGTTAGAGCCCGTTAATGGGTGATAGCGTGCCTTTTGTAGAATGAACCGGCGAGTTACGATTACGTGCGAGGTTAAGCTTTAGAAGGCGGAGCCGCAGCGAAAGCGAGTCTGAATAGGGCGAAATAGTACGTGGTCGTAGACCCGAAACCAGGTGATCTACCCATGTCCAGGGTGAAGGTGAGGTAACACTTACTGGAGGCCCGAACCCACGCACGTTGAAAAGTGCGGGGATGAGGTGTGGGTAGCGGAGAAATTCCAATCGAACTTGGAGATAGCTGGTTCTCTCCGAAATAGCTTTAGGGCTAGCCTCGTGATGAGAATACTGGAGGTAGAGCACTGTTTGGACTAGGGGGCCATCCCGGTTTACCGAATTCAGACAAACTCCGAATGCCAGATATTTATACACGGGAGTCAGACTGCGAGTGATAAGATCCGTAGTCAAAAGGGAAACAGCCCAGACCACCAGCTAAGGTCCCAAAGTAATCGTTAAGTGGAAAAGGATGTGGCGTTGCACAGACAACCAGGATGTTGGCTTAGAAGCAGCCATCATTTAAAGAGTGCGTAATAGCTCACTGGTCGAGTGACGCTGCGCCGAAAATGTATCGGGGCTAAACGATTCACCGAAGCTGTGGATTGACATCTACGATGTCAGTGGTAGGAGAGCGTTCTAAGTGCGTTGAAGTCAGACCGGAAGGACTGGTGGAGCGCTTAGAAGTGAGAATGCCGGTATGAGTAGCGAAAGACGGGTGAGAATCCCGTCCACCGTATGACTAAGGTTTCCTGAGGAAGGCTCGTCCGCTCAGGGTTAGTCGGGACCTAAGCCGAGGCCGATAGGCGTAGGCGATGGACAACAGGTTGATATTCCTGTACCACCTCCTCACCGTTTGAGAAATGGGGGGACGCAGTAGGATAGGGTAAGCGCGCCGTTGGTTGTGCGCGTCCAAGCAGTAAGGCGTGTGTGTAGGCAAATCCGCACACTGTAACGTTGAGCTGTGATGGCGAGTCCGTATGGACGAAGTTCCTGATTTCACACTGCCAAGAAAAGCCTCTATCGAGGTGAGAGGTGCCCGTACCGCAAACCGACACAGGTAGTCGAGGAGAGAATCCTAAGGTGTGCGAGAGAACTCTCGTTAAGGAACTCGGCAAAATGACCCCGTAACTTCGGGAGAAGGGGTGCTCTTGAGCGTGCAAGCGCATGAGAGCCGCAGTGAATAGGCCCAGGCGACTGTTTAGCAAAAACACAGGTCTCTGCAAAACCGTAAGGTGACGTATAGGGGCTGACGCCTGCCCGGTGCTGGAAGGTTAAGAGGAGTGGTTAGCGCAAGCGAAGCTGCGAATTGAAGCCCCAGTAAACGGCGGCCGTAACTATAACGGTCCTAAGGTAGCGAAATTCCTTGTCGGGTAAGTTCCGACCCGCACGAAAGGCGTAACGATCTGGGCACTGTCTCAACGAGAGACTCGGTGAAATTATAGTACCTGTGAAGATGCAGGTTACCCGCGACAGGACGGAAAGACCCCGTGGAGCTTTACTGTAGCCTGATATTGAATTTTGGTACAACTTGTACAGGATAGGTAGGAGCCAGAGATCTCGGAGCGCCAGCTTCGAAGGAGGCGTCGGTGGGATACTACCCTGGTTGTATTGAAATTCTAACCCATGCCCCTTAGCGGGGCAGGAGACAGTGTCAGGCGGACAGTTTGACTGGGGCGGTCGCCTCCTAAAAGGTAACGGAGGCGCCCAAAGGTTCCCTCAGAATGGTTGGAAATCATTCGTAGAGTGTAAAGGCACAAGGGAGCTTGACTGCGAGACCTACAAGTCGAGCAGGGTCGAAAGACGGGCTTAGTGATCCGGTGGTTCCGCATGGAAGGGCCATCGCTCAACGGATAAAAGCTACCCCGGGGATAACAGGCTTATCTCCCCCAAGAGTCCACATCGACGGGGAGGTTTGGCACCTCGATGTCGGCTCATCGCATCCTGGGGCTGTAGTCGGTCCCAAGGGTTGGGCTGTTCGCCCATTAAAGCGGTACGCGAGCTGGGTTCAGAACGTCGTGAGACAGTTCGGTCCCTATCCGTCGTGGGCGTAGGAAATTTGAGAGGAGCTGTCCTTAGTACGAGAGGACCGGGATGGACACACCGCTGGTGTACCAGTTGTCTTGCCAAAGGCATCGCTGGGTAGCTATGTGTGGACGGGATAAGTGCTGAAAGCATCTAAGCATGAAGCCCCCTCAAGATGAGATTTCCCATTACGCAAGTAAGTAAGATCCCTCAAAGACGATGAGGTAGATAGGTTCGAGGTGGAAGTGTGGTGACACATGGAGCTGACGAATACTAATCGATCGAGGACTTAACCAAAACGTTTGAAACATTCAATGCACCGTTTATCCAGTTTTGAAAGAATAAAATATTAGAATATACTTGTAATTTTTATAAGATATGTTATAATAAGTATTGTCTTTCAAATAGTCTAGTGATGATGGCAAAGAGGTCACACCCGTTCCCATACCGAACACGGAAGTTAAGCTCTTTAGCGCCGATGGTAGTTGGGGGCTTCCCCCTGTGAGAGTAGGACGTCGCTAGGCTATATACCAAAATTATTCCGAAGTAGCTCAGTTGGTAGTAGCACCTGACTGTTAATCAGGTTGTCGCAGGTTCGAGTCCTGCCTTCGGAGCCATTCTTGGAGAGTTGTCCGAGTGGCCGAAGGAGCACGATTGGAAATCGTGTAGGCGGTTAACACTGTCTCAAGGGTTCAAATCCCTTACTCTCCGCCAGCACTTTGATTTGTTCCAAACGATGGCCCCTTGGTCAAGTGGTTAAGACACCGCCCTTTCACGGCGGTAACACGGGTTCGAATCCCGTAGGGGTCACCATTATTTCAATACCCAGATGGAGGATTAGCTCAGCTGGGAGAGCATCTGCCTTACAAGCAGAGGGTCGGCGGTTCGAGCCCGTCATCCTCCACCATTATTTTAACAACACTATAGTATTATCGCGGGGTGGAGCAGTGGTAGCTCGTCGGGCTCATAACCCGAAGGTCGTTGGTTCAAATCCAGCCCCCGCAACCAAATGGTCCCGTGGTGTAGCGGTTAACATGCCTGCCTGTCACGCAGGAGATCGCCGGTTCGATCCCGGTCGGGACCGCCATTTTTTAATATGGGTCAGTAGCTCAGTTGGTAGAGCATTAGATTGAAGCTCTAAGTGTCGGCGGTTCGATTCCGTCCTGACCCATCTTGTTTTTTTGCCGGTTTAGCTCAGCAGGTAGAGCAACTGACTTGTAATCAGTAGGTCGTGGGTTCGATTCCTATAGCCGGCACCAGATTTTCCCGGAGGGGTAGCGAAGTGGCTAAACGCGGCGGACTGTAAATCCGCTCCTTAGGGTTCGGCGGTTCGAATCCGTCCCCCTCCACCAGTTTTATTATTTTAGGGGCATAGTTCAACGGTAGAATAGAGGTCTCCAAAACCTTTGGTGTGGGTTCGATTCCTACTGCCCCTGCCAATTAATTTTATGGCGATTGTGGCGAAGTGGTTAACGCACCGGATTGTGGTTCCGGCATTCGTGGGTTCGATTCCCATCAGTCGCCCCATCTAATATAAAATTAATAAACATCATAATACAATGGCGATTGTGGCGAAGTGGTTAACGCACCGGATTGTGGTTCCGGCATTCGTGGGTTCGATTCCCATCAGTCGCCCCATTGTTGGGGTATAGCCAAGCGGTAAGGCAACGGATTTTGATTCCGTCATGCCTAGGTTCGAATCCTAGTACCCCAGCCATTTTTGCGGAAGTAGTTCAGTGGTAGAACACCACCTTGCCAAGGTGGGGGTCGCGAGTTCGAACCTCGTCTTCCGCTCCATGTATGACTGGCGGCATAGCCAAGTGGTAAGGCACGGGTCTGCAACACCCTTATCACCGGTTCAAATCCGGTTGCCGCCTCCATATTTTAACTGTTAATCGGTTTATCCGATTTTTTTTATCTCCATTATGCCGGTGTGGCGGAATTGGCAGACGCGCACGACTCAAAATCGTGTTCCTTTGGAGTGTCGGTTCGACCCCGACCACCGGTATCCATTACAACGAAGAATCCTTGATATATCAAGGATTCTTTTTTTGTTGTAAAAAATTATAAAAAGTATATAAGCATAGATAAAAGAAAGGTGGACTTAATGGGTCTTATTGTTGCGTTTACGTCAGTTATATTTTGTGCTGTATTAGCAATCTAAAGCTATTTAAAGGATATCTTGCGTATACAAACTATATCCATATTAATATGGTAACTTTTTAACATGGGTAGTACTCATCAGCTCTGATATTTCTTTGCTTATCCATACGTTGTTACGCAAGTCTCTGTCAAACAACTATAAATCTTCTGCAGTAGAAATGATATCTCCAGCTGCAAACGCTGCAGAATGATGGATGACAGATCCTACTTTGCCCTCAATTTGTTAAATGTTGATCGATTTTTCAGCCATACTTCCAGATAGATTACTATGATTATTACGTCCTAAATAATAGTAAAACTACTATAGACACTATGACAATAACAAGGGTAGAACTAAAGAAATTCTTAAAAATTTTTTCATGTATATACCTCTCGAATTATGTAATCTGTTAAACAAACCTTACTATAAGTTTTATAAAATATATAATTGTTATAAAAAATACCAATTCATTTATAGTAGGAGAAATTTTGTTAGCAAAAAAGATTTTAGCAAGTAAAGATAAATAAGATTCAAAAAAGAAGCCACTCTATGGGATAAAAATGCCTTTATAGAGCGGCTTTTTATAGGATCTCTACATTTTAACGATTAGTTCATGCTCTGTTCATTTAACAATTCTAAGCTAGGAGTAATTAAAGAAATGGAGGGGTTAGTGATGAATCTTGCCTGGAAAGAAATGAAGAAGAATAAAGTACGGTTTTTAATCTTGGGCTCCATTATCTTCCTAGTTAGTTTTTTAACGTTTATTATTTCGGGTTTAGCAAATGGTCTGTCACAGGATAATGCAGCTTTAATTAAGGATTTACCGAAGGGACAATTTTATATGGCTGAGGATGCAGATGGCACGTTTAATCTTTCAAGAATCGATAGCCACCTGCAGCAGAAAGTCATAAGTAAAGAAAAAGAGGCAGTAGCTTTTTCGATCCAGATGGGCTTTTTAAATGATCAGGATGATAAACAACAAAGTGTAGCCTTTGTGACATCAACGGAATCTTCACTTTTTAGCAATGTGCATCAAGACGAGGTGCTTTTGGATAGCTCACTACAAGATAAAGGAATACAAGTTGGAGATATATTAACGAATAATCAATACAGTGGAAAGTTCATTGTAAAAGGTTTTGTAGAGCAAAAAAAATATAGCCATGCTCCCGTTGCTTATATTAGTGAAGAGGCCTACCAGGAGATGTATCGAGTAGCTGATAAACAGTTGATTTTTGTACCAAATAGTGAGCCAAATGATATTAAGGGATTGCAAGCATATAGCAATAAAGAGTTTCTCAAAACTATCCCCAGTTATAATGCGGAACAATTATCTTTAAATATGATTATATGGTTCTTAGTTGTGATTAGTGGGATGTTGTTTGCTATTTTCTTCTACATGATGAATGTACAAAAAATTGGCTTGTATGGCATTTTAAAAGCGATCGGATTAAAAACAAGTAAGCTATTTAAAATGATCTGGACACAGATGGCTATTATTACAATCTTTTCACTTGTGGTATCTGTCAGTCTTAGCCAGCTATTTAATATAGTTGCTCCTAAAGGGATGCCATTTACTTTAACAATAGGCACTACAACACAGTTATCCGTTGTATTCCTCCTCATAGGCTTTATTGGTGCGACCTTGTCAGGAATGCAAATTAAAAAAATTGAACCTTTACAAGCAATACAGCAGGGGGAGGCTTAATCATGACGTTATTTACAATTGATGAAGTACGAAAAACGTTTAAGAATGGTGAAGTGGAGGAAGAGATCTTAAAGGGCATCAATTTTTCTTTAAAAGAAGGAGAGATTACAGCATTGGTAGGTGCTTCGGGCTCTGGGAAAAGTACATTATTAACGATTGCTGCTGGACTACAACCAGCAACAGATGGGCAAGTGCTATTTGAAGAGCAGAATCTTACGACGATGAAAACTGAACAGGTACGAAAATTACGTGCAAGTAAATTCGGCTTTGTTTTTCAATTTGCTCATCTTGTTCCATTTTTGACAGTAGAGGAACAATTGCTATTAATGCTAGATGTGGCTGAATCTCCATTAAAAAAGAATGAACAGAAATATGAAGTCAATCGGCTATTGAAGTTAGTCGGAATGGAACATCGTAAAACTGCCTACCCTTCCTCCTTGTCAGGGGGAGAGAAGCAGCGTGTAGCAATTGCACGTGCTATTATTCATCAACCGAAAGTATTATTTGCTGATGAACCAACGGCTAGTTTAGATTCCCAGCGCTCCAAGGAAATCATGTTGCTACTAAAAGAATTAACTAAAACATTAAATATTACAACATTAATGGTGACGCACGATGAGGAAATGCTTACTTACACAGACCGTATTATTAGAATAAGCGACGGTGTCGTGTTAACAAATACTATGTACTAATAAGAATGACCACAATCATATAATTTATGGTTGTGGTATTTTTGTTTGAAGAGTAAGAAATGGTTTGGAGGGGTAAAGGATCGAGGAAGGAGGGAAAACATGAAAAAACTATTGAAACTAGTGTGTTTGATCCTAATTACGGTTGCCATATTACCTAAGGAAGCACAAGCGGCAAGCTTTATAGATTTAGCAGATGAAACATTATCAACAGAAATTAATTATTTAGTGGATCAGGAAATTGTAAAAGGCTATTCAAATAACCTGTTCAAACCAAATGAAAATGTAACGAAGGCACAGGTAGCTGTTATATTAACTCGTGCTTTAGCGTTAAATAAAATCAATATAGAGAATCCAAACTATCAGGATGTAACGACCGCACATAAGTATTATAAAGAAATCGCAGCGGTACAAAATGCGGGTATATTTGATGATGTCCATACATTTCATCCAAATGCAACAATGACAAGAGGTCAAATGGCTATTGTGCTACAAAGGGCTTTCCAGCTTAAGGGTTCTGGGAATGCTTATTTTACAGACGTAACAGAACAAACACCAGGATATAAAGAAATTTTAACCCTAGCTCATAATCATTTAGTAAGGGGCTATGATGACGGTACATTTAAACCAGATGAACCTGTTACACGTGCTCACTTTTCAGCGTTTTTAGCACGTGCTATGACGTTATCTAAACCAGATTTGCTAAAAGATCGTGCTTTTATTTACACGTATGCCTATTATTCTTTAAATGATCATCAACGTTATACATTAGACTATCAATTCGATCACCATGACGGTAAAAATGATGTATGGGTAGTCGAAAATCTAAGTTCAGAACAAGCCTTTCCTAATGAACTGATATATGGCGATGATCGTATATATGGTCAAGCCATTGCCCGTGATGGTAACACTCATTATGATTTATATTTGGAGCTACCACTTAGGATAGGTGTTATTTTACATGAGGATGATACTGGCGTTACGTCAGGTAAACGAGTAACGGTTAAAACGACCAATGGTATTGTTCAAGCTGGAGAGGTACAATATTCAGGTGTGGTCATACTAGAAGAAAAATCCATAATTAATGGTACAGTGAAAACCTATTATTTTGTGGATGGAATAGGTTTAGTGAAAGAGTTACACAATGATATTGTCGTGCTTGAACTGCTTAATCGCACCATGAAAAAATAGGAAGCAAGCCTACATTTCATAGTAGGCTTGCTTTATTTTTAATCTTGTAATGTAATATTGAAAAATCGCTGAAGGGCTTGTAACCATTCTTTTTCATTTTGTGTTGTATAGGTTGTTAAAGAAGAACCCTCATAGATTCTAAATTCGTTGTTCATCATGGTATGACGACCACCAATGGTTCGAATCATAGCAATTTTATTTTTTTGCTTGGAAAGTCGTGGTGCAAATTTTGCATCATTGGCATCATCGTGAAAACTATAAAGCAAACGCCAACTATGTTTAGTTTGTTCCAACAGCATCCAACCATTCGCTTCATCATAATCTATTTTATATAACTCTTTACCTTCACGGTGTTGATAGCCAGCAATCAGTGGGACTGGTTTACAGGGTGCTAATGCACCGACGCCTACATCTGAGATATAGTATTGTCCACTCACATTCACTAGCAATAATTGATGCATGGGAATTTCCTGTGGAGGGGTATTTTCCGCTACGTTGCGCCAAAACTGGGCATAACGATTGGTGACAGAAAAGCCAAGCTCTCGTAAGAGCCAACTGAATAAGATATTTAATTCAAAACAATTGCCACCACGTTTATCAATAATTATTTTTTGAAATAAATCAGGAATAGCGAAGGAGATACCACGGTTCAAGGCAACATCTAAATTTTCATAGGGAATGGTTAATAGATGTTTAGTTTGTAGTTGTCCAAGTAGCTGAATAGATGGCTCTAACGTTCCTTGAAATTGAATATACTGTAAATAGTGCCGAATCTGTTCATTCATAAAATCGCCTCACTTCCTTATTAATAACATAACCGAAATAGTCATAGATTACACGCATAAACTGAAGCAGTAAATGATAGAAAAATAGCTAAATAACTAGTAAGATTAATATGTTAGCTACTATAAAGTGAAATATTTTACATATTAGTTAATAATATTAATGGTAAGGTAGGTATCGTATAGAGAATGAAATGGATAGAAGTGAATACATATGAGGAAATGAGCGAAGTGGCAGCTACTATTTTCTCAAAACAAATACAAGAGAAACCTGACAGTGTTTTAGGTTTAGCAACTGGTGGATCACCTGTAGGCATGTATAAAGAATTAGTGGCACGACATCAAGCTGGCCATTTATCTTTTAAGGAAATACAAACTTTTAACTTGGATGAGTATGTAGGCATTGAGCAATCAAGTCCAGCAAGCTACTTTACATTTATGCATGAGAATTTATTTAATTTTGTGGATATACAGCCGAAAAATGTCCATTTGCCAAATGGACAGGCAGCCAATTTAGCTGAAGAATGTGCTGCATATGATAAGCGCATTGAAGAAGCAGGAGGCATTGATTTACAGCTTCTAGGTATCGGTGTAAATGGACATATTGCTTTTAATGAACCAGGCACATCGTTTGATGCCAAGACGAATATTGTGGAGTTAACAGAGTCAACAAGAACAGAAAATGCTATTTATTTTGATGATCCGTCTGAAGTACCAACACATGCCATTACAATGGGCATTCACTCCATAATGAAGGCAAAGGAAATCGTTCTCATTGCCTTTGGTGAAAAAAAGCTCGCGGCGATTGAAAAATTGAAAAGTGGTCATATTACAGAAGAATTCCCAGCAAGCCAATTATTAAACCATCCTAATGTTACAATAATTTATGGTGGTACGAATTAGCAAAAATAAGCAAAGACTTCTTAGGATTGAAGTCTTTGCTTGTTTATTTTTCCTGATAAAATAACCCCTGCTACAACGGCTAGTCCACCTATAAGCTGAAAAGAATGTAAATTTTCACTTAGAAAAAGAACAGCAAAAATGGAGGCGAAAACAGGAATGAAATTTAAATAAATACTTGCTTTGTTCGCTCCCAGCTGTATAACCCCACTGTTCCAGCAGAGAAAAGCAATGATAGAGGCAAAAATACCAACATATAAAATAGCAGCAATGGTTGGCCATTCCCAATGAATTGCTGTTGTACTAGACATTGTTTCATAGAGAGAAAAAGGGAATAACACAATAGCCCCAAGTCCAATCGTCACTAGAAAGGTAGACTGCCCTGGTAAGCGAGTTGCATATTGTTTAATGAGCAATGAATATATGCTCCAACAAAATACTGCTGCGATTACAATTAAATCCCCTTTGTTGAAAGTAAAATCGACAATCCTTTTAAAAGAGCCACCCATTATAATAAAGACAACTCCACTCAGTGATAAAACGGTCCCTATTAACTGAAATTTTGATAGTTTTTCCTTCAAAAAAATAAAGGAAAGTATGTAAATCATTATGGGCGTAGAAGAGTTCATTAAAGATGCATTAATAGACGTAGTGTAATGTAATCCAATGTAAACAAGTGTGTTAAATGCTGTAACCCCTGTTAATGAAAGAATGATGACAATAAACCAATGTCTTTTCAGTATCCGCCATTCACGTTTTAATTGGTGATATGCAATGGGAAAAAAGATAATAAATGCGACGCACCAGCGTAAAAAGGCAAGTGTTAGGGGAGGGATATCTTCACTAACGGCACGTCCAATAACAAAATTACCACCCCATAAAAGAGTTGCGAGTACTAATAATAGATATGGTGGAATTTTCAAGATGCTGTAACCCCTTTATTAATTTAATAGTAAAGTTAATTATAGGCAGTCAGTATAGCAATAATCAATGCCTCTGTAGTTTTGCTATGCTAAAATAAGGAAAACAAGAGGAGGAATAACTGTGAAAAGTACCGTACCATGTTTACAAGAGGGAGATTTAGTCGGTGTTGTTGCACTTTCAAGTCTTGTAGAGCCTGAAAAACTAGGAGAAGCAGTAGCTTTTTTGGACGAATTGGGTCTTCGCTATATTGTAGGTGATACGATTCATGCAAAACATGAATATTTGGCAGGAAGTGATGAAATAAGACTAGCTGATTTTCATGAGATGGTAAAAAACCCAGAAGTGAAAGCAATCTTTTGTGTAAAGGGAGGCTATGGCTCTGCCAGAATTGCTGATAAAATTGATTATGCTTTAATAGAAGAAAATCCTAAAATTTTCTGGGGCTTTTCTGATGTTACATATTTACATTGTGCGATTAATGAGTATGCCAATATGGTGACATTTCATGGGCCAATGCTTATGTCCGCTAATAAGATGGATGATTTATCAAAGAAAATGTTTTTACAGCTATTTTCCCCTATGGAAATTCAGTATACAGAGGCAATTTCTCCGTTAACAACGATTGCGGGGGGCGTCGCACGTGGTGAAATGATTGGAGGAAATCTTTATCGTCTTGTCAGCACACTAGGCACCAAATTTGAAGTGAGGACTGAAGGTAGGATTTTATTAATAGAGGATGTAAATGAAACCATTCCAGTTATTGACTCAATGCTTCAACATTTAAAACAAGCAAGGAAGTTTGAGCAATTAGCAGGAGTCGTCATTGGTTTATTTACACAAACAGGATCTGATGAAGAAGCACTTCATTCGTTAATGAAGGAGTATTTTGCAGGTTTAGGAATACCAGTCGTGGCAGGGTTTAAGTTCGGACATGAAACAACGAATATAGCGATCCCACTAGGAACAGAGGCAATTTTAGATGCACAGGAAAAGGTGTTAAAAATATTACCAGGTGTGCATGTATGATAGGAAGAGGAAATATGGATATTGAAAAATACTGTAAGAAGCTGCGGTTGCACTAGCAGAAAAAAGATATCCCTCTGGATGGGGTGGAGATGCAGCATTATCTACTGCGGATGGACAAATTTTAATAAGTGTCGCACCCGAGGTTATGAATGCAGCTACTGAATTATGTATGGAAACAGGTTCTATTTTAGAGGCACATAAATTGAATATCAAAGTTACTCATTCGATTTGTGTTGCTAGGGAAGATGAAACATCTAAATTTGTATTGCTGACACTCTGTGGAGTCTGTCAGGAAAGACTTTTCTATTGGGGAGAAAATGTAAAAGCAGCGATTACGAATGTAGATGAAGAATTAGTATTTAAATCATTAAAGGAAATTCAACCTTAACATTGGTATAAGACATATAAACAATAAAGTAAAGACATTACAAAAAATGTAATGTCTTTTTTAGCTTTGTTAATAAGGCTCAGCATCGTGTCCTTTATTCATAGCATCTTGAGGTGCTTGATCACCATTGATATTGCCAAGTGGTTTTGAGGCAGAGGAATCTTTTTTAGCGTTGTGCAAACCTTCCTTGAGTAAGCGACCATATTCTTCGTCGGCTTCTTGTGCCAAAGCAATCATGGCATTTTGAATATCTTCATGACAGACCGATAGATCACGTATTAAATTTTCAAGAAGTTCATCGCGTTCCCACTGTTCAAAGTTACGATAAGTTTCACCAGCCTGTTTCGTATTACTTTGACGATCAATCGATTCACGAACAAGATTTCCTTCAATGTAAGGTGTATATTCTTTACCAGCTTGTGCTGCTTCCTTTAACCCATTCAGCATGGATGGCTCATAATTAATATGTGGATTTTGTCCAGGTGCCAAATCACGCTTATACATCATTTGCCCACCATGTTGATTGGTCGCTACACGTTTTTTTGGTGCATTAATTGGAAGCTGTAAGTAGTTGGCTCCTACACGATGGCGTTGTGTATCAGAATAAGAGAAAGTACGACCTTGCAACATTTTATCATCAGAGAAGTCTAAGCCATCAACAAGTACCCCTGTTCCGAAAGCAGCCTGTTCCACCTCAGCAAAATAATCTTCAGGGTTTTTGTTTAAAACCATTTTTCCAACTGGATACCACGGAAATTGATCGTTTGGCCAAAGCTTTGTATCATCCAATGGATCAAAATCAAGCTCAGGATGTGAACCTTCCTCCATAATTTGAACATGTAGCTCCCATTCCGGGAAGTCTCCACGTTCGATAGCATCATATAAATCTTGTGTAGCATGATTGAAATTTTTCTGTTGGATTTCTTCTGCTTCTTTTTGTGTTAAATTTTTAATACCTTGTAGCGGTTCCCAATGATATTTGACAAGGACTGCCTTCCCATCATTATTCACCCACTTGTACGTATTAACCCCAGAGCCCTGCATCATACGATAATTTGCTGGAATCCCCCAAGGAGAGTAAACGAATGTTACCATATGGAAGGTTTCTGGTGAGCTAGCACAAAAATCAAAAAAACGTTCAACGTTTTGAATATTAGTAATGGGATCAGGCTTAAAAGCATGAATCATATCTGGAAATTTGAGCGCGTCACGAATAAAGAAGATTTTTAGATTATTGCCCACTAAATCCCAATTGCCATCCTCTGTATAAAACTTTACTGCAAAACCGCGGGGATCACGCAATGTTTCTGGGGAGTGACCACCATGTATAACAGTTGAAAAACGCACAAAGACAGGTGTTTTTTTCCCTTTATCCTGAAAGACTTTTGCACGTGTATACTTAGCAATAGGTTCATTGCCAACAACACCATAGGTCTCAAAATACCCATGTGCTCCAGCTCCACGAGCATGCACAACCCGTTCTGGAACTCGCTCTCTGTCAAAATGACTCATCTTCTCTAGGAAATCATAATTTTCCAATGTTGCAGGACCTCGATTACCGACTGTTCGCAAATTTTGATTGTTGGTAATTGGATGTCCCTGTCTGTTGGTCAATGTCATATCTTGCTCATGTGTTGCATCATTTTGCTGTGTCATAGTATGACCCCTTTCCTATAGATACTTCCATTTTGTCCTTGAAAGGGGTCAACTAGTCATCCAAATTATCCCTTTGAACTACTAAAAAAGCTCTCCATACATAAATGTAGGAGAGCCTTGGATGGCGTTTTCAAATGGAATCAAGTTGTTTTGAGTATGGCCATTGCTTATAGTTGGTCATTAGTCATCGGTCATACAGTAACAGGTAACTTGTTATTGGTTTTTAACTAATTAGCTGAAAAGCTAGATTTGAAAACAGCACATCCAACTCGGGTTGGAGTCTCACCGTCCCGAGTCTAGAAATAACGGGAATCGTCAAAGTTAATTTGAATACTGTAATTTTTTGAATTGATAAGATTAGATAGTTTATGTGCATCTTTTTCAAGCTTTGTAGCTCGTTCTCGATATTCATCTGGCTCATACAAAGCGATTTCATATAACATTGTATTTTCGCCATAACCAAATCTTACACTCTCTTTTTCTCGCATACTGAAATCTTTACACAAATCAGCCTCGGCACGAAGTTGTGTTGCTAGTTCGATGGCTTCTACTAGTGCTAGCTTTTGCCCTTTAAAGTCTACTGTGTTTTGGATGTTTGCTTCGTAAACTAGGCGGTCTAATGTACGAGTATCTAGACGAACTTGGGCTAAGTCAGCTTCAATAAGGGGGAGTGCTCGATTACTTGTTTTAGGAGCTTGCCCCTTTTCAACTGTTACAAAGGCACTGCGATGTAGTTCGTTTACTAGCTCTTGAGTTTTCTTTCCTAAAATACTTTTTAGTTTAACAGCTTCTGCAAGATTAATCACGAAAACACGTCCTTTTTATAGTGTTATAGATGGTACATCATTTGATATAATTGCGATTTGATACTGTCCACCATGAATTTGATTGAACATTTTCCCAGCTGACGCTAGCAGTTCGTTCGCTGCGTCATTTGTTAAGGAAGGGCGGAAATAAAAAATATGTAAAGCATCAGTTGTTTCCTCTGTGACAGCCGTGCGTTTAGAATCAACAAAAGGTGAGCCAAATGCTCCTACCTCATCACGACTGTACAGAATATTTTCTAATGTGTTAAAGCGCCCATTCAAACCTTCATAACCAATCTCGTCATGACCAAGATCAATTGCTACAAACCCTTTGATTTGAGCAACATCATATAGACCAATTGGCATTTCATATTGGAGTGAAAAGAAATTATTTAAATCAACACCTGAATGAATTGGCGTTAAATAGTTTTGCTTACTAATTCGACGCATAAGGCTTTCTGCTGAGTGACGATAACGGTTTGGATCAGCACCAAGCTTTTTCCAAACTTGCCTCCATTCTGCAATACCCTCACGCTGTGCTACAGGAAGTTCCTGCATTTCAAGAAAGAGATTTTCCTGATACAATTGCATACGCCCTTTAATCATTTGAGGGGATTCCGCTACAACAATTTTGGTATAATGAATAATGCCGAATTTTAGCTCGGGATGTTGTGTTAATAGAGTTGGGTTAATGGAAATTTCCAATGAACATCACCTACTTTATCTATTTCTAATATTGTACCATGTAAGGAGTTGGAAATAAAATGAACATACACGACCTACAACGTGATTTTGTGGCATATGCGATGTCCATTGGTGTTGATAAAATAGGTTTTACAACAGCAGCTCCCTTTACAGAATTAAAAAACAGATTGCGTCGCCAGCAGGAGCTTGGCTATCAGTCTGGATTTGAAGAAAGTGATATTCAAAAACGTACAGAACCCCTTCGATTATTAGATGAAGCAGAGAGTATTGTAGCAATAGCTGTCGCTTACCCTTCACGTATGCAAAATGCACCAATTGGTAAAAGGGGTGCGCGACGTGGAATTTTCTGCCGTGCTTCATGGGGTGTCGATTATCATACAGCATTACGTGAGCGTTTAAAGCTATTATCCGCTTGGCTTGAGGAACATGTCAAAGGTGTACGTATTGAATCAATGGTTGATACAGGAGCCCTTGTAGATCGGGCTGTAGCTGAGCGTGCAGGCATTGGGTGGAGCGGGAAAAATTGCTCGATTATAACGCCTGAATTTGGTTCCTATGTGTATTTAGGAGAGCTCATTACAAATATTCCATTTGCACCAGATAAGCCAATAGAGGATGAATGCGGAGA
Source organism: Lysinibacillus sp. FN11 (assembly GCF_024628845.1). NCBI lineage: Bacteria > Bacillati > Bacillota > Bacilli > Caryophanales > Bacillaceae > Lysinibacillus > Lysinibacillus sp. FN11. The sequence goes on along the minus strand of NZ_CP102383.1, from coordinate 3,491,929 downwards.
TTGTCGACTGTGCTTGGATGTTTGTCCAACGGGAGCCTTAATTCAAGGTGGACAATTGGATGCACAGCGCTGTATTGCTTTTCTGACTCAAACGAAGGGAACATTACCAGATGAGTTTCGTAGTCATATCGGTAATCGACTCTATGGCTGTGATACATGCCAGACAGTATGTCCTAAAAATAAAGGGAAAATTAACTGGATACATGAAGAATTTATACCAGATCCAGAGCTAGCCAAACCATTATTGACACCGCTTTTAACGATTTCCAATCGAGAATTTAAGGCGAAGTATGGTCACGTCTCCGGCTCATGGCGTGGAAAAAAACCTATCCAACGTAATGCCATCTTGGCACTTGCTCATTTTAAAGAGGAAGCCGCCATACCAGATTTGATTGCTCTACTTCATAAAGATGACCGTCCTGTCATTCGAGGCACAGCCGCATGGGCTTTGGGTAAGATTGGCGGGGATACAGCTCAAACTGCCTTACATGAAGCAGAAGCTACCGAGCAGGATGAAGAAGTGCTAAGTGAAATTTATAAAGGGTTGCAGTTTTTTAAGTAAGATTGGATCTTGGGACAATTGGTTAACTACAGTTCAATGTAGGAATGAAATCAATTGATTGGAGTCCCTACGATTGGGAGAAGAGTCGCTCCAAAAGAAGAGGAATCCGCTCAAACCGAGAGAAGAACTGCTCTAAAAGAAGAGAGAGCCGCTCAAACTGGGGGAAGAGCCGCTCCAAAATAAGGGAAGCCTGCTCAAACCGTGAGAGAAGCCGCTCTAAAAGAAGATGAAGCCGCTCAATCTGAGAGAAGAGTCGCTCCAATAGAAGAGAAATCCGCTCTAAAAGAAGAGAGAGCCGCTCACCCCGAGAGAAGAGCCGCTCTAAAAGAAGAGGGATCCGCTCAACATGAGAGAAGAGCCGCTTCTAAAAAAAGAAGCCTGCTCACCCCGGGAGAACAACCGATCCAAAAAAGTCAGACTTCGTTAAACTCTAAAAAGAGCTAACTTAAAGAAATATTTAATAAGGAAGTGTGTCGTTATGCCATTGCATATCGTTTTATATCAACCAGAAATACCAGCCAATACGGGGAATATTGCACGTACCTGTGCGGGTACTAATACATCGCTCCATTTAATTCGTCCGCTAGGTTTTTCTACGGATGATAAAATGCTGAAACGAGCGGGCTTAGATTATTGGCATAGTGTAAATATTGTCTATCATGATTCACTTGAGGATTTTATAGAGTACTCTAAAAACGGAGATGTTTATTTAATCGAAACATACAGTGATGAGCCGTTTACGAAAAATGATTTTAGTAATCAAGACCGAGATATTTATTTTATGTTCGGAAAAGAAACTACAGGTTTGCCGAAGGACTTTGCTTATGAACGCCGAGATATGTGCTTACGTATTCCACAAAGTGATCATGTGCGATCACTTAATTTGTCCAATACGGCTGCGATTGTTATCTATGAGGCATTACGTCAACAAGGATATCCAGGTTTACATTAAAAAGCAGTTCTCCGCTTGTGAGAACTGCTTTTTTCATTCTATAACTTTAATATTATAACATTTCCCGCAGGATCCTCTGTTTGGAACCCTCCGACGATTTCTGTAACAGGTGCACCTATACCACGAAGATTATCTATCATAGTTGCCGCTTGTTCTTCGTTATCTAAACGTAATGAGAACGTTTTTAAGCCAACTTGATTTTCTCCAAGCTTTGGTGCATTCTCTGAGTGCCAAGTATTTAAACCGATATGATGATGGTAACGGCCTGTAGAAATAAATAATGCTTGGGACCCATAGCGTGTGACAATATCATAACCTAATCCCTTTGTATAAAATTGCTCAGCTTCAGCCAAGTTGGAGACCGATAAATGAATATGACCCATTACTGTGCCAGCAGGCAGACCAAGCCAGTTTCCATCGCCCTCTTCTAAAATAGAACGAATATTGAGTGGTTCTGTCACCATATGCACCTGATTGTTATGCCATGCCCATTCACTTTCAGGACGATCTGAATAAATCTCGATTCCATTATGATCAGGATCATTTAAATAGAGTGCTTCACTTACAGCATGATCAGAAGCCCCAAGATAAACACTTTTTTCGCGAAAATGAGAAATGACATTAGCTAAGTCACGTCGACTGGGTAATAATAGGGCGAAGTGATAAAGTCCTGTCGTCATGCTAAGCTTATCTTCCACGGTTTTAGGCTGAACTATAGTTAATAGAGCTGTTTCACCATCGGCAGTTAACGTAGCTTTATGTGAATCTTGTTGTAACACTTTAAAGCCAATAATTTCTTGATAAAAGGTTAAAGAGCGGTGTAAATCACTCACTTTTATTTCAACATTCGTTACATATGTGTTAGGTTTTTCATGAAAATGCATATAGAATACCTCCAAATAGTTATCTTTCTTCATTAAGTTACTTTATGTAAGTTAGTTTATTTTAAAAATAAAGGAAAGTCAAGTATTTCTATTGTTCCACAAAAAAAGAAAATCACTAAGCTTTTCTAAAAGCTTAGTGATTTTCTTGAACTATTATTTGTCAGCTTTGTAGTCGCCTTCGTATCCAGCAGTGAAAATAGCTGTTAAGAAAGCAACTGTTACACCAATGATTAATAATAATTTCATGGAAGTAACCCTCCTCATGTTATAAAGAAATCTCTTTTTAGTATAGCCTATCTACTTTAAAAATGAAACGACATAGCAGAATAAAATATGTCAGAAATGGTTCAAACAGCTTGATATCGGGAAAACTAAAAGTGAGGTGATCAGTATGGAAAAAAAGGTGCCAAATATTGAAAACGGGACAATGGTGAGAGATATGAAAGAATTAAAAGATTTGGGCAAGCAGATGGAGCATTTACGTGATGGTCTAGAGCTTGCGGAGGATGAGCGAATCGCTGATCCAATTCAATTGGAAGATGTTGAACAGAAGAAAAAGTAGTTTATAAACCAGCCGCTTTATTTTTCTTAAATCCAATTTTTTGTATAATGGAACTAGGATAAGAAAGGGGTTGTGCTTTTTGAATTTACAATCAACGAAAACATTATCAAATGGTGTAGAAATGCCTCGTTTTGGCTTAGGTGTTTACAAAATGACAGAACGTGAGGAAACATTACAGGCTATTGATAAAGCACTTCAATACGGTTATCGAGCTATTGACACAGCATCCTTATATGGGAATGAGGTAGAGGTAGGAGAAGCTATTCGTCATTCAGGCATTCGTCGTGAAGATATTTTTATTACAACAAAAGTATGGAATAATGACCAAGGATATGATGCAACATTACGTGCTTTTGAGGTTTCGCTAAAGAATTTAAATATGGATTACCTAGATTTATATTTAACACATTGGGCTGTCCCTGAAACATTTGAAGAAACATATCGAGCTATTGAGCGCCTTTACGATGAAAAATTAATTCGCGCAACAGGTGTATCGAATCATCATGAGCATCATTTAGAAAGAATATTGGCTAAGGCAAATACTGCACCAATGGTTAATCAAGTGGAGGTACACCCATATTTACAACAGAAGCCATTAAGCGCATTTTGTAGTGAGCATCAAATTGCTGTTACTGCATGGTCTCCACTAGGACGTGGTGGTGTACTTGCTGATCCTACCATTATTGAGATTGGGAAAGAAATCGATAAAACCCCTGCTCAGGTGGTACTGCGTTGGCATTTACAAAATGATACACTCGTTATTCCCAAATCCGTAACACTGAGCCGAATTGAGGAAAACGCACAGATTTTTGATTTTGAATTAACCCAAGATCAAATGGAGAAAATGGCAACATTAAATCGTAACCAACGATTTGGACAAGATCCTGATCATTTTAAATTTGATTTTTAAAAAAGAGTAAATCCCGCACTCCAATAGAGGCGGGATTTTTCTTATTGCTCGTCCTTGACAATAATACGTTGATTTAAAAAAGGATGGTCAAATTCTAATTGAATGGCATGCAGTTCGTAGTCATCATTTGCTGTTTCTCGTGCACCATACATTGTATCTCCAATAATTGGATGGCCGATATAGGCTAAATGCACACGAATCTGATGTGTTCGCCCAGTCTCAAGTATGAGATGAACGACACAGGAATTTTTGTAACGTGCCACCACTTCATAGTGTGTTACAGCATGCTGTCCAGTTTTGGACACAACACGTCTTGTGGCATGGTGTCGGTCTTTGCCAATTGGTTCAGCAATCGTTCCCGAAGACGTTCGTAAATTACCTTGCACCTCTGCTGCATACGTACGAATAATGGTTTTTTCTTCAATCATTCGATCGAAAATGGACTTTGCTAAAGGGTGCTTTGCTACTAGTAATAGGCCCTGTGTCCCTTTATCAAGACGATGAACATGTTCAGCATAAATTCCACCTTGTTCTTTGATATGTGCCATAACATGGTTCATACATGTATGTGTATCACGAGCATCATTAGGATGTGTTGCCATACCTTTTGGCTTCGATACGATTAAACAATGGTCATCCTCATAGACTACATCAATAGCACATACAGGTGTTGGTTTGTAGCTAGAAGTTGGAACAGGAAACGTAAATTTGATTATTGTTCCAGTTTGTAAAGGTGTATTCCATTGAATCAGCTCATCATTTGCCAATGTGATGGCTTTGGCCATACGCAATTCATGAACGAGTTTTTTACCAAGTCGCCACTGATTACGTAGCAATTCTTCCACACTTAAGTTATCTTCAGCAATTTCATAATGAAACATAGATCTTCCTCCGTAGAAAAAACCGTATTCCAAAGGTAGAACACGGTCTTCCGATTATTTTGCAGCTTTAGAAGCTTTTATTAAATAAAAGCTTGCCCCTGCGATTAAAATAAATGCAGTTAATGCTAAAAACGGAATAGTAATAAAGCCTAACCAATTAATATATTGTCCTGTACAAGAAACTGCGCCACAGGAGGGAGCATTTTCAGCTAAAAAGCTAAGCTTTTGAATTCCGTAATGATAAAGTGAAATACAGCCGCCAATCACAGAAAATACAGCTGTTGTGACAGCAATACGCGCATTTTTTTGTATAAATGCTACTGTCGTCATAATAACAATTGGGTACATAAAAATACGTTGAATCCAACATAATTTACAAGGTTCATAATGACGAATCTCAGAAAAATATAATGAACCTAACGTTGCTATAGCAGAAACAATCCAAATAAATAATAAGCCATTTTCTTCTTTTTTAGACATATTCAATCTTCCCTTCATAAACCATGTCCTTGTTCGATTATAGTGGTTCTAGTTTTATATGTAAATCAACTTACACAAAATAAGGTATATGATGAATTTCAGTCTAAAGTATGAACGGTGGAAGCAGACGCTTTCAATAGCTTAATGGTATCATTAACAATAGTAATGCTAAAGAAGAGGTGTGTTTTCGTGAGGGAGAATGAGCATTCCAATATCAGTATTTTAAAAGAAATTGCTGAACTATTAAATGAAGAAACTGAAATTGTCACAATGCTAAAAGGTGCGCTCATCAAGTTTTTAAATGGCACCAATTTTGAAACAGGTTGGATTTTTTTTATTGATGCAAAGGGGCGTTCAGAACTTGTTGTCCATGAAAATCTACCAGAGGCATTGGAATATAACAATTGCCATTATTTAAAAAAGGGCGGTTGTTGGTGTGTATCGCGTTATCGTAATGAAGAGCTAAAAAAAGCCTCTAATATTATCGAGTGTCAGCGTATTGAAAGTGCCATAGCCGCAAATGTTGGGGATCATGAAGGCATCACGCATCATGCGACAGTACCCCTTCAATCTGGACAAGAACGTTTTGGCGTATTAAATGTCGCATCTAAGGATACAGTGCGCTTTTCAGAGGAGGAGCTTGCTTTATTAGAATCAGTTGCCTTTCAGATGGGTTCAGCTATTAAGCGAATTTTACTGACAAAGCAGGAGCAGGAAATGGCACTTGTGAAGGAACGTAATCGCCTAGCCCGTGATTTACACGATTCAGTCAATCAACTACTCTTCTCGGTTACGTTAACAGCTAGGGCTGGCATTGAAATGACGGATGATTACGAAGTGAAAGAAACATTTAAAGAAATTCAGCATTTAACACAAGACGCACTTACAGAGATGCGTGCGTTAATTTGGCAATTGCGACCTAAAGGATTAGAAAATGGTTTACTTGAGGCCATGAAAGTATACGCTGAAATGCTTGGCTTAAAACTACATGTTACAGTTTCAGGCGTATTGCAATTTCCCTCACGTATTGAAGAAACATTATTTCGCGTAGCCCAAGAGGCGTTAAATAATGTACGTCGCCATGCAGGTGTATTAGAGGCAGCATTGTATATTACTGTTACATCAACAGATATTTTGTTGGTTATTCGTGATGAGGGGCGAGGCTTTGTCATTGACAATAATACAAAGTTGCTTTCGATGGGCTTACAATCTATCAAGGATCGTGCAAAATCAGTGGGTGGAACTGCCGACTGGGTAAGTGAAATTGGCAAAGGTACGGAGCTGCTAATCCGCTTGCCATATTAAGGGGGAGAGGACATGATACGTGTATTAATTGCAGACGATCATCACGTAGTACGTAGAGGACTACTGTTTTTTTTAAAGACACAAAAGGATATTGAGGTTGTTGGAGAGGCAAAAAACGGGCACGAAGCTGTTGCATTGGCAGAAAGCATTCAACCAGATATTATCTTAATGGATTTAGTCATGCCTGAAATGGATGGCATTCAGGCGACTAAACGCATCAAAGCGAAGTTTCCACAAATAGAAATTTTAATGCTTACTAGCTTTTCTGATCGGGATCATGTGGTTCCAGCAATGGAGGCAGGAGCGGCAGGCTATCAGTTAAAAGATATTGAGCCAGATGAATTGGTTTTATCCATTCGTCGTATTATGCGTGGTGAAAACACTCTACATCCTGAAGCAACGACAACGCTTGAAATGGATCGTCAGGAGTCTCAGAATGCACCCCATTTATTAAATCCGCTGACACCTCGTGAGCAGGATGTGCTAGCAGAGCTTACAAAAGGAAAGAGTAATCGGGAAATTGCATCCTCACTCTTTGTCACAGAAAAAACAGTGAAAACCCATATTTCGAATATTTTTACAAAACTTCAAGTACAAGACCGTACACAGGCAGCGCTGTATGCTGTTAAGCACGGGCTAACTGAAGGTAGTGGGATGTAAATAAACGGCGAGCTTCTACTCACATAGAAGCACTCGCCGTTTTTTACATTATTTATGTTGAACAAATAATTTTTTAGATATCTCTAATAATGTAGAACTTGGCGTTAGTGCTAAATCTTCCTCTAGTTTTTGTGTATATGTTTGAAAAATTTTGAGTGCCTGTTCATGAAGCCCTGCCTGTATTAACGTATATAAATAGTGCTCAAGTTTTTGTTCATTATAGGGATCATACTCTATTAATGCATGTAAAAATTCCATAGCTCTTTCAGTATCTGAAAAGACCGTTGTTTGAAACCCTTTTTCTAATAGCTCTATGTATGATTTCATTAATTTATCTTTATAGGCAGTTGACCATTCATAATCATCAAAAACAAATAAGCCATTCTTATAAATAGAAAGACATTGATTGATCAAAGAAATAGAGGGAAATTCAAGTCTTGAAAAATCTTCATGAAGTTTTTGAAAATCGTATAAATCACATACGATATTTGGCTTTTCAAAGATATAGTATTTATTTGAAAAGACAATACAGTTTTCGTAGCCAATTGTATTTAGCGTTTTCCTTAAATAAGATAGAGCTGTATGAAGATTTGATTTGGCCCGTACATAATCTAAATCTGGCCATAGAATTTCAATTAAATAATCTCGATGAATCGGAATATTTGGATGCAAAATAAAATAAGCAAACAATTCTTTTGTCTTTTCTGTTTTAAATGCCACTAAACTATTGTTACTATAGACGGCAAATTGATCGAAGCATTGTACATTTAATACAGTTTGTGTAGCTTGTTGAAGCATTTGCTGAATTGAAAATTCATGCTCAATACGGGCTACAGTTTTTTCTAAACGTGCATGACTGATAGGCTTTAATACATAGTCGAGACTGCCAATTTCATAGGCTTGTAATGCAAATTCATGATAGGAGGTAATGAAAATTACACTGACTTGTGGACGTTCCGTTTTGATAATATCAGCAACTTCAAGTCCTGATAATTCTTGAAGTTTTACTTCTAAAAAGATAGCCTCAAATTCCATAGTTGGTAGTTCATTCAGAAATACTTCTACGCTTGTAAAGGTTTGAATCACCTGAATTTGTTGAAAGGCATGTAGTTTATTTTGAAAATAATGTAAAGCTAACGGTTCATTGTCTATTAAAACGGCTCGAATCACATCAAACTCTCCTTTATACAATTAAATTAAAAACATTAAACTCTAGTTCATTTTGGGTGAAAAGGCTTCCTATATATAGTGAAGGGCAAGAAAAGTGAAAATCACTCAATATTAAAAATTTGATGCCAGAAAAAAGCAATTTATGTTGTAGTTCTTTCACGGGTGAGAGTCAATGAATCCCGATGTGTTTGTCATATCGCGTCAAATCCATTCAAAGAAAATTTCGCCGTTCATTATATAGAAGATAAAAGTTTTTTATGTTGTGTTAAGAGAATTGAAATAATTGCTTAGGCGTTAAAATCAAACTATTCTTATACAAAAATGAAACAACATAGTATTGTTAATGAAAGTTGTATATGGGCATAAGCCTTCTTTTTTCTTTTATTGTTAAAATAGTATAATTGTTGTAACAATAATTAGGCGTTATTATAGTACATTTGTCTTAAAAAATACTCAAAAAGTACTTAAAAAATACTTAAAAAGATAGGTTATTAATTAAAATAGCAGTATATATAGGAATAATGGGATGGCAAGAAAGGAGATTTTACCATGAAATTAGAGAGACTTCTAACCATGACGATGATATTAATCAACCGTAAAAAGGTTAAGGCACAGGAATTAGCAGAGTTATTTAATGTTTCGATTCGTACCATTTATCGAGATATTGAAACATTGAGCTGTGCTGGTGTACCTGTTATTAGTCAGCAAGGCGTAAACGGTGGCATTAGTTTAATCGATGGTTATCGCGTTGATAAGCAAGTTTTGACGAAGGATGAGCTCACGTCGCTTTCTATTGCGATTAAAAGTGCTTTGACTACCTATGAAGATTCCCACGCTGAAGCAGTGCTCGAGAAAATAACGAGTATTGCTGATGATCATGTAAAACAATCAATGGACCATCTATTTGTTGATCTTAGTCCATGGGGACCAAATGCTCTCTTTAAAGAGCATATTACGATGCTTAAGACAGCTATAGAGAATAATCGTTGTATAAGCTTTCATTATTCTACTACTTATGGTGAGCAGACAAGCCGAATAGTCGAACCACATACAATTGTTCAAAAAGGGAAGATGTGGTATTTGTATGGCTATTGTACATTAAGAAAGGACTTTCGTTTATTTAAGCTTGCGAGAATGAAACATTTGTTTCAAGCTGATTCTACCTTCGAGCGTAAGGAAGTGAATTTAAGTGAACTCCCTTGGGGTAAAGAATGGCATCGACCGCAAAACGTAGTCGATTTGGTCATTTCTTTTGATAAAGACATTACAACATTGGTGGAGGAATCCTTTGGTGCAGAACATATAGACCATGAACAATCTATGATTCATATATCTATACCCGAAGATGAATGGCTTTATGGATTCTTGTTAAGCTTTGGGCACCGCATTAAAATTATGGCACCACTTTATATAAGAGATATCATTCAAAAACGAGCTTTAGAAATTGTTCAATTATATAAAAATCTAGATAATTGATGACAGACAGTTGTCAGGTTTCCTTTGCTATAGTAAGTACAAATAAAGCGAAAGGTGGAATGACGATGCAAAGATATTGTCAAAGCTGTGGTATGCCTTTAGTAGAAGAGGCATTATTGGGTACTGAAAAAGAAGGGGAAAAAAGTCAGGATTATTGTACATATTGTTACGAGGGAGGCGAGTTTAAACAACCCCAGTTAACAGTAGACGAAATGATTGAAATTTGTGTACCGCATCTTATGCAAGATGGTATGCCAGAAAATGAGGCACGTAATATGCTGACTTCCTTTTTGCCAAATTTAAAACGATGGAGAAAAAGTGAGTGGCGGGAACCAAAAATAGTTGAATTAAACGCATTTAAAATCGTAGGTATTTCAACTCAAACAAGTAATGCCAATGAAATAACAGAGCAAGCTAAAATTCCGCAATTATGGGATCACTTTTATCAGCAAAATATTACGGACCAAATAGCCGAGCAAAAAAATGGTCATGTCTATGGTTTGTATTCAGACTATGAGACGGATGTGAATGGTAATTATACTCTTACACTCGGAGTAGAAGTAAATAATGATGACATTCAAACCGATTTAGTAGTAAAAATGATTCCAGCAGCTAAGTATCTAGTTTTTACATCTGATAAAGGCGTAATGCCTGAAGTTGTCATTCAAACTTGGCAAGAGATTTGGGCATGGTTTGCAAATTCTAAAGTTGAACGAACATATACAGGCGACTTTGAACTGTATGATGAACGATGCGCTAATCCACATGATTCACAAGTGGATATTTATATAGCTATTAAATAAAAAAAGTCCCATACCCAATCAATTGGTAGGAGACTTATCTTTGTTTTGTGGAGGAATGATATGTGGCTCAATATGCACAAGAACTTGACAAAAGCGATTTTCACGCATAATGGTATGTTCGATTTCTTCGGTTATGCGATGACTTTCAAAGACATTTAAATAAGGATCTACTGTGACAGTTACGTCGATGAAGTACATATTGCCATGGGCACGTCCTTTAAAGTCTAAAAGTTCCATTACCCCGTCCACGTTACGGATTAAGACCGATAACGTTTCAACTTCATCAATATCAAATGCATCTGTAAGACTTTGAACAGCTTCCCAAAAAATTTCTACTGCTGTTTTAATAATTAAAAAGGCAACAATGAGAGCTGTCAGTGAATCAATGATTGGAAAGCCGAAAATGGCTCCAAAAATACCAATGGCTGCCCCGATGCTGACAAGTGCATCAGAACGATTGTCAAAGGCAGCTGCTTTAACAGCGGCGCTTTTAATTTTTTTAGATAGTGCCAAATTATAGCGGTAAACCACATACATGACAACTGCACTACCCATTGCTACATAGGCAGTTAACAGTGAGGGTGTCGTACCAGTGGGCTCCCATAAGCTTTTTAAGGAACTAACTAATACTTGGAGACCCACAACAAGCATAATGAACGATGCGACTAAAGAGGCAACAGTCTCAGCTCGTAAATGCCCGTATTGATGGTTGGAATCAGGTGGTCTTTGGGCAATGCGTAAACCAATCAGTACTGCGATGGAAGCAATGATATCAGTTGTGTTATTTAAACCATCTGCTTTTAAGGCCTCAGATGTACCAATGTAGCCTATTGTAAGCTTAGCAGAGCTTAGGATTAGATATGTACCAATGGATAGCCATGCACCTTTTTCCCCTTGACGTAAATTTGTATAGAGCTCCATTTTGTTTCCTCCTCGCAAAACTTTCGGACATTAGAAAACGACCCCCTTTTAAAAAGGGAGTCGTTTTCATCTATTTATTACGGTCGTTGCTCCCACCTATATAAGGTGTGAAGAAAAGACCATATTTATAGCCTGGATTATACAAGCGTGCTTCTAATAGTACCACGACAAGTATGGCAATTCAAATCAATTTTAGTCAATGACCGCGTCATATTCATTTGATAAATCACTGTTAGGTAATTTCAGAACTTCTAAGTATAAAATATGGTGACCATCTAATTCTTTTGCGATAAATTCAAAACCTTGCTCTTGAATACTGTCACCTTCGACCGCATCAAAACGCTTCGTCATGAACCAACCACCGATAGTATCAATATCATCATCTTCTATGTCAGTACCAAGCATATCATTTACATTTTCAAGAAGCATCTTAGCATCTAAAATAAAATGATTTTCTGCAATTTCTTGTACTTCCGGGATTTCGTCTTCATCAAATTCATCTTGAATATCGCCGACAATTTCCTCAATAATATCTTCAATCGTCACTAAACCAGATGTTCCGCCATATTCATCCATTAAAATGGCCATATGAATACGTTCACGTTGAATTTTTAGTAATAGATCGTTAATTTGCGTTGTTTCCATCACTCGAATAATAGGCTGCATATAATCAATGACAGGCTTATCACCATTTTTAGGATCTTTAATGTAAGCGGTTAATAAATGCTTCATGTTAACTAAGCCAATAATATGATCTTTATCTCCATCCAGAATTGGATAACGAGTATATTGCTCAACACCCATTAAATCAAACACTTCTTTAATTGTTAGCTCTTTTTCTATGCCGACAATTTCAGTTCGAGGAACCATAATTTCTTTTGCAAGACGATCAGAGAACTCGAAAATACTGTTAACATATTCATATTCTGAGTTATTAATTTCTCCACCTTTTAAACTATCCGATAAAATCATACGCAGCTCTTCCTCTGTATGAGCCACTTCTGATTCTGACATCATCTTTAAGCCAAAAAGACCTGTTAAACCACGGGCAGAGCCATTTAATAGCTTAATGATGGGATACGTAATATTGTGGAAGATAATTAATGGGCCAGAAAAGTTTAATGTGACAAATTCTGCTTTTTGGATGGCTAATGTTTTTGGCGCCAATTCCCCAATAACAACATGCATAAACGTAACGATTGAGAATGCAAGTATGAATGAAAGGATAGATGTAATACTACCATTCAAATTTAGAAATTCAAACACTGGGTGCAAAATGATTTCAAATGTAGGTTCACCTAACCAACCTAAACCAAGTGCAGTGATGGTAATACCTAGCTGGCATGCAGATAAGTACTCATCTAAATCTGAAACAACACGTTTTGCATTTTTCGCTTTTTTATGCCCTTCCGCGAGCAATTGATCAATGCGGGTAGATCTCACTTTTACGATTGCAAATTCAGTTGCAACGAAAAATCCAGTCATTATAATTAGTAGGGCGAATGCCGCCAACCTAATGGTTATCTCCAATATGTCTCCGTCCAAATAATTCCTTTGTTCCCGCCCGAATGAGGGAAGTAAACAAAGTGTACACCTCCTATGATTTAAAAAATTGTTGGATGTTTCAATCATAAATTATTTAAAAGAAAAACACAAATATTGACAACAACTTTTTCACTTGTTTTTCATGGATCTTTTGAAAAAATGTAACTAGATTCAAATACCAAAAGATTGTAATTACCATGGCTATATGCTAACTTTAGAAAGATCAAAGATAGTTTGTTTAGGGAAAGAAGCATTTTGCATCTCATATAATACGACACGTCAAAAATCTCAAGAGTGCTTTAGCTTGCGGATTTTTTTAAATGAATTATTTTTTATAGTAAAGGGGGAGTCTCAATCATCATTTGAGACTCCCCCTTTCTAAATTGTTTGCCCTATTTATTCTTGCTGGAAGCGTAATTTTAAACACGCTTTTTCAACATCATGAACCGTTTCCTTTAAAGGTATTTCACCTGTCAACGGTGCGATAGATACAGGTGCTTTTTCCGTTATGCCTTGTTGTGTTAAAACATAGTTCTTATTATTATACGTTAAATAGAACGTTTTAATCGATTTCTTGCCGAAAGAGCTAGTAGAAGAATCAAAAAAGCCCTTTAGTTGACTGCAATACTCATTGTAAAAGTCGCTTTTATAGCCAGAAAGTTCCTCGAACTTCTTACTATTAACAGCACCCGCCTCATCCGCTAATTCGAATATTTTGGCGGAAAATTCTGAAAAAAATTCTTTTACTTTTACACGAATTAATGCTTTTGAATTATAGCTATTTAAGTCATCCGAAAGTGTGACTTTACTCATTGAAATGGCCCCCTGCATAAAAAACATTTACTATTAAGCTGATATCATAAATGTATAAGAAAAATATACAAATTTCAACAGGATTCAACATAATTAGCTTAAATGATGTGTTATTAATAGTAAATATAGGTATTTTTATACGGGATCACAACGAAAAATTGACTATCCAACTTAATCATATACATGAAACAGCATAAGCTCATGTATCATTTTTTTAACAACCTCCTCGTCTGATGGAATGGCTCCTATCCACTCAATCGTACCGTCCTTTAAATACTCCGCTTGGTATCGTTCTCGTTGATAAAAAAATGAAATAGCCCACCCAGGTAGTTGCGTGTTTTCAAATAGTGGTTTAAAACTGAAATGTTGAATCATAATCAAACCTCACTTCTCATAGTATGTAGTCATATTATTCAAGTATAACGGTATTTTTGCAACTATTCACTTTTCATAGAAGTAAGTAGGATGAAATTGAAATTCTAAAGGGGTATTTCTTTCGTTGAAAATCATTGCTCTGCTATAATGAATGCAGAAGGCGACAAAATACGCCAATCTTGAATACAATTGAAATGAGAGGATACTAATGGATAATTTTATAGTGGCATTACTTTTTATGGCTATCATTGGGGCTGCAATTGGGGGCGTTACAAATCACTTAGCCATTAAAATGCTTTTTCGTCCATATAAAGCGATATATATTAAAAATTGGCGTGTACCGTTTACACCAGGCCTTATACCCAAACGCCGTGATGAATTAGCGAAACAGCTGGGCCTTACTGTAGTAAATTATTTACTAACGCCTGAAACATTTAGAAAAAAGTTTTTCTCTAAGGATATTCAAGACAAAGTAGAACACTTTGTGCAAACAAAAGTTGAAGAAACAATCTTTACAAACGACAAAACAATTCAGGATTGGCTAAACTTAGCTGGGTTTTCGCATTTACCTACTACCATTGAACAGAAGGTTGAAGCAATTGTTGAGGGACAATTTTCGTCGGTAAAGAATACACTATCAACAAAATCAATTCGTACGCTGCTATCAGACGATATCCAAAATACAATTGATGCTAAAATTCCAGTAGCAGTTCAGCATATTTTAGAAAAAGGCGAGGATTATTTTTTATCACCAGAAGGTGAAATGACGATTAAGGCAATGATTGATGACTTTTTATCATCAAAAGGGTCTCTAGGCGGCATGATCAATATGTTCTTAGGTGATTCCTCTTCATTAGTTGGGAAAGTTCAACGTGAACTTGTGAAGTTTTTACAAGCACCAGGAACAACAACATTACTAACAAAAATATTTTCACAGGAATGGGAAAAACTCAAAGATCGACCAGCTATGGACTTTTTGCAAGATGTTAAATTTGACCCCATTTTATCGAAATTACAAGTGTACGTGAAAGAACA
The DNA here is from genome assembly GCF_024628845.1 of Lysinibacillus sp. FN11. NCBI lineage: Bacteria > Bacillati > Bacillota > Bacilli > Caryophanales > Bacillaceae > Lysinibacillus > Lysinibacillus sp. FN11. The sequence continues at coordinate 3,476,595 of NZ_CP102383.1, read as the reverse complement.
ATTAGCAATCTCTGAACGTTTAAATCAACCGATTTCTTATTATTGGCCAGAAGGAAATGACTGGGCGAAGTATACCGTGATTCCACAAGTTATAGAAAAGGCTTTTGTGAAGGCAGAGGAAAAACTTGAGGATGTACTAAAACGTTTAAACTTACAAGAGGTTGTGCGAGAGCAGGTTGACTCATTCCCAGTAGAGAAGTTAGAGGAGCTTGTATTAGGTATTTCAAAACGTGAGTTTAAAATGATTACTGTATTAGGTGCAGTGCTTGGTGGATTGATTGGGATTGTGCAAGGCTTGATTGTTTACTTTATTTAAAAGGAGATTGTATGAATGATTAATATTTATAATGACATTAATGCGCTAGAAGCAACTTTCCGTAAGATTCCAGAATTTGAAGCGTTAAAAGCTGCTGTTGAAGTTGTTAAAAATGATGAAGAGGCATTAAATGTCTTTAAAAACTTCCGTAAAATCCAAATCGAATTACAGAAAAAGCAATTAGCTGGTGAGGATATTTTGGAAGATGAGCTTGTCTATGCACAAAAAGCGGCACAGCTAGCACAGCAAAATGAAAAAATTTCAACGATGCTTGAGTCAGAAATGAAGGTAAGTAAAGTAATCGAAGAAGTAAATCGCATTTTAATAAAACCTATCCAAGGTTTATATGAAGGAATTCAATAAAAGGTGATAATCGCAATTTAAAAAGGAATAATTTTTCTAGGAATTGCACATATAACAAGTAAGAGGAAAACGTGTATCCGCTATTGGTCGGTACACGTTTTTGCTTTATGGACCAGTTAAAGAGTATTGGAGGTTATGAATATGCATGTCATCATTGAATGGACCTATAAAACACCAAAAGGAGCAACAACAGTTTTACGTTCAGCTGAAATGCCTGCAGCTCAAGCACTTTTACTTGCAGAGGATATGGAAAGAACGGGAAGGGTAAAATCCCTACATTATATTGATCGGCAAGATACAAATTGGTCACTTAAAGAGCTAAAAGCATATTTAAAGGAAATTGATACAGAGCCTCATAATATTACGGTCTATTTTGATGGAGGTTTTGATCGTGGGACAAGACAAGCAGGACTAGGCTGCGTTATTTATTATGAACAAAATGGTAAACCTTTACGATTGAGAAGAAATGCCTTTTCATCTGAATTGAAATCAAATAACGAGGCAGAGTATGCAGCGCTTTATTTAGCCTTAGTAGAGCTTGAACTTTTAAATGTCCACCATTTGCCTGTGCGTATTATAGGAGATTCACAAGTGGTCATCAATCAGCTGAATGGGGAATGGCCAGCATTGGAAAAAGAACTTGCAAGCTGGGCAGATAAAATTGATGCTAAGCTTGAGCAACTTCACATTCAAGCTGAATACCAGCTTGTTTCACGTAAGGATAATTCGGAAGCGGACCGCCTTGCTACTCAAGCTTTAAATGGCATCGATATTACTGGTTTGAGTGAGATTGTTAAAGACTAGGAATAAGAGGTGGCAGTATCTACTGCCACCTCTCAGACTGTAGACAAAGTCGATTTTTTCGACTTTGTCTATTATTTTTAAATTAGACGGCTATAAGCACAATTCTTTTTAGATTTTCTAAACCCTTTATTTTCAAGGATTCAGAAAAACATTTGAACATAGAAAACAAAAATCAAATGCCGACATATGATAACTTTTTATTACGAATTTAGTTTGTCGACACTCTGAGAGGTGGCAGTATCTACTGCCACCTCTTTCTCATAAAATCCTCTGTTTGCACTGAAACTTTTCCCATTTTAAAACTACTACTACTATGAATCCAAACAATAAGGAGAGATTTTATGAACATGAAAAAAATAGCACCTGCAGCTATGTCTGCATTATTATTTGGAAGTGCCCTTGTACCGGTAGCTTCAGCAAATGAGCAGCAATCTACAGAAGCAGAGGTACCACAAATACAAATTGATCCCGTACACATTTTTAATGATACTCGTGGTACTGTGGAAGATGTTCGTGTTGGGGAAAATATTACATATTACACAGTAAAAGAAGGCGAGCAAACAAATGTATTAGAAATTACTAAAGATACGCTCGTGTTCGACAATACTGGGAAGAAAGTGGAGCTTCAAAAGGGAGATAGAGTATTAGCTTATACATTTGCTAACAAACCGCAAAAATATATTTATCCACCACAATTCGATCCAGAGGTTGTCATCGTTGAAACAGAAGAGGTTGGTTTTGTAGAAGTGGATTATTTCTTGGAAGATTTAACTAATACGTATGATATTTTAAAATTAAATATTGCGAAAGAAACAGTGCTACTCAATGAAAAAGGTGTAAAGGTAGACGCTAAAGATTTAGCAGAGAAGCATCTAGTTGTTTTCTATACAGCCTCTACTAAAAGTATTCCAGCTCAAACAACACCATCTAAAGTAATTGTACTGGACGATGATTCCTCCACTACTAAGAATCCAATACTTGAAGAAATTGATAATATTATTGCATCCGATTCTTACGAAGTAGCTGGTACAAAAATGGTGCCATTACGTGTGATCGCTGAAAAGCTTGGCTTCAAAGTGGATTCTACAGGCAAGGGGGCAATCCTTTCAAAAGGGAATATGTCTTACACAATTACTCGCGGTGAAAAGACATTTGGCTATAATAAGGCATTACGTACACTAACAGTCGCACCGACCTTAAAAGAAACAAAGACATATGTACCTGTTGAATTTGTGGATGAATATTTAAAATGATTAAGAAAATAGTATGCCAACAATGCTTGGCATACTATTTTTATTTGTGGTTACTCAGCCATTGCTAGAGTGTAATGGTTCTTTGAGGAAATAAAGGCTGGATATTTTTTCGCAAATTGTTGGAGACATTGTTTAAAGGGTTTTGTACTCATAAAGTTTTTAGCTAATACCATTTCATCTGAATACAATAAAAATTGCTGAAAATGGTGTTGAATAAATACCCTTGTCTTTTCATAATGCTTGTTAATTGAAATAGCGCCATAGATTTCTTGTTGGTCAATAATAAAAATAAAATCACAAAGTACTTTATGTGTGCCGTATTTAAGTTTTACCGTGACATATAATGTTTTTTCATCACAGCGCTCTAAATCAAAATGGTGGAATGCTACTTCTACTTGAGGAATAAAGCTCGAAACAGGTTTATAATTGTCATTTTTTAAAATAAACATTCTCGACACCACCTTTTCTGAAAATTATAATGACAAAAAAATAGTTTGTCTATATTTAAACTGAATATTCTGTTATTTTATAGATTCTAATTGTTATTTTGCTTATAGTCATAGAAATTTGTTAAACTTAAATTTGCAATATATAAAAGAAGAGAGCGAAACGAAATGAAAATTATTCATATAGATCAAAAATATCCTGAAGATTGGATTCGCGTATTAAATCATATTGCGAATTTATTTTTTGAGGATTCCAAGCTGAAAGTTGAACCAATGGGAGCAGACATGTCTGCTTCATTTGACTATCAGACTGGAGATGATTTTTCCGTTTCTACAAAAGCAAATTTGATTGTAGATGGTAAGCAATACACGAATGAGTATCGTATTCAATATGAATCCCCAGCAACAGATCGTGAGCTAAATATTCGTATAAAACGTGCATTGTCACATGTATTTTTAGATGTTCTTGAACAGCATACTGGGGTGCATCAACAATGGGGGATTTTAACGGGTGTACGCCCGACAAAGCTGTATCATAAATTTAGAAAAGAAGGTAAGAGTGAGCAAGAAATTGCTGATCTATTAATTCGAGATTTCCGCTTATCAAAGGAGAAAGTTGGACTATTAAAGGAAATTGTGGACCGACAACTAGTGACCATTCCTGATCTTGATGCGATTGGACAAGAAATCAGTGTTTATATTGGTATTCCATTCTGCCCTACCAAATGTGCATATTGCACTTTCCCAGCCTATGCGATTGGTAGCAATCGTAAGCAGGGACGTGTTACGACTTTTTTAGATGGCTTGCATATTGAATTGCGTGAAATGGGCAAATGGCTGAAGGACAATAATATGAAAATCACCTCCATTTATTGGGGTGGTGGTACACCGACTTCAATTGAGGCCGATGAAATGGATGCCTTATATCAAACGATGTATGAATCATTTCCTAACCCTGAAACAATTCGAGAGGTGACAGTTGAAGCAGGAAGACCTGATACCATCACACCAGAAAAATTAGAAGTACTAAAAAAATGGGGTATTGATCGTATTAGTGTAAATCCACAATCTTATACTGATGAAACATTAAAAGCAATTGGTCGTCATCACACAGTCCAGGAAACCATTGATAAGTTTTGGCTTGCAAGAGAATCAGGTATGAACAATATCAATATGGATCTTATCATTGGGCTACCCAATGAAGGGATTGAGGAATTCCAACATTCATTAGAGGAATCGGCAAAGATGCAGCCAGAGTCTTTAACTGTTCATACGCTATCCTTTAAACGTGCGTCAGAGATGACACGTAATAAGGATAAATACAAAGTAGCCGACCGTGATACGGTAGCTGAAATGATGGAAATGGCACAAATTTGGACAAAAGAAAATGATTATGTTCCATACTATTTATATCGTCAGAAAAATATTTTAGGTAATTTAGAAAATGTCGGCTATAGTAAAGCGGGAGAAGAAAGTATTTATAATATCGTGATTATGGAAGAAGTGCAGACAATCTTAGGAATTGGCTGTGGGGCATCCTCAAAATTTGTTCATCCCGAAACAGGGAGAATTACACAATTCCATAATCCGAAAGATCCTGCTGCCTATATCATGACCTTTGAAGAGGCTATTGGGAAGAAAATTGAATTTTTAAATGAATTATATAAGGCTTAATGATAAAGGCAATCTGCTATGTTCAGATTGCCTTCATTGTTTGTAGTGTTCGCAATGTACAGGCCATTTTTAGCAGAACAGCATCCTCAAAGTATTGCGGATCATAGCCTGTTAATTCCCTTATTTTATTTAAACGATAAGTAAGTGTATGTCGATGAATATTCAATTGCTGAGCACAATGCTTTAGCTGTAAATTACAGTCAAAAAACGATTGTAATGTTTCCAATTGTTTAGTGTCTAAATTTTTTAGTATACGACAGTGAAATGCTTGTACCTCCTCTGATTCACGAGGTTTAAAAAGGGAAAATAACTCGACATCTTCAAAAAAAGTCAATTCATTATGGATGGCAGCAAATTTTAGAGCTGTTCTGGCACCTTGGTAGCTATAGGGAAGCTGAGATAAATGCTGTACCACAGGCCCTACACCAATTTGAAGGGAGGGAAGTTTCTGCTTCTGCTTACGCAGTGCTTTTATAATAGGACGGCAATTTTTCTCCCCATAATTTGTTAGTAGGATATAGTATTCCTGTAATTGGCTATGACCAGCAAGAATAGGCTGTTTGTAAAATAGATCCTCAAAAAAGAAGGGTATTGTATTTTCTGCGTAGGATGCTTCATTTAAGCTCACTAAAATCACCTGAAAAGGGCCCAATAGAGCAAATGGTAATTTCTGAATCCGTTCATTTAAGGCACCGTCTAGCTTACTTCCATGAACGAGTGCTTCAAATATGTAATCGTTATTCTTTCGTTGCCATTCACTTTTAGATTCAACAATCGCTTGATGGGCCATAATCTCTGTTGTGAGTTGAACGAGATTAGCAATTTCAAGCATATCCTCTGAATCTCCTGTAATACCTATAATACCTACAACCTCATCTTGATACATAATCGGCATATTGATGCCTGGTTTTGTGTTTGGATAAAGTGCTATATTTTCCTCATTTATAATTAAAGTCTCTTTTGTCTGTGCTACATATAATGCACCTTCATGAATATTTTCCACCCTCATTTTATCTCCGGAAGCTAAAATGACTCCACTTGGACTGATAACATTAATATTGTGACGCAAGCGCAACATCGTTTGATGGACGATGTCTTCTGCTAACTTTTTTGTCAACATGTTTATACACCTCGCATAAAAAACAGCCTGTTATATGACAGATAAATTGTACACCTATTATAATGTTTTCTGAATTTATTGTCATTATAATAATTGTAAGCGCTTAACTTAGGGATATGAAAATTTACGTAAATGTCAATGGAGGACATAAGTGGAGGTATAACATGAAAGTTATAATTAGTCCAGATTCCTACAAGGGTACTCTGTCAGCAGTCGAAGTAGCAAAGGCAATGCAAAAAGGAATCTTAGATGTGGATCATTCAATTGAAACAATTATACTACCAGTGGCAGATGGTGGTGAAGGTACACTGCAATCACTTATTACCTCTACAGATGGTCGATATTGCTCAGCAACTGTGCTTGATCCATTGGGAAGAGCTATCCAGGCTCAATATGGTGTACTGGGCGATCAAGTAACCTGTGTAATAGAGATGGCTCAAGCATCTGGTATTATGCTGTTACAAGAAAATGAGAAAAATCCTGAACTAGCTACATCTTATGGCACAGGACAATTAATTAAAGCCGCACTTGATCAAGGTTTTAGAAAATTTATTATTGGCATTGGTGGAAGTGCTACAAATGATGCGGGTACTGGTATGTTACAAGCATTAGGTGTGCGATTATTAACAGCGGAAGGGTTGGAACTTGAGGCTGGTGTTTCTAACCTTATGGAATTAGATGTCATAGATATGAGTCTACTAGATACTAGATTAGCAGAAGCAACATTTACGATTGCCTGTGATGTGGATAATCCGCTTATTGGTGAACGAGGAGCCACTGCCATCTTTGGTCCACAAAAGGGTGTTCAAAAACACCAGGTCGCTGAATTTGATCGTTGTTTAAAGCATTTTGCAGATATTGTTGAAGCTCAATTTACTATACGATTACATGATTATAAAGGTGCGGGAGCCGCTGGGGGAATGGGGGGCGCATTAATCGCTTTTTTAAAAGGAACCTTCCATGCAGGAATTGATCTTGTGCTGGACGCTGTACAGCTTCAGGCTCATTTAGCAGAAGCGCAGTTAGTGATAACGGGTGAAGGAAAATCGGATCTCCAAACATTACATGGTAAGGCACCATTAGGTGTAGCAAGGGCTGCAAAGCAAGCGAATGTAGAGGCGATGCTGCTGTCTGGAGGAATTGATACAAAGGCAAATGCAGCATTACAAGCGTATTTTACAGTTGTTGAGTCATTGGTAGATGAGGAGATTGGTGTGCAGCAGGCAATGCAAGAACCTGCTCACTTTATTCGGTTAAAAACAAGAAGAATAATAGAGCGTTACTTACAAAAGGGGGATGACTAGATGTTGTTCATTATTATATTAATAGGGGTATTATTTGTTGTCTTAGGGACGGCTAAGTTAAAGCTTCATCCGTTTTTAGCTTTACTAATCAGCGCTTTCTTCGTTGGAATTGCTTCAGGTATGCCATTATTGACAGTAGTGGAAAGCATTAATACTGGATTTGGAGGCTTAATGACAAGTATTGGTTTAGTTATTATTGCTGGTACTATTATAGGCTTAATATTAGAAAAATCAGGTGCTGCTTATCGAATGGCAGAAGTAGTGTTAAGAATTGTAGGACCTAAACGTCCGCAATTAGCGATGTCTTTAATTGGCTATATCGTATCCATACCAGTATTCTGTGATTCAGGCTTTATTATTTTATCTAGCTTGCAAAAATCATTGGCAAAGCGAGCGAATGTCACGATTGCATCTATGGCAGTAGCTTTAGCAACTGGGTTATTTGCGACGCATGTATTAGTACCACCAACTCCAGGGCCTATTGCAGCGGCAGGAAATATTGGCGCAGCAGATTATATAGGAACAGTCATTGTCATTGGTTTACTAGTTGCAATACCAGCGACATTCGTAGGCTATCTATGGTCAGTAAAAGTGGCGACAAAAATTCGCGTTCCTGAAGATCAAGTAGAGGCATTAGATTATGAGGAAGTCATTAAATCCTTTGGTAAAATGCCCTCAACATTTAAAGCATTTTTACCAATCGTTCTGCCGATTGTGTTAATTGGTTTGGGTTCTATAGCAGCATTAGTTGGTGATACGGAATCGACTGTCAATACCATCTTTAAATTCTTAGGTTCTCCAACAGTGGCACTATTTTTAGGTGTAGCAGCAGCCTTTTTATTATTACCTGAAATCAATGAAACGACATTAACAGGTTGGATTGGCGAAAGTCTAAAAGAAGCAGCACCAATTTTACTTATAACAGGGGCAGGTGGTTCGTTCGGAACTGTTATAAAAAATGCTGGTGTTGGAGAAATGCTTCAGGAGATGGATTTAGGTATGTTTGCCTCAGGTACATTATTCCTTCTTGTGCCGTTTATAGTAGCAGCCGCGTTGAAAACAGCTCAAGGTTCTTCCACAACAGCTCTTGTGATTACCTCAACTTTAGTAGCCCCAATGCTTGTGACGTTGGGAATTGATGGAGCGGTACCATTAGCATTAGTGGTGATGGCAATAGGTGCAGGAGCAATGACAGTTAGCCATGTGAATGATAGCTTCTTTTGGGTGATTACGCAGTATAGTGGTATGGAAGTAACACAAGCCTATAAAGCCCAAACGGTGGCCACATTACTCCAAGGGCTTGTGACCATTATTATTACGATGATTTTATGGTGGATATTTGTTTAAAGTAAAAGGAGAGCAGCCCATGGCTAGCTCTCTTTTTGTATAATAGGAAAATAGAAAGGAAGTTAGTAGATGAAAAAAATAATGGTATTACTCCTTTGTATTTTTTTATTAGCTGGCTGTACCGAGGCAGTCAAGACAGAGAAAATTCCTGTAACAGCTGGTCATGAAATGCATGTTCATTTTATTGATGTAGGGCAGGGTGATTCTATACTGATTGAATCACCAAGTGGTAAAACGATGCTTATAGATGGGGGAGTGAAGGGCGCAGGGCAACAGATTGTCTCTTATTTAAAAGAACTTGGGATAAATAAGCTTGATATTGTAGTAGCAACACACCCAGATGCTGATCATATTGGAGGACTTATTCCTGTATTAGATAACATGACGACTGAGCAATTTTATGATTCGGGAAAAGTACATACATCGCAAACCTTTGAGGAGATGCTGACACAAATCGATGAAAAAAATATTCCTTATCATGTGCCGAAAATCGGTGATGATATCGAATTTGATAAGGATGTAAATGTGAAAGTTTTAAATGCCAATGATCAGGCTACAGATAATAACGATGCCTCCATTGTCTTAAAAATGACTTATGGGAATGTCTCTTTTTTATTGACAGGAGATGCCGGAGTGGCATTAGAAAAGGAAATGTTGCAGTATGATGTGAAAGCAACAGTGTTAAAAGCAGGACATCATGGCTCTAACACAAGTAGCTCAGATGAGTTCGTTCAGGCTGTAAAACCAGAGGTCGCGATATTAAGTTATGGAGAGGATAATAAGTATGGACATCCACATGCAGAAGTAATGGATCGTTTGCAGGCTATTGGTAGTAAAATCTATGCCACCGCGGATTTAGGAACGATTACGGTGTCAACAGATGGGGTAAACTATACGGTGAACAGTAAGGAAACTTCTAGTGTAGGAACTGGTAATATACGATCTAAAGGTGAAGAACCGACAACAGCTATTGAAATCGTTAGCAAGGATCTAGTTACTGAAACTGTAGGAATTAAAAATAGTGGACAACACGCAGTATCTTTAAAAGATTGGCAGCTTATTTCAATTGAAGGGCATCAAGTTTATAATTTCCCTAATCTTTCTTTACAGCCAGGGAAAACGATTTATATTACTAGTGGAACCAATGCGCGGGAAGGGCAAAATTATTTGAAATGGACAACTAAACAAATTTGGTTAAATGATGGAGATGCTGCGCAATTACGCAATGAGAAAGGGGAACTTGTAAGTGAGCTTGAGTAAATACACATTGGATCGTATTGAAGATGGCTATGCGGTTTTTTTAAAGTTTCCAGCAGAAGAGGAACAACTCATTATTTCACAGTCAGCCATGAACAAGCCTGTGCAAGTAGGTGATCGTGTTCAGATAGAAGAAAAAGATGGTATTTACCATATAGAAATTTTACAAGAAGAAACACTACAAAAAAGAGCAGACCTATATAGTTTAATGAATCGTTTACGAAATAAAAATAATTAATAGATGACAAGCTGTGATAAAGTGACACACAGCTTGTTTTTAGATAGAGGAATTGTACGTAATTAGTTATCCTAAATATTTTGAAAATATGCTAAAATAGTAGTATTAATCAGGAGCTAGGAGCGGACAAAAATGTCGATAAATACAATTATTTTTGATTTAGATGATACACTACTATGGGATAAAAAATCAGTCAAAACTGCATTTGAAAAAACATGTGACTATGCAGCAACAGTACATAATGTGAATCCTGCTGAGCTAGAGGAAGCTGTTCGCCGAGAGGCACGTGCTTTATATGAGAGTTATGAAACATATGATTATACGGTATTAATTGGTATCAATCCATTTGAAGGTCTATGGGGAACGTTTGACGACTCGACGGATTCCTTCCAAAAAATGAAAGAAATTGTGCCTAGCTATCGTGCAGCGGCTTGGACAAAAGGGTTAGCTGCTCTAGGTATTGAAGATACAGCGTTTGGAGAGGAACTGGGAGAGCGCTTTGTAGCCGAGCGTAAAGTAGCGCCATTTTTATACGAAGATACTTTTGCAGTGTTAGACGAATTAAAAGGAAAATATCAGCTTGTATTGCTTACAAATGGCGCACCAAGTTTGCAAAATTTAAAGCTAGAAATCACACCAGAAATTGCCCCATATTTTGATCATATTATTATTTCAGGTGACTTTGGTAAAGGTAAGCCGGACGCATCTATTTTTGAGTATGTGATGGAAAAAGCAGGTATTACAGCGGACGAGGCAATTATGGTTGGCGACAATCTTAATACTGATATTTTGGGTTCATCTCGTGTGGGAATGCGCAATGTATGGATTAATCGTGAAAGCAATATCGCCAACGGGGCTGTGACACCTACCTATGAGGTGGACTCTTTGACAGCGTTGTTGGAGCTTGTAAATAAGCTATAGTATAAAAAATGTACTGATCCTTCATGGAGACAGTACATTTTTTTATTAAAAATAGATATTCAGTCCAAGGTATAAACATGTAAAAGCTACCGCTATACAAAGCTGAACAAGAGCGCTAGCAATTAAGTAACCCTGAGGTTCGCCAGCCTTTTTACGATAATAGATTTGCATAAAGGAGTATAGTGAAAAAAGGCCATAAATAATTGTTGCATGAATAGTATGCTGTACAAGATAGATACCAAATGAAATACCTCCAAACAATACGAGCATGATGGCATTGGCAATGGCATGCTCAACTGTCGCAGCGAAAAAGCGACGTTCTGTATAAGGCATTCTTTTTTTAGCAATCCATAGGATGAAATGCATAAGTAGGATGAAAATGTTCCCTAAAATCAGTTTCGTCGACCGCTTCTCATCATAAAAATAGCGTAAAGAGTCAATTGATTCTTCAATCAGAAAGGCTTGCTGGGTTTCAACATTGAAGAAAATCTTGTTATTGAGTACCTTCCATTTCTCTTGTGTATGGTCATTGTAGAGAATCAAAATATCATAGCTAGTACCACTTTTCCATTGACTAGCGGATATTGTTATAGGAGAAGCGTTGTCCCAATTTTGTTGTAGCTGTGTAATAGCCTTTGAATGAGCATAGCATTGCTGAGGAACATAAAGGCAAGAATCTTTTGCTATAAAGGTTTCCTTGTTCAGATTCTCCTTTAAGTAGACTCGTTGGATGGCTTTGGAGGAATCCATTGTCGTAGGAGAATCACTAGGACGTTGAACAAAAGATAAAACTAAAAAAGAAAGAACTACTATAAAAAGCAATGTTACAGAAGGGATTTTCCATTTATTTTTTGATAGTTGTTTATTAATTACTGAAGGCTCTGTCATATTGCGTAATATTACTTTTTCCTGCTGATCAGATAACGTTAAATCATCTAAGTGTTGCCATGTCTTCTTATCATTCTTCATCCATCTCACCTCCTAGCTGTTTTTTTAATGCGACGAGTGCTCGTTTTAATGTGTTTTTTACTTTCCCCTCATTCCAGCCAAGAATATTGGAGGTTTCCTCGATGGATAGTCCCTCTATTTTGCGCAGAATAATCACATCACGATAGGTAATTTTTAGTTTTCTAATTGCAAGATACAGTATTTTGGCATCTTCTCGTTGCATCAGCCATTGATGAGGAGAAGGTGATACTTGTTCTTCATGTTGTTGTAAAAAAGGAACAAACTGAATGATCCTTTTTCGACGATAATGATCATAGGCAAGGTTACGCGCAGTGCACCGTAACCAAGCAAGATCAGCCCCTTCTTTTATTGTTTGATGATGTTTCAAATAACGGACAAAGGTTTCCTGTGTATAATCCTCCGCTAATTTTTCGTCATTTAGTAAGTAATATAAGTATTTAAAAATGGTGTGATTATGTAAGTAAAATATTTCTTCTATGTTCAAGCTGTGCACCTCCTTTTCTTTAAAGACGAAGAACCCACAGAAAAGTATCATTTTCCCAAAATAAAAAGCAGAGAGTAGAGACCCCCTGCTTCTTGCTGTTATTAATTATAGGTTAATGGCTTTTACCTCATCAATGTTTTCAAGCTGTGCCACAAAAACTAAATCTTCTTCTGTTACAACATTATCAACCGTTAACATCATAACCGCTGTACCACCAACCTGTGCACGACCTACCTGCATTGTTGCGATATTAATTTCTTTTTCTGCAAGCTTTGTTGCTACACGACCAATTGCACCTGGTTTGTCAGTATTTTTAATGTAAAGAAGGTGGCCTTGTGGAATGACGTCTACAACATAGTCCTCTACTTTTACAATGCGTGCACCTAAACCGTTTAATAGTGTACCCGCTACAGTATGTGTTTCGTTAGCAGTAGTAATTTCAATAGTAATTAAGCTTGTAAAGCCTTTTGCTGTTGTTGTTTTGTGCTCATTAATTTTCATACCAATACGTTCAGATAAGTAACGAGCATTCACATCATTGACATGATTACCGTGATTTTTAGACAGTAAACCTTTTAACGCATTTGAAGTTAATGGACGAACATCATAGTTTGCTACTTCACCTGCATAAGATAGGTTGATTTCTTTGACTGGCTCAGTTGTCACTTGTGATAGGAATGAACCAAGTTTTTCAGCTAATTCAAAGAAAGGCTCAACTTGTGCAAGAAGCTCTTTAGGTATTGATGGCATGTTTACTGGATTTGTTACAGTACCTGTTTTGTAAAATTTAATGATGTCATTTGATACGTCAACCGCTACAGATTCTTGTGCCTCGATTGTAGAAGCTCCTAAGTGAGGCGTTGCGATAACTTGTGGTAAAGTCAGTAGCTTATGATCTGTTGCTGGTTCAGAAACAAATACGTCAAGAGCAGCCCCAGCCACTTTTCCTGCTACGATTGCATCGTATAAATCGTCTTCATTGATGATACCGCCACGTGCACAGTTAATAATACGTACGCCATCTTTCATCATCGCAAATTTATCTTTATTAATAAGGTTGCGAGTTTCAGGTAGAAGTGGTGTATGAACTGTAATGAAATCAGCAGCTACACAAATTTCTTCAACTGTTGCTTTTGTTACACCTAATTCTTTAGCACGTTCATCTGTTAGGAATGGGTCGTATGCCATAACATTCATACGTTGACCTTTTGCACGATAAGCTACTTCAACACCGATTCGACCAAAACCTACAACACCTAAAGTTTTATTTTTTAGCTCCACGCCAACATAAGATTTGCGATCCCATTTGCCATTTTTTAATGTATTAAAAGCTTGTGGAATATGACGGGCAAGTGAAGTCATCATCGCAATTGTATGTTCAGCAGCTGAGTTTGTATTACCATCTGGTGCGTTTACCACGATAATGCCATGTTCTGTAGCAGCAGCAAGGTCAATATTATCGACACCAACACCCGCACGACCAATTAATTTTAAGCTTTTAGCTGCTTCAATTACTTCACGTGTTACCGTTGTTTGAGAACGAACAAGTAATACATCTACATCTGCAATTTTAGCGATTAATTCTTCTGGTGCTAGTCCTGTGTCTACAATAATGTTTAAATCTAAATCTTGTTCCTGACGTAATGGGAAAATACCATCCTCACTTAGTGGATCAGCGATAAATACGTTAATAGTTCTTGTTTTTGTTGCAGTAGTCATTATAATTAGCTCCTTTTTTATCATAATTGGTTATGGCTTTATCTACGACAGTCTGAAATTTGTAAAATTCGAACATCTTACAGCATACAAACAATCTCCTTTCTAAATCGAAAACAATATAAAAAGCCTTCCACGCCTTACAAACACAATTAGTGTGTTGTAAGGGGCGAAAGGCTGTATAAACTTTGGTTCGCGGTACCACCCTTAATCACTGCTGGAAAATTTATTCTGGCAGTCTTAGCTATATGCGTAACGTGCATGAGACGGATAAGCTTACTTTTAAGTTGTTCAGCCTATCTATTCAGGAGTGGAACTATTATCGTAGAAATCACTGATTTGCACCAACCATCAGCTCTCTTTGGATTTTCTTGCGACTAGTGTGTCTCCGTCGTTATATTTTTTGTGATTAAATTTGTTAACATCATAATCCCTATTGTTCACCTTTGTCAACGATATTTCTTAAAAACTTTAAAAATACTGACTTCAAAAGTCTGAAAAATAACTAAAAACGAACATTATTTATATTATTTTTATTTATTGTTCGTCTTTTTGGAAAGTACAATGAAAGCGCTAACGATATTTGCAAAGTCCGACAGTATCAAGTTTCTGTGTAGGTTTAGCATGGAAAATTATATGGGAATTAAATGGAATAAAATAGATGCTTTATGCTAATTATCCATGGATTTGTTCTAAGAAAGCGAACGTTTTTGTTTGTCACAATTTAGACAAAAATATAAAAAGTAGAAGGTAAACAGACCGTGAGAGAAGAATGTTAGTTAAGGATGATTGATTTGGGGGTGTAAGAATGAAGTACGATGTTGCAATAGTCGGTGCTGGTCTTGCAGGATTAGTCGCAGCTTGTGAATTAATCGATGCAAAGAAAAAAGTTCTTTTAGTAGATCAAGAGCCTGAAAATTCAATCGGAGGACAGGCATATTGGTCTTTTGGTGGAATATTTTTAGTAAATTCTCCAGAGCAACGAAGGCTTGGAATTAAAGATAGTAAGGAGCTTGCATGGCAGGATTGGCAAGGAACTGCAGGCTTTGATCGTTTAGAAGACGAGGATTCTTGGGCATATAAATGGGCAAGAGCATATGTCGATTTTGCTGCAGGTGAAAAATACGACTGGTTAAAGTCAAAAGGTATAAAGTTTTTCCCAGTTGTTGGATGGGCAGAGCGGGGAGGCTCGTTGGCAGGAGGGCATGGCAATTCAGTACCTAGATTTCACATTGTCTGGGGAACAGGCCCTGGCATTGTAAAGCCATTTGTAGATAAAGTAAAACAGGCTATGAAAGAAGGCTTCATAGACTTCAAGCCAAGACATCGTGTGGATGAATTTGTGCAGCAAGAAGGTGAGATTACAGGAATTAGCGGAACGGTGCTAGCTGAAACCTTTATTAATCGAGGTGAAAAAAGTTCGAGATTAGGAATCGGTGAATTTTCCTACGAAGCGAAAGCTGTGATTGTAGCAAGTGGTGGTATTGGGGCAAATTTTGATTTAGTGAGAAAAAATTGGCCTACTCGATTAGGGACACCTCCAAAAAATATGGTATGTGGTGTACCAGCTTACGTTGACGGAAGAATGCTAGAGATCACGGAACATGCTGGGGGACGCATTGTAAACCGTGATCGCATGTGGCATTACACAGAGGGTTTAAGAAATTGGGATCCGATATGGCCCAACCATGGAATTCGGATATTGCCTGGTCCCTCCTCCCTGTGGTTTGACGCAGAGGGGAATCGTTTTCATGCACCCAACTTTCCAGGGTTTGATACACTCAGTACGTTAGAGGCGATTCAAAAAACAGGTTATGACTATTCCTGGTTTATTTTAACGGAGAAAATTATTGAGAAAGAATTTGCTTTATCTGGCTCAGAGCAAAACCCAGATTTAACAAACAAAAGCATTGGTGACGTTTTAAAACGCATTTTACCTGGCCCACCTGCTCCTATCCAAGCTTTTAAAAATTACGGAGAGGATTTTGTGATTGCACATGATCTAAAGGAACTTGTAGATGGAATGAATAAACTTGCTGGGAATGAGCTACTTGATTTCATGAAGATTAAAGAGCAAATCTTGGCCAGAGATCGGGAAATGGACAATAAGTTTACGAAGGATTTGCAAGTAAACGCTATTCATGGAGCAAGAAATTATATTGGCGATAAATGGGTGCGTGTTGCCAAGCCACATAAAATTTTAGATACCAAAAATTGGCCTTTAATTGCTGTTCGCTTAAACATTCTAACAAGGAAAACTTTAGGTGGCTTGCAAACAAATTTAAATGGCGCTGTTTTGGGCATGGACGGTCAGCCAATTCCTGGGTTATATGCAGCTGGTGAAGTAAGTGGTTTCGGTGGCGGTGGTGTCCATGGCTACCGTGCTTTAGAAGGGACATTTGTTGGTGGCTGTTTATTTAGTGGACGTCAGGTAGGACGTTATTTAGGACAAGGATAAAGTGCATAATGAAGAGCATCGTCTTGATGAACGATGCTCTTTTTAAATGGATTGATAATGCTGAAGTAGATCACTATGCTGAAGTTTTGAGCGGAAATCTCACAGTGATGCTTACCTTGATTAAATTATGAAAGGGATTAACAATTTGATTTTTGAACCTCTGCAATCTTAGCAATTTGTTCTTCAACTTGTTCCTTTGTCCAACCGTTTTCCTCCACGAAAAAGTTGCGTTCTGCGCGGCGACAATCATCTGAACAGCTTCGCATGTAAAATGCCTCATGTTTTTCTTCACAAAGCATTAGCTTATGACACGCTGGGTTTGCACAGTTTGTGTATCGTTCAGAAGGCTCCCCAGTGAAATAATCCTTCCCAACAATGACATGTTCCACCTGATTAATCGGTACACTTCGACGGCGGTCAAAAACAAACATTTGACCATCCCATAATTGACCTTTTACTTCAGGATCTTTCGCATATGTAGCAATACCGCCGTGTAATTGACCTACGCTCTGACCATAGCCCTCGCGTTTTAGCCAACCAGAGAATTTTTCGCAGCGGATACCACCTGTACAATAAGTTAAGATTTTTTTATCGGCAAACTCTTCTTTATGTGCCTCCATCCAAGCAGGTAGGTCACGGAAGTTTTCGATATCTGGTCGAACAGCACCTCGGAAATGACCCAGATCATATTCATAGTCATTACGGGCATCGATGATTACTGTGTTGTCATCTTGCATCTGTTCCATAAATTCTTTAGGTGTTAAATAATCACCTGTGATTTCTAACGGATTGATATCCTGTTCTAAACCTAGGTGAACAATTTCTCTACGAGGACGTACATGCATTTTTCTAAAGGTATGCCCTTCAACCTCATCAATTTTCCACATAATATCACTAAAACGAGCATCTGCCTTCATATGGTTCATGTAAGCATCTGTTTGCTCAATGGTACCTGATACAGTTCCATTAATACCTTCGTAACCTACTAAAATACGACCAAGAAGCCCTATCTCTTTACACAATGCTAAATGTTCTTCTGCGAACGCTTCAGGATCTTCAATCGTAATATATTTATAATAAAGTAATACACGATAGTCTTTTTGTGTCAAAATACGTTACCACCTTTATCTCAATATTCGTCCTTTAATATAGCATAACAAGGAGCATTTTTGCTTAGAGAGAAGGAGTTTTCTAAAAAAACACGAATTATATAGTGAATGACTATTCATATTTGGGGGTTATAGAGATGGAATTTTCAACAATTACTTTAGAAAAATTAGAACGTCGCGCAACGTTAACGTTGAATCGTCCGCAGGCGATGAATGCTATGGATGATGTCATGATGCGTGAACTAGCAGAATGCTTTGAAGCTCTACAACAGGAAAAAGATATTCAGGTGCTTGTTATTCGCGGAGAAGGAAAGGTCTTTTCTGCGGGTGGTGATATAAAAGCAATGCTAGATGAAAGCAAACCACTGAATATTGATGAGGCAATGGTTTATCTGACACGTATCGTGAAGGCATATTATCAGCTACCAATGATTGTGATTGCAGCGGTTCATGGTGCATCAGCAGGTTTAGGATTTAGTCTAACCCTAGGGGCAGATATTATTGTAGCCTGTGAAAATAGTAAACTTGCTATGAATTTTATTGGAATTGGACTGATTCCAGATGGTGGCGGTCATTTCTTCATGAAGGAGCGTGTAGGTACTGTTAGAGCGAAACAAATGATATGGGAGGGTAAGGTATTAACAGCAAAAGAAGCATTAGATGCAGGGTTAATTGATTATATTGCACCAGAGGGCACTGTATTTGCAATGGCAGATCAGCTGGTGGGGAAAATGCTTGCATCCCCGATTTCTTCCATGATTACAACGAAAAAAATTCTACATGCACAAAATATGCCACAGCTAGAAAATATCTTAGCATTAGAGGCTGAGGGCCAGTCTGCAATGCGTAAAACAACAGATCATGTCGAGGGCATTCATGCATTTGTAGAGAAAAGAACGCCTGTCTTTGTAGGCAAATAAAAATAATAAAAGGCGCGTAGCAAACCATTGACTACGTGCCTTTTATTAGCCACTAAACATGGAATAAAATTAATTTACCAGAAGCGTTTACAAGACGATGAGTTTTATCGGCAACACCTTTTTCCTCAACTTGTTGTTGTCCATTTAGTTTAGCAGCCTCATCATTTTCAAAAGTCCAAGTTTCATCAAACAATGTTTCTCCTGTTTTTTCAAAAGCTGTAAAACGATAATTCTCCATACAGACCCCACCCTTTTACTTGAATATATTTCTATTATACATAGAAGATTTATAAACTTCACGGTAAAACTAGTGAATTTTTTGATAAATTACGAAAATTGTGGAAAAAGTAAGGCAATGTTGTTTTTTTCCGTAATAGCATTTTTCATCAAACATGAATTATGATAAAATAGAACAAATATTCGGTTTTGATTAATCAACATATTATTACTTTTTATTACTTTGGTTTGCACTAAAGAGAGAATTATCTACTATTTGAGGTGATTGGATGTCAGCAATTCGTTTTTTCCATATGGCAGATTTACATTTAGATAGTCCATTTAAGGGCTTATTTGGTCTACCCGAACCCATTTTAAAGAAAATACGGTCAAGCACTTTTGAAGCGTTTGATAAAATTATCCTTAAAGCGATTCAGGAAAAACCTGATTTTTTACTAATTGTTGGAGATATTTATGATGGTGAAAATCGTAGCTTGCAAGCACAACGAAGATTTCAAGATGCAATGGAGAAGCTTTTTCAACACAATATCCCTGTCATTGTAAGCTACGGAAACCATGATCATTTAAATGGCACATGGACACGTTTTGCTTTACCAAGTAATGTCTATGAATTACCAGCTGAAACGAGTGTAGTTCAATTAAAAATACGGGGTCAACAAGTGAATATATATGGTTTTAGTTATCCTGAACGTCATTTAAAGGAATCCGTTATTGAAAGCTATCCAACTGCACATGATCAGCATGCCATTCATATTGGTATGCTTCATGGCAGTGAGGCAGGCAATACGACACATGATGTGTATGCCCCTTTTACAAAGCAACAGTTACTTGAAAAGAACTATCATTATTGGGCGCTTGGCCATATTCATAAACGACAGCTTTTACATCAAAACCCTCCAATTGTTTATCCAGGCAATATTCAAAGTCGACATCGTAAAGAACAAGGAATGAAAGGCTTTTATGATGTGACGTTATCCAAAACATCGACTAAGCTTGATTTTATCTCTACCTCTGCTGTCGTTTATAGCACCATAGAGGTGGATTGTACGAATGTGGTACACGCCAATGAATTATTGAAGAGATGTGCAGAAGCGATTACAGCCAATAGGAAGAAGTATGGCGCGGCGGTAGTAGAGCTTCATTTGCAACATATTGACGAACAAACGGAAGCTTTATTTGAGCATGCAACAGTAGATGCATGGTTAGAGACTATTCGAGAGGCTGAGGAAGGTATGGAACCAATGTGTTGGGTACAAAAAATGGTGTTGCAAAAGGCAGCGAGATTTTATGAGCATACAGCAACAACTCAATCCGTTGTGAGCTTAATGGAGCAATGGGACAGTAATGAATGGAAGGATATTCTAAAAGATTTGTACCAATATGCTGGTGGTGCGAGGCTAATAGAGCCACTTAGTGAAAAGGATATTGAGAACTTAACCCATCGTGCACAGACTTTATTAGCAGAAGAAATTCAAAGGGCGTGATTACATGCTGACAATACAAAAAATCCAAATATATGGCTTTGGTAAGCATGAAAATATCTCCATTTCGTTAAATGATGGTGTCACTATTTTTTATGGATTAAATGAAGCAGGAAAAACGACGATACAGCAGTTTATACTACAAATGCTTTTTGGTTTCCCAACAAGGCAGCAGATACAGCGCAAATATGAGCCGAAAATTTCAACGAAATATGGAGGTCAGCTGACACTTTTACACCCTATTTATGGTCAATGTACAGTTGAACGTGTAAAAGGAAAGGCTGCTGGTGATGTTACTGTCTACCTAGAGGATGGAACAACGGGGCATGAGGAGTTGTTAGTAAAGCTTTTATATGGTTATTCTAGGGCATCCTTTGAAGCCATTTTTTCTTTTTCACTGCATGAACTACAAGGTATTGAAAAAATGTCTGAAGAGGAGCTAACCCATTTGCTACTTGCCTCAGGTACAACAGGTATTCAGTATTTATCCACCCTTGAAAAGAAAATGGATAAAGAGGCTAGTGAGCTGTTTAAAAAAACAGGTAAAGTGCCATTGATTAATCAAAAGATTGAACAACTAAAGCAGCTTGAGCGGACAATTAAACTGGAGCAGGGGAAGATTCAAACCTTTGAGGATAAATTACAGCAATTACAATTACTTGAGCAAAAGCTAGAACAGCTATTTGGTAAGCAGAAACGGCAACAGCAACAATGGCAGCAATTAACTATTCAAAAGCAAGCACTCCCTCTTCTCAAGCAGCAACAGACGTTGCAACAGACAATGACCAATTTTCAACATGTTCAGTTTCCATCAGAGGGTATCAGACGGTATGAGCAAGCAAAGGATCGTCTGTTACATGAAAGTCAACAATTGATGCAATTAAAGGAGCAGCATCAAACATTACAGGAGAAAATACTTGCAACAGTTGATGAGCAAAAGGTCAATGAAATGGCTTACCTTATGCAAAAAGAGGCAACGTGGCATCAGCTAATGGTGAAAGAGCAAAATTTACAGGATGATCTATTTTTGCTCGAACAAGAAATTGAAGCACAGTTTCGTTTACTAGGTGTAACAGAGAAAGAAGCACAAGAAAATCTTTTGAACGAAACAGTATCACTCCAACAGGAGCAACAATTTCAGCTTCAATTAAGTAAATTAGAGGAGGCGGAGGAAGAGCTAAAATTTCATCTACGTTCACTCGAGCAAGTACACCTAGAATTAGATGCCATAGCCAAACAGAAGCAACAGCTAATGCATGAGTCATTAACAAGTGAGGAAGAACATATTTTAGCACAATGGCCTCAACAAAAGCGGAGGCTTGAGCAATTACGTGTTGCCAAATCGCAACGAAGTAAGCAGAAGAAGCCTCATGACTTTATCTGGCTTGTACTACTGATTGGCTTCATGTCGTTTGCTTATGGTGTATTTGAAAAAAACATAATTGTAATCCTAATTGGAGCGGTTTTATCATTGCTATCCTTTTTGTTTATTCGATATGTTAAGCAAGCAGATGAACCTACTAATAAAGAGCACAGCATCCTCCTACGGGAGTTAGAGCAAGAGGAATTAACAGTACAAGCAGTTCTTATTAAAAAGCAAAGATATGAAGATCGCTTGTTACACATCAATGAACAGCAGAAAGAAAAGGAGCAGAAATATACTTCTCTTGAATATAAAATTCAACTAACGGAGGTGGAGAGTGAAGAAGCCACTCAAACACTCCAACATTTTTTAAAGCGTTATCGCTTACAAGGAACGATAGCCAGATCGCTAATGCCCGAATTATTTATGCGTATTCGTGGTGTACAAGAATTAGCAGCTAAAAGAAACAGTACCTCAAGTCTGTTGCAAGAAACGCAGGTAGAAAAAAACAGCATTTATGAGCAGCTTCAGCGGGTTTTAGATGGAGCCTATGATGAACATGAAATTTATATGCATTTACGAACAGCCTACCTTGAAGCACAACAGCAACAGCAGCAAGCTCAGCATGCAAAAGATCAGCTAGCCAGCGTCCAAATAAAAATAGAAGGTGGACAATCAAGAATGGATCGTTATACTGCTGAAATGTCCGAGCTATTCAAAGAAGCAAAGATCCAAAATGAACAGGCCTATTATGAAATGCATGAGCAATTTGAACAGAGAAAAAAAATTGAGGCAGAATTGCAAACCGTTCAGGCTCAATTATCTTCACTCGCTCTTCAACAGAAGGAAAATCTGATTGAGGACGCTGTTAACGAGCGCATATTTGCTTTAGAACAAGAGCAGCAATCATTGCAACTAGAAATTGATCAATGTCTGGAACAACGTGCTGCTTTGCTAATGGAAAAAGAGCAGCTATTAAATGATGAAAAGTATGGTCAATTACTTCAACAGTTTGAGCAGGAGAAAACAGAATTGCAGCAGTTAATTGAGCAGTGGGCAACTAAAAAAGCGGTGGCAACAGCTATTCACGAAACCTTATTCCGTCTTCGTGAAGAAAAATTACCTCATGTTCTTGAAGAGGTAAATGCTATATTCCGTTTACTAACAGGAGGGAACTATGACAAACTTTCGATTCATGAGGATGGTTATTTTGTAGCACAGGATGCTGCAGGAATACGTTATCAAATGGTGGAGTTGTCACAGGCTACCAAAGAGCAAGCTTATATTGCATTGCGAATGGCTCTAGCAAAAACCCTAGTGAGCGCTGCTCCATTTCCAATGATTATGGACGATCCTTTTGTCCATTTTGATCGAAACCGCACAAACAAAATGGTACAATTAATGAAAGAAGTAGGATATGAGCGTCAAATTTTATATTTTACTTGTCATGACACAATGCTCAATTATTGGCAGAAAGAGCAGATTGTCGATATAGGAGCATTAGCAAACGAAAGGGGAGTGGCGTCAACATGAAAGGGATTACGACGCTCCAAGTTGGAGAAGTAGTTGATCAATTTTTATTAATAAAACAAGCGACAAAAGGGGTTACAACCGTTGGAAAGCCATTTATGTCGCTAATATTACAAGATAAGAGTGGGGATATAGAGGCAAAGCTATGGGACACGAATGAGGATCATGAAAAGACGTACCATGCGGAAGCCATTGTACGTGTTGGCGGAGAGATTCATGACTATAGAGGAAAGAATCAATTGCGTATTAAATCTATCCGTGTTGCTAAGCCAGAGGAAGGAATTGCTATTCATGATTTAGTGCCTTCCTCTGCAACACCAAAAGAACAACTATACGAAGAATTAACGCAATTTTTCTTTGACATTAAAAACCCTAACATCTCAAGAATTACAAGAGCAGCAATTAAAAAACATCAAGAGGCTATTTTAGTTTTTCCAGCCGCGACTAAAAATCATCATGACTATGCGTCAGGTTTATTAGATCATATGGTCTCCATGCTCAAACTAGGTAAAGCCATTGCTGATCTATATCCAACATTAAATCGTGACTTATTATATGCTGGAATTATCTTACACGATGTAGGAAAGGTTGTAGAGTTATCAGGCCCAGTTGCCACAATGTATACAGTGGAGGGTAATTTATTAGGCCATATTACAATTATGGTAAATGAAATTGCTAAGATTGCTAGTGAGCTTGAAATTGAAGGTGAGGAAGTCATGCTGTTGCAGCATATGGTATTGTCACACCATGGGAAAGAAGAGTGGGGTAGCCCGAAAAAACCTATGATTCAGGAAGCAGAAATTTTGCATTATATCGATAACATTGATGCAAAGATGAATATGTTAACAAGGGCATTAGGTAAAACGACACCTGGCGAATTTACAGAGAGACTCTTCCCTCTTGATAATCGTTCATTCTATAAGCCTACTATATAAAAAGCAGTATCAATCAGCTCATAAACTGACATTGCTGTATAGCTATTCGTTATTAATTTCTGTGAGTCTAAGTATTCATATATTTACTAATAGTGCCTAACTATTGTACCAATGTGAATATTTAATTTAGAATAGAGAGAGAAATTATAGGAATGGGGAAAAGTAATGGATACAGAGGGACTTTTTTCACGGAAAATTAAGTTTTGGAAAAGTTTAATTTTCAAAATGATACTAGCTATCGGCATAAGCTTATTTATTAGCTCCCATATTTCAGAATTTGTTAGTCGTCAATTCGAGAAGGTAGTGCATTTGAATGGAAGTGCTGGGGTTGCCATTAATACATTTATTTCGTTATTTATTGGCACAGTAATTATTTCGTTATGTACAAGGTATATTGTCTTAAGGCGTGTCAAGCGTGTGTTAAATGCTATGACCCAGGCTGCTGATGGCGATTTAACTGTTCGCATTGATGATCGATTAAAAGATGAAATTGGTCAATTATCGACTGAATTTAATCATATGCTAGAGCAAATTGGGACGGTCATTGAAAAGACGAATAAGGCATCGACAGATGTATCAACCTTTACAAAGGAATTTACAACGATTACCGAGCAAAGCAGTCAAACAGTTGAAACTATTTCTAGTGCCATTGGGGAAATTGCCTCCAGTGCAGAAGGACAATTAAGGCAAATGGATTTATTATCTGAATCAGCACATTTAATTACTAAAGATATGGATCATGCATCTTCTGCTGTACAGGAAGTGGCCTCAATAGCAATTGAAACGAACCAAAAGGCTGATTTAGGATTACAACTAATTGAGCAAACGATTGAAAAAATGAATACCATTAATGAATCTGTTCATCAGTCAACCGCAGTTGTAAATGCTTTAGGCGAAAAATCGAAGGAAATCAGTACGATTGTAGCGCTGATTACAAGTATTACAGATCAAACAAACTTGCTTGCATTGAATGCATCTATTGAAGCAGCTCGTGCAGGGGAGGCTGGAAAAGGCTTTGCAGTAGTGGCAGATGAAGTAAGAAAGCTAGCAGAGGAATCTGGAAAGGCTGCAGATAATATTCGAACATTGGTGGATGATATCTTAAGCCAAACCTCCAGTGCTGTTTATGCTATTAATAGTGGGACACAGTTTGTGGAGGAAGGCCGTGAATCTGTTGAACAGACAGGCGATACCTTTAAAAATATAGTCTTATATTTGCAACAGATAAGTCATCGTACAACGGAAGTAAAGGATATTGTCTTACGTGTCAATGAGAAAGCAAGTCAAACAGATGATGCTGTAAAAGAAGTCGTTGGCATAGCGAATGGCACATCTTCGGGCATACAGCATATTGCTTTATCTATCGAGCAACAAAGTGCTTCTAATGAGGAAATAGCAAGTGCTGCAAATGTTCTTCAAACAATGTCAAATGACCTGCAAACTGAAATTAGCCAATTTAAAGTAAAATAGAGAAAAAAGAGAAGCATCTGATGTATCAGGTGCTTCTCTTTTTGTTATATACTAGACTCTAATTATTTAGATTCCTTGTCAGTATCTTCTGCTTTATCTTCGGAATCCTCTTTTGGCGCATTTTCTTCAGCTTTTTTAGCTGCTTCTTCAGCTGCTTTTGCTTGTTCTTCACTTGTTGTTGTAAAGAATTTAAGTGGTTCTTTTAAATCTTTATCAGATGTTTTCACATCGGCTTCTTTAGCCATTTTTGCAACGATATCTTTAAGAATCGTCTGAGCTTCACCAGTTTGGTTCAGTTTATTTAACATAGTTGAACGAATGTTTTCTTCTTCGTCTTTAAATGAACCAACACCTTTTACATCACGCTTGTCCGTAATTTCAATTACATGGTAACCAAAGCTAGATTTTACTGGTTCACTTAATGTTTTTAATTCAAGAGCATAAGCGGCATCGTTAAATTCATCTACCATTGAACCTACAGAGAACCATCCAAGTTCTCCACCTTTTTGAGCAGAGCCAGTATCTGTTGAGTACTCTTTTGCAACGTCCTCAAACTTAGCGCCACCCTTAATTTTTTCAATTACTTCTTTAGCTGTTTTTTCATCTGCTACTAAAATGTGACGACCATTTAATTCTGTTTTCATTTGCTCGTAGTATTTTTTCACATCTTCTTCTTTAATTGCTTGATCTTTCAAAGCTTTCTCTTGAAGAAGTTGAACACGTAAAGAATCTTTAAAGCCCTGTTCTGTTAAACCACTTTCAGCAAGCGCTTGTGTAAAGCCATCACCAAATTGTGATGCAGTTGTATCATACGCTTCTTTGATTTCCTTATCTGTTACTTCATATTTGTCAGCTAAAACTTTTTCAGTCACCATTTGCTGCATTACATATGAGCCTGTTAAAGCTTTTGCCTTTTCATTAAAATCAGCTACTGAAATATCGCCCACTTTAGAAGTAACGATTGCTTTGCTGTCTCCGCCGCTACAAGCACCAAGCGCTAATACAGACGCAGCTAAAGTTAAAGATAAAACTGTCTTTTTCATAGTGGATATTCTCTCCTAACATGGTTTCGTCCATTTTTTACTATAACATAAACGTTTTAAAAACAAAATGGTTCCCCCTTGAGTATTGCCTATATTTCAAATTTTGAAGCGCATAGGATATAGAAAAGAAAGGGGGTGAAGTTATGGGCAACGGAGGATACGGTGGCGGTGGCTACGGCTCAGGCTTTGCTTTATTAGTTGTGTTATTTATTTTATTAATTATCGTTGGTGCAGCGTTCCTATACTAATTAATAAAACAGTGAAAAGCTAAGAGCATTAACTCTTAGCTTTTCTTAACAATGTTAGACATTCGCGCCGCATGCCTTAGGTTCTAAACAATTACTTGGTTAGTAAAAGTTGTTGCATGGGGGCTCGACTTATCTTTGAGCGTGCGGACGGGCGCGGATGGTGCACATGTTTTTGAAGGGGGCTTTTCAAAAAAGCCCGAAAAAATTTAGATTCCATTACGCCTCGGCGTAATGGATTTTTCTGTTAAACTGCATATAAAATTTCAATGTAGAATGAGACAAGTAGGATAGTAATAAGTATATTTATAGTTCGGAATATTTTTGGTTGGTTTTCTTCGGGAATTTCACGTCGCATGCATAGAGCATATGTCATGCGGTTAATTTGAAATAAATAGAATACCGAGAATAGAACTACAATCATTAATAGCAAGTCTATTCCTCCCCTCTTTCAATAGTAATAGCATAACAAAGAACGTCAATAAAAAACAAGTACAAGCAATTTAGTGAACGGTCGGTGGAACTAAAATTTCATAGCCTTTAGGTGTTTCTTCTATTTGTGAATTTTTAGGTGAATTCAAGAGATACTTTACGTAAAGGATATCAATTAGGCATAGACTACAGTGATAGGCTAACAGCAATGTCCCATAATGGGTATAGGCTGGTAAGAGCCATGTTCCAACTATAATACTAGTATTTAGAACGATAAAAGGCGTAAGTAATGCTAAAATGTATCGATTTTTAGATAATGGCTCTCGAATTCGCATGTGTAAAACAGGAATTATATAAAACTGACTACGTACACGTAATTTTAAATGTTGGCGTAAATCAATTAGGGCCACAAAGTGCAAAAATTTGTGAATGGGATAAAGTGTTAGCACAGCTATCATAAAGAGCCAGAATAGTCGATCTGTATAACGCTCTTCATTAAATAAATTAAACGTTACATACGAAACAGAAAAGACCAATAAAAAGGTAATGACTCCCATTATAATAATACGCGTAGTGCCGTAATGATGTTCTAAATTTAAAATTTTCCAGCAATGCATGGTTTTTATCAACTCCGAAATAGGAAGTGTCCTATTTAATGTAAATTGAATTATGTTAGAATGCAAGAAAAAGGAGGTACTTCAGAAATATTTCTGAAATACCTCCTTTCACATGACTCATTCCTGAATGAACAGTAGTATAACATTTTTGTTCAACTTATAAATAAGTGCAGGAAAAATTATGTGCAGTTTGAAGCTTCGTCTTATCCTTTTACAGGTGTGCGTTCTTCTAGTGTGTCAAAGGAATCACGGAAATGTTGGAAAGAGCGTTCGAAAATATCGATGAAATCTTCACCATAGATATTACGAATAACAGCCATTACATCTAAAAAATCAGGAAAACGGCCATATAAATCTTTTAATGCTAGTGATCCTTCCAGGACGGAATGATACGTATTATGGTAGTTTTTATTCATCTCTATAATGAGCTCTGTGCCAGCTTCTGTAAGCTCAACATACGTATTACGTTTATCGTCATCACGCTTGGAAAACTTAAGAAAGCCACGCTCTTCTAATTTTTTGGAGAAATTAAATGCTGTAGAAACATGCATCACGCCAAATTTCGCAACATCAGAAATGGAAGCGCCTTTTAAATGATATGAAATCCATAAAATATGGTGTTCATTAATATTTAAATCATAAGGTTTAATCCATTGTTGCCAATCCTTTTCAACCGCTTTCCACAGCGCTTTTGATAACTGTGCGATTCTTTGACTATAAAGCATCGCTTCTTTTTGTGTATATAATTCCTCTGACAAAGCCATCACCTACTGCTTTCTTTCACATTTTTAAAAATATTATAGCAGTAAAGGAAAAAAGTTTAAAGTTAGAAAAATTAAAAAATTGAAAAGTGGCTAAAAAATAATATTATAGCAATAGTTTTTGATAAAAATACAGATTATTTAACTATTGATAAGGACTTTAGTCGCTAACTTTTTCTTGAGTTTTTTTCTTATTTTCTGTAATTTGTGCAATGTTTTTCTCGATTTCGCTTATCGAATTCTGTAAAGCATCTAATTCTTGTTGTAAATTATTTTTCGTTGGTTCGATTTCTTCAGTAAAAGTCGTAATTGTTTGCTTTAAATCATTTATTATTTGTGGGATATTATTTTTTACTTCATTTGTTAATGTATTAACAGATTGTTTAACAGTTCCTACTTGTTGTTTTACATCAAGGAGCATACCCTTTGTTTGGTCAACATTTTGTTTAACAGAAGCACGTAGCTGTTGCCCAGATTGTGGCGTTGAGAAAAGCACAGCGATTGTCCCACCAATAATTCCTGTTGTTAGTCCAAGTAAAAATGGTTTTGCTTTCATATTAGATACCTCATTTCTAGTCATGTTTATTTACTATTAAACCATGAAATGCACCAATACAAAAAGAAAAAAGAAACTAAACGAGTGATTTGACCGCCACAGTTTAGTTTCTTTTGATTATTTAAAGTGTTTATTTATGAAATTTGAGAAATAGCTGTATTGAATTTAGAGCGCTTCACTAATTTTGAAACAATTGGATAAATAACGGCAAACGCAACAACGTTAAATACGACAGCTGGAAGGACAACGCCAATAAATAGCATCGCAAACGTCGCGCCAACATTTGCATTAAACACAAAAAGCGCTACTGCTAAGAAGACAGTTCCTGAAAGAATTGTTCCCAAGCTAACTAAGACAGCAGATACGGCAAAATGATCTGCTAGTTTTTTGAGAATGATTAAAGCAGCTAAAAATACAAAACCAGTAACAGCTTTATCAATAATATTTGGAACTAGACCTGCTGGGAATGTTGTAAATAAACCTGAAAGCACCCCTGTTGAAAGAGAAAGTAGGAACGTTTCTTTCACTGTTGGGAATAATAGAATACCAATAAACATCATGGTTAACATAAAATCAGGCTTCATCCCATTCACCATTCCTGGTGTAACCACATAAAGTGCAGCACCGACACCTACTAACAGTGCCATTAATACTAAATTCTTTGTATTCATTTGTATCTCTCCTCGACTATGCTAATCTATTTGTCTCCTAACGTGTCCTCTTGACCGCTAGCGAAACTTATTTGTGATTGTACGCTAAATTTTAAAAATTTGCAATACAGCATTCTGAACATCCAGATGTTAATATATTACAAATGGCTTATAGATTGGCTTTAATACTTTCTGCTACTTCTGCCAACTGCTCTGGTGAGTACGTTTGTGTTTGCCAAATTAAGCCTAGCCCTTCTTTTTCATCGTAACGCGGAATAAAATGTAAGTGGTAGTGGAAAACAGTTTGTCCAGCAGCAGCACCGTTGTTATTAATGGTATTCAAACCAATAGGCTGAAATGCTGCTTTAATAGCATTTGCAATTTTGGGAGCTACAGCATATAGATTACGAGCCACTTCCTCTGGCATTTCAAATAGATCTTGGCAGTGATGCTTTGGAATTAAAAGTGTATGGCCCTTTGCCACAGGTGAAATGTCTGTGAATGCATAGACATGATCGTCTTCGTAAATTTTTGTACTTGGAATGGATCCATCAATAATTTTGCAAAATAGGCAATCGCTCATAAGAATTTCCCCCTTAACGTATATGTAAGTACATTCTATCATACTCAAACCTGTATCATTTGCTAATTTTTGATAAAATATAATACAAGAAGAGGAGTGAGAATATGTCAGTATTAGAGGTACAGAACGTGACAGGTGGTTATACAAGAAAACCTGTTATAAAAGATCTATCTTTTACGATTGGAAAAGGTGAACTAGTTGGCTTAATCGGCTTAAATGGAGCTGGTAAAAGTACAACAATTAAACATATTATAGGAACAATGTTGCCAAAGGAAGGGGACATTCGTCTAAATGGTGTAACATTAAAGGAAGATACAGACAAGTATCGTACAGCTTTTTCTTATATTCCTGAAACCCCTGTATTATATGATGAGTTAACATTAAGAGAGCATTTAGAATTAACAGCAATGGCTTACGGTATTGACAAAGCAACACTCGATGCTCGTTCTGAGGTACTGTTAAAAGAGTTTCGAATGGAAAAAAGATTAAATTGGTTCCCTTCACATTTTTCAAAGGGTATGCGTCAAAAAGTTATGATTATGTGTGCCTTTTTAGTGAATCCAAGTCTATATATTATTGATGAACCATTTGTGGGATTGGATCCACTAGGTATTCAATCGTTATTAGACCAAATGGATGAAAAGAAAAAAGAAGGCGCTTCTATATTAATGTCTACACATATTCTATCGACTGCTGAAAAGCATTGTGATCGCATTATCTTATTGCATGAAGGAAGAGTTCGAGCACAAGGAACAATGGCTGATTTACGTCAATCATTTGCTATGCCGTATGCGACATTAGATGACCTTTATATTGCTATGACAAAGGAGCGGGACCATGAAGAACTTGCGTGATGTATGGTCCTCTCGCTTCATGCATTATATAGGAGAAGTACAAAAATATATGCAATTTATTTTTACAGGGCATATTGCCATCGTACTTGTATTTCTAATAGGAGCAGGGGGCTATCAATATAGCGAATGGCTGAAAGTTGTTCAAACAGACTTTCCAGCAGAAATCCTGATAGCTGTTATCATAGGGATTTTATTGGCCTTTAGCCGTCCGACTACATTGTTGAGAGAGCCAGATCAAGTATACTTATTACCTTTAGAATCAAAAATGTCTTTGTACTTCAGCAAGGCGTTGGCTTGGACGTTTTGGTCTCAAGTGTGGATAGTAGCGATCGTCTATATTGTTAGTATCCCATTATTAAAGGCAGTAACAGAATTAACAACGATCGACATATGGACTATATTTTTACTTGTCATTGTATTGAAATATATAAGTGTTCAAGGAGAATTTAACTATCGTTATAGTGAACGAGGCCATATGGTTTGGGTGGACAGGCTTATCCGGGCTATCGTGTTTGCGGCTGTAATCTATTTGGGACTCCATGCTCAGTTTATATTAGCAGTAGTCGCTACAGTTATTAGCGTTATTTATATTATCGTCTTTAGAAAAAAATCAATCGGTGAGCCTGTGCCTTATGAGCATTTTGTCAAGCTTGAACAGAATCGCATGATGAGCTTTTACCGTTTTGCAAATTATTTTACAGACGTACCTCATTTACACGGAAGCATCCGTCGTCGCAGCTGGATGGACTGGCTCTATAAATTTGTACCATACGGTAAGGGCAATGCTCAAAAGTACCTGGTATTTCGTACCTTTATTCGGACAGATGACCATTTCTATTTATGGGTACGCCTTACTGCTATTTCAGCAATCATTGCGGCTTTTGTAGATATTCCTGTCGTTACATGGATTGTAGCGGGTGCACTCAGCTTTGCGACAACTATTCAGTTAAAACAAGCTCTGTTATCCAGTGGCGAATTTCGAATGGATATGCTCTATCCGTTACCAGATCATGCTCGTCAACTAGCTGTGAAGCAAATTGTGCGTTTAGCCATGATTACACAAGCTATTGTTGTGGGCTTATGTGCTATGACACAACCAATGTTTTATATTGCTTTCATTATTGTTTTGGTGATTAGTGAATTAACGTCGAAGGTTTCAAAGTAGAATACTAAAAAGCTCATTTACCAATAATATTGTTGGATAAATGAGCTTTTAATTATCTAAACTTATTGTGAATTTTCTTCTTTCGGTAGAGCACTATAGGTTGTTACATAAGAAGCTGCTGAGAAGATGTTTTGCTGGCGTATCCCAGTTGAATCATCTCTTCTAGCATGGGCAGTTTCATAGGCTTTAGAACTCTTCCATGCCTCAAATGAATGGGGTCCATGCCATTGAGTCATGACAATGTAAGTATCACTCTTGATAGGCCTTAATAAACGGAAGGCAACAAAGCCAGGCTCGTTTTCAATAGCGCGTGAACGTTCTAAAAAGCGATGCTCGAAAACGGGTCTTCCTTCATCCGTTACAGGAATATTATTGAAAACAAAGAAACCATGTTCCTCTAAATCATTTACTGAATCTAGCACTTCAAATTTACGAGGTGTCGCAAATACTGTTTTTCCTTCTGTTTCATGTATCAGTACAGAGTTACCTTCTCCATGAATTAAAATCATATGTTCATTAGGATACTTATTTTTTACCTGTTCCAAAAAATCGCCAGTACCAGAAGTTAAATAAATATACATGAATTTATCCTCCTTATGAATCTTACTAATATAGCGTGATTATACCCTTTCTGGCGTAAGTCTAACGCTCCGTTCAAAAAGAATATGCCGAGAAAGAACAATTTTATGACATTTCACTAGGAAAACTATACAATAACAGAGGAAGCGTTTACTATTGGAAACGGATATCAATAATAAAGGAATAAACATGGGATTTTTTATAGTAAGAATTTAACGAGGGGAAGGAATTATTCATGACAACTTTTAATGATACACTTCTACGTGCTGCACGTGGAGAAAGGACCGCACATACACCAGTTTGGTATATGCGTCAGGCAGGACGTTCTCAGCCAGAATACCGTGCCATTAAAGAAAAGTATTCCTTAGAGGAAATTACACACCAACCTGAGCTATGTGCGTATGTCACTCGTCTACCTGTTGAGAATTACAATGTAGATGCTGCTATTTTATATAAAGATATTGTCACACCTCTCCCTGGAATTGGGATAGATGTGAAAATCAAGGCAGGTGTTGGTCCTGTTATTTCTAACCCTATTCGTTCAGTAGCGGATGTAGAAAAATTAGGTGAATTCAATGCTAAAGAGCATACACCATTTGTATTAGAGACAATCAAGTTACTTGCAGAAGAGCAATTAAATGTACCTCTAATCGGTTTTGCTGGAGCCCCATTCACACTTGCAAGCTACATGATTGAAGGTGGTCCTTCAAGAAACTATAATAAAACAAAATCATTTATGGTATCAGAACCTCAAGCTTGGTTTGCTTTAATGGATAAACTCGCTGACATGATTATTGCAGATGTAACGGCTCAAATTAAAGCTGGTGCAAAAGCTATCCAAGTGTTCGACTCATGGGTTGGAGCCTTAAATGTAGAGGATTACCGTGTATTTATTAAACCGATTATGACTCGTATTTTTGCAGAGTTGCAAAAAGAAAATGTACCATTAATTCAATTTGGAGTGGGTGCTAGCCATTTAGCAAAAGAATGGAATGATTTACCGATTGATGTTGTGGGCTTAGATTGGCGTTTACCGATTAAAGACGCACGTGCCAATGGTATTACCAAGCCTGTACAAGGAAACTTAGATCCATCTCTATTACTTGCAGATTGGTCAGTTATTGAAAAACGAACGAAAGATATTATTGATCAAGGACTAGAAATGCCAGGTCATATCTTTAATCTTGGTCATGGTGTTTTCCCAGAGGTTGACCCAGATGTCTTAAAACGTCTTACAACGCTTATTCATGAATATAGTGCTCAACAAATTCAAGCTCGTTCTTAATGGAAGTCAATCAAGCGTGAATAATATGTCCTTTTCTATATAGGAAATTTTAATTCCAATGTAGAAAAGGAGCTGTCCAACAATTAAGATTGGGCAGCTTCTTTTTATCACATAATGTATGAAAAACATAAAACAATTTTAGAGGTGAAAAGGGTAATGAAAGAAGTTAAAGGCTTACTAGTAATGGCATATGGAACACCTTATAAAGAAGAAGATATTGAACCTTACTATACGCATATTCGTCATGGACGTAAACCTTCTGCAGAGCATTTAGAAGATTTACGTAGCCGCTATGAAGCAATCGGTGGTTTATCCCCATTAGCTGCGGCAACACAAGCGCAAGCTGAAGCATTATGTACGCGTTTGAACGAAGTACAGGATGCTGTAGAATATAAATTGTTTATTGGTTTAAAACATATTCATCCATTTATAGAAGATGCAGTAGAGCAAATGGTGGCGGAGGGCATAAAAGAAGCGGTTTCTATTGTTTTAGCCCCTCACTTCTCTACTTTCTCAATTAAGTCTTATAATGGTCGTGCTGAAGAGGCCGCAGGAGGTCGCTTAAAGATTACTTCTGTGGAATCTTGGTATGACGAGCCAAAATTCATAGAGTATTGGAAACAACAAGTGAATGAGACATTTAATGCAATGACAGAAGAAGAACGGGAGACAGCTTGTCTAATTGTATCAGCACATTCATTGCCTGAAAAAATTAAAAACTTAGGTGATCCATATGAAGATCAACTAATTGAAACAGCTCGTCTTATTCAAACTGCGACAGGTTTAAAAAATGTAGAGGTTGGCTGGCAATCAGCAGGCCAAACACCAGAGCCTTGGATTGGTCCAGATGTTCAAGACTTAACACGTGAGCTATTCGAAGAAAAAGGCTTCCGTTCATTTGTTTATACACCAGTAGGTTTCGTAACAGAGCATTTAGAAGTGTTGTATGACAATGATTTTGAATGTAAAGTTGTTTGTGATGAACTTGGTGCAAAATACTATCGTCCAGCGATGCCAAATACACATCCTTTATTTATTGATGCGATGGTAGGGGCGATTCATAAAAAATTAAGCTAAGCGAAAAGAAAGTGATGATGTTGGTGACTCAGAAAAGACGAAAGGTAGTTGTCGTAGGCGGTGGCATTACAGGCCTTACAGCTGCGTTCTATATGCAAAAAGAAGCAAGCGCAAAAGAATTGCCATTAGATATCGTACTTGTCGAGTCGTCATTACGTCTTGGCGGAAAAATTCAAACTCTAAGAAAAGATGGCTTTATTATTGAGCGTGGGCCAGAATCTTTTTTTGATCGTGAAAACTATGTCCATGCTTTAGCAAAGGATCTCGGGATCGAACAGAAACTATTAACAAGTAATGCGGGTCCAAACTATGTAGCTGTTGGTAGTCAGTTATATACAATACCTAGTCATCTCCTATCTGGAGAGACACCACATATCTCTTCATTCATAACTTCAGGCTTGTTCTCACTTAGTGGTAAAGTTCGTGCGGTGGGGGACTTTTTTATTCCCCGTTCTACACAGAATGACGATCAACCGTTAGGCGCTTTTTTTAGAAGAAGATTTGGTGCGGAGATTGTGGAAAATCTAGTAGAGCCCCTACTAGCGGGTACATTTGCAGGGGATATTGAGCAGTTAAGTATGAGTTCAACCTTCCCGCAGCTTTATAGTTTAGAACAACAATATCGTAGTTTGCTGATTGGTATGAAGAAGTCAGGCACGAATTTCTTAAGCAATCATCACATAGCTGAAAATAAAGGTATCTTTCAAACCTTTAGCAATGGCCTTGAAACACTCATTGAAAGTATTGAAGAATCCTTACTTCCGGGGACAGTGATGAAGGGTGTCAAAGTAGAGGAAATAGAGCATGGCAAGGATGGTTCAGTTCAGGTGATACTCAACAATTTTTCGCATATCAAAGCAGATGCTGTTATTATTGCCACCCCCTTTAATATGGCTGAAAAAATGTTTAGTAAGTTAAGTCTATTACATGAATTGGGCACAATGAAGGCTGCGACTATTGCAACCGTTACAATGGCTTTTAAAAAGGAACAACTCGGTGATTTAGACGCACTTTCTTTTTATGTCTCTCGAAATAGTGATTTTTCAATTACTTCCTGCACTTGGATGAATCGAAAATGGCCAGGTACTTCACCAGAGGATTATGTATTATTACGTAGTTATATTGGTCGAGTGGGCGATGAAGCGATTGTAGCGTTATCGGATACGGAGATCGAAAAAACCGTGCTACAGGATTTAGAGAAAACGATTGGTATCGATGGTGTACCTATCACAACTGTTGTAACACGTTGGAAAAATGCGATGCCACAATATACAGTTGGCCACGAGGCGAAAGTCCTTCGTATCAAGCAAGAATTACAAGAGCATTTTCCAACTGTAAAGCTTGCAGGAAGCTCGTTTGAAGGAATATCGATTCCAGAATGCGTACAGCAAGGTAAAAAGGTCGCCAATGAAGTATTAATGGAAATGTTCAAGTAATGCAAATCAGATAGTACAAACATTTATTATCAATGTTTGTACTATTTTTTATATTGTTACATGAAAAAGAAATAGCAAACTACAAAATAGTGGTTTGCTATTTCTACTAAAAACTGTATTGCTTAATAATGTCCTAACTCTAAGAAATTCGATGACATGACCAAACAATACCACCAGAGTTAGCGCCGCCTAGTGTAAGAGAAATAGTCAATCCATTGGCCTCATAGAACAAATCGATTGTATCTCCAGCATTTAAATTCACTTCTCCTGCTAAAGTAATTGTGCCATTTCCCAGAACTGCGCGTAAAGTTAATACAAGTGCCACATTGACATTTAGTACAGGGAACAAGCCACTAATTAAATTAGTAGTAGCATTTTGTCTAATTGCAAATGAAGGGTTTATTCCTGCTCCTAAAGTAACGCTAATAGCCGCAGCAGTGGAGTAGTTAATGGTTGCTTCAAAGGAATACCTACCTGTAGTTGGTACAGTGAAAATACCAGTTGTTGGATTGAAAGCAGGTGTTGTAAAGTATGGTGAAGTAACACTCCAGTTAGTGATTGGAGTAGATCCACTAACAGCCAACGTGTTTTTAAAGGCAGAGAATCCTTCAGTAAACGCAGGCCCCGTAGCGCCAGTAGCCCCAGTAACGCCGGTTACCCCAGTAGAGCCAGTAACGCCGGTAGCCCCAGTAGCCCCAGTAACGCCGGTTACCCCAGTAGAGCCAGTAACGCCGGTAGCCCCAGTAGAGCCAGTAACGCCGGTTACCCCAGTAGAGCCAGTAACGCCGGTAGCCCCAGTAGAGCCAGTAGCGCCGGTTACCCCAGTAGAGCCAGTAACGCCGGTAGCCCCAGTAGAGCCAGTAGCGCCGGTTACCCCAGTAGAGCCAGTAACGCCGGTAGCCCCAGCAACGCCAGTAGCGCCAGTAGCCCCGGTTACACCCGTAGAGCCGATAGCGCCAGTAGCGCCGGTCTCACCCGTAGAGCCAGTAACGCCGGTAGCCCCAGCAACGCCAGTAGCGCCAGTAGCCCCGGTTACACCCGTAGAGCCGATAGCGCCAGTAGCCCCGGTTACACCCGTAGAGCCAGTAGCGCCAGTAGCGCCAGTAGCGCCAGTAACGCCGGTAGCGCCGGTAGCGCCGGTAGCGCCGGTCTCACCCGTAGAACCAGTAGCGCCAGTAACGCCAGTAGCGCCAGTAGCGCCAGTAGCGCCAGTAGCGCCAGTAGCGCCAGTAGAGCCAGTAGAGCCAGTAGCGCCAGTAACGCCGGTAGCGCCAGTAGCGCCAGTAGCCCCAGCAACACCAGCAACACCAGTAGCGCCGGTCTCACCCGTAGAACCAGTAGCGCCAGTAACGCCGGTAGCGCCGGTAGCGCCAGTAGCGCCCGTAGGTCCAATTGCGCCAGTAGAACCAGCAACACCGGTAGCCCCAGTTACTCCAGTAGCGCCCGTAGGTCCAATTGCGCCAGTAGAACCAGCAACGCCAGTAGCCCCAGTTACTCCAGTAGCCCCAGTAACACCAGTAGCGCCAGTAGCGCCAGTAGCGCCAGTCACACCAGTAGCGCCAGTAACACCAGTAGCGCCAGTAGAACCAGCAACACCGGTAGCCCCAGTTACTCCAGTAGCCCCAGTAACACCAGTAGCGCCAGTAGGCCCAGTCTCACCCGTAGAACCAGTAACGCCGATAGCCCCCGTAGAGCCAGTAGGTCCGATTGCGCCAGTCACGCCAGTAGCCCCAGCAACGCCGGTAGCGCCAGTAACACCAGTAGCGCCCGTAGAACCAGCAACACCGGTAGCCCCAGTTACTCCAGTAGCGCCCGTAGGTCCAATTGCGCCAGTAGAACCAGCAACGCCAGTAGCCCCAGTTACTCCAGTAGCGCCAGTAACACCAGTAGCGCCAGTAGTGCCAGTAACACCAGTAGCGCCAGTAACACCAGTAGCGCCAGTAGAACCAGCAACACCGGTAGCCCCAGTAACACCAGTAGCCCCAGTAACACCAGTAGCGCCAGTAACACCAGTAGCGCCAGTAACACCAGTAGCGCCAGTAGAACCAGCAACACCGGTAGCCCCAGTTACTCCAGTAGCCCCAGTTACTCCAGTAGCGCCAGTAGGCCCAGTCTCACCCGTAGAACCAGTAACGCCGATAGCCCCCGTAGAGCCAGTAGGTCCGATTGCGCCAGTCACGCCAGTAGCCCCAGCAACGCCGGTAGCGCCAGTAGCGCCAGTAGCGCCAGTAGCGCCAGTAGCGCCAGTAGCGCCAGTAGCGCCCGTAGAACCAGTAGCGCCGGTAACGCCAGTAGCGCCAGTCACACCTGTACTACCAGTAGGTCCAGTTATCCCCCCAGTCGGTCCTGTAGGTTTCACTGGCCAAATTGGACAACTTGGAATTGGACCAGTTTTACAACAACAAGGAAATGAATGACACTTACTGCAAACTCTATCAATAAAATTTCCAAAATGCATAATCTCACCTCCTCTCTCAAATATCGTATTCTGATAAATGATAAGGGAGGTAGACACATAACTATTATTTACTTGTAAATAGAGAGTTATTTATAGATTCGTTGCAACTGTATTTAAGATAAATGGATGTTTATCCTGCGAATAGAAGATGAATCTTTTTAGATGGTAATTGATATTTTTTAAGAGTCATTTTGATTGATTGTTAAAATACGCTTGAAATATTCTTTATTGTGTAGAATTTTGGGGTCATTCGGAATAAACGAGCCTGCTAATTCATTATGGGCATGGGCTAGTTCATATTGTTGTAAGCGATCGTAAAGAACACAGAGCTGCAAGTGGGGTAGCCATGTAGAAAAGCTTTTGTTTTGAAAGGGGGCATTTGGCTTCTGTTTAATAACCAGAGCTTGCTCATACCAAAATATAGCTTCGTAATTTCTGGATTGTTCCATAAAGTGATAACCTAGGCGACAGCAGGCTTCTGGGCGGGGGATATCGTATTCAAAGCTTCGTATTATAGCACTGAAATTGTTTTCTATATCGTTTAAATGAGAATAGCAATCTGCTAATTTTAAGCAGGCACGAATATTATCTTCAATCCATCCTAATTTGGACGTTAAAAATAATTCATAATAATAAATAGCTTCCTCAAACAGGCCATGATCTACTAATTCATTAGCAAAATAAAATGTATCACGTGGTGATAGTGTTTCTCCCGTTTCAATCAGTTGTCTATAAATGGTAATATTGCGAGAGTGATCATGGGTTAACGGTAAATGGCTAACAGCAACATCACTATCAAACAACATACCACTCACTTCTAAATATTCATGAACTGCACCAATCCATTGAAATTGCTTTTCTCTTCTGACAAGGCGATATCTTCTTATTAATGCATCTGCGTTTCCCTCATGATCGAAACTTAAATGATAATTCATAGAAACAGCATCAATGTCGGAAGTAAGAGATGCTTTGAGTGCCTTGAATTTTTGGCGGTCTTCCTCTAAAAAAACATCGTCAGCATCAAGCCAGAGGATATATTCTTTTGTTGCTTGTTGAAAGGAAAAGTTTCGTGCTGCTGCAAAGTGATGTATCCATGTAAAATCAAAAATTCGGTCTGTATATTGTGCAACCACTTGCTTTGTACTATCTGTTGATCCCGTATCAACAATATTAATTTCATCTACTATATCTTTGACAGACTCAAGACATCGACCAATAACATCTTCTTCATTTTTTACAATCATACATAAGCTAATGGATATCATACTCTATTCCTCCTTACCATTATCTTTGTAATATATGTAAGGACGGAATTATTGGTTGGATGATTGAACTGTTAGAAGAATTGCGAGTCGGATATGTGAAATGTATTTTCATGGTTTGTCATAAATTTACCTTCCAAGTTTCACCCGAATTTCACAATTGTGAAGTATAGTAAAGGGGCAGAGGTGATAAAGTTGAAAAAATGGGCATTCTTCATTTTTTCGTTACTACAAATTATATGGTTAGCGGGTTGCGCTGAAAAGTCATATGAACCCATTGAAAGGGAACGAAGTTTTATAGCTTCATTAAACATACAAGAGCCATCATTAGATTTTATTGATGAGGATGGGAATATGCTTGCGACATGGTTATTTGATAAGGCTTATTCAGGGGCCATACTATTAGGAGATGACCAAGTTTTATTATATGGACACCAATTAAATAACATCGATGTCTATACAATATCCACCGGAGAAAAGCTCTATTCAAAAAAAGTAGAGATTGGTACGACCAATGTATACTACGATGACAACATCAAGCAATTTTTTATCACGAATAGTAAAACCAATACAGTGACAAGCTTTGATCAAGAAGGCAATCAGCTAGCTTCACAACAACTTGGCAATTATCCAATGTCAATGACATCGTATAGGGATAAACTATATGTGATTAATTTTAAAGATACAAAGTTATCTGTGTTAAATATGAAGGATTTAACGATTGAGCAAGAGTGGCCTATTCAAAAATCTGCTCATGGAATAGCTGTTCTAGAAGAAACACATGAGCTATGGGTAGGCGGTCATGGGGAAGGAAGTAAGCCAAATAGTTCTGTTAAAAAATATGATTTGACTACAGGTCAACTGCATGGCGAGATTGACATGCCTTTGATGCCAGTAGGATTAAAAAAGACCAAAGATGCCGTTCTTGTGGTAAGTCATGGTCACAACGAGTTATATGTGGCTGACTTTGATGGCCATATCAAGTGGCAGCAAGAGGTTGGGGCAAATCCCTTTGTAGTGGATCAATTTAAAGATTATATTGTTGTCGCTGGCTATGATGATCACACATTGTATTTTATAAAAGATGGCCAGAAGGAAAAAACAGTTGATGTAGGGAAAGGTGCTTTTCAGCTGTTAGTAAGGGAGGAATAATGATGACAACTGTATTAATAGTTGATGATGAGCAGGATATGCGTAATTTAATTGAAATGATGCTCAATAACTCTGATATAGAGACATTTACTGCCGCTAGTGGAACTGAGGCTTACGACGTAATAGTGCGTGAAAATATAGATTTAGTATTACTTGATGTAATGATGCCACATGAGGATGGTTTTGTTGTTTGTCAAAGTATTAGGGCTATGTCCAATGTGCCGATTATTTTTTTAACTGCACGTGATGCGAATGAGGATAAAGTGAAAGGTCTTACACTTGGCGGAGATGATTATATTGTTAAGCCATTTACACATGATGAACTCGTAGCCAGAATTTATGCTGTATTAAGACGAAGTGGTGCAAATATTACAGAACTACAGCAAAAGTACGTAATTTTTGGCTCTATTAAAATAGATGAAATAGCACGAAAAGTATCCGTTGATGGAAAGAGTATTCCACTTACTTTAAAGGAATTTGAACTCTTACACTTATTTATGAAAAATCCAGGAAACGCCTATTCGAGAGAGCAATTATTAGAACGCATTTGGGATATTGATTATGTTGGT
This sequence comes from Lysinibacillus sp. FN11, assembly GCF_024628845.1. Classification (NCBI taxonomy): domain Bacteria; kingdom Bacillati; phylum Bacillota; class Bacilli; order Caryophanales; family Bacillaceae; genus Lysinibacillus; species Lysinibacillus sp. FN11. The sequence goes on along the minus strand of NZ_CP102383.1, from coordinate 3,434,156 downwards.
GGAACACGCACGGTAGATACACATATTAAAACTTTACGAATAAAGCTTGGAAAGGATGCGGCTTCGCATATTCAAACCGTTTGGGGTGTGGGCTACCGCTTTGATCCTGGCGAATGAAAAAAATTGCCACGCGCATTTGGTTGTTAATTTTTGCTTTTTTAATTATTACTGTCGTCTTTATGTATGTTCTCACAAATTTTTTATATCAACGTTTATATGTACAGGATACAGAAGATACAATGGTCGAAGTTGGTTTGAAGCTACAAACAATGTATGACAATGGCAAGGTAACGGATGAATTTATTGCAGATATTGAAGAATTTAATGATTATTCCAATTTGAATATATTTGCGGTAAGGAATCCTCGTGAATTAAGCGCCTGTGTTCCATTTGATATCGATTATGAGACATTGATTGGTCCTGAGGAAAGACAAAAGTTATTAGCAGGAAAATATGTGCAAAAAATTGGGTACGAGCCTCGTTTTGATCGACAACTTATTTCGGTGGTTGTACCACTTGTTGATCAAAATCGATTAGAAGGTATTATTTATATTTATTTCCCATTGGCCAAAATTACTGAGTTGGCAAATAGTGGCGTTATTTTATTGTTTATTAGTGCCTTCATATTTTTAGTAGTTGTTAGCTATTTAATTTATAAAGGTATTCGACATATTATGCGACCATTAAACGATTTACAGCTTGCAGTAGAGCAGATGTCCTATGGGAATTATGAGACTCGTGTACCTGTCAATTCACGAGATGAAATCGGTAAATTATCTAGTACCTTTAATAAGATGGCAGAGGCAATTCAGCAAGAGGATGAAGCACAAAAAACATTCTTGGCAACAGTCTCGCATGAATTACGAACACCGATTAGCTATGTAAAGGGCTATAGCGAAGCCATGCAAAATGGTATCATCACAGAAGGTCAAAAAGAAGAAACCATTCAGCTAATCGTCCGTGAGGCCAATCGCATGGAACGCTTAACAAACGAATTACTTCAACTGGCAAGAACAGAAAATGAACAAACTGACATTGATTTATATCCAATTCCGTTAGGTGAAACATTACGAGAGGTTCAAAAAATCTTAACGCATCAAGCAAATAAAAAGAACATAACTTTATATTTAGATGTAGATGATGCTCTAATTATTGAAGCAGATGAGGTAAAATTAAAACAAATTTTTATAAACATTATTGAAAATGCGATTAATTACTCGCATGAAAATTCTAAGGTGGAAATTGTTGCTGCTGAAAAGGCTGGTAGTGCACAAATTACCATTAGGGATTATGGAATTGGTATTCCTGCGGAGGATTTAACCCATGTCACTGAACGATTTTATCGTGTTAACAAAGCTCGAAGTCGTGCGGACGGTGGTAGCGGACTAGGCTTATCGATTGTTGAACAGTTATTAAAACAGTTACAGGGAACGTTGGAAATTGAAAGTGTTGTTGAAAAAGGCACATCCGTGAAGATACGGTTGCCATTAATGGAGGATTAAAAGATGAAAAAGTGGTTATTTGCGCTAATAGCAGTCCCTACATTATTAGTAGGATGTGGAGAAAAAAAAGAGGCATTGCCAGAACCAGAAGTACCACAGATCCCAGAAGTTGAAATTTTAACACCAAAAGAAGTAGCACTCAATGAAACGATTGAGCTTGCAGCACATGTTGAACAAGGTGGAAAAAATGTCGATGATGCTGTAGTAGAATTTGAAGTTTGGGAATCAGGAAAACGTGATGAAGGACAAATGATTGATGGGAAATTAGAGCAAGACGGTGTTTATAAAGCAACGACTACTTTTGATCATGATGGTGTGTATTATATGTATGCACATACAACAGCTAACGGTGTTCATAATATGCCAAAGCAACAAATTATTGCTGGAAGCCCTGATATGACAAAGGTTGTCCCAGAAGATGAAAAAGCCAATAACAGCATGGATAATAACATGATGGATCATAATAATGACTCTTCAAATGATATGGATCATGAGGAAGAGAAAAAAGATGAAAAAAATCATCATTAAAGGCTTGCAATTTTTTTGAAATAGGAATATGATAATGACCAGATGACCGAAATGGTTTTCTGGTCATTTTTATTAAAGTGTACGAGAGATGTACATAACCTAACTAGAAAGGATGTTACTAATGGATCGTAGGCAGGAAATTCTTGAAGCAGCTGCAAAATCTTTTACATTGTTTGGCTACAAGGCAACAACAATGGAGCAAGTGGCGAAAATTGCCAATGTCGGTAAAGGTACGATTTATACATTCTTTGCAAATAAAGAAATTTTATTTCAAGAGATCGCAATGTCACTTGTACGAGAGATGAAAGCGGAAGCAGATGCAGTGTTGGATGCATCGGCAAGCTTTATGGATAATGCGCATAATGCTTTAATGAAAATGCTACAGTTCCGAGAAAAACATCTTTTATTTGCAAAGCTAATCGAGGAAGAAAAAGAATTACGAACACCAGCAGTTAAACAGGTGCTACTACGTATCGAGACTGAAATCTTATCGTATGTCGCAGAATTAATACAACGACGTATTAACAAAGGTGAAATTAGAGAGTGTGATGCGGAGCTAGTTAGTTACTTATTGCTGAAGGCATATCTTGCTTTTGTTGTCGATTGGCATGAGTTACACGGTGATGTAATCCCTGAAGAAAAGATACTTAATCTTTTTAAGGAAACAATCTTTCGAGGTTTGATTCTCACTTGATTCGACAAAATACAGCTGTATAAGTATTGAATTGAATCAAGTGCTCTTTTTGCAATATTATTGAGGTTGCTTATTTTTTTGAATGAAAATGACCAAATGACGTTTTCGGTCAAATAGTTTAGGAGTGAGGAAATTATATGATTAAAGCTGAGTGGCTGAAGATCTTTAAAACAAGAAAAATGCTTGTTTCAATCATTGCTGTATTATTTATTCCAGTAATGTATGCGGGTATGTTTTTATGGGCGTTTTGGGATCCTTATGCAGGGCTTCCTAATCTTCCAGTAGCTGTTGTTAATGAGGATACTGGTGCTGAGATGGATGGCGTTAAATTAGACTTGGGGGATACCTTGGTCGATAAATTGATAGATAGCGAGCAATTTAACTTTATAGAAGTTTCAAAAGATGAAGCTGAAAAAGGCTTAAATAGTCGTGACTATTATATGATTTTAGAAATTCCAACAAATTTCTCTGAACATGCAACAACACTATTAGATGACAAACCATCTAAATTAGTAATGAACTACATTCCAAACGAGGGATTGAACTTCCTTGGTGCTCAAATAGGTGAGACAGCAATGGATCGTGTACGCGCTGAAGTAAATTCTCAAGTATCAGCGACTTATGCTGAAAAATTATTTGATTCAATTGCAACACTTGGTGATGGCTTTACAGAAGCAGCAGATGGCTCAAATAAGCTAGATGAGGGTGCACAAAAAGTAGCGGATGGTGCAAAAGATTTAAAAGGATATTTGGAGCAACTAGCATCGAGCACAGTTGAACTATCAAATGGTACTGATAAATTAACAAAAGGTGCGGGAGATGCCGCAAAAGGCGCGAATGACTTATCTAGTGGTTTAGTCAAACTACAAGATGGTACTGTTCAATTACAACAAGGTGCACAGCAAGCTGCAAATGGAGCAACGAGCCTTGAACAGGGGATATCACAATATACACAAGGTGTTGCAAAAGTTGGTGCTGGTTTAAACACTTTAAACGACAAACAACAGCAAATTAGTGCAGGTGCAGCATCTATTGCTGAGAACGCTGGTGCATTGAATGGTGCAGCAACCCAATTAACAGCGGGATCTGCAAAAGTAGAGGCAGGCATTACAGCCCTATCAAATCAATTACAAACGATGATGGCTTCAATGCCTGAAGAACAAGCAGCAGCATTAAAACAAACATTAGCGGAACTACAGGCAGGTAGTGCTAGTGTGCATAACGGTTTAACATCTTTATCAGCTGGTACAGAAAAATTACAAGCTGGTGCCAATCAAGTAAGCTCTGGTGCAACTCAAATTGCAGCAGGTCAAGCAGAAGTGCTAGCTGGTGCGAATGCATTAACAGCTAAAAGTAATGCTTTATTGGAGGGTGCAAAAGGTCTACAAGCAGGTAATGCTACATTAGCTGCAAAATTAGGTGAACTACATGCAGGTGTGAATACAGCTGTAACAGGTTCAAAAACATTAGCATCTGGATTAAATGAATTAGCGAATGGTACAACAACATTAAATCAAGGTACTTCGACACTTGCTTCAAAATCTGGTGAGCTAGCACAAGGATCTGCAACACTTGCAGATGGTTCTACAGAGCTTGCAGATGGTACAGCTACTTTATCTGGTAAATTAGGTGAGGCTAGTGAAAAAGCAAATGAAGTCAAAGCAAATCAAGACACGTATGATATGGTAGGTAGTCCAGTTGAAGTTGAAAAAGAGTCTGTAAACCATGTTCCTAACTATGGTACAGGTTTTGCACCGTACTTTATTTCTCTAGGTTTATTCGTAGGTGCATTATTAATTTCAATTGTGTTCCCACTTGTTGAGCCTGCTATTCGTCCTAAAAACGGGGCATCTTGGTTTACAAGTAAAGTGACTGTACTAGCAGTCGTAGGTTTAGTGCAAACATTACTAACAGTAGTTATTGTCAAATGGGGTCTAGGACTCGAAGTGAATAACATGGGCTACTTTATTTTAACAGCCTTATTAACAAGCTATGTATTTTTAGCCTTAATTCAAATGCTTGTTTCGATCTTTGGTGACCCTGGTCGTTTCATGGCAATAGTTGTACTAATTTTACAATTAACAACAAGTGCAGGTACATTCCCATTAGAATTAATACCTTCACCATTACAAGTATTTAACAAGCTATTACCGATGACATATACAGTTCAAGCATTTAAATCCAGTATTTCTACTGGTGATACATCATTCTTAATGCAAAACTATGGTGTTCTAGCTGGTTTCTTAGTAGCATTCTTAGCAATCACATTTGGTTACTTCATGCTACTGCACAATAAACGTTACTCTAAAGTAGCTGAAGAAAACTAATCATGAAGCACTCACCCAATGTAGGTGAGTGCTTTGTTGTTCATAGGGGTTATGTAATAATTCTTCCGCCTCAAAAGACATAAATAAAAACAAAGCGATCTATAGAAATTTTATGAAAAAAGAGTTTGAATTTGCATTGAAGGCTATTTACTTTTCAGTGGGCGAGTAGCGAGCTGCTCCCTCTGGACGCTGGCAGAACAGAAATCCCCTTTCCTTGTCAAACGGTCTTTCTCTGCTAGTGATTGTCTTTTTTCAACAATAAAAAACAACAGCTGATATGAGCGTATCAGCTGTTGTTTTTTGTAAGTGTAAGAGATTTAATTAAGGGTTCATCAAAATATGATGAAGGGTGTCATGATTGCTACGTGTGGGGCACGTATATGACTATATCAGAATAGGCAAATGCTTATAGGTGGTTACATTTTTCACAAGTGTTGCTGTAGCATTCGCTTTGTTCTTCCATTTTTTCACCGCACTCAGTACATTGCTTAGCAGGTAAATTCTTGAAAAATTCAACTACGTTTTCTAACATTGTGGACTCCTCCTTTAAGTTCATCTGTACTATTACTGTTTTGATATTTTCTAGTGTATTATAACAGATGCTTTTCGTCAACACAAAATGCCTAATTTACGGTAAAATAAATATGGATATTTTGTGAAGGAGGAAACGTGAACTATGATTTTCGTTGATAATAAAGGGATCCATGATCCACGTATTAATCTTGCTATTGAGGAGTATTTGTTAAAAACAATGGACGTTGAGAAAGAGCCAGTGCTCCTTTTCTACATTAATCAACCGTCTATCATCATCGGTAAAAACCAAAATACGATTGAAGAAATCAATACAGACTATGTAGAGGACAATGGCATTATTGTTGTGCGCCGTCTTTCAGGTGGTGGTGCTGTTTATCATGATTTAGGCAATCTTAACTTCAGCTTTATTACCAATGATGATGGCGATAGCTTTATGAACTATAAAAAATTCACACAACCAGTTGTTGACGCTCTAGCAAAAATGGGTGTGAATGCAGAGCTCTCAGGACGCAATGATATACTAGCAGAGGGACGTAAAGTTTCAGGAAATGCTCAGTTCTCTACAAAAGGACGTATGTTCAGCCATGGTACATTGATGTTTGATACAGAAATTGATGCGGTTGTCTCTGCTTTAAAGGTCAAAAAAGATAAAATCGAATCAAAAGGTATTAAATCGATTCGCTCACGAGTAGCAAACATTTCAGAGTTTTTAAAAGAGCAAATGACAGTTGAGGAATTCCGTCTTGAAATTTTGAAATCCATTTTTGGCGGGGAAGAAAACATTCGTTATTATGAGCTAACTGAAGATGATTGGGCGAATATCCACAAGCTATCAGAGGAACGCTATCAAACATGGGAGTGGAATTTTGGAAAATCACCACGCTTTAATATTCAAAAAACACATCGATTCCCAACAGGAGGCATTGATATTCGTCTAGAAGTAAATCATGGTGTGATGGAAGAAGTGCATATTTTTGGAGATTTCTTTGGTGTCGGTGATATGGCTGATATAGAACAGCGCTTAGTTGGGATAAACTATGACAGAGCGGCTATTGCTAAGGCATTAGCAGACATTGATATCCCTACATATTTTGGTGGAATTTCAACTGAGGACTTTTTACAATTAATTTATTAAGGAAAATACGGTTTCATGTAATGTTTTAGCCTAAAGGTTCGCTGACAATTATGTCGTCGAACCTTTTTTTGATACAATATAGAAAGAAAGGAGTGTTGATATGGAAAAGCATCGAATATTCATAGTTGAAGATGATGTTAAGATTGCATCATTACTAGCGGAAACGCTTAGAAAATATCAATACGAAGTTGCAACAATTCAAGAATTTGATCATCTTATAGAAGAATTTACAGCATTTAATCCACATATGGTGCTGCTTGATATAAATTTACCCGCTTACGATGGCTATTATTGGTGTCGCCAGCTACGTCAGCATACAACATGTCCGATAATTTTCATTTCTGCACGCTCAGGAGAAATGGACCAAATCTTTGCACTTGAAAATGGGGGCGACGATTTTATTACAAAGCCTTTTAACTACGAAATTGTGTTGGCTAAAATCCGTAGTCATCTACGCCGTACATATGGTGAATATGCAGCAAGGCAAGAAGAACGGACAATCAAGCAAGGACAGCTTGTACTTCATTTAGAAAGAATGGAGCTACATAAAAATGATTTAGAAATTCCACTTCAGAAAAAAGAATGTATCATCTTAGAGCTACTGATGGGCAATGCACCGAAAGTCGTTTCACGTGAGCAATTGTTAGAGGAGCTTTGGGACGATCAAGCATTTGTCGATGAAAACACTTTGAATGTGAATATGACCAGAGTTCGAAAAAAGTTAGCGGATTATCATATATCGTCAACAATCGAAACGGTACGTGGTGCAGGCTATCGATTCATATTAAGTGCAGGTGAGCTATAGTGGGCTGGAAGCTTTTTTTACGTGATTATGCATCATTTATCGTGTTCCAGCTCTTATTAGTTGGGTTCATCATGGTTATCTATGCATTAGACGGTTTCCGAAATATTGATACGGCTATTTATTCCTTTTGTATTAGCCTTGTGCTATTAGCATCCTTTTTACTTGTCCGCTATTTAATGCGGCAACGCTACTTGCTGAAGATAACTCAGCTTCCAACCGCAATGGAGGATGTGCTACAAAAAAACGCAAAAACGCCAGAAGCTATGCAAACCGAGAAGTATATGCATGAATTGTATCGACTTTATCAACATGAGTTGCATGCTTTATATGCAAGTCAAAAAAGGCATGATCAATTTATGAACCAGTGGGTCCATCAAATGAAAACACCTATTTCAGTGATTGAATTATTATTACAGGATGACCGACCTCTTGATAAAAAGAATGTTCAGGAGGAAATCGATCGCTTGCGTAGAGGATTGGACATGGTACTTGTTAATGCACGCCTAGAAAATTTTGAGGATGATATGCAAGTAGAGCGAGTTGCGCTAAAAGGTATTGTAACTGCAACTGTTAATGAAAATAAACGTTTATTTATTACGAAAAGAGTTTTCCCGGAAATTCATATTGAGGACGATCTCATTGTTGCCAGTGATTCAAAATGGCTTCGTTTCATTCTTGGACAATTTATCACCAATGCAGTGAAATACACGTTTGAAGCCAATAAAAAAATTGTTATTTCTGCCATTGAAAAGGATGACTATGTACAACTTGCCATTTGTGATGAGGGTATTGGGATTCCAGCTTCCGATCTTTCTCGTGTTACAAAAGCCTTTTTTACTGGCGAAAATGGGCGAAAAACAGGTGAATCAACTGGAATGGGCCTTTATTTAGCCAAAGAAATCTGTGAAAAGCTAGGGCATGAGCTGGCTATTACATCAGAGGTAGGAAAAGGGACGATTGTGACAGTAACATTTACAAATTAGGGGGCACTAGGATGGTAGAGGTACGTATAGAAGATTGGAAACTAACGATTGATAAGGAGAAAACAAATGCGCTTTATATGACACATCTGCAAGCGGGAGATCCATTAGCCTATCAAAATTTTATCCTGGCAAATGAAAAGTTAGATGAAGAACTACTGCATTTTTCAAAGAGCCTTGGGTTAAACTTACAGCAACCAACAGTATTGAATGCTTTTCCTGTAGACGGTCAACAGATTATGTATAGTGGGTATTATACTGTATGTGGGGAAATCGTAGAGGGAGAAACGGATGCTTGGGATGTGATTATTGGGGAGCATTGCTTTAGTTTAGTAGAGGAAGAGTCAATAATGGCTTTAACAGAGCCTCATTTTCACATTGGTTTTGAGGTCGTTTTACAGTGGCTTTTACCTCAATCCTTAGAATTAATGAAGAAATAAGGTGAATGAAGTATGCCTATTTTACAAATTAAAGATGTGACAAAAGTGTACGAAGGTAAAGTAACGCATCGTGCATTAAATCAATTGAGCTTTGACGTGGAAGAAGGCGAGTTTTTAGCTGTTATGGGGCCCTCAGGAAGCGGTAAAACGACATTACTGAATATTATTTCGACCATCGATGAACCAACTAGTGGAGAAATCATTTTAGATGGAATGAATCCACATAAATTGAATGCAACAGAGCTTGCCTATTTTAGAAGAAGACAGCTTGGCTTTGTGTTTCAGGATTTCAATCTTTTGCATATGCTGACGGTCGAGGAAAATATCGTGTTGCCCTTAACATTAGATCAACAGCCGCTAGAGGTAATGGAGGAGCGTCTGGCAAGTATTGTAGAAAAGCTAGATTTAACTTCCTTCCTTCATAAACGTCCAAATGAAATATCTGGAGGACAGGCACAAAGAACGGCAATTGGTCGTGCGCTTATTCATAATCCTAGTCTCATTTTAGCGGACGAGCCAACAGGTAATTTAGATTCAAATTCTTCACGTGATGTGCTTGAACTATTAACAAAAGTGAATCAGGATAAACAAACGACAATCGTAATGGTCACGCATGATCCAATTGCAGCAAGTTATTGTGATCGAGTGTTATTCATTAAAGATGGTGAATTTTTTAATGAAATTTATCGAGATGACCGCCGTCAGATGTTTTTCCAACGTATTTTAAATGTTTTGAGCTTACTAGGAGGAGGGCAAGTAGGTGACCTTTCGACAATTCGCTTACCGTAATGTCGTGCGGAACAGCCGGATATATGGCGCCTTTTTCATGGCAAGCTTTTTTTCTGTGGCTGTATTTTTTATCTATTCCATGCTGATGTTTCACCCTGATATTGAACGTGGGATATTAGGGGAGATGTCTCTCATTGGGATGGTGGGGGCTGAAATTGTTCTCGTCCTGTTTACATTATTCTTTTTATATTATTCCATGAGTGCCTTTTTAGAAGCCAGATCACATGAATTTGCTATTTTATTGCACTTGGGAATGGAAAAACGTCAGATGAATAGACTTGTCTTTTTAGAGACAATGATTATTGGAACAGGCTCCATTATTGTAGGGATTGTCTTTGGCTTCTCCTTTTCAAAATTCTTTTTTATGATTGTGCGGGAAATTTTACATTTAGAAGATTTACCACTCTATATTTCATGGGAGCCATTTTTATTAACGATTGGTGTTTTCACAAGTGCATTTTTCGTTATTTCTTTTATTAGTGTGTATTTTACACGAGAGAGAAAATTACGAGATCTTATAAAAGGCAGTGATTATTTAAATAGCTTAACAACGTATTCCAAAATACGAGCTTTCTATGGTATTGCTTTAATTGTAACAACGTATATTCTCGCGTTTGTTGTCGGACATACATCACTAATCGGGCTAACGCTATTAATACCATTTTCCGCAACATTTGGCACCTATTATTTTTTCAGTGATTCTGTGCCTTGTTTTTTAGATTTAGCACGTGGGAAACGCAAATATCATTGGCAACGCTACCGTCTACTATCGCTAGCAGAACAAACGCATATAATGATGGATAACGTGAAAATGTTTTTCGTTGTGACGATGGTATCGACGCTTGCATTTTTATCTGTTGGTGTTTTAGCAACGATGTCCTCCTATACAACGCAATATGATCGATTAAATCCACTCGGGCTGGTTTATAAAGGGGATGTCGATAATCCATATGAACGGGAACATATCAATTCTTTAAGGCTGCAATTAGAAGAGAAAGGTTTATCTTATCAGCTATCCCGTTTTATTGTTGTGAAGCAAACCTCCTCTTTCACTCTAAATGAAGTGGAGGTTTTTCGAGAGTCCGATATGAATGTTCTGCTTTCTTCCTACAGTTATCCATTATTAAATCTGGAAGCAGGAGAGGCAGTATTCATTCCTTATTCGGAGGATTCCCTAAAAAAGTTAAAAGATCGAGTTGTGCATACTGTTTTAGAAGAAAACAATATACCGCTCACTATTGATAGTGTCTATCCAAAAATAGTGTTTCCAGGCTCGATTGTCAGTGTCAATTCGATTGTCATTAGTGATGAAGACTTTGCGAAGCTTATTCATCCGATTTCTGATCAAGACATTATTCAACCAAGCTATCATCTATTTACATTTGTTATTCCTCAATGGATGGAAACGAAGGATATCGGTAAGGATATCGATCATCTAGAATCCAATTTATATTTTATTAAAAAGGATAAGTTTAGCCCTTTTTACTTTGAAAATGCAGGATTAAATTATTCTTATATACTAGCTACCTACTCATTATTTACATTAGTGGGTGTCTTGGTAGCCACTGTATTTTTACTTGCGGCTGGAAGCTTTATCTATTTTAAATTGCATACATCCCTCGAACGTGAAAAGCGTAAATTTGATGTATTAAAACGTATGGGTTTAACAGATACGGAGTTAAAAAAGCTGGTTAATCGGCATTTGTTTCCTCAATTCTTCTTACCTTGGGGTGTTGCGATGATGCATAGTGCCTTTGCTTTTCTAATGGTTCAGGGTATTTTAAGGGACATTGCGAATATATCGATTGTAAAAGAAGTATTCTTTGCTTTTGGCTTTTTTGTATTAATACAAGTGGTTTATTTTTATTTAATTCGATGGCGCTATATCTCCCATATTCGCTCATGAAGTAATGGTTTAAAAGAGAAAAAAATGAATTATTTAACGTAATTTATGACATGAGATAAAAAGACTCATTGTTTTTTAGATATATTTCTTATATAATATTACTGAATAACGATTCATTTTATACGATAAGGGGATGGTGTAATTGAATTTAGTTTCACGTGTTCGTCAACAGGCAACAGAACAACCTGAAAAAGTGGCGTATCATTTTATGGGGAAAGATACGACTTACGGGGAATTTGAGCATACAGTTGGCCGCTTTGCAAAGGGATTACAAGATTTAGGCGTTGAAAAAGGGGATCATGTGGCGTTTTTACTCGGCAACACGCCACACTACTTAATTGCCCTCTATGCAACAATGCGCTTAGGGGCAACAGCAATACCTGTTAATCCAATCTATACACCGGATGAAATTTCTTACATTTTGCATAATGGAGATGTAAAAGCAGTCATTGCTCTGGATATGTTGCTACCATTGGTTGAAAAAGGTGTACAAGCATTTCCACAAGTAAAAACATTTATAGTTTGTGAAACCACGCCAGATATAGCGGAAAAAGTGGCAGCTTTATCACCACAAGCACAAGAAAAAACACATTTATTTACACATGTAATCGCCAAAACCACTGAATCTTTACAACCTGTTGAAGTTGCAGAGGATGACAATGCTATTATTTTATATACTTCAGGAACTACAGGTAGTCCAAAGGGAGCCATGCTGACACATGGCAATGTTTACTCAAATGCACGCGATGTGGCGCATTATTTAGGCATTAATGCAGAGGACCGTGTTATTGCGACACTACCTGTCTTCCATGTATTTGCCTTAACGGTAGTGGTGAATGCGCCTTTATTAAGTGGGGCAACAGTTTTACTTACACCACGCTTTAGCCCTAGCGAAATTTTCGCTTTAGCTCGAGAGCAAAAAGCAACGGTATTTGCTGGTGTTCCTACTATGTATAATTTCTTGTACCAATTACCTGAAGGCAATCCTGAAGATTTCTCGACAATTCGTTTAGCTATTTCAGGTGGTGCCTCCTTGCCTGTTGCGCTATTACATAATTTCGAACAGAAATTTAATGTGCGAGTGTCAGAGGGCTATGGCTTATCTGAAGCTTCACCCGTTACATGTTTTAACCCATTAGATCGTGATCGTAAAGCTGGCTCTATTGGAACATCCATTAGCAATGTCGAGAATAGAGTGGTCGATGTTAATGGTCAGGAAGTACCTGTGGGCGAAGTTGGAGAGCTAATTGTACGTGGTCCAAACGTGATGAAGGGATACTATAAAATGCCTGAAGAAACGGCGATGGCGATTCGTGACGGCTGGCTCTATACAGGAGATTTGGCAAAGGTAGATGAAGAAGGGTATTTTTACATTGTCGATCGTAAAAAGGATATGATTATTGTAGGGGGCTTTAATGTTTATCCTCGTGAGGTGGAGGAAGTGCTGTTTGCCCATAATAATATTGTAGAGGCAGCGGTGGTAGGCTTCCCAGACCCTAACTTAGGGGAAGCGGTACATGCCTATGTTGTGTTGAAAGAAGTAGCTGCTACTACAACAGATGATCTACTATCCTATTGTGCTAAACATATGGTGAAGTATAAGGTTCCGAAAGTAATTGAAATACTGGATGAACTACCAAAAAACACAACAGGAAAAATATTAAGACGCTCATTAAAAGAAAAAGTTTAAACGAGAAAAGCTACTATTGAAAAATGGTAGCTCTTTTTTTGTACATTATTCGTATAATAGTAAAATCAGTTGAGAGTAGATGTCTGTAAGTGATAAAATCAAACTTGTGAAATCTTCTACATACTTTTCAAGAGCTTGTCATATAGTGAGGAAGTAATGTAAAAAGACGTACAAAACTGGAACCCTTTGAGGTGAAGCCACGTCAAAACTTTTAGGTAAAAATACTATTGAAAGAGAGCATACAAAAACATGTTAGAACTCATTAAGGAGTTAATAAGTTTTATTGTGCATATCGATGTGCATTTAGAAGAAATTATTCGTGATTTTGGCAATTGGAGCTATCTTATTTTATTTGCGATAGTTTTTGTAGAAACAGGGGTTGTTATTTTCCCATTCTTACCTGGTGATTCCTTGTTATTTGCAAGTGGAACATTAGCTGCGGCAATGGGCGCATTCGATATGTGGATTTTAATCCCTGTATTTTTAGCAGCAGCTATTTTGGGCGATACGATGAACTATCATATTGGTCATAAGGTAGGGACATCTATTCCGCCAAAGAGCCTCCTCGGTAGAGTTGTTAAAAAAGAGCGTATGGAAGCAGCTGAAAAATTCTTTAATACACATGGTGGGAAAACGATCGTAATCGCACGTTTCATGCCATTTATTCGTACATTTATCCCGTTTGTGGCGGGTGCAAGTAAAATGAAATATAGTTATTTCTTATTTTATAATATTTTTGGTGCAATTTTATGGGTATTCAGTTGTACATTATTAGGTTACTTCTTTGGGAATATTCCAATTATTAAAGATAACTTCTCAGTTGTCCTAATTTTGATTATCATTATATCCGTTGTGCCAGCAGTGATCGGTGCAATAAAATCCAAAGTAGGTAAATAATATGGACAGTCCTTAAGTGATTCATCATCACGGGGACTGTCCTTTCTTTTTTATTGGCTGAAAAAGCCAAGTTGGCATGTTAAGTTTAGCTTGAAGTATAAGCATCAGGTCGTAAAAAATGTTATACTATAAATTACTAGAAAATGGAGAAATGGGGGGCAATGGAATGGAAGTATTCATTGGCAGACAGCCTATATTTAATCTTCATGAGCAAGTCGTTGCATATGAATTGTTATACCGTAGCAAAAACGTAAATGCCTTTCCGATGGTCGATTCAGATGCAGCAACGATTGATGTACTTGTGAACTCATTTCTTTCAATTGGTTTTGAAGAGGTAACGAAAGGGAAACCTGGATTTGTTAATTTTACTGAAAACTTATTGATGAGCTCTATACATGAATTTTTAAATCCCTCACAGGTAGTGATTGAGATATTAGAGGATGTTCCACTTACCTCTCAATTAGTGGAGCGTGTAATTGAGCTAAAAAAACAAGGGTTTCAAATTGCCTTGGATGATTTTATGATGGATGATCAAGTGAAAGTTTATGATGAATTATTTGAACAAATTGATTATATAAAGGTGGATTTTTTAGCTTCTTCCATCGTAAAAAGAATGGAAATCGAAAATAAAGTTAAGGAGAAATTTCCACATATTCAGTTGCTCGCTGAAAAGGTAGAGACGCGTCATCAATTTGAAGTCGCTAAGTCCTCAGGCTATGTGTTATTTCAAGGTTATTTTTTTGAACAACCGCAAATAATACGAGCAACAGACATTCCAGCAAATGCGATTCAATATATTCACATTATCTCCCTACTAAAAGAGGAAGAACCAAATATTCATTTGCTAGCAGAAAATATTGAACGAGATATTTCATTGACATACAAATTATTGCAAATGATTAATAACTCATCTAAACGTTCTAAATCTAAAGTGCGCTCCATCAAGCAGGCGATTGTGTTATTGGGCGTATCGAATTTACGAAAATGGATTTATTTATTGGCCATGCGTGAAATTGATATTGATGCTGATTCCGATCTTTTTAAAGAAGTGATGTGTACGTCTTTATTCCGAGCTAAGGTTTGTGAAAAACTAGCTAAGCTTGCTTATAAAAAGAATTTCTCAGAATATTTTTTAGTCGGCATGTTTTCTCTAATTGACACATTACTTCAAAGACCGATGAATGTTATTTTACAGCAACTACCATTCTCGGAAGATATTACGAATACCATTTTAGGCTTTGAAACGGAAATGACTCCTTATTTGGAGTTTAGTATTGCGTTAAGTAAACTTGATTGGCCGCGATTAGAAGAGCTAGCTGTACAGTTGAATATACAGTTAGTTGACATTGATCTTTTATATTATGAAGCCATCGAATGGGCAGAAAAATCATTTTAAACCAATCAACAAAAGCTATCTTATTGATTCATGTAAGATAGCTTCTTTTATATTTCCTCACCATAGTATCCCTTCATCATGATGAAGTTCTCAATGCTAAAAGTATTTGCTATAATCATCTCGTCTTAAAAAAATTCTGATAGTTGAAGTGGGCGTGGGGAAATGAAACATGATGTGAGAGATAGCATTGTGGAGTATGTGTATGTCATTGTAGGAGCGGCAATAATTGCTATTGGTTTTAATGTCTTTTTATTACCAAATCAAGTCGCTTCAGGTGGGGTAAGTGGAATAAGTACGATTTTGCATGGTTTATTTGGTTGGAATCCGGGAATTGTTCAATATGCATTTAACATTCCGCTTTTTATTGCTGGTGTTTTATTACTGGGCAAAAAATTTGGAATAAAATCCTTTATTGGGACAATCACATTACCTTTTATCGTCTTATTGACAAATAGCTGGGAGCCCTGGACTGATAATCCTTTATTGGGTGCTCTTTTTGGTGGAATTATTGTTGGTCTAGGAATAGGACTGGTCTTTAAGGGGAATGCTTCAACTGGTGGCACTGATTTACTGGCGCAAATCATTACGAAGTTTACAGGATTGTCGCTTGGAACAAGTGTGCTGTTAATAGATGGCGTTATCGCAATTAGTGCAGCAATTGTTTTTGACTTAGAAAAAGGTTTGTATGCTCTGATTGGACTTTATGTTACCACAAAAACGATTGATATTATTCAGCTAGGTTTTAGTCAGTCTAAAATGGTCTATATCATTACATTGAAACAAGATGAGGTAAGGGAAGCCATTTATGCTGAAATTAATCGTGGTGTAACGAAGTTACCAGCAATTGGAGGATATACAGGAGAAGCACGACCAGTTCTAATGGTTGTTGTTTATCAAACAGAATTCACAAAGCTGAAACAACTCATTAAAAGCGTTGACCCATCAGCGTTTGTTATCGTTTCTGATGCATATGAGGTATTAGGAGAAGGTTTCAAACGTGCATAATTTTGGTATAATGGCGGCGTAAGGTATTTATTACGAGGAGGGGTACTAATGAAAAAAGCAATGTTAACATTAGTGTTCGGATCAGCAATCTTCTTAGCTGCATGTGGCGGCGGAGATAAAACTGCATCTAATAATGGTAATGAAAGTGCTACAGAGCCAGATGGCGAAGCAATAGCGATGAAATCTTGTGTTACTTGTCATGGTGGCGAGCTACAAGGTGCAAATGGTCCAGCATTAAATGATGTAGGTTCACGTTTGTCTGAATCAGAAATTTTAGATATTATAAATAATGGTAAAAACGGCATGCCTGCAGGACTAGTAAAAGGTGCAGATGCTGAAGCTGTTGCTAAATGGTTAGCAACGCAAAAATAATTGCTTTTTAAAAACTAGCGGGCTGGAGAGCCGCTAGTTTTTTTTAGTGCAAGTAAACGCTGTATTGAGAGTAAATACATTTCTTTTACACATAGACATGCTAAAATAAGATGAACCTTATCCATTGATTGGAGGCTTTTTCATTGGTCGTAGTATTAACAAGAGATGTTATGGAGAAATTTAAATTAGAGTTATTAGCTGGTGAAGAAGGAATAGGCAGGACAATTGTGACAAGTGATATCTCAAGACCAGGGCTTGAAATGGCAGGATACTTTACTCATTATCCAGCAAATCGAGTACAATTGCTTGGCAAGACTGAACTTTCCTTTTTTGAAATGCTCCCAGCAGATGTTAAGCTTGAGCGTATGCGTTTACTTTGTTCACAGGATACACCTGCTATTATTATTTCTAGAGATTTAGAAGTACCAGAGGAGCTTATTCAGGCCTCAAACGAAAAGCATGTACCTGTGTTTAAAACACATATGACAACAACCAAATTTTCGAGTAGATTGACGAACTACTTAGAGGGGCGCTTAGCTCCAATGACAGCAGCACACGGAGTACTTGTCGATGTGTATGGCATTGGAGTGCTTATAATCGGTAAAAGCGGCGTAGGTAAAAGTGAAACAGCACTTGAGCTTGTAAAAAAGGGTCATCGTTTAGTTGCTGATGATTGTGTTGAAATTCGTCAAGAATCAGAAAACCTATTAATCGGAAGCCCTCCACCTTTGTTAGAGCACTTATTGGAAATACGAGGCATTGGCATTATTGACATTATGACACTCTTTGGTGCAAGTGCAGTACGCCCCTATAAACGTATTACCCTCATCATTGAGCTCGAAATATGGGATCCACAAAAAGTTTATGATCGATTGGGCTTAGAAGAAGAAAAAATGAAAATAATTGACACGGAACTAACAAAACTAACAATTCCAGTAAGACCTGGACGCAATGTCTCCGTTATTATTGAAGTGGCAGCGATGAACTATCGTTTAAAGAAAATGGGCGTCAATGCGGCAGAGGAATTTTCAAGGCGTTTAGATGAAGTAATTTCATCAAATGATGTGTTAGACGATTAAAAAGCGAACAACATTGTTCATGACATATTGAGAGGAGTAGAAGATGGATTTATTACTATTGCAAATTGACCCGATTGCCTTTCATTTAGGACCAATTCCAGTTCGTTGGTATGGATTGCTGATTGTGTCGGGAATCATTTTAGCCTATGTTGTAGGGCAAAGAGAGGCAGTTAAGAGAGGTTTGCCTGAAGACTTTCTTGCAGATTTATTATTATGGGCAGTTCCTATATCTATTATCTGTGCACGTATTTACTATGTGTCAATGCGATGGGATTACTATAGCGAAAATCCAGGCAAAATCATAGAGATATGGAATGGTGGTATTGCCATCCATGGTGCACTCATCGGGGCATTTGTCACAGCTTACATATATACTCGTATAAAAAATGTAAGCTTTTTACGAGTAGCAGATATTGCAGCACCTAGTATTTTAATCGGGCAAATTATTGGTCGATGGGGCAACTTTATGAACCAAGAGGCTTATGGTGGCGAGGTATCGAAAGCATTTTTAGAAAACCTAATGCTCCCAGACTGGATTATTAATCAAATGTATATTGAAGAATTAGGTTCATATGTTCATCCCACTTTTTTATATGAATCGATTTGGAACCTAGTTGGGCTTATTATTTTATTAGCTTTGCGTAAAGTGAACTTACATCGAGGAGAAATATTCTTTAGCTATTTAATTTGGTATTCAATTGGTCGTTTCTATATCGAAGGAATGCGCACAGATAGCCTTTACTTAGTGGGAGATTTACGTTCAGCACAGGTTGTATCCATTATTGGTATTGTAGTTGGTCTAGGTGCAATTATTTATCGTAGAATAAAGGTAAAACCAGCCGTAAAATACTTGGATAATAAATAAGGGGTTGTAAAAGATGGCTGTTAAGGCACTACTATTTGATTTTGATGGGACTTTACTAAATACAAATGATTTAATCATTCAAACATTTATGCATGTATTAAATGAGCGATTTCCCGGGCAATATTCGCCAAAAGATTGCCTGAAATTCATTGGTCCATCATTGAAACAGACATTTAATGACATTGCACCAGGTGAAGAAGACGATTTGATAGAGAGGTATCGCGCTTGGAATATTGCACACCATGATGACCTAGTCAGCCAATATCCTGATGTTGTGTCGACTCTAGAGCAGTTAAAAGCTCAAGGTATAAAATTGGCTATTGTTTCGACGAAACGTAATGAGACAATCGATCGTGGACTTGCTATTCTTGGTGCAACGCATCTATTTGATGTGCGTATTGGTACAGATGATGTGAACAATGTGAAGCCTGATCCAGAGCCAGTATTGCTTGCGTTGGAACGATTAGGGATAGAAAAAAACTATGCGATTATGATTGGTGATAATTCGCACGATATTGAAGCTGGACATCGTGCTGGTGTTAGAGCAGCAGGTGTTGCTTGGGCAATTAAGGGAGAGGCTTACTTACAGCAGTATCAACCAGAATATATGTTGCAGCATATGTCAGATTTATTTGATATTGTGAAAGAGGGGTAAGGTAGATGGCGCGTAAAACAGAACGTTATCGTGTCGAAGGAGCCAATTCACTTTGGAATATATATGACACGGTGTCCTTTTGGAAGGTGATGAAGTGTTTCATTGTCATTCAAATCGGACGCTTCACACCATTTTTACGTGTGAAAAACTGGCTATATCGTACTTTTTTAAACATGACTATTGGTAAGCAAACGTCATTAGCCTTAATGGTCATGCCAGATACCATGTTTCCTGAACGTATTTTCATTGGAGACAATACGGTGATTGGTTTTAATACAACCATTTTAGCGCATGAATATTTAATAGAGGAATATCGCTTAGGTGATGTTCATATCGGAAATGAAGTAATGATAGGGGCAAATACAACCATTTTACCAGGTGTAACAATCGGTGATGGTGCCATTGTTTCAGCAGCCACTCTTGTCCATAAGGATGTGCCAGCAGGCTGTTTAGCAGGGGGTAATCCAATGCGAATAATTTATACTGCTGCACAAATGACAGAGCGCAAACGTAATGAGGCTGTAGAGTGGTGTCCACCAAAGAAATAAAAAAACTCCCGTAGTATAGAGATATACTTCGTGAGTTTTTTGCATATAAAGCTACTCCAAAAACACTAGTTTTGGAGTAGCTTTTACTGTTTAAGCAAGAACTGCGTCATAATCTGATTTGAATTCACATGTGTCATGATCACCTAGGCAAGTTGTTTCAACAAAAGTTGATTTAATTGCAGTCCCATCAATGTCTTCAGTTGTGTGAAGTGTTACCTTGTCACCAGGATAAAACTAGCCTTTACAAATACTAACGATCATTTGCTCACTAAGTTGTACGAATGGACATGCCATAATAAATCCCTCCAATGTGTAATGTATATGGTTCTTTTTGTTATTAATGCTATTCTATATTAGTTTTTTTGGAGTGTGAAAAGAAAAATAGAATGAGAGTAATAATCAATAAAAAAATTGATATAAAAGCATTCTTGATGATAATGAGATTGAGATTCATTTTAAGTGGTTGGTTAAAAATGATTATATAAATATAATTATTGGTATTGAGAATACTCTAGTGAAAACTCTTTATTTTTAACAATGATTTGTTAAGAGAGAATCATTATCAATTTTTAGCGAATACTTTAAGTTATTAAAAATTGATTTGTCACAATTTAGACATACTCTCGTTCTTACTAAAGTATTTTGTCAAATTTTAAGTAAAATGAGTCATGCTTTTTTTGCAAATCTTTTCAATTCAATGTGTATAATTAACAGAATAATAAGTTTTTAAAGATTTCGATAATTAATGAGGATATCGTTGACTGTATTATTGAAATAAGTTAAAATTCTTTCATAATCTAATTCTCTAATACTCTAGTGAATTAAAGTAAAATGTGAGGAAGTGTCCATATGTCGTCGATAAAAATGTTTGAAAAACCACTTGGAATGCGCGATACATTCCCGCAAATCTATGAGAAAGTTGAAGCAGTTAGACATGCTGGCAGAGACTTTTTATATAAAAGGGGTTATGAGTTTATTAAAACGCCTGCGGTGGAGTATTTCGATACAGTGGGAAAGGCTTCAGCGATTGCTGATGCTCATTTATTTAAGCTAGTGGATAGCCAAGGAAATACATTAGTGCTGCGACCAGACATGACTACACCAATTGCTCGAGTAGCTACATCGAAACTATTAAAGGAAATGATCCCACTACGTCTTGCTTATTTTGCAAGCGTTTTTCGGGCCCAGGAAGCAGAGGGAGGCAGGCCTGCTGAGTTTGATCAAATGGGAATTGAGTTAATAGGTGATCAATCAGTTTTTGCCGATGCAGAAGTTATTGTAACGGCAATGGAGCTATTAAAGCATTTTAAATTGGAAGAGTTTAAAATCACAATTGGACATGCTGGTATATTAAATTGCATTTTACAAGATTACACAGAGAGTATCGAACAGCAAATAACGCTTAGAACATTGCTTGTCCAACGAAATTACGTAGGGTTTGAAGAAGCCGTAGCGTCATTTGATCTACCAAAAGCTAAATCCGATGCCCTCTTACAATTTATTGAAGAAGCCATGAATGTCAGAGATATACGAGATATTGAAAAATATGTCCGTAAAAATGATGCATTAGAATATATGCAACAACTAGCTCAACTACTTGAAATGGCTGACTTAGCTGATTATGTAGCTTTTGATTTCACACTTTCGAGTCATATGAGTTATTACACAGGTATGCTATTTGAAGTATTTGCTGTAGGAAGTGGCTTTCTATTAGGAAATGGTGGTCGTTATGATGGCTTGTTAGAAGTTTTTGGTTCCAAGGTTGGTGCTACAGGATTTAGTATTCGTGTGGATCGTTTATTAGAAACATTAAATGGGCAGTCAGTGAAACGACAGGAAGCAACAGTTGTTCTTTTTGAAGAAGAACAATTTGAGGCAGCTTTACTAAAGGTTAAAAATTTACGAGCATCAGGAAAATTAGCTACTTTGCAGTTACGTAGTAGTCTAGTCGATGAGGCGGCCTTTTTAGCATACTTTACAGAAGTGGTGGTAGTTGGACAGGAGGAAGTTGGCGGTGAATGAATTAACGATTGCAATGCCCAAAGGAAGAATCTTTGAAGAGGCATATCAAATGTTGTTAGAGGCAGGTTTTAATTTACCAGAAGAAGTAGAAATGTCACGTAAATTAATGATTGAAATACCAGAGGAAAAAATTCGCTTTATTTTATCAAAGCCAATGGATGTTCCTGTCTATGTTGAACATGGTGTTGCTGATATTGGTATTGCTGGTAAGGATGTTTTGTTAGAGCAACAGCGAGAGGTGCACGAATTACTTGATTTGAAAATTAGTAATTGCTATATCGCTTCTGCAGGCCTACCAAACACCTCCATGAATGAGATTGCGCCTAGAATTGCTACGAAATATCCGAATATTGCCATGAAGTACTACAAAGGCATTGGAGAGCAAGTAGAAATCATCGAGCTCAACGGTTCTATTGAATTAGCACCAATGATTGGCTTAGCTGATCGAATTGTCGATATTGTTTCTACAGGTCGGACATTAAAAGAGAACGGCTTAGTAGAATATGAATTTATTACTGCTGTCTCTTCTCGATTAATTGCAAACCCTGTAAGTTATCGTATGAAAGGTGAGCGTATTATTGATCTCGTGAAGCGATTAAAGAAATGTGTGAATGAGCAAAAAAGTAATCATTTGTAGCTACATATGAAGGACTAAAGGGGATTCATCCTATGAAAATAACAAAGCTTGAAAAAGGCATTTCCTTAAAAAGACCACTTGAAGGAGGAAATGAGGAACAAATAAAAGTTGTACGACAAGTGCTTTCGGATGTTAAGGCACAGGGAGATGCGGCGTTACGCACATATACTGAGCGATGGGATGGCTATGTCCCTAAAAGTTTACGTGTCTCTGAAGCAGAAATACAAGAAGCAGTAAGTGAACTCAATCCTCAACTATATAAGGACTTAGCGGAAGCAGCAGAAAATATTCGTTTTTATCATGAACAACAGATGCGTTCAGGGTATCGCCTAGAACTGGGAGATGGTTCTTGGCTAGGCCAACGGGTAACTGCTTTAGATGCAGTAGGACTATATGTTCCAGGGGGGACAGCAGCCTACCCTTCATCGGTATTGATGAATGTGATACCAGCGCAGGTTGCAGGGGTGAAACGTATTGTTATTACTTCACCAGCAGGGCCGAATGGGAAACTACCAGCAGGTGTACTGGTGGCGGCTCACCTTTTAGGGATTGATGAGATTTATAAAGTTGGTGGGGCACAAGCAATAGCTGCACTTGCCTATGGCACGGAAACAATTTCCCCAGTTGATAAAATAACAGGCCCAGGAAATATTTATGTGGCACTTGCCAAACGTGAGGTATTTGGAGAAGTGGCCATTGATATGATTGCAGGACCGAGTGAAATTGCTGTGCTGGCTGATGACACAGCCTATCCTGATGAAATTGCTGCAGACCTTTTATCACAAGCAGAGCATGATCCACTAGCTTGCGCCATTCTTGTCACAACCTCCGAGCAATTAGCCAAAAAAGTAGCTGAGGAAGTAGAGAAGCAGCTGCTGAACTTGCCGCGTCAAGAAGTAGCTCGTGCTTCCATAGAGAAATTTGGGGTAATTTATGTAGCTGAAACGTTGGCAGATGCAGTGGAAGCCATTAATTCATTAGCACCGGAGCATTTGGAAATTGTGACGGCAAATGCAGAGGCGCTAGCTGAGCAAATTAGACATGCTGGTGGTATTTTTATAGGTCGGTATAGTTCTGAGCCAGTTGGTGATTATTTTGCAGGGACCAATCATGTACTACCAACCAATAGTACGGCTCGTTTTGCAAGTGGCTTAAATGTTGATGATTTTGTGAAAAAATCAAGTATTGTTTACTATAGTGAAAAAACCTGGAGAGACAATGCACCAAAAATTGCACGTTTAGCGCGTATGGAAGGCTTAGAGGGCCATGCTCGTGCAGTGGAATCACGTGGATGGGAGAAGGAATAGGACGATGACAGAAAAGAAACGATATGCAAAGATAGAGCGTACAACGAATGAAACGCAAATTTCAGTAGCAATTGATTTAGATGGTGAAGGCAAGGCAGATATCCAAACAGGCGTTGGATTTATGGACCATATGCTTGATTTATTTATTAAGCACGGACTATTTAATGGCACAATACATGCAAATGGCGATACTTATATTGATGATCACCATACAACAGAAGACCTTGGTATTGTATTAGGACAGGCTGTTCGAGAAGCACTTGGTGATAAGAAAGGCATAAAACGCTATGGTAACGCCTTTGTACCGATGGATGATGCACTAGCTCAGGTAGTTGTCGATTGCTCGAATCGACCTCATCTAGAGTATCGTGTGCCAGCATTAAAAGAAAAAGTAGGAACGTTCGATACAGAATTAGTTCATGAATTTTTATGGAAGTTTGCCCTTGAGGCAAGGATGAATGTTCATGTAATTGTTCCTTATGGACAGAATACACATCACATTATTGAGGCAATTTTCAAAGCATTAGCACGTGCGATTGATGCCGCAGTGGAAATTGACCCGCGTGTTAAAGGCGTACCATCGACTAAGGGGCTGTTGACGTGAAAATAGGTGTCATTGATTATGGAATGGGTAATTTATTTAGTGTGGAGCAGGCTTTAAAAAGGCTAGGCTGTGAAGTTATTATAACGGCTGATGAGAAGGCGTTAGATGCAACTGACGCACTTTTATTACCTGGGGTGGGTGCATTCCCTGATGCCAGAAAACGTTTAGCTGAAACAAACTTAGATCAATATTTACAGAAGGCACAAAGAGAAAACCGTCCTCTTTTAGGAATTTGTCTAGGTATGCAATTATTATTCGAGCAAAGTGATGAGGTAACCCCAACAAAGGGGCTAGGGTTTTTCAAGGGGTGTATTAAACGCTTTAGCGGCATCCAAGACAGCCAAGCATACAGAGTACCACATATGGGTTGGAATGAACTGATTGTAACAAATCGTCCTGCATGGTTACACAATGAAGTATCAGCGAAGCATGTCTATTTTGTTCACTCCTTTTATGCAACAGATATAGGAGAATCAGAGCTTGTTGCCTATGCTGATTACTATGGCATTAAAGTACCTGGTATTGTGATGAATGGTTCTGTGACTGGCATGCAATTTCATCCTGAAAAATCAGGGGAATTAGGTGTTTATTTATTAGAGCAATGGTTGAAAGGTGTGAAGGCATGCTAACAAAACGTATTATCCCATGTCTTGATGTGAAAGAAGGTCGTGTTGTAAAAGGTATACAATTTGTTTCTATTCGAGATGCAGGAGATCCAGTGGAGCTTGCGAAGTTCTATGATGAACAAGGAGCAGATGAGCTTGTATTTTTAGATATTTCTGCTTCACATGAAGGTCGAGAAACGATGGTAGATGTCGTTCGTCAAACAGCGGCTACGCTTGCCATACCCTTTACTGTTGGCGGAGGCATTCGTACGTTGGAGGATATGAAGCGTATTTTACGAGCAGGTGCTGATAAAGTTTCAGTGAATACATCCGCGTTGGAAAGACCTGCCCTTATTCAGGAAGGCTCTGATTACTTTGGCGCACAATGCATTGTTGTAGCAATCGATGCTCGCTATAGTGAGGAAGATAGCACATGGATGGTTTATACACATGGTGGACGCAACAAAACCTCTTGGTCAGCCATTGAGTGGGCCAAAGAGGCTGTACGCTTAGGAGCTGGTGAAATTTTATTAACAAGTATGAATCAAGATGGAGAAAAATCAGGCTTTGATTTAGCCTTAACCAAAGCAGTGCGTGAAGCTGTGACAGTCCCTGTGATAGCTAGTGGTGGGGCGGGACATGCCGAACATTTTTACGAAGTATTAGCACATGAGGTGGATGCAGATGCTGCACTAGCAGCCTCCATCTTCCATTATAAAGAAACAAGTGTAACGCAAGTAAAGGAATACTTACGTGAAAAAGGAGTGGCAGTAAGATGATAGAGAACATTCAATTTGATGAGAGAGGTCTTGTTACAGCTGTAGTACAAGATGCCAATACAAAAGAGGTATTAACAGTAGCTTATATGAATAAGGAGTCATTAGCTAAAACAATTGAATCAGGGGAAACTTGGTTTTATTCTCGTTCCCGTCAAGAGCTTTGGCATAAGGGAGCAACAAGTAGCCATACACAACAAGTGATTTCAATCAAAGCGGATTGTGATCAAGATGCGTTAATAGTAGAGGTTCTACCAACAGGTTCAGCATGTCATAATGGGACAATTTCTTGCTTCACTGAGGTTATTCAGCAAAAAGAGAAGGTAGGCTCTGTGGACATCATTTCTAAACTTGCCCGTGTCATCGAAAAGCGAGAGCAGGAAATGCCAGAAGGAGCGTACACTACATATTTATTTGATAAGGGCATTGATAAAATCTGTAAAAAGGTTGGGGAAGAAGCAACAGAGGTGGTCATTGGAGCCAAAAACCGAGATGCTGAGGAAGTAAAATGGGAGGCAGCTGATTTAATATATCACCTACTCGTATTATTACAAGAACAAAAAGTAAGCATTTATGATGTTCTACATGTGTTGGAAAAACGTCACGAGGAGAAATAACAGCATATTATTGATTGTGTGGTATAATAGGAGTTACTGTGTAAAGGAACGTAGAATACGTTCCTTATTTCTTGTTTCGGAGGAAATATATTGGAAAAGAAACGTCAAAATGAGACTCAATCGAATATAGTGTCGTTCATTCCAACAGGCGACTATTATTATAAGAAATCAATACAAGCAATGAACAGTGGACAAATGAATAAAGCCTATAAATATTTACAGCGTGCGGTAGATTTAAGTCCCGACGATCCAATGATTATCTTGCAGTTAGCCATAGTAGAGTTAGAAGGTCAACGTTTTGAGGAAGCGTATGATCTACTTCGACGCGCCTATCAAATTGATCCAGATAATCCAGAAATCATATTTTACATGGCAGAAGTATCAGGGTGTGTGGGCATCATGCATGATGCTAAACGCTTTGCAGAAGAATATTTAAAGCTAGAACCTGAGGGTGCTTATGCGGATGAAGCAGCAGAAATATTAGAGTTTGTCGCTTTTGAGCAAGATGATTTTGAAGAGCTTGAAGGCTCTGGTGAGGATTTATATCGTCAGGAGCAAGCTCGTCGTTGTATGGAAAAGGGAGATTTTCCTGAAGCTATTACTATTTTAGAAGATTTAATTGAAGATCGACCAGCATTTTGGTCAGCCTATAATAATCTAGCACTCGCTTATTTTTATGTTGGAGAAGAAGAGCAAGCAAAGGCTCTCTTGCATACAGTGCTACGTGAAAATAAGGGCAATCTACATGCATTATGCAATTTAACGGTGATTGCGTATTATGAAAAAAACGAAGAGGATTTACAAGAACTGTTAAATGTTCTTATTAAAATTCAACCCTATACTTGGGAGCATCGTTATAAACTTGGTGCTACCTTAGCCTTAATCGGCCAATATGAATTAGCCTATAAATGGTTGCGCAGTATGCAAAAGAGAGGCTATGTAGGAGATGCAGGATTTTACTTTTGGCTGTCACATGCTGCTTATTTCTCAGGACATGAGGAGATTTCGAAAAGTGCATGGGATCAGCTACTAGAGTTAGACCCAGACAAAGAGGGCTTCGAACCTTGGCGCCAACAAGAAAATGAATATGGACTTGATGCATTGGAGCATGATCGTGATTTTATTGTTGAAAAATTAGAGAGTACTTATACAAGTGAGCGCATTTTTGGTTTATTTTTACTGAAAGGTACAGCGCATAAGCAAGAAATTATCGCCCATCCGAAATGGATTAATATTGAACAATTTGGCTCTTTTGAAAAATTGTTTTTGGCTTATGCACTTGGACATGAATTTGATAAGAAAAATAAAGTAGAAGCAAGCTTTTTACGATCAGTACAGGTTTCAGAAATTTTATTAGAACAGTATGGAAAGCTATCATCATTAATTGTACCGATGTTTCAAATGTGGTTTGTGCTATGTGAACAAGCGTTAATAGAAAATTATCGTTTTACAAATCCAACAGCAATTGCAGGAGCAAATGATTATTTATTCAGATCTTCGCAAATGCTTAAAGTGACAAAAAAGGAAATTGCACAGCAATATGGAGTATCTGTATCTACTTTATCGAAGTATATTGACGAAATCTTAACGTATTTGCCAAACAGTCATGATTAATGTGAGCAACATAGTTGAATAACTTTATACTTTCACATACGATGAACATACTAACGCTATCACCAATTTTTCCTTAATGTCATTGATCTTCTTCTATAGATGACGTTGCGTGAATTGGTTGAATGAAGATAAAAAGTATTCTGTTTAGGGGGAAGTATTTATGTCGGAAGAAAAAATTTATGATGTAGTAATTATTGGTGCAGGTCCTGCTGGGATGACTGCCGCTGTCTATACATCTCGTGCAAATTTGTCGACTTTAATGATTGAACGTGGCATTCCTGGTGGACAAATGGCAAACACAGAAGAAGTAGAAAACTACCCAGGTTTTGAGACAATCTTAGGACCAGAGCTTTCTACAAAAATGTTTGAGCATGCGAAAAAATTTGGTGCTGAATATGCCTATGGTGATGTCACAGAAATCATCGATGGAGAAGAATATAAAACAATTAAATCAGGTGCAAAAGAATATAAAACACGTGCCATTATTATTACCACTGGTGCAGAGTATAAAAAAATGGGTGTGCCTGGTGAAAAAGAACTTGGTGGCCGTGGTGTCAGCTATTGTGCAGTATGTGATGGTGCATTCTTTAAACAAAAAAATCTAGTTGTCGTAGGTGGCGGAGATTCAGCTGTTGAAGAGGGTGTTTATTTAACTCGCTTTGCTGATAAAGTGACAATTGTCCACCGTCGCGATAAATTACGTGCACAAAAAATTCTACAAGATCGTGCCTTTGCCAATGAAAAAATTGATTTCATTTGGAATGCAACTGTAAAAGAAATCAATGAAGCGAATGGTAAAGTTGGCAGTGTAACACTACAATCAACTATTGATGGTACAGAATCTGAATTTGCTACAGATGGTGTCTTCGTCTATATAGGTATGCTACCTTTAACTAAACCATTTGAGTCATTAGGTATTTTAAATGAGGCTGGCTATGTTTTGACAAATGAAACGATGGAAACAAAAATCCCAGGTATCTTTGCAGCTGGAGATGTTCGTGAAAAATCACTTCGTCAAATTGTAACAGCAACTGGTGACGGTAGTATTGCCGCACAAGCTGTTCAACATTATGTAGAAGAGCTATTAGAGAAAATTAATGCCTAATATGGCTATTTTAAGGAAAAAAATACAATTTTAATGTGGTTTTAATATTGCTGTAACTTGAATGACATATAAAAGGTGTATGATTAAAAATGTAATTAGCAATCCCCCTTTTATTTTGTTTAGTAGGTTGTTTCCGCCTCCAATAGGTGGGAGCAACCTACTTTTTTTGTGTAAAAAATCAAATAATAATATCACGAAATACGTAAATTTTGCGCAAGATGAAGTGGTTATCTTTAAATAGAACTAAATTGTTAATTGTCTGCGTACAAGAGTTGTAAATGAGGACAAAACTTACAAGGTCTTGTTATAATGAAGAGTAGAATGCAAAAGTGATTAGAGGTGTGCCTATGCAAAGAATTGCAAATTTAATTGCCGTAAAAGACGGTAAAGTATTATTACTTCAGAAACCAAGACGAGGCTGGTATGTAGCTCCAGGAGGGAAAATGGAGAGTGGCGAGTCAATCTTTGAGGCTGCTATTCGAGAGTTTCAAGAAGAGACAAACGTCATACCTTTACATGTTCATTTAAAGGGTGTTTATACGATGATCATTAAAGAAAACAATGACGTAGTGGATGAATGGATGCTCTATACATTTGTTGCCAAGGATATAGATGGAGTACCATTTGAAGAAACAAGAGAAGGCAAACTTGCATGGCACCCAGTAGAGGATTTAGCACACTTGCCAATGGCTGAAGGAGATCGAACTAATTTACAATTTGCTGTTTCGCAATCTGGCATTCAGTATGGCACGTTTGACTATACAACGAGTTTTGAACTACTTCATCAGAAAATACAAATTTCAAAAGAACAATAAAGGAGTTGCATGACAGTGGTGGTTGAAGGCCAACAAAGTACACATGAATTGGTTATTATTACAGGAATGTCTGGGGCTGGGAAAACAGTAGCTATTCAAAGCTTTGAGGATTTAGGGTATTACTGTATTGATAATTTACCACCTGCGTTACTTACAACTTTTTTAACCTTATTAAGAGATTCTGGTAAAAACAGTACCCGAATTGCAGCAGTAATGGATATGCGCGGAGGCGACTTTTTTGATGCTCTAATTGGCGCATTAGACCATATACTAAAAGAAGGCGATATTGTTGCTCGTATTTTATTTTTAGATGCAGATGATGCCACATTAGTCAGACGTTATAAAGAAACAAGACGTGCACATCCATTAGCAGTGAATGGTTTACCTCTAGATGGAATTAAACAGGAACGAGTACTTTTATCTGAAGTAAAGGGTCGTGCCAATTTTGTTTATAACACATCTAACATGAAACCAAAGCAATTACGTGAAAAAATCGTCAAAGAATTTGCAAGTGAGGCAGATACTATTTTTACCGTTAACATTATGTCCTTTGGCTTTAAACATGGTATGCCGATTGATGCGGACTTAGTGTTTGATGTTCGTTTTCTTAAAAACCCGTATTATGTGGAGGAGCTACGTCCAAAAACGGGTCTTCAAACAGAGGTATCTTCTTATGTGTTAGCGTTGGAAGATACGCAAATCCTTATACAAAAACTGACGGATTTATTAGACTTTATGATTCCTCTCTATCGACAAGAAGGTAAATCACAGCTTGTTATTGCTTTTGGTTGTACTGGGGGCCAGCATCGCTCAGTGACATTAGCAGAATTTTTTGGTGCATATTTTGCGGGCAAGGAAAATACGGTTATTACGCATCGTGATATTAATCGTAGAAAGGAATGAGTGAATGGGGAAAAAGCAAACAAAGCTTGTGGTAATTGGTGGTGGCACAGGGCTCTCCACGTTACTTCGCGGGCTGAAGCATCACCCATTTGATATTACTGCTATTGTAACAGTAGCAGATGATGGTGGATCTTCAGGTCGTTTACGTGATGATTACGATATCCCACCGCCTGGTGATGTACGCAATGTGATTGCAGCATTATCAGATATTGAGCCCCTTGTAGAGCAAATGTTTCAATACCGTTTTTCGGCATCTGAAGACTTACGAGGTCACTCCTTAGGGAATTTAATGCTTACAGCCCTTACTGATATTACCGGTGATTTCAATCATGCTATCAGTGAGATGGGAAAGGTTTTAAAAGTTCATGGTCGAGTTATTCCAGCAGCTAATAAAAAAATCACCCTACATGCTGTGCTTGAGGACGGTTCAATTATCGAGGGAGAATCAAAAATTCCGACAGCGACAAAACGCATTAATCGCGTTTTTTTAGTACCTGAAAATGTGCAACCGTTGCCAGAAGCTATTCGTGCAATACTTCGTGCAGACTATATTTTAATAGGACCAGGAAGCTTATATACAAGTATTATTCCGAATTTGCTTGTTAAGGAAATAGGTGAAGCAGTTGTTAAGGCTAAAGGAAGAAAAATATATGTTTGTAATTTAATGACACAAAAGGGTGAAACCATTTCCTATACAGCAGGCGATCATGTAACAGCCATACATAAGCATGTTGGCCATGATTTTATCGATTCCATTTTAGTAAATGATGAAGAACTCCCTAACCCTGTAAAAGAACTGTATAAAGAAGAAAGAGCGGAACCAGTAACATTTGACGTAGCAAAGCTTGAAAGTATGGGTTTAGAAGTTATCAAACGAGACATTGCTACAATTCGACCAGATGGAACGGTTCGACATAATGCTACAAATGTTGCAGAATGGCTGGTAGATTATGCTGATATTTACCATCAAAAAGTAAGAGGACCAATAATAGAAACATAATGGCTTTATTGTATATGGTAAGATGAACATATACATAGAAATCATGATTGAAAGGGGGGCGTGATATGTCTTTTGCTTCTGAAACAAAAAAAGAATTGACACAAATAGAAGCGGACAATCATTGTATGAAAGCAGAAGTTTCTGCCCTAATTCGTATGAATGGTTCATTATCCTTTGCAAATAAACAACTAAGCTTAGACGTGCAAACCGAAAACGCTGCAATTGCCAGAAGACTATATACGATTATGAAAAAATTGTATCCGTACAATGTTGAATTACTTGTTCGTAAGAAAATGCGATTGAAAAAAAATAATGTGTATATATGCCGTGTAAGAGAAGGAGCGCGTGAGCTATTAATTGATTTAGAAATCATCTCAGACGACTTTCAATTTAACCATACTATCTCAAGAAAGCTCATTCAAAAGAGTGGCCAAAAAAGAGCTTATTTAAGAGGAGCCTTTTTAGCAGGAGGTTCCGTCAATAATCCAGAAACATCGGCTTATCATTTAGAGGTTTATTCTTTATATAAAGAACATGGTGAGGCATTAATGGATTTGATGAATGAATTTGAACTCAATGCCAAAACAATTGAACGTAAAAAAGGCTTTGTAACTTACTTAAAAGAAGCAGAAAAAATTTCAGATTTCCTTAATATTGTTGGAGCGCATCAGGCTATGATGAAATTTGAAGATGTTCGGATTTTGCGAGATATGCGTAATAGTGTCAACCGTATTGTGAACTGTGAAACTGCCAATTTAAATAAAACCATTGGAGCAGCATTACGGCAGGTTGAGAATATTCGATTTATTGAAAATTCAATTGGTCTTGATCAACTACCAGAGAAGCTTCGTGAAATAGCACGTCTCCGTGTTGAATACCAAGATGTGACATTAAAAGAGCTTGGTGAAATGGTATCTAGTGGAACAGTTAGTAAATCAGGTGTTAACCATCGATTGAGAAAAATTGATGAGATTGCGGATGCATTAAGGCGTGGTGAAAAAATAGGTGGTTAAGTTATCATACTTATCAGGTATGAATGTCATGCTAATCGCTTATTGTTCTTTTGCCAGTAAGTAAGGTAAGATAAAACTAATAGACGAACGGTAGTGAAGGGGAGTTTTGAGAATGATTGAGAGAAGAGTCCAGGTTAAATTAAAATTAGGACTACAAGCTAGACAAGCAGCATTATTTGTGCAAGAAGCAAATCGTTTTAGTGCTGATATCTTTCTAGAAAAAGATGAGAAAAAAGTAAATGCCAAATCCATTATGGGTGTTATGAGCTTAGCAGTTGCTAAAGGTACCGAAGTGACTTTAAGCAGTGAAGGTAACGATGCTGAGCAAGCGGTTACAGCATTGGCAACAATTATTGAAAATGAAGATTAACATTCATTAAATACAAAAGGCATCACAGAGCAATTCTGTGATGCCTTCTATTTTTTATTTATTATCGCTACGGTGCATAATATGATCGATTAAACCGTATTCTTTAGCACGTTCAGCAGTCATGAAGTTATCACGATCTGTGTCTCTTGCAATGACTTCAAGTGGTTGACCAGTGCGTTCAGATAAAATGCCATTTAATTTTTCACGTAAGAATAGAATACGTTTAGCAGCAATTTCAATCTCTGTCGCTTGACCTTGTGCACCACCTAGTGGTTGGTGAATCATGACTTCAGCATTTGGTAAGGCAAAACGTTTACCAGGTTCTCCAGCTGCAAGCAGGAAAGCACCCATTGATGCAGCCATACCAATACAAATTGTTTGTACCTGTGGTTTAATGATTTGCATTGTGTCATAGATAGCCATACCAGCCGTAATGGATCCGCCAGGTGAGTTAATATAAAGAGAGATATCTTTATCTGGATCTTCTGCCTGTAGGAAAAGAAGCTGAGCGACAATGGAGTTAGCAACATTGTCATCAATAGCACTTCCTAAAAGGATAATACGGTCTTTAAGTAGACGTGAATAAATGTCATATGCACGCTCACCACGACTAGTTTGTTCAATAACTGTAGGAATTAAATTCATGTTAAATCCTCCTTAAAAAGCTAAATTCGAATACCTTTGCTGAAAATTTTCCTTTGTATTTCAGCTGTATCCTTATCATACACATTATAGTCAGGGAAGGTCAAATATTAACCCTGCTAAAGTGAAATTAAAAAAAATAAATTGTTTTTGCATTCTATGGTTGAATTATATAGGATAGGCTTGTATAATGATTAAGGTTATAAGGTTTAAAGTACAGGACACTATTTTGCAGGTATGCTTCAAAAATGAGGGTTATCTACATCATGCTTTTCGTAAGCCTAGAGTGAGTACTTTTTTTTTTGTGTCTTTTGCCCTCGTGGTGTAATGGATAACACGTAAGATTCCGGTTCTTGCACTGGGGGTTCGATTCCCTCCGAGGGCGCCATTTTACTGATTAATTGATATACTGTTATAGCTCATCTCCTAATAAGTAGTTTAGCAGCCTGCTTACTGGAGATCGAGAGGAAGAATAAAGGGAATACTGTCCTAGTTGGCATTATTCCCCTATTTATTCCTTTCAAACCTTCAAAAAAGCAACAACTCCAAATTATTTTTTAGTGAACATACTGTACGTGAGACTAGTAATAGTCGAAAAAAAGAATCCTATCTGAGGGGATTCTTTTTTTTTGCCTAAATTTATCGAAATTTGGCATGGTTCTTATTGTATATATATTAGTTTTAGGTTAATTTTCTTGTTATTTATACATATTTTTTCAAAATATATGAATTTAATATAAATTTATATGAAAAAATATTTAATTTTATGCGAAAAGTTGTTGTCTAAATACTATAATGTTAATATAATTGACCTAATAGTCTAACATTTCCGAATTGCGAAAAATAATACGTAATTCGGAAAATTATCGAACTAGGGGGAAATACAATGAAAAAAACAGGTTGGATGTTACTGATGATAATTGCAGCATTAACATTAGCACTTGCCGGATGTGGTACAAAAGAAGATGCATCTTCAGGTAGCTCTTCTTCAGAAGATGGTGGAGATGGTAAAAAAGTTTATAAAGTAGGTACTGAGGCTACTTTTGCACCATTTGAATCTGTTGACGATTCAGGGAAAATTGTAGGGATTGATGTCGATATTTTACAAGCTATTGCAGATGAGATGGACTTTGAGGTTGAGTGGAATAATATTGGATGGGAGCCAGTGTTCCAAACAATTAAAAACGGTGAAACAGATATCGGTGCTTCTGGAATCACAATTACGGAAGAGCGTAAAGAATCATTTGATTTTACAGAACCGTATTATGAGTCTCAGTTATTAATTGTTGTGAAAGAAGATTCAAAAATTAAATCTCTTGATGAATTAAAAGATAAAAAAGTATCTGTACAAATCAATGCTACTGGTCATATGGCGGCGAAAAAGCTACAAGGGGAAGCAAGTACAAATATTATGGCTTTTGAAAGTCAGCCAATCGCTATTCAAGAAATGTTAAATGGGAATGTTGACGCAGCTATCGGAGATAACGCAGTAGTTTATGAATATATCAAAGCTCACCCAGATCAAAAACTAAAAGTAATTGAAGATGATGCATTCGAAAAAGAATACTATGGCTTCATGGTTCAAAAAGGAAATAAAGAATTGCTAGATAAATTAAACGAAGGTCTTAAAAAAATTAAAGAAAACGGTAAATTAAAAGAAATTACAGGCATTGATTTTCAATAAAAATGAATGAAATGATGCTTTAACATAGTAACTGTGCTAACAAGCTCATTTATTAATCGTAATTTAAAGGGGAATGGGGTTTTCGGATGGACATCTTTGACTTACGCTGGGACATTGTCTGGAACTACCGAGATATGTTTATACGAGGTATTGGCGTAACACTTATTTTGACACTTAGTGGTTATTTTGGCGGTATTCTATTAGGGCTATTTTTAGGCCTTGGAAAATTATCGAGTAAGAAATGGATTTATTGGCCATCTAAACTATATATCGATTTATTCCGTGGAACACCGATGCTTGTACAAATCTTGTTAATTCACTTAGCAGTTATTCCAACAATTTTTGGTCATTCTTTAGGTTATATGGTATCAGGGATTACAGCGCTTATTTTAAACTGTGCTGCTTATAATGCGGAAATTTTCCGTGCAGGGATTCAAAGTATTGCAAAAGGGCAAATGGAGGCTGCACGTTCTCTTGGATTAACGCATAACCAAGCAATGCGTAAGGTCATTTTGCCTCAAGCTTTTAGACGTATGATTCCGCCATTGGGGAATGAATTTATTGCATTATTAAAAGATTCTTCACTCGTAACTGTAATTGCAGCACCAGATATTTTATATGCTAGTAAGGTCGTAGCTGGTGCAAGCTTCCGCTTCTGGGAACCGTATATCGTTGCAGCATTATTATATTTAGTGTTGACATATGGTGTAACGAAGATTGTAGCATTTATCGAGAAACGATTTAGCAATAGTTACGTCCCTCGTAAAGCTAAGGTAGAAGGGCGGGAAGCAAGATGATAAGAATTGAAAACCTACACAAATACTTTGGCAAGCTTGAAGTATTAAAAGGAATCGATTATGAAATTCAAGAAAAACAAGTTGTCTGTGTTATTGGGCCATCTGGTTCAGGAAAAAGTACATTTCTCCGTTGTATCAATATGTTAGAAGAAGTAACGGATGGTGCTATTTATATTGAAAATGTAAAAATTAATGATCCTAAAACGAATATCAATGAAATACGCGCTGAAGTGGGTATGGTGTTCCAACAATTTAACTTATTCCCGCATATGACTGTTATCGATAATGTCACGATGGCACCTATGCAAATTCGTAAAATGAGTCGTACAGACGCAGAAGCTCTAGGACATGAGCTATTAAACAAGGTTGGGCTCGACAGCAAGGCCTATAATTATCCTGAGCAGCTTTCTGGTGGTCAGCAACAGCGTGTGGCGATTGCTCGTGCCTTAGCAATGAAGCCAAAAGCTATTTTATTTGACGAACCAACTTCAGCCCTTGACCCTGAAATGGTAAAAGAGGTGCTCGATGTTATGAAAAATCTAGCAGCTGAAGGGATGACAATGGTTGTTGTGACACATGAAATGGGCTTTGCTCGTGAAGTAGGCGATCGAGTAGTCTTCATGGATGGGGGCTATATTGTAGAAGAAGGGTCTCCAGAGGAACTATTCGGTAATCCACAAAGCGACCGTACGAAAGCGTTTTTAGGAAAAGTATTATAAAGCAGAAAAAGCGAACGAGCATGTCGTTCGCTTTTTTTGTGCTAAAAACAACAGAGCATGGTGAATATTCACCATGCTCTGTTGTTATTTAATGAAGGGGATTAGATGTTGTGTCGAATGCATTCAGCATCGTTTGCATATCCTGTTGGGAATACTGAGGCACCTGATAATAGCCGTGTTTGTTTTGATAAATGGATAATTCGTATCCCATTTCAATGCAGTTAGGAATACTATCCGCAACAACGCGACGAACTACAGGGTTTGTTGTCTCCAACGCAGCAGTTGTCATACATTTTGCTGCTCCTTTTTGAGCACCGAGTAAAAATCCAGAAATAGCTTCATCATTAATTTCATTAGCGTTTTGCATTGGCTTTTTTGGTTGACCAGGGTTTAGGCCATATTTGAAATCATTTCCTGTTTCCATCTGGTAGCGTCCTGTTGGAACAGATGGATCGTGTCCTGTTTTAAAGGACTCAACGATCGTATTGTACATACCAAGAGTGAAATTATATTGGCGATCCAAGATGTTGAGTAATTCAGGATCTTTTACATGGGGACGCAAAATAATAGCTTGGTTCATACCTGCAATAATTTCGCCAATTGTTTCATGCATGTCCATCATTTCATGTCCACCATGATTTAGGCTATGTTGTTGATTTAAATTTGTTTGGTTTGATGATTCATTGTAAAACGATTGTGACAAAAAAAACGCCTCCTCAATAATTTTTTGTTGCAGTATTTAGTATGGCGTGTCAATTCGATTTCATACGGTATAAATGTAAAGGTAAAAATGTAGACTAAAGATAGAAGGAAAAGCAAGTCAAGGAGGCTTAAAATTGAAAAAGTTACTTGGACCAATTGGAATAATTGTCATCATTCTTGTTGTCATCGCCTTATTATTTATACCTAAATATAATAGCCTGGTGACAGCTGAGGAAAATCTTGATTCTAAATGGGCACAAGTTGAAAATCAGCTCCAACGTCGCTATGATTTGATTCCCAATCTAGTGGAATCTGTGAAAGGCTATGCGAATCATGAGCAAGAGGTGATAGCAAATATAACGGAGGCACGTGCACAAATGGGAAATGCAAGCTCACCAGAGGAGCAAGCTGTTGCCAATGATGCTTTAACTGGCGCTCTTAGTCGTTTACTAGTAGTTGTAGAGAATTACCCAAACTTAAAGGCAGATGCAAACTTCCGCCAGTTAATGGATGAGCTAGCAGGTACCGAAAATCGGTTGGCTGTAGCACGTGAGGATTACAATAATGAGGTACAGCAATTTAATAAACATGTTAAACGTTTCCCGGGGAATTTAATAGCAGGGATGTTTGGTTTTGAACAAAAAGAATACTTTAAAGCCGCAGCAGGAGCTGACAAAGCACCATCTATCGACTTTAGTCAATCGGGTACACATTAATGAAACGTTGCATTGTACAGATGATCATCGTTTGTTCGGTGCTTCTTTTTTTCTCGAATCTAGCAGAAGCAACGATGCCATCACCGATGAAAAGTACGTATATACATGACTTTGCCAATGTAATTTCTGTCAATGTCAAAGAAGAGCTAAATCATTATTCCGAGCAGTTGGATCAAGGCACTGGTGCTGAAATCATGGTAGTCACAGTTGATAGTCTTTATGGACAAGAGCCGAAAATGTATGCGACAAAATTGATTCGTTCATGGGGCATTGGTGACAAGGAAAAAAATAACGGTGTCTTGATTTTAGCTACCTTAGGTCAAGGGGAAGGAAATAACGACGTTGTAATTGCCGTGGGTCAGGGATTAGAGGGAGCATTACCAGATGGTAAATTAGGACGCATTTTAGATAATGCATTTTATCCCTCAGCAAGTACTGGTAATTTAGATCAAGCTTTTCAAGCAACTTATTCTGAAGTTTTTCGCGCTGTTGCCCAAGAGTATAATTGGAACGGTGATTTGCCGGCGCAAACAAAAGAAGAGGATGACATACCCACTTGGTTAATTATCCTAATCATTATCATTGTTATTATTATCTATTCATTCTTTTCGAAAGGTGGCGGAGGTCCTCGCTCTGGAGGCTATGGCGGTTATCCAGGTAGTTTTGGTGGAGGACATTCGAGTAGAGGGAGCTTTGGCGGGTTTGGTGGGGGATCTTCTGCTGGTGGGGGAGCAAGCAGGAAATTTTAATAGAGGTAATGGCGAACTATTCTATTTAGTTCGCTTTCATTTTGGCTAAATCAAAAACCTCTCAATTAATAATGCTAGAATTGTTATAATTTAAATATATCGACAATCGATATAACGTAAACTGATATAGGGAGGAATCATTTTGAAAAAAAGATTTTTATCTGCATCGTTAGCAATTATTTTAACAACCTCTGTAGTTATTCCTGCAACAATGCAAGATGTTCGTGCTACCAATGAAACAAATAGCAGCGTAATAGCACAAGAAGAACGTGTGTCAGCGCAGGAATTTTTGAATTTAGCTGTAACAACTTTAACATTCCAGCACGGCTCAGGCTAAGACAGCTCAAATAACCATCATCAAAGAATAGTAGCCATTTCTTCATTGCCACATCGTTTATAATAAAGGAGGAGGTGCTATCTATGAAAATTAAATTTTTTAGTAGGGCGAATTGTCCTTTATGTGTAGAAGGGCTACAGACATTAAAGCTTGTTCAGGAAGATGTTCTATTTGATATTGAAATAATTGATATTGAGCAGGATGATCGCATACATGAAAAATATATGCTAATGATTCCGGTAGTTGAAAAAGATGGTGATGTCATGCAGTATGGTCATTTAGATTATGCCACTTTAATGGAGCGATTAGGCAGTTAATCTGCTGAAAGTATAAAGAGTTATTAACGGTATAAATGACTTTATTATTAGGTGTCATTCTCACAATTCACAAATTGTTCAATGAAAGCGGTTTGATTTTGAACAGTTTGTGAAGACCTTCACATTACTCTTTCTTTTCCTAAAAATCGGAGTAGAATAAGTATCAAGTAAGAAGTTGTTATAAAACAGTTTAACGAATGTATCACAAATTTTAGTGGTTGTTATATTACAAAAATGAATGATGTGAAGGGAGATTTTACAATGTGGGTTATTACAGTATTTGAGAAAAAGGACGTTCGTATTTTTGAGTTTACAAATAAAACTGAAGCAACAAAAGCTTTAGAAGGTTTTAAAAAGAATGCGATTTTATCTTTTACTAAATAAGTACAACAAAGTCTTGTAGCTGTTTTTATAGCTATGAGGCTTTTTTTATCCAGAACAAGACAACTACTTGCACTTTAAAACAATGCATATTATAATAAAACCATAAGTGGGACACAAAATAATTAAGTGGGTTAAAAATAAACCCACAACTATTAATTAGGGGAGTAGATAGATATGTTAACTGTTCCAGAGGCACAGCAAAGGCTACTTCCTGAAATGTATCCGCTTCTGCAAGCAAGATATCGAATATTGCAAGCCGTTCAACTCATGCAACCAATCGGACGACGTACACTAGCTGATTCACTGAAAATGACAGAAAGAGAAATACGCAAAGAAACTGATATTTTACGTGAACAAGGGTTATTAGATGCGCAAAAGTCGGGTATGGTATGTACAGATGATGGTGAAATAGTCATTGAAAAATTAAGAGCCATCGTTTATGAATGGTCTGGTTTAACCCAGCTTGCAAAAGTGCTTGAAAGCCACTTTGGCATCCAACGTGTAGTCGTAGTTCCTGGTGATTACAATGAGGATCATACAATCCTAAGCATGCTAGGCAAAGAAGCAGCATTGCAATTTATGTCAACTGCTTTTGATGAGCAAGTTGTAGCTGTCACGGGCGGAAAATCTGTTGCCTCTCTTGCGCAGTTTTTACATCCTTTAGACGGACAAAAGGATATCACTTTTGTAGCTGCACGGGGGGGGATTGGACATGAAATGCAAATGCAGGCCAATACACTTGTTGCAACATTTGCCATGCAAATGGAAACACAATACCGTACTTTATTTTTACCAGAGCATTTAAGTGAGCAAGCTTATCAAGCGATGTTAACAGAGCCGATGGTAACAGAAATGATGGCCTTCTATGATCAAGCAGATTGCGTCATTCATGGGATTGGCTCCGCAGAGGAAATGGCGATTCGTCGTAACTCATCTCCTGAGGACTTGCGAATTCTTGAGGAAAAAGGCGCTGTAAGTGAGGCTTTCGGCTATTATTTCAATGCAGATGGAGAAATAGTACATCGTATACGCACAATTGGTATCCAGCTTGAGCAGGTACAAAATAGTGAGCAGGTCATTGCAGTTGCAGCAGGAAAACAGAAGGTCAATGCAATGCTTTCTTATTTTAAAGTAGCACCTAAGCAAACCATATTTGTAACAGATGAAGCAGCGGCCAAAGCAATTGCTGCTAAAATATCTTCTATAGAAAATAAGCATCTTGAATGATGGCAAAGTTGTAAACATGTCACTCGATCTCAGAAAGTGCTAAAGCATTTTTTGAATGAGCATAAAGTAAATTTTGATGTCTCTATTCGTAGAGACAGACATCACACATTATTGGAGGAATTAACAATGGCATTAAAATTAGCGATTAATGGATTTGGACGTATTGGACGTTTAGTATTTCGTGAGGCAATGAAGCATGATGAATTTGAAGTAGTAGCCGTAAACGACTTAACAGATGCTGGTCAGCTTGCGCACTTATTGAAATATGATTCAGTACACGGTATCTATGATGCTGAAGTCAATGCAGATGAAGATTCTTTCGTAGTAAATGGTCAACGTGTAAAAGTATATGCTGAAAAAGATCCTGCACAATTACCATGGGGCGAATTAGGCGTAGATGTAGTGCTTGAATGTACGGGTCGATTCCGTTCAATGGAAGAAGTAGGCAAGCATATTGAAGCAGGGGCGAAAAAAGCGATTCTATCGGCACCAGCAAAAGGGGCAATGCCTACATTTGTTATGGGTGTAAACCATGAGGATTATAACCCAGCAACTGATGATGTGATCTCCAATGCTTCTTGTACAACAAACTGTCTAGCACCAGTAGCTAAAGTGCTTGATGAGAAATTTGGCATTGAACGTGGTATGATGACAACAATTCACTCTTATACAAATGACCAACGAATTCTAGACTTCCCACACTCTGACCCTCGTCGTGCACGTGCTGGAGCGGTGTCTATGATTCCAACAACAACAGGTGCAGCAGTAGCTGTATCAAAAGTATTGCCACAGTTAAAAGGTAAGCTAGATGGTTTCTCTATGCGTGTGCCAACACCTAACGTATCATGTGTTGACTTAGTTGTAGAGCTAAAAGCAGATGTATCGAAAGAAGCGATTAATGCAGCATTAAAAGAAGCTTCTGAAAATGAACTAAAAGGTATTTTAGATTACAATGAGCTACCATTAGTATCAATTGATTATAACGGTAAC
The DNA here is from genome assembly GCF_024628845.1 of Lysinibacillus sp. FN11. Lineage (NCBI taxonomy): Bacteria > Bacillati > Bacillota > Bacilli > Caryophanales > Bacillaceae > Lysinibacillus > Lysinibacillus sp. FN11. The sequence continues at coordinate 3,391,357 of NZ_CP102383.1, read as the reverse complement.
CATTATTCTTCTACGGTAGACGGCCTTTCAACAATGGTGTTAGAAAACAAAATGGTGAAGGTTTTAGCTTGGTATGATAACGAAATTGGTTACTCTACTCGCTTAATGGACCTAGCTTTATACATTGCTGAACAAGGCTTAAACCATAAATAAGTATCATATTTCGACATTTTGAGTAAAAAGTGTGACATATTACTGCTTTTTATGCACAAAAAGTATAGCCTTTATAATATCGAATAGATATAATATACAAGGGTATTGGGAGTAAGGGATAACCCTTACTCCTTTTTTTCTAGATTCAGCAGAAACGCCCACCTCTATAGGTGGTGAGATGAATACACAAATTACTCTCTTGATTCATTGGTGTCCAATCACCGACTGAATCAAGCTAAAAGCCGCTGCGAATGTCACAATTTTGAAGAGGAATGTTTCGAGCAACTCGAAAAAATGTGGACGCAATTACGCTGAGGCGTAATTGATACATGTTGATTGCAAGACATCGCAGTTAACTTTTGCTACTATAAAAACAAGTATTAGGGTTCATTATCAAAAGTTGGAGAATCATCCTTACACGAGATAGTGGCTCTGAAAAAGTACCAAAATGACTATTCAATTTAGTAAGCATGGTGTAGAGCCAAGATGGGTAAAACACAAGGATGTAAGACTAAAACAAACTTTGAAGGGAGTTTCTTCATGTTAAATAAGAAAACAATGAGAGATATTGATGTTAAGGGTCAACGCGTTTTTGTACGTGTAGATTTTAATGTACCAATGGCAGACGGTGCTATTACAGATGAGACGCGTATTCGTGCAGCGATTCCTACAATTGAGTATTTAGTAGAGCAGGGTGCTAAAGTTATTCTAGCTTCTCACTTAGGTCGTCCAAAAGGAGAAGTAAAAGAGGATATGCGTTTAACAGCTGTTGGCATTCGCTTAGCGGAATTAATGGGCAAGCCTGTTACGAAGCTTGATGAATCCATTGGGCAAGCGGTGGAAGAAGCCGTTGCAAACATGCAAGATGGAGACATTCTACTGCTTGAAAATGTTCGCTTCCATGCTGGTGAAGAGAAAAATGATCCTACATTAGCACAGCAATTTGCTCAGCTAGCAGATATTTATGTTAATGATGCTTTTGGTGCAGCCCACCGAGCTCATGCCTCTACAGAAGGAATTGCTAAGCATATTCCAGCTGTATCTGGATTCTTAATGCAAAAGGAATTAGATGTACTAGGTAAGGCATTGTCTAACCCTGAGCATCCGTTTACAGCCATTATTGGTGGTGCCAAAGTAAAAGATAAAATTGGTGTTATTGAAAGCCTATTAGAAAAAGTAGATCACTTAATTATCGGTGGTGGTTTATCCTTTACATTTATTAAGGCACAAGGCCACGATATCGGTAAATCATTGCTAGAGGAAGATAAAATTGAGCTAGCAAAGTCCTTTATTGAGAAGGCAAAAGCAAAAGGTGTGCAATTACATATGCCAGTCGATGCTGTTGTGGCAAATGAATTTTCACAGGATGCTGAAACACAAATTGTTGATGTAGATGCTATTCCAGCTGATTGGATGGGTCTAGATATTGGACCTAAAACGGCTGCAAATTATGCAGAAGTTATCAAAAACTCTAAATTAATCATTTGGAATGGACCAATGGGTGTCTTTGAAATGGACAAATTTGCAAACGGCACAAAAACAGTAGCTGAGGCAATGGCAACAACAGCTGGCTACACAGTAATCGGTGGCGGTGATTCAGCTGCGGCAGTTGAAAAATTTGAAGTAGCAGATAAGATGGATCACATTTCTACAGGTGGTGGTGCTTCCTTAGAATTAATGGAAGGCAAAGAGCTTCCAGGGATTGTAGCACTAAACGATAAATAAGCTAATCGGAGGCAAAATGATGCGTAAACCAATTATTGCAGGTAACTGGAAAATGTTTAAAACATTTGAAGAGGCTATTCAGTTTGTAGATGCTGTACAAGAAAAACTTCCTTCCAATGACAAAGTAGATGCTGTTATTTGCGCACCAGCTCTTTACCTACCTACACTTGTGCAAGTTGCTAGTGAGTCAGAGCTGGCAATTGGTGCACAAACTATGCACTATGAAAATGAAGGTGCTTTTACGGGTGAAATTAGTCCAGCACAGCTAGCAAGTGTGGATGTTGACTATGTCATTTTAGGACACTCTGAACGTCGCGAATACTACAATGAAACAGATGAAGCGATTAATAAGAAGGTAGCAGCAGCACTTGCCCATACTATCGTACCTATTATTTGCTGTGGCGAAACACTAGAAGAACGTGAAGCAGGCACAACAGAGCAAAAAGTGGCAGGCCAAATTAAAGCGGCACTTGCTGGGTTTGAAGCACAGCAAGTAGAGCATATGGTCATTGCCTATGAACCGATTTGGGCGATAGGTACTGGTAAAACGGCTACGGCAGACGATGCAAATCAAGTATGCGGAGCGATTCGAGCAGTAGTAGAAGAGCTATATAATGCTGAAACTGCGAATGCTGTGCGCATTCAATATGGTGGCAGTGTTAAGCCTGATAACATTCAGGAGCTTTTATCGAAAGAACATATTGATGGTGCTTTAGTTGGTGGAGCAAGCTTACAAGCAGAATCTTATTTAACATTATTGGAGGCGGCAGCAAATGCCTAAAAAGCCAGTAGCCTTAATTATTTTAGACGGCTTTGCATTTCGAGATGAAACATTCGGGAATGCAGTAGCACAGGCGAATAAGCCAAATTTTGATCGATATTGGCATCAATTTCCTCATGCGACATTAACAGCAGCAGGAGAAGCCGTTGGATTACCTGAAGGACAGATGGGGAATTCCGAGGTGGGACACTTAAATATCGGTGCAGGACGTATCGTATATCAAAGCTTAACACGCTTAAATAAATCTATTCGTGATGGAGATTTCTTTACGAATCAAGCCTTTTTAGATGCAGTAGCACATGTTAAAGCTCATCAGTCAAAACTACATGTTATGGGCTTATTGTCAGACGGTGGTGTTCATAGTCATTATGAGCATATGTTTGCACTAATGAAGCTAGCTAAACAGCAGGGATTAGAGGAAGTTTATGTACATGGCTTCTTAGATGGTCGTGATGTTGGTCCAACAACAGCATTAGACTATATCGAAGAAACGGAAAAGCAAATGGCTGAAATAGGCATAGGGAAATTTGCTTCGATTCATGGACGTTACTATGCAATGGATCGTGATAAACGTTGGGATCGTGTTGCACTGACTTATAATGTACTGGTGGATGGCGTCGGTCAAACAGCAGAAAGTGCTAAAAGTGGTGTAGCAGCATCCTATGAGCGTGAGGTAACAGATGAATTTGTCATTCCATTTAGCATTCAAGAACATGGCGAGCCAATAGCAACAATTGGCGATCATGATGCAGTGATTTTCTTTAACTTCCGTCCTGATCGTGCCATTCAGCTGTCAACAGTTTTTACAAATGAAGGATTCGATGGCTTTGCTATATCTGCAAATCATCCAAAGAATTTAAAATTTGTGTCCTTCACACACTATAGTGATGAAGTCAACGCACAGGTTGCTTATGAAAATGACAACTTGAAAAATACAATTGGTGAAGTATTAGCTACGAGTGGGAAAACACAGTTGCGGATTGCGGAAACTGAAAAATATCCACATGTTACATTCTTTATGAGTGGTGGACGTGAGGAAAAATTCCCTGGTGAAGAACGTATTTTAATTGCTTCTCCAAAGGTGGCGACATACGATTTAAAACCTGAAATGTCTGCCTATGAGGTGACAGAAGCCTTACTTGCAGAAATTGCGGCTGAAAAATTTGATGGCATTATTCTTAACTTTGCCAACCCTGATATGGTTGGTCATAGTGGAATGCTGGAGCCAACAATTAAAGCCATTGAAGTAGTAGATGAATGCTTAGGGAAAGTAGTAGACGCACTCCTTGCAAAAGGTGGCGCAGCTATTATTACAGCTGACCATGGCAACTCTGATGAAGTGTTAACTTTAGCAGGTGAGCCAATGACAGCTCATACAACAAATCCTGTTCCAGTAATTGTGACAAAATCAAATATAATGTTAAGAAATGGTGGTATTTTAGCCGATTTAGCGCCAACCATGTTAGAATTATTAGAGGTGTCACAGCCTACTGAAATGACAGGACAATCATTAATTGAAAAAGAGGAGAATTAATTATGCCATTTATTACACAAGTTTATGCGCGCGAAGTTTTAGACTCACGTGGGAACCCAACAGTAGAGGTTGAAGTATTTACAGAATCAGGCGCATTTGGCCGCGCAATCGTACCATCAGGTGCATCAACAGGTGAATACGAAGCGGTAGAATTACGCGATGGTGACAAATCTCGTTACCTAGGCAAAGGTGTATTAAATGCAGTTGAAAATGTAAACACAATTATTGCGGAAGAATTAGAAGGTAACTATTCTGTTCTTGATCAAGTAGTCATCGACAAAGCTTTAATCGAGCTAGATGGCACGGAAAACAAAGGCAAGCTTGGTGCCAACGCAATTCTAGGTGTATCCATGGCAGTTGCACATGCTGCGGCAGATTATTTAGATGTACCTCTTTATCAATATCTTGGTGGGTTCAATTCTAAGCAATTACCAGTACCAATGATGAACATCCTAAACGGTGGTGCTCACGCAGATAACAATGTAGACATTCAGGAATTCATGGTTATGCCTGTTGGTGCAGAATCATTCCGTCATGCATTACGTATTGGCGCGGAGATTTTCCATAGCCTAAAAGCTGTTCTAAAAGCAAAAGGCTACAACACAGCAGTAGGTGATGAAGGTGGTTTCGCACCAAACTTAGGCTCTAACGAAGAAGCAATTACAGTGATCTTAGAAGCGATTGAAAAAGCAGGCTACAAACCAGGTGACGAAGTGAAACTTGCAATGGACGTAGCATCCTCTGAACTATTCAATAAAGAAGATGGCAAATACCACTTAGATGGTGAAGGTGTTGTCAAAACTTCTGAAGAAATGGTTGATTGGTACGAAGAGTTAACAAATAAATACCCAATCATTTCAATTGAAGATGGCTTAGACGAAAACGACTGGGCTGGACACAAGCTATTAACAGACCGTATCGGCAAACGCGTACAATTAGTAGGTGATGACCTATTTGTAACAAATACGAAAAAATTATCAGCAGGTATTGAGCAAGGTGTAGGAAATGCAATCCTGATCAAAGTAAACCAAATCGGTACGTTAACTGAAACATTTGAAGCAATCGAAATGGCCAAACGTGCAGGCTACACAGCGGTTATTTCTCACCGTTCTGGTGAATCAGAAGATGCGACAATTGCTGATATCGCTGTTGCAACAAATGCTGGTCAAATTAAAACAGGTGCTCCATCACGTACAGACCGTGTAGCTAAATACAACCAACTTCTTCGCATCGAAGATCAACTTGGTTCAACAGCAGAGTATCTTGGTTTAAATTCATTCTATAACTTAAAATAAGTATTTGATTGAAGCGAAAATGCTTTGAACTTAGTAAAATACAGCTTTTATATTTGAACCTCTGATTTATAAGTGTGATAAACACTTGTAGATTGGGGGTTTTTCGTGCTTATTAAAGATTTGTTGAAAGAATTTACATTCGCATTACAGATTAAAAATTATTCAATTAGAACAACAGAAACTTATAACTACAATACAGCTCACTTCATTCAATATCTTAAAAAATATATTCAACATCAATTAATTCTTGGTAAAAAGGCGACTTACCTTAATTAAGTCGTTGGGGTGTTTTACACGTATTTGGTTGCGGAAGAATATGTCACTTAAACATCATGGCACACTCAGAATCGTTGTGTGATGAACCTTGGTGAAAAGGATACGAATTGTAATCTCACCCTTAGAGAGCAACTATGACGGACTTACCTATATTAACGCATACAAAATTGTATTAGTTGTATTTAATCAACGAACGCAATTTTGCGTTGGTACCTACTGTATACAATGTACATACCATTATCTACGAACAGGGTTTTTCATTGAAACTTATTTCAATATTCTGCTATTATTATCCTAATTACATAATATAAACCAATACATAATGATATAATGATATAAATGACAATGAGGAGTTAATGACATGAAGAGAAAAACAAAATCTGCAATTGTTATCATTGCAGTGTTGGTCATTTTTGGAGGGATTTTTGGTTACATTAAATCCACCGAACAAATGGAAAAACCTGTTGCCAAAAAAGAAAGAGCCACTATTGTTGTTGACGGAGTACCGCTTGAAGATAAAAAAGTTACAAAAGAAGAATTGCTTTATCCTGACAATTTAATGGAAAGCAAGGTGAATGAAACCATCCATAGCATGTCTCACCAAAAAGTGAAAGCTGCTTCTCAATGGGGTCGTGAGCGAATAACACAAGAAAAAGTTGACCGATTGTTAACTGTAGTTAAAATGAATGATTATAAATATAAAGAACTTTACATTTCAATATTGGAAAGATGGTCTAAAGGTGATTTTTCAAACGCCGTTGACGACCATAACAAAATTTGGGAAATGCAAGGCGGCGATGACACAACAAATTCAGGAAGAGCAACTCGTTTATTATCGCCCGAGGAAGAAGAGCAGTATATTGAACAATTTTACAAAGAAGAAAAATAGGTGAAGCTTTGAATTGTATGCAAATTTTTCTGTTTGTTATCATTAATATTTATTACACAAAATCCACCAATTACTAAGATACAAAAAATTATTGGTGGAGGGTTTTATTAATGAACGAAGAAAGAAGCGGCACGAGCAGACCAATGTGGTGCAGGTTTTAACATCGGAGTGCAAGAGGTAAGGAAGCTTTCTAGTGAGTCAGCTACAGCAACAGAACAAATGAAGCAGCCTCCAATGATCAGGCAGAGGAGGTTCAACAATTCAGTGAAGCCATTGAAAAACTAAATGAGATAAGTGAACAAATGGCGCTTTACATAAAAGGTCTCTTACGATAATAAGAAAGGACAGTCTACTATATTAGACTGTCCTGACTATGGTTATGGCTGTGACCAATGCTGATCTAGTTCTTGATCGAGATAGACCCAGCCCTTCCAGGCAATATGAATTGTATCCATTATAAAATAAGGATCATATTCATGATCTGAAAAATCAACATAGGCAACATTCGCATCCTTTAATACTTGCTCCATTTTATCGTAATACTTTTGACGTCGCTCCTCAGGATAGCCATTATAATCATACCAATAGCCATTCACCGGAATGGAGACGAATAGTGGCTTGGCACCTGCATCCTTTAAAACATCGATCACTAGTTGGAAATCCTCGTATTCAGGAGAGTTTGAATAATCCTCTTTTTTTCGTATATCCTTAAACTTTGAAAATTTAGCATTTACAAGTCGCTGATAGGCGCGATCTTCAATCATATAGTCATTGGATACACGCTTCTCCCCATATGCCTCTGCATGCTGCAATTGTTGCTCAAAGCTTTGATTGGCAATGAGCTTGTCATTACTTTTTAATGCATGACCTTTACGTGGGAAAAGGGAATAATATAAATCCTTCTTTTCTAGTAATGCCTTGTGGAAACGCCCCGCGACCATGGCCATACGTCCAGTAATTGGTTTTTCCTTGCCGTTAGACATTTGATATTGATACATGGTCTTTAAGAGGCGATCTCGTTTGACAGTATCAAATTCTAGTAGACGCTCCATTGCTCTTTTACGAAGATTGGCATCCATCTCCTGATTAAAGGCTAAATCATAAGCATGTAGCATGGAATAATTCGGTGAAAAGTGAAATTCACCCATGCCCTTCTCTGTAAACCACTGTGGAGAGATGATAAAGACCACTTTTTTATCCTTTAAATTCTTTTCTTGTGCTGCGAAATTCAAGAAGTGGGTAATGGACTGCATGCCTCCACGTCCAATCATAAAGGTCGAATACGGAGCATCAGTGGCTCGCGTATAATTGTAAGGATGGAACGGATCAAAACGGTTTAATTCCGAGGAGCCGTAAAGTGGCATGGAACTAGGCTCCTGTAACATTCGCTCCTGTAAATATGTGCCCTGAAATACAAGTGGAGACATGTTCGTTTTGGCTTGTTCCACATCCTCATTGGATATCCATGCTTTAATCCAAGCATTAGGAAAAAAGACAAAGCCCGTAAAAAGAGCAAATGCAATAAATAAAGAAAGAAAGCCTTTTTTGATCATTGTCTTTCAGCTAATTTCCCTGCTATTCGATTAGGCGTATTCCATTCTTCACGATTGAAATCAGTAATAGGGACAGAAATATTAAAACGATTTTCAATTTCAACTAATAAATTAATTGTCCCAAAAGAATCCAGTAAACCTTCTTCAAATAAATCTATATCTGGGTTTTCTACAATAATTTCATCTTCACATAACTCGACTAGCATTTCTAAAACTTGTTGTTGATCCATTAATAATTCTCCTTTAGTGAACAGGCTCTTACAGCCCTTTGTTTAAAATAATGTGCCAGAAAAAATATAGAAGCCGAAGCATACAGCATGAAATGTAATGATTACGCCAATAGCATGCGTCCATTTATTTTTTGGCCAACGCTTATGCTTTTTATTCCAGCGTTCAAATTTATCAAAGCTGATAATCAATAGGGCATGATAGAGTCCATAGACCACAAAGTGCCATTCCAGACCATGCCAAATACCCATTAAAAAGAATAGTAAAAAGAAGCCTATATACGAAATAGCAAATTTATTTTTTAACCATTTTTTCTTTGTCATCCAAAGGACAAAGCGCATATAGACATAATCCCTAAACCAGAAGGAAAGGCTCATATGCCAACGATTCCAAAAATCTTTAATATTGCGGCTGGCGAAAGGGCGATTAAAGTTAATCGGTGTTTGGATACCCATTATCCGGCTCACACCAACAGCAAATGCACTATAGCCAGCAAAATCAAAGAATAAGTAAAAGCTATACATATACATATACGCTAGCTGCCCCTGAAAAGGTGTCAAATAGTTATAAGTATGGTTAGGCAAATAAATAAGCGTGTAGTTGTAAATTAAATAAGCCAAAATAAACTTATATAAAAAGCCGACAAAAATATAGTTAATACCACTCAATAGCAGCTTTTGGTACTCCTCCGAGGAAGGCACGGCATGAAAATCCTTTGTAAAACGACGCCAACGATCAATCGGCCCCGATGATACGGTAGGAAAGAATAATAAGAAATAGACTAGCTCTACTACCGAAATTTTCTCTTTCATCAAGCCATCACGGGTTTCTAAAATCATTTGCACCGCTTTAAACGTAATGTAGGATACACCAAGGAAGCCAAATAAATGATGTAAACCGAGAATCGGCAAAACCTTTACAAGAATCAAGGGTAATATGGATAAAAGCACCGCTATTATAAAAATGGTTCCGCTATTTTGCTGAAGTCGATAGCGCTGATAAGCCACAATAAGTACTACCTGAAAGACAGTAAATAATACGAGCGAGATGGACCCATTCAATGAATGTCCGAAGATTAATGCTAAGACAATGACCGAAACAAAAAGATTATAGCGTTTCGAAGATTTGCCTCGTAATCCTAAGAGGATGGTAGGTAGTAATAAAAGTCCGATGATCACAAAAAATGCTATATTTCCATAAGGCGTCATACTGTCTCCATAACCGCCAATCCTTTACGATCTACCTTACCATTTGGATTTAGTGGTAAAGCGTCCATATATTTAAATGTTTTCGGTATCATATAGGCAGGTAAGTATGCCGATAAAAGTGCCTTCAATTGCTTTGTTGTTTTAAAAGCAGCGTCTGTTAATGGCTCACGTAAAACAATATGGGCACTAAGAGAAATGATTTCCTTCTCCTTATAAACAGGTACAACAACACAGCTTGAAACAGGTGGCAGGTTACTGATTTGTTTTTCAATCTCTTCAATCTCTAAACGATAGCCATGTAATTTCACTTGGAAATCCTTACGACCTGAAAAGAACAAATAACCATCCTGCACAAAGCCTATATCACCTGTTTGATAGATGTGATCGCCATCCACGATCGGGAAAGCTTTAGCTGTTAATTTAGGCGCTCCCAAATACCCTGCGCTAACGGTTGGCCCTGAAATAATAATTTCCCCATCTTCTGCTACAGAAACGTTTGGCTCCGTTATAGGGGCAATCGGTAATTGTTCGAAGCGTCCTACTAGCTCTTTCGTCACCTTTACATAGGATACAGCGACGGTTGTTTCCGTAGGACCATATAAATTATAAATTGTTGCCTGTGGAAAACGGAGCATCAACTCGTTACATACCGCTATCGGTAAAACCTCTCCGCAAAATAAAAAAGTATCCAATGCAGGCATGAGTTTTTGATCCCATTCTTTGTTCATCAAACACATCCTGGCAAAAGAAGGTGTAGAAGTCCATACACGAGTATTTGACGTCGCTAATGAATCAAACAATGCTTTTGGATTAGCAATTTCTTGCTGTGTAATCGCATAAAGTGTGTGTCCACCAACAAGAGCTGGGTAGAGATCCATAACAGATAAATCAAAGGAATAAGGTGCTTGGTTTAAAAATACGCCGTCTTCCTGTAAAGGGAAGTGCTCCTGCATCCACATTACAAAGTGTGTTAGATTACTAGCTGTTATTTGTACCCCTTTTGGTTGACCCGTTGAACCAGAAGTGTAAATAATATAATGGATATCCTCATCATGAACCCATGTTGCGGATGATAGGATCACGTTCTTTGAGGAGGCATCCAGAATATCATGCACTGCCATAACTGGAAGGTTCATCTGCATCTGTAATAGCTCTGTTGTCAATACTAAACCTGCTCCAGAAGCTTCTGTAATGAGTTGTAATCTTTCCGATGGTGTTGATGAATCAACAGGTACATATGGATGGCCAGCCTTTACAGCTCCGATAAACGCAACAATTTGCAGGGGGGACATATGTCCATAAATGACAATAGGTTGTTGTCTCCGCAAGTTAAGCTTCATTAAATAATCGGCAAGACGATCCGATAAATGCCAAAGCTCACTATAAGTTAAGGAGGCATTGTGTGTCTGATAAGCAGTTTTTTGTGGCTGCTGGATGGCCACACGTTCAATAGCTGCCAAAATACTTAACATTTTTTAATCTCCTTTATTTAAAATTCCGTATATATAAATGGTCCAGCGTTCATATCATGGAAGCCATGTATAAGAAACAACAGTACCAAAACAATCAAATAAAACAGCGTGAAGCCAATGAAGCGTAAATACTCATTATTTTTGATGGATTGCATTTGTCCACCTCCAATGAAAAAAAGTATAGGATTAAACTTTCAAAAAATAGTAATTTACTAGTTAAAAATCCTTACCTTATGTTTTTAACACTGATTTGACGGAATGTGGAGAAAAATGTTGCTGAATTAAGATGAATTCAGTAAATCATAAGATTAATTTAATGTAAATTTAAGGTTTTGGGGGGATATGTAGAGTTTACAAATTATTGGCTGGTTTACTTATGTAAAAAAAGCACGAACATAAGGAAATAATCTCAACTTATGTTCGCGCTATTATTTTTATTTCACTTGATTAATAACTTTTTTAGATACATAAAATTCAGAGCCATTGTAGACATTGATTGTATCAAATGTATGAGTCTTTGCCGTGTTTGAGGAAGTTTGTTCATACGTCATCGTGTTTTTGTTGACTGGAATTTTCACTGTGACATCTGCTTTTTGCGCAATAAATGTTGGATTTTCTTTATCCGATAAGTCGATTTTTGTTGTAAATCCTTTTTCCGTAAATGCCTTCGTTGCAGGCACATATAAATCATTTGTTAATGTGTTTAAGTCAAAGCCCATAAAGCGTGCCATTGTATGAGCTAAATCAGTGTTTTCTACTAATCCTGTCAATTTAGAAGGACCAAATGAATATAAGAATACATCTTCACCCGTATGGCCACCTGTTGTATAACCGATGTTTGCACGATTGGCTAGCATTTTTACCATTTCACTACCTAAGTCTTTAGCAGACTGTAATGTTTTAAGCTCGTCCTCCGTTAATGAATCTAAGCCATAAAGAGCAGCGACCTCAACTAAATTAGAGCGATCTTCTTTTAGCTGGCTTAAAGCTCCTTCAATGGTCATCGTAGCTTTTTTTAACGGGTCGATGTAAGCAGAGACTGGAATGCTAGAATAGGTACTAGTAGTGTTAGCGTTCCCCATCGTAATGCCGCTATTTCCATGATCAGTTACTGCAATGACTAGAGTATTACCGTCTTCCTTCGCAAAATCGACTGCTTCTTTCACTGCATCATCGAATGATAATATATCGCTAATGATACCAATTGTATCGTTGGCATGTGCAGCCCAGTCAACCTTGCTACCTTCTACAAAGAGGAAGAAGCCATCCTCATCCTTTTTCAGCGTATTGATTGCTTTATTCGTCATTTCAGCAAGTGTAGGCTCAGATGCTCTTGTTTTTGCACGATCTAAATCATAAGCAAGTGCACTTGGTGCAAAGCTTCCCCAAATTTTTGAGGATTGACTATTAAATAGCTCATCGCGCGTTTTAACGAGATCATAATTTTTTTCATTCAAAACCTTGATTAAATCCTCGCCATCTTGACGAGCATTTTTTGATGTGCCTGGTGATAGTGATTCCAGACCACCGCCTAAGACAACATCAATATTTTGATAAACCTGCTGCTCTGCAATATCCCCATATTGACTTCTATTGTTGACATGGGCAGAAAAACCAGCTGGTGTAGCATGTTGAATTTCGGAAGTAGAAATTAATCCAGTAGCCTTACCTTGCTGCTTAGCTCCTTCTAGCACATTGGCTACAGGGCGGAAGGCTTCATCCTTAGCGATTTGCGCTAATCCAGGGGAGTTGATCACAGATGGGAGAACACCTATATATTTATCGTTCGATTTATGGCCAGTTGCTAATGCTGTCGCAGCAGGCGCGGAATCGGTAATGGCAGATTCAGCAGAATATGTGCGCATAGCACCTGATAAAATTTCATCCATTGCTAGGCTTTCACCTTTATACCAGCGGGAAAGGGTGACAGCATTATTACTACTACCATCCATCACAAGCATAATGACATTTGTCGGTTTCTTTACTTCGGCTGCATGTACCTCTTGCTGTGAGATACTAACTGCGGATAAAGTCACTGCACTTGCTAAAAACAATGAAGTCCATTTTTTTGCGTATTTCATGATTTTCCTCCTTTAGATGAATTCAACTGTAAGTGTAAAGGAAGGGTGTAAAGCTAGCGTTAAAGGTTTGTTAATGAAATATGGTAATTATGTAAATGAAAGGGGAGGAAAGAATCTGTGTAAGGGTCACACAGATTCTTTTGGGGCATTACAAATTTTCCTGATGTTGTGCACCATCGATCGTTTCATAATATAAAATGTCTTCTTCAATGTACAAGTTGAGGACTTCATCTTCAAGTAAGACTTCTTCAGAGCCGTCCTGGACATTAATTTTTGTTAAATAACCGGCATTGTCATAGTCACTGCAATAAATGGAATCATCATAAGTAGCTAAATAATAGCATGCTGTTTCTGTAATTTGATTGTTTTCATTTGTGTCTAAATTATAGGAATAGACCATATTATCTTTGATATTATTATAATAAATCACATCATCGACAGTATTGGCATACCACATATCATGCATAAAATCATAATTGTTATTTGTAGCAGTAAAATAATTTTCATTAATCCATAAATGATCTTGGCTTAATTTTTCATCACTGACTAAAAAGTATTCATAGGAAATCGCATAAGGCTCCGCTGAATCCACGTCATTCCACGTTGTATCAAGATGATACCAATTGCCATCGATACTGACTAAATTCCAAGCATGCAGCTGATCCTCACTATAGCCATATACGTATTTCGCTTCTACATCCGAAGCTAATAGTAGGCGATAAGCTAGTAGAGCATAAGCTTGACATACCGCAGTTTCTTCGTTTATCAGCTCAAAAACCGTTTGTCCCTCAGTAGAGCCTTGTTCAGTATAAGTGGCTAACTGTACAACCGTATCATTAATGATTTTAGCACGTTCAAAATCTGTCATATCTGTCGAAATATACTGATCAGCAAAAGCCTCTACATATTGATCGACCTTTTGCTCCTTTTTGGCATCTGTTAAGTAATCAATCGACAACTCTACCAAATAGCCATTATCTATTTCCCAAGCCGTCCATTCATAAGTAAGAAAATAACCAGCTGTATAGGGATCGACGAAGGAAAGCAGGCTATTTAAGTCATTCAGCTGCACCTCAAAATCTTCGAAGTTTAGCTTCCCCGTATAAGGGACTTCAAAGTGCTGTTCAAACTTTGCTACTTGTTTTTCAACTTTTTTAGTGAATTGTAGTAAGGCAGGATCATCCTTAAATAATGAGGTTGAGAAAAGATCATTAGGTGAAAAAGAGGCAGATAGCGCTTTACTTTCTGGTTTCTTCATATCATTCTCTGTATCTTCTGCTAAGGTTGTGGTTGTTACATCCTCTTCCTCAAGAAGTAGGTCAATGGCCTTTGAGCATGCCGTAAGAAAGGGAATCATGCAGCATAGTACTAGCAGCGCTGTTATTTTTTTATTCATTTTCCCACCCTCCAAAAAAGTTCATTTTTGCCATTATAATTTAATTTGTAGGGAGTGACATCCACAAATAGTAGCATAAGTCGACAAGGATGGAAGCATGAGGCGGAAAATTTCCAGCAAAACATAAAGCGAAGTTTGTCATCACAACCTTTTTTTGTTATAATGTAGTCTGTTGTGATGTTTCAAAGTTCGGGAGGTGCAGTGAATGCATACAGTAGTATTAGTTTCATTAGTTATCGTATCATTAGCGTTAATCGTTGTGGTATTACTTCAATCTAGTAAAAGTGCAGGCTTATCAGGTGCCATCTCGGGTGGAGCTGAGCAACTATTTGGAAAGCAAAAAGCACGTGGTATGGATTTAATCCTTCACCGTGCAACAATTGTGTTAGCTATAGTGTTCTTTTTATTAGCAATCGCTATTACAAAAATCTAATAGTTGAAGATATATCGCCTAACCGAATTGGTTGGGCGTTTTCTTTTATCATTGTTAAATGATAAATTCTCTCTCTGTAGTAAAAAATGAATGGTAACGCAATAACCAATGATCCGCTAGGCATCATCGAGATGACGAGATTGGGTATAGTATGTATAAGTGTTTTAGAATGAAGGAGTGCTTACAGTGAACAAATCATTATCACAGCCATTTTTCTTTCAGGCAGGACCACGTGCTGTTTTATTATTACACGGCTTCACAGGAAGCTCTGCAGACGTACGAATGCTTGGTAGATTTTTAGAGAAAAAAGGGTATACTACATTAGCACCTCACTATAAAGGTCACGGTGTGGAACCAGAAGAACTAATCACAACAGGTCCAGCAGACTGGTGGCAGGATGTTATTGCCGCCTACAAACAGTTACAGGATGCTGGCTATCAGGAAATAGCCGTTGCTGGACTTTCATTAGGCGGTGTTATGGCATTAAACGTTGCATTAAATAATCCTGTTAAAGGAATTGTGACAATGTGTGCCCCTATGACAATGCGTACAACCGACGTTATGTTTGAGGGTGTCTTGAAATATGCAAGGGACTATAAAAAGTTCCAAGGAAAACAGGAAGAACAAATTGAAGCTGAAGTTGCAAGTATTGCTGACAAAGGCATGCCATCTCTACAGCAGCTTCGAGAATTTATAGTCCGCACTCGTCAAGAAATTGACATGATTTATGCGCCTATTTTCGTCGTACAAGCTACAAATGATGAAGTAATAGAGACAGAATCTGCCAACATTATATATAATCAAACTGAGTCACTTGAAAAGCACATCAAGTGGTATGAAAACTCAAAACATGTTATTACATTAGATCAAGAAAAAGATCAATTACATGAGGACATTTATCGCTTTTTAGAAAGCCTAAATTGGGCACAATAATATAAATAGGATTTTCTCATGAAGGAGGGAATATGTATGAAAGACCAAAAAGATACACTACAAAGTCGTTTACTCGATTTTTTCAGCACAGATGATTATAAACCACTAACAGTCGGTGAAATCGAGGATGAATTTGGCTTTGAGGATGCGGAGGAGTTCAAGGAGCTTGTGAAAACACTTGTCCGCATGGAAGGGCAAGGCTTAGTTGTGCGTTCCCGCTCCAATCGCTATGGCCTACCAGAGCGTATGAATTTGCTAAGAGGTAAATTTATCGGACATGCGAAGGGCTTTGGCTTCGTGACACCTGACGTCGAGGGCATGGATGATGTGTTCATTCCACCGCATGAAATTAACGGTGCCATTAACGGAGACATCGTTCTGATACGTGTTTTAAAGGAATCATTCGGTGATCGACGTGAAGGTACGGTTACAAAGGTCGTCGAGCGTGGTCAAACAAGCTTTGTCGGTACATTCCAGGCTAACCGTGGCTTCGGCTTTGTTGTTCTAGACGATAAAAAGCTACCAATGGATATCTTTATTGCCAAAGGAGATACATTAGGGGCTGTCGATGGACATAAGGTTGTTGTTGAGGTAGCAACATGGCCAGAGGATTTAAAATCTGCTACAGGCTATATTACAAAAATTTTAGGGCATAAAAATGATCCGGGTGTGGATATTTTATCCATTTTGTATAAGCATGACATTCCACCTGAATTCCCAGATGAAGTCATTGCTGCTGCACAGCGCGTGCCAGATGAAATTACAGAGGCCGATTTAGTAGGTCGTCGTGATTTACGTCATGAAACGATTGTGACAATTGATGGGGCAGATGCAAAGGATTTAGATGATGCCGTAACTGTAACGAAAAATGTAGATGGAACTTATAAGCTTGGCGTACATATTGCAGACGTAAGTTATTATGTAACGCAAGGCTCGGTCATTGACATTGAAGCTTACGATCGTGCGACAAGTGTTTATTTAACAGACCGTGTCATTCCAATGATTCCACATCGTTTATCAAATGGCATTTGTTCATTAAATCCACAGGTTGACCGTTTAACACTATCCTGTGAAATGATTATTGATGCGAATGGTAATGTGGTTGCACATGAAATTTTCCAAAGTGTCATTAAAACGACTGAGCGTATGACATATAAGGACGTTTACAAGATTTTAGAGGAGCAGGATGAGGCACTAATTGAACGCTATGAGCCACTTGTTCCAATGTTTAAAAACATGGCTGAGCTGTCGGGTATTTTACGCCTTAAACGCGAAATGCGAGGAGCCATTGACTTTGACTTCAAAGAATCCAAGGTAATCGTAAACGAAGAAGGATGGCCCGTTGATATTGAATTACGTGAACGGACAGTAGCGGAGAAATTAATTGAAGATTTCATGCTAGCTGCCAATGAAACAGTGGCAGAGCACTTCCACTGGATGAATGTACCGTTTATATACCGTATTCACGAAGATCCAAAGCCTGAGAAGCTTCAACGCTTCTTTGAATTTGTCACGAACTTCGGTATTTTAATTAAAGGTACTGGTAATACCGTTCATCCTAAGGCATTACAGGATGTATTGAAGGCCATTGAAGGTATGCCAGAGGAGCCTGTTATCTCAACGATGCTCTTACGTTCAATGCAGCAGGCGAAGTACTACCCTGAAAGTCTTGGACATTTTGGCTTATCAACGGATTTCTATACACACTTCACATCACCAATTCGTCGTTATCCTGACTTAGTTGTACACCGTTTAATTCGTACGTATTTAATTAACAAGGATACATCGAGAGAAACCATTGCACAGTGGAGTATGGCAATGGATGAAATTGCTGACCACACGTCTGAGCGTGAACGTCGTGCTGTTGATGCAGAACGTGATACAGACGCACTGAAAAAAGCACAATATATGTCCGACAAAATTGGCGAAGAATTCGAAGGGATTGTTTCATCCATTACAAACTTCGGTATTTTCGTTGAGCTACCAAACACCATCGAAGGACTAGTCCATATTAGCAATATGACTGATGATTACTACCGCTTCGATGATCGTCAAATGATTATGATCGGGGAACGAACGAATCGCCAATTCCGTATTGGGGATGAAGTGACAGTTCGTGTGGCAAATGTCATTATTGAGGAGTCATCCATTGACTTTGAAATCGTTGGAATGGTAACTTCATATGGACGAACACGAAAAGCAGCACCAACTGTTATTCATGCACGTAAAAATTACAGCGATAACAAAGGTGAACGAAGTCGCCGAAGCACACGCAGTGATGAGGAAAAAGGCGGACGTGGTGGCAATCGTAGAGGCGGTCGTCAAGAGGATGATCGTGGAACTCGTAGCACCAAGCAAGGTGAACGACGCGAAAGTGACCGGGATCCGCGTGGTCGCCGCAAAGATGACTCAAGCCCAGGTCCTAAAAAACGCGTGAAGCAAAAGCAAAAGTTCTATGAGGGCATTGCCAAAAAAGGCAAAAAGAAAAAAACAAAACGTAAATAAGCCTAAGCGAAAGTATTCATTGAAAGGGTGCTTTCGCTTAAGCTCAACCTTTTAAGTAGAGGGTGAAAGATATGGCAAAAGGTTCTGGTAAAGTATTAGCACAAAACAAAAAAGCAGGACACGACTACTTCATCGAAGAAACAATTGAAGCAGGCATGGTCCTAACTGGCACAGAAATCAAATCCATCCGTGCAGGCAAAGTCCAACTGAAAGACTCCTTTGTCCGCGTCCGCAATGGCGAAGCATGGATCAACAATATGCACGTTAGCGCCTTCGAACAAGGCAACCGTTTCAACCACGATCCACTACGCACCCGCAAGTTGCTGCTCCACAAAAAGCAGATCGGCGAGCTAGTCGGTGCCGTAAAACGTGACGGCTACACAATCGTCCCATTGAAAATGTACATCAAGGATGGCTACGCCAAGCTCCTAATTGGCATCGGTAAAGGGAAAAAAGACTACGATAAGCGTAGCGACATGCGCAAAAAAGAAGCTAAACGCGAGATGGAACGTGCCTTCAAGGAACGCCAGCGTTAAAAAGGCTGATGAGAAAGCAGGCAAGTGCCACACTTTCTCATCTGTTTTTTTCTATATTGAAGCAAATTTGTTAGAAGCTGTTTGGATAAATCCAACAGCTTCTTTTTTTGGTCCGATAACACAAAAAAATTAAAATATAATCCCCTTTTTTATCTTCTAAGACATATGTTTAGAAAATTCCAACAATTAAAATTGTAGTAACTACATAATTCATTTCGAGGTGAGTCTTATGAATAAAACAGTTATCGAAAAAATTACGCACATTGTTGGTGAAAAATACGTAAAAAGCTCAACTGCACAGCTCTTAGCTTATTCCTATGATGCAACAGCAAACTTCCAGCGCTTACCTGATCTTGTTATTTCACCAGGGAATGCAGAGGAAATTGCGGAGGTTTTAAAAGTATGTAATGAATATAAGATTTCAATTATTCCTCGAGGCTCTGGGACAAACCTTGCAGCAGGAACGGTGCCTTATGAGGGAGGGGTAGTGATTTTATTTAATAGAATGGATCAAATTGTAAATTTTGATAAGGAAAATTTAACGATTACAGTACAGCCAGGTATTATATCCGAGAATCTTTGTATATTTGTTGAATCACATGGTTTATTTTACCCTCCTGATCCAAGCTCAATGAGAATTTCTACAATTGGTGGCAATGTCAGTGAAAACTCAGGTGGCCTGCGGGGGTTAAAATACGGTGTAACAAAGGATTATGTGAAAGGGTTACAAATTGTTTTACCGAACGGAGATATTCTAGAAACAGGTGGCAAACTAGCAAAGGACGTAGCAGGCTATGACCTCACCTCATTATTTGTTGGAGCAGAGGGAACATTAGGTGTAGTAACAGCCATTACCTTAAAGCTTATCCCTTTACCACAATATAAAATGACGAGCATCGCATACTTTGAATCTTTAGAGGATGCAGCGAGAACAGTATCTAGTATTATTGCACATAAAATCATTCCAGTAACGCTAGAATTTCTTGATAAAAAAACAATTAGCGCCGTCGAGCAATATATGAAAATAGGTCTCTCAACAGATGTAGAAGCAATGCTCCTACTCGAGCAGGATGGTGAAATGTATCAAGTAGAACAAGATGTCAAAGAAATGGTACGAATTGCGGAAGAAAATGGTGCTCTTTTTACGCAAATTGCAAAAGATGCACAGGAAGCGGAGCAAATTAAAACAGCAAGACGTGTCGCATTATCAGCATTAGCAAAATTAAAACCGACAGTTATTTTAGAGGATGCCACAGTACCACGATCAGAGCTGGCCAAAATGGTGAAGAGAATTAATGATATTTCCGAAAAGTACAAGGTCAATATTGCCACATTTGGTCATGCAGGCGATGGAAATTTGCATCCTACATGCTTAACAGACCTGCGAGATGAAGATGAGATGCACCGTGTGGAAGCGGCATTTGCGGAAATTTTTGAGGCAGCACTTTCGCTAGGTGGCACGATTACAGGGGAGCACGGTGTAGGTGAAATGAAGGCACCTTATTTAGAATGGAAGATTGGTCCTGTTGGTATTACTGTAATGAAAAACATTAAGCAAGCCTTTGATCCAAACAATATTATGAATCCTGGCAAAGTTTTTGCAAAAGAGACGAAGAAAAGAGTGGTGGTAGATGGTGGCAACTAATGTTCAGCAGCAAATGCAACAATCCTTCGAGACGCATATCGATGAAAATTTATTACTGGACTGTATGAGATGCGGTTTCTGTTTGCCAAGCTGTCCGACATATCTTCATACAGAGCAAGATGAGGCCCAATCACCTCGTGGGCGTATTGCCTTAATGAAGGCGGTGCGTGATGGAATAGTACCCTTTGATGCGTCCATTGAGAAGTCATTTGATTTATGTTTAGGATGTCGTGCTTGTGAGCCAGCATGTCCGGCTGGGGTACAGTATGGTGCTTTGATTGAGCAAACGCGTGAGGCGGTACAAGAAGTGAAGCACGCATCCCTCGTAGAAAAAACAACACGTACAATTGTTTTTAATAATCTTTTCGTCAAACAAAAAAATATGCAACATGCCGTCAGCCTACTGCATCTTTATCAAAAAACAGGCCTACAAAAGGCTGTGCGAAAAATTGGCTTTTTAAATTTATTCCCCAAGCATGTAAAAACAATGGAGGCATCTCTACCACCCATAGCAAGAAAAATACAGCCATTCAAACAGGTGAAACCAGCTACGATGAAGGTGGCCTTTTTTACAGGCTGTTTAATGGATACGCTTTATAAGGAAACAAACGATAAAACAGTATTCTTGCTACAAATGCTTGGTGTGGATGTTATTATTCCAGATAATCAAAGTTGCTGTGGGGCTCTGCATGGACATAGTGGGGAGCTAAAGCGTGGTAAGCAAAACTTAATTCGTAATGTAGAGCTATTTGATTCAGATGATTACACTTATATTGTTAATAATGCTGGTGGCTGTGGAGCTTTCTTGAAGGAGTATGAAAAGCATTTACAGAGTGATGATCAGTATCGTGAAAAGGCAATTCGATTTTCTGAGAAGACAATTGATATTTCAAGCCTGCTTGTCAAAGCTGGTCTGCTTGATTATTTAGCCACCTTGCCTCAGCAAGCAAAGCAAACACTTGTAACGTATCAGGATTCCTGTCATTTACGCAATGTCAATAAAGTCTTCAATGAGCCAAGAATGATTTTACAGGCACTACCAAATGTCCTTTTCACAGAACTGCCAAATGCCAACACTTGTTGTGGTTCAGCAGGAATATATAATTTATTGCAACCTGCATCAGCTAATGACATTTTAGCTACAAAAATGGCAACGATTAAGGCGCTACAGCCCACAGTTATCGTTACGGCCAATCCTGGTTGCTTGTTACAAATTCAATCTGGTATCCATAAGGAAAAGCTAGAATCAAGCATGTATGCCTCACATATTGTTGATTTTATCTACAAGAGCATAGAAAACTGTAGTAAAATAGCTAAAATATACTAAATTTTCGGCATAATCAGTATATTAATCTTTATGGGGGGTGGCACAATGTTTGATTTGCAAATAATTGGCACAAAAATTGTAAGAGAGCTTGGTGAGTTGATTGATCAAAATGTTGTTGTAATCGATCATAATGGATTTATTATTGCCAGCACAGACATGTCGAGGATGAATCAATTTCATGAAGGTGCTTTAATAGCCATGAAAAACAAAGAAGTCATGCATATGACGAAGGAGCTGTCGATTCAATTGAAGGGTGTGCGTGAGGGTCTTGTCATGCCATTAGTTATTGAAGATACATCAATTGGAGTAATTGGTGTTACTGGCCAACCTGCGGAAATAGAAAAATATGGGAAACTTGTTCAGAAAATTACACAGTTTTTTGTGGAAGATTTTTTAATGCACCGTAAAAAAGAACGAGAGACTAAAATGTTTGAGCTCTTCCTGCTAGATTTATTAAATGGTCAGGTAAATCAATTGTTGCTAGAGCAACGAGCAGAAATGTTAAATATTGATACAGAGCTCTACAATCGAATTATTATAATTCAATTGAATAAGAGAATCGATGAGAAGGGGGTGGATTATTTGCGTGCAATTCAAATAATCCATCCTCAATTACATATTTTTCAATGGAGCTTTGATAAGCTAGTGTTGCTTGTCCCAAAAATAACGCGTATTCATTTAGAGCAAACACTTCATTCATTTAACCGCAAACTTATAAAGCTATATGATGACGATATATTTATAGGTGTCGGCAACTCACATTCCTTCTTTGAGCTAAATGCATCCTACAACGAAGCAAATATAGCGTTAACGGTTGCTATAGAAAATAGACAAATAGTATTTGAAGAGGATTTGAAATTAGAGTTACTATTGTCCGACCTTGATGAACAAAAGGTTGGCCATTTCATCGGCAGAACAATTGGTTCTTTATTAGAGGAAGAAGAACTAATATACAATCTAGAAATGTGGCTAAAAAGTAAAGGGGGCTTACAGGAAATTGCTGATGCCCTTCATATTCATAAAAATACATTAAAATATCGCTTAAAAAAAATAGAAAAGCTTTTAAAGATTGATATAAATAATAATGAAAATAAATTGGAATTAATGATTGCTATTTTGCTGTTTCGAAAAAGAAAAAGCGTTTAATGAAATACTTAAAATGCTGTTATTTGTATGATTTTTATTTATTAGAGACAAAAATCACTCAATTATCATGTAACTTTTTATCCCCTAGGAATATATATTTAGATTTTTCGGAATTATAAAATAATTATAGAATCTAATATAAAAAGAGTAGGGGGATATATTTTATGAGGAAATTTTTAAAAGGGAGAAATCTTCTCTTGGCTATGCTCTTGATCGTATCAGCAATACTAGCTGCCTGTGGTGGTAGCAGTAGCGGGGATGCTGATGATAAAGAAAAGTCATATAAATTAAAAATGTCTGTTACAGTATCAGATTCATCAACATGGTATGAGGCAGCAAAAAAACTGGCAGATGATATGGATAAAGAAACAGATGGTCGCATTAAAATTGAAGTATTTACAAATGAACAATTATCTGGGGGAGATTCGGGTAAGGCTGTTGAAGGCTTAGCAAAGGGTTCAATCGATTTAACATTTAACTCTACGATTATTTATTCGATTTTAGATCAACGTTTTGGTGTGACAAGTGCACCTTTTTTACTTAAGGATCATTCAGAGGTAGATAAAGTGTTTAATGGAGAAGGGGGAGAAAAGCTTAAAGAACTTTTAGCTGAAAAGGGTGTACAAGCTTTAGGCTATGGAGAGAATGGTTTCCGTCAAATAACGAATAGTAAGCGTGAAATTAAGCTACCAGAAGATTTAAAGGGATTAAAGATTCGTATACCTGGTATTACCATGTACACAGATTTATACCGTTCATTAGGAACAGATCCTGCAACAATGACATTCTCAGAAGTGTTTACAGCATTGCAGCAAGGAACGATTGATGGGCAAGAAAATCCTATTGATGTTATTGCTTCGTCAAAGCTTGACGAAGTTCAGGATTACTTAACATTGTGGAACTATTCATATGATCCATTAGTGTTAGGTATGAATAAAAAGCTCTATGATTCTTTAAGTGATGCAGACCGTGAATTATTTGATCGACTAGGTAAAGAGGCAGCTGCATATCAAGTGAAAATTGCACGTGAAAAAGAAGCATCACAAATTGAAGATTTAAAAGCTAAAGGAATGAATGTTTATACGCCAACAGATGCAGAATTGGAAGCGTTTAAAAAAGCTGTTCAGCCTATTTATGATAAATATACGGATATTTGGGGAGAAGATTTATTGAAAGCGTTTACGCCATAAGGGGGAAACATATGAAATTCTTAGACTATTTTGAAGAGATTATATTAAGCGTTACATTTGCAGCGATTACATTTATAACATTTGTAAACATTGTTTCTCGTAATTTAGTCAACTTATCCCTTTCTTTTACAGAAGAAATCACAGTTAATTTGTTAGTATTGCTTACATTTGTTGGTACAGCATTGGGTGTGCGTAGATACGCACACCTTGGTTTTACCTTATTGTTCGATAAAGGGAATAAGCTGACAAAAAAGGCGATTGTCATTATTTCATCAGTAGCAAGTGGCGTATTGTTTGCAGTATTACTTTATTACGGCATTGATATGGTATTGTTCCAAATGGAGATTAATCAAACAACACCGGCATTAGGAATGCCGCAGTGGATTTTATCTTCTGCCTTACCACTAGGTGCATTACTATGTTTAATTCGTACAGTTCAAGCGATGGTTGAAGAATATAAAGCGGTAAGTAATGAAGGGAATGGAGCGGAAGGAGATGAGCTAGCATGATAGCATTATTACTTTTTGGCTCCTTTATCGTGCTCGTATTTTTAAGGGTACCCATTGCTGCGTCCTTAGCAGTAGCTTCAATGGTAGTGCTATTTACATCACAAGGGCTATCTGGATTTGAGGCATTAACAGATATTATGTATACGAGCGTGGCAAAGTTTACGCTATTAGCGATTCCATTCTTTATTTTAGCGGGTGTCATTATGGACCATATCGGAATTTCTAAGCGTTTAATCGATTTTGCACAAACATTAGTTGGACATCGTAAAGGTGGCATTGTACTTGTAACGGTATTAGTAGCGATTTTCTTCGCTGCTATTTCAGGGTCTGGTCCAGCCACAGTTGCTGCCATTGGAGGTATTCTCATTCCGGCAATGGTGAAAAACGGCTACCGTAAAGAAACTGCTGGGGGATTAGTGGCGAGTGCGGGTGCGATAGGTATTATTATTCCCCCATCGATTGCCTTCATTATTTTTGCAGTAGTAGCAGGAGATCAAATCCCTATTACAATTAACCGTCTTTTTATGGCAGGGGTTATACCAGGTATTTTAGTAGGAATCGGTTTATTTATTGCTGGAATGTACGTTCGTAAACGGGACATTAAAAAAGGTATTTTTAATGACTCTGTGGAAGCAGTTAAGCGAAAAAGTACAGGAAAAGAACGCTGGGATGCATTTATTAAGGCACTTCCTGGATTAATGATTCCTGTCATTATTTTAGGTGGAATCTATGGAGGGTTTTTCACACCAACAGAAGCGGCAGTTATTGCGGTTGTATATGGACTAATTGTAGGACTGTTTATCCATCGAAAAGGCTACATAAAAATGATGTATCGTATTTTTATTGAATCGGCGTTACAAACAGCAGTTGTAATGATTATCGTAAGTGCCGCCTCTGTTTTTGCCTATATTGTCACAACAGAGCAAATTGCCTCAACTATTTCAAATACAGTTTTAGGTTTAACCGATAATAAAATCATTATTTTACTACTAGTAAATATTATTTTATTAATTGCGGGTGCATTTATCGATGCCATTTCTGCGTTTTATATATTTGTCCCGATATTACTTCCAATTATGTTAATGCTCGATGTAGACCCGGCTGTATTTGGCGTGTTTATGACGATTAACTTAGCAATCGGCTTATTTACACCACCTGTTGGCTTGAATTTATATGTTGCTGCCAGTATTTCAAAGGCCAATATCGTTCAAATTTCAAAAGGGGTGGTCCCGTTTATTGTTGCTTCGGTTATCGTTTTATTACTTGTAACCTATATACCTTCTCTATCAACATTTTTACCAGATTTATTAAATATTAAATAGCAAAGGGGAAAACTATGATGACATTAAAAGATGATGTAGCGATTGTTACAGGAGCGGCAAGTGGTATTGGACAAGCAGTTGCGGTCCAGCTTTCAAAGCAAGGGGTACATGTTGTTTTAGTTGACTTAAATTCATGTGAGAAAACAATTGAAAAACTAGCACATGATAGCTATTTAGAATGCTTAGGAGATATTCGTGATGCAGAGTTTGTGAAAGCAACAGTCAATCGCACAGTTGAAAAGTATGGAGAGATTCATATCTTGGTAAATAATGCTGGGACATGTAGTCGCAAAAATATTGAAACAATGACTTTTGAGGAATGGTCGCGTGATCTTGATACGAACTTAAAAGCAACATTTATGTTTACCCAGGCATGTGTGTACCCACATATGAAGGATGCACAATATGGTCGGATTATTAATATTAGCTCAGTTTCAGGTTTAAACGGTGGTGTTACCTCTGGTGAAGATGGTACAGGTCGCTCAGGTCCAGCTTATGCTGCATCAAAAGGAGGGGTTATTGCCCTTACGAAATGGGTAGCAAAAGAGCTTGGCCCACTTAATATTACTTGTAACTCTGTGGCACCAGGCGCAACCTTAACAGGTATTACAACAGGGGTTCCATACAATTTAGATCAACAGGTTATTAAGCGTATCGGCACACCAGATGATATTGCAAGTGCCGTCTTATACTTTGCATCGAGGGAGGCTAGCTATGCAACTGCTCAGGTGTTAAAGGTAGATGGAGGGATTAGTATTGGATAATTCTCGTTGGCAAGCTTTGTATGACCGACCTACGGATAGAATTATCGGGAGATTGAAAGCAGGAACGGATTTATTTACTGGGATAAAAGAGGTTTGCAATCACTTTGGGGTAAAGGGAGGGCAATTTCAATGCATGGGATCCCTAAAGCAGGCTACCTATGTTCAAGTTCAAAGAGGTGAAAAGCAAGGGACCATTGTTTATTCACCAAAACGGCAAACTACCTCTCCAGTCGAACTTATTTCTGGTTTAGGGTTTATTGGGATAGATATGGAGACGAATAATTTAGATATTCATTTCCATGGATCTTTTGTCGATTGTGATCAACATTTTACTGGTGGTCATTTTCTTGAAGGAGAAAATGAAATCGCCATCACAGTCGAATTCATCCTCTATCCATTAAGAGAGGCGATACCGAAAAGACGGAAGGATCACCAATTTGGGGTTCTAATTTTTCATTTTGATGAATAGGGGGAAGATAAATGAGTACAATTGGCCAATTAGCACTGAAATCGGCTCGAGCGTATCCAGATAAAATAGCAGTTAAATTCAAAGATCGTGCGATTTCCTATGCCAATTTGATGGAACGGGCCTATGCTCTAACAGCTTATTTTAAAAGCCTTAACTTACAAAAAGGAGAGCGCGTAGGTATTTTAATGTCAAATCGATTAGAGCATATAGAGCTTGATGTAGCTGTTTCTTTATATGGTCTTATTAAAGTCCCACTTAATTACCGATTGCATCCGAAAGAACATGAGTATCAGGTGAAGGATTCAGGCATGAGTCTGATGATTGGTGAAAAATCATTAATTGATCCGCTACAAATTGACTTTCCAATTCTTTATTGTGGAGAACCGTATGAGCTAGTAGTGAAACAGTTTAAAGGGCAATCCCATGAAAATGAAGTGAACGAAAATGATACGATGGCCATTATGTATACTTCAGGAACGACAGGTAATCCGAAAGGCGTTATGCTATCACATCGCAATATGGTTAGTGGAGCCCTATCCTTAGCAATAGCGTGTGAAGTTGACTATACGGATATGCTCGGTCACGTCGCACCACTGACACACGGGGCAAACTTTTTAAGTCATGTGGCATGGCTCTATGGCTTAACACAAGTTATTTACGATAAATTTGAGCCAGAGCAATTTGTTCATTTATTAGAGCAGGACCGTATTTCAATTATTTTCCTAGTCCCAACGATGGTCAACCTAATGATTCAGCACGATCAGTTCAACCCGCAGAAGCTTCGTACCATTAAATCGATTAATATGGCAGGCTCACCGATTGCTGCTGCTAAGTTGCAAGAGGCACTAGATAAAGTAGGAACAAAATTTGTAGAAACCTATGGTCAAGTAGAGGGACCGATGTGCATTTCGATGATGCCACGCGAGGATTTACCATCTCGCCTTGATTCATGTGGTAGAGTTGGACCATTTGTTGATGTGAAAATCGTGGATGCTGAGGGCAATGAATGTCCAGTAGGAGAAATAGGCGAAATTACGGCAAAGGGCCCGCTTATTATGCAAGGCTATTGGAATAACGAAAAGGCGACTGCCGAAACATTGCGTGATGGCTGGCTTCATACAGGTGATTTAGGCAAGCTAGATGCGCATGGCTACCTATCGATCGTGGACCGTAAAAAGGAGGTCATTATTTCAGGTGGCGTTAATATCTATCCTCGCGAAGTAGAGGAAGTGTTGAACAAGCATGAATTCGTCAAGGAAACATGTGTAATTGGTATTCCAGATGACAAATGGGGCGAATCCATTGTCGCCTATGTCGTGCCAAACGGCCGTGGAGAAATTGAGAAGGATGCCTTAATCGAGCTTTGTCAGCAACATTTAGCGAGCTTTAAAAAGCCAAAAGAAATTTTCGTAGTAGAGTCCCTACCAAAAAGCTCCTATGGGAAGATTTTAAAACGTGAGCTAGTAAAACAGCATATGGAGGTGACACAATGACGGTATATGTTCATAGTGTAAGCATGACGAAGTTCGGTAACAATGAAAATGCTTCATTAAAGGATTTAATGCTCACTGCTAGTAAAGAGGCGCTAGATGAGGCAAGAGACTTAAAAATCGATGCGGTTTATGTTGGCAACTATATGGGAGGTAGCTTAGCCAATCAAGAAATTCTAGGTGCGATCGTAGCAAATGACCTAGGGCTCGGCCCCATTCCTACAGCCAAATTAGAAGGTGCCTGTGCATCAGGTGGTATTGCATTACGACAAGGTATTTTAGGTATATTAAGTGGCGAATATGAAAGCGTTTTAGTTGTCGGTGTAGAAAAAATGAAGCATGCCCCAACCGCCACGGTCACGCAATTTATTAACTCTGCAATGGATCAGACGACAAACGAACGTTATGCGGGTCTAACTTTCCCAGGATTTTTTGGCGTAGTCGCAAACCGCTACTTCCATGAGACAGGTGCAAATAAATCCCATTTAGCAAAATTAGCGTTGAAAAACCGTGAAAATGCATTACAAAATCCATTAGCCCAATTCCAAAAACCAGCAACACTCGAAGAAATAATGAATGCACGCATGATTACAGATCCACTTGGTTTATTCGATTGTTCACCTATTACAGATGGAGCAGCAGCAGTTGTGTTATCTCGTAAGCCATCGGATATTAAAATAGTAGCATCTGCACAGGCTTCAGGACCGACAATGATGCAGGATGCCATTGATTTACTATCATTACCAGCGATTCGCATTTCAGGACAGCAAGCCTATGAAAAAGCAGGGGTTGGTCCTGAGGATATTGATGTTGTGGAAATTCACGATTGCTTCTCCATGACTGAAATGCTGGCCATTGAAGAGCTTGGTTTTTTCCCGAAATTAGAAGGCTGGCTAGCTATTGAGCAAGGAAAAACGCGCGTGAACGGAGAAAAGCCTGTCAATACAAGCGGAGGTCTATTATCGAGAGGACATCCTATTGGCGCAACAGGTGTGGCGCAGTTTTACCAATTAGTACTACAATTACGTGGATACGCGCCAAACCAGCTAGAAAAACGACCGCGGTTAGCACTTGCACAAAATTTAGGTGGTACTGGTTCTTATTCGGTTGTCCACATATTAGAAAGGGTGTAGCAGATGAAGGTTTATGAATGCTGTGGTGTAGAGTCAGTAACGAAAAAAGTGTATTGCAGCACCTGCCGCCAAGAAATTAAAAACGAACGAGAAGTCCCAGATGAGGGAACCGTGTACAGCTTTACGATCATTCAGATTGCACCAGCAGAATATGCCCATTTGGCACCGTATTCTGTGGCACTAGTCCAGCTAAAGGATTCAACAGCCAAGCTAACAGTGCGCATTCAAGAAAATGTCCAAATCGGTGACCTCGTACAGCTTGATGAAATGAAAGATGGAACATACATTTATCAAAAGGTGAGAAATGCTTAAGGATGAGTATGAAGTATGGTAGGCTGTTTGGAAGGCGATGTCTTTCCTGGCGGCCTACTTTCTTATGAATAGTCTACTAGACTTATTATAAAAGCCCCTTTATTGTGGCAAATTTCAATTTGGATCCTGCAGCAGGTGTTAGCCTGTTGTCTCATAGAACATAGAGAGGCTTCTTATCTTGCGATCGAATAAAACAGGAGGTGATGACATGGCAAATGCAAAGGTTTATTCCATTTTAATTTTCGTTATGTTTCTTTGGGGCATGAACGTTACATGGCTAAAAGTGATTGTTTCCAATGGCGATCCATTAACGATACAAACGGCGCGTATTTTTCTTGCAGCTATTACGATTTTTATTATTTTAAAGCTAACGAAGCAGCCGCTTTATAGAAAGGGGATGCCATTTAAGTACATATTCATTGGTTGTTTTTTCGGCGTCATTTGTCACCATGTCTTTTTAGCATATGGCATCGTTCAAACAACAGCCATGAAAACAGCCATTATTAGTGGCTTAAGTCCACTTTTTACGGCTCTCATTGCCGTACTATTTAAAGACACGGTTATGACAAAATCTAAATTAATTGGCTTTGCCCTTGGAGGAGTTGGCGTGCTATTCGCAGTGGTAGACGACATTACTGAGCTGACCAACCTACAGCTAGGTGATTTCCTCGTCTTTATGTCATTCTTTTTGCAGGCCTTTAGCTTTATTGCCATTCGCCGTGCCACGGAAGTCATCTCTCCCATGCTGATGACAGGCTGGATGCTTCTCATAGGCTCATCACTCTTATTAATTTTCACATTCGCTACAAGCTTCCGAAGCTACGGGGCATTCTTATCGCTCAGTCCGTTCATATGGCTCGTATTTTTCATGTCCGCCATTTTAGCCACTTCCATCGGACATACACTATATAATTTATGTATAAAACACATTGGTGCAGCGGAATCCGCAATTTTTGTGAATTTCAATACCATATTCGCACTCATTGGAGCGGCCTTATTTTTACATGAAATCATTACACTGCAACAATTTATCGGCAGTTTAATTATTATTTCAGGCGTTATAATCGGCACAAGCAATTTAGAAGAAAGACTTCTTCAAAGGAAAAAAAATCGCGATAAACTAGAGTGTTAGAATAGTAGAGATGCTCAACTTTTCCTAGGCTTCTAATCAGAATGTTTTAGTTGGTGAACTAGCTTATTCAGTGTCTCTACTTGATATTTTAAGCTTTTTATTTTATAATAGTACTACATGCCAGTGAGCATCTACTCATACGATGTTCATTTACAACCTGCCTTGTGCAGCGTTGTCCGAACGGTTTATAACCGGATTATATCCGGGGACGTTACGGATTCGACAGGGATGGTTCAAGCTTTGGTCGCGCGTCGGAGGGCTCGGCTCCGTCATCAACGACAGTTATATAATAACTGGCAAACAACAAAACTTAGCTTTCGCAGCGTAAGCTCGTAAGCGCTCTGCCTCTCTATCGCCCATGTAGAGAACGTGGGGCCCAACTTTAGTGGGATACGGTCGATGGTGCCACCTGAGTCATCGGCAAGAGATTTCCAGGTTAGCGTACAGGACGCCTGTTTGTCGGCATAATGTTACGTGAATCGTAAATAGGCAAACTACACGCGTAGAAGCTGAAGTATTGGAGTTTCTGGACGCGGGTTCGACTCCCGCCGTCTCCATACAGTGAAATTTACTGAATTTCATGGAGTGTCTGTGACGTAAAGCATAAAATTTCCGTTTGGAAAGTTTATGCTTTATTTTTTTTGTGGAAATTTTATGGTTGATTTTTATTTTTATAAATATTTTATGAAAAATTATAATAAAGGGGTAATATAATTATAGACATATTATTAGGAGGTGAAATTTTGAAGCGGAACTTGAGATTATTAAATGCAGAGGATCCAAATTACATTGTAGAAGTGAATTATAATGAGAGTATAAGTTTTACGGTAAGATACGTAAATGATAGAAATATGGGAGAGTTTTATTTCAACATTGAAGATGAATTTGTTTCTACTTTACCCGACACGGAGATTCAAAGGTTAAGGCATTTAATTAGGGGATTTGTAAATCAATATATAGAGCAGTTATAAATGAAAGATATTTATTATATAAGTGAGTTATTTAATAGGCATCTTTTATATTGCTTATTTTATAAGAATATTTGGGTGTTTTTTGGAGGGAATATAATGGAGGCTTGTATATATTGTAATAGGGATGACAAAGTGACAGAGTCACATATAATACCTAATGCACTTTCAAATGGAACTATGAAAAATTATTATGTTTGTCCCCTGCATAATAATAGTTTTAGTGATGCGTTCGAGACCAAGATAATAAGTGGTTTAGGTATTATAGCAAATCGATTAGATATAATATCTACTAACGGAAATGATTATCCTAGATATACTGTTGAATATGAGTGGGATGGAAAAACTTTCATTGATAACAAGCACACAAGTATCAATGGTTGGATTGATAAGATTTTAGAAAGTACAGATAGGACAATGAAAATTGGCCCTAAAAATAAAGTACATACAGAAAAGATAGTAGCAATTGATTTTGCAGACGCTAACCTAAAAATTAATTTTCCAATCAACTTAGAGATCTTTAATTCTTATGAAATGAAGCGTTTAATAGCAAAGATTGCTTATGAATGGTTTTGTAGTTTTAATAAAATTACTACTATGCCGGAGTTTTTGTATGAACTAAGGGAATTTATTTTGGGAGAATCAACTAATGACGTTGTGGAAGTAATTAATGATTTAAAAATTAAAAATGCCTTTAATGGAATTGGTGGAGATTACAGTCATAAACTACTTACATTTATAAATAGTAATAATAAATATTGTGTTATTATCGCATTTTGGGACATAGTATATTATGCAGTTGAAATTTGTCATGTTTCAAGCTTTCCAGAAGGAAAAGAACTTTTTTATCGGGAACAAGTGCTAGATTCTTCACATATCCCGTATGTAAAGCAAACACAAAAAGAATTTGAATTTGAATTTGGGGATTCGTTAAAGAACCTATATTATTCAAAAGATATTTTTGAAGAAAAAATGTTGTCGAATTCTGTGAAAATTACGGCGTTAAATCCTTCCGTTCAATTAAACGAAACATCGTTTAAAATAAACTTAATGATGTTATTAAATGCTTGTGAAAATTACATATGTGGTCAAAAAGAAGGATTTGAAGGCTATTATCAAATTCTGAAGAATGAAGTAGATGAAATTATAAGAAGTAGTGTAGTGACCCCTAGGAAGCTCAGAAGAATTGCCGATGCTATTAAATTTCAAAATAACTCGGTAGACATGAGTGCTTTAACTATAATGCAATTGCCTATTATATATTTGATTTATAAATTAGGGAAAAATCCTCCTCAAAACTTAACTGACATAAATTTTAAAGAATTTACTAAAAAACATCTCTCCACAATTTTTAATGAAAAAGTAGCTGATGAATTAACTAAAGAAATGGTTGAAGATTCTCATTGGATTTTTTATTTAGAACAGGGAACAAAGTATTTGAAACAAATTTGATTTTTTCTGTTTTTCTAAATCGAGATGTTAAAATTAACGAAAAGTTGGAAGGGTTTAAAATAACCTTCCAACTTTTTTTAAATCATTTTTGAATTCTCTAAAATCAGTTTCTTTAATAAAATAAACATCATGAGTGGCTCTAGTAATTGCTACATATAGCGTATTTATTTGAGTAGAGGATAACTTCATAATTGAAAAGTCATCATCAAATAATTCATTAAATGTATTAGTGAGGATAATACAGGTTTTCTTATAAGTATCTCCTTTTGAATAACCCCAATTTATATTTGGCGTGCAGGCATATTTTGAGCTTTCTTGATAGAAAAGTTTATGGATAGATTGATCAGATAGCATTTCCTTAATTTTCTCGCTATTATTTACTAATTCAAAATGACCTTTAACAGTACTTATTGATTCGATATGAATTTGTAATTTTGTTTTAATAAACTCACAAATTTCTTTGGGGACTCGTCTACTTTTGATTAAAGTTGTTTCATCAATTATTGTAGAAGCAGGAAATAGACTTTTGTAATCTTCTTTTGAAATATATGTCTTCCCCTTTTTAAACGGTTTACTAGCGGTCTTGTTAGATTTACTAACAGAATGTTGATAAAAGTCTCCTACAGCAATAACCTCTATACCTTTATATTTTATGAAGAATTGAATTAAATTAAAATCAGCTTCCATAAAATCTTGTAGTTCATCGAAATAAACACAATCACAAAACTTAATAAGTCGCTCTAAAATCAATTTTTTTACAATGCTTTTTTGTTCATTAAATAATGAAGACATTCTGGAGGAATAATATTTTTGATAATAGAGGTAATGTTTCAAATCTTCTTTTTTCTTATATTTGGGATTTGGTTTACCTTGTATTGATTGAGGCTCAGGTGACGTATGAACCTCAACACCTATGCTGGATATTCCTTCTAAATCCCCAATTTTCAACATAGGTTCAAAGGGCTTTAAAAGCCATCTATATGTAAAGCTTGAAAAAGTTAATACCCTAGTGTTTTTAGGAACTTTACCGTGTTTTTTTATAATTTCTCGTTCTAAATTTTTTACATTTTGATTTGTAAATGTAATGACTAGATTTTTTTTGAGTAGATCTAGATGATTAGCAATATAATGAGTTTTTCCAGAACCAGCAGTGGCCAGAATTACTGTTGAATTAGCCATTCAATGCCCTCCTTTATATAATTGGGTAGAAGGGTATTCCTATATTGTTCTTCAGTTGTGATACGCAATGCACTTTCAGTTTTATTTTTTAACATATATGCTAAATCCTTATCATAAGGTTTATTTTTATAAGAAGCTTGCGTTTTTGATTTTTTATTAGAAATATTTTTTAGAATCGATTTATTTTCGTTATAAAGGCATACTTCAAAGGTAAATTCGTCAACAGTGTTACCACATTTAATTAGAATATTAGAATTAGCATCATTAAAAGCAGTAATTTCATCTAAAATATCTTGGTTTTCATCATTATCTGTTATCACTAACAAATTGTTATTAATAATTTTTGATATTTCTATATAGTGTTTGTAAGTTATACCACCGCCAGATAATACCTCGATTTTTAAATTATCTAAGTGATTTTTAAATGAATTGTAGGTAAGGGTTGGTAGTAAAATATATTCACTATTACCTTCAACTAGAATAACTTTATTAGATAATATAAAGTTTAATAATTGCATATTATCGGTTTTCATAAAGTAATCAGCGGTTGCTTGGTTCACAGCTTTTAGAGAAAATGAATTGTAATCACAAATCCAAAGCGTATTTCGGATATTTAATCTACTTACTATTGAGGGGTTATGAGTTGTTATAATAATTTGGGCTTGTCCACAAAGCTGTTGAATATCATTTATTAATTTTCTGGTATTCACATAGCTTAAATGATTTTCTGGTTCCTCAAGCATTATTAAGTCGCTGTTAACTTCTAAAGCAATTTCTGTTTTTATAAGATTTTCTTTACCTTTTCCTTTATTCTGTATAGAGATTCCATCACTTTTTAAATCGACTAAGTTATCTAATATGGTTTTATTCTCATCAATACCAATTGTATAGTCTTTAATGATTAGATCACCATTGTTATCAGTGATAAAACTGTGAATTCTCTTTTTAAATTCATGTCCTAATTTTTGACGTTTAGGTCCATCAATATTTGCGTTGAAAATTTTCTTAGAATAAGAATCAAAAATATTATTTCTCCGTGTAGAATTATCTATTAGAACGTTTTTTATAGGAGTATTTCTGCTAATGTACTTTCTTCCTGCAAAAGTCATCCATTCAGCAATGTAATATTCGGTAGGTATAGGTACAGTAGACTTTTCTTTAGATAATTCATCTTTATCTATTTCAAATAATTCACGATAATTTTGGTCGAATTTGTATGTAAAAGTAATCCCACATTTTAGCTGCGGGCTAAATGAAGAATGGAGACCACAGTAAAATTCATTGTCGATTTTTGTATCATCATCATTAAAAATAACTTCAATTTTGATTTCTGGTAATGAATCGATTGAGGGATTATCCTGGAATTTGTTAATGTTGTTTAGATTAAAATATTTTTCGACAGTAGCATTATTATTAAATAAACGCTGATTTAGAACGATATCTATAGCCTCTAAAATGGTACTTTTACCAGCTTCATTTTCACCGATTAAGACATTAATATGTTCGTTAAATTCTATTTCAAATGCTTCGAATTTTTTTAAACCCCATATCTTTAACTTCGTTATATGCATATAATCACCTTAATTACTTATTTTTGTATATAATAACACAAAAAGGTTTTTTATTAGAAATTAAGGTAGGTGTTTGAATGCTAAAGTTAAATTTCGATGTTAAAAAAGCTAATGACTCACAGATAGAGATTTTTCTTGCGGGATATGATGATCTATGGAGGCTTACAAAGTTAATTTCAATCAAATATTCGCTTGAAGAAAGGGAAGCCTTGAAGAAAAAATTAAAGTCATATTATGGTCCCTCTTTTAGTGTTGATAGTGATGATTATATATATAATCAGGCAACTAACGGCCTATTATTTAGTGCTGTTTCAGAATTAGTAATGTACATGGAGGATTTATTTGTATTAATGAAATATATTCGTGAAGAAGAGGAATTTATCAAAAAAGTGGTAGTTTATTATGCAAATAAAATTGGTAAACTGCCTGAAAAAATATTGAAATTGGATAGAGAAGATATTTTAAAGATTTTCTTAATTCCTTCAAAAGACCATATAGATAAACTAATAAAAGAAACCAATTCACCTTTAGAACATTTAGATATTTATAGTGAAGGGATAAGTAATGTATATAGATATTTAGATGATATTATAATTTCATTTAAAAAATATAGATTTATTTACAATCAATATAAACATGGTTTAACAGTTGCGTTAAGACCTTATGGTAACAATTTATCGAAAAAAGAGTTAAATAGACGAAAAAATTCATTAGACAGTTCTTTATATTGTTATGATAATACCGATATTGGAAAAGCAATTGAAAGAAATCCAGCTCAGCCATTTATTATTCCTTCAATTACAGAGAATTTACAACCAGGGATTACGAGCTTAAATAATAATAACAATTTACTTAGATACAGTGGAGTATATGATGTAAGTATTGATGAACTTATTAAGTTAGGAAGTAAGGTTCATTCTTTGATTAGAATATTGAGCAGTAATAGATATGATTTTGTTAAACCACATCATTTAGAGGCAAATACATTTTATTTACCTGTTCCAACCAGAAAAGATAAATTGAGATTAGTTCAATTTAGTCTAGTACCTAAAGAGTCTTTGCTAAAACTAAATGATTTTAATGTAGAAATTTGAAAGAAGAGAGTATGTTAAATTCATTTAAGCTAGAAGTACTTATAAAAATGATGATCCAAGGGACAATTTGAGTCATCATTTTTATTATAAGTTCGAATTATAAGCTTGTGAATTATAGCACGAGTATAATAACAAGGTTATTATTAATAATTGAAGATACTGGAATCTAACATATTGGATTTAAGGAGTTTTGTAATGAGCATTCTAGAATTAGAAGATAAATTAAAAGAAATAGTGGATAGCCAGGATTACGAAAATTTCATCTACGGATTATTAGACATCTACGGTATTTCACGAAGCACTATAACTTTGCTGAAGAAAGGCTCTAAAAATCTTTCTAAAAACAAAGAAGAAGTCCATTTGAAAAATAAAGTCTGGTATGTCAAAGCAAGCCAAGGGATGACCTTAGAAAGATTCGCTGAAATTGACAATCAAGTTAAGGACCTAGCAGCTAAACCAAGATATACAATTTCTACTGATTTTAATGTATTTATAGCAAAGGATAATACGACTTTAGAAACAATAAATGTTAAATATAAAAATTTATCTTCAAGTTTCGATTTCTTCTTAGCATGGAAAGGAATAGAAAAGGTAGATTTTGAAAATGAGAGTTTATTAGATATTAGAGCAGCAAATAAATTTGCTAAGCTCTATGATATTTTAAAAAAAGAAAATGCAGAGCAAGACCTGAAAGCTATAAATCTAGATCAATTCTTAATGAGAGTGTTATTTTGTTTATTTGCAGAAGATACAGGTATTTTTAAACAAGATATTTTCACGAATCTAGTTAATATTTATAGTAAATCAGATGGTTCAGATTTAAATATTTTATTTAATGAGTTATTTACTGTTCTGGATGAAAAAGATAGAACTGATACCCCTAAATACTTAAAGGATTTCCCATATGTAAACGGGCAGTTATTTTCGGAACCTCACAAAGATATCGTCTTCTCACAAAAATCTAGAGATTTGATTATAGATTGTGGTGTTTCTTTAAATTGGAAAAAAATTAATCCTGATATTTTTGGTTCGATGGTACAGGCAGTAGCTTCAGATGAAAATAGAAGCCATTTAGGAATGCATTATACAAGTGTACCAAACATATTAAAAGTTATTAATCCATTATTTATGGACGGTTTAAAAAATGATTTTATGACGGTAATTAATGAACCAAAGAGGCTTGAAGAATTGCTACATCGGATTAGTAAAATGAAGTTTTTTGACCCAGCATGTGGACCAGGAAACTTTTTGGTAATTACTTATAAGGAAATGCGTAGATTAGAGATAGAGATAATAAAAAGACTTCAAAAACTTTTAGGAAACTATATGTATGTCCCGTCTATTACACTTTCTCAGTTCTATGGTATAGAAATAGATGAATTTGCCCACGACATAGCTAAATTATCTTTATGGATTGCTGAACATCAAATGAATGAGGAATTAAAACAAGAAATACTAAACGCGGTACGTCCAACACTGCCATTACAAACTGCTGGGGATATTAGATGCGCAAATGCCATACGAACAGATTGGCTTGATGTTTGTAAAGCTAATAAAAGTGAAGAAGTATTTATATTTGGTAATCCTCCATACTTAGGTTCAAAAAAACAAAGCAAGGCTCATAAAGATGATATGTTGACTTTGTTTGAAGATGTGAAAAATGGTAAGCAGTTGGATTATATTTCAGCATGGTTTTATTTAGCTGCTAAGTACGTCTCACAAACACATGCAAAAGTAGCCTTTGTTTCTACTAATTCGATTACTCAAGGTGAACAAGTATTCACATTATGGAATGAGTTGCTTAGCTATAATATTCAAATTAACTTTGCCTACAAATCATTTAAATGGACTAATAATGCTAAGAATAATGCAAAAGTTATAGTCGTTATAATTGGTTTTGGTCCAATAAATGAGAAAGAAAAAAGATATTTATTTGAAAATGAAACTAAAAAAGAGGTTCATAATATAAATCCATATTTAGTTGAAGGAGAAAATGTACTAGTTGAAAATAGAACAACTTCAATTGTAGGTTTACCTAAGCTGAGATTCGGTAACATGCCGAATGATGGTGGGGCTTTGTTATTTACTGTAGAGGAATATGAATCTGCCATCGAAGAATATCCAAGCTTAAAACCATACCTTAAAAGAATTGTTGGATCAGTTGAATTTATCAATGATAGTTTGAGATATTGCTTATGGTTAGATAAAGAACAATACAATCAAATAAAAGATAATCCGTTAATTAAAGATAGAATTGAAATATCTATGCAACATAGAAAGAATTCAAAAGATACAGGTACAAATAAATTAGCCTTAACACCTTGGAAGTTCCGAGATACCCACCAGGCTAAGAAACATACTATAGTTATACCTTCAGTTTCTTCTGAAAATCGATTTTATATTCCTATGGGAATCGTAGATAGCGATGTTATTTTATCTAATCTTATTTATGGAATATATGATGCAGATGTTTATCTATTAGGGATTTTAATGTCACGTATGCATATGACTTGGGTTAAAGCAGTAGCAGGTAGATTAAAAACTGATTATAGATATACAGCTGGATTATGTTATAACACCTTCCCATTACCTGAAATTTCAGCAAGAAGAAAAAATGAAATACAAGAAGTTACTCTTGAAATATTAGACATAAGAGAAGAGATTGGAGGGAGCTTAGCAGATTTATATAATGCTGAAAAAATGCCTAAAGAATTAAAGGCTGCACATGAGAAACTTGATGGAATTGTAGATAGAGCATATAAAAAGAGAGAATTTGAGAGCGATGAAGAACGTTTAAGTGTATTACTTAATTTATACCAAGATTTGATCAAAGGGGAGTCGTAATATGAGGAATATTATGCAGGTTAATTATCGTCAAACAGGTGAAAGTAAAAAGCTTAATCCTTTTGGTATGAGGGAAATGCAAGCAAGGGCTTTTGAAAAACGTAATGCTCAATATCTTTTAGTTAAGGCTCCCCCTGCATCTGGTAAGTCTCGTGCTTTAATGTTTTTAGGTCTAGATAAGTTAAGAAACCAAGGAATCCAAAAGGTTATTGTAGCTGTTCCAGAGAGATCTATAGGTTCTTCATTTAAAAATACAAGTTTAAAATCTAATGGTTTTTTTGAAGATTGGGAAGTTGAACCAAAAAATAATTTAACAGTGGTTGGTGGAGGAGAATCGAAAGTTAAGTCATTCATTCGCTTTATGGAGTCCGATGATCAAATATTAATTTGTACTCATGCGACATTGAGGTTCGCTTTTGAACAGATTGATGATAAAGCATTTAATAATTGCTTGTTAGCAATTGATGAATTCCATCATGTCTCCGCAGATAATAATTCTAGGTTGGGAGAATTATTAAGGAGTGTTATGAGAAATTCCTCTGCACATATAGTGGCTATGACGGGTTCCTACTTCCGAGGTGATTCTGTACCGATATTATTACCAGAAGATGAAGCACAGTTTGAAAAAGTAACGTATTCTTATTATGAGCAGTTAGACGGATATGAGTATTTAAAAGGATTTGGTATAGGATATCATTTTTATCAGGGCAAATACACTACAGCGATTGCAGAAGTCTTAAATACGGAATTAAAAACAATTATTCATATCCCAAATGTTAATTCAGGTGAATCAACTAAAGATAAATATGAGGAAGTTAGCCAAATAATAGATATCATAGGTGAAGTCGAATACCAAGATGAACAAAGTGGAATTATTTATGTTAAACGGCATATAGATGGGCGAGTTTTAAAAGTTGCCGATTTAGTGGACGATAGTGGAACCAGAGAAAAAGTAGTGTCTTATTTAAGGAATATAAATGGTGTTTCGGATTT
The DNA here is from genome assembly GCF_024628845.1 of Lysinibacillus sp. FN11. Taxonomy (NCBI): domain Bacteria; kingdom Bacillati; phylum Bacillota; class Bacilli; order Caryophanales; family Bacillaceae; genus Lysinibacillus; species Lysinibacillus sp. FN11. The sequence goes on along the minus strand of NZ_CP102383.1, from coordinate 3,349,819 downwards.
AGATCTTATTATAGCATTAGGTATGGCAAAAGAAGGGTTTGACTGGCCTTACTGCGAGCATACTTTAACCATCGGATATAGAGGGTCTCTTACAGAAATAGTTCAAATAATAGGACGTTGTACAAGAGATAGTTTTAATAAGACTTATGCACAATTTACAAATTTAATAGCTCAACCGGCAGCTAAAGATGAAATAATTACACATACAGTAAATACAATGTTGAAAGCTATAGCAGCTTCATTATTAATGGAACAAGTACTTACACCAGATTTTAAGTTTAAGGCACGAAAGGATAATGATATTCCCTCAACAGATGCAGGTACACTGTTAATCAAAGGGTTAAAAGAACCTTCAACGGATAAAGTTAAGCAGATTATAGAAAATGATATTTTAGATTTGAAAGCTAAAATTATGCAAGATAGTCAAATACAAAAGACTTTCTTGAGTGATATCGACCCTAAAGTTATTAATAAGGTTTTGATACCAAAAGTAATTCAAAAAGTTTATCCCAACCTAACAGATGAGGAGATTGAAGAAGTAAGGCAGCATGTTGTGTTAGATACACTTGTAAAAGGCGCAGAACGCGAAGTAGTAGGGAGTAAAGAATTTATTCGGATGGCTGATAAATTTATAAATATTGAAGAATTAGATATAAACTTAATTGATGCAATTAATCCGTTCCAAAAGGCGTTTGAAATTTTATCTAAAGAACTTAATTCACCTGTATTAAAAATAATTCAAGAAGCAATTGATGTTAAAAAAATTTCTTTTGATGAAGACGAGCTAGTATATATATGGCCAAAAGTTGAAGAGTTTTATAAAAAAAGTGGAAAACGCCCTAATTCCAAATCACAAGATCCTTTAGAGAAACGTATGGGTGAAGCTGTATTATATATGCAAGATTTAAGAAGGAAGCGAGAGAATGCAGAATAGATATAATTCAATTCAAGACATATTAAGCAGTGATTTATTTGATGAATTAACTTTCGAAGAAAAGAAAGAAGCTAGTAAATTCACATATGATTTAGAAGTAGAAAAGTTCATCGAGATTGTAAATTTTGTTAAAGAAAATGAAAGAGAACCTTATAAAACTTTAGAAGATTTAATAGAAAGAAAACTTGCTAGCAGACTACAAGGAATTAGAAAAGACTCTGAACGAAAAAAATATTTAAAACCGTATGATGAAGTAGGGTTACTGGATCAAGAAATAGAAGATATTCCAAAAATCGAATCTGTTGAAGATATTCTTAATAATGCATCTAGTGGATTGCTAGATACTTTATCAAGTAAAGGCGACTCAATTTTTGATGTTAGTTCTTTACCCAAGACTACTACAATGCCAGACTATATAGCCAAAAGAAAAAAAGTTAAAAACTTCAGTCCATATGAGCCACTTTTTAAACAATGTCATTTGGAGCTTACAGAGGGTAAAAGAGTTATCAAACCATTTAAAAATGGTCAAGATATACATCCTAATAGTTTTTATTTACTAAAAGGTGTATTAGTTTATGTTGAACAAGTAGGAGAATTAAAAAAAGTTAAGGGAAGTTTAAATGCACGTTTGAGATGTATTTTTGAAAATGGAACAGAATCAGATATGCTATTGAGATCTTTAGCTGCCGAATTATATAAACATGGTCGAAGAATAACAGAGAATGAAGAACATTTATTAGATGAACTGGAGAATGCCAATATATCTTCCGGCCATATTTATGTTTTAAAATCTTTAAGTAATGATCCTCAAATAAAAGGAATCAAAAATCTTTATAAAATTGGATATACTAAAGGTTCAGTTGAAAAGAGAATTAGTAATGCAGAAAATGAATCCACATTTTTATATGCTCCAGTAGGGATAGTAGCTGTATATGAAGTTTTTAATATGAGTGGTAGTAAATTCGAAACAGCCCTTCATCATGTATTAGCACATAAAAATCTTGATGTTTCAATTCTTGGTGTAAATGGTAAAATGATTGTTCCGAAAGAGTGGTTTGTCATTTCATTAGAAGAATTACAAGAAGCTATAAATCAGATTGTAATGATGGTTAACTTATATGAAGATTAATTAATATACAAAATGTAAAGCACCTCCGTAAATAATCGGAGGTGTTTTTTAGGCTTCATTTTTATAACTATCGTTATTTTGAACGTCTTCATTTAAATGAATTGCTTTCAGTATAGCAAGGGTTTCTTTTCTAGCCGCAGGATTTAAAGTTAAAAATACTTCTAAAAAAGATTTTTCATCTGAAGTTAATGAAGTTAAGATTAGCTTTAAAAAATAAGCGTTATATACAGCGTTTACAATTTTTTTATCTAAATTAAATTTACTTATTAATTCTAATTTATTTTCAGATAGTTGCTGAGGAATAATTTCCATTATTTCCTGAATCATATCAGAATTGGAATACTGTGCAGCTAAACGTGTATCACCTTTAATTAGCCAATCTGTGGATACACCAAATTGTTCACTAATGTTGTTTAAAGTGTCTAAGGAAGGCTTAGATTTACCTTTTTCAATATCACTTAAAGAAGCCTGGGAAATTTGTATTTCTTTTGCAAAAGTGCTTTGATTCATAGAATGAGCTTTCCTAAGATATTTAATCCTACTTGCTAATGTATCCATTTTTTAATTCGCCTCAACATTTCTCTTTAATTTTTATAGGTAAACCTATATAATCAATTTATAGGTTTACCTATAAATATTTTTCTTATTCTGACTTAACAATTATAGCTATTATTTTATTACGAGTATATTAAGAAAGAAAAATTTACGCTTATAAATGACGAGGTATTAAGAAATATTGCTTTCGTGAAAAAAGTGGAAATGGTTGGACAAAAAATAGTGAAATATATAAGAGGGGCAGCAGGTTCTAAGATTTTAGCTAAATATATTTTAGGGTGGATGTATACATGATGTAAAGAATCCAGCTAAAAGCATTATTTTATAAGTTAGAAAAAGTCATTCTAGCTGGCCATATATTTTTTTACGGAGGTAGCTCTAATGTCAGAATTAATTCATCAACGAAGTGTCTTTTATAATTTACAACCATTTAATTTAAATTCAGGCTCAGTAGAAAGTTTGAGTAGTTATTTAATAAGGTTATCAAACACTCATAATATTGATGTAGGATCTTTAGTAAATAAAATAATTATTCCTAAATTGAAAAAAGACTACTTGAGTAGAAGTACAGAATATGGCGGTAATAGCTTCTTTGAGGGTGCTAAAACTATGAATAGCTTCAATGAAAATTCTTTTGATATGGCAAAAGTATTGGGGGAACTGACAAGTAGAAATGATTTAAATCAGTTAACGCTTTTGAATTTCAAGGGGAAGTTCTCTAATAGAGATTTGTTGAAAAATGAGCTTTCATGGTGTTCTGAATGTTTAAAAGAATGGCTGGAGAAAGATGGTCTATATTATCCTCTGATTTGGCATTTTAAATTAGTACAGGTTTGTTTTAAGCATAAATGTCTCCTTAGAAATTGTTGCGAGAATTGTTTCAGAATAAATCCAATTTTAAGACGTAAGATGCTTTTAGGATACTGTTCATATTGTGCGCAACCTATGTTTGAAAATAGCAAAGTAGTGAATTGTAATTTTAAAAAAGAAGAATTAGAATGGTATGATTTTTGTTTTCTGAATATTGAATTAATTTTAGAGAACCGTTTAGAAAATTTTAATGCATCAGGGTTTATCAATGCTATCTTTACTCAATATCTTTCTGATGATTTAAGTGTATTTACAAGAATTACCACTATACCAAAATCAACGTTAAGAGGGTGGTTAAGGGGCGATAATGTGCCAACGCTGGAGGGCATATTAAAGGTATGCTACGCATTAAATATAAGTTTGGCTAATCTAGGGAGAAAATCTTTACAAATATCCACAAATGGTTACTCAGAAACAATGACTTTCAAAAAAGAATCTAGTGCAAGGAAACCAATAGATTTTAAACAAACTGAATTAGAACTAAATAGGATCTTAAAACAGGAAATCCCTATTTCAATGATTAGTGCAGCACGTCTGATTGGGAGAAATAAGAGAGTATTATATTATAATTTTCCTGATTTGTGTAAATCGATATCAAAACGTTATTTAAACTATAAACAAACAGTGGCTAATAATAGGATTAAAAATATCCAAAATGAAATAGAAATAACCTTTTTCGAGTTGATGTCAGAAAATATTTTTCCAAGTAGAGCAGCAATTGAAAAAAGAATAAATAAACCAGGTCTTTTAAGAGAACCAAGAATAAAGTCTTTTTGGCAAAGTTTAATCAATACCGAGGTGAATATAAATGATGAATGAACATGAATTTACTAAATGGGCAGCAAGTATGGATTTGTCAGAAGAGGCTAAGGCAGAAATTCAGCGTATAAGACAATCACCACCAGCAAGAAGAGTTGGTGGAGGTAGAAATAACGTTAGCGGTAGATATAGTAGTAAAAAAATGGGGATGACCATTCAATTTGAGAGTCATAAAGTTGAATTACCAGCAATTTATATGATGGAATTTAACGAAAATGTTTTAGAGTATTACGATCAGCCTCCTAAAATTAAAGTTAACTATTTTCAAAGTAAAAAAAATGCAAGCAAAAAAATGGCTTATTGGTATACTGCAGATTTTTTTGTAATCGAAAAAGAAAGAGCATATTGGGTTGAGTGTAAAACAGAAGAGGAACTTATTAAGAAGTCTCAGGAAAAACCAGATAGATATTTTAGAAGAAATGGGGAATGGGGATTTTCCCCTGGTGTTAATTACGCAACTAAGTTTGGTTTAGATTTCATTGTACGTTCATCTTCTGATATTAATTGGATTCTTCATCGTAATCTGGAATTTTTAGCGGATTATATTGCAAGAGAATGCGTACCTGAATATTCAATTGTTTCTAAAATTAAGGGGGTTATCTTATCCTCACCGGGAATAACTCTTTTGGATCTAATTATACATTCAGAGGAACAGTATACCGCTGATGATATATATGCATTAATAACAAGTAACCATATTTATATTGACTTGTATAATGACTTAATTACGGAACCTGAGAATATAATCGTTTTCTTAAATAAAGAACAGTATAAAAGTTTTTCTATTGTTGAAAAGTCTAGTAGAAAAAATAAAAGTTCGAGTAAGGTAGATTTAAAACAGGGGCAAAGAATTTTATGGGGAGATATTATTTGGGAAATTCTACATTATGATATTAAGAATAAAATAGTTTTCCTACTAAAAGAAGGTGAAAAGGAGCATAAAGAGTTTCCACTTGAAGTATTTGAATCTTATATTTCTGATGGCTATATTGAAGGAATTAATAAAGAAAGTTCTAGTAATGATAATTTGAAGGAACTAATTTCTCAAGCAGCTGAAAAAGATTTGGAACAGGCAAATAAAAAATATGAGATAGTTATGAAGGTTTTAAATGGTGAAGTAGTGGAAACGCAAAATGTAACACAAAGAACTATTCGAAACTGGATTAAAAAATATAAAGATGCAGAAGAATTGTATGGAAATGGTTTTTTAGGTTTATTACCAAAAACAAAAGAAAGAGGTAACCGAACTGCAAAGCTTCCAACAGAAACTAAAGACATGATGGAACAAATGATTACTGAAAACTATGCAACAATAAAGTCTAAATCTGCAAGGGAAGTCTATCGCGAATTTATAGTGAAATGTGAAGAGTTGAAAATTCCAGAAGCATCATATAAAACATTTTTAAGTACTATAAAACAGCGTTCTAAATACGAAATAGAAAACGCCAGAAAAGGAAGAAGAGCTTCTTATAAATATGAGGAATTCTATTTTGAATTAGAATTTACTACACTTAAGCATGGTGAACGAATTTTTAATATTGCACACATTGATCATACCGAGCTAGATATTGAATTAGACGTTGGTAATGGTAAATCAATACGACCTTGGTTGACGTTAATGGTAGATGCATTTTCACGTCGTATACTTGCATATTATTTAACATTTGAGCCACCATCTTATCGTTCTTGCATGATGGTTATTAGACAATGCGTTAAGAATTATAATCGGTTACCAAATTATATTGTTGTAGATGGTGGAAAGGAATTTAATAGTGTATATTTCGAATCACTACTTGCATTTCATAGGATTCATAAGAAAGAGAGACCTGCAGCAAAAGCAAGATTTGGTAATGTTGTTGAACGATTGTTTGGAATAACGAATCAGTTTTTTATCCATAATTTGAAAGGTAATACTAAAATAACTAAAAATGTAAGACAAGTAACTAAATCTGTAAATCCCAAAAATCATGCTGTATGGACACTTGATTCTTTAAATATTAGAATTGAGAGTTGGATAAATGATGTATATGATAATTTAGAAAATAAGTCACTTGGACAAACACCAAAAGAAGCGTATAACGAATCTCTTGTGATTTCTGGGAATCGAGCTAACACATATATTCCTTACAATGACTTGTTTATTTTAATGACTCTACCTTCCCCTGTTGGAAGAGTTCGAAAAGTCCGTCCAGGGCAGGGGATTAAATTAAATTACTCTCATTATTGGTGTGATGAATTTAGAAATCCAAGAATCGAAAGTACTTCCGTAGAAGTTAAATACGATCCATTTAACATTGGTATTGCCTATGTATTTATAAATAATAAATGGGTCAAGTGTTTGGCTGAAGAATTTAAGTACTTAAACGGAAAAACTGAAAAAGAAATACAAATCATTGCAGAAGAAATTAAAAAGAAGAGAAGCTTACATTCAAAATCGAATTCAATTAATGCAAAAATGATTGCAAGGTTTATCATAGAATCTGAAATAATTGAAGAACAACTTTATGAGGAAAAGAAAAATAATAGTCCTGTAAAGCCCGATTTTAAGGTCATAACGGAACAAACCAATATAGATAAAAATCAAGGTGTAGTAAAGAAAATCCATTTTGAAGAAGACGTAGATGAAGAAGTTTTAGTGGATTATGGGGAGTTACCAATATGAAGAATAGTAATAGAAGATTTAATGAAGAGTTATTATTAGCTTCAAAAGAAGAACGATTGGATTACTTTAAAGATTATACCGTAGCACATCCAAAATTAGAAAAAGCATTAATTGAATTAAAAAAAGCAATATATTCACCTGATAACTTTAATGTAATAATGGTTGTTGGTCCATCGGGAGTAGGAAAATCGAGACTTTTTGAACAGACTATAAGATCAATTTTGAAAGATATGGCAGAAGATATTGAACAAGATAAAAGTATAATACCGGTAACAGGAATTGAATTGCCTAATCCTGATTTAGGTAAATTTAACTGGAAGGATTTCTATTATAGAGTACTTACTTCTTTAAATGAGCCATTAATAGATTTTAAGATTGATTATGAACAGATTTTAGGAAAAAAGGTTAAGAAAAAAATAAGTCCATTGAAATCTGAAACTACTCCAGAATTACGTAGATCCTTGGAAAACGCCTTTTTGTATAGAGAAACAAAGGCATTATTGATTGATGAAGCACAACATTTTTTTGATGTAGGTACATCTGTAAAAATGCAGAAACAGTTTAATTCAATTAAGTCGTTATCAAATATGGCAAACACAAAAATTGTTCTGTTTGGTACTTATGATCTTAATTCAGTAATAAATCTTGATGGACAATTGTCTAGAAGAGTTTATGAAATTCATTTTCCTAGATATGATTATAGCAATGTTGAAGAAATGAAAATGTTTAAAAATATGCTGTTTTCTTTTCAAAAAGCATTACCATTAGAGGAAGAACCTAATCTTATTATGATTCATGAATATATTTATGAAAATTCCATCGGATGCGCAGGTATTGTGAAAGATTGGTTGCAAAGATGTCTTTCGGAAGCGATTGATAATAACGAAAAGACTATAACTCTTGATAGTTTAGCTAGAAATGCTATTAATACTAAAAAATTATTAACTTTAGTAAAAGAAGCGAATAGTGGTGAATTAGACTTTATTGAGAGTAAGCAAGATAGGGAAGAGCTAAAAACTTTATTAGGAATAAATGGTGATACTAAAGAAACATCCGTACAAAAGAAAAAAGGTAATACGTTACCTGGAATAAGAAATCCTCAAAGAGACGCTGTTGAGCAAGTTGAATTTCAATAGAAAAAGAACATAAGACAATGAAAACTGGGTGATTTTACTGCTCGGTTTTTATTGTTGTAATAGGAGGGTTAAAGGTGGATGCACATGAAAATGAGGAAGAGAATGATATAATACATAGTTTATTATCAACTAGAAGTGTTTTATATAATTTGGAACCTATTGGTATAGGAACACCATATGTTGAGAGTATGACAAGCTATATTTCAAGAATAGCTATAGTTCATAATGTGAATGTAACTAATTTACTAAAAGGTGTGGTAGCACCAGTACTTAAAAAAGATTATTTAAAAAATGAACTAAGTACAGGGTTTTATAAAACCATTGAGCAATTTATTAATGAAAACAGTATTGTTACCCAAGATATAATAAATGCATTAGAGTTACTAACTTGTAGAGAAGATTTAAGTTATTTGACAATGTTAAACTGGCAAGGTGTTTTTCCTAGAAACATTCGTAGTTCTTCTCGAAAATGGTGTCCATTGTGTTTATACGATATGAAAGAACAATCTAAGCAAGTATTTGAGCCATTACTATGGAGTTTAGATGACATAAAAAAGTGCGATATACATGAGACTTTACTACAAGATGAATGTTCAAAATGTAATAGAAAATTGTCGTTCTTTCATAGTCATTATTTGGTGGGATACTGTCAATATTGTGGTACATGGTTAGGTAGCAAAGAGGTTACTCACAGAGAAAAGTTAAATGAAAAGGAATTATTTATCAATTTAAATTATAAACAATTAATTGAAAATGCACCACTAGTAACTTTTTTCCCTAGTAGTCGATTTATTGCTGTTTTCTTTAATGAAATAATGGAAAATTGTGAATTTAATAGTATAAATGCGTTTGCAAATTTTTTGGGATTTAATCTAAGTACGGTTTATAGTTGGATTAGAAATGTAAGTGTACCTAATCACAAATCCTTACTAAAAGCTGCTAATAGATTAAACAATACATTATTTGACTTTATTTATAAAGAAAATAAATACAATATAAATAGCAATAAATTCAATATTCCCCAAAAAAGAAATCTTTCAATTGATGAAATTAAGATCCACTTAGAAAGATCATTAATTTTAGTCGAACCAAAAAGTTTAACGAAAGTTGCTAGAGAGGCTGGTTTTGGAACTGGAACCGCAATAAAGTACTATCCAGATCTTTGTCTGAAAGTAAAAGAACGATATGTAAATTATCAAGCAGAAAAAAATATGTTCAAAAAAAAGGACTTAACACAAAAGCTTAATGATTGTTTAACAAGAGAAATACCTATTAGTTTAACACAATTTTCTAATATTATTGGTGTCCCAATTAAATCTATTAGGAGGATTGCCCCGGATTTAAGTAAAAAAATAAGTCATAGATATAAGGAATATGTGATTAAATCGAAAGAGGAGAAAATATTTGAAATTAAACAAGAAATCATGGAGTTAGCTATAGGTATGCATAAGGAAGGGGTATATCCTAGTTCTTGGAAAATTCAACAATCAATAAAAAATAAAAATTCATTTCTGTATGAGGAAGTTAGAGAAATATGGAAACAAGTATTGGAAGATTTGGGGTATGCAATTGACTAATGTAATTTTAACAAGTGTAATATAGGCAATAAATATGTATTGACTCGATATGAATCATAAAATTTCCTAAAGTAAAATAATAACCCATAAAGTTTCCTTAAGTATAAAAAAATGATATTTTTTCCTTATACCTAGCTTAAAATGTTACATACTAAAAATAAAAAATTACCTTTAGTATAGTTTAAAAGCTTGTGTCTGTAAGGCTGGAAACTTTATGGGTAACAGTTAGGAATTTATATGGGTAATGTCACAGAAGTGTTAAAATCCTTGATATATAAGGGTTTTGGCACTTTTTGATTTTCAAAATGTTTCATTGGATTTCAAGTTTTTTGGGTAATTTTTGGGTCAAACTAGGCCATTTTTAGGTCAGCATTTAGTCATTTTTTAAATACGCTTCGAATTTATCGATAGTGCTAGCCTTCGTTTTTTTCGAAACATGCGTATAAATGTCCATTGTCGTTTTGACGTCAGTATGACCTAAGCGTTCCTGTACTTCCTTAATACTTGCACCAGCCTCAAAGAGCAATGAACAATGCGTATGACGTAAACCGTGCGTAGTGATTTGGGGTAAATCTACTTTTTTAGAAATCTGCTGCAGCTACTTTTGTGTTTGAACCGGCTGAATGAAATCATTATTTAGATTAGTAAATACAAGCTGCTTTTTTGCTGTTTTCGTATTAAACTTTTTAGCCTGTTCATCTTTCCACTCTGCAAGTAAGTCCAACGATTGCTGATCCATGCCAATTTTTCGAGCGATTCCATTTTTAGTTGTCTTTAAGTAGAGCTGACAATCTCGTCCGTGTGAAATAGCTTTATTAATTCGAATTTCGTTATCTTCGAAATTAATATACGCCCAAGTTAAGGCTAGTGCTTCGCCTTTTCGCATTCCTGAGTAAGAAAGTAAATGGAAAAGTATCATAGTATTCCTATTTTGCTTAAATGCATCAAGTAATTGAAGTAACTGCTCACGCTCATAAAATTTAGAGAATTCTTCATCATCTTCGAGTGAAATTTGTTTTTTTTGGTTTAGGCATTTCAACTAAATCGAATGGATTTTTCGTTATATATTCATTTTTATTGCGTAGTTTAATACTTTTGCAGCATAAGCCTTTACTTTGCGGAAATGAACTAATTTTTTTGACCACTCATTTACATGCTTTTGACATGTTGCGATTCGATTTTATCAATTTTATAATCCCATCACAGGCAAAATATGATTCTTGAAAATACTAATTTTTTACAAACGTACTTTCCTAAGTATTTTCGTAATTGTCCACCCAAATGTTGTAAAGGTTTCGATAAGTCTCAGTTTGACGCTTTTTATAAGTACCAGAATTTACCTCAAATTGAAGCTGTTTAAAAGCCTCTTGAGCTTCTTTACGTGTCTTAAAGCCTCTGCGTGTTGCGCTAAGGGTTTACCTGTTGAAAGGGTCGACACATAAAGTAAAACTTGAACATAAAGCGCTTGCTGCCGTCTTTGTAGGTGTACTCTTTGATTAAATTTTTACTGCTCATTACTGTTCCTCCTGTTTAACTGCTTACGGAGACAGGAGTGTAGATTACATCTACAACTTTATTTTAATATGATTTAGGTATGGAGACAAATCAAAATAGCCACAAAAAAAGAGCAAGCTAAATGCTAGCTTGCCCTATAGATTAGTAATTCATATAATTAACAAATTTTTGGAATGCCTCTTATTTAGTTTCATCTATATCCATTATATACGATTTTTCAGTGACATCTTTGAATGAATGTCCTAACCGTTTCTTAACCTCATAATAGCCAACTCCTTCGTAGCGTGAGTACGGCGCAAGCCATGTGGATTAATGTATTTTAAACCATTTTTTTCGGTAATTGAATTGCACCAATCAAAGGCTTTCGATGGATAGGTAATTTCATTAAAGCTGTTAGGGAAAATTAGTTGGTCCTTTTTTACTTTTCCAAGAAGCATTTTTTGAGTTGTTTGCCATCTTTTAAAACCTTTAAAGTTTCGTCATCAACTTATAATGTTCTAGTATCTCCAGTTTTAGTTGAGCCTAGAGTTAAATTTTTATTTTCATCATATGTTACCGCTTTAGTGATTGAGATAGTCTTTTCTTTAAAATTTACATCAGACCACATTAAAGCGAATCCCTCGGATCGACGAAGTCCGAGATAGGCTAAAACACGTAAATAAGCATATTTTTTTAAAGAATCGTTTTAGCTGCTTCTAAAAATGCAATTAATTCTTCACGTTTATAGTAGTGTAGTACTATTATAGTCCTTGCTAGGAGTTTTAATGGGATCCATTGGATTACGATCAATTAATAAGGAACTGTGAGCATATGATCGAAAACCTATTTATGCAAAAGATATTCCCAATTTTTATTCCGCAATTGATAAAGAAGTAGATGGATTTGAAAAAAATTGCTTTTCGAACTTCCGAAGACTTTTGATTGAAAAAGATTTAAAATAATAAGAATCTTTTTGATCAGACTATTCAGCTGTCTAAGATTATGTTAAAATTTTACACGTAGGTTTTAGCCTAAAGCATGTGTAGATACACATGCGTCCCGATAATCGGTATAGGGCATTCGTTTCAGTCATTTATAATCAAATTATAAACGTTGAAATCGAATGGAGGATAATACTAATGAATCTATTAATGCAATTATTAATTGACTTATCAGTTTATCCAGCAGTCTTATATTACATATTAGGCTGTTAGAACTTTAACCTATCTTTGTTAGATAGGGAGGCGGTTGAACCCATTCCTCCTTGCCCACCGCCGCAGCGAAATGGAGGAATATCATAGCTATGGAAGAAAAAATTTTTTTTGAAAAGTTAGTGTCAAAAGAAAATATTAAAAATGTTTTTAACGAGTATGTTGCTCAAAAGACAGATTATTTAACATTAGAAAAAGCAGTAAAGGTTCCAGAAGGACTAGATAATATTGATTATTTATTGTTTCAAAAAAACATTTCTCATCAAGTAGATATGATTTTTAAAAGAATTAGAAGAGGTAATTACTTTTTTTATCCATTAAGAGAAATAGTCATTTCTAAAGATCCTCAATTAAATATACAAGAAGCTAAAATGTTAGGGAAAACAAGGGTTTTATCAATTGCAACGCGTGTTACTCACCCGTCCGCCGCTAACGTCAAAGGAGCAAGCTCCTTTTCTGTTCGCTCGACTTGCATGTATTAGGCACGCCGCCAGCGTTCGTCCTGAGCCAGGATCAAACTCTCCATAAAAGAAATTTGATTAGCTCAAATTGTTTTGCTGGCATCATGTTTGATGTCCAAAATTGTGTTTCGTTCACTAGTAAAACTAGCTACTTAAAACTTTATTGATTACGTTTTGCTTGTTCAGTTTTCAACTGCGTATAGAAAGAATGTAAATGCCCAAAAGGCAGCACAGAAAGTTTACAATGATTTAAATGAAGGATATATATATGCTTTAGATGTTGATTTAAAAGGTTTCTTTGATAATATACCTCATAATGAACTTTATCAACAAATTGTTTACTTCTTTAATGATATGCTAAAAATTCAAAAGCTTTTATATCGATTTATTCATGTTGATAAAGGATATAAAATAAAAAATAATAACAAGGTTGTAAGAATAAAAAGAACTAAAGGAATTCCGCAGGGTGGAATTATTTCCGGTTTGTTAGCAAATATCTATTTACATCAATTTGATTGTTGGATTATGTCTAATTTAAAATCCAAATATGATATCAGATATACTAGATATGCGGATGATTTTATAATTTTAGGTAAATCTGAAGAAGATATAATTAAAGTAAAAGATGAATGTGAAAATTATTTAAAGAGCATTAAGTTAACATTACACCCAGATCCAGAAAAAACTAAAATTAGTAAAGTAACTTATAAAAAGGGAATAAATTTTGTTGGATTTACAATTTCCAAAAGACATATCAGTATTAAACAATCTAATGTTATGAAATTCAAAAAAAGAATTGAATCTATATTAACTACAACGGATTTTAATAAAAAGAAGGCACTAAAACTTTTAAAGTTAAGGCTAAGTTATAAATATTTTGGAAATGAATATAAAAAGTTCAAATGTAAAACTTGTGGTGAATTTGAAAAGTCAAGAAATTGGATGAGTTTTTTTTAAGTATTACAGATTATAATCAATTAAAATACATAGACAATTGGGTTTATAAATCAATTAATTATTATTATTTCAAAGATACAGGAAAAAGATTACAGAAAAATGTTCTGAAAAAATTGGATTTTCCATCATTAGAAAAACTTTATTATGAATATCGTAAACAATTAAAAAACGAAATGACAACTTGTAAGTGTACAAGCTTGAATAAGAATTTATACGCAACAGAAGATCCATATAAGGAGCTTTTTAATATTTATCCTTAATTTGTTAAAAATAATTAGGTTTCAAAAGTATTTTCCGAAAAGTATTAATTCATTTGCAAGAGCTAATTTTGAGACTAAAAAAGTTTTAATATTGAAATGATAAGGTTTTTCTGCTTCTTAGACAGACAGATTATTTTCCATCTCTATACTATGAAGTGTACTGAATTTCACTTAGCGCCACAATCGTTGATAGACTAACGTTTGTGGCGCTTTTTTATTCCGTTGAATTGGATCCAACTTGAAAACTATAAAAGTTAAAATAAGAAAAATATAATAAAGTATTTGAATAAAATAAGCGAACAATATGTTGTCTGAGTTATTAGATTATTATGGTATTATTGAACTATCCTATAGTATAGCTAGAAAGCAATTCAAAAAGAACGTACAAAGTTTTTGGATTATTGTCAAAATTTTTATTAAGGAGTGGTATTATTGGATACTTTAACGATTAATAATAAGGCATCAAATTTGATTCAATATATAAATGATCTATCAAAACTGAAGCAGCGTCCGATTGCATCTTATAAAAGCTATGAGGAAATAATTTGGATTGAAAAAGATATTCCGACTGAGCCAGAAACAACGGACTTTTTTAGATCCGATACTAGCAATTGGTTAACAGTGAAAAAGCCTGTAAAACCTAAAGAGCCAATCTTGCCAAATGAATTAAAAGATTGGTTATTGATTAATTTTCATAAATTAACGTATGAAGAAATCGATGTGAAAAGCGAGCAAATTGTAAATGATGACAATGTAACGGTTATCATTGATGTTTCAATAGATGAATTTCCACATATAAAAGGGGAACGTAAAGCTTTTATTGAAAATGTATGGGAGCCTTACGTAAAAGAAATGAAACGCGTTAAAAAGGTTCAAGACTTATACGATCGCCTATTTACAATTCACCAGATGCTTCAAACGAACAGTGAATCACTAGAATTAATTGTAGCAATTGGTTTACTGCAATGGAATTTACCTAAGCAAGCGGTTGAAAGGCATGTGTTAATTAATAAAGTAGAGCTGCATTTTGATAAAGAAAAGGCTGTTTTTAAAATAGAGGACAGTGCAAATGGGCTTGCAGTTGAGTACGAAGAGGATATGCTTTCACTCGAAAATCAACTGCAAAAAGTGGATCACAATGAAGTACAACAATTAATCAAAGGAATTAATGAAGAACAGAGCGTCATGTCGCAGCTAGAAGCAATATTAAAGACGGTTGCGAATGCTTTAGATTCTCGTAGCCAATATAACGAATCTTTAGCAATCCCTAGTATAAAAGATAGCGCATCATTGCTAATTTCAAATAGTCCTGCATTTATTGTGAGAAAGAAAACACAAAAAAGCTTTCAAAATGCGTGTGAAGTTGCAGTTCAGCAATTAAGTGATGATAGTGTTGAAGTACCGACTAATTTAGCGAATATGTTTAATTATGAGCAAGGGGAAAAAAGCACGATTCACGAATATGAAGCGACTGAACATGACGAAGTAACACTGCCGAAAAGTAACCCATTTTATTTCCCTCTTCCTTCAAATGAAGAGCAAGAGCGAATTATAAAATCATTATCGAACAAGGATAATGTTTTAGTTCAAGGACCACCAGGAACAGGTAAAACGCACACGATAGCGAATTTAACCGCACATTTATTATCGACAGGGAACCGAGTGTTAATTACAAGTCAAACTGCTAAAGCGTTGAGCGTTTTAAAAAGTAAGCTACCTACGGATTTACAAGCATTAACCGTAAGTTACTTAGGTGGCGATTCTAGCTCTATTAAAGACTTAGAAAAAGTAGTAGGTACCATTTCGGTAAATAAAGAACGGTTCGATTTAAAAGAAAAGAAACTAATTGTTGAACAAAAAGAACAGCAGCTGAAGGAATTAAAAGGGAAATTAAATAAAACGAAGACGGAATTGCTCGAAATTAGAGAACAAGAAACGTATAAACATGATTTTTCAAAACCATATGTAGGGACCGCGCAACAAATAATAAGACAAGTTCATGCATTAGATGAGCAATATAAATGGTATACATCAGATGTTACTTTAGAAACACGAGAAGATTATTGGCAATTAGAAAAGAAATTAATCGATGACATTATCCTATTAAATGCGACTTTTGAAGATATACCTAGTGAATATAAAACATTTGATTATCCGAATTTGCCAATTGAAACGGAAATTCAAAGTTTTGAATCGTTATTTACTGAGGAAGTGCGTTTAATCGAAAATCTAAAATTATTAGAATCGGCCAAAAAGGAGAATCTAATTGAATTAGTACAGTCGTTGACACACGAGCAACAATCGAATATGTTAAACGAATTTGAACGGTATAATTCTTTGAAGCAGCCATTATTATTTAAAATATATCCAGCTTTACAAAAGATATTAGCAGATGTGTTTATGAACCGAGGAATGAACTGGAAAGAGTATAGCGAACAGTTAGCACATGCATTAAGTACCTATGTACAATATGAAAATGAAGTCGAAGAAACGTTATTTGATGTAAAGGAGATTTCGCTTGCAACTTTAAAAGTGATGTCTACTGATTTGACAACGTATTTAGATCAAGGTGGCAATTTAGGCAATTTTTTAATGAAGCCAAAAGTTGTAAAACAATATAAAGATCAATTAAGTGTTATAACGTATAATAGGCAGTTACTGAAAACGCCCGAGCAAATATATTTATTGAATAAATATGTGCTGCTTGAAACGGCTAAACAAAAATTGAAAGAATTATTAGTACCGCTATTTATAGAAGAACATTTAATGAAGCCAGTAACATTCAAACAGGAAGTTCAGTCTATAATGGAACAATTAAAAATGATAGAAGCTATTCATGAATGGCGAGAAAACGTATTAAACAAATTTGACGTATTATCACCTAATGAATTTGATGAAACGTTAATCGAACAATTAACAAATAATATTCAAATTGTTCAACTTGAAAAACAACTAGTGCAATTGCAGACTTCGCTTAAAGAAATTACGAAACCGATTGAAGAGGTTATAACAGATAGCGTACATGGTCTTTATAAACAGTTGTTAGAGGCGATGCAAGCAAGAAATAGCAATTTAGTTCGTAGCATGTGGGAGAGTTATATACTTTATCAAGAGGTTAAGAAACGTGATGAAACGGTAGTGGAGCTTAAAAATAAGCTGTTTGCTCATTCGCCATTAGTTGGTGCTTCATTTATTGAAACTATGGAAGATTCAATATGGCAAAAACGATTGATAGAATGGGAAAAAGCCTTTATGCATAAACAAGTGAAAAATTGGCTAGAGGCATTTTTATTACGTGATGAACATGTGTTATCTAAAAAGTACGATGAAATTGAAGCACAAATAAAGCAAACGATTATTGAAATCGGCTCTACTAAAGCATGGATCAATATGTTGCAATCCATGACAGATTTGCAAAGTCAGCATTTAAAAGCGTGGATGAAATCGGTTAAAAATGTCGGAAAAGGCACAGGTAAAAATGCTACAAGATATCGAATGGAAGCACAAATGCATATGGAAAAATGTATGGGGGCAATTCCAGCCTGGATTATGCCGATGAATCAGGTATTCGATAACTTTGAAATTAAACCGAATTTATTTGATGTTGTGATTATCGATGAGGCAAGCCAATCTTGGCATGAAGCGCTATTGTTAAAATATGTCGCAAAGAAAATGATCATTGTTGGTGATGATAAGCAAATTAGCCCGACAATAATCGGTATTGATGAAGATGATGTGAAGAAGCTACAAACAAGATATTTTAAAGATATTGGCTTCGACTTTGGCTTCGATTTAAATATTAAAAATTCATTTTTTGATATATGTTACATCATGTTTAAGGATACGATTACACTTCGTGAGCATTTCCGTTGTATGCCAGAAATTATCGGTTTCTCTAACTTAATTTCATACAGCGAAAATCCATTAATTCCTTTACGCCAATATCCTGCAAATCGTCTCGAACCGATAAAAACGAGGTATTTGCCTGAGGGTGTTCGAGAGGGAACAGGGCAATACGCATATAATGAGGCAGAAGCGGATGCAATCGTTGAAGAAATAGTGAAATGTATAGAAAATCCACAGTACGAGGGGAAAACGTTTGGCGTTATTTCGCTTTTAGGGATTGGACAAGCTAAGCTGATTCAAAATAAATTACTACAAACGATAGGCGCCGAAATAATGGAGGAACGTCATATTATATGTGGGGATGCATATAGCTTCCAAGGGGATGAACGAGATGTTATTTTCCTTTCATTAGTTGCAGCAAAAGGAGAAAAACGCATTACGGCATTAACGAATGAAGGCGCTCGTCAACGATTTAATGTTGCAGCCAGCCGCGCGAAAGATCAGCTATGGCTTATGCATTCAATTACGACAAATGATATTTCGAACAAAGAATGTTTACGTTATCAGCTGTTATCGTATATAGCCAATCCATTACAAGAAGAAAATGAATCCAATCGTCTACTATGTGAAAGTGAATTTGAAAAGAGTGTATCTGATGCTATCACTGTTAGAGGATATAAGGTTATTCCTCAATATCAAGTAAATGGCTATCGCATTGACCTAGTAGTAGTCGGTGAAAAAACAAGGATAGCAGTCGAATGTGACGGAGATCATTGGCATACTTCACCTGAAGATGTAGAACGAGACTTCCAGCGTGAAAAAATATTACAACGTGCTGGTTGGAAGTTCTGGCGTATATTAGGCAGTAAATATTATCACAATCCAGAGAAAGCATTGGAATCATTATGGGCTACATTAGAGGAAATGGGCATTTATCCGTTTGCAGCATCAGTAGAACCAACAACTGATGTGGTGGTAAATACTGAAATAGCAGCAACGACGATTGAGCTTGATACAGTTAGCGGTCCGACTGAACTTTATCATGATGTAAGAAAGATGCTACGAACGGAAGGCTTTGAAGTATTACAAGACAGACCTTTAACGAACAAGCTTTATGTAGTAGGTTCAAAGTTATTACAAAGAGAATTAGATTATGTTCTTCCTAAAGGCGTTGAATTTACTTTCTATTCAGATGGCCTTGATATAACGGAAGGAATGCCGGTGTGGGTTATTGTAATAAATAATTAGCCCTACTAGAGATTAGTTCAGCTTGGAAACAAGAAGAAATTACAAAGTGGAAAAAAATACAGCAATTTCAAACAGAACAATTATATGATAAGGCGTATATAGAGGTGAACAATAGATGTTAATAGATATAAAAAAATATAGAGAAGAAACACTAAAAATGTCAGTTGAAGAAGTTGCGGAACATTTAGAATATGGTGTCGAAGATATTGTTTATATGGAAAAATTAGGTGTTTATTCAAATGAATTTATCCAAGAGTTTTGCGGATATTTTGGAGTTAACCCATTAGATTTGAAGAAGGATAAATCTATTAAGAAAAAAGAAGTAAAAAATCTTGAATTAAATGATTGGCAAGAAATTAAAGATTATAGGGATGCTTTATTAGAGCAATTGCAATCAAATATAAAAGAAGTATCGAAGTTAAAACGACAAGAAAGTTCGGAATTTTTAATAAATCAATATAAAGCTAATATAGAATCCTTAAAAAAAGTTCATAATACAATTACATTAACATTCCGTAAACCAACGATTGCTATTGTCGGAATGTCTGATGCAGGAAAAAGCACACTAATTAATCACCTGTTAAATGCAGATAAAATGCCTACTTCATGGACACCGACTACTACGATAAGTGTAATTATCAAGCATATTAACGATCGACCAACTTTTTTACAAGAGGAATTAGTGATATTAGGTGGTCAGAAGTCATTTTTTAAAGTAGAAAATTTACATAATGAAACATATGTGAAAAAGTTTATTTTAATTGAGGGAGATTCGAGTCTATTACATGAATATGGCACTCGCCAAGGTAACAAAATGGATGAGGCAACCCATGCAATTTTATATTTAGATAGCGAATTATTAAAGGTTTGTGATTTTGTAGATTTGCCTGGATTCGGAACAGGGGAAAGTAAAGATGATAAATTAGCGCAGCAATCATATAAATTTGCGGATATCGTCATTTATTTATCCGTTGCGAATGGCTTTTTAAGAGGAAATGATATTGAATTTATAAAAACTTCATTACAATCACTTCAGCCTTTGGAAAACCCGACGAATAATCTAGCAAGCTTACGTAATTTTTATATTTTGGCCTCTCAATCACATACAGTGAATCGAGGAAATCGAGCGGATTTACAAATGATTTTGGATAAAGGTGCAGAGAGGTTGTATAACGAAATTCCACCAGAGGTATGGGAGCAAAAAGAGCAGTTAACAAATAGGTTTGTAGAGGAAACAGATATACGTAATCGATTCTTTACGTTTACTACCGATTCAAAGCTTTTACGACGTGATTTTGAAGAAGACCTTTATAATCTGTTAAAAGAGATTCCGAAATTAGTATTAGAAAAAGGTCAAAAAATGATTGCAAATGCTGTTTACTTAGAACGGGAAAATTTATTAAAGCAGCTAAATGCTATTCACGAAACAATGACGAAATATGAAGAAACCATGGGAAAGTATATAAAAACTAAAACGGAGGAAGGTGCGAGGGTACAAAAAGTTTTGTTAAGTAGGGAACGATTATTTAAAGCTTTAAAAGAAAAAGAACTCGCATCGATACAGCAGTTTAAAGGTGAATATCAAAGTGTTTTAAGCGAAATAAATATTATCGAGATAATTGACAAAAATAATTATAAAAAGAAAAAAGCAGATTTAGAACGATTAGTAAGTTATATAAGTACTCAATTACAGACAAAGTTGCAAGATACGCTATCTTATTATGCAAAGAAGTTCCAGGCTGATATTAACCAATTTTTAGAGGAATACGATAAAGCTATCCCAATTAATAGTGATACGGAAATATCTAATATTGTGATTCCTTTTAATACAAAGGCTGTTTTTGCAGGTGCTGTGGCAGGTTTAGGAACATTTGGAGCATTAAGTATATGGGCAGCATCAATGGGGAATTTAGGTGCTTATATTTTGGTGGCAAAAGGTGTTAGTCTATTATCTGCTGTTGGAATTAGTGTCGGTGGTACTGCAGCTGCTACAGCAGGGGTTGCTGCTATAGGAGGACCTGTAGTATTAGGGATTGCCATTGCGGCGATATTAGGAGTAGGAGTTTGGAAGCTGTTTTCAGGTGGCTGGAAAAAAGATATTGTAAAAAATATTAACAAACAATTTGATAAACAGGGTGTTAAAGATAAGCTTCTTGAAGAAGTATATAGTTTTTGGAAAACTACAGAAAATGAAGTGAAAAATGCTATTGAAGAACTTGAATCTTCATATCATAAAACATTAGAAGAATTAGAGGCTAATTTAGATGCTACTAATTCTAATGAACTTCCAGAAAAGAAAGAAATTATACAAATGAATATTAATGTTTATGATCAATTACTAGTTAAAATTGATTAATATATTCTAGAGTAAGAGGGATAAATGAGTATTTTTATCCTAAAATAAAAAGTAGACAGTCGGTGAAGGCTGTCTACTTTTTTGTAAAATACGAGGTAAATTTCAAAATAGAGACATTATATGTCCATTAGCTTTGATAAAGTAAAATCAATATCAACATACCTACTAGAGATTAGTGGTAATACATTAATTACTGATATTTAATATAGTATTGATTAGCGCTATTTATAAATACATTAGGTTCTAAAGTGTGTTTTTATTGTAAAATGATGTAATTGAAATTATGATTAATTAAAGCAAAAGAACTAATAATAGTAGTAGGAGGTTTTTGAATTGGTTGTAAAAAATGATTATAAAGAAAAGATACAGCAATTACTAGATGAAGCAGAGTCAGCTCAATCGAAAAGGTATAAAATTACATGGAATTCTACAATAGATCGTTATGTTTCAAGTTTAGTAAAAACAAAAACAATTTTAGGCAATAGCAATTTAACTGAAACAGTTGCTGGTGGTACTTTACCGAAAATTGATTCTTACATTTCACAATGCGTGAATCCAGAATTTCACATAGCGATAATTGGTGTTGTAAAAGCTGGTAAATCAACGTTAATTAATGCTTTATTAGGAAAAAATTTAGCTTCAACTGCTGTAACTCCTGAAACAGCTGTATTAACAAAATTCCGTTCTGGTAAAGGTAAGAATTTCGTGAAAATTAAATTTTACACGACAGAGGATTGGACTGAATTATGGTCAAGTGTAAAAGAAAATACGGGTTCTACATTCTTTAAAGAGTACCAAAACTTAAAGGCTGATAATGAAAAGGATAACTGGTTAAATCACAAAGAAGTTTATGCAGAGTTTACGCAAGAAAGTGATTTAAAAGAATTTATTAAAGAATGGACATCTTCACAAGAGCCAAAGCATTATTTTGTAAAAGAAGTAGAAGTGGGACTGCAAGACTTCAATTTACCGGATCACGTAGTGTTTGTGGACACGCCTGGATTAAATGATGTTGTACGTTACCGTTCAGATGTAACTCGTCGTTATATTGATCGAGCAAATGCGGTTATTTTATGTGCATTATCGAAAACTTTAAATACAGGTGATTTACAAGCGATTTATAGTGTATTTGCAAATTGTCGTTATAATCCGCAAAAGGTATACATACTTGGTACACAAGTAGACTTATTAAATGATCCTAATGAAGAATGGCTACAGCTAAAAGCACAGTGGGTTCGATATTTTGAGTATCAAGATTGTTATGGAAGCCGCGAACTAGCTGAGCATAATATTTATGGTTTATCTGCTTATTTGTATAATAGTGCGATAAATTTTGAAGGGTTAAACAGAAAAGCGCAAAGAATATTTGAAAATACTGTCTTCAAATATGTTGCTGAAGAAGTAGACGATATTTCTGACACGGAATTAATTAAGGTAGCAAAAAAGATATCAAAAATTAAAGATTTTGAAAAAACCTTATTTAAAGAAATTATCGATAAACACGAAACGTTATTACTAGAGGAATTAAAAGCTAGATTTGAAACGATTCAAAATGATTTAGTGGAACAATTCATCTATATCAAAAATTCGCAGCAGGAAACGTTAGCAATGGCGGATAAAGGACTAGATGAAGTCATTAAACAACAAAAAATGAAACAGGAAGAATTGAAGTTGGTTCAACAAGAGCAAAAATCGCTAGAGAACGCTTTATTAGAAATTCGTTTGGCTACAAGCGAGCGTACGAAAGCGCTTCGAGATAAGATGAAAGCATTAATTTAAAATTTACTTTATAGGAGAAGATAAAAATGGGACTATGGGGTTTTGTAAGTAGTGCGGTAAGCAGTGCAGTAAGTACCGTAAGTAACGCAGTAAAAAGTGTTGCGTCTTCAGTCGGCAGTGCAGTAAAAACGATAATTAGTAATCCTACAGATATTTTTATGGATAAACCTATTTGGCGAGAGGTTTTAGACATTGTTATAAATTTATTTAAAGATAAAAAATATGACTCAGGTACAGCTTCTGTTGAGGAAACATGCGATATTAACCGTGAATTAGCGAAATATGCAAAATCTTTTCACGAAGAAGCTAATAAGGTAGAAGGGCAAGCCATTGCCATTGCGAATGATTTCTTTGATCAGTTTTTAGATAAACTAGAAGAAATTAAATCGACAAATGATTTAATTGCAGGTATGCCGATTCAAAATATTAAAAAGGAAATTCGTGATTTACGTAATATGATTCAAGGAAGTATCAAGAAGGAAATCGATCAAAAGTACTCGCTAGATAATCCTGATTTACTTGTGATATTAGAAATGGATCCTGGCGAAAGTCGTGACCGTTTATTCCAAAATCTTTCGAAGGATATTATGCGCCAGGCGTTAGAAAATTTAACGAATAAAATCGAAGAAATGTCTGAAAAGCAAGGGCAAATTATTTCATCGGTTTTAGAAGAGCAAATCGATCAAATTTCTCAAACGATGAAGACAGAAAATAAATTGTTAGCGGACATTGAAAAATCAATTAAATTAGGTGAAGAAGAATTAAATAAGACAAAAGCTAACATTAACTACACGATTAATTTATGCGATATAGCGGTTAATGGGCTACAGTCAGTTAAATAGATAGCGAGGTAAACAAATGGGTGATTGGTCGAAAATAGGTTTAGTTTCTAAGCAACAATTTGATGAACAGATGCTAAATCAAAGTCAACAGCTTGAAGCTCTAAAAGAATTAATAATAGAGTCAAACAAAATCCAAGAGGCTAATGCTAAGTCTATACGTAAAGAATTAAAGGCTCTTAAAACACGTATGGATTTGATTGAAGAAGTGTTAAAATTAAATTGGACAAACGAATTATTAAATCAATTAGAGTCTAATCTTAATGAATATGAACTTCAAAACAGAAGATAATCATAACAGATTGACTGGAACCTACGCGAATCTGCACGTGCGAAGATGCATATTACGGTTAAACGACTGT
Source organism: Lysinibacillus sp. FN11 (assembly GCF_024628845.1). Lineage (NCBI taxonomy): Bacteria > Bacillati > Bacillota > Bacilli > Caryophanales > Bacillaceae > Lysinibacillus > Lysinibacillus sp. FN11. Next base: position 3,325,324 of record NZ_CP102383.1, on the reverse strand, counting down.
TGAAGAAGTATGGTTTTCCACCTGACGTTCAAAGAGCCGCTGTTGATACAGTTATTAAGCAGGATGAATTGATGGCGCAGCTGGAATGCGAGCTTTGATAAACCAAAATAAAAAAGAGATTAAAGGTCTCTTTTTTATTTTTAAATATATGTTGTTTTTTTGTGTAAAGGATTTGTTAAAAATATACATAATTATATATTTTTGGTGTGGAATTTAAATGAATTGTAGAAAATCTCTAAATATACACTATGGTGCATATTTCATTTTAAAAGAAAGGAAGTCATAAGCGAACATGGACAAGTTTGAAGTATTAAAAACTACTTATTTAGAAAAGAGTTTTATTGATAACATTCAAGACATAAGATTGATTATTGAAAAGGACTTAATTGAATTTATTAAAGATGTAAAAAAAGAAAAAATAAAAATATTTGAAAATTTAGAATCGAGGGTAAAGAGTGTAGAGAGTTTTTGTGAAAAAATAAAAAGAAAAAACTATATTAATACTTGGGAGGTTCCTGAAGATAAAAATTTAATTGGAGAATTTATAGCTAAAAATTTACCTGATTTGATTGGCTTTAGAATAAATTGTTTCTTTTATGATGACGAAGAATTAATTTATAAAAAATTAAAAAACTATTATGTAGACGGGAAATTTGGTAAGGAATATTATTTAAATTTTGGCGAGAATACGCAACAATCTAATGGACATACTATTTATAAAGTATCGGGTAATTATAATGAAATTAATTTTGAAATTCAGATAAAGTGTTCAGTACATAATATTTGGGGAGAAGTAGAACATAGTAGAATATATAAAAGTGAACATTATGATCCCAAAATAAATTCTAAAAAATCCATAACCGAAGAAGTATTCAAAATATTAAAGTCTTCAGATCAACAATTGAAAACAATATTTGAAGAAGATTATTCTTCAGAAGAATTAATAAAGTCTCTATTTTATAAGTTCACTCAGGAAGATGTAGTTAACAGTGAAAATATAAAAATTTTATCTAATCATTACCAATATTTTTTCAATGTATTTAATAGTGAAAGTCATTTGGAAAATATAAAGACATTTGTTTCCGATAAATTAGTTAACAAGCGATATTCCCCAGTTAAATTAGAAATTGGAAAGTCAGAAATTATGACATCAACGGAATTTTTAAATAGATATATTCCGTTTGAAATTGAAATTATGCATAAAATTGTATGCATAATTTATGAAGAGATGAATATGGACGATTTTATTGAATACTTAATTAAAATTATAGAAGAACAAGCGACAAGTCAGGATGAATTTGATTTGGAAGAGGACTTCTTTGATTCAGAAAGTGAAAAAGAGGATTTAAAAAATTCTATATTTGCAGTATATGATAATTATTTCAAGAAAAGTGAGGAAAAGTAAATATGGAAATAACTCCAATTCGACAAGAGGACAATACATTTTTACATACTGTGAAAACTGTGGAATGGCTGGTTAATAATACAACTGTAAGTGTTTTTAACCCAATTGAATTTACTGGATATCAAAGAGAGATTAGTGATGCGCATTGTGCTAAAATAGTTAATTATTTAAATAGCAAATTTTATCTACCTACTCCTATAATTTGTGCTTGTGATAATGAATATAAAGACGCTGATTCTTTAAGAATTGTTGATGGTCAGCACAGAGTGCAGGCTTTTAGAAAACTTAAAGAGCAGAACGAAACTAGATATAATGAAATTAAAGATTACCAAATTTCTGTTATTGTAATGGAAAATGTAGACATTAGGCTAGAAATCGATACATTTATTACAATAAATAAAACTTCAAAGAGAGTGGATACTTCACTTGCTTATGTTTTGAAAAATAAGTTGAATATTGAGAAAAATAGTGCTGATTTAAATATTTCAAAATTGGACTATATTGCAGTCGAGTTAGCAGTTTTAATGAATGAAAGAAATCCATTATGGAAAAATAAAATCTCTTTTACAGAATCACCTAAACAAAGTGGTCCTGAAGTTATCAGCTTAAATGCCTTTGTTAAAGCAACTAGACGATTGATCGGACAATTAGAAAAAAAAGGTATTATTGAGATAAAATGGGAAAACGAGAGTGAGATAAACGAATGTATCGAGTTAGTAGAGGGGAAAATAGGTAATTTATGGAAGTTTGTTATGGGAAAATGGGGAAATTCTATTGAGTCTAATGAAAGTAACTTGAAAATATTACAAGGGCCAATAGGTTACTCATCCATAACTAGATTTATTTCAAATGAAATTAAAGATTTAGGAGACGATAAACTAGAAGGTATTTCAGGAAGTGCGATAGATATGATGATTTTTAATTGGATTAATTCAATTAATCTTTCAGAAGATGTATGGTATCCCGGAAATAAATTTTCAAAATTAACTTCAGAATCGGGTTATAATATTATAGCTGCCGAATTGAAAAATTCCATGAAGAAATAAATAATTTTAATTAATAGCAGCTCTTTAATCAACTTTATAATTATACATGTTATCTCTATATATAGAAAAATAATAAAACAAAAGAAAAAAATTAATGGGAAAATCAATCTTCTTAAAGAGTAAGTATCAAAAACATCAACTAACCAGTCTTTGCTAAATAATCAAAGACTGGTAGCTGAATGAGGAGACGGAGTTAAGAAAAGAACTTTATAATAACATGTGTCATATAGTCATTTACATAGTCAAAAAAATCATAAAATGGCGGATACAAATATTTTAAATACATTTGGCAAAGAATTATTTACTAAGCTTTTACTGAATTTAAGGTTAAGCAGTACACCAATATAGGAAAAAGGTTTACATCAGCAAAATAAGGTATACTATATTGGTTGAATAGATTTCTTTAAAGGCAGGAAAAGTAGGTGAACCAAAGTGGGGAAATATCAATTGGATACTAAAGGTAAGGCGGCTGTGACGAAGTATCATGAAAAAAACAAGCCAGCCCAATTTGATAAAAAGCAGCAACTTGAGAAAATACGTGCGGCGTATTTGAAAAAGAAGCAAGAACAAACAGATCAATAATTTGAATGAAAACATAGGAAGACTAAAATCTCCCTATGTTTTTCTTTAACATAAAATTGCGGTATATTTTATTATTCTCCTAAATTGCAGATTCGATGACAGACAACTTATTATCAGATATCCATTCCTCTTAACATTTCTTGTACCTTACCACCCTAGAATTTTTATTTGTTCATACTCCGTGCATTTGTTGTCATAGGGAAGATACTCTTTTTTGAAAAACAAATGAAATCGTTGGAAATTTGAGAGAATATATCCATCTCATTTTCATTTTTGTTTCGAACGCTTTTATGACAAATGCGAAAATGTCATCGATTCTATCAAGAGCTTTTGAATTAAGTGGTCTTTCTTCAGTTCAACTTAAGCTGATTTTGGCCTCTCAAAGTGTTTATTGTGGAGCATGATGCAACAATCTCAAAAAGTACGATTCGCGGGATTCAGCCTAAAAAGATGTGAATGTCATCACTATAATGTATAAGGGTGTACTAAAAGCCGCGAAACTTTTAGCACACCTTTTTTGTATTACTTGAACAGACGACAATGAAGGAGTATTATACCTCCGTATTTTTCTATCCATCATGTAAAAATATAGTATAGTTATTGTAAAAACAGAAATGATCGAGGGGACTGGAATAGATGAATTTACTAGAAGTTGGAGTAAAAATAAAGCAGATGCGGAAGAAAAATAAAATGTCTCAGGATGATTTAGCTTCGCAGATTCATTTAACGAAAAGCCATATTTCAAAAATAGAAAATGGCAAAGCGACACCGAGTCTGGTGACATTGTCCAAGATTGCAGAAATATTTGATGTGCCAATGGCTTGGTTTGTTATCCAGGATCAATTTGATGGCATTTCGATTGTATCGAAAAAAGAGCGCAATGAGACTGTTGAAACGAATGAACTTGGCTATCAATATGAGCTGTTGGCGAATAAGAGTTATATGAGCAATATCAATCCTTCTATTGTTACTGTACATAATGGAGCGGAAAATTTAGCCCCTTATACACATGATAATGATGAATTTATTTATGTCATTTCGGGTAGTATCGTCTTGAAATATGATCATAAATTTTACCATCTAGAAGAGGGGGACTCTGCGTATTTTTCTGGGAAAAAGGAGCATATCTTTATTAACAATTCTGCGGAAAACTCAAAGGTATTAACAATTTATGTTGAGGATTAAATCTTTCTTTTAAACGTAAATATTATCGAAAATACAAATTTCTTGTTTACAATACTATTCAGACAATTTACAATTGGTGTAATGTTATTCAACTAAGTTGAATTATATTACACTTTTTTATTTTTGGGGGTATAGGGATGACTTCACGAATTAAAGGATTTTATTTACTTTCAGTAGAAGAGCGAATTAAGTTAATCGCTGAAAAATCAAATTTAACCAACGAGGAAGTTGAAGCTTTAAAAAGTGGAATTTCATTAGAGCTTGCAGATGCAATGGTTGAAAATGTTATTGGACATATTTCAGTGCCTCTAGGGGTAGCGGCCAACTTTAAGGTGAATGGCAAAGAGGTATTTATTCCGATGGCTACCGAAGAGCCGTCAGTAATTGCTGCGGCTAGTAATGCGGCACGAGCAGCATATGAGTTAGGTGGTATTTTTACTTCCAGCTCTGGAACAGTTATGCGAGGACAGATTCAGGTATTAAATATTGAGGACCCTCATGCAGCAAGGGCGAAAATTTTTGAACATAAAAATGAGATCATCGAGCATTGTAATGAAAAGGATCCAACGTTAGTCAAGTTAGGCGGCGGAGTGAAGGATATCGAGGTACACTTAATCGACACAGCAAAAGAAACAATGGTTGTCGTCCATTTAATCGTAGATACGAAGGATGCAATGGGGGCAAACGCTGTTAATACGATGGCGGAATCTGTGTCACCATTAATCGAACGTATTACAAATGGACGAGTGGTGCTCCGGATTATTTCAAATTTAGCAGATAAGCGTATTGTTCGTGCGCGTGGAGAATTCTCGACAGAAATGCTCGGGGGGATAGAGATTGCGAAAAATATTGTAAGTGCTTACGAATTTGCAGATGCTGATCCGTATCGGGCTGCCACACATAATAAAGGAGTTATGAATGGTATTACTGCTGCGGTATTAGCATCAGGTAATGATACACGTGCTGTTGAGGCTGGTGCTCATGCCTATGCTGCTCGTTCTGGTAGATATCGTTCTTTAACAACGTGGGAGCTGAATAAAGCAGGCAATCTTGTTGGGACGTTGGAATTGCCATTAGCTGTTGGTATTGTGGGAGGGGCTACGAAGACTCATCCTGTTGCAAAAGCAGCGCTAAAAATTATGGATGTGCAATCTGCAGAGGAGCTAGCAAGCTACATTGCCGCAGTAGGATTAGTAGAAAATCTAGCAAGCTTACGCGCACTTTCAGCAGAGGGTATTCAATCTGGTCATATGCGTCTGCATGCGAAAAACTTGGCTGTAATGGCTGGGGCTACAGGCGATATTATTGATCGTGTTGTGCAGCAGGCGGTAGAAGAGAAGGATTTCCGTTATGATCGTGTTTTAGAGATTACAAACTCTCTGCGAGGTGAATAATACATGGCGAATACTCCATACAATGAGCAAAAAAAGGTAGAGGAAAAGAAGTTTATTGAAATTTTAGGAGACACGGTTTCTGGTAATCAGTTAATTATTTCAATTATTTTAAGCGTTGCCGCAAGCTTTTTAGGCTATCAGTTTGGCCAGTGGTTTTTTCCAAAGTTTGCAGACCCTCAAATGATTAACTCTTATTCACTGTTAACAGGAATCACGGGTATTCTGATTGTTGTCGCTATTAATACGATTCTTTTTAAACCAAAGCGTATTTTAGTAGAAGATGAGGCATCTAGTCATTCTTTAAAGGAAGCATTTGAGGATTTACAAATTGATATAGACGAGGAAATACGCTTAATCGAGGAAGATCCGGTGACAAAAAAGGAGCTTGAGGATTTTGGCATTCTTTCTAGCTTACAAGGCTTGAAGGGAGCGGATAAAAAATGAGTATTTATTTAATAGCTCTTTTATTTGCACTTCTTGGTGCAGCTATCTTTACTATAATTGGACTTATTTCAGGTACAGATGAAACAGCAATTATGGTACCCATTACATTGCTAGTTATTTTGCTGGGAGCGCCTCCTGAAGGGGTATTCGCCTTTTTCATGGCAGGCGTGTTAGCTAAGCATTTAACACATGCTGTCCCAACTGCGTTATTAGGCATTCCAGGGGATACAACGGCTGTACCTTTGATCGACCATGCCAATACATTACGCCGTTTAGGGATGCCGCACGTTGCACTACGTAAAATGATTTCTGGCGGCGTTATCGGTGCATTTATCGCTCTACCAACCGCTGTACTGTTAGGCCAGTTTTTAGGTCAATTTGCCGACTTTTTTAAATCTTCATCAGGCATCATTTTTACACTTGCCGCTATTTTAATCGCATTCTTTTCAAAAGGAAAATGGGCAAGTATTTTAATCATTATTCCATTTGCATTTTTCATTAAAGCTTTAGATAGCGTTAGCTTCGCGATGCTGGATAAACATTTAAGTATTACATTCTTTTTAGGAATTGCGATTGGACCGATGTTTTGCAATATTTTAATGGCGGCTTCCTCTGTTGCTAAAAATGATCTAGCACGCAGTAAGCCAAATCAATATAATCTTGCTCCCGAAACGAAATCATGGAAGGGCTATTTCCCGAATCCATTTAAAATTTTATCGAAAAGACAGACCATTTTTACGAGCATTACAACGTTTCTTTCCTCCCTTACATTTGTCTTTAGTCCTGTCGGGATGACGTCATTGATGGGAGAAATTGTAGGCTCTCGTACAAAAGGTGCCTATAAAAAATCAACAACGAGTCTTACTGTCATGAATGGTGTAACGGAATCGACTTATATAGCTGAAGCGATTATTCCATTAATTGCATTCGGTATTCCGTTAAGTCCAGTAGCACTTGGACCAGCATCACCTTTATTTAATGCACCACCGATTTTTACAGTAGATCCAGTTAACAACTTACACACGCTAATGTCTTCATGGGACTTTTTCATTTTTGGGTTAATCGGTATTAGTGTAGCCGCTTTAATTGCTTATCCATTTGCGATGAATTATGCACGTAAAGCATCTGTATTAGTATTGAAATATATTAGCCAGGAAGCAATCGTAGCAATGTTTATCGGATTAGCATTTTTGCTTGCCTATAACGAGGCACAATTACTAGGAGTAGTGTTAACATTTACAGTCGCAACTGTTGGTGGTTTATTAAATCGTATTTTAGGTGTAGGGGCCGGTGTGCAATTCATGGTATTCTACGCATCAAGCTGGATTATGCTACAGCTGTTCGGCATTTAATTAAAGGAAGTGTATCTTGATGAACTTACCAAAAGCAGTGGAAATAAGAGAAGTTGGTCCTCGTGACGGCTTACAAAATGAGAAAATTTTTATTCCAACTGATTTGAAAGTGCAATGGATTAACTTAATAAGTGAAACAGGTGTCCGCCATATCGAAGTATCCTCTTTTGTTAGTCCCAAGTGGATACCAGCTTTAGCCGATCATCATGAAGTGTTTGAGCAAATCACACGTCATGAAAAAATAACGTATGCAGCGCTTGTGCCTAATTTGAAAGGGGTAGAAGGAGCCATTCAACAAAAGGTTGATGAAATTGCGTTATTTATCTCGGCCTCTGAGGAGCATAATCAAAGTAATGTAAACGCTTCAATTAACCAATCTTTACAGAACTTAAAAGCTGTAGCTGAAGTAGCAAATCGTGAAGGTATATCGTTAAGAGGCTATATTTCAACTGTATTTGGCAGTCCGTTTGGTGATGAAGTAAAGCTTCAAACAGTGATGGATATCATTGATGCCTATCTAGCAATGGGCGTTTCTGAAATTTCACTCGGCGATACAATTGGGGTAGCGGATCCTGTACAAGTGAAGGCTATTTTATCAGAGCTGCTCACTCAATACGATCGTGATTTATTTGCCCTTCATTTTCATGATACGTATGGTCGTGCTTTAGCCAATATATTTGCAGCACTTGAGCTGGGGATTACAAAATATGACAGTGCTATTGGAGGTTTAGGGGGGTGCCCCTATGCCCCTGGTGCAAGCGGCAATGTGTCAACAAATGATTTAGTAAATTTCCTGCATCGTTTAGGTGTGCAAACGAATATTGATGAAGGAAAACTATTTACCGCCACACGATTTTTACAGCAGGCAATAAATAGACAGCTTGATAGTAAAGTATATAAAGTGCAAAGTAATTAAGTAAAAGAGCGCCTCTATAGTTAGAATTAAAATTAGAATTGCATCACCACTTGTTAGTCACACTCTACCAATTGGTGGTGCAATTTTTTCTATGGGGAAATTTCCTAATGAGAAAAAATAGAGGTTGTTTTAAGCTATTTGAAATCATAAATAAATTACACATAACGGTTTAACAAGCTACGCTTAATAGGAATCCTTCATCTAGCCAGAAATGATTTGACTGTCCTTGACATATCTTGAAACAAAAATCAAAATGAGAATGATTATCATAAATAATTCTAATTGTAATATGCATGGGAAGGAGCAATCTAATGGACAGGATAGATAACGTTCGTTTCGTGGCAATATTATGAATATAAGCGAACAAATTCAACTGTGGAATCAAGTCGTCATTCGCGTACTGGACATTCGGGTAAAACGAGTTGGAGGTGGTGACGAAATTTGTGATTATGTAACACCAGCAAGCATGTTTATGTTTGTGGCAAATGGACGTGGTGAACTGTGGACAAACGATGAAGTATGGCTATCCGAAAGGTTTCATTTAATACATATCGGCAAGGGGCAGCGGATAACGGTTCAATCCGCTGACTTTCTTGACACCTACATGATTTTATACAATGCTTCTTTACCCGCTTCAGCATTGCGGGAGTTTCATATGATGATGCAAACAGACAATCCATTTATGAAAAGCTGGGCAGTGTCACCATCCGAACCGCTCGTTATGTTGGAGATGCTAGAAACAATGCTTACCGACTGGCAACAAATAGACAATGGGCAGTTAGACAAAGAGAAAAACATGAAGGATGTCCATGAATTGAGAAGACTGAAGGCCAAGGGGGAATTCATCCGTTTCGTACATGCAACGTTACAGGAGCGGATGGAGCATGCTCACGCCCCATCTCTAACAGAACAAGTTGTCCGCTATATCGCAAAAAATTATCGTGGTATGATTTCTATGGAGCAGTTGGCCCAGCAAATGAATTACACTCCACAGTACGTTTCGAGGAAATTCAAAGAGCAGATGGGATGTAGTCCAATTGATTATACGATTCGATTACGCATAGACTTGGCGCGAAAATTACTGTGTGATACCGAAGCGACGCTACAAGAAATAGCTGCTTATGTTGGTTATCCAGACACGGTCTATTTTAACCGTATGTTTAAGAAACAAACAGGCATAACTCCAGGAGAATACCGCAAGCAATATCAGTATATAGGTTCGAAAGATACAATGAATAAGCCAAATTTGTCCATTGTTGCACCACATCCAGCAATGTATCATTTAAATGGTAATGATATTCATTATCAATTGATGTTGGGTGGAGGAAATGATATGGAAATTAGAAAGAAAAATCTATTAGCAATGGCACTATTGTGTCTGACTATGGTCGCATCAGGATGTGGAACAACACCAGAAGGGGCAAACGGAAAGAGTGGCGCAACAAAATCAAATCAAGTAAAGTCAGAGGCACCTGCCAATATCCAAATGCGAACAATTAAGACGGCACTCGGAGATGTAGAAGTTCCTATACAACCACAACGTATAGCAGCACCTGCCTATTTAGGAACCGTGTTGGCACTTGACGTCCAACCAGTTGCATCTGATTTTTTATTGATGGAAAGCCCGTATTTAGAAGGGATGCTTGACGGTGTAACTGATGTAGGAGATTCGCTAGAAGCACTGGTTGAATTGAAACCAGATTTAATCATCACAAATATTAATAAAGAAGAAGCAGTGGACAAATATTCACTCATCGCGCCAACAGTGGCTATGCCTTATAATAGCTTTGAAACCATTCAGGAGGAAATGCGTTATTTCGGTGATTTATTAGACAAAAAGGATGTAGCTGAACAATGGATTACCGATTTTGAGAGTCGCACTGGTAAATTACGTGATGAAGTTCAAGCTGCACTTGGTGAGGGAGAGACAGTTTCTATCATGCAGGAGTATGATGGAAAGGTATTCTTATTCGGATCAAAGTCTGGACGCGGCGGTCGAATTATGTATGAAATATTAGGTGCGAATCCACCTTCAACTGTTCCAGAACATATGCTAGCTGAATCATTTTACGAGTTTTCTCTAGAAATGCTTCCTGAATATACTGGAGATTATTTGGTATTAACAACAAAATCAACGTTGGAGGAACTGCAGGCTGATCCGATTTGGGGTAACTTGCCTGCGATTCGAGATGGAAAAGTATACTTGTGGACTGAAAGTGAGTCATGGTTTAGAGATCCGATTGCTGTAGAAGGGCAAATAGACAATTTAGCTAAATGGATTATTCAAACTGCTAAAACAAAATAAAAGTATAGCAAAAGAACGACTGTTATAAATAATTATCAAACATGATAGAAAAGAGACATTTCGATCTTCGAAATGTCTCTTTTCTAATGTCATCTCAGAATATAGTGTAGATACCCCTATAGTCCAAATGACAAATCATATCTTTTTAATAAGAGAAGGGTCCAGTTTGTATAAGAGTTCAATGTCACAATATGTGGGTATCGAACAGGAAATTATTCTTTGGATGACCCTACTAAACATGATCAATATATTTCAAACACTTTGCCAGCAGTTGGGTACGATTGGTTACTTGAAATTTTCTATATAGATTTTGAAGATGTTTTTTGATTGTATTTTCACTGACGAATAATTGCTTAGCGATTTCTATGTTTTTTAAGCCTTTGAATACAAACTTTAAAACTTCTCGTTCTCGATCTGTCATTTCCAACACGATGGAGGGCTGTGAAAAGTGATGTAAGGAATACATATTTTCGATATTTCTTTTCAAATATACTAACTTTAAAATATCTTTTTCATTAAATAGCTTCTCTCCTGTTTTCCTTAAAAAGCCAATAACGGCTACGAGCCTATTGTCTATCCTCAAATACATGGCCATTTCATCTTCATAGCGATTTTCTTTCAAAAATACTTCTTTATAGTGGGTTTGTTTTTGCAGGCACATCACTTCATTCCTACTCATTAGCTGAATGGAAGGCTGTGTATTTATATTTTGGGGGTGCAATGGATCAAAGCTTTTATATCTTTGTAAATAGTCATTAATTGTGTGACGCTCTATATTAAAAAGCACAGGGGCGGTTAGCTCATTATTTGCTATTTCCCAAAATAACATATGGTGATAGCCGAGATGCTGACTAATTGTTTGCAATAGTTCATGTTTAAAACCTTCATTGCTTTGTTTCACATTCATATTCGAAATATGATAGCTTGCTTTAAGAATGTTTTCTAAATCATTTTCTAAAAACATGAAAACACCTCGTTTCTCTATTATGCATTTATATTCTACTTAAAACAGAATTATCCTTTCGGGTAATATCTTAAATTTAGAATATTCAGTACATTATAGTTGCAAGATTACTACTATACGAGGTGATAATATGAATTTACAAGAGTATGCATCCTATGACGGTATTGGGTTAGCAGAGCTAGTAAAATCAAAGGAGGTAACACCACAGGAGTTAAAGGAGCTAGCGTTAGAAGGAATAAAAAAAGTCAATCCAACCATTAATGCGGTCGTTAATGTGTTAGAAGAGCAGGCTGACAAGGCAATTGAAAAGGTTGATGAAAATGCGCCGTTTGCAGGTGTTCCGTTTTTAATTAAGGAGCTTGTGTTACATGCAGAGGGTGTTCCGCATAGTATGGGGAGTCGTATTGGAGAAAATACAGTTATACCCGTCGATAGTGAATTAATGGCACGCTTTAGAAAGGCTGGCTTGATTTTAGCAGGTACTACGACAACACCTGAGTTTGGCTATAATGCAGCGACTGAAGCGGTTATTTATGGTGCAACGCGCAATCCGTGGAATTTAACTCATAGTCCAGGTGGCTCGAGTGGTGGGTCAGCAGCTGCTGTGGCAAGTGGTATTGTGCCAATCGCTCATGCCAATGATGGTGGAGGTTCTATTCGTATTCCCGCTTCCTGTAGTGGGTTAGTGGGATTAAAGCCAACACGGGGAAGAGTTCCAGCTGGTCCATTCAATAGCGAGCCTTTAAATGGTATTGCCATTGAGTTCGCTGTGACGCGTACAATTCGTGATACAGCTGTTTTATTGGATCAAGTAGCAGGCCCTGACTTAGGGAGCTATTCCAAATTAGAAGTAACACATGCACCATATGGACAACTTATCCAGGAAACAGTGCGCCCGCTAAAAATTGCTTGGACAACTGAAACAAATTCTGGGGCATTTGTCGATCCGGAATGTATAGAAGCGGTTCATAAAACAGTTCAAGTTTTAAAGGAGCTAGGACACGAGGTAGTAGAAGCGCGTCCGAAATATGAACAAGCATCATTTACAAAGGCGACGGTTGCTATTTGGACAGCGAATATTTATCACATGATTAAGGGGGCTGCAGCGGGAACTGGTAAAGCAGTTTCTCCGGACTATATTGAAGCAGCCATTTGGAAATGCTATGAATATGGTGGTCAATTAAAAGCGGCTGATTTATTGGAAGCTATTCATACAAATGCAGTCGTTTCACGTCAAGTAGCAGGCTTCTTTGAAGACTATGATATTTTATTGAGTCCAACCATTGGCACACTTCCTGCTAAAATTGGTGAATTAAATGCCAACAATCCTAACATTTCGGCTGTCGAATGGACGGAGCAAATTTTCACTTATGCACCGTTTACAAATTTATTCAATGCTACAGGCCAGCCTTCCATATCATTGCCTTTAGCCGAAAGTAAATCAGGCCTACCAATTGGTCTACAAATGACGGGTAAATTTGCAGATGAATTGACGTTATTACAGCTAGGTAGACAATTAGAGGAAGCCATGCCTTGGAAAGACCGTCAACCAGCAGTACATGTCAGTGAACAGCCTCAGCCAGCAGTATAATCTAGCATGAACGCACTTAGTAGAGACTAGGTGCGTTTTTTTGCGGTCGTAATTTTCAAGCTTCCTCATAAGCAGGTTTTATCCTGACCTCGAACTCATATACATAAAATAAAAGCTAATAGGAGTAGTGATTATTGGACAAACAACAACATAAGTACAGATGGATTGTGTTTGTTGCTGTATTGTTTACCTATTTGTTAATGGCAAGTCAGCGAACTGCTCCAGGGTTAATTACAGATCAATTGATGGAGGATTTTGGGGTAACGGCATCGACAATCGGCTTATTGACGAGTATTCAATTTTTTGTGTACACGAGTTTACAAATTCCAATGGGGATTTTAGCTGACCGATTTGGGCCAAACGTTTTCCTCATCATTGGTGCCATCCTTACAGGTATAGGAACCATTCTTTACAGTTTAGGTACACATGAATTCATTCTATTCTTTTCTAGAATACTTACTGGTATAGGAGATGCCACCATATGGGTGAATATGGTGCTTATTTTGGCACAATGGTTTCATAAAAAGGAGTTTGTCCGATTAATTGGCTTTGCAGGTATGACAGGGAGCTTAGGTTTCTTATTGGCAACAGTGCCTTTTGCTACATTGATTTTTTTATTAGGTTGGCGAATCACCTTTTTCTCTACAGGACTTTTACTATGCTTATGTGGTGTACTTCTTTATTTTGTGCTTGTACAAAACACAAAACGCATTTTTTCAAAGGAATCTGTAAGCATAACTAAAGAAATAAAACGTGAAAAAAGCTCCATATTATTACGAAGAATATTTTCAAGCAGGCAAGCATGGGCTTTATTTTTTTGTCATTTTGGCGTTGTGGGCGGGTATGTTGGCTTTATTAGCTCGTGGGCAGTACCATATGGGATCAATATGTATGAGATGTCACGGTCAGAGGCTAGTCAGCTAATTATGATTGGTCTAGTCGGAGCGCTTTTAGGAGCACCTTTAATGAGCTGGATTGCTGGCTGGTTAGGTACAATTAAGAGACCCTATATTGTTGTGCATATTGCGGTTTTAGTGAGTTGGATTGCCTTTCTTTTATTGAAAGGGCATCCGTCCATTTTCATGCTCATTGTCCTGTTCTTTATCATTGGCTTTGGCTATGGTGCAAGTGCTTTAACCTTTGCGGCAGTTCGTCAAACTTTCCCTTTAAATGAATCAGGCATTGTTTCTGGATTTGCCAATACTGGGGGCTTTCTAAGTGCCGCATTGCTGCCTATTATTTTTGGGTATATTTTAGATTATTTTCAGGCTGCTACAGGCAATGTAATTGATGGGTACTACTATGGCTTCATCTCGCCAGTCATATTTTCTATCATTGGCTTGATTGGAGTAATGATGTTTAAGGAAAAGCTTTTAAGAGTGATGGATTAAGTCATGCTATATAATATGAGCATAAAGGGGATACCTGCAATAGAGGTATTCCCTTTTTAACGTTGAACAAATTATCCCATATATACACTAGCACAAGTATCTGGAGCAGGTTCAAAAAAGCAATGATTCTTAAATTGTCCTGTAAACGGCTGACCATACCATGTTGGGGGACATGGTGCATATGGATTGAAGTACCAGAGTGCGTATTTTGCTGGATGTTCTCGCCAGAAATCTAAGTTTTGTTTCGCTAATCTTTTTTCCGTTTCTCTTGCTCGTTGGTAAAACATATTTCCTTTTTGAACAGCTTCGAAAGAATAGTTTCCGCCTTGTACCTGGTAAATAACCTGCTCAATCGTTCTTACATCATTGAAATCTAAACAGGATGCCACTGCACGATTCACAATGACATTGCCCACGTAAAGCATACCTTGTTGACCTTCACCCTCAGCTTCTGCTCTCATCATCCTTGCCATTAAAGCAACGTCTGCATCACGGTATTTTACTCTTGGCATTTTTCCACCTCCACCTTATAGTATGAAAAAGAACAAGGCTAGTTTCACTTTATCTTGAAATTCGTTGCTTTTGCAGATCACTCCATAAAAAACACCATCTTTCCTGTTCAACAGCAAGATGGTGTATTTTCATTAAAAATTGTTTTTGAAGTATGGCGTTTTTTTCAATACAACACATACTGGGATGGCAATAACTAAGCCTACGATGTTTTGAATGACGTCCCCAGGAATGGATGCCAGCGGGGCAATCCAGCTGTTGAACATAATGGCTTGCCCAACATAGTAAACAGCAATCATCACGGGCATTGATACTACTGCTCCTAAAATATTCAGCCCAAGATTATCACCTTTATGTCCTTTTGCCCAAGCAATTTTACCAACAATGAAGCCTTGTAATGCGCGTGAAATAATGGTTGTGGGTGCCCAAATTAACCAGCCACCTACGATATCGAATAAACCCATTCCAATAGCTCCAGCAAGTGCTCCTTTTTTAGGCCCAAATAAAATAGCGGAGATAAACAGCATAGATGTTCCTAAGTGGATAAGACCACCTTGCCCGAACGGTAGCTTAAGATTGATAAACATTGTAGCAACGAAAACAAGTGCTGCTAAAATGGCTGTAATGACTAAATCAAATGTTTTTGTGCGTGATTTTGTATAGGATGTTGGCCTTTGTATATTTTGCATTTGTCTCTTCCTCACTATGATGAATATTTTGATGATTTTTACTTTAGCAAAGGACTGACTATTGTAAAAGTGTCAATTTCATAAAAAAGTTAAGGGTCAGTTTGAGGTTATTTTCGCATCTTTCGAATTGTGATACGATGGGGAAAGTAAAAGCAGGATCAGTTAGGTGGAATGTATGATGAAAAAAGTTGCTGTAATTCAAGATATGTCGTCCTTTGGTAAGTGCTCATTGACGGCTGCGATGCCTGTACTCTCTGTGATGGGTGTGCAAGCAGTCCCACTACCAACAGCTATATTAACGGCACAAACAGGATATTCAAGCTTTTATTGTGAAGATTTAACGTCAAAGATGGACTCTTTTATTGAGGAGTGGAGTAAGCTTGGAGCTACCTTTGATGGAATTCATACAGGCTTTGTTACAGGTAAGGAGCAAATCGATAATATATTTCGCTTTTTAGATGTGTTTCACTCAAATAAGACAACGTTGCTTGTCGATCCAGTAATGGGCGATCATGGTGAGGTCTATAAAATGTTTACGGGTGAATTGCTTGATCGTATGAAAGCATTAGTAAAGCATGCCGATATTATTACGCCAAATGTCACGGAATGTTGCTTGCTTACAGGTTTATCCTATGAAAGGCTACTGAGCTATCAAAATGATACAGATTATATTCTTGCCCTTAAAGAGGCAGGTCAGCAGCTACAGCAAGCAACTGGAGCAAACGTCATTATTACGGGTTTGAATCCACCAGTAGGTGATACGGACAAGCGTTATGTTGGGAATATGTTTGTCGATTCTGAGCGGTCTTTTCATAGTATCCGCAACTATAATGGTGAGAGCTATTCAGGCACAGGCGACCTCTTCGCATCCATCATGATGGGCGGCATGATGCGCGGACAAGATTTAATGGAATCAATGACACTAGCAGAAACATTTTTAGCTGCAGCGATCGAAGCTACTTCGAAGGAGCAAGTACCCCGTGAGGCAGGCGTGCATTTTGAAAAGTTTTTACGTATGCTGCTGTAAACGTTAATAAGCCCATAATAAGTAATTGTGATAAAAAATTCGTAAATGTCAGATTTATAGTGACCTTTACGGATTTTTTTGTTGAAGGAAAATTAAATAATATAGGATGATTTTATTAGATAAATAGGGTGACATTATAAAAAAATAGTAAAATTAGAATGATTTTATGGTATTATTATGGGAATAAATTCCTTGAAAGAAGGCACCTCAGTAATATAAGTTTGCCAATCAAGGTTGCTAAAAATATGAAGTTTAGAGGAGGATTCCCCAAAAATGAGTCAATGCAATATCAATACCATCCTGTACGGTCCACCAGGAACAGGGAAAACTTATAATACGGTGAACTACGCGGTTAGTATTATTGAGAATAAAGAATTTATGGCGATTTGCGCAGAAGCGTATCAAGATGTTTTTGAACGTTATCTTACGTATAAAAAGCAAGGTCTGATTCGATTCGTTACTTTTCATCAATCATATGGATATGAAGAGTTTATCGAGGGAATTAAGCCTGTTTTAAACGATGAAGCAGAAGAGAGCATTCAATATAAAATTGAATCAGGCGTGTTTAAAGAATTTTGTGAGCAAGCGCAGCAATTAAAATTAACTGCTCATGATCAGGTGATGGAAGGAAATAAAAAAGTTTGGAAGATTTCTTTAGGAGGCAGTGGCAAGAATTGGCTGAAAGAAGAATGCTTTAAGGACAATCAAATTCGTATAGGCTGGGATGAGGAAGGTACTGATTTTATTGAGGATGGGGAATATCCTTCAGATACCTTGTACTATTTCTATGAGGGAATGAGTGTAGGCGATATTGTCTTTTCTTTAGGAGATCAAAAGCATATTGATGCAATTGGCATTATCACAGGAGAGCCTGAATGGTTAGAGGCAGAGGAAGATTTTAAAAGAAGTCGTGAAGTAGAGTGGATTGCCACGGATATCTATGAAAATATTTATGAGCTAAATGGCAAAACGAACTTAGTGCAGCAAACCATTTATGAGCTTTGGCGACTATCCATCAATGATGTGAATAATTTAATTTTAAAATACTCGCAAAATGATCAAATCGATGTGGAAGAAAACACTAATAATTATGTCTTTATTATCGATGAAATTAATCGAGGCAATATATCGAAGATTTTTGGTGAACTTATTACATTAATTGAGCCGACAAAGCGAATTGGAGCACTAGAAGAAATGCATGTGAAGCTTCCATATTCTAAAAAGGATTTTGGTGTCCCTCAAAACGTCTATTTGCTGGGAACGATGAATACAGCCGATCGTTCGATTGCGCTGATGGATACAGCACTTAGGAGACGCTTTGATTTTATTGAAATGCTGCCAAATTTGAATGCAGTAGCTAATATAAAAGTTGGGAACATCCATATTCAACATCTAATGGAAGTCATGAACGCTCGTATTGAAGCACTGTATGATCGCGAACATACTATTGGCCATGCCTATTTTATGAGCTTAAAAGAAGACAGTTCATTAGAAAATCTAGCTAATATTTTTAAGAATGCGATTATTCCACTTCTCCAAGAATATTTTTATGAAGATTATAGCAAGATTCAGTTAGTGTTAGGAGATCATTTAAAACCCCAGCAATATCGATTTATTTTGGATGAGAAATTAAGTATAAAAGGATTATTTGGTCGAGACATTGATATAGACCTCCCAGAAACGAAATACTATCTTCAAGCAAGTGCATTCGAGGAACCATCAAGCTATATATGGATCTATGGAAGGGTCGAGAATGAAGAGGCTAATTGAAATGAAGGAATACGATATTCTGACATGCAATCAAGCTTTTAAAGATGAGTATGTATACATAGACAATGATTCTTTCGAGCAGCTTGAAAATATGATTTTGGACTGTAATGAAATGGAAGATGTTGATGCATACAATTTTTTCTCTGTCTCCACAAAGCGGCATGTTGGAAAGGTCATTCGTGCAAAAAATTATGTTGGTATTGTGCAATTAAAGAATGGTACACAAATTCAAATTTTGCCAAAAATATATGGGAAAACAGCCATTGACCCTAAAAAAACATTTTTGAAAATGCTTAAGTCACTACAAGAATTTCCTAGCAAAACCTTTAATGAGACTAGTCTTCGTACAGATCAGATGACGTTATTGAAATTTTCATTCGATTGTACATTGAAGAAGTACAAAAATTGATTAAAAAAGGACTTAAATCATCCTATTATGCGATGGAGGATAACTTAAATGTATACAAAGGAAAAATGGTATTCTCACAGCAATTAAAATATAACCTTATTCATCGACAACGTTTCTATACACGCTATGATGAGTTTGGATTAAATCGAGCAGAAAATCGGCTAATCAAGGCTACATTGCTTTATTTGTTAAAACAATCTACTAGCAATGACAATATAAATGAAATTCGTAAGCAACTCATACACTTTGAACTCATTGAGCAATCAAAAAACTACAGTAAGGATTTTTCTCAGGTAAAGATTGATCGTAACTCAAAAGATTATGAAACGATTATGCAATGGTCTAAAATTTTTTTAAATAATCAAAGCTTTACAACTTTTTCAGGACATTCATTTGCTAAAGCCTTATTATTTCCAATGGAAAAAGTTTTCGAGTCTTATATTGGCTTTCATCTGAAAAAGCTACTAAGTGATTCAGCATGGCATGCACAATTACAGGATAAAGGCTATCATTTATTTCAAGGGAAATTTGCATTACGACCAGATATTGTGTTAACTAATGACGCTCGTAAAATTATTTTAGATACAAAGTGGAAAATGCTAAGTAACACGCCACACAATAACTATGGCATTTCACAGGCAGATATGTATCAAATGTATGCTTATGCTAAAAAATATCACGCTAAAGAAATATGGCTCCTTTATCCATTGAATACGGAAGGTGAACAAATGAAAGAAATACATTTTAACACAAATGAAGGGGATCAAAGTGCAGAAGTGAGGGTGTTTTTCGTCGACTGTCATCATGTAGAGAAAAGTTTGGAGAAACTAGTAAAGAAGTTTACTCTAGCAAATCAATAATATGAATAGACATCCTATCAGGAGGAATCTATGGGAGTTATAGTTGAAAATAAACGTAATCTATATGCAATAGGGGTAATAAGTTTACTATTGTCAGCCATTTTAACGTCTATTAGCCAAGTGTATTACTCGAACCGTGTACAAGCCGTGCATCCATTTCTTTTCACCGGTATTAGTTTTTTTCTCACGACTGTCTTCTTTCAATTAATCACAAGTAAGCAAAAGGTAGAGCCCTGCTGGAAAGAGGCACGTTCATCATTATGGAAGTTAAACGGTGCTTCCATATTAGCCTTTATGGGGTTTTACTTTGCATTAAAATATATTGAACCAGCGATAGTGAGCTCTCTTGAAATGGGACTAGGCCCCTTGTTTGCATTGCTACTTGCAATACAGCAGAATAAACGAGTGATACATGCACAGTGGGGTATTGCAATTGGCATATTTGCAGCTAGTTTATTACTGATTGGTGCTATTTTTACAGGGAAATCGGCTGTACAAACATGGGACCAATCAAGTATTTTAGGAGTCGGTGCGAGCATATTGTGTGGACTTGGTGCGGTATTATGTACAGTCTATTCTAAGCAGCTCAGTCAATTAGGATGGACAAGCTCGATGATATTATCAAAAAGATTTTATGGTATCATTTTGCTTTCATTTATCGCTACATATGATGTCATGTTTACTTATTTGCTTGAAAACATTGGTTGGATTTTATTGATGACCGTCATCGGTGTTTTGATACCAATGTATTTATTACAGAAGGGTATTCAATATTGTGAAGTATTTTTAGTCATGATGTCATTGTGCTTTATTCCTGTATTCACCTTCTTTTTTCAGCTATTCGATACAAGGCTACAATGGTCAAATATTACGTTAATGGGTGTCTTATTACTGTTATTGTTTGGAATTTTAAGTGTAATTCTAGAACAAAGAGCTCGTAGCGTTTCCTAATGAAATTTTTCCATGACAAAGTTGCTATACTGAAAAATCCGGAGCCAGTTTTGATGGGCATAAAATCATATTGGCTCTATTTGATTTCTTTAATTGTACCTTTCAAATTCTTTTCTCCTAAAAGCCCTTCCATCCTATTAAAGTGATGCCTCTCATGAATAGCCAGCAACTGAATAGCTTGAATGAGATTAGGATAATGCGCAATGGGATCAGGAAAAACAATATGCCCTGCAACATCCTCGTCTATATTTTGTACTAACTTTTGCAAAGCAAGTGTCTCGTTGATAAGTAATTGCTCGATATCATAACTGTTTAATACAAAGCGTACTTTCTTAGGTGGAACTAAAATACCTGGTGCTCGCATTCCTTGTCCTTTTTTGGATTGATATTCTTCATAAATATCATGTATTTCAGTAGAGTATGGCTTGTTTCTTCGCCTTTTAGCGATAGGCATGAGGAATAAAGAATATTTGGTTGCTGTGTGGAGCATTTTGAGAATCAAATAAAGGTGATAAAAGTGTTCACCAATGGACCATTTTCCCTCACGTGTTACTCGCCATAGTTCTTCCTGTGAAAGTGAATGAATAGCTGGTAGATAGTGTGCTCGTTGTGCCTGTAATGTAAGAAAGTGTTTTGACATATTAGTAGATTCCATAGATTTTCAGCTCCCTTATTTCCATTTTAAGGATTACTGTTGTAAAAGTACATCAAATGCCAATCGTTATGGCCGATAAATAGGAAAAGTATGATAGGAGGAAAAGGCATGGAAATTAGACAATTAACAGCTGCAGATGCTGAGGTATATAGAGATTTAAGATTAGAGGGATTACAAACAAATCCAGAAGCTTTTGGCGCTAGCTTCGAGGAAGAAAAGGATTTGTCACTTGAGTCGTTTGCAAGTAGGCTCGAAGGACAGGGAACATTTACATTTGGGGCATTTGACCAGGAGGATTTACTCGGTGTGGCGACATTGGTGCAAGCAAATAAAATGAAGCTAAAGCATAAAGCGAGTATTTTTGCCGTTTATGTTTCTTCAAAAAAGCGGGGATTGGGCATAGGAAAACAACTAATGGTAGGGATCATCAATCAAGCAAAGTCAATAGTAGACGTCGAGCAAATTAATTTAACAGTTGTTTCTTCCAATGAATCAGCAAAAGGATTATACACATCGTTAGGTTTTCACGTTTTTGGAACAGAACGAAACGCCTTAAAAATAGGACAGCAATATTTTGATGAGGATTATATGGTGCTGTATTTCTAAAAATGCTAAAAAGCCTTTGAAGTATTCATCTTCAAAGGCTTCAATTTATTATGGTGAGTAGCAATGGAACAATGAAAAGAAAGCAAGGTATAAAAGAATCCCCGTGATAAAAAGAATAAGTAAAGCACTAACAATGCCTGCTTTCTTTATAAGAAACCATATACTTAGCATGATAATAATGACCGAAAATGTGGATGCGAGCCAAAATCCAAGAATCTCCAAGTATTCAAGCATAATGGGGAATGAATCGTGAAAGTAATTATACGGAATATCTAGCCTAAGAAAAGTGGTCAACAGAAGATCCATAAAATCCCCCCATCTACATATTTGTTCTTACATATATGGTATGCAGAAGCATCTTTAAGTCACACGGCAGCATCCTTTAAAAAGGATGCTGTCGTAAATTTTTTTATAGGTTTATTAATTTTCCCTTTTATCTAACAACTTCAGGATGATCGCTTCCAAATTTTCTATTTTCTTCTCAAAACGCATAAAGAGATAGATGGTAATGGCAATAGGGAAACCTGAATTACCTATTAGGTGAACCCACATTTGTATAGTTTCAACTGGTATCATAACATCTTCCTCCCTCATTATTGTGATGCTTACAGTTCTTAAAAGTGAACGTACGATTAATAAAATCAATATGAATGAATAAAATATAGAACATTTGTTCTGTTTTTGGTTTATAATAGATATATGATATTCACTTTAATGAACAAGAAGGCGAATATATAGGAGTGATGCGAATGTGTAATGAGTACAAAATTATAGAAGAGTTTTTTTACAGAAATAGAGAACAGGTTAAAAATCCAATTATCAGAAGTTTTTTGGCAGATGCACAAAATCTTTATTTGGTACAACATGCAATCTTATATCCCAATGATTATAATTTGAAAATGGTTGATGAAACATTTCAAGCTCATTATCAAAGGGTACAGAAAATAAAATATATCAGCAATTTAATTTATTTCTTTAGCCTGGATTTCGATAAAAAAAAGAGAAGATTGCAAAATCGCTTTTTATTAGTCGCAGATAGTGGTCTAATGGACGACGGTATAAGAGAAGAAGAGAGCGGAGAAGAAGGGTTATTAGAAAAAATTGAAAATGAACAGCTCTTTAAAGGTTTGCAAAAATTAACAGACAAGCAACTTCAAATTTTAGAAATGATTTATGTCAAAGACTATTCTATAAAAGTAATCGCTGAAACATTACAAACAACATCACAGAATATATCCAATGTTCATCAAAAGGCTTTAAAGAAGCTTCATCATATTATTAGAAAGGAGGAGATTTAGTAAATGCAGAACAATATGAATGAGGAGATGCTAATAATTATCCAAAATTTTACTCCAAAAATTAAGCAGTGTCTCCACCAAACAAGTTACCAGGATAGAGAAGACTTAGAACAGGAGATTAAATTGAAAATTATTGAAAAGCTGACAACGAAGGAATTTCAAAACACACCTAGTTTTTGGGATTTTTTTGTATGAATAAAAAAGAGCAATGCCCTTTTAAGAAGGACCATTGCTCTTTCTAATCATTAACCCTTTAAGAAATCTGATTTTGCAAAGCTTGGGTTTGGATATGTGTAGAAACCTTCACCTGTTGCGCGACCTAATTTACCTTTTTCGATGTACTCTGTTTTTAAGAGGTTAGCTAATTTTTTCATGTTTTCATCACCAGTGGCATTTGCTTTCGCTTCCACAATGTTATAGGCAGTGTTAATGCCAACGATGTCTAGAATAGCAAATGGTCCAAGTGGAGCGCCTGTACCAATCATCCATGTTTTATCGATTGTTTCTGGATCAGCCACTTCTTTTACAAGTAAAGATTCTGCTGCATCTAAAAACGGAACTAGTAATGAGTTTAAAATATAGCCAGGTTGCTCTTTATGCAATGGTAGTGGTACCATGCCGATGGCGCGTGCAAATTCAATCACTTCATCAAATACTTTCATATCTGTACCTGGGTGTTTCATAATTTCTGCAGTATTGTTTTTCCAGATCGTATTAGCGAAGTGAAGTGCTAAAAACTTCTCTGGACGGCCAGTTGCTTCAGCAAATTGGCTTGGTAGTAAAGTAGACGAGTTTGTTGCAAAAATTGTATTTGCTGGTGCTACTTTTCCAAGATTCGTGTAAAATTCTGTTTTGATGCTCACAACTTCAGGGATTGCTTCTATAACAAGATCAGCATTGGCAACGGCTTGAGCCAAGTCACTATTAAATGTAAGACGTGCATAGGCTGCATCCACTTCTTCTTGTGTAGCACTTAAATCTTGTTGATAAAGTGGTTTTAATTTGGTAATACGATCCTGTGCATTTTTTAACGCCTCATCATTAATGTCATACACTGTTACATTAAAACCTTTGAAAGCAGATTGATAAGCAATTTGGCTTCCTAATACACCACTACCTGCAACCGTAATGTTTTGATAATTCATCGAAATTCCTCCTTTGGAATTGTTACATTAATATAATAGTGTAGATATGTAGAAAATCCTTCGTTACAATTCCATACTACTTCTACCATTGAATAAAAATCAAATGAAAGCCTCTAATGTTATATGAGTATAAAAATGTGATAGCAAGTTAAAACTCTCTTATTGAAGTATGTGCGAATTTACATTAAAAATAAGTCCATAAAAAATTGTCACCCAATTGAGTGACAAGCTTAGTCTATAAAAATTTTTACTTTTTTCGTTAATTATTCATATTTAATGAATTCGAAATTATAATGTAACCTTAAAACTAATAGCTTTTCCGATAATTTTTGCAGGATTATTCTCATCCACTATATAAGGTTCGTGTTTGGGGTTATCTGGCATAAGTAAAATCATGTCACCTTGTTTTTTTACGCGTTTAAGAGTCGCTTCAGTATCACCATTTACAAGTACAGCAGCTATTTCACCGTATTCAACTTCATTCTGCTCTCTTATAAGAACTTTAGAGCCGTTTGGTATAGTTGGTTCCATTGAATCACCTTTAGCCACAAGAGCGAAAATATTACCTGTTGGCAGTAATTCTGAAAACTCATACATATACCCTTCTACATTTTGTTGTGCAATGATTGGCTCTCCACAAGCGATCACACCTAAAATTGGAATTTTTACAAAGTTAGGTTGTACTTCTATTAAGTTTGTTGGTTGCTCCTCTGTTAAATCGGAACGTCTTATATTAAAATAGTCTGCCATTAATTGTATTTTATCATGTCTAGGGTATGTACTAGCTTTCATCCAATTAGATACGGTTGTTTCAGGTATATTTAGTTCCCTTGCCATGTCTGTTTGATTTAAACCCTTCTTCTCTAATTGAAGTTTTAAGTTTTTTGAGAAAACCCTCTTTAGTTTATCCGAGTTATCCATATTTCATCACCTCCTTATTATGATAATACCGATAAAAAGTATTTTTGTAAATATTTTAATACCTTTTAAAAGTATTTTCTCTTGACTGTACCGTTTAAAGGTACTATATTGGAAATAACTTGTTAAATGGGTAATAGATTATTAAAAGTAATAGGAGGAGTTAGATGTGCAATTTTAATAAATATCATTGTAAAAAAAGAAATGGGAAGACATAAGTTGTTACTGTGTAATACCGTTTAAAAGTGTTTTAGGAGATGTGAAAATTAGAGGTAAAAATTCAGAAAGCTAAAAGGGTGGTTGTTAAATATGTACGAATGGTTACTAGATTATCAGCAAATTGAGGATGAAATTGCTTATTTGGAATATAACCTTGAGCGATCACAGAAAGAATTAAAACGATGGGTTACTGGAGATTTGGCTAGGGTAAAACTCACTGCTGAATCGGATGGAGCAAAACTAGAAGAGCGAATTGAAAGAATTGAACGAGAGTTGCAAGTTAAACTTGTGGAACAAAAAAAAATCTTGGATCTTATTGGAAAATTTAGTGGGTTGAATCATAAAATATTAAAATTAAAATATGTGGATGGAATGACATTAGAAGAAATAGCTGAGGTATTAAATTATAGTGCTAGTTATATTTACAAAAAGCATGCAGAAATTGCAAAGATGATTAAATTTGCACATGAAATTAAACTAACAAATTGATTTAGTTTTTCTTATTAATATATAAACAATGTGGTGACCACTTTTTATTAAAGGTGGTCTTTTCTATTGCTTCAATTTAAGCTTTCACTTAATTGACACCAACTAGATTGTATAGAAATGATTGATAATCCATAATATGATGGTAATATAAAAATTCGGTTAATTGAAGTGCTATATTAGCAGAGGATTTTTTTAGTATCTTTCCTTTTACTGACACTCAGATGATTGAATAGAAGGTATAGAAATTCCGTAATATGATGTTAATGTAGAAGTTTGTTATATGAAATTTTAACTTTACATGAATTGTGTTAGGTGAAGGCCACTCAAAATTGAGTGGTCTTTTCAAATACTCATAATAAGGGGATGATTGGATGGAAGTAATTTATGCAAAATGCAATAAATCATGTGGTTATAAATTCTATGTTCAGTCTTTTAAGAACGTGAGACTGAGCCATACGATTGAAAAAAACTATTTTACTTGCCCTAACTGTGGTCGGGAGTATGTTTGTTTTTACACTGATGATAATGTACGAAAACTTCAAGCAGAATTAAGGAAACTATATCTTGAAATGAGAAGGGTTAATGGTTTTCAGTATAGGAAGTTAAAGAAAATAGAGTCTGCTTTGAAACAAAGTATTTTTAACAGTATGACGGATATTAAAAATATGGTTGAAAGATAGCTAGTGAAAATAAATATTTTGAAAGGAGGTGAAAAATAGTGATTAAGAGAGAACGAATGAAAACGTCTACTGAGTTATTGTCAGTAGGCGTTTTTAGCTTGAAAAAAATCCACAATTGCAGAATGACTGTAGTTGAAATGATTCTTTATTTTAGGAGTTCAATATTTCA
Source organism: Lysinibacillus sp. FN11 (assembly GCF_024628845.1). Lineage (NCBI taxonomy): Bacteria > Bacillati > Bacillota > Bacilli > Caryophanales > Bacillaceae > Lysinibacillus > Lysinibacillus sp. FN11. Next base: position 3,298,354 of record NZ_CP102383.1, on the reverse strand, counting down.
TTCACTTAAGGGGAATATGTTCAAAATCTAGCATGGACTGAGTTTTTTTCATATTTCAAAGAGTTAGGAGAAATAAATATGAGGGATTTAATGAATCATATTCCTATTATTTTAGAGCCATTAGGTTTGCCTATCATCTTTAATGGATTTCCTAAAGAATCCGAAAAACCAAATCAATTCATCACTTTTTTAGAAATAAGTGCCAAGCCTATCTTTGTAGCTGGTGGAAACGAAATTGAAACTGAACGGATTGTCCAAGTTAATGTATGGTCCAACCTGAACTATCACCAGCTAGCAGAGAGTATCAAACATTTGATGGGAAATGCAGGATTTGAACGGATTCTAGAATATGATGAGCCTTATATTGTAGGCGAATCTCATAATAACAGGGTACTTCAATTCGTCTTGTGTGAAGAATAATAATAAAAATATGGAGGTCATGTAAATGACAATTTTAAATGAAAAACCACAAAAACTGAGCTTAAAACGAATTCATTATGCACTAATGACAAATGAACAAACAGAAACATGGGGTGAAGTTAAAACATTAACAATGCCTATTTCCATGACACTTACACCTAACTTTTCAGAAGCACATTTAGATGCAGGAGACCGTGTAGTAGATCAGGAAGCACAATTGGATTCTATTACAATTGCAGGGGAAACAGCTGATTTACCAACTGACGTCCTAGTAGATTGGTATGGGCATAAGAAGTCAGCAGAAGGTGGTATCATTACAAATGCAAATGATACACCTAATCCAATTGCAATTGGTTTTGAATCGGGTACTAAGCTTGTTTGGCTATTAAAAGCGAAATTGAAATTAGGTGAAGAAACAAATTCGACTCGTAAGAAAGGTGAAACAGGTTACAAAGTATATCCATTCGGTGGTGAAGCATTACCATTAATCGATGGCGTAATTAAACATACAGTAGATACACGAGATGCAGGGGTAACGGTGACAGCTGAATCATTCTTTGACTCTGTCGCAAAACCAAGTGAAACTGTTGTAACTCCTTAAATGAATAGGCTAGGACATAACTAATTGAGACCTTCATAAAGCTGAATAATCTCTAGATTAACAAAAAATAGTAATTAAAAACCGAACTATTCGAAACACTTCGTGAGCGTTTCAAAGGATAGTTCGGTAATTTTGTAGGTTAAAACACTTTAGTCCCAAGCCTCTCTTCCCTAATATAGAAAGTTACTAGAAAGGATGAATAATAAAATGCAAATTACTTTAAAAATTGATGGTCAAGAAAAACAATTTTCAAATGACTTTGTGAAAGCCCGAGTGTTTCGCAATGCGCTCAAAATGAATGAGAAAATGAGACAAGAAGGGAATGAAATTTCTGTTGAAACTTTTGATGAAATGATTGCCTTTGTTGTCAATGTGTTTGAGAACCAATTCACAATGGATGATGTTTGGGATGGGTTAGAGGCAGGAAGATTGCAAGATGAAATTATGCGAGTTTTTAATAGTGTTCTAAACATTGGAGGACTAGAAACAAAAACCATCGTAAATGATGAAGAGGGAAAGTAAGTGAAATAACTCCTTATCAACATATTAAATTATTTTATAGAAAATTGATAAAAGAGGGTTATAAACTACATGAGATTGACGAAATGGATATTCATTTTTGGTTTGAATTGTTAGTTGATGATGATGAAATAGAGGAAGTCACAGCTGATGAAATTTCCTGGTTGTGATGAAACAAAGGCGGTGATGAAATATGGCAGAAATCAGTGCTGTTGAGCTTAATTTAAATACATCGAATTTTAATGGCTCTATAGAACAATTAACTCGTAATTTGACAGCAATGGGAGCTGAATTAAGGGCATTACAAGCACTAGGTAATGAATATGAAAGTTCGGTGGAAGGTTTAGCAAATAAACAAAATATTCTTAGGCGATCAGTTGAAGCTGCAAATCTAAATTTTACGGAGCAACGTAGAAAGTATGATGAATTAATAGCCTCAGGTTCAGCAAATACCGAGGAAATAGAAAAACAGGCAATTGCTGTGAATGAAGCTCTTGTTGAATACAATCGTTTAAATACACAGCTAACAGAAGTCGATCAGCAATTAAGTGAGCAATCATCAAAATGGAATAAATTTCAGGAGCTTGGTGGAAAGTTAAAGACTGTTGGGGAAAGTATGTCTACTATTACAGCTCCTATCAAAGCTTTTGGTGTGTATGCCCTTAATGCTGCTGTAGATTTTGAAAGTGCTTTTGCCGGTGTACGTCAAACTGTGAACACTAGTGAGGAAAATTTTAAGAAGCTTGAAAGTGGAATCCGTAGTATGGCTAAGGAGCTTCCAGTAAGTGCTACTGAAATTGCTGGAGTTGTTGAATCTGCTGGGCAGCTAGGAATTGCAGAAGAGCATCTTATTTCATTCTCCCGTGCTGTTATTGATATGGGCAATTCAACGGGGATGACACGTGAACAGGCAGCAAAAGAGTTCGCTGAGTTTGCAAATATTGTAGGAATGGGGCAAGGAGACTTTGATCGATTAGGTTCCTCTATTGTTGATTTGAGTACTACTATGGGTGTTGCTGCATCTGACATTATGAAGATGGGAATGGGATTTGCTGAGCAAGCTTCTAAAATTGGTTTAACCGAATCTCAAATAATGGGACTAGCTGCTACTATGTCGAGCCTAGGGATTAACGCTGAAACTGGTGGAGCGGCTATGACTTCTGTTTTGCAAAAGATTCAAAAAGCTGTAGGAGATGGCGGTGAAAGCTTATCTGGTTTTGCTCAGGTAGCTAACATGACTAGTGCCGATTTTAAAAAGGCATTTGAAACAGACGCGGCCTCTGCTTTAGATGCATTGGTTAAAGGGTTAGCAGAATCATCTGAAGGTGGAGCTAACTTAAAAGATGTGCTTGCTGATTTAGGGGTTAATGGTGATGAAACTGATGTACTTTTGAGTATGGCTGGTGCTTCGGATTTACTTACATCAGCTGTTAATTCTTCTACTGATGCCTGGAAGGAAAATACGGCTTTATCTGATAAAGCAGCCGAGCGTTATCAAACGACAGAGTCTCAAATGGCTATAATGAAAAATCAGCTTGTAGATGTAGGTATAAGCATCGGAAATGTATTAATTCCCATTGTACAAAAAGTTCTTGATATTTTTGTGCCCTGGATCGAGAAGTTCAGCAGTTTATCTTCTGAAACACAAAATACAATTGTTATTATTGGTGGTTTAGCAGCCGCTATTGGCCCTTTATTAGTAGTTGGGGGAACATTAATTTCAAGTATTGGATCAATCGTGACTGCAATCGGTGGGTTTTCAATGGCAATTGGAGCAGCAGGTGGGGCTACAACGGCGTTAGGTGCTACATTAGCATTAATAATGAATCCTGTAGGCATAGCTGTTGCTGCGTTTGCAGGTTTAGGAATCGCAGCATATGCAGTAACTAAGAATCTTAATGAATCATCTATCCAAGTAGAAGATTGGAAAGATAAAGTATCTGAAGCCACTGCCGAGTCAGTAGGAAGCTTTTTGGAGTTATCAGATCAAGCGACAGTGGCACTTAATCAACTAGCGTGGTCTGGTCAAGCAGTCACACAAGAAATGGCAACAAATATGATAACCATTTATAGTGAGATGGGTGATCAAGTGTTAGCCGAAATGCAAGCTGATCATGCTCAAGAACTAGAGACCATGCAGAACCATTTTGCTTCAAGTAATGCTCTAACTGAAGAACAGGAAGCAAATATTTTAGCTCGAGTAGCACAAAGTCAAACAGAGCAACAACAAGCTATTACAGATGGAAAGGCTCGAATTACAGAAATTTATCAAAATGCTGCTGCTAATAATAGAACCATAACTGAAGCAGAACAACATGAAATTAATCTGATTCAACAAACGATGAAGGAGAATGCAATAAAGCATCTTTCAGATAGTGAAGTAGAGCAAAAGATTATTTTAGAAAGCTTGAAAAATGAAGCCTCAAAAATTTCAGCAGAACAAGCTGCTGAAGTTGTCCAAAACTCCTTGAAACAAAAAGAAGATGTTATTCGAGATGCTGAGGATCAATACAACGAAACATACAAGTGGGCAGTTAGACAACGAGATGAAACAGGTGCGATGTCTGCAGAAGAGGCCCAAGCTGTAATTGATGAAGCTGGTCGTAAACGAGATGAAACCATTAAAAATGCCGAGTCTATGCATCAGAAGGTTGTTAATGAAGCAAAACTCCAAGCTGAAGAACATGTGAATAAAGTAAATTGGGAAACTGGAGAAGTACTTTCTAAGTGGGAAGTTTTTAAAAATAATGCTTCAAAAAAATGGGATGATATTAAAGTAGGTGCTTCAAATAAATGGGAAGAAATGAAAACAGACACTATTCGGATATGGGAAGAGATAAAGGCTTGGCCTGGTAGGAAAATAGAAGAGATGAAATCCACAGTCGAAGACAAAATGAACGACGTCAAAAATAAAATCGAAACAAAGTGGAATGAGGCACAGTCATTTTTGAAAAATATTGAGCTCTCAAGTATAGGTAAAAACATTGTCTTAGGTTTGATTTCTGGAATAGGTGATATGTTCGGTAATGTCCGTAGGAAAATTGAAGAATTAGCAGGACTTATTCCAAACTGGGCAATGGAAATCCTAGGTATTAAATCTCCTTCGCGAGTATTTATGGCTATTGGAAGAAATACAATTGAAGGCTGGGAAATTGGTATGGCCGAGAGAAAAAATAATCTAAAAGGAGTAATGGATGACTTAACAGATAGTGTTGAAAATACAGTTCGAAAAAACCTTGATATTCATTGTCCTTCACCCATTATGAGTAATTTTGGTAGTGATATAGGCCAAGGGTTAATTTTAGGAATTGATGACATGGCAGGTAGGGTTGCAAATGCAGCACAGCGTTTAGCATTCAATATGGATGGTCAGCAAGGGATAAGTTCTTCCCACGCAACGTCGATTGATAGATCTCGCTCTTATACGAGTGGAGATACAAATATTTATATATACGATAGTCACCCTTCTCCTTCGGAAATTGCTCGAAAAAATAAACAAGTACAACGTCAATTAGCAATGGAATGGGGGATGATTTGATGATTGAAGAAGTTATTTTTACAAATGCTCGGGGGCAATCTATTAAATTCTCCAACCAGAAGCCCTTCTTGTTACAGTCCATAGAGGGGAAAGCTGATGTTAGTGCTGATATTCAAACACAATCAGCACCTTTTCAAGACGGTAGTACTTATATAGACAGCTACCTACAACAGCGTTCAGTAGCTTTAAATGTGTCAATATTAGCAGAAAATAATTTATCTATGATAAAACAACGGCAGTTACTTGTTTCTGTATGCAACCCTAAATTTGGTCTTGGAAAGCTCACTTACATTAAAGGAAATACAAAACGCGAAATTCAAGCTGTAGTTGAAAATGTACCCGTTTTTGGTGTTGGGAGAGAGAATAATGGAATAAGATTCCAACGTACTATTATTAATTTTCTGTGCCCGTCACCTTTTTGGCAGGAATTTTCTACTGAAAGTTATAAATTGGAAGACTTTGTTAGCAACTTTAGATTTCCTTTTTATTTCCCAGTACGTTTTGCAACAAGAGGTGACTCGAAAGTGCTAATTAATAATGGTGATGTGCCGACACCAATCGTAGTTGAGTTCAGAGGACCTGTTGAAAATCCCCAAATCACCAATATAACAACAGGTGAATTTATTCGTGTAAATCGAGAAATACCTACAGGTTACAAACTTTTTCTTGATACATCATTTGGCAATAAACAAGTTGAAATAGAGAGTCCCAATGGAGTTAAAGAAAATGCATTTCACTATATTGATTTACAATCTACCTTCTTTCATTTAAATGTTGGTGAAAATAGGGTTGCTTTTATAACGGATAGTGGAAATCCAGAGGTTTACGTAAAGTTTAAACAAAGATATTTAAGTGTATAAGGATGTGATGAAATGGCTGAAAAATATAAATTTTTTGATCCAGTACAAAGAGAAGATGGTACTTACGATAGGGAATACAGCGCACAAGAATTTACCGATTATTTTAAAACATTAATAAATACAGGCATTCTAAAGGCAGCTGGTAATCAATTACATGTTGCAGCAAATGGATCTAATATGATGACAACCATTGACACAGGGGTGGCATTTATATTAGGACGCTATTATGAAAATGATAGTTTAAAAGAATTACTTCATGATACAGAATCACTCGGTAATAGTCGTATCGACAGAATAGTTATTAGAATGGATTTAAGTACAGAGGCAAGATATGTAAAAGCGTTTATTAAAAAGGGAGTAGCTTCCGCAAAACCAGTTGCACCAGCATTAACCCAAACGGCCAATTTTTACGAGATTTCATTAGCACAAGTTAAAGTGATAGGTGGGCAAACTTATATAAATGCTAGTGATGTGACGGATGAGCGTGGTAGAGATACACTTTGTCCATGGGCAGGGTCTAACATTTTACCAAGCTTTAATGACAATGCTTTGAATATGCATATTAATGATGGTACGTTGCATATACCTTATGCCATTACAAGTGGCTTAACAAATACCTATACAGTACTAATTCCTAACGTTAATCAATACACAGAAGGTATGGCGATGTCTGTAAAGATTAACATTCAAAATACAGGGGCATCAACTATAAATGTTAACGGATTAGGTGCCAAAAATATAATAAAAGCAAATGGGAGCCTTCTTTCAGGTGGTAATCTAAGAACAAATAGTGTTTACACATTAAGATATAATGGGACGGCTTTTATATTACAGGGTGAAGGGGGGGGAGGAACTGCAACCTCAACAGATGTACTAGCGGGAAAAACATTTACCAATGATAATGGTGAAGTTACAGGGTCTATGATTAATCATGGTTCAAAAGGAACTATTATACCTGGTACTTTCAATCAAAGCATGGCTGCAGGTTACTATAACGCTTTTAACGTTTTAGGAGATGCGAACTTGATTGCGAGCAACATAAAAAAAGGTGTTAATCTTTTTGGTATAGCTGGAACTTCTGAAACTAAAATTGCGTATACTTCAGCAAATAGAACTGTGTCATCTGGCAACCCCACTATGCAAACATTTACTATAACACTAAACGCAGGCTTTACAATAAAGGCATATATAATCGTTATTAATTCCATATATTTCGGACCTTATACTCTTAGTGGAATCGGAGTTTTGGTAGACGGAGTAAAAAGTGGGACACTACAATTAGGTGGGATGGGATATAACAATCAAAATTGGCTATACGTTAGCAATGGAAGTTCGATTTCTGGAACCACATTAAACGGTTCTATTACTGTTAATGCAAACTACTCTGGGATAACAAGTGGACAAACAATTTCATTAGAAGCTATAGCTTGGGGGTTTTAATAATGAGTTTTAAACAGTTAGGTTGAAGAATATAGTATTCAGTATCAAATGGTACGCTTATATTGGATACAGGAGAATATGCTGGATATGATCATATGTTTTTAATGAAATAGAACATATAGATTTATCTTTTGGTGAGTTTAGAGAAGAATTTACAACTTGTCTCTCGTTTAGAGTAAATCCCCCAAACCCCAAAAATTGAGTTTGCCTATCAAAACCAGATTTATTTGAAAAGCCAATCGAACATTTAAAAGGATTAAAGATGAGAGAGAACAAGATCAACAACGTATATTAGATTTAGAATTAATGCTTGCAAAAGCAAAAAAAAATTTTAGCAAGATAATTTTTAGAGTAACACTATTGTATATTTTTGTATAAGAAGTAGAGGTGAGTAACTATAAAAAAGAGCATTCGAATATTATCCCTAAACATGGACATATTAGCTGAAATTGACAACTATGAGTCCATGTTTTTCAATCGTTCATGGTATGATGTAGGAACAATAGAATTGCGAATAAATCGCCATATAAAATACGCTAACACTTTATTAAAAGATAACCTTATTCTCATCGGAACAGATTTGAATAAGGTTTTTATTATTAAACATCGTGAAATTGAGTTAGATGCAAGTGGTAAAATTACAGAGAACTGGTTAATTAAAGGTTACTCTCTAAAATCGATTGTTGCTCAGCGTATTACCATTCCACCTACAAATAATGCATATGATAGTAAGACAGGTACAGCTGAAACTGTAATGAAACATTATGTGTCTCAAAACCTTGTGAATCCATCTAATAGTAAAAGAAAAATACCCCATTTGTTCATAAAAACGGATCAGCAACGGGGTGTGTATTTAAGTTATTCAACTAGATTTAAAAATTTAGCAGAAGAGATAAGCATTCTTTCTCTATCGAGTAAGTTAGGTTGGGATATAATACTGGATTTAAAAGATAAAAAATGGATATTCGATGTGATGGAAGGTAGGAATTTAACAGTAGGGCAATCAATAAATCCACCGGTCATTTTTTCACCTCAATTTGAAAGTTTAAAATCATTGCATTACACAGAAAGTGAATTAAATTACAAAAATCTAGCAATAGTTGCTGGACAAGGTGAAGGTGTGGATAGGCGAATTATCGAGGTAGGTGACTATTCATCAACAAAACGTCATGAAGTTTTTATTGATGCCAGAGATATTGCAGAAGTTGATGATAATCAGCAATTAATATCACATGAGAAAATTACTGAAGCTTTGGTTGCTCGTGGAAAGCAACAGTTAAAAGAATTCATGCAAGAAGAGTATTTGGAGGGACAAATACTAACTAATAGTCCATTTAAATATCAAAAGGATTATGACTTAGGGGATGTTATAACAATTCAAAATTCTGAATGGAATATTTCAATGGATGCACAAATAACAGATATAAAAGAGATTTATGAGACCTCAGGATTTAGCATTGAAGCAACTTTTGGAAACAACAGACCTACACTTATACAAAAAATTAAGCAAGAGTTTACTCAAATAAGTGGAGAGATAAGAAAATAACTGATATGAATAACTATTTTAGTACTTATCTTAAGGCCTTCCATACTTTTGTGTATGGAAGGCTTTTTCTACAAAAAGGAAGTGGTGTAGTGGAAAAATGGATAGCAACATGGGGTGGCTTTATTGGAACTCTTATCTCATATTCAGTAAATGGTTTAGGAATCGCAGTAACTGTTTTGATCGGATTTATGGCTATAGATTATATTACTGGGATACTATCAGGGATAGTCAATCATAATTTAAATAGTCGGATTGGTGTTAATGGTATCATTCGAAAAATCTATTATTTGATGTTGGTAGGCTCTATTTACTTATTAGCTTTTGTGATTCCAGGGATTGAGTATGCAGGTGACGGAGCAGCTATTGCCTTTTGCGTCCTTGAATTTATTTCAATTACGGAAAATGGAACAAAGATGGGGTTGCCAACACCAAATTTCATCAAAAATATTTTAGCAATTGTAAAAGATCATGCTGGAGAGGAGGACAGCAAATGAGCATAAATATTACAAAGGCTTGTAGAGATTTAGATCAGTTGCTATCAGTAGCACAAATAGCATGTCGATTATTATTTCAAGAATGCTATAAAGAAGGGATTAAAAATATTTTTATTACTGAAACATATCGTTCTCAGGAAAGACAAAATTACCTATATGCACAAGGTCGAACTAGACCAGGACAAATTGTGACTTGGACATTAAATAGTAATCATACATCACGACTTGCTTGGGATATTGCAATTGGTCCACCACAATCTTTGTATGATGAAGCTACTTTAAAACGAGTAGGAGTTATTGCTCGTAAGCTAAGTATTATATGGGGTGGAGATTGGACAGGTAGTATAGATCGACCTCATTTCGAGGTACCAATATCTTGGAAAATGCCAGCTAATTATAAATTTGAGGGACAAGTCATTATACCTAGTAGCAGTACAAAGAAAGTCCAATTAATTATTGGAGAAAGGAAGGAGGAGACAAAATTGCCTCAAGCATGGAACCCACATTCAGCAGCAATACGTACAGCAACGGAGAGCTTTATAGCACAAGCAATCAAAGAAGGGGTTATTCAAGAATCACATTTAAAAGATTTAAGGAACGGTGTGATGACAACTGATCACTTACTAGGTCTTTTTATTACCATTCAACAACGACGTGCCAAGTAGTTAAAATACCGCCAAATAAATGGCGGTGTTTTAACAGTAAATCCACATAGTAACAACCATTACCATTAGGAAATCTCATTGCATGTAATATTATGAGGTTAGGCCATGACATGGAATAGCCAGCTACTAGCTTCTGAAGGACAATATATCAATAGGTAAGCATTCGGAATCAATTCAGATAAAGTGTTCACTTTTTTCAGTGACCCGATTAATGCATGAATACATATAATCACCAATAGGGTAGAACCTAATAGCCAGCTGATTAATTTGATACCCAACTGCATACACGACCATTAAATTGAATTAGTTGGGTAGATCTTATTCAAGGAACGGTAAGCATTTTAAGCACCTATTAATATAAAGATAAAAAATATTTTAGAGCTAATCATACAATGTGAGAATATTTGTATTATGTATAGTTACATATTTTGTTATAAATGAGGGAATTACTCTATAAAAATTTAATCTGTTTCTTTATTGGATTCTTCACCATTCAAAAATAGAAATAGGGAAATTATAACATATTAAAATAGGACTTTTATATAATTATTGTATAATTCCCATATTTTTATAGATTTACAAACTGTTGTTTTAGTACACTGAATCTATGAATCGAAGGGGGAAAAACAGTGAAGAAAATAATGTTAGCTGGTGCACTGAGTATTGCATGTTTTACAGGAGGGTTTGGTGGACAGGCGTATGCACAGGATGTAGTAAATGTGGCAAATATAATTCATCCAAAGCAGAATGTTGCAGCCACTAATCAGTTACAAGCCATGCCCTATCAAGATATTTATAAAATGCTTTTGTTATCTAAAATAGGCTTTGAAAATAACGAAGTGTCGATTGTTACAACAAAAAATAGTATTACAGTAAAAATTTCATTAGAGGCGATTCTTCAATCGTACAAAGATGGTACAAACCTCTATTCAGAGGGAGAAAAAGAGTTTAAGGAAAACTATGAAGAACTGAAGAAGTTATTTGGGCAGGCAATTCAAATAAAAATTACACAAACTAGTAATGGCTATAAGAGTGAAGTATATACAGCTGGCAAATGGGAAGCAGTTAGTGCAGAAGATTTAAATGATATGGTACAGGTATTTGCCCGTGCCGACGTTGAGTTAAAAGCAGGTGGATATTTCAAGGATGGTATTGGTCATTGGGCTGAAAGCTATATTCAGTTACTATATCAAACAGATATCATTAATGGGACAACAGCTACTACGTTTAATCCAAATGGACAAGTGACGCGTGGAGAACTTGCGGCTATTATTTTCCGTGCATCTGGCTTAAATGTGAATGAAGATTATGAGGGTCCTGCATCTTATACTGATCTTAATGGTTTCTGGGGTGCTAAGGAAGTAGCGATTCTTGAAGAGTATGGCTTAATCGATATTTTCAATGGTGAAAAATTTGAGCCGAAAAAGCCCGTTACGCGAGAGGAAATGGCCTATATTACTGCTAGGTATTTAGAAGGTATGGAAGTGGATGTTGCGCAAGTGAGCAAAAACAATTCATTCACAGATAAAAATCAAATGCGTCAAGAAACAGTAGAGGCTATTGGTCTATTGCAACATCTAGGTATTTTAAATGGTACGAATGGTAAATTTAATCCAAAAGGTAATCTTACTCGGGCAGAGGTTTCTAAAATTTTAACGCTTACTTTAATGCTAGTTAGTGAAGAAGAATAAAAAGGAAAGGGATGTCTCTTGTGCGGAGACATCCCTTTGTTATTCAACAAGTATATGGAACATATAGCTTAGGAAATAACCTAGAAATAGATACATAAAAAATGCTTTAATTGAGACTTTCTGTAGCTGATGCAAAATGAATTCAGAAATACTAGCTGTAGCAATCAATCCTATCGAAATGCCCATTAAGATCCCTTGTACTTTGTCTGGTAAAGCCCAATACTGACCAAACCAGATGAAAATACTAAAGAAAATGGAGAAGATAAAGAAATAAATGAAAAGTCTCCAAAGCCTTTCACCTTGAGAGATAAGTGCAGTAGATAGAGCAAATCCCTCTGGAACATGGTGAAGAATAATGGAGGCTGTGAGAGAAATACTTAATGCAGCATTTCCAAGTAAATTTCCAACAGTGAGGCTAATAGGGATTGTATGGATAATCATAGCTAGTGTTAATAGTGAGATAGAGGGATTTTGTGTATGAGAAGCATGAAATAAGGTATCTAGTAGTTGAAAGATAAAATAACCAATAAAAATACCTAATATAATCCCAAATGATTGATAGATTTGAAAGGAAGAGGGGATGATATCTAGCACAAGCAGGCCTACTAAAAAACCTCCGCACAATAATGATAATCCCTGTGTTGTATGCTGAAATAGCTTAGAGAAAATCCAGGCAATCGCGCCCCCAATGCTCACACTGAAAAATAGAAAACCGCCAAGTATCATTGCACTCACCTGTAAAATTCCTCCGCCCTATCATCAACTTAATGTCTTTATCAAACTATATGCTAAGTAGAAATGAATATGCTTGACATTGATTTGCCTGCATAAAAACGATAATGATAAAGATGTGCATACTGCAGGTTAGCGAAGGAAAGAATAGAGTCGAAAATCTATGCTTTTGTGATGATACATGCAAAGGGAGTTTTGTCGTGAAAGCTGTAACATATCAGGGAATTAAAGATATAGAGGCCCCAACTATTAAAAAGAAGGACGATATTATTGTGAAAATTACTTCTACTGCTATTTGTGAGTCCGATTTGCACATTTACCAAGGATATTCCCCCACATAAGGATTATGTAGTAGGTAGGAGTAGCTGTGACAAAAGTGAAAAAGGGAGACAGTGCCATCTTGCCATTTAATGTATCGTTTAGAGATTGTAATAATAGAATCGACAGAAATCATTGCACATCAATTGCCATTAGAAGAAGCAAATAAGGCCTATGAAATATTTGGTGGACGGGAAGATAACTGTATAAAGGTGATTCTAAAACCTTAAATGGAGAGTAAGTATGCGCCTTTTTTTGGGGAAAAATAGGGAATGGTTTAAATTGACTGAATATTGGTTTAATTCTATACTTTTTAATAGAAAGGACTGATTCATCGATTTAGCTCATATAGGGAGGAATGGTTGAATGAAATGGGATGCAAGTTATGATGTAGTAGTAGTAGGCTCTGGTGCAGCGGGATTGACAGCAGGTTTAACAGCAAAGTTACAAGGAATGAAATCATTAGTGATCGAAAAAACAGATCGCTATGGTGGTGCATCTGCTATTTCAGGCGGTGCCTTATGGATTCCTAATAATCATATCATTAAAGGTGCAGGTGTCCCAGATACACATGAACTTGCACGCCAATATCTTGATTCAACAATCGGTGATCGTGTGCCAGAAGAGCTAAAGGAAGCTTATATTACGAGAGGACCTGAAATGTTACGTTTTTTATACAATAAAACAAAGCATATGCGCTTCCAATATGCAAAAGGCTATTCGGATTATTATCCAGAAAAACCAGGTGGCTTGTCACAGGGACGCTCCATTGAACCACTTATTTTCGATTTAACAAAAATGGGCTCTTTAGCAAATTCTATGCGTCGTGCAACTCTATCAACAAAAGGCTTCACGATGAATAGCTACGAGTTTCATAAAGTGAATATGATTACACGGACGCTAAAAGGTAAAACTACTGCACTGAAATTAGGGGCGCGTTTAGTCAAGTCAAAGGTGACTAAGAGCGATCCAGTAGCATTAGGAGAAGCTTTAATTGCACGTTTACGCCTCTCCCTTGCAGAAGCAAATGGTGAGCTTTGGCTATCTACGGCCTTTAAAGATTTTATTATGGGCAAAGGAAGAGTAATTGGAATTATTGTGGAACGAGATGGACAAGAACTTAAAATTGAGGCAAAGAAAGGTGTTGTTCTGTCATCAGGTGGCTTCTCACATAATCAGACACTTCGGGAAAAGTATTTACCAAGTCCTACGAATGCTGCATGGACTTCTTCTCCAGAAGGTCAAACAGGTGACATCCTTGAACCTGGCGTAAGAATTGGTGCAACGTTGGATTTAATGGACAAAGTATGGGGAGCACCTTCTGTTATTGATCCACAAGGACATCCATTCTTCCTTGTGGCAGATCGTGGCGTGCCCAATATGATTGTAGTGGATAATGCAGGGCACCGTTTTGTCAATGAAGCAGCTCCATATCATGAATTCGTGGATACGATGTATAAGCATCAAGAGGTCACAAAGCAGGCTGTTCCTTCTTGGATATTAATTGATGCCTCAGCAAAAAGTCGCTATATTTTTACAGGATTGTTCCCAGGACAGGCATTCCCGAAAAGTTGGTTTGAGCAGGGAGTCGCAAAAAGTGCGGATACGATTGAAGAGCTTGCCAAACAAATGGATGTGCCAGCGGAGAGCCTAGTAGCAACGGTGAATCGTTTTAATGACTTTGCGCGGAACGGACATGATGATGATTTTTATCGAGGAGATAGTGCCTATGATAATTACTACGGGGACCCGACACTACCAAACCCAAATTTAGCAGAAATCAAGAAAGCACCATTCTATGCATTGCGTCTTTATCCTGGAGACATCGGCACAAAAGGTGGCCTCGTAGTGGACAAATATGCTCGTGTAATAAAGGAGAATGGCGAACCCATTGAAGGGTTGTACGCTTCTGGCAATTGTTCAGCATCTATCATGGGGGAAACGTATCCTGGCCCAGGCGCAACCATTGGGCCTGGGATGACACTAAGCTTTGTGGCGACAGCACATATGGCCAATGCAGTGACAAAAGATGAGGCATCACTTGTAAACGTGTAAATGAAACGAAGCCCTTCCTTTCTAATAAGGAGGGGTTTTTACGTTGGTGTAATGTTCTAATACTTTCTTGCTAGGAATATAGTGGCTACTAAATGTATGGCGATGATCATGTGAAAAGGAGCGATTTAGTTCATTGCTAGCTTATAAACTCATCACGACTATCGAAGAGTTAGAGCCCTATCGGAGCACTTGGTCAGAGATTCTGGAAAGAGAGTATAATAATAACCCTTTTATTGAGTACGAATGGATTTCAACTTGGTGGACAACACTCGGGATTCATGACAATGTCAAGATTTACATAGTGGAACATCAAGGTAGAGCAGTTGCCTTTTTTCCGTTAGTGCATTCTGTACGTTTTGGTACAATCCATTATTTCAGCTTTTTAGGACAAGGTTTTGCGACCTATATGGAAGTGATCGCTGACAAGGAGTGGTTAGAACCTTCCATTACGTTTCTTTTGAAGGAGTTTTCACGAAAATATAAGCGTTATTTAATCGTGTTACATGGATTATTAGAAAGTAAAAATACCTCTCAAGAATTAGAAAAATATGCGATTGAATATCAGATGCCTCATTCGATTTTTCGAACTGTCACATCTTATATTGATTTTCAAACCATTCCTATGGAAACATTTCTAAAGAGGCATCGCAAGAAATTCAAAAGCCTTAAACGGCGTGAAAACAAATTAAATTCACTTGGTCATGTCGTCTTTCAGGAAGTAAATCACAAGCATCTACAAGACATGTTTACGTTATTCAAGAGAAGATGGCAAAAGAAAATTGATAAAAGTGGCTTTACCGAAAAGCAAACTCGTCTATTTTATGAGCAGCTAGCTAAAACCAACAGTAAGGAGCTTCGCGTAGAAGTCGATAGCTTACAATTTGAAGGACAGTGGATTGCTTTTACAATTGACCTATGCTGTAGAGAGCGCAATTTTTGTCAGGCAATGGGCCATGAGCCAGATTTTAATCTATTTGGTCCAGGACGCCTCATTGAAAAAGAAAATATGCTAAAAGCACATCAAGCTGGCTATCGTTATTATGACTTAGGAAGTGGCTATGAGCCATATAAGTTTGAATGGTATACACATATTGATTTTACTAGGAAATTTGTGATGAGTACAAAAGGAGTTAAAGAGCGTAGTATTCGATTATGGATGGTCATACGTGATCGCCTAAAAGGGCTATTAACGAATAATCATCAGCTAGTAAAATTGAAGCGAGACCGATTAGGAGAACTACGTTATTTTCTGAAGCATGCAAGCATGAACGATTGGCTAAGAGCGGTTACAAAAATGTTCCAACGAATGCTAGCCATTCATATTTTAGACATTTATATTGCAGAGCAACAACAGAATAACGGAAATGTGAGATTTCAAGAATTATCAATGAAGGACATCATGACAATGAAGGATCGAGCGACAAATGTTACAGATTTCTATAAGGGCTATCGACTCTTTGCAGATAGCGTTCATGTCATCTATAAGCGACACGATAAAACGGTAACGGAAGAAACGGTTAACTATACCTATGAGCTGTCAGACAATATGTCGTTTATAAAAGAATATGATAGCCTGCGACTAGAGGAGATTGTTGCAGATGTGCAGCGGGAAGGGAGAGCAGTCTGTACAATAGCCCCGTGGTATAAGAGATACAGACGAAGAAAGCTCAGACAGGCAGGCTTCCATAAAGTAGCTAAAATTAATATAATAAAGATTTTCAAGTGGCAAAAAATATACCATATCTAATAACAACACCCTCAGCATATTTTGCTGAGGGTGTTTCATTAAAAATGAATACCAGGTTTATCAATTAGCTTACAGCCTGTACCATACTTGGCTTTTAAGGCACCTTTGAAAAGAGTGTGCTCCAGCTCTGGGAATGTCTGTTTCCAAAGTTCAAAGACATTATGGCTCGATGCTTTGCCGTCCTTTGTTAGTCGTGCAATATGGAAGCCATATTCATCATTACAGCGAGCCAATGGGCGGTTTTCTCTTACTGTAATAATTCGACCACTTGTCGTCATTTCATATAAGCCTTCATAGCCAGCAATCGCACGGCTTTCTTCTTGTCCTTCAACTAAAGGCTTTTCTTCATTTGGTGCTACTTTTTCCTCTGTCGTTGCTTCCTGTTCAGAAGATTGAGTTTCTTTAGCACTGTTTCCTTCTGGTAGTTGTTCAACAATCACAAAATCTTTCTTAGAAGCTTTATCGCTCATTGTCGCCATCACGTTCATGATAGAGCCTACATAGCGTAATGGTTTTTCTCTTCCTTCTTCGAAAACAAAAATATTATACTCGGTTTTATTAATCTTTTTCATAATAATATTACCAGTTGTAATAGTAAAACCGATGAATTTGTTCTTTTTAAGTGCCTGTATTGCTTCTTGCTTTGTTAAAATCATTTTGAAAATCTCCTAAAGAATTATTTATTCTATTCTACCATAAAAATTATCATATTGTTTTTCGTAAAATAATGGTTGATTTTGTACAATGCAGGGAAATATCCCTATTTTCTCAAATTTAATAATGGTACTATTAAGAATGTTTGGGGAATAAAACTCCTTTAAAAAGGAGTCTTTCATAATAGAGATACAATTTTAGTAGGGAGTGTTGATAGGTTGATCAATGTGCTTGGGGGCATCGGGTTATTCTTACTTGGAATGACGATGCTAACAAACGGTTTAAAGGAATTGGCAGGAGATGCGTTGAAAAAATGGCTCAATCGTTTTACAGGTGGGACCATTAGCTCGGTATTATCTGGTACATTTATGACAATGCTTGTACAATCCTCCACGGCCACGACCTTGATTACGATAGGTTTTGTCAGTGCTGGACTTCTCACATTTGTCCAATCGATTGGCGTTATTATTGGCGCCAATATCGGGAGTACGAGTACTGGTTGGATTATTTCATTAATCGGCTTTAAGATCAATATGCAGACAATGTCCTTGCCTTTTATTGCGCTTGGTGTATTTGTTCAATTGCTCGCACCGCGTGATTACAAAGCAATTGGGGGGTTAGTGACTGGTTTTGGCTTATTATTTTTAGGCATTGATGTTCTTCAGGGAGGAATGGCTGCGGTACAAGATAAAATTCCATTCGATGCATTTAGTGCCAACTCTATTAGTGGAAAACTAATTTTAATTGTTTTGGGTCTTATCATGACGGTTATTATGCAGGCTTCTAGTGCTGCAATAGCAGCCACTTTAACAGCTTTATATGCAGGTGCCATTGATTTTGAACAGGCTGCTTATTTAGTCATTGGTCAAAATATTGGGACGACAGCTACAGCGTTATTTGCTGCGATTGGTGCATCAACAGCTGCAAAACGAACAGCTGTGACACATGTCATGTTCAATGTAGTCACGGCTGTACTAGTGACATTCGGTGCAAGATTTATGTTTGCTCTTACAGAGTTCGTCACGAAATCCATCAATGGTAGCTTTGATGAAACACTGGGCATTGCTGTTTTCCATACATTGTTTAGTGTGATTGGCGCGATACTCTTTGTACCATTTGTTCGTCCTTTTGCAAAGGCCATTGAAAAAATGATACCTGAAAAAGGAAATTATTTAACTCGTAATTTAGATAGTAGTGTTGCCAAACTACCTGGGGTTGCTGTAGAGGTATCCTTTAATACATTGCAAGATATTACTAAGGAAATGACGACTGTACTCGTTTCACTTATTCAAGGAAAAAAACGCACAGCTGAAACAGACAGTAGATTGGCTCAAATAGATGAAGCAATCGAAAAAACGCGTTTATTTATGGATGCTATCCAATCTTCCTCTCAAAAAGAACGGTATAAGCATATTGCCCTTTTACATGCTTTAGACCACCTATATCGTTTGTCAAAGGCAATACGTGAGCAACATCCAAATGCCTTTCAATTACAGGAGACATTAACCCAAAAGTGGTTAGAGGTATTGGAAAAAGTACTATTAATCATTGATGAGGATGAACGTCTACCTGAGATTGCTACCTTGCTTGAGGTTACTTCCTCTGAAATGGCTGCGGTGCGTCGTGATAAACGAAACGCATATTTTGAGCATACTGTTGAAAATGTGGTAGAGTTAGAGACAGCCGTATCGAATGTGGAGACTTTGCTGTGGATTGATCGACTTGTCTATCACTATTGGCGTACAACGGCTCGTCTTGCGGAGTACCAAACCGTGACTAAGAAAGGTCGTCATATTGAGACAGAAAAAAATACAGTAACAGTTGAATAAAAGGAATGCTCGTCTTACGTTTGTAAGCGGGCATTTTTCTTCGCTTCACAAATAAAGGAGGATCTAGAATGGTTCAGCATAAATTTATAATGGACTTAACTTGGTCAGAAGGAAGAAACGGTACAGGAAATATCCAAGCTAGTAATTTGCAAACACAAATTTCTATTCCTCGGGAAATGAATGGACCTGGCATTGGTACAAATCCAGATGAAATGCTTTTAGGGGCAGCTGCAACCTGTTATTTAATTACACTAGCTGCTTTATTCGAAAGGTCAGAAATAGATGTGCTGGAATTATCCATGCAGGCACACGGATTTGTTAGTGTAGAAAATGGCATTTTTACGTATGAAAAAATTGTGCATAAACCGACTATTATTGTGCAAAAGCTAACAGAACATCTTGCAAAAAGACTTCTACGCTTAGCACACAAGGCAGAACAAACATGTATGATCAGTAAAGCATTAAAAGGTAATGTTGTGATTGAATGTGATGTGCAAATTTTTGAAGCAAGCATATAATAAGACAGCAAGAGTTATTCAGCAAGTAACGCTGATATAACTCTTTTTTCATAAAATAAGCACTTTTTCTAAAAGAGTTCTAGAAATGTTCAAAATGAATATATAGAGTTAAGTGCTAAAAAAATGCAAAGGATGATGTATTGCACGTTCAGACAGCTCAGAATCTCACATTCTATGGTCAGTACGGCAAAAGAATATTTGATATTATTGGGGCATTATTTTTGCTTTTTATAACGATACCTCTAATGCTAGCTATATTCCTCATTTTACTCATAACGACAGGTCGCCCCATTTTTTTTAAACAAATCCGAACTGGCCTCGATCATCACCGCTTTGTGATTTGGAAGCTACGAACAATGTGTATTCAGGCAGTTCCAGTCAATATGCCGACTATCTGTGCTGATGGAATCCCTGATGATTATTATTTTAAAACAGAGCAAGATACACGCATCACAAAAGTGGGCGCTATTCTTCGAAAACTCAGTATTGATGAAATTCCACAACTTTTAAATGTGTTAAAAGGTGATATGAGCATTGTAGGTCCACGTCCTGAGGTACCAACGATCACGAATGCATACAATACCTTACAGGCTCGGCGTTTAGAGGTAAAGCCAGGATTAACAGGCCTTGCTCAAATTAATGGTAGGTCGAATATTTCACATGGACAAAAAATATCATATGACATTGAATACGTTGATCATTATTCCTTTTGGTTGGATGTCCAAATTTTGTTGAAGACAATTTATGTTGTAGCTACACGCACAGGTGCTTATTAAAAAATAAGGAGTGGCCATACTGAAGATCGTTCAGCTTATTACACGAATGGATAAAGTTGGAGGTGCGCAAAAACATGTGGAGGCACTTGCTATCCACTTAAAACAGGATGGGCATGATGTCACAATAGTGACGGGCTCCTATCAACCATCACTGTGGCACTTACAAGAACATGAAATTCCAGTTATTGGTATATCTGCTCTTCAACGGGATATCCATCTAGCGAAAGATTTTCAAGCATTTTGGCAATTAAGAGCCGTTTTCAAACATCTACAACCAGACGTTATAGCCACCCACTCCTCTAAGGCTGGTGTGATCGGTCGCGTAGTTGGTAGGTTGTTAAATATTCCAACTATTTTTACAGCACATAGCTGGAGCTTTACAGAAGGTGTTCCTTACAAGAAAAAGCTATTCTATCAACGGATGGAAAGATCCATTCAGCCATTTACGACAAAAATTATTACGGTGTCTGAATATGATCGGGAACTAGCACTACTGAAAAAGGTCGCTCCTGCTCATAAATTGCTGACTATTCACAATGGCATTGACCCTATAGAGAGAAATGAGACAACTGAAAAGATATGCATGGAGCAGCCAGTCATTGTCATGGTTGCTCGTTTTGAAGTGCCTAAAAGACCAGATGTTTTGTTAAAGACTTTAGCGGAACTGACAGATATCCCTTGGCACCTTCAATTGATTGGTGATGGTTCTCTGCGTCCAGCTTTAGAACATTTCGTTGAACAAAATGGTTTATCAAATCGTGTAACATTTTTAGGTAATCAATTAGACGTTCATTCTTATCTTGAGAAATGCCACCTATTTGTTCTGTTATCAGATTGGGAAGGCTTGCCGATTTCGATTATTGAAGCGATGCGGGTAGGACTTCCTATTATTGCAACAAATGTAGGTGGTGTGAAAGAGCTTATTATTGATCATGACAATGGGTTTTTAGTGGAGCGAGAGAATAATGAATTATTGAAGAAGAGGCTGCATCAATTATTAATGGATGCTCCTTTAAGAGGGGAAATGGGGACGGCCAGTGAGCAGCGTTATTTAGAGTACTTCACCTTCACTCCCATGTATCAAAAAACATTAATGGTTTATCAACAGGCTGTTTCAGAACTAGTGAAGAAAGGGGATTAAATTGCAATTAATTCGCATTAGAACTGATGATGAGCTTATGTGGTACAAGGAAATTTGGGATGCCATTTTAGAAGAAGAGAACAATGATAATCCATTTATAGAATTTGCGTGGTTTTATAATTGGTGGCAAATTGTAGGACGGAAAGAGCGTGTAGAGCTTTACGCCATTGAACATGAGGGGACAATTAGGGCCTTTTTTCCATTTACAGTGTCTATTCGTTGGGGGATAAGGGTGTATGCTTTTGCAGGAGAAAACATCGCCAATTATACAGGGGTTGTGGCTAAAAAGGAATGGTTACAGCAAGTTACAACCTTTGTATTTGATGAACTAATAAAAAAGCATCGGCATATTCTTTTTTCCTTGCATGGGTTATTAGAAAGTAAGGTGTCTACTAAAATCTTAGAGCAATACTTTGTAGAAAGACAATTACGTACAAGCCTGTTCCGAGTTGTGACACCCTATCTTGCTTTTTCAGAAATTGACTTTCAGCGCCATTTCAATCAACGCCGAAAAATGCATGGCGTTGATCGATGAGAACGAAAACTAAGAAATTTAGGATCCTTAGAACGACGTGAGCCTTCACAGGACGAGCTTTGGCAAATGTTTCGGTTATTTGATCGACGATGGGCAAAAAAACTAGATACAAGTGGCTTTACAAAAGGTAAGAAAAGAGATTTTTTTGAGCGTTTAACAATGCTTAAAGGTGAGGCATTACAGGTAGAGGTCGATGCACTTGTCTTTGAAAACCGGTGGATTGCTTTTACCTATGGATTATGTTGTCGTGGCCGCTATGTAACATATGCTCTTGCGCATGAGCCAACTTTTAATTTATTTGGTGCTGGTCGGATAGTCACTCAGGAAACCATCCAGCGAACGTTTACTGCTAACTATCGCTTATATGATCTGAGCATAGGCTATGAGTCTTATAAATTTGACTGGCGCTCCGACATTGATTTTACCAGACAGATGCTTGCTAGCAGCGGTACGAAACGTACAAATCTACTGGCAGGTTTTTTATCGTTAAAGCAAAGGCTCAAAGAATTTATGAAAGGGAACCAACGAGTCGTAGATTGGAAGCGTAACACACTGGGCCATTTACGATACTTAGTAAAGTATGGAAAGGTAAAAGATTGGCTAGAATATGGACAACAATTCGTAGAAAAATTTATTCGTTTGAAACAAGTGGAGCTGTATGAATTATCCCCATCAGAGGACGTATCACCACAGCAACCTGTCGGAAACTTATTTGAAGAAATGTCGATTCAGGAAGCGATGCAGCTTGATCAGGAAAAAGTCATGGCCCTCCTTTATAAGGGCTATACGATTTATAAAGACTCCTTTGCGGAAACGAATAAGCTGGCGTTTGCATTACATGCCACAAACTGGCGAGTGGATTCAATGCAAATTGTAGAAGCCTTACCGAAACAAACCTATTTTTTAGCCTATGATGTTTTCAAACAAATCGATATTATTACAGCTTTTTTACGGAAAATAAAACCAGCACAAACATTGTGGATAACGGTAAGTTTTTGGCAATGGCGCAAGCGCAAGCGCTTAGTACAGCTAGGCTATAAACCTATTTCTCGAATGAAACATTATAAAATTGCTCGTTTTGAGCGACACCGTGTAGAAAAATATACAGAGAGTGGGGGCGATGTACATTCTGTCCATTAAAAGTAAGCGATGGAATATCGCAATGCAGCATTTTTATTTTCTCGAAAAGCCAGCCAATTTTCGAAAGTCTATGAAAGTTGTAGGCTATACGCATTCATTAGTACCAAGTCGGAAGCTTGTAAAAAGCGAAACGATTCACATTTCTTTGCAAGAGCATGAGCTTTCATTGTATTTAGCACTGTCTGAAGGGAATCGTAAAATCTTACGACGTGCCCAAAAAGAATCCTATCAAGTCATTTTGTATAAAGAGCCATCCATAGAAAATTTGAAAGCCTTTCAGCAATTTTACAATCAATTTGCCAAAAGAAAAAAAATTGAAGCAATCAGCAAGTCGCAAATGGAAACGATTCTGCTCCTCAATGAACAGGGTGCATTATTATTATCAGAGATCCAGAGTTTTTGTGGACAGACATTATGTTATCGATTAGATATTGTGCATGAGAAAAAAGCGATGTCTTATTTCGAGGCAACGTATCATGGAACGGCATTGCCTGCACAACTAAAACGTCCTTTCCGTTATGCAAATCGGTTTTTAATTTGGCATAATCTGCTACACCTAAAGGAGCAAGGTTTTGTCTTATATGATATGGGAGAATTAACGGACAATCGAAATGTACGAGCCTTTAAATTAAGCTTTGGTGGCCAGGTTGTTCATGTTTACTCAGGCTACATTATCCAATCAAAAATACGTGCACTACTACTAGGTGTGCAAAAATGGAGGAAGTAGCAACATGAATGGTGGGGGTCTCGTTATTTCATTAGATTTTGAGCTGAATTGGGGTGTCCATGACGTATTTCGTTATGGCCAATACAATAAAAACCTATATGGTGTACGTAAAGCCTTGCCCAGGATACTAGCGTTATTTGAGCAATATGACATCCATGCAACTTGGGCTACAGTTGGATTATTGTTTGCTGAATCAAAGGCAGAAATGGCTCATTATTTGCGAGGTATCCCTGTGAAATATGAAAATATGCGCTTTGCAGCACATACACAGCTAGCAAAAGTTGGCGAAAATGAACAAGAAGATCCACTGCATTTTGGTAAATCCTTACTAGAGGAAATTAAACGTACACCACATCAGGAAATAGGAAGTCATACCTTTTCTCATTTTTATTGCTTGGAGAAGGGCCAAACAGAAGCTGCCTTTTGTGCAGATTTACATGCAACCAAAACAATTAGTGACGGTTATACTGCGCCCATGAAATCCATTGTCTTTCCTCGTAATCAAGTAAACAAAGACTATTTTACAGCATGTTTAGAAGCAGGGTATGTTTGTTATAGAGGCACCGAAAATCATATGCTATATGACGCGCAAACGTTTACGAAAAAGGGAAGACTTTTAGGTGCTAAGAAGTGGTTAGATAGCTATTGGAATATAACTGGTCATCATATAGCCACCCTGGAAGAAATGCAAGAGGAGCAACTGATTAATATTCGATCAAGTGCTTTTTTAAGACCATACTGTAGTCCATTGCGTATATTCGAAAATTTAAAAGTAAAGCGAATAAAGGAAGGCATGCTCAAGGCTGCACAGGCACAAGCCTTTTATCATTTATGGTGGCATCCTCATAATTTTGGCAAGCATATTGATAAGAATTTGGCGATGCTAGAAGAACTATTAAGTTATCATCAAGAACTGCGTAGTCAATATAATTTTCAAAGCTATTCCATGTATGAGGTAGCGGAACTTTGCGATAGCCTTTCGAAACAGCAGAAGTAGACGAAATGGAAGAGTTCTCTGCTTGAGTAAGAGAGATTTCTGGACGAAGAGTTGGTAAAAAAGAGGTTCGCTCTCTGAAGAGTATTGACAGTGCTCGCACAAGAGAGAAAGCCACTCATAAAGAGTCTCAAAGGAATCACAAAAGAGTGGTACCCGCTCATTAAAAGTGTCAAAGCGCTCAAGGTCGGTGAACAACACTCAAAAAGTTGAGAAAAGCCACAATCTCCTAACAAAAGAAACATGCAATTTCTGAGCAAACTGATTTCAAGTTTGCTTTTTTTATTTGCTCAAAAGAATATTTTCAATAAAAGAGAAAAAAAGAAAAACTTTGACGAAAATCATTGGACGAATGGTACTATTACTATAAAGAAAATATGTTAGGACATTTACAGAGGAGCACCAATTGATTTAGGTCAATTGAACTTGAAAGGAAAAGAGAAGAAGGTGGTAGATGAATATGTTTACACAGTCAGAATGCCAATGGAGGCAGGAAAATGGATCAGCTATGCATCAGTGGATAAAGCAACAAACAAATCCGAATCCGAATGAGGTAGATATTGTCGTATATGGCGCTCTTTTATCATATGCCAATGGTGCGTCATCAAAAGCGCAATACCCAACAGCCTTTCGTAAGGCTTGGCCAGGGTTTCAATCGTATAATTTAGATGAGCAGGTGAATTTACGTGCCCTTTCAGTTGTGGATATCGGGGATGTCGCGATTCTAGAAAATGATAGAATGCTTTCGGAATCTGCCATCGAGGCTGCTGCGGAAAATTTAAGTATAGCCTTTCAAAGAAGTTTTACTTGTTTGATAGGGGGAGATCATACTATTACCGCACACTCCATAAAAGGTATAAAAAATGCCTTTCCACAAGATCGCATTGGCATCATTCAGATTGATACGCATTTAGATGCAAGAAACCAAGAGGAAATTGGTTTAGCGCAAGATTCTCCAATTCATCAGTTAATTGCAGCAGGGGTTGTGGAGGGGAGACATGTCTATAATGTCGGTTTGCATGGCTTTTTCAATTCACCCGAAATGATTCATTATGCTAAAGAACAAGGCATTCATATGATTACGTTAAAACAAATGCGACGTGATGGTATTCAACTCACAATACGTGAAATGCTGCGTCAGCTTATGTATGAAGTAGATCGCATTTATGTGTCAGTGGATTTAGATGCACTTGATATTGTATTTGCCTGTGATGTTCCTGCAGCCTCACCTGGTGGTTTAACGGCTTATGAGTTATTTGATATCCTCAAGCTTATTGGCGAAAATGAGGGTGTTCGTCATATTGATTTTGTTTATGCTGATCCTAAAGAAGGTATATTACGTCCAGAAACTGTTAAAATCGGTGTAACTGCATTTTTACAATGGTTAACAGGCATTCAGCTAGATCATCGTAATCGTATCTCTAAAAAAGGAAAGGTTATGTTGTAAAGCAAGTGTATTTCCGAGTATTAACAATGCTGATTTTTAAAAGTTTGCTATAATGTTTAAGTAGAAAACAATAAATAAATACAAACTTTGTATTGTAATAGAGAGGAAATTATTATGACAACAAAACCAAAATTATTGATTGTCGACGGTATGGCTCTGTTATTCCGTTCTTTTTTCGCTTCGGCTGCTATGGGGCATTTTATTCGCTTGGCAGATGGAACACCAACGAATGGAGCCCAAGGGTTTGTGCGACATGTTCTAACAGCACAAACGATTATGAAGCCAACACATATGGCTGTTTGCTGGGATATGGGCGCACACACATTCCGCAATGATTTATTTGATGGCTATAAAGCGAATCGCCCAGCACCTCCAGAGGAAATGCTACCACAATTTGATATGGCGAAAAATTTATCGCAGCAAATGGGCTGGCAAAATTTCGGCGTGAAGGGCATGGAGGCAGATGATTTAATTGGCTCCATGATAACGAAATGGCAGGACGAGGCAGAGATTACGGTCATTAGTGGTGATAAGGATTTACTTCAGCTTTTAAGACCATCTACAGAAATTGCGTTTATGAAAAAGGGCTATACAGAATATGATATTTATACACACGCTCGCTTTAAAGAAGAATATTGTATTGAACCATCACAGTTTGCACAGGTGAAAGCCTTTATGGGTGATTCAAGTGACGGCTACCCAGGTGTGAAAGGGATTGGTCCTAAACAAGCATTAACGCTTATTCAAACATATGGCTCAATAGACAAAATCCTGGTATCTCTCGGTGAATTGAAGCCAGGTCAAAGAACAAAAATTCAAGATAATTTAGATATGTTGCAGCTATCACATGAGCTTGCAACGATTCAAACCAATGTACCAATTGACGCTGATTTTACAAGCCTTGTGTTACCAACTTACGAACCACATATTTTTAAAGCAATAGAAGAGCGTGGCTACACGCTAATTGCCAAGCATGCCCGTTCTTTGTATTCGCTTATTTAATCAATCATCGCAGAGTATAGTCATATGCTCTGCTTTTTTTATTGTAAGGAAAAGAATAGAAAGCAAATAGAAGGTTAATCGATATTTGCTCTAGTAAGGAACCATTTTCACGAAGGATAATACCTTTTCGTTGTCTTTATAGAGAGCCTGTCGTATTTGGCTATCACGATGTGGACCACCATTATCATGGAATATTAGCCATAGCTTATCATTTTTTATCTCATAGCCAATAAGCGGTACCCAATGATAAGCAAAGGTTGATTTTTTATCTCGCCACTGAAGGCTAAAATAGCGATCAAAACGCATAGCAACTGGTCGACCTGCGTCAATTTCCTGTAGAGCTTCCTTTAATGAACAAGTTCGAATATCCCACGTTGGAAGCAGTTGACGAAGATGGTGAATCAGTCTCCATTTGAATAAGCCAATTTTTGTACCACCAAGCAGTTTATATAGCTCATTAATGGAAGGAGTTGACCCAATTAAAAATTTTAAGATGACATGAATCGTAGTAGGTCCACAGGCAGAATTGCGATAGCTTGGTGCAATGGAAATCCCATATTGTGAAGCCCCTCGTAGTGCCAATTGGTGACGCATAATAAACTCCTTTCAAAAAGAGCTGCATTTCAAGAAGAAATGCAGCTCTTTCACCATTATTGTTGAGCAGATAAAAATTCTGTTACTTGCTGAGGTGTTTTTGCATTTGCACTATGTAAGTGTGCAAGTTTTTCACCATTTTGGAAAATCAATAGGCTTGGAATTCCCATAACATCGTACTTATCAGCGATTTCTGGAAGCTCGTCACGGTTTAGCTCATACCAGTCATATTGGTTGTACTCTTCAATGATTGGATCGATGAACATATTCATACGTGTGCAATCAGGGCACCAGCCAGCATAAAATTTTACTAAAACTTTTTGGTCGCCAGCGATTAATTCGTTAAATTGTTCTGCAGTAGTAATAGTTTTCATTAAGTATTCACTCTCCTTGCTTTCCATTCTACACATTTTTCTCGCAATCTGAAAGTTTTCTGTTTGGCCGTTTCAATCGCTACTTCTTGTCCTCTTTTAGCTCGTTAAAAACAAAAAAAGATGTATACTGCAAAAATAATTCTTGAAAAAAGATTGCTAAATTAGACAAAATAATCTACACTAAAAACAGAAAAGTAGTTTTATCTTCATTCATTGAGAAGTGTCATTTTGGAGCGAAGATAAACCTTAGTCGTGCTTGGTTGAGTGGAGGGAATCTCATTCAACAAAAGGACAAAAAATTCACTAAGGAACACTTGATATTTTTTTGGCCAAAAAATGAATGGCTATTCATTCAATGGGAGAATAAGGGGGAATTGCTTGTGACTTACAACATTAAAAAAGCAGCTGTTCTAGGTTCTGGGGTGATGGGCTCTGGAATTGCAGCACATTTAGCAAATATCGGTATACCAACATTACTATTGGATATTGCACCAAAGGAACTGACGCAAGAGGAAGAAGCAAAGGGCCTTTCTTTAGAGCATCCAGCTGTTAGAAATCGTATTGTAAACGGAGCTTTGCAAAAGTTATTAAAGCAAAAGCCAGCACCACTTACTTCTAAGAAAAATTTATCACTACTATCAGTTGGCAACTTCGAGGATGATTTAGGGAAACTAAAAGATGTAGATTGGATTATTGAAGTTGTTGTAGAAAACTTATCAATTAAACAAAGTCTGTACGAAAAAATTGATGCAGTTCGTTCACCAGGAACAATCATTAGTTCAAATACATCTGGTATTAGCATTAATGCGATGGCAGAGGGACGTTCAGATGATTTTCAAAAGCATTTTCTTGGCACACACTTTTTCAACCCACCTCGCTATTTAAAATTATTAGAAGTGATTCCTGCCAATACAACTGCTCCTGAAGTAGTTAGCTTCATGAAAACGTTTGGGGAAGATGTGCTTGGTAAAGGTGTTGTACTTGCAAAAGATACACCAAACTTTATTGCCAACCGCATTGGAACATATGGTTTACTTATCACTTTACAGGAAATGTTAAAAGGTGGTTACTCTGTTGGTGAGGTAGACTCTGTAACAGGTCCGCTTATCGGCCGTCCAAAGTCTGCAACTTTCCGTACGCTAGATGTAGTTGGTTTAGATACATTCATTCATGTAGCGAAAAATGTTTACGATCAAACAACAGGTGAGGAGCAGCAAGTATTTGCAGTACCTGAATTTTTACAAAAAATGGTCACGAACGGTTGGTTAGGTGCAAAATCGGGTCAAGGTTTCTTCTTAAAACAAGGAAAAGAGATACATGAGATTGATCCAGCAACCTTAACGTATAGTCCAGCCAAAAAATTAAAAACACCTTCTATTGAAATGGCAAAACAAACTCGTGGATTGGCCAATAAAGTGAAGGCGTTAACCTATGCAAAGGATCGTACAGGCGAGCTATTATGGGGGATTTTTGCACCAACGCTCCTTTATTCTGCACAGCTACATGGGGAGATTGCAGATGATATCGTAGCCATTGATAACGCGATGAAATGGGGCTTCGGTTGGCAACAAGGGCCATTTGAGATTTGGGATGCTATAGGCGTAAAAGATTCTGTGGCGAAAATGGAGGCTGAGGGCCGAGAGGTACCTGCATTTGTCAAAGAGATGTTAGCAAATGGCGTGGAGACATTCTATACAGAATTAGACGGAGATTTAGCTTACTATAATGGTTCACAATATGTGAAAGTGCCAGTCAATGAAAAAGAGATTAATTTAAAACGTTATAAGAAAAAGCATGGTGTGATTAAATCAAACACAGGTGCTAGTTTAATAGATTTAGGGGATGGAATTGCATTACTTGAGTTCCATTCGCAATCCAATGCAATCGGTTTGGATATTATCCAAATGATTAACTTTGCGGTAGATGAAGTAGAGGCTAACTATAAGGGCTTAGTCATCGGTAATCAGGGGAAAAACTTCTGTGTTGGGGCTAATCTAGGAATGATTTTAGTAGAAGCACAGGATGATAATATATTTGAGCTAGATTTCGTCATTAAGGCATTCCAAGATGCTATGCAGAAAATAAAATATTCACGTAAGCCTGTTGTAGCAGCACCGTTTGCCATGACATTAGGCGGGGGAGCAGAGGTTTGCTTACCAGCTGCACATATTCAAGCAACAATGGAAACATATATGGGCTTAGTGGAAGTAGGGGTTGGATTAATCCCAGGTGGTGGCGGAAATAAAGCGCTCTATCAAAAATTCCTCAAGGGCTTACCAAACGGCGTAGAGGTAGACTATCAACATATTGCTAATAAAGTATTTGAAACAATTGCGATGGCGAAGGTTTCAACATCTGGTGAGGAAGCACGTGAAAATAATTTCCTAAACTTTGCGGATGGTATTTCAGTTAATCCAGATCATCAATTGTATGATGCGAAGCAGGCGGCATTAGCACTTTACGAAGCGGGCTATCAACCACCTGTACCAACTAAAGTGCCAGTGGTCGGTGCATCAGGCTATGGTACATTACTCATCGGTGCGCAAGGGATGTTTGAGTCAGGCTTTATTAGCGAACATGATTTAAAAATTGCTAAAAAATTAGCTTATGTTATTGCAGGTGGAAAGGTTCCGTACGGCACATTAGTCGATGAGCAATATTTATTGAACTTAGAGCGTGAGGCATTCCTTAGTCTTGTTGCTGATCCGCTATCACAGCAAAGAATGCAACACATGCTGTTAAAAGGTAAACCACTTCGTAACTAATTGACGAAATAGATCAATCTTGCACATGAAACAAAGGGGGATTAATACGATGCGTGAAGCCGTTATTGTAGCAGGAGCACGAACTCCAATTGGAAAAGCAAAAAAAGGTTCTTTAGCAACAGTAAGACCAGATGATTTTGGTGCTGTTGTAGTCAAGGAAACATTGAAAAGAGCAGGCTATGAAGGGCCAATTGATGATTTAATTTTAGGCTGTGCAATGCCTGAAGCAGAGCAAGGAATGAATGTAGCACGTAGTATTGGGGCACTTGCTGGATTACCAGATACAACCCCTGCTCTGACAATTAACAGATTTTGCTCATCAGGTTTACAGGCAATTGCCTATGCAGCAGAGCGAATTATGTTAGGACACTCAAAGGCAATTCTTGCTGGTGGTGTAGAATCCATGAGTATGGTGCCGATGGTAGGGAATACACCACGTTTAAATCCGACTTTAGCAGAAACGGCTCCACAATATTATATGGGCATGGGGCATACAGCTGAGGAAGTAGCTCGTCAATATAATGTTAGTCGTGAAGACCAAGATGCTTTTGCTGTTCGCTCGCACGAGCTTGCTGAAAAGGCAATTAAAGAAGGTAAATTCAATGATGAAATTGTACCAATCGAAGTGGAACAGCATTACGTAGACGATAACAATAAACCACAGGTGAAAAAATTCACATTTAGTATGGATGAAGGTGTACGTCCAGGTACATCAGTTGAAGGTTTGGCAAAATTGCGTCCAGCTTTCCACGTAAAAGGCAGTGTAACGGCGGGTAATGCCTCTCAAACTTCTGATGGTGCAGCAGCTGTACTAGTAATGGATCGTGAAGAAGCTGACAAGCAAGGACTGACACCAATGGCAAAATTCCTAGGCTTTGCAGTTGGCGGTGTACCTCCTGAAGTAATGGGGATCGGGCCTATCGTGGCAGTGCCAAAAGCGTTGGAAATTGCAGGTTTATCCATCGAGGATATTGATTTATGGGAAATCAATGAAGCGTTTGCTTCACAGTCATTACAAGTGGTACGTCATTTAGGCATCGACCAAGAGAAAGTCAATGTCAATGGTGGAGCGATTGCATTAGGTCACCCACTAGGCGCAACGGGAGCTATTTTAACATTAAAGCTAATTCATGAATTGAAGCGTCAAGGGAAGAAATATGGCGTAGTGACAATGTGTATTGGTGGCGGCATGGGTGCTGCTGGCGTATTTGAAGTTCTATAATTTTTGCTAGATCAGCTTGAGGTGTACTGTTTGCGGTTGCCTCCGAACATTGTATACGTCAAGCTTTTCTATATATGATCACTAGGGGAATCAACTAACAAAAAGATATATTGGGAGGAATTAATCATGACTGAAAAAACAACTGATTTCATTAAAGGCGGCGGATTTCTTATTGAAGATGTGGAATTAGATCGTGTATTTACACCGGAAGATTTCACTGACGAACATAAAATGATTGCTAAAACAACAGAGGAATACGTTACAAATGAAGTTTTACCAGTAGTGGAAAATTTAGAGCACCATGAATTTGAACATTCAGTGCGTCTCCTAAAAAGTGCAGGCGAATTAGGCTTACTTGGAGCAGATGTGCCTGAAGAATACGAAGGGCTTGGATTAGACAAAGTTTCTTCCGCTTTAATCGCTGAAAAAATGTCTGTTGCAGGTGGTTTCTCTATCACACATGGTGCTCACGTTGGTATTGGGTCATTACCAATTGTTCTATTCGGTAATGAAGATCAAAAGAAAAAATATTTACCTAAGCTTGCTTCAGGTGAATTAATCGCTGCCTATGCATTAACAGAGCCAGGTTCAGGTTCAGATGCTCTAGGTGCAAAAACGACTGCAAAATTAAATGAAGCTGGCACACATTATATTTTAAATGGTGAAAAACAATGGATTACGAATGCAGGCTTTGCTGATGTATTTGTGGTCTACGCAAAAATTGATGGCGATAAATTCTCTGCCTTTATCGTAGAACGTGCCTACAATGGTGTTTCAGTTGGTCCTGAAGAAAAGAAAATGGGGATTAAATCATCATCAACTCGTACATTAGTATTGGAAGATGCGGAAGTACCTGTAGAAAATCTATTAGGCGAAATTGGGCGTGGGCATATCATTGCGTTCAATATTTTAAACATTGGTCGTTATAAACTAGGCGTGGGCACAATTGGCGGATCGAAACGTGCATTGGAGTTAGCTATTCAGTATACAAACCAACGTCAGCAGTTTAAGACAAAGCTTTCTGATTTCAATCTGACAAAAGAAAAATTATCAACAATGGCTTCTCAATTGTATGCTTCTGAATCATTAAACTATCGTACTGTTGGACTATTTGAGGATCGCTTAAGCCAGTTAAGCCTGGAAGAGCAAAAGCAAGGAAAAGTAATTGCAGGTGCGATCGCCGAATATGCGATTGAATGTTCTATTGCCAAAGTATTCGGTTCAGAAACATTAGACTATATTGCTGACGAAGCTGTCCAACTTCATGGCGGTTATGGCTTTATGGCTGAGTATGAGGTAGAGCGTATTTACCGTGATTCTCGTATTAATCGAATTTTTGAAGGAACAAACGAAATTAACCGCATGATTGTACCTGGTACATTTATGAAAAAGGCGCTAAAAGGTGAGCTGCCATTATTACAAGTGGCTCAAAATTTACAGCAAGAGCTGCTTATGCTAATGCCAGAGGAAATCGGTACAGAGCCGTTAGCACAAGAAAAATATTTAGTGAAAAATGCCAAGAAAATTGCTGTCTTAGCTGCAGGCTTAGCAGCCCAACGCTTTGGTGCAAAGCTTGATCAAGAGCAAGAAGTATTGGTAAACATTGCGAATATAGCTAACCAATTATTTGCAATGGAATCAGCTGTCTTACGTACAGAAAAGGCAATTGCTCGTGACGGTGTTGAAAAAGCACATCAAAAATTGCTATACACACAAATTTTCTGCCAGGAAGCATTCGCAGAAATCGAAAAGGAAGCAAAAGACACAATTCTTGCTTCAGCAGATGGCGATGCAGCCCGTATGACATTATCTGCACTGCGTAAGCTAACGCGTAATAATCCATACAATCTAATTGTGAAGAAGCGTGAGGCTTCAGTTAAATTAATTGATGCTGAAAAATATATTGTTTAAAGCGCACACCTAACCTAGCTATCTGCAAAAGATAGCTAGGTTTTTTTATATAAGAAAAATGACTAATATCGTAAGAGGACGGATAAAAATGCAAAACTAGTGGATAAACTTACAAAAAAGAGTGAAGTTCACCATTGAAAACAACTATGATGGTATACTACAGAAAAAGACAGAAGAGGAGCATTGTAATGACGATTCAATTTTTCCATTATCCGAAATGTACAACATGTAAAAAGGCACAGAAGTGGTTAAATGAGCATGAGGTTTCCTATGAAGAGGTACATATCGCAGAGCAACCTCCCACTAAAGAAGAATTAACAGCTATTTGGCAGGCTAGCGGACAGCCTTTGAAGAAATTTTTTAATACCTCAGGTATGAAATATCGTGAGCTTGGCTTAAAGGACAAGTTAGCCGAAATGACGGAGGATGAGCAGCTTGAGTTATTAGCTTCAGATGGTATGTTAATTAAACGTCCCATCGTCACAGATGGAAAAAAGTTACTTTAGGTTTTAAAGAAGTAGATTTTGAGCAAGCTTGGAAATAACCGTATTAAACCTTGTATTTAGAGGAGAAGTATGGCACACTGAAAGTGAATATATTACATATTTATGGAGGGGTTTTTGCATGAGCACACCTAAAGACTTACGATACTCTGAAGAACATGAATGGGTAAAAGTAGAAGATGGAAAAGTACGTATTGGTATTACTCACTTCGCACAATCTGAATTAGGAGATATCGTATTCGTTGAGCTTCCACAAGTTGGCGACGAAATCAAAACAGATGATCCATTCGGTAGCGTAGAATCAGTAAAAACTGTTTCTGAATTATATGCACCAATCTCAGGTACTGTAGTGGAAGTAAATGCAGATTTAGAAGATAGCCCAGAATTCGTTAATGAATCACCATATGAAAAAGCATGGATGATCGTTGTTGAGCCTGCTGATGCATCAGAAGTTGAGAAACTAATGACAGCAGAGCAATACGAAGAAATGATCGCTGAATAAGACAAGCCATAATCGAAAAACGTCGGCAACTACCGGCGTTTTTTGTTATATAATGACTTATAAGTGGGGATCTCTAAATGGAGGTGGCGTAATGTTCGAGGGAAAATGCTTGATAGTAGAAGGGCGTTCAGATAAGCTACAAATTGAGCCTATTTTGAATGAGAATGTTACAATACTATGTACGAATGGTACAATTGGTGTGCATCAACTAGAAGAACTACTGGATCCCTATGAGGGCTGTGAGCTATTTACTTTTTTTGATGCAGATACTTCTGGGGATAAGCTACGTGCATTAATGGACAGACATTATCCAGAAGCTGAGCATCTGCGCACAATGCCAACATACAAGGAAGTAGAAACGACACCAAGAAAAGTCCTAGCGATGATTTTACTGCGTGCACATTTTTCAATCCATAATGAATATATTTTGTAAGGTTGCGTGAGTAAATGGAAGAATGGTCAACAGAGCAGTGGGAAACGGCTAAACAGTCGGGAGAGAAAACTGCATTTTATTTATATACACCGATGTGTGGAACATGTGCAGTGGCATCTAAAATGATGTCCGTTATTGAACAATTACTGCCACAGCTACAAATTGGTAAAGCAAATATCAACTTTTTGGAACACATTGCCTATGAGCATCAAATTGAAAGTGTTCCCTGTCTACTCATCAGTGATGGCGGAAAAGTGACAGAAAAAATTTATGCCTTTCAATCCGTACCATTTTTATATGAATTGTTAAAAAAATCAATTGACTGAACTTTACTAGCGTGGTAAAGTATCAAATATATTACTAAAACATTAAATATATCGAACTCTTATGAAGAGTGGCGGAGGGAAGTGCCCTATGAAGCCCGGCAACCATCACAATGTGAAAAGGTGCCAAATCACTCAAAGATTTTTCTTTGAAAGATGAGAGAACGGTTTAACGTATCATACGTGACCCCTTCTACTTGTCTGTGAGTGAAGGGGTTTTCTATATGAGAAAAGGAGTATTCGCTATGATCCAGCTTCAAAATATTACAAAGAAATACAAAACAGCAAATGGCGAATTAACGGCAGTCAAAGACGTCAACCTTACTATTAATAAAGGTGAAATTTTTGGCATTATCGGCTATAGTGGTGCTGGTAAAAGTACCATGATTCGTTTATTAAACGGTTTAGAGAAACCGACAGCAGGAACAGTAACGGTGAACAATCAAGAATTTTCATCGATAAAAGGGCAAAAGCTTAGAGCGGCTAGACAAAAGGTAAGTATGATTTTCCAGCATTTCAATTTACTTTGGTCGAGAACAGTTGCCGAAAATATTGCATTCCCTTTAGAAATCGCAGGCTTCCCAAAGGCTCAACGTGAAGCACGTGTGAAGGAATTGATTGCCCTTGTAGGCTTAGAAGGGCGCGATAAGGCCTATCCATCCCAGCTTTCTGGTGGACAAAAGCAGCGTGTAGGAATTGCACGTGCATTAGCGAATAATCCAGAGGTTTTACTATGTGATGAGGCGACTTCCGCACTCGATCCTGAAACAACGGATGCTATTCTTGATTTACTCGTAGATATAAATGAACGCTTAGGCTTAACAATCGTCCTGATTACCCACGAAATGCATGTCATTCGCAAAATTTGTCATCGTGTAGCGGTGATGGAGGCAGGCGAAATTGTGGAACGTGGTGAGGTATTGCAAGTCTTCCAAGCCCCACAGGCAGCTATTACTAAGAAGTTTGTATCTCAAATTACAGACACTAAGGAAACACAAGATACGGTAGCACAAATTAAAACAAACTATCCAACTGGACAACTTGTCAAACTTATTTTTGTTGGTGAAAAAACAGAACAGCCTGTCATCTCACATCTTGTGAAACAATTTGATGTAGAAGTAAGTATTGTTCACGGAAATATTTCGCAAACAAAAAATGGTGCATATGGTACATTGATTGTGCAAATTGATGGCTCTC
This sequence comes from Lysinibacillus sp. FN11, assembly GCF_024628845.1. Taxonomy (NCBI): domain Bacteria; kingdom Bacillati; phylum Bacillota; class Bacilli; order Caryophanales; family Bacillaceae; genus Lysinibacillus; species Lysinibacillus sp. FN11. The sequence continues at coordinate 3,261,141 of NZ_CP102383.1, read as the reverse complement.
AGACAAACGTCACTGAAGCCCTTCGTTATTTAAATACAGTGGAAGTACAGACGGAGGTGATTGAAAATGCTAACTAATCTCTTTCCGAATGTAGACTGGGAAAATATGTGGCAAGCTACGTATGAAACATTATACATGACAGCTATATCAACGGTTGTGACATTTATTCTTGGGTTAGTCATTGGTATTGTTCTATTTTTAACTAGTCCCAATCAGTTATGGGCAAATAAAATCGTTAACTTTTTAACAGGATCACTCGTCAATATTTTCCGGTCCATTCCATTTATCGTATTAATTATTTTATTAATTCCATTTACGAAGTTTTTACTAGGTACAATTCGAGGAGCTAATGCGGCGTTACCTGCATTAATTATCGGTGCAGCACCGTTTTATGCTCGTATGGTATTAATTGCGTTACGTGAAATTGATAAAGGTGTGATTGAAGCAGCTCGTTCAATGGGGGCGAAAACTTCTACAATTATTTGGAAAGTATTGGTTCCTGAATCATTGCCAGCCTTGATTTCTGGTATCACTGTAACGGCTGTTGCTCTTGTAGGTTATACTGCGATGGCAGGAATTATTGGTGCAGGGGGTCTTGGTAACTTAGCTTTCTTAGACGGCTTCCAGCGAAATCGCCAAGATGTGACATTAATGGCAACTATTTTGATCTTAGTAGTCGTATTTATTATTCAATGGATTGGTGATTTAATTACCGAGAAAATTGATAAACGCTAGCAAGTAAAAGAGGTTATTTCGGTTCTTACCGCTAACATATTTTAAACAAATAAAAGGGAGTGTCATAAATGAAAAAGTTATTAGCAGGATTATTTTTATCAATACTTGTACTAGCATTAGCAGCTTGCGGTACAGATAAAAAAGAAGATGAAAAATCAGCATCAGGTGATCAAACAGATAGCAAAGAAAACGTAACATTAAAAGTAGGTGCTTCTAATACACCACACGCAGTCATTTTAGACAAAGCAAAACCGATCTTAGCTAAAGAAGGCATAGACCTTGAAATTGAAACGTATACAGATTATGTTCTACCAAACCAAAATTTAGAGTCAAAAGATATTGATGCCAACTATTTCCAGCACATTCCTTATTTAGAGCTACAAATTAAAGACAATGGCTATGATTTCGTCAATGCAGGTGGTGTTCACATTGAACCAATCGGTATTTACTCAAAAAAATATAAAACGTTAGAAGACCTGCCAGAAGGCGCAACAATCTTACTTTCTAACTCAGTATCTGACCATGGTCGTATGCTGTCATTATTAGAGGCTAAAGGCTTAATCAAACTAAAAGAAGGCATTGATAAAACAGCAGCAGAATTAAAGGATATTGAAGAAAATCCTAAAAACTTTAAATTCGATGCAAATACTGCACCAGAGATGCTTGTACAAATGTACGAAAATGATGAAGGCGATGCAGTACTTATCAATTCTAACTTTGCCATCGATAACGGTTTAAACCCAATTGAAGATGCTATTTCTCTTGAAGATAAAGAATCTCCATATGTTAACATCATCGCTGTACGTGCAGGTGATGAAACAAAACCTGAAATTAAAAAATTATTAGAAGTATTAACATCTAAAGAAATCCAAGACTTCATTTTAGAAGAGTGGAAAGGTGCAGTAGTACCGGTAAAATAAGAATTAAATAAAAAGGGTACATAAGTTTAACGACTTATGTACTCTTTTTTATTTGTAGTTAAATTGATGAGAAACTATGTATTTTTTATGACGTCTATTTATGTTTAGATATTGTTTAGTCACATTTATTACTATAGTAATGTTGTTAATCTACGAAATAAATGATAGAAAGTAATAATAAGAAAAAACTAGATGGAGTGATTCTAATGAATGATATAAAATTCACCCATGACATCATGCAAGAACATGAAGTAGAACGTTACTTTAAAATATGGCGAGAAAGTGTTATTAGATCACGCCTTACCATAACAGCAGTCTTTTTAAAAACAGCTAATTCTACACCACTAAATGAAAATGTGAATGATCAAGTTACCTCGTTTTTACAATCAAAAATACGCAAGACAGACTTGCTTTTTCAATTAGCCGATGGGGATCATTGGGGCATCTTCTTTTTACAAAGTAGTGATGTAGAAGCTAGGGCGTTTTTAAAACGAATATTTGCCATCTTAAAAGCAGAACGGAAGTTCCAACAGATTACATTAAAGGCCTCTATAACAGAAATAAGAAATAATAACGTTATTTTTGAAGAGCTGTTAAATAAAAATAAACAGATGTTATCAAGGGATGAGCAATTGATATGGAGTATAGCAGAGGTTAAGGATTACTGTGAGCAACCAACTGAATTAGTGAAAGTTAGTATTATTGAGCAAAACGCAATTTTTAGACAAGTATTAGAGTCAACGCTTAATCAAATAAATATCCCTTATTTTTCTTTAGATGTGAAGGTTTATGAGGATGGCTATAGCTTTTTGCAATCGGATGATTATAAATCAGGGCATATGCATCTAATTCTTATGAATGATATTTTACCTCTAAAAAATGGTCTAGAAATATTGCATATCTTAAGACATATGCCCAATGAAAAGAAATTTATTATTTATATGATGTCAGAACGCAATTCTGAAGGGGCAGCGCTTAATGCTTATGAAGGCGGTGTTGATGAATATATTGTCAAACCTTTTAATTTACGTTTGCTAGAAGCCAAAATTAAAAGAACGTTTGCGAGGTTTTGGCTATGATCAAGCTGACTATTTCGACGCTTTTTGCAATAATTTCCTTCTTATTAGTTGTGCTCTTTATCTTTTTAATGTATTTACTTGTTCAGCGACAGCGTGAAAGCTATTTTGAAAAAGTTCGTGACCGTTATTTACAAAATTATTCTCAACTTTGGTATGATTACTTATTCAATAACGCATTATTTAGTATCGTATTGGTACCTCGAGGAAGTGCCCAAGTAGAAGCTATTGAAAAAATTTTTTCATCCTATTTAAAGAATATAAGGAATGAACAGGTGGAACTAAAAATTAAACAATTCTCCAATCAATATTTAAAAGCATTCTACGAAAAAGATTTATCAAGTAGACGATGGAGTATTCGAATGAATGCCCTCTATCGAATTGCAGACTTACAAATAGATGAATTGCTAACGAAGTGCCAAGAATTCGAAAAAAATAACATTACAGATGAAGAACATTTCCAGTTATTAAAAATCTACTCCCTTTTCCAACCAGATTTATTTATGGAGAAAATAAAAAATTCCAATGTAAATTACGCTGAAAGTGAATATAGAAGACTATTTGTATTATTAGATGATAATGTATTCATTCGATTTATCCGTGATTTTAATAGTTTGTCGGCCAATATGCAATTTGCTGTTATTGATACTGCTGCTGTAAAAAGAAAGATGGAGTATCTGGATGAATTAAAAAAATTATTAGATCATGATACACCGGAAATTAACATCAGAGCATTAAAAGGGCTTTATGAAATTGGTATTATTGATGAGATTGATCCCTTTATACCTTTTGTGACTTCAGAAATGTGGGAATCCAGGTTAATGGTTGCTAAAATTTTTAAGCATGTACCGCTAACTTACACTTATAGTTATTTAGAGCAGCTTCTTCAAGATGAGAATTGGTGGGTACGTTCCCAAGCGGCAAAAACGATTGTAGAAGATCGACAAGGTGTAGCCAAATTACAGCAATTCATTGAATCCTCAAATGACCAATATGCAATTGAAATGGCTCAGGAAATTGCAGCAAGAAAAGAGGGGAAATAAATGAAAATAATTGACTATTGCATGATGTTTTTTGGGGGCATCATTTTATTTTATATGCTGTTCGTTATCGTGTCATATTGTACAATGTTCATCATTGCTATGATGGATTTAAGAAAACGCTATCGTCTCGATCTATCAGAGTATGATGATGCACATATCGATGCCTTTTATTCAAAACCCGTGTCGTTACTTGTTCCTGCTTATAATGAAGAAGTAGGGGTTGTAGATACAGTTTATTCATTATTGAATTTACGTTATCCTCAAACTGAAATTATCATTATTAACGATGGGTCTACAGATCAAACCCTTCAAACGGTCATCGAACATTTTCAAATGAAGCCAATCAATAAAATTGTCCGAACTAACATCCCTACAAAAGACATTAAGCAAATATATGAATCTGAAATCTATAAAAATTGTATTTTAGTTGATAAAGAAAATGGTGGTAAGGCTGATGCGCTAAATGTGGGTATTAATGTCTCTCAATATCCGTATTTTTGCTCTATTGATGGGGACTCCATTTTAGATGAAAAATCCTTACTGCGGGTGATGAAGCCTATCATTTTATCTGATGGTGAGGTCATTGCAGCAGGAGGGAATATTCGTATTGCAAATGGTGCAAAGATGCAGTTTGGCTCTATTTATGAAACTCAATTACCTAGCAATTATTTAGTAATCATGCAAGTAATCGAATATTTGCGGGCATTTTTAATGGGGAGAATAGCTTTAAGTAAATTCAATTTAGTCCTTATTATTTCAGGAGCATTTAGTGTTTTCTCTAAAAAATGGGCTGTTGAAGCAGGTGGATATTCAACCAATATTATTGGCGAAGATATGGAACTTGTAGTGAATATTCATCGACTTATAAAAGAAAAAAAGGAAAATAAACGTATTGAATTTGTACCTGACCCAGTTTGCTGGACGGAAGCACCTCAAACATTAGGGGTACTGCGCAATCAACGAAGAAGGTGGCATCAAGGGTTATTTGAAAGTCTATGGAAGCATAAAAAAATGACCTTGAATCCTAGATATGGCATGATTGGATTTCTTTCGTTCCCGTATTTTTGGTTAGTAGAATGTCTAGGGCCTCTTGTCGAGTTAGGTGGGTATATTTATATTGTCATAGCCTTTTTCTTAGGGAAAATTTATTATGAGGTTGCTCTTATGTTGCTATTACTATTTGTGATTTATGGTGTTATTTTTTCAATAGCGGCAGTATTGTTTGAATCATGGAGTATGAATACGTATCCGAAAAAACGAGAGTTGTTCCGCATGATTCTTTTAGCGTTTACAGAAATATTTTGGTATCGTCCACTAACATTATTCTGGCGCTGTGAGGGATTAGTTCGTTTTGTCTTAAGAAAAAGTGACTGGGGTAATATGAAACGTGTCGGCATTGCTGAAAAGGAGAAAAGTGTATGAAACGAGTCTATATAGGGGTTATGGTCGTTCTAGTCCTCATTATAATCCCTATTGCATGGTGGTACTTAGAAGATGAAAAACAGCTTAATGTGGCCATTATAGATAAAACGGTTCCGAATGAATCTTACCGAGAGCACTTAGGGGTGAATTGGTTTTTAAACCATTATAAATATAGATTAAATAATGAACCTTATGACGTAGAACGCGATTACTATGGTACGGTTCCAAATGATGAAACTAAAAGTGTTGTTGAAAAGAATTTGCCAAATGATTATAGTGACTATGATGTCATTTATTTGGCAGATACGTACGGAGTTTATAAAGATGATTTACAACAAGCAAAACGTTTAGGTGAGCGTTCTGAAAAAATTGTTGGAGGACTTGAACAAAAAGAATGGCAGGCAATCGTCGAACGCTTAGCCAGCAAAAAAAAGAGCATGTTAATTGCTGAGTATAACACGTTTGCTTCACCAACATCAGGGGAAGTTCGTAAAGAATTACAGGATTATTTAGGAATCACATGGTCTGGCTGGATTGGGCGTTATTTCGATGAGCTTGATTATCATAAAAACTTAGAAATACCGCAATGGGTTATCGATGAACATGGCGATAATTGGTCATATAAAGGTGGCGGCTTTTTACTATTTAACGAAATAACTGAGGAGCTCCTTGTTCTAGAAATGGACAGGCATGTTAAATCTGAAGGCATTCAAGTGCAGTTTACTAAAAATGGGGAAAAATTCTTTCATTCATCTGCAAGGGCGCAATACGATTATTGGTTTGATATTATTACACCTAAATATGCTGAAGATGCTCTTGCAAATTATAAATGGGATTTAACAAAAAAAGGAACAGAGCTGTTAAAGGCTAATGGCATTCCAGAACAATTTGCAGCAATTGTAGGTCAAGATAAGCGCTACACATCTAGTTATTATTTTGCCGGAGATTTTAATGATATCGCACGGGTACCGAATATTTATAAAATAAAAGGGTTACCTACAATCTATAAATATGCTGAGAAGTATGCGGACAGTTCGTTTTATTGGTCCATTTACATCCCAGTAATGCATAAAATATTTGATTCATTTGAGCACAAAGAGGTTCAGGAAACAGTAAATTATGAAAAGTTAAACTATAATGCAAGGATCCAGGGACAATCTTTTGAAGTGCTAAGAGATGGCAAATGGGAACCAATCGTATTTAAGGGTGTCAATATCGGAATGGGGAAACCTGGCGCCTTTCCTGGAGAAGCAGCAATTACAGAAGAGGAATATTATCGATGGTTTAAACAAATAGCAGAAATGAATGCCAATACGATACGAGTCTATACATTACATCCACCTGGCTTTTATAGAGCACTTGCTAAATATAATGAAGAACATTCAACTAACCCATTATATGTTTTACATGGGGTTTGGATTAATGAAGAAGGTTTAGCAAATTCATTGGACGCCTATGATAAAGAAACGTTAAAAGATTTTCAATTAGAAATGAAACGAATGGTAGATGTCATTCATGGAAACATCTATGTGGAGCCTCGACCAGGACATGCATCTGGCTTGTATGATGTAGACGTATCAAAATATGTTATAGGATGGGTACTAGGAATTGAATGGTATCCACACATGGTTGCTGGAACGAATGAAAAACATGCAAATATTGGTCAGTACAATGGTACTTTTTTTGAAACCAAGAATGCCTCTCCATTTGAGCATTGGCTAGCAGAACAAATGGATGTTGTGTCAGTTTATGAAAAGATAAAATATAACTGGCTACGTCCAATGAGTTTCACGAACTGGGTCACAACTGACATTCTTGAACATCCGTCAGAGCCATCTGAGGAAGAAGATTTAGTAGGGGTCAATCCAAATGTTATTTATACGAAAGGAGAGATGACTGAGCCGGGACAATTTGCTTCCTATCATGTGTATCCTTACTACCCTGACTTCTTTAATTTCGATAAAGATTATTTAAATTATGTCGATTTCCGAGGGAACAAAAATAGCTATGCAGGTTATTTAAATGAGCTCCATGAAGCTCATACTATGCCTGTTCTTATTGCGGAATTTGGTATACCAGCATCACGTGGGAAAACACATGATAATGTATATGGTTGGAATCAGGGGCAAATGTCAGAACAAGCACAGGGAGAAACACTTCAACATTTATTTGAGGATATTATGCATGAAGGGCTCATGGGAGGACTTGTTTTTACATGGCAAGATGAGTGGTTTAAACGAACGTGGAATACGATGGATTATGATGATCCGAATCGTCGACCATTTTGGTCCAATGCTCAAACAAATGAGCAACAGTTTGGTTTATTAAGCTTTGATAGACTGAAGGTAAAAGTAGATGGAGAGACAACGGAATGGACAGGTAAACAGTTATATGATACTGCACCAAACAATCCAACAGATTTTGCAGTAGACTATGATGAGCGCTATTTGTACATTAAATTAAAAAGTGAGGAGTTAGCCAATACCTCCCCTCGCATTTTATTAGATGTTGTACCAGATCAAGGAAATACGTCTGCTACATCAATAAAAAATATGAAGTTTTCAAATGGTGTTGATTTTATAGTTGAGCTCAATAAAAATGGTCAATCTAGAGTTGTTATTGATGAATACTACGATTTCTATGATTATTTATATGGCCACCGTTTAAATTTAGTTGCTCCCCGAATGGCTAATGCTATTGAAAATAGTGGAAAGTTCTCCCCTATTTATTATGTGTTAAATAAGAAACTATTTTTACCGGAGCAAAATAGAACGACTGATTTTAGTATCTACGAAACTGGGAAATTACTTCAAGGAAATGCTAATCCAGAAGCAAAAGATTATGATTCTTTAGTTGATTATACTTGGACCGATGACAATGTTATCGAACTTCGCATCCCTTGGCTATTGATTCAAGCTAAAGATCCGAGTCAGCGTGAGTTTATAGGTAACCTGTATAAAGATGGCGATAAAGCGGCCGTTAAAGTAGACAATATTTATATAGGTGCTTTATTTGTAGATAAAGAGAACAACGTTGTTCAATCTATGCCAGCAGCTACTAATGGTATTTTACCACCACTGTCTGCTTATACATGGGAAACATGGCAAGTTCCAAAATATGAAGAGCGATTAAAACAATCCTATTATATTTTACAAAAATTATTTAAATCATATTAAAGGAGCTAAGGGTTGATTCTTCTACCCTTAGCTCTTTTTTATTGAAATTGGGATAGGCGAGAAAAGAAGTTTTTCACAAAGTCTAAAAATATAGCTTCTGAAGGTGCGATTTCTCGATTAACTGGTGAAATAATACCAACTGTTCTAGGTATTGTTGGAGATTCGATAGGGACCTTAATGGTAAAGCGAGCTGCTGAATCATAAAGAGAGCTCTCTGGTAATAGACTAACACCTATGCCAGCTGCGACTAAGCCCTTTAGTGCATCCAAATCTTCTCCCTCTGAAATGACATTTGGTAAAAAGCCTGCAGCTCGACAAGCATCCATTGCTACCTTATGCAAAATGTAACCATCTGGAAATAATACAAATAGATCATTTCTCAACTCTGCAAGCTGTATGCTTTCTCTTTTAGCTAATGGATGATTGGCTGGTAAAAGAGCAGCAATATTTTCAGTAAACAGAATGGTTGATTGGATGGATTCGTCCTTCGGGGGCAGGGGTCCCAAAAAGGCGAGGTTCAACTCCCGATTTTTGACTGCATCAATCAAAAATCGATAAGACCCTTGACGTAGTTGAAATTGTAAATCAGGATATTCGCGTTTAAAGGCAGAAATAACGGTTGGCAGAACATAGCTAGCTAAACTTGTTGGAAAGCCGATTTTAATTGAGCCCTTTGCAGGATCAAGATATTCTTCTATTTGCTTTGCTGCAAAATCGATGGCCTTTAATGCCGTAATGGTATGTTCAAGAAATGTCTTCCCTATTGGTGTTAATTTGACATTTCGTCCCACTCGTTCAAATAACGGGGTGCCTAACTCATCTTCAAGATTTGCGATTTGCCGACTAATGGCAGATTGGGCTACATGAAGATGCTCAGCTGCCTCTGAAATATGCTCACGTTCAGCAACCTCTACAAAATAGCGTAATTGACGTAACTCCACTAACATTTCACCTCTATTAATCTAAAAATAAGATTGATTATACCTTAATTATATATTATTTAAGATGAAAAATGACTGTTCATGTCAAAATAAAAATTATAAGCTGTTAGATATTTGAGAGTTTGCTATTGTAAGATGAGGAGGAGGTGGGATTCATGATAAAAAAAAGTTTAAGTTGGTTATTTATTTTAGTAGCCATCACGATGCTAACTTATTTAATTTTTAACGATCAAGATACAAGCAATACTAAGTTACAGGCAGTGGATGGTCAATTAGATTTATCGGAAATAACAAAAGAGGAAGAGATTGTAGCATTGTCTGGAGAATGGCGTTTTATAGGCAATAAATTTCTTGAACCTGCTAATTTTCCTGATCATGCTCCCATTGAAAAGGTTCCTGGACCATGGCAGGCCGATGCAGAGTATGGTACTTATCAACTTAAAATTAAGCTACCACCTCATTTCAAAAAAATAGGTATTCGGGTACGAAATATTTGGTCATCTCATCGACTTTTTATAAATAATGAGATCGCTGCCTCCTATGGTAAACTTGCTACTGCTCGAGAAGCATCAGAACCAAGTAATCCTGTTTATGAAGTGTATTTTTCACCTTCTTCAGATTCGGTGATCCTAACAATACAAGTTGCAGATTTTTATAATGCAAGGCATGGCATTATATTTCCTATAGATATTGGAGATGCGGATGCTCTAGCAAAAGATGTCATTCAAGATGTGTACTTAGAAAAAACAACGATTATCATGTTATTAATATTTTCAATCTTTCATTTTAGTTTGTATTTATTAAGAATAAGAGACAAAGCGTTTTTTTATAGTGCAATGTATTTTTTTACGTTGGCAATTTTGGTATGTACAAGAGGCGAACGAACTCTTTATAGAGAGTTTCCTACTATAGAATTTGAATTTTATTTTCGTTTGCAAGATTTTATAACGTATATAAATGCAGTGATGCTATTCCTGTTCTTTGCCTATACGGTAACAGCTATGATGAAGCGTAGGACAGCTTTATTATTTGTGTCACCACTACTATTATATGGTGTTGGAACACTGCTTTTACCAGCAAGATCCTTATCAGAGCTACAATATATATTTTTTACCTATATAAATTTCCTAGCATTTTTTATAATAGGACGATTATTGTATTTGATCATGACGAAAAGTGCTCATGTTCCGAAAAATGAACTGATAATATTAAGTGCCACAATTATATCTCTATTAATTTTTAGCATAAGTGGAACCTTTGATCAGCTTTTTTCTCTGGACGAAATGTTTTTAATCGTATTGGTCTGCTATTCTTTGTAGTATGTATGAATATTTATTTGGCAATGCGACTAATTAATCGAACAAGAGACGCTGAATTATATAGTCAACGTCTAGAAAAGGCGACAATCGGTAAGGATTCCTTTTTAGAAGTGACAACAAATGAATTAGAACAACCTCTTTATCATGCATTAAATATAATAAAATCCTTATCCAATCAATCTATGACGGATAAGCAACAACTACTAGAACAACAATTAGAACGCTTATTATATCTAGTAAATGACTTAAAAGATTTTACTAGAATAAGATTTCAGGATTTCAAAATAGATGTACATCCAGTTAATATGCAAATGATTATTCAGCATGTACTAACTATGCACGAAAAGAAAATAAAAAAAACGCATATTCGTTTATACAAGCACATGAATCCGAAATTATTAGTTCAAGCTGATGAGCAGCGTGTAGGACAAATCTTATACAGGGTACTTGAAACAGCTATTGCTCACGCTGGGAATGGGGATGTGATCCTAACTGTTTTACATCTTAATACAGACGTAAGGCTCTTGGTAGAAGGAGCTGGCCCTGAGCCTATACAGCAAAAAGCAGCAGATGAGACAGGACAGTCGATAGGGAAAGCCATCATTGAGCAGATGGGTGGTACATATTCGATAGATTTATTACAAAATGGCATTCGATTTATCATCACCTTGCCATTTGGGGGCTACGAGCAAGTGCTAAAAGACAATGAGAAGTTTATCATTACGAATGATCAGCCACTGTTCAATGAAAATTTGCCAAGATTACTCATAGTTGAGGATGATGTCATTCATGCAGAGGTTTTACAAACATTACTACAAGGCCAATATGCGATAGAGGTAGTGCATTGTCCTGAGGAGGCACTCAGCATTATTCAGCAAAAAAGACCTGATTTTTTATTAATAGATGAAGTGATGCCTGGAATGGGGGGCATTGCCCTAACCAAATATATACGTCAGTATTATAGCTATATAGATTTACCGATTATTATGTTAGTAGCTAATGAATATCCAACGAATATTTCACTTATCCTGGAATCAGGGGCCAATGATTATATCCGTAAGCCAGCTACAAAAGAAATGTTACTTTCGCGTTTATCGGCTATAGCATTAACGAAAGAGGCTATGGGCAAAGCGATACAGCATGAAATGGCTTTTCTACAGGCACAAATCAATCCTCATTTTTTATACAATGCACTCAGCAGTATTATTTCATTTTGTTATACAGACGGGGAGCGAGCAGGGCATTTATTAACGATGCTTTCTACCTATTTACGTTATATATTAGAATCAGGTAAGGATGGACAACGCGCAACGTTAGAGAAAGAGCTTGAAATTATACATGCCTATGTAGAGATTGAACAAGCACGCTTTGGTGATAAGTTAACGGTTATTTTGACAGTAGAAGAGACATTAGATGTTGCCAAGGTAGAAATTCCAAGTTTACTGATACAGCCTTTGGTTGAAAATGCAATTCGTCATGGGATTTTTGAAAAGGATGGAAATGGGACAGTCTTTATTGAAATTAAAAGGCGGCAAAATAATCTTAGCATTCAAGTGAGAGATGATGGCGTTGGTATGACTGAGGAACAGGTAAAAGCTTTAAACAATGGAGAAAATATATTTTCAAATGGCATCGGATTTACTAATGTTCTACGTCGAGTAAAAGAAATGCCGAGTGCTACTCTTTCTATTACTTCTAAAAAAGATGAAGGTACAACAATGATATTTATACAACCTTTAAAGGAGCTTCAACATGTGGAAAATTATTATGGTAGAGGATGAACAGCCAATTTTAGATTTGCACAAGCTATTACTTGAAAAAGAGGGACTTTTTCAAGTTATTGCCACCTTTACATCACCTTTAGAAGCAATAACTCAAATTTTGTCCATTAAGGGTGAATATGATGCGCTAATTTTAGATATAGAAATGCCTAAGATGAATGGATTAGAGCTTGCGGCTATTTTAGTAGAAGAAGGCATTGATGTCCCTATTATTTTTTCAACAGCCTATGCAAAATATGCTGTTGATGCTTTTCGAGTACAAGCATTAGATTATGTATTAAAGCCCATGACACCAAGTATTGTACTACAAGTAAATGAAAGACTTACAAAATATTATGGGCGTCAAACACAGCGAAACACTACGAAGTTGGTAGTTAGTTTAAAAGGTGAGGTTGGAACAAGGATACATGACAAAGCTATTAAATGGCGAACAAAGGTTATGGAGGAGCTATTTTATTATTTATTAGTCCATGAAGGCATCGTAGTATCGAAGTATCGTATTTTAGATGATATTTGGCCTAATATAGATGAGAAAAAAGCGTTAGCTAATCTTTATAATACGATTTACCGTCTACGTCAGCTTTTTATAGAGCTAGGTTTACCTATTCAAATAGAACGCGTGAATGAGGGCTATGAGCTGAAGACAAATGATGCAATTGTTATCACTTCTACCTCAGAGTCAGATGCTTTTTTACTGGAATCAAAAGGATATTTATGGGCATATCATCTAAATTAATGGAGAAATGGCAGAAATGTTGGATACAATCTACGTTTCTGTCTTTTCATTTACCTAAATTTACTTTTTTGAGGATACAATCCATTAATTTTTATAGCAAAATTTCTTTCTTCCAATATGAACTTAAATTGATTCCATCTTAATGAAATAGGTTATAGTATAGATATGTTGTTTATGCTAATTTGTCACAAAACCTCTACAATTAGCACTTTTCTCGAGGTTTTCACTATGTAGCTAGATGAAATCAATTCTCAATTAGCGATATTTTATTGAAAATGAAGAAAGTCTATTCTCATTGTTTAGGTGAAGTAGTAATAATCTGAAAATGCTTACAAAGTCTTTATTTTTAAAGATTTTATTTAAGGAATAGGAAAGTAATTGAAATGGTTTGCATAGAGAACGATTTTCAGTTAAGATTAGAATGATGATAATTAAGGAATGGTTGACCCATTCACTGAACACTATGGAGGTATTTTCATGTCAACTTTAGTTATTAAAGATCTTCACGTTGCTATCGACGGAAAAGAGATTTTAAAAGGCGTAAATCTAACAATTAATACAAACGAAATTCACGCAATTATGGGACCAAACGGAACTGGTAAATCAACACTAGCTTCTGCTATTATGGGTCATCCAAAATATGAAGTAACTTCAGGTACTGTTGAGCTTGATGGCGAAGATGTACTTGAGATGGAAGTAGACGAGCGTGCTCAAGCTGGTTTATTCCTAGCTATGCAATATCCTTCTGAAATTGCTGGTGTTACAAATGCTGATTTCCTACGTTCAGCAATTAACGCGCGTCGTGAAGAAGGCGATGAAATTTCATTAATGAAATTTATCCGCGAATTAGATAAAAACATGGAATTCCTTGAAATGAACGAAGATATGGCACAACGTTATTTAAATGAAGGTTTCTCTGGCGGTGAGAAAAAACGTAATGAAATTCTTCAATTAATGATGATTAAACCAACGATCGCTATTTTAGACGAAATTGACTCTGGTCTTGATATTGATGCTCTTAAAGTAGTATCTAAAGGAATCAACGCAATGCGCGGTGAAGGCTTTGGCTGCTTAATGATTACACACTATCAACGTCTTCTTAACTACATTACACCAGACCATGTACACGTAATGATGCAAGGACGTGTTGTGAAATCAGGTGGTGCAGAGCTTGCACAACGCTTAGAAGCAGAAGGTTATGACTGGATTAAAAAAGAATTAGGAATCGAAGAAGAAACAGAAGAACAAGAAGCATAAGAAGGAGGACGAACTAGCATGACAGTGGAACTTAACTTGCCTGTAACAGTACAGGACGTGCGCTCGTTCTCAGAAGCAAATGGTGAACCTACTTGGTTTACAGAACTTCGCGCGGCAGCACTAGACAAAGTAACTGGTTTAGATTTGCCAAAACCAGATAGAACGAATATTACAAAATGGGATTTCATGAACTTCCCAGCGTTGGCAGTTCATAGTGAGGCATTCCCTTCATTGGATGCTCTACCTGAAGAAGCAAAAGGTTTAATTGACCTTGAAGCACAAGAAAACCTATATATTCAACGTAATAATACACCAGCATATATTAAGGCATCACAAGAACTTGCTGATAAAGGTGTTATTTTTACTGATATTTTCACAGCAGTTCGTGAACATGGCGAACTTGTACAAAAATACTTTATGACAGAAGCTGTTAAAGTAGATGAGCATAAGTTAACAGCACTTCATACAGCACTTGTTAATGGTGGAGTGTTTGTATACGTACCAAAAAACGTGATCATTGAGCAACCACTTCAAGTTGTTTTCCTTAATGACAATGCGGAAGCTTCATTATATAACCATGTTTTAGTAGTAGCAGAAGCGAATTCAGCAGTAACATATGTGGAAACTTATGTTTCAACAGTTGAAGAGGCAAAAGGGCAAGCAAATATTATTGCGGAAGTCGTTGTTCAAGATAATGCACAGGTGACATATGGTGCAGTAGATGTCCTTGCAAAAGGCTTTACGACTTATGTAAATCGTCGTGCACGTTTAGCACGTGACGCAAAAGTAGATTGGGCTCTTGGTTTAATGAATGACTCAGATACAATCTCAGAAAATATTACTCATCTAATTGGTGACGGTTCTCATGCAGATACAAAAACAGTAGTTGTTGGTCGTGGAGAACAAAAACTTAACTTCACTACAGAGGTTCGTCACTGGGGTAAAAACTCAAACGGGCATATCTTAAAACATGGTGTCATGAAAGATGCAGCTCAATCTATCTTTAATGGTATTGGCTATATCGAGCATGGTGCAACAAAAGCAGATGCACAGCAAGAATCACGTGTACTAATGCTGTCAGAAAAAGCCCGTGGGGATGCAAACCCAATTTTATTAATTGACGAAGATGATGTAACAGCAGGACACGCAGCATCTGTTGGTCGAGTAGATCCATTACAGCTTTACTATTTAATGAGCCGTGGTATCTCGAAAACAGAAGCAGAGCGCCTTGTTATCCATGGATTCCTTGCGCCAGTTGTTACGCAATTACCAATTGAAGGCGTTCAAAAGCAACTGACGGAGGTTATTGAAAGGAAAGTTCGCTAATGATGAATAAAGACATTAAAAGCTATTTCCCAATTTTAAATCAGGATGTAAATGGTCATAGACTTGTATATCTTGATAGTGCAGCGACGTCTCAGAAGCCTGTTCAAGTGATTGAAGCCATTAAAGCTTATTATGAATTTGATAATTCCAATGTTCACCGTGGGGTGCATACACTAGGAAACCGTGCAACAGATAAATATGAAGGTGCTCGTGAAAAGGTTCGTAAGTTTATTAATGCACAATCAACACAGGAAATTATTTTTACGCGTGGTACAACAACCGCTTTAAATACAGTTGCGACAAGTTATGGACGTGCAAATGTTGTCGAGGGTGATGAAATAGTCATTACTCATATGGAGCATCATTCCAATATTATTCCTTGGCAACAATTAGCCAAAGAAAAAAATGCAACTTTAAAATACATTGAGCTTGAAGCTGACGGCACTCTTAGCCTAGAGAAAGTACGTGCGACAGTCACACCTAAAACTAAAATTGTTTCGGTGTCTATGGCATCAAACGTACTTGGAACAATAAATCCAATTAAAGAAATTGCTCAAATTGCACATGCTAATGGTGCTGTCATGGTAGCCGATGGTGCACAAGCTGCGCCACATATGAAAATTGATGTGCAAGATTTGGATGTAGATTTCTTAGGTTTCTCAGGGCATAAAATGTGCGGACCAACTGGAATAGGTGTACTATATGGTAAAAAGGAACACCTTGAAAAGATGGAGCCAATTGAATTTGGTGGCGAAATGATTGATTTTGTTGGGCTTTATGAGTCAACGTGGAAGGAATTACCGTGGAAATTTGAAGGTGGAACGCCTATTATTGCAGGTGCAATAGGTTTAGGAGCCGCTATAGATTTCTTAACTGATATCGGGTTAGATAACATTCTAGAGCATGAGCATAAGCTTGCAGGCTACGCAATGGATCAACTTGAGACAATTGACGGTTTGAAAATTTTCGGCCCACGTGACCCTATGAAGCGTTGTGGATTAGTGACATTTAATCTAGATGATGTACATCCACATGATGTGGCAACGGTGCTTGATATGAACGGTATTGCTGTTCGTGCTGGACACCATTGTGCACAGCCACTAATGAAATGTCTTCAGCAAGTAGCGACAGCACGAGCAAGCTTCTATCTGTACAATACAGAGGAGGATATTGACCGTTTAGTTGCAGGGTTACGTTCTGCGAAGGAGTATTTTGGCGATGTCTTTTAATAATTTAGATCAACTATATCGTTCAGTCATTATGGATCACTATAAGAATCCTCGTAATAAAGGATCTTTAGAAGAGAATGCTGTAACGATCGATATGAACAATCCGACTTGTGGCGACCGTATTCACTTAACATTGAAAGTGACAGACGGTGTTGTAGAGGATGCAAAATTTGATGGTGAAGGCTGTTCTATTTCTATGTCCTCTGCATCAATGATGACACAGCTCATCAAAGGAAAGAAAGTAGAAGAAGCTATTGAGCTTTCTGATATTTTTTCTAAAATGATGATGGGTGAAGAGTACAGTGATAAATATGACCTTGAGGATGTTGAGGCACTGCAAGGTGTTTCACAATTCCCAGCACGAATTAAATGTGCAACATTGGCTTGGAAAGCAATGGAAAAAGGTGTGAAATAAATCTTACTTCCTTGTTCTTGAGTGAAAGCTACTATGGCTTCACTCAAAGCAAGGGATGATTATCTAGAAAAATACATCTCAATGAACGGAGGAGAAACGATGGCTAAAAAAATGCCTGATATCGGCGATTACAAATACGGTTTCCATGACAAGGACGTATCAATTTTCCGTTCAAAACGCGGTTTAACTGAAGAAATCGTCCGTGAAATTTCAAATATGAAACAAGAGCCAGAATGGATGCTAGAATACCGTTTAAAAGCTCTTGAAACATTTTATACAAAACCGATGCCACAATGGGGTGGCGATCTTGGAGATTTAGATTTTGATGAAATTACGTACTATGTAAAACCATCAGAAGCTACTCAAAAATCATGGGATGAAGTACCTGATGAAATCAAAGCAACTTTTGATAAATTAGGTATCCCAGAAGCAGAACAAAAATATCTTGCAGGTGTATCTGCACAATATGAGTCTGAGGTAGTTTATCACAACATGAAAAAAGACCTTGAAGATCTTGGTATTGTGTTCAAAGATACTGACTCTGCTCTACGTGAAAACGAAGATATTTTTAAACAATATTGGGGCAAAGTGATTCCTTACACAGACAATAAATTTGCTGCTTTAAACTCAGCAGTATGGTCAGGTGGATCATTTATTTATGTGCCACCAGGTGTTAAAGTAGAAACACCGTTACAAGCTTACTTCCGTATTAACTCAGAAAATATGGGTCAATTCGAACGTACACTTATTATTGTAGATGAAGGCGCTCACGTACACTATGTTGAAGGTTGTACAGCTCCTGTTTACACAACAAACTCTTTACACTCAGCAGTTGTAGAAATCGTTGTACGTAAAGATGCATATTGCCGTTATACAACAATTCAAAACTGGGCGAACAATGTTTACAATCTTGTAACGAAACGTACAGTTGTAGAAGAAAACGGTACAATGGAATGGATTGATGGTAACATCGGTTCTAAATTAACAATGAAATATCCAGCATGTATCCTAAAAGGTGAAGGTGCTCGTGGTATGACATTATCGATTGCATTAGCAGGTAAAGGACAACACCAACATGCTGGCGCAAAAATGATCCATATGGCACCGAACACATCTTCAACAATCGTTTCTAAATCGATTGCTAAACAAGGTGGTAAGGTAACGTATATGGGACAAGTTCGTTTCGGTCCTAAAGCAAGTGGTGCACGTGCTAACATCGAATGTGATACGCTGATTATGGATAATCAATCGACTTCTGATACAATTCCTTATAACGAGATCTTTAATGATAATGTATCTTTAGAGCACGAAGCAAAAGTTTCAAAAGTATCTGAAGAACAATTATTCTATTTAATGTCTCGCGGAATTTCCGAAGAAGAAGCAACAGAAATGATCGTAATGGGCTTCATCGAGCCATTCACAAAAGAACTACCAATGGAATACGCAGTAGAAATGAACCGTCTGATTAAATTTGAGATGGAAGGTTCTATCGGTTAATTTATTAGCCACCCCTAGTCACAACATACATTGTGACTAGGGGTTTTTTGTTTTGTGTTTTTACTTGAGAATGAAAGTGGATATTTATAATATATCGAAATAGTACTGGATTTTTTTAAGATTACATACTAAAATGATAATGAAAATCAATATCAATTAAAAAAGGGGTTGATAAATCTAGAAGATGTTCGGTACTTCAATAAAACCAGATGAGATAGTTAATGATCATAACAATCATCATTCAAAGGTGAATATGTAAATGAAAAAAAGTTTTTATTTATTAGCTACATAGCAATTAGAATTAAATCCAGATGTCATTTTAGGGTCGACAAAGTTCCCAGAAGAGGTGCAAAGTAAATTAGAGAAAATTGCCCCTACAATTTTGGTTTCACATATTTCGACGAACTGGGAATCTAATTTGAATTTACTAGCTGAACTAACTGGTAAGCAAGCAGCTGCTGAGAAGATATTATCTAGATATAAGGCTGATATTGAAGCTGCTAAATCCACGTTAACTGAAAAACTACAAGACCAAAAAGTGGCGGCTATTCGTATTCGTGGAGGACAAGCGTATGTTTATCCAAAAGAAGTATTTTTAAATGCTGTTCTTTATGGAGAGCTTGGTTTAGCAGTACCTGATGAAGTTGCTAAAGCTAAATCTCAAGAGGCCATTTCTGTTGAGCAACTTGCAGATATGAATCCTGATTATTTATTTGTGCAGTTTTCAACAGAAGAAAATGCGGATGCGCCGAATGCTTTAGAAGACTTTAAAAAGAATCCAATCATCCAAAACATTAATGCATTTAAAAATGACCAAGTATTTGTTAATGTATTAGATCCATTAATGGAAGGCGGCCCTGCATACAGCCGGATTAAGTTTTTAGAGGCGATTCAGCAAAATCTTGTGAAATAAATGTAGCCTGTTAAAGTAGCATGAGTTCAATGGAATATGGACGCATGCTTTTTCTTTTGCAAAATTAAGTAGATGCTCAATCTGCTATTAGTTTAGACAAAACAAGGTATATTTTTTACATGATGTTTATTTGTAGTGACATACTGTGTGCTATGATTATGTACATAGAGGAGGATGTCACATGATTGTAGTAGGATTAACTGGTTGGGGCGATCACCCTTCACTTTATAGTGGAGTGACTACTTCAAAGGATAAATTATTTGATTACACAGGTCATTTTTTAACGGTTGAAGTAGATACTTCTTTTTATGCTATACCAGCCAAAGAGCATGTTCGCAAATGGTGTGAGGATACACCTGAAAACTTCCGTTTTGTTGTGAAAGCTTACCAAGGCATGACGGGGCATTTACGTGGAGAGATTCCCTTTGAATCCAAAAATGATATGTTCAATGCATTTATTGAATGTGCCAATGAATTTAAACGTTATGGAAAGCTAGCCATGGTATTAGCACAATTTCCACCATGGTTTGATTGCCAAGGAAAAAATGTGCAATATTTATTGTATATCCGACAACAGTTAAAGGATTTTGAAGTAGCGATTGAGTTTCGAAATCAAACATGGTATGCAGAAAATGTTGTCAAGCAAACGATAGATTTCTTACGAGAACAACAATTTATCCATACGATTTGTGATGAACCACAGGCTGGTGTAGGATCTGTTCCTTTCTATCCTGTAGTGACTGCAAATAAAGCGTTGATTCGTCTCCATGGTCGCAATATACATGGATGGCGGAACACAGGAAATGCAGAAAATTGGCGTAAAGTTCGCTTCTTATATGATTATAATAAAGAAGAATTACAGCAGCTTGGGGATAGCATGAAAAAGCTTGAAACAGAGGTCAATGAACTCTTCGTTTTATTTAATAATAATTCAGGTAATCATGCAGCGAAAAACGCAAAGGAGCTACAAGGTATGTTGAATATTAACGATGTCGGGTTGGCACCTAAACAATTAAACATGTTTGAAGGGGAACTATAATGGAGTTTATTTTATTAGTCATCATTGCATTGCTAGCTGGTCTAATTGGCTCATTAGTTGGGCTAGGTGGTGGTGTAGTATTAGTACCAGCAACATTATACATCGGCTTAAATTTAGGAATGATCCCAGATATTACACCACAAAAAGTAGTCGGTTTATCAGTTGTGATGATGATTTTCACGGGACTTGCCTCCACACTAAGCTATATGAAATCTAAAACGGTGGATTATAAAAGTGGTTTTATATTCTTTATTGGAAGTATCCCTGGAACGATTCTTGGCGCATGGGTCAATAAAGGGTTAGATTTACCATCCTTCAATTTATATTTTGGTATTTTACTTATTATTTTATCGATTATTTTGCTTGTGCGTGACAAACTGAAGCCTGTAAAATGGTTTGTAAAAAATGGTATGCAGCAAGAATTTACTGACTCTGAGGGAAAAACCTATGTATATGGCTATCCCATTTGGTTTGCCATTACATTAACATTTGGTATTGGCTTTGCTTCCGGGTTATTTGGAATAGGTGGCGGCTCCATGATTGTGCCAGCAATGATTATTTTATTCTTATTCCCACCACATGTCGCTGTGGCAACATCGATGTTTATGGTATTTTTAACGTCCATCGTTAATTCCGCAAGCCATATTGCGTTAGGACATGTCCCTTGGCTCTATACAATCCCAGTGATCCCAGGTGCTTACTTGGGTGCAAAGCTAGGTGCTGCGTTAAATAAAAAAATTAAATCCGATACACTTGTACTAGCTTTAAGGATTATTCTATTATTATTAGGAATTCGATCTATTATAGAAGGCATATTAGCTTAATTTGAAGTGAGGTGGCTTTAATGCTTGAAAAGATCCATATTTTTCACACAAATGATTTGCATAGTCATTTTAAGTATTGGCCACGAATGCAAAGCTATGTGAAAGAGAAAAGAAATAATCTGGCGAATATCGGGGAAACAAGCTATTTGTTTGATGTTGGAGATCATTTAGATCGTTCCAACATTTATACAGAAGCAACAGTTGGGAAAGGCAATGTGCGATTGCTCAATGAAGCAGGTTACGATGTGGTGACAATCGGCAACAATGAAGGCATTACATTATCTCATGAAGAACTCTTTCACTTGTATGACAATGCTAATTTTGATGTTGTTGTGGCAAATGTATATGCCTCCCATGGGAAGAAGCCAGCATGGATGAAACCCTATGTAATATTAACAACAGCAACGGGTACGAAGCTGGGTGTCATTGCAGCCACGGCCATGTTTGAAGTATATTATGAAGAATTAAATTGGCATATGGACGACGCTCGTAGTACATTGCTACGTTTAGCGCATCAACTACGTGAAGAAGTAGACATTGTTGTATGCTTATCCCATTTAGGCATTACAGAGGATGAACTCTTAGCGGACGAGTGTCCAGAAATTGATGTTATATTCGGCTCTCATACGCATCATGTCCTACCAGAGGGCAAAGTGGTTAATGGGGTTTTACTGACAGGTGGAGGTAAGTTTGGCCAATATACTGGACATCTTATCATAGAATATGATAAAAAATTGA
Organism: Lysinibacillus sp. FN11; assembly: GCF_024628845.1. Taxonomy (NCBI): domain Bacteria; kingdom Bacillati; phylum Bacillota; class Bacilli; order Caryophanales; family Bacillaceae; genus Lysinibacillus; species Lysinibacillus sp. FN11. Next base: position 3,238,754 of record NZ_CP102383.1, on the reverse strand, counting down.
GGAAAATTGTTGAAAAAAAGGATACTTTAATTCATAATAAGGATTTGCCAATTGTTAAGAATGAACAAAACATGGTGCAGTTTTTGGAGGATGAGGGTAACAGAATTTTGGATACTCCAGTTTTTACAACAAAGAAAGCCTACAACAAGGAATGGTTCCATTATTCACAGCTATCTGATTTATTTGCACATGCAATTTTGGAGAAAAGTGGTGCCGACTGTGCATTATTCAATGCAGGGATATTTTTAGATGGTCTTCCTAAGGGAATAGTGACTGCCTTAGATTTGCACCGAATTTTCCCACATCCCATTAATTTATGTACAATTGAATTATCCGTTGCTGAAATGAAAGAAATTTATATGCAATCCAAAAATGAAGAATGGCCCTATATCGAACTAAAAGGATTAGGGTTTAGAGGCGTCATTTTTGGAAAAATATTGACATATGGATTTTCCATGAATGAAAATCGGCAATTATTAATTAATGGTAAGCTAGCCAATCAAAATCACATTTATAAACTGGTCACATTGGATCTGTTTACATTTGGTTATTTTTATCCAAGTTTTAAATATGCAAAAAAACAATATATTTTACCTGAATTTTTACGAAACATTATGATAGATTATGGTCAAAGATTCTTTAAACAATAGAGAGAGTTTAAAGAATGGAATGGGGAAGAAGTCATGCGATTAATTTCAATCGATGTATTAAAAGAAGGAATGGTATTAGGAAGAACCATTTGGAATGAGGCAGGTCATCCGCTTTTAAAGAAAGATGTTGTCATTAATGACCGTATTATTCAAAGACTTCAACAGTTAAATACACATTATTTATATATTGACGATGAGATTTCTGAGGGTATAGAAGTAGAAGAGACCGTTCCACCTGCTATGCGAAATAAAGTCATCAAAACTATAAAGGATTCGTTCCAATCCATTGATGGTTTGAATCCAGTAAATGCTTCTTATATATTAGATCAGCAATCAAAGACAATTGTTTCGATTGTAGATGAATTACTTTCTGCAGTTACTGGAAATAATGAAATTCTAACCATTTTAACAGATGCTTATTTATTTGATGAATATTTATATCAACACTCTTTCCAAGTGACATTGTATTCTATTGCCATTGCCAAAGAACTTGGTTACTCTGCTGAGGATTTACGTTTGATCGGGATCGGTGCATTATTACACGATGTCGGTAAACTAATGGTACCGAAAGATATTTTAACAAAGCCAGGACGTTTAACGAATGATGAGTTTGAAATGATGAAGATGCATGCTCGTTACGGTTTTGATTTATTGCGGAATTTACATTCAATCTCTCTGCTTGTGGCGCACTGTGCTTTCCAACACCATGAACGTATTGATGGAAGTGGCTATCCAAGAGGACTTGTTGACTTTGAAATTCATCCATTTGCCAAGATAATTGGCGTTGCAGATGTTTTTGATGCGGTGACGACGAATCGTGTATACCGGGAAAAGATGCTTCCTTCACAAGGACTAGCTATTGTTGAAGCTGGCTCGGGTACTCTTTATGATGCTCGAATTGTAAAAGCTTTAAAAAGAGCTGTCGTTCATTATCCAAATGGTGTTATTTTAAAATTATCAGATGGACGCCGTGGGATTGTATCTAGACAAAACACGTTGGATGCGGCATTACCATGGATTCGTATTTTTGAAGAACAAGATCAATTGCTTGCAGCTACATATGAAATTAATTTAGTGGATTATCCTGAGGTAACAGTTGAAAATGTTGAGACGGATTATGTGGTTCCCGCAAAAGTAGAATAAATTACTCCTCCTGTTCATACGTTATGGAACAGGAGGAGATTTTTTTGTTTTTCCCTCGAAAAAGAATGAAATTACGCTCATATGGTAGAAGGGGAATGCGTCTTAATAAATTAACGATTTTAATTGTTAGTATGGTTGTTTGCCTTATATTATTTATTTATTATTTAAATGAACGGCTCATGCCAACCTATTTGCAATATGCAGAAGTACAAACTACGAAGATTGCCTCATATGTTGTGAGTAAAGCCATTAATTCACGTACCTCTAATGTATTAGATGTAAATGATATCATTGAAGATATTCCTCCAGGTACGTCTGAAATGATGACCACCAAGTTTAATACAGAAATCATTAATCGTGTTCGAGCAGAGACATTAGAGCTTGTTAAAATGTATTTGGAGCAAGCTGAACAAGGAGAGCTATCCCATTTACCTGAATTAGATAATGTTGAATATGATATTAACAGGATCCAAGATGGTGATGGCATTGTCTTTTTTGTACCGCTTGGTCAAGCAGCCAATATTCCTTTGCTTGGAAATTTGGGGCCCAAGATCCCGATCCGCTTCCATGTGATTGGGAATGTTCATAGTAATGTGACATCCTCTATTCAAGAATTTGGAATCAATAGTGCTTATGTGGAGGTAGGTATTCATTTAGAGGTAAATGTTCAGATTATTGTTCCATTCGCTAGTAAGTCTTCTACCGTTGCGCAGGATATACCTGTAGCGATGGGTCTAACAAGGGGACCAGTTCCAAACATTTATACCAATAGTAGTGACGCGCCCCAACCGTCCATAGAAATACCTGTCCCTTATAAATAGAAATGTTTGTTGTGATAGTTGTTGGAGTGCCTTTAATATGTTACATTGACAACAGTGAAGATAGTTAATATTAAAAAATGTATATTTTTGATAGGGGCGATATTCGTATGACATCTTGTAAACCTACAAGTAAAGAAGAACATGTAAGAAAACCAGACTGGCTAAAAATAAAACTAAACACGAATGATGAATATAAAGGGCTTAAAAAGCTGATGCGTGAGAAAAATCTGCATACAGTATGTGAAGAAGCTCGTTGTCCAAACATCCATGAATGCTGGGGAGAGAGACGTACTGCTACCATGATGATTCTTGGTTCCGTTTGTACACGTGCTTGTCGTTTCTGTGCAGTGAAAACAGGTTTACCAAATGAACTAGATTTGGCAGAACCAGAGCGCGTTGCAGATTCAGTAGCCATTATGAATTTAAAGCACGTAGTTATTACAATGGTAGCACGTGACGATTTAAAGGATGGTGGAGCGCAAGTTTTAGCAGAAACAGTACGTGCAATTCGTCGTAAAAGTCCTTTCACATCTGTAGAGGTATTGCCATCAGATTTAGGTGGGATGAAGGAGAACCTTCAAATGTTAATGGATGCAAAACCAGACATTTTAAATCATAATATTGAAACAGTACGCCGTTTAACACCAAGAGTGCGCGCTCGTGCAAAATACGAACGCTCTTTAGAGTTCCTGCGTTTAGCTAAAGAGATGCAGCCTGAAATACCAACGAAATCATCACTAATGATCGGATTAGGCGAGACACATGAAGAAATTTTAGAAGTCATGGACGATTTACGTGCAAATAATGTTGATATTATGACGATCGGTCAATATTTACAGCCAACGAAAAAGCATTTACCAGTTAAAAAATACTATTCACCAATAGAATTTGGTAAACTGCGTAAGATAGCCATGGAGAAAGGCTTTAAGCATTGTGAGGCTGGCCCACTTGTACGTAGTAGTTATCACGCAGACGAACAAGTAAATGCTGCAACGAAAGAACGTCAATTACAAGCGGAAGTGTAAACGTCAAGGCTGAACGAAAAGGGTGGTGTCACTTTGATCATAGTTGAAGGATTAGAATATGAACTAATAGAGGATTATCGCGAGGCCTTTCAGGAGGAAGTTTTTCAGGAAAGATACTCAGATATCTTAGCCAGATACGATTATATTGTAGGTGATTGGGGCTATAACCAGTTACGTTTAAAGGGCTTTTTTGATGACAAAAATCAAAAATCCACTTTTGATACAAAAATAAGTACGCTTCAAGATTATCTATACGAATACTGTAATTTTGGTTGTGCTTATTTCGTATTACGTAAACTGGGGAAAGTTATGAAACAGCCAGAAGTAGTGGATATGAGTGAAGTAACAAAGCCAACAGACCATGAACCTTTAGCAGAATAAATTCTTATACAAAAACCTGATGTGATAGGCATCAGGTTTTTTTTCATCATTGTTAGCTTTTGTGTAATTAGGGAAAACTAAAGCACAAAACAGCTTATCGAAGGTGTGTTGTAAATGAAAAGAGCCGTATTTTTAGATCGTGATGGTGTTATCAATGAAGTACTAACAAATCGTGTGAAGTTTGTGAATAAGCCTAAGGATTTATACTTTTTACCGCAAGTGCCTGAGGCAATCAGAAAGCTAAATAAGCATTTTGATTATGTGTTTGTCGTGACAAATCAAGGTGGGGTTGGATTAGGCTTTATGAAGGAAAGTGGCTTACAGAAAATACATGAACATATGGTGAAGGAGCTAAAGAAAAAAGGGGCAACGATCCATGAAGTCGTTTATTGTCCGCACAAACCTAAGTCAGGTTGTGCCTGCCGAAAGCCCAATAGTAAATTAATTGTGGATTTAGGAAAGAAATATAACATTGATTTATCAAAATCCTATATGGTAGGCGATACAGATACGGATATTATTGCAGGAAAACGGGCAGGAACAAAGGGTGTTTTCTTAGGAGAACAAGATTCATTAGCAGATGCTGTCTTTCCAGATTTAATAAGCGCTGCCCAGTGGATTATTAAGGATGCAACAGCTTAAACGTATTGAGAAAAAGGAAGTATAAATCATTAAAAAAGGGATAATTTATGAATGGAGGTGATGATGTTGGCAAAAGAAAAACGCAATAAAAAGCCATTAGATCGAGAGGAATATGGGTATGGTTTTGATATTAGTGTAGACGATTTAGCTGTGATTGGTCAAAATCAGCAAGCGAAAAAACAAAATGATAATGAAAATAAAGACAAGCCCCATAATAAAGATAATCCATCCACTTTAAATAAATAACAATACGTAAAAAGATTTCGCAATCGCCCATGGCTAGCGAAATTTTTTTATATAATATAAAAAAACACCCAATAAATTGGGTGTTAGTTCAATAATTCACGCAAGTATTCCCGTAATTCGATTGTTTCTTCCTCTGTGCGATTGTACACATGTTCTAAGTAACCAGGCTCTTCTACATCATCAGGACCAATAATAGCAAAGCGACCGAACTGGATATCCATGACAAGCACTTTTCCAAAGAAGCGGCCAGATTGTAATATAGCTAAATCATAACGTAGCTTTTGTCCAGCAAAACTAACAAATCTTGTTTTCGTATCTTCTACATCATCATATAAAAAAAAACGTTCCATCTTTTAATCTCCTTCCAATCCTATAGTTATGGTACTATAGAAGAGAAAAGACTATCAACTTTTAAAGATTTGAATGGAGGCTTTCCTTGTGTATTTTGTAGATCGTAATAAAATCACAAAAAATTTACAGTACTTAGATGGGCTATTAACTATTTTGGAAACAGAGGATAACTGGCTTCAGAATGATATAAAGAAATTAGCTATCGAGCGAATTGGACACAACATTATGGAGTCAATGATGGATGTAGGAAATTTAATGATTGACGGTTTCATTATGCGCGATCCAGGAAGCTACGAGGATATTATTGATATTTTAGTCGATGAAAAAGTTGTAGCTGCTGATTTGGAAGCACCATACAAAGCAGTTGTTGGCTTACGTAAAATGCTTGTGCGTGAGTTTATAGAGGTAGATATCCAAGAGGTTATCCATGTACTAACAGCTAATCTAACAGCTTTAAAGCAGTTCTCGCCAGCAGTTCATAATTATTTAACAAATGAATTAGGACCTGTTTCAGCATTTTTGCCAGAGGATCATCAATGAAACAATATAAGGCCTATTGCTTTGATTTAGATGGAACTGTCTACCGTGGGAAGGAAGGTATTCCTTCTGCGGTAGCTTTTATTCATCGTTTACAGCAAGCAGGAATTGAGCCATTCTATGTAACGAATAATTCTTCGAAGACGCGAGAACAACTGCAAGAAGCTTTACTGTCTATTGGTGTGAACGCGCCATTAGAGCATATTTATTCAAGTGCATTGGTCACAGCAAAGTATGTGGCCTTACATTTTCCAAGCAAGAAAGTAGCCATGATGGGTACAGATGGTATTCGTCAGGCACTACTCAATGAAAATATTGTGCCTGTTGAGGATGAGCCCGATGTATTTGTTATGGGGATTGATCGTACGCTTGATTATATGGCACTAGCTAGGGCAACGGTTTTTGTTCAGCAAGGAGCAACCTTTATTGCCACGAATCAGGATATTAAATTCCCAACAGAATATGGGTTCTTACCAGGCAATGGTTCTTTTGCACGCTTGGTAGGAGAAGTTGCAGATGTTGAACCAATCTATATTGGTAAGCCATCGCCAGCCATGCTGGAAGTAATTGCTACCGAGCATGGGATTGCGAAAGAAGACATGGTAATGATCGGTGATAATTATGATACGGACATTATGTGTGGTATTCGTTTTGGCTGTGACACCATTCATGTGAATACTGGGGTGACGCCTACAAAGACTGTCCTCGAAAAAGAATGCCAACCTACATATGTAGTGGACGTACTAAAGTAATAAAAGGATGTTTATGCTAATTTTCAGCATAACATCCTTTTTATTTGTTCAAATTTATTCATATAGGCATTTTAGAAAACTACCATAAAGGATTTTCTTCGATAAATTGATAAATGGCTTTCGTTAATTCATCAGGAGAATCAGCTTCTACTAATTCACCGTTTACAATTGCATAAAAGGATTCTGAGCACTTTGTACAATAACTGAGGCAGCCATATTCCAAAACGTCGATGTTTGGATCGCGTTCGAGTACTTCATAAGTTGCTTGAGAGCCATTTGCTAAATTACTTATACAAAATTCAACCATTGGATTCATCCATGTCACCTCACCAAAGTAATGCTACTCGGTTTTGCGATTTTCGTCAATTATTTATGTTTAAGAGAAAAGAAACGTTTTTTAATAAAACATAAAGGGAATTTGTTATTAATGGCTTAAAAATCAATAGAAATGAACAGGTTTTCGTTTATTTTGTGAAATCTTTCACAAAATTTCATTCTGATATTGTGAAACTTCTCACAATCGGTTATACTCGTTTGTGGATACTTTGTGAACAATTATTAAAAGAGATATAAAAGGAGACTATTATGGGAAAATTAGTACTTTTAGGTGGCGGCTACGGCAATATGCGTGTCATGCTTCGTCTATTAAACAGCCTACCATTAGACAGAGAGGTAGTTATAGTAGATAGAGCCCCTTTCCATAGTTTAAAAACAGAGTTTTATGCATTGGCGGCAGGGACAGCAACAGATAAAGAAATTCGTGTAAGCTTCCCAGAGCATGAACGTTTAACAGCCGTATATGGAGAAGTCGTTGAAATTAATCGTGCGGAAAAAGTAGTCATTCTTGAAGACGGACAACGTATAGAATATGATGATTTAGTCATCGGGCTTGGCTGTGAAGATAAATATCATGGTGTACCAGGTGCGGAAGAGTATACGTACAGCATTCAAACAATGGGCAAATCACGTGCAACATTCCAAGCACTTTGTGGGTTACCAGCTGGATCTACAGTTGGAATTATAGGGGCTGGCTTAAGTGGAATCGAGCTTGCAAGTGAGCTACGTGAAAGTCGCTCAGATTTAAAAATCAAGCTATTTGACCGTGGTCAACGTATATTGAAAGATTTTCCAGAAAAACTAAGTAAGTATGTAAAGGATTGGTTTGTTAAGCATAATGTTGATGTTGTTGCCAATTCAAATATTACAAGAGTAGAGCCAGGTAAAATTTTTAACCATGATGATGAAATTTTACTCGATGCAGTGGTTTGGACTGCTGGTGTTCAGCCAGTCAAAATTGTTCGTGATATGGATGTTGAAAAAGATAAACATGACCGTCCACTTGTCACACAGTATTTTAATTTACTGGATGATGAACATGTCTATGTTGTAGGAGATTGTGCTTCATCAGATTTAGCCCCAACAGCACAATTAGCAGAGGAACAAGCGGAGCAAATTGTGAAAGTACTTCGTATGCGTTGGAAAGGTGAACATTTACCAGAGAAGATGCCAGATATTAAATTAAAAGGCTTCATGGGGGCTCTTGGTAAAAAACAAGGCTTTGTATACTTAGCTGATACAACAGTAACTGGGCGTATCGCTCGCTTAATGAAATCAGGATTATTATGGTATTACAAACGTCAAAATGATTAATTAGCTAAAAGGGATTGTTTCAAAAATCATTTTGATACAATCCCTTTATTTTTGTTAAACCGTTTCGTCTGGAACAAACCCTAAATTTTCAAGTGCTGTAAATACAGGCTTTAATTGGACGTAGCCCTCTCCAACTACCTCATTGTTAATGAGGACAAGGGGATAGAAAAATTCATCATCTTGAATACGTGATGCATACTCTTGATCGCGTTCATTCTCAATTGGCCCTTCAATATCGATATAGCGAATATCATATACTTGATCTGGATATTTCCGATTGATGGCCGCTTGTAGCCATTCATATGTATCCTTGGAAGATGGGGCATTGACACAGCTAGCACAGATGACAGCTGTTCCATAAATTTCAATCATAGGTTTTGTTGATGGCATAGTATTTTCTCTCCTTGTGATTCAATATTGGATTTTTTCTGTTGCTAACATTATAATCATTATAAGGAAAGGAGTCGAGATAAATGGCAGAAGCAACAATTAACGACCAAGTTCAAGAGGTATTAGATAAATTACGTCCATTCTTACTACGTGACGGTGGAGACTGTGAATTAGTAGATGTTGAGGATGGCGTTGTGAAATTACGTTTATTAGGTGCTTGTGGCAGTTGCCCAAGTTCTACGATTACATTAAAAGCTGGTATTGAACGAGCATTATTAGAAGAAGTACCAGGTATTGTAGAAGTAGAGCAAGTATTCTAAGCCTTTCTAAAAAGTTCTAGCTGTTAAGCTAGAACTTTTTTATCTCCCTATATATGACGCGCATGTTCTTTTTCTTCACGAATAATGGCCCACTGTTCTTTCGCCATATCTATAATTTTTGCCTCACCACCGACACTTTGTTTTTCAATGACTCTAGAAAAGAAGCGTGTCGCATTTTCAATATCTCCAATACGTCTAGATAATTCAGCAATCATATACATAATTCGGACGGCTGACATTTGTGTGGAGCTGTAGTCCTCGGTTGAATAAGATTCCATATAATAATCACGTGCTAATTTAATAAAGCGCTCTTCTTGTCCACTATTGTTCAAGGAACGATAGAGCCATGCAAGACGTAAAGTTAGTCCAGCAATCGCTACATTTTTTTCTTTTTTAATCGTGCCACAAAGAAACGCTAACTTATAGGCTTGAATGGCTTGAAATACAGTACGTTCACCCTTGAAATCATGATGCACCCATTTTTCTGTAATTTGTGTACGTATATGATCTTGGATACCTGGTGCAAAATATTTTGTAAAATCTTCTGTAAAGGAAAAGCCACAATGCTCACATACAAAAACATTGTAATAAAGAGCATTCACTTCATCTGCATAAATAGGTTGAAAATCTGTTTCTGTATGATCTACTTTAATAAATTTTGAACGCACTTTTAATGTGGGAAATTCTTTTTTGCAATTTAAACATTGAATCTTTTTCTCGTAATATGGTGAAATCTCCATATATATTACCCCCTGCCAAGAATTCGTTGTAACTATTATACCAATGATGTTTTTATTAACATGAATAAAAAATACTATTAATGTGAAAAATATGAGAATTATAACTTAAAATCGACATGAAGCTGAATGTTTGTCATACAATGGTCAAAATTGTTATGATAATACGTAAGAAGGAAGGTGATTGGGATGACAAGTACAAAGCAAATTATAGAAGTGACACAGGCTGCTGGCTTTCATATTAATGAAATGATGGAGCATAATGAAGAACAAGGTTCTTTTTTACGTGTAGTGGTGAATGGTGGCGGCTGTAGCGGGCTATCCTATGGCATGCATTTTGATAAAGAGAAAAAAGAGGATGATTTTGAAGATGTACAGCATGGTTTAACAATTCTTGTTTCCCGTGAAGATGCGCCGATTTTGATGGGAACAAAAATTGACTATAAACAATCGCTAATGGGCGGTGGCTTCACAATCGATAATCCAAATGCCATTGCATCATGTGGCTGCGGTACATCTTTCAAAACAGCAAAGCGTGAAGGTACACCTGAGGTTTGTGAGTAAAAGTAAATAAATCCATTCGAATAATGGGCTAACAATAACAGGCTTCTTTGATTGATGATGTTGCAAAACATGATGAATGAAAGGAGCTTTTTTCTTTCTTTTTATTTTCCAGTTTGTAAGTAACTATGTTAAAAATCATCTGACACTTCTAAAAAATTTTTATGACCTTATTTAGTGAAATTCTAGGCAGTGTATAATAGCTTCTTTCATTGAGGTTGAATGAAGGAAGCATTTTCACTGTGAATTAACTGTAAAATTCTGAATAAATGCTTCATTCCATAGAAAGTGAGCAGGTATAATAGGTAGATAGAGGTGAAGGTTATGAGAAAAGATAGAGGGAAAATATGGTTGGGTGTATCAGGTGTTACGGTGAATGAGCTTGGGCAATGGTTAGTTGTGAAAAAGGCTTATAGCGGATTGAAAGGACGTTGGTCATTGCCAGCAGGTTTTGTTAATGCAGGAGAAACGGTGGATGAGGCGGTCATTCGTGAAATCAAAGAAGAAACAGGCATCGATTGTAGAGTCTCAGGCTTAATTGGATTTAGAACAGGTGTTATCCGTGATGACATCAGTGATAATATGGCCATTTTTTATTGTCGAATGCTAGATGAGCAGCAGCAGGTATGTATTCAGGAAAATGAAATTTTAGAAGCTAAATGGTTGTACCCTAATGAGCTAGCCCAAGATGAATCAACATCTGTTATGTTAAAGGAAATGGCTTCCAATCAATTTGAAAGACATCAACTAGAGGCGATAGAAGGGATTAATCCAGGTGATATTTTTGGTTATACCTCTTATCGTTTATTCTTTAAAAAATAATATGACCTTTAGGAGGTGACCTTTGATGGAGCTGTTTTTATTTATGTTAGAGCGAGTTGGGCTGATCATTGTGTTTGCCTTTTTAATGTCAAGATGGCGACTCTTTCGAGAAAAGCTGTTTCAGGAGCAAGGAACGAAAGAGAAAATATGGCTCATCATTATCTTTAGTAGCCTATGTATTATCAGCAGTTATACAGGGATTAAAATTGAAAGTGGGACAATCCATCCTTTAAATCAGATGATACATAGTACGATCAATGCGGAGGAGGCCATTGCTAATACGAGATTAATTGGTGTCGCCATTGCAGGAATTTTTGGTGGACCACTTGTTGGTGTATGTGTAGGAATTATTGCAGGTATTCACCGAATTACACTTGGTGGTTTTACAGCAATAGCCTGCGGTATTTCAACGATTCTAGCTGGCTTTATTACAGGTGGTTTAAGTAAACGCTTTAAAATACGTCAAACTTTTTCCTATAAGAAAGCAGTCATCATCGGCATCTGTGCGGAAACAATTCAAATGCTGGTGATTTTAGTAGTTGCGAAGCCATTTGAGCAGGCTTTGCAGTTAGTCTCATTAATTGCAATGCCGATGATTTTAATGAATGCCTTTGGGATATTTTTATTTTTCATGATTATTAAAACGTTTATTGATGAAGAGGAGCGAACAAAGGCGTTACAAACCCATCAAGCTTTTTCAATTGCCCAACAAACAATTGAGCATTTTCGTAAGGGCTTGAATGAAGAATCATGCCAAACGGTTGCAGAAATTATTAAAAGAGAAATAAAAGTAGATGCGGTCGCTATTACCGATAAAAATGGGGTGCTTGCACATGTTGGCGTTGGTGAGGATCATCATTTAATTCATCGAGAAATTATGACAGCTTTGACAAAACGAGTATTAGAGGAAGGCAAAATTTTAATGGCTACATCTGAAAAAGAAATTCAATGTCCACACGCTAGCTGCCCATTAAGTGCTGCCATTGTCTTGCCCTTGAAGGTACAGCATCGAACAGTTGGAAGCTTAAAGCTTTATTTCACTAAAGCAGATTCTATGACAGGGGTGAAGAAGGAGCTAGCAGAGGGTTTGAGTAGACTATTTTCCTCACAGCTTGAATATGCTGAAATTGAGCAACAGCGAAAATTATTAAAGGATGCTGAAATCAAGGCATTACAAGCACAAGTTCATCCACATTTCTTCTTTAATAGTCTAAATACTATTTCAAGCTTGATTCGGACAGATGCAGATGAGGCAAGAGCGTTATTAATCAAGCTTAGTACATTTTTTAGAAGCAATTTGCAGGGCGCACGACAAATGCTTATTCCATTAAAAAATGAAATTGATCATGTTGAAGCTTATTTATCTATTGAGCAAACACGGTTTCCAAATCGTTACGAAGTTGAATTTATCATGGATGAAACACTCTTTGATGTGCAAATTCCTCCATTTACCTTACAGCCTCTTGTCGAGAATGCTATTTATCATGCCTTTAAAAATCGTAAAGAAGGCAAAATTTATGTCAAAGTACAACGAGTGAATGATAAGCTACTGCTGTTGACCGAGGATAATGGGTGTGGCATGAGGAAAGAACAGGTGAAACAACTAGGTAAACGTATTATGGAATCGGAACAAGGGACAGGCACGGCTTTATGGAATATTTATCAGCGAATTCATGAAATTTACGGTTCGGAGGCTGATTTTCATATAACAAGTACGTTAGATGTGGGCACAAAAATTATGATTCAACTGCCGTTAAAGGCGACTAGATGGGAGTAGAAGAATTTGAATGTATATATTGTGGATGATGAACCCTTAGCACGCAAGGAACTGCGTTATTTATTAGAGCAAACAGCATTAGTGAATGTTTGTGGTGAATCTGAAAATCTTGAGGAATTGTGCAAAGCGTCACAGCTTGAAGAAGTCGATTGTATATTTTTAGATATTGAATTAGGCATAAACAATGGACTTGACTTAGCTAAACAATTATTACTGAATGCGCAGAGACCTGAAATTATTTTTGCTACAGCTTACGATGACTATGCTTTGCAGGCATTTGAAGTCAATGCATTCGATTATATATTGAAACCCTTTGAGGCCCAAAGGGTACAAACGGCCGTGGAAAAACTGTTAGCTAAAAAAAGAGCTGCTCAGGCAAAAACATTGGAGGAGTTAAAGGTGTCGCAGCTGGACAAGCTCGATAAATTAACCGTTTATGCAAACGATCGAATTTTGTTACTGAAAATACAGGATATTTTGTATTGCACCTCTGAGGATAGTAAAACGGTTGTTGTGACAGAGCAGGGGCGCTTTATTGCTTCCGAATCATTGGCTGCGTTAGAAAAAAGACTTACCTTAAAAGGCTTTGTACGTGTCCATCGTGCATATATTGTCAATTTAGAGCATATTGTGGAACTTGAGCCTTGGAGTAGTTCGAAATTTAATTTAATCGTGCACAACAGACATGCCATTCCTGTCAGTAGGCTGTATATGAAGGATGTACGGAAAATTTTTGACCTATCGAGGTAGTTGCATTTCAACGGACAAATACTACCTTTCAACTTTAATTTCTGACATTTCAGTTATTTTGAGAATAATAGGGACATTCCTTTGCTATGATGTGGAAAAAGTAAAAGGGGTGTTTGCATGAATGCGATTACAATAGTGATAGGGTCTATTTGTATTTTGATGATCAGCTATCGTTTGTATGGCATTTTCTTTACAAAGAAGGTACTCAAAATAAAAGATGATACGCCCACCCCAGCCCACGCTTTGGAAGATGGTAAAGACTATGTTCCGACGAATAAATGGGTAACCTTTGGGCATCATTTTGCAGCGATTGCAGCAGCAGGACCTTTAGTTGGACCAATCCTAGCCGCACAGTTTGGATATTTACCTGGACTTCTATGGCTATTAATCGGGGCAGTAATTGGTGGGGCAGTTCATGATGCTGTTGTTTTATTTGCATCCATGCGTCATGGTGGTAAATCCCTATCTGAAGTGATGAAGGAGGAGTTAGGCCCTATCGCAGGTTTCTGTACAGGCCTTGCAATGCTATTCATTATTACGATTACAATGGCAGGTCTTTCGATGGTGGTGTTAGGTGCTTTAGAGCGCAATCCATGGGGAACGTTTGCGGTAGGTATAACGATACCAATCGCCATGCTTGTGGGTATTGCCTATCGTAAAACAGGCAATTTAATTGTTACATCTACTATAGGCTTTATTTTATTAATGATTGGGGTATTTATCGGACCGCTTATTCAAGGCACAGCATTCGGTGACTTTTTAACATTTGATCGGGAGACATTAGCTATCATCTTACCGATCTATGCCTTTTTCGCCGCTGCGTTACCTGTGTGGCTATTATTAGCACCTCGTGATTATTTAAGTAGTTTCATGAAGATTGGGGTATTTATTGCACTAATTATTGGCGTTTTCTTTGTTAATCCTGCTATTCAATTCCCTCCATTGACAGAGTTTATTCATGGTGGTGGACCAGTAATTGCCGGTCCTGTGTGGCCGTTTGTCTCTATTACAATTGCCTGTGGTGCCATTTCTGGCTTCCATGCTTTTGTAGGCTCAGGAACAACGCCTAAGATGATTGATCGTTGGGAGGATATTCGTATTGTAGGCTTTGGCGCTATGTTAGTAGAGTCACTAGTAGGTGTGATGGCTTTAATCGCAGCTACTGCTCTTCATCCAGCCGACTATTTTGCGATTAACTCAGCACCAGCTGTGTTTGCTACATTAGGGATGGAGCCCGTTCATCTACAAGCATTGTCTCAAAGTATCGGCATGGACTTGGAAGGACGAACAGGAGGTGCTGTAACGCTAGCAGTGGGCATGACAGATATCTTTACAGGTATTCCTTGGTTCGCAGAGTTATCTTCGTACTTCTATCAATTTGTCATTATGTTTGAGGCAGTTTTCATTCTTACAGCCATTGATGCTGGAACAAGGGTAGCTCGTTATTTAATACAGGACTTTGGTGGCAATGTATATAAACCACTGAAGCGTACCAATTGGGTACCAGGTACAATTTTTGCTAGTGCACTTGCCTGCTTTATGTGGGGCTATTTATTGTATTCAGGGGATATTAGCTCTATCTGGGTATTATTCGGTGTATCCAATCAGCTCATGGCAGCCATTGGTCTAGTATGTGGAGTAACGATGGTATTGAAGGTCGCAGATAAACGCATCTATGCATTGACATGCTTTATCCCATTGGCTTATTTATACATTACGGTCAACGTTGCAGGCTATTGGATGATTAAAAATGTATACTGGAATCCAGCCGCTGCAGGTTTTAATATGTTAAATGGGATTTTATCAGTTATCATGCTAATGCTTGGCTTCTTAATTGTGCTGACAGCATTTAAAAAATGGGCACAGCTTTGGAAATCACCAAAGTTTTTAGTAGCTCAATCAACTTCATAAAATCATTGAAACTATTGAAGATAAGCATTTGTCTTCAATAGTTTTTTG
The DNA here is from genome assembly GCF_024628845.1 of Lysinibacillus sp. FN11. Taxonomy (NCBI): domain Bacteria; kingdom Bacillati; phylum Bacillota; class Bacilli; order Caryophanales; family Bacillaceae; genus Lysinibacillus; species Lysinibacillus sp. FN11. The sequence goes on along the minus strand of NZ_CP102383.1, from coordinate 3,223,240 downwards.
ATGAAAAAGCATCTACGGTGAAGGAGAAGCAAATACCCGAGGAAGAAGCAAATACCCCTAAATTTAAAGATCAACCATAGATGATCGATTAATGATTTTCCCAAATATGACGAACAAGCGAAAACAAGGATATGTTCATTGAAAGCGGTGTCGTAATCATGTAAACTAATGAGAGGAAAACGGAGGTTATACATACATGGATGGTCCAGTTTCATTAGTACAGTTAATCATTTCTATTTTGTTATTTTTCGTCATGTTTTTTGGTATCGGATTCTTGTTAAATATGCTGTTACGGATGACATGGTTAATGGCAATTGTGTATCCAATTGTTGTCATCTTTATTGTAGATGAAGTAAGCTTCTTAGATTATATTTTTAAGCCAGGCTCTGCATTCCCAGCATTAATTGATAAATTACAGGCACTTCAGTTTGTGGATATTGCTATTTTATCAGGTGGCTTTGCGGGTTCTATTGTGGCGGGTATCGTGATGATTTATTTACGTAAAAGTGGCTATCGAATGTTCTAACGTGCTTAGTATTCTTTCTTCAACTGAAGGGGGAATACTTTTTTTATACAAAAAAACACAGCCTCCCTCTAGAGGATGTGTTTATGTCTGTTAGATAAAAAACTCGTAGGTTATGATGGCGATAAAAATACCCGTGAGAGCCCCAAAAAATACTTCACTTCGTTTATGGCCTAATAGTGTTTTTAATTCCTCCAATTTTTCTTGTCCGTCCATCTGTGGCCATTTTTTTAAATCATGAAGCAATGTTTGGAAATCCTTACGTAGTTGATTTAAAATGGCTGCATGCTGCCCTGCTTGGTAACGAACACCACTAGCATCATACATCACAATAATGGAAAACATGGCGGCTACCGCAAAAATGGGGGATTCCAAACCCGTCTCATAGGCAATTGAGGTTGCCAATCCAGTGACAGAAGCAGAGTGAGAACTAGGCATTCCACCTGTTGACGTAAAAAGTCCCCATTTTACTTGTCTGGTCATTAAAAAATGAATGGGGATTTTAACTAACTGTGCAAAGAGAACCGCAAAGAGGGCAATTAGTAATGGGGTATTTTGGAGTAAACTCAATTTCATCACAACCTTCGCAAATAATTGCTTTTATTATAACATTCATTATTTTCTAAAAGAAGATATAGGCAAATATTACGCGCTTTTCAGAAACTTCGTTATAATAGTATATGGAATGGAGGAATTTACATGCATATTGTAAAAGAAGCAAAAACATTTGAAACGATTTCTACAGAACTATTAGTGGTAGGAGTCACAAAACATCGTGAACAAATGCAGGACTGGGCAAGCTTTTCATCTTTTTACGGTGAAACCCTTGATACATGGATTAGTGCAGGAGACGTCTCAACTGAATTAAAGAAACTAACGAAATTACCATTTGTGAAAAACCATAACAACCTGAAACGTATTGTATTTGTAGGTTTAGATGAGCGTAAAAACCTAACAGAAGGTGATATTCGCGCAGCATTTGGTTTAGTAGGGAAAGAATTAAGATCTTTAAAAGTAAAAGAGTATTCCATCTGGCTTGAATCATTTACAACAGAGTCAATTTCAACAGCAGATGTAGCATTTTTAGCGGGGGAAGGAATTGGCCTTGGCTATTATGCTGTTCCACATTATAAAACAACTTCAAACGAAGTAGATAAACGTATTGATACTGTTCACCTTGTGACTACAGCAGAGGATTTAGATGAAGTGGTGGCAAGTTTTGAGGTAGGTACGATTTATGCAGATGCTGTCAATGAAGCTCGTAGCTTAATTAATTTACCTCCAAATCTACTAACAGCTACGGATTTAGCTAACTATGCACAATCTCTAGCTGTGGAATACGATTTTGAAGTAGAGATATTAGATAAAGCACAATTAGAGGAACTAGGTATGGGTGGTATATTAAGTGTTAACCGAGGCTCTTATGAAGAACCACGATTAATTACCTTAAAATATAAAGCGACTGAAGATTTTGAAGATCCAATTGGTCTTGTTGGTAAGGGTGTAACGTATGATACAGGCGGCTATTCTTTAAAACCAAAGGATTCTATGGTTGGTATGAAAGGTGATATGGGCGGTGCTGCTGCTGTACTTGGTGCGATGAAAATTATAGGCGAATTACGTCCAAATAAAAATGTTGTAGCCGTTATCGGTTCTACAGATAATATGGTGTCGGATACAGCGTTTAAACCAGATGATGTGATTACGACGTACAGTGGAAAAACGGTAGAAGTATTAAATACGGATGCAGAAGGGCGTTTAGTTCTGGCAGATGCAACTACATATGCTAAACAGCAAGGGGTTACTTCACTGATCGATGTTGCTACTTTAACTGGAGGCGTTATTACTGCACTAGGTATGGATAAAACAGGTGCACTTGCAAATGATGATGCATTTTTTGAAGCATTTATGGAAGCTGCAAAAGAGACAGATGAATTTGTTTGGCGTATGCCTTTAACAGAAAATGATAAAAAACGAATTCGAAAATCAGATGTAGCTGATTTAAATAACTCACCTGGTCGTGATGGTCATATGATTTTCGGCGGCGGTTTTGTGGGCGAATTTGTTGGTGATACACCATGGATTCACCTGGATATAGCAGGCACATCAGATGCAGTAGCTGTACATGATTTAGGACCTAAGGGTGGTACTGGTGTTATGGTCCGTACACTCGCGAATTTTGTCCAACGTTTAGGGGAAGAAAAATAATAAACTGTGTCAATCAGCGGGAGTTTATTCTCGCTGATTTTTTGTAATTTACGCACTAATCCCGATAGAATAGGCATTCTACATATGATAGATGTATCTTCCTTCATACGATAGAGTAAAAAGGGGAGGTAGCATATGCGCAATTTCGGAGGTTATCCAGGCGGAGGATTTGGAGGCTTTATTTGGCCATTTGGCGCACCGTTTTTTGGTGGTTTTTTAGGCAGTTTCCTTGGCTCTCAATTTAATCAATATCCTTACAATCCATATTATCCAAACTATCGACCATATCCACCAGGTCCATATTTTCGACCAGGTCCGCGATATCGTAGACCATGGTAAGCACATAATTAGATCAGCCAGTTGTCGATCTTGATATCGACAACTGGTTTTTATTGTGCCTAACGAAGTATCAAATTTAGTGTTGACAGAATATACTAAATTATTTATTATTCTTATTATATTACTAAGAATTAAATATGTGGCTGACTAGCAAACTAGAGGCTTTTATTATTCATAGGCATTTTTGTGCCTAAGGGTAATATTAGCCTTTTTTCTTTATCTTAATTTAGTAAAGGTTTTTGTACCGAAAGCAAAGTGTCAGGTTTAGAAAATCGAGGACCATTATTAGTAAGTTTAATCAATCTGAAATGCCATGACAACAAGGCTAATTAACAGAAGGAGTGAGATGAAATGGGGAAAGTGTATATTGTCGGTGCAGGTCCTGGAGATGTTGACCTCCTTACGATTAAAGGATTACGTTGCATTGAATGTGCAGATGTCATTTTATATGACAGACTCATTAATAAAGAGCTATTAGCCTATGCCAAGAAAGACGCTAAATTAATCTTTTGCGGGAAGTTGCCTCAGCAACATGCCATGATTCAGGAGCAAATCAACCAAACGCTTGTTGATTATGCCCAACAAGGATATGTTGTCACAAGATTAAAAGGAGGAGACCCATTTGTTTTTGGTAGAGGGGCAGAGGAGGCAGGTGTGCTAGCGAAGCATCAAATTCCCTTTGAAATTGTGCCTGGTATTACGTCAGGTATAGCAGCTCCAGCATATGCAGGTATTCCTGTCACACATCGTGATTTAGGCTCAAGCTTTGCTATGGTTACTGGGCATATGCAGGATGGAAAAGAAGATGCTATCCGTTGGGAAAGTCTTGCAAAAGGGATTGATACGATTGCCATTTATATGGGTGTTGGTAATCTGCCGTATATCCGTCAACAATTACTCAAATATGGCCGTGATGAAAAAACGCCTGTGGCTGTTATTCACTGGGGAACAGTTTCTACTAAGCAAAGAACTGTTACGGGTACTTTAGCTACAATTGAGGAAATCGTGTGTGTGGAAAAGATTCAAAACCCTAGCATCATATTAGTAGGGAAGGTTGTGACATTAAGAGAAACCATTCATTGGTTTGAGCAAAACCCAGCACAGCCAATCCAAATAACGGGATAAGGTTGTGGGATTATGCAGGCTATTTTATATATTGCACATGGCAGTCGTGTAAAGGAGGGTGTAGAGCAGGCCGTAAACTTTCTTCAAGGCGTTCAACAAGAAGTGACAGTACCTATTCAGGAAATATGCTTTTTAGAGCTGGCAACACCAACCATTGCAGAAGGCATTGCTAGCTGTATTCGTAAAGGAGCAACAGCGATTGCCGTAATGCCTATTCTCCTACTAGCTGCTCAACACGCAAAGCATGATATTCCGAAAGAAATGGCAAAAGCTCAAAAACTATATCCATATGTAAAGTTTACATATGGTGAGCCTCTTGGCATTCATGAACGATTAATTGACACGTTACAGGCTAGGATAATAGAAAAACTGAAACCTAACAGCAATGCGAGTGTTTTACTCATAGGACGCGGGAGTAGTGATCCAGCCGTCAAGAGGGATTTAGCCAAAATTGCCAAAAGGCTACGTACTAAATATCACTATAAAGCCGTTGATACATGCTTCTTATACGGAATGGGACCAACCTTTGAAGACTGGTTACTGCAAGTTAAAGGGAAGCAACAGCAAATTTTTATTGTCCCTTATTTATTATTTACAGGCATTTTAAGACAAAGTATTGCCAAGCGATTACAAGGCTTTGACAGCCAAAACATTTTGTTATGTGAAAGCTTAGGCTATGACGACAATGTGAAAAAAGTATTAGTGGAACGTATTGATGAATTACTACATTTTAAAGAGGAAGGTGTTTCGTAATGGTAGATAAAAGAACTGAAAATGTAAATCTAGCATTAGATAATGTCCGCCAAATGTTAAATACTGTGAACCACGGATCCATTACATTGATTGTTCAAAATTCCTATGTGGTTCAGATTGAGAAAAAGGAAAAAATAAGGCTTCGATAAATTTAAAAATATGAAATGATGATGATTCGTGAGGTGGCAAAGATTGAAATTACAAGTAATAAACAGTCCATTTAATGAAGAGCAGGTGAAGTTATTAAACGAGCTTCTCCCTAAATTAACAATTGAACAAAAATTTTGGCTAAACGGTTACTTAAGTGCTCCCCAAGCAACTCTTGATGCAATTGCTGAACAGGCACCACCAGCAGCCCAACCGATTACAAAAACAATAGCAATTTTATATGGTTCCCAAACAGGCAATAGTCAAGGATTAGCTGAGAAGTATGCAGCAGCTTTAAAAGAACAGCAGGTAGATGTAACTGTCTCATCATTAGGGAAATTTAAAGCTAGTAATTTAAAAAAGATCACCAATCTATTACTTATTGTGAGTACACATGGAGAGGGAGATCCCCCAGATCAAGCAATACAATTCTATGAATTTTTGCATAGCAAACGGGCGCCTAAACTAGAACACCTACAGTATTCGGTCCTTGCTTTAGGGGATAGCTCCTATGAATTTTTCTGTAAGACAGGTAAGGACTTTGATGAGCGATTTGCGCAATTAGGTGCAACAAGAATTGTTCCTCGTATAGATTGCGATGTAGATTATGATGACGCAGCTGCACAGTGGTTCTCTGCGGTTCAACAGGAATTTCTTCAGCACACAACTTCAGCAGCGTCTACTTCAGCACACAACGAAGGGGCGCAAGTACTTGAAGAATCTACATATTCAAGAAAAAATCCATTTTACGCTGAAGTACTTGAAAATATAAATTTAAATGGTCGTGGCTCCAATAAAGAGACACGTCATCTTGAATTATCGATTGAGGGAGCTAATTTCCATTTTGAACCCGGCGATAGCATTGGCATTCTGCCAGAGAACGATGAACAATTAGTCAATGCATTGCTGACAGCACTTCAATTTGATTCGGAGACAGAAGTGACTGTTTTTGATGAAACAATAACAATAAAAGATGCACTACAGAAAAAATTAGAAATTACGGTGTTATCTAAGCCGTTACTCGAAAAAATTGCTGCTCATACAGAGCATAAAGAATTTTCTAAGCTATTTGAAGAACCAAAAGCATGGAAAGACTATGCAAAAGGAAGAGACTTGCTCGACCTAGTAGAGGAATTTACACCATTTACTTGGAATGCACAGCAGTTTGTAGAGTTACTGCGTAAAATTCCAGCTCGACTTTATTCTATTGCTAGTAGCCAAAAGGCCAATAGCGAAGAGGTTCATTTAACGATTGGCAAGGTAAGCTATGAAACAGCAGGTAGACAACGCCTTGGTGTTTGCTCTGGAAGTGTGGCAGAACGAATACAAATAGGTGATACATTACCAATCTATGTTCATAAAAATCCGAATTTCAGATTGCCAGAGAATAATGAAACGCCAATTATTATGATTGGTGCAGGCACAGGTGTTGCACCATATCGAGCTTTTCTAGAGGAGCGAGAAGAGTTAGGGATTGAGGGGAAAGCTTGGCTCATCTTTGGTGATCAGCATTTTGTTACGGATTTCCTCTATCAAACGGATTGGCAACGTTGGCTAGCTACTGGCACATTAAGTCACATGCATGTAGCCTTTTCACGTGATACAGACAAAAAAATCTATGTTCAACATAAATTGCAAGAAAATGCCGCAAGTTTTTATGAGTGGCTGGAGCAGGGGGCTGTCATTTATGTATGTGGTGACGAAAAATCAATGGCATCTGATGTGGATGCAACCATTCATCAAATCATTGAGCAGCAAGGACAGAAAACACCAGAGGAAGCAAAAGCCTATGTGAATGAATTAAAACAGCAAAAACGCTACCAACGTGACGTTTATTAATGCAGTTCAACACAAATTTCTAAAAATCCTTCCCTTATTAATGAGTTGATCTCTTTGTTAGCAAGTAAACCCTCAGGTATGCCCAATACGCTGAGGTGTAATGGATTAAAGGAGCGATAAAGAATGACTGAAAAAATAGTGTTACCTCCACAGCCTGGGAAACCAAGCGATGTAGAGCGTATTAAAACCGAAAGTAATTACCTACGTGGAACACTGGAACGTACCATGAACAATCCATTAAGCTCTGGTATTCCAGAGGACGATAATCGCCTTATGAAATTTCATGGCAGTTACTTACAGGATGATCGAGATCTTCGGAATGAACGTCAGAAACAAAAGCTGGAACCTGCCTATCAATTTATGGTACGTGTACGAACACCGGGTGGAGCAGCCACCCCAGCACAATGGCTTGTGATGGATGAAATGGCTAGAAAGTATGGCAATGGCTCTTTAAAATTAACAACACGTCAAGCATTTCAAGTACATGGCATTTTAAAATGGAATGTTAAAAAATATATGAAGGAAATCAATGAGGTGTTATTGGATTCTCTTGCGGCTTGTGGAGATGTGAACCGTAATGTGATGTGTAATGTCAATCCAAACCAATCTGCATTACATGAAGAGGTCTATAATTGGTCTGCGAAACTAAGTGAGCATTTACTGCCGCGAACACGCGCTTATCATGAATTATGGTTAGATGGAGAAAAGGTAGTAGATAGTCAGGATGTAGAAATTGAACCGATTTACGGAGCTCAATATTTGCCCCGTAAATTTAAAATTGGTATTGCAATTCCACCAAGTAATGATGTAGATGTTTTTTCACAAGATATCGGACTGATTGCCATCGTTGAAGACAATCAGCTTGTTGGTTTTAACGTAGCGGTCGGTGGAGGCATGGGCATGACACATGGTGATCATGAAACCTATCCACAGCTTGCTCGTGAAATTGGCTTTATAACGCCAGATAAATTACTAGAAACAGCAGAAAAAATAATCACGATACAGCGTGATTATGGGAATCGCTCTGTCCGTAAAAATGCACGATTTAAATACACAATTGATGCGAGAGGACTTGAATGGTTCCAAGAAGAATTAACGCGTCGTCTAGGCTGGGAAATTCGGCAGGCTCGTCCTTATACATTTGAGCGTACAGGTGATGAATTTGGCTGGATTAAAGGGGCAGATGGTCATTGGCATTATACGTTATTTATTCAAAATGGCCGTATAAAAGACTTTGAGGATTATCAGTTGTTAACTGGCTTACGTGAAATAGCTAAGGTGCACACGGGTGATTTTCGTTTAACACCGAACCAAAACTTAATGATTAGCAATGTAACCCCCAGAAAAAGAAACAAATAAATATCCTTATTGAACAATACAAGCTAACAGATGGTGCGCATTATTCTGCCTTACGCCGCAATTCTATTGCCTGTGTCTCGTTACCGACATGTGGCTTAGCCATGGCAGAAGCAGAACGCTATTTACCTTCTCTTATAACAAAAATTGATGCCATTATTGATGAGGCTGGCTTAAATGAAACAGAAATTGTTATTCGCATGTCTGGTTGTCCAAATGGCTGTTCACGTGCAGCAATGGGTGAAATCGGCTTTATTGGCAAAGGGCCAGGTAAATACAATATGTACCTTGGTGCAAGTTTTACAGGCAACCGCTTAAATAAAATCTATCGTGAAAATATTGGTGAAGAGGAAATTTTAGCAGAGCTACGCCCAATTCTTCTGCATTTTTCAAAGGAACGTTTAGAGGGCGAGCATTTTGGAGACTTTGTCATTCGTGCAGGGAATGTCACAGCTGTTTATGATGGAAGAGAATTTCATTAAAAATTAAAACCATGTAGCAAATTTTTCTTTGCTACATGGTTTTTTTATATAGAATAATCTTCAGGAATAAACACCTTTAATTGTTTCGGCTTTACAAATACCTGATCGCCCACCTTCAGTTGAAGAAGATGAAATTGTTCTTTTGATAACTCCGCTTCTAAAAATTCATCAAGATCCTCACGACGTAGCTCAATTTGGACAATAGGGCCTAGTAAATGAATATGGCTGATTTTAACAGGAACCGTATCTGGAATACTTGTTTTCTCAATCTGAATATCATGTGGACGGACATAGCCTATCGCATTGTCCTCTGAATGTGTTAGGGCATCAGGTACATCAAGTACAACTTCGCCCTGCATGAGCTTACCATTATGTAAGCGACCTTTAAATAAATTGACATTGCCCAAGAAGTCATAGACAAATGGACTTTTGGGATTTGTATAGACCTCGTCTGGACTACCAATTTGCTCGATTTTGCCATTGTTCATGACCACAATACGATCTGCAACATCGAGAGCTTCCTCCTGGTCATGTGTCACAAAAATACTTGTAATATGAAATTCATCATGTAACTTTCGAAGCCAACGACGTAACTCCTTGCGTACTTTTGCATCGAGAGCTCCAAATGGTTCATCTAGTAACAGTACCTTTGGCTCTACGGCAAGCGCTCTTGCCAGTGCGACACGTTGTCGTTGCCCACCCGAAAGCTGTGTTGGAAACCGATCTGAGAAATTTTCAAGCTTCACAAGTTGCAATAATTCCATCACTTTATCTTTGATTTGTTGTTTTGAAGGTCTGCTTTTTCGAGGACGTACCTTCAAGCCATAAGCTACATTGTCAAAGACCGTCATGTGGCGAAAAAGCGCATAATGTTGAAAGACAAAGCCCACATTACGTTCCTTTGGATGGTGATCTGTGATGGATTGACCATCAAATAAAATGTTGCCAACATCCGTTGTTTCAAGCCCAGCAATCACACGTAATAAGGAGGTTTTTCCTGATCCAGAAGGGCCGAGCAGTGCTACTAGTTCCCCAGACTGAATATGTACGGATATATCCTCTAGTGCCTGAAAGGACCCATATTTTTTGGATACGTTTTGAATTTGTATACTCATTGAGACCATCTCCTTTTAACTAGATCTTGATTTCCAAGCAATAATGTCTTTCACAATTAATGTAAAGATGGCCATTACGCTCATTAAGGAAGCAACTGCAAAGGCTGCTGCAAATTGATATTCATTATAGAGAATTTCAATATGAAGTGGCATCGTATTTGTCATGCCACGAATATGACCAGATACAACAGACACAGCCCCGAATTCTCCGATGGCTCGTGCATTACATAAAATCAAACCATAGAATAGTCCCCATTTAATATTGGGTAATGTGACATACCAAAAGGTTTTAAAGCCACTTGCCCCCAATGAAATGGACGCTTCTTCCTCAGATGTACCTTGGGTTTGCATCAGCGGTATTAATTCACGTGCAACAAAGGGCAAAGTGACGAAAATTGTGGCAAGGACAATGCCTGGTAGTGCAAACACAATTTTAATATCATGTACAAACAACCAATCACCAAATAGTCCCTGTGAGCCAAACAATAAAATAAACACTAAACCTGCGATAACAGGTGAAACTGCAAAAGGTAAATCTACCATAGTAAGTAATAGATTTTTCCCCTTAAAATTAAACTTTGTGAGTGCCCAGGCAGCCATTACGCCAAAGATTGCATTGAGGGGTACAGTAATGGCTACGACGATTAAAGTAAGCTTAATAGCAGCTAATGCATCTGGATGTGTAATCGCAGCAAAGTAAACGTCGGCTCCTTTTTGAAAGGCTGTAATAAAAATAGATACTAAAGGTAGTACGATAAAGAAAGCTAAAAAAGCTAAGGCAATAAATATTAACATATAGCGAATAATACGAGGCTCCTGTAAGGCAGCAGACTGAGTAGCTGCTTTACTTTTTTCTGTACTAGCCTGCTGAATAAAAGCTGATTGTTCCATATAGTACCTCCTAATGTACAAACCGACGATTGGCTAGCCATTGTATCAAGTTAATGGTGAACAACAAAATAAAGGATGTCACAAGCATGACAACAGCTATGGCAGTTGCCCCTGCATAATCATATTGCTCAAGCTTTGTCATAATAATTAACGGCGTAATTTCCGTTTTCATCGGCATATTTCCTGCAATAAAAACAACCGAGCCATATTCACCTAAAGCGCGCGCAAAGGCCAAGGAAAAGCCAGTTAAAATAGCTGGTACTAGCTCTGGTAAGATGACTTTACGGAAGGTTTGTAAACGATTGGCTCCAAGGCTTGCCGAAGCTTCCTCAACCTCAGCACTGATATTTTGTAAGACGGGCTGGACCGTTCGTACAACAAAGGGTAGCCCGATAAAGGTTAAAGCAATAATGATGCCAAGAGGTGTAAAAGCAATTTTAAAATTAAAAAATTGACCAATCCAACCATTTGGCGCATAAAGAGATGTTAAAGCAATTCCAGCAACAGCAGTAGGTAATGCAAAAGGTAAGTCTACAAGCCCATCAATGATTCGTTTAAAGGGGAATTGATAGCGAACGAGAACCCATGCAATAGTCGTACCGAAAAAAACATTTAGTAAGCCTGCAATCAATGCAGTGCTAAAGCTTACTTTGTAGGAAGCAACAGCACGGGGATCTGTAATGATATCGATAAATGCTGACCAGCTTAAGGACATGGTATGAATGAAAATCATTGAAAGTGGTAGTAACACTAGTAAACTTACGTAAAGCATTGTATAACCAAGAGATAAATGAAAGCCTGGAATAATTCGACGCGATTTTTTAGGAATGATTAAACTGCTCATCAAAACGCTCCTTATTGTGGTACGTATATTTCATCAAAGGTACCACCGTCTTTAAAATGGTTTGCTTGTGCTTGTGACCAACCACCAAAATCATCAATGGAAACAAGTTCAAGCTGAGGGAATTGATCTTTATATTTTGCTAGAATCGTTTCACTACGTGGGCGATAATAATTTTTCGCCGCAATTTCTTGCCCTGTATCACTATATAAATGCTGTAAGTAAGCTTCAGCGACTTCACGTGTCCCTTTTTTATCTACGATTTTGTCTACAACTGCAACTGGTGACTCTGCTAAAATACTTAATGAAGGCGTGATGATTTCAAATTCATCCTTACCTAATTCATTGAGAGAGAGATATGCTTCATTTTCCCACGCAATTAAGACATCTCCAATTTTACGTTCTACGAATGTTGTTGTAGCTCCACGAGCGCCAGAATCAAGTACTTCTACATTGCTGTAAAGTGATGTCATAAATTCTTTTATTTTTGTCTCATCATTGTTATATAACTTTCCGGCATAAGCCCAAGCAGCTAAGTAGTTCCAACGTGCACCTCCAGATGTTTTGGGATTAGGTGTAATGACAGATACATCATCTTGAATCAAATCATCCCAATCTTGTATGTTTTTTGGATTGCCCTGGCGAACTAAAAAAACAATTGTAGATGTATAGGGCGTCGAATTATGATCAAATTCGGTTTGCCAATCTTTATTCAGCAGCTCACGTGTTTGAGCAATTTCATCAATATCGTAAGCCAGTGCGAGTGTCACAACGTCGGCTTCAAGACCATCTATAACTGCACGTCCCTGTTTGCCAGATCCACCATGTGATTGATTGATTGTGACGTCTTGGCCAGTATCATCCTTCCATTTTTTTATAAAATCCTTGTTGAACTCATCGTAAAGCTCCCGTGTTGGATCATAGGATACATTTAGTAGCTCTACAGACTTCTTGTCTTCCTGGCCGCTTGCTTTTTCATCTGAGTTAGCACTTCCACAGCCAGCTAAACTAAGTGTTAGAATAGTTAAAAATGCTAATGATTGGAGAACATAGCTCTTTTTTCTCATAGTTAATCCGCCCCTTTTCTGTCTTAAGAATGCAAAAAGCCATCACCCACAATGACATGACAACATTGGGTAGATGGCCTTCAGATCCTCTGATCAGCGTTTTTTTATTTAGGTCAAAGCTTTAGTAATACATTAAACATATATTTCCTATTAGTCAACAAGGAATTATGAAAAAGATTATTTATTTTGAAAATTAATGGAAGTGTCCCTAGATACCATTCATCATATGCGGCAAGGAACAAAAAAAATGGGTGTAAGGAAAAGATATTAAAAAAACCTAGTTGACTGCTTGGTGTACTTTAGTATATATTTGGTAATAAGTAGAATGATTGTGATACGAGGTAGCAACTACTAGTGAACAATCATTAAATATAGAGCTGGCTAGTCAAACTAGAGGCGTTTTAACAAAGACCTGTTTTTCCTATGTCTTTTGTTAGAACGCCTTTTTTGCTATGAGGGGGATTCGATGTTAACTTACGAAAATTGGCAAGAACCGATCATTGATTTTCAGGTTGATGATTTGTATAAGGCTGCACTAGAGGTTTTACAGTGGAGCTATCAAGAATATGGAGATGAAATCGTCTATGCATGTAGCTTTGGTATTGAGGGCATTGTCTTAATTGATCTCACTTCAAAGGTAAAGCCTAACGCTACGATTGTTTTTTTGGATACAGATGTACACTTTAAAGAAACATATGAAACCATTAATAAAGTCAAAGAAAAATATCCACAACTCAACATTGTCATGAAAAAGCCAGCCCTTACACTAGAGCAACAAGCTACACAACATGGTGACGAGCTATGGAAGTCCAACCCAAATAAGTGCTGTGATATTCGTAAGATAAAACCTTTACACGAAGCCTTATCAGGTAAAAAGGCTTGGATATCAGGCTTACGTCGTGAGCAATCACCAACACGTCAACAAACAAACTTTCTAAATCGTGACGATAAATTTAAATCGATTAAAGTTTGTCCATTGATTCATTGGACTTGGAAGGATGTCTGGCGCTATGTTTCAAAGCACAGTTTGCCATATAATCCGTTACACGATCAAGGCTATCCAAGCATCGGCTGTGAGCATTGTACGAAACCAGCATTTACAATGGAGGATTTACGTTCAGGTAGATGGCAAGGTTCTGGTAAAACTGAGTGCGGGTTACATGAATAAAGGAGTTCTGCCATGCTTGAATATTTTGCAATAGCTATTAGCTTATTTTTTGCGATGAACATAGGGGCAAGCGGAGCAGCAGCCTCAATGGGTGTTGCTTATGGGGCAGGTGCCATCAAAAAAGCGTGGCAAGCATTGCTTTTATGCGCGATAGGCGTATACAGTGGAGCTGTATTAGGCGGAGGAGAGGTAGTCAAAACGATAAGCTCAGGCATTATGCCCCAGGAATATATTACGGTAAAGGTTGTCATCATTATCTTGATTTCTGCGACAAGCTCGTTATTTTTCGCCAATCTTTTAGGCATTCCCTTATCAACGAGTGAAGTAACAGTGGGTGCTGTCGTGGGTGTAGGAATTGCCTATAAAGTTTTATTCGTCAATTCGCTGCTTGTCATTATATCATTTTGGGTGATTGTACCGCTTGTTGCCTTTGTCATTGCTCTTGTATGTGGAAAGTTATTATATAAGTTACAAAACAGAGGGCTGCTGAAAGATCGGCCAATTTTAACTGTTCTTCTCATATTAGCAGGATTTTTTGAAGCATTTTCAGCGGGTATGAATAATGTTGCCAATGCAGTTGGACCGTTGGTGGGAGCAGGAATGATGGATGTGACAACAGGCATTGTGCTTGGCGGTGCATTTGTCGCAATAGGTGCTATGCTACTTGGTAAACGAGTGCTTGAAACAAACGGTAAAAAAATAGTGCGCTTTCAAAAGGTTGAGGGCATTCTCATTTCAAGTACAGGTGCATTGCTTGTTGGCGTAAGCTCAATTTTTGGGCTTCCAGTACCCTTAACACAAGTCACTTCTTCATCCATCATTGGGATGGGGATGGCGAAAAACGGAAAGCAAATCTTCCATAAGCATATTGTGAAAAAAATTATACGTATTTGGGTTGTATCACCCATCTTTTCATTAGTCATTTCTTATTTTTTAGTGCAGTTATTTTTAGAAAAAGACTTTTATGCCATTATTTTAAATGGCAGCATTATTGTTGGGACGCTAGGGGTTATTAGTCTGATGCGTACGATGCGTGAAGAAGAGCAGTCTATCTATGATGCAGGGGAAGGCATTTAAATTGAATCATGCCATCACTAGCTCTTGACTATAAAACTTAGTATTTAACTAGAATTAGGAGGAGATTTTAATGAGTCTACAACCACATGGTGGGCTACTTGTGCAAGCATTTAATCCAGAAAAAGAAATCACATCTATTCATAAGGAAATTGAGTTGGATGCGATTTCGTTGAGTGATTTAGAGCTAATTGCTATAGGGGGTTATAGCCCAATTGAAGGTTTTTTAACACAAATAGATTATGAGTCAGTCGTGGCACAAAGTCGTTTAGCATCAGGTGTAGTATGGAGTATTCCGATTACATTACCTGTTTCAAAAGAGAAAGCGTCCATTTTACAGCCTGGTGACGAGGTAAAGCTGGTTTATGGTGATGAAGTATATGGCGTTATTGAAGTAGCAGATATTTATGAGCCGAATAAACGAAAAGAGGCTTTACTTGTCTATGGAACAGAGGATTTAGCACATCCGGGCGTTCAAAAGCTTTTTGATCGTCCTGCCATTTATGTTGGAGGAAAAATTACGTTAATTAAACGTCTTACACAAAAGTTCCCTGCTTATTCATTTGACCCAATAGAAACACGACAATTATTTGCTGACAAGGGATGGAAAACCATTGTTGGCTTCCAAACACGTAATCCAGTCCATAGGGCGCATGAATATATTCAAAAGGCAGCACTTGAAACGATTGATGGGTTATTTCTAAATCCACTTGTTGGTGAAACAAAGTCAGATGATGTATCAGCTGCTATACGTATGGAGAGCTATGAGGTTTTATTAAAAAACTATTATCCTGAAAGTCGTGTACAATTAGGTATTTTTCCAGCCGCTATGCGGTATGCAGGACCAAAGGAAGCTATTTTCCATGCACTTGTTAGAAAAAATTATGGCTGTACTCATTTTATTGTTGGTCGTGATCATGCAGGTGTTGGTGATTATTATGGCACATATGATGCACAAAAGATTTTTGAACAGTTTACTGAAGATGAATTAGGAATTGTCCCACTAAAATTTGAGCATAGCTTTTATTGTCAGCAATGTGAAGGCATGGCTACGACAAAGACATGTCCACATGATAGCTCTGCCCATGTCATTCTATCAGGAACGAAGGTACGTGAGATGCTACGAAATGGAGAAGTACCACCAAGTACATTCAGTCGTAAAGAAGTCGTAGACATTTTAATTAAAGGCATGAGTAAGGAGGTAGTGAAATGAGTTCAAACATTGTTTGGCATGAAGCCTCCATTACAAAAGAGGAACGCCGTTCAAAAAATAAACATCAAAGCTTTATTTTATGGTTTACGGGTTTATCTGCTTCAGGGAAATCATCAGTGGCCAATGCTTTTGCCCGTCGATTATTTGAAAGGAGCAATCAAGCCTTCGTATTAGATGGTGATAATGTGCGTCATGGCTTAAATAGTGACTTAGGATTCGATGAAGCAGGGCGCAAAGAAAATATTCGTCGAATAGGTGAAGTCTCAAAGCTATTTATAGAGAGCGGTCAAATTGTACTAACAGCTTTTATTTCACCTTATCGAGAAGATCGTCAGGTAGTTCGTGAACTTGTAGAGGATGGTGAATTTTTAGAGGTCTATGTAAAGTGTTCAGTAGAAACATGTGAAAAAAGAGATCCTAAAGGTTTGTATAAAAAAGCAAGGAATGCTGAAATTGCTAATTTTACAGGGATTAGCGCTCCATATGAAGAACCAATTAACCCAGAAGTTATTTTGGATACAGAACAGCATTCTATAGAAGAATGTGTGGAGCAACTGACAAATATTTTAACTGCCAAGGGATATATTTAACTAAAAAAATCTGCTCGATTTTGTAATCGGGCAGATTTTTATATTTATTTTACACCTTGTTCCTTTTTCATTCTGTCAATTTCAGGACCTAGTTCATCACGTACAGTACCTTTCCATGGCTTAACACCAGCAATATAGGAAGAACGCGTCATAATGTGTCCGCCAACAGGACCAGTGATAAAGAGGAAGAGTATCCCCAGTAAAATACGAGGGTTGAAATGATCTTCAATCAGCCAAAAGTGAAAGAATACACCGATCAGTACACACATGACGCCAAGTGTTGCACTTTTTGAAGCGGCATGGGCACGTGTATACAAATCAGGTAAACGGACAAGTCCGATAGCTGTCACGACAATAAAGAGTACTCCAACAGTAATGAAAAAGATAACTAAACTATTAGCGAGAATTGTCACGTTTGATGATATCTCCTTTCTCTATGAATTTAGAGAAGGCCATCGTACCGATAAACGATAAAATTGCTAGCAATAAAATGATTTCAAGAAAGAAGCTTGTTTCCACTAAAATCGAAAATAGTCCGATTAGGGAAATGAGTGAAACCCCAAGTGAATCCAAAGCTACAACTCGATCGGATGCGGAAGGACCTTTTACCATTCGATAAATGACCGCTATCATCGATAAGCAAATCACTACGATTACAGCAATAATAAATGTTGTCATGATTTACTCACCTCCAAAATCGCTTTCTCAAATGAATCTCGAATGGAAGCAATGGCTTCATCTGCATCATTAATATCAATTGCATGTACATACAATGTTTTCGCATCGTCTGATACATGCACTACGACTGTTCCTGGTGTTAGAGTAATAAGGCTTGATAATAAAGTGATTTCCCAGTCTTGTGTTAGAACAGTTGGATAAGCAAAAAAGGCAGGTTGCATGTCCAACTTTGGCTTTAATACTACTTTCAATACTTGAACATTTGCTAAAATTAACTCTTTTAAGAACAACAAAGTTAATTTTAGAATGGCCCATAATCGATAGACATAAAGACGCGACTTGAAAAACCTCCGCATGAGAAAGAGTAAGATTATTCCCATAATGAATCCTATGATAAAACCAGTTGCTGTGTAATTAGAGGAAAGGAACATCCAGACAAAGGCAAGTACAAAATTTAAAATCATTTGAAATGCCATAGTGCTAATCCTCCTTCATCACAGCATCTATATAGATAGATGGATCATTTAATAGTTTTGCAGCATCATCCATAAATGGCGTAATCCATTCAGAACCCACACCATATGCGACAGTAATAAGTACTAGCAACGCAGTAGGCATAAATAGCATTTTATAGGTAGATTTGTCGACGGTACCTTGTGTTTCTTTTTCCCTACCCCAAAAGGCATAGAGGAAAATACGAATCACGGATAGTAAAACAAGCAGTGAAGATGCTAAAATGAAAATACTGCTCCACATACTTCCAGCCTCAAAGCCTCCCTGAACAATTAACAGCTTTCCAACAAACCCACTAAGTGGTGGAATTCCAGCTAAGCCAAAAGCTGCTATTAAATAACACCAACCCAGTGCAGGGTATTTTTTCATTAGCCCACCCATTTTACGCAAGTCAGATGTACCAGTAATATAGATGATAATGCCGATTAACATAAAGAGTGCTGCCTTAATCAGCATATCGTGTATTAAATAAAACATAGCTCCTTTTAAAGAAGCCTCATTCATTTGAGAGACACCAAATAAAATGACACCTACTGCAATGACAATGTTATAGATAATAATGAGCTTTACATCGAAATAAGCGAGTGCTCCAATACAACCAGCCACAATTGTTGCAATAGCTAATGCCATTAGTAAATCATGTGTATAGGATAAATCATGTACAAAAAATAGTGTATAGGTACGTGTAATGGCATATACCCCAACCTTTGTGAGCAGAGCGCCAAATAGAGTTAAGACAGGGATCGGGGCTGCTGCATACGAAGTAGGAAGCCAAAAGTATAATGGGAAAATAGCTGCTTTTAGTCCAAATACCATTAAAAATAGTACGGCAATAACAGTAATAATTCCTGGTTGATTAATTTCAGCAATTTTTACCGCAATATCAGCCATATTTAATGTCCCTACTACAGAATATAAATAGGCAACGGTTATAACAAATAAGGCCGAAGAAATAACATTAATTAAAATATATTTAATAGACCCTTTCAGTTGCCCCTTCTCACCACCTAAAACGATAAGCAAATAGGAAGCCATTAACAATACTTCAAAGAACACAAATAAGTTAAAAATATCGCCTGTTGTAAAGGCACCATTGACCCCAGTTAAAATAAACATAATACCAGGGTAATAAAAGAAGCGTTCGCGTTCCTTAGTAATAGAACCGAAGCCATACCAAACAACAAATAGCGCAATAAGCAATGTCGTTGTAACGAGCAATGCAGACACCATATCAGATACCATTGTAATACCGTAAGGAACAGGCCAATTTCCAAATGTGACCTTTTGAATACCATCTTCCTTCACTTTTAAAAGCAGTGAAAGGGCAGAGAGGAGGGCTAGTCCAATCCCAAGTAATGAAAATGATCGCTGATAAGTTAGATTTTTTTGTCCAAACATTAAAATCATACCGAAGAAAAACGGGATGATTATGGGTAATAGTAGGAAGTTATTCATCCTCATCACTTCCTCTCATTAAGCTAATATCATCCGTGTTAAGCTCTTGATAGGAACGGTAGGCAAGTACAAGGAAGAATGCTGTCACCCCAAAGCTTATAACAATCGCAGTTAAAATAAGTGCTTGGGGTAAAGGATCAGCAAATGTTTTGGCTCCTTCGTTTAAGACAGGTGGAGCTTCACCACCAAGACCACCCATTGTTAAGATGAGTAGATGAGCACCATGACTTAACAGACCTGTTCCAATAATAATGCGCAATAAACTTTTTGATAAGATTAAATAGACCGCTGCCATAAAGAGAAAGCCGATCACAAATGCCATAATTATTTCCATTATTCATCCTCTCCAATCGTTTGAATAATGGTCATCGTAACGCCGACAACAACCAAATAGACACCGCTATCAAAAAGCATAGCCGTGTGTAATGACTGTTTGCCTAGAAGCGGTAAATCGAAATAATCAAAGAAATGTGTGAAAAACGGTTTGCCCACAAACATTGGGTATGCCGCAGTAGCAAGGGCTAATAGTAAGCCAATGGCTGTTAAATATGTGTAATTAATCGGTAGAATATGGCGGACTGTGTTGATATCATAGGCTAACACTAAAAGAACAAGTGCACTTGATGTTAACAGACCACCAACAAAGCCTCCACCAGGCGTATAGTGACCAGCTAAAAAAATATGAATGGAGAAGAAGAAAATAATGAAAAATACAATTTTAGCTGTAAATTGTATTATCACATCATTTGTTTTCATGAGTGTTCTCCTTTCTATTCATACGTAACTTAATCATAGCTAAGATGCCCATGCCAGCTATGCCGAGTACTGTAATTTCAAACAATGTATCGAAACCACGATAGTCTACTAAAATTACGTTTACAATATTTCCGCCACCAGCTAATGAATAGACGGTTTCCTCGTAGTACTTAGCAATAGAGGGAATTAGTTTTTGGGAATGAGCTGATAACGCAACAAGTGTTACCATCACAC
This sequence comes from Lysinibacillus sp. FN11, assembly GCF_024628845.1. NCBI lineage: Bacteria > Bacillati > Bacillota > Bacilli > Caryophanales > Bacillaceae > Lysinibacillus > Lysinibacillus sp. FN11. The sequence goes on along the minus strand of NZ_CP102383.1, from coordinate 3,202,873 downwards.
CAACTGCAATGGAAACAATGGCACGATTTAACTGGAACCTCATTCGCTCCTCGCGTTTACCAAGCTTAGGTAGATGGTAAAATGCTAATAAAAATAGTGCTACTGAAATCGTTTCTATAACGAGCTGTGTCAACGCTAAATCAGGTGCGTTAAAAATGACAAAGAATAAGGCTACTGTATAGCCAACAGTACCAAGCCCAATAATGGCCGTTAATCGTGATTTTGCCAAAATGGTGATGCCAGTACCAATTAATAAGACAATGATCAAGATAATTTCGTATAGATTAATTGGTGAGGCTCCTTGGAATGAAATATTAAATGCATCTTTCACAAATAGAGAGCCGATAACAATAATAGTTATTCCGCTAAACATATAGAGTAAATAGTGACGCATAGAACCTGTCATATAGCGTCTAGATAAACGATTTAAGCCAACATCTAATCCCTGCATGATTTTGTCATAGGCATTGTTTAATGTTAACGCTTGTGGGAATCGTTGATACATCCCTTGCCATTTTGGTAAGGCAACAAATAACAATACGCCAACTATTATAATTCCAATAGTCATCAGTAGCTCAGGAGTGATCTTACCATGCCAAGCAGATACATGAATATCAACAGCTTGAGGCGAATCATACAAAAATGGCTGTATCGCTTGAACGGCTGGTTTTACAAAGGTATTACCTATAAAGTTTGGAATAAAGAAGATTGTCACAACTAAAGCCGCTAAAAGCATAGGAGAAATTAGCATACCAATCGGCGCCTCATGTGGTTTATGAGGTAACTGCTCCGGTTTGTAATTTCCATTAAATGTTCGGAAAACAAAATAGAAGCTATAGATAAATGTAAAAATACTAGCAATCCACGCAACAATAGGGAAAAGTGCTCCCCATGTTTCAAAGCCGAAAAATTCAAACTTTTGAAGTGCAAGCATGGCTGTTAAAAACATTTCTTTACTTAAGAAGCCATTAAATGGTGGAAGACCAGCCATTGATAAACTTCCTATTGCAGCCACAGTAAAACTAATTGGCATAATACTCATTAAACCACCGAGTTTACGAATATCTCGAGTTCCTGTTTCATGATCAACAATACCCGCAATCATGAAGAGACTGCCTTTAAATGTTGCATGATTAATAAGGTGGAAAATGGCAGCAAATGCAGCAAACTTAATGGTATCGACTGAGCCATTTGCATGAAAAGCAACAGCACTTGCCCCAAGTAGTGACATAATAAGCCCAAGCTGACTGACTGTAGAGAATGCTAGAATACCTTTTAAATCAGTTTGCTTGACTGCAAAGAAGGAACCCCAGAATAAAGTTAAGATACCGACACCTGTTACAAGCCAGACCCAAAGCTCAGAGGCTGCAAATATCGGCGTAAATCGTGCAACTAAATAGATACCTGCTTTAACCATTGTAGCTGAGTGAAGGTATGCACTTACTGGTGTTGGCGCCTCCATGGCATCTGGTAACCAAATGTAGAATGGGAATTGCGCGGATTTTGTAAATGCTCCCAAGAGTAATAGGACAAGTGACCAAGTAAATAAAGGCTGATCTACTAAATTTGGTGCCATGACAATCAATTCTCGAATGGAATAGGTTCCTCCCATTAAATAAAGAAGAACGAAGCCACCTAGCATCATTAAGCCGCCGCCAACTGTAATCATCATAGACTTTAATGCACCGAAGCGTGAGGCATCTCTATTATACCAATAGCCGATGAGTAAAAATGATGATATGGATGTTAGCTCCCAGAAGAAATAGAGTGTAATTAAATGATCTGATTGTACTACTCCCAGCATGGCTGACATAAATAACAGTAAGTAAACATAAAAGTTATGTAATTTTTCTTTATGTTTATCTAAGTAAAAAATGGAGTAAAGCACTACTAACGAGCCAATTCCAGTAATGAGTAATGAGAATAATAAGCTAAGTCCATCTAAATATGAGATGATGGAAATATTAAGCGATGGAATCCAAGGTAGCTCTGCAGTAAATACCTCACCTTTAGCAACTTGAGCAATATATGTTGCATAAATAACAGCAAGCGTAACAGGTACAGCAAGAACAAACCAACCTGTGTGAATATTATTCATGCGTTTATATAATAATGGCACTAATATTGCAACAAGCATTGGAATAAAAATATAAAGTACTTGTAACAAAAAAACCCTCCTTTATGCAGGTAAGTAAATCAATTATAACGTACTTTAATTGAGAATGCATATGTACTATAGGGATTTAGCTTGCGGTCATTGGAGAATTTTCGTTATATTATAAATAGGAAGTTATCAATAAAAATAGAGGAAAAAAATTTTTTATGAAGAACCCATATATCTATGGTTATCTACCATTAATTACAATTTTATTGTTTAGTTTGACATTTGGGATGTATGCTGTTGGTAAATCTTTGCAGATTTTTCAAGCCATCGGTGTGTATTCAGGAATGCGAGAGTTTTTATCAGATTTTGAATTACGTGTATTTCTTCTTATCGTCTTTGCCATTGTTTTTTTTATGTTATTTTCTGCTCTTAAACTTGTAGGCGAAACTATTCATGAAGTAGGAATGCTGTTCTTTTCAAAGGACAACGAAGGAGCCACAGTTAGTCAGGCTCGAGGTGGCTATATTATTTTATTTGTAGGTGCTATGTGTTCTGCATTTGCCATCCAATTTATTTATGTTTTAATAGGTATTTTTGTCATAACGATATTTACCTACTTTATTTATCTGATTTATAAAATGAGCCATTTTATATCAATGGGTGGCACAATCGGACTATTAATCTTTGAGCTTTTTATGTGGACGATTCTTTTAACATTAATTGTTTATGTCGTATTAAAGCTATATAATGGCATTTTGGCAAGTTTGCCATTTGCAAATTAAGACATACTATTAAAATAGTGATGTTAATAGCAGAAAAAGCGAGTTTGCAAGGCGAGGGGTTGATTTCCGTTACGCCAGCTAAGTCCCCTAGGAGTGACGCTGGCTCCACCCCAATTAGTAATGTGTAAAAGTGTCTTTTCTTTATTTTCATACTAGCTGTAGTAAACAAAATAACTCATTATCTGTATGATTAGAGAGGGATAACCTTTCCCAAAAATTTTATTGATCGTTTTGTTTTTTAACACTATGAAAAGGTAATAGTCTCAGTGACTACTACCTTTTATTTGTTTTACTATTCAAGCAACACATTAAATAATTGATGATGAATTTTGTACTCTTCTAATTGCTGCATCGATTGAGGTTTATCATACCCTAGCCATACAGCAGCAGTATATTCATTATTGAGTCCAGCAAGCCAGTAGTCACGATAGTCATTCGTTGTCCCTGTTTTTGCACCAACGTAGCTGCTGTTACTATAGACACCTTGACCCGTACCGTTTGCTACAACATCCGCAAGGAGTTCACGCATGTATTTTACTGTTTTAGGAGACCAAATTTGTTCACGCTGTGAATCCCAACTATAAAGCTCTGTTCCATCTATTGCTGTGACTTTGCGAATACTATGAGCAAGTACATAAGAGCCATCAATAAAACTAGTATAAGCATCTGCTAGTTCTAATGCTGTTACACCATAAGTTAGTCCTCCTAATGATGCGGCATAATTATAATCTTTCTCTACAATCGAGCGGAAGTGAAAGCGATTAAGGTAATGAAAGGCTGTCTCGACGCCAACGGTTTGAAAGAGACGAAGTGCTGATGTATTATAGCTATGTCGAAAAGCAGTACGAATTGACACGTCACCATACGTATAGCCCCCATAGTTTTGTGGACAAAACGAGCCCACACAATAACGCCCACCATTGACAATCGAATCAGGTGTATGAGATGTTGTTTCGAAGAATGGTGCATAGACTGCCAGAGGCTTAAAAGCTGAGCCTGGCTGACGTGTTCCTTGGAATGCACGATGGAAATCAAATTTTTCATAGTTTTTTCCTGCATACAGACTGACTATTTCTCTTGATTGGTTTTCAATGGCTGCACCTGCTGCTTGCAATGGGTTAGTACCTAAAATAGCTGACATTTTTTCCTCATCATGCTGCTGTTTAGTAGGATCAAGTGCTGTGTGAATGATGAGTCCATTTTGAAATAAAGTATTGAGTCGATTGTCTAATTGTGCTTTAATTTTTTTCTTTTCTTCCTCATTATCTGTAGAGCTTAGTCGATCCGCATAACCTTCTTTTTCTGCAATAAGCCATTTTAGCTCTTGAAGAACATAAGTGCTATACATTGGATAACTTTGAATTTTATCTTTCACATTTAATGTAATGGGATCAGCTTTATAGTCTTTTGCCTCTTCCTCTGTAATAGCCCCATTTGCTGCAAGGGTATCTAACAAACGCTCTTGCCTTGCTTTAGTTTGATCATAATTCTTTAAAGGATTATAAAGGGAAGGGTTATTTGGGATAGCAGCAATGAAGGCTATTTCAGCTATGGATAATTCTTGGAGTGGCTTTTGAAAATAATAGGTGGCTGCTCCGCCAATGCCATAGACTTGATTACTGAAATAGGACTCATTTAGGTACATCGTTAAAATGGCTTCTTTATCAAATTCTTTTTCTAATTCATATGCATAAAAAAGCTCTGTTAATTTTCGTTCATATGTTTTTTCTTCAGATAAATAACGCATTCGAACAAGTTGCTGTGTGATTGTACTACCACCTTGAGAGGTTGTGTTGCTATTTGAATTGGCTACAACTGCACGAATAATCGCACTTAAATCAAAGCCAATATGCGTATAAAAATCAGCATCCTCACTGGTAATGAATATTTCCTGGGCAATTTGTGGAATTTCCTGTAAACTTAGTGGCTGCCGCCATTCGACATATTCCTCACTAAATGTTTGCCCATTTCGATCAATAAGGGTAACAGGTAGCTGGGCCACTACCTCAGGTAAATGTATAGCATTAGTCATTTGTTCCTCATGTGCTTGTGCAATATTGATTTCTGTTTTAATGTTTGTGCTAATCCACCATAAAGCAGGAAGGGATAGTACTATAATAAAAAAACCAAAAGCCTTTTTCATGTGTGCCTCCACTCTTTCTATAAATCCTTCATCAGAATAACATATTTTGGATTGATTCCAAATACTCGCTCAGACCTATTTACATAGTTTTAAAAATGAATAGTAAAAGTGCAAAAATCGTCAATACTTAGATGGAGAAAACCAGTAGGAAGTATGTTAGACTAAAATGAGGTCAGAAAAGGTGCAAGGGCATCTTTTTCATTGAAACTGAAATTTATCATTAAAGGAGAGACTTCCATGTTTCCACAGTTAACAACAGACGTACAAGCAGGCGAAGTGCTTGTAGAAATGAACACAACATTAGGTGCTATCAAAATTAAATTATTCCCAGAGCACGCACCGAAAACGGTTGAGAATTTTTTAGGTCATGCTAAATCAGGCTACTATAACGGCATTATTTTCCACCGTGTTATTCAAGACTTTATGATCCAAGGTGGCGACCCAACTGGTACTGGTATGGGCGGAGAATCAATTTGGGGTAATTCCTTTGAAGATGAGTTCTCAGAGCAATTGTTTAACCTACGTGGAGCGCTTTCAATGGCAAATGCAGGTCCAAACACAAATGGTTCTCAATTCTTTATTGTACAAATGAAGCACCTTCCAAGTGATATGCTTCGTCAATTACAAGGGGCGGGCTTCCCTGAAGAGATCATCGAAGCTTATGCTCAAAATGGTGGTACACCTTGGTTAGACCATAAACACACAGTATTCGGTCATGTAGTAGAAGGTATGGACATTGTGGATAAAATTGCAGATGTGGAAAAAGATTTCCGTGACAAGCCATTAGAAGATGTGAAAATTGAGTCAATTACAGTCTTTGAATAATACGTATAAGGACGTGTAGAACATGCAGAACTTTATGTATCAATTTTTATATTTCCCAGAAGATAAATCAGGTTATATTCCAGCAGCATTTGAATTTTTAATTATGCTTATTTTATGTATTATCGTTTTTACGCTTTTCAGAAAAATTTCTAAGAAACAAGAATTAAAATCAAAAGAAATTGAAGCACGTATTTTAGCAGAAAAGAAAAACACAAACAATCAACAGAATATATAAGAAAAAGAATCCGCTTGCCACAGAGGGCGAGCAGATTCTTTTTTATTGTATCAATTTTTTTTAAAGCGTCGGATAGTATTTTGCAGGGCCTTGACGGCAGTGAAACAAACCAGTACAAGTGACAAGCCAATCCCACTCAATGCAGTAATAAACGCTACCCACTCAAAGAGTGTATAACTACCGATGCTATCGAAATCACTGCTATCTTTCCAACCTTCAATGACTAAGTTCATCCCATAAATGCCGGATACCACTGTAAAGACTGTTAAAATAAATAGTAAATTATTACTTCGATTATCGGATTGATCTTCCTGTGTTCGATACAAACTATTCAATGTTTCTTTCGTTTCTACATAATGTTCATTTATACGGAAGAACTTTCGTAACAATTGAGCAATTTCTCTACCTTCTGTTCGTACGATGACTTCTTCAAAATAATAGCGTGCAGAAAATTTTGTAATCAGCTCGATTAGTTCATTGACAACCTGTTTATCTTTGCCCCACTTTATTTCACTATACTCATAGGAAAGCTTTAAGAGCATCATTTTATAAAAATAATGAATGAACAAATTGTAATAGTGTGTACCCATAAATTCTTGAATACTATGTGTACATTTGGCAAACGGCCTATTTGTAATCGTTATTTGTGCTTGTGACGAGGTGATAATATAACTGTTAGGAGCCCAGCGTGTATGGGCATGCTCTTGTACATAATTAGAGATATATGGAGGATTAGTGCTAGAAATAAAAGGTTTGCCAGCAGGAGTCCTACCGTCTACTTGCCCTAATCGAAATAAATGCTCGGGTATAATTTTAGCTTCTTCCTCTGCAATTAAATAAGCTGAGGCAAACATTCTCTCATCTTCAAAGAAAGGTAAGCCTTCATAGCTATGGTCTTGTTGATGTAATAGAAAGGGTTTTAAATAAGGTATAAAATACTTAAATAATAATTCACTCGTAGAAGAACAATGACCAAATGAAAAATGATGACTTGCACCTTTCTCCTCTCTTAGTTTAGCCTCTAATACTCTAAAATAGTGAATAAAATTTAATATATCACTTAGATCATGTGATTGATCTATAATATTTGTTCTTACTGTTATAATCCCATTCCCAAAAGGACATAATGTCACATCAATACTCATCACTTCGTAATCATAATTGATTTGACTTTCTTGAAGATGTAAGGCGCCTTGTGTATAAAAAGCTTTCGAAAAACGAATAAAGTCAGGGTTATTCATATCGTTCGGAAATAATTTATCCTCCAAAAAAGGATAGAAAAATTGGGCAAGTTCCTCATGTATAATCGTCATATCACCATAAAAAGCGTCTTCAAGAGATGTATTTTTTAAGGTGAAAAAGGAAAAGCCCTCGTTTAGTAGTACATCACTGATTTTTTGACGATTTTTTTCGGAATAGGCGAAGGGAAATAGGAATGTCATATAAGCACGTTTAATCGTTAATGGGACAATGTCCATGTAAAATCACCTCTTTATAAATCCGATTGATAAGAACCTTTTCCACAAAATTTTGATTTTAAACATAGAAAAAGGATATCTCCAAGGGAGAGATATCCTTTCAACCATTTTATTGCGCAAAGACCTTTTTAAAACGCTCGACTCCATCCTTCACAGTATCAAATGAACAAGCAACATTCATACGTAGGAAGCCACGACCTTCTTCTCCGTATTTTGTACCTGGTTCTAGAGCAAGCTTTCCGATTTCAAGTAAGCGGTTCATGATCTCCTTCTCTTCAAGCGCTAGCTCTCGGTAATCAATCCAGATTAAATAAGTGGATTGAGGAATCGTAACACGAATACCTGGAATCTGCTCTAACTCAGCTTTCACATATTCCATATTGGCAGAAATATAAGGGAGTAATTCATCTAACCAAGGAGCCCCTTCTGTGTATGCTGCATGAAGGGCAACGGAGGCAAATGTATTTAATGAGCCTTGACCACTTGCCATATTGATGGCCTCTAGCTTCAAGCGTTTTTTCTTATCTGTTACGATCATATATGAAACTTGAATTCCTGCTAAGTTAAATGTTTTTGTAGGAGCCATACACGTAACAATGCGATTGATTTCATCACCTGCAACTTTAGCTAAAGGAATATGTTTATCCCCATTGATCATTAAATCAGCATGGATTTCATCAGAGATAATAATGACATCATATTTAGCACAAAGTCGTACAATTTCCTTTAAAGTAGCTTCATCCCATACATAGCCTCCTGGATTATGCGGGTTACATAGTATGTAAGCTTTCACATCTTGAGCTAATGCCTGCTCGAAGGCTTCAAAATCATAGACAAACAACCCGTCTTTTTCTGTTAATGGACAGCTCACAACTTCACGACCATTACTTTTTGGTATGTTAAAGAATGGCGGATAAACTGGAGGTGAAATGAGTACTTTGTCACCAGGGTTAGTTAGGGCAACAACGCTGTTAGCTAATGCAGCCACCACACCATTACAGAATAGGATGGCTTCTTTCTCAATGTGCCAGTTATGGCGAGTATTTTGCCAGTCTATAATGGATTGAATCGCTTCTTCACTCATATAACTATAGCCAAAAATAGTATGTTCAGCATGTTGTTGTAAAGCCTTTGAAACGGCTATTGGAGCAGCAAAATCCATATCGGCTACCCACATTGGCAAGATATCTGAGGCATCGTTTAGGCCATAAACCTTTTCCATTGCGTCCCATTTGACAGAGTTTGTACATCGACGTTTGATAGTTTGATCAAAAATAGACAAGTAAAATCACTCTTTTCTTTTTTTTTTACTATGGTATCATACGAGTATGATCAAAGGATAATAGGTGAGTATTTTGGAAAATATAAAAATGAATCAAGCAGCTGTCCATCTGCTAGAGGAGTGGGATCCATTCCACTTAGGTCCAGACCATTATGATACAGAAACAGCAGATGTAGTTGCAGCACTGCAAGGGATTGATGATCCATCAACACTTGCAAAAGTTATTCAAGAAACATATGAGCATTCGTTTGAGCAATGGATACCGTTTGAAGATTGTGTAGCCATTTCTTACAAACTAATTGCCATTAAATTTGAAGCGAAATGTATTATTTAAAATATTTTGCATATTCCTTATAAAAAAGGGGTTGTCAATGGACAACCTCTTTTTTAATGTATCATGAGGCTAATACTTATTTAAATAAAGGCAAAATCCCCTGGATGAAAATAATAAAAATGGCGAGTGGGGAGACGTAGCGAATTAAAATGTACCAAATATTAAACAAGAAGCTAGACGCAGCTAATTCTTTACGTGAAATATCCCTTGTATAATAATAACCTGCAAAAATTGAAATCAACATAGCTCCAATCGGCATACCGATGCTATTAGTCATAAAATCAACAAAGTCAAAAATAGAGCGATCTACTATTTTTATATCTGCTAATATACCAAATGAAAGGGCACTTGGAATACCAAAGATGAAAATAATGATTCCACCAATCCAAGCAATTTTTCTGCGTTTTTCTGTTTTATCACCAATTGCGATTGCCACGACTATTTCTAACATGGAAATGGAAGAAGTGACTGTAGCAAAAAGCAATAGAATGAAGAAGATTATTAAGAATAAGCCACCAAGAGGTAACTGCTCGAATACAGCTGGCAAAATAATGAATACTAAGCCTGGCCCTTGATCAGGCGTATAACCAAGCGCAAACACTGCTGGGAAAATAACAAGTCCTGCAAGTAAAGAGATAATAATATTCATAGATGCTACATTAATCGCAGAGTTACCAATCTTCTCTGTTTTAGATAAATAGGAAGCATATGTAATCATAACCGCAATACCTACACTTAATGAGAAGAAAGCTTGTCCTAAGGCCATTAAAAATGTTTCAGCATTCAAATAGGACCAATCAGGTACAAACATAAATTTAACGCCTTCCATAGCCCCGTCTAAAGTTAGAGAGCGAATAACTAGGACAATAAAGAAAATAAAGAGGAGAGGCATCATCCATGTGCTGGCTTTTTCAATTCCACCCTTAATACCTGCTGACACAATGACTACTGTTAATAACATAAATAGTCCTTGTACAAGTACTGCTTCAAAGGGGCTTGAAATAATATCGCCAAATAAATCAGCGTAGTTGAAGTCAGAGCCAGCATTCGTTAGCTTAAATGTAAAGGCACGACCCAAGTAGCTTAAAATCCATCCACCAACAACGCTGTAGAATGATAAGATAAGACCTGCGATTACCATACCGCCCCAGCCAATCAAATACCATGGCTTCCCTGGCGCTTGTTCCTTAAAGGAAGTGACGGCATCCTTTTGACCACGACGACCAATCATGAACTCAGCAATGAGTACGGGTAAGCCAATAAAGAAAGTACATAAAATAAATAATAAAATAAAGACACTACCGCCATTCGTACCCGCCATATAGGGGAATTTCCAAATGGCTCCTAATCCTATAGCACTTCCTGCGGCAGCTAAAATAAACCCAATTTTTGTTGTAAATTGATCCCTCGATGACACGAAAATAAATCCTCCTTATACTAAAGTATTATTTTACCTCAATATTCTCATAACACAAGCAAATATCAGAAAATTGATGATAGCTAGAAAGACATTTGACGGAGTAAAAATATAGAGAGATGACATATGAGGAAAGACATTTAAATTATGTAACAATTAGGTAGAATGCTTCGTTTCATTATTAAAAGGGGGGGTAGCTATGACGGAGGTTGAACTAATAGCAAGGGCTCAGCAAGGAGATAAAGATGCCTATATCGAGCTTATCCGTATACATCAGCAAACCGTTGAAAAGTTTGCCTTTCAATGTGGCGTACATACAAATGATTTAGCTGATGTTTCACAGGAGGTATTTGTTAAACTGTATCGCTTTTTACACCAATTTAAACAGGATCGATTTACCACGTGGCTCTATAAAATCACATTAAATGCTACGCGCGATTATTATCGTAAGGAACAACGGCAGCAGGCTAAAGAGGACAAGCTACAAGCCCAACAGCAAAAGACTCATTCATCTGCTGAAGAGGATGTTCTTTTGTTTGAAGAGGACAGGCATCTACATCGTGCTATTCAGGTCCTTGACGAAAAATACCGTTATCCTCTCGTGTTGTATTACTTCCACGAATTAAAATACGAAGAAATCGCTGAGGTCTTAAATATTTCGTTATCGACGGTGAAAGTGCGATTATTACGAGCAAAGGAAAAGCTAAAGGCAGCATTAATGCAAGATGGGAGTGTTGAAAATGGATGATAAGCAATTTGACCAACGTATGGCACTACTGAAAAAATCCTATGAACGAATGGAACCGAAGCTTGATCCACAACGTGTTCTTCATCAAATTGAAGCTGAGGATAATGTAAGGGAGTCTCTAGAAAGTATGAATCCAGTTCGAAAGCCTTCTGCAAGATGGCAAAAATCGGCTGTATGGATCGCGAGTATTGCCAGTGTGCTTTTGGTAGGTATTCTAATTTCATCTTATATGTTCCATCCTTCAGCACTCGTTCATTCAGATGAAGAAAAAATAGAAAGCAACTATGAAGATTGGTTTTCTAGATTTCAAAAGAAATATCATGAAAAACGTGAAAAAACACGCCTTGAGCTCAATATACCTGAGGAAAATTTTAAGAAACTAACATTTGTTGTATCTGCTGATTATAAATACAATGATAAAGCTAAAAATAAAAAAATAGTACTAAATAAAATGGCTTATGATCCTAAATATTTAACACAGTTAGAGCAAGAGATACTAGACAGTTTGCAAACACCTCGAGAGCTGATAGAGCGGATTGAAACGTACGAAAATCCGATGTCATTTGCCGAGTCTAGATATTTCTTTAGCATATATTACCCAACAAAAGATGTTTTGCAATATTATACAAATGAACTTTCCCAATATAATAAAGTACTGTCACAAAAAAAGAAAGATTATCCTAAAGAACTAAATCAATTAATTGCAACGGCAAAAAAACAATATTTTGAGTTGTCTTATGATGGGCAAAACTATAGTTTTAGAACGAATCCGATTTTTATGAAAGATGCACCAGTATCCATTGACCGTCTTCATCCTGATATATTAGGTTATTTTAAATATTTGGCTACAGGCTCTTTATTCAATGGTGAGGATTTACGTTTTTCTGCAGAAGAATCTGCTCGTATTTTAAAATTATACGAAAGAACATTAGTTAACGATTTATCAAATTCATACCTCGATTTCCAATTGCGAAATTTAAACAAAGAGTTTGAAAATACGTGGCTTGTACTTTTGAAAGGTGATGACAAAACTAGATACTCACCAGAACATATAGAGCTATTAAATGATACGGCTAATGGGAAGTATGGGGAATCGATGCGTTTGACCGCACAATTCATCCTCGAAGAATTTAAGAGAGAAGGAACATCCAAAACCATAGACAAACTAACAAGACAGGATATTAGGATGGAGCTTTCATATTTGAGTAATGAAGTCTATATAGAAATATATGATGGTTCAACAGGTTTACAAATTGATAACCGTTGGATTATCCAAACGGAAGGTTTATACAACGCGTATGTGTCAAGTAAAGATGATACCATCCTAGATTCATTAAACCCAATGAATGTTGTGAGCCTATTCTTATATGCACAAGGAAAAGGCGATCAAGAAACAGTAAAACAGTTAGTGTCTCAAGCTGTAGATGTGGATAAATTGGTTCAATTTGATGGTATGCAACATTTTACAGTTCTATATGCAACAGATACATCCCAAACAACCATTAAAGTAGGTGTTAAACCAGAATCCATTCAAATGATTGGCCAGCGCTTAACCTTCCAATTAGGTACAGTGACTACAGGAAAAGGTGAAAAACGTTACATCATTACAGCCATTGCCGAATAAGGAGATTTTTTGCCCCGTTTTTACACGTATGTTATAATTTAAGCGATATATACGTAGCAAACAAGAGAAAGTGGGCAAAGGTTATGGTAAAAAAATATGAATTAGGAGACGTGTTGACCGGAAAAGTTACAGGTATTCAACCATACGGTGCATTTGTTGCACTAGATGACAATACGCAAGGCCTTGTGCATATTTCGGAAATCACATACGGCTTTGTGAAGGACGTTAGTGAATTTTTAGCTGTTGGGCAAGAAGTTGAAGTCAAGATTCTTGAGATCGATGAAGAGGCCGAAAAAATTAGTTTATCGATGAGAGCGCTACAGGATCGCCCAGCAACAGTAAGAAAAAAAGATGCACCACCACGTAAATCATTGCAGGACCGTGTAGATGAATCGGATGCCAATGGTTTTAATTCCTTAAAAGATAAATTGCAGGACTGGATTGAACAATCTGGTCAATAAAGAAACGAGGATGCTTTCGAATGAAAGGATCCTCGTTTTTTCTATTGTTTTTTTATTTTACGGATTCGATATTGTAGGTTTTGTCTGCTCATACCAAGTGCATTTGCTGCCTTTGTTATATTGCCCTCATATAAATTTAAGACATTTTGCACATAATATGATTCGGCTTCACGCAAATAGGCATCGAGTGGCATGACATTGTGATTTTGATGGAACATAAAAAATTCTGGTTCACGATTATTTGTATCTTGCTGTTGCACTTTGAAGCGAAAATGTAAAGGTAATAAATCTGAGGTAACAGTGGATTCCGTTGTCATAAATGAAACAATTTCATCCAATAGTAGCTCAAGCTCTTTTAGATTTCCTGGCCAATCATATTGTAAAAATAATTCCTGTACATCTGGTGCAAGTTCAGTGACTTGTGAGGCAAATCGTTCTCGATGTCGACTAAAATAATCTTCTACAAATGGAAGAATGTCTTCTTTTCGATCCGTTAAATTGGGAATAGTAATAGCCATTGTTGCAAAGAAATAATATAGAGATTTTGACAGCTTCTTTTCGGCAATCAATGTAATGGGATCACTGCCCACACTGCCAATTAGCATATATTTGGACTGTGGAAGTGAATGTAGTATATCTAAAAGTTGCTCTTGAATGTCTAAGCTTAAAAAATCTATACGTTCGAAGAAGAAGGTGTAATCTTTATCTTCTTCTAATAATTGCTGTAATTTATCAAGCACCGATTGAGCTGAACGGCGACTAACGAGTGTCACAAAGGCATCAGGATCAGGTGAAGCTGCGTGGTGAATTCCCTCTGCTACTAAATCTTTCCCTGTGCCAGATTCACCAATTAATAATACTGGTAATTTTACAGCAGCTGCTTTTTTAGCGTTGTCAATAACCTGCTTCATTGATTCAGAATCAGCTTTAATCATATCAAATGTTAATGGTTCATCGTACCTACGAAGGGGCTGATAAACAAGCTTTTCCAGTGAAGTAATATCACGTGCAAATTCGATTGCTCCAATCAGTTTGCCTTCAACAAAAAGTGGAAAAGTATCATTAATTGTTGTAATTTCATGACCATTTTTATTCCAGTAGGATTGTTTAACATTCATTTCTTTTTTTCCTGTTTGTAAAACACGCATTAACGTACTTTCATGTTGACGGAAGGAAAACATTTCAATAATGGAACGATCCGCAAGTTCATCAAAATGAAATCCTTCAATTTCTTTCATTTTCGTATTGTAAATAATCGTTTTGCCAGATAGGTCTACTGCATGAATACCAACGGATACATTTGTTGCAATAAACTCATAAAAAGGTAGTAAAGGTTCAGAATTTTTCATAAAAATGTGCACCTCAAAAATTTTTTACTTGAAATATGCAACGAAATTTTGCATTATAATAAGTGTAAGAATATTTTATACGCAAAGATATTTTGCGTCAATGTTTTTTGCATACCCAAACACATCTCACAAGGGAGGATTAAGTATGATTCCATACAAACACGAACCATTCACAGATTTTTCACAAGAGGCAAACTACAATGCTTATGTAGAGGCTTTAAATAAAGTTGAAGGTTACTTAGGTCAAGACTACCCACTAATTATCGGTGGCGAACGCATTACAACAGAAGACAAAATCGTTTCGTACAATCCTGCAAAGAAAACAGAAGTCATTGGTCGCGTTTCGAAAGCAAGCAAAGATTTAGCTGAAAAAGCGATGCAAGCGGCAGATGAAACATTCAAAACGTGGAAAAAAGTTGATCCAGCCATTCGTGCAGACGTTCTTTTCAAAGCGGCAGCGATTATCCGTCGTCGTAAACATGAATTCTCAGCTTTATTAACAAAAGAAGCTGGGAAACCATGGGCAGAGGCTGATGCAGATACAGCGGAAGCAATCGACTTCATGGAATACTATGGTCGCCAAATGCTACGCATTAAAAACGGTCAGCCAGTTGAAAGCCGTCCAGGTGAATACAACCGTTATGACTATATTCCACTAGGAATCGGTATTGTCATTTCTCCTTGGAACTTCCCATTTGCAATCATGGCTGGTACAACAGTAGCTGCTTTAGTAACAGGGAACACAGTGTTATTAAAACCAGCTTCCACGACGCCAGTTATAGCGTATAAGTTTATCGAAGTATTAGAAGAAGCTGGTCTTCCAGCAGGTGCGGTGAACTTCGTACCAGGTTCTGGTGCTGAAGTAGGTGACTACTTAGTCGATCATCCAAAAACACGCTTCATCAGCTTCACAGGTTCACGTGATGTCGGCTTACGTATCAACCAACGTGCATCTGTGCTAAATGAAGGCCAAATTTGGATTAAACGTGTCATCGCTGAAATGGGCGGTAAAGATACAATCGTAGTGGATAAAGAAGCAGATTTAGAATTAGCTGCACAATCGATCGTGAAATCAGCATTTGGTTTCTCAGGTCAAAAATGTTCAGCATGTTCTCGTGCTGTCATCGTAGAAGATGTATATGAGCAAGTGGTAAATCGTGTAGAAGAGTTAACAAACGCTTTAACAGTGGGTGACCCAACTGATTACAGCAACTTCATGGCAACAGTTATTGACCAAGCAGCTTTCAACAAAATTACTGAGTACATTGAAATTGGTAAAGGCGAAGGCCGTCTAGTAGCTGGTGGTACAGCGGACGATTCAGTAGGTTACTTCGTACAACCAACTGTATTTGCTGACGTAGATCCTTCTGCACGTATTATGAAAGAAGAAATCTTCGGACCAGTTGTAGCCATTGCAAAAGCAAAAGATTTCGACCATGCGATTGAAATTGCAAACGATACAGAATACGGTTTAACAGGCGCTGTTATCACAACTAACCGCATGAACCTAGAAAAAGCGCGTGAAGAATTCCATGTAGGAAACCTTTACTTCAACCGTGGCTGTACAGGTGCAATCGTTGGTTACCAACCATTTGGTGGCTTCAACATGTCAGGTACAGATTCAAAAGCAGGTGGCCCAGACTACCTACAACTGCATATGCAAGCAAAAACAACTTCAGAAATGCTTTAATTTTCACACTGACGTGAGGGCTATTCAAAGTAAGTAGAAATTAAGGCATTTTGAATAAATTTGTGACACTTCTCCAGGTAACGCTACCCTGGCTAAAACCGTAAACTTTCATGACGTAGTTTATCTTGGAGAAGTTAGCAAATTTCTCGTTTGAATTGTTGCTATATTCTTAATCATTCTACTTATAGTGATACATAGTCCCTTTCTTTTATAATGATGATTAGTAAGGAGAGAATAGGATATGACAAAAACTCAACAAGTTATTGAACAAACACAAAATTTTGGTGCGGCAAACTATCATCCACTGCCAATCGTTATTTCAGAGGCTGAGGGTGCTTGGGTTAAAGATCCAGAAGGTAACAAATATTTAGATATGTTATCTGCTTATTCAGCAGTAAACCAAGGACATCGTCACCCAAAAATTATCGCTGCTTTAAAAGAGCAAGCTGATAAAGTAACGTTAACTTCACGTGCTTTCTATAGCGAAAATCTTGGTGAATGGTATGAGCTAGTAGGGAAATTAACAAATAAAGAAATGGTATTACCGATGAATACGGGTGCTGAAGCAGTAGAAACTGCGTTTAAAGCAGCTCGTCGTTGGGCATATGATGTAAAAGGCGTAGAAGAGGGTAAAGCTGAGGTTATTGCATGTAATGGTAACTTCCATGGTCGTACAATGCTAGCTGTATCTTTATCTTCTGATGAAGAATACCGTCGTGGTTTCGGTCCAATGCTACCAAATGTTAAGTTAGTAGATTATGGTAATCTGGAAGCTTTAAAAGCTGCTATTACACCAAACACTGCTGCATTTTTAATTGAGCCAATTCAAGGTGAAGCGGGTATCGTAATTCCAACAGAAGGCTTCTTAAAAGCAGCTCGTGAACTTTGCCGTGAAAACAATGTACTATTCATTGCTGACGAAATTCAAGCTGGTTTAGCACGTACAGGTAAAATGTTTGCTTGTGATTGGGAAGAAGTAGAACCAGATATGTATATCTTGGGTAAAGCTCTAGGTGGCGGCGTGTTCCCAATTTCTTGTGTGGCTGCAAACCGTAGTATTTTAGGTGTATTCAACCCAGGTTCACATGGTTCAACTTTTGGAGGTAATCCTTTAGCTTGTGCAGTTTCAATTGCATCTATTAAAGTATTATTAGATGAGAAATTAGCAGAGCGTTCACACGAACTTGGTGAATACTTCAAAGGTAAATTAAAAGAAATTAACAACCCAGTTATTAAGGAAGTACGTGGTCGTGGTTTATTTATCGGTATGGAGCTAACAGAAGCAGCTCGTCCATACTGTGAAAAACTTAAAGAATTAGGTCTATTATGTAAAGAAACACATGATACAGTGATTCGTTTTGCACCACCACTTGTTATTTCTCAAGAAGATTTAGATTGGTCAATTGAACAAATTGAAAAAGTATTTAAACTTTAACAAAATGTTCACATTTTAATTCGGAAGTATGTTACAATGATGCCGATAACTATCATTAAAAAAAACAAAGAGGCGATTTAATAATGTCTGAAAACTTAAATCTTTTCACATCAACACAAGATGTCATTCAAGATGCTCTAAATAAACTTGGCTATGATGAAGCAATGTATGAATTACTAAAAGAACCGCTTCGCATGCTACAAGTACGTATTCCAGTGAAAATGGATGATGGTACAACAAAAGTATTTACTGGTTACCGTGCACAACATAATGATGCCGTAGGACCAACTAAAGGTGGGGTTCGTTTCCACCCACAAGTGTCTGAGGAGGAAGTTAAAGCGCTTTCAATGTGGATGACATTGAAATGTGGTATTGTCGATCTACCATACGGCGGTGGTAAAGGCGGTGTCATTTGTGATCCACGTCAAATGTCAATGGGCGAAATCGAACGTTTAAGCCGTGGCTATGTTCGTGCGGTAAGTCAAATCGTAGGACCAACAAAAGATATTCCTGCGCCAGACGTATTTACAAATGCACAAATTATGGCATGGATGATGGATGAATATAGCCGCATGGATGAATTCAACTCTCCAGGCTTCATCACTGGTAAGCCACTAGTACTTGGTGGTTCTCAAGGTCGTGACCGTGCGACTGCACAAGGTGTTACAATCGTAATAGAAGAAGCAGCAAAAAAACGTGGTATTGATATTAAAGGTGCTCGTGTTGTTATTCAAGGATTTGGTAACGCAGGAAGCTTCCTTGCGAAATTCATGCATGATTTAGGTGCGAAAGTAATCGGTATTTCAGATGCTTATGGTGCACTTCATGATCCTGAAGGTTTAGATATCGACTATTTATTAGATCGTCGCGATAGCTTCGGAACAGTAACTACTTTATTTGAAAACACAATTTCTAACAAAGAATTATTAGAGCTTGATTGTGATATTTTAGTACCAGCTGCTATTGAAAACCAAATTACTGCTGACAATGCACATAATGTAAAAGCAAGTATCGTAGTAGAAGCAGCAAATGGTCCAACAACAGCTGAAGCAACTAAAATCTTAACAGAGCGTGGCATTTTACTTGTACCAGACGTATTAGCCTCTGCAGGTGGGGTTACAGTTTCTTACTTTGAATGGGTGCAAAATAACCAAGGTTATTATTGGACAGAAGAAGAAGTGGAAGAGCGTCTATACAAAAAAATGGTCGAAGCATTTGATAATGTATATACAACAGCAACAACACGTAACATCAACATGCGCTTAGCAGCTTACATGGTAGGTGTTCGCCGTACTGCAGAAGCTTCTCGCTTCCGTGGTTGGGTTTAAGTAAAATTAAGATAATGAGTCATTCCTATATTAATGGGATGACTCATTTTTTTCATTTTTATTCGATTGAAGAAGATGGTCTAGGCGCTGTTCTAGTAGCATCTTTTTTTCGTTCCTTATTTTTTTGATTTTAAAAAATCTTAGCAGAAAAAAGCCCGGAATTATAGTTATGACAACAATTATAATAATAAGCATGTGCAAAAATTCCTTTTATTTTATGTAATGTCTAGTACTATACAACTATTGCCTGAACAAAATCTAAACAACTTGAAAAAACGCCTTCGAAATAGCAAAGTGTTGACAGCGTTTAATCTTTGCTTTCTCTAGCGTAATTATGAGAAAATCCAACTAGAAAGGGGCGAATTAGATGGATTCATTTACTTTTTTTAACCCAGTGAAACTACATTTTGGTGAGGATGCACTTGAAAAATTACCGAAAGAATTAGAGCAATTTGGAAACAAGGTATTAGTTGTATATGGTGGCGGAAGTATTAAATTGAATGGTGTATATGATGCTGTTATCGAGAAATTACAACAGGCGGATAAGACTGTATTTGAATTAGGTGGTGTAGAGCCAAATCCACGAGTGGAAACAGCTAGACGAGGTATTGAGATATGCAAAACAGAAGGAATTGACTTGGTTCTTGCTGTGGGTGGTGGTTCAGTAATCGATTGTTCTAAATTAATTGTTGCTGGCGCTAAGTATGATGGCGATGCTTGGGATATCGTGAAACGTAAAGTGTTTGTAGAACAAGCTATACCACTAGGAACGGTATTAACACTTGCTGCTACAGGCTCAGAAATGAATGCTGGATCAGTGATAACGAATGCTGCTACTGAAGAAAAACTAAGTTGGGGTAGTCCAGCAGCCTTCCCGAAATTTTCAATACTAAATCCAGCATATACAGTGACTGTACCTAAAAATCACACTGTATATGGAATAGTGGATATGATGTCACATGTATTTGAGCAATATTTCCACAATACAACGAATACTCCTATCACAGATGAAATGTGTGAAGGGGTATTGCGAACGGTTATTACGACAGCTCCAAAATTATTAGAGGACCTAGAAAATACGAAGTTACGTGAAACCATTCTATTAGCAGGGACAATTGGTTTAAATGGATTCCTATCAATTGGTTCACGAGGGGATTGGGCATCTCATAATATTGAACATGCCGTATCTGCTGTTTATGACATTCCACATGCAGGTGGTTTAGCCATTCTTCAACCGCATTGGATGCGTTTAAATGTACCAGTAAATCCTGAGCGTTTTGCAGGTATAGCAACACGTGTGTTTGGAGTCGAGGCAACAGGCAAAACAGTAGAAGAGGTTGCTTATGAGGGGATTGATCGTTTATCTGCATTTTGGACATCATTAGGGGCACCTAGTCGTTTGGCAGATTACGATATTGATGATTCGAAATTCCAGCAAATTGTAGATCATGCTATGCAAAATGGCCCTTTTGGCAACTTTAATCGATTGCAAGAGGAAGATGTAAGAACTATTTTACAAAATTCTCTTTAATACATTAAGTATGAGACTATGCTTATAGCCTCATACTTTTTTTATTGCAAGGTTAAGAAAAATTAACGATAAATGTAGAATTTTGTCGTAGAAGTTTCTTTAGTCCTGCAATATAATAAAATAGATAGATAATAAAGGGATTGCAAATACATTTTTCTTTATTTTAAGTGAGTAAAGTCATGTTTTTATTGAGTCATTCAACCTATATTGTAGATTGTTTTACTATAAGGTGATTTATTGAATGACAGAAAAGAATGGTTTTTTGTCGTAATCAGTCAATTCGTGTGTCAATGTTCAGAAGTTGTTCAGCCACCTTTACTAAAATAATTACAATATTAAACAAAGAGGAGAGGGATCAAATGTTGAAACAATTGCTACAGGACCGTATTGTTACATTAAGTTGTATAGAAATGCCATTTCAGCAACATGTTTATAAAATGCAAAATTGTGTAGAAGTATTAGGAATTGAAGCGAAATCATTGCAAATTGAAAATGATAAAATTATCACTGGATACATTGTAGATCAAAGTATATTTTTTAAAAGCGTGCGTTTTGGGCAAACGAATGTTATTTTTTCGGATGGTGTAAATAAAGCAATTGTACAATTATTTGTTCGTCCTTCTGGAGAAATTGTTGTAGAAGTTAAGCCGTATTTGGGGGGTGCTGAGATTGTTCCTGTTTATTATCGAACAATTTTAGCAGATACAGCTATTGCAATTGATTTAAAAGGTGCTTTAAAACATTATTTGGTAGCCCATCAATTCATGAATTTAGAAGATTCAATTGCTGAAGTACATTATCAATCCATGCATCCGAATGTATTAAAGGATTCTTTTGCAGGAAATTTTGTGTTGGGTTGTCATGTGGATGGCAGAAATATTCTCAATGCAGAAGAGTATGCATTAGCTAATCGTCAAGCCTCCTTACAATTTTCAAAAATTGTTATTCATCAGAATGGTAAAAGACAAATGATTGCTTGTAATAAATTACTTACTTTTATGGTTACAAACCATGTTTATGTAGGTTATGAGGATATTCCTAATTTAAAATTAGTCTAACAAATAGCCAACTGCCTGAAATACGGCAATTGGCTATTTGTTTTTATAAAGTATTAAATGGAGTTATTTGGTTTCTCACCAACGTGTATCCAGCTAGCTTTCCCGTCATCCTCGTCGAATAAAATAGCTACTTTAGATACTCCTTTTTGGCTTATGATTACCTCTGTTAAATGATCACGTACATCATCTAAAAAGGCTAACGATAAAAGCGGATCTGCTTCAGCTACTAATTCTACATGTAAAAACTCTCCTTCTTTAATCACTTCAAGACGCACAATATCTTTTATATTCGGATCATCCATTACGAGGTGAGCGATATGGTTTAACATCTCTTCATCAGTCTCGCCAATGACGCCACGTGCATTATCGAGGAATACCTTACCAACTACATAAAACATCATGACCCCAATTATCATCGAAACTAGTCCTTCTATTCGACCCCAACCTGTAAAATAAGCAATTAAAATAGCAGCAAAGGCTAAGAAGTTGCCCCCAGTAGCAACTAAATCTTCCATAAAAACTAATTTTGTTGCCGGTTTTGCCCTATTCAAGTATGAGAAAGCTTTGGGAATAGCTGCGATACCTGCCTTTTCTTGACCTGCTTCATGTAACACTTCTGCAGCCGCTTTAGCTAGGACCGTCCCTTCTAAAACAATCCCGATGAATAATACCCCTAGGGCGATCAGTATCCCGCTAGACTCTCCTGCGGGATGAATAAAATGATGCCAACCTTCTTTTATTGTTTCATAAGAAAGGATAGCTACAATTATTACGGCAAAAAGGCATACTAAATTGACAATACGACCGAAGCCACCAGGAAATTGTTTTGTAGGTGCCTTTTTAGAGAGTGCTGAGCCTATATACACAAATAATTGGTTTGCTGCATCGCCTAGAGAGTGCATCATTTCTGCAAACATCGCCACGTTACCTGTAAAGAAAAAGGCGATTCCTTTAATAATTCCTAAAAAGGCATTTACACATGCAGCCATTAGAGAGGGTTTGTTGCCGTCTTTTAGTAGTTTTAATAGTTCTGCCATAAAAAATCCTCCAACTAGTTTAAAATTTCCATTTCGATTTTTTCTATATAAGATAGTGCTCGTAATGAACGATAAAAGGACAACAAATTATCCGAGACGATTAAGGAAAGGCGTAAATCTAACTCATGTAAAACACTATCATTTTTTAAGTGCACATCTTTAATGCGTATATTTTCAATGATAATGTTGTTGTCCTTTAAAAATAATAGAAATGCTTCTGTATGGTTGTCATCATCAATTTGAACTTTTAATAAAATTTCCCGCATACGAATTCGCTTGGGTCCGATTTTCATAAGAAAAGGTGATAGTACTTCAATTCCAAAAACAATGATCACAACAGCTAGTGTTGCATCCATGTAAAAACCTGCACCAACCGCAATACCGATACCAGCGGCTCCCCAGATCATAGCAGCGGTTGTTAAACCCGTAATGCTGTCATTCCCGCGTCTTAGAATGACTCCTGCACCAAGAAAGCCAATTCCACTAACAATTTGTGCTGCTAAACGAAGAGGGTCCATCGTAATATTAATATCATCTCTAGCGGGGGTTGAGTAGGCTGTTTCAATGGAGATAATCGTTAATAAGCAGCTGAAAGTAGCAATAACTAAACTTGTTTTTAATCCAACTGGTTTTTTCTTTAATTCCCTTTCGATACCGATTACTAAACTTAATGTGGCTGCAATAACTAATTTTATGCCAACTTCATATGTAATCATATTTTCGAATAATGTTTCCATACACAACCCTCCATTGTTATTTCGTATTGCTAAGAGATATGCAAACTGTCATTATTATATGTGCATCACTTTTTTGTATTGTACAACATGAAGTAAGGACATATAAGTATTTTTTTAGGAAGGTGGGGTTTTTTGGAGCAGCCAAAAATTCATCCATACATCCCAATTGTGATCGGTGTAATTTCAGTATCGATGTCAGCAATTTTTGTGAAATTAGCATCGGCGGAAGCGGGGATTATAGCATTTTATCGCATGCTATTTTCCGTTTTAATCATGGCGCCATGGTTTTTAAGAGGATATACAAAGGAGTTAGCAACTTTAAAAAGACGTGATTGGCTATTTTCTTCAGTTGCTGGGATTTTTTTAGCTTTTCATTTTATATTATGGTTTGAATCACTCAACTATACTTCAGTAGCAAGTTCAACAGTTTTAGTAACGCTACAACCTTTGTTTGCGTTTGTGGGCACTTATTTTTTCTTTAAAGAAAAAATTACGATGAAAACAATCGTAGCAGGATCCATTGCAATAATAGGAAGTGTTTTAATTAGTTGGGGCGATTTTAAAGTAAGTGGAACAGCCTTTTATGGAGATGTACTGGCGCTCGTTGCATGTGCACTTGCAACAGCTTATTTTCTATTAGGACAGGATGTACGTAAAAGATTATCACTTGTGACCTATACAATGGTTGTATATGTTGTAAGTACCATCACTTTATTTATATATGTAATGATTAAAGGGGAATCATTTGGTCCATATTCTTCGATGGATTGGTTATGGTTTTTCTTATTAGCATTAATCCCAAATTTACTTGGTCATACTTTGTTTAATTGGTCAATTAAATATGTTAGTACGAATGTTGTTTCAATTGCTATATTATTTGAGCCTGTAGGAGCTGCTCTTTTAGCTTTGGTGATATTTAAAGAGTATTTAATCATGACACAAATCATCGGTGGATTGATTGTATTAGCAGGAATTCTATTGTTTGTAATAGATATTAAAAAGATTTTTAATTTTTTTATGAAAAATGCTTGATTTTTAAAATGCTATATTATATATTATTACTTGTCCTTAACAAGAAGAAACGCTTGAAAATAAAGTTTTAAAAAGTTGTTGACTTATAGTTAAGAATGAGGTAAGATAATAAAGTCGCTGAAAAAGACTTGAATAAAATGAACCTTGAAAACTGAACAAGCAAAACGTAATCAATAAATTTTTAAGTAGCTAGTTTTACTAGTGAACGAAACACAATTTTGGACATCAAACATGATGCCAGCAAAACAATTTGAGCTAATCAAATTTCTTTTATGGAGAGTTTGATCCTGGCTCAGGACGAACGCTGGCGGCGTGCCTAATACATGCAAGTCGAGCGAACAGAAAAGGAGCTTGCTCCTTTGACGTTAGCGGCGGACGGGTGAGTAACACGTGGGCAACCTACCCTATAGTTTGGGATAACTCCGGGAAACCGGGGCTAATACCGAATAATCTCTCTTGCTTCATGGCGAGAGACTGAAAGACGGTTTCGGCTGTCGCTATAGGATGGGCCCGCGGCGCATTAGCTAGTTGGTGAGGTAACGGCTCACCAAGGCGACGATGCGTAGCCGACCTGAGAGGGTGATCGGCCACACTGGGACTGAGACACGGCCCAGACTCCTACGGGAGGCAGCAGTAGGGAATCTTCCACAATGGGCGAAAGCCTGATGGAGCAACGCCGCGTGAGTGAAGAAGGTTTTCGGATCGTAAAACTCTGTTGTAAGGGAAGAACAAGTACAGTAGTAACTGGCTGTACCTTGACGGTACCTTATTAGAAAGCCACGGCTAACTACGTGCCAGCAGCCGCGGTAATACGTAGGTGGCAAGCGTTGTCCGGAATTATTGGGCGTAAAGCGCGCGCAGGCGGTCCTTTAAGTCTGATGTGAAAGCCCACGGCTCAACCGTGGAGGGTCATTGGAAACTGGGGGACTTGAGTGCAGAAGAGGAAAGTGGAATTCCAAGTGTAGCGGTGAAATGCGTAGAGATTTGGAGGAACACCAGTGGCGAAGGCGACTTTCTGGTCTGTAACTGACGCTGAGGCGCGAAAGCGTGGGGAGCAAACAGGATTAGATACCCTGGTAGTCCACGCCGTAAACGATGAGTGCTAAGTGTTAGGGGGTTTCCGCCCCTTAGTGCTGCAGCTAACGCATTAAGCACTCCGCCTGGGGAGTACGGTCGCAAGACTGAAACTCAAAGGAATTGACGGGGGCCCGCACAAGCGGTGGAGCATGTGGTTTAATTCGAAGCAACGCGAAGAACCTTACCAGGTCTTGACATCCCGTTGACCACTGTAGAGATATAGTTTCCCCTTCGGGGGCAACGGTGACAGGTGGTGCATGGTTGTCGTCAGCTCGTGTCGTGAGATGTTGGGTTAAGTCCCGCAACGAGCGCAACCCTTGATCTTAGTTGCCATCATTTAGTTGGGCACTCTAAGGTGACTGCCGGTGACAAACCGGAGGAAGGTGGGGATGACGTCAAATCATCATGCCCCTTATGACCTGGGCTACACACGTGCTACAATGGACGATACAAACGGTTGCCAACTCGCGAGAGGGAGCTAATCCGATAAAGTCGTTCTCAGTTCGGATTGTAGGCTGCAACTCGCCTACATGAAGCCGGAATCGCTAGTAATCGCGGATCAGCATGCCGCGGTGAATACGTTCCCGGGCCTTGTACACACCGCCCGTCACACCACGAGAGTTTGTAACACCCGAAGTCGGTGAGGTAACCTTTTGGAGCCAGCCGCCGAAGGTGGGATAGATGATTGGGGTGAAGTCGTAACAAGGTAGCCGTATCGGAAGGTGCGGCTGGATCACCTCCTTTCTAAGGATTATTTCGGAATACAAACCTTGGGTTTGTACGATTACGTTTTGCGTTCAGTTTTGAAGGTTCATTCTATCTGAATGAAACACTTCAAAACTTGTTCTTTGAAAACTGGATAAAACGACATTGAAATTGTAACAAACACATTTATTTTTTAAGTTTTTTTATAGGCTTAATAACTTGGTTAAGTTATTAAGGGCGCACGGCGAATGCCTTGGCACTAGGAGCCGAAGAAGGACGGCACTAACACCGATATGCTTCGGGGAGCTGTAAGTGAGCTTTGATCCGGAGATTTCCGAATGGGGGAACCCACTACGTTTAATCGCGTAGTATCTTGACGTGAATACATAGCGTCTTGAAGGCAGACCCAGGGAACTGAAACATCTAAGTACCTGGAGGAAGAGAAAGAAAAATCGATTCCCTGAGTAGCGGCGAGCGAAACGGGAAGAGCCCAAACCAAGAGGCTTGCCTCTTGGGGTTGTAGGACACTCAATACGGAGTTACAAAAGAGCGAGTTAGATGAAGCGACTTGGAAAGGTCCGCCAGAGCAGGTAAAAGCCCTGTAGTCGAAAGTTCGTTCTCTCCTGAGTGGATCCTGAGTACGGCGGAACACGTGAAATTCCGTCGGAATCCGGGAGGACCATCTCCCAAGGCTAAATACTACCTAGTGACCGATAGTGAACCAGTACCGTGAGGGAAAGGTGAAAAGCACCCCGGAAGGGGAGTGAAAGAGATCCTGAAACCGTGTGCCTACAAGTAGTTAGAGCCCGTTAATGGGTGATAGCGTGCCTTTTGTAGAATGAACCGGCGAGTTACGATTACGTGCAAGGTTAAGCTTTAGAAGGCGGAGCCGCAGCGAAAGCGAGTCTGAATAGGGCGAAATAGTACGTGGTCGTAGACCCGAAACCAGGTGATCTACCCATGTCCAGGGTGAAGGTGAGGTAACACTTACTGGAGGCCCGAACCCACGCACGTTGAAAAGTGCGGGGATGAGGTGTGGGTAGCGGAGAAATTCCAATCGAACTTGGAGATAGCTGGTTCTCTCCGAAATAGCTTTAGGGCTAGCCTCGTGATGAGAATACTGGAGGTAGAGCACTGTTTGGACTAGGGGGCCATCCCGGTTTACCGAATTCAGACAAACTCCGAATGCCAGATATTTATACACGGGAGTCAGACTGCGAGTGATAAGATCCGTAGTCAAAAGGGAAACAGCCCAGACCACCAGCTAAGGTCCCAAAGTAATCGTTAAGTGGAAAAGGATGTGGCGTTGCACAGACAACCAGGATGTTGGCTTAGAAGCAGCCATCATTTAAAGAGTGCGTAATAGCTCACTGGTCGAGTGACGCTGCGCCGAAAATGTATCGGGGCTAAACGATTCACCGAAGCTGTGGATTGACATCTACGATGTCAGTGGTAGGAGAGCGTTCTAAGTGCGTTGAAGTCAGACCGGAAGGACTGGTGGAGCGCTTAGAAGTGAGAATGCCGGTATGAGTAGCGAAAGACGGGTGAGAATCCCGTCCACCGTATGACTAAGGTTTCCTGAGGAAGGCTCGTCCGCTCAGGGTTAGTCGGGACCTAAGCCGAGGCCGATAGGCGTAGGCGATGGACAACAGGCTGATATTCCTGTACCACCTCCTCACCGTTTGAGAAATGGGGGGACGCAGTAGGATAGGGTAAGCGCGCCGTTGGTTGTGCGCGTCCAAGCAGTAAGGCGTGTGTGTAGGCAAATCCGCACACTGTAACGTTGAGCTGTGATGGCGAGTCCGTATGGACGAAGTTCCTGATTTCACACTGCCAAGAAAAGCCTCTATCGAGGTGAGAGGTGCCCGTACCGCAAACCGACACAGGTAGTCGAGGAGAGAATCCTAAGGTGTGCGAGAGAACTCTCGTTAAGGAACTCGGCAAAATGACCCCGTAACTTCGGGAGAAGGGGTGCTCTTGAGCGTGCAAGCGCATGAGAGCCGCAGTGAATAGGCCCAGGCGACTGTTTAGCAAAAACACAGGTCTCTGCAAAACCGTAAGGTGACGTATAGGGGCTGACGCCTGCCCGGTGCTGGAAGGTTAAGAGGA
Source organism: Lysinibacillus sp. FN11 (assembly GCF_024628845.1). Classification (NCBI taxonomy): domain Bacteria; kingdom Bacillati; phylum Bacillota; class Bacilli; order Caryophanales; family Bacillaceae; genus Lysinibacillus; species Lysinibacillus sp. FN11. The sequence continues at coordinate 3,174,352 of NZ_CP102383.1, read as the reverse complement.
GTGGTTAGCGCAAGCGAAGCTGCGAATTGAAGCCCCAGTAAACGGCGGCCGTAACTATAACGGTCCTAAGGTAGCGAAATTCCTTGTCGGGTAAGTTCCGACCCGCACGAAAGGCGTAACGATCTGGGCACTGTCTCAACGAGAGACTCGGTGAAATTATAGTACCTGTGAAGATGCAGGTTACCCGCGACAGGACGGAAAGACCCCGTGGAGCTTTACTGTAGCCTGATATTGAATTTTGGTACAACTTGTACAGGATAGGTAGGAGCCAGAGATCTCGGAGCGCCAGCTTCGAAGGAGGCGTCGGTGGGATACTACCCTGGTTGTATTGAAATTCTAACCCATGCCCCTTAGCGGGGCAGGAGACAGTGTCAGGCGGACAGTTTGACTGGGGCGGTCGCCTCCTAAAAGGTAACGGAGGCGCCCAAAGGTTCCCTCAGAATGGTTGGAAATCATTCGTAGAGTGTAAAGGCACAAGGGAGCTTGACTGCGAGACCTACAAGTCGAGCAGGGTCGAAAGACGGGCTTAGTGATCCGGTGGTTCCGCATGGAAGGGCCATCGCTCAACGGATAAAAGCTACCCCGGGGATAACAGGCTTATCTCCCCCAAGAGTCCACATCGACGGGGAGGTTTGGCACCTCGATGTCGGCTCATCGCATCCTGGGGCTGTAGTCGGTCCCAAGGGTTGGGCTGTTCGCCCATTAAAGCGGTACGCGAGCTGGGTTCAGAACGTCGTGAGACAGTTCGGTCCCTATCCGTCGTGGGCGTAGGAAATTTGAGAGGAGCTGTCCTTAGTACGAGAGGACCGGGATGGACACACCGCTGGTGTACCAGTTGTCTTGCCAAAGGCATCGCTGGGTAGCTATGTGTGGACGGGATAAGTGCTGAAAGCATCTAAGCATGAAGCCCCCTCAAGATGAGATTTCCCATTACGCAAGTAAGTAAGATCCCTCAAAGACGATGAGGTAGATAGGTTCGAGGTGAAAGTGTGGTGACACATGGAGCTGACGAATACTAATCGATCGAGGACTTAACCAAAAAAAGTTTGAAACATTCAATGCACCGTTTATCCAGTTTTGAAAGAACAAATCTTTCAATAAAAAAGAGAGCTTCAAGACACAAGTAGTACAAGGAAGCAAACGAGTGATTGAAGGAGCGTACTTTTGTACGTGACTGATTGAACGAGAGCAGCTGACGCAGTAATACGCCGTGTATTGGAGGTCGAATAAGTCTAGTGATGATGGCAAAGAGGTCACACCCGTTCCCATACCGAACACGGAAGTTAAGCTCTTTAGCGCCGATGGTAGTTGGGGGCTTCCCCCTGTGAGAGTAGGACGTCGCTAGGCATAATACCCAGGAGGATTAGCTCAGCTGGGAGAGCATCTGCCTTACAAGCAGAGGGTCGGCGGTTCGAGCCCGTCATCCTCCACCATATGCCGGTTTAGCTCAGCAGGTAGAGCAACTGACTTGTAATCAGTAGGTCGTGGGTTCGATTCCTATAGCCGGCACCATTTTTTCGAGCCATTAGCTCAGTTGGTAGAGCATCTGACTTTTAATCAGAGGGTCGAAGGTTCGAGTCCTTCATGGCTCACCATTTTTAAATAATAATAAGCGGGTGTGGCGGAATTGGCAGACGCACTAGACTTAGGATCTAGCGCCGCAAGGCGTGGGGGTTCGACTCCCTTCACCCGCACCATTATTTTCATTGCCAGATAAAAAAACTTATGCACATGCGGAAGTAGTTCAGTGGTAGAACACCACCTTGCCAAGGTGGGGGTCGCGAGTTCGAACCTCGTCTTCCGCTCCAAATGTGCCGGGGTGGCGGAACTGGCAGACGCACAGGACTTAAAATCCTGCGGTAGGTGACTACCGTACCGGTTCGATTCCGGTCCTCGGCACCATTTTAAATGCGCCCGTAGCTCAATTGGATAGAGCGTCTGACTACGGATCAGAAGGTTATGGGTTCGACTCCTGTCGGGCGCGCCAAAAGAACAACGGGAAGTAGCTCAGCTTGGTAGAGCACTTGGTTTGGGACCAAGGGGTCGCAGGTTCGAATCCTGTCTTCCCGACCATTTCCAAAAAAATTATGGGGCCTTAGCTCAGCTGGGAGAGCGCCTGCCTTGCACGCAGGAGGTCAGCGGTTCGATCCCGCTAGGCTCCACCATAAGTAAATTAACCAGTATAAAGATCCTGGCGGCGTAGCTCAGCTGGCTAGAGCGTACGGTTCATACCCGTAAGGTCGGGGGTTCGATCCCCTCTGCCGCCATCTTAAAGGACCTTTAGCTCAGTTGGTTAGAGCAGACGGCTCATAACCGTCCGGTCGCAGGTTCGAGTCCTGCAAGGTCCACCATTTATATATTGTAACGGAGGTATACCCAAGTCTGGCTGAAGGGATCGGTCTTGAAAACCGACAGGCGGGTAACACCGCGCGGGGGTTCGAATCCCTCTACCTCCTCCAGTTTTAAATTTTTATAAATGGTGCTTTAAAAACTCGAAACAGCATAAAATTATCGCGGGGTGGAGCAGTGGTAGCTCGTCGGGCTCATAACCCGAAGGTCGTTGGTTCAAATCCAGCCCCCGCAACCAAAAGGTCCCGTGGTGTAGCGGTTAACATGCCTGCCTGTCACGCAGGAGATCGCCGGTTCGATCCCGGTCGGGACCGCCATTTTTAAAATAAAAGTCATGAGAAGCAAAAGAATGAGTAAGCTTAGCATGGACGAAATGGGTCAGTAGCTCAGTTGGTAGAGCATTAGATTGAAGCTCTAAGTGTCGGCGGTTCGATTCCGTCCTGACCCACCATTTATGCGGGTGTAGTTTAATGGTAAAACCTCAGCCTTCCAAGCTGATGTCGTGGGTTCGATTCCCATCACCCGCTCCAAGGGCCTATAGCTCAGCTGGTTAGAGCGCACGCCTGATAAGCGTGAGGTCGATGGTTCGAGTCCATTTAGGCCCACCATTATTCCGAAGTAGCTCAGTTGGTAGTAGCACCTGACTGTTAATCAGGTTGTCGCAGGTTCGAGTCCTGCCTTCGGAGCCATTTTTATTTTGGGGAAGTACTCAAGAGGCTGAAGAGGCGCCCCTGCTAAGGGTGTAGGTCGGGTAACCGGCGCGAGGGTTCAAATCCCTCCTTCTCCGCCATGGGCCCGTTGGTCAAGTGGTTAAGACACCGCCCTTTCACGGCGGTAACACGGGTTCGAATCCCGTACGGGTCATACTAAAAACAGTAGATGCATTTGCATCTACTGTTTTTTGATATTCATAGATACAAAATTTACTCTTGATTCAATGCATTTTCATCCATATAAACCACTTCCCAGATATGCCCATCTACATCTTGAAAACCCCGACCATACATAAATCCGTGATCTTGTGGTTCACTATATGGTTTACCACCAGAGGCAAGTGCCTTATTCACTAATTGATCTACTTGTTCTCGGCTTTCAGCAGAAAGACATAAGATTGCTTCTGCAGAAGTAGTAGTATCTGTAACTTCTTTCTTACTAAATCCTTTAAATCGTTCTTCAACCATTATTAATGCGAAGATATTTTCACTAATAATCATTGAGGCTGTTGTTTCATCACTGAATTGTTGATTGAACTCAAAACCTAATTCCTTAAAAAAACTGATAGATTTGTTTAGATCTTTTACTGGTAAATTGATAAAGATATTTTTCGATTGAAAAGCCATTTAATATCACCTCCAAATTGACAGTATCATGGAGAATAAAGTCGTGTCAATTTTAGCAATGTAGGCGAAAATGGAAGCCATTAGCACTATTGAAAGCAGGTGTTTGTAAACAAAAACAGAAAGGTTATATCTTCAACCTTTCTGTTTAAAAAGTGTAACTATTTATCCTCTGGCTAGCATTCTATCAAGTGAACTAAGTGCTTCAGCGGTAGTATGTTCATCTACTTGTATACGGTTATGAGGTTGACCTTGCTCAATACTTTCTAAGCTCCATAACAAATGTGGAAGGTCAATTCGATTCATTGTTAAACAAGGACAAAAGTTTTCATTTAAGGACACAATATGTTTATCAGGATGCTGCTTAATAATGCGATTGACAAGATTCATTTCTGTTCCAATTGCCCATGCAGATCCGCTTGGAGCTCGATTGATTGTATCAATAATGTATTTTGTGGAGCCTGCATCATCAGCCGCTGCTACCACTTCACGGCTGCACTCTGGGTGAACGATAATCCTCATAGTCGGGTGTTCTTTGCGAATAACCTCTGTATGTTGAACCGTAAACCCTTCGTGCACAGAGCAGTGACCCTTCCAAAGAATAACCTGGATATTTTCAAGAGGCTCTTTTGTTTCGAGCATGTTCTTATGTGGATTCCAAACAGCCATATTTTCAAGAGGTATACCTAAATCATAGGCAGTATTCCTTCCTAAATGTTGGTCAGGTAAAAAGAAGATACGCTGTTTTTGGGTAAAAGCCCATTGAACAAGTTCCTTTGCATTCGATGAAGTGACACAAGCACCACCATGCCTTCCAGTAAAGGCTTTAATAGCCGCAGTTGAATTAACATAGGTTAGAGGAATAATCGTATCACCAAAGAGTTCTTGAAGAATGGGCCATGCTTGTTCTGTTTGATAAATATCTGCCATATCAGCCATTGAACAACCAGCGCGCATATCTGGTAAATAGACACGTTGCTGTTTCGTTGTCAGCATATCAGCAGTCTCTGCCATAAAATGTACACCGCAAAATACGATGTGTTCAGCTTCCTTATTTGCTGCGGATAATTGAGCTAACTGTAAAGAATCCCCAGTTGCGTCTGCAAATTGAATGACTTCATCTTTTTGATAATGGTGGGCAGGAATAAATAATTTAGGACCTAATTTTTTCTTTATTGATAAAATACGAGATTCCATTTCCTTTACAGATAGTTCCCGATAATGCTCTGGGAGTAATGTCGTCTGTTGTAATAAACTAGTGATGGACAAGGGAATGATCTCCTTTCATTTGAACGAGTGCACTAATATCAAAAGCTTTAACTGAATGTGTTAAGGAGCCAAGTGAAATCCATTGAATACCCGATTGGGCATATGCCTTTAAATTTTCAAGTGTGATGCCCCCAGATGCTTCAGTCGCAATAGTGGGAGGAACAATGGGAAGCCATGCACGAATTTCTTCTGGGCTACGGTTATCAAACATAATAATATCTGCTCCTGCGTTGATAGCTTCTTCTAATTGTTCTTTTGTTTCAATTTCAACTTCAATTTTTACGGTATGACCGACTTTTACTCTAGCGGCCTGAACTGCCTTTGTAATGCTACCAGCAAAGGCAATATGATTATCCTTTAGCATAATTGCGTCATACAGGCCATTACGATGATTAAAAGCACCACCAATTCGAACAGCATATTTATCTAACATACGCAGTCCTGGTAGTGTTTTACGCGTATCACATATTTTTGCGTGAGTACCTACTGTTTCTTGAACGGCAAGATGGGCTGCCGTTGCAATAGCAGACATACGTTGAATAAGATTTAAAATGACACGCTCACCGATTAATAACTTTTGTAAGGGACCTTTAATCACAGCGAGTACATCACCTGACTTAACCATCTCTCCATCTTTTTTATGAAGGTTGACTTCGATTGATCGATCGAGTAAGAGAAAGCCATGCTCAATAATGTTAGCCCCGCAAAAAATTCCGCTTTCTTTCGCGTAAAAAGAAAAAGCTCCCTGCTGTTCGGGTGAAAAGATAAATTCACTCGATAAATCTCCATCTCCTAAATCCTCATTAAAAAATTGCTTGAGCATTTCCTCGAGTTTGATGATATTCATACAATGAGTTCCTCACTTTCATTTGTCCTTGCGAAAAAATAATCCATCGGCTTGCCCATTGTGATTTCATTTCGGGTTTATCCGTTCGAATATGAGCTCCTCTTGTTTCCGTTCGGGTAATTGCTGCATGTGCCATTAATGTGGCGACTACATGCATCATAAATAATTCCAACTCAGCTAGTTCAAGACCCTTTAAATTAACTTGAGTAAGTGATTGCAAGGAGGGGAGTTGCTTTGCAAAATGCTGCAAGTCATCAATATTTCTAACAATACCTAGGAACCGCATCATGTGTTGCTGTAATTGGGGTTTGCTAAATAAAGGTGGCATTTTATCAGCACATTGATGCTTTTCCAGTAAAAAGTTTTTTTGATGACACCCTTTTTGAATAATGTACTGCGCCATTTTTTGACCAAATGTAATACCTTCCAATAGGGAGTTACTTGCTAAACGATTCGCGCCATGTACGCCTGTACAGGCAACCTCACCGACTGCATATAAGTTTGGTATAGTAGTTCTTCCTTTGTCATCAGCAATAACACCACCCATCAAGAAATGACTTCCTGGAGCCACGGGGATTAGGCCATCTTGTAAATGAACGTGATGAACATGGCATAGCTGAGCAATTGTTGGAAATTTTTCTTCAAAGTCGTGAATGTTAGTGATATCAATATACGTTTCTTCACCAGCTGCACGTTTTGTAAATAGGGCAAGTGCAGTAATATGTCTTGGTGCTAGGTCAAGTTGAGCATGTAAACCTTTCATAATGGGCTGATGCTGTGCATTAACAAAAATACCACCAGCCCCTCTGACAGCTTCAGAAACTAATCCCTTTGCTTCATTTTTACACCAAAGAAGACTCGGGTGAAATTGCATAAATTCCATATCACTAATGGCAGCGCCTGCTCGAAATGCTAATGCGATCCCATCCCCTGTATTAGTTGGAAAATTAGATGTACTTGAATAAAGGGCACCTGCGCCACCTGTCGCTAAAATAACATGATGTGCCAAATAACGTTTTGTACCTTTTTCTCCTTTGGTTAATACTCCTACACAGTCACCATCTGTATTCCGTAAAAGCTCATAAGCCATTTCATAGCAATTGATCTTTGTTTTGGGTGAGAGTTTATGAAGCAAATAATCTATGAAAATCTGACCAGTACGATCACCACCTGCATGTAGAATACGATGATGACTATGTGCTCCTTCAAGTCCTAGAGCAGGTTTTCCATCGACCTGCCGATCAACAGGGAGGCCATCCTTTAGATAGTTTTGCATAATCTCAGTGCCATCTTTTATAAGTGTTTTAACATGCCTTTTCTCATGATGATACTCGCCAGCTTTCAATGTATCAGCAATATGGTGTTGAATATGATCTTCCTCACTAGTAACAGCAGCAATCCCACCTTGTGCACGGTAAGAACTACTCATATATAAAGATGATTTTGTAACAATTTGTATTTGAAAATGTTTTTCAAGCACTAAAGCAGCCTGAAGTGCAGCAATTCCACTACCAATTATAAGGACGTCTGTCTTTACATCCATAGTTATACCTTCTTTACAGTTGTCTTGACACTTATCTTTACATAAAATAAAAAAGAAAACAAGACCTGATGAACAAGAGAGGAAGAAGACGATGATTTATATGGATTATGCTGCAACATCACCTATGATGAGGGAATCTCTTGAGGCCTATGTAGAGGTGGCACAACGGTATTATGGAAATAGTGCGAGTCTGCATGATTTAGGGGGACAAGCCCTTTATTTTGTCCAGCAATCAAGAGAGGTTGTAGCCCAAGCCCTAGGTGTAACTAGTGATGGTGTAATTTTTACGGGTAGTGGAACAGAGGGAAATCTCATAGCCATCTTGTCGTTAGCACTAGCCTCAAAAAAAGGAAAACACATTATTTCTTCTCAAGCTGAGCATACGTCAGTGCATGCAGCTTTGAATACACTTGAGAAAAAGGGCTTTACTGTAACAAAATTACCTTTGCAGAAGGATGGTTGTGTTGATCTGGGACAATTGCAACAAGCAATCCGAGAAGAGACTGCTTTGATTACCATTCAACATGTCAATTCTGAAATTGGTTCAATCCAGCCTGTAGAGAAAATCGTAAAGATGGCAAGAAAATCAAATATTTTCTGTCACGTTGATTGTGTACAATCATTTGGTAAACTAGCTATACCAAAGGGGGCCGATGCTATTACCATCTCGGCTCATAAAATAGGTGGGCCAAAGGGCTGCGGTGCTATATATATGAACCCTGCAATCAGAGTACCTGCATTAACACCAGGTGTGACACATGAGAGGGGTCTTAGAGGGGGAACATTAGATACTCCTGCAATCGTGGCCTTTGCCGCGGCAATTGAAAACTATCAATATGAGTTGCAACATTATGAAACGTTAAGAGATTATTTTGAAAATAATTTACCTGAAACATGTCAGCTCGTTGAATGTAAACAGCAACTACCTAATATTTGTGGGGTAATGATGGAGAAAGTAGAGGGGCAATATGTTCTTTTAAAGTTAAATGAGGCGGGAATCTGTATCTCTACTGGTAGTGCATGTGATATTCATAGTGAATCGGGAACAAAGGCTATTCTATCTATGGGGTTCTCTTTGGAAGCGGCACGCCAATTTTTTAGAATATCTTTTGGTCCTTCTACTACACTTGAGGATATTGTAAAATTAAAAATAGAGCTTTCAAATATTTAATGAAAAGAAGAGTGAAGGATTATCTATATTCTTCACTTGTATTGAAATAGATTATAAGCTAAGAATATCGGCAAATAAAATAATTGTTTTCTTTTGAACCAACAATTGCTATAATATTTTGCAGGGCAATATTTTCTCTTACTTAACAAAAATAACTTTAAAAAGTAATAATTTTTTTTTTATAAAAAAGTATTGCACAATGTTAGAAAACGTTATACAATAATTCTTGTCTTGAAGGACAGGTAAACAACTTCAAAACAAGATACATAACAAAGTCTAGTGATGATGGCAAAGAGGTCACACCCGTTCCCATACCGAACACGGAAGTTAAGCTCTTTAGCGCCGATGGTAGTTGGGGGCTTCCCCCTGTGAGAGTAGGACGTCGCTAGGCATAATACCCAGGAGGATTAGCTCAGCTGGGAGAGCATCTGCCTTACAAGCAGAGGGTCGGCGGTTCGAGCCCGTCATCCTCCACCATATGCCGGTTTAGCTCAGCAGGTAGAGCAACTGACTTGTAATCAGTAGGTCGTGGGTTCGATTCCTATAGCCGGCACCATTTTTTCGAGCCATTAGCTCAGTTGGTAGAGCATCTGACTTTTAATCAGAGGGTCGAAGGTTCGAGTCCTTCATGGCTCACCATTTTTAAATAATAATAAGCGGGTGTGGCGGAATTGGCAGACGCACTAGACTTAGGATCTAGCGCCGCAAGGCGTGGGGGTTCGACTCCCTTCACCCGCACCATTATTTTCATTGCCAGATAAAAAAACTTATGCACATGCGGAAGTAGTTCAGTGGTAGAACACCACCTTGCCAAGGTGGGGGTCGCGAGTTCGAACCTCGTCTTCCGCTCCAAATGTGCCGGGGTGGCGGAACTGGCAGACGCACAGGACTTAAAATCCTGCGGTAGGTGACTACCGTACCGGTTCGATTCCGGTCCTCGGCACCATTTTAAATGCGCCCGTAGCTCAATTGGATAGAGCGTCTGACTACGGATCAGAAGGTTATGGGTTCGACTCCTGTCGGGCGCGCCAAAAGAACAACGGGAAGTAGCTCAGCTTGGTAGAGCACTTGGTTTGGGACCAAGGGGTCGCAGGTTCGAATCCTGTCTTCCCGACCATTTCCAAAAAAATTATGGGGCCTTAGCTCAGCTGGGAGAGCGCCTGCCTTGCACGCAGGAGGTCAGCGGTTCGATCCCGCTAGGCTCCACCATAAGTAAATTAACCAGTATAAAGATCCTGGCGGCGTAGCTCAGCTGGCTAGAGCGTACGGTTCATACCCGTAAGGTCGGGGGTTCGATCCCCTCTGCCGCCATCTTAAAGGACCTTTAGCTCAGTTGGTTAGAGCAGACGGCTCATAACCGTCCGGTCGCAGGTTCGAGTCCTGCAAGGTCCACCATTTATATATTGTAACGGAGGTATACCCAAGTCTGGCTGAAGGGATCGGTCTTGAAAACCGACAGGCGGGTAACACCGCGCGGGGGTTCGAATCCCTCTACCTCCTCCAGTTTTAAATTTTTATAAATGGTGCTTTAAAAACTCGAAACAGCATAAAATTATCGCGGGGTGGAGCAGTGGTAGCTCGTCGGGCTCATAACCCGAAGGTCGTTGGTTCAAATCCAGCCCCCGCAACCAAAAGGTCCCGTGGTGTAGCGGTTAACATGCCTGCCTGTCACGCAGGAGATCGCCGGTTCGATCCCGGTCGGGACCGCCATTTTTAAAATAAAAGTCATGAGAAGCAAAAGAATGAGTAAGCTTAGCATGGACGAAATGGGTCAGTAGCTCAGTTGGTAGAGCATTAGATTGAAGCTCTAAGTGTCGGCGGTTCGATTCCGTCCTGACCCACCATTTATGCGGGTGTAGTTTAATGGTAAAACCTCAGCCTTCCAAGCTGATGTCGTGGGTTCGATTCCCATCACCCGCTCCAAGGGCCTATAGCTCAGCTGGTTAGAGCGCACGCCTGATAAGCGTGAGGTCGATGGTTCGAGTCCATTTAGGCCCACCATTATTCCGAAGTAGCTCAGTTGGTAGTAGCACCTGACTGTTAATCAGGTTGTCGCAGGTTCGAGTCCTGCCTTCGGAGCCATTTTTATTTTGGGGAAGTACTCAAGAGGCTGAAGAGGCGCCCCTGCTAAGGGTGTAGGTCGGGTAACCGGCGCGAGGGTTCAAATCCCTCCTTCTCCGCCATGGGCCCGTTGGTCAAGTGGTTAAGACACCGCCCTTTCACGGCGGTAACACGGGTTCGAATCCCGTACGGGTCATACTAAGTGCAGTAGATGAATTTACATCTACTGCACTTTTTAATTTATTAGATACTTAGATTAATAACATAGCTATATTAAATGAAAGCCTACACAGATTAATCATTCTGTGTAGGCTTATTTTTTCAAATTAACGATTAAATTTTTCGTCCTTTTCCATATGGGATGCAAAGAGGTGTACCAAAGATTGGATCTGTCGTCATTTGGCAATCAAGGTCAAACACATGACTAACTAAATCAGTTGTCATAATTTCTTCTGGTTTCCCTTGACGATAGACACCACGGTCACGCACTGTAATAATATGATCGGCATAGCGACAAGCAAGATTAATATCATGTAATACCATAATGATAGTTCGCTTTTGCTGTTGGTTCAATTCGTACAGTAAATCTAAAACGTCTATTTGATGAGTTAAATCTAAGTATGTCGTAGGCTCGTCTAAAAGAATGATATCTGTATCTTGAGCAAGCGTCATAGCTATCCACGCACGTTGACGTTGTCCTCCTGATAGCTCATCTACTGGTCTATCTTGTAAATGCTCAGTACCTGTAGCTTTTAAAGCATTTAAAACGATTTCTTCATCCTTTTCAGTCCACTGTTGTCGCCAACTTTGGTAAGGATAGCGACCTTGTTTCACAAGTTGTAGGACAGTTAATCCTTCTGGTGCAACAGGAGATTGGGGAAGAATAGAGAGGTTTTTAGCCACTTGTTTTGTTGATAATTTAAAAATATCCTCACCATCTAATAAAACGGAGCCTTTTTTAGGTTTTAATAATCGAGCAATGGAGCGTAAGAGTGTGGATTTAATTTAATTATTGGCAATAAATTACGACAAGAAAAAGATTATGCGAAACTTAGCAAAATTGCTCCAACAGTGTTTTCTGAAACATTACGTGGCGACTGGAAAGAGAATTTTAAATTATTCGCTAAAGCAGTAAATCAAGAAACAAAAGGTGAAGAAGTACTAAAAGCTTACGAAGATAAGTTACAAGCACTGAAAGAAGAGCTTGGAGAACAAACCAACCAAGAAGTTTCATTTGTACGCTTTATGGCCGATAAATCTCGTATCTATTACACAGATTCATTCTCAGGTGTGATTTTTGATGCTTTAGGATTTAAACGTGTTGCAGCGCAAGCAGATTTATTTAAAGATAATGCAAAACTAGGAAACTTAGCGATTGAAGTTGGGAAAGAAGCAATCCCTCAAATGGATGGGGATGTTATTTTCTACTTCACGTACATGCCAACAGGTGATGATTCAGCACTAGCAACTGAACAAGAGTGGACACAAGACCCACTTTGGAAAAACTTAACAGCTGTCCAAAAAGGCAATGCACATAAGGTGGATGATGTCATTTGGAATACGGCTGGAGGCATTTTAGCTGCGAATATTATGCTAGATCAAGTGAAAGAAATCTTTGTTAAATAATTTTCTCATAAACTATACATTTATCGGTGTTTGATAAATGTATAGTTTTTTTATTTCCTAATATATACTCTCCTGGTACTATTAAGTTAGATAGACTATGATGTAGATATTGACCGTAAATTGAGGGGGATGGCGATGAAGGAAAAATTAAGGTGGGTTTATAATCAGCATTATTTAGAGCAAGACCATATAAAACAAGCAACTGCAATACTTCCATATTTTTCACTAGACCAAGTGAGAAAGATTGGTCAATTTCAGCGTACATATGAGCATTTTGAGAAGACACCACTCCATCATCTTGAGGCACTATCTTCATATATGGGTGTAGAAAAAATCATGATTAAAGATGAATCTTATCGATTTGGTTTAAATGCCTTTAAAGTTTTAGGCGGAATTTATGCAATTGCACAATATGTTGCCAATAAGCTTGGAAGGAATATAGAGGAGCTATCGTTTGAACAGTTAAAAACCCCAGAAGTAAGAGCGCAAGTAGGCAATCCAACATTTATTTCAACGACAGATGGTAATCATGGTCGTGGTGTGGCCTGGGCGGCAAGAGAACTGGGTTTTCAAGCAAGAATATATATGCCAACTGGTAGCTCCGCTGAGCGGTTACTGCATATTAAAAGTGAAGGGGCTTTTGCTGAAATTACGACAATGAATTATGACGATACTGTTCGTTATACCTCACGGCTTGCACAAGAAAATGGCTGGGTCTTGATTCAGGATACGATGTGGGAAGGCTATGAAGAAATTCCATTATGGATTATGCAGGGGTACACAACCCTTGTACAGGAGATTGTTGAACAGATTCAGCAAGCCCCAACACATGTATTTTTGCAAGCTGGTGTGGGGTCCTTTGCCGGAGCAGTAGTAGCATTTTTACAGCAATACTATGAGCAGGAAATTACATTTGTCTTGGTTGAGCCTCATGTCGCTAATTGCTATTATGAAAGCTTTAAGAAAAATACAGATCAATTTGTCACTGTTGGTGGAGAGATGCAAACAATAATGGCAGGTCTTGCTTGTGGTGAACCTAATCCACAGGCTTGGCAAATCTTAAAAACCTTTATAAAAATAAGTATCTCGTGTGAGGAAGAAATAGCAGCAACGGGTATGCGCGTTCTAGGAAATCCTTTAGCTACAGACACCCGCATTATAGCTGGTGAATCAGGAGCGGCGCCATTTGGTTGCTTTTATGAAATAATGACTAATAAACAATATAAGGAATTAAAACATGCCTTGCACCTAAATGAACATGCAAGGGTGCTGTTTATTAATACAGAGGGTCATACAGATAAAGAGAGTTATCGAGAAATAGTATGGCATGGGAAATATGCGAATCAATAGCAAACTAGTGATTTACTAGTTTGCTATTTTTACTTTTGTAAAAGGATATGAAGGTATGATTAAGTTTAATAAAATTTTTTTATTTTACTCTTGACCTTAACGTTGCGTCAAAGCTTACAGTAGCATTAAGTGGAGGTGATGATATGGAATATACCATTCAGGAGCTTGCTCAACTATCGGGTGTTAGTACAAGAACATTGCGTTATTATGATGAAATTGGATTGCTAAAACCAGCAAGAACCAATGAGGCAGGTTATCGATTTTATGGCCAATGGGAGGTCGATATGTTGCAGCAGATTTTATTTTATCGTGCATTAGATATGAAATTAGCGACAATTCAGACTATTGTTCAAGCACCAAATTTTCAGCATGCTGAGGCGCTCAAAACACATAGAGCTGCTTTGCTTCAACGCAAAGAACAGTTGGAAACGATCTTACAGACAGTAGAAAAAACAATACAATCCATTGAGGAGGAACAACCAATGTCAAATGAAGAAAAATTTAAAGGCTTTAAAGAAAAGTTAATGGAGGATAACGAAAAGCAGTACGGCAAAGAAATCCGTGAGAAATATGGGAATGAAACAGTGGATGCATCCAATGCTAAGCTTATGAACATGACGGAGCAACAATATCAAGCGATGCAACAGCTAGAACAGCAAATGTTTGAACGCTTAGCAGAGGCAATGAAACTTGGAGATGCTGCAAGTGACATTGCGATGGAAGTTGCAGAGTTGCATAAACGCTGGCTCAACTTTACGTGGAAAGAGTATTCCAAAGAGGCACATGCAGGGCTGGCACAAATGTATATTGCTGATGAACGTTTTACAGCTTATTATGATGAACGTGGTGAAACAGGAGCAGCGCAATTTTTGCATGACGCCATTATAGCTTATACAAGTAAGTAAATAGGTCTTCCTTATGCTGACATGTTTTAGAAATCGTAAAATAGGAAAAAATGAAAGCATGAGGAGGAGATTATTGTGGATCAACAAGTAATGCAACAATTAAAAAGACAACTAGAGCAAGAATTACAAGAAATAGAACAACGAATAGAAGAATCAGAGCGACCTCAAGCGACAGAACTATCGAATTATGATAATCATCCAGCTGATAATGCAAGTGATTTAACGGATCAGCTCACAGAAATGGCTATTGATGAGCATCGTGGTGATAATGCTGAAGAAATAAAAGAAGCTCTTCAAGCAATGGCAGACGGTACATATGGCAAGTGTGCAGTCTGTGGTAAAGAAATTCCGATTGGTCGCTTAAAGGCAATGCCGCAAGCTCTGACATGTGTGGAGCATGCTGAAAAGAAAGAAGACAGTTTACGACCAGTGGAAGAAGATGTTCTTTCTTCAACACCAAAATCAGATGATTTTATCGAGCTTGAGGAATTCGGCTCTTCTGATACACCACAGGATAAAATGTAGTCAGCTTTTCCTTACAGAAGCAGTATAATAACTGTAGAGGTGAGGATATGAAGATTATTGATTTACATTGTGATGCGCTTTTAAAGTTAACTACTCTTGAAACGGCAAATTTTGCAGAGGATGTGCGACTACATGCTAATCAAAAAAGATTGCAATTAGGGCAAGTAGAGGCTCAAGTGTTCGCTATCTTTATTGACCCAAAAATCGCGCAAAATTTGCAATTTCTTGAGGTCATGCGCCAAATCGAAGCATTCCATACTCACGTAATACAAACAGAGGGCATGGTGCATATTACAGATTGGGCACAGTTAGATCAATTAGCTCCACACGAAATAGGAGCCATTTTAAGCTTAGAGGGCTGTAGTGCCATTGGCGAAGATTTAACAAAACTGACAGCTGTACTGGATGCAGGAGTGAAATTAGTAGGTTTAACGTGGAATGAAGAAAATGCTGTGGCTCATGGTGCTGAACAGGATGCAACTCTTGGTTTAAAGCCATTTGGTAAAGAAGTTATACAATTATTAAATGAACGCGATATTATTATTGATGTATCTCATCTAAATGAGCAAAGCTTTTGGGATGTTTTGCCGCTTGCAAAGCATATTATTGCAAGCCATAGTAATGCACGTGCACTATGTGATCACCCGCGTAACTTAACAGATGACCAGGCAAAGGCACTTGTAGAGGCGGGAGGACATATCCATGTAGTTTATTTCCCACTCTTTATAGGCAAAGGTGCAACACTAGACCATTTAGTGGGACATGTGGAGCATTTAGCAAAACTGGTAGGTGTGGAGCATATTGGATTAGGCTCCGATTTTGATGGGATTGATCGGACTGTCAGTGGCTTAGCACATGCAGGAGAGGCGCAAAATTTACTAGAGGTATTACGTACACGCTTTTCAGATGAAGAAGTGTATGGTATTGCAAGCAAAAATTTTCGACGCTATGTAAAAAAAGCAGCAACCCGTTAAGGCTGCTGCATCTTAATAAAAGAAATAATGAATTAATAAACCGATTCCTAATAGGAAGCCGAAGAATGTATTTGTTTGCGCTGTATATTTCATCGCAGGCATTACCTCTTTGGCTTCTTTTTTGTCTCGGAAAATTTGAATGGCACGTAATGGTTTTGGAATACTTAGGAAGATGATTAATGCCCAAAAAGTAATGCCATCAACTGCTACAAGAGCAATCACCCATAAATAAGAGACGATAAAAAAGCCTGATAACACGGAAATCGCATTATCACGTCCTACCAAAATAGCTAAAGTTTTTCGTCCGCCTTCTGTATCGCCAACGATATCACGTATATTGTTCGATAGCATAATGGCACCGACTAAAATCATGCTTGGTACAGAGAGCAAGACAGCATCCAGTGTTACTGTAAGCGCTTGAATATAGAAGGCAATTAATACAATGCCCATCCCCATTACTGCGCCAGAAACAATTTCACCAAATGGCGAATAGGCGATTGGGTACGGTCCACCTGTATATAAAAAGCCAATAAGCATACAAACAAGTCCGACAGCAGCTAACCACCAAGATGTTGAGGCACATATGTAAATGCCAAGAAGCATGGCAATAGCATAAAAGCTTAATGCAATCATCATAATTGTCTTTGGCTGTACACCATGACGGACAATCGTTCCGCCAATCCCGACGGAATGCTCGTTATCTAATCCTAATTTGTAATCATAATATTCATTGAACATATTCGTTGCTGCTTGTATAAGCATACTTGCAATGAGCATAGCAAAAAATAGTCCAAAATCAATTGTTTCTTTTTCAATTGCTAAGGCAATTGCTGTTCCTAGGAATACAGGAACAAATGAAGCGGTTAAAGTATGTGGACGTGTTAAATGCCACCAAACTTTAAAACCCCTATCAGCTTCAATGACTTTGGTCATAAGGTCTTTCTCTCCTTCAAATGTTGTCGACTCTTCTTATTTTAAACGAAGATTGAGAAAATGGGTAGGTTCACAGCTTATTACATACTGTTTAATGAAAAAAAGTGATACAATAGAACATGCATTTATGAACTGAAAATAAAAAAGAACGATTAGCAACAGGACGAATCACGTGTTGCCAACCAAAATATGATGTGTTATTTAATCATCATTAAAATTATGTACATTGCAACAACGGAGGTAATTTTCATGCAACAGAAGTGGTACCAAGCCACAGAAGTAGAAGTGGACTCTTTGGGCCAAAGCCTTCATTTTTATATGGAAACAATGGAAGTAAGTCGCCTATCTGCACTGGCGTTTTATGCAGCTGGCGAGGAATGTTATAAAGGTGAACGATTTTATTGGCAAAATAGAGAGAAAACAATGACATTAGTTGGGCTAGGACATGCTCATATTATTCAAAACAACGCTAAAGAAAACCGCTTTGATGCAGTTGAAGCGGAATGGAAAAACATAACGAAAAACTGTCCAAAAGGTCAACAAGAGTTACAACCAATTTTGTTTGGCGGTTTTACATTTGATCCTCAAAATAATGTAGATGGGGAATGGACGGATTTCCCAGAGGCTTATTTTGCATTAGCAACGTTTCAACTGGTGATACGCGATGATAAAGCATATGTGAGTATTCATCTTTTGACACAAGACCAACAGGCTGAGGATCAGTTCGAAGCTTTAAGAAAAGAGCGAGATCATTTAATCCATGCAGCTCAGGTTAAAGAAGTGAAAACGTATACAAAACCTGAAATCACAAGTTATTTTGAACCATATAAAGAACCTTATTTAGCCTCAATCGATCAAGTGACAGCATTAATTAAACAGAAAAAGGCAGATAAGGTGGTCATTGCACGATCACTTGCTTTGCAATTTAAAGAGTATGTATCCGCACCACAAGTACTTTCTCAAATTATTCATGAACAGCCAGAAAGCTATTTATTTGGTTTAGAGCATAGACATTTATTGTTTTTCGGAGCATCACCCGAACGACTTGTGAAGGTAGAAGATGGTCGAGCATTTTCTTCTTGTATTGCTGGCTCAATTAAACGAGGTAAGACTGCAGAGGAAGATGAGGCTTTTGGACAAAGTTTATTAAATGACCCTAAAAATGGCGGAGAACATCAGTATGTTGTGGATATGATTGCGGAAACATTCCGTAAAAATTGTGTGGACATGACGGTGCCAGATAGACCACGCTTGTTAAAAATACGAGATATTCAACATTTGTATACACCTGTTGAAGGTCAGTTAAATCAGGATGCAACAATCTTACAATTGACTAAATCATTACACCCAACACCCGCTTTAGGTGGTGTACCACGCACGGAAGCATTGGCAGCCATCCGTAAATATGAGCCGATGAATCGAGGACTGTATGCTGCGCCAATAGGCTGGCTAGATGCAGAGGGGAACGGTGAATTCGCAGTTGCCATTCGTTCAGCAGCCTTATTAAATGATAAAGCTTATTTATATGCAGGCGGTGGAATCGTCGCAGATTCCGAACCACAATCTGAATATGAAGAAACATTAGTAAAATTCCGTCCAATGCTTCGTGCGCTAGGGGGACAATTACATGAGTGAACGAAAAATACTAACAGATTATGTTTATAAAATGGTCGCATCACTAGTGCAGGCTGGTGTAGAAAACGTTGTCGTTAGCCCAGGCTCACGTTCAACGCCGCTTGCTTATGCGGTTGCATCTACTAAACAAGTAAAAATGTATCGGCAGGTAGACGAGCGCTCAGCAGCATTCTTTGCGCTAGGGCTTGCTAAGGCAACTACTAAGCCTGTGGTTCTTTTATGCACATCTGGTACAGCAGCAGCTAACTATTTTCCTGCGATTGTGGAGGCAAGCTATGCACGTGTACCATTAATTATTATAACAGCTGATCGCCCACATGAATTACGTGAGGTAGGCGCTCCACAGGCTATCAACCAACCCAATTTATATGGTTCACATGTGAAGTGGAGTGTTGATTTTCCGTTAGCAGATGGTGCTGAACCAACATTGCCTTTTATTGAGCGCCATCTTGCTCGTGCGGTAGCCATTGCCACGAGCGCACCTTTTGGACCCGTCCATATTAATGTACCTTTCCGTGAACCACTATTAATTGATTTACAGCAGGAGCTACCAGCAGTGACGTTTAAGCACAGCAGTATGGGACAATTAACCCCAACACGTGTGGATCAACAGGAACTATCCTCTATTATACAATCGACTAAAAGAGGTTTTATGATCATTGGTGAGTTAGCTCTTGGTACAGAATTATCCATTGTTTGGGAATTTGTACGTCAGCTGAAGTGGCCTGTCATTGTTGAAAGTTTATCGAATATGCGTACATCCGTACCAGAGGATTGTTTACCATATATCGTGACAACCTATGATGCCATTATGAAGAGTGATGACTTCAAAGCACTGGTGCAACCAGATACAGTAATCCGAATAGGGGCACAACCAGTCTCGAAGTTTATGATGCAATTTATTACAAAGTCACGACCAAATGCATATGTGATTATCGATGAAGATCCTATGTTCAGAGATGCTACAGGCGTATCTACGCATTTTATTCATGCGAATGTCGATCAATGGCTAACAGAATTAGCTATCACTGAAACAGCTATCGAGGAAACATACTTAGCTGAATGGCAAAAAGCGAATCAGCTTGCTTCTATGTATATTGAGCAATATTCAGAGGTAGAAAAAGATGAAGGGGCTATAGTCAGTCGTTTACTCAAAATGATTCCTGACGGTAGTGATATTTTCGTTAGCAGTAGTATGCCAGTACGAGATATTGATACATTTTTATTGGCTACACCGAAAGATTTACGTGTTTTTGCCAATCGAGGAACGAACGGGATTGATGGTGTTGTATCAACAGCAATCGGTTTCAGTCAAGGAAATAATCGAGAAAGTTATTTACTGATTGGTGATTTAGCTTTTTTACATGATGTGAATGGACTCATTGCTTCCAGATATCAGGAATGTAACTTAACGATTATTGTGATGAATAATGATGGTGGTGGTATTTTTTCTTATTTACCACAGTCAACTGTTGAAGATCACTATGAGGATTTATTTGGCACACCGACAGCCCTCGAATTCCGTGATATTGCACATATGTATAATATGGACTATGTACGTGTCGAAACAATCTCTGAGCTTTCTGAAAAATTTTCAACTTGTAAAAACCATTCTTTACGATTAGTTGAAATATTTACAGATAGAACTGAGAATGTGAATGCACATCGAGGTCTATGGAATCGAATTAATGCGGAGTTAAAAGCATGACAAAGTGGATGATTCGTGGTCTTGAAACCCATGTCGACATATGGAATGAAAACGGTGAATACACAGTCGTTGCCTTACATGGATTTACCGGTAGCTCAGCAACATGGCATAATCTAGCACAAGCTCTACCTCATGTGCGTGTTATTGCGGTTGATTTAATCGGACATGGTCAAACAGCTATTCCACAGCACGTACAGCGTTTTTCTATGGAAGAGCAATTACAGGATTTAGAAGAACTATTTTGCCAGCTTCATTTAGAGAAATTTACACTGCTAGGCTATTCAATGGGTGGAAGAATCGCTTTATCCTATGCCATTTCGTATCCAGCTCGCATACATCAGCTCATTTTAGAAAGTGCTTCTCCTGGCTTGCGAACAATGGAAGAGCAACATGAACGTTGTAAGCGAGATGAAGAACTGGCGCAAAAAATAATGACAAATGGTTTACTGTCCTTTGTCAATGCATGGGAAAGCATCCCGCTTTTTGCTTCACAGCAACGTCTACCTAAAAGGGTAAGAGAAACCATTCGAGAAGAGCGACTTTCACAGAAGGAAGAGGGACTTGCTGGTAGCTTGAGAGGTATCGGGACAGGCGTTCAACCTTCAAATTGGGATAGACTGATGCAACTAGAAATACCTGTCCTGCTAATTACCGGTTCATTGGATGAGAAATTTTGTAAAATTGCACTAGAAATGAAAGCGCTATTAAATACTGTTAAGCATTTAACAGTAAATGACGCTGGACATGCAATTCATGTGGAAAATCCCGCTGAGTTTGCTACAATAGTAGAGGAGTATTTAACGTAATATACGATTACGTTAGCGCCTCGCTAGAAACGAGACGAATTTAATGATATAGGAGGCAATTCAATGACACGTCAATGGACAACATTACATACTTATGAAGACATTAAGTATGAGTTCTATAACGGTATCGCAAAAATTACGATTAACCGTCCAGAAGTGCGTAATGCATTCCGCCCAAAAACGGTAATGGAAATGATTGACGCATTCTCACGTGCACGCGATGATAAAAATATCGGTGTTATTATTCTAACTGGTGAAGGTGAACATGCTTTCTGCTCAGGCGGAGACCAAAAAGTTCGCGGTCACGGTGGCTACGTAGGAGAAGATGAAATTCCACGTCTAAACGTTCTTGATTTACAACGTTTAATCCGTGTAATTCCAAAACCTGTAGTAGCAATGGTAGCTGGCTACGCAATTGGTGGAGGACACGTTTTACATGTTGTCTGTGACTTAACAATTGCAGCTGACAATGCTCGCTTTGGACAAACTGGACCAAAAGTAGGTTCATTCGATGCTGGTTATGGCTCAGGCTATCTTGCTCGTATTATTGGTCATAAAAAGGCACGTGAAATTTGGTACCTATGCCGTCAATACGATGCACAACAAGCACTTGATATGGGCTTAGTCAATACAGTTGTGCCTTATGCGCAATTGGAAGATGAGACAGTTCAATGGTGTGAAGAAATGCTTCAAATGTCACCAACTGCACTACGCTTCTTAAAAGCAGCGATGAATGCAGATACAGATGGTTTAGCAGGTCTTCAACAAATGGCTGGAGATGCTACACTTCTTTACTACACAACTGATGAAGCAAAAGAAGGCCGCGATGCATTCAAAGAAAAACGTCAACCAGATTTCGGTCAATTCCCAAGATTCCCTTGATTAATATAGGGTTGAAAGCTCGTATCTTTTGGAGATACGAGCTTTTTATATGTCTTGAGCAGATTGAGGATAAAAATCTAAAAGTAGGGGATAGAAGCGGCTAAGAGGTGGATAAAATTATTAAAGTAGCGGATAGAACTCAATAGGTGAAGGATAGAGGTTTTCACTAAAAAGCTAGATACTACATGGAGTAATAGACAAACTAGATGGGAAAGCGTTAAGATGTAGGGTGATTGGAGTGACAAAGATGTATCCTAACTGGATTTTACAAAGAGCTTATTTAACACCATTGCGCAAGGCACTTACTTTTAAAAAGCAAAGCTGGACTTTTCAAGAATTAAATAATGAATCGATAAAACGTGCTCGACAATTAGTGACACTCGGTATTCAACAGGGTGATCGAATTGCTATTATGGGGCCAAGTAAGCCTGAGCTTGTGATCATGATGTATGCCTGCATGCATCTGCAATGTGAAATGGTGATGCTTAATCGTAGACTTTCACAGGATGAGTTGGCTTATCAGTTAGAGGATTCAGAGGCTGTAGCCGTATTGGTTGCCGATGAGGATATAGCAAAGCTGCCATCTGAAACAACCTATCATTTATTTTCAGCAATTGAAAAGGGTGCAGAGAGTGCAGTAGATATTGTAAAGGAATGGCCTCTTCATCAAACAACTACGATTATGTATACGTCGGGTACAACAGGCTTTCCAAAAGGGGTTCGCCAAACAGTTGGAAATCATCAGGCTAGTGCCACTGCCTCCGTTTTAAATATTGGGCTGCAGGCGCATGACATTTGGCTATGTGCGGTCCCTTTATTCCATATTAGTGGATTCTCCATTTTAGTGCGTTCTCTGCTATATGGAAATCAAATCTTTTTATATGAGCAATTTGATGTAGAAGCTATCGCACAAAATATTATGGATGGGGATGTCACCCATATGTCTGTTGTAGCGGTGACCTTGGAACGAATTCTACATACGCTAGAGCAACGCAATGCGAAAGCTTCCTCTTATTTTAAGTTAATGCTAGCTGGAGGTGGACCTGTTCCCGTTGATTATTTAGCGAGAGCACATGCTTTAAATTTAGCTGTCGCACAAACGTATGGAATGACTGAAACCTCCTCACAAACTGCCACATTGGCAAGTGAAGATGCTATGCGGAAAATTGGTTCTGCTGGAAAGCCTCTATTTTTTAATCAAATAATGATTGCTGAGCCAAATGCTAAAGGTGAAGGGGAAATTTGCATTCGAGGTCCCCATGTTACACCTGGCTATATTGGACGTTTTGCACAAAAAAATGCAACGAAGGCTGGCTGGCTTCATACAGGTGATATTGGTTATGTGGATGAAGAGGGTTATTTATTCGTCATTGATCGAAGGGCAGATTTAATCATTTCAGGGGGAGAAAATATTTATCCTGCAGAAATAGAAAATGTACTACTTACACACCCAGCTGTCAAAGAGGCGGGTGTATGCGGTATGCCTGATGAACAATGGGGACAGGTACCCATCGCATTTATCGTGTTAAATGAGCAGGTATCTGTTGAGCAACTAAAGGCCTTTTGTTTACAGAAACTTGCTAAATATAAAGTACCTAAAGAAATGATTATTACAGACAGTCTTCCGCGCAATGGTGCGGATAAATTGTTGAGACGGAAATTATTACAGTAAAAACTTTGTGAGAGAAGTCTTCTTAAAAGGAAGGCTTCTTTTTTATTTGAACTTTTAGCATGAAATTAATCATTTATTAACATAATAAAAAAAGAGAGGCATAAACTATTTAGTAAAGGAGAATGACTCATATGAGGAAATATATATATAATGTTGTCATTATATTATTTGTTCTACAAATGAGTCATGTGCAAGTATTTGCAAACTATGAAAAAGAAGATGTAGCAACAGCTCATTCAATTGAAACACTACAATCTCTCATTAATAAAGAAGTTATGCATCTATCATCCGAATTCTCGATTCGTTATACTGGTGACTTAGCCAAGATAAAGGATGAACTAACAGAAATTACTAAAAATGCAATTGAAAACTCTTATATTTATACTAATATTTCTAGTTTCCAATGGAAGTACGAAGGTTATAGCAATAATATCGTCATTGCCTTTGCATTTACGTACCATCTCTCACAAACAGAGGCGTTATTTGTAGAGCAAACTTTGGAAAATATTATTGCACCTATGCATGGATTAAGTGACATAGAAAAACTACAGGCTGCACATGATTTTATTGTATTGTCCGCGGAATACTCTAAGGAAACAGAAGGAAGTCAATATTCTCCTTATACATTATTAACGGAGAATAAGGGCGTCTGTCAGGCATATGCTTTAGTGCTATATAGAATGTTAGAAATGTTGGGCTTTGAGGTACAATATGTACCTGGAAAAGTAGGAGAACAGCTACATGCCTGGGTATTAGTGAAACTTGATCATGCTTGGTATCATATTGATGTGACATGGGATGACCCTTTGCCTGATCGTAAAGGAGAAGTGCGCTATCAATATTTTTTAGTGTCTGATCGCCAATTAGCACAAGATCATACATGGGATTATAAAAATTTCCCTGCTGCAACAAGCGAGAAATATATAGATTTGCAGGAAGAAACAAAAAGACAAAGTTTAGCAACACCTATACAACATCAATTGAATCAAATTATGGGGTTATCAATCATCGAAGAAAATCGGTTAGCCGTACAACCATTAGTGGAACAGCCGATGAAGCTTATTACTCAAAAAACAAATAAACAAGACAATTCAATTCAGTTTAACTTTACGGAGTGGCCACCGATGCTAGTAGAAAGTAGTATAACGGCTTTTGTTGTCCTTCAGCCAAAATTTAAGCATGTAACTAAGCAAAAAGCAATGAAGTGGCTAGGGTCTTTTTATCGAACGGGAAAACGAATGCCACAAGAAAAATACGTCATAATAAAGGAGGTGTCCCAATAGCGGGGCACCTCCTTACTCATATTATTGAACGCTTAAAGCTTTTTCTAATGTTTGAATATTTTTTTGCATCAATGTGAAATAGGTTTCTTTATTTTTTTCATCATCAGCTGTTAATACGCTTAAATTATGCAAGACAAGAGATTCTGCACCAACTTCTTTTTGAATAATCTCTGCTAATTTGGAAGAGACGTTTTGTTCAAATAAAATATAGTGAATGTGCAATTCATTTGCTTTGTCTACAATCTTTGTTAATTCCTTTTGAGATGGCTCATTTTGTGAATTCAAGCCAGCAATCGGCACTTGAGTTAAGCCGTATTGACCTGCAATATAGCCAAATGCAGCATGGGATACAAAGAATGTTTTATTTTGTGCTTTGTCAGTCATTGCTTTGAAATCTTGATCTAAATCCTGCATTTCTTTTACTAACGCATCATAATTTGTGTTAAAAGTTGCCTCCTGTGCTGGCATTTTTTCAACTAGTGTGTTTTTAATAGCCAGTGCTAAGTCTTGACTAATTGTAGGAGATAACCAAACATGCGGATCGATATCCCCATGCTCATGCTCATCATGTCCATGTTCTTCAGCTTCATGTTCATGATTGTCCTCTGCTGTACCGTGCTCATGCTCATCATGTGCGTCTACTTCATGTTCTTCATCTTCTGCATGAACATGTCCTGTGCTTACAGCTAATTTTTCATCTGAAACTTCATCAGCAGTTGCCACCATTGTGACATCTTCGTTCGCTAAAGTTTTTTTAGCGTTTTCTACAAAGCCTTCAAGTCCTAAGCCAATATAGAAAAAGATATCAGCATCTGCTAATTTCATCATATCTTTTTGAGTTGGCTCGAAGGTATGTTCATTCGCACCAGCTGGGTATATAGAAGCTACTTCAACATAATCTCCACCAATCCGCTGTGCAAAATAGCTTAACGGATAAACCGTTGTATAAATACTTAATTTATCTTTTTTCTCAGTCTTTTGGGATGTGGACGATTTGTCTCCACAAGCGGCAGTAAATAAAGCAAGAACTGCGACTAACAGTAATACATATAGTTTTTTCATATAAGTAAGATACCTCTCTTAAATAGTAATCATTACGATTTATTTTTTAGAACAGTTATTATGATAACGCACAACTTAAAAAAGTACAAGAAAAAAATGCCCTCCGAAATTAATTCTTTTTCGAAGGCCATTTTTCAGGCACAGGATCAAAGCCACCAGGATGAAATGGATGGCATTTGGATATACGTGTAATGGTTAAGAGGAAGCCTTTGAATCCACCGTGCTTTTGAAAAGCTTCGAGCCCATAAGAAGAACAGGTAGGATGAAAACGACACGTAGGTGGCGTCATAGGTGAAATAAATTTTCTATAAAACTGGATGAGCCAAATAAAGGGGTATTTCATCGTTGCTCTTCCTTTTGCTGAGACGTAAGTTGTTCAGGCTTTGGATCAATTGTTTGTGTAAAAATATTATTTTTTTTCTTCATAATGATAATGACAGAAACACCAAACATTAGCATCATCATCGCAATCATAATGATAATTGGTAAAGGTACGCCCATTTCTTTCACTCCAAATTCAGTAATGGTATTTAATTTTCCTCTTGATGATAGCTTTGCTTCGGTTTTTCATCAACAGTATGTTTAAAGGCATAGGCACGGTTGACACTGATAATTGTCGCAATGGTGATTAAAATAACGATGATAACTGCGACTATTAAGAGCGTAGTTAAACTCATAGTATTCACTCCGTTCTTTATTCATCATACCTATTATAAATTATCTGGTCCTATTAATTGTGAAGGAAGTTTGACATAAAAGCGAATAAAACAACACCTATCACTCCATACTATGGAAAAAGGAGTGAATCGTAAAGATGGATCGTCAGCGCGTATATTTTTCACTTGCCAATAGAACGTATTATACCAACCCATATGCAGGCCCATGGAATTTCGAACTCAATGTAGATCGACAAGCATTAGATGTGTTTGAGAGAATCTTTCAGCAAATGCAACTGTTGGAAATTTCGAATGCATGGCGTGCACAGTTACCGTATTTACAGTATCACCTAGATAGAGAAAATGATGAAATAGATAAAAGATTAATGAAAATCTATGCACTTGTTCATGAATATGGAGATGATGATACGAAGGCATTCGTTGAGCAGCTTCCTTATTTCAATAAGCGTGTCTAGCGAATAGGGGAAAAGGTCACTGAATCAGAAGTGACCTTTTCTTCTATTAACAAATGGCTTTTAAAATTGTAAAAACCGCTTCTCGAGGGACGATGATGGGGATAGTGAGTTGATCTTTAATCATGTTTTTCATTGTTGTGGAATAGCCCATACAATCAAGAATAAGCAAATCAGCTCCTTGCTCTTCTAATTGTTGTGCTTTTGACAATAAATGTTGGTTATCAAAGTGATATGGGGAGCTTGCTGAAAAAGTTACATCGAACTGTGCTTTTTGCCATTTCTCTGCAACCGATTGTTGTTGTTCGGGTTCGGGACCTATTAAACCAATGGCTAATTCTGTATGTAAGCCCTTCACTAAATTAGTCATCATACGATCAGGTAATAAAAGATTTTTATAGGATAATTTATTCGCAAAATCTCCTGTACACATAAGTAGTATCCAAGTGAATTCATGTAGATCATCAATGCAGCTTTGAATATAAGGCATGAGCTTTTGTTTACTGAGCTTTACTTGTCGACCATTGGTAAGAAGTGTTACTAAAACATCTGAGTCCTCACAAGAAGGCGAAAGTGTAGCAATTTCCTCTGAGGAAAGTGAATCCAGTACACCGAATTCATGAACATGTAAACCTGCTTCTCTTAATTGCTGTATATCCTCTGCCATATCTTTACGTGGTGCCTGACCAATTGTTACAACGGCAATTTTCGAATGTTGCATTGCGCTCACTCCGCTTCGTAATATTTTTGTCCATTTACATAAGTTTGTAAAACCTTTGCTTCTGTTTCAAAAATAGGGTGCGACCAAACAACAAAATCAGCATCTTTGCCTTCCTCAAGGCTACCAATGCGGTGATCTAGCTGTACAAGCTTAGCTGCATTGATCGTAATGCTTTTGAGGGCTGTGTCTTCATCTAAACCATAACGAATCGCTTCTGTGGCACAATACTTTAAGTATTGAATTGGTACAAATGGATGATCTGTCATGATAGCAAACGGAATATTATGTTCTTTAAAAATGCCAGCAATTGCTGGTGTAGAATGACGCGTTTCGTATTTAGATGGCGTTAACATATAAGGACCAAGCGTTGCATGGAATCCACTTTCTTTAACGGCATCCACAATGAGATAGCCTTCTGTGCAGTGTTCTAAATGAAGCTTCACATTAAATTCTTTGGCAATTCTAATTGCTGTCATAATGTCATCTGCTCTATGGCAGTGAAGGCGAAGTGGCATGTCCCCTCGAAGAACCTCAATAAACGGGCGTAACTCAGCATTTTGTTTAATTTGCTCAGTTTGTTGTTGTTCATTGAGTTGACTTGCACGTTGGAAACCATCTCGTAAAAGCTGTGCAATGGCCATGCGAGTCATCGGCTTGCGCTTATACTGATTGCCAAAGACGTTTTTCGGATTTTCCCCTAGGGCCCCCTTTAAACCGCTCCGCTCTACTAAAACACGAGAGGAAAGGGTAGGCCCTGCTGTTTTAAGAATGCTCCAAATGCCACCAATGACATTGGCACTACCTGGCCCAGTTTGTACAGTGGTTACGCCACCTTCTAACGCATGTTGAAAAGAAAAGTGTCGGATATCTACACTGTCTAAAGCGTGCATAAGAGGTGTAAAGGGTTCGCTATATTCATTGGCATCATTAATGTCTTCAGTGACTTCAGCCCATGTTCCAACATGGGCATGAATATCAATTAACCCTGGTGTAACATAAGCTCCCTGTAGATCAACTAGCTCTGCTTGTGAGGGGAATTCTTTGGCTGGTCCAATATAGACAATACGCCCATCTTCGATCCATAACTGTTCACAAGTATCGTTCTGCTCATTGACTGTAAGAAACTTCGCATGATGATAAATAATCATTGTGTAAACCCTTCTTCCCGTGCATAAACTTTTGTTCCTTTAATATAGGTTGCGATAACCTGGGCATCTAAATTTAATGGATGCTTATCCCAAATAACAAAATCAGCAAGAAGACCATCACGAATAGCACCTGTTTTATGGGCGATCCCTAGAAAACTTGCAGCCCCTGTTGTGAGAGCATATAGCACGTCCTGGCGTGCCATACCTTCTCTTACAGCTAAGCAACCTTCTAATGTTAGATGAGAGGTGCTACTAACAGGATGATCCGTACAAAAAACGAATGGAATATTGTTCTTAAACAGTTGATGATACAGTTTGGGTGATAGTGCCATCATCTCATTGTGTTCAATATATCGAAATGTGGGACCAGCTATAACCGTATTAAAGGATGTTTCATGAAGGAATGTAACTTCAGTGCCATGGATAATATGAAAATCAAAAATTGACCCAAATTCTTGTTGAAGGCGGCTAACGAATTCAAGATCAACGGCTTTGTGAGCTCGAATAACGATTTTCGTAATGGACGGCTCTTGTTGCTGAATTTGTTGTAATGTTTCTCTTAAAATTTTAGCAATGCCCATACGTGTGAGTGGTTTTTTCTTTTCAGCGAAAAATGTACTTTTTGCCTGATGTCCAATAGAGAAGGAATAAGCCACATCTTTTGAAATAACCATTTCATCAACCGTTGTATGTGTATGATGTATAATAGCCGTTTTTGCACCTATCAAGCTTTTAGGTGAGGGAACAATATGAGATGCCGTCACCCCATGAGAAACAGCTTTTTGAAAAGCAGTATCAAATGGGTATATGCCATCAACTACAGAATATTGCAGATGTGAGTCAAATTCATAGCTATCATCTCCTTCCCAACGAATCCCTATTTCAGCTAGACCGATTTGTGAGCAGCTATCGATAAAACCTGGTGTAATATAGTAGCCATCTAAATCCAACTCTGTTTCAGGTGAATTAGTAGCGGGTTCAAAGTATTGCCCTTGTACTTGAAAAGATTGCTTATTAAAGCTACGAGTCTCAGAATTAAAAACAAGTCCATTTATATAGCGTGTCATCGGATCAAATCTCTCCTTATGAAGAGAAAAGCGGAGACTGGTATCCCCACTTTTCAAGTTTAATTATTTTGTAATGGATACGTTTGTGCCATTTGGATGGACAATTTGTACGGAGTTATCAGCAGAAACCTCAAAGCCCTGTACTTTTTTGTTTACACCTGCAACCGTTTGTGTTGCCTCTAATTCAATACGTGGAACATCAGCTAAAATCAACTTTAATGCTTCTTGGTATAATTTTGCACGTTCTTCTTGCACCACTGTTTCTGATACGGCACGTTCTAATAATTTATCCACTTCTGGATTGCTGTAGCCTTTACCATTTCCTAACGCACCAATTTGATTTGTGTGGAATAATTGATAAAGGAAGAAATAAGGATCTGGGTACCAAGTCCAGCCACCAATATTCATTGGCGCATTACCCTTTGCCACAGTATCACTGTAAGTACCCCATTCAAGCACTTTTATTTCCACATCAATATTTAAGTTCTTCTTTAACTGACTTTGGAAAATCGTTGCGTAAGGAACACGTGCTTCTGATACAAAAATCTCTGTCTTGAACCCATCAGCATAACCAGCCTCTGCTAGCAATTTTTTTGCTTCTTCTGGATTATACTTTGGTACCATATCAACTAACGATTGATCATATCCCCATGAACCTGGTGGTAATGGTAAATAAGAAACATCGCCGCCACCCCATTGGTTAACGCCAGAAATAATTTCCTCTACATTTGTTGCCATATAAATTGCTTCACGAACGCGCTTGTCAGCAGTTGGACCTACTTTGTTATTAAGATCAAGATAAACAATAGATAGACCTGGATTTGTTAAAAGCTCAAGGTTACTATCTTGATTGATGATTTCTCGGTTTTGACCTTTAACATCCATGGCAATATCAATATCACCAGAACGTAATGCGTTTGTCATCATATTTTGATCGGAGATAAATTTCATTGTTAAGTTATCGATATTCGGCTTATCGCCCCAGTAATTACCGTGACGAACTAATTTTACCTCTTGGTCTTTTTTCCATTCAGTTAGTTGGAATGGACCTGTACCAACAAAGTGTTCAGAAAAATTATCGCCCCATCCTTCAACCTCTTCTTTTGGAATAATAATATTCCCTGCATCCGTTAGCATAGCAAGTAGGGCAGCATTCGGTGTAGCTAAGTGAATCTCTACCTCATAATCCGATAACACTTTCACTTCTGTGACACCACTTAAACGATTCATAGCAGATTCTTTAGCAGAGCGTTCTAAAGAGTATTTCACATCTTCAGCTGTCATTTCACGGCCATCCTGATACTGACCTTTTTGGAATTTAACACCTTCGCGTAATTTGAATGTGTAGACTAACATATCCTCTGATACATTCCATTCTGTTGCTAACGATGGGATGATATCAGATAGATCTTTGTTATAAACAACTAACGTATCACCCATTTGACGCATTACCTGTGATTCATAAACCCCTGTATATTTGATCGGATCAAACGTTTTTGCATTGGCTGACAGACCGACATTTAATGTGCCTCCAGAAGTAGCTTCTCCTTCTTTTTCCTCCGTTGAAGTACTTTTCTCATTGTTTCCACCACAAGCTGCTAAAACACCAATTAGTAAAGTTAAAAAGAGTAGTAGTAAAGACTTTCTTACGTTTAATTTCTTCATATGCACTAGCCTCCTTAGTTTTTGTTTCACAATATGAACCGTTGATTCAAAAATGGTAGGTTCGAGATTAAAATTAGCACATTTGTAAACAGAAAGTAAATATAAAATTACAAAGATTCAGAAAAAAATATATTTACAAACAATTATTATGTGGTGTACTATGTGATTATTCACAATATGAACCACTGATTCTAATAATGAAAAGGAGGTCTTGCTAAGATGGGCTCATTTATTTTAAAAAGATTAGTTAACCTC
Source organism: Lysinibacillus sp. FN11 (assembly GCF_024628845.1). Lineage (NCBI taxonomy): Bacteria > Bacillati > Bacillota > Bacilli > Caryophanales > Bacillaceae > Lysinibacillus > Lysinibacillus sp. FN11. The sequence continues at coordinate 3,142,429 of NZ_CP102383.1, read as the reverse complement.
ATCCCGACACTGCTAGTAGTAGGAATTATCGTCTTTATTATTACGCGAATGATTCCTGGTGACCCGGCTTCAGTCATGCTTGGACCACAAGCGAGTGTAGAAGATGTAGAGAATTTAAGAGAAGAGCTAGGATTAAATAAATCCATGCCTTCGCAATTTATTTCATATGTAGGAGATCTAGCACAGTTAAATTTAGGATATTCCTATTCTTATAGTGAGTCTGTCATCGGACTTATTCTCGAAAGGTTCCCTAATACAGTGATATTGGCATTGGCAGCGCTGTTAATAGCAGTCGTGATTGGCATCCCAGCAGGAATATTTGCAGCGAGAAAGCAAAATACCATCATTGATTATGTTGTTATGCTTGTGTCGTTAGTTGGTGTATCCATGCCAATTTTCTGGTTGGGCATCATGCTTGTTTTATTCTTTAGTGTTAATCTTGGTTGGTTCCCGGCGACTGGGATGGGGAATATCAGCGATGGACTCTGGACCTATTTGAAGCATTTAATTTTGCCAGCATTTGCTTTAGCAACGATTCCAATGGCGACATTTGCACGGATTACCCGTTCAAGTATGTTAGAGGTTATTTCGCAAGATTATATTAAAACAGCTCGTTCTAAAGGTATTAAAGAATATTTAGTAATTGGTAAACATGCATTTAAGAATGCACTAACACCGATTTTAACCGTGTTAGGAATGCAAATTTCTAATTTACTGGGCGGAGCGGTTTTAACAGAAACAATTTTTAGTTGGCCTGGTATGGGTCGATTAATTGTAGATGCCATTGATAAACGTGACTTTGTAGTCGTCCAAGGTACTGTTATTTTCATTGCGTTTATCTTTGTGCTTGTTAACTTAGTAGTCGATGTACTTTATAAAGTGGTGAATCCTAAGGTCAATTTAGAATCGGATGGGGGGAAAAAATAACAATGACTCAAGCAATCGTCCAAGAAACGAAAAAAAGAAATACCTTATTGCGCAAGTTGCTAAAAAATAAATTAGCGACAATTGGGTTAATCATTGTCACTTTAATGGGTATTGTTGCTATTTTTGCCCCATTGATTGCTACCCATCCACCGAATGAAATGATTGTCGGTAAATCGTTTTTACCGATGAATACAGAAGGACATTTGTTAGGAACAGATAACTATGGTCGTGATTTGTTTAGTCGCTTAGTTTACGGTACAAGAATCTCAATGATTGTTGGGATTGCGGCAGTGCTATTTGGTGCTGTGTTTGGCACACTGCTAGGCTTAGTGGCAGGGTATTTTGGTGGACGCATTGATTCCATTATCATGCGCACAATGGATGGTCTTTTCGCATTCCCGTTTATATTATTAGCTATTACATTAATGACGGTATTAGGGCAAGGACTTGTCAATGTCATTGTTGCGATTGGTATTGCTAATATTCCAGGTTTCGCACGTCTTGTTCGAGGACAGGTGTTAAGTGTAAAAGAGGAAGAATTCGTTGAAGTAACGCATTCTTTAGGTGCTACACATACGAGGATCATTTTTAGCCATATATTACCGAACTGTTTGGCACCTTTAATTGTCTATGGAACGATGAGCACAGCTGGCGCTATCATTTCAGAAGCTGCCCTTAGCTTTTTAGGATTAGGCGTTCAACCACCGACAGCTTCATGGGGCAGTATATTAAAAGATGGCAAAGACTTTTTAGTATTAAATCCCCAAATGGCGACATTTTCAGGCATTTGTATTTTATTAACAGTTCTTGGAATTAACCTATTAGGGGATGGATTGCGCGATGCATTAGATCCGAAAATGAAAGTTTAATGGAAGGGGGTGGAGTCATGACTGAACGTTTACTAGATGTAGAAAACTTAACAGTAGAATTTAAAAGTGGCGGCTCTACAATGAAAGCTGTTAATGAAGTAAATTTACAATTAAATAAGAAGGAAACACTAGGTATTGTGGGAGAGTCAGGATCAGGAAAAAGTGTTACAGCCACTGCTCTCATGCGTTTAATTCCATCTCCGCCAGGAAAAATAACGAATGGAAAAATTCTATTTAATGGCCGCGATTTAATAGGAATTTCTGAAAAGGAAATGCGCAATGTACGAGGCAATGACATCTCAATGATTTTCCAAGATCCTATTACAAGTTTGAATCCTGTATTAACAGTAGGCAATCAAATTATTGAAGTGATTCAAGCACATGAAACAATATCGAAGAAAGATGCTGCTATCAAAGCCGTTGATATGTTAAAAATGGTTGGGATTCCTGAGCCAGAGAAACGATTAAAAATGTATCCTCACGAATTTTCAGGTGGAATGCGTCAGCGTGTCATGATTGCTATTGCCCTAGCTTGTAACCCGAAACTACTCATTGCTGATGAGCCTACAACTGCACTAGATGTAACTGTACAAGCTCAAATTCTTGATTTAATGAAAAAATTACAACAAGAACACGATACAGCCATTATTATGATTACGCACGATTTAGGTGTGGTTTGGGAGCTATGTGACAAAGTAAATGTTATGTATGCAGGTCGTACAGTAGAGTCTACTACAACAAGACAGCTCTATGAAAAACCTTTACATCCCTATACGTGGGGATTATTAGAGTCTCAAATTACAATGGGGACACAAGAGCAACAAAGGCTGCCAGCTATTCCAGGTAGTCCGCCAGATTTAACAATGCCACATAGTGGCTGTCACTTCTCAGCACGATGTCCTTTAGCAACAGATATTTGTCGTAGTAAGGTGCCTGACTTAGTGGAAGTACAGGACAACCATTTTGTAGCCTGCCATTTACAAGCAAAAGATCAAATTGTCCCAAGGAAGGAGGGAATTTTTAATGCAACAGTACAATGAACTTGTCTTAAAGGTAAGTAATTTAAAAAAGCATTTTCCCATTAAAAGTTCAATTCCTTTTAAAAAACCAACACAATTTGTGAAGGCGGTAGATGGTGTAAGTTTTGAGTTATATAAAGGCGAGACACTGGGGATTGTGGGAGAGTCGGGGTGTGGTAAATCGACAGTCGCCCGTTTAATCAACCAGCTAATTTCACCAACAGAGGGAATAGTTGAATTTAAGGGAACGGATTTAGCAAGCTTAAATTCAAAAGATATCCGCTCTGCTCGAAAATCCATCCAAATGGTTTTCCAAAATCCTTATGCATCACTCGATCCTCGTAAAACGATTGAATATCTTATTGCTGAGCCATTAGTGATTCATGGGATTGGTGATGAGGCATCCCGTAAAAAGCGAGTAGTTGAATTACTTGAAACGGTCGGATTAAGTGCCTACCATGCAAAGCGCCATCCACATGAATTTTCTGGTGGACAGAGACAACGCATTAATATTGCTCGGGCTCTTGCACTGAATCCAGATATTGTGGTGTGTGATGAACCTGTTTCCGCATTAGATGTCTCTGTACAGGCTCAGGTTATCAATCTATTAAAAGATTTACAGAAAGAATTCGGTTTAACCTATATTTTTATTTCACATGATTTGAATGTGGTGAACTACATGTGTGATCGTATTGCTGTCATGTATTTAGGGAAAATAGTGGAAATTGGTTCATACAAGGAAATTTATGAGAAACCTCAGCATCCTTATACAAAAGCCTTGTTATCGGCCATACCTAAGGAAAATCCTTTTGATAAAAAGGACCGTATTATTTTATCTGGCGATGTTCCAAGCCCTGTTAATCCTCCGAGTGGCTGTGCATTCCATAAGCGTTGTCGTTTTGCTACAGAAAAATGTGCAGAGGTCCAACCGACACTTGATACAGTATCAGCTACACATCAAGTATCGTGTCATTTATTTAAGTCGATACAGCAAGAAGTATCATCCATTTAACGAAAGATAAAATTTATTGAAGCAGAAAAAGGAGCGGACTGATTATGTCATTGAAGCATGTTATTGAATTATACGAGGTAATGGATAGTATTTATGTAAACGGAGACACGATTAAAGAGTATTTACACAATATTGATTCCACAGCAGATGTCAAGGTAAAAACTATTCAAGGCGAAAGCGGCTCAACTGATTTTGTTCGCGTCCTCGTGAAAGGAAAGAACGGTAAATCCTCTGGCGGGAATGCACCTACATTAGGAATTATAGGACGATTAGGTGGTATTGGAGCACGCCCTGAAATGACAGGCTTTGTATCAGATGGAGACGGTGCACTAGCATGTCTGGCAGGAGCAGCCAAAGCTATTGATATGGCCTTAAAGGGTGATCAACTAGAGGGTGACGTTATTTTCTCCACACATATTTGTCCAACAGCTCCAACCTTACCACATGAGCCAGTGCCATTTATGAACTCTCCAGTGGATATTAGTGTCATGAACGAAAATGAAGTAGAAGATACAATGGATGCTATTCTATCCATTGATACAACAAAAGGCAATCTAGTATGTAACCATAAAGGATTTGCTATAACTCCAACTGTCAAAGAAGGTTACATATTAAAAATTAGTGATGATTTATTGCACGTTTATACACAATCTGCTGGCATTTCTCCAGTTGTTCTGCCGATCACGATGCAAGACATTACACCATATGGGAATGGTTTATTCCATATCAATAGTATTTTACAACCAGCAGTTGCAACATCTAGCCCTGTTGTAGGTGTAGCGATTACAACTGAATCTGTTGTGGCAGGCTGTGCAACAGGTGCAACCCATGTCACAGATGTAGAAAATGTTGTGCGATTTGTGTTAGAGGTAGCAAAAACTTATGGTGCTAATAAATGCTCTTTCTTTGATGAAACACAATTTACACATATGAAAGGCTTATATGGTAGCATGAGTCATTTACAAACGAAAGGAAAAGAGGTACACACACATGAATGATTTACAAGCACTTAAAGCTCAATTAGTAGATGCAGTTGAAAATCATCAAGATGAATTGATAGCGTTTTGTTCAAAGCTCATTCAAATTCCAAGTGTCAATCCTCCGGGGGATACGACTGAAATAACAGCTTTTATCGAAAATTATTTAAATGAAGTAGGCATTACTTATCAAAAATATGAAGCTGCAGATAAAATGTTTAATTTAGTAGCTTCTATTGGAAATGGGGAAGGAAAAGAACTCGTTTATTGTGGCCATACCGATGTTGTTCCTGTCGGTGATCTATCAAAATGGGATTTTGATCCGTTTTCAGGAGAAGTGAAGGATGGCTGGATGCTTGGCCGTGGGGCGAGTGATATGAAAGCCGGTTTAGCAGGTATTATTTTTGCAACAAAGCTATTAAAGAAACTGAACATTGAACTACCAGGGAAATTAACTTTGGCGATCGTACCAGATGAAGAAACTGGCGGTGAATTCGGTGTTCCTTGGCTGTTAGAGCGAGGCTATGTGCAGGGAGATGGTTGTTTAATCGCTGAGCCCTCTTCACCTTTAAACCCAACCATTGGACAAAAGGGCTCTTACTGGTTTGAATTAGAGGTGCGTGGGGAACCTGGTCATGGAAGTCTATCACCATTGGCTGGACGAAATGCCATTGTCGATGCAATTCGAGCTATAGAAGAGATTCGTACACTATGGGATGTAGAAATCACAATTCCTGAAGAGGTACAGCTACTTATTGAGGTATCAAAAAAATACATGCGTGAAGTGGAGAAAGATCGCTTGAAATATCAAGAAGTTTTAGAGAAAATTACTGTAAATATTGGTACAATTGAGGGAGGTACGAAGTCAAACGTAATCCCAGATTACTGTAAGGTCCAGGTCGATTGTCGTTTACCATTTGGTATTACACAAGAAGAAGTAACTGAAATCTTGACAACTAAACTAGATGGCTTGGCTATGGATTATTCAATCCAACGTTTTGGCTTCAAAAGCGTAGCCAATTATACGCCTGCTGAAAATCCTGTTTGCCAATCGATAGTGGAAAATATATCGTATGTGACAGGGCAAGAGGCATATGGTGTCATGCAATGGGCAAGCAGTGACGCTCGTCATTTCAGACAATATGATATTCCTGTATTGCAATACGGCCCAGCTTATTTACCAAGTATTCATGGTTATAATGAAAAAGTGCGTGTTGAGGATATCGTACGCTGTGCAAAAGTTTATATAACTGCTGCTGTTGATTTCCTATATCAAAAGTAAGAGATTAGCTACTCTCTTACTTTTGATAAAGTGATATCAGGTGCTGACGGCTGCTAAATCTGTCAATTATTTCCCCCTTAAGAGAGAGATTTGCAGCCGTTTGTACAGATAAATAGTTCAGAAGGATGAGAGATATGCTAAAGACATTAAATTTATCAATTGCGGTTTTAAAAATGTTTACAAAGGAAAAGCCCACATGGGGTGGTCGAGAGTTAGCACTGGCGATGAACATGAATCATACAAATTTATATCGCATTCTTGAAACCTTCGAAAATAATGGGTTTATTACAAAAGATCCTATAACAAAAAAATATTCTCTGGGAATTGCACTATGGGAAATAGGTATGAATATGTATGATTCATTAAACATAGATCAGCTATGTATGCCAGTTCTTGAAAAATTAAAGGATGTCACTGGTGAAACAGCCATTTTTACCGTACTGAATGGACTGGAAGCGTTAACATTATTGAAAGCAGAGCCTGTAAATAAGGTGAAGTTTACAGTTTCAAGAGGAAGTAGATCGCCACTGTATGTAGGAGCATCTTATCGTTCGATGCTTGCTTTTTTAAATGAAGAACAAATTGCAAAGGTTATAGATGAACCATTAACAGCTTATACAAATAATACAATGACAGATGCCACAGAAATAAGGGCAGAGCTAGAAAAAATTAGAACATGTGGCTATGCACTTAGTAACAGTGAGTATTCGGTCGATGTATTGGCGCTAGCTATGCCTATATTTAATAGTGAGGAACAGGTCGTAGCGTCTATTACCGTTTCTGGACCAATTTATCGTTTTACAGAGCAACGTGTTCCTGAGTTTTTGGGACCTTTAACGGAAGCTAGAAATGAAATAGAAGGAATTATTCGTAGATATCATTTGAATTTTAATTAAGGAGTCCTATTATGCATCATTTACATGACATTGCACTAAATGTTTTAAAAGGCAATTTAAATGTTCAATCTTCAGAGTCACTATTAATTTTGACGGATAGCCACAAACAAGACATCGCGAAAAATTTTTATGAAGCTGGACTGTCAATTACTGCAAATACAATGTTCATGGTGATGCCCCTGTTAGAGAAATCAGGGCAGGAGCCAATCCATGCAGTTTCTGAGCTTATGGCAAATGCCGATGTTACACTGTGTATTACCTCCCACTCCCTAACACATACATTGGCTCGTAAACATGCCTGTGAAAAGGGTGGACGTGTAGCAACAATGCCAGGGGTAACATTGGAGATGCTGGAGCAAGGTGCCCTTCATGCAGATGCACAGGAGATCGAAGCTACAGTAGAAAAATATGTCCTTTTACTTGATACGGCAAAAGATATTCGTATTATCAAGGATGGCCATGAGCTGACGTTCAGTGTAGAAGGTCGTTTCGGCATTCGTTCCACAGGGGTGATTCGTCAACCTGGTGAGTATGGGAATATTCCTTCAGGAGAATCCTATATTGCACCAATAGAAACATCAGCGAATGGAGAGATTTTAGTAGATGGTTCTATTGCTAATATTGGTGTCTTAAAAGAGCCATTATTATTAAAAATAAAGAATGGTCGCTTAGAAGAAGCAATCGGTCCTGATGGTCCACGACTACTGGCATTACTTGGTGAAGGCAATGGTAGAGTTATTGCTGAGTTTGGCATTGGAGCCAATAAAAGTGCTATCCTATGTGGCAATGTATTAGAGGATGAGAAAGTGTATGGGACCATCCATATCGCTTTTGGCAGTAATGCGCCATTTGGTGGAGCCAATGCGTCAGATGTTCATATTGATTGTGTTGTGAAAAGTCCTATCGTCTATTTTGACGGTCAGCAAGTAATTTAAAGAAAAGCGTGTCTTCCTATGAAGCACGCTTTTTTCATGCTTTATAAGACTGTAGCTTAGGGTTGCTTGTCATTGTAGGTTTACAATATAGTTAATAGAGATAGGAATAGGAATTGGAATGATGATTAAATTCTGTCCATAAAATAGAAGTATTGATGAAGAAAGTAACTTTTGTTTTGCAACAAGAAAGAACGTGAGGGTGAAGAGATGTTAACATTTACAGATTTACATGGCCTACAAGTAGATTTGAGTTTTACAAGAGGCGAATTTAAAGTAAAACCTAAACACGTCCTTGTCCTTTTAAAGTATGAAAATAAATGGTTATGTACTGTCCATAAACGACGTGGTGTAGAAGTGCCAGGGGGGAAATTAGAAGAAGGCGAAACATTAGAGGAGGCGGCGATTCGAGAAGTTTTTGAAGAGACGGGTGTTCATGTGAAAAATCTTCAATGGTTTGCAGAGTATGCAGTGTATGATGAAATCGTTTTTTGTAAAACTGTTTTCACTGCACAATTTTTAGCGCAAGAGGATATAGAATTTGATTTAGAAACGTCAGGCATGCTTTGGTTAACCGATGAAGAATTTGTTCAGCATCCTAACTTGAGTTTTCACATGAAGGATGAGGGGATGAAGAAAATGCTGGAGGAGCTGAAACATCGTGACATACAATGGTGATATTATCGAAAAACGCCCCTATCCTTCACCAAATCCAGCTATACGTTTAACGGAAATAACCTATCTTTCACAGGGCTTACGTATAAAAGGACTATTAGCAGAGCCAAAGGCAGAAGGTACATATGATGGCTTTTTATATTTAAGAGGCGGCATGCAAAGCATTGGGATGGTCAGACCCTCTCGTATTGCACAATTTGCGGCGCAGGGCTTTATCGTATTTGCCCCATATTATCGTGGGAATCGTGGGGGAGAGGGTCGTGACGAGTTTGCAGGGGCAGACCGTTACGATGCGGTCTATGCCGTAGATGTACTCAAACAATTCTGCAATGACAATATCCATGTTTTTGGTTTTTCACGAGGTGGTATTATGGCTCTGTGGACAGCCATTTTAAGAAGGGATATTACTTCTGTTGTAACATGGGCAGGTGTTTCTGATGCAACGGCCACCTATTGGGAACGTACAGATATGCGCAGGATGATGAAGCGCGTTATTGGAGGAACACCTAATCGTGTACCAGAAGCGTATGATGCAAGAACACCTCTTTTTGAGATAGAGCGAATAACAGCTCCCGTTCTTATCATTCATGGCTATCGTGATGAAAATGTGGATATTGAACATGCCAGACAATTGGCATTTTTTTTAGAAGAAGCAAATAAATCATTCGAAACTTGGTATGATCTTCACTATGCACATCAATATCCACCAGCAAAAAATCGTGAAACTGTCCGTGCTCTTTGCAAGTGGATGAAACAACAATAAAGCGTAGAGAAAACAAAAAGACAAAGGGAACGAATAATTTGTTCCCTTTGTCTTTTATATAGACGTTACTTTAATGGGCCACCAAGTGTAGTGATGGCTTCAGAAACGTTTGAGAATTTCTTGAAGTTTTCGTTGAATAAGCCTGCAAGCTCAGCAGCTTTTGCATCGTATGCAGCTTTATCTGCCCAAGCTTCACGAGGATTTAACACTTCTGAAGGTACTCCTTCAACTGCTGTTGGAATGTGTAAACCAAACACAGCATCTTGTGTTGTTTCAACATCTGCTAATTTACCATCGATTGCTGCACGGACCATTGTACGTGTGTATGAAAGTTTCATACGGCTACCTGTGCCATATTCGCCACCAGTCCAACCAGTGTTTACTAAGTATACCTGTGCACCGTGCTCGTCAATTTTTTGACCTAACATTTCTGCGTATACTGTTGCGGGAAGCGGAAGGAAAGGAGAACCGAAGCAAGTAGAGAATACTGGTTCTGGCTCAGTCACACCACGTTCAGTTCCAGCAAGTTTAGAAGTGAACCCGCTTAGGAAGTGATACATTGCTTGTTCTTTTGTTAATTTACTGATTGGAGGTAACACGCCAAATGCATCAGCTGTTAGGAAGATGATTGTTTTTGGATGACCTGCAACAGAAGGATCAACGATATTTTCGATATATTGGATTGGATAAGCTACACGTGTATTTTCTGTTAGTGAACCATCGTCATAGTCACAAATACGAGTTTCTGGATCAACAGCTACGTTTTCTAATACAGAGCCGAAGCGGATTGCATTGTAGATTTCTGGTTCTTTTTCAGCAGAAAGGTTGATTGTTTTTGCATAGCAACCACCCTCAATGTTGAACACACCATTATCAGACCAACCGTGTTCATCGTCACCGATTAGCTTACGATCAGGATCAGCTGATAACGTCGTTTTACCAGTACCAGATAGACCGAAGAATAACGCCACATCGCCAGCTTCACCAACGTTTGCTGAGCAGTGCATTGAAAGAATACCTTGTTGTGGTAATAAGTAGTTCATGATACCAAAGATAGATTTTTTCATTTCACCAGCATATTCTGTACCACCAATTAAAATAATTTTCTTTTCAAGTGATACGATGATGAATGTTTCAGAAGCAGTACCATCAACCGCAGGATCTGCTTTAAAGTTAGGAGCTGAGATGACAGTGAAGTCAGCAACATGAGAAGCTAATTCATCTGCTGTTGGACGGATAAATAATTGATGAGCAAAAAGATTGTGCCATGCGTATTCATTAATAACTTGAATGCTTAATTGTGAATCTTTGTCAGCACCTGCAAAGCCTTTGAATACGAATAACTCGTCACGTTCTTTTAAATATTTTATTACTTTTACATATAGGTTATCGAACACTTCAGAAGAAATTGGTTGGTTTACTTTACCCCAGTCAATTTGATCTTTTGTGCTTTCTTCTTCTACCGTATATTTATCTTTAGGTGAACGACCAGTGTATTTGCCAGTTTCTGCACGAACTGCGCCATCTACTGTTAACATTGCTTCACCACGAGATGTAGCTTTTTCTGCTAATTGTGGTACTGAAAGTTGAACATTAATGTTACCGCCGTTTAATAATTCCTTCAGTTCGTTTGCAATTTCTACTGAATTCATCGATTAAATACCATCCTTTTTTATAGTATTCCCTTGATTTAGAGGGATTTTTTCTTAATTTCAAAAATAGTATAACACAATTGCTTAAATAATCTATACTAATTAAGAAATTATTTTAGAGTTTTTACCACTTTTCAATAAACTGACAAAAAATAATGTTTTTCGAGGAGAATACCATCAATCCTACTGTAATTAGGCATGAAGATTGAGCCACACATATGTTACCACAAGTAGCTAGGTATGTTGTAGGGATTAATTTGCTTCTATTTACATCATCATCCAAGTATGAAAAGTTTTTGTGTAATAAGTTCTTTCCTTTCTATACAGTAATACATAAGAAAATATTTGACAACGTTCGACCTTTTCAGTAACATGAGATTGAACGGATACTCTTATCCCGAGCTGGTGGAGGGTCAGGCCCTGTGAAACCCGGCAACCTGCATGAACTATTTCACGACATGCGTTGGTGCCAACCTGATGCAAGGGAACATCCCTTGAACGATAAGAGTGAAAGGTTACGCAGTCATTATTCCTTTCCTCATGTAAAGTAACGTGAGAAAAGGATTTTTTTATTGTTAAAAATCAATGTAAAGGTAAGTATATGTAGTTCTTTCCTTATTATAATGACGGATCTTTCGAAATCCTCGTGATAAAAGCAGCAGTAACGGCTTGAGAGTTCAATCCTTAGGAGCGGACTTGACATGGGTAATGAGTACCGTATTCATACACAACTACTTATTGTAAGAGTATTTAGGAGGAAAACCAAATGACAAACCGTCGACTGTTTACATCAGAGAGTGTAACAGAAGGACATCCAGATAAGATTTGTGACCAAATCTCGGATGCCATTTTAGATGCTATTTTAGCAGAAGATCCAAATGCACGTGTAGCGTGTGAAACAACTGTAACAACAGGATTAGTATTAGTAGCAGGAGAAATTACAACTTCTACTTATGTAGATATTAAAGGTATTGTTCGTGACACTGTAGCTGAAATTGGCTATACACGAGGTAAATATGGCTTTGATGCTGAGAACTTAGCGGTGCTTGTGGCAATTGGTGAACAATCACCTGATATTGCTCAAGGTGTTGATCAGGCATTAGAGGCACGTGAAGGCTCTATGACAGATGCAGATATTGAAGCAATTGGTGCTGGTGACCAAGGCTTAATGTTTGGCTATGCATGTAATGAAACACCAGAGCTAATGCCATTACCAATTAGCTTGGCACACAAATTAGCACGCCGTTTAACAGAAGTACGTAAATCAGGTGAACTTGCCTATTTACGTCCTGATGGTAAAACGCAAGTAACGATAGAATATGATGACAATAATGTACCGGTTCGCGTGGATACAATTGTTATTTCAACACAGCATGATGAAGAAGCAACACTTGAACAAATTCAAGCAGATTTAAAAGAATTTGTTATTGCACCAGTTGTACCAAGTGAATTATTAGATGCTAATACGAAATACTTTATCAATCCAACTGGCCGTTTTGTAATTGGTGGACCAAAAGGTGATGCTGGATTAACAGGACGTAAAATCATTGTTGATACATACGGTGGTTATGCACGTCACGGTGGTGGTGCCTTCTCAGGTAAGGATGCAACCAAGGTAGACCGTTCAGCGGCATATGCAGCACGTTATGTAGCGAAAAATATCGTAGCAGCTGGCTTAGCAGAGCGTGCTGAAGTGCAACTCGCTTATGCGATTGGCGTTGCGCAGCCTGTTTCCATTGCTGTCGATACATTTGGCACAGGTAGAGTGAAAGAAAGCGAGATCGTTGAATGGGTACGCGAGCTATTCGATTTACGCCCAGCAGGTATCATTAAAATGCTTGATCTTCGTCGTCCCATTTATAAACAAACTGCTGCATATGGACATTTTGGTCGTACAGATTTAAATGTACCATGGGAGCAAATTGATAAAGCAGACGCGTTACGAGAAAAAGCATGTTTATAAACTATTGAACTAAAGTAATGAAGTCATTAGAAAATTATTCTAATGTATTAATAAGCAAAGGAGCAATATTGCTCCTTTTGTTTTATAAAAAATACCTCGCTAGGATTCGTGAACATATTCGGTACACGAAAACGCGAGGGATTTTTTCGTTGGTATTAATTTTTTTGTGTAGATTATTTATTTTTGAAGTGATTTATAATATTGACCTTTTTCTGCGTATTCTCGTACGATGCGTTCCATATCCTCTTTATCCTCAGCATTTAATTCTCGGACAACTTTTGCTGGACGACCTAAAGCTAGACTATTTGGAGGAATGACTTTACCAGGAGGTACTAGGCTTCCTGCTCCAATAAATGCACCTTCTCCAATCTCAGCTCCGTCTAAAATAATGGATCCCATACCAATTAAGGCATTTTTGCGAATTGTACAACTATGTAAAGTGACTTGGTGTCCAACTGTTACCTCATCTTCAATAATGAGCGGATATTTTGGGCTTTGGTGTAAACAGCAAAGATCTTGAATACTGACACGTTTACCGATAATCGTTGGGGAAACATCACCACGAATAACCGTATTAAACCAAATGGTTGTTTCGGCGCCAATTGTTACGTCGCCCGTAACAGTTGCATAATCAGCAATGAAAACAGATGGATCGATCTTTGGCGTTTTATCTTTAAATGGATAAATCATGAAAATCGCCTCTTTTCTTTCTATAATGTAGTATTATCGTATCAAATACGCAACATTATGGAAATATAAAATTAAAATGTGCTATTTATTTCGATATAATCAAAGTGTAATTATTTTTTAGGAGGACTATGTAAATGTGGAAATGGGAAGCTGATGGACAAGCAAAAGCTGTGATTGCTATTCTTCATGGTGCTTATGAAAATCACCGTTGGTATGCATGGCTGATAGAGAAATTAAGATTAGAAGGCTTCCACATAGTCATGGGGGATTTACCGAATCATGGGGGTAATGCAAGGTTTGCTCGAGTCCATGATGAAGACTTCAAATTGTACAATAAGTATACAAGAAACCTGATTGAGAATGCTTTTTCATATAATTTACCAACCTTTGTAATAGGACATGGACTAGGTGCAACATTAATCCTCCATACAATGCAAAAGAGACAATATGAATGTGCGGGCATTATTTTAACATCACCTTGGTTGCAACTAAAGCTATTACCAGGTAAATTAACAAATGCTTTAACAAGTCTAAGTGCGTTAACAGCGAATGTTAAATTGACACATGACATTACATTAGAGAAATTAACGCGTAGTGTTGAAGGCAGAGAAGAAATGAAAGATGAGGTACCGCTCATGTCTGTTGTTTCTGTGAAATGGTATCGAGAGCTTCAGCAGATGATGAAAAATTTAGTGATGCTGCCTAAAGGTGAAATGCCAAATATGCCTATGCTCATTATGACAGCTGAGAAGGATAAAATTACGGACACTCGCCAAACTCGAAATTGGCTTCATCAACAGGAATTCACGGAATTTCAGTTTAAAGAATGGGCAAATTGTTATCATAATTTATTCCATGAGGGAGAGCGCGAAGAAATTTTTATGTATATACGAGATTTTATTAATAATGCTCTTCGAAGAATTGGTTATATAATTAAATAGGTTTATACCCTTCCATTTACTAGGTTACTTACTTAAATATTGTTACTCAAAAATAATATTGTAATTTTCTGAAAAGTGTAATACTATAATGATCTAAAGTAAGGTATTTTAAATTGGAGGGGTAAAATGGATGTAATTGTGGAGAAGTTGAATGGTATTTTATGGGGACCATGGTTTATTTATGGTATCTTATTGATTGGGTTATTTTTCTCAATTATCACAAGGTTCCTACAGGTAAGGCACATTAAAGATATGTTTGTTTTAATGTTTAAAGGGGAGAAATCGGAAAAGGGAATATCTTCTTTCCAAGCAATGTCTATCGCATTATCAGGACGTGTAGGTACAGGTAATATTGCTGGTACTGCGACAGCAATTGGAATGGGAGGACCTGGTGCTGTCTTTTGGATGTGGGCAATCGCTTTCATTGGTGCGGCTACCGCGTATGTAGAGTCAACATTAGCTCAAATCTATAAAGAAGAGAAAGATACAGAATATCGTGGTGGACCGGCCTTTTACATAGAAAAAGGAATGGGTCAAAAATGGTTTGCAGTTATTTTTGCTGTAGCTGCTTTAATTGCAATGTTAATTTTGATGCCTGGTGTGCAGTCAAATGCCATCGCAGGTGCTGTTGAAAACGCTTTCGGTTTGGATACATGGATCACAGGACTTATAATTGTTGTGTTACTAGGTGCTATTATCATTGGTGGTATTAAATCGATTGCAAACGCTGCTCAAATAATTGTACCATTTATGGCATTAGCTTATATCATTATGGCCATTATCATTATCTTTATGAATATTTCACAAGTACCAACAGTTATCGGATTAATTTTTTCTAGTGCCTTTGGGGCTCAAGAAATTTTTGGCGGCGTTATTGGTTCAGCGATTGCTTGGGGTGTTAAACGTGGAATTTACTCCAATGAAGCTGGTCAAGGAACTGGAGCTCACCCTGCGGCAGCTGCGGAAGTATCGCATCCTGCTAAGCAAGGAATTGTTCAAGCAGCGTCTGTGTATATTGATACATTATTAATTTGTTCTGCTACGGCCTTTATGATTTTATTTACAGGTATGTATAATGTGCAAGATGAAAAGGCAGCTGAAGGCGCAGATCCATTTATTCATGTTGGAGAATTCAATAGTGGTGGATTAGCAGGCGATGAGCAAATGACTTTTGCGAAAAGTATTGAAGCAGGAGCTGCGTATACACAATATGCAGTTGACTCATCATTACCTGGCTTTGGAGCTCCGTTTGTAGCCATAGCGTTATTCTTCTTTGCCTTTACAACAATTATGGCTTACTACTATATTGCAGAAACAAATGTTGCTTACTTATTTAGAGGTAGCACAGAAAAGGTATTCATCTGGATTGCCAAAATTGCCATTTTAGTTGCGGCCTTCTATGGTACAATCCGTACGTCTGGTCTAGCATGGGCAATGGGTGATGTAGGCCTTGGTCTGATGGTTTGGATTAATGTTATAGCTATTTTAATTATTATGAAACCAGCTATTGTTGCATTAAAAGATTACGAGAAACAGAAAAAAGAAGGAAAAGACCCAGTCTTTGATCCTCGTAAATTAGGAATTAAAGGTGCAGATTTCTGGGTTGACTATAATGAAAAACGTAATAACAAGTAGATAAAGCAAGGCGATCAGCTAGTTTGATAGAAACTAGCTGATCGCCTTTTAGCTTGTCCTCAACAATAGTATTAAATAGGATATTCTTTCATTTTTTCTAACGCAATGACGAATGGTGGATCATTTTGTTGATTAAGAAATGCGTATTTTAAGACATGGATATATTTTTGTGGAAGTTGACTTACATAATCAATGACCTTATCACGTTCTTCTTTTCCACCTGGATGACCATGATAAATAACAAGAACAATCAAACCGCCCACTTTCAAGAGCTTTAATATATCTTCAAGAGCTTGAATTGTTGTATTAGGCCTTGTAATAATATCATGGTTGCTACCAGGTAAATAGCCGAGATTAAAGATTGCCGCAGCTACTGGCTTGTGTACAAACTGTTTGACTTCTTCATGCCCTTTATTTAAAACGAGTGCTCGATGTTCTAAACCATGATCTAAAAGTCGAAGGAGTGTCGTGTCAACCGCCTTTTTTTGGACATCAAAGGCATAAACTTGTCCTTCATCCCCAACAAGCTGTGCCAGAAACAATGTGTCATGACCGTTTCCAGCAGTTGCATCAACAACTGTATCTCCCTCTTCTATATTATCTTTTAATAACTGCTGGGCATATTGTAAAACGCGTTGTAGTTTCATTTCGTAACCTCTGTCTTATACAACTTCCCTTGCCAACTACCACGACGTTCAAGCTCAGCGTCAATGCCATTCAGTACTTCCCATTTATTGACACTCCACATTGGTCCAATCATTAAATCAATCGGTCCATCACCTGTAATACGATGAATGACCATCTCTGGTGGTAAAATTTCCAATTGGTCTGCTACTAGTTTTGTATAGACATCTTGATCTAAAAACTCTAGCATACCTTTTTCATATTGCTTCACCATAGGCGTTCCTTTTAATAGATGAAGTAAGTGGATTTTAATGCCTTGGACATCTAATTGAGCAACTGCTCGTGCCGTTTCCATCATCATGTCATAGTCTTCGAGAGGCAACCCATTAATGATATGTGAGCAAACACGAATGCCATGCTTACGCAATTTTTCAACGCCTTCCACATACGTTGCATAATCATGGGCGCGATTAATAAGATTAGCCGTTTTCTCATGCACCGTTTGTAGACCGAGCTCAATCCATAAATACGTCCGTTCATTTAACTCTGCTAAATATTCGACAACATCATCGGGTAAACAATCAGGGCGAGTAGCAATAGAAAGACCTACTACACCTTCTTGCGCTAAAGCTGCTTCAAATTTTTCTTTTAAAACTGGCAAAGGGGCATGTGTATTTGTGTAGGCTTGGAAATAAGCCATGTATTTGCCATCCTTCCATTTCTGATGCATTTTGTCTCGGATTTCAGCAAATTGAACATCAATTGGATCTACCTTATTGCCAGCAAAATCACCAGAACCTGCAGCACTGCAAAATGTACAGCCACCGAAAGCGACTGTGCCGTCGCGGTTAGGGCAATCAAATCCTGCATCTAAGGCCACTTTAAATACTTTATGACCAAATTGGTCACGTAAATAGCGATTCCATGTATAGTATCTTTTCCCCTCTGAAGGAAAAGGAAAATTCGTCTCTGTCATTTATTTCACTCCTCTAACGCTCTATTCTATCATGTGCATTTCGTTCCGTCATGGGGTAAGGGTATTATCAAGATTTGGATAAAGAAAAATGGAAAGGAACATAACTAAATATGATGGAAAATAGGATAGAAGTCTTGTAAAAAAGGTAAAATTATTTTCCTTGTACTTTTAAGTATTTCAGCATACACTAGCTATTTAGAGAAGCGAAATAATGGAGGTCATTCTATGCCAAAACGTGTTTGGTTTTTAATTATCGGAATGCTTGTGAACACAACAGGCAACTCTTTTTTATGGCCTTTGAATGCCATTTATATGCATGATTATTTAGGCAAATCTTTAGCTATGGCTGGTTTTGTCTTAATGTTGAATTCTGCTGCTGGAGTAATAGGCAATCTATTAGGTGGTTACTTATTTGATAGAATTGGTGGCTATAAAGCTATTATGCTTGGTATTCTGTTAACGATTGCTTCATTAATTGGCTTAACAATTTGGCATGGTTGGCCACATTATGTGTGGTTTTTAACGATACTAGGCTTTAGTGGGGGCATTGTTTTTCCGGGTATGTTTGCCTTAGCTGGAGCTGCCTGGCCCGAAGGTGGACGTAAGGCTTTTAATACTATCTATTTAGCACAAAATGTCGGTGTTGCCGTAGGTCCTGCCCTTGCAGGTATAGTGGCAGATTATCAATTTGACTATGTGTTTAAAGTAAATTTAGGTATGTATATTTTATTCTTTTTCATTGCCTTATTTACATTTAAGCGTTTGGAGGCGGGCAGTATTGCACCTAAAAATGTCTTGAGTGAAAGTAAACGAATCGTAAACAAGGCCCCTTTCTATGCTTTGTTAATAATTAGTGCATCCTCTGTTTTATGCTGGCTAGCATATTCTCAATGGAGTGCAACCATTTCATCTTATACACAAGATTTAGGATTGGGATTAAAGCAATACAGCCTACTTTGGACAATCAACGGTCTTCTAATTGTCATTGGGCAACCACTCATTGCACCGCTCGTAAAGCGGTGGGAACACAATTTAAAGCGTCAGTTAGTATTTGGTGTAACGCTGATCGCACTTTCCTTTGGTATTATTGCCTTTGCAAATGATTTTAAAATGTTTGGAGCAGCGATGCTTGTCTTAACATTTGGCGAAATGTTTTATACGCCAGCATTACCAACGATTGCTAATCAACTGGCACCAAAAGGTCGTCAAGGATTCTATCAAGGGATTATCAATAGTGCTGCTACTGGAGGACGGATGATTGGTCCACTATTTGGTGGTATTATGGTAGATCAATTTGGCATGATTCCTCTCGTTTTAACATTGGTGGTCATCGTACTATTGGCGATTATTCCATGTTTAACATACGATTATCCTTTAAAGAAGAACAAAATAGTAGCAGATTAATACACTGAAAAGAGCAAAAACGAGTGTTAAGCACTTGTTTTTGTTCTTTTTTTATAGTAGATATTGAAAAAATGTTGTGACAGGATTACAATCATACATATTCAAATATTTGAATATGTAGTTATATGGAGGGGTTTTTTATGGAAGAGGGCTTACAACAGTTTAAAGCAGATTTTTTCAAAGCATTAGCACATCCGTTACGCATTAGAATACTTGAACTCCTTGTAGATGGACAGAAAAGTGTCAATGAGATTCAAGATTGCTTAGAGAAAGAGGGTTCTGCTGTTTCTCAGCAATTAAGTGTATTGCGTGCTAAAAATATTGTTTATGGCGTCAAGGAAGGCAAAAAAGTTTATTATTCTTTAAGTGACCCAATGATTGGTGCATTACTTGGGGTGGCAAAGGATATTTTTAATAACCATTTGGTTCATACCATTTCGAGATTAGAGGAAATGACAAGTAATGAAGGTGACGAAGAGAATAAGTAAATCAATGATGATGACAAATTGGGCTTTGCTTATTATTTCGAAGGGAAGATTTATCTATGAAGTCACTGTTTACAGGACGCTTTGAAGGATATTCAGTTCAACATGTAAAGAAGGATTTATTGTCAGGGATTATTGTGGGAATCGTTGCTATTCCGCTTGCCATGTCCTTTGCCATAGCATCGGGTGTGAAACCAGAATATGGGATTTATACGGCTTGCATTGCAGGTATTCTTATTTCTCTCTTTGGCGGTTCTAAATATCAAATAGGAGGGCCTACGGGGGCGTTTGTGCCAATTCTATTGGGGATTGTACTTACCTATGGTTATGAAGATTTATTACTTGCGGGTTTAATGGCAGGGGTATTGCTTTGTGTCATGGGCTTTTTTAAGTTAGGGACTTTAATTAAGTTTATTCCACGTCCTGTAACAGTTGGTTTTACAGCAGGGATAGCTGTGATTATTTTTACAGGTCAAATCGCTAACTTTCTAGGCCTAACAAATGTTAAAAGACATGAATATTTTATCGCCAACATACAGGAAATCATTAAGCAGCTTGGTACGACAAATACGTATAGTATTCTTACTGCCGCCGTATGCTTGGCGACAATAATGATAACACCAAAGTTTTTTCCAAAGGTTCCTGGAGCATTAGCGGGTATCATTGTCTCTACACTGATGGCAACTTTCTTCTTTTCAGGACAAGTTGCTACTATTGCAACCGCTTATGGTCAGATTCCTAATACATTACCTCATTTCGCCTTACCGAACATCACGCTCGAACGATTACAACAACTTATTGGTCCCGCGTTTGTCATTGCAATGCTAGGTGGTATTGAGTCTCTATTATCGGCAGTTGTGGCGGATGGAATGACAAATAGTAAGCATAACAGTAATCGTGAGTTAATTGGTCAGGGGATTGCTAATATTGTGACGCCTTTATTCGGTGGTATTCCAGCAACAGGCGCCATTGCACGCACAGCGACCAATATCAAAACAGGCGCAGTATCTCCCATGTCGGGTATCATTCATGGTGTGTTTGTTTTAATCACATTATTGTTATTAGCTCCATATGCATCTCATATTCCGTTAGCAAGCATGGCTCCGGTACTGATGGTCGTAGCCTGGAATATGAGTGAACGACATCATTTTTCACATATCGCAAAATTAAAATCAGGCGACACACTAGTATTATTGATTACCTTTTTATTAACGGTATTCACTAGTCTTACATTAGCAGTTGAGGTAGGGCTTGTGCTGGCTGTGCTATTATTTGCGAAACGCATGAGTGAAAAGCTTGTTGTTACAAAAGTACTTCCAGATCATTCAAATAAAAGTGAAAAGGTACAGCCACATGTAGTGCATCAGCAGCATGATTGCCCGCAAATTAGTATGTACACAATTGAAGGGCCGTTGTTTTTTGGTGCTGCACAAATGTTTGAACAAACGATTGAAAGTACTTTGCATCAGCAACCAAGAGTTTTGATATTACGGATGGGGAAAGTGCCCTTTATGGATTCTACTGGAGAAGCATATTTTAGCAATATCATTGAAAATTATACAGCACAGGGCGGTACTATTTTGGTAACGGGTGTGCAAGGAGATTTAAAGGATGCTCTGCAGCACAATGGACTTTACGATAAAATAGGCGCGCAGCATTTTTTTCAGCATACTGGAGAAGCGATTACAAAAGCTTTCCATTATTTAAACGTCAATCAATGTATTGGTTGTCAGCACTTTGCTTTTCATGAATGTCAGGATTTATCAAAGTCTAAGGAAGAAAAGGATTTAATTGTTCAGTAATGGGTAAGCTGTAAACAAAGGCTTGTGCTTTTCAATACTTTCCATTAGAATAAATGCAATATCATGTAAAGACTGTGATGAGGAATAGTAGATTTGTGGTTCTTTTTAGAGAGCTAGCGGTTGGTGGGAGCTAGTAAGAATGCAAGTTGAACTCGCCTTCTGAGTCTGCCCGCGTGAAACAACGTGTGTCGTTTCTTCCGCGTTAAGGAAGCTTGAGCCGAGTGTAATCACTAATTTGGGTGGTACCGCGGGAGTACAAATTCTCTCGTCCCTTCTATAAGAAAGGGGCGAGTTTTTTTATTTTTTAAATATTTTGTCAATTATGATGGAGAGCAGCACGATCAATCGAAGGAGGAAAAAAATGAGTTTTAATCATGAACAAATTGAAAAAAAGTGGCAGCAATATTGGGCTGATAACAAAACATTTAAAACTGAAAATGAAACAGCGAAGCCTAAATTTTATGCATTAGATATGTTCCCTTATCCATCTGGCGCAGGACTTCATGTAGGCCATCCAGAGGGGTATACGGCAACTGATATTCTATCACGCTTTAAACGTATGCAAGGCTATAATGTACTTCATCCAATGGGCTGGGATGCTTTTGGTTTACCGGCTGAGCAATATGCACTTGATACAGGGAATGATCCAGCTGAATTTACAGCTAAAAATATTGCGACATTTAAACGACAAATTCAAGAGCTAGGCTTCAGCTATGATTGGGATCGCGAAATTAACACAACTGATCCAGAGTATTATAAATGGACACAATGGATTTTTATCCAGCTTTATAAGAAAGGTTTAGCTTATGTGGATGAAGTAGCTGTTAACTGGTGTCCAGCACTTGGTACGGTATTAGCTAACGAAGAAGTAATTGATGGGAAATCAGAGCGTGGTGGTCATCCAGTAGAGCGCCGACCAATGAAGCAGTGGATGCTTAAAATTACAGCCTATGCTGACCGTTTAATCGATGACTTAGAAGAAGTTGATTGGCCTGAATCTATTAAAGATATGCAACGCAATTGGATTGGCCGTTCAGAAGGGGCAGAAGTGACATTTGCCATTGACGGTTCAGATCAAAACTTCACAGTTTTCACAACACGTCCTGATACATTGTTTGGTGCTACATACTGTGTGCTTGCACCAGAGCATAAATTAGTGGAACAAATTACAACAGCTGACCAACGCCAAGCTGTTGAGGCTTATTTAGAGAAAGTTAAAATGAAATCTGACCTAGAGCGTACAGATTTAGCGAAAGAAAAAACAGGCGTATTTACAGGTGCTTATGCAGTGAATCCGATTAACGGTAAAAAAGTGCCAATTTGGATTGCTGACTATGTGTTAGTGTCTTATGGTACAGGTGCTATTATGGCGGTGCCAGCACATGATGAGCGTGACTATGAATTTGCAACTGAATTTGGCTTAGACATCGTTCCTGTCCTTGAAGGTGGAGACATTAGCAAAGAAGCATTTACAGGTGATGGTCAACATATTAACTCTGAATTCCTGAATGGCTTAAATAAAGCAGATGGCATTGCGAAAGCCATTGAATGGTTAGCGGAAAAAGGTGTAGGGGAGAAGAAAATTTCTTATCGTCTACGTGACTGGTTATTCTCCCGTCAGCGTTATTGGGGTGAACCAATTCCAATGATTCATTGGGAAGATGGCACGATAACGCCAGTTCTAGAATCAGAATTACCATTAATGCTACCAAAAACAGATAATATCCGTCCATCAGGTACTGGTGAATCACCATTAGCAAATATTGATGAATGGGTAAATGTTGTCGACCCAGAGACAGGTAAAAAAGGGCGTCGTGAAACAAATACAATGCCGCAGTGGGCAGGTTCGAGCTGGTACTTCCTACGCTATATCGACCCTACAAATACAGAGGCGATTGCAGACCCAGAGTTACTAAAACGTTGGTTACCAGTGGATATTTATATTGGTGGTGCGGAGCATGCTGTATTGCATTTACTATACGCTCGCTTCTGGCATAAAGTTCTCTATGATTTAGGCGTTGTTCATACAAAAGAGCCATTCCAAAAATTATTTAACCAGGGAATGATTCTAGGTGAAGGTAACGAGAAAATGTCTAAATCTAAGGGTAATGTTGTCAACCCAGATGAAATCATTACGTCACATGGTGCCGATACATTACGTTTATATGAAATGTTCATGGGCCCACTTGAGGCTTCTGTTGCATGGTCGACAAATGGTTTAGATGGAGCACGCCGCTTCTTAGACCGTATCTGGCGTCTATTTGTCAATGAAGAAGATGGCGCAATTTCAGCAAAAATCCAAGTGTCTAACGATCAATCACTTGAAAAATCATACCACCAAACAGTGAAAAAAGTGACAGAGGATTATGAAGGCATTCGCTTTAACACAGCTATTTCACAAATGATGGTCTTTATTAATGATTGCTATAAAGCTGATGTGATTCCAACGACTTATGCTGAAGGCTTTGTGAAAATGCTAGCTCCAATCGCTCCGCATATTGCAGAAGAACTATGGCAGTTATTAGGACACGATTCAACACTTTCATATGAGCAATGGCCAACATATGATGAAGCAAAGCTTGTGGATGATGAAGTAGAAATTGCAGTACAAGTTGCTGGTAAAGTACGTGCTAAGATCGTCGTAGCAAAAGATGCTTCAAAAGAGGATATTGAAAAAGTAGCACTTGCCGATGAAAAGGTTCAAGAATACATGGTAGGAAAGAGCTTAGTGAAAATCATCGTTATTCCAGGCAAACTTGTCAATATTGTCGTAAAATAAAGAGATATAAAGTAAAAATGTACATTACTAAATTCAATTTTAGTAATGTACATTTTTTAATTTGGAGTAACCCTAAGCAATAAAAAAGGACTGCACCCCTCTAACTGAGTGCAGTTCAATAAATAGTTCCTGATACAATTTAAATAATCAATCCCACAATAATAGCTGTTAGGATACTTACGAGTGTAGCGCCGTACAACAACTTTAAACCAAATCGAGCAACGACATTCCCTTGCCTTTCATTCAAACCTTTTACAGCTCCTGAAATAATCCCGATTGATGAAAAGTTGGCAAAAGATACGAGGAATACAGAAATAATACCTAATGTACGTTCACTCATGGACTCGGCAACATCGCCAAGGTTAATCATAGCAACAAATTCGTTTGTTACTAATTTGGTTGCCATAATACCGCCAGCAGCCACAGCATCTGCCCATGGGATACCCATTAGGAAAGCGATTGGCGCAAAGATATAGCCTAATATTTCTTGGAAAGATATACCGATAATCATATCGAATAATGAATTGATTAAATCCATTAATGCTACGAAACCAATAAGCATCGCCCCAACAATGATGGCTACTTTAAAGCCATCCATAATATATTCGCCAATCATTTGAAAGAACGCTTGCTTCTGTTCATCTTCAATTGTTAAGATATCTTCTTTTTCATCCACAGTATATGGATTAATGATGGAAACAATAATAAATCCACCAAACAGGTTTAATACAATGGCTGTAACAACATACTTTGGCTCAATCATCGTCATATAAGCTCCCACTACTGACATCGAAACAGTCGACATAGCAGATGCGCATAATGTATACATTCGTTGAGGTGCAATCTTATCTAATTGCTTTTTAACAGTTATGAACACTTCTGATTGGCCTACCATAGCAGAAGCAACAGCATTATAGGATTCCAACTTCCCCATACCACTTACTTTACTTAAAAATAAGCCTACCCATTTCATTAGAAAGGGAAGAATTTTAAAATGCTGCAAGATCCCAATCAGAACAGATATAAAGACGATCGGTAATAAAACTGCTAAAAAGAAGGGTGATTCTCCTTCATTTGCTAAGCCACCAAAAACAAATGATATGCCCGCATTTGCATAGGACAATAAGTGATCAAATACTTTGGTGATTCCTTTAATTAGCACATAGCCAACTGTTGTATTAAGGAGTAAAGCTGCCAATAAAAATTGGATGATCAACATAATCGCTATATATTTATATTTTATTTCTTTTTTGTTTTTACTCATTAATAAAGCTAAGGCAAAAACAAGTAACAATCCACAAAGGGAAATTAAGTATCTCATAAGTTCCTCCATAAGTATCTGTGATTTTTTGTCCTGATGTTCCAATTTCAGAAGAACAGCTAAAAGATCTTAATTAGTCAGACGTCAGACAAACAATCTCACTATAACAGTTTTTTTGCTAGTTATTCAATAGATAATAGAAAAAAAGTATGTAACATGGCATACAAATAAATTCAGTCTAAAAAATGTAGGATATTTCATAAAAAATACCCTCTTATTGTGTGAGGATTTTTTCTTTTTATGACTCTCATGTTAACGAAACTTTTTCGATTTTTTTGAAACCAACTAAGTTCGGATTACGACTATAGGGTGAATGTTTATAGGAGGTGTTTGGATGAGTGAGCATTTAGTGGCCATTATGAAAGAACACGGAGAATATTGCTTACGTGTGGCTTATCTTTATGTAAAGGATTGGGCGATGGCAGAAGAAATAGTCCAGGATGTCTTTTTTTCTTATTATCGGCAGCGGGATCGCTTTGAACATAGAGCATCTCTAAAGACCTATTTAGTTAAAATAACTGTACATAAAAGTCATGATTATTTACGAAGCTGGAAAAATAAACGCCATCAACTGTTTGAAAAATTGCATATTGGTGCAAGTAAACGAACACCAGAAACGCTGCTATTAGCACAGCATGAACGGTCAAACTTAACAAATGCTTTATTTGAGTTGCCTATTACTTATAGAGAAGTCGTCATTCTTTATTATTATCAGGAATTAAAGGTTAGAGAAATTGCAGATATTCTTACATGTGCAGAAAATACAGTTAAAACCAGATTGCATCGAGCAAGGAAAATGTTACAGGAAAAATTAGTGAATAGTGAGTGGGAGGTGTTAATGGATGACAACTTTTAAAGAGAAATTGGATCAAGAACTTGGTGAAGCACCACGATTTACACAATCCTTACAGGAGGATATTTTACGGCAAGTGCGGAAAACAAAAAAAACAAGACGCTGGACATATCCCTTGATCATCATAGGCACGATTGTCATGTTTCTATTGATAATAGAAATCGGTCCATTAGGGCAGATAGAGCAAAAGCAACATGCTTCAATTGTTCAGTTAGCACAGCAGCAATCAATAAAAAAATATACAATGATTTATAATTCAGATGAGGAGATCTTTAAGGCTGGAAGACCTGGGTGGGTCATTGGACAACGAGTAATGGAGCAAAGTTCAGAAAAAGAGTTATTACATCAACTATTACAGCAAGCTACAATGAAACAAATGAATGAGCGTACCTTTTTTAGATTACAACGTGATGTCTGGGTAGAGTTTGAAAAAGGGCAGGTTATGAAGCTGAAAATGTTCATAAACGAGGAGGATATCGGAATTGTTGATTATGACAACAATTCATTTTATAAAGTAGATAATAAAGAGCTGGCAAAGGCTTATTTAGATCTTGCTCTCAAAGAAGATGCTAAATTGGGAATGTCAGGTTTAATCGTTATGCTAGTTTTTCTCATAGCTATCCAAATGCTTGTCGATAAACTAATGAGGAAAAAATTTAACATACCAAAGGAATATGTCAATAGTCGGCATAGACGTGCTGTTTGGGCTATTAAAATTTTGAATACCATGATGCTCATGGTGATCATAATAAAAGGATGGATTTTATTTACTGTTATCATTGGAGGATATTTAGCTGTCAGCCTTTTCAGCTCTATTTTTATTGACTATTACTATGGTCGAGAGGAAAAAAGACATTATGTTTCCATTAGTTCGGCCATTGTTGGCTTGCTATCACTAATTCTATTCTTATTTTATATCAGTTAAATAAAGTATAAACCTGAACCCGAATAATCTCGAGTTCAGGTATTTTTTTCTATCGTTTCTGTCTGAAGCATTAATTGATAAATACTCGAGATCATAAAGCTTGCAGCTAATCCGTAAAGCGTATTAAAGCTTAAACCAACACCAATTCCAATGATGATGGAAAGCAGGATGACAAGCCAACTATGCTTATGAACATGACGATTCGTAAATAAAAGGATTAACACAAACGGTAGCATGGTAATGTGCAGGAAGGCAAAAGAATAAATAACACCTAAAATCGTTAAATCGATAGATAAGAAACAGGTGAATAAAATAATCATCAGGCCAATCAAATAGAAATAATAGGGTCTTTTGGTCACAAAAAAACGTTTCGTTGCCCGCATGTCCACAAGCAAGGTTGTGACAATGGCTAATAGGACAATGACGAGAAAAGCAAATGTAAGAAAGCCTGGTTGCACTTCATATAAAAACGTAAAAATCAGTACTTGGAATTGGCCAAATGATCCGCTGTATAGGGCAATCATTAAAATCGCAGTAAATGATAGCGTTAATAACGCTAAAATTACACCTGAGGAAAACAGACTGCGACGTACTTTTTTAGGTTTTATAAAGGCAATTAAATACCATGTTGATTTATCAAAAAATACTTGTCCTAAAACAGCTAGTTGAATAATGACATAGAACAGCAGAATTTCGCTATTTTTAAAATAAAATAAATAAGGGTGATATAAGCGAATACCCTCATATACGGTGCTTGCCCCATTTAATACAAAGTAATAAATAGGGATAAAAATAAGTAATGAAAAAAGAGCAATAATAAATAAAATTTCCAACCATAGTATACTTTTCACTGACATGATGCGGTCAAGAAGTAAGATGCCGATTAAAAAGAAAAAAAGTGTAATAGGTACTGGAATATTTAACATAATTTCAGACAATACACTAATGCTTATTAATTGAATAAGCCAAAGTTCAATACCTGTTAGCAGGTAAAATAGACGTATAACCTTTAAATTCATTCCACACAATTTACGCTGTATGGTAAAGAGCAAAAAACTTTGTGTATGCTGATTTTTTGTGTAATCGCTCTTATTCAACAATGAGCCAAGTATGATAAACGAAATAGCTGTTGCTAATGTATAACAAATGCCCGCCATAAAACCAAAAGAAATAAGGGCTGAAGGAGAGGACAATAATAAATTACCATTAATCCATCTCGCTAAAAGAATAATGACTCCTGCTGCTGTGCTTAAACTTCCAAATGGAACAAGCAATGAAAACTTCCTTAACATACTATCTAAAGACCTTTACTCATTTTAGAGGATTTATATTGACGTGGTGATTGATTATATTTTTTCTTAAACGCAACACTAAAATAGTGCTGACTATTAAAACCACAGCTCTCAGCAATCGCAGACATACTTGTGTCTAGATTTTCATTGATTTTCTTTACAGCCATTTCTAGGCGATAATTATTAATATATTCATTAATGCCAATAGACTGCTCCTCCAAAAATTTCCTACTTAAATAGCTAGGATTCAAATGAATTTTTTCAGCAATAATATTGAGACTCAGTTTTTCATAATAGTTTTCATGAATATAGGAAAGTGCGCTTTGGATCGCATCATGGTTAGAACTCCACACCTTATATTTCTCCACAATCGCATCTAATTCACTTGCAATGACTGGTTTTGTAAGATAATCCTTTACTCCGATCCGCAATGCTTGTTGGGCATATTCAAACGTTTGATAAGCTGTTACCATGATGATGTCTACCTCATAAAGCGCTTTTAATTCCTTGCTCAACGTGATTCCATCTTTCCCAGGCATTTGAATATCCAAAAAGGCGATAGTCATACGGTGCTTTTTAGCTAATTGCAGAGCTTGTGAGGCATCTTGGGCAGTATGGAAGGTCCAATTTGGAAAATGTGGCTTTAATAAATAAATCATTTGCTCAAGCTCTAATGGCTCATCATCTGCGATTAAAATATTCATGGTGAGATTCTCCTTTCTCCTTCCAGTTGATAGAATGCCTAAGCAGGAACATGGATTGTAACGGTGTAATGCTGTTCATTGTTTTGTATCGAGAATAAAATATTTTCTAGCCCATAGATAAGCTCAAGCCGTTTTCTAATATTTTCGAGACCATAACCTTGCTGCAGTTCGTCTACTACCTGTTCAGTAGTCATTTCTATTTTTTCTAATGGCTGTGTATTTTTAATTTCAATTAATAAGCTATTATCCATTTTTTTGATTATAATGGATAGCTCTGCAGGTCCTATATGTTTTTCAAAGCTATGTTTATATGCATTTTCAATAATGGTCTGCAGAATAAAAGGTGGTATTTGGACGGATAGTGCTTTATCATCAACATATTTATTTACAGTCAAACGATGGCCAAATCGCAATTGTTGAATATTTAAATAACTATCGACAAATTGTATCTCGTTCTTTAACGCAATTAACACCTCATGATTATTGTATTTAAATTTAAAAAATGTTGCCAAAGCCTCAATGCCCGCAACCAAATCTTCCTTCCGATTGATGCGAGCTAGGCTTAATAATGAATTTAATGCATTAAAAAAGAAATGTGGCTGTATTTGCTGATTCAACTGGAGAATATTTGCTCTTTGTAAATCCTGCTCAAGCTCTAAATTTCTTTTTTCCTCCTCAAGGCTATCGATTTGCTTTTCGAAAATAAATATAAAAGTAAGCAGAAAAGCTCCAATAATTGGAGCAATTACACATAGGAGAATATATATGTTGAAGGTTTCTGGTTGTAACATAATGACCTCTCCGTTTATTTTGTAAGTGTAAGATACATTAAACTAAATTTTCTGCGAAATGGCAAGCTACCTTATGTGTTGCAGTGATCTCTCGTAGTGCTGGCACTTCTGCTTTACATTTATCCGTCGCGAATGGGCAACGTGTGTGAAAGCTACAGCCAGTAGGGGGACTAAGAGGTGATGGTAAGTCACCTTTTAAAATAATACGCTCCTTACGATACTGCTTATCAATAACAGGTATAGAAGAAAACAGTGCTTTTGTATAAGGATGATGTGGCTGAGTAAAAAGGGAATGCTTATCAGCAATTTCTACGACCTTTCCAAGATACATCACCATAATACGGTCTGAAATATGTCGAACAACACTTAAATCGTGTGAGATAAATAAAAAGGTTAAATCTAAATCTCTTTGTAGTTGTTTTAGTAAATTTAGTATTTGAGCTTGAATGGAAACATCTAGGGCAGAAACAGACTCATCACAAATAATAATTTTAGGATTAACAGCAAGGGCTCTGGCAATACCAATCCGCTGACGCTGACCACCCGAAAATTCATGTGGATAACGCTCTAAGTATTCAGGACGTAACCCGACAAGAGACATTAATTCAATCATGCGTGCTTCTTGATGCTCAGGTGGTACAATTTTTTGAATAGACATGGCCTCTGTTAACATTTTACGAATGGTTCTTCGTGGGTTAAGGGACGCATAGGGATCTTGGAAAATAATTTGAATGTCCTTGCGTGCAGCACGAAGCTCTTTTTTGTTCATATTCACTAAATTTTTACCGAATAATAATACCTCTCCAGCAGTAGGCTCATCTAATCTTAAAATAGAACGACCAGTTGTTGATTTTCCGCAGCCAGATTCTCCTACAATACTGAGCGTCTCACCAGGCATGATGTCGAAAGACACCCCATCCACAGCTTTTACAACCTGCTGTGGACCGAAGAGCTTTTCTTTTTTAAGAAAAAATGCTGCTTTAAATCATTTACTTGTAATAGTGGTTGTGTGTGTTGCGCTGTTGTCATACTGTCAGCTCCTTCATAAGTGTGTCTCCTTGCCATTCATTACTGTACATCCAGCATCTTACCTTTTTACCTTGCTCAACAGTCAAAAGCTCAGGCTGTTGTTCACGACATAAATCCGTAGCAAAAGGGCAACGTTCTGCATAACGGCAGCCAATTGGATAATTATAGGGACTTGGGACAGTTCCGTGAATAGTAGATAATTCTTCTTGGTCTTCATATAGCTTCGGTAATGATTGAATTAATCCATTTGTATAAGGGTGTAGCGGTTTTTCAAAAAGACTTTCTGTTGTGCCTTCTTCTACAACCTGTCCCGCATACATAACAGCAATCTTATCGCAGATTTCTGCTACAACACCAAGGTCATGGGTAATGAAGATAATGCTCATGCCTAGTTGTTTTTGCAGGTTTTGAATAATATCAATAATTTGAGCTTGAATGGTTACATCTAGAGCAGTCGTCGGTTCGTCAGCAATTAACACATCTGGTGTACACGCTAGTGCCATGGCAATCATAATGCGCTGTCGCATCCCACCACTTAACTGATAAGGCTCCTGCTTCGCTCTTTTTTCGGGTGCAGGAATTCCAACTAGGCGAATCATATCGACAGCCTTTTGCCATGCTTCTTTACGTGATAAGCCTTGGTGCAATCGAATGGATTCAGCTATTTGCTCTCCAACGGATAACACAGGATTTAAGCTTGTCATAGGCTCTTGGAAAATCATCGAGATTTTATTGCCTCGAATTTTACGTAGCTCTTCATCTGAGAGCTTCAAAATGTCTGTATTATTTAATAAAATTTCGCCATTAATAATTTTACCCGGAGGCGATGGTACTAAACGAAGTAATGACAAGGAAGTCATGGATTTCCCACAACCAGATTCACCAACAATGCCCAGTGTTTCTCCTTTTTGAAGCGTAAAGGATACCCCATCTACAGCTTTGGCAACCCCTTCACTCGAATAAAAATAGGTTTGTAAATGTTTTACTTCCAACACGGTTTCTTGTTTCATCCGTTTTTCCCCTCCTTAGTTTAAATCCATCCGTTTATTAAAGAATCGGTACAATATGTCTACAAAAAGATTAATGAAAACAAATATTAATGAGGCAACAAGAACGCCACCTTGTACGACTGGTATATCACGTGTTCGAATGGCATCTACAATCATTCGTCCTAATCCGTTTACAGCGAAAACAGATTCAACTAAAACTGTTCCGCCAAGTAAACTACCAAACTGTAAGCCTACTACTGTAATAACCGGAATCAAGGCATTGCGTAATGCGTGCTTTAAAATGATGATGTATCCTTTTAAGCCTTTTGCTTTCGCTGTTCGTATATAGTCTTGGTTTACAACCTCTAACATACTAGAGCGAGTCATACGAGCGACGATGGCAGCTCCACCAGCACCAAGTGTGACAGCTGGTAGAATAATATGTTTGGCACTATCCCAGCCTGCTACAGGAAGCCAGTGTAACTGTACAGAGAATACATACATTAATAAAATTCCTAACCAGAAGCTTGGAAGGGAAATCCCTAATAAAGCGACAACCATTAATCCTATATCCATCAATGAATAAGGACGGATAGCGGAGATAATACCCGCAATAAGCCCTAGAACAATGGTGATTAAAATACTATAAAAGGCTAGCTCTATTGTAATTGGTAATCGGGAGGTAATTTCCTCGAATACTGGTTGATTATTTTTCAAAGAGTTACCCATATCTCCTTGTAGAAGATTTTTAATATAGTCTGTATATTGAACTGCTAATGGTTTATTGAGCCCTAAATTTTCACGTAATTCTGCCACTGTTTCTTGAGAAGCTCCTTCTCCTGCTAAAATAATCGCTGGGTCTCCAGGAATCATCTGCATAATTAGAAAAACAACAAGCGTTACACCAAGTGTCACAGGAATAATTTGAGCTAGTCGTTTTAAGATAAATAATGTCATGTGTCTTCTCTCCTTTAATTTTTCATTCTTGGATCGAGTGCATCGCGTAAACCGTCACCAAATAAGTTAAAGCCTAATACAAGTATAGAAATCATAATACCTGGGAATAGCGCCATATAAGGAGCGGTAAATAGGAAATCTCGTCCGTTAGAAAGCATGGCACCCCATTCAGGAGATGGTGGCTGAGCACCTAAACCTAAGAATGATAGACCTGCAGCAGATAGAATAGCGGTTGCTAAGCGCATAGATGCTTGTACAATAATAGGTGATAAAATATTTGGAAAAATATGCTTAATTAAAATCGTCATATCATTCGCTCCAAGTGTTTTGACAGCATCGATATATTCTAATTTTTTAACTTCCATTGTTGAACCACGTACTATACGAGCAAACATGGGAATAGAGAAAAACCCAACAGCAATTGTGACATTGATAAGGCTTGGTCCCAATGCACTGACAATCGCTAAAGCTAGCAAAATACCAGGGAAGGCAAGCATGATATCTAAAATTCGACTAATAATAGAATCAACCCATCTGCCATAATAGCCAGCAATAAGACCTAAGAAAGTGCCGATTGTACCACCGAATAAAACAGCTGAAATACCAACACCGATTGATAAACGGGATCCATATAAAATTCGACTTAAAATATCTCGCCCTTTGTCATCCGTTCCCATTAGATGGTCAACGCTTGGCCCTTGTAATTTTTGATCTAATTGTACGTCGTAGGGATCGTAGGGGGCTAAAATGGGCCCGATAAGAAACATCAATATATATAGAAGAATGATGATGCCTCCTGCGACAGCTGCTT
This sequence comes from Lysinibacillus sp. FN11, assembly GCF_024628845.1. Taxonomy (NCBI): domain Bacteria; kingdom Bacillati; phylum Bacillota; class Bacilli; order Caryophanales; family Bacillaceae; genus Lysinibacillus; species Lysinibacillus sp. FN11. Next base: position 3,108,454 of record NZ_CP102383.1, on the reverse strand, counting down.
TATTTTTTTTGATTTTGTTTAGGAAAGAAACAAGATTCTTTTTTCTAGATGCCTTGCGTGCATTCACTAAAACAGAACGATCAATAGTAGTTGCTACTTTATTCATATCGAATACTCCTTTTCTATTTGAGTTGATTTCAATTTAGTGAAAAGCGTAAAGAATGTAAATATTTTATGGCTTATTAGTCAGAAAATTTAAAAAACACGTAAAAATATTAAAAAACAAGTGAATTTTATTTCTTTATAATTCGAAATGTAAGGAACAAATCACACAAGGAGGAAATGTTGATGAAGAAAATGAAGTTCTTTTTATTCATGGCACTAATGACTGTACTTATTCTGCAAGCCTGCTCTACTGCTAGCAATAATAGTACAGAAGGTTCCAAAGAGGGATCAAAAAGCGTAGGAGGAGAATTAGTTGTTCTAAGAGCAGCAGATGCGACAAGTCTTGATCCTCACTTTATTACAGATATTCCATCAGCAAATATTATTCATGGCAAGGTATATGAAACACTTGTCGCTTTTGATAGAGATCGTAAAATTGTTCCATTACTTGCAAAAGAGTGGGAGCAAAAAGATGAAGTCACTTGGACATTTACATTGAATGAAGGCATTAAATTCCATGATGGAGCAGGTTTTAATGCAGAGGCTGTAAAAGCGACATTTGACCGAATTCTAGATCCTGCAACTGGATCACCACAGCGTGATAAATTATCTATGATTAGTGAAGTAGTGGTAGATGATGAATATGTTGTAACGTTGAAATTAAAAGAACCATATGCTCCGCTTCTATCTATTTTAGCTAGTCAAGAGGGGAGTATGATGAGCCCAAAAGCGATTGCTGAAGCAGCGGACGAATTAGCAACTCATCCAGTAGGAACAGGCCCATTTGTATTTGAAACTTGGAAATCAGGTCAAGAAATTACTTTAACTTCGAATAAAGACTATTGGGGAACTGTACCGAAAGTAGATAAAGTAACATTTAAAGTTGTACCAGAGGATTCTACTCGTCTAGCAATGATTGAAAGTGGAGAAGCACATATTGCTGAACAAGTACCTGTAACAGAGATTGATCGTATTGATAATTCTTCAACGATGAATTTATTCCGTGCAGAAGGACTAGCAGTAGAATTTATCGGATTCAACGTGAAAGATGCGTTATTATCAGATGTAAAAGTACGTCAAGCTATTAGCTATGCTGTTGACCGTGAAGCAATTATTAGCGGTATTTATGATAATGTAGGAACACTTGCAAATTCTGCAATGAGTCCAAAAATTATTGGATATTCTAGTGAAACGAAACCGTATGACTATGATGTAGTGAAGGCAAAAGAATTGTTAAAAGAAGCTGGTGTTCAAGAGGGAACAAAAGTTAAATTACTGACAAGTGATCGTAAAGAGCGTATCAACATGGCGGAGGTTATTCAATCTCAATTAAAAGGAATCGGATTAGATGTAGATATTCAAGTAATGGAGTATGGTGCATTTATTTCTGAAATTACGAAAGAGCAGCACCAAATCTTTATTAGTGGCTGGGGTAATGCAACGGGTGATGCTGATTATAACCAATACAATCTATTCCACACTGCTTCTATGGGACCTCCAGGAAACCATTTCTACTATTCAAATCCAGAAGTAGATAAGCTAATTGAGCAAGGACGTTCTGAAGCAAACCAAGAGGCACGTAATGAAATCTACAAAGAAGCCATGCAAATCGAGTTAGACGAGGCTGTCTATATTCCAGTGCGTAACTATGAGCATTTAGCAGTTTACAGCAATGCTGTAAAAGGTTTCTGGTTAGATGCATCTAACTACACGATGATCAGTGGCGTTGAAATTGTAGAATAATCAAATTTGGTGATAGACGAAAAAATACCAATTAGGAGGAAACTATGAGTAAACTATTGCTGAAAAATGTGAGATTAGAAGAAGCATATGAGCGCGAAAATGAACACATTGTTGCTACTCGTACAGGTATTTATGATGTTCTAATCGAGGATGGGTATGTTCAACAAGTAGATAAGGATATAGTGGCTGATGGAGATGTAGAAGTAATAGATGCACAACAGCAACTATTAGTCCCTTCATTCCGAGAGATGCATATTCATATCGATAAAACTTATTTCGGCGGAGAATGGCAGGCACCAAGGCCCATTACTAAAGGGATTTTAACACGCATTGAAGAAGAAAGAACACTACTACCTAAACAATTGCCGACAGCTGCTTATCGAGCTGAGGAAATGGTGAAGTGGCTCATTTCACAAGGGCATACACATATTCGTTCCCATTGTAATGTCGACCCACAAATTGGGACAAAGCATATTGAAATGACAAAAGAGGTTTTAGCAAACTATCGAGATCAAATTACCTATGATATTGTGGCCTTCCCACAGCATGGCTTATTACGCTCCAATGTAGAGGGACTGCTCCGTGAGGCAATGGTAATGGGAGCAACGCTTGTTGGTGGCGTTGACCCATCCATTGTAGATCGCAATATCGAAAAGTCATTGCAAACAACGATAGGTATTGCCCAAGACTATAATGCAGGGATAGATATTCATATTCACACGGCGAACACACTAGGCGAATTTGAATTTTATAAGCTGATTGAGTTAACGAAACAAGCGAAAAAAGAAGGACAAGTCACAATTAGCCATGCGATGGCACTTGCTGATTTAGAACAGTCACGCTTAGAAAATTTAGTTCAAGCGATGGCTGAGGTACAAATGGATGTTACGACAACTGTCCCAATCGATTTGAATCGTTCGACGATACCAATTCCTTATCTTTATAACAATGGTGTCAAGGTATCTGTAGGACATGATAGCTTAACAGATCATTGGTCACCATATGGTACTGGTAATACGATTATGAAATTAAATGTCATGGCGGAGAGATTCCGCTTTATTGATGAATATTCATTAAGTCGAGCTTGGAAATACGCTTCTGGTGGTATCACACCAATGAATGATGCTGGAGAACGGGTTTGGCCTCAAGTTGGTGATAAAGCTAATATGCTGTTAGTGGATGGTGTGAGCACTGCCCATGTGATAGCAAGAAGATGTCCAATTACTACCGTCATTTCACGAGGTAAAATGATACACCAACAGGATGTAGGAGAGTTGAAAGGAGAATTCAGATGAAGCACTGGCTGACAAATGTTCTACTTGAAACAGGAGAATATCTAAAGGAAAATGATACAGTTGGAACGAAAGTGGAGCTTTTTCACCTTGAAATTACAGATGGCTTCATTTCGCAAATTGTACCCGCAACAGACGCAATCGAGTCTCCAAGCGAAGTCACAGATATGAAAGGGAAGCTGCTATTACCTGCCTTTAAGGAAATGCATAATCATTTAGATAAAACTTACTTATCTTTACCTTGGAAGGCTTGTGTGCCCGTAAAGAATTTAAAGGAACGACTTGATCGTGAAGCACAAGAGCTATCCGTTCTAGCTACAACAGGTAAACAACGTGCGACTGCAATGATTGAAAAAATCCTTAAGAATGGTGCGAATCATATTCGTACACATGTCAATATTGATCCATACATTGGATTAAAAAATTTAGAAGGTGTACTAGCGGCATTGGACGATTATAAAGATGTCGTGACATCCGAAGTCATTGCCTTTCCACAGCATGGTCTATTAAGAGATGATGTCCCTAAATTATTGCGTGAAGCTTTACGCAATGGAGCGACGATGATTGGCGGCCTAGATCCAGCTGGCATCGATAACTCGATTGAGCCTTCTCTTTATGAAGTGATGGATATTGCACAGGAATTTAATGTTGATGTCGATATTCATTTACATGATGGTGGCCATGTTGGGTATTACACAATCGATAAATGGATAGATATCGTGGAGGATGCCAAATATCAGGGGAGAACGGCGATAAGTCATGCCTTTTCACTTGGTGATGTATCAGTCATGGAGCAGCATAAAATTGCAGATCGTTTAGCACAACAACAAGTAAAAATAATGTCAACGGTGCCATTTGATTTGCGACGATTAATTCCACCAATTGAATTACTAGCAGAGCGCGGCGTGGATGTCCACTTTGGTTGTGACGGCTTTTATGATTCTTGGAGTCCTAATGGCTCAGGAGATATTTTAGAAAAAGCGACTACTTTTGCAGACATTTCTCGTAAACTTGACGAACGTTCGATTCGACAAACATTAAAATATATTACAAATGGTATCACACCATTGGATGCAAATGGTCAAAAGGCTTGGCCTAATGTGAAAGATGAAGCAAGTTTTGTATTCTTTGACGCAGTTTCAAGCGCTGAAGTTATTGCACGTAAACCATCCAACCGAGTGGTTATGTCAAAAGGTAAGTTTATCAACAAAGTATAAATCTAAATCCCCCTTATTTAGATAACATAGCAAACTAGAAATCTTCTAGTTTGCTATACTTATGTTTTAATAGAAAAGATGAATAAAGGAAAGTAGATTTGCCATTACTTATGTAGAAATCTCTTTATTTGCGGGTGTGATAAAATATGAAACAACTAACAATCTATATGATTTTATTTAGCTGTGTATTTTTTTGGGCTAGTAACTTCATTATTGGCTCTATTTTAATTGACCATTGGGATCCTTTAACAGTCTCCATTTTTAGATTGATTGTCATTGTTCTGTTTTTAGGAAGTATTAGTTGGAAAATAATTTTCCGAACAACATTTACAAGAAATGATTTATTGTTATTGATCCTTGCAGGAATACTAGGCGTTTCCATTAATCACTATAGCTTTTATGCTAGTCTCCAGCACACTTCTCCTATCACTGCCGCTTTAATATTAGCCTGTGCACCGATTGTTACATCTCTACTGAATAAAATGATCTATCATGAATCACGGAACGGCATATTTTGGCTAGGTGCGATACTTTCATTTGTTGGTGTTGGCCTCATCATTACCAAAGGGGCACTTATCACCATTTCAATCGGTGTGGGTGAAGTGTTGAGCTTAATTACAATGCTAAGCTTTGCTTTGTTCCTCATTATTGTCAATCATCTTAGTCAGAAAATGTCAGCCCAGTCGATTACGTTCTATACAAATTTAATAGGTTTACTGGTGCTCGTGCCGTTTTCATTTACTATTTTGCCGCAGACGAATTGGCAAGTTGCAATGCCCTACTGGTTTTTGCTCATTTTATCAGCGATTATTATCCACGGGGTAAGCAATTTAATATGGAATCAAAAAATGAAGGAGGTCGGCTCAACAAATGCGTCACTGTTGTTAAACTTTGAGCCAGCTATAGCCATGCTATTGAGTGCGGTATTTTTAAAACAATTCCCTACAAGTGTTCAATTATATGGCTTTTTATTAATTTTAGTAGGAATTTTACTGTGCATATATTATAAAGAAATGAAAGCAATTGTACTTGTAAAAAAACAATGAATTAGCAAAAAAAGAGATGCTCATTTTTTGAGTACATCTCTTTTTTTCTGTTTCTGTAGCGAATTTAAAATAAATAGGTATGTTATTGGCAGAAAAGCAGTAATGATTACGATACCATGCCATTGAAATAATGACCAAACAGGGCTTAATATTGTGCTTCCAGAGGCCACCCCAAGGTAATAAGCGACCAGATATAGACTAGAGGCACTTCCTTTTTGAGAAAGAGCTAGCCGACTTACCAATGAAGAAGTTAATGCATGAGCAGTAAAAAAACCTAAACATGCTAGACAAAGTCCAATTACAATAATGAAAAGTGACTTGCTTAATGTAAAAAGTATTCCCACAGTTAATAAACAAACTCCAAATGTTCGAATGGTATTTAATCCAACTTTTCCTGCAAGTGCATTAGCAATAGGCGAACCAATAATACCTAAACCATAGGCTAAAAAAATAAAAGAAATGCTTTGTAAAGATAATAGAAAAGGAGGCGCTGTTAAGTAATAGGGAATAAATGACCAAACCCCAGCAAAGGATAATTGTAAAATAACTCCTAATCCAAAAAGTATTAATATTTGAGGGTTTTTCAAATGGAAACAAAAGCCTTGTAAATCTTGTTGAATCGTACGCTGTTGTACCGAAAAATTTTTGGATTTAGGTAGCATCCACCAGACAATTACCATAACGATGCACCCCATAATGGCTAATGAAACAAATGCCATTTTCCATGAAAAATATTCAGTGATATACCCCACCATGAGTCTACCAATTGTTCCGCCTAGTGCATTACACGAAATATACAATGCAGTGGCAAAGCCCATTGATTGTTGATCAATTTCTTCGCTAAGATAGGCAAGTGCTGCTGCAGGTACACCTGCAATAGCAAAGCCCTGAATAAAGCGTAATAAAATAATAGTAGAAAAAGAATCAGTTAGTGGCATGAAGAAAAATGGTATGATGGTAAAGACTATGGATAAATGAATGAATAATGCTCTTCCATATCGATCTGATAAAAAACCTAGCACGATTAATCCAACAATTACTGATAGAGTAGTCATAGATACGGATAGACTTGCAACGGATACAGAAATATGAAATTGCTCTGTAAAGAAGGGGAGCAGGGGCTGAACAGAATACATTGCAGCAAAGACAAAAACCGAAGCCCCGCCCAAACTAATGAAAATTGTCCAAAAAGAGCGATCTCTTATTGAATAACCCTTTGTATTTATACCCATCTTAATGCCTTATTTCATTTGCTCTGGTAACCAGAGAGAAAGTTGTGGGATTAAGACAACAAGTGCTAAGAAGATAATCATTAAAATGATAAACGGTATAACGCCTTTTACCACTTCCCCAAGTTTTTCTTTTGCTATCCCACTTACCACAAAGAGATTCAATCCAACTGGTGGTGTGATCATACCTAATTCCATATTAATCGTCATAATAATGGCAAAGTGTAATAGATTGATATCGAAGTGTGCAAGAATTGGCAATAATATTGGTAAAGTGATTAAAATAATAGAGACAGCTTCTAAGAACATACCCATAATAAAGAACAAAATATTGACAATGATCATAAAAATCCACTTATTTAAATCGCTTTCAGCAATCCATGCGCCCACTTGTTGTGGTACTTGTGCATTTGTTAAATAAAGCCCAAATAACGAAGCGGCACCTATTATTAAGAAAATCATAGCGGTAATATTAATAGATTCTACTAATACTTCGCGGAAATCCTTTAGCTTCATTTCACGATAGATAAACAAGGATACAATAAGGCCATAAAAAACTGCAATCACCGCTGATTCAGTTGGTGTCACAACTCCTGAATAGATTGTTCCTAAAATTAAAAAAGGTAAAAATGCTCCCCAAATGGCTTTTAAAGATTTACGCCCACGTTCTTCCCAAGAAGCTGGTTGATCTCCATTAAATCCATTGCGTTTCGCATAAAAGATGGCAGCAATAATTAAAATTCCTGTTAAAGCTAATCCAGGAAGAACCCCAGCCATAAATAATTCACCAATTGATTGCTCCGAGGTGATACCATAAATAATTAATGGAACACTCGGTGGAATTAAAATTCCTAATGTACCACCTGCTGCAACAAGTCCCATCGAATAACGTTTTTTATAGCCTGCTGAAATCATTGCAGGGATCATAATAGAGCCAATTGCTGCTGCTGTGGCAGGTGAAGAGCCTGAAATAGCGGCAAAAATAGCACAGGCAACAATTGTAACAACTGCAAGACCACCTGGCAGGTGACCAATCCATGCACGTAAAGCTTCAATTAAATATTTTGATATCCCACCGCGCGCCATTAATACGCCAGCTAGCACGAATCCTGGGATGGCCATCATAGGGAAGGAATCTAATGCAGTAAAAATGCGCTGTGGAATCATATTCATATTAAAATCTATTTGGAAGAACACTAGAATTGTTGATAGTGCTAAGCTAATAGCAACAGGTACTCGTAGAAATAATAGCAAAAAGAAACTAAGTAAGAGGATTAGCATATTCTTCATCCTTTCCTCGTAGAATATTAACTAATCGTTCTACGAATCTTAGTAAAAATAAAATACCTGAAAGAGGTAGGACTAAATATACAATCCACATTGGAATCCCGATATCAAGTGAAACCATACCAGATGTATAGCGATTTTCCACTAAAACAAAACCATAGTACGTGTAAATTAAGCAAAAGGCGATGCTCAAGCCTGTTGCTACTAAATCTAATAGACGTTTTTTCGATGGCTTTAACTTGTCATATAGAATATCCACCTGTATATGCTGATTGTGGCGAAGAGCTAAGCCAAACCCCAAAAATGTACCCCAAATTATAGAATAGCGTGCTAATTCCTCTACCCATGCTTGTGGCTCATTGAATATGTAGCGCATAATAACCCCATAAAAAATGAGTACAACACCTGCTACGAAAAAAATTCCTGCAAGAATTTCTTCTAAGTAGCCCCATATTTTATAAACGGCCTTCATGTTTTTACCTCCTTTATTTAAAGTTAAAAACGGATGCTTTTATTCCCACTGTAAATGTTGCAGTTTGAAGTGAGCTTCTTAGCACCCGTTTTTAAGTAAGCGATATACTAATAAAATTATTGATATTGACGATAAATCATCTACTACAGTGCAACTTCCTAACAAAGAATACCCTAGAAGTTGTTACGATTTTCTATTCCTTACATCAACTAATTGTTGGAATAGTAAGTTTTTTAAGAACTCTGTTTATTTTAAATCACGAATACCATTAATGAGTTCTTCTGTGATAACATCAGTAAACTCTTCATAAACTGGTTCCAGTTGTTTTTTGATGGCTTCTTTTTCAGCATCTGATAGCTCAATGACTTCGATGCCAGAATTTTTAATGTTTTCGAATGATTTTTCGTTTTCTTCCGCAGCTAAATCCCAAGCTAACGTTGTTGCCTCATTTAATGATTCTTCAACTGCTGTCAATAGCTCTGAAGGTATTTTTTCCCAAAATGTTTTGTTTACAAAGATGGCATAGTCTAGACGACCATGTTCAGATACGGAGAAGTACTTTTGAACTTCTTGATATTTTTGAGTATCAAAGTTATTAAATGTGTTTTCTTGTCCATCTACTGTTCCTTGTTGTAAGGCAGCATACGTTTCACCAAATGCAATTGTCGCAGAACCTGCATTTAAAGCCTTAAACTGCGATTCTAAAACTTTACCTGCTTGTGCTCTGAATTTTAGTCCTTTAAAATCGTCCACTGTCACAAGTGGGTGTTTGTTATTGGAAAAGTGTTTAAAGCCATTTTCCCAGAACACGAGACCTTTAATGTCGTTAGCTGCTAGTTGTTCAGATTCTAAAATTAATTTTGCAACATCTGAATTAAAGAACTTACGAGCATGCTCTTGATTTTCAAAAAGATATGGCATATCAACGTATTGCCAGCGAGGGTCGATTTTTACCATTTTCGTTACAGAAGGAGCAATCATATGCACATTTCCTGATACTAAGGCATCTAATTCATCGTTATCTCCATAAAGTTGCGAGGATGGATAAACCTCAACTTTCACTTTACCCTCTGTTTTTTCCTCTACTAATTTTGCAAATGCCTCGGCTGCTTTACCTTTAACACTATCAATTGAAGTTACATGCGAGAATTTAATAACAAGAGGTTTTTCTTTGGTGTAGCCACCATCTCCCTCAGCTGCTGGTGCAGAAGCTTGTTCTTTTTTGTCGCCACCACAAGCTGCAAGTACTAGTAAAAGCAAAGCCATGAATGACATGAAAAGCCATTTTTTCATTCTATATCCCCCTAAAATATATATTTATAGTTAAAAGGGCAACCTTTTAAACCCTAGTTAATGAAATTGATTTTTAGGAAGTGCCTCAATATATTTAAAACCATAATTTTCTGTATAATAGTCGTATACTGGTTTAAAGGCTTTTTCCCAATCCTCTATTTCTTCCTCCGTTAAATAATGAATTTGTATGCATTGACATGCTTCCATTTCCTGAAGTCTTTCTGCACTTAAATTCTCTGCTTGTTGCCACTCCCATTTTTGTACTTCCTCAAGAGTATCAATCAAAAGCTCCTGTACATTTTTAGGGAGGGAATTCCAAAATTCATTGTTCATTAATAACAAATAGCCTAGATAGCCATGATTACTAATAGTTAAGTAATCTTGAAGTGAATGTAGATTTTTGCTTGTAATATTAGTGAGCGTATTTTCTTGCCCATCAACATTGCCTTTTTGTAGTTGATGGAAGACCGTATTAAAATCGATTCGTCTAGGATAGGCACCGGCAATGGAAAATTGCTCGGCTAAAATATCACTTGGCATTATTCTCATGCGTAAGCCTTGTAAATCAGTTAAGTTTTGGATGGGACGAATACTATTACTTAACTGTTTAAAACCACTATCCCATATGCCCATCGAGATTAGATTGTGTTTATTTAATCTCTTCATTAATGATTGCCCAACTTCGCTTTCAACATATGTATGAACTTCTTTTGCATTTTTAAATGCATAAGGTAAATCCATGACAGACCATTCGGGTACAAACGTAGTAATTTTTGAAATGGCAGGGGCAATCATCTGAATATCTCCTCTTAAAAGAGCATTCATCTCCTCACCATCCTTGTACAGTACACCATTTGGAAAAACTTGAATCTCTACATGACCATTACTTCGTTCCTTAATAAGCTCCGCAAATTTAATTGCTGCCATTCCTTTTGGTGTGTTTTCACCAACAACATGTGAAAAACGAATGACAATTTGTTCTTCATGACTTAATTGCTCATTGTCAGTTGGATAGGTTTGCTGTTGACAGCCTATAAGGATGGTTAAAAAACATAAGTTTAAGAATAGTACTTTTATAGGGTTACGCCACATGTCAATTCACTCCTAACTGTATAAGATGTGAACGCTTTCTATTGTATTTTATACGAATAAATATTCAATATTATGGTTTTAATGAACATTTTGGTATTTATGGTATATAACAATTAGTTATATTGATAAATTGTTATAATACAAGATGATTGCTAGAGAAAAAAGAATCTGCTTACTTTTCTTTTATTAATGTGCATAGTAAAGCATCATAAAGCTATGCATAATAAGAAAAATAGCAGATTCTATATGAGTTTTTATTTTAATAACTATTTGTGCTCAACTATTTTATAGAATAATATTTCGTTGGTCGTCCAACTGTTCCATATTGTAGTTCAATGCTAACGGTTCCTTTAGTTGCTAAAAAATCTAGGTATTTTCGAACTGTGACCCTTGCCATTCCAACATTTTGGGCCAGCTGCTCGGAGGTTATAGCTACTCGATATGTTGTTAAATAATCTAATATTTGTTTCATCGTTAAATTGTTTAAGCCTTTAGGTAATTCATTTGACCCTTGTTGTATACCTAGCCAATTATCAATATCCTCTTGATTTAAGGCCGTGCAATTAGAAAACAACTTGGAGCTATTTTTATATTGCTGTAAAGCTTTTTCAAAACGTTCGAAACGAAAGGGCTTAATGAGATAATCGCTTGCACCAAATCGTAAAGCCTCTTGAACAGTCGGAGCATCCCGCGCAGCAGTTATCAGAATAATATCTGAGGGAATCCTTTCTGAACGGAGTTTTAAAAATAAATCCATACCAGTCATATCTGGTAAAAACATGTCTAGTAAAATTAAATCTGGTTTTTTCACTTTAATTTTTTCGTAAGCATCACGACCAGTGATCGATTCGCCTACAAGCTGAAAACCAACCATTTTATTTAAAAAACCTTTATTTATCTCAAGCACCATTGGATCGTCTTCTACAATAAAAACTGAAAGTATGCTCATTGTTCCTCTATCATCCCTACCTCAATAGTAATATTTGTACCGATATTGACCGTTGATTCAACTTGTATATTTCCGTTATTAGATTCTACAATTTGTTTAACAAGTGCAAGGCCAATACCATGTCCTTCCTTTTGTTTGGTAGTAAAACCATATTCGAAAATTCGATGCGGTAAACCTATTATCCCCAAGCCACTATCCTGTACTTCTATATATAGATAGTGCTTATCGCCAATTAACGTTAATCGTACATCTTTATACGTACACTCAAAGCATGCTTCCATCGCGTTATCAAGCAAATTCCCAATTATAGTTACCAAATCACCACTAGAAAAACCGCTCATAATATCGGCTAGCTTTGAATCATCATCAATGGTCAGTTCCACGCCGAGTTCTTTTGCTCGCGAGTACTTCCCAAGTAGTAAACCTTGAATCGAGTAATCAAGTATTTTATCATGTAAAATTTGTATAATTTCCTCTTCATCCGTAATTTCATCAATAATAAGACTCAGAGCTTCCTCATTACGATCTAGTTGAATTAATCCTGCAATACTATGTAAACGGTTCATATATTCATGCTGTTGAGCTCGTAAGGAATCCACAAGCATTTTAATCCCTGTTAATTCTTCAGCTAACATATTTGCCTCTTTACGATCCGTTAACATTATAAGGTATCCAGCATTTTGATCTAAAATTCGAATAGGGAAGGTGCGTACTAAATACATCTGGTCATGTATAAGTAAAGGTCTATATATTTCATGCTGCTGTAAAATGTCTTCCGCAAGCCATGTCCCATTAAATAATTCTTTGCGGGAAATTCTTTGTTCAAAGAAATGAGTATACTGCCTTGCGAGACGGTTAATAAATGATACATTACCGCTTTCGTCAGTTGCTAATATACCGATATCCATTGCCTGTATAATGCCAGATCGTTCTTCGACTAAGCGAGCGATTTCGTATGGTTCTAAGTTAAATGTTTGACGCTTTAAGTGATTAGCCACCCAGACTGAACCACCTAATCCAATAGCTAGTCCCCAAAAAAGAGAAATCAATATATCAAATTGATATTCATCTAATAGGTTGTACCATTTTGGTGTGAGTAACCCAACTGTAATAACACCAACTTGTTGTGTACCTTCTTCATTCATTATAGGAACGAATGCACGGATGGAATAGCCAAGCACTCCCTGAGCTTTTGATATGTATTCATGCTGTGAAAAAGCTTCTATTTCGTCTCCACCCTCAAAAACTGTGCCAAGTTTGCTCTCGGAAGGGTGAGAATAGCGGATTTTCTTCATATCAATAATCACGATATAATCAACATCAGTTGTTAAACGAATTCTCTCCGCAATGGGTTGAATAACTTCAAATCCATTCGGCTTCCCAACATTATTTTGTACATCTGTCAGTTGTGAAACGGTTCTCGCGATAGCAATGGCTCGTGCTCCAAATTCTTTCTCAAATGCACCCGAAAGGTTATGGAGCATGATAGCACCACTTGTTGCTATAGAAAAAAGGACAATAATAAATGAAAAAATAAACATTTTTAGACGTAAAGATATATTTTTCATAGACATATAAAAGAGCGATAGCTATTAGCTTTCTTTTATACATTCATCACCTCAATTCTACAAAATAAGCATGTTTACCTTAAAACATACTAAAAATTCTTAGTTTATACTAAATTACCATAAATAACAAAGCTGTTGTAATACAAGATTTGTTGAAGAGTATTTTTTTTATTGTGTAGTATAACAAAACGATTGATAAATATGATTTATATTGTTGTAATGGCATACATATGCCAGAAAATTGGACTCTAATATATATATTTGAATAATAAAAAATTTTTCACTTTCAATAAATAATTTGAAATATACATTGATTGTATTGTAATTTTTTTAAATTATAATAAAAATATGGAAATAAAAGACGGAAACCAGCTTTTTGTTCATACATATAAAAGTAAAAATCTTGTAGAAAATAGTTTCAAATTTCTCTTCTGTTCTTAAAAATTCTAGCGTAATAAACTAAATAAATAGTTCTTTCTTTAGATAGATAATAGAAATTAATTTTCTAATTAAGATTTTATTCATAAACAGCATGTGAAAATATACACAAAAATAATTATTTAAGAATAATTAATATATAACGATAAAATAGAGTAGAAAAATAATAAAATCTAGTTTATGTAGATTTTTTAGTTTGTAAAACTTCATTTTTCTTAGAGGCTGTAAGGTTTGTTTGATTTTAATTTTTAAGAAAAGAATGAAAAACTTTTTGGAGAAATAATATTTTTTAGAAAAACATCTTGCATTTGAATAATTCTAAGTGGTAAATTGTTTTACATGGACGTTCATAGAATTTTCACAGGTAGCAAAAGAGGGGAGAAATGAGAATTTATGAATAAAAATAGATGGTTAATTGCATTATCTGCAATCGCTATTCACCTTTCAATCGGTGGAGCCTATGCATACAGTGTATACAAGCTACCGATTGTCACAGAAATGGGATGGAGTGAAACAAAGGTAACGATTGCCTTTACCATTATGATGGGATTAGCTGGTTTCTCAGCTGCATTATTTGGTAGTTTAGTAGAAAAAATGGGACCACGTAAATCGGCGATGGTAGCAGCTGTCTTATTTGGAGCAGGACAAGCTGGTGCTGGTGTAGCCATTTCAATGGATTCTGTTGTTATGTATTGGTTAACATATGGTGTTCTTAGTGGATTAGGAATGGGGATTGGCTATATTGCACCTGTATCAACACTTGTAAAATGGTTCCCAGACCGTCGTGGTCTAGCAACAGGTATGGCCGTACTTGGTTTTGGATCGGGTGCACTGATTACAGCACCAGTCGCAGCCAACTTAATGGAGGCAGTTGGCATTTCTACAACATACTTTATTCTAGGGGCAAGTTACTTCACGTTAATGATTTTAGGGGCTTCATATATAGCACCACCTAAGCCAGGTTATATGCCTGCTAATATGAAAGCAGCTGCCAATAATGGTAAGGACGTAGTGAAGAAAGATTTAGCTGTTATGTCAGCACGAGAAGCTGTTAAAACAAAGCACTTCTGGATGCTTTGGTCAATGCATTTAGTTAATGTAACAGCAGGGATTATGATGATTTCTGTTGCTTCACCAATGGCACAGGAAATTGTTGGTCTATCAGTAGCAGGTGCTGCCGCAATGGTAGGAATTATGGGGTTATTTAATGGTGGTGGTCGTTTAATCTGGGCCGCTGTGTCTGATTATATCGGTCGTTCTAACGTTTTCGTTATTTTCTTTACTGCACAGCTAATCACATTTATCGTTTTACCACATACAACTAACGTAATTATTTTCCAAGCACTTATCTTCTTAGTTGTTAGTTGCTATGGTGGTGGGTTCTCAAATCTACCTGCATTTGCAAGTGATTTATTTGGCACAAAGCAACTTGGTGTGATTCATGGTTATTTATTAACAACGTGGTCATTGGGTGGAGTATTTGGACCGTTGTTAGTAAGTGCAATCAAAAATGCGTATGGAAGCTATATTCCTGTATTCTATGTATTCGCAGGTTTAATCGCAGCTTCGTTGATTATTTCCTTAACGTTACGTGCAGATGTACGTAAGCAAACAGCTTTAAAAGCAGCGCAAAATGTTGGAGATGTATCTGCTACACAATAATATGAACTTTCAAATTACTATATAGGTGTCATTTCGTGGATGGCACTTATATAGTTATTTTTTTGAAGCGCTTGTTATATAACAATTGTAATTTCTTTGTTTAATGTATAACAGCACATGTCTGATGTCAATAACATTACTGGAAATAAAGTGATTTCGTTATTAAAAGAGAAATTTTGTAACGAAATGCACAATGAGGAACAAACCGTTAAAAATTGAATCTTTTCTCAAAGATCAACGTATATAAAGTAATTAGGGAGGGATCAATCATGGGGAAATTTTCTTTAGATGAATTTGTTCATAAAACACAGCAGGACGATAATGAGAATGATTATTTTGAATTGGAAACTGAACGCGTATTAGAGGTTAATCTAAACGGTGAAGTGTGGTCAAAAATGGGCGCTATGATTTCCTATACAGGTGATATTAAATTTGAACGTGAGCGCGTCTTGGAGCATGGTCTTGGCAAAATGTTTAAAAAGGCTTTAACGGGTGAAGGTACGCAATTGATGAAAGCTAGCGGAAAGGGTAGACTCTATTTAGCGGACCAAGGAAAGAAAGTAACTGTTTTTGATTTGAAAAACGACAGTATTTGTGTCAATGGTAATGATTTACTTGCCTTTGAGCCTAGCATCGAATGGGATATACGTTTGATGCGTAAAATGGCTGGCATCATGTCAGGTGGTTTATTTAA
Organism: Lysinibacillus sp. FN11; assembly: GCF_024628845.1. Classification (NCBI taxonomy): domain Bacteria; kingdom Bacillati; phylum Bacillota; class Bacilli; order Caryophanales; family Bacillaceae; genus Lysinibacillus; species Lysinibacillus sp. FN11. The sequence goes on along the minus strand of NZ_CP102383.1, from coordinate 3,092,367 downwards.
TGTAACCCTTCAAGGAACAGGGAAGGTTGCGATTACAACTCATTTTGAACCACTGACATTATTAGTGAAGCCAGGTGAAACAGTATATACTGATCCGCATGCTACTGATTTGAACGACAAAAAGATAAAATGTTAGAACACGCTACCTATAAGGGTTTAGCGTGTTTTTTGTTTTCAGTAAGATTCAACAATCTATCAAAATTCACAAGTAAGGAAAGTTTTTTTCATTTTCTAAAAGCGTAATTATTAAGCTTATATTAATCAATGATGCTATTCTGCAAAAATTTATTTTTGGAAAATCCTTTGCAAAAGTTGAAAATTAACATAAAATATATAGTAAGGGGTATTTTACCCTAAGAATAGATTTGAGGTTTTGGAAGATAGGTAAACACACACAAATATTCTATCTAAAGGAACTGATAACTAATGAAACAGCAACAAGAAGAAACAGCAAGAAGCAAACAGAAAGAGCAAGCTCGCACAGTGAGCAGACTATTCGCTAAACATGGCATTGACCTGAGTTTGGTAGAAGCAGGCAGGACGCTTTACCAATCGTTTATTCAAGCCAAAGACCGCACAAAAAAAGACCCTTACTATATCAAAAAGGGCATCAAATTTAACTTCAACAAAAAGCCAAGTTTAGCTTTGATTGAAGTCATAAACGGTGACATTGCTTTTTGGCAAGGATGGTTTAAACAGCAGGCAATCTTTGATAAAACAGGTCTTGAAGACGATAGACCGACTTTGCATAGATTAGACCCCGATGGTCACTATGAGTTTGGCAATATTGGAGCTTTACCATGGGGAGAGCACAAGCAAGAACACGCAGTCCCCTTGCTGATTATTGACACTGACAATCTGACAATCAATAGCTATGAGAGCATTACGAAAATGGTTGATGCAGAGGGCATTAAACAGCACAAAATTGATGCTGTTCGAGCTTCCAAAAAAGATGCAGAAAAGGAATAGGGGCTTAATGCTCCTATTTTTTTGATTGAAGAAGTCGCCCCTATAATAAGGTTAGCAAAAGGTTACTTTCTTCAATTCTAATTCTAATTTTAATCGTAATTTATAGTTGATATTGATTAGTTTCAATGTTGATAGAAAGAGTGAATCATATGACAACTAAGACAAACACAAATTCAGCAATTGGTAAGGATATTTCAAAGATTCCTAACCGACATAAACCTTATTTCAAGGTTGATTCAGATAACAAAATCATTGGATATAAGCGTAACATAGGCATTGATAAGCTGATTCTAAAGGCAAGGTTCACAAAAGAAGAAATTGAGGATTTGACTTCACAATTTATCTCTTATGACCAACATGAATCATTGCCCAATGGCTATACATTGGTTTACCATATCGTTGACTTAAGAGAGCCATATGGTGTTTATATCAAGTTATTGCCTTTTGAAGATGGCGTAAATACAGAGATTCAACTTCATTCAAAGTTCACAACTAATCTAATTGGGAACAGTCCTGTGATTCTTGATATTCTAAACAATCCAAAGTGGTTCATAGTTCGCTTAGATGTAGCTACTGACTATGTAACACCATTCAATACAAGTGCTTATTTGCGTACTCATGGCAACAAGAAACAAACCAATTTTGAAACATCATCATGGGCAGGTTCAATGGGCAATCCAAATAAAAAAGCTTGTGATTCTCATTATGACCGCAAAGCAAAAGATGAAATGTTAGAGGACAACTTCATTAATCGTTTTGAGGTCAAATTGTTCTTCAAAGAATCAGATGGTATGAAGCTTTATGACTTAAATCATGACGAAATCATAGCACGCTTGCAGAAGGAAATGTTTATTCCATGCCTGACTTATTCGTATTTCCATGATAAGCAGGTTAAAACAAATCGAGGTCAGAAGGAATACATTGACCTTATTAAACAAGCAAAAGGGGCGGATTGTGAGAACACTATCAAACCACATCTTACTGATGCACAGTGGAAAACATTCCGTAAGCATTTCAAAGAGAGCAGGGACGATATTGAGCAAGCTTATATTGACGTACAGGACTTTATGTATGATTTTTTAAAAGCACAACATTAATTGTTGTGCTTTTTCTTTTTGAAGCACCGCAGAACAGCATTGTAAAGCATCGAGATTCGTTCAAGTGGATGATTGGTCACGTGGATTAAGCTCACAGAGCGATTCTAAGAAGCGTACTTGTGATTGTTATGATGCATAACAAAAGGACTTGGGTGAATGTTACTCACAAGCCCTTAGATTGATTGTGATGAGTATTGTTTCGGCTAAAGAATAGTCAATAGTTGCCCACTTAAACTATTTTTAACCCTAATAAACTTGCAAAGCCGATTGCTTGTTCAGTAGATACTGTACAACCCCTTAAAGATTCTAAATCTAAAGTTATGTGTTGAAACGAACTTGTACTTAAATCAATTCCTTTAAGAGAAGTGTCTGTGAAATCAATATCATTTATATCACAGTTTTCAAAACCAACTTTATTCAAAACACAATCATAAAAATATGCATTTCGGAGAGAAGCTTCATCGAAAATGACTTGTTTAAATCGAGCTTCTGCAAAGTTAGTTAAATTTGCTATACACTCATTAAAAATGGAATTACTAATATTTGCCTTAGTGAAATTACTTCCTAAAAGCTTACACCGTTCAAATCGAACTCTATTTAACCTAGCATTGCTTAGGTCGAGATTGGATAAATCACAGTTTTCGAAAATAACGTCTGTCATATCTATTTGATAAAAAGTGCTATCTATAAAAGTAACATTTTTAAGATGTATTTTTGATAAAGTTAGTAAATCTATTCTCTCGTTTTCAATCAATGTATTTTCGATTAATCCGTTTGATAAATATGGCTCTTCTTCATAAAAAATATCTTGAAAGTTTATCTTATCTATTACTGTTGGAATAATTGGTTCATCTAGTTTTATTTTTCTATTCATAAATTAGTTCCACGCTTTCTATATAAATTTACAATACAAAGTTTAGAACATTTGTTCTTGGTAGTCAAATAAAAGTGCTACAAAAACACAACCTTGTTGTTGCAACGATACGAGCTTGTCTAAACCGCTACTAATCTAATCAATCACTAATGCTTGATGAATCGCATCATAAACCTGTATCAATTGCACCAATGGATAAATAGATGAAAGAGCAGCGATACACAGGTCAAATTGGTTCATTGATTAAAAGCAGATGATTCTATATAGCTGTTTATTCAAATGGAACATACGTTCTAACGAGAATGGATTGGAATTTGAATGTATGCTTTTGTTTAAAAGGATACATATGAAATGTTGGTATATAGCTGTTCTTATATTGACCTTTAATTGAATGTATGGTATTATAAAAATAATAATAAAAGGATACATAAGAAAGAGGTCATAAACATGGCAAATAAGAATCCAAAAGAAGGTACATTAATTGATGTACAACCATTGAAAGATAAGAAAGATATTAATAACTTAATTGAAGCTTTAGGCATGACAAAAGAATTTGGTCTACGCAATCAACTTCTATTCAAGCTCGGCATTTCAACAGGTCTTAGATGTGGTGACCTAGTGGCACTTACTGTGGAACAGGTTAAAGGGAAATCTAATTTTAAAATTCGTGAGGGTAAAACTAAGAAAGAGCGTACAGTGTACCTTAACAATCTTATGGCTGATATTGCAGAATACATTGAAACGCTACCACAAGGCACAGTGTACCTATTCCCAAGCCGTAAAGGTGACGGTCATATTTCAACTACACAAGCTTATCGCATCATCACAAAAGCAGGTGAAATGATTAGTAGGAATGACATTGGTACTCACACAATGCGTAAAACATTTGGTTACACATACTACCAAGCTACAAAAGACGTAGCCACACTCATGGAAATCTTTAATCACAGCTCGCAGAAAACAACGCTACGCTATATCGGAATCACAGAAGAATCAATAGAAAATAGCATTAAGAGCATTTCATTCTTCTAATGGCTCTATTGTTCTAAAAGCATTGATTTATAAGGGTTTATCATCTATTCAATAACTTTAAATTGACCTGTAAAATCTCTCTTTTACTTAGTATTGATATTGCAGGTCAGTGAGCTTGTCAGAGCCGTAAAGTGACCTCGTAGGAGCTTCACAGAGCCACGTCACAGGTTGGGGCGATACATAAAGTTGTGTGAGCGTCAGAACGTCTCAGAAGGGCATCTGACAAGGATTTAGAAAATATTTACAAAGGGCGGTAGGTAGCCCCCTAGTTTCCGATATTTGAGCTATTAGCAATTGAAAGTAGGCATGACCTGCTACATCTACACACCACGAGAGAAGGAGCGAAACGATATGACACAGAATAAACAAGATATTCGTGCTGTAGCATATACACGTGTAAGTACCAAAAAAGAAGGACAAGATAAATCCTATGAAGGTCAAAAGAGATACTATAAATCTTTTTGTAAGCAACAAGGATATAATTATATTGACACATATGCAGATAAGGGAAGTGGAACAAACGCTACAAGAAAAGAGTTTTTAAAAATGCTTAAAGACGCAGGGATTGACGCTAAAAAGCTCGATGGTAGTAAAGACTACGATTATACAATATCAAAAACACGTAAACCTTTATTTGATTTGATAGTCTGTAAAGATACAAGTCGCTTTGCTCGTAATGCGTCAGAAGGAATGACTTTAGTAAAGCGGTTAAGAAAAATTGGAGTACATATTTTCTTTGAAGGACTAGATTTAAGTACAGATGTTGCCGATAACGATAATCAAATCAATCAATGGTTTTTAAACGGTGAAAATGAATCGAGAGCTACTTCAAGGCGCATAAAAAATGCTTTTAAGTTCATTAAAGAAGAAAATGAATACCCAACAGGCATGTTTCCTTATGGACTATATAAAGATGAAACAGGTAAGCTATGTGTCGATGAAGATAAAAAGAAGGTTGTTAATGAAGTTTTTGAGTTAGCAAAAACAATGGGCTGTAGAAGAATTGCTAACATTTTAAATGAAAAAGGTTATCCAACAACTACAGGCACTAAGTGGGGCTATTCACAGGTAAACACTATGCTGAAAAACACATTGTACTATGGAACAGCTATGAGTGGCAAAACAGAGGTCAAGGCTTTAACTGAAAATCCTAGTCCTGTGCCTGTTGAACAACAAACGAAAATGGTTGATATTCTAAAAGAGCCTATTATATCCAAAGAGGAATTTGAAAAAGTTCAATTAATCTTAGCGGATAGAAGTTCTAACAAAAATGGTACTAAACGAGGACAAAACGTTGCTAAGAAAAAGGATATATTTTCTAAAAAAATCAAGTGTGCGAGATGTGGTGGTGCTTATACACGAGCTGTAAGAAGGTATAAACATCAGAACGGTGAGGTAGTTGAGTTCTACTATTATTACTGTCTGACACGTAATAGAGCCAACGCATGTGATAACAGTAGGCATGTACCATTTAATACATTAAAAAAAGCAATCTCTATGATAGAGCCAAAATTACTTTTCGGTGACAAGGGAATGGGTGCTTCAATCATAAAGACGATTGAACAAGTGAAACGTGAACATGCAAAGATTGCAAGTGACTATCAAACTAAGATTAGTGACAATATGGTTTTGATTGCTGAAAAGTCACAAGTTCTTACAAAGCTAAAGATAGACAGTGTAATTGAGATGGTGGAATCTGAAATCAACGAATTGATGGAACAGAACCACGAGCTACAGCAGAAAATTAACTCTCTTAAGCTCTCTAATTTGGATAGACTTGTTCAAACTGTAGGAGAGCGTGAAGCAGAAATCTTAAGTCTATCGGAATCAATAACAGAGGAAGATAAGTTGAGAATGATAAGTGAAATAAGAATAGATGGTTACAAGTACACATTCTTTTTTGATGTGCCTAACTTCAATGATATTATCAATGAGTTGAACAGTTTTGTTTCAACAACTTTAGAAGCTGATACAGTACTTGAGGATATTTTGAATGAGTTTAGAGTGGTTGAGCAAAACAAGAAATTAGTAGTAGCATACTGATTTATATTTATCTTTTTGTCCTAATAAACAACTGTCGCATGGTCAGGCAACTTAACACCTGAATTTAAAACAGATATTAGCTTCCGTACATTTATCGGCCGAGGCAGTGGAGAATCCATCCAGATGGCGTTTTCTGGTGAGGGCTTTGTTATTATCCAACCATTTGAAGAAGTTTATATGTCTAGTGAAAGCTAAAAAAGCGCGTCCGTTTTCTACGGACACGCTTTTTCTTCTATTATAATGCCGCATGCATTCCTGCAATACGTCCCGTTACGAGGGCTGAAGTGATGTTATAGCCGCCTGTATAGCCATGAATATCAAGAATTTCTCCACAAAAGAACAGTCCTTCTTTTTTCTTTGAGGCCATTGTTTTTGGCTCGATTTCTTTTACAGAGACACCGCCACCTGTTACAAACGCCTTATCGAGTGACTGTGTGCCACTCACTGTTAAGGTGAAGTTTACTAGTAAACGTGCTAGCTGACGAATTTTCTCTTGGGATAATTCAGCGCCCGTCAATTGAACATCAATATGTGCTCGCTCACATAAGAACAAGAGCCATCGTTCAGGTGCTATGCCTTTCCAAACATTTTTCACAGCCTTTTTCGGATCTTCTTTTATTAATTTATTTAAATATTGTAGACATGTTTCTTCATTATAATGTACCAGTGTTTGAATACGCATTGTCACGGGCTCATAGCCTGTTTTCATTAATTCTTTCACAACGAATTGACTACAACGCAAAATAGCAGGACCACTTAAACCAAAATGGGTAAAGAGCATATCCATTTGATGGGTGACGAGTGTCTTGCCTTTTTTATTTAGCACGGAGACAGCAACATCACGCAATGCTAGTCCTTGTAGCTCACGTGCTTGAATAAAATCTTCTTTTGAAATAACAGGGACTTCTGTTGGGAATAAGGTAGTGATTGTATGACCCGCACGTTCAGCCCAAGGATAGCCATCACCTGTTGAGCCTGTTTGTGGAACCGCCTTGCCCCCAACGGCTACAACGACTGCTTGACTACGGACTTCTGTGCCATCAGCAAGACGTACACCCAAAATTTTATCTTCATCCATTAGAAGCTTACTGACAGCTGTGTGTAAACGTACTTCAATATGAAGACGTTGTAGCTGTCTAATCAGCGCATCAACGACATCTTGTGCGCGATTGGATACAGGGAACATTCTACCGTGGTCCTCTTCCTTTAGGGCGACACCAAGTCCTTCAAAAAATGCAATTATATCTTCATTATTATAAACGGTAAATGGACTATAGAGAAAACGACCATTACCGGGTATATGTTTCACAATTTCTTCAACAGGCAAACGATTTGTAACATTACAGCGTCCTCCGCCAGAAATGGCCAATTTCTTGCCTAGTTTTGTGCCTTTTTCTAACAATAACACCTTCTTTTTGCGCTCTCCAGCAGCAATCGCCGCCATTAATCCAGATGGGCCACCACCAATCACGATTACATCATACATAGTTAGAAACTCACTTTCTGTTCAAATTAGGAATCTTTCCTATTATACATGAAGTCTATATAGAGAGGGGCTTTCTTTGACATTGAAAATAATAGAAAAGTGTTTTATAATTCTTTATCTCTTCTTTTGGGATGAAGAGCTTATACAGTAGAATGAAACACAATATTCTTTGTTATACAATTGGATGAATGAAAGTTTTCCTTTATTAGCATTGTCAGCATGAAATGAATGTCTTTTCGTGCTATTATGGTAAAGGTTATGCACTAAATTATGAGGTGAAAAATAGAATGTGCGGATTTATAGGTTATATTAATGGAACAAATGTGATTGATCATCATCAGACGATAGAAAATATGATGAATACAATTATTCACCGTGGACCAGATAGCGGTGGTATTCATAGTGACGATAAAGTGACGTTGGGTTTCCGTCGATTAAGTATTATTGACTTATCAGACGTAGCAAATCAACCATTATATAGTGCAGATGGCAATATTGTGCTTGTATTTAATGGAGAAATATTTAACTTCCAAGAGCTGCGTGCAGATCTTATTGAAAAAGGTCATACGTTTAAAACGCAGTCAGATAGTGAAGTCATTATTTATGGCTATGTAGAATATGGCGTAGATTTTGTGAAGAAACTGCGTGGGATGTTTGCCTTCTGTATTTGGGATAAAAAGAATGATTTACAATTCATTGCGCGCGATGGCTTTGGAATCAAACCATTGTATTACTCTGAGCATACAACTGACGGTACGTTTATCTTTGGTTCTGAGATTAAATCGTTTTTACCACACCCATCATTTATTAAAGAGTTAAATAAACAGGCACTTCGCCCTTATTTAACATTCCAGTATTCATCTATGGATGAAACATTCTTTAAAGGTGTCTTTAAATTACCACCAGCACACTATATGCTAATTCAAAATGGACAAAAGCAAATCGTGCAATATTGGGATAAAAAATTCCATGCAAAAGAAGCACCAATCGAAAAATATATTGAAGAAATTCGTTCAACTGTTAAAGAATCTGTAGAGGCTCATCAAATCAGTGATGTAAAAGTTGGTTCATTCTTATCGGGTGGTATTGACTCTAGTTATATTACGTCCTTATTACGCCCAGATAAATCCTTCTCAGTCGGGTTTGCGGACTATGAAGATATGTTCAATGAGACAAATCTTGCAAAAGATTTATCGGATACGTTGAATATTCAAAATGAACGTAGATACATTACAGCAGATGAGTGCTTTGAAGCGCTACCTAAAATTCAATGGCATATGGATGAACCACAATCCAATCCATCTTCAGTGCCACTTTACTTCCTTTCGGAGCTTGCTTCAAAGGATGTAACGGTTGTCCTATCAGGTGAAGGTGCTGATGAAATTTTTGGTGGGTATGCTTGGTATCAAAACTCAGGAAGAATGCAAAAATACGAAAAATTACCATTAGGTCTTCGTAAAACATTACGTGGGATGGCAGAAGCTCTACCGAAAAATCAATACACGAATTTCCTTATTAAAGGTGCTCAAACAGTAGAAGAGCGCTTTATTGGAGAAGCGGTAGTGTGGGATGAAGTAGATGCTATTAATGTTTTAAAGCCAGCTTATAAAAATGCCCCATCTGTAAAATCGATTACAAAACGTATTTATGATGAAGTGCCTGGCGATGATGATGTGACAAAAATGCAGTATCTAGATCTAAATCTTTGGATGCCTGGTGATATTTTATTGAAGGCAGATAAAATGAGTATGGCACACTCGATTGAATTACGTGTACCATTTTTAGATAAGGAAGTAATGGAGTTAGCGAAAAATATTCCTTCAAGATACCGTGTGAATGATATCGATACAAAATATGTTTTACGTCAAGCTGCACATCAGGAATTGCCAGAAGAATGGGCAAAGCGTCCGAAACTTGGATTCCCAGTGCCAATTCGTCACTGGTTACGTGAAGAAAAGTATTACAGTATGGTAAAAGAAATGTTTACAACTGACTTTGCAAATGAATTTTTTGATACAAAACAATTAGTTGGCTATCTAGATGAGCACTACGAAGGGAAAGCAAATCGTGGTCGTTATATTTGGACAGTTTATGTATTCCTAGTATGGTATAAAAAGTTCTTTGTGGACATGGTATAAGAAATACCTTAATCGGTGGGGATGTTCAATTCCTCACCGATTATTTTAAGGCCTTTTTTCTTCAAGTTTCTTTATGAATGAACTTTTTGGTGTTTTTATGCGTCTCATTTCCTATAAATGTGGTAAGATTACAATTGGTTTACTTAAATCATTTACAAGGTGACAGCGTTTGCATGTCGTGTATGAGTAAGGAAAATGTTTTATAAGAGCCATTAAAGTGTTACGATAATAATATTGATTTTACAATGAATGGATGGGTATGATGTCCAATTTAATGAAAGGTACTGCGATATTAACAATGGGGATGTTTTTATCGAAGGTACTCGGATTAATTTATATTTTTCCGTTTTATGCAATTGTTGGCGAGAAGAACATTGCGCTTTACCAATATGCATATATTCCCTATTCAATTATGCTGGCAATCGCCATTTCAGGTGCACCAATAGCCGTCTCTAAATTTGTATCCAAATATAATGCTATGGGGGATTATCAATCGGGTCGCAAGCTGATGAAATCTGGCATTCTTATTATGATGATGACTGGCTTTGCAGCATTTATTGCCCTCTTTCTACTTGCTACGCCAATAGCAGGGTTAGTTATTAAGAGTGAGGAACAAGTCTTTACAGTCGAACAAATTGCTTCAGTAATACGATGGGTTAGTTTTGCCTTAATCGTAGTACCATTTATGAGTCTATGGCGTGGCTTCTTCCAAGGCTACGACAAAATGGAGCCTACTGCCGTTTCTCAATTGGTGGAACAAATTGTGCGAATTGTTGTGTTACTTGGTGGATCGTTCCTAGTGGTTATTGTGTTTAAAGGAAAACCAGAGACAGCCATCTCCTTTGCTGTGTTTGCTGCATTTATCGGGGCAATCGGAGGATTAGGTGTTCTTTATTATTACTGGAAAAAGTATCAGCCTGAATTTAACTTATTACGTAGCCAAAGTGTGACTTCCACACAGTTACCAATGTCCAATATTTATAAAGAAGTGATTACCTATTCCATCCCAATGGTGTTTGTAGGGGTGGCCAATCCGTTATTCCAATTAGTCGACATGCTTACGTTTAATGGAGCAATGACGTCCATTGGTTTAGCAGAAGTAACAGATACTTATTTATCGATGATTAACTTTATGACACATAAAGTTGTTATCATCCCTGTTATGCTAGCGACTGGATTTTCGATGGCGCTTGTACCAACAATTACAAAGTATTTTACACAGGGGGAGTATTTAGCGCTCCGCCATGCAATGGATAAGACCTATCAAATTTTAATCTTTATTACATTGCCAGCTGTGGTTGGTATTTCTCTATTAGCCAATGAAATTTATTTTATGCTTTATTCAGAAAGCGAAATGGGAGCAACGATTTTAGCGCATTATGCACCTGTTGCTATTTTATTTGCGTTATTTCAAGTCACAGCAGCACTACTTCAAGGAATTGATTTTCAAAAGTGGATTGTTTTCAGCTTATTATCTGGAATTTTCGTAAAGCTAGCATTAAATATTCCTTTAATTCGCTGGTTAGAGGCAGATGGTGCAATAGTAGCTACAGCTATTGGCTATAGTGTTTCGATTATCATTAATATGCTTGTGTTACGAAAAACGTTGAATTATCGATCAGAAATGGTTGTGCGTCGTGTCATGCTAATTGCTTTATTGACAATGGCGATGGCCATTAGCGTGCTGATGGTGCATAAATTATTGGAATTACTAATGGGACCAGTTGATAGTAAATTCTCAGCATTACTATTCTCAATTATTTGTGCGGGTGTTGGTGCGGCTGTTTATGGCTTTTTATCATTACGCCTAGGTTTAGCCCAAAAGCTATTAGGTGAACGATTAACCCGTATTATGAGTAAACTGGGATTGAAATAGGAGTGGAACGATGCGTTTAGATAAATTACTAGCAAATATGGGGTACGGTTCTCGTAAGGAAGTGAAGCAGTTATTAAAGCAAAAAGCTGTCACAGTAGATGGTGCTTATGTCAAGGATGCAGCTTTACATGTAGACCCAGAACAGCAAATTGTTTCAGTGTTTGGAGAGCGCGTTGTTTATACAGAATTTGTTTATTTTATAATGAATAAACCGCCTGGTGTTATTTCTGCCACTGAGGATTTAAGAGATGAAACAGTAATTGATTTATTAGAGCCATTACACCAGCATTTTCAACCGTTTCCTGTTGGTCGATTAGATAAAGATACAGAAGGGTTGCTCTTATTAACAAACGATGGTCAATTAGCTCATAATTTATTGTCTCCAAAAAAGCATGTGCCAAAAGTTTATTACGCACAGATTGAAGGCGTTGTGACAGAAGAAGATGCCGAGAAATTTGCAAATGGTGTTGAACTAGATGATGGCTATGTTACAAAGCCTGGAAAGCTTGTGATTCTAAAGTCTGCACAGCAATCGGAAATAGAGCTAACGATTCAAGAAGGCAAGTTTCATCAGGTAAAGCGAATGTTTGAGGCTGTAGGAAAACGTGTAACATATTTAAAGCGTATTTCTATGGGAAGCCTGATATTAGATGAAAATCTAGCGTTAGGTGAATATCGTGAGCTCACTACAGAAGAGCTAAACGGTTTACAAAACAATCATTAAACATATTATTCCTCGATGCCTCACATAGCATCGGGGATTTTTATATACAGTAATATGACTGTAACTGTATAATATGAAATGAGTTATTGTGATATAGTCATAGAATGTATCATATTTTGAAATGTTTCCCAAAAGACGATGGTATAAATAAGTAGAGGACAATGAAATGAAGAACCTGCGTATTAAATTATTACTATCTTTAATAGCATTTGCACTCATACTTGTTGCTGTTATTTCATATGTGAACCGACAAATACTGGTAACAGAGATAGAAAAACAAGTGAGCATGAATAAAATATTAATTGAAAATCATATTTTGACAGATATGCAAACTGTTGATAATGCCCATTTTTATTTTGATAATACTATTTCAGACAAAATGGAACAGGAGCTTAGACAGTTAAAAAACTATTACCATGAAAACCCTAATGTAGCTACTTGGGATTTGCAGCAAATGAAAAAGAAACATGGTATGGATATTTACATAGTAGATCAATCCAATACAGTGGTTTACACGACTTTTGCCAAAGATATTGGCTTGGATTTCTCGCTTTGTTGTCAACGTTTTTCTGCTTTATTGGATGAACGGCGCGCTAGTGGCGAATTTTTTACAGATGGCATTGATATTTCAACATCAACAGGAGAATATCGAAAATTTGGCTATCTGGCAACACATGATAAGAAATATTTGCTTGAGTTAGGTATAGACCTACTAAATGATCCTGTCTTCCAAACCTTTAATTTTGAGAAAACTGCACAGTACTTAATTGGTAAATATATTGATTTAGTGGATGTGCAAGCTATTAATGCAGGTGGCGTTTTCTTTAATGATTCGAGATCGAAGAAAATCACTGTACAGGAGCAATCTAAGAAATTTCAAGAATACTTCGAGCTAGCAAAGAAAACAATGGAGCCAGTTGAGTATGAAAAGGCTTTAGACAATGGTTATATAGAAACACATCGTTTTCTGCCCTATGAAGCAGAGACAGTGAGAGGGGAGTCATCCAAAAGAATTGTCTATGTGAAATTTATTAATTTCACTAAAATGGAAGCTCTTCAAAAAAATACGAAACAATTTTGGTTTTTACTGTCTATCGCCCTACTAACATCCTTTATTATGCTGTTAGTTATTAATAAAATTTTATCTAAAACAATACACCTAGCTACCTTCGATCCGTTAACAGGTGTTTATAACCGTGCTACATATATTAGAAAAATTGATAATTTATTAAGAAAAAGAAAAATGAATGTGCCAGGTTTATTGTTAATTGATTTAGATAACTTTAAACAAGTAAACGATCAATTTGGTCATGTAGAAGGAGATCATATCCTCATTGAAACAGCGAAAATTTTAAAGCATGTTGTGAAACAAAGTGGCTTTGTCGTACGCTTCGGTGGGGATGAATTTGCCATTGTTTTATACGATACAACAGAGGAACAGATGCAGCACATGGCAGAGGACATCTTGACTCAAATAAGATCAGTTAGATATGATGGCCAAGTGAGCGAGAAATGGTCTGTGTTGTCTGTGAGCATGGGCGGAGCCATTTATAATCATGCTGAGGATACAGAAATGAGCTTATTTGAACGGGCCGATAAAGCGCTTTATCAATCCAAAAATGCTGGTAAGGATCAATATTCTAGTTATGCAGAGGTCGCTGCTGACGAGGGTTATAATAGTTAAAAAAACGCCCCATTCTATCGATAGCATAATTAGCTATTTTGATAGCAATGAGGCGTTTATTATTGAGCTGCTATTTTTGTTCTATAAAAGATACAACTACATAAAACAAGAACAGCGATGACTGGAAACATAGCGTTCATATAATGAGTCAAGAGCCATCCGCCTATTATTGGGCCAATAAAGCCACCTAAATTTTTAAATTGTGCAGCACCTAAATAGGTTGCCTTTTGAGTATCTGGTGCAATTTCATCAATCATGACATTCATTGTAGGGAAGGCAAAGATTTCACCTATGGTAAAAATAATCATGGCAATGATATAGAGCGTATAATTATTGGAGAATCCAAACATACATAATCCAATAGCAAAGAACAGTACACCTACTAATAATGTTGCTGTAGATGAAAAGCGCTCTGATACTATACTAATAGGTAATTGTAGTAATAACACAACTGCTGCATTGAGAGAGATTAATAACGAATAAAGTTTCGCACCTTCATCAATCTTTAATTCGATAATTTGAGGTAGCGTTGAGTCAAATTGCGAGTACCCAATATTGATTAAAATGGCTCCCAATATGAAGCTAAGCAGCACACGATTTGTCAAAAGAATCGTGAATGTACTGAGTATTTTTGTTTGTGTAACAGCTTTGGGTTGCTGCATTTGATAGCGATTTAACACAAAAAATAAAAACACTGCGTAAATAATATACATCATCCCTGTCAGCATAAAAGGGATACTTGGACTGGATAGCTGTGAGATATACACGCCAATAATAGGACCAATAACCGCTGCAATATTTATGGCCGTATAACGTAAGGAAAATAGTCTTTTTCGTTTATCGGCAGGTGTAAAATCAATCATCAATGCCTGTGTGGAAGGTTCAAAAAATGATCGACAAAGTCCATTTAAAGCATTGAATAGGATAAAAAGCCAAACAGCATGAACCGTTGCGAAGCCAAAGAACACAAGACTCCAAACGATAATTGTTAATAGAATAACGCTTTTTCTACCAAAGCGATCTGTTAAATACCCCCCGAAAAATCCACCTACTGTGGAAATGAGCGGCGCGATACCGATTGTCAATCCAATTTGTAAGGGAGAGGCTTGAATTTCATTATGTAAATAAATAGCTAAAAAAGGCATTGCCATAAAGCTTGCAATACGTGTAAAAATTGTCCCACCTAAAATAATCCAAACTAATGGATGAAACAACTTTGACAAAGTCATATAAAATCCTCCTCTCAACATTTAGAATGTTTCGAGTTTAACGGATTGTTAAGCAACTGTAAATAGTTAAAATAATCTTGAAAGAGAACAGAGCAGCTAATGGCGCGCAGATTTATGCTACTATGCTAAAATGTGTAGCTCAGATTGAAGGGTAAAGGAGCGATGTAAATAATCACTTTATAAATCATCAATTTACGGAGAAGTCAGTAAGCAAAGTGGGCAAAAAATCTAATAATCTTCTTACGACAAAAAAGAATGACCCCGACGAAAGGTCATTCTTTTTCCATACATAATGCTTTACGTACAAAACGTAAAACTAAGACGTTAATTTTACTTTTTTCTTCGTCGTTGTCCATCTGCCTCGACTTGGACTCGTCACCAAATCGTTAAAGGCTAACACGTTCAAATCTCTTTGAACGGTGCGAGGAGTGATACTAAACTCTTCGACTAAATCCTGTGTAGACACGGTTCCTTTGTCTAAAATAAACATGTACACGTCTTTAATACGATTAAGCATTCGATCAGTAGTTGGTTTCATTAAATGAACCACTCCTTCATCTTAATTCTCTTGGCAAAGACTAGCGGACGACAATATGTGCGGAGTGCACTTAGGCTAATAAGTAGCTGCCTTAGACATCCCCTTTTCTAATTTTATAGTCAGAACAATTATTCTGATAACTTTATTATATAGAAAAACTACTTAATTTTCTAGTGAATGCAAGAGAAATTTACAATTAATATATAAAATTTATACTGTATTTTGTGGGAATACGTGAAAAACGTGCTATATATGGTAGTGACAGTAGAAGTTACTGAAAATAGTTGTCAGAAAGCTGATTGTCATATATGTTGTAAGGTGTAGAATAATGTTAATACTTTGAAGGAGGTACATGGTATGGATTGGTTACAAGCTGCAAAAGAAAGGCAAGACGAATTAATACAAGAGTTACAGGAGCTTGTGCAAATAAATAGTGTGCTCGATGAGGATACAATAACTACTGAAGTACCTTTTGGAGATGGTCCACTTCAAGCGCTTGAATGGTTACTAGCAAAGGGTCAAAAAGAAGGCCTGCTCACGAAAAATGTTAATAATTATGCTGGACATATTGAAATGGGAACTGGTGAAGATTTACTTGGTATTTTATGTCATGTTGATGTTGTCCCAATTGGAGAAGAAGCAGATTGGACTTACCCTCCTTTCAGCGGCACAGTAGCTGATGGTAAATTATTTGCACGTGGTGCGATTGACGATAAAGGGCCTACGATTGCGGCATGGATGGCCATGAAACTTGTGAAAGATGCAGGTATTCCGTTAGAAAAAAGAGTACGAATGATTATTGGTACAGACGAAGAAACAGGATTCCGCTGTGTCGACCACTATTTTAAACAGGAGGAAATGCCGACAATTGGTTTTGCACCAGATGCAGATTTCCCGCTCATCAATGCAGAAAAAGGCATTGCAGAGCTTGTGTTCTCTCAAAATAAAGTGGGTGATGCAACGAAAGAACAACTACTACTATTTAATGCAGGAAAGCGCTCAAATATGGTACCTGATTTTGCAAAAGCAATGATTCAGCATGTAACAGCATCATTCGAACAGAATTTTCAAACATTTTTAAGCAAAAATCAGCTAGAAGGCTCTTTATTAATGGAGGAGTCTCGCTATATAATAACTATCAAAGGTAAAGCAGCCCATGCAATGGAACCAGATAAAGGTATCAATGCAGCTGTTTATCTTGCAGCATTTTTACAACAAGAGTTGACGACAGAAGCAAGTAAACAATTTGTCGACTTTATTGCAGATGTTTTTTATCAGGATCATTATGGTAGTCAGCTCGATCTGCAGTTTGAGGATACAATGTCAGGACCAACAACATTAAATCCAGGGATCGTAAGCTATGATGTCCATAAAGGTGGCAGTTTAGTAATTAGTATGCGCTATTCAGTTTCCTATCCGTTCGATGAAAAAATAACAGCAGCACAACGCTTAACGGTAGAAAAAGGGTTTTCTCTAGACATACAAGACGACTCCAAGCCACATTATGTCAGCGAAGATGATCCATTCATCCAGACATTAGCAGCTATATATAGACGTCAAACGGGAGATACAGAAACACCTTTATTATCAACTGGTGGTGGGACGTATGCACGTGTGATGAAAAAAGGCGTGGCATTTGGCATGTTGTTCCCAGGGGAGCCAGATGTAGCGCATCGAGCGGATGAGTTTGTTGTCGTTGAAAACCTCGTAAAAGCAGCGGCAATTTATGCTGAAGCAATTGTTGAACTTGCAGGAAAAAAATAACTCAAAGACGAAAAGGATGAACAAAACATGGCATATTCATTATGGAATGATCAAATTGTTGAAGAAGGATCCATTGCAGTATCACCAGAAGATCGAGGCTATCAATTTGGTGACGGCATTTATGAAGTAATCAAAGTGTATAACGGAAATATGTTTACAGCACAAGAGCATATTGATCGTTTCTATGCAAGCGCCGAAAAAATTCGTCTTGTTATTCCTTATACAAAAGACGTTTTACACAAATTATTACATGAGCTGATTGAAAAAAATAATCTTGGTACAGGGCATGTTTATTTCCAAATTACACGTGGTGCCAATTCACGTAATCACGTTTTCCCAGATGCGAGTGTCCCAGCTGTATTAACAGGTAATGTGAAAGCTGGTGAACGTGCATATGAAAACTTTGAAAAAGGGGTTAAGGCTACGTTTGTAGAGGATATTCGTTGGTTGCGCTGTGATATCAAATCTTTAAACTTACTTGGTGCAGTATTAGCAAAACAAGAGGCAGCTGAAAAGGGCTGTTACGAAGCAATTTTACATCGAGGGGATATCGTAACAGAATGTTCATCAGCAAATGTTTATGGGATTAAAGATGGTAAGCTTTATACACACCCAGCTAATAACTTCATTTTAAACGGTATTACTCGTCAGGTCATTTTAAAATGTGCAGAGGAAATTAGTTTACCTGTCGTTGAAGAACCAATGACAAAAGCTGATTTATTAACAATGGATGAAATCATTGTATCCTCTGTATCTTCAGAAGTTACTCCTGTTATTGATGTGGATGGCAACCAAATCGGTACTGGAGTGCCAGGTGAATGGACGCGTAAATTGCAACAAGCTTTTGAGGCGAAATTACCACTTTCTTTGAATACAAAATAAAAGAACCGTTTAAGAGAACTATCGATAAGGGTAGTTCTCTTTTTTATGGATGTAATGTTTGGTATCGTCATGTAAAATAAAAAGGATAGTAATGAATAATTTTACAGATTGAAATTTGTAGAATAATTGTCGATGTATTGAATACAATGCCTCTTTTTTCTACCAAAGCAATCTAGATAAAAGAGAACTATAGATATGGTGAGTAAGAATGGAGTGACCTTTACATGGCACAATTGGTGAAATTACAAGATTACATTTCACGCTATCAAATTGATTTAGCGAGATACCCAACACAATTTGTGCGCTTGAAGAAAAACCAATGGGAGCGCATTAAGCGACAGTGGGAATTGGGAGAAGATATTAGCGAGTGGCAACATGTCGACAATGAGGCTGAAGCGGAGGCTTACGAGGAAAAAGAACGTTTTTCCTTCATAAAAAAATTATTTGCTGGACGTCAAAAGGAAACAACGGAGGATGTGGAAGAAGTAGAAATATCAAATGAGCTTGTTAGCGATGAGGATATCATTCCTGAAGAAGAAACGACGCTCACATTTGAACCTAAAATTGTGTATGCACCACAATCCATCCATGAGTTGAAACGAATGTTTATTGATCAGTTCTTTCATTTTCAAATGAAATGGGCCAGTTCAACATTACGGGAAAAATCATATGTAGATCCTCGCTTCATGCGTGACTCATTGCTCCGTATGCTATTGCAAACATTGCCAGATAATTATCTGTTGTTTTATTATCCAATACTACAAATTAGAAAAGCACCTATAGAGCTAGATGTAGTGTTAATGTCGCCGACAGAGTGTATTTGTATTACGGTCTTAGAGGCTGAAAATCAAGCTGTATATGTAGGTGGCAGTGATCGCTTCTGGATTAAAAAAGTAGGGACGAAGGATTCTAAAGTTCTGAATCCAACAATTAACTTAGGGCGGATGGAATCGGTACTGTCGCAATTATTTAAACAAGAGGATATTGATATGCCCATCCGTAAGGTTGTGCTATCTCGTAATGGTTATTTTGATTATCCTGGTTCACCATTTGGGGTTCGCTTTGTTGATCGTCGAAATTATCATGAATGGATAGAGCATTTAAGAAAAGTTTCCTCTCCTATGAAGCATATGCAAATCCGAGCTGCGCAGACAATTTTAAATACGGTCCAAACCACCTCCTTTAACCGAGATATTTGGCAGCAAGCATCTCAGCCAACAGAGGAATGATCTATGAACATTCTATTTATTGTCAATGAGGCTGCTGGGAATGGAAAAGGAAAAAAAGTTTGGCTCCAACTTCAAGAGCAACTAACGATTTCCTACCAAGTGGCTTTTACTGAATATGCAGGACATGGACAGAAAATCGCTCAACAATGGGCACACCAGCAACAAGAGAAAAAATTGCTTGTCGTTGTTGGCGGTGATGGCACTATTCATGAAGTGGTTAGTGGTGTTATACATAATAAATACATCATAATTGGTGTAGTTCGTGCTGGCTCTGGTAATGACTTTGCACGTTATTTTCATACCTTTTCCAATGCCCAGCAAATCGAGGATTATGTAAAGACTACCTTGGCTAATGTAAGAATGGATGCAGGGATCGTTCATATTGGTAATCAACAAAAGGAAATATTTATTAATAATGCTGGCATAGGCTTTGATGCCTTTGTGACAAAATCAATTAACACTTCTCGTCTTAAGTTTTATCTCAATAAGATTGGACTAGGCAAACTTTCGTATGCTGTCGCTGTAATTAGAGGGTTATTTCGCTTTGAACGCTTTGACATAACGATACGTTCAGGGGAACAGGAATGGCAATTTCAGCAGACGTGGTTTGTGGCGATGAGTAATCAACCTTATTTTGGAGGCGGCATGAAAATATCACCTGCCGCAAAAGCAGATGATGGGCAAGTGGATATCACGATTGTACATGATATTTCTCGTATCAAATTATTACTTGTATTTGTCACTGTGTTTTTTGAAAAGCATACAAAATTTAAGGAAGTTACTTTTTTACAGGGGCAGGTCTTTGAACTTATCGTAGCAGATAAGGTTGACTGCCATACGGATGGTAATTATATTGGCATTGTCAATCAAGAGACCAATATCCATTGTACAATACAGAAAAATGCTTGGCAGGTTATTGTTAAGGATTTATAAAAATATCATGGTGCAATAATTTCATGCGAATTATAAGGGAATACGTTATACTATAAAAAAATCAATAATTTCATAAGAAAGAAATGAGGAACAACATTGAGATTAAGAAATAAGCCTTGGGCAGAGGAAATGATTACAGATCACCCAGAGGTGATTATTCCAAATCCTGAAGACTTTAAAGGAAATTGGCAGGCTGTTTTCGGCAATGACAACCCTATCCATATTGAAGTAGGGTCTGGAAAAGGACAATTTGTGACCGGTATGGCTTTGCAAAATCCAACAATCAATTATATTGGCATTGAACTTTACGATAGTGTGATTGTTTGTGCACTAGAAAAAGTGCTAGAGGCAAAATCTCCAGCGAATTTACGGTTACTAAAAGTAAATGGCGCAGATTTATATAAATTCTTTGACAAAAACGATGTATCACGTGTATACCTGAATTTCTCAGATCCTTGGCCAAAAACAAGACATGCAAAAAGACGTTTAACGCACGGGGATTTTTTGAAATTATATGAGTCGATTTTAGTGGATAATGGGGAAGTCCATTTTAAAACAGATAACCGAGGTCTTTTCGAGTATTCTTTAATCAGTATGTCTGAATATGGGATGTTATTAAAGTATGTATCTCTCGACCTGCATGCAAATATGCCAGAGGATAATGTGATGACGGAATATGAAGAGAAGTTTTCTGCGAAGGGGCAGCCGATTTATCGCTTAGAATCGCAATTTATCACTAAATTGTAGGGGGAATATGGATGGATCAGTTACAGTTTCACAATATGTCATTATCATGGCTAAACGGGGGTGTTACGTGCCTAGATGGTGGTGCGATGTTTGGTGTTGTACCAAAGCCTCTTTGGTCCCGCAAATATCCAGTCAATGAAAAAAACCAAATTGAATTGCCAACAGAACCTATCCTTATTCAATTTGGGGGCAAAAACTACCTTATTGATACGGGTGTGGGCTTTAACAAATTAAATGAAAAGCAGCTACGAAACTTTGGTGTAACAGAAGAATCTTCGTTAGCAGATAGCTTACAAGAGTTAGGATTAACGACAGCGGATATTGATGCAGTGTTAATGACGCATTTACATTTTGATCATGCTGGTGGATTAACGCAGTGGGAAGGGGATGTACTTGTACCGACTTTCCCAAATGCCAAGATTTTTGTAACGAAAATTGAATGGGATGAAATGCGTAACCCCAATATCCGTTCTAAAAATACTTATTGGAAAGAAAATTGGGAGCCAGTTCAGCATTTAGTTGAAACCTACGAAGAGTCATTGGAAGTAGTACCTGGAATCGAAATGATTCATACTGGTGGTCATAGTGAGGGACATGCTGTCATTAAGCTAACGCAAAATGATGAAGTGTTATTGCATATGGCAGATATTATGCCGACTCATGCTCATCAAAATCCATTATGGGTATTAGCCTATGACGATTATCCAATGACAAGTGTATTTGCAAAGGAGCGACTGATGAAGGAAGCCCTTGCAAATAACTATGGCTTTATTTTCTATCACGATGCTTATTACCGTATGATTAGATGGGATGAGTCAGGTAAAGAGATTGTGGATAAATTAGAGCGTAGTAGACAAGCTGTTATTACATTTTAATAGAGCAAGCAAAGGCGAGGTATTTTGGCATATAAAATGTCAATACCTCGCGTTTTTGTTCGTGAACAGGATAGAAAATATGATACACTTAACACGATACTAAAATACAAAAGAGAGTTGAAATAAACATGGCAACTGAACAACCATTTTTACCCGTTTTACTTGGATCAGATATGAATGCATATGGAATGGCACGTGCGTTTTATGAAGCATATGGTATAAAACCACTTGTCTTAGGACGTTCTCATTTAACAGCAACACAAGATAGCCATATCCTACAATTTCAAGAAATAGACCGTTTAAATGAACAAGATGTTTTTGCACCTGCCCTTGCAGAAGTTGCAAAAAAATATGCTGATAAAAAACTGTTACTTTTAGCATGTGGGGACGATTATGCCAAGCTGATCATCAAAAATAAACCAGCGTTACAAGAGCATTTTACCGTACCTTATATCGATGAATCGTTGATGGACGAAATTTTATTGAAAGAAAATTTCTATAAAATGTGTGATCAATATAATTTTAAATATCCAGGTACAACAACGGTGACAGCGGACAACTATGAAAACTTTACACCACCATTTGCTTACCCTATTATTTTAAAGGCTTCAAACTCTGTAGAGTATTGGGCTTGTAAATTCCCTGGGAAGAAAAAAGTATTTGTTGCACATGATGAAGCGGAAAAAACGGCTATATTAAAAGCTATTTATAGCTCTACTTATCAGGATACAATGATTATTCAAGAATTTATTCCTGGGGATGATTCCTATATGCGTGTGTTAAATGCCTATGTAGGGAAGGATGGAAAAGTGAAGCTGATGTGTCTAGGTAACCCTATTCTAGAAGAACATTCTCCTGAAGGAATCGGAAGTTATGCAGCCATCGTGACAACCTATGATAAAGAATTAATGGATCAAGTACGTTTCTTCCTAGAAGACATTGGCTATACAGGTTTTGCGAATTTTGATATGAAATATGATATTCGAGACAAGCAATATAAACTTTTTGAAATCAATTTACGTAATGGTCGTTCTAGCTATTATGTAACAGCAAGTGGGCATAATTTAATGAAGTATGTTGCGGATGACCATATGTTAAATATCGAGCAAGAAGTCACATATGTGCAGGACAAGCATTTATGGATGATTATTCCTAAAGGTGTATTATTCAAATATGCATCCAATGAAAAGCTCAAACTAGAAGCAAAAAAATTAATTAGTGAGGGTAAATACACAAATTCTCTTTACTTTAATGAGGATATGAATGCGAAGCGTTGGGTGAAACTAACACTCAATAATTTAAATTATTATCGTAAGTATAAAAAGTACTTTAATAATAAAGGATTATCCGAATAACATAGAGAAGCCATCTCCATTTTATGAGATGGCTTCTATTGTATATACATAATTAAACTTCTGTTAGTTCCACGACAACACCAGAGCGTGCATCGGCAGCAAATTCGAATGTCTGCATCTCACCTTCATGCATACGCGAGATCCCCCCACGATATACTGGGATGGTAATAATACCGTTTGTGAAATCTTCAGTTTTCATAAAAATCCAAGAACCATCAATCGGCGAATCCTTTTTAAATTCTCTTTTTATGTTTTCAAGTACTTGTCCTGCAGGTACGAACGGAGAAACTTTTTCACTAGCTTCTTTAATAATGACTGCGGCAGCTAAGCCAGTTGCGACACCAATTAAAAAATCACGTAATTTCATACTTTTTTCCTCCTTTTTCTATACCTTTATTTTAGCATAGCCTATAGAGTGAATGCACGTTCACAATTAGCGGATTTAGGAAATGTATCAATATTTCGAATTCGGAAATAATTGTGTTACAATAGGCAAGGAAGAATATTCTACTTCGTGGGGAGAGAGTCATCATGAATGAGGACACATTACAATTATTTAAAACATTAACAGAATTACCAGGCGCTCCGGGTAATGAACACGCAGTACGTGCGTTCATGCGTTCTGAGTTAGAAAAGTACTCGGATGAAATCGTTCAAGATAATTTAGGGGGTATTTTTGGTGTTAAGCACAGCGATGTTACGGATGCACCGAAAATATTAGTTGCTGGTCATATGGATGAGGTTGCATTTATGGTTACTTCTATCACAGATAATGGAATGATCCGCTTTCAAACATTGGGCGGCTGGTGGAACCAGGTTATGCTTGCACAGCGTGTAGAAGTATATACGAAAAATGGGGCAATTCCTGGTGTAGTTTCATCCATCCCACCACATTTATTAACAGATGCAGAACGAGCGAAGCCAATGGATATAAAAAATATGCTTATCGATGTTGGTGCTGATAATAAAGAAGATGCTATGTCTATGGGTGTTCGTCCTGGACAATCCATCATACCAATTTGTCCATTCACACCAATGGCAAATCCGAAGAAAATTATGGCTAAAGCTTGGGATAACCGCTATGGCTGTGGTCTAGCGATTGAATTAATGAAAGAAGTACAGCACGAAAAATTAGGCTCACATTTATACTCAGGTGCAAATGTAATGGAGGAAGTTGGCTTGCGCGGTGCACAAGTATCAGCAAACATGATTAAACCAGATTTATTCTTTGCACTAGATGCTTCTCCTGCCAATGATATGTCAGGTGAAAAAAGTCAATTTGGACAGCTCGGCAAAGGTACTTTACTTCGTATTTTAGATCGTACAATGGTAACACATCGAGGTATGCGTGAATTTATTTTAGATACGGCCGAATCCAATCATATCCCTTATCAGTACTTTGTCTCCCAAGGTGGAACAGATGCTGGTCGAGTGCATACGGCAAACGATGGCGTTCCAAGTGCAGTCATTGGTGTATGCTCACGTTATATTCATACATCAGCGTCAATTATTCACATTGATGATTATGCAGCTGCCAAAGCATTAATTGTTGAATTAGTGAAAAAAGCAGATCGTTCGACATTAGAGACAATTCACGCTAATGTATAAGAAGTTAGAAGATGCCTTTTAGAGGCATCTTTTTCTATGGAAAGAAAGTAGGGATTAAATGAAGATAGCAATTGGCACAACCAATAAAGCCAAAACAGAAGCAGTTGAAGTAATTGTTCGCAAATACTTTGAGGATTCTCTCTTTACTCATGTCAAAGCTGCTTCTGAAGTATCAGATCAACCGATAAGTAATGAAGAAACTAGATTAGGAGCAATGAATCGTGCTAAAAACGCATTGATTTTAACGGATGCAGAATTATCATTTGGCTTAGAAGGTGGCGTAACTGAAATCGATGATGAAATGTACGTTTGTAACTGGGGTGCATTAACTGTATCAGACGGAACAATGTTTACAGCTGCCGGCGCACAAATTATTCTGCCAAAAGAAATTGCCCAGGAAATAAGAACTGGTGGAGAACTTGGACCGATTATGGAGCAATATACAAAGCGTCGAGATATTCGACAGGGTGCAGGTGCTGTAGGTATTTTTACGCAAGGTTTAGTGAGTAGACAGATGATGTTTGAGCATATTGTCTCGCTTTTGGTTGGTCAATATTTGTTCACATTTTCACAAAAATAGTTAAAAAGAATTAGTGGCGAGAGGGTAGTTAGGTTGCATCTTATGAATAATTTTTTTAAAATAGAAAAAAGTTAGTAGTGAAAGGAAGAGAGACATGTTATTTTCATGGCTAAGAGCAATTGGCCTAATGCTTTTACTTCTTGTCCTTTCTGGCTGCAATCAATCTATTGATGATCAAATTGCTAATGGGCTCCAATTAACGGAGAAGGTTTTTGCTGAAGAGCCAGAAGAACATACAGTAGAAATTGGGGATATCAAATTATACTTACCTTCAAACTTTAAAATTGAAGACAGTTCAGATGCTTATAATATTGTGATTTCAAAAGGAAAAGAAAGCTACATTCTTTTTATCAATGATCGTGAAGCACAAGACAGTAAACTTTATTATAGTCTTTTAAAAGAAAATGATGCGGACAAAATTATCGAGGAATCGACTTTTGATAAGGATGGTCGTTTTGGCTTTACAGCGGTTCTAAAAACGGACGAAGAAAATGAAATGGAACTCATTGTAAGTAGTGGTGGTGTGAAGATGACAACCATTTCAAAGGCTAAACAAATTGAAAATAATTTGCGTGAGATGACGAAAATCGTTCATTCGGTTAAGATAAAGTAAATAGAAGGAATGAACAGAACGGTTCACAAACATGTGAGCCGTTTCATTTTGAAGTTAGGATGTGAAAAAGATGAAGCAAATGAAGTCTGAACAACTAGTCGAGCTATTAAAAAAGCATTTAACTGAAGAGAAATATGAATTTCATTTTGATAAAAAGTACGATAAATTACGCTTGAATCATAAGATGATTGAAAAAGGGATGGAGCTCTCCTTACCTGGGATTTTAGCAAAATATAATGAGAAGCAAGAGTCGGCGATTGAAGAAGTTATATATACAATTGAGCAAACCTTTAATGCGATGGTACAAGAAAAAGAACAGGGTTTCCAAACGACTACACAGATTTATCCCGTAATTCGTGCCACTTCTTATCCACAGAAATCGAAAGAAGGGCATGCCTTTATTACAACTGAGCATACAGCTGAAACGCGCGTTTTTTATGCACTCGATTTAGGTAAAACCTATCGCTTTATTGATGAATCCATGCTAGAAGCCTTACAATTAACTGTAGAACAAATTCGAGAAATGGCACGCTTTTCGGTGAAACAACTACCAACCGCCTATAAAAAAGATGAGGTAGCAGGTAATATTTTTTACTTTGTCAATGTGAATGATGGCTATGATGCTAGCCGTATTTTAAATGAGAGCTTTTTAAAAGAAATGCAGGCACAAGTGGAGGGCGATATGACATTATCTGTGCCTCATCAAGATGTATTAATTATAGGTGATATTCGTAATGAAACAGGGTATGATGTATTAGCACAGATGACAATGCATTTCTTTGCAGTCGGTACTGTACCGATTACGTCATTATCTTTTATTTATGAAGATGGGGAACTAGAACCAATCTTTATCTTAGCAAAAAACAGAGTGAAAAAGGAGCAAGAATAACAATGAACGTATTTTACAACAAAGAGCATGTAGGAGATGTCTTACTAGTTCAACTAGCAACGGAGGCCATTGTGAAAACAGAAGTAGAACGTGCTGGTGATATTGCTATTTTAAGAGAAGCTCAAACGGGAGAAATTAAAGCCTTCAATTTATTTAATGCGAGCAGTTACATCCAAACAGATGCTAAAGGCTTAGTAGAAGTGACACCAGAATTAGTAGCACAGCTAGCAGTGGCAATCGAAAAAAATGGAGCTAATATTAATCTTGATGTTGATTTTTCACCAAAATTTGTTGTTGGTTATGTAGAAACAAAGGACAAGCATCCTAATGCTGACAAATTGAGTATCTGTTCAGTCAATGTAGGAGATGAGATACTACAAATTGTATGTGGTGCCCCTAATGTAGAAGCAGGTCAGAAGGTAGTTGTTGCGAAAATTGGTGCCGTAATGCCTTCAGGAATGCTTATTAAAGAAGGGAATTTACGCGGTGTTGAGTCTTACGGCATGCTTTGTTCAGCGCGTGAATTAGCGATTCCTAATGCACCATCTGAAAAAGGAATTTTAGTATTACCAGAGGATGCTATAGTAGGTAGTGCTTTTGAAGCACCAACTAAATAAAAATTTCCCTATTTAAAAAAGAAATTATTAAAATTTAAAGGTTTTATCATGATATTATTCCTTGTGTCAAGGTGAAATGCCCTAAATCGTTATGTTACTAATATGCTAGTAGCATAACGATTTTTTTGTTTAGAATGAGCCTCTAAATGCAAGTTTCAAGACCGTTTTTATGGTATGCTTTTTGATGTAGACATTGAGCTATTGATAAATTTAAAACTAGACAATGCTATAAATGAAGTGTAAGAGAAATGAGTGAAACGAAGTGAACTGGTTTAAAAAACAAATTAGTAAATTTATTAATAAAGAAGATGAAGACTATGAGTATGAAGAATATTATGAGGATTATGGAGAAGTTCAGTCGGAGCAATTACATACACAAAAAGAACCACCAATCTCTAAGCAAAAGACTTTCCGTTTTCCTTTGATTGACGATGATGAAGGTGAGGCTTCCTATACGTCCTCAAAAGAAATGTTTGATCAAATGGAAGATGATGAATATGGACAAATAGGGGAATTATCGTTACCAAAACATTTAAATCATCATATTGTCGATTCTAGTGTTTATGATGTAGAGGTTTCAGGAATTCGAGATTTACTAGCAAATCGCTCTAAACGTACAGGTAGAAAAACAACGATGAAAAGTCAGCCTTCAGAACAAGAATTTCGTTCAAGAGCAAGCTTAGTGTTTCGTGATGCACAAAATGAAACAGCTAATATAAGTCCTATGACTGCACCTGCACCAAAAGAAAAGAGTCAGCGAAAAGAACAAAAAGTTGAAAATATTATGCCTGAGAATCGCAAAAGATTTGTTCCAACAGATGTGCCTTCACCTGTCTATGGTTTTGCAAAACCAAGTCCCATCAAAGAATTATTAGATAAAAGAAAAGAGGAATACGAGAAGCAAGAAACCGATGTACAGGCAGTTGAAAAGGTAACTGTTGCAAAGCCTTTAAAAGAAGCGACAACAAATGAGGTCAATGAAAATATACTAGAAGAAAAAGAGCCGGCTAGCACAAACCAAACGGTTGTATCCGAACACCATGAGATTATTCAATCGAAAGAAATTTTGACAGTAAGTGAACCAATTATTTTTGAGGAAGAACTGTTGGTTGAAGAGAACGATGATAAGGAAAATTTGTCATCAAATGTAGCTGTGCCTCAAACGACTTCTTTTGCTATGGATTTTGAAGGGCAAGAGAAGGAAGCTGTTGTTCAAGATCAAACAGTTCAACAACTTTCAGCAGATCAATCCGAAATCCATGTCAAAGAAATGATTGTGGAACAAGTACAAATTGAAAATTCTACGATCCATATTGGAGAAGTTACTGTCGTTCAACCGTCAATGGATGACCAATCTCCTGATACTGCATCGAGGGAAGACAAAAGTCGAATTCCATTTAATGTACTCATGTTAAAAACAGATAAAGAAAAATGGAGAATCCAACAGCAATTAAAGATGGCTCATCAGCCTATACGTGTAGAGAGCAAGCCGGAAACAGAGAAAAACAAACTAGTGGATGTGATGCCAGAAAAATCATCGTCCTTAGACAGCATGACAACAAATGAAATGTCCGTTTCACCATCAAAAGATGACAACGATTTCCATATGACAGAGAATGTTCAATTGCAAGTAGATGGTCCAGTGCAACTTGATATAAAAGATGAAGTAGAAAGTGTCACTACAAATAGCAATGCTGAAGAGCCTATTGCTGTAATTACAATGGCTCCTGTTACATCAATGTCAAGTATCTCAACAAATGAAAGAATAGAAATTGAAAAAACCACTGCAGATGAAATTTCTGCAACTATTGAGCCAAAGCTTGAGTTAGAACCAGAACTTGAACTAGCTTCAGAACGACTTGAACTAGCTTCAGAACGGGAACAAGTGTCAGAACCAGAACTAGCTATCGAACCTGAAGTCGTTTCAGAAATTGTAGAGTATGCTCCAGTAGAATCTGTTGAGAATCAAGTAGTAGAAGTAGAAGTTGAGTTACCAGCAAAGCCTGCTCACGTCTATCAAAAGCCTACGGATGAATACCTAGAGCCACCAGAGGAAAAAACACAAGATACGGATTGGATGGAGCAACAGGGCGACACATTAGTCGAAGCACTATCTTATTTCCAAGTTTCTGCACAAATTGAATCGATTATGCAAGGTCCTGCCGTTACTCAATTTGAAATAACGGTGAGCCATGGTACAAAGGTTAGTAAAATTCGAAACTTAGCAGATGATTTAAAACTTGCCTTAGCAGCAAAAGATATTCGTATTCAAGCACCAATTCCTGGGAAGAGTTCGATCGGTATTGAGATCCCAAATCGGGTATCACGAGCTGTTCGCTTATCTGAGGTAACAAATAGTCCCTCCTTTGTTGAGTCAGATTCACCATTAGAGGCAGCATTAGGACTTGATTTGACTGGAAAGCCTGTTACGTTAGATCTACGTAAAATGCCACATGGCTTAATCGCTGGTGCTACAGGTTCGGGTAAATCCGTTTGTATTAATTCTATTTTGGTTAGTTTATTATATAAAGCTGCACCACACGAGCTAAAACTCATGCTGATCGACCCTAAAATGGTAGAACTGGCGCCTTTTAACCATATTCCGCATTTAGTTAGTCCTGTCATTACAGATGTAAAGGCGGCAACGGCTGCACTTAAATGGGCAGTTGAGGAAATGGAGCGTCGCTATCAACTATTTGCTCATGCAGGTGCACGTGATATTACACGTTTTAACGCCATAGCAGATAAAAATAATGAACATAGCCTGAAGTTGCCTTACATTTTAATTGTCATTGATGAGCTAGCTGATTTAATGATGATGTCTCCAGCAGATGTAGAGGAGGCCATTTGCCGTATTGCTCAAAAGGCACGTGCATGTGGTATCCATTTAATTGTTGCAACACAAAGACCTTCAGTGGATGTTATTACAGGGTTAATCAAATCAAATATCCCTACACGTATTGCCTTTGCCGTTTCCTCTCAAATTGATTCTCGTACCATTTTAGATGGGCAGGGAGCAGAAAGGTTACTTGGTCGAGGGGATATGCTATATTTAGGTAATGGTATGTCAGCGCCAGTGCGTTTACAGGGAACTTTTGTAACAGATGATGAAATTGAATCGATTATTGAGCATGTTCGTGAACAGGGTGAGCCTGATTATATTTTCGATCAAGAGGAATTATTAAAGAAAACAGAGGTGTCGGCAGAACAGGACGATTTATTTGAAGATGTTTGCCGATTTGTCTATGAGCAAGGTGGCGCTTCTACCTCATTGATTCAACGAAAGTATCATATAGGCTATAATCGTGCTGCTCGTTTAATTGACATGTTAGAATCACATGGTTTTGTTTCGGAAGCAAGAGGAAGTAAGCCACGTGAAAGTTACATTACCGAAGAAGATTTAATTACTATGTTTGAATAAGAATTGCATTGTTTTCGTCTAGATTATCTAATTTACGTCGAATTTAGTTTTTTTAGAAAAGTTACACATCTATCCTTATGCATAAAAAGTGCTATAATAGACAAGATGTGTTGAATAGTACGTATTTTTTAACACTTGTGAAGGTATTAATACCTAACCATTCGTGAAATAATACGATACACCTAATAGATGATAGATGGGATATTGAAATTCCCGGGGGGTTTAATTAATGACAGTTTTTCATTTCACAGGCATTAAAGGTTCTGGCATGAGTTCGCTTGCTCAAATCTTATTTGATGCTGGTGAACAAGTACAGGGCTCAGATGTCGATAAATATTTCTTCACGGAGCAGCCGTTACGTGAACGTAATATTCCAATTTTTACATTTAATGCAGATAATATTAAAGAAGGTATGACAGTGATCGCAGGTAATGCATTTTCTGATGATCACCCTGAATTAGTACGTGCTCGAGAAATAGGTGTAGAAGTCATTCGTTACCATAAATTTTTAGGTGAATATATTGGCAACTATACATCCATTGCCATCACAGGTGCACATGGTAAAACGTCTACGACTGGTTTAATGGCACATGTAGTAGGTGGCTATAAACCGACATCTTATTTAATTGGTGATGGTACTGGGGCAGGTCATGAAAATGCTGATTTCTTTGTGATGGAGGCGTGTGAATACCGCCGTCACTTTTTAGCCTATAATCCTGATTATGCTGTGATGACGAACATCGATTTTGATCATCCAGACTACTTCGCTAATATAGAGGACGTATATTCTGCATTTCAATCATTAGCATTACAAGTGAAAAAAGCAATTATCGCATGTGGTGATGATGAACAGCTTCAACGTATTCAAGCAAAAGTACCAGTTGTGTATTATGGATTTGGTGCCGAAAATGATTTTGAAGCACGTAATGTTGAAAAAACAACTGAGGGTACAAAATTTGATGTTTTTGTACGTAATGAATTTTATAGCACTTTCTTTATCCCATTATTTGGAGATCATGCTGTTTTAAATACATTGGCGGTTATTACGCTATGTGAATATGAAGGCATTTCTCCAGATATTATTCAGGAGCGTTTACACACGTATAAAGGTGTAAAAAGACGTTTTACTGAGACCAATATAGGGGATAATGTTTTAATAGATGACTATGCACACCATCCAACGGAAATTCGTGCGACAATTCAATCAGCACGACAAAAATACCCTGAGCGTGAGCTAGTTGCGATTTTCCAACCACATACATTTACACGTACACAAGCTTTTTTACAAGATTTTGCGGATAGTTTGAGCCTTGCTGATACAGCCTATTTATGTGATATATTTGGCTCTGCGAGAGAAACGCAAGGCGCACTTTCTATTCATGATTTAGCGTCACTTATTGAAGGCAGTGCAGTGATTACCACTGAAGGAATTGATATATTAACAAAACATAATGGCGCAGTATTCTTATTTATGGGCGCTGGTGATGTTCACAAGTTCCAAGATGCTTTTGAAGACGTGCTTAAAAACAATGAAACAGCTTAGTCCGTAGGGGTTAAGCTGTTTTTTCTCAAATTTAAGCAGGAATTCCGTTTTTTTTGTCGAAGATAGGGAAAGTAATAGTAAAGACAATTTACTAGCAGGAGGTCAACTTATGGAAGTGATTTTGTATATTGCAGCCATTATTGCTGCAATCGGTTTTTTAATCTTATGTGTGAGCGTGGGCATGACACTATTCTCGCTTAAATCCATCCTAAACAGCTTAGCTGGGACATTATCTGGGATTGAAGGCCAAATGGAAGGCATTACACGCGAAACAACGTCTTTATTATCAAAAACAAATAGCTTAGCAGAGGATATTCAACATAAATCTGAACAATTAAATTCAGTTGTTCAAGCTGTTAAAGGTATTGGTGACTCCGTTAATGGTTTAAATAATTCTGTTCAGCAGATCACTTCTTCTGTTTCTAAAAGCGTAGAACAAAATGAAGAAAAAATTGCACAAGTTGTACAATGGAGTAACGTTGCGATGGGTATTGCGGATAAATGGAAAAAACGCAAAATCATCGAGCAGGAATCGGTATCACCAGATGCCTATGCATTTGAAACTGTGCAAGTAGAAGAAACACCAAAAAGAAAATGGGGTCGTAAAAAATGATAATTATTCAGTGAGTATTCTATGCTGGCTGAATAAAAATAAAGTCTTAGACATATAAGTTGAAGATGCATCTGTGAAAGTAGATGGACAACCAGTCTAGACAAATTTGATAATTAGATGGGGAGGAATTGTTGCATGACAACTCAAAAGCCAAATTTTAACGAAGTAAAGGAACAGCAGCTTGAAAGTTCTTTGCCTCAGCTTTATCATCCACAAGACTCGATTTATGAAGAGGAGCGTGTTAACATGAAGGATTTTGTGATTGGCGCATTAGTTGGTGGAATCGTAGGGGCTGCTGCAGGTCTACTGTTAGCTCCAAAATCAGGAAAAGATTTACGCAGTGATGTGGCTGTACAAGCTGTTCAGCTAAAAGATAAGAGTGCAGACTTCTCGACAACTGCAAAAGATAAAACAGTTCAACTTTCTAAACAAATTCAAGAACAATCTACACAATTAGTAGAGAAAGTAAAAACACTAAAAACCGCAAAAGCACCAACTGTTTTTGATGATGGTACGGTTTCCTTTGAAGGGGAAGAACCATTAGAGGATTACATTCCAAGTGAGGAACCAAAAGCCGAAGAAACGACAGAAAACGCAGATCAAAAAGAAGAAACAAATGAAGAAGTTCGTGCATAATGCATAATATAAAGGGATACGTTACAAGATAAAATTGTAACGTATCCCTTTTTTTAAATGATAGGTGTAGATTCTAATATTATTTCTAATTGATCACCACCAAATATCTCTGTATCAAAGCTCGCTGTCTGGCCATTTCTTAAAATTGTAAAATTCCCCTTAAAGTTGCTTGGTAGCTGCCAATTAGAGAATCGGAAAACATCTTGATAAATCCAACGACTGCGATCCTTTTCTTTAAATATTAAAGTCGCTCCATTGTGTACAGTGGACTGTGGTGATACAACCATTTTATTAACAATTGCTTCATTTGCAGTCTTCTTTAGTTCCAAAACTTCCTGTTGGAAATGAATAATGATTTTATCCTCTAGCAAAAGATTCATTTGGTCTGCGATGTGTTGTACTGTTGGTAGAGATGGTTGTTGGAAGCTTATCACATCTCCATTTTGTACAGCATAGCTCAATTTTGCTACTTTTCCATTAATCATTAGCTGAGGGGAAAATTCTGGTAAATATAAAGGTTGTCCATCCACTTGAATCGTATAGGACTCAAATTGTTTTAACAAATGCCAATTATTAGTGATTTTAAAGACATCCTCAATTGTTTCGGCAATATCAAAAACGACGATATCACGATCATTTAAAACGGTATCGAGTGATGCAGAAGAGTTATTGACAGTAATTTTCGGCTCAATCACATATTTGGTGTTTTGAATTGTCACTGTCTTTATTGCTGCATCATCTATAAGATCTCTTACTGTAGCCGTCGCCTGTTGCCCATCTTGGCCTTCTATTAACTGAATGGCATCTCCAGTTTTAATCAGGCTTTTTGTAGATGCCTGTTGCCCGTTTACCAATATTTCAGCAGGCTGACCATGTCCGCCTGGTATAAAAATGTCCTGTCCGTTGACACTGATAGATAGCCCATGTCCTGGTTTTCCATATAATTGCTTTGCGCGAATATTTGCAGCTAGAAAGGCATCAGCCACAGTCATTTCTTTTAGTTCAAAAAGACGTACCACTTGATTATTGACTGTTAAACTCATATATTGAATCGGCATCTTTTTAGCAGCAATGGCAATACCAATAGGTGTGACTAATTCAGGTGAGGCTTTTATATGTTCTTCTTTTGTTAAGTTTTGAATAGCATCAATGCCTCGAACAGCAATACGATTAGCTGGTAAATTTAGAACTTGACCTAGTTCTGTAGTAAGGTTGGGTGTTAAACTACCTCCACCAACCAGCATAACGGCTTTGGGTGCTACTCGGTTATTGAGTCGTAAAATTTCTTCTCCGATAGACTTCGCCAACTGTTTCACTGCAGGCTCAATAGCTAAAAAAACCACTTCTTTGGGATAGAACTGATCAAAGCCTAAAATATCTTGAATCAATATCTCTTCAGAGGTTTGTAGCTGACGTTTAGCCTCTTCAGCTACAGGGAAGTCTAGCAAATAGTGGTCGCTTAAAGCTTCTGTTATTTCATCGCCAGCTGTAGGGACCATGCCATAAGCTACAACTGTACTTTTATCCGTAATGGCAATATCTGATGTCCCTGCCCCTATATCAACAAGTGCCACATTTAAGCGACGCATCGTTGGAGGAATCAGCACATTAATGGCAGCAATCGGTTCTAACGTCAATGCTTCCATCTCTAAATCAGCTCGTTTAAGAGCAGCAATCAATGATTCCACCACCACCCGAGGTAGAAATGTTGCTATCACTTCGATTTGGGCTTCATCCCCTTGTTGATCCAACAGGCTTCCAATCTCCTCGCCATCCAAGCGATAATACAGGACTGAGTAACCTACACAATAATAGTGGCTAATTTTTGCATCCTCTTTTTGTTGCAAGAGTTGCTGCTGTGCTTGTTGAACAGCCTGAAGTTCCAAGCGACTAATATCTTCTTCAGTAAAAATGGGTCGATTACGTATATTGATGGTCACACTAGCTTGTTCAGTTTTCAAAGATCGACCTGCTGCAGCGACACTTACCTTTGTGAGAGGTCCATGTTTCTCTTCAAGTTCACGTTTTATTTCATTAATTAATTCTGCCACATACATGACATTATGTATTTGTCCATCTACCATGGCACGTTCTTTATGCTCTTTTACTAAAATATCTTCCACATGAAAATGGTCATTTTCTTCTTGGAGAATAATCCCGACCACAGAGCGAGTGCCAATATCAAGTGCGAATAGTTTAGAACTCAATGTAATCGCTTCCTTTCGCGTCATACTTGAAAATAATTTAGCGAGTTGAAGCGCTAAATTAAAAATGCGTGACATTCTGAACAACATTGATTATAATAATGCTATTATCTAAAAATGTAACATACATTTCAGAGTTCTGAAAGTGTCTGTCATGAGGAGAGGAGCAAGAAAGCATGAGCCAAAAAGATTTAGAAAGCTTACGTAGTCAAATAGACGGTTTAAACTTAGAAATTCTTCGTCTAATTAATGAGCGTGCAGCTGTAGTTGATGAAATCGGTAAAATTAAAGAAAAACAAGGTGTGAATCGCTATGATCCGCTGCGTGAAAGACACATGCTTGATCTTATTAAAGAACACAATCAAGGTCCATTAAACCAAATGACGGTTGATTATATATTTAAGCAAATCTTTAAAACAGCTTTAAAACAACTTGAAGCTGATAAAAAGAAAGAGTTGCTTGTATCTCGTAAGAAGAAGTCAGAAGATACAATTATTAATATCAATGGTGAATTAATTGGACAAGGAAAACCATCTTTCGTATTCGGTCCTTGTGCGGTTGAATCTTATGAGCAAGTAGCAGCAGTTGCCGCTTCTATTAAAGCAAAAGGCGAAAAGTTAATTCGTGGTGGTGCTTATAAGCCACGTACTTCTCCTTATGACTTCCAAGGTCTTGGATTAGAAGGTCTGAAAATCTTAAAACGTGTGTCCGAGGAATATGGTTTAGGTGTTATTACAGAAATCGTGACACCAGGTCATTTAGAGGAAGCATTGGATTATATTGATGTCATCCAAATTGGTGCACGTAATATGCAAAACTTTGAATTATTAAAAGCAGCAGGTGCAACAAATAAACCTGTATTATTAAAACGAGGCTTAGCTGCAACAATTGATGAATTCATTCATGCTGCCGAATACATTATGTCTAAAGGAAATGAAAACATTATCCTTTGTGAACGTGGTATCCGTACTTATGAAAAAGCAACTCGTAATACATTAGATATTTCAGCCGTACCAGTTTTAAAACAAGAAACGCATTTGCCAGTATTCGTAGATGTTACGCATTCAACAGGGCGTCGTGATTTATTATTACCATGTGCAAAAGCAGCGATTGCCATCGGTGCTGATGGCGTTATGGCAGAAGTGCATCCAGATCCATCTGTTGCATTGTCTGACTCACAACAACAAATGGACATCCCAACATTTGACGCATTCTATGAAACACTACAAAAATTCATGAAAAATCATGAAATTCATGCTTAATTGTTAACAGCGAACACCGCTTGCTTACTTCGGCAGGCGGTGTTTGTTATATCGTGACAAAATAATGTCTAGAATAGGACTATTAGTACTTGGTTTTTACGTAGTTCTTCTTGAAAATAATATGAAAATTATCGTATGATAAGGCTATAATAGGAAAAAAGGGAGGCACGTACGATGACTGTTACAATTTATGATGTTGCAAGAGAAGCAAATGTTTCTATGGCAACGGTCTCTCGTGTAGTCAATGGTAATCAAAACGTAAAACCAGCAACACGAAAAAAAGTACTAGAAGTAATTGAACGATTAGAATACCGTCCAAACGCAGTAGCGCGTGGATTAGCAAGTAAGAAAACAACAACAGTTGGCGTGATTATCCCAGATATTGCAAACAATGTTTATGCAGAGCTGGCTCGTGGTGTAGAGGATATTGCCACAATGTATCGTTATAATATTATTTTAGCCAACTCAGATCAACATGAAGATAAAGAGTTACAGCTACTGGATACTATGCTTGGAAAACAGGTTGATGGTATTGTTATGATGAGTGATGAGGTTACAGAAAAGATGCAGCAAACGATGGATCATTCGCCAGTACCAATTGTGCTTGCAGGCTCTGTGGATGAATCCCAAACAATTGCAACTGTCAATATCGATTATTTCCAGGCGGCTTATGAAGCTATTTCATTACTTATTCAAAATGGCCATACACGGATTGGTTTCGTAACGGGTCCACTTTCGTATACAATTAACGGAAAATTCAAGCTAGCAGCCTATAAGAAAGCATTGCAGGATGCTGGTTTACCAATAGATGAAGCATTAATTGCTGCAGAAGAGTCCAGCTATGATATGGGCTTAGAGGCATGGGAAATTTTATCTGCACTTGAACAGCCACCAACAGCTTATTTTGCAGGAAGTGACGAACTGGCCATCGGTTTAATTCATGGCGCACAAGATGCGGGCAAAAATGTTCCAGAAGATATTGAAGTTATCAGCTTTGAGAACTCAAAGTTAGCACGAATGGTTCGTCCACAGTTAACAAGTGTCGCGCTACCGCTTTACGATATTGGAGCTGTTGCAATGCGTCTGCTGACAAAATTAATGAGCAAGGAAACTGTTGAGGACGAAGCGGTTATTTTACCACACCGTATTGAGCATCGACAATCTGTCAAAAGTAAATAATGATACCTAACACGTAAATCGCTTATGAAGGATTTGCGTGTTTTTTACTGGAAGGAACGTCAAAAATAGAGGATAGCGTTTCAAAAATGAGGGATAGAACAAAAGAATTGATGGATATACGACCAAAAGACCAAAAGCATTAATCTAATTTAAAAAGCCCCACGAATATCGTGAGGCCAAGAAATTAATCCCGTCTTTCATTCCGAATAATATATAGCGATTTGGCTAACATTTGAGCATTCTTTTCCTCTATTTCTGCTTTACGCGGAATTGGCTCATATAAAGGCATCGGGTCCTCCCATGTTGGAATAAAAGGAACAGGGGCTTCTGGTTGCCAGCGATCCAACCATGCTTGAGGGAGTGGCCCCATTGGTAACACTTGGTCAGTCATTTCCAACCATAACATGGACCAGGCACGGGGCACCACTCGCCAAATATCGTAGCCACCGCCACCCACTGCAATCCATCGACCATCACAATATTCATGTGCTAATTGATGAGCTAGCTTAGGAATTTCGCGATAAATATTCATTGTTCCATGTAAATGTGTTAATGGATCAAAATAATGTGCATCTGCCCCATTTTGCGTTAATACAACATCTGGCTTGAAAAATTCAAAAATCTCTCGCATTGACTGTTCATAGATCTCTAGAAAACTTTCATCCTCAGTAAATGCATCCATTGGAAAATTAAAGGAGGTTCCATAGCCTTGACCATTGCCACGCTCAGTAATATTTCCGGTTCCAGGGAATAGATAACGACCAGTTTCATGTATGGACAGTGTACAAACATTAGGATCCTCATAAAAGCTCCATTGGACACCATCCCCATGATGGGCATCTGTATCTACATAAAGTACACGAGCGTTGTACTTTTCCTGTAAGTAACGAATAGCCACTGTGCTATCATTGTAAATACAAAAACCTGATGCACGACCACGGAAACCATGATGGAGTCCTCCACCAAGGTTAAGGGCGTGTTCGGCTTTTCCTTCCATTACATAATCAACAGCGGTTAAAGTTCCACCAACTAGCTGTGCACTTGCTTCATGCATATTTTCAAAAATGGGGGTATCTTCAGTGCCAATCCCGTAGCTTTCACATTGTGCTTCTGATAATTCACCATGCCCTGCTTTTTTTACGATATCTATATATTTTGAATCATGTGCAAGCAATAGTTCTTCTTCCGTTGCAACACGTGCTGGTACAATATCTACATCATCGAGAGCATTAATATTTTTTAGTAAATCCATAGTTAGCGTCAAGCGTTTATGATTGAAAGGATGTGTATCTGAAAATTTATATCCGAGTTGTTCTGGCGAGTAAACGAATACAGCCTTTTTCATTATAGTGAAACACCTGGTAAATT
This sequence comes from Lysinibacillus sp. FN11, assembly GCF_024628845.1. NCBI lineage: Bacteria > Bacillati > Bacillota > Bacilli > Caryophanales > Bacillaceae > Lysinibacillus > Lysinibacillus sp. FN11. The sequence continues at coordinate 3,052,359 of NZ_CP102383.1, read as the reverse complement.
TGGCCATAGGACATCAAAGCCCTCTTTGCGTAGATCTTCAATCATTGCTAAAGGATTTAGTGTTTTTACTCGGACGCTTAAAATTTTGTTTTGTGTATTTTCAGAGTCAGGATAAACTAAGACGCTTTGAACATTGGCATGATGTTGATGAAATATTTTTGTAATTTCAAATAAAACTCCCGGTGTATCGGATACCCGAATCTCGATTTTTGACCCAGGCTCTGTAGCACCAGTCAGCTCTATATATGTATAGAGTAAATCTGTTGTGGTAACAATGCCTACCAATTTTCCACCAGAGACGATAGGTAAACAGCCTATTTTTGATTCGTAAAACGTCAGTGCTACCTCTTCAACAAAATCTAGTGGATGACCTATAAGGGGGTCTTTCACCATAATATCCTCTACTTTTGCATTAAAAATAGGAGAGTTTGGTTCATCCTGCAAAGATGAGGGCAAGACCTCTTTAATATCTCGTTCAGTAATTACTCCTAAAACGTGTTGTTCATCATCTACAACTGGTAAATGACGAACTTTCTTTTCACGCATTAACTTTAGTGCCTCCTGCACTGTATTGGTAGGAGCTAATGTATAAGGCTTATCATTCATAATTTCTTCTACAATCATATATGCATCCCCTTTGTATTAGTTTTAATACATGAAACGATTTCTAAAACGAAGTCTATCAAATCTTTCCATTGTCTCAGGAGGCACCCGTTTTCCTTCGCGTGCCATCAGGCAATTGGCTGGATGTGATGTAATTTCAGGATCATCTGTTGCAAAATATTCGAAACCAGCAGAGCTCATCATTTTCTCCATCATTTTGCGGTAATCCCAAACATTTAAACCAGTTCCTTTTAAATCCCAATGCCAATAGTACTCGGTAGTAATCACAAGATAATCTTCCATTTCATCCCCCATAAATGAAACGGCTAGTAGTGCCTTCCCAGCACCAGTACCACGGTAGTCTGGAATGACTTCAATGGCACCTAATTCAATCATGTCATCGATACGATCTTCTGCCCATCGTTCAAGTGGATCAGGGTAAAGATAGGTAACATAGCCTACAATAATATCTTGGTTTCGAATAATAATAATTCGGCCTTCGGGTAGTCCAGCAATTTCTATAAGGGCCTGCTGTTGCTGTTTTGGAGGTCTGAAGGCAACCAAGCCTTCATGGAATGAATATGTAGCTAATTTTTCTGGAGGCACAGGTCCTTCCACATACACAGTACCATGCTTTGTTTCCTTTGTGACAGAAAAAAAAGTTTTTTTATGTTCCATAATTACACCACCTGAGTTTAATAATTCCATTATAGCTGATTTCTTGCGTAAAAACGCTTATTTTTGCAAAATATACCTGTATTTTTGGAAAAATAAAAATATTGAGACAATCCATCCTAATTCGTGTAAAATAAGATTATATTGCTTCTGTTATTTAACAGATAAAAGTAGTGCCATTAGGGATTCGACCATTAATACTACGGATAACTGTTATATAACAAATGCTACATATCAATTTTGCTTTTGAAAAATTCTCTGATTTTCAACAGGGGGGATTGTTGAAATTTAGTCAAAAACAAAAGCAAAGAAAGGGGTATTTTCATGGGGATGAAAATGAAGGAGAAGTTAATGGCTTTACCTGGTCAACACCATTTAACGAATTATGAAGAAGTGGCAGAATCTCATAATTGGGCAGATACGGAAAAGGCATTTAGTTGGAGCGAAACAGGTTTAGTGAATATGGCATATGAGGCCATTGATCGCCATACCGAAACACACCGCAAAAATAAGGTGGCATTGTATTTTAATGATGGTAAACGGAAAGAGGCATATTCATTTAATGAAATGAAAAGGTTAACAAACAAAGCAGCAAACGTTTTTAAAACGACTACTAATCTGCAGAAAGGTGATCGTTTATTTATTTTTATGCCTCGTTCACCTGAGCTTTATTTTTCATTATTAGGTGCGTTGAAAATGGGGGTTATTGTTGGACCATTGTTTGAAGCTTTTATGGAAGGTGCCGTGTATGATCGACTTGCTGATAGTGAGGCGAAAGTATTAGTCACGACACCCGCTTTACTTGAACGTGTACCTTTAGCTAAATTACCTAAATTGGAGCATATCTTTTTAGTAGGGGAGGGCATTGAGGAAACAGCTCAAATCCTAGACTTTACTAAACATTTAAAAGAAGCTTCCGCTCATTTTGATATAGAGTGGGTAGACAGAGAAGATGGGATGATTCTTCACTATACCTCTGGATCAACAGGTGCTCCAAAGGGCGTATTGCATGTCCATAATGCTATGATTCAGCAATATCAATCGACGCAATGGGTACTTGATTTACGTGAAGATGATATTTATTGGTGTACAGCCGATCCTGGATGGGTTACAGGAACAGCCTATGGCATTTTTGGTCCGTGGTTAAACGGTGTAACAATGCTAATCGTCGGAGGAAGATTTTCACCACAAGCATGGTATCAGGCTATTGAAGATTATAGTGTGACAGTGTGGTATAGTGCACCAACAGCGTTCCGTATGCTGATGGGGGCAGGTAGTGGCTTGCTTGAAAGCTATGATCTAACATCTTTACGCCATGTGCTGTCTGTTGGTGAGCCGTTAAATCCAGAAGTTATTCGCTGGGGAGTAGAGGAACTAGGTCATCGTATACATGATACATGGTGGATGACAGAGACGGGAGCACATATGATTTGTAATTATCCTTCGATGGATATTAAGCCAGGTTCAATGGGGAAACCTCTTCCTGGTATTCATGCGACGATTGTAGATGATGCAGGCAATGAGGTACCACCATTTACAATGGGGAATCTAGCTATTCGTCGTGGTTGGCCTGCCATGATGCGCCAAATTTGGGGAAACCCAGAGCGTTATGAGTCTTATTTCCTGAAAGGAGAATGGTACGTTTCTGGAGATTCTGCCTATATGGATGATGAAGGTTACTTCTGGTTCCAGGGGCGTGTGGATGATGTCATTATGACGGCTGGTGAACGTGTAGGACCTTTTGAAGTAGAAAGTAAGCTACTTGAGCATCCGGATGTAATTGAAGCAGGTGTTATCGGGAAACCAGATCCGGTGCGAGGCGAAATCATTAAAGCCTTTGTATCCTTACGAGAAGGGGTTGAACCTTCTGATGCATTAATTGAAGATATACGTGATTTTGTTAAAAAAGGTTTATCTGCACATGCAGCACCACGTGAAATAGAATTTAAAGATAAATTGCCAAAAACACGTAGTGGTAAGATTATGCGTCGTGTTTTGAAAGCTTGGGAATTAAATTTACCAACTGGTGATTTATCAACAATGGAAGATTAATTAATTATCTAAAACATCAATTGATATTTATACAACATGTGCATAAAAAGAAGGCAGGGATTCATTCGATGGGCGAAAGGATTCTTGCCTTCTTTTTTCTGTTTTTACAATAGTATAGAAGTGAGAGTAGGTGAAATATTATCTGTTTCAAAAAAACAATGAATTAAATAAAAATTCAGTTGACTTAATAAATATGCAGACGTATACTATTTTTAACTTATTTCAGAGGTGAGTGCAGTGAAAGTAGGTATTGTTGGAGCAACTGGATATGGTGGTCTAGAACTTATTCGATTTTTACATAATCATCCAGCTGTGGAACGAATTGATTTATTTACTTCTTCAGAAGAGGGTGTCCAATTTTCTTCGAAATTTGGTCATCTTGTTAGGATAGCTGATACACCGTTACAAAAGATAGCGTATGACACTTTAGAAAAATTCGATGTTGTTTTTACGAGTACACCATCTGGAGTGACAAGTGAGCTATTACCGCCTTTGGTTGGGAAAGGACCAAAGCTAATCGATTTATCTGGTGATTTTCGGTTAAAAGATCTAGCAAGCTATGAAACCTGGTATGGCAAAAAAGCTGCACCGTTCCATAGTGTTCAACAAAGTGTATATGGTTTAACAGAATGGAATGCAGAGCTTATACGTCAAGCAACACTCGTTGCTAATCCGGGTTGCTACCCAACAGCAGTTTTATTATCCTTACTACCACTTGTAAAAGAACGTTTGATTGATCCTAGTTTTCTAGTTATTGATGCAAAGAGTGGCATTTCAGGAGCAGGCAATAAGCCCTCACAAACTACCCATTTTAGTGAGACAAATGAGAATTTTTCGATCTATAAAGTAAATACACATCAACATATTCCCGAAATTGAACAGGCACTTTCCATGTTTGCTCAAGCAGATACAAAGGTTACTTTTAATACGCATCTGGTTCCAATGACTAGGGGAATTTTGGCGACCTCCTATGCACCAGTAATGCAGGGAATTACAGATTCGCAATTGATCACTTGCTTACAGGCAACCTATGAGAATCACCCATTTGTTCGAATCGTTACGGATGCATCTAGTTTAGGGACAAATCGTGTCAAGGGATCAAATTATTGTGACATTCTAGCGAAAGTAGATCCCCGTACAAATCGCGCTACAATTGTTAGTGTAATTGATAACCTTGTCAAAGGAGCAGCAGGGCAAGCTATCCAAAATATGAATGTGCAATTTGACTTACCCCAAACGACAGGGCTAGATGTCGTACCGTTCTTTATTTAACAGCATGCAGGAAACTGTATGCTTCTCTTATTTATTAATCTAAGGAGGAATTTCGGATGACAGTTACCACTTCAACGACTCTAATGAAAAAATTATCAAGTAAAAATATTGTTTCACCAAAAGGCTTTAAGGCAGCTGGATTACACTGTGGTTTAAAGCATAAGAAAAAGGATTTAGCCCTTTTGGTAAGTGAAGTCCCAGCAAGTGTTGCGGGTGTTTTTACTACAAACGCTGTGCAAGCAGCACCATTAAAAGTTACGAAGGAAGTTGTTTATGCAACTAAGAAAATGCAAGCGATGATCGTCAATTCAGGCAATGCGAATGCTTGTACAGGTAAACAAGGTGTAAAAGATGCCCAAACAATGCAAGCGCTAGCTGCGGAAAAATTAGGGATTGCACCAAATTTGGTGGGAGTTTGCTCGACGGGTGTTATTGGAGAAATGATGAAATTAGAGCCAGTAGCAAACGGTATTCTACAGTTAGAGCCAAAGGACAATTTAGAAAGTGCGATTGACTTTGCACAGGCTATTTTGACAACAGATACCGTCATGAAAAACACAAGCTATAGTACAACTGTGGATGGCAAGGAAGTTATTGTTGCAGGTGTAGCAAAAGGTTCAGGTATGATCGAACCTAATATGGCCACAATGCTAGGCTTTATTACAACAGATGCCAATATTGAATCTGAGGTGTTGCAAGCAGCTTTATCGACTATTACTAATTTAACATTTAACGCTATTACAGTTGATGGGGATACGTCCACTAATGACACAGTGGTAATATTGGCTAATGGCTTGGCAGGGAATAATTCTTTAACACCAGAGCATCCAGATTGGCAAAATTTCTTTTACACTTTGCAAACAGTAGCGGAAGATTTAGCAAAAATGATTGCCAAAGATGGTGAAGGAGCAACGAAGCTTATCGAAGTGGAAGTTGTTGGTGCAATTTCAGACGAGGAGGCACGTAAAATTGCAAAAACAGTCGTTGGTTCACCACTTGTAAAGACTGCTGTTTTCGGCTGTGATGCTAACTGGGGGCGTATTATTGCAGCAGTAGGGTATAGTGGCGCAACAGTTGATCCAGATAAAATTACCATCCAAATCGGTGGTGCTACTATGGTAGAAAACGGTGAACCAATTCCTTTTTCTGAGGATGAGTTAATTCAAATATTAAAAATGCATGAAGTAAAAATCTATGTGTCCCTTGGTGTGGGTGATGGTAAGGGGCATGCTTGGGGATGTGACTTAACATATGACTATGTTCAAATCAATGCATCATACCGCTCATAAACGTATGGTCATTAAGCTTGGGGGCAGTACACTGGAAGGTTTAAATGAGGCTTTCTTTGATAATTTTAAAAGATTACAAGAGAGTGGAGTAGAGCTGATTATTACCCACGGAGGTGGGCCAGCCATAAATCGAGAATTAGCTGTCCAAGGCATACAATCACATACATTAAATGGAATACGTGTCACGAACGAGGCTGCAATTAAAGTTGTCCAATCGACCCTAATAGGGCAAGTAAACACTGCATTAGTTCATGAGTTAACAACAGCTGGTATAGCAGCCATCGGATTAAATGGCTTTGATGGTCAGTTGATGGTCGTAGATTTTTTAGATCAAGAGACTTATGGCTATGTCGGAGCTATTAAAAATATCAATACATCCTTATTGGAAGCTTTAATGGGTGTAGGGATTGTACCTGTTATTGCCTGCGTAGGTGCCACCGAAGCAGGTCAGGCTCTTAATATTAATGGCGATACGGTAGCCAGTGAAATTGCTTTAGCCGTCGGAGCAGATAGCTTACTACTCGTGACGGATGTGAGTGGTATCCGTATTGAAGATGAATATCAAGCAATAGCTACACCTAGTCTTATAGATCAATGGACAGAGCAGGGCCATATTTACGGTGGAATGATTCCGAAAGTGCAAGGAGCGATTGACTGTTTACGGGCAGGGATTCCTTCTGTACAAATCGTAGGTGCAACTTTAATTGGTACAACAATTGTAGCCACAAGTGAACTTCTTTCTTCCTAGTGTTCTAAATAGGATAGCTTGAGAAGTATAGTTGTTGAAAGAAACTATTTTAAATGATAGTGGAGATGATAACATGAGTGTTTTATTTGAGAATTACGGCAAGCGTCGTGCACAAATTGTCAAAGGTCAGGGGACAATTGTTGAGGATTCAACAGGGAAGCAATACTTGGATTTTACTAGTGGCATTGCTGTGGTGAGTCTTGGACATGCTCATCCAGCCGTTGTACAGGCACTTCAAGAGCAAAGCGAAAAGCTATGGCATATTTCAAATCTTTTTGAAATACCAGGTCAGGAAAAGGTGGCAGAAAAATTAATTGCTAATACACACTTTTCACATGCCTTTTTTTGTAATAGCGGGGCTGAGGCTAATGAAGCGGCCATTAAATTAGCTCGTAAGCATACAGGCAAACATCATATTATTACATTTGAAAAATCATTCCATGGTCGTACCTTTGGAGCAATGTCTGCAACAGGTCAAGGCAAAGTACATAATGGCTTTGGACCACTCGTAGAAAAATTTTCGATTTTGCCCTTTAATGATGCTGCTACACTTGAAGCAACCGCTGATGATTCTGTGGCAGCTATAATGTTAGAAATGATTCAGGGAGAGGGTGGCGTTAATAGTGTATCGGCAGAATTTGCAGCAGCTATTGCAAAAGTCTGTGAGGAGCAAGGTATACTACTAATTGTTGATGAAGTGCAAACGGGCATTGGGCGAACAGGAACACGCTATGCATTTGAACAAACGGTATTAAAGCCACATATCATAACTTTGGCAAAAGGCTTAGGTGGTGGTTTCCCTGTTGGTGCAATGCTCGGAACTGCTGAGCTTCATGCTACATTTAGTCCAGGAACACATGGTACAACATTTGGTGGAAACCCTCTTGCGATGAATGTGGCACAAGCTGTTTTGAATCATGTGTTTGAGCCGGATTTTTTACAGCATGTACGAGAAATATCTGCCTATTTTGTGGCACAACTAAGGGCTCATTTACCTTCTAGCTATACTGTTCAAGGTCAGGGTCTCTTGTTAGGGATTGGCTGTGGGGACACGGAAATAGCGCCTTATATCGCGGCAGCGGAAGAAAGTGGTCTTTTATTAGTAGGGGCAGGGCCAACAGTTATTCGTCTCTTACCTCCATTAACGGTCACAAAGGAAGAGATTGATAAAGCAGTAGCTATTTTAAAGAACATATTACCGTGATACACTTCAGCAATGAAAGTGAGGCACCAGCGGCAAAAATGCCTTTGAAATTAGGAATGAACAAAGAATCTGCTAGATACTAGCAGATTCTTTGCGCTATAAATGCTACTGTAGCTGTTTTACTAATGTTGTCACTAATTTTGGTAGCCAATCTTCAAGCTGACTAAACGTAAATCCTGCCTTCTCGGCCTTTGCATTGGACATATACCAATCAGCAGGCACCCCATAAGGAGACTGTGATTCCTCATCACCACCAATGAGGGAAATTTTTGCGCGCTGACCACTCGCTTCTTCGATTAGAGCAATTAGATCTTTGAGAGACATTGCCCCTGATGCGGTAGCATTGTATGGTCCCTCAATAGGAGTAACACCCGCAAAGTATAAAAATTCAGCTGCTTCTTCATCTGTAATATAACTCATCTTTGCATCAATGTTCGGTAAAGTAATCGGCTGATTCTGTAAAATATGTTCAACGTGGAAATGTAAACGTCGAGTATAATCATCTTCACCCATCACAATTGGGAAACGTACAGCTACGACTGGGAATGAAGCTTCTTTGAATAATACTGCCTCCGCTTGTCGTTTTCCTTCTCCATAAGAAAATTGCTCTTGATGTCCCATGCGAATTTGATACTGGTATGGATCAAAGTCTTCTTCCTTTTTCATTTTACCATCTACCTCATAGGTTGAAAGAGTAGAAGTAAAGACCAGCTTTTTCGTTTTCCCTTTTAATATCTCGCAAATCGCTTGTGCCTCGTTGGGCGCATAGCAAATATTATCATAGACAATGTCCCATGTTGTATTGGCTAGTGCCTGTTCTAAAGCATCACGATCATTACGATTTACTACTAATTGCTTAACATGTGTACCAAAGGGATTGCCACTTTGACCACGTGTTAAAATCGTTACATTATGTCCATTTTGAATACAAAGATCAACTAGCTTTTTTCCAAAAAAACGCGTGCCTCCTAAAATCAATATGTTCATATATTTTCACCCCTTCAAAATAGTAGTCCTCTTAATAATGACAAAAAAACAGACTAACTACAATTCATAAGTAAAATGCAGTAAGTCTGTTTAATTGATTATCTACTACAAATGCTTGCTAAGGCATAATGGATTAGCGCCTTGACGTTTCAGTTGGAGTAGTGGTATTACCATTGTCTCCTCCGTTTGTGCCATCTCCAGGGTTATCAGATCCATCACCATGGCTTCCGGATCCATTTCCATTATTGGAGCCATTGTCGTTGCTACCAGAACCATCACCGTTATTGGAGCCATTGCCGTTATTACCAGACCCGTTCCCGTTATTGGAGCCATTGCCGTTACTACCCGAACCATTACCATTGCCATTAGTAGGTGGCGTTGTAGGTGGTATTGGTTCTTGGTCGTTTTCCTCTGGATCAGGTTCGTTTTCACTACCGCCAGTAGACACAACATTGGAGTGTGGTGATGTTAAACCTGTAATATCTACAGCGACCACTACATAAGCTTGTCCACTAGCAACCGTAATGCTTTGTGTTGACTCTAGTACGGACGTTACAAGTGTATTACCGCCATTCGTAACGTTGTAGATACGATAACCAACAACATCATTCGATGACTCTGACCATGATAATGTAGAGCCATTTACTGAAGCTGAGACAGCTGCTGGAGGGCTACCATCTGCTGGGAAATCAACAGCTGATACAGATGAATTCGACAATGTAGAATTCTTTGGTAACAGACTAGCAGGGTTCCCGCCAAGTCTACCTAACATTCGTTTAATAAAGTCTTGATTAATGCCTGCGCCACCTGCTTTTACAAACTCGGCTGGTGTATTTGGCAACGCATTATAAGTTTTTCCTTTAATCGTCACAACACTTGAAGAGGCTAAGCTATCATCAGGTTGTGAGGGTAAAAATACTTTCGCATTAAATAAATCTGAGCGTACAAGACCTGCGCTAGCACAAGCTGCAGAAGGGGCCATGCCGGAAATGCCACAGAATGACGCAGTCACAACATTTTTAGGCGCCTTAAAACTTGTTGGTGGGTCAATTAGCTGAGGGTCCGCATCGTAAACGGCATTCATTAAAGTACCCCATAGCTTATTCACCCGAACGCTTGGCTGTAAATAGGTATTGTTAAATGCATAAAGTGTACGAGGTTGATCGTAACCCATCCAAACACCAAGAGATACATTAGGGTTATAACCAACTAACCAAACATCTTTATATTCTTGAGAAGTCCCTGTTTTTGCAGCAAAATCAGAAGAGAACTTTAATGTATTTCGTGCCATTGTCCCTGTTCCTTTAGTGAGAACATCACGTAACATATCTGTCACGATATAAGATGTTTCTGGGCTAAATACTTGAACAGGTTCTACTTCATGTTGGTAAACAATATTACCTTCTTGGTCTTCAATTCGATCAATCATATAAGCGTCAATGAATTGGCCACCATTTGCAAAGGTAGCAAAGGCATTTGTATTTTCTTCAACAGTAGTTCCTTCTCTTAAAGCGCCGATCCCAGTTGCTAGGTTAGTAAAATCATCGGGATGTAATTTTGAGAATCCCATTTTTACTAACAAATCTGCAGGGCGTCTACTAATAATATCATTATATAAACGTAGTGCTGAAATGTTTTGAGAATCTGCTAAAGCTTCACGTGCTGGGATAAGACCTCGCTCATCACTCGTAATATAGTTACTTGGACTCCAAGAACCGACTGAGAATTTCACGTCAACTAATGGGCTACCCGCACCGATTACGCCATACTCAATGGCAGGTCCATAAACAAGTAATGGTTTCATTGTAGAACCGTTAGAACGATAAGCTTGTGTTGCATGGTTTACTTGAGTGGTTTTAAAGTCTCGACCACCAACAAAGCTTAAAATGCGACCTGTCGTATTTTCTATTAAAATACTACCTACCTGTACTGGCATCTCAATATCAATTTCTTCACCAGTAACAGGGTCTTTCCCTTTACCAGTATACGTATGACCATAATACTGGAAGTCTTTTGCTGCTTTTTGCATTGCATCATACATATCTTTATTAATGGTTGAATAAATACGATAGCCTTTTGAGCGAACATCACGATCTGCTAAAATCGTATATTTATCCTTTAATTTCTTTTCTGACTTTAAGCGCTCTGGGTCAATCCCATCATCTTTTGCTAGTTTTTCAGCAATAATATCTTTTGCACGAGCTTCAAGCTCATAAGTCAACCAAGGATATCGATCCTCCGCGCGCATTTCTGGTCCACGGAAATCAGCAGCAATATCATAGTTTAACGCTTCATTATACTGTGCATCATCAATATAACCAGCTTCTTTCATACGATAAAGTACTGTTTTCATACGATCAATACCTGGTTTCAAAGCTTCTTCACTTTTCAGTTCACCTGTATTTGTAAATGGTGTATAAGCAAATGGTGCCTGTGGAATACCAGCTATGTACGCAGCTTGAGGAAGAGACAATTCTTTTGCTTTTACGCCAAAAATTCCTTCCGCAGCTGTTTCAACACCTGCAATATTTCGTCCTGAAGAGTTACGACCATAGGGAATGATATTTAAATAAGCCTCTAATATTTCTTCCTTCGTCATAAAATGTTCTAAACGCATCGCCAGTAAAATTTCCTTAGCTTTACGCTCGTATGATACTTCATTAGTTAGTACTTGGTTTTTAATAAGCTGCTGGGTAAGTGTAGAACCACCTGTTTGCGTTGCAGAGTTAGTGACATCTTGTAATAACCCACGAACAACCGCTTTAGGAACAATTCCGTTATGCTCTCGAAAATATTCATCTTCTGTTGCCAGAACAGCATTCACGACCTCTGGTGCAACATTGCTAAGCGAAGTTTCACGTCGATCTAAATCTGTCCTTAATTTCCCAATATAAATATCGTTGGCAAAATAAATCTCACTGGTTTCTTCATAGCTAAAAATTTGATCCCTTAACTCTTGTTTTGAGCGTAAGGGTTCTTCTTTCACAAGAGAAGCAAAATAACCAGCTCCAACTGAACCGACAAATACAGTGCCAACCAATGCAAAGACTAAAAATAGTAAAAATAAGTTCCAGGTAACACTACCTGAAATACGTAATTTCTTCATCCATTTTTGTTCAAGTAATTCATCGATCTTTGCATTGATTTTTTCAATCCAATCTTTCAATGTATCGACCTCCTAAAATCTTGTCTATTATAGCACATATTGTTTTGGCACGAACATAGTTATTGACTTTGAAAAAGAATCGTATAAAATTATGTTTATAGTTTTCTGGTGATGAAGAGTTTGCAGTAGTGTCTATATTCCCTGTTTAGAGAGCCGGTGGTTGGTGAAAACTGGTCATAATGTAGAGACGAATTACGTACTTGGAGCTTAGACGTGCGCGCCTGCGATAAAGGCGGCTGAATGAAGTGGAAGGTGGATGACATCTTCAAGCTGGGTGGTACCGCGTTAGTTTGCAACTTAACGTCCCTGCATGCAATTGTTTGCGTGTAGGGACTTTTTTTATTTAAACATGTCCATGCACGTAACGAATTTAACCATTTTAGGAGGAATGAACATGACAAACGAATTATTACAAGATTTAGAATGGCGTGGTTTGCTATACCAACAAACAGATGCGGAAGGCATGGCAAAATTATTAAATGAACAATCCGTATCTTTATACTGTGGGGTAGATCCAACAGCTGACTCCATGCATATTGGACATATTGTTCCATTGTTAACACTTCGTCGATTCCAAAAAGCAGGCCACCGTCCAATTTTACTTGTTGGTGGTGCAACAGGGATGATCGGTGACCCGTCTGGCCGTTCAGAAGAGCGTCAATTACAGACAGTAGAGCAAATCGATAAAAACGTTCAAGGAATCCGTAGTCAATTAGAACGTATTTTCGAATTTGCAGAAGATGGCAATGGTGCTCAGCTTGTGAACAATCGTGACTGGATTGGTAATATAAACACAATTGAGTTTTTACGTGATTATGGGAAATTAATTAACGTAAACTACATGTTAGCAAAAGATACGATTGCTTCTCGTCTTGATACAGGAATCTCATTTACAGAGTTTGCCTATACGTTAATTCAAGGTATTGATTACAATCATTTATACAATCACTACAATTGCCGTATTCAAGTAGGTGGCTCTGACCAATGGGGTAATATTACAACAGGGTTAGAGGTTATTCGTAAAACACACGAGGAAGAAACGAAAGCCTTTGGAATTACGATTCCATTAGTAACCAAGGCAGATGGCACAAAGTTTGGTAAAACAGCAGGTGGTGCTGTTTGGCTAGATAGTAAGAAAACATCTCCATATGAGTTCTACCAATTCTGGATCAATGCAGCTGATGCAGATGTCATAAAATACTTAAAAATCTTCACGTTCCTATCTCGTGAAGAAATTGAAGCTTTAGCCGTATCTGTAGAGGAGGAGCCACATTTACGTAAGGCACAAAAGGCACTAGCTGAAGAAATGACTCGTTTAATACATGGTCAAGAGGCATTAGAGCAAGCCATCCGTATTACAGCTGCATTATTCTCAGGAGATCTAAAAGCACTTTCAGCTGAAGAAATGAAGGATGCTTTTAAAGATGTTCCTTCTATTGAAATGGCTAAAGATGATAAAAACATTGTGGAGCTACTTGTGGAGGCGGGCATTTCCTCTTCCAAACGTCAAGCACGTGAAGATGTATCAAATGGTGCAATTAGTGTAAACGGTGAAAAGGTAACGGATTTAGAATATGTAGTCGATGCGAAGGATCGTTTAGAGGATGCATTTAGCATTGTTCGACGAGGTAAGAAAAAATATCATATGGTGAAATTTATATAATTTCTATTTGCAAAACCACATCCCAAAAAAAGTTGGATGTGGTTTTTTAATCATAAGAAACTTGGAGGTTTTATTTGTTCATATTCTTTAGGATGCAGTATTTTTCCAAGCTTTATAGCACCTTCAATAAGTCGTGGAGAAGGGCGACAATACAGCCATTCTTCCATTACATGGAGCTGTTCCGATTGAATGGCATGTAACTCTTTGGCATATGGACGTTTTAATAAATTAGCAGGTTGGATACGCTCAAATGCTACACCAACCCAAGCCATCATGATATAGTCAGGCTGGCGTTTAACAACATCTGTCCAATCTGTTTGAACACTAGCAAGCTCAACATCTTGAAATAGATTAATGCCACCGGCAAGAGCGCTAATTTCTGTTAGCCAATTTATTTTCCCAGGAGTAAAAATAGGGTTCGGCCACCATTCCCAATACAGGGTAGGTTTCTTCGGAATTGTTTGTGCAATGGAATACATTTTTTCGATGGAATGCATGTACTCTTCAGCAATTTTCTTTGCTTGTTCCTCCACTTGACAAGCTTTCCCGAGTGTCAGAAGATCTTGCGCAATTTCTTCTAATGAGTTTGCATTAAAAATAATATGAGGAATATTTCTTTCTTTTAGTGCCTCAATGTTTTTTTCCATACCAGGTACACTCAAGGAAGCCAGAACAAGATCAGGCTGTAGTGCCTCTAATGCCTCCATGTTAATTGATAAATCAGGCCCAAGCTGTGGTAGATCTTTAACCGAGGATGGCCAATCGGAATAATCATCAACTCCAACGAGCTGGTCTGTCAGCCCTAAATAGGCGACTAATTCTGTATTGCTAGGACAAATTGAAATTAAACGCATTATTGTTTTCTCCTATTCTTTTTAAGAAAAGTATAGCGAGAGTTCCCGTGATAGACAACGTGTGTGTATCGAGCCCATAAAAAAAGGGGAGAAAACATTTGTTTTCTCCACCCTTTGTATAGGCTTATAGGAAACCATCGATTAAGAAAGGGCAACTGCCTCGAGTGACTCTTCTTTTTTCACAATAGGACCCATTGCATTTGTGATGATTTGTTTGATATCCTCTAGTGTTGCTTTACGAGGGTTCGTCTCAGCACACACATCTAACAATGCATTTTTTGCTAAGATCTCAATATCCTCATCTTTTGCACCTAATTCACGGAAGCCGCTAGGAATATTTAAATCTTGTGATAACTTCTCAATAGCTGTAATAGCCTTTTCAGCGGCATCGCGCTTACTTAAACCTTCTACATTTTCTCCTAATAATTCAGCGATACGAGCAAAGCGCTCTGTACGTGCTGTGACATTAAATCGACAAACATGTGGCAATAAAATTGCGTTGCACACGCCATGCGGTAGGTTATAGAAACCACCCAATTGATGAGCAATTGCATGAACATAGCCAAGTGATGCATTATTAAAGGCCATTCCCGCTAAAAATTGTGCATATACCATTTGTTCACGAGCTTCTATATCAGCTCCATTTGCATAGGCACGAGGTAAATATTCAGGGATTAGTTGAAGGACCTTTTCAGCACATGCGTCCGTGATTGGTGTAGCATTCGTAGAAACGAATGATTCAATAGCATGTGTTAGTGCATCAACCCCAGTAGCTGCCGTAAGAGCAGGAGGTAAACCAATCATTAATTCAGGATCGTTTATAGAAAGTAACGGTGTCACATGCTTATCAACAATGGCCATTTTTACTTTGCGTGCTGTATCCGTGATAATAGTGAAACGAGTCATTTCACTGGCAGTACCAGCAGTTGTATTAATTGCAATTAATGGCACAAGTGGATTTTGTGATTTGTCAACGCCTTCATAATCATGAATGCGTCCACCATTCGAAGCAATAAGTCCGATACCTTTTGCTGCATCGTGTGCGCTGCCTCCTCCAAGAGAAACAATAGAATCGCAGTTTTCCGCATGATACACGGAAATACCATCTTCAATGTTTTGATCTGTTGGATTTGGTTCTGCTTTAGGGAAAATTGCTACATCAATTCCAGCAGCTGTAATGATGTTTGCAATTTGTTCTGAGAGACCTAATTTGTGTAGGCCCTCATCTGTTACGATTAATGTCTTTTTCACTTCTAAATCATTTAAGCGTTTACCAACTTCTTGAATTGCTCCAGGTCCAAATAAGTTTGTTTTCGGCATAACAAATTGCTTTAGAACGTCTGACATATTTCCAACCCCTTTTAAAAAATTATTATTGCTTGAATGATGGTGAACCACCTTTCGCAATTCATCGTATTCTATTTTTTGTGAAAGTTCAACTCGTATTTTTATTAAAATTGTTAATTTTTTTCGTGTTATTATTTTACAAAAAAGTTAAGGCGGTGAAAGAAGGGGGGAATGTTGTTTTGTAGTAGAATATTGAATTTAAAAAGGTTTTAAAAATATTTTACTATGAAAGTAAATTATATTTTTTGGAAAACAGTTCTATTTTGATGACCTAATGAATAGTAAATAACTGATATTTTGTTTTTAATATAAAGGTAGTGATTATGTTATATTGAAACTATGTAATTGCTATTTTAAAGTACATAAAAATGTCACAATATAAGATGGGAAAATTATTGTTAATTATAATAATTGGGGCAATGCGTCTGTGCTGAAAAAGTAGTGCATCATTTTGGAGAAATTAGTGGAAATATAAATTCTTGCTTTCGCTTAAATTTATAGTTAGGCTGGTTTAACAATCATGAGTATTTTATTTGTTGGTGGGATTGCACTTGCTGTCCCTTTATTAGTGGCGCTTGTTAAACAGTTAGGTTGGAATATGGGAGGGATTGCAATCTCTATGTACACAGTAATATTATTTGCTGGAACAAGTGTTGCACCGTTCATATCTGTTTATTTCAAACAATTTCTTTACTGTAGCCTTCCTCCTACTTGCTACAATACTCGGTACGGGATTAGTTTCTGCATTAATGATTAAAAGCAAGAAAAAACGTAGGTTCTAATTGATTGTTCATAGGAAGTAGGATCAGGACGATCAAACGTTGAAAAATAAAAAAGCCCTGAAGCCTTGGGATGCAAGGGATTTCAGGGTTTTTATTAGCATTATTTGCAGTGCAAACTGATTAACGAGAGTAGTACTCTACGATGAATGCTTCGTTGATTTCAGCTGATAATTCAGAACGTTCTGGAAGGCGAGTGAATGTACCTTCTTTTTTGTCAGCATCAAATGTTAAGTAGTCAGGTACGAAGTTGTTTACTTCGATTGCTTCTACTACTACAGCAAGGTTTTGAGATTTTTCACGAAGAGAAATCGTTTGACCTGGTTTTACGCTGTATGATGGGATATCAACGCGTTTGCCATCTACTAAGATGTGACCGTGGTTAACTAATTGACGAGCTCCACGACGAGTACGAGCTAAACCTAAACGGTAAACTAAGTTGTCAAGGCGAGTTTCAAGAAGGATCATGAAGTTTTCACCGTGAACACCTTTCATTTTACCAGCGCGGTTAAATAGAGTACGGAATTGACGTTCGTTCATACCATACATATGACGAAGTTTTTGTTTTTCTTGAAGTTGTAAACCGTATTCTGATAATTTTTTACGTTGGTTTGGACCGTGTTGTCCTGGTGCGTAAGGACGTTTTTCGATTTCTTTACCTGTACCGCTTAGTGAGATACCAAGACGACGTGATAATTTCCAAGATGGACCTGTATAACGAGACATATTGTTGTCTCCTCCTTTAAATTTGGTTTTTTTGTTGTAAAACAAAAACCAGTAGTACCCGTTCTTACACGCATTTTATTTTCATGTACTTTCGCCTATGCAGCCGTTAGGTTACACAATACACCATCTAATTTTCATTACTGATCATCTAAGTAGTTGTACATCAGAAAATAGAGGAATAAAATACAATCATAAGCTTATACCACTGCTGCGTTTATTTTACACAACCTCCATTGTAACTGCTTAGGACAAGGACGTCAATTATTAGCTAGTGAAAAAATATAAAAGAACATAGTAGGAAATTCCTCATTACCTATTTTGAATAATATGGGAATAGTTAATGATACGCTGTGTTATGTAAATTGTAAAAGTAAGGGATAATTACATAGTCAAAATGACACAAATTATGTATAATATATTATAAGTTAATAGTAATTGATTTGGACGTTATATAGAAAAGGTGATTTCATGACAGACCATTTACAAACGCTAAAATATATAAAATCTGATGTTTTGAGCTTTTGGGTGAGTTCTTATGAAGAACAAACTAGTTTTAATGGGTATTTTTGTTCATTGAAACAGTTTCTAAAGAAGCGCTTGAAAATTGATAATGCTGCTTTTCTTAGTTTTGAAGGTAATTCCTTAATCCCAATCGAAGAGATGGCTTCATTAACAATTGAAACAAAGCTAAATGCTGTGTCATGGCTGATGATCGAAGCTAGTTTTTATCAACAAAAAGTAGTGAAAATTCCTTATGTATTGAAAGCAAGACAGGCCTATTCAATGATGACAGATATGGTGCTTTTCCAAGCAGAGGGCAAAAATCCCATTGGTATATTACTTGTGGAGGCAACAGAGTCTTGGACAGACTTTATGACCTCGGAGTATGGTGAAGAGTGTATAGAAATACTTTCAAAGGTTCTTCAAATGATTAGAGACAATTTAGATGTCAAAATAAATGAAGACCAATATAGAAAACTATATAACATGACTGACTTATTTCATTCAACAATGGATATTGATTTAATTTTAGAAAACGTATTAAAAAATATACGGGATAATTTTCCTGAGTTTAATGTGGAGCTTATTTTATCGAATGATCAAGATCGACACACGACCATCGATATTAAGCTTTTTGATTATTTATCAGAAAGACCTGCTACAATTGAAGCCTTTGTATCAGGAGAGTTAACGACAGAGTTAGCGAGCGATTTAAATTGTCGGTTGTTAAATGCACCGATTAAGGGCAGGCAAGCTATTTATGGCATCTTGCAAGTAAGTGCTCCCACCACTTATCTTTTTTCAACAACCGAAAAAGATTTTGTACGGATGTTGGCACAAGCTTCAGGAAATGCTCTTGAAAATGCAAAGTTATATCATCAATCGCATCGCCTCGTAAGTGACTTACAACTCATCAATGAAACTTCGCATCGTTTAAATATGCGAATTGACATTCATGAAATGTTACTTTTCCTACAAAAGCAGTTACTGAAATCCTTTCAGCCAATGGAAGTATGTTTCGCATTTAAAAAACACGATACATTTGAAATAACAGGTGCAAGTACCTCCCTGTTCCATTCAGAAAACGGTCAATGTTATATAAAACATGTTGAACAGCACTTTGCTCAAACGAATGATCCACTATTTGTTGCCGATTTCAGCCGTCTAACTCCTAATCAAATTGAGTATCGCTCTATTATGGCGATTCCTATACTTATGGAGGAAAAGATTAATGGTTTTAGTATTGTCTTACATAAAGAGCCATATTTCTTTTCATTCGATAGTTTCAAATTAATGCAATCTTTAATTCACCATTCATCATTAGCCATTGCAAACTCAATTTTACGAACACAGCTTCAGGAAATGGTCGATTTGGATCATTTAACGAAATTGTATGCTCGCAGTTACCTCGATCAGTTTGTAGAAAAATCACTTGAATATGATCAATCGGGTATGTTTTTGTTAATTGATATCGATAATTTTAAACGCATTAATGATACGTATGGTCACCAAGTTGGAGATAAAATTCTTGTTCAGATTGCGGTTCAATTAAAAGAGACTATTGGAAGTCGTGGGATTTGTGCAAGATGGGGTGGAGAAGAAATGTCTGTCTATGTCCCTAATATCGATGAAAAAGAAGCTTTAGAATTAGCATCAACCATTGTGGAAGTCATCCCAAGTGCCACAGATCCACAAGTAACCATTTCTGCGGGTCTTATAACATGGAATGAGCGAGATCGACCAGCATTCCAATCTGTGTTTTTACATGCAGATACAGCCTTGTATGAAGCGAAAAACAGCGGGAAAAATCGCTTTTGTACTCACAATGGATCGTTCCAAACGAATTCATAGAATTGATAATGCAAAATGTAAATGGTTGTTTAAATAAATCGCCCTGAAATGACAATATAAAACATTTCAGGGCAATTTTTAATATTGTATTATAAATGGTTAAGGAGTGTTCTAGCAAATTCCTCTAGGCCACTACGATCTTCCTCTGTAAATCGATTCACGATAGGACTATCGATATCTAACACACCAATAATTTCATCTTGCTTCATTAGCGGTATAACAATTTCAGACTGCGATGCAGCATCACAGGCAATATGTCCTGGAAAATCATGTACATCTTTTACAACAACTGTTTCTCTTGTTGCCACAGCTGTACCACAAACACCACGCCCAATAGGAATTCTAACACAGGCAGGAAGACCCTGGAATGGTCCTAACACAAGCTCATTATCCTGCAAGAGATAAAACCCAACCCAGTTAATGTTCGTTAAAAATTGATTTAACAGAGCGGAGGCATTACTTAAATTGGCGATTTGATTGGTTTCGCCAGTTAATAGTGCATCTAATTGTTTTGATAATGTCAGATACTGGTCAGCAATTGATCCTTCGTAATTAATTTGTGTAAACATACTAAGCACCTCGTTTAAAAGTTATTCATATTGGTAATATAACATTATAGTGTTGATGTAAATCTTCTGCGCTATGTGCATCTGAACCAAATACATATGGTAGTTTAATGGTTTGACTATAATTGATAAGAGCAAATGGTGGATAAGGCTCCTGACAATATTGTTTACTTAAACCAGCACTATTTAAATCTAATTCATAGCCCGCCAATTTCATGCTGTCTAATACTTCTTTGATATGTGGGATGTCATTGATTTTTTCGTTGTGCGCTAGTTGGAATTTATGAATAAGTGATGGGTGCCCAATCCGTTTCGGTTTGTATGGACCAAGATCTGCTCTAATCGATTGTAGGACAGTATCATAATATAAATCATAAACCTGTTCAACAGAGCCAACTTTTTTGAAAAATCAATAAAGCATTCAGAAGAAAAGTCGATACATACAAAGGTATCTTGCCATTTTAAAAAATGGACTGATAAAATAGCGTCATCTAAAAGATGTCCATAGGTATCAAGGAATTGACGAGTTTCTTGTTCGTAGCCTTGGATGTAGTCTACTTCTAGTCCGATGCGGATACGAATAGCTTGTGCATACTGTTGTTGCAGATGTTGCAATTCTTCAATGTAAGACATGAGATCATCAGGATTCATGCCACTATCTTGTTGCGGGGTTGGATCGACAAAACTTTTGGGCAATGGGGCGTGTTCTGTAAATGTTATATCTGTGAAATGTTGAGAAATTGCTTTTTCAATATATTGCTTGAATGAGTCCGTAGTGCCATGTGGACAAAAAGGACTATGTATATGCCCATCACGTTTCATAATTTACCACTCCTTTAGCTCTATAGATACGCTATTTAAGTATTTCTCAATAGCGAAAATACAGTTTTCTGAAAAACACTTAAATTTTAGTACAAAAGGCGAAAACATAGTATATAATAAATACAACTAGCCAATTCGTTTATTGTAGAATAGGAGGCTTACGATGGAGTATATCATCATTCCGATTATCCTACTATTAATTTTAGCCATAGTAGGATTTATGATGCGAAGAAAACATGTTGCAATTATTGCAAAACTAGAAAATGAAAAATTACAAATACAACATAATCCTATAAATGAAGAAATTTCAAAAGTAAAATCTTTAAACATGAACGGTGAAACGGAAGAAATGTTTGAACGATGGCGTAATACTTGGGATGAAGTCATCGACGTACATATGACTAAAATCGATTCTCTTCTATTTGATGCTGAGGATCAAATTAATCGACTTCGTTTTAAAAGGGCAACTTTTATAGAACGTGAAATTGAAGATTACATTGAGAAATGCGACCAAGATAAAAATAAAATTTTAGAAGAACTGAATGAATTAATTGGCAGCGAAGAAAAAAATCGAATTGAAATCGAACAATTAAAGGAATACTATCGCTCTGCAAGAAAGACATTGCTGGCTCATCAACATTCATTCGGTGTAGCATTACCTGCATTAGAGAAGAAGCTAGAGACATTTGTTCAAAAATTTGAAGAGTTCGATGTCCTAACAAATGAAGGTAATTATTTGCAAGCGCGAGAAATTGTCATTAGCTTAAATCAAGAATCACAGCAGACATTCGAATATATTAATGATGTTCCAACCATCTTAACGGAAATTCAAGTAAAGCTACCAGGTGCGGTTCAGGAGTTGCGTAATGGTCAGCGTGAAATGGAAGACCAATCTTACTATTTACAGCATTTAGAATTGACAGATGCACTTAATAAATATGAAAAAGAATTTGAGGCATTAAAACTCGAACTTGCAGAGCTGAATTTAAAAGTTGTTAAACCGCGTGTGACAGAAATAAATGAAGAAATCGACCATTTTTATGATTTACTTGAAAAAGAGGTTATTGCTAAAAATTATGTAGATCAAAATTGTGATCGTTTATTAAGTTCTATTACCAATGTCATTTCTTCAACAAAATTGGTGAATGACGAGGCAACGTATGTACAGCAAAGTTATCATTTAAATGAAAAAGATGCCGAAATTCCAAAAGTCGCTTTAAAACAATTGGAAGCACTGCAACGTCGCTATGATCTATTAGCTATGCGAGTTAGTGAAGAAAAATCAGCTTATTCTAGCTTACAGGAAGAGTTAATCGAAATTAGTGAAGAGCTTGAACGAATTCATGAAGAACAAGGTCATCTATCGAATACAATGAAGAAACTTCGAATAGATGAAAATAAGGCACGCGCTCAAGTCGAAAACTTAAAGAAAATATTACAGGATACTGATCGTTTATTGAACAAGGCAAATATTCCAGGAATTCCTGAGGAGATGGATGCAAGACTTGATGAGGCAGCAGAGCACATCTATGTTGTCATGCAAAGCTTGCAAGAAGTACCACTTAATATGGGTACTGTTCATAATAATCTAAATGCAGCAACACTCTGTGTAGAGGATGTTAAAGTAAAGGCACATGAGTTAATAGAAAATGTGATGCTCATTGAACGTATTATTCAGTACGGTAATCGCCATCGCGCATCGAACCCAAAATTGAACGGACGTTTACGAGAAGCAGAAGAGGCTTTCCACCAATTCCGTTATGCAAAGGCTTTAGAAGAAGCAGGTACTGCAGTGGAAGAAATGGAGCCAGGTGCCTTAAAGCGTATTCAAGAAATGGTTGCCGAAGAATTCATAGCAAAATAATTCAAATAACATTTTGAGCTGTCTAAAAAGTATAGCGATTACTTTTTAGACAGCTTTCTATTTATGCTTAGATTAGGATGTGATTCAGTATGAAACTGTCGAACAAAGAAATGAATGAACATTTTGCAAGTGAAATTTTACAATGGCAATATGTAGCACCTTACAATTTTTACAATAATGAATTATCGGGTGAAAATGTAAAAGAAATGCTTGATAATCCTTACTTTGCGATCTTTAATAATCATAGTGAATTAATTGGCTATTATTGTACAGGTACGGCAGCACAAGTGCCAAAAGGGCAAGATATCGGAGCGTATGAAGAATACTGTATAGATATTGGAATTGGTATGAAGCCAAATCTAACAGGTCAAGGATTAGGAACGACATTTTTTTCGTTTATTGTTCAAACAGTTCAAGAAGAACATCATCTACCATTACGTTTAACAGTTGCCCTATTTAATAAGAGAGCAATTCATCTTTATGAAAAATTTGGTTTTGTGAAAGCAATTGAATTTAGTACACCAACAGAGTTTGTCACGATGGTGAAAAAAATGTAGGATATCAATTAAAATTTAAAGAATCGTTAAAGTTAGTGGTCAATCGCCAAAGATTGCGTTATGATAAATACCGTTAAATCAACGTTTTGAAAGTGTGTGAAAAGTTATGGTTAATACAATTTATTTAGATAATAGTGCAACAACTAAGCCATTAAAAGAGGTTATGCAGGCATTTATGGTTGTGAATGAGCAGTATTATGCCAACCCAGCTTCCATTCATGCTATGGGTGTTGAAGCAAATGATTTATTAATACGTGCGCGTGAGCAAGTAGCAGATATTTTGCAGACAGAGGCAAAAAATGTGCTATTTACTTCAGGTGGTACAGAATCAAATAATGCTGCTATTTTTGGCATAGCACGTAGTAATACGCATATAGGAAAGCATATTTTAACGACTGAAATCGAACATCCATCAGTGCTAGAAACAATGAAACAGCTTGAAAAAGAGGGCTATGATGTTGAATATCTTCGTGTAGATCGAAATGGTGTGATTTCTCTAGATGAGCTTCGTACTAAAATACGAAAAGAAACAATTTTAGTTAGCATCATGCATGTGAATAATGAAATGGGTGCAATTCAGCCTATAAAGGAAGCTGCAAAAATGATTCATGAAATGAGTCGTGCTGCCTTTCATGTTGATGCTGTGCAAAGCTTTGGGAAATTAGCAATATCCTTTAAAGAAGAAGGACCTGACTGTATTTCTATCTCTGGCCATAAAATACATGGCTTTAAAGGCTCAGGAGTGTTAGCATTCCGTAAACCCATAAGATGGCAGCCATTTGCTCTTGGTGGAGGTCAGGAATTTGGTATGCGTAGTGGTACTGTAGCAGTTCCGCAAGCTGTTGCTTTAGCGAAAGCGGCTCGACTTGCTGTTGAAACAATGAACGAACGCACAAATAAATACCGTCAATGGCAAGATGAAATCCGTACTCAGCTAGAAAGTTTCGGCGAAGCAGTCCATGTTTTATCAACCCCACAGGGAGCTGCGCATATTGTATCATTTAGTGTTCGAGATTTAAAAGGGGAAGTCATTATTAATGCTATGCAAAAACGTGGTGTCATTGTGTCGACATCAAGTGCATGTTCTTCCAAGCAAACGAAAACAAGTCATGTAGTCGAGGCGCTTCACCTTGATGAGCATTATAAAAAAGGTGTGATTCGCCTTAGCTTTGGCGCACATAACACAATAGAAGATATAGAAAACTTTAAACAAGTACTAGCAGAAGTAATGTTGGAACTCAAAGGAGAAAATAAGTAAATGATTTGGAAAGAAATTTTAATTAGATATGGTGAGCTTTCTACAAAAGGTCGCAACAAAATGGATTTTATCCGCCGCTTACGTGAAAATATTCGTCATGCCTTTGCAGATTTAGGTCAACTGCATATTCGCACAGAACGCGACCGTATGTTTATTGCCATAGAAGACGAAGCACAAATGCAAATGCTAATTACAGGTTTACCTAAAATTTTTGGTATTCAATCATTTAGCCCTGTTGCTGCATGCGAAAAAGATATGGACAGTATGAAAAAGCTTGCTATCACGATTATGGAGACATTTAAAGACGAGCCACATACATTTAAAGTAGAGGTAAAACGTACTGATAAAACATTTCCTTTAGAATCTCATGCCATCCAACGTGAGATCGGGGGCTATGTTTTACCACAATTTCAAAATTTATCCGTTAAAGTGAAGCAGCCTGATATTGAGCTACGTGTAGAAGTTCGCCATGATGCAACTTATATGATGGCACAAGTCATTCCTGGTGCAGGTGGAATGCCTGTAGGATCAAATGGCAAGTCTTTATTAATGCTATCTGGCGGTATTGATAGCCCTGTTGCAGGTTATTTAATGATGAAGCGTGGTGTGCGATTAGAGGCAATTCACTTCTTTAGTCCACCTTATACAAGCCAAAATTCATTGGAAAAAGTTAAAGTGCTTGCCAATGAATTAACAAAATTTGGTGCTAGTATTCGTTTACATGTCATTCCTTTTACTGAAATACAAGTTCTTATTAAAGAAAAAGTACCTTCTAACGTATCGATGACTACAACACGCCGAATGATGTTGAAGGTTGCTGATCAGGTGCGTGAGGAAATTGGTGCACTTGCTATTGTAACGGGTGAAAGTCTGGGGCAAGTAGCGAGTCAAACGCTTGAAAGTTTAACAGCAATAAACGCAGTAACAAATACACCTATTCTTCGTCCGCTGATTTCAACAGATAAATTAGAAATTATTGATATTGCAGAAAAAATCGGCACATACGAAACATCTATTCAGCCATTTGAAGATTGCTGCACGATTTTTACACCAGCAAGTCCAAAAACAAAACCGAAGCTTGAAAAGGTTGAGCATTATGAAAGCTTCTCTGACTTTGATGAATTGATCGAGCGAGCAGTGAAGAATCGCGAGGTCTATATTTTCCCTAAGAAAGAAGAACAACAAGATAAATTTGCAGATCTACTATAAGGATTTAAAAGCCGTCTCAAAGCCCATTTTGAGACGGCCTTTTTGTATGGATATCGATATTCCAATAGAGGTACAATTTACCTCTAATTTTTTTGTATTAAAAATCTAATATCGCACATTCTATATTCACAAGGAGGTGAGAAACATGGCTTCAAACAACAACCGCAGTTCAAACCAGCTTGCAGTACCTGGTGTACAACAAGCACTAGATCAAATGAAATACGAAATTGCACAAGAATTTGGTGTTCAATTAGGAGCTGAAGCTTCAGCTCGTGCCAACGGTTCCGTTGGTGGTGAAATCACTAAACGTCTTGTACAAATGGCAGAATCTCAATTAAAAGGTATGCCAAACAACAACCAATAAATGCTGATTAAGCATTTATAAACTTAAAACCAGTGACCGTAAAAGGCACTGGTTTTAGTTTGTTTATTTGATCATTTATTTATACGAGTTAGAGATCTAAATGTAGCTACTGTATGATCAACATCTTTGCTTTGACAGATAGCTGAAATAACAGCAACACCATCAACCCCCGTTTGAAATACAGAATGTGCATTTGTGAAATTTATTCCACCGATTGCTACAATTGGTAATTCAGGATGCAGTGAATGAGCCTCCTGTAAAAAAGTTGTGCCACATGGTGGTTGTGCATCGCTTTTAGAGGATGTTGGAAAGATTGGACCGATACCAACATAATCAGCTTGATGGTTAATAGCTATTTGCAATTCTTCCTCGCAATGGACAGATACACCAAGAATCATTTTCCCAACTCTTTTACGTGCTACACTTACAGGTAAATCATCTTGTCCGATATGAACACCATCAGCGCCGAGTCGTATCGCTAGATCAACATCGTCATTAATGATGAAGGGCACATTATATTGATGACATAGTTTTTGACATTGGCGTGCAAATTGTTCATAGGCAAGTCCAGTTAACGCATGAGGACCTTTTTCGCGAAATTGAAACATTGTAATGCCTGCTTGCAAGGCTTTTTCTAGGATATAGAGTGGTTGTTCTTGAGGAGGAACATTGCTCGTACCCATAATAAAATAAAGCTGCAAATCCTCACGTTTCATGAATAATCACCTCACAGGCTTCCTTATGCTGTTGATAAGCAAAATGATTAGTGGGTCCATGACCATTTCCAATCGATAAATTATACATAATAGCTAATTGGATAAATTTTTTAGCTTCTATAATGGCATTTTCCAGAGTGAATCCTTGTCCAAGAAAAGCAGTAAGTGCTGCGGAAAATGTACATCCAGTACCATGCGTATTTTTTGTTTGGATTCGAGGAGACTGCATCGAAAAAGAACGTCCATTTTTAAAAAATACATAATCAATGGCATAAAGTGGATCTGCTAAATGACCACCTTTAATGATGACACATTGTACACCTAGCTGTAACAAGCTTTGAGCTACTTCTTTCATATCTTCAAAATGATGTATAGCTTTCCCAGTAAGTGTCTCTGCCTCAGGTATATTAGGCGTAACAACCGTAGCAAGTGGTAGTAAAGTTGAGCATAAGGCATCGATAGCTTCTTGCTGTAATAGGCTTTCCCCACCTTTTGCAATCATCACCGGATCAACAATCAGTGGAATGTTTAGCTCACTGATCGTGTGTGCAATTGCTTTGATAATATCTGAGGAATAAAGCATTCCTGTTTTAATCGCAGCGATTGGAAAATCTTCTACCAAGGCCTCGAATTGTTTTTTTATAAAGGAAACGTCAATTGGGCAAACACCTGTTACACCCAAAGTATTTTGAGCAGTTAAAGCAGTAATCACAGAAGTACCAAACACTTCTAATTCCTGAAATGTTTTTAAATCAGCCTGTATACCCGCGCCACCACCACTATCTGAGCCAGCGATTGTTGTTACAATATGCATGAAGCTACACCATCCTTTGATAAGCGATGTATAGCATTGAGTAAGGCTATTTGAAAATCACCAATGTCTGCAGTAAATGCTGATGCCAGTACACCTGCTTTTTTATAGTAAGTAAGTGTTTCTATTAATTGTTGGTAAGGGTTATGGCTTACACTATAGGCTGCGCCACAAATTGCGCTAAGTAAACAACCTGTACCCGTTACTTCCGTCATTTGTGGATGACCACCAGCGATCCATTGACTATGCTTGCCATCAGTTATAAAATCGCGTTCTCCTGTGACAATAACAATGCATTGATAGCGTTGAGCCAATGATACGGCTTCTGCTTCCATAGCGATAGTGCCATGACCACTATCGACACCTTTTTGTTGCCAATTTACACCAGCTATTGCTGCTAGCTCGCCGAGATTACAGCGAATAACGGCAAATTGTATGTTTTCAAGTAAATATTTTACGGTTTCCTTACGGTAAGTTGTGGCTCCAACTCCGACAGGATCTAAAACAACAGGAATATCAAGTGTATTGGCTTTTTCACCTGCTAATAACATGGCACTTTTTGTGCGATTATTAAGTGTTCCAATATTAATTAATAATGCTTGAGCAATGGCTACCATCTCCTCTACCTCTTGGCAGTCATCGGCCATTACTGGTGAAGCACCTATCGCTAATAAACCATTTGCTTGAAAATTTGCCACTACATAATTGGTAATACAATGTATAAGTGGTTGTTGTTGACGAATTGTTTGAAAAATCATTGTAGTCCTCCTTTAGGGATGGACGTAAGCATGCAAAAAAGGCTCTTTTTGTGTAAAAATGCACGAAAAGAGCCTTTCATCTGAAAAAAGATGTTTATTGCTCCCTACGTCAGTATTAACTAACAGGTTCAAAGGGTCAGGTTTTACCTTCTCAACTCTTGCGAGTCCCCCTGCAATCTTGCTTTTAGTTGACCAAAATGTACCATACTTTTCATTTGTATTCAATAGCAAGTTTTCCTATAGATAAAATGTGACCGATGCCATATAGGAGAGTATGATAGTTGTCATGACTTTACCGAAATTAAACACAAACCATTGAAAATGCTGAAAAAAGAGTTTTATAATGTGTCATAACAAAAGGGGGCAATTGCCATGAAAAGACAAGATTTAGTTGCACCAGAATGGTATAACATAGTAGAGGAAATTGAAAAATATGCTCAGGATGCAACCAAAAATGCTTTAATCATTTATGAAGAAAACCAAGACATCCAATGTATTACATATGCACATTTATTGGAAAAAGCGAATCAAGCAGCACATGTATTCACCAAGCAAGGTTTAAAGAAAGGTGATGTCATTTTAGTGATGGTACCCCGTTCAGTGGAAGCATATATTGTGTATATTGCTGCATTAAAAGCAGGTTTAACTATTATTCCAAGTTCTGAAATGTTAAGAACAAAGGATATTGAGTATCGAATTCGTCATGCAAATGCTAAAGCGGTTATTGCATTTGAACCCTATATTGAACAGTTCGATAAGGTGGGGAATTTACAAGACATCCAACAATTTGTCATAGGGAATGCACATAAACCTTGGCAGAACATACTTGAAAAAATGTATAATCAATCTACAACCTACATAAATCCTATCCCAACAAAAAGCACAGACAATGCATTTTTAGCCTATACAAGTGGAACAACAGGAAATCCAAAAGCAGCAGTGCATACTCATAGTTGGGGCTATGCTCATTTACGAACAACAGCACCACATTGGTTGGGTGTACAAGAAAATGATATTGTTTGGGCGACTGCAGCACCAGGCTGGCAAAAATGGATATGGAGTCCGTTTCTGGCTACTTTAGGCAGTGGTGCTACTGCATTTGTCTACAAAGGTAAATTTGAAGCATCTTCTTATTTAGCATTGCTTCAGAGATTCAAAATCAATGTACTATGCTGTACACCAACTGAATATCGTTTTATGGCAGCGCTTGATAATTTACATGAGTATGATTTAAGTGCAATTCGCCAAGCTGTATCAGCTGGTGAGCCATTAAATAGTGAGGTCATTAGAGTATTCTTGGAAACATTTAAATTACAAGTGCGAGATGGCTATGGACAAACGGAAAATACATTATTAGTAGGCACAATGGTAGGGATGGAAGCAAGAGTTGGCTCTATGGGAAAACCTACTCCTGGCAACACTGTTGAAATTATTAATGATGTGGGCAAACCCGTTACAATCGGAGAAGTTGGTGATATTGCTGTTCATCGTGAAACACCAGCCCTCTTTAAAAAATATTTAAATGATCCTGAACGTACAAATTTACAATTTCGAGGGGATTGGTATATTACAGGAGATCGTGCCTATAAAGATGAAGATGGCTACTTTTGGTTTGATGGGAGAGGAGACGATGTTATTATATCCTCAGGCTATACAATTGGCCCTTTTGAAGTAGAGGATGCTTTAATGAAACATCCAACCGTAAAAGAGGCTGCTGTTATTGCGAGCCCTGATAAAGTAAGGGGAAATATTGTCAAGGCATTTATTGTTCTGCGCAATGGTGAAAAAGGTGATGAAGCGCTTATTCAAACACTCCAAAGTCATGTGAAATCATTAACCGCTCCTTATAAATATCCACGTGCTATTGAATTTGTAGAGGAGCTACCGAAAACATCTTCTGGGAAAATTAGACGTGTCGAATTACGACAACATGAAGTCAAACACCTCCAATTATAATCATTTCCTAGGAAATAATGTCGAAAATCAAAGTTCATCAAAGGTATGGACTTTGATTTTTTTATTTTTTTTAGGTAAGGTAATATGAGGAAATACATAGCTTAAAGCTTTTTGTGTTTAATTATTGCAAAAAAATGAAACAAATTGGCAAGTCATACGTATTACGTGTTGAGGAGGCGGAAAGACATGAATGTAAAAAGGTGGGTTGCTTTAGTAGTGGCAGGTGTTCTCTTATTATTTTCGTTGGGAATTAATACCATTTTTGCGCTATTTAAAGCAGATTTCCTAGGTAATTTTGATAGCTTAATGGCAGGTAATAGCTTAGATGTATATGAAAATGTCATTGAAGGGGAAAATTTTGATAAGCGAATTGCTTATTTAAAGGTAGATGGAACGATTCAAGATATCGGCTCAAGTACATTGTGGCAACCAGTTGCCTATGATCATCAATTTTTCTTAGAACAATTGGATAATATTTTATATGATGAGTCCATACAGGGTGTTGTTTTAAGCGTTAATTCACCAGGTGGTGGTGTAAAGGAATCTGCAGATATCTATAAAAAGCTACTAAAAATTAAAGAAGAACGACAAATTCCAATTTATGTATCGATGGATTCTATGGCAGCTTCAGGTGGTTATTATATTTCGGCACCAGCAGATAAAATATTTGCCCATCGTGATACAATAACAGGCTCTATTGGTGTTATCATGCAATCTATTAACTATCAAGAGCTTGCTGAAAAAGTAGGGGTCAAATTTGAGACGTTTAAATCTGGAGAGCATAAAGATATGCTAAGTCCAATGCGTGAAGTGACAGCTGAGGAACGTGCAATGATGCAAGATATGATTAATGAAACGTACGAAGAATTTGTAGATATTGTAGAGCAAGGACGTAATATGTCTGAAGCAGAAGTGAAGAAGGTTGCAGATGGTCGTATTCTTGGTGGTACAAAAGCGCTTGAAGCAGGGTTAATTGATGAAATTGGTGATGAAGAAGCGGCCATTGCAGCTCTTCGTGAAGATTATGGACTTGAAGAAGCGGCTTTATTTGAGTATTCATACGATATGGGTGGCTGGCAATCATACGTAGGTATGAAAATTGGCTCCATGTTCGGTCCCTCTGCCGAAGAAAAAATGCTAATGAAAATCATGACGGACTATAGCGCACCGAAAATGATGTATCTATATGGGGAATACTAAGGGGGAGCACAATGACAAACAATGAAATTGTTATGCAAGGTTCACCCTCTATGGAAAATGGGTTCTATATAAATACCTCAGGAGAATCAGTAAATGAAAAAAACTATGCTTTAAAAACTGCTGGTTTTTGGGTACGATTTTGGGCATTTTTATTAGATGGATTCATCATTTCTGCTGTAGGTGGAATACTCGTCAATCCTATCTTCTATTTAATGGATTGGTCTTTATCTGATTCTGTTTGGTATGCGCCAATTTCTATTATTACAGCAATTTTCTACTATAGCTATTTTGTGCTGATGACCAAGTTCTTTGGGCAAACACTAGGGAAAATGGTGTTTGGATTACGTGTAATTTCATTAAAGCACGATCAGCTAACTTGGTCAGATGTGTTATTCCGTGATTGGATTGGTCGTATCATCAATAATATTTTTATGCCACTGTATATTTTGGTAGTGATTTTACCAGAAAATCAAGGTTTACATGATTATTTTGCCGATACAACAGTGGTGCACGAAAAAATCTTTATTGAAAAGGCTTCAACACCGACTACTTTACCAAAACAAGAAGAACATGTAGAAATTACTGTACAAGAAGAAAAAATAGACTTAGCCAAGATAGAGGAAAAGAATGAACAATAAACATAAGACTGTCTCAAATTATGAGACAGTCTTATCTATTTCTAAGTATGTAAGCTATCATAGTTGCAATTAATTCCCTTCATTTAGTAATATTATGTACATATGATGATTAGGAGGCGTTTATATGGCACAAGTAACATTTAAAAATGGTCCAGTGACACTAGTAGGAAATGAAGTAAAGGTGGGCGATCAAGCTCCAGATTTTACGGTATTAGCGAATGACCTATCACCTGTAACATTAAATGATTCAGAAGGGAAAATTCGTTTATTTAGTGTTGTACCATCATTAGATACTGGTGTATGTGATGCGCAAACACGTCGATTCAATGAGGAAGCAGCTAACTTAGGTGATAATGTAGTCATTTATACAGTATCTGTGGATCTTCCATTCGCTCAAAAGCGTTGGTGTGGTGCAGCAGGTATTGATGCAGTCCAAACTGTATCAGATCACCGCGACCTTTCATTTGGTGAGGCATATGGCGTATACATTCAAGAATTACGTCTTCTGACACGTGCAGTATTCGTTGTGGATGCAAACAATAAAGTAACATATGTTGAATATGTACCTGAAGCTACAGATCATCCAAATTATGAAGCGGCCATTGCAGCTGTCAAAGCACTAGCATAATAAGCTGCTTTTAGGCTAAGATAATACTAGACAAAGGGGCTGTGACAAGTGTTTGTCACGGCTCTTTTCTGCGTGAAAGGAAGTTAGATATGGAAAATATCGAAAAGTTATTTGGTTTGCTAAATGAGCATGCCGAAAAAATCGAAAAAGAACACAATATAACGTTACTAGAGGGATTATTAAATGGGTTAGAGGCATGGCTTGATGGTGAAGTTGATTTTTCTCAAAAAGATGCAACAAAAGAGGATATTCGTAAAGCGATTCAAATTGCTATTTTAAAAGGAATGCGCAAAGGCTCACAACCGAATCATCAAATGACTCCTGATACGTTAGGGCTATTAGTGGGCTACTTTGTGGAGCAGATTTTTGCAGAGCGTCTTGAAAATGAAAAGATCTCGATCATGGATCCAGCAGTAGGCACGGGCAATTTATTACTGACGGTTATGAATTTATTAGATGGAAAAGTAGAAGCAACAGGTGTAGAGGTGGATGAGCTACTTATTCGCCTTGCTGCGGCAACTGCTGATTTAACAGAACAACCTATTTCTTTATACCGTCAAGATGCATTAGAAGATTTATTGGTGAATCCAGTTGATGCCGTTGTTTGTGATTTACCTGTAGGTTATTATCCCAATGAAGAAGTGGCGCTCGATTATGAATTATGTCCAGCGGAGGGAATGAGTTATGCCCATCATTTATTCATCGAGCAATCAATGAATTATACAAAGGATGGCGGCTATTTATTTTTCCTTGCACCAGCTCATCTTTTTGAGTCAGAGCAGTCTAAGCAATTACACAAATACATTCAAAAGCATGCGTGGATTCAAGCGATTATTCAATTACCTGACTCCATGTTTGCGAATAAATCATTAGAGAAGAGCATTGTGATTTTACAAAAACAATCGAAGGAATTGAAAGCTCCTAAAGAAGTCCTATTAGCTAAAGTACCAAATATGCAGAATAAGCAGGCACTTGCGCTATTCTTTGAAAAAGTGAAGATATGGAAAGAGGGCAAGTAATTGCTCTTAAGTGCAAGTAAAAAGGTATCCTATACAAGGATACCTTTTTATGTATTACAAATTAGTTTTCTGGCGTACGGATAACTAGTACGTCACATTTAGCTGAACGTACGATAGCCTCAGATACAGAACCGATTAGGAAGCGTTCTACTGCATTTAGACCAGTTGCACCACAAATGATTAAATCTGCGTCTACGATGTTAGAAAGCTCTTTTGTTATGATATTTTTTGGAGAGCCATACTCGATGATAAGATTAACGTTCGTTAAACCTTCATCTTCAGCTTGCTTTTTGTAACCATTTAATAGTTCTTCAGAAAATGCTTGAGCACGCTCTGCAATGGAACGGTCATATGCTTCGATAGCAGCAAATGAACGAGTATCGATTACATTTACTAGATTTAACACTGCACCTTCGTTTCGTTTTGCAACATCAATTGATTTACGAAACGCGTATTCAGCTTCTTTTGAACCGTCTACTGCAACAACAATGCTTTTATAATGATTAGCCATTTGAAAAACCTCCCTGATTTGTATATGTTGATTATACCAAATGATTTTCTAAAGGAAATACTTTCCGCAAGAAAAATTATGAAAATGTGAAGGCATTTCATGTAGAAATGTTAATTAATTATAAATATCTAATTCCCACTATTTGCAGTGTGTAAACGTTCTTTGGTTGGTTTCAACTACACATGAATCAGCTCCATTAACTGCTACTTATACTCCTTTTTAGTTTTTAAATATAGTAATTTATAATGTTATACAACGTTTGAATATTTGTTATTTTGGAAATCTTATAAATTTTATCTGTATTTGCATTAGTTAAAGCTTTTTTTGCAATTGTTTGGTAATATGGAAGTGCAAGGGGTGCATCAAGTTTAGTTACATAAATGATGCTTATTTCTTACGTTATGGAAGGGGATAGGAAACAATGAAGATTGGTATTCCAAAGGAAATTAAAAACAATGAAAATCGTGTAGCAATGACACCAGCAGGAGTTGTCACTTTAACACATGCAGGGCATGAAGTGTACATTGAAACAGGAGCGGGGCTAGGTTCAAGCTTTACGGATGCTGATTACATTGCAGCAGGTGCTCATATTGTTCAAACAGCTAAAGAAGCTTGGTCCCAAGAAATGATTATGAAGGTAAAAGAACCCGTAGCTTCTGAGTATGATTACTTCTACGAGGGTCAAAT
This sequence comes from Lysinibacillus sp. FN11, assembly GCF_024628845.1. NCBI lineage: Bacteria > Bacillati > Bacillota > Bacilli > Caryophanales > Bacillaceae > Lysinibacillus > Lysinibacillus sp. FN11. Next base: position 3,017,078 of record NZ_CP102383.1, on the reverse strand, counting down.
TTTATTCACTTATTTACACTTAGCGCCAGAGGTTGAATTAACTCAGGCACTTTTAAATAAAAAAGTAGTAGGAATTGCCTACGAAACAGTACAATTAGCAAATGGTTCATTACCATTGTTAACACCAATGAGTGAAGTCGCTGGTAAAATGGCTACACAAATTGGTGCACAGTTCTTAGAGAGAAACCATGCTGGTAAAGGTATTTTACTAGGTGGTGTATCGGGTGTACAACGTGGAAAAGTGACAGTAATTGGCGGTGGTATTGCAGGTACAAATGCTGCAAAAATTGCTGTTGGCATGGGTGCTGATGTGACAGTTATCGATTTAAGTCCAGAACGTTTACGTCAATTAGAAGATATGTTTGGACGTGATGTTCAAACATTAATGTCTAATCCATATAATATTGCACAATCAGTGAAAGATTCAGATTTAGTTATTGGTGCGGTACTAATCCCAGGCGCAAAAGCACCGAAACTTGTATCGGAAGAAATGATTCAGTCAATGCAAGCCGGCTCTGTTGTAGTCGATATCGCAATTGACCAAGGTGGTATTTTTGCAACATCTGACCGTGTGACAACACATGATGATCCAACATATGTGAAGCATGGCGTTGTACACTATGCAGTTGCTAATATGCCTGGTGCGGTACCACGTACTTCTACAATTGCTTTAACAAATAATACAATTCCATATGCACTTCAAATTGCTAACAAAGGCTACAAACAAGCTTGCCTTGATAATGCAGCACTGAAAAAAGGTGTGAATACATTAGATGGACAACTAGTTTATAAAGCAGTGGCAGATTCACAAGGGCTACCATTTGTCAATGTGGATGAGTTAATTCAATAAACTTTGTTAGAAAGAGAAAAAGGAAGCACACTAATTGCTTCCTTTTTTGCATTATAGAATGATTAAATCTTTCGGGAATTTTGTTAATACTTCAACGCCATCTTTTGTAACGACAACATCATCCTCAATACGTACGCCTGTTACATCTGATTTATAAATGCCAGGCTCAATCGTAAAGACCATACCTTCTTCCATCGTCATCTCATTTGCACCTGTAACAGATGGGAATTCATGTACAGAAATACCAAGACCATGTCCAAGGCGGTGCGTGAAATATTCACCATAGCCAGCCTCTGTAATTGTATCACGCGCAATTTTGTCTAAGTCCATCGCACGAACACCTGGTTTTACTGCTGCGACCGCATTTGTGTTGGCAGCTAAAACAGTTTGATAAATTTCTTTTTGTGCTTCGCTAGGTTCACCAAAAGCTACAGTACGTGTAATATCTGAGCAATAGCCATCGTAAATAACGCCAAGGTCAAATAGTACCATATCACCCTTTTCGATTTTACGTGCACCTGGTTTCCCATGAGGAGAGGCCGTTTTTGGACCACTCAATACCATTGTTTCAAAAGACATTTTACATCCTTTATCTTGAATGGCACTTTCGATTGCTGTTAGGATTTCCATTTCTGTTTTACCTTCAGCAATTTCCTTGCAACCGATTTCAATTGCATAATCGGCCAATTCAGCAGCTTTACGTAATTTTTCTAATTCACTTTCATCTTTGATTACGCGCATCGCATTAATCTTTTCGTCAAGACGCACAAAGCTAGCTTGAGGGAAAGATTGCTGTAAAGCTTCCAAGCGCTCAACGATGAGTTGTGCTTTTTCAATAGCAAATGTAGCTGGGGTGATTTGGCGTGCTACGATCGCTTGAGCAAGAACTTCCATCGAATTTTCTGTATCTTGATGACCAATTACCTCATAAGACCAACCAGCAGCCTTTGCATCTGGAATCTCCATTTGTGGACAAATTAGAAAAGGCTCCACATCTTTAAAAATCATGACTCCTAGTAATCTTTCATGTGGATTACTTTTAAAGCCTGAAACGTAAAAAACATTGTCAGGTGTTGTTACGAACGCTGCATCGATATGATTTTGCTGCAAGTAACGTTGGATTTCTTCAACCGTCGACATCAATATGTCCTCCTTTTATTGCATGGAAAATTTTACGTAAGAAAGCTTCGACTGCCGAAAAAAGTAGCGAGGATTCTTATCGAGTACTGAATAATTATGCTCTAACAGGGTATAAGGCTGTTAGAGAAAACTACCATTATTCTCTGTACAAGCATATCAAAAAAAGGGAAAAAGCGCATGGGTAGCGAATTAAAATGTTGAACTGTATTTGTTAACCGAGGAGGATGTTAAGATGAAAATAAGTTATCATGGGCATTCAGTTGTAAAAATTGAATCAAATGGAAAAACGATATTAATTGACCCTTTTATTAATGGCAATGGGCAAACAGACTTAAAAGTGGCTGATGAAGCGCCAGATATTATTTTACTTACACATGGCCATAATGATCATGTTGGAGATACAGTAGAATTAGCGAAGAAAAAAGATGCGCTAGTGATTGCGCCAAATGAGCTGGCTAATTGGATTTCTTGGCAAGGTGTAAAAACACACCCGATGCATATAGGTGGTGCGAAGGAATTTGACTTCGGTAAAGTAAAGTTTACACAAGCCTTTCATGGATCTTCTTATGTAACAGAAAATAACGAAATTATTTATATGGGCATGCCTGCCGGAATTTTATTATTTATTGAAGGATTAACGATTTATCATGCGGGCGATACAGCTCTTTTTGGTGATATGAAACTAATTGGTGAACGACATCCAATTGATATAGCATTCTTACCGATTGGTGATAATTTTACAATGGGGCCAGAGGATGCAGCCTGTGCAGTTTCGTTTTTAAAACCGAAAATTGTCGTACCGATGCATTACAATACTTTTCCACCAATCGAGCAAGATCCGCAAATTTTTGCAGATTTAGTACAAAATACAGAAGTTCAAATTTTGAAAGCTGGCGAAAAAGTAAACTGTTTCTAATCGTTGGTAATGCTGTACTATATGAATTGACACCACGCTGGTAGTTGAAATGATGGGGAAAGTTAAACTATTTCATCACTTTATATTAAATATTTTCTTAAAAAATATGGTACACTAAGAGCAGAATTGAAGCTTAGGAAATAGGTGATATTTTGTCTACAAAACATGAGAAAATTTTACAATACATCGAATCACTACCCGTGGGCGATAAAATTTCAGTACGGCAAATAGCAAAGGAAATGCAAGTGAGTGAAGGAACGGCTTACCGTGCAATAAAGGAAGCTGAAAATCGTCGCTTAGTAAGTTCTATTGAACGTGTTGGAACAATTCGTATTGAGAAAAAAAGAAAGAAAATATTGAGCGCTTAACTTTTGCAGAAATTGTTAATATTGTAGATGGCCAAGTTTTAGGTGGTAAATCAGGTCTACATAAAACACTAACAAAATTTGTTATTGGTGCCATGCAATTAGAGGACATGATGCGTTACACGGATGCAGGTAGCTTATTAATTGTTGGTAACCGTATTAAAGCACATGAAAATGCCCTTCGAGCGGGTGCAGCTGTTTTAATCACGGGCGGTTTTGATACTACGGAAGATAATAAGTTGCTTGCAGATTCTTTGGATTTACCAATTATTTCAACGAGCTACGATACGTTTACAGTAGCAACAATGATTAATCGGGCAATCTATGACCAATTGATTAAAAAAGATATTCTTTTTATCGAAGACATTTATGTACCAATGACTGACACTGCAGCATTAAAAAGTGATGAAACAATTCATCATTTCCAGAAGCTGAATGAACGAACTACCCATGGTGCATTTCCTGTAGTTACCCACCAAAATAAACTGGTCGGTATGATTACCGTAAAAGACGTCATTGGTCGTGAAGAAAACGAGCTTATTGAAAAAGTAATGACGAAAAACCCGATTGCTGGCTCCATGAAAATGAGTGTCGCCTCTGCAGGGCATCGAATGATTTGGGAGGGGATTGATCTCTTACCAATTGTAGATGACGACAATATTTTACAGGGTGTTATTAGCCGTCAAGATGTACTGAAGGCGTTGCAATTAGCACAAAGACAGCCACAGCACGGTGAAACGATTGATGATTTAGTGAAAAATGAAATGAAGGTATTAGGTGATGAAGAACTCATAGTTGAATTTAAAGTCACACCACAAATGACCAATCAATATGGAGCAATTTCATACGGTGCTTTTACAACTTTACTGGCTGAGGTCGGTTCATTCGCATTAAAACGACGTAAACGTGGAGATGCAGTGGCAGAGAATATGACTATTTATTTTATTAAACCAGTCCAAATGGAAAGTACGCTAACTGTTAAGCCTCGGATTTTAGATATGAGTCGTAAGTTTGTGAAAATGGATTTTGAAGTGTATAATCAACAAATGCTTGTTGGTAAGGCAATGATGATGTTCCAACTATTAGAACGTTAAGTATTGAAAAGGGATGGCCTAGCGCAATTGCTTGGTCATCCCTTTGTTACATATATTATTGATTAATGCGGAATTCTTCCTCAACAAATTGTCCATAATGACGTGCTTTTTTTATATTTTCTATAATAACTAAGATGCCGAGCGCGGCAAGAATTGCTACAATAATAAATGTAAATAAGCTCGGGAATAAATAAGCTTGATTTAAAGCAAATGACAAAATTAAGGAACCTAAGCCGATGTTCGCTTTGCTTTTATACCAGTTTTTAGCAATAGGTAATGGAGAACGGAATTGTTTTGTTTTAAAATAAAAATAAAAAACAAAAGATATGATAATCGCAAACACAAATATTAAATTGAGCATAGTAAACCTCCTAGCATAACTAGACATTATTGTAACGATAATTATGCGAAAATGCTAACGGTTCTTACTATCATTTTGGGGGAAATTATTGTGAAAAGACAAATCATCGACACAATTGAGGCCAATGAAACCATTATTATCCATCGTCATGTACGTCCTGATCCTGATGCTTATGGCTCGCAGCAAGGCTTAAAAGAGATTATTTTAGCCAATTATCCTGAGAAAAAGGTTTTTGCTGTAGGGGAACATGATGCTTCTTTATCTTTTATGGCACAGCCTGATGAAATAGCGGATGAAGTGTATGAGAATGCTTTAGTAATTGTCACTGACACTGCTAATACAGAACGTGTTGACGACCAACGCTACACAAAAGGAAAAATGGTGATAAAAATTGATCATCATCCAAATGATGATGCTTATGGTGATCTTTTATGGGTGGACACGACAGCAAGCTCTTGTAGTGAAATGATCTATGAATTATATGTAGAAGGCAAGGAAGCAGCAAACTGGAAGCTTTCAGATGCTGCTGCACGCTTATTATTTGCAGGAATAGTGGGCGATACAGGTAGATTCCAATTCCCAAGTACAACAGCTAAAACATTTAAAGTTGCTGCGGATCTGATTACATATGATTTTGATCGAAATCAACTATTCGATGGCATGTATGAAATGGAGCAAAAGTTACTTAATTTACAGGGATATATTTATCAAAACTTTACAATGGATGAGCATGGAGCAGCCTATGTGAAGCTAACAAAAGAATTACTGGCAGAGCATGATACTGTGCCATCTGAGGCTTCTTTATTAGTAGGCTGCCTTGGCAGTGTTAAAGATATATGCTCATGGGTTGTTTTCATTGAAGAAGGGGATCAGATCCGTGTACGATTACGTTCGAAGGGTCCCGTTATCAATACATTAGCGAAAGAATTTAACGGTGGCGGACATCCGCTTGCATCTGGTGCTACTGCCTATTCATGGGAAGAAGCAGACCTTGTTATTGCAAGATTAAAAGAGATTTGTAAAGCATATCATTAACAGAGAAAAGGAAGGGATTCATTTGACACATGTATATACAAAGATGCATACGAGCGCGGATTTATTGAAAAGCACAATTCGGCTTGAGCAATTGATTCCTTTTTTACAAGAACAAAAGACACAAGCCTGTGCAATCGTTAATACGAAATTGTACGGGCTTTTGCCTTTTTGTAAAGCCTTGCAGCAAGCAAATATCCATGCGGTTATAGGGCTTTCGGTTAACGTTCAGTGGCATGATAAAACGCTTCCCCTCGTCCTATATGCGCGGACACAGGAGGGCTATCAACATTTATTAAAGATTAGTAGTGCGATTTCAATTAGACAAGATGATGTGCTGCCGTGGAAATGGCTTGAGGGATATTCAGCAGGCTGTATAGCTCTACTTTCTTCAGACGATTTAACTGATGTAGATGACTGGCAGGCAATGGTTTCTGCATTGGTCCAACTTTTTAACCATCATTTCTATATGGGGATTGCTAGACCTGGAGGAATAAAGGCTGAACAAGAAGATGAATTCGTTTCTTGGTGTGAAGAACATGCTATTGCTCTTGTAGCCTCTCAAAGCTGTTATTTCTTGCGTCCAGAAGATCATTTTGCTTATGAAGTAGCAAGAGCAATTGATACAGGAGAAAAGCTTAGTAATACTATGCAAACAGCTGATGTACAGGGCTATTTTGCCCCAACAGCATTCGAATGGCAAAATTGGTTTGCTGATCATCCAGATTGGCTTGATTCCAGTACGAAAATGCTTGCTTGCTGTAGAGCTGATTTACCAAAAATGACTGTGCAAATGCCTAAATTTCCTGTACCTGAAGGTGAAACAGCTGAAAGCTTGCTTGCTAAAGAAGCATTTACTGGATTAGAAGAGCGATTCAAGCAACTGGCAATACCCGTTGCTTACCATGAGCGATTACAGTATGAACTTGAAATTATTTGCTCTATGGGCTTTGCTGACTATTTTTTGGTTGTGGCAGATTTCATGCGTTATGCAAAAGAAAATCGAATTTTGACGGGACCTGGACGTGGTTCCTCAGCAGGTTCGCTTGTGGCATATAGTCTTTCGATTACCCAAGTAGATCCACTTGCCTATGGTTTATTATTCGAACGCTTTTTAAATCCTGAAAGAATTACCTTACCTGATATTGATATCGATTTTGTTGATAGTAAAAGACATCAAGTCATTCAGTATGTTGCCCAAAAGTATGGCAAAGCAAATGTCGCACAAATTATTACATTTGGTACATTGTCTGCAAAAGCAGTTGCCAGGGATGTTGCAAGGGTATTTGGCTTTGATGCGGAAATGCTAGAAAAAATTTCGAAGATGATTCCAAATAAGCCGGGTATTACATTACAAAGAGCTGTTGGAGAGTCACAGAACTTTCAAAGCTGGTTAGCGGAGAATGATATGCATTTGCGTTGGTACGAGGTGGCATTAAAATTGGAGGGACTACCAAGAAATTCGTCTATACATGCAGCTGGTATTGTCATCGCTCCATCGCCTTTAGTGAATACTGTACCGATTGAAGAAGGGCATGATGGTATTTATAGTACGCAATGGCCAATGGGAGATATTGAAGCATGTGGTCTCGTCAAAATGGATTTTTTAGGCTTGCGAAATCTCACTATTTTAGAGCAAATACGTTGGTCAATTTATAAAGCTGGTGGTCCTTGGATAGAATTCGAGCGAATCCCAATGCATGATGACAAGACGTTTCAACTATTACAAAGAGGGGATACGCTGGGGATCTTTCAATTAGAATCAGACGGTATGAAACAAGCCTTGCGTGATATCGGTCCTACAAGTTTTTTAGATATTGTGGCTGTAAATGCACTTTATCGCCCAGGTCCAATGGATTTTATTCCTGTCTATGCAAAACGGAAAGCTGGTAGAGAAATGGTAACGATGCCACATCCAGTGCTAGAGCCTATTCTACAAGAGACCTTTGGTGTGATCGTTTATCAAGAGCAAATTATTAAAATTGCATCCGTACTGGCCGGCTTTACAATGGGGCAGGCAGATTTGCTTCGCCGCGCAGTGAGTAAAAAAATCGACAAGTTTTAGAGGAACAACGCACAGCATTTGTTCAGGGGGCGCTACGCCAAGGCTTTGATCAGCGTTTAGCTGAAGAAGTATACGAACTGATTGTACGCTTTGCGGATTATGGTTTCCCTAAAAGTCATGCTGTGGCCTATAGTGTTATTTCCTATCAAATGGCATATTTAAAGGCGCATTTCCCTCAAAACTTTTATGCAGCGTTATTATCAAATGCCACTGGAAATGTAGAAAAGATTCAACAATTTGTCCATGAGGCAAAAGAAAAGGGCATCCCATTTTATCCACCTTCATTAAAAAATAGTACGAAATATTTTACGGTAGAAAATGAAGGCATTCGCTACAGCTTATCAGGAATTAAGGGTGTGCCTCATACATTTATAGAAAAAATACATGGACTCCGTCAAACAAATCCAGAGGTATTAAATAACCTATTTGATCTAGCTGTTGCCTTAAGTGCGCAGCATTTTAAGCCAAAAGTGTTGGAATCATTGATATATGCCGGGGCGCTTGATTATCTAGAAAAAGATAGAGCAGTCCTCATCATGACAGTAGAGGCAGCTTTGAAACACGCGGAACTTTTAAGGCCTACTGAAGATATTGATTTGGCATCAGCAATGGCATTTAGTTTTGGTAAACCAAAATATATGCAGGCAGAAGCAATGTCCCAGAAGGAAAAATTGATGCATGAAAAAGAGAGCTTGGGCTTTTATATTTCTACCCATCCTGTTGCACAGGAAAGACTCTTCTGGGCGGATATCAATAGTACCTGCCGAGAGTTAAAGCAGAAGCGTGATGGTACCCCAATAAAAATGATTGGTCTGATTGAAGAAGTGAAGAAGATCCGTACAAAAAAAGGTGAGCAAATGGCTTTTGTTCAGCTACAGGATGAGTTTGGAACAGTTTCCATTACATTTTTTCCACAAACCTTTCAATTAGTCCAAGACCTGCTGGTAGAGGAGGAAATGTTGTGGATTGAAGGTGTTTTAGAAAGACGTTTTGGCAAGCCGCAAATCAAAGTAAAACATGCGCAAACGACGAAAAAGATATAAAATGAAACAAAAAATTAGAAACTGCATTAAATTTTATGCAGTTTTTTCTTTACTTTTGCACAGTTATTTTGTAAGCTAGAGTCAACGTTAAAAAGTGGTCAGACCACTTTTTTGATAAGGGGAGTTAGTCGTATGGATAAAAAAACAGAACAAAAAAAAGTGTTTTTAGAAATCGTCCAACAACTACGTCAACTCATTAAAATGGAAAAAATTCAAGCAGGTGAGAAGCTACCTTCTGAACGAGTTCTATCAGAGCGTCTAGGTGTCGGGCGATCCTCTGTGAGAGAGGCTTTGCGAAGCTTAGAGTTGCTAGGGCTTATTGAAACAAGACATGGTGGTGGTACTTTTCTTGCGTCCACACATAAGCATCAGCTCGTAGAAATACTGTCGATGTTTATATTAGAAGATGAGAAATCAAAAAAAGATGTCGAATTAACGCGACAAATTCATGAAATGGAAGCAATCCGCGTAATAAGTTGTACAGAGATTCTTCGCACACTACCTGTGTGGGATAGTTTTTTTGTGAAACTAGAAATAGAAGGTACAATTAATTGTCGAGATATTTTAAGAGAACTATTAATTACGACAGGTAATCGTCTTTCGTTAAAAATCTGGTTTCAATTAGCAGCTTATGATGGCGACCGTTTAAATCGAAACTCAACAGAAAATGAAAAATTAATCATTCAAACGATGTTGAAATCGATGCAGCTGGGTTACGAAAAAGAAGCATTAAAAGCTTATGAGCAGTGGATGAGTACTGTACAGAGCATTTAGACAACAACAAAGGGGGAGTCGAACATGGCAATACGTAGCTTATTTAGTGGTAATCGAAAGAAGAAAGAGGACGGGCAAGAAAAGGCATTTCCAGAAGGGTTAATGACAAAATGTCCTGAATGTCGTCACATTCAATTAACAAAAGAATTAGAAAAAAATCATAAAGTATGTACAAAATGTAGTCATCATTTCAAAATGACGGCACAAGAGCGTGTGGAATATTTCTTAGATGAAGGCTCATTCGAATCCATGGATGATCATTTACAAACAAGTAATCCCCTTAATTTCCCAGCATATGTTGAAAAAATTTCAGCAGACCAAGAGAAAACAGGCTTGAATGAGGCTGTCCTAACAGGCGTTGGTACAATAGATGGTGAGGAAATTGTCGTAGCGATTATGGATTCGCACTTCCGTATGGGGTCTATGGGCTCTGTAGTTGGTGAAAAAATTACGAGAGCAGTAGAGAAGGCAACAGAACTAGGTGTACCATTTATTATCTTTACTGCTAGTGGTGGTGCTCGTATGCAAGAGGGCGTATTATCGTTAATGCAAATGGCGAAAACTAGTGTCGCATTAAAACGCCACAGTGATCAAGGCTTATTGTTCATCTCTATCTTAACGCATCCAACAACAGGTGGAGTTTCGGCAAGCTTTGCTTCTGTTGGTGATATAAATATTGCAGAGCCACAGGCATTAATTGGCTTTGCAGGGCGACGTGTAATTGAAGAAACTGTACGAGAAAAACTGCCTAGTGATTTCCAAACAGCAGAATTTTTATTAGAGCATGGTCAGCTTGATGCCATTTTCCATCGCAAAGATTTACGTAAACAAGTATCTTTACTTGTAAAAATGCATACGAAAGGCGGCGTGCAACATGTCTAAAAATTTAGCATTTGAAGAACCAGTCGTACAATTACGTGAGAAAATTGATGAATTAAAAACAATCGCTGCTGAAGCAGAAGTTGATATGTCTGGTGAAATCGAAAAGCTTGAAACACGTTTATCACAATTAGAGCAATCGATTTATGCCAATATGAAGCCGTGGGATCGTGTGCAAGTGGCAAGACATCCAGAAAGACCTACAACGCTTCAATATATTGAAGCAATGTGTGAAGATTTTATTGAATTACATGGTGATCGTACATTTGGTGATGATGCAGCCATTCTTGGTGGGATTGCCATTTTCGAAGGGCAACCAGTCACAATTATTGGACATCAACGTGGTAAGTCTACTAAGGAAAATATACGTCGTAATTTTGGTATGCCTCATCCAGAGGGTTATCGAAAAGCACTACGCTTGATGAAGCAAGCTGAAAAATTCAAAAGACCGATTATTTGTTTTATTGATACAAAAGGCGCTTACCCAGGGAAAGCTGCTGAAGAACGTGGTCAAAGTGAAGCAATTGCTAGGAATCTTGTAGAAATGGCTGGCTTAACTGTTCCTGTAATTAGTATTGTTATTGGTGAAGGAGGAAGTGGTGGTGCACTAGCGTTAGGTGTAGCAAACCGTGTCTTTATGCTCGAGAACTCGACTTACTCTGTTATTTCGCCAGAAGGAGCGGCATCTATTTTATGGCGTGATGGTAGTCTGGCTAAGCAGGCAGCAGAAGCAATGCGTATCACAGCACCCGATTTGAAAGAACTTGGTGTAATTGATGGCATTATCCCTGAAATTATTGGTGGAGCACATCGCAATGTAGCAAAACAGGCCCTTTCTATTAAAGAATGCATTAGTGACACACTTCAAGCATTAAATTCTTTAAATGGAGAACAATTAGTAGAAGATCGCTATGAAAAATTTAAAAAAATTGGACAGTATACAGAAGTGTAAATCTGTTTGTAAAAAGATGAATGTTGTTTAGCTTAACAGGGTATAACATTTAAAAGCTATAAATTTGCTCGTTAAGAGACAAAATTTGTATCTTAACATATTAAAAAGCTATAAAAATTAAAGAAGATAATAGCGCATAATAAACGCCAGACTTCTTGAAAAAATGTTAGATTTAGGATGTTTTTAGGTGGAAAGAGTGTGTGAAAGCGCATTCTTTTCATTTTTTATGTAAAAGTTATGTTTTTGTATCCCCAGAACCCTTACATAGTTTGTTTTTTCATGTTAATGTGAATAATAATAGTAACTGCAGGAGGTTCGACAATGAAAAAAATTGCTGTATTAACTAGTGGTGGAGATGCGCCTGGAATGAACGCTGCTATTCGAGCGGTCGTTCGTAAGGCAGCATTTCATGGAATTGATGTTGTCGGAATTAAGCATGGTTATGAAGGCTTAGTAAAAGGATTTATGGAAGAACTTGATTTAGGTGCAGTTGGTGGTATTATCCAACGCGGTGGAACGCATTTGAATTCGGCAAGATGCCCAGAATTTAAAGAGGATGCTGTTCAGCAACGAGGTATTGAGAATTTACGAGCTGCTGGTATTGAAGGACTTGTTGTCATTGGTGGTGATGGGTCTTATCGAGGTGCCATGGATTTGGTGAAAAAAGGCTTCCCTGTTGTAGGGGTACCTGGGACAATTGACAATGATATTCCAGGAACTGAATATACGATCGGCTTTGATACAGCCCTAAATACAGTTGTAGAATCCATTGATAAAATCCGAGATACTGCTACATCCCATGAAAATTCTTTCATTGTAGAGGTCATGGGACGTGATGCAGGAGATATCGCTTTATGGGCAGGTCTTGCTGCTGGTGCTGAAACAGTTTTAATTCCAGAGGAAGATTATATTTTAGACGATATTGTCGCACGCTTAGATCGTGGTGCTGCACGTGGTAAAAAGCATAGTATTATTATTGTTGCAGAGGGTGTTATGTCAGGAAGTGAGCTGGCTAAACTGTTAAAAGAAAAAACAGGTAAAGAAACACGTGTTTCAGTATTAGGTCATATCCAACGTGGTGGATCACCAACAGCTAGAGATCGTGTATTAGCGAGTCAGTTTGGCGCACATGCAGTTGAATTACTTATGGAAGGCAAAGCTGGTCGAGCAGTAGGTATTCGCAATCATCAAGTCATTGATTATGATATGCCAGAGGCTTTTGAAAAGAATCATGAGGCTGATGTAAGCCTATATACACTAATGAAAGAACTATCAATATAATTTGTTATAAAACGGAGTGGGCAAAAATGAGAAAAACAAAAATCGTATGTACAATTGGACCTGCAAGTGAATCACCAGAAATTTTAGAAAAATTAATCGAAGCAGGTATGAATGTAGCCCGCTTGAATTTTTCACACGGATCACATGAGGAACATGCAGGGCGTATTCATTTAATTCGTGAAGTGGCACAAAAATTAAATAAACCAGTGGGAATTTTACTTGATACAAAGGGACCAGAAATTCGTACACACAACATGAAAAATGGCGAGCTTCATTTGTCAGCAGGTCAAGTTATTGATATTTCAATGACAGAAGTAGAAGGTACTGAGACGAGCTTTTCTGTCACATATGAGCGCTTAATTGAAGACGTTGAGCAAAATTCAATTATTTTACTTGATGATGGTCTAATTCAACTACGTGTATTAGCAACGGATATGGAAAAAGGATTAATTCATACAATTGTTGAAAATGCTGGCGTTCTAAAAAATAAAAAGGGTGTTAACGTACCAGGTGTTTCTGTACAACTACCAGGTATCACAGAAAAAGACGCACAAGATATTTTATTTGGTATCGAACAAGGTGTTGATTTTATTGCTGCTTCATTCGTTCGTCGTGCAAAAGATGTTCTTGAAATTCGTGAATTACTTGAACAAAATGGTGGTAGTCATATTCAAATCATCCCAAAAATTGAAAACCAAGAGGGTGTCGATAACATCGATGAAATCATCCTGGTATCTGACGGTTTAATGGTTGCTCGTGGAGATCTTGGTGTTGAAATTCCAGCAGAAGAAGTACCGCTTGTACAAAAGAAGTTAATTCTAAAATGTAATCAAGTTGGTAAACCGGTAATTACTGCAACTCAAATGTTAGATTCCATGCAGCGTAACCCACGACCAACACGTGCAGAAGCAAGTGATGTAGCCAACGCAATTATTGATGGAACAGATGCTATCATGTTATCTGGTGAAACTGCTGCAGGTCTTTATCCAGTTGAATCGGTACAAACGATGAATAAAATTGCACAACGCACTGAAAATTCATTAGATTATCGATCAATTGTTTCTACACGTAGTCGTGAGAAAGAAGCAAATATGACAGAGGCAATTTCACAAGCTGTAGCTTACACTTCTATCAATTTAGGAGTGAAAGCCGTATTAGCACCAACTGAAAGTGGTAATACAGCGAGAATGATTGCAAAATATCGACCAGGAGTGCCAATTGTTGCCGTAACAGGCTCTACAAATACAGCTCATACATTAACACTAGTATGGGGCGTATACCCAATTGTGTGTCAACGTGTGACAACAACAGATGAAATTTTAGAACTAGCTGTGGATGAAAGCTTGAAGCATGGTTTTGTTACACATGGAGACGCAGTTGTCATTACTGCAGGTGTACCTGTAGGTGAAGCGGGTACAACAAACTTAATGAAAGTACACATTATTGGAGATTTACTTGCACGTGGACAAGGGATCGGAAAAGCATCAGTTGTTGGTAAAACAGTGGTTGCTAAAAATGCTGCTGAGGCACTTGCCTACGATACAGACGGATGCATCCTTGTTACAGTCGGTTCAGATCGTGATATGATGCCTGCTTTAGAAAATTGTATTGGCCTAATTACTGAAGAAGGTGGACTTACTAGCCATGCAGCAGTTGTAGGGTTAAGCCTAGGTATTCCAGTAATCGTTGGTGTAAAAGAAGCAACTACATTAATCCGTCATGGTCAAGAAATTACAATGGACGCTGAAACAGGTGTGATTTACAAAGGACATGCAAGCGTTCTTTAATAATTAACAAAAAGCTCTAGTGCGGTTTGTTGTACTAGAGCTTTTTCATAAAGGTTGTACACACACTTTATGGAAACTATTCATTTCTTCCTTTAACAGAAGTTACTTTCTCTTAGAATAGGTAAATTCATTTTTTTATGAAACTAAACGGGCTATAATAACGTATAAAAGGTATAGCTTTTTAAGTAGAAAGGAGAAAAAGATGCGAAAAATTTTTCTTGGTTTTATTATCTACACATTAGCCGAATTGACGTTATTAATAGTCATTGGACAAAATATTGGTGTTTTAAGTACATTATTGCTCATTATTGCTACGAGTGTGATTGGGATTTATGTCATGAAGAATAAAGGTATGAACTCTGTTCAAAATGTGAAAAATACATTGGCACGCGGAGAAGCGCCAGGAACTGCATTAGTGGATACTTTCTTAACTTTTGGTGGTGGTTTGTTTTTAGCGTTACCTGGATTTTTAACAGATGTCCTAGGTTTATTACTACTCATGCCATTTTCTCGAAAAATGTTCCAACCCATTGTCTATTACTGGATGCGTAAAAAAATGAAAAAAGGTCAATTTATCATCGTTCAAAGATAGAGTTTTCTTTCAGTTTTACAGCTAGAAATAAAAAGATAGGGCTTAGTAATATACCATAAAAGCCAAATAATAGAATAGAGGCAGCGCTGATAAAGAATGTATGGAATGTGCGTAGCTGAAGTGTGTTGGACCAAAGCATCGAATCGGCTAGCTGCCTTGTTAATTGTACAAATAAATAGAGTAATAAAATGGCCACACATAAAAAGGTATTGCCGTTGAAATAAAAATAAATGCTCATTGGCACAAGAAAAACCCCGATACCGAAAAACGGTAGTACATCTGCAAATGCTACAATAAATGCTTTAATAATGGCTTGTTCAAATTGAAGGATCATAAAGCCAGCACAAAGAATGAGTAGGGTAATCGTAAATAATTGAAACTCCACAAATAAGAAATAATGAAAAAGTTGCATCATTTTTGCAAAATGAGATTGCCACTCTTGACGATATTTTTTAGGCACATATTGAAAGAACCAATAGCGTGATTTACGTGTTTCTAGAAGCGCAAAGTAATAAGCAACCAAAAAGATGAAAACCTCAATGACATGCTTCATTAATAATTGGAAAAGATCTGCTGTATATACGATGATGGAATCGAAAATGGACAGTGATTTTTCTTTTAAAACTTGTACAAACATGGATTCATATTCACTGAAAAGTGGGAAATTTTGTAAAGTCTCTCGAATTTCTGGGAAAATGACGATAATACTGTTAATAGATATGACAACTAGTAGAAAAATACAGGTTAATATTAATACTTCCACAATAATTGCTGCAATCCAATACGCAATCCTACAATATTTGTGTAAAAAATTTATGATAGGATACGTTGAAAATGATAAAAAAATTGCGAGTGACACAGGTAATACAAACCAAAGTATGACTAAATAAAAAATAAATAGCAAAACACTCGTAGTTCTTTCGTATGAAAAATACTTTAAATTCCTCATTTTTACAAATTCACCCCAAACCAATTGATAAATTAATGTCAAAATATACAAAAAAATCTCTTTAGGACAATTATATAGTCGTTCGGACGTCTTTTTCTTTATTTGGAGGATTTTCATTCACAAAGCTGTCAAAAATGATTATAATAGCAATGTAAGCGATTTACTTAATGGTTCATATGAGCAAAATTCGTAAATGCAACATAAAAAACGCATTTGCAACAAAAAAATAAGTATGAGGGAGCGATAATTTATGTCAGCAACTAAAGGTTTAGAAGGTATCGTAGCAGCGGAATCTAAAATCAGTTCAATTATCGATGACACACTTACATATGTTGGTTACAACATTGATGATTTAGCAGAAAATGCGTCATTCGAAGAGGTAATTTACCTGTTATGGCATACTCGTTTACCAAAAGAGGACGAGCTAGCTGAATTAAAACAACAATTGGCAGACAACATGTCAATTCCGCAAGCGATTGTCGACCAATTTAAAACATACCCACTTTCAACTGTACATCCAATGGCTGCATTGCGTACTGCAGTATCTTTACTTGGTGTATTCGATGAAGAAGCGGATGTTATGGATCCAGAAGCAAACTACCGTAAAGCAATTCGTCTACAAGCTAAAATTGCAACAGTAGTAACTGCATTTGCACGTGTTCGTAAAGGTTTAGAGCCAGTTGCGCCAAAACCAGAATTAGGATATGCGGCAAACTTCTTATACATGCTAAAAGGTGAAGAGCCAGAAGCTATTGAAATTGAAGCATTTGACAAAGCATTAGTGTTACACGCTGACCATGAATTAAATGCATCTACATTTACAGCACGTGTATGTGTAGCTACATTATCTGACGTTTATTCAGGTGTAACTGCAGCGATCGGTGCATTAAAAGGACCACTTCACGGTGGAGCAAATGAGCAAGTTATGAAAATGTTAACTGAAATTGGCTCACTTGAAAATGTTGAATCTTATATTCAAAATAAATTAGACAACAAAGAAAAAATCATGGGCTTCGGTCACCGTGTATATCGTAAAGGCGACCCTCGTGCTCCGCATTTACGCGTAATGTCTAAAAAATTAACTGAGCTAACTGGTAAACCAGAGCTTTACGAAATGTCAGTTAAAATTCATGACATGATCGTAGAACAAAAGAAATTACCTGCAAACGTAGATTTCTTCTCTGCGTCAGTGTATGATTCTTTAGGTATTGATCATGACCTGTTCACACCAATTTTCGCAGTATCACGTACTTCAGGTTGGGTGGCACATATCCTTGAGCAATATGCTAATAACCGCCTAATCCGTCCACGTGCTGAGTATGTTGGACCAGGCATGCAAAAATATGTTCCAATCAGCGAGCGCTAATTTGGAAAATATGCTAGAATGTTTGGGACTGTGTTATCACTAACACAGTCCTATGATTATGAATTTAGGAGGCAACAGAATGTCAAACAAAATTGTAGTTGAAAATGGCGTACTTAATGTACCAAACAATCCAGTAATTCCTTTCATCGAAGGTGATGGAATTGGTCCAGATATCTGGGCTGCAGCATCACGCGTAATCGACGCAGCTGTAGAAAAAGCTTACAACGGTGAAAAGAAAATTGAATGGTTAGAAGTTTTAGCTGGTGAAAAAGCATTTAACCAAACTGGTGAATGGTTACCACAAGAAACTTTAGACAAAATTAATGAATACTTAATTGCAATCAAAGGTCCTCTTACTACACCAATCGGTGGTGGTATCCGCTCTCTTAACGTAGCATTACGTCAACAACTTGACTTATATGTATGCTTACGCCCAGTACGTCACTTTGATGGAGTGCCTTCTCCAGTTAAACGCCCAGAAGACGTTGATATGGTAATCTTCCGTGAGAATACAGAAGACATCTACGCTGGTATTGAATTCGAATCTGGTTCAGAACAAGCTCAAAAAATCATCAACTTCCTACAATCTGAATTTGGTGTAAATCAAATCCGTTTCCCAGAAACTTCTGGTATCGGTGTTAAACCTGTATCTAAAGAAGGGACTGAGCGTTTAGTACGTTCTGCTATCGAATACGCAATTAAACATAAACGCCCATCTGTTACTTTAGTTCATAAAGGTAACATCATGAAATTCACTGAAGGTGGATTCAAAAAATGGGGTTATGAATTAGCAGAAAAAGAATTTGCTGATCAAACTTTCACTTGGAACCAATACGATGCAATCAAAGCTGAACAAGGTGAAGAAGCGGCAAACAAAGCTCAATCTGATGCTTTAGCAGCTGGTAAAATCTTAGTAAAAGATTCTATCGCTGATATCTTCTTACAACAAATCTTAACTCGTCCAACTGAGTTCGATGTAGTAGCTACAATGAACTTAAATGGTGACTATATTTCTGATGCACTTGCTGCACAAGTTGGTGGTATTGGTATCGCTCCAGGAGCTAACATTAACTATGTTACTGGACATGCGATCTTCGAAGCTACTCATGGTACAGCTCCAAAATATGCTGGTTTAGATAAAGTAAACCCATCTTCAGTATTACTTTCAGGTGTATTAATGCTTGAACACTTAGGATGGCAAGAAGCTGCTGACATGATCACTAAATCTGTTGAGAATACAATTTCTTCAAAAGTTGTAACTTATGACTTCGCTCGTTTAATGGACGGCGCTACAGAAGTGAAATGTTCAGAATTCGCTAATGAGTTAATCAAAAACCTATAATTTTCTATTCTACAATAGAATTTATCGCTAAAGCGGATGCTTTTTTCTGCCGATATAATTAGGGTGATAGTAAATTTTAATTGAATATTTACGATAAACTTGTTTAATTGAGGGAGTGAGATGGATGTCTCCTCCCTCTTTTAAAATATATAACCTAATTTTAAAGGAGCGTATTCAAATGTCTCTGAAACGAAAAAAAATCTCAGTTATCGGTGGCGGTTTTACAGGCGCTACTGCAGCATTTTTAGCAGCTCAGAAAGAACTTGGTGACGTCGTATTAGTGGATATTCCACAGGCAGAAAACCCAACAAAGGGTAAGGCGCTAGATATGTGGGAAGCAGCACCAATACAAGGGTTTGACTCTTATGTGCAAGGTACTTCCAATTATGCAGATACGGCGAATTCTGACGTAGTGATTATTACTGCTGGTGTTGCACGTAAACCTGGTATGAGCCGTGATGACCTTGTACAAATCAATCAGAGTGTTATGAAAACTGTTTCAAAAGAGATTGCTACGCATTCACCAAATGCTACAATCCTTGTACTGACAAACCCAGTTGATGCCATGACATACACAGTATACAAAGAAACTGGCTTCCCTAAAAACCGTGTTATTGGTCAATCGGGTGTTCTTGATACGGCTCGTTTCTGTGCATTTGTGGCAGAAGAACTTAAGATTTCAGTAAAAGATATCACTGGTTTTGTATTAGGTGGTCACGGTGATACAATGGTACCGTTAACACGTTATTCATTTGCTGGTGGTATTCCGTTAGAAACACTTATTTCTGCTGAACGTTTAGAAGAAATTGTTGACCGAACGCGTAATGGTGGAGCAGAAATTGTCAACTTACTTGGTAACGGCTCTGCCTATTATGCACCTGCTGCGGCACTAATAGAGATGGCTGAAGCTATTGTAAAAGATCAAAAACGTATTTTACCATCTATTGCTTATTTAGAAGGCGAGTACGGCTATCATGATCTATACTTAGGTGTTCCAACATTACTTGGCGAAAACGGTATTGAAAAAATCTTTGAGCTAGAATTAACGGACAAAGAAAAAGCAGCTTTAGATCAATCGGCAGAAGCAGTTCGTAATGTGATGAAAATTTTAGTGTAAAATATCAGTCTAAATCTTAAAATGAGTAGGGAATGTTCCTGCTCATTTTTTTATGTTTCCAGGGTTGAGAAAGGTAAGGTTCTTCTGCTTTTCATTGTACTTTTAGCATAAAATTGATACTATGAATGTAGTATGATAGAAAAGGGGTTGGCGTATCTTTGCTTCAAAAAAATAGTAAACTTGGTCTCACAATCGATGAAATTACAGTTGGCGAGAAAATCCATATCACTGAAAAAATTGAAGATAGGGATCTATTGCTTTATTTAGGCCTTACAAACGATAGTAACCCGCTTTATATTCAACATGATTATGCGGCTATGACACCTTTTCAAAAGCCAATTGTGCCGACAATTATGTTAAATGGTATTATTACATCAGCTGTGTCAAAGTATATTCCAGGACCAGGTGCACGAATTATTGAGCAACATTTGAAATATTTAGGACCTCTCTATCATTATGAATTGTTCGATACGCTATTAGAGGTTACAGCAATCAATAAATATGACAATACCATCACTGTATCTGTCCACTCATATAATGAGCAGAAGCAGCTTGTAATTGAAGGTTTATTGCTTGTGACTCCACCACTTGCGCTATAGACGTCTTGAGATTTGAAATGGGGGTTTCAAATCACTAACGGAGGCATTAGACATGACAAAAACGATTTTAGTAATTGAAGATGAATTTTCGATTGCAACATTATTGAAATATAATTTAGAACAGGCAGGCTATGTAGTGGAAACGGCTGCTGATGGTCAGGAAGGGCTTGAAAAAGCAATCGACTTACAGCCAAATTTAATTCTTTTAGATTTGATGCTTCCAAAACTAGATGGCATGGAGGTCTGTAAACAAATACGACAACAACGTATGAATACGCCAATTATTATGCTAACTGCTAAAGATGACGAATTTGATAAAGTTCTTGGTCTTGAGTTGGGAGCAGATGATTACATGACAAAGCCTTTTAGTCCTCGTGAAGTTTTAGCGCGTGTCAAGGCTGTATTAAGACGTTTCACGCAAAATGTTGTCGCAGATGATAAGGATGAGGCGCAGGAAAAAATGTATGAGTTTGGACAATTGCGAGTGTACCCAGAGCGATTTGAAGTATTTTTACAGGATGAGGCACTGGAATTTACACCAAAAGAGTTTGAGCTACTCATCTATTTACTTGAAAATAAAAATCGTGTATTAACACGTGATCAGCTATTAAGTGCTGTATGGAAATATGATTTTGCTGGCGATACTCGAATTGTGGATGTACACATTAGCCACCTTCGCGATAAAATTGAAGAAAATAGCCGTAAGCCGATGTTTATTAAAACAATTAGAGGCCTTGGTTATAAATTTGAGGAGCCGAAAACGACATGAAATCGATGAGCAACCGCTTATTCTTGACATTCATGCTTTTACTTGGAACGATACTAGCTGTCCTAATGATTGTTATAGGTCAGCTTTTTCCTGTTTATATCAAGCAATATAACGAGCAGGCAACAACTGAGATAAGGACATCAATGGACCAAGTAATCGATGAACGCAAAATGGATTTAACGAAGGAAGATCAGGAAGCCTTGTACGCAGCTCAGGCTATGGAACGAGACGAATCCTTATTGAACTATGTGCGTGCTCGCCTTTATGGAGTACTGGCTATTCTCTTTACCATCACGTTGATATTAATAGCAATTATAAGTCGTTATATGATACGTAACTTTACTGCACCGATTGATAATGTGACAGACACTGCCCTTGAGCTTGCAAAGGGTAACTATCGTGCGCGTGCTCAAGAAAATGAACATGAACGGATGATACCACTGAGTCATTCTATAAACATATTGGCACGGAATTTGCAAGATATTACAACGATAAGAGAAGTAGAGGAAGAAAGACTGAAAACCTTAATTGAAAATATGGGGAGCTCCCTTATGATGATTGGTCGTGAAGGAAATATTTCCATTGTAAATCGAGTATTTCTAGAGCGCTTTGGAATGCAGCTTGATGATGTCCAAGGAAAGGTTTTTCGTACAATAGGCTTACCTAAATCATTAGAACAATTTATCGATCATGTCTTTCTGACAGAAATGCCTTATCGACAACAAATTAAAATGGAAGTACAGCAAGAGCTTTATAACAAAGAAGTTTATGGGGCACCGGTCATCGGAGATCATGGACGATGGCTAGGCGTTGTTATCGTTATGCATGATATCACGGAACTAGTTCGATTAGAACAAATTCGGAAAGACTTTGTTGCGAATGTATCACATGAATTACGCACACCTATTACATCTATTAAAGGCTTTTCAGAAACTTTATTGGATGGGGCCTATAAAGACGAAAAAATGCTGATTTCCTTTTTGGAGATTATATATAAAGAAAGTAATCGACTTCAAATGCTGATTCAAGATTTACTAGAGCTCTCAAAGATCGAGCAGCATGGTTTTACTGTCAACATTATGCCGATGGGCTTACAGGATGTTCTAATTCGTGGAGCAGAATTGACAGCTCCGCGATTGGATGAAAAAAATATGAGCTTCCAGGTGGATATCGAACGAGATGTTCAGGTTATGGGGGATGCCAATCGTATCATTCAGATCGTGACGAATTTAATTACCAATGCGATTACATATTCTCCTGAAAACACGACAGTTTCTATTCGATTAAAGGAAAATGAAACACATGGCATTATCGAAATAGAGGATCAAGGGATTGGCATTGAAAAACATGAAATACCTCGCGTTTTTGAAAGATTTTATCGGGTGGATCGAGCGAGAAGTCGTAATTCTGGTGGAACAGGCTTAGGGTTAGCGATTGTTAAGCATTTAGTAGAGGCTCATCATGGCCGAATTCAAGTAGAGAGCGAAGTCGGCATAGGAACTAAAATGATTGTCATGATTCCGAAAAATTAACAAATCCTTTACATGAACAACATGTTACATTCATATTAGGGCACTATACTTATTACTAGAAACCCCCAATATGATTGTTAAGACGATGACCATAAAAATCTAATAGAAGATTTTTAACTGCTTTATATTCGCCACAGAAAGAATTTAGTGTTTTTTAGACACTAGGTTCTTTTTCTGTTTTACAGGGAACGTAAATAGGTGTAAAGTATAGTAGCATAAAGTTTAACAACCATCTTATCCGCGATTGTCTGTTAGACGAACGCTTTGACAGTCAGTGAATCAACCTTCTTATCATTCGAATTGTGTTTTCCCGACTGTTGAGGCAGAGAAAAAAATGAGAGAAGGATGACCATGAAAATCGTCAAAAGTATCGTGCAAATCGGCTATCTTTATATACTATTATTAATCGGAAATACTATTGCACGCCTACTTCACTTGCCGATTCCAGGAGTATAATAGGACTTGTCCTATTATTTTTGATGTTACAGTTTCATATAATCAAACTTGAATGGATTGAATTAGGAGCAGCCGTACTATTAAGTGAACTCTTACTATTCTTTATTCCATCTGCCATCGGTGTTATTGATTATCATGCCTTATTCGGTGTGCAAGGAATGAAGGTTGTGCTTGTCATTGTTGCGAGTGCCATTGTGGTAATGTTTGTAACGGGGTATACAGCACAATGGCTAGAGCAGCGAAAGAAGGGTGATGCGATATGACTTTATTAATCGCCATTGTCAGCTTACTTGGGACTGTTGCTATTTTTTATATTTGTAAAATGTTTTATAAGAAATATAAAAAAGAATGGCTGACACCTATGCTGATTACACCTTTAGTAATTATAGGTATTTTACTATTGACAGGAATTTCTTATAAATCCTACAATTCTGGAGCGAGTGTCTTAACAAATTTGCTAGGACCAGCAACCGTTGCGTTTGCCGTTCCTATATATAAAAATGTCAACCTATTAAAAAAACACGCATTTGAAATTTTCATCAGCATTGCTGTTGGTTCTGCGGTTGCTATTGTGTCATCCTTTATGATGGCTCTATTGGTGGGCTTAAATGATGAGTTGGTGCATAGTTTAGTGCCACGTTCTGTAACAACTCCTATTGCGATGGATATTTCTAATATGATTGGTGGTTCTCCTACCCTTACAGCTGTTTTCGTTATGACGACTGGTATTTTAGGGAGCTTGTTAGCGCCAATCGTTATCAAAGTATGTCGTTTTCACAGACCTTCATCTAGAGGATTAATGCTTGGTATGGGTGCTCATGGAACGGGTACATCAAAAGCATTTGAATTTGGAGAGCTAGAAGGCACATTTGCTAGTCTAGCGATGATCGTTGCTGCATTAATTAGTATTGTATTATCCACAACCATTTTCCCAGTATTTGAACATCTGGTTATCAATATCCTGTTGCCATAAAAGGTAACAGGATTTTTTGCTTTAAAAAGCTTTTGTTAAGCATGAGATACAGAGGATTCTCTCCTTTACAAGCATTATATGAAAATATTTTGAAACTTTTTATAAAGGTTCACCGTAAACAATAGTACTAAGCAAAAGGAGGAACAGACATGAGTGTGAAAAGGACACTAATGATTGTTGGACTTGGAATATTTGGAATTATTGCACTTATTACAGTTTTTACTTCATGGTACACGGTAGATGAATCAGAGCAAGCTGTGGTTATTACATTTGGTCGTGCCGATGATACAGTAACAAATCCAGGTCTTCATTTTAAATTACCTTGGCCCGTCCAATCCGTAGAAATTTTGTCAAAAGAAACATTTAGTCTGCAATTTGGTTATAAGCAAAATAAAGCAGGTGAGCTAGAGGCATACGACGCTGAAACAAAAATGATTACAGGGGATGAAAATATTGTCTTAACAGACCTTGTTGTTCAATGGAAAATTACAGAGCCTAATAAGTTTTTATTTAATTCGCAAGATCCCGAAAGAATATTACATAGCGCGACATCGAGTGCCATTCGTTCTATAATCGGAAGTTCTTCTATCGATGCAGCGTTAACGGAAGGTAAAGCTGACATCGAAGCAAATACTCGCCAATTATTAGTTTCTCTTATTGAAAAATACGATATTGGAATAAGCGTTTTAGGTGTGAAATTGCAAGATGTAGAATTGCCAAATAAAGATGTGCGTGCAGCATTCACTGCTGTAACAGATGCACGTGAAATGAAAAATACAAAAATAAATGAAGCTGAAAAATATGAAAACCAACGCATTAATGAGGCTCAGGGTGAACGCGATGCTATTATGTCAAAGGCTAAAGGTACTAAAACAGCCCGTATCGAGCAAGCTCAAGGAGATGTAGCCGTCTTTAATAAAATGTATGAGCAATACAAGGGAAATCAGCAAATTACAAGAGAGCGATTAATATTAGAGACGCTTGAAAATGTCTTACCAAAAGCCCAAATTTACATTATGAATGATGATGGTAGTACGATGAAGTATTTACCACTTCAGCAACTACAGCCTCAACAGTCGCAACAGACACAAACAGAGAAAAAAGAGGGGAGCGGTAACTAATGGACCAAAAAAATAAGGATCTAGAAAAATTCCTCAATTTCTTATCTGGCAAAAGTAAAAAAGCTGCTCCTTCAGAAGGTGATTCGGGAGACAATGTAGTGAAAATGTCGAAGAAAGGACCGAAGAATCCTAAAAAATATATCTCTCTAGCTGTAACCTTAACGGTCATATTCGCTCTAGTGATTACTTTATTAACGAATATTTATATCGTTAAAGAATCAGAGTATGCAGTTGTTCGGCAGTTTGGAGAGGTTGTTAAGTTTGAGCGTGAACCAGGTTTAAATATAAAAATTCCTTTTATTCAAAGTGTCACGAAGTTACCAAAAAACCAAATGACATATGAGATTTCGGAAGAAGAGATTAATACAAAGGATAAAAAACGAATTATTATTGATAATTATGCTGTATGGCGTATTACAGACCCTAAGTTATTAATTTCGAATGCTGGTACGATAGAAAAAGTTGAATCACGTATGGAAGAGTTCATTTATTCTGTTATTCGCTCTGAACTTGGCCGAATTAACTATACTGAGATTATAAATGATGAGGATTCTTCGCGAGGCAGCATCAACGATCAAGTAACTGAACGTGTTAATGAACTTCTTTCCAACGATAACTATGGTATTGAAGTAGTAGATGTACGTATACGTCGCATTGATTTACCAACTGAAAATGAACAATCCGTTTTTACGAATATGATTTCAGATCGTGAATCAATTGCACAAAAGTATCTTTCAGAGGGAGATGCACAGAAACGTCGTATTGAGGCACAAACGGATCAACAAGTACAAGAAATGCTTGCTAAAGCAAGTAAAGAAGCTGCTTTAATTCAAGCTGAAGGAGAAGCAGAGGCTGCAAAGATTTACAATAAATCTTTCTCACAAGATCCTGAATTTTATTCTTTATACCGCACACTAGAATCCTATAAGAAAACGGTTGGGGAAGATACGGTTATTATCTTGCCAGCTACTTCACCATATGCCAACATCTTGTCTGGTTATATAAAATAAACGCAGTTTAAAGGTCGTCTCTGTCTTTTAGGAGACGACTTTCTTGTTGCACTAGAATTATAACTATCCGTGAAATCGAATTATTATAGTATAAAAATAATAGAAATTTATAAGTTTGTATTCCCCAATCAACTATAATTTGATAGAATGATAATGTTTAAAAAAGAATAGTTGGGGGTAAGGGCTTTGAAATTACAAATTAGCAAATGGCTCCAAAATTTAGGAATTGCTTGTAGTATAGCTTCGATATTAACACTTTTCTACCGTCTATCCGATTTTTCGTGGGTGACGAAGAGTGTTTATCATATACCAGTGTTTTTTGTTTGTATCTTTTTAGTCAGTATCATTATTGCAGATGATGTAAGAAACCTTTTTAAGAAGTTATTTTGGTATGAAAAAAGAAAGGTCAAGCGTCCTATTTGGCAGGTTGGAATTGGCTTAATCTTCTTTTTAGCACAAATTAGTACAGTAATGGTCTTTAATCAAGAGCTAACACATCTACAATTAGGTGGCATGCCGTTATTCCTTGTGTTTGCTTTTATGAATGCATTTATACTAACTGTCATCTATGAAGAAGTTTTTTATCGTACTTCAAATCAATAACAACTATTAGGAACTTTCATTCACAGGAGACTTGTCCTTGAATGAAAGTTTTTGCTTTTTATGCCTTGTTAACACGTAAATTATTAACATTTGTCAGTATTGCCCTTATTTAATCTGTAGTACAGTCAAGATATTGAGAATAGTCAATGACTAAACTTGATAGGCGGATACATACATACCATAATGAAAATTAGATTTTTTTAACCTAGTTTTAACCTTTAGTATGTATGATAAGCAAAGATTCATTAATAGGAGGAGGTTCAAGATGAAGAAGGTAGTGTTTGGAAGTGCTTTAGCAGTGGGATTATTATTTAGTGGGGCAGGGCAATCCTCTGCTAATAGCCAAATTCAACCAATTGATATTCAAGGCATGGATCTAGAATCGGCATTACAGGCAGTTCAATCACAGCGAGCACAGCTGTTAGAAAATCAACTTAAGGATCAACTAGAAGGTGTTCAACAACGAAATCAGCAGCTAACTGATTTGAATGCACAGCAAGGTCAAATGGATGCTTTAAGTAATTCTCAGCAAATGGATATGCTCCGTTTACAAAGCATGAATAGTAAACGGAATGAGGCTTTTGATGTAATGACTAATTTTGTAAAAAAAATGCAGGATAGTCGTTCGTCTATTATAGGTAATATGCGTTAAGGATGTTAAAATATTTTAAGCAAGTCAACCGCTGTGCGAGCGGTTGGCTTTTTTGAATGAATAGGAATGCTAAAGTAACGGATAGAGCCTTAAAAGTGGTGGATAAACCATTAAAAATAAGGGATAACCTTGAGGATGGACGCCTGCTTTTTTTACTTGAAATGTATTGTTATGATAAAGTAGAAGTAGAAGACAACGCAGGAGGATAAAATCATGACCAAGGAAAAATTACTATTATTGGACGGTAATAGTTTAGCGTATCGCGCGTTTTTTGCGTTGCCATTGCTAACGAATGATAGTGGCATTCATACTAATGCTGTATACGGCTTTACAACAATGCTACAAAGAATATTAGAGGAAGAACAGCCAACGAAAATATTGGTTGCTTTTGATGCGGGGAAAACAACATTCCGCCATGAAACCTTTACAGAATATAAAGGAGGACGTCAAAAGACACCACCAGAATTATCAGAGCAATTTCCATATTTACGAAAGCTCATTGATGCGTATGGCATTAAGCAATATGAGCAGGAATTATATGAAGCAGATGATATTATCGGAACGCTTGCAAAAGAGGCTTCATCGCAGGATATAGATGTTATCATCGTTTCTGGAGACCGTGATTTAACACAGCTGGCGACAGAGCAAGTAACCGTTTATATAACGAAAAAGGGTATTACGGAAATAGAGAAAAATACACCAGCTTTTATTGCGGAAAAGTACGGGTTAACGCCGCTCCAAATTATTGATATGAAAGGCTTGATGGGGGATTCCTCCGATAATATTCCTGGTGTACCAGGCGTCGGGGAAAAAACGGCTGTAAAATTATTAAAAGAGCATGGCTCCGTTGAAGCACTTTATGAAGCAATGGATACGTTGAAAGCTTCTAAAATGAAGGAAAAGCTTGTAGCTAATGAAGAGCAGGCCATCATGAGTAAGAAGCTGGCAACGATTTATACGGATGCTCCAATCACCATTTCACTGGCTGATCTTGCCTATAATGGGCCAAAAGAAGATGAATTAATCAATTTGTGGCGTGAGCTTGGCTTTAAATCGCTGCTTGATAAAAGTGACTTTACAGTGCAGGAAAAAGAGCAAACTCCTTTCGATTATGACCTTGTTCAGGAAGTTCGACCTGAGGATTTACAAGATGTGATGGCTGTGCATGTAGAGCTTGAAAACGAGCACTATCATACTTGTCAGCAGCTAGGAATTGCATTATCTGACGGCATAAAGACGCAATATATTCCATTTGAGAATGCAGCAAAATCAGATACTCTCCGTCGTTGGCTAGAAGATGCCACAAAAATAAAATATATGTCCGATTCTAAGGCAGCTCAAGCATCATTAAAGCGAGCTGGGATTCAATTAGCTGGCGTTGACTTTGATTTGCTACTTGCCTCTTATATTAATAATCCAGCATTAAGTGGCGATGATATCGCAACACTTGCAAGGGAATTAGGATACTATGATGTCCAAGCAGATGAAGCGGTTTATGGAAAAGGTGCTAAGCGTGCAATTCCTGATTTGGATCAACTTGCACAGCATGTTAGCCGTAAAGCTTTTGCAGTATGGTCATTACAGCCGAAACTGGAAGCCTTATTAAAGGAAAATGAACAATTCGATCTTTATAAAAACCTAGAGCTACCATTAGCAGGGATTTTAGGTGAAATGGAAAGCGAAGGGATTACGGTTAACCGTGCTACGTTAGAGAAAATGGGGCAAGAGCTTAATGATAAGCTTGTGGTAATTGAGCAAGAAATTTATGCAGAAGCTGGAGAAACCTTTAATATTAATTCACCAAAACAATTAGGTGTGATTCTATTCGATAAGCTAGGGCTACCTGTGATTAAAAAGACGAAGACAGGCTATTCAACTGCTGCGGATGTCCTAGAAAAATTACAGTCAGAGCATGCTATCATCGAACATATTCTGTTGTATCGCCAACTTGGAAAATTACAATCCACATATATTGAAGGCTTACTAAAGGAGATTCATGAATCAGATAGTAAAGTGCATACACGCTTCCAGCAAGCTTTAACTGCAACAGGGCGTTTAAGCTCAACAGACCCAAATTTACAAAACATCCCAATTCGTTTAGAGGAGGGCCGCAAAATTCGTCAAGCCTTTGTACCTTCAAAAGAGGATTGGATATTATTTTCTGCTGACTATTCGCAAATTGAATTACGCGTTCTTGCGCATATGTCAGAAGATCAAAACCTTGTTGAGGCTTTCCGTGAAGGAATGGACGTTCATACACGTACAGCTATGGATGTATTTCATGTGTCAGAAGATGAGGTTGATAGTAATATGCGTCGCGCAGCGAAAGCTGTTAACTTTGGAATAGTCTACGGTATTAGTGATTATGGTCTATCACAAAACTTAGATATTACGCGTAAGGAAGCGGCTAATTTTATTGAAAAGTATTTCGCGAGTTTCCCTGGTGTAAAACAGTACATGGATGACATTGTACAAAATGCGAAATTTAATGGTTATGTGACAACGATATTAAATAGACGCCGTTATTTACCGGATATTACAAGCTCGAATTTTAATTTAAGAAGCTTTGCTGAGCGTACGGCGATGAATACGCCAATTCAAGGTAGTGCAGCTGATATCATTAAAAAGGCAATGATTGATATGGATGCTCGATTGAAAAAAGAAAAGATGCAGGCAAAACTGCTGCTTCAAGTGCATGATGAGCTGATCTTTGAGGCACCAAAGGAAGAGATTGCCTTACTAGAAAAAATTGTACCAGAAGTTATGGAAAACGCTATTGAGCTTGCTGTACCGCTTAAAGTAGATTTTAATCATGGCTCAACATGGTACGAGGCAAAATAAGGAGGGATTCAAATGCCTGAATTACCAGAGGTAGAGGGTGTCGTCCAGGCATTGAAGCCAACAGTTGAAGGACGTACCATTCAACAGGTTAAGCTTTCTGAACGAGTACATTTCTCTTTTAGTGAGGGTAAACAATGTATTGTCAAACAAGCAGAGCCTGATGCTTTTGAAAGTACTTTGTCCCAGATGACCATTACCAGAATTGAACGAAGAGCCAAATATATTTTCTTTCATTTGCTGAAGGATGATGTTCCATACGTACTTGTTAGTCACTTAGGTATGACAGGTGCTTGGTTTGTTGTGAATTCACCCGAAGAAATCAATGAGGCGAAATTTCAAAAGCATATCCATGCGACATTTGAAATGGCAGATGGGGGATACTTGATTTATTCAGATATTCGTCGCTTCGGTGAACTACGTTTTCTGACAAAAATTGAAGATCATGCGCCATTGACAAAAATGGCACCAGAGCCATTTGATGAGCATGCATGTGATTTTTTTATAACAAAATCTAAGCTACCGAAATATGAAAATAAAGCCGTAAAAGAAGTAATTATGGATGGGCAAGTCATTTCGGGTTGTGGCAATATTTATGCAACAGAGGCATTGTTTGCTCAGAAAATTCACCCTGCACGCAAAATGAGCCGCATTAGTGAAAAGCGGAAGCGAGCATTATTTGAGGAGATTGTTGCTGTCCTACGTCAAAGCATTGAAGCGGGTGGTTCAACTATTTCTGATTATCGGAATATTAATGGGGAAGCCGGGAGTATGCAGAATCGATTAAAAATGTATGGGAAAAAGGTATGTCCAGCATGTGAAACGGCTACAAGTCAAATGACAATTGGAGGGCGTACCTCTGTCTATTGCCCAAATTGTCAACATTAAAGGGGATTTAGCAATGATTATCGGACTTACAGGAAGTATTGCAAGTGGAAAAAGTACAGTAGCTAAAATGATGAGCGAACTGGGTTTACCGATTGTTGATGCAGATGTTGTAGCACGAGATGTCGTAGAACCTGGAACAGAGACATTAGCATTGATTGCTGAAAGCTTCGGACAAGCTATCTTGCTTGAGGACGGCAATTTAAATCGAACTATGCTGGGAGATATCATATTCCATGAGCCTGCAAAACGCAAAACGTTAAATGATATCATGCATCCGGCAATCAGAAAAGAAATGTTACGTCAGCGTGATGCCTATTTAGAAGCAGGACATGAACATGTTGTGATGGACATTCCTTTGTTATTTGAGAGTAAGCTTCAACATTTTGTGGAACGTATCATTGTGGTATCGGTCAGTGAAGAAGTTCAGCTTCGACGTTTAATGGAACGAAATAATTTATCTAAAGAAGATGCCTTGGCACGTATGCACTCTCAACTGCCGATGTCTGTCAAAGAAAAGGGTGCACATGCGGTCATTTATAATAATGAAAATATAGAAAGTACTGAAGAACAATTAAAAAAAATCCTGCATTATTGGGATGTTATTTAATGAGTTCTTTTATGATGCGTAGCAAGGCACCTTGCTACGCATTTTTTTATGGGGAAACGCCATAATAAAGAATGATTTTTCAGAAAATAAGAACTTTTATATTCTCAATATATAATGTTCATCTTTTTTAAAATTGTGTTATACTAATCACCATAAAGTATATAATTAATTAATCTGAGTATGTACTCACAGGAGGATATTATAAATGACAGTATCAATTGCTATTAATGGTTTCGGGCGTATCGGACGTATGGTTTTCCGCCAGGCTATCGTACAACAAGATTTAAACATCGTTGCGATTAACGCAAGCTATCCTGCAGAAACGTTAGCACATTTGATTAAGTATGACACAAATCACGGAACTTTTGAAGGTACGGTAGAACCAGCAGGCGATGCTTTAGTTGTAAATGGTAAACGTGTTCAAATTATTAGTGAACGTGATCCATTAAAATTACCTTGGTCTACAATGGGTGTAGATATCGTGATTGAAGCTACGGGAAAATTTAATGAACGTGATAAAGCAGCCATGCACTTAGCAGCTGGCGCGAAAAAAGTAATCTTAACAGCACCAGGTAAAAACGAGGATGTAACAATTGTTTTAGGTGTTAATGATGACAAATTGGATATTGCTAAACATGATGTTATTTCAAATGCTTCTTGTACAACAAACTGCTTAGCGCCAGTAGCAAAAGTATTGAATGACACATTTGGTATTGAGAATGGTTTAATGACAACAGTTCATGCTTATACAAATGACCAAAAGAACTTAGACAATCCGCATAAAGATTTACGTCGTGCACGTGGATGCGCCCAATCCATTATCCCGACATCTACAGGTGCAGCGAAAGCATTAAAATTAGTTTTACCTGAATTAGAAGGTAAAATTCATGGTATGGCACTTCGTGTTCCTACACCAAACGTATCTTTAGTTGACCTTGTAGTAGATTTAAATACAGATGTAACAGTTGATGCAGTCAATGCAGCATTTGTAAAAGCGGCAACAGAAGGTCCAATGAAGGGGATCCTTAATTTCTCTGTTGAGCCATTAGTATCTTCTGATTACAATACAACAACTTATTCTTCAACAGTTGATGGGCTTTCTACAATGGTGTTAGGCAACCGCAAAGTAAAAGTACTTGCTTGGTATGATAACGAGTGGGGCTACTCTGCACGCGTTGTGGACCTTGTAAAAAAAGTGGCAAATGCTTTAGAAACGGTAAACGCGTAATAATTTCTATAGAGAGCACATTGAAATCGAAAAGGTTTCAATGTGCTCTTTTTTTACAGAAACTTATCTTGTACTTCAGGTGCTTTAGATTTATCATGAGACCACAAACGTGAATGCACTTTTCTTACATGTAGGAAATTTGTTATAATAGATATATTAAATTGTTGTAAACCAGGAGAGTAATTATATGAGATGTCCATCTTGCCAATTTAACGGAACGCGTGTTGTGGATTCGAGGCCAGTAGATGATAATAAAGAAATACGTAGACGTCGTGAATGTGAGTCATGTGGCTTCCGTTTTACAACGTTTGAAAAAATTGAAGAGACGCCATTAGTCGTTGTCAAAAAGGAAGGTTCACGAGAAGAGTTTAGCCGTGAGAAGGTACTTCGTGGGCTTATTCGTGCTTGTGAAAAACGTCCAGTGGCACTTGATGTGCTGGAGGAACTTGTTCTGTCCATTGAAAAAGATCTTCGTCGTATTGGGAATTCGGAAGTACGCTCAGAAGATGTTGGCGAAATGGTCATGGACCGCTTAGCCAAAATTGATGAGGTTGCCTATGTGCGTTTTGCGTCGGTCTACCGTCAGTTTAAAGATATCAATGTCTTTATTGAGGAAATAAAGGACATTATTCAACGTCAAACGGAGAAGAAATCATAGCAAACAGAGAGGATGAATGACGTTGATTCATTTATATAAGGAATTGCAGCCTGGCGATCCTTTCGACATTCGTCTACCTCATGCATTTTCTACACAAGAGCGTCAATTAGTTACATTATTTTATCAACCATTAACGGGATCAGAGCCAGTTAGCCTCTATTTAACATTGTGGGCAGAAGCAGAGCAAATGCCAAAGCAGCAAATGACACATTATTATTTAATGAATGTGCTAGGGCTACCAATTGGTAAAGTGTTTGAGGCTCGTATTGCATTAGAAGCTATTGGTTTGCTGCGTACATGGAAAAAAGAAAATGCTGGTGAGCGTAGTTTTTTATATGAGCTACAGCGCCCATTAGATGCTGATAGCTTTATGAAAGACCCGCTGCTGTCGATGTTTTTGTTTAGTAAAATTGGAGAGCAGGCTTATCGCAACTTACGTCAGCGCTTTATGTCACCTGTAAAGGACTCGGCGTTTAAGGATGTATCTCGTGCTTTTATTGATGTCTATAAGCCTGTGCATGCCAATATTCCATCAGATTTACAAGTGGATACAAGTCATAAGGATAAACAGCAAAAAGTATATCCTTTTTATTTGGAGCAATTCGATTTTGATTTATTGCAAGCGGGTTTGTCTGAGCAATTGGTACCTTCTAATTTATTGACATTTGAGGTGCGTGAAGCTATAGCCAAGTTGGCATTTTTATATCATTTAACAGCCCTTGATATGCAAAAAGTAGTCATACTTGCTTTAGATGATGATTTAGGAATTTCTCAGGAACGTTTACGAAAGGCTGCTGCTGATTTTTATAAATTAACCGTATCCAAGGAACCGCCAAAACTTGCGCGTGTCACCGAGCCTTTACCAGTAGCAGATGCGGGACAAAAAACCAAGGATCAGGAGCTTCAACACTATTTAGAAACAACGGCGCCTGTCCAAGTTTTAAGAGATATAAATAATGGTAAAGAACCATTACAAACCTCTGTCCAGCTTGCAGAAAATTTAATCGTTCAACATGGTATGCCAATTGGAGTGGTCAATGCATTGTTAGAATACGTTATGCTAACAACAGATATGAAGCTCCCTAAAAAATATGTGGAAACGATTGCCGATCATTGGGTAAGAAAAAATGTCCAAACAGCTAAGGAAGCAATGGAACTTGCACGCCAAGAGCATGATAAATATACAGCCTGGAAAAACAAGCCGCAAACTTCCAATAAAACGAGTCAACAGACTAAGGGACGTTCAAGATATCAACGTGAAGAAAAAGTGCCTGAATGGTTCTATAAACGAAATGAAAATCAAGAGGAATCTACCTCTAGTACTATAGATTTTGAAAAAGAGCGACAAAAAATATTAGAGATGCTAGGAAAAAGCGAATAGTAAAGAAGGTGAGCAGTAATCGAACCTATAAATGGACCACTAAAGCGAGCAATTAATGTACCCTCGTTCCAAGAACGCTATGAAGCCATGCGACGTGAAATTTTAGAGCATCCGCATGTGCAGGAATTTTTAGCGCAGCATGCAGATGAATTAAGCTATGACAATGTTGAGCGAAATTTACCTAAACTGCATGAGTTTATTAGTCAATCTACTGAGTGCTGTGGGTGTGATAATACAGAACATTGTACAAACTATTTAAAAGGATTCCTCCCTACATTAAGGGTTGTTCGGAATTCTATTGAAATGGACTATGTGCGCTGTGAGCAAAAGATTAGGGAAGAAGAGCGTCGAGATGTTGCGAATATGATTGCAAGTATGCATATGCCAAAAGATGTGCTACAAGCAACAATTCATGATTTAAGTATTGATGATGAATCACGTGTGGCGATTGCACAAAAAGCAGCTCAATTTGTTAAAATAACAAAAGAAACTGGTCAATTACCTGCAAAAGGATTTTACTTATATGGTAAGTTTGGTGTTGGGAAATCCTTTGTACTTGGTGCATTGGCCAATGAATTAGCATCTATTAAAATCCGCTCTGTGGTAGTTTTCGTTCCAGAGTTTTTACGAGAAATGAAAAATGCCATTGGTGATAATACATTGAATGAGAAAATTGATTATATTAAAAAGGCTCCTGTTTTAATGCTAGATGATTTAGGTGCGGAGACGATGACTGCCTGGACACGTGATGAAATTTTGGGGACTATTTTCCATTATCGGATGGCAGAGCAATTGCCAACTTTTATTACGTCTAATTTTAACTATGAAGAATTAGAGCATCACTTAGCACAGTCACAAAAAGGTGATATTGAGGTTGTCAAAGCGGGACGAATTATGGAACGAATTAAAGCCCTAACAGTGCCGATCGAAATGCGAGGCAAAAATCGTCGGATGTAACATTGATAGTTGCATTTTTCGACAATCGAGCGTATACTGACTCATATACTTAATATCAATATGCATTGATGAGGACATGAATTTTGTGTATCAGCTTTTAGAGAGGGAAGTCATTGGCTGAAAACTTCCTAGTATGGGCACATTATTTACTACCTACTGAGCAGCGAAAGGGATAATCTTTCGCCGGTCCCTAGCCCGTTAGCTAGCCTTGAGCTTCGTCTGACTTTATGTAAGTCGGAAGGAAGAAGGGTGGAACCACGAGCATACGCTTCGTCCCTTTTGTGAGGGACGGAGCTTTTTTTATTTTTCTCCGATTTCATTGAAATCGATGTGAGAAGTGATGGCCCCACTCCTATAGGAAGGGAAGTTGCTTGCGAAAGTGGTTAACTTGCTCTTAGAGAGTAAGAAACCGCTCAGAAACATGAAGATGCCGCTCTGATTGCACAGAGAAATGCTCAAAAAAGCAACGACTCCGCTCAAACCAAGCGGTAGAGTCACACAAACATTGCTCCAGCCAATCATCAAGCATTATGTATTTATCAAAAACAAAGGAGTGCAAAGAAGATGTCAGAAATGATTAAATTAACTTTCCCAGATGGCGCTATAAAGGAATTTGCAAAAGGCACATCAACTGATGACGTAGCATTATCTATTAGCCCTGGCTTACGTAAAAAAGCGTATGCAGGTAAAATTAATGGTGTGTTAGTGGATTTAAAAACACCAATTGAAGAGGATGCAACAATTGCAATCATTACACAAGATGATGAGGAAGCACTTGAAATTTTACGTCATTCAACTGCCCATTTAACAGCGCAAGCTATTAAACGTCTATTCCCAGATGCAAAGCTTGGTATTGGTCCGGTAATTGAAGGTGGTTTCTACTATGATATCGACTCACCAACACCAATCACAGCTGAAGATCTACCAGCCATTGAAAAAGAAATGAAGAAAATTATTGCTGAAAACCTTGAGGTAGAACGCAAAAATGTAAGCCGTGCAGAAGCACAAGCCCTTTATGAAGAAATTGGTGATGAGTATAAATTAGAGTTACTTGAAGCCATTCCTGCAGATGAGCAAGTATCTATTTATTATCAAGGCGAGTTTTTTGATCTTTGCCGTGGTATCCACGTACCATCTACTGGTAAACTTCGTGAATTCAAGCTTTTATCATTAGCGGGGGCTTACTGGAGAGGGAACTCTGATAACAAAATGTTACAACGTATTTATGGTACAGCGTTCTTCAAAAAAGAGGAATTAAAACACCACCTCCAAATGCTAGAAGAAGCAAAAGAACGTGATCACCGTAAAATCGGAAAAGAATTAGAACTGTTCACAACTTCTCAAAAAGTTGGCCAAGGTTTACCACTTTGGTTACCAAATGGTGCAACAATTCGTCGTGTTATTGAACGTTATATTGTCGATAAAGAATTATCACTTGGCTATAAGCACGTTTATACACCAGTATTAGGTTCTAAAGAGCTTTATCAAACTTCTGGTCACTGGGATCATTATCAAGATTCAATTTTTCCACCAATGGAAATGGATAATGAAACATTAATTATGCGTCCAATGAACTGTCCTCACCATATGATGGTGTACAAAAACAGCATGCATTCTTATCGTAACCTACCATTGCGTATTGCAGAACTTGGCACCATGCACCGTTACGAAATGTCAGGGGCTGTTTCAGGCTTACAACGTGTTCGTGGGATGACATTAAATGATGCCCATATTTTTGTTCGCCCAGATCAAATTAAAGCGGAATTCCAAAAAGTAGTACAGTTAATTTTAGAGGTTTATAAAGATTTCGATCTTAATGATTACTCATTCCGTTTATCTTATCGCGACCCAGCAGATACTGAGAAATACTTCGATGATGATGCAATGTGGGAAAAAGCACAAAGCATGCTAAAAGAAGCAATGGATGAACTTGGCTTAGACTACTTTGAAGCGGAAGGTGAGGCTGCATTCTATGGTCCTAAACTTGACGTTCAAGTAAAAACAGCAATTGGTAAAGAAGAGACTTTATCTACAGTTCAATTAGACTTCTTATTACCAGAACGCTTCGACCTAACTTATGTTGGGGAAGATGGTAAACCTCATCGTCCAGTTGTTATCCACCGTGGTGTTGTATCAACAATGGAACGTTTTGTTGCCTTCTTAATTGAAGAATACAAAGGTGCATTCCCAACTTGGTTAGCACCGGTACAAGTTGAAGTTATTCCAGTATCGAATGAAGCTCACTTCGACTATGCAAAGCAAATTGAAGAGCAACTTACAGCGGCTGGTCTACGTGTGGAAATGGATGATCGTGAAGAGAAATTAGGCTATAAAATCCGTGAGGCACAAATGAAAAAGATTCCTTATATGCTTGTTATCGGGGATAAAGAGGTTGAGGCAAATGGCGTAAATGTTCGACGTTATGGCTCGAAAGATTCCGAAACAATTAGCTTTGAGGATTTCCTATCAGCTATTAAAACAGAAATTACAAAATAATCTTTAACTAGAAACCCTTGCTTGCCAAAGTGAGGGTTTCTGTATAAAATAAATCTTGCATTTGTATAGAATAGTTTCATTTTGGTTAAGTTAGCACTGATAAGAAAATAAATATTTGACAGCTTATCATATACATGCTAATATAGTTAAGGTTAATGAATACAAAGTTTGTGGTTGAAGTAGAGGCTGCCCGCTTCTCACCTGATACAACGCTTTAAAGGCTGTGAACAGGTATGACACGTTGAATTGTTTTGCGTAGACTTGCGCATGCACATATAGCGGGCGGACATCTTCAAAAATGTCCGTCCTTTTTTTATGGACATGACGAGAGGATGTACCGTTCAACCGGGCAAGGCTTTGCCCAAACCATGTATTCGCGACAACTACTTGGAGGTGGATTACTATTAGCAAAGACATGTATGTAAACGAAGGCATTCGCGCACGTGAACTTCGATTAATCGATCACAATGGTGACCAGCTTGGTGTAAAGACACGTAATGAAGCGCTAGAAATCGCCGCTCGTGTAAACTTGGATCTTGTCCTTGTGGCCCCTCAAGCCAAGCCGCCAGTCGCTCGTATCATGGACTATGGTAAATTTAAGTTTGAACAGCAAAAGAAAGACCGTGAAATTCGTAAAAATCAAAAGGTCATCGTAATGAAAGAGGTTCGTTTGAGCCCAACAATCGATGAGCATGATTTCCAAACGAAGTTACGTAATGCGATTAAATTCCTTGAAAAAGGCGATAAAGTAAAATGTAGCCTACGTTTCAAAGGTCGTGCGATCACACACAAAGAGATTGGTCAACGTGTGTTAGATCGTTTTGCTGAAGCTTGTGCTGAAGTATCAACGGTAGAACAAAAACCGAAGATGGAAGGCCGAAGCATGTTCTTAGTTCTTCAACCAAAGAACGAGAAATAATATTAGACGAACAGTTTAGGAGGAATTCGACATGCCAAAAATGAAAACTCACCGTGGAGCTGCGAAACGTTTCAAAAAAACGGGTTCAGGTAAATTAAAATACGACCGTGCTTATGGAAGCCACTTATTCGCAAACAAATCTACGAAACAAAAACGTCACCTACGTAAAGCGAACATCGTATCATCTGGTGACTTCAAACGCATCAAATCTTTACTTGTATACATGAAATAATTGACTACAAAAAAATACTAACATTCATTTTTAAATGAAAAGCAGGAGGTAATTCATATGCCACGCGTAAAAGGCGGAACAGTGACGCGCAAACGTCGTAAAAAAGTATTGAAATTAGCTAAAGGTTACTATGGTTCAAAACATACATTATACAAAGTTGCTAACCAAGCAGTAATGAAATCAGGTCAATATGCATACCGTGACCGTCGTCAGAAAAAACGTGATTTCCGTAAATTATGGATCACTCGTATCAACGCAGCTGCTCGTATGAACGGTCTTTCTTATAGCCGTTTAATGCACGGTTTAAAAGTTGCAGGTATCGAAGTTAACCGTAAAATGTTAGCTGACCTTGCAGTAACTGATGCTGCAGCATTCACTCAATTAGCAGACGCTGCTAAAAAAGCAGTAGCTAAATAATAGCTGACAACATTAACTGTTATTTCTGCACCGAAAGCGCAGCGACAGGTGCAAAAGAGGAATTTTCTGCACCGAAAGCGTAGCGACAGGTGCAAAATGACACAAATGCGATAAAAAGACTGATGGGTTTTTCCATCAGTCTTTTTTGTGTTAGATTAATAGTATCACGGTTTTAAAGGAGTAAGAAATGGGACAAGCATTATTAGCTTATATGAGCATTGTATCAATTGTATTGCTCATTTTAATGGGGATGGATAAATCGCGCCCAAAGAATCATGAATGGCGTATAGCAGAGCGTACATTATTTACACTAGCCATAGCAGGAGGGGCAGTTGGGGGTGTATTGGGTATGTATTTATTCCGCCACAAAACACGTCATAACCACTTTGCATTTGGTTTTCCCCTACTTGCAGCCATACAAATTTTTATCATTGTGCAGCTGTGGACATAAATGAGAATAATTAAAACACATCCTCATTATGGGGATGTGTTTCGCATAAGCTGTTCAATGGGCTGCTTCCAATTGATTTTGGCGCTTGGATAGTTCAATAATATTTCTTGCTGCAAATATTCAAAGTCGCTTTTGCTGAAGCCTTGTAATGTTGCAGCATCACGCGCACCGACGAAAATGGTTACAACCTCAAATGCATCCTCTGTTGTGCCTAGGTATTTTTCACCTTCAAAAAGAGCACCCTTATAAGAAATAAAGAAATTTTTTCGGACATTTTTAACGTCATCATAGAAATAATACTGGCCTTTTTCATAGGCTTCATCAAGTTTGCGTTTAGGATCGGTTATATAACGAATCGCTTTGTAAAATACATAGATAATAAGCGCTATTACAGCAAGTCGAATTAGTAACGGCAACATGTTTAAATTTCCCCCTTGAAGAAAGGTTATTCTTTCCTATACGATTAGAAGGGTCAAATAGTTTCACTTTTTATAAAAAATTTTTTAGAAATTTAGGAGAAAAAAATGAATTTACAACAATTGTTTACCAT
Organism: Lysinibacillus sp. FN11; assembly: GCF_024628845.1. Lineage (NCBI taxonomy): Bacteria > Bacillati > Bacillota > Bacilli > Caryophanales > Bacillaceae > Lysinibacillus > Lysinibacillus sp. FN11. The sequence goes on along the minus strand of NZ_CP102383.1, from coordinate 2,975,836 downwards.
GCAAAAAGAGCTTGATGATTTTATCGAGCAAACACAAAATATTCAGCAAGATGTGTTTCAGGAAAAGGGCTTAGCCTTACTAGTGGAGCTAGCTGAGCTTGCTAATGAAACACGTTGCTTTAAATTTTGGAGCACAAAGGGACCATCAGCACGTGAAGTCATTTTAGAAGAATATGTAGATTCGATTCATTTTATCTTATCTCTTGGCTTATTAAAGGGCTATACATCGATTGAAATGTGGCCTTTCGTAGAAGAGAACAAAGATTTAACGGCTACTTTTTTAGAAACACAAAGTGCTATTTTAGCATTTATTCATCAACCTACAGAGGAGCGTTATTTAGCTATTTGGCAATACTATGGGTTACTAGCGTATAATCTCGGTTTTACATTTGAGGATGTGGTAAGTGCTTATCTTGAAAAAAATCAAGAAAATTATCATCGGCAGCGTTCAGGTTATTAAATTAAGAAATACACCAATTTTCAGACGATTAAGCTAGGAATATTTCGGTAAACGAAGTATAATAAAATAGATACAAGAAGTAGGAGGCAAAAGGATGACACAACTAGATCCAACATTACAAATGTTTAAAGATTTAACAGATGCAAATGGTATTGCAGGCAATGAACGTGCACCGCGTGAGGTCATGAAAAAATATATTGCACCATATGCAGATACTGTAGAAACAGATAACTTAGGTAGTGTCATTGCTAAAAAAATTGGCAATGAAAACGGTCCTAAAATCGTCGTGGCAGGACATTTGGATGAAGTAGGCTTCATGGTTACACAAATTGATGACAAAGGCTTTATCAAATTCCAAACAGTAGGTGGCTGGTGGAGCCAAGTTATGCTTGCACAGCGTGTAACGATTACTACACGTAAGGGCGATGAAGTGATTGGGGTTATTGGTTCAAAGCCACCTCATATTTTACCTGCTGATGTACGTAATAAAGTAGTAGACATTAAAGATATGTTTATCGACATTGGTGCAGCTTCTAAAGATGAAGTTCTTGAGTGGGGCGTTCGTCCTGGCGATATGGTAACACCGTACTTTGAGTTTAATGTAATGAAAAATGATAAGTATCTATTAGCTAAAGCTTGGGATAACCGTATCGGCTGTGCAATTGCGATTGATGTTATGAAAGCGTTACAAAATGAAAAGCACCCTAATATTCTCTATTCTGTAGGGAATGTACAAGAAGAAGTTGGACTTCGCGGTGCTAAAACTACTACACATAAAATCCAACCAGATATAGGATTTGCAGTAGACGTAGGTGTAGCAGGAGATACTCCTGGAGTTACAGCAAAAGAATCAACGAGTAAGATGGGTGCAGGCCCTCAAATCGTTGTGTATGATGCATCTATGGTTTCACATCGTGGCTTACGTGAATTCGTATTAGATGTAGCAGATGAGCACAATATTCCATATCAATTTGAAGCGATGGCTGGCGGTGGTACAGATGCTGGCTCCATCCACGTAACAGCAAATGGTGTACCAGCACTATCAATTGGTATTGCGACACGCTATATCCATTCACATGCAGGTATCCTACATCGTGATGATTATGATAATGCCGTTAAATTAATGGTAGAAGTCATTAAAAAATTAGATCGTGATGCAGTCAATAAAATTACTTTTGAATAATTAGAAGAAATGGACTTGCCCTCTAACAAATGTTGTTAGGGGGCTTTTCATTATTTTTAGTATTAAATTTTCTCCCTCTGCTACCAATAGTGACAAAGCTCCCAAACTATTTTTACACATTGTACCTTTGATACATTTTAGTACCTTATCCATAAACAAGTTATAAATGCATAAATATTCGCTTTGACGAATTTTTGTCACATTTAATAACAAATAAATAAGAATAAAAATTAATTATAAAAATTCAGTTGATTTTATATTTATGCATGTTATACTAATTTCAACAGCAACGATATAAGGAGCGAAGGCTATGAAATTACTCGAAGAAGTACAGTTAAAGTTAGTGTCTAGTTTAAAAGGAAAAGATCTACTAACTTTGCTAGACTATACAAGTCAAGAGGTTCAAGATCTTATTGAATTAGCAACACAGCTTAAAATGATTACAAAAGAGGGGAAATGCCCAAGATTATTAGAAGGTAAAACGCTTGGAATGATTTTCGAAAAGCATTCAACTCGTACACGTATTTCATTTGAAGTTGGTATGAATCAATTAGGTGGAAAAAGTATGTTTATGCATGCGCGTGATTTGCAAATTGGTCGTGGCGAATCGATTTATGATACAGCCCATGTATTATCGGGCTATTTAGATGGTATTATGATTCGTGCAAACTCTCACGCAATGGTCAAAGAGCTGGCGGAGCATGCAGTAATCCCAGTTATTAATGGATTAACGGATATTTATCATCCTTGTCAGGCATTAGCTGATTTAGAGACGATTGCAGAAAATAAAGGCATGTTAAAAGGACTTAAAATTGCCTATGTAGGAGATGGCAACAATGTAGCACACTCACTCGTAGTAGCTTCAGCACACGTTGGCATGAATGTAGCTGTTGCGACTCCTGTAGGGTATGAATGTGATGGGGAAGTCATCGCTAAAGCACAGGCGATTGCGGCAGCAAATGGCAGTACGATTATGATCACGAATGATCCTGTTGAAGCAGTATTAAATGCAGATGTCGTCTATGCAGATGTTTGGACATCTATGGGTCAAGAGGAAGAAGCAGCAAAACGTTTACAAGACTTTGCTGGCTATCAAATTAATGATGAGCTAGTAGCCTATGCAAAACCAAATTATATGTTCTTGCATTGCTTACCAGCACATCGTGAGGAAGAGGTTGCAACTTCAGTTATTGATGGACCTAATTCTTACATCTTTGAGCAAGCTGAAAATAGATTGCATGCACAAAAAGCTGTATTAGCATCGATTTTAGCTTAAATTTAGACATATGCTTTCTCGAGTTGAGAAGTACGATAGATAGAGTTTACATGGACAACAGAGGGTGTTCATGTAAATAACATAAAAGTGGTAGGCAGACAGAGGGATGTTCACCACGTGCGATGTTTGTTGTCAAGATGGATGGCTACATCGCTACATAGTAAAGTAACCTGGGAGACGCTGGGTTACTTTTTTTCTTTGTCAAAATATAAAACATAGTTTTCTTATAAGTTATAGAGAATATAAGGAATTATTTATATAATAGGTTAAATGAGTAATGAAGGGGTGAGTTTATTACTAAGTTTAGAAACAAGAAAAATAGATTTTATTGCCCATCAAATGGAAGTTAATAGTGAGCGCGAGGAGAAATTTTTTGACCCAGAGCACTGGCAATCATATTTAAGTGATATCCATGCTTCGGTTGGTAATCCGAATGCAGAGACAATTCTTATTGCAAAACGCGGAGATGATATATTAGGTGGATTACAACTATTTACGGATGCAGGGAAAGCGTATGGCCTGCCAGAGCTAAATATTCAATCGACGATTGTGCGCTTATTAGGTGTGCATCCAAAAGGAAGAGGGCAAGGGGTTGCTAAGAAATTATTAAATGAAAGTTTAGCCTTTGCAAGAAAGAGACAGGATCAGGCACTTTATTTACACTCAGGTGATATGATGCAGGCTGCCATTAATCTTTACTTATCATTAGGTTTTGTGCGAGATGAGTCGAAAGAATTTTACAAGGGAGATATATTAGTTAAGAGCTTCCGTTATGATTTATAATGATAAACCCGCTGATATTCTAGTCAATCAGCGGGTTTTAATGTTAATTATAGAGTGAAAATCTTTCCTGGATTCATAATGTTAAGTGGATCAAGTGCTGCTTTTATGCTTTTCATGACGACTAAAGAGGTACCGTGCTCAGTGGCTTGGTATTTCATTTTGCCAATGCCAACACCATGCTCGCCTGTACATGTGCCACCTCGAAGTAATGCATATTGCACGATTTGTTCATTGAAGCGATCCGCTTTTGCCTGCTCCTCGGCGTCATTTGGATTTAACATTAAAAGTGCATGGAAATTTCCATCGCCCACATGGCCAACAAGCCCACCTGCGAGTCCAACATGATCAAGCTGTTCTCGTGCATATAAAATGGTTTCGGCAAGCACAGAGATTGGTACACAGACATCCGTTGACATGAGCTTCTTACCAGGATAAGCATGAATATATGCATAGGCTAAAGAATGTCGTGCTTCCCAAAGCTTGTTACGAGCAGCATTATCTTGTTCGAATTCGACGGATAGACAGCTGTAGTCTTCAAAAATTTCTGTAGCGAATGCGATGTCCGCATGCATACCCGCTTCGTTTCCGTGGAATTCTAAAAACAATGTTGGTTTTTCGCTAAAGGATGTATCGTTATAGACATTGGCCTGCTTCATAGAGGATTCATCGACCAATTCCACTCGACCAATTGAACTACCAGCCTGTAATAAGGCGGTAACAGCACTCACAGCATCTCCGACTGTGTCAAAAACAGCTCGCCCCGCTGTCACAAATTCAGGTATACCATACACTTTTAACGTTAACTCCGTAAAGCAGCCAAGTGTTCCTTCAGAGCCGACAAATAGACCATTTAAATGATAACCAGAAGAGGATTTCGCGGCTAAATTACCTGTATGGATGACAGAGCCATCTGCAAGGACAACCTCTAAATCACGAACCTGATCACGCATAACACCGTAACGCACAGCAGTCGTACCACTAGCATTCGTCGCAGCCATGCCACCTAGTGTTGCATCTGCACCTGGATCCACTGTGAATTGTAGACCGTGTTTTTTTAACTCCTTATTCAGCTGAGAGCGTGTGACGCCAGGCTGAACTTTTACTAGAAGGTCATCAGGTCGAACTTCTAATATCGTATTCATTTCAGAGAAATCAATAGAAATACCATGTGCAATAGGAATCGCGTTTCCTTCTAAGCTGGAGCCAACACCGAATGGTACAACTGGTACACGTTGTGCATGTGCAATTTTTAAGATGGCACTGACATCAGCTGTGGAACGGGGAAAGACAACGATATCAGGTAATCTCATCATATGATGAGATTCATCCTTTCCATGTAGCTGTCGTACCGTTTCGTTTGTTGACACTTGTTCTTCTAATAAAACCTGTTTGAGTTGATTGACAAGTAATTCTACTGCAACAGTCATTCCAATCCCTCCAAATTTTCTGATAAGTAAAACTTTATCACGCATTTATTGGAAATGGAATGCACAGTTCATTAAAAATCAGTTAGCAAATACTTTTTCTAATTTTTGAACAAATTCATCTTGTTCTGATGGACTGGATTGCTTCCACCATTTTTCAAAAAACACCCCAAGCCCTGGTAGTAAATGCTCTTCTCCACGATTAATAGCATCTTCCACAATGTCTTTAAATTCTGCGGCAGATTGACCATGTACATTCGCTGTAATTGCATCTCTTATTTGAAAATTCATCTATATCGCCTCCTTAGTAGTAATTTGTCCAACTAACGTTTAAATATGTATGAAATACCAAAGAAAATAGATAATTTTTGTAATAACTTTGGGGGAATTATGACTAAATATGCCAGGCATTTTATTCTTTCTGCGCGCTGAAATGCTGAAAATGGGCATTAGCTCTCAAGCAACATGACAGTCTAAGATTGTGTTACCTAGGAATATTGAACTGTGCACAGTTGACAGGAAGAGTGGTATGTCTATTCGCAACGATCACAAGCTTTCATTAACACAATCTTTTGAAGAAATTTTAGAGGCAGTGCAACCAATGATTACAGCCATTTTCACGCAGCTCCATATTTACAAGGATTTTGATTACTATCGTCATATCGCTTCTATTGCTGTATGGAGGGCATGGCTAAAAGCAGATCCAGCAAAGGGACAATTTTCTGCTTATCTTTATTCTTCGATAAAAGGTGAGATTCTAAATGAATTATCAAGGGAAAAAAACTATACAGAGCGAATAACGGTTGTTGATGGTGAAACACTCAATTTTATTCTTAATGACTTGGAGGGTTGGGACAATCAAAAAAATCCTAGCTTACTTGAGATTAAGTTGTCTCAGCTTAAGCAGATAGAAAGAGAAATATTACTACTTTATTATGCAGAAGGTTACAGTGATCAAGAAATAGCTAATGCATTAGGCTTATCCGCTGTTGCTATTAAAAAAAGAAGAGGTAGAATCATCCAGAGATTGAAACAGCAACTTTTCAGGGTGGAATAAAGAACTAAAAATATCAAAAGTATGCTAATATTGAAATAAAATGAATATTAGCATACTTCATATAGGTGCATACAAATTCCGATAAAAGTGTTATGATTTGTAAGAAGTCAAAGAAATATACAATTCAAATTTAAATAATCGATATAGATAGATAAAATTTCCTAGTGAATGTTTATATAGTAGTATGGAGGGTTTGGAGTGGAGAGATGGTTTAATCAGATAGAGAAAAAAGAGATTTGGTACATGGTATTACCCTTATTACTTGTCATACCATTACTGAGCTTTAGCAATCAAATATATGGTGTTTTCCAAGGTAACATGTATCAAGATATAAAACTGGTGATACAAGTATTAATCATCGTTTTTACAATGGCAATTGCGATCCAATCCTATTTAGTATTTTCACACTTATTATCCAATCAAACTTTATACATAGGAAACATGTTTTTCATTATTGCCTTATTAGAATTAATTAGCTTGTTTTTTAGCCAATCTAGAGAATGGAACTTTATGAACGAGCCTCTACATATATTAATGCGTTTGTACTTAGCCATTGGATTTATACTTATTATTTTAAACCCTAAAAAGCGATTAACCATGAATCATCGGATACTGACATATGGTTGTTCGATGCTTTTCGTTCTAGGAAGCGTTTTTCTGGCTTATAATTCGCCCAAAATATTGCCTGAAAATTGGTTAGATACGATTGATAATATGGTACATCTAATTGCTATTATTCTTCAAATTTTAACCATTGCTATTGTTAGTACATATGTAAAAAAATTACCGAAGCGTTCCATGTGGCTCATTAGCGCAGCTATTTCTCTCATTGTGAGTGATATCTTCTTTATTGTTAGTCAAGATCAAAATGCAATATGGGATTTCTCAGCACTGATCTATCAGTTTTTAGCATTCTATTTTTTCCTAAAGGCGATTTATTATACGTCTGTGGAAAAACCATTTCAGCAGCTGTTGAAAATTAAAAAGGATCTTGAACAATCTCAACAGGAACTTCGATTTCAAGCTTATCATGATGATATTACATTGTTGCCAAATGAACATTTACTACTAAAGACGTTAAAAGAAAATTTACATGAACATAAAGCCCAAAAGGCTATCATTGCCATAGAAATTGATCGCTTTGCGGCAATTCGTTCGTCCATTGGTATAAGTAACTCTAATACAATGATGAAACTTGTTGCAGAACGAATTCAATCGATTGTACCTCCACATTATTTTGCAACTAAACTGCGTGAGGGACAATTTGTTATTTATATTGACCATGTAAAGACGATTGAGGAACTACTGCAATTTTGCTTAAATCTTAAAAGTGCCATGACAGATCCTTTACAGGTCCAATTATTTTCATTAAATGGCAGTCTAAATATTGGGATTGCTCTCTATGAGGAGCAATGGACTGGTGAAGAGCTATTAATGCATGCACAGTTAGCGATGCGAGAGGCTAGACAAATACCTCAAAGATTTCTTTTTTATAAACCGTATATGTCTAAAGGTATTGCAGATCGAATATTGTTAGAGCAAGACTTACATAATGCGTTAGCCAATAATGAATTTTATTTAGACTATCAACCACAGGTCAACTTAAAGACAGGTACCATCGAATCGGTCGAAGCTTTGGTACGCTGGCGTCATCCAACGCGGGGCTTTGTTCCACCTGATGTCTTTATTCCTATTGCTGAAGAATGTGGCCTTATTATCCCGCTAGGTAAATGGATTTTAGAAACCGCATGCACACAAGCGAAAGCATGGGAGAAACAAGGCTTACCTCCAATGAAAGTGGCAGTAAATTTATCACTTGGCCAGTTATTTCAACAGGATTTAGTAGAAATGGTACAAGATATTTTACAACGTACCAATTTAGATCCGTCATTTTTACAATTAGAAATTACAGAAAGTATGACCATGAATATTGATCAAATGACACAGCTATTACATGAGTTAAAGGCATTAGGTATCCAAATTGCTGTAGATGATTTTGGAACAGGCTATTCCTCTCTCTCTTATTTAAAGGAATTCCCAATTGATTGTTTAAAAATTGACCGAACATTTGTGAGAAACGTGCCACATAATCCAAATGATGAAGCACTTGTTTCCATGATTATTTCGATGGCTAAACATTTACGTTTGAAGGTTGTGGCAGAGGGCATTGAAGAAGTGGAGCAATTATCTTTTCTAATAGATGGTGGCTGTGATTATATTCAGGGCTATCTATTCAGTAAGCCAATATCCCCTCAGCAAATTACCGAAACCTATAAAGATTTACATCATCGTGTGGAGGAAGTATTAACACAACTTCAATATATTGAAGATTATATTATTTAAAAAAGAACCTGCTTATTACTATTGAGTAAGCAGGTTCTTGCTGTTTAGTGAACGAGATATTCTTCTTTTAATTCGGATATAGCTACTTCAGATCGCTCTTCTAAAGAACGGCGTAGGTGAACTGTCGCTGTTTTTTCATCATCGTGGAGCTGATCGATCCAGATGGAAACGCCATTATAGCTCACTTCAAATTCTAAAGGTGAGGCGACAATTTCTTGAGCACGCTGAAAATCCAACTGAAGCCCCCCTTATTTTTTCTGCTTATTCTTATTTTGCGTGACTGTATTAATTAGCTCCATAAACTCTTGAGAAAATTCCTCACTCACCTTATTTGGTGCAATCTTTTGGTTTTTCGGCGTTTGAGGTAATGAGCCTTTATTATTGCTTTGACCTTGTTTATTGTCTCTTCCCATGTGAGTTGCTCCTTTCCTGTTGATATAAATTAATATGGCTTTGAAATGAACTTTTTATCCCGTCAGCACAGATCGCACTTCACAAGGAATAATTCGCATAGCTCTTTGTTTATTGCGAACAATAATGAGTATTAAGATTTTTTAACAGAAAAATTATCGTTTAATAAAACCCAATTTTGAGGAAACGGGAATCCTAATGCCCAATAGCTAATGCCACGTAAGTTGTAATGTTTAGTCATGTCGAATTTGGCTTGTGCACTTCTCGCATCTTCAAACCATACCTCGTGCTGCCTTCCTTGCTCATCAACATATCGATAAAAAGGAGATTGTGCCGTTGGATCATACTGAATTGTTGCCCCGTACTTGATGGCCCTATTGAGCGCTTCCTGCGGGCTAAATGTTTCGGCTTCTTGGCCTTTGACATGAGGTAAGAGCCAATCACGCGCATACAATTCAAAACCCAATAAGATTTTATCAGCTGGTATTTCGGTTAAAGCATATTCCACGACTCTTCGCATTTCATTAATGGGGGAAATGGCTTGTGGAGGGCCAAGACGATAGCCCCATTCATATGTCATTAATACAACAAAATCTGCTATTCTCCCATGTGCTTCGTAATCATGCGCTTCATATAATGTCCCAGTTTGTGAAGCACTTGTTTTAGGTGCGAGCGCTGTTGAAACTAAATAGCCTTTTGGATGAAGGGTATCCACAGCCAATTGAATAAAGGCATTGAAATTTTCGCGATCAGCAGGTAAAACATTTTCAAAATCAATATTTAATACTTGATAACCTTTATCTTGCATCACCTGTAACACATTATTCATGACCTTTTTACGTAACTCTGCATTGGACAAGACGACATGTGCTAAATTAGAGCCTTCTTCTGTAGAAGTAAAATTAGTGAGCGTTAACATCGGGATAATATGTTTAGCCTCTGCTGCCGCTATCATATTTTCATCATTAATGGGCTGTAATGTCCCATCTTCCTTCATCTTATAAGCAAAAGGACTAAAATAAGTTAGTAGATGACCAATAGCATTAATGGAGTCTACAGCTTCTTCTGAAGGTTGGTAGGAATAAGCATTGACTTCAATCATCGGTAATTTTCTTGGGATCATAAATTGTGAACCGACATAAAGCATATTGGGATTGTTTAGATTATTTTTTACTGCAATGGCTTGAACGGTCGTACCATAGCGATGTGCTATTTGCCATAAAGTTTCTCCTGGCTGCACGTTATGAACAATGGGTGGAATAATTAATTTCGTTCCAGGTGTTAATAGATCGGGATTCGTTAGATGGTTTTCTATTATGATAGATTGCAAGGGAACGCTAAATTTCTGTGCGATGGACCATAACGTATCTCCTTTTTGAACCGTATAAATTGTATAAGGAGAAGGGATAACCAGTGATTGTCCGATGGCTAATTGATCAGGAGTAGCTAATGCATTTAATTGGCTAATCGATTGAACGGGTACAGCATAACGATTAGCGATTTGCCACAGTGTTTCGCCAGCACTTACCACATGGATAAGCATAGAACACCTCCAACACGTTGTTATTAGTGCATCATATGTTTCAAGTGTGAAAAAGAGTATTTTAGTGTGAGTCCAGTAAAATAGTTGAAAAGTCAAATTCTTTCTCAATGAGTTGCATAGGATAAGTATCATTGTGAGAAAGGGGCTTGATGTTGAAAAAGGCGAAGCTCACAGGAAGAATCGTCACGCCGGAAGATTCGGATTATGAACAAGCGAGAACGAATAATAATCTAAATAATCCAAAATATCCGAGTGTCATTGTGTTTTGTCAAGAAACGAAAGATGTGGTTAATGCCTTAAAATGGGCTAGAGAAAACAACGAGCCTTTCAGAATTCGAAGTGGTCGTCATAGCTATGAAAATTTTTCTTTAGTAAATAAAGGGCTTGTCATTGATGTAAGTGATATGAATGATATTTCAGTAAATCTCTCAGAAATGACGGCTAGAATTGATGCTGGAGCTAATATGGGAATCGTATACCGTACATTATGGGAGCAAGGTGTTACCATTCCTGCTGGTACAGAAAGTAGTGTTGGGGTGGTCGGTTTGACCCTTGGAGGGGGGATAGGGATGCTATCACGACCGTTTGGATTAACTTGTGACAATCTAATTGAAATCGAAACGGTGGTTGCTAGTGAACATGAGGGTGCTCAGGTAATCAGAGCGAATAAGCAACAACATCATGATCTGTTTTGGGCAAGTCGTGGTGGAGGAGGAGGCAATTTTGGTATAGTCACTTCTTTGACATTCAAGCTTCATGCGATTAATAAAGTATCACTCTTTTCTATTACATGGGGATGGGATGACTTTGAAGTGGCCTTTGATGCATGGCAAAAATGGGCCCCCTATACAGATAAGCGTCTAACTTCACAGATTGAGCTAAAAACAAAGGAAGTAGGTGAACTAGTCGCACAAGGTGAGTTTATAGGAACAGCAGCTGAATTAAAGAAATTGCTTCGCCCTCTTAGAAAAACAGGCATGCCAACAAGTATTTGGATAAAGGAAGTGCCATATAGCAAGGCAATAGAATTTTTTGATTTACCAAGCGGCAATCAGCCTGCCTTTCGAAAAAGATCCGGGTCATTTTTGGAGAGACCGTTTCCATATAAGGCGATTCAAAGAATGATAGAATTTTTAGCCCATGCACCTAATTCAACTACAACAATATGGCAACAGTCTTTAAGAGGAGCAGTAGGTGAAATTGCTCCCCAGCATACAGCCTATTACTATCGCAATGCGATAATAGCTCAAGAATATAATACTTCCTGGGAAAACCCGAAAGAGGAAGAACAAAATATTAAGTGGGTAGAAAATTTACGTCAAGCTTTATCACCTTATACGGCTGGTGATTATGTGAATTTTCCAGATCGATATATTCAGGACTGGCATACAGCCTATTACGGACACAATTTTAGAAGGCTTCGTGAAGTGAAAACAAAATATGATCCGTATAATATATTTCAATTTCAGCAGAGTATCCCACCTATTAGGAAGTGGTTGTAGCTGGAGAATGGGGCAGGTGAAGCGTCACTCCTGCTCCTTTTTGATTTTCACGTTTTAGCTTGATAAATACTGTATAAGGGGTCACAATAAAACTATTACATATATTTCTAAAAGGATTGATCGGAATGGAAAATGTTGTTGTTCGTAATAATGTAACAATACTCGGACAAGGAGACCAACCGCTTATTTTTGCACATGGATTTGGCTGTGATCAAAATATGTGGCGTTTCATTACGCCTGCATTTATGGACAAATATCAGATTATATTATTCGATTATGTAGGCTCAGGTAACTCAGATACAAATGCCTATTCATCAGAAAAATATCAATCGTTACAGGGCTATGTCCAAGATGTATTGGACATTATTGAAACGCTATCATTACAAAATAGTATTTTTGTCGGGCATTCCATTAGTGCCATGATAGGACTGCTCGCATCTATCCAGCACCCTGACTATTTTAAGAAATTGATTATGATTGGTCCTTCTCCGTGTTATTTAAATGATGATGGTTATCGAGGGGGTTTTGAGCGAAGTGATATAGCGGAGTTATTAGACATGATGGAAATGAACTTTACAGGTTGGGCCAGCTATATGGCACCAATTGCAATGAGTAATCCTGAACAGCCAGCATTAACACAGGAACTGAAGCAAACCTTTATAGCAGCAGACCCTATCATTGCAAAAGAATTTGCTGAGGTCACATTTTTATCTGATCATCGTAGTGAATTATCAAAGGTCTCCGTTCCTTCGTTAATTATCCAATGCTCGGAAGATAGTATTGTGCCAATTGGTGTTGGAGATTATTTGCATCATCATCTCAAAAATAGTACGTTACAATTAATGGAAGCAAAAGGTCATTATCCACATATTAGTCACCCAAATGAAACGATACAATGTATTGCAGATTTTTTGTAGGGAAAAATGAAAGGATTATCAACAATGGAAAAACGACTTAACAATGCTCCATGTGGATTTCTTTCCATCACACATGAAGGGCTTATTTCAGAAATCAATCAAACCCTGCTAGATTGGATCGGCTATGAGCAAGAGGAATTATTACATATGCATCTAGAAATTCTTCTATCTACGCCCAATAAGATGATTTTTCACTCTTATTTTTATCCTATGATTAATCTAGAGGGACAAGTAGAGGAATTATTCATTCATTTCAAACAGAAGGACGGGATGTCGGTTCCGTTTTTAATGAATGCTAAATTGTACAAAGAGGATATGGTAGAGCGAATTGATTGCATTTTAGTAAAGATGAAAAAGCGTATAGATTATGAACAAGAATTACGATCAGCCAAAAAACTACTTGAGGCTGCCTATCAAGAAAAGGATCGTGCATTAGCTAATTTGGAGCAAATTCATGTAGAAATAGAACATCAGCAGGCGAAATTATTGGAAATGAATACTGCTTTAGTAGAATTATCAATGACTGATAAACTGACTGGCTTGAAAAACAGGAGATTTTTCCAGGAACAACTCGAACAACATTTTAATCGTTTTCATGAGACAGCAAAATCTTTTTCGTTATGCATTTTAGATATCGATCATTTCAAAAAGGTCAATGATACATATGGTCATCAAGTTGGAGACGATGTCCTCGTTCAATTGGCACAACTATTACAAATACAAGTACGTCTAGAAGATATCGTCGCTCGTTATGGTGGGGAGGAGTTTATTATCATCTTACCAGAGATCGAGATACCTGAGGCAAAAGAAATCGGCGAAAAAATTAGACACACCGTGGAGCAGGATCGTTGGCCAACAGGCAGTCTTACGATCAGTATGGGAATTGCCACAGTAACTTCAGAAGATACAGAGACGACATTGATAAAAAAAGCAGATGAAGCATTGTATGAATCGAAAGAGCATGGACGAAACAAAGTGACTCATTTTCATGAGATAAAGTGAATAGCTTTTACAATTCGGCTATTAATTTTTGAATAGAAGGAAGATCTGCTGGAGCAAATGGGAGATCAAGCAATTGGTTGCGGGGAACCCATCTTGCTTCAGCATGTTCTAAAATTTGGGGTGTGCCTTTTATAATTGAAGCTTTGTATGTTTCTAAATGAACGAAAAATTGTTCGTATTCATGAAGCGTTACAGCCACTTGTTTACCTACTTGAATCTTACAGTTAAATTCCTCAAGAATTTCTCGATAAAGGGCCTGTTTTGGTGTTTCGCCCCGCTCTATTTTACCACCAGGGAATTCCCAATAATTTGCTAAAACCATTTGGGGATTTCTTAAAGCACAGAAAATTTCTTGTTGCTCATTTTCAATAATAGCCCCTACTACATGTATTGTTTTTTTCATTTATATACCCCACTTTGTGTCTTCATTATTATGTGTATGATTATAGCATGTTTAAGTTGTACGCCACTTGCCACCACAGGAAAATAACAGTTTTCTTACTTAGCTATGAAATTTGCCATTTCGTAGGGTATAATAGTGGTCAATATATAGGAAAAAGGCGGTAAGAGGTAGCGATGAAGAGAATTGAATCTACGCAAAATGCGTTAGTGAAATATTGGAAAAAGTTAGCGACTACAAGAAAAGAGCGTGAACGTTCGGGTGAATTCCTAGTAGAGGGCTTTCATCTTGTTGAAGAAGCATTAAAAAATAAAAAGCAAGTATTACAAATTATAGTGCGTGAAGGTATAGATTTGCCAATGTTATGGCCAATCGATGATGTAGCTATTGTAGAGGTATCGACTGCGGTAGCGAAGGAATTCGCGGAGACAGAAACTTCCCAAGGTGTTTTTGCTGTATGTAAACAGCCCGTCTTAGAGGATAATGTGATGACTACTTGGCGAAAAGTGTTATTAATTGATGCTGTCCAAGATCCTGGTAACATTGGAACAATGATTCGTACAGCAGATGCTGCAGGTTTAGATGCTGTAATTTTAGGAAAAGGCTGTGCTGACCTTTATAATCCTAAAACACTACGTGCGGCTCAAGGCTCCCACTTCCATATTCCGGTAGTGCGTGGAGATTTAGCAGATTGGATAGATATATTACAGGGACAAGGTGTACCAGTATTTGGTACTGCATTAGATGAGGAAGCGGTGCCGTATAGTGATATTCAGCATACGGGTGCATTTGCGATTATCATGGGGAATGAAGGAAGTGGCATTCAGCCTCAGTTATTAGCGATGACAGATCAAAATATGATCATTCCTCTTTTTGGACAGGCTGAATCATTAAACGTAGCAGTAGCCACAGGCATTGTTTTATATGGCTTTGCCAAGTAATAAATTGATCATTGTGGGATTGAGGCAGTTGTCTCTTGATTTGCTACAGCCCCATATTGTATAATTTATTCTAAAATGTAAGTTTAAATAATAAATGCTTTGACCGGGAAGTAGTAAAGATTGCGAATGGACGACAGGGAGCGTAGGCCAGAGATTGAGAGCCAACGCCGTTTCAATGCAGTTTTGAATTCAGCCCGCGAGCAGCTACCGGGACCAGTGTCATGCTGTAAAGGTGAGCCGGCTTTCTCAAGTCGTTATGTCAATGAAGTGATTGTAAGGCTTTGCTTTGCAATAACTAGGGTGGTACCGCGAAAATGTCCTCGTCCCTTTTTAGGGGCGAGTTTTTTTATGTCTAAAAAGCAGGCATTTATTTTCTGAGGAGGTTTTAACATGGAAGAGCAATTAAAACAATTAGAGCAAGAAGCACTTGCTAAAATTGAAGCAGCTGCAAATTTAAAAGAATTGAATGAAGTACGTGTTGCGTATTTAGGAAAAAAAGGACCTATTACTGATTTACTAAAAGGGATGGGGAAATTATCAGCTGAAGAACGTCCGAAAATGGGTGCTTTAGTGAATAATGTCCGTGAAAATGTAACGGCAGTATTAGAAACAAAGATTACCGTGTTGGAAGAGGCAGCCATTGCTGAAAAATTAGCGAGTGAGTCGATTGATGTCACTTTACCAGGTCGTGAAATTAAAGTGGGGAACCGTCACCCTTTAACACGTGTCATTGAAGAAATTGAAGATTTATTTATTGGAATGGGCTATGAAATTGCTGAAGGTCCAGAAGTGGAGAAGGATTACTATAACTTTGAAGCACTAAATTTACCAAAAGGACATCCAGCTCGTGATATGCAAGATTCGTTCTATATTTCCGAGGAAATATTATTACGTACCCATACTTCACCAGTACAGGCTCGTACGATGGAAGCCAAAAAAGGTGAATCGATTCGCATAATTTGTCCTGGTAAAGTATTCCGACGTGATAATGATGATGCAACACATTCACATCAGTTTATGCAAATTGAAGGTTTAGTCATTGGCGAAAATATTCGCATGAGTGACCTTAAAGGAACATTAGATACTTTAGCGAAAAAAATGTTTGGTGCAGACCGCGAAATTCGACTACGTCCGAGCTTCTTCCCATTTACTGAGCCATCAGTAGAGATGGATATCTCTTGTTTCAAATGTGGTGGAGCTGGCTGTAACGTATGTAAGGGCACTGGCTGGATTGAGATTCTAGGAGCTGGTATGGTGCATCCAAACGTATTAGAAATGGCTGGCTATGATCCAAAGAAAGTTTCAGGATTTGCATTTGGTATTGGTGCAGAACGTATTGCGATGTTGAAATATGGTGTTGACGATATTCGTCATTTCTATACAAGTGACACTCGCTTCTTATCACAATTCGAGCGAACAGAAGCGTAAGGGGGATAAAACATGTTAGTATCATTAGAATGGTTAAAAGATTATATCAATACGCAGGACTTAGCACCTGAGCTATTAGCAGAAAAAATTACACGCTCTGGGATCGAAGTAGATGCAGTAATTGATCGTGCTAATGCTATGGATAAAGTTGTAGTTGGTTACGTAGTTTCTAAGGAGAAACATCCAGAGGCTGATAAGTTAAATATTTGTCAAGTTGATGTTGGAGAAGTAGAACCACAACAAATAATTTGTGGTGCACCGAATGTTGATGCTGGTCAAAAAGTCATAGTTGCTCGTCCAGGTGCACATTTACCAGGTGGCATTAAAATCAAAAAAGCAAAACTTCGCGGTCATGAATCGAACGGAATGATTTGTTCCTTACAAGAGCTTGGAATCGAAGGGAAACTTGTTCCTAAGGCTTATTCAGAGGGTATCTACGTACTGCCAGCGGAGGCAGAAGTAGGTTCAGATGCACTTGCGATTTTAGGCTTACGCGATACAGTGCTAGAGTTAGGCCTAACACCTAATCGCTCTGACGCTCTTTCAATGCTAGGTGTAGCTTATGAAGTAGGTGCCATTCTTTCAGAGGAAATTCAATATCCAAAAATTTCCTACCAAACTGCTGGTGAAAAAGCACAGGATTACCTAAAGCTTCATGTGGAAGATTTACAAGCAAATCCTATGTATGTGGCAAAAGTTGTGAAAAACATAAAAGTCGGTGAATCACCAATATGGCTTCAAAATCGTTTAATGGCTGCGGGAGTACGTCCACACAATAATGTTGTAGATGTAACGAACTATGTATTAATGGAATATGGTCAACCTCTACATGCTTTTGACTATGATAGCCTAGCAACAGGTGAAATCGTTGTTCGTAAAGCAACAGAAGGTGAAAAAATTACAACATTAGATGACCAAGAACGTACATTAAAAGCTTCAGATTTAGTCATTACAAATGGCAAAGAGCCAGTAGCTATTGCTGGTGTAATGGGTGGTGCTAATTCAGAGGTAACAGATTCAACTACGACTGTTGTCATTGAGTCAGCCTATTTTGATGGTTTAACAGTGCGTCAAACGTCTCGTCATCTTGGCCTACGTTCAGATGCATCGGCTCGTTTCGAAAAAGGGGTAGACCCAAATCGTGTCTTACCAGCTGCTGAACGTGCTGCCGCTCTACTTGCTGAATTAGCAGGAGGCGAAGTATTAGAAGGTACGTGTTTAGTAGATGAGTTGGATAAAACACCAGCGCGAGTAGTCGTTTCCCCAGATTTTATTAATGAACGTTTAGGTATGAAGATTGCATTAGAAGATATGCTTTCTATTTTAGAGCGTTTAAAATTTGGTGTAGAGGCAGCAAATGGTTTATTAATTATTGATGCACCCACACGTCGCCAAGATATTAAAATTGAAGAGGATATCGTGGAGGAAATTGCTCGTCTTTATGGTTATGATGAAATCCCAATGACATTACCAGAGGGTGCAACACAAGTAGGTAATTTATCACCTTATCAAGCAAATCGCCGTGTTGTTCGTCATTACATGGAAGGGGCTGGCCTGTATCAAGCGGTAACTTATTCGTTAACGTCGGATGCATTGTCGCAACGTTTTGCTTTGAAAGCAGAGCCGGTAACTCGCTTGCTTATGCCAATGAGTGAGGAACGTTCTACATTACGTCAAAGCCTTATTCCACATTTAATCGAAGCAGCTGCGTATAATGTTGCACGTCAAGCTGAAGGCGTGGCTTTATATGAAATTGGTTCCGTGTTCCTTGGTCAATCAGATGAGGGGCAACCTTATGAGGAAGAGCATGTGGCAGCAGTATTAACTGGCAAATGGCTAGACCATGCTTGGCAAGGTGAGAAAAAAGCTGTAGATTTCTTTGTGCTAAAAGGTATCGTCGAAGGTGTCATTGGCAAACTTGGCTTAGAAAATCGCATGACATTTGTGAAATCACAAGTGGATGGCTTACATCCAGGTCGTACGGCTAGCATTTTATTAGATGGCAAGCAAGTCGGCATCATCGGTGGACTTCACCCAGCAGAGCAAAAAGCATGGGGAGTAAAAGACACGTATGTAATGGAGATGAATTTAGTGGCGCTACTAAATGCAACAGCACAAGAAGCACCACTTGCCTACACACCAGTGCCTCGTTTCCCAGCTATGTCTCGTGATATCGCTCTTATTATGGACCGTACAACAACAGCGGGCGAAGTAATGGAAGCAATTGACGCAGCGGGTGTGAAACTATTAAAAGATATCCGCGTATTCGATGTTTACGAAGGGGAGAAAATGGAACCAGGTAAAAAATCGGTTGCCTTCTCACTCACATACTTTGATCCAGAACGTACTTTAACAGACGAAGAGGTAGTGGCCGCACATAACAAAGTGTTAAAAGCGATTGCTACGATTGCAGGCACAGAAGTACGCTAATATATGAAAAAAGACTGTCTTACGAGGCAGTCTTTTTTTGTTTGAAAATGGTGAAGATGATGATCTAAAAGGTGAAGAATCTGCTCAAATGAGAGATGATCTGAAAAGTGGTGAAGTTGCTCAAAAGAGAATGTGAGGAAATATAAAAGGAATAATACACTCACTAGAGATTAGACAGTTCCATCAGAATCGAATCTACTAAAAATATAGACTGAAAGATATTCACAAAAATTATTAAAAAACTAAATATAGAGCAGCAAAGTTGATCAAATAAATAGTTTCGTAAATAGTCTAGGAATGGATAATTTTCCTTGCTATAGTCATTAAAAAAGGAGTGATGAAATGTTTATTAAACCATATGAGGAAGCGAAAATGACATTAGGTTTGCGATCTTTAGTTAGAAGACTCATACCAAATCATCCATCTCTTGATCAAATGAAGAGGAGTTATTACAGGCTGAAGCAGGCGAATACGGTGAAAAATTTATTATGAAACAACTGGAGAAATTAACTTTTACGAAAAACTTTCAAGTTTTACATAATATCACTTTTCAGCATTCATACTCATTACAGTTAGATGTTGTGGTGATAACACAATATGAAGTAATAATTATTGAAAGTAAGAATATTCGAGGAGAAGTTGAATTAAAAAATCGACCACGTCAAATGATTCGGACTCTTGAAACAGGTGAACAGCGTGTATTTCATCATCCTGAAGTGCAGCTCGAGGAATATGTATATAATTTAAAGGGATTTTTCAAGCAACATCACATTGAAGTACCTGTCAACGGTATCATTGTTTTTCCTTTTAATAATGCACGAATCAATTATGAGGATGGATTATTTCCAGTATTGATGGGAAGAGAGTTAACGAGCTTTTTGCAACAACGTCCAATGAAGCCAAAAACTATAGATTATCAATATATTAGTGCACTACTTGTGCAACACAACAAACCATATGAGGGGTTTCCACTAAGTCGTTACTTTGGGATAGAGGTGGATGCGATTCAAACAGGCGTGATCTGTCCAAAATGCGAATGTGGACAGATGCATTGGGTTAAGATGAAATGGACCTGTTCCAGCTGTCATTATTCGAGTAAAAAGGCACATTTATCTGCTCTGCAAGATTATGGGATGCTCATCAATAAAAAAATTACGAATGCACAAGCCCAGCATTTTTTACAGTTAAACAATCGCCATACAATAAAAAGAATGTTAATGGCAAGTTGTTATCGGGATTCGGGATTAAAAAGATCAAGAGATTATCAAATTTTTTTATGACCTTTATAAAAATACTAGAAGCGGTTATCTAATTGGAGACCCGCTCCAAAAGGTGCCTGAAGCGCTCATCCCAAGTAGGAAACCGCTCCAAAAGGTGCCTGAAGCGCTCATCCCAAGTAAGAAACCGCTCCAAAAGGTGCCTGAAACGCTCATCCCAAGTAGGAAACCGCTCCAAAAGGTGCCTGAAGCGCTCCCCCAAGTAGAAAACCGCTCCAAAAGGTTCCTAAAGCGCGCTCACGCTCCTCAGGAACCCCCAAAAAGCTTTTTTAAGCAACCCATAGTACGATTTACTTCATCTTCCTTGCTTTATCAGTGTTGGCGAAATGCCATTTTGTGATGGAGCGTAGAAATTCTTCGCCTTGATTACGCCAGATTCGGGCTGCTTGCACATCTACCTTGTTAGAGGCGCCCTTCATTAATGTAAGCCCTGTAATGTCACTCAAACGGTCCATTTCCTTTAAAAAGGCAGCACGAGCTAAAATAGATGCTGTAGCCACAGCTACATGTAATTGTTCTGCTTTAGTAGAAAAGTAGACATTCTCTTGTACAAGTTCACGTTCATTTTTTAAATAATTGTAATAGACACCACGTTCAGCAAATTGGTCGATTAAAATAAATTCAGGTTTTTCAGGTGCCATTTTTGATAGCGTGTTTTGTAGTGCCTTGTTATGCATCATGGCTTTCATTTTACCTTGGGAATAGCCTTTTCCTTGTAAGTTGTTATATTTCTCGTTACGTAAGACGAGAACACTATGGACACAGGCTGCACGCAAATCAGGTGCAATTTTCCTCATATAGTCGTCTGTTAGCATTTTTGAATCTTTTACCCCAAGCTCATTCATGAGTTCGATTTTTGAAGTAGGCACATACACTGCTGCTACTGTGATTGGACCGAAATAATCACCTGTGCCTGTTTCGTCTGAGCCTAAGACAGACATGGTAGCGAAATTGTTAGGCAGAACATCACCTTTTGCCGCGATGGAGGAGGGTGGAGTAGGAGTTTTTTCAACAGTTCCCCAGCGTGCTGCCTCGCGTTCAGCACCGCCCCCTGGAACATTAATTTGCCTGATTTATACATAGTTATGGCTGTATCTGGTAGTTTTGCAGCAAATATGACACCAGGAGCCTTTCGTTCTATAAAGTGCGTTGCATAGTAAGCCATCACCTCTTTTTGAATATTTGTTGAAATGGAAAGCACAATATTTGCCATTTAATCGTTCCTTTCTGTCCTCGTTGTTCACAATTTTATACCTTTCATGGTATGATAATAAATAGCTTTTTTGTGTGATGGTGCTCACAAGCCTCTAAAATCGTGTGTGCATCGAATTTATAGGAGGGTGCGACTATGGAAAAACAAGAAAAGAATAAAATTTCTGTTGAAATATATGGTCATACATATAAAATGGTCGGCTCTGAATCCATTGGCCATATGCGACTTGTTGCTTCGATTGTTGATGACCGTATGCGCGAGATGAACGTACATAATCCCTCACTTGATAGCACAAAACTTGCTGTTCTGACAGCAGTAAATACAGTTCATGATTATTTACTATTAAAAGAACGAATGGAGCAGTTAGAAGAAGAATTGAAAAAGTTAAAGGGTTGAAGGAAATGTTAGATTTAATCATATTAGTGGTACTGTTAGCTGGTATAGGCGTCGGTGCAAAACGAGGTTTTATTGTACAGATGATGCATATTGTCAGCTTTGTAGTAGCCCTAATTGTTGCGTATATTTATTATAAGCCATTAGCACAAAAATTTGTATTTTGGGTTCCATATCCAGGCGTAACTGACACAGGTAGCCTTGGCGTTGTCATTGATAGTCTAGATTTAGACCGTACCTTTTATCGGGTAATTGCCTTTGCTGTTATTTTCTTTGCAGTAAAAATAACGTTGCAAATCGTGGCATCGATATTTGACTTTATCGCGTATTTGCCTGTGCTAAATACAGTGAATCGTTGGCTTGGGGCGTTACTTGGCATGATTGAAAACTATTTAATTATGTTTATTTTGCTATATGTGTGCGCCTTATTACCAGTAGATGCCATACAAAATTTAATGTCGAAGTCATTGTTAAGTGGTCTCATGTTGGAGCATACACCAATTATTACAAAGATGTTCCAAAACTGGTGGTATATTTATATGCAATAGTAACTGTGCACTTCTCTCTGTCTTGAGGGAAGTGTTTTTACGATAGGAGGAATTACCAATGAATAAAAAAACAATTATTCGCACACTCGAAAAAATTGCTTTATATATGGAACTACAGGGAGAAAATCCATTCAAGGTATCAGCCTTTCGAAAGGCTGCGGCAGCACTAGAGGGGGACGAGCGTTCATTAAGCGAAATGGATGATGTAACAAAACTCAAAGGGATTGGTAAGGGTACTGCGGCTGTAATAGAGGACTTAATGGCAACAGGTGAATCGAGTTTGTTAAAGGAGTTAGAAGAAATTGTACCTAAAGGGTTACTGCCATTGCTGAAATTACCTGGCTTGGGAGGAAAAAAATTGCGAAACTACACCAAGAGCTTGGTATCGACTCTGCAGAAAGCTTGAAGGCAGCTTGTGAAGCAGGAAAAGTACGTGAATTAGCTGGATTTGCTGTAAAAACAGAGGAGAAGATTTTAAAGGAGCTAGCCATTTTAGCAAACCGTTCAGAACGACTACCAATTTGGCAGCTTGAGCCTGTGGTTTTACAAATTGAGGCGCTTCTAGGTAGTATGAAGGAAGTAGACCGGTTTTCAGTTGCTGGGAGTTTCCGTCGAGCATTAGAAACTAGCAAAGATATTGATTTTATTGTTGTGACAGAAGCAGTTGAGGAAGTACGCGAAAAGTTGTTAAATAGCTTGGCCATTCAAGAAGTCGTGGCGGCAGGGGATACAAAAATTTCTGTGATTTTAGACTTAGATGACCCAGTTAGCGTTGATTTCCGTTTAGTGAAAGACAATGAATATGCGACTGCGTTGCATCATTTCACAGGTTCAAAAGATCATAATGTTCGTATGCGGCAAATTGCCAAAGCCCGTGGTAAAAAAATAAGTGAATATGGTGTGGAACAGGAAGATGGTACCGTTTTGACATTCCAAGACGAGGCTGCATTTTTCGCTCATTTTGATCTACCTTGGATTCCACCGAGCTTACGGACAGGAACAGCAGAATTTGATAAAACAAACATAATTCAAAACTTAGTTCGACTAGAGGATATTAAAGCTGATTTGCATATGCATACAACATGGTCGGATGGTGCATACTCTGTTGCAGAAATGGGCGAGGCGTTACTAGCACGGGGCTATCAATATAGCGTTATTACAGACCATTCGCAATTCCTAAAAGTAGCAAATGGATTAACGCCAGAGCGTTTAGAAAAGCAGCGTGGAGAAATTGAGGTGTTTAATGCAGCACATCCAGATTTTCATTTGTTTAAAGGGACGGAGATGGATATTTTACCAGACGGCTCCCTTGATTTCGAAGATCAGGTGTTAAAAGAGCTCGATTTTGTTATTGCTTCCATTCATTCTAGTTTTACACAATCACAAGATAAAATTATGGCACGTTTACTAACAGCTATGCAAAATCCCTATGTTCATATGATTGCCCATCCGACTGGTCGAATTATTGAAGATCGCGATGGTTATAATCCTGATATGAAACAGTTAATTGCCTGGGCAAAGGAATATGGTAAAATTTTAGAGTTAAATGCAAATCCGTATCGTCTCGATTTATGTGTAGAACATTTAGAAATGGCATGCGCTGCAGGTGTGCCAGTAGCCATCAACACAGATGCGCATGATATTGCACATTTACGTTTTATGGATATTGGGGTTCGCTATGCAAATAGAGCATGGTTACCGAAAGATATGATTGTGAATACATGGACGCGTGAACAGTTTGAAGCGTTCATACAACGAAATAAATAGGCTGAGGAGGTGTTCTCAGTGATTGCAGAACGCGCATTGAAAACACTAGAATACGATAAAGTTAGGCAACAAGTGGCTTCCTATTGTACTTCCTCCATTGGTAAATCTGCCATTGAGGAGCTTGTGCCACAAACAGATTTTGATAAAGTAGTACAATTATTAGAGGAAATGGATGAGGGACTATCCATTTTGCGTGTGAAGGGCAATGTACCAATGGGAGGGATTTTTGATGTCCGTCCCTCTGCCAGACGTGCTCAAATAGGAGGCATGTTAGCAGCAGTAGAACTAATGGAAATTTCCAGCACGATTCGAGCAAGCCGAATTTTACGCAATTTTATTGAAGATTTAGAAGCCGATGAAGTGATTGATATTCCCCATTTCATTTCCAAAAAGGAAGCAATGCCTGTCCTAACAGGATTGCAACATGAAATTAATAACTGTATTGACGACAATGGAGCTGTCTTAGATTCTGCTAGTCAAACATTGCGCTCTATTCGCCAATCTTTGCGTGCTGAAGAAGGGAAAGTCCGCTCTAAGCTGGAAAGTTTAATTCGGGGAAGTAATGCAGCGAAAATGCTTTCTGATACACTTGTGACAATTCGTAATGATCGCTTTGTTATTCCCGTAAAGCAAGAATATCGTCACCACTATGGTGGGATTGTCCATGACCAATCTTCTTCTGGTCAAACCTTATTTATTGAGCCAGATTCTGTTGTCCAAGCAAACAATGAAATTCATCGCTTGAAAATGAAAGAGCAGGCAGAAATTGAACGTATTTTACTAGCATTAAGTGCAATGGTGCAAGAAGTAGCATCAGATTTATTTAACTTAGTGAAGGTATTAGGCGATATCGATGTCATTTTAGCAAAGGGCAAATATGGCCAAGCCAATAAATGTACAATGCCTAAAATGAATCAGGATGGCTATATCCGACTAATACGTGCACGTCATCCACTACTACCAATAGAATCAGCTATTCCCAATGATATTGAATTTGGTAAAGACATTACAGCTATTGTCATTACAGGCCCTAATACAGGTGGTAAAACGGTGACATTAAAAACGGTTGGTCTGTGTACATTAATGGCACAAGCGGGATTACCAGTGCCAGCATTAGATGGCTCAGAACTTGCTGTATTTGAGCAATTATTTGCCGATATTGGTGATGAGCAATCAATTGAGCAGTCACTTTCTACGTTCTCGTCCCATATGGTCAATATTGTAGATATCCTACAAAAATTTGATCACGAATCACTTGTTCTTTTTGATGAGTTAGGGGCTGGTACTGATCCACAGGAAGGGGCAGCCTTAGCCATTTCAATCTTAGACGAAGTACATGGGCGCGGTGCTCGAGTAATGGCTACAACTCACTATCCTGAGCTAAAAGCTTATGGCTATAATCGACCAGGGGTAGCCAATGCCAGTGTAGAATTTGATATTGAAACTTTGAGCCCGACCTACCGTCTACTTATCGGTGTACCTGGGCGCTCAAATGCATTTGAAATTTCCAGTCGTCTTGGTTTACCTGAATCCATTATTGATCGTGCTAAAGGCTTTACTGGAACCGATCGACATGAGGTTGAATCGATGATTGCCTCATTGGAAGAAACACGTCGCCAATCCGAAGATGATGCAGAGCGTTCGCATGCATTACTATTAGAATCAGAGACATTACGTAAAGAGCTTCAAGATAAATTGCAAGCCTATGAGGAGCGCAAAGAGGCGCTTGATAAGAAGGCGAAGGAAAAAGCGCGTAAAATTGTTGATGAAGCAAAACGTGAAGCAGAAGCGATTATTGCAGAGCTTCGAGAAATGCGTAAAAATGCTGATCAAGTTGTCAAGGAGCATGAATTGATTGAAGCACGTAAACGCTTGGAAGAAGCAACACCACTTGAAGACAATAAAGTGCTAAAAAAGGCGGCACAAGTCAAAGCTCGTGCACAAAACTTAGTTGTCGGAGACGAGGTAAAGGTGTTAAGCTATGGTCAACGAGGTACTTTGTTAGAAAAGGTGTCGAATACCGAATGGGTTGTCCAAATGGGGATTTTAAAAATGAAAATCTCAGATAGTGATTTGGAGTATATTAAACCTGAAAAAGAGCCTGTATTACGAACAGCTGGTGTGAAAAATCGAAATAGTCATGTGAAACTAGAATTAGATTTACGTGGTGAACGTTATGAGGATGCAATCGTAAGAACAGAGAAATATATTGATGATGCATTACTCTCTAATTATGGTCGTGTGTCCATTATTCATGGAGTTGGTACAGGGGCTTTACGTCAAGGTATTCAAAGCTATTTGAAAAAGCATAAGCGCGTAAAATCCTTCCGTTTTGGTGAAGCCGGTGAAGGGGGCTTAGGCGTCACAATTGTTGAATTGAAATAAGCTATAAAGGGGACGGAGAAAAATGCTGAATTCTGGTTTTTGGCGATATCCAATTATCGAAACGGCAGGATATTTTAGTGTTGTAGTATTGTGTTTAGTCGTCTCGATGGCATTGTTCGAAGTCGTTACGAAATATAAAAATTGGGAAGAAATTAAAAAAGGTAATGTCGCTGTGGCTCTTGCAACAGGTGGGAAAATACTAGGGATTTGTAATATCTTCCGCTTTTCCATTGCACGTCATAGCACATTAAGTGAAATGATCGGTTGGGGCCTTTTTGGCTTTACATTATTGATTGTAGCGTATTTCTTATTTGAATTTATGACACCTCGTTTTAACGTGGATCAAGAGATTGCCAATGATAATCGCTCAGTTGGTTTCATTTCCTTTACCATTTCAGTCGGTCTTTCGTTTGTAATTGGGGCAAGTATTGCATAGGAGTGTCATGACATGGAAAAATTAGCAAAAGTACTAATCGTTGTCTGTATTGCATTTTTGGCAGTAGGTGTCTACTATATGTTAACGATTTAAATAAAAAACGCATTCTCTTTATGAGGATGCGTTTTTTTGTTAATTGTACATAGCATAAATTTCTACTACAACCTATTAACTTTCTTTCATATAACTCTATTAAAGGGTAGAAAAATTATTTTTATAATATAGGAATATGCTGATTATTTTTTTATGGAGTGACTCAAGAATGAACGAGCATTCATAAGGTGTATTAAAATAAATCCCGATAAATACCAATCATATTAATGTTGTTAATTGCATAATAATTAATCGAAAATGCATTTATTTTCTATTTTCTGTTTGAAACTGTATTTCTTTTTCATTATAATAAATATAAGAATTGACAAAGTTTGGGACAAAGGGGAGAGGACGTATGACAGCAAAACCATGGCTAGCAAATTATCCTGAAGAAGTACCACCGTCTTTAACGTTTGAGGAAATTCCAGTGCAAGAGTTTTTGACACGTGCCTATAAAAAGAATCCATCCAAAGTAGCGATTCATTTTATGGGAAAGGATTTGACGTACACCGAGCTATATGAGTCAGCTTTAAGGTTTGCAAACTATTTACAAACACTAGGTGTGAAAAAGGGAGATCGAGTAGCAATTATGCTGCCTAACACGCCACAAAGTGTAATCGCTTACTATGGTGCCATGTATGCAGGTGCTGTTGTAGTACAAACAAATCCACTTTATACTGAACGTGAGCTTCAATATCAAATGGCTGATTCAGGAGCAAAGGTTATTCTCGTAATGGATATTTTATATCCGAGAGTCATGAAAATTATGAAAGAGACAGCTCTTGAAAATGTCATTGTGACAGCTATTAAGGATTATCTACCATTCCCAAAAAATTTAGTCTATCCATTTATTCAAAAAAAGCAGTATGGCTTTAGTGTCAAGGTTGAACATAGCGGTCAAAATCATCTGTTTTCAGAAATAATGCGTTCAGCACCGATTAAGCTAATTGACAATATGCCATTTGATTTTGAAGAAGACCTAGCGCTCCTTCAATATACGGGTGGGACAACAGGTTTCCCAAAAGGCGTAATGCTGACCCATAAAAATTTAATTGCCAATACGACAATGTGTGATGCTTGGATGTATAAATGTGTTCATGGTGAAGAAACCATTATGGGCATTCTACCATTCTTCCACGTCTATGGCATGACAACTGTTATGCTCTTATCTGTATTTACTCAAAATAGAATGGTGCTTTTACCGAAGTTTGATGCAGAAACGGCATTAAAAACGATTGATAAACAAAAACCAACCCTGTTCCCCGGCGCACCAACCTTATACATTGGCCTTTTAAATCACCCAGACATTTCGAATTATGATTTATCATCTATTAAGGCATGCCTAAGTGGCTCAGCTTCATTGCCGATTGAAGTGCAAGAGAAGTTTGAGGCCGTTACTGGTGGAAAGCTTGTAGAAGGATATGGGTTAACTGAAACCTCACCTGTAACACATGCTACGCCAATTTGGGGTAAGCGAGTGATTGGCTCAATTGGTTTACCTTGGCCAAATACAGAAGCGGTTATTTTACGTACAGGTGATACAGAAGAGCTACCTATCGGTGAAGTTGGTGAAATTGCTGTTAAAGGACCACAAGTAATGAAGGGCTACTGGAACCGTCCCGAGGATACAGCTGCGACATTTGCTGACGGTTGGTTTTTAACAGGTGATCTTGGTTATATGGATGAGCAAGGCTTCTTCTATGTGGTAGATCGTAAAAAAGATTTAATAATAGCAGGCGGCTTTAATATTTATCCACGTGAAGTAGAAGAAGTGTTATATGAACGCGAAGAGATCCAAGAGTGCGTAGTGGCAGGAATACCTGATCCGTATCGTGGTGAAACAGTTAAAGCTTATATTGTGTTAAAAGAAGGATATTCGATTACTGAGGACGAATTAAATAAATATTGCCGTCAGCATCTAGCGGCTTTTAAAGTTCCGCGTTATTATGAATTTAGAGAAGAGCTGCCAAAAACAGCTGTAGGAAAAATTTTACGCCGTACGTTAGTTGAAGAAGAAAAAACAAAATTAGCGAATAAAGAAGCGAAATAAATACGTGTGAAAGTATTGACAAGCAATGCTGTAAAATATAATATGAAAATATGAATGAATGACCATTCATATTTTCATATTTTTTTAGGTTTACACGTCATATCGACGTGCGCATGTTTTTTAGGTGGTGATATAAAAGTGAAACGAGATAAGCCAAAATATAAACAAATTATTGATGCAGCTGTCATCGTTATTGCGGAAAATGGGTATCACCAAGCGCAAGTATCGAAAATCGCCAAACAGGCAGGGGTGGCCGATGGAACAATCTATTTATATTTTAAAAATAAAGAAGATATATTAATTTCTGTCTTTAATGAAAAAATGGCTGTTTTTGTAGAGTCATTACAAGATATAATAGAAAATGGGAGTACGTCTAAAGACAAACTTTCACGAATGATTGAAAATCATTTTAATGTTCTAACGACAGATCGATACCTAGCAACTGTCACACAATTAGAACTTCGCCAGTCAAACAAAGACTTACGATTAAAAATTAATTCAGTATTGCGCGAGTATTTACAGCTACTTGATCAAATTTTAATCGAGGGTATGCTTACAGGTGAGTTCAATCAGACGATGGATGTACGCTTGGCTCGACAAATGGTTTTTGGAACAATTGATGAAACTATTACGTCGTGGGTTATGAATGACTATCGATATGATTTGATGGAACAGGTTCCAAAGGTTCAGGCGTTAATCCTGAACGGCATTAAAGCTTAAAAGGATGTGGAGAAATGGAATTTCTAAGTTGGAAAGTAGAAGATGGAGTAGCGATTATTACAATTGCACGTCCACCAGCAAATGCATTATCTCGCGGTATTATTGCAGAAGTTAACGCTGTGCTAGATGCTGTAGAACACGATGATGCTGTAAGAGTCCTTGTACTTCATGGTGAAGGCCGTTTCTTCTCTGCAGGGGCAGATATTAAAGAATTTATTGGGGTAGAATCTGGTGAGGAATTTACAAAGCTAGCTAGCAACGGGCAGCAGGTTTTTGAGCGTGTTGAGTCGTTTTCTAAGCCTGTAATTGCAGCCATCCATGGTGCGGCATTAGGCGGAGGGCTTGAGTTAGCAATGAGCTGTCATATGCGATTTGTCACTGAATCAGCAAAATTAGGTTTACCTGAATTACAATTAGGGCTAATTCCTGGTTTTGGTGGTACACAGCGCTTACCACGCTATGTTGGAGTAGCAAAGGCTGCTGAAATGATGTTTACAAGTGAACCAATCTCTGGTAACGAAGCTGTTCAGTGGGGCTTAGCTAACCGTTCATTCTCAGACGAAGTATTGCTAGAAGAGACGTTAAAGATTGCTAAGAGCATTGCTAAGAAAAGCCCAATTGCTTTAAAAGCAGCTATTCAAACATTGCAATATGCAAAGCATGCATCATTCTATGAAGGCATTGAAGCAGAGGCTAAATCCTTTGGGACAGTGTTTGTCACAGAAGATGCCAAAGAAGGAATTCAAGCATTCATTGAAAAGCGTGAGCCTGTGTTTACTGGCAAATAATTTTCCAAATGTCGATAGCAACGTTCAGTATGTTATCGGCGTTATCGAAACTGAAAATATATAATATTTATAAGTTTACTTAGAATTATAAAACGTTCCAGGAGGTATGGATATATGAACATTTTTGCATTAATTAAACGTACGTTTGATACAGAAGAAAAAATCGTTGTGTCGGGTGGTAAAATCCAAGAGGACGGCGCAGAATTCATTATCAACCCTTATGATGAATATGCCATTGAAGAGGCAATCCAAGTTCGCGATGCTGCTGGTGGTAAAGTAACAGTGGTGACAATTGGTGGCGAGGATGCAGAGAAGCAATTACGTACAGCACTTGCTATGGGAGCAGACGAAGCAGTGCTTATTAATACAGAAGATGATCTAGATGAGCTGGACCAACATGCAGCAGCTTATCTACTAGCAGAATACTTAAAAGATAAAGATGCAGATTTAATTTTAACAGGAAATGTTGCGATTGATGGTGGTTCAGGGCAAGTTGGTCCACGTGTTGCTGATTTATTGGATATGAATTATGTAACTACGATTACAAAACTTGAAATTGACGGAACATCTGCGAAAATTGTTCGCGATATCGAAGGGGATTCAGAGGTAATTGAAACTTCTTTACCGTTATTAGTAACTGCTCAGCAAGGTTTAAATGAGCCTCGTTACCCATCTCTACCAGGTATTATGAAAGCGAAAAAGAAACCGCTTGCAGAGCTTGAGTTAGATGATTTAGATATCGATGAAGATGATGTAGAAGTGAAGATTGAAACAGTAGACATCTTCTTACCAGCTCAAAAAGCAGCAGGCCGTATTTTAGAAGGCGACCTTTCTGCACAAGCAAAAGAACTGGTAAATCTACTTCACACGGAAGCAAAAGTTGTTTAATTATTTGATGTCAATCGAATCTTAAAGGGTAACGGAGGGAATATGCTATGTCAAAAAAAGTATTAGTATTAAGTGAAGTTCGTGAAGGAAGCTTACGTAATGTTTCTTTCGAAGCAATTGCAGCTGCAAAACAAATCGCTGATGGTGGCGAAGTTGTTGGGGTACTTTTAGGGGATGCTGTAGCAGGTTTAACAGGTCCATTATTTGAATATGGTGCTGATCGAGTAGTAACAGTGGAACACCCACATTTAAAACAATATACATCTGATGGCTATAGTCAAGCACTATTAGCTGTTATCGAGCAAGAACAACCAGCAGGTATTGTCTTTGGTCATACAGCGAATGGTAAAGATTTATCGCCAAAAATTGCAAGCAAATTACAAGCAGGTCTAGTATCTGATGTCACTGCTATTGAAGGTGCAGGCGATGATGTCGTATTCATCCGACCAATTTACTCTGGTAAAGCCTTTGAAAAAGTAAAAGTTAAAGAAGGCATTGTTTTAGCTTCTATTCGTCCAAATAACATTACACCTTTAGAAAAAGCAGAAGGTAAAACAGGTGATGTGTCTGCAATCACTGTAGAGATTACAAACCTGCGCACAATTATTAAAGAAGTTGTTCGTAAATCTTCAGAAGGTGTAGATCTTTCAGAAGCGAAAGTAGTTGTTGCTGGTGGTCGTGGCGTGAAGTCAGAAGAAGGCTTCGAGCCATTGAAAGAGCTAGCTGATTTACTAGGTGGTGCAGTAGGTGCATCACGTGGTGCATGTGACGCTGAATACTGTGATTACTCGCTTCAAATCGGACAAACTGGTAAGGTTGTCACACCAGATCTTTATATTGCAGCAGGTATTTCGGGTGCAATTCAACATTTAGCTGGAATGTCCAATTCAAAAGTCATTGTTGCTATCAATAAAGATCCTGAAGCAAATATTTTCAAAGTAGCGGATTATGGGATCGTAGGAGATTTATTTGAAGTTATTCCGCTTCTAATTGAAGAATTTAAAGCATTAAAAGTGAACGCGTAATACAGAAGCAGGAAGGGTTATCCCTTCCTGCTTTTTTATATTGCTTTCCATTTCAAAAAATACTATTTGAAAATTATTGCAAAATAAAATATTGACATAATTAACGATAGACATTATAGTGATGGATACATTAATGATTTGAAACGCAAAGATTAGGAGTAGTAAAAGCTCGTTATTCGGTGAAGAGAGCTGCGGGTTGGTGCAACGCAGACCAATAAGACTTTGAACTTGCCTAGGAGTGGTAACACAAATAGAATTATTGGATTATTCTATTTGTTTGACGGTTAACCTTCGTTACAAGGTTTTTTAAGCTGGGTTCTCAAGAGCCAATTAGAGTGGTACCGCGGTTTGCTGATAGCATGTCGTCTCTTCTTTCATTTGATGATGAAGGAATAGACGATATGCTTTTTGATTTTTTAGGAGGTAAGAAAGTGGAAAAAAACAAGCAACAATTAACAAGAACAATGACCTCGCGTCATATCACGATGATGGCATTAGGTGGAGCCATTGGAGCGGGATTATTTAAAGGAAGTAGTGCAGCCATTGATATGGCAGGACCATCAGTGCTGATTGCGTATTTAATCGGCGGCATTATTTTATTATTTGTTATGCAAGGCTTAGCAGAAATGGCCGTGCGTAATAAAGAAGCAAGAACCTTTAGAGATTTAGTGCAATCCGTGTTAGGCAAATACCCTGCTTATTTCCTAGATTGGATCTACTGGAAAATGTGGGTTTTAAATATTGCAGCAGAGTCTGTCGTGGCTGCTATCTTTATTCAATATTGGCTACCAGAATATCCAATTTGGATACTGGCACTATCTGTTTCTGTGTTAGTAACAGCGATTAATTTATTATCCGTAAAAATCTTTGCAGAAACAGAATATTGGCTAGCATTAATCAAAATTACTGTTATTATTGTCTTTATCATTGCAGGACTTATTTTATTGCTTGTGACGTTTGGAAATCATAGTGCTGTTGGTTTTGCTAACTTAACGGAGCATGGTGGGTTCTTCCCAAATGGTTCAACCGGATTAATTGCTGCTATGCTTGTAGTGATCTACTCTTATGGTGGGACAGAAATCATTGGGATTACATTAGCTGAAACGAAAAATCCTGAAAAAGTAGTACCAAAAGCTGTTCGCAGTACATTAGTGCGTATTGTTACTTTTTATTTACTACCGTTCTTTATTATCGTAAGCTTAATTCCTTGGAATGAAGTAAATGGGGTTCCTGAAAGCCCATTTGTCATGGTTTTTAAAATGGTTGGTATTCCAGGGGCAGACCATATTATGAACGCTGTTGTGTTACTTGCCATTATTTCATCAATGAATTCAGGACTGTATGGTTCATCACGCGTACTATATACACAGGCTGTAGATGGACGTGTGCCTAAAATCTTTGCTTATTTATCGAAACGAAAAGTACCAGTATATGCTATTTTAATGTGTACTTTAGCGATGTATTTAGGGGTCATTTTATCTTTATATGCGGGAAGCAAAACCTTTGATTTTCTAATGGGATCACTTGGTTATACTGTGTTATTTATTTGGTTAATTATTGCAATTGCACATTTAAAATCACGTAAAAAACAAGCAGAACACACAAGTGCCTATGAAGTTAAATGGTTCCCTTATACTACTTGGGTAGCTATACTGGCATTAAGTGCGATTCTCATCGGGATTATTTTTACCACATCGATAATCGTGACAGGCATTACGTTAGCTATTTACCTTTTTATTACGTTAACCTATGTATTGAAAGGTCGTTATCAAGCCAATTAATGACTGTGTATTGATTTTTCGACACAGATTTGCATAAAAAATACATTGTAGGCAGATTGTTCGCTCAAGTGAATTTATCCATGCTATACTACAATCATAGTAAGCTTAAGGAGGATTTCAAATGGCAATTGTACATGCAACAGATGCTACGTTCCAAGATGATATTAAAGAAGGGTTAGTACTAGTAGACTTTTGGGCTGCTTGGTGCGGACCATGTAAAATGATTGGGCCAGTTCTTGAAGAAATGGACGCAGCAGGTAGTGCGGCTAAAATTGTAAAAGTTGACGTTGACAATAACCAAGGTACTGCAGCTCAGTATCAAATTATGTCAATCCCATCTTTACTATTATTTAAAGATGGAGAATTAGTTGACAAAACAGTAGGCTTCCAACCAAAAGAAGCTTTAGAAGCATTTATCGCAAAACATGCGTAATGAATGAAGTTCACAAAGCCGAGCCATCAATTGATGTGTTCGGCTTTTTTTCGTTATATAATAAAGAAAATAACTAACATTATTCTAATGAGGGGAATTTTTACTTAGGGGGCAGGTAGGTAATGAACGATTTAATAAAGCGGAAACTGGATATTTTACCAGATCAACCTGGCTGCTATTTGATGAAGGATCGACAAGGGACTATCATTTATGTCGGTAAAGCAAAAGTTCTGAAAAACCGTGTACGATCTTATTTTACTGGAACACATGAAGGGAAAACGCAAAGGCTTGTAGGTGAAATAGAAGATTTTGAGTATATTGTGACGTCTTCAAATATTGAAGCACTTATTTTAGAGCTGAATCTCATCAAATTACATGATCCAAAATATAATGTCATGTTAACGGATGATAAGACCTATCCATATTTAAAAATTACGAATGAAAAACATCCTCGTCTGATTACGACAAGGAAGGTAAAAAAGGATAAGGCTAAATATTTTGGCCCTTATCCGAATGCCTATGCAGCAAGTGAAACGAAAAAGCTATTGGATCGATTGTATCCGCTGCGCAAATGTGTTCAATTACCTTCCAAGGTCTGCTTGTACTATCACATGGGTCAATGCTTAGCACCTTGTGTGAAGGAAATTGATGGTCAGGTTTATCAAGAAATGATTGAGGATATGACGAAGTTTTTAAATGGTGGTGTGGAGGCAGTCAAAAAAGAGCTTGAAGTTAAAATGCTAGCAGCTGCAGAAAACCTGGAATTTGAACGAGCGAAGGAATTCCGAGACCAAATTGCCCATATTGATACGGTTATGCAGAAACAAAAAATAGTTTCAAGTGATACAACAAATCGAGATGTATTTGGCTATGCTGTTGAAAAAGGATGGATGTGTGTTCAGGTTTTCTTTGTGCGCCAAGGAAAGCTGATTGAGCGTGATGTCTCAATTTTCCCCATCTATCAAGATGCAGAGGAAGAATTTTTAACATTTGTTGGGCGCTTTTATGAAAAGCCAGAGCATATTAAGCCAAAAGAAATTTTTATTCCACCAGCCATTGATGCAGCTATCTTAACAGAATTATTAGAAATTAAAGTGCTCACACCGAAAAGAGGTCAAAAGAAGGAATTGGTTGAATTAGCTACCAAAAATGCTGAAATTGCTGTGGCAGCTAAATTCCAGCTAATAGAGCGTCAGGAAGAACGTACGATTGGTGCTTGTGAGGCACTTGGTGAAGCAATGGGTATTAGTGTACCTTTACGAATTGAAGCTTTTGATAATAGTCATATGCATGGAACGGATGCAGTGTCTGCTATGGTTGTTTTCATTGATGGGAAGCCTGCAAAAAAGGAGTACCGAAAATATAAAACGCGTACAGCAGCCAAACATGATGATTACGGTGCAATGCAGGAGGTTATACGTCGTCGCTATATTCGTGTTTTAAAGGAAGGTCTACCATTACCAGATTTAGTCTTAATTGATGGTGGTAAGGGACAAATGGAAGTAGCCCGTGAAGTACTAGAAGATGAGCTTGGTCTTGTTATACCGATTGCTGGTTTAGCCAAGGATGATAAGCATAATACTTCTCAGCTATTGTTTGGTGATCCACCAGAAGTGATTAGCTTAAAACGTACAAGTGATGGCTTTTATTTATTACAACGAATTCAAGACGAAGTCCATCGCTTTGCTATTACCTTCTTGCGTCAACAGCATGAGAAACATGCCATTCAATCTGTATTAGATCATATTGAAGGGGTAGGACCAAAACGAAAGCAACAGCTGCTTAAACATTTCGGTTCAGTCAAAAAAATTCGAGAGGCGAGCGAGCTAGCATTACAGGAGGCTGGGATGCCTGCTAATTTAGCAAGCCAAATTTTTAGCTATTTTCAGCAACAATCATTGTCAAAGGAATAGGCATGTGCTATGGTTATAAATAACATTGTTTTCAATGTTATGGAGAGTCAACTGCGTGACTAGTTTGTTTACGCTAAGGCTTAATGAATTGAATACATTCACTTTAAAGTGATGATAGAGGTGCAAGATTCAAGAGTAACGCGATGGAGGATGGACAAGTCCAGAGATATTGTGTGAAAGGGGAGCTTGCCGAAGTGCAGTATTGTTGTTCCATTGCTGTACTGGTTTTGCATTTAAGAAATGTAAGACTGTCGATTCTAAACGTTTCGGAGAGCTATCACACATGCGCAAGTTACGATTATTGTACATGTTATAGGCAGCTTTCACGTTATGTGGAGGCTGCCTTTTGGTTTTCCAGAAACTGTTTTACACCTCATGATTTTGTAAAATATATGAACTGGAAGGGAGAACGAAAGAAATGGCTAAAATCGTGATGAAGTTTGGAGGAGCTGCATTAGCTTCTACTGAACAAATCCAAGAGGCTGCTAGGAAAGCGATTGCTCAAAAGGACAAAGGATTTGATGTAGTAGTGGTCGTTGCAGCAATGGGACACACTGCGAAAGAGATGAAATTGATGGTACACCAACTAACTGACGATGTGTCGAAAAGAGAATTAGATGCAGTGTTGTCAACTGGCTCTCAATTATCAAGTGCTTTATTTGCCATCGCCTTGCAGGAAGCAGGCTATGAGGCTGTGTCTCTAACGGGATGGCAAGCTGGTATACATACGGATGGTATGTATCGGCATGCTCGTATCGACTATATAGATATTAATCGAATGGAAGAACACTTTGCACAGGGACAAATTGTGGTTATTGCTGGAGAACAAGGGATTGACGAAGAGCACAATATCACCATGCTTGGGAAAGGTGGAGCTGAAACAGCTGCTGTTGCACTTGCCATAGCATTGGAAGCGGAGAGAGTAGATATGTATACAAATGTGGATGGTGTTTATACAGCAGATCCACGATATGTTACAAATGCCCAAAAGCTACAGGAAATTTCCTATGATGAAATGTTGGAGTTATCTAATTTAGGGTCTCATATCATACATCCTCGTGCGGTGGAGTTAGCGAAAAAATTTCAAATGCCTGTTATTATACGCTCCAGTTTAATAGAATCAGTAGGCACTTTATTGAAGGAGGAAGTGGAAATGGAAAAAAATTCAGTCGTTCGTGGTGTTGCATTTGAATCAGATATTATTCGTTTAACAGTAGGGTATGATGCTTTTTCCAATGCTTCATTAGCAGATATATTTATGGTGCTTGCAGAGAACCGTATTAATGTTGATATTATTGTCCAAGCCATTATTGATGGGTTGAAGCCAACTGTATCGTTTTCCATTTTAAAAGAGGAATTTGCGAAAGCATTACGTGTTTTAGAGGATAGTAAATTATCACTCGGATTTAGTTTTGCTGACTTCGAAATTGGACTAGCAAAAGTTTCTATTATTGGTTCAGGCATGGCTTCCAATCCAGGCGTTGCCGCTCGTATGTTTGATCGGTTACGTCGCGAAAATATCCCTGTAAAAATGGTTAGTACTTCTGAAATAAAAGTGTCCGTTGTTGTACCACAGGATGATATGATCCAAGCAGCTAATGCTCTCCATGATGAGTTTAATTTAGAGCAAGCACTTTACATATAATAATAGAAGAAACAGCATTTTATGTAATTGACCGAAATAAAAGGAAGAAAAAAGAAGGATTGTCATCCCAATCTTTAATGGGAGACAATCCTTTTTAATTATTCTGAGGGAATGGTATTCATAATACGTTCTTTAACGTCCCATTTGACTGTAAACATGACGTATTGTTGCTTTTCCCGTTTTTCACTATAGCATTCTGTCAGGTAGCCTTTAGCTAGTTGAATTTGCTCTGCTATAAATCCTGCTTCAAGTTTAAAGCTACGCTGCTTTATTTGCAGAATTTCAGGGTCATTTTTCAACTGGAAAATACGTCCATCTTTTGATTCCTTTATGAGTTCTAATGTACCCCAGCAGGCATCTGCGAAAAATGCGATAAGTTCATCTTGACTTTTACATGGGAACTTGCGAGCAAGCTCTTTACCTGCCCAATAAAGGACGTCATCTTCATGTTTACCGAGTATAGAAGATAGAATATGATCACGAATGATCTCATAGCCAAATGATGAGATTGTAGGAGATGGAGTGTTTAACATTGTTATCCTTCTTTCTTAGAATTTTCTTAAAATTTAACGGTAATAAAGTAATGATAGATTTTTCGAGAAAAAACGACGCATCATGTACTAGATTAGTTCTTTAATAAGCTCTATGAAAAACTCCGAGTTGCCTTGACGCTCGTAGCTCTTGAGAGTACAATAAACATGTCATAATATTGTACCATGATGAAATACACAGTCAATGAAGTATCATTTACAAAATGATGACTTCTTTTGTTGTGCTATTTTAAGTACTAAGGGGGGTAACAGTCTTGTCGAAAGATCGAGAGTTTTTATGGCGTCGCTTACATTCTCTACTTGGGATCATTCCAGTAGGTCTGTTTTTAACGATGCACCTGTTCATTAACTTTACAGCAACAGGCGGGGCAGAAAGTTACAACGATGCTACCGCAGTAATGGAAAAGATTCCATTCCTTATCCTAGTTGAATGGATTGTCATCTATATTCCATTAATGTTCCACGCATTCTATGGTGTCTACATTGCATTCACTGCTACACCAAACACAGGACGTTTCAGCACGTACCGTAACTGGATGTTCTCTTTACAACGTTTTACTGGTGTATTCTTAGTGATATTCATTGCATGGCATATTTTCCAAACTCGTATTCAAAAAGCACTTGGCACACACGTTGATTACGACATGATGGCGAATATTGTTGCTAATCCATTCATGCTTGGATTCTACATTGTTGGTATTTTATCAGCAACTTTCCACTTATCTAACGGTTTATGGGCATTCCTAGTAAGCTGGGGTATTACACAATCTCCTCAGTCTCAAAAGATCGCTACTTACGTAACAAACATTCTTTTCGTAATTCTAAGTGTAGTTGGTGTGGCTGCTATTTTAGCTTTCGTATAATTCCATAGAAGCTACGATAGAGCACATGCAATCATTGCAATTTTTTAAGAGGAGTGAGAAATAATCATGGCGAAAAGCAAAATAATTGTTGTCGGCGGTGGTCTTGCCGGTCTGATGGCAACGATTAAAGCAGCTGAAGTTGGTACTGAAGTTGATTTATTCTCATTAGTTCCTGTAAAACGCTCACACTCTGTTTGTGCGCAAGGCGGAATTAATGGTGCGGTAAATACTAAAGGTGAAGGGGATTCTCCATGGATCCACTTTGATGATACAGTATATGGTGGGGACTTCCTAGCGAACCAACCACCTGTTAAAGGTATGTGTGATGCAGCACCTGGCATTATTCACTTAATGGACCGTATGGGTGTTATGTTCAACCGTACACCAGAAGGACTTTTAGATTTCCGTCGTTTTGGTGGTACTTTAATGCACCGTACAGCTTTCTCTGGTGCAACAACTGGTCAACAATTACTATATGCGCTAGATGAGCAAGTTCGTTCTCATGAAGTAGCTGGTTTAGTAAATAAATATGAACACTGGGAATTCCTTGGTGTTATTATCGATGAAGACGGCGTTTGTCGTGGTATCGTAGCGCAAGATATGCGTACAGAAGAAATTAAATCATTCCGTGCAGACGCTGTTATTATGGCGACTGGTGGCCCTGGTATTATCTTCGGTAAAACAACAAACTCTGTTATTAACACAGGTTCTGCTGCTTCTATCGTTTATCAACAAGGTGCTTCATATGCGAATGGTGAATTCATTCAAATTCACCCAACAGCGATTCCTGGAGATGACAAAAACCGTCTAATGTCAGAATCAGCTCGTGGTGAAGGTGGTCGTATTTGGACTTATAAAGACGGTAAACCTTGGTACTTCTTAGAAGAAAAATACCCAGCTTATGGTAACTTAGTACCACGTGATATTGCAACACGTGAAATTTTCGACGTTTGTGTAAACCAAAAACTTGGTATCAATGGCGAAAACATGGTATACCTAGATCTTTCACATAAAGATCCACATGAATTGGACGTTAAACTTGGTGGTATCATCGAAATCTACGAAAAATTCGTAGGGGATGACCCACGTAAATTACCAATGAAAATTTTCCCAGCAGTTCACTATTCAATGGGTGGATTATGGGTTGACTACAATCAAATGACTGAAATTCCTGGTCTATTTGCAGCAGGTGAATGTGATTACTCTCAACATGGTGCAAACCGTCTTGGTGCAAACTCATTATTATCTGCTATCTACGGTGGTATGGTTGCAGGACCAAACGCAGTAGACTATGTAAAACACCTTAAAAAGCATGCTGAAGATCT
Organism: Lysinibacillus sp. FN11; assembly: GCF_024628845.1. Classification (NCBI taxonomy): domain Bacteria; kingdom Bacillati; phylum Bacillota; class Bacilli; order Caryophanales; family Bacillaceae; genus Lysinibacillus; species Lysinibacillus sp. FN11. The sequence goes on along the minus strand of NZ_CP102383.1, from coordinate 2,934,642 downwards.
TCCACAAGAGATTTACGATGCTCGTGTAAAAGAGGAACAAGCGAAATGGGATGCTATCATGAAAATGGAAGGCACAGAAAACGCTTACTTACTGCATAAAGAGCTTGGTGAAATGATGACTGCTACAATGACTGTAGTACGTTACAATGATCAGCTTGAAGATACATTGAAAAAACTTGATGAGCTTACTGAGCGCTGGAATAACATCAACATCAATGATACGCAAAAATGGAGCAATCAAGGCGCTCACTTTACGCGTCAGCTTAAAAATATGTTAGTGCTTGCAAAAGTAATGACAAAAGGTGCACTATTACGTAATGAATCTCGTGGTGCACACTATAAACCAGATTTCCCTAACCGTGATGACGAGAACTTCTTAAAAACAACAATGGCGAAGTTTGACCCAGCTACTGGTAATCCAATCATCACGTACCAAGAAGTCGACGTTTCATTAATCCCACCACGTAAACGCGACTACTCTGCGAAAGGAGACTAAAAGTTATGCAAATCGCAGCTAATACTGGAAGAATGGTCAAAGTGGAAATCTTACGTCAAGATACACAGGGCGGCAATAGCTACTGGCAAAAATTCCAAGTGCCTTACCGTCATGGTATGAACGTAATTTCAATTTTAATGGAAATTCAAAAAAATCCTGTTACTGAAGATGGTGTAAACACATCACCAGTATCATGGGATATGAACTGTTTAGAAGAAGTTTGTGGTGCATGTTCAATGGTGATCAATGGCCGTCCACGTCAATCATGTTCTACACTAGTAGACCAATTGACAGAGCCGATTAAATTGGAGCCAATGAAAACATTCCCTGTTATTCGTGACTTACAAGTTGACCGTGAACGTATGTTCAACGCTCTTAAAAAAGTTAAAGCATGGGTACCAATCGATGGTACGTATGATTTAGGTGAAGGTCCACGTATGCCAGAAGGTAAACGTCAGTGGGCTTATGAACTATCTAAATGTATGACTTGTGGTGTATGTATGGAAGCATGTCCAAACGTGTCTGAAAAGGCTTCATTCATTGGACCAGCTCCATTATCACAAGTACGTCTTTTCAACACTCACCCAACTGGTGCTATGATTAAAGATGAACGTTTAAATGCGATTATGGGTGACGGTGGCCTTGCGAACTGTGGTAACTCTCAAAACTGTGTTGCTGCATGTCCAAAAGGTATTCCTTTAACAACATCCATCGCTTCATTAAACCGTGCAACTACAGTGCAAATGTTCCGTAACTTCTTCGGTTCTGACCACTACGTAGACTAATATCGGACAAGCGGAACTCCCTTACACTTCGTGTGAGGGAGTTTTTTATAGTTATAGAAATGAAATTTATCAAGTTGTTTATTCGCGTTTTTTCTATGATAATATAGCATTTTCTTTTATAATGAATAAGTATTCATTTTGTTTGCCGTCGATTGATAAAAGACGGGCAATTACATGACAGGGGATGGTATATCATGAAGGCAAATTATATCGATAATTTTCAAGAGTGGGAAAAGGGTTTTTCATTTTTTAGTGAGGTACGAGTGCGATTTTCAGAAACAGACATGTATGGTCATATGAACAATACGATTAGCTTTACATATTTTGAGCAAGCAAGAATTGATTACTTCCGACATTTAGGAATTTCAATGCCCTCAGTTGGAGAAGAGAATGTGAAATCTATACCAATTGTAGCCGATTTACAATGTGATTATGTAAAGCAGGTTTTTTTTGATGACGTACTACGAATCTATACAAAAATCGCGCAAGTTGGGAATTCGTCGATGGACATTCACTATCTAGCAAAAAATCAAAAGGACGAAATCTGTTTCACTGGTCGTGGAACAATTGTGCAAATGGATCCTCGTACAGGTAAAAGTGTGCCGATTTCAGAGGAAGAAAAAACGAAATTCATTCAGTTGTCCATTCTGCCTCACTAGTTCACCATATAAGTATATGTAAATTTATTGAAATAGTAGATTTTACTTTTTACGTAAAATTTATGAATGTAACAATGTAATTTTCGAAATTTTTAAGGAAACATGGAATAATCATGCAAATAGCCGTCACCGCTTCCTGCCCCTTAACATAAGTTACAATACGTGCGGGGGAGGAGGGTGTAACTGAATGAATGGCTCTCATCATCGTTCTCTTTTAACAAACCGAGAACGTGAAATATTTGCGCTTTTATTAGCTGAAAAAACAACGAGAGATATTGCAGAGCAGCTTGGTATTAGTGAAAAAACAGTGCGAAATCACATTTCCAATACAATTCAAAAGCTAGGTGTAACGAATCGATCTCAGGCGTTAATTGAGCTGTTACGCTTGGAAGAATTTAAATTAGACTAATGGACACTTGCTATTTCGTGAAAAAAACGACAAAATAGAACTATTCAACGTATTTTTAGGAGTGAAATAGTTATATGTCGGATGAAGTAACAAAGCACTCACCTGAAACCGTTGCAACGGTTGAAAAGGAATTACGCTATATAGCGGCCATCGTGAAGCAAAAGGGAAGAGAAATTGTTTCCGATTATGCGATTACGCCGCCACAATTTGTTGCATTACAGTGGTTAGAAGAGCTTGGTGATATTACAATTGGCGAATTATCAAACCGTTTATATTTAGCTTTTAGCACGACAACAGATTTAGTGGACCGAATGGAGAAAAATGAATTAGTCAAGCGTGTGCGTGATGAAAATGATCGCCGTGTCGTTGTCGTTCATCTTCTCGAAAAGGGCGAACGTATTATTCAAGAAGTAATTGAAAAAAGACAGCAATATTTGCAAGAGATGCTTGTTGGTTTTAATGAACAAGAAGTCGCGCAATTATCAAGCTATTTAGAAAAACTACATGTACACATGAAACAGGATTGAGGCGGAAAGTATGAATGCCCCGATAGGCGTTATTGACTCAGGAGTAGGCGGTTTAACCGTAGCAAAAGAAATCATGAAGCGATTGCCAAACGAAACGATTTATTATATTGGCGATACAGCAAGGTGTCCGTATGGTCCAAGAAGTCGTCAGGAAGTACGGAATTTTACTTGGCAAATGGCAAAAGCACTCGAAAAAATGAATGTTAAGATGCTCGTTATAGCTTGTAATACAGCGACTGCAGTAGCACTCGAAAGTTTACAAAGAAATATGCCTTTTCCAGTACTAGGTGTTATCAATGCTGGCGCACGTGCAGCTGTAAAAAAAACGAAGCGACATGAAGTCGTTGTGCTTGCAACAGAAGGAACAATTAAAAGTGGGGCGTATGAAGAAGCCTTATTGTCACTCAATACGTCGACACATATTATTCCACTAGCTTGTCCCACATTCGTACCACTTGTAGAAAGTGGCGAATATAAAGGTGACTTTGCAAATAATTTAATAGCAGAAGGCTTAAAGCCGTTGAAAAATCGACAATTTGATACGGTTATTTTAGGGTGTACACATTATCCTATTTTACAAAAACAAATTGAAGCTGTTGTCGGAGAAGATGTGAATGTTTTATCTTCTGCGGAGGAAACAGCAAAGGATGTACAGGAAATGTTAGCGTATAATGGCACTTTAGCAAATGCCAATGCGGTGCCTGCTCATAGATTTTTTGCAACTGGTTCTGTTCCAATTTTCCGTTCGATTGCTGAGAATTGGTTAGAGCAAGGTACTCTCGACATAAAACGTATCACATTAAAATAAAAAATCAGCTTAGCAACAGGCTAGGCTGATTTTTGCCGTTTTCAGCATTGTACATAAGCCATCGAGTACTTTTTTGATGGCACAAATTATGATAAGATGAGGGCGCGAAAGTTTTTAGGAGGAACGAAATATATGACAAGATTTGATGGTAGAAATGCAGATGGGCTACGACCTGTGAAAATAGATAGTGAGTATCTATTACACCCTGAAGGCTCCGTATTAATTCAAGTAGGCAATACAAAAGTAATTTGTACCGCAACGATTGAAGACAAGGTACCTGGTTTTTTACGTGGGCAAGGGAAAGGGTGGATCACAGCCGAGTATTCCATGTTGCCTCGTGCAACCGCTCAACGTACACCACGTGAATCCTCTCGTGGGAAAGTCAATGGTCGTACAATGGAGATTCAGCGCTTGATTGGGCGTGCATTGCGTGCTGTAGTCGATTTAGAGGCGCTAGGCGAACGTACTGTATGGATTGACTGTGATGTCATTCAAGCGGATGGCGGTACTCGTACAGCATCCATTACAGGAGCATTTGTTGCCATGACACAGGCCATTGCTAAATTTGCTGAAGAAAAGCCATTTGAAAAATTCCCAGTAACAGACTTTTTAGCAGCTACAAGTGTTGGGATCGTTGAAGAACAAGGCGCTATTCTTGATTTAAATTATGTAGAAGATGTGGCTGCAGCTGTTGATATGAACATTGTGATGACAGGCGCAGGACGATTTGTTGAATTACAAGGTACTGGTGAGGAAGCTACTTTTTCTCGTGAAGAACTAAATGAATTGTTAGCATTAGGTGAAAAAGGCATACAACAATTAGTTGAGCTTCAAAAAATAACGCTTGGTGAACTGGCACACAAAGTTGGAGGGAATCAATAATATGAAACAAGTAGTCATCGCCACAAAAAATAAAGGAAAAGCAAAAGATTTTGAAGCATTATTTGGACCACTTGGTTATGAAGTCGTAACAATGTTTGAAGTGGCACCAGATATGGAAATAGAAGAAACAGGAACAACATTCGAAGAAAATGCCATCTTAAAAGCAGAAGCATTGGCGAAGGAGCTTAATACCATTGTTATTGCAGATGACAGTGGCTTAGCAGTAGATGCATTAAATGGTGAGCCAGGTGTGTACTCCGCTCGCTATGCAAGTGACCATGACGATGAAGCAAACATGATTAAACTGTTAGAAAATTTACAAGGTGTCGAAGATGACAAACGGTCAGCACGTTTTTGCTGCTGTATTGCAATTGCAGGACCTGATTTCGCAACAACAACGGTATTTGGTACATGTGAAGGCGTCATTGCCCATGAAAAGCGTGGAACGAATGGCTTTGGCTATGATCCAATCTTTTTTGTGCCAAGCTTAAATCGAATGATGGCTGAGCTTTCACCAGAGGAAAAGGGTTCTATTTCTCACCGAGGCAATGCAATTCGCAAGTTAAAGGAGCAATTACCGAATCTTATCAAATAAGAGGTGATATCCATGAAAATGCTTGTTATGAGCGATACACATGGTGATAGCCATGTCATCGAAAAGGTTAAAGGTTTTTATCCTGAAATAGATATTGTGATTCATTGTGGAGATAGTGAACTTCCCTATTCGCATGAAGCATTAGAAGGATTGAAAAAAGTACGTGGAAACTGTGATCGTGAGAAAGCTTTCCCTGAAGAAGAAATGTTCACGGTCCATGATGTAAAGATTTTTGTGACACACGGTCATTTATTCAATGTGAAAAATTCCATCTTATCATTATCCTATCGTGCTAAAGAAGTAGGTGCACAGATCGTTTGCTTTGGTCATTCACATATTCTTGGTGCCGAAATGATGGATAATATCCTATTTTTAAATCCAGGCAGCTTATTAAAACCACGTGGTCGTAAAGAAAAAAGCTTTGCTGTTGTGGAAATCAATGCGACATCTTTTAAAGTTGATTGCATGACAGATAATAATCAATGTATGGCTACATATACATTTGATCGACAATAATAGAGAAAATCCGCATAACTAGTAAAGTATGCGGATTTTTATTTGGGCTACTGATAATGGTAAAATTGCCTATGAATGATTCATGCTGAAATAGCAAAAATAAATCGTAAAGGCAATAAAGGAGAAAACATGAAAAAAACAATTGGCTGGCATTTTGATAATAGTTACGTTCAACTACCAAGTATTTTTTATTCCGACATATCGTTAAATCCTGTTCGTTCACCAAAATTGATCTTATTAAATGAATCAGTTGCAGCATCACTTGGGTTAGACATTCAGGCTTTAAAGAGTGAGGCAGCATTAGCCGTTTTAGCTGGTAATACAATCCCAGAAGGTGGCGAACCGATTGCACAGGCTTACGCAGGGCATCAATTTGGTCATTTTAATATGCTAGGTGATGGTAGAGCTCTGTTATATGGGGAGCAAATAACACCTCAAAATGAACGGTATGATATTGCTCTAAAAGGATCAGGTAGAACACCTTATTCTCGGGGTGGAGATGGGCGAGCCGCATTAGGTCCAATGCTAAGGGAATATATTATTAGTGAAGCGATGTTTGCACTAGGGATTCCCACTTCACGTAGTTTAGCAGTAGTCACTACAGGTGAAATGATTATTCGAGAAACGGAACTACCAGGCGCTATTGTCACAAGAGTTGCAAGTAGCCATTTGCGGGTAGGGACATTTCAATATGCTGCGCAATGGGGGACAGATAAGGAGCTACAGCTCTTAGCTGATTATGCAATAGAACGACATTACTCTGCTAATATTGGCAATCAAAATCGTTATCTTTATTTGTTAAATGAAGTCATAAAGAAACAAGCCTCCCTTATAGCAAAGTGGCAGTTAGTGGGCTTTATTCATGGCGTCATGAACACTGATAATATGACCATTAGCGGTGAAACCATTGATTATGGTCCTTGTGCATTCATGGACATCTATGATCCAGCGACTGTGTTTAGCTCGATTGATCGCCAAGGACGTTATGCTTATGGAAATCAGCCCAATATCGCTGGCTGGAATCTAACGCGCTTAGCAGAGTCCTTACTACCTTTAATTGATGATGATCAAGAAAAAGCCATTCTACTGGCACAAGAAACGCTACAACAGTATCCGAAATTATATGTAGAAAATTGGTTGGAAGGAATGCGTGCAAAGCTAGGCATTTTTAATGAGGAGCAAGAAGACATCAAGCTTGTTGAAGAGCTTCTTCAGCTTATGCAGCAATATCAAGCTGATTATACGAATACATTTATCGCCTTAACGTTTGAGCAATTGGAGGATTCCCCATTATTTAACGCATCAGCTTTTATGGACTGGCATCACAAATGGCAAGCTCGATTAGCGAGACAGCAGCAAACAAAAGACATGTCACAACTATTAATGCGTCAACATAATCCAGCTGTTATTCCGCGTAACCACAGGGTAGAAGAAGCTTTGGAAGCGGCTGTAGAACGAGACGATTATAGTGTGATGAACAACTTACTAAAAGTCCTAGCTCAGCCTTATGCTCATACGAAAGAACAACAAGAATACGCTTCATTACCTGAACCCACTAATCAACCATATCGTACGTTTTGTGGCACATAAGTAAAAACGAGAGCTATTTATTCTCTCGTTTTTTATTTGTATAAAGGCACCCTACCGTATTCAAACGCATATTCTATGTATGAATAAAAATAAAGGAGAATAGGGTCGGTGCATAAGTATTCAAAGGGTTGGTTTGTCAAAGTTTTACGTGCTCATGGAATAATGGTTCATCCTCAATTTAAAAGTCATTTAGGCTTATATAAAGAATCTGAATTACGAAACTTATATTATCGTTATGTCGCAATAGAGTCTGCTGAGCAAGATCAATAGACGTTTGTTTGAAGAACTCCTTTCTAGGAAAAACTAGTGATTAGAAAGGAGTTTTACTATGTGGATGATGACTCAAACATGGCAAGATGTTCTATTTTTACATTGGCCAATAGCCCCTCAAGAACTCGAAAAACATGTACCTAAAGAACTGAAGCTCGATCTCTTTGAACAAAATGCTTGGCTTAGTGCTGTCCTTTTTAAAGTTTATCGACATCGGCTACGCTTTCTACCACCTCTTCCTGGGATGACTACCTATTTACAATTGAATGTCCGAACATATGTGGAGTATAACGGCATGAAAGGCATCTATTTTTTTCATTTAGATGTGACGAATTATTTCCTATCAAAAATCACGGCAATAGGTAGCTTGCCATATCGCCATTCCAACATCCTAGTAAAACAAAGAGGGAATCACTATTCATGCACAAGCCATTACAAAGCATGTGACGAAAGATTGAGGGTTATTTATACAATAGGAGACAAGACCAATACTAGTTTTGACCGATGGATTGTAGAGCGCTACCATTCATGGGCGAAATGGAAGGATACACTTTTTCGCATTGATATTCACCACTCCCCATGGGAATTAAAGCGAGCCAACGTAACGATTCAAAGCAATACATTAGCCTCTTTTATGAAGGGGAAACTTCAGGACATGCAGCCTCGTGCTCATTATGCCAAAAACAAAACGGCGAGAGTTTTTCCTCCAGCAGTAGAGCATAAAATGATCATAAATCCACCAAGATCTTTGCATTAAAAGAGGTAGCAAAATTGCATAACGATGGCGCTGGCAATCATATCTGACATCGCAAGTGCCTCTGCTTCAATTTCATCAAATACCTCTACATCTGCCTGATAATCTTTTTGTATCATCGTGACAGCTTCATTTTTCGTTAAAGCTAAATGCGTATAAAACATTTTTTGTACTACCTCTCTACTTAGGTATGGATTGATTGTATGCAAAAAGAAAGCAATATCATCTGCATTACGATACCATTCCCTCTCTTTTGCTTCCGCTGTGGTAGCGTCACCTTTCGCAGCAGCTGTCACTAATTGAGCCGCAATTACCAGATGCTCTTTAATTAAAGCTGCATAACGATCCGCCACGGAGTCACCGTAAAAGGGGCGTAAACAATTCCCTAAATCGGTTGCATTGCGTAGCAAACGCTGCTGCACAAAGGGTAAATCAGGTAAATTAAACACAATGCTTATAATAGTCATCCGTGTCCAATTTACATGCTCCATCCAAAGTAAACGGTTCATAGCCATAAAGTCTGCTTCGCCTTTACTAATACAGCGTCGGTAATCATTTGACTGTAAAAAGTGACGAATCGGAGCCGTATACTGCGTATAGGGGGCATGATACAGCTGGCTTAATGAAAAACCATTTGAATAGGGGTACAAGGCTTCACTCCTTCTTGTTCTTTCTCCTACAGTAGCATACTCCAAGGAATCTCGGAGTATGAAGAACCAGAAAGAAAAGAAGAGACCACAAAATTACGCCTCATACATCATTTTCTTCGTCATGCCACCATCAACTGTAAGATTAATACCTGTCACAAAGTTATTCATAGGGTTTGTTAAATAGAGACAAGCCTGTGCAATATCTTCAGGCAGACCAACCCTTCCTGACAAATGCTGCGCATGATCGATTGGCCGTAGTGCCTCATAATCACCTGTTTCAATCCACCCAGGTGAAATACAATTCACAGTAATTTGATCTGGCCCTAAAGATCGCGCTAAAGCATGTGTTAATGCTATGATCCCTCCCTTTGTAGCCGCATAAGCTTCTGTATGAGGCTCTGACATTTCAGCTCGCGTTGAGGCCAGCGAAACAATGGAACCACCCTTTGCATTATGCCGCATCACTTTTGCAGCCTCTCTGGCACAGAAAAAGGAACCCGTTAAATTCGTCTGCAACAAATCCTGCCACTCATCAAACGTCACCTCGTAAGGAGATTGATGCTGGAACTTCCCAGCATTATTAATTAAAATATGAATGGTTCCATAATGCTCCACAGCCTGCTGCATCAAATGAATGATATCCTGTTCCTTTGTCACATCCGTTGGAACAAATAATGCAGAGTAGCCTTGAGCAAGCATATCCTGTTCTAACTGTTGACCTAAGCCTGCATTCAAATCAGCAATCACCACTTTTGCACCTTGTTGTGCATATGCAAGCGTAATACCCTTACCAATCCCTTGTGCACCACCTGTGACAATAACGACTAAATCTTTAAACATCCACAAACCTCCTACTTTTGTATCGCCAATAGTGTAGCAAATATTTTGCTATCCGTCCTGTTAAGAGGGTGAAGAAATGGTATAATGGATGCTGTAGCAACATACGATAAAAAATATGAGGCAAACCTTGCCTGCATAGTAAAATTAATGTTGACATTATGCTATAAAGTACATATAATAAATATTGTCCTTCCTATGATATACATAAGAAATGACATCATGTCTCAGTAGCTCAGCTGGATAGAGCAACGGCCTTCTAAGCCGTCGGTCGGGGGTTCGAATCCCTCCTGGGACGTCCAAAAAGCAGGTTTCAGGCCTTTAGGGATAAGGGTTTGAGAGAAATTAGGGATACGGTCAGGGCTTCGGTCTGGATGACTTTATCCCTTTTTTGTACCCTTGTAATTTTATTACGTGACCAGAATCATCTTCCAATTCAATTCATGAATGGAGGATTTTTTTTATGACTAAAAAGTCGGGACTATTTGAAGTAGATGTTGATTTAAACCTTTTGAAGGTTGAGAATGAGGCAACTGCTCAGCATAATTCAAAAATGATAAAAGATGCGATTCAAATTGTGAAAAGACAAATGATTTCCAGCGGTCTTCGACCTCGGACAATAAAAGACTATGAAACAATTGTAAATCACTTAGTAGATACACAGACTATTACGTTTTTAAATGAAATAACATTAGATACAATTTACTCTTGGCTTGAAAACATGCAAGTTTCAAATCAAACAAAATTAACGAGATTAAAAGCACTAAAGTCATTCTTAAGTAAATGTTATATTAATGGTTGGTATGAGTCAAAATTTTGGCAAGATGTGAACCTCAAAGTAGATAAAAAAGTAAAAACTGGAGCAAATGAAAAAGATGTACAATTATTGATTTCCCTTTTAGATTTAAATACTTTTATAGGTCTAAGAGATGCAGTAGCAATATTAACAATGTATAAAACAGGGATTAGAATAAATACTTTAGGAAAACTTGAAGAAAAGCATATCGATTTTGATGAAAAAACGTTGGTTTTAGAAGGGGAGATTTTAAAAAATCATAAGTTATTGAAGCTACCGATTGATAATCAATTAGTTCAGTTGTATCAAGTGTTGATTCAACAAAATAATAAAATTCGACGACATTATCATCAAAACAACGAGAATATCTTTATTTCCTATAAAGCAACTCCTTTAGATACAAAATCCACTAATAATGCAATTTCAAAACAATTAACAAAGTATAGCAAACAATTTGGTTTAAAAAACATTAACCCACATGCACTTAGAAGAGCATTTGCTAAAAATTTACTTTCGAAGGGAGCTAATATTGCATTAATATCTAAAGCATTAGGACATTCTAACTTGGAAGTCACAACCCAGTACTTAGACTTAGATGTTGACGAAGTATCAAATAGCTTAAGAGAATATTTGTTATAGCCTCTCACTAAAACAAAGCCTTAGAGATTTTTTTGAGAGACTTGCGAATTTTGGAGGAGCTTGAACCAAATAGGGTCTTAGAAATCCTAAAGAGATATATCATTTGAAGCTCCTAATAAATAAGGATAAGACTAAAAGTAGACATCTGATTTTAAAGATGTCTTTTTTTGTAGAAAAAATTGAAATTATTTTACAAAAATGGGACAATAGTAATGTGAGTTTTATTGGCGAAGTATTTAAAAATTTATATCTTGAGGTGAATGTTTTATGTGGGCTGATGATGCTTCAAAAATTGATATGCTTGCCTATCAACCATACGCAGATTTGATTACTGAAATTGCTGTAAGTGAACGAATGAATCCATTAACTATAGGGCTTTTTGGTAACTGGGGAAGTGGTAAATCGACATTGCTTAATTTAATTGAAGAACAAACCTCTTCTAATTCCAATAAGAAAATTGCTGTAGTAAAGATAAATGCATGGATGTTTGAAGGCTATGAAGATGCAAAGACGGCTTTAATGGAAGCAATTTTGCAAAGTATGGAGGAGAATCAGACATTTTTTTCGAATTCTAAAGAAAAAATTAAAGGTTTGATGAATAGGGTTAATTGGATGGGTTTAGGAAAAACAGTTTTAAAACAAAGCATACCATGGGCTATCAGTGGTATGACAGGAATACCTCCTTTTATAATGATACCCAACTCTTCTGATTTTGAAAGTCCTGAAAAGGTGCAAGAGCAAATTGAAAAAACTCAAAACTGGACTAAAGAATATATAAAAGAAAATCCACAGGAGAATACCGTCGAAAATATTCGCAAATTTCGTGAAGAGTTTACATTACTTATTCGGGACTCAAAGGTAGACAATTTGCTAATACTTATTGATGATTTAGATAGATGTAACCCCGACCGAATTGTGGAGACGCTTGAGGCTATCAAACTATTTTTATCTGTTGAGAAAACTACGTTTATCATTGCGATGGATGAAAACATAATTTCTTATTCAATAAAAAGAAAATATCCTCAATTAAATGATGAAGGAATAAATGTATCGACCGATTACATAGAAAAAATAGTTCAGCTCCCAATTAAAATTGCTGAATTAGCAGAAAGTGACGTTAAGAATTACATGTTGTTGCTTATTGCAGAAATGTTTTTGGATGACAAAGTATTAAATCAACTTCTCGAAAAATTAAAGGAAAAAGGAATATTCATCAAGGGTGAAATAATTTCTGGAACAGAAATATTAGATATAGTTCAAAACGAAATAGAAATAAATGGTTCAAAGTATAAAAATGGTATTACTGAGACAGATTTTGAACAGCAAATTCAAATTTTTAATAGTATCGGAAGTATTGTGGCTTCATCGTTGAAGGGAAATCCACGTCAAACTAAGCGTTTTTTAAACACCTTTTACATTCGTAAAAGGTTGGCGGAAATCCAACGGATAGATTTCAACTTAGCTATTTTAGCAAAATTGATGGTATTGGAATACGTCGACAGCGACTTATTTAAAGAGTTATTTCAGTGGCAATTTGAACACAGTGGAACTCCTTTACAGTTAAAGATTCTTGAAGTAGGAATATTGGATGAGCAAAAAGAGGATGAACAATTAAAAATTGAAGAGGTAACTAAAAATACAGCATGGTTAAGCGAAAAAATGAGGAGATGGTTTGGAACAGAGCCCAAACTTTCTGATATAGACCTCTCTCCTTACTTTTATTTAGCTAAAGATTCAATTTCAGATAGAAGATTATTTTCAATAAACTTGAACCAAGAACAAAGAAAATATATCAATCAAATATGCAATCTTGATACTCATATTGCCTTACGAAGAAAGAAAATAGAGCAGATGCTTGAAATGGACGAAGTTACAAGAAATGAAATTCTCAAAGGTGTATTAGAAAAGTATCATCAAGATAAAGCTCAATTAGAAACACTAATCGTATTCTATAACTCGCTACCTCAATATAAGTCTAAAATTTTTGAAGAGTTTAAAAAGATAGACGGTAAAGACTTCGACCTAAGTGAAATTCTTCTTTTTCGACAATTGGACGGTGAAACGTTTGATAAGTTGAAAGAATATTATATAGAAAAGAAAAACGTTGACAGCAAACTTTGGGATATAGGAGGAGATTAATAGAATGGGAACATCAAAAGGTTATTTACCACCGACAGGGTATTTATGGCCAGATGCTAAAAGGGATGTAACGAAGATGGTGAAGGATAACTTTACCCCTTCTTCGGTTGAAAAGGCAATTTCTAATTTTGCTAAAGCATTAAATGGCTCTACTGGTTCAGGGGCAAATGCAGGAAGAGCTATCCAATCGGGTGGTAAAGCACTGAGTTTCATCGATTCAGTTAGAAAATATGGGCTGTCTGAAACATTAGACCGATTTGGGCTATCATATTTGAAAAACGAGACACCTGAAAATGTTCGAAGGGGGCTATTAAAGTATTTCAGTGATAGTGGTAATGAATTTTACGATGGCATTTCTAATCAAAGTATGAATGAACTAATGAGAGAACTTTTTAAAGGCATTAAGGATGTGAATGGGTATGAAGAAGTATTAAAGTCATTAGATACAGGAGTATTCATTAGAGAATTTATTATCAAATTTATACAAAATTGCTTTTTTGCAAATTTCACTGAAAAACTGTTAAGTTTATTTGATAACATAGATAAATATAAGGTTGCAGAGAAGAATGTTAAGACATATATAAGAAATTCAATTGAAAAAAACTTCTCTATCCAGAAGATTCAAAACATTGATTGGAATGGAACAGAAGGCAACCAAATTTTAAATAATACTTATAAAAAAACTCTTGAGATTCTTTCTGTTTGGAGGGAGATAAATGAGTAATATTTGGATTAACAAAAACCATGATGATTTGAATCCAAGTCATTCGTCTGAAAAACAGTTTCTATTGTTCAATTTATTCGATAAAAAGAATAAGTCGAATGTGAAAACTGATATGGAGCAACTTTGGCGAAAATTTGGTATAAATAGTTTAACAAGCATAAATGAAGATTTTCTTATAATTGCTTCGAGTATTTTTTGTGTGGATAAACGAATTCCAAGAAAGAACTTTTCAGATAGTTGGACAAGGACTTTAAGGCTCTCAATACCTGTATTAGAAGTGGAGAAATGGAATTCAGTGAAAGAAGAGCTTGAATACGTAATAAGTTTTCTAAGTGGAGATAAGTGGAAATTTGAATTTAGACAAACAAATTTAAGGTTCAGAACTGATAAAATAAACACTAAAAATCTTATTGATGCTGGAAAATATGATTCAGTTAGCTTATTTTCTGGTGGATTAGATTCTTTCTGTGGAGCACTAACACTTTCTGAGAACAAACGAAATACACTGTTTCTTGGGTTTAGGGAATACAACCTTTTGACAAATCGACAAAAAGAATTGTTTGACGCTATAAACGACCACTATACAGAATTAGAAAATGAATTATTGTTATTCAACGTTAATCCCTTAGTTCCTATTCAAAGAGGAGAAAAGACAGAGAAGCTTTCAGTGGAAAGTACCAGTCGTAGCAGGTCGTTACTATTTATTGCTGGAGCAATCTCTGTTGCTTCAATTATAGGTAAAGAAACACCAGTGTATATACCCGAGAATGGTTTTATTGGTGTTAATGTTCCATTAACGGACAGCAGGACAGGAAGTTGTAGTACAAGAACAACACATCCTATTTTTATCAATTCATTAAACTCGGTTCTTGATAAAGTGGGGATAAAAAATAAAGTTTCAAACTTTTACTGGGATAAGACTAAGGGAGAAATTTTAGAGGAACACCAAAATAATGCGATTTTTAAGCAATATGCGACTCGCACATTGTCCTGCTCCCATCCATGCTTATCTCGTTATGATAAAAAGAAAAGTGATAAAGTTGTAACACCTTGTAATTGTGGTTATTGCTATCCATGCTTAATTAGAAAAGCCTCTTTTGTGAAGATAGGGAAAGACGAGACTTGTTATAACCCACTTTATGAGTTAAGCAAAGATTTTATCTTAAACTATAACAATATTCAAGGAAGAGCAAGTGACTTAAAAGCGGTCCTATTTAGTTTAAGGCGTTATATTGACCATCAAGAAGATAGTGAATATATTAGAAGTCTTTTAGTAAGGCAAGGACCATTAAATAGTGAAGAGTTAGATGGTTATGAGAGAGTGTATCGAAAGTCTATGGAAGAGTTAATGGAAATGATAAAGCTAAATGGCAAGGGTTTAATTGAATATACAGGAATCAAGGAAGTTGAAATCTATGTATAACTTATCCGATATGCACATTCATATCGACTATTTTAAGAACTTTAAAGAAATATACAACTCTTTTGAGCAGAATAAAACATATGCCTTATTTGTAACCAACTTGCCAGAAATTTATCAGAAATGTAGAAATGAATTTCCAGAAAGCAAATTCATTAAATTGGGGCTGGGATATAATCCTCAGTTGGCTGAAAAGTATCCCTTTAACCAGAACCTTTTCGATTCAATGCTTCCATTTACGAAATATGTTGGCGAAGTAGGGTTAGACTATTCTAAAGAGTTCGTCCAAACTAAGATAGAACAACAGGAAGCATTTGATTATATTTGTTCTCAGTCGGCAAACGGTAAAAAAATAATGTCAATTCATTCTCGTGGAGCTGAAGCAGATGTATTAGCGATGTTAAAAAAGAACAAAGTTGAGTATGCAATATTTCATTGGTATTCAGGTAATAAGGAATTTGTGTATAAAATAGTAGAACAAGGTTATTATTTTTCAGTGAACTATTCCATGTTAGCTTCAAAAAAGGGCTTGGATATTATAAAGTCAATCCCTATAGATAGACTTCTGATAGAGACAGACGCTCCCTTTGCTAAAACAAATTTAAAAGGTAATTCATACAATTTATCTGAAATCTATTGTCAGTTTGCGAAAAAATTAGGTGTAGAGCAATTTGAGGAAGTCATTTATAAAAACTTGGCGAGCCTTTTATTGAATCAAAGGGATTCATTAAATCAATAACTTGTTGAATATGTAAAGAAATATCGTCTCAGAGCAAGGATATTAGTGCGGTATATGAAAGTAGTAACCTTATAAATACATTTCTTAATGATTGTTGCAATCTATTACCCTAAGCTAATCTCCTGTTATATGGATTTTTATGTATCAGCTATGCCTTTAAATAAAATAGCATGTTTCAGACTGAAGGAAAATCAGGTGAAAGCCTGGTCACTCTTCAGTCTTTTTTGCATAAAAGAGTGGAGAAAAACAAGAGTGGAAAAAGGGTATTTGATGAATTGTAGGAAATATAATTCTCTTCCTGCTTGCTATTCCTCTCTACAAATTTCTATCGTTACTTTTTCCAATGTCTATATCTACTAAAGGAAATCACTTATTTGTTATAAAGAGCCTCCAGAAATCTAATATATAGGGATAACTATCTATCAAAAAGTAGGTTTCCTTAATGGGGAATGTTGGGAGGTAAAGGATTTGGAAAAGGAATTAGGGAAAGAGTTTAGCATGATTTTGAGATATTACAGAGAGAATCGAAAGATGTCACTTCAAGAATTATCGGAGAAAACAGGTATTTCAGTATCGTATCTGGACAAATTGGAAACGAATAATTATAGATTGCCAGGTCATCATGCTGTATTAAAACTTTCCGAAGCATTGAATGTTGAGGTGTGGCGATTAATGGGTTCTATGATGCAAGATAGAGTCATGACGATTGCTGAGTTAATTCTTAATAATAAGATTCAGTATGGTGGAGAATTGCTGATAAGCGAACAAAAAGTAGTACTAATTGAAATCATAGAACTACTATTAGACGTAGAATTTTCTTGTCAGACAATGCTTCAAGACTTGAGAATTATCGGGGAAATGTTGATTAAGTTAAAAGAATTACACTGAAAGAAAGTAGATGTATACGTTTAAACATTAGGGTGCATAGAGAGACTTAAAAGGGTTAAGAAGAAAAAATGACGCTTAGCTTTGTGAGAGATATTCAAGAGCTGTCAGATGAAATGAAAGAGCAGAACTAACGACATCTGTTTCTCTGCTTGTAAGAAAATATCTAAGTGAAAATGCTCAAAAAAGGATATGGAAGGTGTTGAAAGGTATGGATATAGTAAAAGAAGAAATGCAACAGCAATTTATTCAAAAAGAAGTGAAAGATGAACTTATAGAGGCGATTCGTGATGGAGATTCAAAAAAATCCATTGAACGATTAATCAAAATCGGGAATTTTAGTAAAGTTAATATAGAGAATATATAACGAGAAGCAGAAGGTAAATAAGAGCATTAAAAGGCAGGTTTGAAAATTTTATTATTCAAAAATGGTGATTCTCAAAAATCAATTAATGAATTAATAAAAGATGGACATTAAAATTGACTCAATAGTAAAAAAGAAGACTTGCAAATAGTCTTCTTTTTCTAATTATTCAACTGTCATTCCCAAATTATTTGGTCTGGCATTTCCATTTGTTTATTGGCTGAATCATGTAAAGTATGCAAAAAAGAAAAGGGTTGCAAGGTTCATAGAAAAGCCAATTAACTTTGCCTAAAAAGAATATTTATTTTTAATGAAGTTAGTCTGTTTTTGAATTGAAAATTTATTTATATATTGATATTATGGTAATAATTAGGCGAATGGATTGGTGAGAATATTTTAAAATAGATAGACTATCAGTTTAGAACTATTGGAGGGGACTTACATAGTGGAACAAAGAGGGTTTGAAGTACATAGCGTTGACCGTAAGGGAAATGATATTATGATTAGATGTGAAGGTGTAGACGACCAAGAGTTAGCTCATTTTGGAGGACTGGATTTACATGTAAAAGCAACAAAAGCACTTATCGGTGATTCTCAAAACGGAATGTCTTTCCCAGAAAAAGAAGGAGATTATAAGATAGGCAGTAAAGTAGTAGCTCTTTACCTAAATGAAATTGGTGAGTTACTTAGAAACCTTTCTTTTGACCCTGAATATTTAAGTGAATACTCAAATATAGATTTAGTAAAAATATTTCTTGAAAACGAGCTGAAAAATCCTGCAATTGCAAATGTAATTGAAAAGGACAATGTTGAAATTCAACAAGAACGTGAAGAAATTGAAAGAGAAGAAAAAGAAATGTGGGCTGGTTTTGTTGAAGGGCTGAATGGAGATATGTAAAGAACATCATTTTTAGGTGTTTTATATATATACTTTAAATAAGATATTAATGCATAAAAAAGACTGCTTATTGCAGTCTAAGATTGTTGGGATTAGACTAAAGGAATTATCACATCAAATGAAGAAATAGAATGAATATAGTAATTCCATAAGATGTAATATAAAGAATTGATGAATAGAAAATACATTCTTCAACATAGTTTAAAATGGTATACTCAAACTAATCCGTACAGAGGAGGCGTGCTATTTGAAGTGGGAATATACAATATCTTCTATTGATTGCAGATTGAAAGATTTAAAAAGTAAATATAGTGAATGTGGGTAAGACGTTGATATAGTGATGACTATATGTAACGTCTTTTTATTTTTGCTTATAGTCAAAATTAGAATAGAATTAATTACTAAATGTGACAATAGGAGGATGAATAATGAAATTGTATCAGATGTTAAAGACTATTAGTGTCATAACACAGGAAGAGCAAACGAACTTTTGGGAACAAGAGTTATACAATGAATTAGAATTTCAACAAGCTTTTTTAGATGTTCAACTTTTGCTTAAAGAAGGAATTGTGAGCCATGGACAGGTGGAAAAATAGATGTAAATGAGCAGGAAAAATAATTCATCCTTATTCTTAGGATGTTTAGGATGAGACTTTTCCCCTGAGAGTATCGAATAAATTTGTAATTCGAATCTATAATATAGCAAGTTTCTAATAATACAGGATTCTATTTTAGAAATAATCATAGTTGGAAATGCTAATGCGATTATGGATTAGATACATGAAGAAGCAGGGGGAATTGTATATGAATCAACAGACTACAACAGAAGATAAAAGAAAGATTTCGAGGACATTTGCACAACGACTTTGTTACTATAGGCAAGTCCGCAACCTCACTTATCAACAATTAGGTGAACTGGCGAAAATAGATGCGGGCTATATTCACAAACTTGAAAAGGGTATTAGACGTGCACCTTCCTATCCAATAATCAAGAATTTGGCTCAAGCACTTGATGTGCATATAACCGATTTAGTTGATATCGACCAGTTCGAGGAAGACCTTCCAACAAAGAGTATTCAAGAAATGTTAGTGTATAACGAATATCTGATTAGAGGGAAATTGCCGACAATGGAAGCGAGAGAGAGCTTTTTAGCACTTGTACAGACCTTACTGGAAAGTGAATGGACAGGACATAGTAAACATGTAGATTCAATTAAAATTATCAGTAAAGTAGATGCTTTTCTGAAGGGGCTTAATTAGTCCATGAATAAAAATTAGGGGGGAACTATGATTTTTATTAGTTCCCTTCGTTTTATTTATATCCAGAGGTTGTCCAGAATCTTCTTCTTAATGAATGAACATTTTTGGAGATAAGGCATTGTTTAATCACATTTAGCATCTACACAGCATCAAACACAACGCTAACCAACTTTACTATCCCTCTCAGCAACCAATAGATTAGTCTGAAGGATAAGCAAAGTAATTCTGTTATACAGAATAGTTGTTCCATACTGATTTATCCTTTTTGAAAATAGTTACTGAGTTTTATCGTGTTTCTTTACTAAATGTATGTTTAAGTTTTTATTTAGCTTCATGAAAGATGTAGTGTTTTTAACATAACTTTATCTGAGTATGTGTGTGTGAATTTCATAAAAGTTCATACTTGTTTTGCTAAATGATGAAAATTATATGAGTTATAACATGCGGGAAGGAGTTAGGATATTATGTTGATTCCAAAAAGTGCAGGTCAGCCAGTAAATTATGAGGTATATGAAGAGTACACTCCTGCAGAGCATAAGTTAGAGTTAGTAAATGGTGTTTTTCTTCCATTCAATAAAGAACGGGAAAAAATGCTTGCTTTATGTTTGTTCAATATGGGGTTACAAGAGTTCGTTACATTTCTACAGAAAGAATCAAAGGAAGAATTATTTCGTCTGCTTCAACAGAATTTGCAACCATGATTTATTTCTTTCAATATCTTAACCTCTTTCAGTTTAATTAAAAGTTTGGTAAAATATAGGAAGCGGAGCTTTTGGGTTCGTGCATAGAAAGGGTATTTTTTATGAGAACGACACCCTATTGCATTATGGGACAACCACTTTCTTTGTTTTTACAAAGTCTTAAAGTGGTTGTTTTTATTATGAATATTTAATATCAAAAGACCAAAATTATATATACTCTTCTTTTAAAAAATTTTTAATTGCTTCCTCAAATTTAAAGATTTCGAGAATGGAGTAGTTCTTTTTAGATATATTAATTCCCCACTCTGGTTTACTTGTTTGTCCTGGATTACCATAATTTCTATCAACAAATATTTCATTCGGTACTTCCTATACTTGTGCAGGGATAAGAAAAACATCAGGCATTTCCCCAACATTAAAAATTAATAGAGCCAGGTATAGGTTTTTATTCGTAATGTCAAATTTACTTTTTTGCATAAACACATAGCCTGTGCCTCTAAGAGAATTCACCTGTATTTCACAGAAATGCCCATTCTTATCTTTAATAATAAAATCAAAACCCCTGTCATCTTTGTAAAGAATTGAGTTTTGTCCAATCAGTATTTGGCATTACTATTCCTCCATATAATTTATAAATTTTATACATACTTTCCTAATATCAAATATTAACATAGAATTAAAATATAGGAATTTGAAATTTCGATTAATATACTTACATAAAGAGGGAAATATTTGTGGATAAATATTATTTCAATCTCATGCAATTTTTCGAGGGGTATGTAAGGAATTACCGCAGAATGAACTTATCTCATTTGCATAATATTTCTATGTTCACAAAAAGGGAAATTGACTTTTTTGCTCAATTAGGAGAAATGCTTGGCTTCGATGCATTCATTGAAGACTCAAAGCTTGATAAATCAAAAGGGTTTTCCCGACCAATGGATTTATCTTGGTGGAAGTGGGATGGCCGATTTAATGATGAATATTTTTTATATCTTGCCTTACATTTGGAGAGGGAGAGTATCCCGAAAAAAGATGTTGAAACAATAGAAAAGCTATTTTCGCAAACAGAAGAAGGATATATTCCGCATAATGTTATAGGGATACAATACATTAAATCTGCTGAAAGAGTAGATTATCTAAATGAATTGATTCTACGAAAGAATAAGATTCAAAAGTCGAATGTTTTAATGGTTTACCGTTATCATGATGAGGAATTTGATTTACAAAGAGTTTGTGCTTATAGTATCTCTCATGAAGGATTAATTGAGGAGAGGAAAGCCATTTTCAAATATGACCAGTCAGGCTATTGTTATATGTGCTTTGATGAAGATTTTGCCCAGTAACAAAATAGAAAGAGAATCACTGATTCGATTAAACATTAAAAAAAATGAAGTTTTAAATAGTGTGGAGCAAATGTTCTTAAGAACAATAACCAATAAGGTTTTGATAGAAATACAGAGGGATGTGATGAAAATGCTTTCTCTTGAAGAATACATTTCAAAAAGAAAAAGAGAAGATAATATCAATGAATATGATATTGATTCAAAAGATGGAAATTTACGTATTTGTGTGAATTATGTTTTTGAATACTTTAATCAATATTTGAATATTGAGGAGATGGAACAAAAAACATTCTTAAATGAAGAAAGGTTAGTAAAATTTAGAAATCAATTGAAAAAGTATGAAGATGCAGTTCAAGAATGGCTTGTTGATATTTATGATGTTCACGAAAAGCAAATCCATCGTTCTATTATAAGTTTTTTAAAAAAAGAGGAACTTTTCCTTTTGTATAACACTGAACATGAATTTAGGACTTGTTCATATGATTGTTATGCCTATCTTATAAAAAAGAACCCATTTCTAAAAGGCCAGACTGAGATGTTATTCAATTTAATAAAAGATTACCATCGGATTGAAAGTGAAAAAGAGTTAAATAATCCTTCGACATTTTTGACTGTGGATATAAATGAATGGCTGGAAAATACTTGGAGTAAACACAAAGTAAACATTTGGGCGTTTGCTTCCAATTATTTATTACGTTTTTCTGATGATGATTCTTTATGGCCAGTAAAACATAAAATTAAAACCAATGAAAATTGGCAACCTTATAATTATGATTATAAACAAAAAACAAATCTCTTTAATTTAGATACTCTTTACACCAAAATTTCAAATAAACCTTTTATAAAAGGGAAGAAGCAATATCTTGAAGTAATTTTGATGTACATATGGTTACATGATATATGGGGAGACAATAAAAATTATTGGGAAGAATACTGTGATAAGGTGGTTAAAAATTTATAAAATTAATTTTTAACAGAGTCAAATTCTCCTATGGTTGATAGTCGGCCATCAGAAAATTTATGTTTTTTAAAGAAGGGACGATGAATAATTGAACATGGTTGTAGTATTTGAAGAACAGGTTGTTAAGAAAACAGAACAAAAATTGAAGCAGACTTTAGTAAAGTTAAAAGAAAGTGTACATCTTCAACAGAATTTTAGGGAATTGACTGATTTATCATCAACATTGGAAAGAATTAAAGTTATCTTAGAAGATTTTGAAATAAATAAACAGAATAGGGATAAGCGGATAGCGAAAAGAAATGAACTTTTAGAAAAACATGATAAAATATATACTGAATTAATATCAGAAGGATTTGAAGATTCATGGATAACAACTATTGTTAAACATGAAATGAAGAATTTAAAAAAGGTTATTAAAGAGGCAAGAGAAGAAGCATACAAGGAATATTTTAGTAAAGTTGAAATTGAAGATGATGATTTGATGGATGACCGCTTTGACCTTGTATTACAACAAATACAGCAAGCAAAAAATAAGTATATTAAAGGCAATTGAAAAAATTCAAGAAGCCTCTTTTTATGCTATTGAATTATTGGTGAATTATACGAGCGGATATTGGACAACCTATCCAGTTTCGCTCGTATATTTAACAAAATAGAATTAGATAGATTAGAAATGAGGAATTTCAGCTTAAGGTGAGTAAAATGAGAAATGCTAAAGAATTAATTTAACAACAATTTAGTATTTTTAAATTCAAATGTTTTTGGTGAAAAATATTTATACAATAGTTCTTGTTGATATTTAGTCTTTGTACTGTTCATTAAAAAATCTGTTAACAAATTCTTTAGCCTTCTATTAATAGTCTAACGGCAAAAGGTGTTCCAAAATCTCCGTACTGAATGACACATTTCAAAGGGTGTTCCAAAATCTCCGTACTGAATGACACATTTCAAAGGGTGTTCCAAAATCTCCGTACTGAATGACACATTTCAAAGGGTGTTCCAAAATCTCCGTACTGAATGACACATTTCAAAGGGTGTTCCAAAATCTCCGTACTGAATGACACATTTCAAAGGGTGTTCCAAAATCTCCGTACTGAATGACACATTTCAAAGGGTGTTCCAAAATCTCCGTACTGAATGACACATTTCAAAGGGTGTTCCAAAATCTCCGTACTGAATGACACATTTCAAAGGGTGTTCCAAAATCTCCGTACTGAATGACACATTTCAAAGAGTGTTCCAAAATCTCCGTACTGAATGACACATTTCAAAGGGTGTTCCAAAATCTCCGTACTGAATGACACATTTCAAAGGGTGTTCCAAAATCTCCGTACTGAATGACACATTTCAAAGGGTGTTCCAAAATCTCCGTACTGATTGACATATTTTAAGGGTGTTCCAGATTCTTCGTACTGAACATACATATAATATCGTATGTAGTTAAACAGGAACAAAGCATGCGGTTACCAGTACCTTGTCTCAATAGGGGCATAAGGATTTGGTTTCATATAATGATTGGTTACAATGAATGATGTGGATTCCAGTAGTGTTTGTTACTTAATTTTATTTGAACATGTGTGAAATAATTTCATAAATGTTCATACTTTCAAATATTTATTTCGAAATAGTTTGAAGTAAATACAGAAAAAATATGAAAAAGTTCATACTTGTTTCGCTAAAATATTATAGGTAATACAATGCGTATTTTGCATTATAATCGATAACACATGTTAAGGTATCTATTATTATCAATTTACATACATGAAGTTTGAGAATTGATTTTTAAAAACCTGGGGGAGGAGTTAAGACACATTAAGGTGATTCCTAAAAAGCAGGGCAGCCAGTGAATTATAAGATGTATCAAAAGAGTATACACCAGCGGAAAATAAATTGGAGTTTGTTGATGGGTTTTTTCTGACATTTGATGAAGAAAGGGTGAAAATGGTTACCTTGTGTTTGTACAACCTGGGATTACATAACTTCGTTAAAATATTGCCACAAGAATCGAGGGTAGAATTACTTCAATTGCTTCAACAAAATTAGTATAGAAAACATGCTCGACATGATAGATGAGTTTGTAGTAGTCAATATGAAGGCATTGGTATTAATCCAGTGCCTTCTTCTTGTTTTTATATCGTTTAATGAATTCTTTACCGAATTCCCTCGTGTTCAATTTTGTTCTACCTACAGGTTCATAATCAATTTTAAAAGAAAATTCGGCATTCAAATTTTTTAGTTTCTCGTACATACTTTTCACAGGAGTTTCAATTTCATCTATTATTTTATAAATTTTTAGTCGGGGCAATGGATTCTTATCAGAAAATAGATATATGCGATATAATCCATTGTTTGATTTAATATCTATTACTTCAAGTAAATTGTTCATTTCATAACCTCCAAATGAATAAAATTAGTTTAACATGTAGTTTCAATAGCATTTGTACCATAACCATATTTGAATATATACAAACGAAGTACGAAATAATTTCATAACTGTTCTTAATTTATCGTACTTATACCATAACATTTCAGAGGAACTACGTAAAAAGTATGAAAAAGTTCATACCTTTTTTCGATATAGACCGAAATTTAATCGGCAATAGTAAAACTGAACAATCCTTATAAAATCTCTTTTTATCTTCTATCATAATAAAAAATAAAAAGAGAGGAGGAAAAGCATGACCATTACCATAAGTGAGAGTAAAAGAAAAGGAGGAAAGCGTTTAAACCCTGGGAAACAGTTCGAGAAGGACTTTTATGTCTCTGTTTCAGAGAAGGAGTACTTATTTTGTCTATAGATTAAAAGATGACAATTTAGGCTTTGCAAACGTGAAAAACCCTTGTGATTTTATCTTATATAGGAAACCAAAAATCTACCTTTTAGAATTGAAGAGTCACAAAGGAAAATCCATTCCATTTGGAGCCATCCAATCCTATCAAATCGAATTATTGTACCAATTCAGCATTATCGATGCTGTAAAGGCTGGATTTATATTCAACTTTTGAGATGTGAATGAGACCTATTTTGTAGAGGTTGTATCTGTGTATCATTTTTATCATGAAAGGGAACGTAAGAGCTTTTCATTGAATTGGGTAAAAGAAAATGGGGTTGCCCTTCCACAGAAGCTTAAACGAACACGATTTAAATATGAATTGGGTAGTTTACTTAATTAGTATTGGAGCTATGTGCTAATGCGTGTTATTATTTTGAAATTAAACTATGTCAGGGCAGGTGCAGGGAATGAGAATTACTTCAGTTATACCCACAAGAAATTTCAAATTGCTATTGGTGTTCGACAAGCAAGAATATCGCATAGTGGATATTCGAAAATTTTTAAAAGGTTATAGTGGTTCATTGGCTGAGGTCAGAGACAATTTGGAGTTGTTTTTACAAGTTACACTGGATGATATTGCTGGGACAGTGTGTTGGCCTAATGGAGTAGATTTTGAACCTGCTATACTGTATCAAGAAAGTATGGAGGTCGATTTTTCCTAAGACAAAAAATATCCCCTTATATCGATTCAGGTGATATACTTAATACATCCATATATGGGAGGTGTTTCGTTTGAAACGGGGATGTATAGCATATTGTATTCATTTCAGGTTGGTAAATTTAAAAATTGAACATAGTAAATGTACGTAAGACGTTGAAGTATAGCGATGACTATATTCAACGTCTTTTTATTTTTGTCTATAGTCAATGTAAATATGGATATTCATTATGAGGTTTAGGAGATGGAGAACAGCATTGATTTTACTTTTAATAAAGCGGTGGTTGTCTTAGAGATTACGGATTTGATGGAGTAGATAGGGAAGAAGAATTTTTTGCTATAAGAGAAGAACTTTTCAATATTTTTTGGAAAGATGAGGAGGAATATTAATTGGATTTTAAATTGAATGGAGGTGAAAAAATGTTAGCTTTAGCTATTGTAAGTATTTGTACTATGATTTTTATTTTTATGATGGCTTTACTCTCTATTTTTGTGATTTATAAAAAAGGAATAAGGAAACAAAGGAAATCAAATAAGAGAGATTCATTATTCAATAACTAAGTGAAAAGAGGGATATTGTGGCACAAATTAACAGAAATAAGAAACATAATCTTCATAGAGTGAAAATGAGAGTGACAGATATGGGATTTAGCGTATCAAATGATAATAAACGAATAATAGCAATGATAGAGGAACAAGAAAAAAGGAGATTTAGATTTTGTAATACAATATTTATCTTGTACTTCGGTATCTTGTTGTTAGCATTGAAAATGGTGATTTTAGATTGAAAAATAGTGATGAATTAATACAAATAAAAAATTACTTATGATAAGAACTATAATAAATTGAAGCCTACTGAGAAACTGATAAAACATATAAATATACTTTTTTGGGAAAGAGCAGATGTCTGGAACCAAGCTTGGTATAATGCTATCTATTCTGAGGAGAAATTAAATAAGGCTTCGATAAATTTAGGGTAGTGGTAACCAAATTAATAGGGGAAGAATGATAGAGATTCATAGTACGTGCTTTGGAAAAAGACTAAATCTTCAGCATTAGATTTTTGAGAAAATAACTTAATGAAAGGTGGATATTAATCATGAAAAAGTATGAAGAAATGTCAAATGAGGAACAGAAAAAATTAATAATGGAGATAAAACGATTCGATGAAGAATTTGATGATGGAGATGGAGTTTATGCCATACCACGACCACCAGGTGAACCAAAAGTAAAAGTACGAGCATTAGCAGATTATTGCAAAAAGAAGAGTGATGAATTAGGGAGAGAAGTAAAACCAATGGACTTGTCTCCAGAAGAATTAGAATTATTTCTTGTTTACTGAAGCATAAATGAAGAGGGGATATTCGAAAATATTAAAGCTTTCAAAGCTAAAGAATATCTCCCATTTCGATTTAACAAACACTCTTAGCTTATTGCTATTTATATCGTGATTGAAAAATATCTAATTTAATCTATATTTTGGTAAATGAGTAATTGAATAAGTATTAATAGTTTAGTATAATCTGTAGGTATTTAGATTTGCATCGTGTTTTTAGTATTTAGTATTTTATGCTTATCAATAAGTAACATTATTTATTAGGAGGAAGGTTTTGTGAAAAAAATAATAAGATACATAATGACCGTTTTAGTTTTATTTAGTAGTTTAATGTTTATGCAGGAAGCAAATGCTCAAACTATATTTTCTGATGTTCCAAAAACACATAGTGCTTATAAAGAAATTATGTTTTTAGCAGAAAAAGGAATAGCGAAAAAGTTCCCTGATGGAACATTTAAACCAAGTACCAATATTACACGACTGGATGCAGTCCGAATGTTATTACTAAGTAAAGAAATTACTGATTTTTCTGATGTCTCGAATCCAGGATTTGTCGATTTGAAACCTGGTCAAAATGGCTACGAAGAAATTGCTAAAGCCGTAGAGTTAGGTATTATTGATGGCAAAGTTAATGCTCAAGGACAAAAAGTGTTTGAACCTTCAGGGAACTTAACACGTGGTCAAATGGCAAAAATCTTCTCTATTGCGTATGAATTTGAAGGATACTCTAATAAAGGCTTCACAGACGTACCACCTTCACACTGGGCATCTGAATATGTTCAGTTATTAGCAAACAACAAAATTACATTTGGTTATAGCAATGGTAAATTTGGTGTCAATGACTTTATTACCCGTAGTCAGTTCTCACTGATGATGGCTCGTACATTGGATGAATCATTCCGTGTAGAACCAGAAACGCTAAAACCACCAACAGGTGGCATAACATACCCTGATGGATGGACAGCTCCAGTATTAACTTCTAAATGGAGTTCTGATTTAGCTAAGAACTTCGAAACTCTACAAAATGAGTTAGGTTTTACAGATGGTGGTCATTTTTACGGAATTCAAGGTGCTTCACGTGCTATCGTTGTAAATGGTGGAGACAGTCAAAATGAAGTGACAATCTCGTTCTACATGTGGGATGGTGATGCTAATGGTCAAATACCACAAGCATACCGCATTCCGATTGTGGCAAAAGAATTATTTAAACTTTATTTTGAAGGCGACGCAACACGTGTATGGAATTATTTTGATAAAAATGACATTCCTGAAACATTCACTGCAAATGGTCGAACTGTTAAAGCATCATATATAGAAATTGATGGGAATTTATATCTTCAAGTTGGTAAAAAGAAGTAAGGGAATAGGGAGACAAGT
Organism: Lysinibacillus sp. FN11; assembly: GCF_024628845.1. NCBI lineage: Bacteria > Bacillati > Bacillota > Bacilli > Caryophanales > Bacillaceae > Lysinibacillus > Lysinibacillus sp. FN11. Next base: position 2,905,787 of record NZ_CP102383.1, on the reverse strand, counting down.
TGTGAAAAGGGTGATGGGTTTAGTAATTGAAGAACAAATCAGAGAGTGGTCTTCTACTCTCTTTTAGGAGGGAAATTTTGTGAAAAGAATTATGTACATTGTTACAATTATTTTTTTATTCACCAGTTCAGCATTTGTGCAAAATGTAAACGCTAAAACAGTATTTTCAGATGTATCAAAAACACATAATGCTTATAAAGAAATTATGTTTTTAGCAGAAAAAGGGATAGCGAAAGAGTTCCCTGATGGAACATTTAGACCAAGTGCTAACATTACTCGATTGCAAGCAGTTCAGATGTTATTGCTTAGTAAAGGTGTCACGGATTTTTCTGACGTCTCGAATCCGAGATTTGCCGATGTGAGACCAGGACAAGATGGCTACGAAGAAATTGCGAAAGCCGTAGAGTTAGGCATTATTAATGGTAAAGTCAATACTTATGGACAAAAAGTATTTGAACCTTCAGGTAACCTAACACGTGGTCAAATGGCAAAAATCTTCTCTATCGCTTATGAATTTGAAGGATATGCTGATAAAGGTTTCTCAGATGTTCCAGTATCACATTGGGCATCTGAATATGTTCAGTTATTAGCTAACAACAAAATTACTTTTGGTTACGCAAATGGTAAATTTGGTGTAAACGACTTTATCACTCGTAGTCAGTTTTCGCTTATGATGGCTCGTACATTGGATGAATCATTCCGTGTAGAACCAGAAGCTCCAAAACCACCAACAGAACCAACAAATTTACCTACAGGCGGTACAACATACCTTGATGGATGGACAGCTCCAGTATTACAATCTAAGTGGAGTTCAGACCCAGCTAAAAACTTTGTAACTCTACAAAATGAGTTAGGATTTACTGAAGGTGGTCACTTCTTTAATATTACAGGAGCACCATATGCCATTACGGTAAATGGAGGAGACAGTGTAAACGAAGTTACATTTAAATTTACTATGTGGGATGGCGATGCAGGAGGCTATTTAAAAGAAGCATACCGTGTACCTATCGTGGCAAAGGAGTTATTTAAATTATACTTCGGTGACGATGCTCAGAAAGTATGGGATTATTTCAACAATAATGATATTCCAGAAGAATTCACAGCTAATGGACGTAAAGTAAAAGCAACTTATATTGACATTGATGGAAGCATGTATATCCAAGTTGGGAAAAAGAAATAAAAGAATAGGGGAAACAAAGTGTAAGAAGGACGAAGCGTTTAATAATTGAATAGAAAACCAGGGAGTGTTAGCTTACTCCCTGTCTTTATAGAGATTTCTATTAATTTAATTGTATACAGATATTGGAATTAACCTCTTGGTGGGTAAGAGTCGTTACCGTAACTATTTTTTTCACGGATTCGACCTTGTTTATTGTGTATAAGCAGTTCGGATTTTTGATTTATGGCAATGTATCGGCCAAACTGAATAGCTTCATACTGTGTGTTGAATATTTTTGTAGCTTTTGAATTGCCTGCTCCTTTGACCTGAAAACCACCATTTGGATGCGGCGTAATATGTTGATTTTTCCCCATTAAATTGTCTCCTTGTCATTTAAAATTGTGGGAGGGGAACATATTATCCTCTGTTTATTTACTTCATTCTGTATTACTATTTATTTAGATATTTTAAACACATGCTCTTATTTGTTCTGCAAAACAAATAAGGGCTTTTTTACTTTAATTTTCTTTTTAGTTCACGTTCCAGTTTCTGAACTTCCCTTTTTACCTGTTTATCAATCTCTCTATTTATTTTTCTTATTGCACTATTTAATTGAGATTGATTTACTCTTATCTTAGCCATATACATCACCTCCTGTTCATTGGGATTGAAAGTATAATCCCCCCACAATTTAGTATTATAGCAGTTAAGATTCTTTGTATCAATATATGGTATTAAATAAAAATATAAGCAACTATATGTTGTGTTTTAGGTGTAGTTCTTAATGGCGATAGTTTTATCTATTCCATTACAAACTATCGTTTGAAAAATGGGATATAGCTGAAAATGCAAATGAAATTTAAGTATTGTAACGACACGAATAATGAAATTTCAATTCAACCTGGCACGTTTATTTATGGCTGTATAGCTGAAGACAGGAGTTCAATTAAGCCACAAGAAGAAAGATTATTTATTTTGCCTTCAGATACATATCCATGGGTGAAAATGTGGGATTATGAAGATAAGGGATTGCATATATTTATTTCTCCCTGTACTGATTAGATTACAGAGGAAAATAAGTAGGTTAGTGCATTGGTTATCCAATGCTTTTTTTAGTATAAAGTGTTTTTGTTCAACTAAAGTTGCAGTATTGTTTAAGAAGGAAAAAGATTATTAGTGGAGAATCTTTACCCTAAAAAGGAGGGAGAAATATGTTTAAATTAGGTGAAACGGTAGAACATGAAACATATGGAAAGGGGAAAATAGTAAATTTTGATTCACAAGATAAATCCAGTTTGATAGTTGAATTTGAAGAGGCACATGAAGTATTTATTCGAGATATCATTGATGAAGAGTATCATTACGAAGATAACAGTAGATTTGAAAAAAGAAGTTTTATTAACGTTTATACTTGGGATTTAAAAAAACTTAGACCTGATTATAAGAATAGTAAGGGCAAAAAAGTAAAAGAATCTTATATTAGTAATTGTCATTCTTGCGAGGGAATGGTCAGCCACAAGACTCATCCCAGGTGTGAAACTTGTGGATGGTATAAATGTGAATGTGGTTCTTGTGGATGTAATTACAAAAGGTCATTGTACGAGTAAGATGGAAGAAAATCCTTGTTCGACTAACGGAGTGCTTTAGTTCAAGAAGAATAATCATCATTAATGATGGTTTTTTATTAGTTCAGTACATGTTAAGAGTAATACTAATGGGGAATGTTTTATAAATGTATTTGGGTAATTAATAAAAAACTTCCAACAACTCTTCACTATTCGTATTATTTTGATAATTGCTCATAACCTTTTCGTAAAATTTATGAAATTGTTCATACCTTGAAAGGTTTATGTATTGAAAATTGAAATACTAAAACAAAAAGCTCATATCTAATCGTATTATTTTGGTAACTGTTCATAACCTTTTCATAAAATTTATGAAATTGTTCATACCTTTGAAAGATTTATGTATTACAAAAAGAAATGCGGAAACTAATAGAAGATATGAATAGAGATAAAATATTTGAAAAAAGAAACGGGAAGTCGTTTTGGACTCTCCGTTAAAATAAATTATTGATTAAATCGATATCTTCTGCAGAAAGATTATCTTTACTTTTATTAGAATTGATTGTGATTGGTTGTAAAAACTCTTGATTTTGAAGTAATTTATGCATTATTTGTTCCACCTGTGATTCTAAATCTAAAGATGAATGTTCTCCATTCATATCTGCTTCTATTAATTTGCAGAGATAACTACTAATGTTTTCCTTTGTTTTGATAAACTCGTAGAGATGAATGGAATTTTGCTTAAAACTAATCGAAACCTTGTATTTAGACAAGTTGTTTCACTTCCAAGATACGAAAGAAACTTAGCGCATTTGCGTATTGACTGTCTTGTTCGATTACTGCTGTTGGAAATTGTCTAAGGATTGTATCTTTCAGCAAAAGAGAGCCACCACCACAGAAAATAACAGAAATATTGTTAAAGGTGATGCTACGTGATTTAGCGAAGTTAAATATTTCTGTTACATGAGTTTCGATAAGTTTTTGCAATATTACCTTGCTTTCCTCTTGTTTCACTCCATTTACATATAGATAGCCTTCTTTCAAAATATGCTCAACATCTGCATCAGAGACAGTGATACCATAATGGGAAGCCATCTTTTCAGCTATTTTGGAGCGTAGTATATTAATTCCACTATTACCTATGACCATAGAATCTAACATAGGCACGAGCCCTTCAAACATGCAATAATTAGAATTCAATCCTCCAACATCGATTATAAGGCTCCGTTTTGATTTAAATTCATTAATTCGTTGATAAACGGGACCAGTCCCTTCAGGTAATAAAATAATCTTATCAATTCGGAAAATAAATGCCCTGCCATTCACTCGGAGTGAGATGGTTTTTTGTTGGTTCTGTATGAATTTCTCGTATTCTGCTTTCAGAACCGAATTTTTATAGATGTTAAGTGGGACATTCACTGCAAGGCGAATATTTGGGATACCATTGTTCTTACTGTCTATTTTGATAAGGTACTTTGTAATCGCAAGGTAGATACATAATAAGTGTTCTATAGATTGTTTGGATATATCATAGTTAGATTGTGCCTCCGAGTTCATATCCCCAATCAAAAATGTTTTCCCATCTAATTCAACAATTTGATTCGTTGGTGTTAACTCTACCCCCAGTTCTTGAACCTCTTGTACTAAAGTTCTAAATTTATATTTGTGTAAATTGCCATTAATCGAAAATACACTTTTTGTCGTGTGTTTACCACTGTCAACAGCAATTGCAAAATGATTATTCATATAATTTGAAACCTCCTTAAAATGTTATTTTTATATGATAAGCAGATGAGGGAGAATAATTCCTACATTTCGCACTAACTATGTCGAACATGGTGCGAAGTAGTGAGATAAAGGCGGAATCGCATTCAATATAGGGTAAAGCATATTGTGAAGTGTCAGACGTTATAGAACCGATAATCTATGTAGTATTTTTGCTCCTGTTGGTATGTTAGAGATAGCATAAAAAAGGAGAGAAATAGTATTGAATAAAGTATTAAATAGTTATGATTTTGATGAATTGCGTCAGCAAATTGAGAATAAAGAAAAATGGAATAAAGAAGCTTTTACTGTGTTTTCTTATGAGGCAGGTAGTGGGAAATCGAGAGAAAGTCAACGTTTTTTAGGGGAGATGACGAAGAATTATTCGTATAAAGCTGTCTTTATACAACGCTTTGTGAAAGATAATCGATTAGAAGAAACTGTGAACCGTATCAACGAATTTGCAGGTAGGGATGTAGCTGTTGGTTTTACAGGTGAAGATAATAAAAAGAAAAATGGATTGGACAAGGCGAAAGGAGCACAAATTATTGTGTGCAGTCACTCAATGTATAAGCAGTTCTGTCGAGGGTTACACACAGAATTACTGAAAGAGCGTGAGATTTTAGTAGTAGATGAATATATTGATTTAGTGGAGAGAATCTATTTAACCCTTGAAGATATGGCTTCTTTATGGAGCGACTTTGATTTATATGAACAAGGGAGAGAAATGGTAGTATTAGCTGAAATATTAAAGGAGAGATACTATCATTATTCTACATTGTTGAATGCAGCTAATAATCAAGAAATATTTTATTTAGATTTTCAAGATACTATCTATGCAAAATATAAGAGAGCTGTAGAATCATTAATTACCTCTGTTCATGATAAGGTACAGAAACAATTACTATTAAAAATCCAAAATTTATTGAAAAATGGTGGACTTTTTTATGAGAACTGCTTTCATACTTTCGAAGATATCTCGTTCTATCTATTAGAAAATAATATAATTTTAGATGCGAATGGAAATTTTGATGCAACTTATCAGCTCCACCAAGAGATTTTCCGTGTTAAAAATCAACCTCATGTATTTGACTATTCTCAAATCATATTGAAGCATTTTAATATAAATACGAGTAAAGGACAGTTAGAAAAATACCTTAATTTTTATGAAAAAATGTTAGAGGAAATTGAATTCAACAACGGGAGCAAAATATTATTTGTTACGGAAAAAGATAGTGTAAGAACGGTACAAGAAGCGTTGTTAATTAAGTATGCTCATATAGGTGATACGATAGAAGAGATAGAGTCACATTTAGATATAAAGTTTGAAGTGGAATATTTTGGTAATATTATCGGAAGGAATGATTTTCGGGATTTTGATAAGGTGGTTATTTTGAAAACACCAAACTATTCTTATTTAGACTATGCGTTGAAATCTTTTTATCTCAGAACGAAAAGTGGAAAGCCGATGGAAAGTATTCGTATTTTCGAGAATCAGGATATTGAGTCTATAAGAAAGACGGCAGTGGCAGCAGAAATATATCAAGCAATTAAACGAATTAATCGAGATATGAAGAAAAACGCTCAAATTTATCTTTTTTGTGATAGTAATGAGGAAGTAGATATAGTGAGGAAGCAATTAAGAAATGTGCAATATGTAAAGCAGGAAATACTTTTCGTAAAGAAGGGTGAAAATGGAAAGAAAGAAGAGCAGTCTAAATTGGTAGAGAAAATCATTAGGGTGCAGGATGCCTTGCTTGAGTATGTTCACTCTAATATAGATAGTATTCGGAAGAAGGACATTCGAAGTCAAGCGAGTATTGCAGATAAATCTGAGTTCTCTAAAATTCTAAAATATCTTGAGCCGTTCCTGACCACCTACCATATTGAAAGTAAGGGGCAAAAATTTATTTTAAAACATGATACAGAATCTAAAGATGTCAGTTGAGGCATCTTTTTTGTTTTTATAGAAAATGTTGTTTTATACACTCGTTTGAAAAAAAGAATGATGAAATATTATAATTGTTGTTTAAAAAAGTTGTATTTCTCTCTTATATAAGGGAAAGAGACTCAATACAACTTTTATTTTTTAATGTAACAAAAAAATTCAGGAGAATTTCAATCACCAGAATACCTGTTAATTATTGATAACCCTTGTTTTATAGGGGGATTTGGCTACTACATATATAATGTCATATTGTAGATTTTTGTTCATACCATGTGAATAATAACCGTTGTAATCAAAAACATAATTTGGGGAAGTTTTGTTTTCCCTGCATATTTATTTCCTTTTGAACAGTGCGTAGACAAATTTGGTAAGGAACATAATATATCTGGAGAGATGGGGATATTGGAGAACTGCAATACATTTGCGGAATTATAAACAGCTTGCTGTTTTGTTAGGAGTGGTTTTTCAATTATCTTGGGATATGTATATAATTTGACATTTATCTGTGACTGGGTGTAGTAGTGCAATAATCTATAGTAACAAATACTAAGTGTATTGTGTTATCAATTGTTCACAGGTGGATAACCATTACTATTGTCAAAAATATAAATTTAAGATAAGTAATAAAAAATCACTTCTAATAAAAAACATATGGGGGGTTACTGTATCCTCCAGTATTCCGTTTGAACGGATACATATGATTTTTTCAAGATGCATTGGTAAGGTTTTTAAACAGCTTGCTGTTTAGTTAAAAGTGGTTTTTGTTTTTTTAATTAAGTGTTTTGACTTTTAGATTTAATTTGAAATTCGGGTTTATTTTTCACACTATATAGGTTTATGTTTTCAAAAAGTTGTTATACTCATTAAACCATTGATATTAATGGGTTCAGAGGGTTTTATATTGAAAATAATTTCTCTGAAAATCATGTTTTTATAGACTGTCTGGAGTTAAACATTCCCTTTTTCAAACAAGTGTGCAAAACAACATTCTTTGAAAAGTGTGATTTGTAAGAGGTGAAATGTTATGAAATACGGTTACTGAACATACAAAGTATTTTATTGATAATTTGAATTTTAAAATTGTCACTTGCTTATAATAATTTCAGAAGCTTTATGTAGTCCCATTTATGAGGAAATGAAATCTCCTGTTAAAATTTGATGTAGTACCTACTTCTTGAGAAGTTTCATTTGTAAAGCTGTAGTTACAAAAAATATTGACATATAATAAACCTTAATGTAAATTATGGATATAGGCAATCGGAATGATTAGTTGTCTAAAGAGATTTTTTGAAACTAATTTATACATTTTTTTAATGTATTATTATCTGATGTTAGTAAGAGGCTAACGTATTTAGTTTAATACATCTATATAGTTAGAGTCGAAATGCAAAGGTACTCCTTTGCTAATTAAGTCTATCTATGTGGTTGTGTAAGCTAAATAGGTTAGCTTTTTTGCGTTTAAAAAATGAAATGAAGGGATGAGAATTAATGTGAAGAGAAATCAAATTAAAGAACTGGAGCATCAGCATTACTATATATTTAAATGAGCTGATACCTAACAACTTAATAGAGGATATAAAATGTGAAAAGATAGAATAGCATTATAAAAAATGGGAGGAAAGAAAAAGATGGCATATAATAGTGAAGAGATTAGAGTAAAAAATCCAAAGAGTTTAAAAGTATATGGAAAATGTATGGAGTTAAATAATATAATATATCAACTTGTAAAACGGTATCCATCAGAGGAAAAATATGCGATGTCATCACAGACAACGCGTTCATGTACGAGCATCGGAGCTAATTTAGCGGAAGGGAATGGTCAGATTTTTCCTTTAAAGGAAATTAGCTTCTACAATAATAGTATTGGTTCAGCAAATGAATTAATTTACTGGTTAGATGTATCATTGCAGAATGGTTATATTTCGAAACAACAATATAATCAGGCAACTGAATTGACGCAAGAAATCATTAAAATGTTAGTAGGGATGATGAGAAAGCTGAAAAGTAATAATGAGGTTGCATAGATAAAATTCAGAGGAAAGGGTAGAGGGCAACCCACATGTTCGTGGAAACCTCTACTCGCATGTTTCAATATTAAAAGCCAACTATTACAAGAGATGGAGGAACAAGTTTATCACGCTCGTTCCTCCATGTAAAGTTGTAATATACAGTGTGTTGAATGAGTGTTTTATTGCATATCTAATTAGCGTATTTATATCTTTGACAAAGCAGGAATAATAAAGATAAAGAGAAATTTTTTGATATAAAGGTCTTTTCATTACTATAATGTTAATTTGTCACAGAGTACGCAAAAAAATAGACAATACAAAGATAAGTGTTTTCTATAAAACTTCAAATTCGTTCTCAGGTCATTCTTTGAATTTATATACTCTCTTTGTCACTCTTCTTCCTTGAGTACTAATGCCAACACTTAAACCCGATTAGAGTTTCCTTTTGAAGATTTTTCTCTCCATTCAGTATTGAAGTATGCTTGAAAAAAATGCGAATTAACTTGTGGACAAAAATTTAGGAAACTAAGCTATCCTATAAAATGATTAATATTATAATGGATAGAATATAAATTCGAAAGCGAGATTAGGATGGTATGTCAGAATAAATAATGGAAGTAATATTTGAAAAGCGTAAAAGTGCGATTAATAAGTGCTTTTAAAATAAGAAAAAATAATGATAATATGATATTGAAGATGAATACGGTCTAAGTTCGTAAAAAGAACGAATCCCTAACAATTTGAAAAATTGCCTTCGCACCCTGTAAATCCTGAATTAAAAGCTGGATAGAGCAACGGCCTTCTAAGCCGTCGGTCGGGGGTTCGAATCCCTCCTGGGACGTCTTAAGGTTCAGATAGATTAAGTTTGAACCAAATGAAAAGCGCTTCAAATCCTTTAATATAAAGGGTTTGAGGCGCTTTTCCTTTTTTTGAGAATATGTTAGAAAAGGATAGAAAATGAAAAGTTTCTACACAAGAAAAAGTATTACTAAGTCGTTTTGTAACTGTTATTGCACTAAGGGCAAAAAGTTAGATGGGCAGACTTAGAATTCTGAGTGAGAGCCTTCACAATTTTTGTGATGGCTCTTTTTATTGAGACTATTTATTCAACCAGATGTACATGATATATATACAACGCCTGCGTCAATTGTTTTGAGATATGCTTTTCAATATAGGTAGCGATGTACTGCTTCTTTACGGTTTCAATTTGCGAATAACCAAAAAGTTTTCCGAAGTATCGCCTCTTTTTATTATAATTCACTAAAATCCTTTAATGATTTGATACAACCTCTCCACAGCATCAACAATATCTTTTTCATCGATAGTTGCGAATCCGACAATGATCTCAATTTTATTTTTAATGTGGTATTTATTTTTCAGCATAAACCGTCTCATTGAATAAATCTCCAGCTTCCTTTGGATGGCCATTGCTTTAATTTCTTCGTAGGTTTTATTTGTTTTAAATCTTGCTAGAAAATGTAATCCAGCTGAAACATCCTTTATTTGAATGTCGTCACCAAATCGAAGATATAATTCTTTAATAATCAGATCTCTTTTCATTTCATAAAGTAGATTCATTCTTTTAACATGTCGATCGTAATAACCTTGTTCGATGAAATAGTGTAAGGCGAATAGACCCAGAGAATTACTACCTTGTATTAAGTTTGAAAATTGCTGCCGATATTCTTTCAATAATTTAGGTGGTAGTACCATATAACTAATTCGAACTCCTGGAAACATCGTTTTAGAAAATGTACCGATATAGATGACACGTTGATTAGTGTCCAAGCTTTGTAATGAAGGTATATTATCAGTTTTGTACTTAAATTCACTATCATAATCATCTTCAACTATATAGCGATTCTGTGTTTGTATAGACCAATTTAGAAGCTCTATGCGCCTGGAGATGGGCATAATAATACCAGTTGGAAACTGATGTGATGGGGTAACAAAAAGGAACTTTGCCCCTGAAGACTCAACCTTCTCGATATCGATTCCTTTATCATCTAATTCAATAGTTAATACATTGTTCGTAATAATTTTTAACATCGTATATAACCGGGAATAACCCGGATCTTCTACAGCAACTATTGGATTGCCTTCCTGCATGCTAATAAGATTCCTGATTAAGGTTTGGGTACTATCACCAAAGACAATTTGCTCGGGTTCACAAATCACACCGCGAGATAATGCAATCAATCTAGAGAGGGTTTTTCGCACTAAATAAGGCCCCTGTGGATGGACGATTTCTGCAAGATCATTTTGGTGATTATGGATAGCTATACGTTGGCATTTCATCCATTCATTAAAAGGGAAAACCGAGATATCCGACGTCATATGTGAGAGGGATAGCCAACCATCTTCTTTTCTAAAGTCTTCTTTTAAATCCTTCGGGAATATGTTTATATTTTTATTATTTTTAACTAATTTAGTTATATTTTCTACATAATACCCTTTTCTTTCTAAAGAATAGATATACCCTTCTGCTAAAAGCTGCTCGTATGCATTTGTTACCGAATTAACGCTAACTTTCAACATGTCAGCTAACTTTCTTTTTGATGGTAATTTTTCATTAGGTAGAAGTGCACCTGATAATATTTGTTCTTTTATTCCAATGCAAATTTGTTGATAAATATGTATATCATCACCAGTTATATCTGATTTTAGAAAAAACATTTAATTCCTTCTTTCTGTATCTGGTACCTTGTAATATTGATTTCTGATACTTTTCATTGTATCAGATAATTTGCATAATTACAGTATCTTGTAATGAAGGAGAGAATAATTGTGTATTTAAGAAATAATTTAACTGAAGAATTACAGAATAAAAGAAAAAAGTTTGTACCTAAAGGTGTTAGTAATGGAAATCTAAACATAGCACACCATGCGTTTGGGGCTACAATTACGGATGTCAATCAGAATAAATGGATAGACTTTGCGAGTGCAATTGGCACGTTGAATGTGGGGCATAGTCATCCGAAAGTGACTGCTGCAGTGAATTCACAAGTTGAAAAATTCTTGCATCCTGGTTTTAATGTAATGATGTACGAAGGGTATATTAATCTAGCAGAAAAACTATGTGAGCTCGTACCAGGGGATTTTGAAAAACAGGCAATTTTATTCAATTCTGGTGCAGAAGCTGTTGAGAATGCTGTTAAGATTTCTAGAAAGTATACAGGAAGACAAGCAGTTGTATCATTTGTACGTGGATTCCACGGACGTACGAATATGACAATGGGAATGACAAGTAAGGTTAAGCCTTATAAATTTGGATTTGGCCCTTTCCCATCTGAAATTTATCAAGCTCCTTATCCATATCTGTATCACAAACCAAGTGAAATGTCGGATGAAGCATATGTTGATAGAGTAATTCAAGAGTTCAAAGACTTCTTTATTGCGACAGTAGCTCCAGAAACAGTTGCGTGTGTTGTAATGGAACCCGTACAAGGAGAAGGTGGCTTTGTAATTCCACCAAAGAAATTTGTGGAAGCTGTAAGTGTTTTCTGCAAAGAGCATGGGATTGTTTTTATAGCAGACGAAATTCAAACTGGGTTTGGTAGAACCGGAAAAATGTTTGCAATGGAACACTTTGGAATTGCTGCAGATATTACAACAGTTTCGAAATCTTTAGCGGCAGGACTACCTTTAAGTGGTGTTGTCGGTAGAACGGAGATATTAAATGCCGCAGCCCCTGGTGAATTAGGAGGTACATATGCAGGAAGTCCAGTTGCGTGTGCTGCTGCACTAGCTGTCATCGATATTATTGAAGAAGAGAATCTTCTTATTAAATCTGAAGATATGGGGGGAAAAATCGAGTCCAAATTGCATGAACTGGCTGAACGACATTCGTTCGTAGGAGAAATCCGTCGTTTGGGATCTATGGTTGCAGTAGAAATCGTAAATAATTGTAACGAAAAAGTACCCGATAAAGAGAAAACAGCTGAAATTGTTAAGTATGCAAATGCAAATGGGCTGTTGTTATTGTCTGCAGGTTTAAACGGAAATGTCATTCGTTTCTTAGCTCCACTTGTCATTACGGATGAAGAGCTTGATAAAGGATTGGCTATCTTGGAAGTTGCTTTTAATTAAATCGAACAAAGGAAGTGCCGCGATATGGAAACATTGAAAATAATGAATCCAGCTACAGGTGAGATATTAAAGGAAATAAGTTGTCATACAGAACAAGAAATTAAGTTAATATTGGAAAATGGTCAAACCGGTTTTAAGAAATGGGCGAAAGTAAATGCACATGAACGTTCTAGATTATTAAAGGATTGGGCAAGAAAAATCCAAGAACATAAGGCAGAGCTTGCTGAAATCATTACGAAAGAGAATGGAAAACCTCTTAGTGAAGCTGTTGGTGAAATTAATTATGCAACTAGCTATATTGATTGGTATGCGGAAGAAGCTGTACGTATTTACGGACGAACAATCCCAGCATCTTCTGAAACAAAACGAATCGTAGTTAGCCGTCAACCAATAGGTATGGTTGCTGCTATTACGCCTTGGAATTTCCCTGCGGCTATGATGACGAGAAAGGCAGCGCCTGCTTTAGCTGCTGGTTGTTCATTTGTTGTGAAACCGGCAGAAGAAACACCATTAACAACGATGCGACTGATAGAACTTGCACATGAAGTTGGTATTCCAACTGATGTTATCCAATATGTAAACGGTCAAGGTCCAGTTGTTGGGAAGTTATTTACGGATAGTGAATTTATACGCAAAATTACGTTTACTGGTTCAACCCCTGTTGGAAAAGTGTTAATGAAGAATAGTGCAGAAACAGTTAAGCATCTCACTATGGAACTTGGTGGACATGCACCACTAATTATTGTTGAGGATGCTGATTTAGACTATGCAGTCAGTCAAACGATTATTTCTAAATTTAGGAACGCTGGACAAACATGTGTCTGTGCAAACCGTATTCTTGTAGATGAGAACGTTATCGAGGCCTTCTCTGAAAAGTTAACTGCAGCAGTAAATAAATTGACAGTAGGAAATGGGATGGATACTAACGTGGATATTGGCCCGATTATCAATGAAAAAGGCTTTAATAAAATTGTTGCTCAAGTCGAAGATGCGGTAGCAAAAGGTGCGGAAGTGCTAACAGGAAACAAATACGATGTGAATAAAGAACAAAGTTCCTTTTTTGTATATCCTACAGTATTGAAAAATATCGATGCAAGTATGGCTATTATGCAAGAAGAAACATTTGGTCCCATTGCACCAATTATCAGTTTCAAAACTATCGAAGAAGCTGTTGAAATTGCTAATAGCACACCGTATGGTTTAGCAGCGTATTTCTTTACCAATGATTATCGAGTTGGTATGTACCTACATGATCACTTGGATTTCGGAATTATTGGATGGAATGACGGAGCTCCGTCTGCTGCTCACAGTCCTTTTGGGGGAATGAAGGAAAGTGGTCTTGGACGAGAAGGTGGTATTGAAGGTATTGAACCTTACTTGGAAACAAAGTATCTATCCATTGGTAACTTAGTGTAATGGTAGATTCACAGATTAATTGATTACCTCAACTATCTGAGTACAAATGTTTGGAAGTATAAAGTGAATTTCCGTTAACGTACGTTTAAATTAGTTAAGTGATTAGTCTAGAGGAGGATACTTGTGAAAACAATTTTGAAACATGCTAATGTCATTGACGGAGTATCGAAGGAAGTCATTTCATCTTTAAATATTATTATTGAAGACGAGATAATTATAGAAATGACAAATGAACCTGTAGAAATTACTAAAAATGATATCGTCATAGATTGCTCAACTCAGTATGTAATGCCAGGATTGATAGATGCACATGTTCATTTAATTTGGAATGGAAGTGCAGAAGATGAATTTATTATGCATGACCAAGATGATAGTTTTATTGCTTTAAAAGCTTATCGCAATGCGTTAAGAACATTATCATTAGGAATTACATCAGTTCGTGATGTTGGCTCGATCCACAGAACAATAATTGAATTACGTAATACGATTAATCAAGGATTGCTTTTGGGACCAACGATTATTTGTTGTGGTGAAGCTTTATCAATGACTGGTGGACATGTGTATCATATTTGTAAAGAAATTGACGGCCCACATGAAGCAAGAAAAGCAACAAGACAATTGTTTAAAGATGGCGCTGATTTTATAAAGGTAATGGCAACCGGTGGAATGACAACTTTTGGAGAAGAACCAGGTTCATCTCAGTTAACGAAATCTGAGTTGCAAGCTGTTGTCGAAGAAGCAAAAAAACGTAATAGAAAAGTTGCTGCCCATACAGGGGGACTAGAAGGAATTCTAACTTGCTTAGAAGTTAAAATAGATACGATTGAACATGGTATTTACGCAAATGAAGTAGCTTTACGTCAAATGAAAGAACAAGGAACTTTTTTAATCCCGACTTTGGAAGTATACAAACGTCTAGCATATGATGAACGTGTCCCGAAATGGGTTCGAATTAAATCTAAAAAAGTGTTAGATCCACATCGCAGTATGATGAAAATTGCAATTGACCTCGGTGTGAAAATAGTTACTGGTACGGATGCGGGATCTTCAGTAACTGGACCTGACGCTTACTTTGATGAATTGCTTTTTATGGAGGATGTCGGAATGACACCAATGCAAGTGATTCAAGCTTCTACAAGGGTAGCTGCAGAGTGTCTTGATCTTAAAGACCGAGGTGTAATAGCAGTAGGAAGGAAAGCAGACCTTCTTATATTACCAAGTAATCCTCTAGATGATTTAAGTGTATTGTCAAAAAAGAAAAAAGTTCTAAAAAACGGTAAAACAGTGAACGATTGCTTAATGGATTATTAATTCCATTAAGCAATCTTTAAAATGATAACGTATTCATTTTATCAATTAATCAATCTCTTCAAAAAATTTCAATGTCTCTTCACAATAAACCTAAAGAAATGGGGTTTTTCTTATTATCACTACAACTATGAAAAATAATAGGGAAATTCGTAAATCAGTTTTCGCTGGAAGTATTGGGAATATCGTTGAATGGTTTGACTATAGTATTTATGCTTATTTTGCAACTTTTATTGCAGCTAATGTTTTTATAACAGATGATTCATTATCCAGTCTTTTGCAAACGTTCGCAACATTTGCTGTTGGATTTTTAATGCGACCAGTTGGTGCACTTGTGATTGGACGTTACGGTGATAAAGTGGGAAGGAAGAAAGCTCTTTCTTTAACGATATTTATAATGACTTTCGCGACATTTTTAATGGGTGTGATTCCAAGTCATGAAGTAATCGGTATTTGGGCTCCAATTTTACTCGTATTCGCAAGACTATCTCAAGGTTTTTCTGCTGGTGGAGAATATGGTGCAGCAGCCTCTTATATAGTTGAATCAGCAAATAAACAATCTCGCGGATTTTGGGGTAGTTTCCAAGAAGTAAGTGTTTCAATCGGTTCATTAAGTGGGGTTATTTTATTTGTCATATTAACGACAACAATGCCTGCTCCAATGTTAGAAGCATGGGGATGGAGAATTCCCTTCATTCTTTCGGGAGTGCTTGGAATAGCTGGACTTTATATTCGTCGTAATGCGAGCGAATCTACACAGTTTGAGCAAGCGAAACAAAACGAAGTTAAATCTATAGAAAATATTTTTGTACTATTCAGAAAATACAAAAAACATATGCTAACAGGGATTGGCTTTACGATCTTTTGGACGGTATCATATTATGGGTTACTAACTTTTATTCCCTCTTATTTAACTGGAGTTCTCGGATTACCAAATAATGTGTCTTTAATTGCGAAAATTATCGCACCTTTAATCATTTTATTTTTTGTACCGATTTTCGGATATATTTCTGACCGAGTGGGTCGCAAGCCACTGCTCTTAACGTCATCGATATCACTAGGGATTTTAATTTATCCTCTTTTCCAAATGATTGCTTCAGGAAACTCAGTTTTGATTGTTATTGCTATGATTATCTATGCTCTTTTAATTGCCATTTATTCAGGACCTGGTGTTGCTACTGTTGTAGAGATTTTTCCAGTGAAAGTTCGACATAGTACACTTTCTTTTAGTTATAACGTAGCTGTTGCTTGTTTTGGAGGAACTGCACCATTTATTTCGACTTATCTAATTCAAAAAACGAATATGAGTATAGCACCTTCTTTTTATATTATTTTTAGTGCGATTATCACAACGATCGTTCTTTATAATATGAAAATTGACCATTCTTCAAAAGAGGATTAATATTCTTTCCTTTCATGAGCAAAGAATCGTTGTTTTGAAAGTGTTTAATCCCCTTCTAGCCTCCATTTAGCTATGTTATAAATTTTTTACATAATATTTGGAGGTATATATTACAAGAAATGAACATTGAACAATTTGCGAAGTGCATATAAACACTTTTTACTGAAAAGTTTTCTATCCAGTTTGGATGTTCTTTTATTTACACATTAATACAGTCTTTTACTATTTATGAACAATTATATAGAAAAGTTTTAATTATTGGGGGAAAAGTATGGAGAAAAGTGAAGTAAGTTTATCGGGGGTTAAGTCTCAGAAATCAAATAAGAAAAAATTCAAAATCTCGATGCCTCATAGTTATGTCATTATGGGTATCATTCTTATCGTAGTTTCTTTATTAACATACATTATACCAGCTGGTGAATTTAAGCGAGTGGATGATCCAGTTACACAAAGACAAGTTGTGGTTCCAGGATCATATCAGCATGTTGAGCAATCTCCAGTCGGTATTTTTGATATAACTACTAGTATGTACGAAGGGATGTTACGGGGATCAGAAATTATTTTCTATGTCTTTTTTTCGTATGGCTTTATATTTATGCTTACGAAAACTGGTGCTTTCAATAGTGGAGTTGGAGCGCTTGTTCGAAAGACGAAGGGAAAAGAGATACTAATTATACCTGTATTCATGGTTATGTTTGGCCTCATGGGAGCTACTTTTGGTATGTATGAAGAAAGCTATGGGTATATACCTCTAATGATGGGAATTATGATAGCACTTGGCTATGATGCAATTGTTGGTCTGGCGGTTGTCTATATAGGTGTAGCTACCGGATTCGCAGCAGCTTTGACCAATCCATTTACTATTGGAATTGCCCAAAGTATTGCTGATGTTCCCATGTTCTCTGGTATCGGTTTTCGTATGATTATTTTTATATGTTTCATGACATTATCTATTACCTATGTAATGCGTTATGCTAGAAAGATAAAGGCAAACCCTGAGAAGAGTGTTGTGAAAGATGTTAATTTTTCTTTTCTATCAAATGTAAGTTCAAACAACCTTGTAAATTTGGAATTTACAACTCGACATAAGATTAGCATCATTTTATTTGCACTTACAATTTGTACGCTTGTATTTGGAACAGCTAAATATCAATGGTATCTTAAGGAACTGGCAGGGGTTTTAATCATCGCGATGATAGTCATTGGATTAGTAAACAAAATGAATTTTAGTCAAATATCCGAAGTTTTTATTGAAGCTTGTAAAAATGCAACTTTTGGTGTCTTAATTATCGGTATGGCTAATGCTGTTTTAGTCGTTTTAGAAAATGGCCGTATAATTGATTCAATTGTTCATTATACTGCATCAACAATAGATGGAGTATCCCCTCATATTGCAGCATCGGCTATGTTGGTTTTACAAACAATATTGAATTTCTTTTTGTATTCGGCAAGTGCTCAGGCAGTGACATCTATGCCTATTATGGTCCCACTGGCGGATGTGCTTGAAGTAAATAGACAGATTGCAGTTTTAGCTTTTCAGTTGGGAGATGGATTCGCCAATATGATATGGCCAAATTCGGTTGCTGTAATATGTGGAATTGCATGTATTCCTATGGATCGTTGGTATAAATTTTTATGGCCACTTTTCCTATTTATATTTACTTTAGAAATATTATTTGTGATTATCGCAGTAGTTATTAACTTTGGACCATAAAAAACGAAAAGGGTGTGAGTAAAATGTATAATAGCTTGAAAGAATTAACGAAACATCCTGTGTTTCATTATTTTGCGGAGATATCTAATATCCCCCGTGGTTCGTCAAATGAAAAAGAGATCAGCGACTACCTAGTTCGTTTTGCAAGAGAACGTAATCTTGAAGTTATACAAGATGCAGCATTAAATGTAATTATTAAAAAACCTGCTACACCCGGATATGAAAACGTACCGACTGTAATTATTCAAGGGCACATGGATATGGTTTGTGAAAAAAACAAAGGCAACAATCATGATTTTAATAAAGATCCTTTACAATTAAGAATTGTGGGGGAAATGCTATATGCTTCAGATACTACTTTAGGTGCGGATAATGGGGTTGCCGTCGCTTATTCCCTGGCTTTGTTGGATTCTTCTAACATTCCTCATCCTTCTCTTGAAGTACTTATTACGACGGAAGAAGAAACAACTATGAGAGGAGCCCATGCAGTCGACCCAGTTCATCTTGAAGGTAAATTGCTAATTAATGTTGATTCTGAGGAAGATAGAAAGTTGTTAGTTAGTAGTGCAGGTGGAGTTATTGTTACTCAAAAAATCCCTATTGTTTGGGACAATTCTCCGGAAAATGCTGTAACGTACAATTTGAGTATTTGTGGGCTACAGGGAGGACATTCTGGTATATCTATTGATAAAGGAAGAGGCAATGCCGTTAAATTATTAGGGAGAGTCCTATATGATCTATCAAATGAATTTTCTTACTTTATACAAGAAATTAATGGGGGCGTAAAAGTAAACTCCATTCCCCGTGAAGCACAAGTCATGATACAACTTCATCCAGATATAGTTGAAAAATTCTTTGTAAAAATAGAAATGTGGAATAGAATACTAAAAAATGAATTACGTATTTCCGATCCAGAAATAAATATCATACTTGAACCGATTGAAACTAATGTGGGAAAAGTTTTTTCAAAAACAACAAAGGAGAAAGCTATTGCTGCTCTCATGTTAATACCAAATGGTGTTCAAAGTAGAAGTACGGAAGTTGAAGGTCTAGTTGAGAGTTCAACAAATTTAGGAGTCGTTAATACATACGACACAGTGATAAAGTATGAAAGTGAAACAAGAAGTTCTATTAAAAGCCTAAAGGACTCAATAATTAATCAGGCACAGATAATCACTGGTATGCTTGGCGGTGATTTGTCTACGGATTCAGATTATCCAGAATGGCCATATCGTGCTGAATCAAAACTTAGAAACTTATTTGAAGAAGCTTATAAAGAAAAATATGGTACAGATATTGAAATCATTGCGGTACATGCCGGGATAGAATGTGGTATTTTAGTAGATAAAATTCCAGACTTAGATGCTATTTCTATTGGTCCTGATATATTTTATGTGCATACGCCGAATGAACATTTAAGTATTCCTTCAACATTAGAAAATTGGGAATACTTTCTTTACACTTTAAAAAAAATGAAAAATTATCATTGGTAAAACAAAGCTTTCTAATGGGCTTATCAAATGGATAGAGGTGAAGAAGGGGATTATATGGCTAAGTAATAAGGGGAGAGTACAACTATAAACACTATATATAATTTCTTTTATGTAAAATTTTTACTTTATAGTAAGCGGATAAATAGACAATAGTGTTATCTTTCAGTTTATCTACTAATGCCATATACCACAAAATATATTCATGGGAACAAAAGTTGGTGGAAATATATAGGGGTGGTCTTTATCACCAGGTGCAACATAGTGGATTTTAAAGTTTTCAGAGCCCTTTAAAGAAACTAATAAAGACCACTCCATGATGGGTGGTCTCAATCTTTATATAGGGTTACATGATGTGGAGAAAATTAAAAAAGACCATCTCTAATAGAGTGGTCAAAAATACTAACTTGTCTTACATTATAATGAAGTTGACTTACCTTTTTTCTCATCCATAATAAGGTCTTCTTCTCGTTGTGGGCGTGGGGCTTCAGTAGATTCTTTGCGCCCATTAGGTTTTTTTGGGTCTGCTCCACTAGCAAATGATTGTTTTGTTGGCTCGTCTGTTGCAAACTCTGTATTTTTTTTATCGCGTTTCATGTCAACACCTCCTCAAGATATTATTTAACTTATCCTATAAAATATCCCTTGTTTATTTCTATTTCATCCTTAAAATTTCAGATCACCCCTAGATTATGTAAGGGAAATCTGTAAGGGAAATTCTGATGTTGGGATGTTATATTAGATAATTGACTATTTAGAAAAAAATGAATTCGATAAGGTTAATTATGGAGCATTAACATATATTATGGTAAAATAAACCAAGGGAAACATTTTAGAAAAGTACTGGCGCTTTCATTGGAGGTTGAACAGATGGATGAGAAGAAGAGGGGGAAATTACAAATCCTTGTAATAATTTTAATGATATTACTTTTGGTTGCAACGTTTGTTTTATTTTTCATAGGTAAATATATGGTGGCATTTATTTTATTTGGAATTTTTATGCTAATACTAAATTTTATTAGTAGCTGGAAAAACTTAGATAACGCAGATTACGTTTATAGAAAAATTCATAATAGTAACCAGAAGTGGTGATTACTAGACTTTGACCTTAGAAATGTTGCTATACTTATGTTACTTTTAGTGCTTATTTAGATATGTGAAAAGAGCAAAGAAGGAATCCTCACTTTATATGAAGAAATTGTGAGTTATAATATTCAACAACTACGGAGGTGCTTTTTTGCAAACATTTTTTAAATATAATTGGCTAGTTAGGGAAGACTGGTTTCGTTGGTGTGAAGAGTTGACTGATGAAGAACTTTTGCAAAACCGAACTGGTGGAATGGGCAGTATACTACACACACTTTTCCATATCATTGATGTTGAATGGAGTTGGATTCGTCTAATGCAAGGGAAAACTGATTTTCAGGAGAGCTTTGATGAATATAGTAGCTTGGAAAAGGTTCGTAAATTGGAAGCTGCATTTTATTTAGAAGTAGAAAGCTTTGTAAACCAATGGGATGACAGTATGGAAGAGCGTATACTTCATATTCCATTAGACGATGGTAGTATGGAGACACATACATGGGGTGAAATAATTCGTCATACCATTGCACATGAAATTCATCATATAGGACAATTATCAATTTGGGCAAGGGAGATGGGGAGAGCGCCTGTTTCTGCAAATTTAATCAGACGAGGTCTTTCTTCATCATTGAAAGATTCAGTAAGTGCTCAAATAAATATTGAAGCGTCTAAATAGAAAGATTCTATAGAAATGTATAAATGCTAGAAAACGATGTCATAGAATCTTGTTTATTAGTCTAAATAGTGTTCCAGAAAATCTTCCAATTCATTTGAATGGAAGATTTTTTGATGCCAAATGAGAAAAATTGCGGGGCAGATTTCATAAAGGTTAATTATGGCTTATAATACCCAGTAAATTTTAGTTAAAAACTCATGTTTACTGGGTATTTTTTGAACAATATTTAGGTTAATTAGAAATATTTATATGAAGAATAGCTAACAACTTGACAGAAGTTTAAATGGGGAGTACTATACATTGGTCGCAAAAAAAGCTATTGTAACGTAACATTTTATAAAGTGCAATACAGTACTTATCAGTATATATATCTAGATTTTAATTTAATCAGTAAAAGGTAGGTGCAAAAATGAAAAATCTAGTAAATAAAAAAGATAACCTATTACAAAACTTTTTAGGAATTTATATAGTAGCAGTATTAATGTTATGGATTAAAACATACATCTCTCAACTATCACAATTTGACTTAGGTGTAGAAGGAATCATTCAACAATTCCTTTTACTAATAAATCCACTAGGCTCAGCAATGCTATTTCTAGGATTTTCATTTATATTTAAAGGAAAAAGAAAATACACATCACTCGTTGTAGTTTACACATTGATGTCTATTGTCTTATATGCCAACATTGTTTATTACCGATTCTTTAGTGATTTCATTACATTACCTACACTTTCCCAAACGCAGAACTTTGGGGATTTAGGCGGCAGTGTTCTTTCTTTGCTAAAACCTTATGATATCTTATTCTTTGTGGATGTATTTGTTATGCTTTTTCTACTATTCTCTAAAAAAATCCTAAAAGATACGAAGCGTTTTGGCTATAAAAAAGGAATGGCAATCATTGCCTTTGCATTAGCGGTATCAGTCCTTAATTTAGGACTAGCTGAATCTAATCGTCCTCAACTTTTAACACGTGGGTTTGATAGAAACTATATTGTGAAATATCTAGGAATGTATAACTATACGATTTATGACTCAGTTGAAACGATGAAAGCATCTTCTCAGAGAGCTTTGGCTGATAGTAGTGATATTACAGAAGTAATTAACTATACAAAATCAAACTATGCCAAGCCGAATGCCCAATATTTTGGTGCAGCTAAGGGAATGAATGTTATCTATTTACATTTAGAATCATTCCAAAACTTTTTAATCGACTATAAATTAAACGGTGAAGAAGTAACACCATTTTTAAATTCATTAGCAAAAGATAAGAATACATTGTATTTTGATAATTTCTTCCATCAAACAGGTCAAGGGAAAACGTCTGATGCAGAATTTATGCTTGAAAACTCTTTATTTGGGTTACCTCAAGGATCAGCTTATATTACTAAAGCACAAAATACGTATCAGGCAGCTCCAAGTATTTTAAAAGATTATGGTTATACATCAGCTGTATTCCATGGTAATAACGGAAGCTTTTGGAATAGAAATGTGATTTATAAATCATTTGGATTCGACAAATTCTTTGATGCTAGTTACTATAACACAGGTACTTCCGAGGACATGGCTGAATATGGTTTGTTAGATAAACCATTCTTTGAACAATCTCAAAGTCTTTTAAGCTCCTTACCACAACCTTTTTATACAAAATTAATTACGGTAGGAAATCACTATCCATACAAAATGAATCAAGATTTAGTGACAATTGATAAAGCCAATACGGGAGATGCAAGCGTTGATAATTATTTCCAAACAGCGCGTTATGCAGACGAAGCAATTCAACAGGTCTTCCAGCAATTAAAAGAATCAGGTTTATATGATCATTCAATGATTGTGCTTTATGGTGACCATTACGGTATTTCCGATAATCATAATAAAGCGATGGAACAAGTCATTGGAAAAGAGATTACACCATATGAAAGTGCTAATTTACAACGTGTACCATTATTTATACATGTTCCAGGCATACAAGGTGGTACCAACCATAGCTATGGTGGCCAAACAGACCTACTGCCAACGTTATTGCATTTACTAGGAATTGATTCACAACAATTTGTTCAATTTGGTTCAGACTTATTATCAGAAGAGCATGATGAAATTGTTCCATTTAGAAATGGCGATTTTGTCAGTCCTACTATTTATTCAATTAATGAAAAATATTATGATAATAAAACAGGCTTACCATTAGACGAGAGTCAATTAGAGGAAGCAAAGACGGTTAAAAATGAAGTAGATCATAAATTGGCGTTATCTGATAGAGTCGTAAATGGTGACTTATTGAGGTTCTATACGCCAACAGGTTATACGCCAGTTGATCCTTCTCAGTATAATTACTCTCCTGATGAGAATGTAGAGTCTAAATAATTTAAGGCAGTTCAAGGAATTGTGTACGATATCAAAGTCTATAGGATATCATACCATTACCTTGAATTGCTTTTTTATTGGTCATTTTGAATAAGTATGGCAATACCAAGATTTTATATTCTCCTTAAGGTTCAAATAGAAAATTGGACTAACTGAAAAAGCGATTCAAATCCTAATAGTAAGGGTTTGAATCGCTTTTATTAGTAAGGAGAGGAACAAACATGATGGTACTCATCATCCTTACTTATTTCTTTATAAAGAATAATATAGATGAAAAAAGGAAAGAAATAGGTGTAAATTTGAGGAGTTGATCGGGATGGAATTTTATAAAGACATAGTCATTTACTGTTATAGTTGTCGTAAAAAGACTGTGTTTACATGTAAAGATACACATGAAAAAAAGGGTGTCGATAGTCACTGTAGTGAATGTACAGGTATTTGGTTTGAATGGCAAAATCGAGCTGTCGAGAGAGAAATGGAGAAGTGGATTGCCTATAATAAAGACTTAGTAAATAATATAAACCACTGATCTATATTTTTACACAAGAGTTAAGTTGAATACACCTAAAAAGCGTATTATCAAGTAAGTACGATGAGGCGTTGAAAGTGCCATTTTCTTTTAAGGGAGTGGTTCTTTTTCTTTTGTATAGACAAAAGCTCTAGCTAGAATGAACAAAATTACTATTCCTTTATCTCATTTGATTAAGAGACGTGAATAATTGAATCTAAACCATGATTTTCCCGTATACATATTATTAGGATAATCAGGAGGGCATCATGGACGTTTATAAAAAGATTGCAATTATTGGGGGAACAGGTAAAGCGGGGCGTTACATTGCTTTTAAAGCATTAGAGAAAGGATATCACGTACGTATGCTTGTTAGAAACCCAGAAAAGTTAGTTTTCAGAGACAGTAGGATTGAGGTAATAGAAGGAAATGTACAAAAGATCGAGGATCTTCAAAAGCTATTAAAAGATTGTCAAATCGTTATCAATACTTTTGGTCAACCAATGAAAGAAAAACCAATTTATAGTAAAGTAACGGAAAATATATTGGGAGTCATGTCTGATTTACATATGGATCGTTATATTGGGGTAACGGGTGGATCTCTAACCATTGCTGGAGATACAAAGAGTATTATAAATAGAATAGGTGCAAAGATATTTGAAATTATTTATTCGAAAATGATGATGGATAAGAAAAAAGAATGGCATCTACTTAGCCATAATCAAGTAATCAAATGGACACTAATTAGACTTCCATTTATAGTAGAGGGAAATGAAGTAGGGTTCATAAAGGAAAATCTTAGAGATATGCCAGGTACAAAGATAACAAATCGGGATATAGCTACATTCATCATTAACCAAATAGAAAATCAAAAGTATGTACAAAAAGCACCATTTATCTCTAATTAATCTACTTTAAAGGAGAATGCCACTTATAGAGGGATAGGGTCAGCGCCTCAACTAAATGACTTTATCCCTTTTGAATGCTCCACAAAATTTTCCCTTGCCTCAATCGTATTGGTTCAAAAACTCAAATGATTTCCTTTTGAGTAGCTTTTAATTAAAACCTTCTCCAATAAACCTTCCAACCCCTCTCAACAACCAATAAATGATTCTAAATGGGAGGAAAAGCAGTTCTGGTATCCAACCAAGTACGTCAAGAAATAAGTCAATTAAAGAATATTGATCATTACGTCTCTTCTCTCTTCTTCTTGTGTTTTTCCTTTCTTGCAACCACTTCTTCACATTACTCGACCCCTTTTACAAAAAAAGTGCTGGCTTTCTTAAATAAGTTTACGATTCATGGCTTTAGTTGGTTTCATTTTTTAAAAATTTTATGATGTAAAAGCAGATATGGGGCGTAACTGGGAGTAAAAATGTTGGCTTATTATATTTCTTTAGTGATGTGTATTACCAAAAATGGGGAAATGGAAAATATAAAATTGAATAAGGCAAAGGGTATACAGATTTAAAAAGGGCCACTAGACTGGGAGTGACCCTTTTTGCTATGATGTATCGACATTATTATTCGCTCCCAATAATGAAGATCATCCCTTTTTCATGTTTTTCAATAAATATTAATATTCTTTTTGGACGAAAGCTGCTCCGACAATAATGAGAAGAATGAATAGCACAACGATTAAAACGAATGTTGAACTATTATTTTTACCGCCATAGTCCATACCACAACTCATGTTATAACCCCCGCTATAGTCGTTACCATAGCCTCCATAACAACAATTGAAATTACCCATATTTCCAAAGTATCCCATCAAGATCTCTCCTTTCTTTCAGTTTATTGTATGAATGCCGTTGAAAGAGAAAAGGGTATTCGTCTAATGAATCGTATTTACGTAATTTTAAAAGGGATCTTGGGTGAAGGATGCGTATTACTAAACACTTGATATGAATGAAACTAAAGGTTAGTTGTAAATCCACTCCATCATTATTGTCAATTTTTTGATGAATGATGGTGGAACAGGTTTGAAACAGTAAGTCTATGTTAATCCGTTTCTATTTTTAACTACAATCTGTTGTGGAAAGGAATCATTTATTTTTTTATTAAATAATGTGAGAGTTTTTTTTCATTCGCTCGTTATTACTTGTAGAGAAGAAAGGAGGTTTTCTAACTTCGTGTATTCATTAATTAATCAGCTACAAAAAAAGGAAGAACAAGCTTTAAGAGAAGTGATTAACAAATATGGAGGTTATGTTAAAGCCATAGTAGTGAAAGTGTTACAGCCCAATCAAACAGCTATTGAAGAATGTATCAACGATGTATTTCTAACCATTTGGCAAAAGAGTATTCAATTTACTGGCGATGAGATTGATTTTAAAAAATGGATTGGTGTTATCGCAAAATATAAAGCGATTGATACATATAGAAGTCTTCAAAATAAGCCTAAAACAGTCGAGTTACTTTCATCAATTTCAAATAGCAAGGATCTTCCAGAGAGAATTGTAGAACAAAGAGTACAAAAAGAGCAA
Source organism: Lysinibacillus sp. FN11 (assembly GCF_024628845.1). NCBI lineage: Bacteria > Bacillati > Bacillota > Bacilli > Caryophanales > Bacillaceae > Lysinibacillus > Lysinibacillus sp. FN11. The sequence goes on along the minus strand of NZ_CP102383.1, from coordinate 2,878,808 downwards.
CTGTTTATCAGTATTTTAAATTTAAGTAAAAACGATCAGGAAATTTTTCTATTGAAATACTACTTAGGATATTCCAACGGAGAAATCGCAGAGATATTTGGTCTATCTAAATCAGCTGTTGAAAATCGTTTATATCGAGGTAAGTTAAAGTTAACAGAAGAGCTGGGAGGTATCTAAATGAACGAAAAGGATTTTATCGGAATAGATGTTGAAGAGATTGAACCAGTTGAATTATCTGATTGGGAAAAGTTTAATATTGAAAAAAGTGTTTTACGGTCATCTTCAAACAAGAAGTATGTATTTAAAAAATGGAAATGGGTTAGTATAGTCGCCATGCTCACATTCATTTTTACTAGTAGTAGCATTTGGCTACCTGTAGTGGCTAATCGAGTACCAATTGTACAGCAACTATTAAATAGCAATGATAATCCCCAATTACAAGTATTTAGTGATCATGCATCAATCATCAATCAAAAAGACGAAAGTAACGGAACCTCCATTGAAGTAGCTGAGGCTTTTTTCGATGGAACTGTTGTATCGGTTAGTTATGAAATGAAACATGAAGAATCGATAGATGATCCCCCTCTATTTTGGAAGGGTGATTTAGAAGTCAACGGAAACAAGTTAGACGTACTTAGTCATCAAATCATTAAAAAGAATGATGCTACTTGGATTGGTATGTTTACGGCGAGAATTTCAGACAAAGTAATTGATGAAACGATAAATGTACATTGGCGTCCCAAAGATTTTATAGGTATGAAAAATACGACTCTAGTAGAAGGAGATTGGGACTTTCAATTAGAACTTACACCAACCCAAGCCTATTCAAGAAAAGTAAATATACCATTTGGTAATGATCAATACCAGCTATTATATAATCAAATAACAGAGGGAAAATATATAACCACTCTTTATTTTGAGGGAAATCTTGACTGGGAGACAGAATTTTTAATGGTAGACATAGAAGATAATCTTGGAAATGTATATGAAAAAGTAGGAGCAACAACTATTAAAAGCGGTTCTGGGCGAGTAAATGGTTATGTTGAGGTTTTTATACCTGATTCTGATATTCGAACGCTAATCATTACACCAACTATAAGAATTGTTGACGAAAAAACATTAGAGCGGAAAGAGCTTGTTCCGCTCCCAAGTATTAATATTTCTCTAAAATGATATGGTCTGTTCCTACAACTTCTTTCCAAAGGCTGAAGGAATCAATTCATTGATGTAGTTTCAATGAATTATACAGGTTAGCATCTTTACCATTAGCTCATCTCACGCAGTATTCAATCAAGATAAGGCTATTAATTGTATATCTTTTAAGCTATTAAATTTTAATTCTTCCTTTTAGTACCAATAATCATAAAGCCTAATAATAAATATAGAAGACTGGCCGAAATGGAGCTATACAACAGGAATGTAATAGAAGTTGGTGCCCATACGTTAATAAATGTCCAATTTAAGCCGCCAAGTACTGTGTTAGGTGTGATAAATATTGCTGTCAGCATTGTCGCCACAAGTATAGTATGGGCAGATAATAACAATATTTTTTTGTAATTTAGCTTTGCCATACTACGTTGTTTTTTATAGAGGTTGCGTATATTCTGAACGAATAGATAACAGAAAATAATGCTGATTGCGATGATGATAGCACAGATGATTGTCACAATTTTATCTAGCTTTTGATAGCTGCTGATATGTTGCATGTCAATCGTTTTGCCCTCCCATAAATCCATGACACCTTGTCCAATCGCTGTTGTAGAGCTTGTATTCATATTGGCTAAAATAGCCACGCCAATTTGTTCGTCAGGTTGCATAATGAAATATGAGGAAAAGGTTGGATTCTCACCAGCATGGTAGATATATGACTTTGTGTCCTTTTTCACAACGGCCCAACCGTTTGCATAGTAAGTATTCGTATCAAAAGGCTCCACTGTTAGATCTGGAGTATGGGATTCTTGAATTAAATTGTTACTGATTGAGTAGATATCACTGTTTCCTAACTGTAATTTTAACCATCTGGCTATATCATTAGCGTTACTGATCAGATAACCAGCAGGGATATTGCCACGATAGATAGGTGGTATGTATCGCTGCTCTCTCATTAGACCTATTTTATAGCCAGAAGCCATATGTGTGGAATGTACTTGGTGAATCCCTACAAAAGATTGATTCATACCAACAGGTTGTAAAATTTTCTGTTGAATATACTGATCGAATGGCTGTTTTGCCACTTGTTCAATGACGAGTCCTAAGACATCATAGTTGATGGTTGCATATTCAAAAGAACTCCCTGGTTGACGATTTAGAGATTGATCCAGCAGTGTTTTAACTGTTAATTCAAGGGCATTATCAGCTGTGCTTTCTGGGATTCGAGTAATGGAATTTGAGGGAATTCCGCTAGTATGAGACAATAGCTGCTGTATTGTCACAGCCTGATTTTCGCCTTTATAGGTTAATGATAACCAAGGGATATACTTTCGGACATCATCTGATCGTTTTAACAAACCTTGCTTTTCTAATTGTAAAATAGCGAGGCCTGTAAATGCTTTAGACGTCGAGCCTAGCTCAAAAAGGGTATTAGAGGTAACAGGCGTTTTTGTTTTTGTATCTGCAAAGCCAAAGCCCCTTTGATAGACGGTTTTCCCTTTATCAACAATAATTACTGAAATTCCTGGGATTTTACTAATGGTTTGCTGCTCCTCAATAAACTGATCAATTTTACTAATTGTATCATTTGATGCTGCGTGTCCAAATTCGGGTGTGAAAGTAAAAAATACTAACATTACCATCAACATCACCGTTTTCTTCGTTAATAATGTCATGTTGTTTTTCTCCTTAGATCGTAATGTGCTTGTGACCATGATTTACTGTAACAAGAAAAATAAGGGTAAACCATCGATTAACATGACTATTTCAGGGATAACATGACAAAATTGTCACTTCAAAAAGGGCCACTCCTAAAACCAATAGGAGGGCCCTTGAAATTTTATTTAGTTTGTTCTGGCTCTGGAATAAAATCTTGGCCGTTAAATGTTAATTTAGATGCTGAGATGAGAATTTCTCTATTCGCTTCGTAGTAAGGATCTAAAATTTTGTAGAAGGCTTCCCATTGCTCGCCTGCTTTATCATCTTCACCCTTTTGTTCAAGGGTAACTGCCTCTTCATAGTGTTGTTTTAATTTTGCGTAATCCGCATTACTAATGCTGAATTCGATATCTGTCATATATTCCTCGAAGGTAACAGGTTTAAAGTGTGGGCGAAGTATTTCATAGAATTGATCCCATTTCTTCATGGCCAACTCTTCGTCTTTATCTTTTTCAGCTTTTTGTGCCTCTTCATAGAGCGTTTTAAGTTTTGCAAGTTCCTCTTTTGTTACATCTACGTTCATATCTGCCATGTACTCTTCAAAAGTTAATGGTGGATATAATTCTTGGTAATAAGGTTCAAGAATTGTAAAAATTTTATCAATGTTTTCTGATGCCTCATCCGTTTTATTTTCTTTTACATACTTAATCCAGTTACTATAAAGTGTTTTCAGCTGTTCTTTATCTTGCGCTTTGATAACGATATTTTTCTCAGCGAATGCAGCTTCATTGATAAACTCTTCAAATGGCTCAGGCTGCCAATTTGCTAATTCATAAGGTCTTGTGATGTTATCCATCGCCTCATAGATTCGTTCCATTTCCTCATAATTCTCTTCTTTTTCAGCCTTTTTCATGTCAGAAAAAAGTTTTTCTAGTTGGACTAATTCTTCTTTTGTTACTTCTTTAGGTAAGCTTTTTTTATACACGTCAAAGGTATAGAAATCTGAGTAATCTTTCACAATACTACCCTCAACTAAAATTTCCTGCCCCTCCGCTAGCTTTAATTGCTCGATTTGCTTATCAGAGAAATTGTGCAAACCAATGTAATAGTTCTTTCCATCTGTTCCTTTAAGGGTAATGCTGCCGCCATCAAAATATTTAATGGTACCTGTTATTTTTTGTTCTATTTGAATTGTTACACTATTTGTTGTTTCAACAGCTGTTGCACCAGCTTGAAGCGGTGTTAAAACAGCCATCCCAAGTGTTAATGCTGAAGCTAATAGCCATGTTTTTTTAGCAGGTTTTTTCATATTTATCAATTCTCCTTTGGGTTAACTTCTGTTACCAATTATTAGACGCTTTACCAATTGAAAAAGTTTTAACTTTTTGAAAAAAATTTCAAGAAATTAAAGAGTGGAGGATTCATGATAAGGACTCACTGTTTTAGTATCTGAAGTCTTTGGAAAATAGCCATTATTGCAGCTTATACTATTTTAAGCTCTTTTCTCCTAATTGAAGATTTTAGGAGAGACGCTGTCATTCTAATGTTTAATCTCGTAAGATAGCTTGCAGACGCATCCGTTTAATCCAAGCTCTTCTACTGCTCATCCTGAAAATAGATTTTATAGAATTTGCGATTTGTTGCCTCATCATAGCCAACTTCAATTAATTCATCTATTTGGTCGATATGTTGAATATTTACTTGGATTTCAATATTGGAATCCAGTTTGATTTTACGTTTGTATTTCTTTTCAGCCTTTTCTAGCGCACTATCAGAAATGACAGTCTCATAGGGTTTGACCGAATTAATGATGATATCTTTTTGAGTAGTGTCCGCTTGCTCAAAAACAGTTTCAATATAATGATTTACCTGAAATTCCTCTTCATTTCTAAAGTAATCCAGTGTTTTATTCAAGAGCCCAAGTTTTTCTGTGCTTGTATAATTTTCTTCCTTTAAAATGAATTTTTTGCATTCTGTTAATGCTAAATTGGTTTTATAATAATGCTCATCCGCTGCCTTAATTTTTAAAAATCGTTCTTGCCAATAAACAATATCTTCCTTACGTTTTGTTTTAATATAAACAGCAGGAGATTGATCCTGTCCCATATCAACAATAATAGCCATATTATTAATTTTCTTAACGTTAATGCCATCCACGCCGTTCACGATCATTTGATTGTGTTCATTTTTCACATCTAAAAACATTTCTTTTTCATCAATTTTGACAATAGCGATAATCTTTTTTGCCTCATTTAATAGTAAACAATTTTCAAAGAGGCCAATAAACAGTTCTCCGCTTTTAATGTTAGGATGCTGTGACACACTATGTAAGTGCTTGGCAATATTTTGTGAATGTTCTAGGAAGTTACTTCCCTGTTCGAAAATAGCTCTCGAATACGTAAAAACTTCATTGAGTGTAATAGTGCTTTCATGGAAAAATTCATATTGCTGTTCCAAATCAATTTTACTAAAAGCGAGCTGTGTAAAGGCTGCTTCTAACATGACCTCAGGTTGTGTAAAAACTTCTTCTCCTAAAATAAGCGTCTCACTCAAAAAATGCAGACTATATTGTGCTAATTTACTTTCACTGACTTCTAGCATAAATTTCACCTTCTAATTTTTCATAGTAGCTAGTATACCATAAGCTAAAGATTGCTTTTATAAGTACCAGTACTCATTTGAGGCTGGTTTTTTATGATCACCGAATGTTAGTGTCTTGTTATGAAAGAATGTTGAGGATTGGAAGTTTAAAATACTGCTGCTTAGATAAAGATAAAAACATGTAGAGATACTCTGTACAAGTGTACTAAAGAGGGTGATCAATATGTGGGAAAAGGTGATTTCCTACATGCCACATTGGCAAGTTTTTTTACAAGGCTTTTTAGCATTTTTTATTCCATATTTAATTTATAAATTGTTTCATGTTTTTTTATTTATTAATAAGAGCAATGGCAAAATTGAGATGAAAGAAAAAAGTGAACAAGGTGAGAGGGTACACATCCCTGTTCAAAAAACGTTAGAGCAATTTACAGGGGATTATAATAAAGATCTTTTACAAATGAGGAAAGAACTTGGCCATAATTGGGATATTCATTTTAGAGAATTTCAAATAGGAAATACGGATAATCGTGCAGCAATCGTTTTTCTTAAGGGATTATGCGATAAAGAATTAATTGACAAACATATTTTGAAATCATTAATGAATGGACATACAGGAAAGTCGTCTGTTTTAAGAGGTCATGAACTACAACAATCAATTAGAAATGAAATCCTACCAGTGAGCGATCTGCTAGAGGAATCGAAAGTCATGAAAGCTGTTGGCAAAGTATTAACTGGTTCCACTGTATTAATTGTGGATGGCATACAGAATGTATTTATCATTGGCACGGCACATGGCAAAACTCGAAATCTTGAGGAGCCTGTTTCTGAAGCAATGGTACGTGGACCAAGGGTGGGCTTCACAGAAAAATTAAGTGTGAATACCTCTTTATTAAGGCAGCATGGTGAGAATCGAAATTTATCGATTATTGAGATGGAAGTAGGCGAACGTACGAAAAAAGAGTTGGTTTTAGCCTATATAGATGAAATTGTGCAGCCTAATCTCGTCAAAGAGGTGAAGGAACGAATTGAAACAATCCATTTGGATGATGTTGCTGAATCGGGATATATTGAGCAATTGATGGAGGATAATTACCTCAGTCCATTTTCGCAAGTGCAGAGTACCGAACGTCCTGATCGGGTTATTGCTGCGTTACTAGAGGGACGAGTCGCAATTCTTTTAGATGGAACGCCCTTTGTATTAATTGTGCCAGTCACGTTTAATATGCTACTGCAATCACCAGAAGATTACTATGAACGTTGGTTGTCGAGCTCTCTTATTCGCTTGCTTCGCTATTTTGCTGCAGGCATCTCTTTATTTGGCCCATCCCTGTACATTGCTTTTGTATCTTTTCATCAAGGTTTAATTCCCACTAAACTAGCGCTGTCCATGATGGCAACAAGGCAGGGAGTACCGTTCCCAGCTTTGATTGAAGCCCTCATTATGGAAGTCGCTATTGAGATATTACGAGAAGCAGGACTTCGTCTACCAAAGCCGATTGGTCCGACAATGGGGATCGTTGGGGGGCTTGTTATTGGAGAAGCCGCCGTACAGGCAGGAATTGTTAGTCCAATCATGGTCATTGTGGTTGCATTAACAGCAATTTCCTCTTTTGCTATCCCTCAATATAATGCTGGTATCACGCTAAGAATGTTACGTTTTGTCGCGATGTTTTCCGCAGCTTTATTTGGACTATATGGCATCATTCTATTTTTCTTATTCCTTTGCAGTCATTTAGTAAAGCTAAAGAGCTTCGGTGTATCATATTTGAGCCCAACTATTCCGTATCGAGCAGGTGATTGGAAAGATTTTATGGTACGAATGCCGTTAAAGATGATGAAGCATCGTCCTAAATTGTTAAAGCCAAAAGATTCGGTCCGCAAAGGGGAATAAGAGAAAGGGAGCAAAACAGCCATGAACAGCAGTATGAAAGATAAAATAACGACGTCACAAGCAGTTGTTATTATTATTAACTATATTCTTGCCACTGGGATTCTTACTTTACCTCGTGCATCTGTTGAAAAAGTAAAAACGCCAGATGTTTGGATTAGTGTATTTTTAGGTGGTGTCGTTGCAATGATTGCAGGTGTAATCATTGTGAAGCTAAGCCAACAATACCCTGACAAAACATTTTATCAATATAATCAAGATATCATAGGGAAGTGGTTAGGCTGGTTTATAAGTGCGTGTGTAATTGCCTACTTTTTTACCATTTCTGCCTTTGAAGTTCGCATCATGGCTGAAGTAACCTCTCTCTTCTTATTAGAAGGGACCCCCACTTGGGCGATTATTTTGCCCTTTTTATGGGTTGGGCTTTACTTAATAAGCGGTGGCATCAATACAATCGCACGCTTATTTGAAATCATTTTTCCTATTACCTTTGTTATTTTTTTACTTGTGGCTTTTTTAAGCTTAGGGATTTTTGAAATTGATAATTTGAGACCAGTACTCGGTCTGGGCGTTGTTCCGATGTTAAAGGGAATAAAAACAGCGACCCTGGCATTTTTAGGGCCTGAAATTATGCTACTACTTGTGGCATTTATGTACCCATCTGATAAATCAAAAGCCGTAAAGGTTGTACTGGCGGGTATAGCCATACCTTTGCTCTTTTATGTCATCACAGTTGTGATGGTCATTGGTGCTCTATCTATTGAAGGTGTTATGACAAGGACTTGGCCAACGATTGAATTAATGCGAAGTTTTGAAATCCCTGGTTTAATTTTTGAACGCTTTGAGTCATTTCTTCTTGTAATTTGGATTATGCAAATCTTTGCTACCTTTACGATTACTTATTATGCCGCCACTTTAGGCTTAGCCCATCTGTTTAAGAAAAATATGCATCCTTTCTTATATGGATTACTGCCAATTATCTACATTATTGCGATGACACCTAAAAATATTAATGATCTTTTTACATTTGGCGATAAGATTGGTCATGCTGCATTAATTTTATTTGGTTTAGTACCGATAACCTTACTCCTTATTTCGAAATTGAAAGGAAAGAAAGCATGAAGCGAATACATTGTTGTGTACATTTACTTCTAGTTGCGACGGTAACCTTACTTCTTACTGGATGTTGGAGTAGTAAAGAGATTGAGGATTTAGGCCTTATTGTAGGTACATCATTGGATTTAGAAACGGGTGATGTTTCCTCTGAAGAGCAACAAGATGCTAGGTATGCAAACAGACTGCTGCTAACAATTACTAATCAATTTGTTACGTCAGAGACAACGGTTTCTGGAGCAAAAGAGGGAGCATTGCCAGAAAAAGCGTATAAAAATGTTTCTGAGACAGGTGATGCGGTGTTACCAACTTTACGAAATATGCTATTAAAGGTTGATAAACGTTCCTTTGCTGAACATTCCAAAGTAATTATTATTGGTGAGGAATTAGCTAGTACTATGAATCTCCAGCAAACGTTGGATTTTTTTCTAAGAGAATTAGAAATACGGCCGAGTGGACTGCTCTTTATTGCTCAGGATCAGGCAAGTCAGGCACTGGAAACAAATGAACCAACTAAAATTCCTGCCTTTCAATTAGTAGAAATGATGGAGGGACATGAAAGGACGACTAAAATTTTGCCTCCGATGACCGTAGCCAAACTAGAGGGGAAGCTTTATTCAGACTCTAGCTTTTTATTGCAAAATGTGAGTACGGAAAATGGAGAAGTAAAATTTGCAGGCGCTGCTATTATTGAAGGAAAAACCAAAAAGCTACGAGGATTTTTAAATGAGAGTGACCTAGAAGGAATTGCATGGATGTCTGGCGATGCGAAAGGTGGTCTTGTCAAAGGCTTTGATGAGGAGTCAGGAGCACCCATTGTGTATGAAATTATTTCAGCTAAAAGTAAAATTATTCCACATGTAAAAGGCGATCAAATCTCCTTTACGATAAAAATTCAATCAGAGGGAAGAATTGCTGAACATTGGGTTCTCTCCGATAAAGCATTTGACAATCAATTTTTGAAAAAAGCAGAGAAAGTATTTGAAAAAGAGATAGAACGATTAGTGAGGAAAGCACTAGATAAAACGCAACATGAATTTCAAACAGATGTTTCTGGGTTTGGTAATAAACTAAGAATCGATTACCCGAAAGTATGGCAAAAAAGAAAAAAAGAATGGGATCAAACGTTTAGTGAGGTTCCTATTACATGTGAAGTGAATGTTTCCATTAAGGATTATGGCACGTCAGGTGATTAACATCGTTAATCATCTTTTTTTCTGTCCATTTAGTCTATACTGTAATGAAAGGACATATAGTAGATATTCGAAAAGATGGGGGATAAAAGACATGCAATATACTATTCAATCAATCGCTACCGTTCGTAACAATAGGCAAATGATAAAAGATGATCATTGGGGAGAGATTATTTCAACTATTGAACTTGCTGATCATATCCAAGAGGCGTCCTTAAAAGGAATAGAAGATTTTTCTCATCTAGAAATTATTTTTTATTTTGATAAGGTTACAGACGATCAAATTCAATATGAGGCAAGACATCCGAGAAATAATCATGATTATCATGAGGTCGGCATTTTTGCACAAAGAGGTAAGAATAGACCTAATAAATTAGGAAGTACAATTGTTGCATTGTTAGAGGTCAAATCGAGAGGATTAATCGTTAAAGGGCTAGACGCCATAGATGGCACACCTATACTAGATATAAAGCCTGTAATGAAAGAATTTTTACCTAAAGAGGATGTTAAACAGCCAGCGTGGTCAATAGATTTAATGAAGGCCTACTGGGGGTAAGAAAGTTGTTAAAGCGAAGAAAATTGTGGATTTCTAAAAAGGGAGTAGCGTGCTCCCCTAAGACAGGTTTTAGATAGCGATTATTTTGAAACCTATAATAGGGAGAATGTTTTATTGGTTGATGTTAAAGAATCACCTATTCAAAAAATAACAGGAGAAGGTATTCAAACGGCGGATAACCATTTTGATTTAGAAATCATCATTTTTGCGACAGGCTATGATGGCATGACAGGGCCATTGTTTAAGATTGATATCCGAGGAAGGAAGGGCGTGTCATTAAAAGAGAAATGGAAGGATGGGGCAGCTGTTTAAATCTATCTTGGACTCACAGCAGCAGGTTTTCCTAATTTATTTATGATTACGGGACCAGAAAGCCCTTCTGTCCTTGTCAACATGCCGATTGCTATTGAGCAGCATGTCGAATGGATTGCCGAGTGCATCCATTACTTGCATGAGCATGACATTAACCTTGTGGAACCAACTATAGAAGCAGAGGAAGCTTGGAGCATACATTGTCGAGAGGTTGCTAATGCAACACTCTACTTCAAAGGTGATTCCTGGTATACGGGGCCAATATTGAGGGCAAACCTCGAAGTTTTTTAATCTATCTAGGAGGATTTGATTATTACACAAAACATTGTAATGAGGTGGTTCAAAACAATTATGAAGGCTTTAAGTTAATGAAATTAACATACTATCATAGTTTGTGAGAGGGGAGCATATATCAATATGGGGCAACAAGTAGTCATTATTACAGGTGCTGGAAGTGGTATTGGAAGAGAGACTGCAAAATTGCTTGCCACTAAGGGAAATGCATTAGTTTTAGTGGATTTTGATGAAAAAAGTGGACAAGACACACTACATGCTGTTAAGGAGCATCACCAACAAGCAATTTTTGTCCAAGCAGATGTTTCACAAAGCCATGATGTCAAAAAATATGTGGACGCTGCAAAAGAAACATTTGGCAGGATTGATGCTTTTATCAATAATGCAGGTGTATTAAGCCCACCAACACTACTGGGGGATTTAGAAGAGAAGACGTTTGATAGAGTAATCTCAGTCAATCTTAAAGGGGCATTTCTCGGCTTAAATTATTAAAAGAAATGGAGCAACAGCAATCAGGTGTCATTGTGAATACATCCTCAGCAGCCGGTATACAGGGACAGCCCTATCTAGGTGGCTATGCGGCAAGTAAGCAAGGTGTAATTGGATTAACTAAAACGGCAGCCATGGAATATGGACCTAAAGGTATTCGAGTGAATGCAATTTGTCCTGGTGGCGTGAGGACAAACATGACAAAAGGATTGGCATCGAGTCCAGAAGAAAATGGACCATTACGTAGATTGGCAGACCCAACTGAAATCGCAAATGTAATCGCTTTCTTAATTTCGCAGGAAGCTTCTTATGTGAATGGCGCTGTCGTCACAATTGATGGCGGTTTAACATCGTAAAACATTTAAATAAGAGAGGAAGGATTTTAATGGAACATCGTATTGATTCAGAACTAAAAGAAACGTTAGCAATTTTTCCCTCATTAGATTTGGATAATGTACAAGCTACAAGAGAAGGAATGGCAGCCGTTGCTGTACCCACTCCAATAGAAGAGCACATTATAGTAGAAAATAAAGTCATTCAAGGGCCTGATGATAATCATTCTCTTCGTCTTCGTATTTATAAGTCAAAAGAGCAAAAGGAAATATACCCAGGCCTGCTATGGATTCATGGTGGTGGCTATGTCTTGGGAGCACCAGAGGGAGATGATGTGCTTTGTCAGCGCTTTGTCAATGAAGCGAATTGTGTTGTGGTATCTGTAGACTATCGGCTTGCACCTGAACATCCTTATCCTGCTCCTCTTGAAGATTGCTATGCAGCGTTAAAATGGGTAGCAGATCATGCGAGTGAATTAGGGATAGATCCTACCCGTTTAGGAATTGCTGGAGCAAGCGCTGGTGGTGGACTCACAGCTGCACTTGCATTACTTACGCGTGATCGAAATTATCCGAAGCTTAGTTTCCAAATGCCGCTCTATCCAATGATTGATGATCGCAATAATACCCCATCTTCATTAGAAATTACGGGACATATGATCTGGAACCACTCACTCAATCAAAAGGGATGGGAAATGTATTTGAATGGCGAAAATGGTAGCGACAATGTATCACCATATGCCGCAGCAGCTAGAGCGGATGATTTATCAGGTTTACCATTTACTTATACATGTGTTGGTCAACTTGATCCGTTTCGTGATGAGACTTTGCAATATGTAACCAAGCTATGTCAGGCTGGAGTAGATGTTGAATTCCACTTATACCCAGGCTGCTATCATGGTTTTGAGAGTATTGTTCCTACAGCTGCAGTCAGTCAAAGAGCTGTCAAAGAGTATGTAGAAGCTGCTAAATATGTGTTACATCGAAATATTTCAGTGCCTTTATAAAAAATTTACGAAAATCTCGAAACCATAATTTACTCAGGTTTCGGGATTTTTTTGTTAAACAAAATGATCTTTTAGCTAGTTTGTAATAGCGTCTTTTAGGTTAAACTTTTATCGAGTGAAAGGAGGAGAATGTAAAATGTTACAATTTGAATCAAAAATTGTTGGAAAAGAGATAGGGTTTGGCTATTTACGAGATAAAATTGCCGATCGGGGTTTCACGATTGGCGGGAATTGGGAGTACTATAAAGGTAGCTTTGACTCGGTATTATGGAAAGAGGCAGGAGAAACTATTTATTTACGTGTCCCTTTTATCGTCACATCAGGAGAGCTTGATAATGAAGATGCTCAAATTCGTTTTCAAAAGCCATTTGTCATTAAGCATGTTGAGAATATTGGTCTAGATTATGATGAGGGCTCCTTACTAGATGCAACTGGTGTTAGCCAATTTCAAACCCCGCTTGATAAAGATGGATACATTCATGATAAAAGTAGATGGATTCAAGCAGGTGAACAAGCTGTGGAAGAAAAAGTACTTCCATTTTTCATTCATTAGCTAGATAAATTTAAATGGCTGCTGCAAGAAATTATATGTCTTTTCTCCTTGTTATTTTGGGAACATGTAATCAAAAATACAAATAGAATTGTCTTAAGAATTTTCCAACATTATAATGGTATTAGCATGTACTACTATATGAGGTGAGTTTATGGATAAAATAGCTATAGATGATTTTCAGCATTCCTATCAGAAATTGCACCAAGAACGACTCATCCATCGTAAAGAAGCCTTTCTAGAGGTGTTAGAAAAAACAAGAACATTTGGTGAAATAATCCTGCTTGAAAGTATAAAAAGTAAGAGAGGCGTCTAGGTGGCGTCTCTTTCTATTTTTCACAAAAGAGAGGATGATTAATCATGGGACGTTACATGCCTTTATTACTGCTAACAATGATTCTATGTGTTGCTTGTACGTCAACGAAGAATAATACCAATAAAAGGTTAGAGAGTGAGGGAAATCACGCGATAGATGGTATGAATTCCTCTGTTGAAATACTAGCAGATCAATTGCAGACACCTTGGTCGATTCAAAAAATTGGAGATGTCTTTTATATAGCAGAAAGGCCAGGCAGTATTGTAAAAATTGCGGAAGGGAGCGTTGATAGGCAGCAGATTATCCTGAAAAAGGAGCTATCAACTGCGCCAGAAGCGGGTATGTTGGGATTTGTATTAGCACCTAATTTTCCTACCAGTCAAGTTGCCTATGCGTATTATACGTATGTCGAGGAAGAGGAACAATTTAATCGTATTGTTACGTTAACGTTTAGCGATAATAAATGGATCGAACAGGATCTTATTATGGATCGAATAAAGAGTGGTACATATCATCATGGTGGACGATTGAAAATAGGTCCTGACGGAAAGCTGTATGCAACGGTAGGAGATGCAACACAACCTTCTTTAGCACAGGACGTGAAAGCTTTAGAAGGAAAAATTTTGCGCATCAATTTGGATGGCTCCATACCGAATGATAATCCTTTTCCTCAATCCTATATATACAGCTATGGACACCGAAATCCACAAGGCTTAACATGGTCTACTGATGGTACGATGTATGCCAGTGAACATGGCAATGCAGCAAATGACGAAATTAATATCATTGAGAAGGGGAAGAATTATGGCTGGCCTCTTATTGAAGGAATGGAGAAAGAGCAGGGGATGATAACACCTCTTTTTACATCCGGTGCTTCTACCACATGGGCTCCATCAGGCATTGCTATTGTAAATGATCAATTATATGTCGCTGCCCTAAGAGGTACAGCAGTCCTAGCTTTTGATATAAATAAGAACAAACACAATGAATTACTATCAGAATTTGGTAGAATTCGTGATGTCTTTGTGGATGAAAAGTTTCTTTATTTTATTAGCAATAATACAGATGGTCGTGGAAATCCACAACCTCAGGATGATAAACTATATCGAACGCCATTGTGATATAATATTTGAGAAAACATGGAATGGTAGGAAGAATGGGGAGGACAAACATGGCAAACTATCTTAAGATCGCAGTAGCAATTGATTTCTCAGAACAATCATTAAAAGCATTGGATAGAGCGAGTCAATTAGCAAAGGAACACAATGCTATTTTGCAATTGGTGAATGTCATTGATACAAAATCGTTTGGAGCAGTTTCAGCATATGACTTAAAATATGCTGAGCAATTGAAGAAGGAAAACATTCTTAAAATGGAAAAGCTAGAAAAAGAGGCGTTACAGACAGGAGTCAAAGAGGTTGAATCCATTGTAGAAACAGGTTCACCAAAAGGTATTTTAACACAATTACCTCAGGTTGATTTAATTGTTTGTGGTGCAACTGGGTTAAATCGTATGGAAAAAATGATGTTAGGCTCTGTGGCAGAGAAAGTCGTACGTCATGCGCTTTGTGATGTGTTGATTGTTCGTTAGTGGTTAAATAGTTTAGAGTAAAAGAACCTGCTTGTGCTAGTCGACAAGCAGGTTCTTTTATTATTGGATTGTTTGAGCGTTATCAATAATGCTTTGAGGTATATCGATTGTTTTTAGATGATTAAATTCCGTATACGTAACGACTGATTTTGTATTCATTAACAATTCGTCACCTTCTACGGCCATTTTTAAGTCAAAATTCATATCCATTTTGTTCGTATCGAAAGTCTCTTTATCGATGTGTAGCACGTAGTTAATTTTTTCAATTGATAGTTGATCCATTGGGTTTTCTTCTAGACCCATTTCTTGGATAGACTTATTAATCTCAGAATCGATTAGCTCTTTGAATTTATCGCCTTTTGCATCTAATGTAAGGACATATTCATCATCCGTTTGTTCAAATGTAAAGTCCTTAATGAATTTTTTCAATTGTTCTAGCTGTTCCTTCGCATCAGCAGAAGCCGCCGTTTGATCTAATATAGCATCAAAGTTCTCATCAGGGAGCTTTAACCAGCTGTCTGTTGTCGAATCCTTCATAAATAAGCCTGCATCTTTTTTCATATACATTTCAATTGGCATGTCCATTGTTTCTTCACTTTCATTCATCATATCAGGCATTGTCATAGATCCTGATAAATGCATTGCAAGTGGATCAACGATGATATCCATCTCCATTTTGGAGTCGATTGAAAACTCCATTGCTTCTTCACCAGACCCAACCTTTGTCACCTGTGTCATATCCATTTTAGCACTTGCACTTTGAATATCAGCCTGACGATCTACTGCTTTGTCATACACTTGTTCTAAAGTGAGTTTGCTTTTATTAGTTGTGTCTTTCGTAGGCGTAGCGCTTGAATTACAAGCGGCAAGTGTCAACGCTAGTGTTCCGACTGCTAATACTTTAAAAATTTTCTTCATTACTTTCATCTCCTATTCTTGGTAAAAAACACTATCTACTACTATACGCACTAGAAAAGGAAAAGTTTCATAAATTGTTAGAAAAGAACTACTTTTTTATTAAAAAAATAACATTATTCCTACTTCTGTAAGTGCTAAACGCGATAATTACCATATGAATAGGGATAAAACAAAAAAGCTGTCACGAACTTATCGTACAAGGACGATAAGTTCAGACAGCCTTTTGCTTACACCGTAGTGTAATGGATCAATTATAACCCCAGATCATAGCAAATAATGTACCAATGATTGTTACAACACCTACGAATACTGAGTATAAAATGGTTGTATATAACGTTTTTTTATCTTCAGATTCACCGATGTGCATGAATAATACTAATTGTACAGTTGCCTGTGCAAGAGCCGTTACTAGTAAAATTCCAAATGCCATATTAAGAGACATATCAAATTTAACAACTGCTAAAGCTACGATTGTTAGTAATAGTGAGAAGCCGAAGCCCATCACATGTTGTTTTGGGAATAATTCCTTCATCAGCTAATCAGTCCTTTCAAGTAGACGAAGCTGAAGATGAAAATCCAAACAACGTCTAGGAAATGCCAGTACAGTGAGAAGATAAACGCTTTATTAGCCGTTTGTGGGTTTAAGCCACGTTTTGCTACTTGGATTAAAATAGCTACGCCCCAGAAGAAACCGAATGTTACGTGGGCACCGTGCGTTCCAAGTAAAGTCATTAAGGACGATAAGAATGCGCTTGTTTGGATCGTCGCACCTTCGTGTACATATGTGACAAATTCATCAATTTCAATGGCTAAGAAGCCAAGGCCTAGTAGTAGAGTGATGATAAAGAATGTCATCATCGCTTTTTTACGACCGATACGCATTGCATGAACACCAAGACCAATTGTGAAACTACTTGTTAATAATAAGAATGTTTCCCATAGAACTGGAGTTAACTCAAAGATTTCAGCACCATTTGGGCCACTACCTGTCCGTGTGTGAAGTGTGAAATACACAGTAAACAATGTGGCAAATAACACGATCTCGGCGCCAAGGAAAATCCAGAAACCAAAGATTTTTAGGCGATTTTCCTCTGTACTATATTCTAATGGAAGTGAAGAATCGATTTTCATATTATTTATCACCTCTCAAGCTTTTCTCAGTTGCCATAACTTCCTCAACTGAAATATAACGACCATGGTCTTTTTCGAAAGAACGATGGATCATGAAGCCAAATACACCAAGCATACTAATGATGGCTGGTACCCACATATTGAATACAGCGAAGAATGCTGCAAGGAAGAAGAATCCACTCATCCAGAATGGTGTGCCTGTATTATTTGGCATGTGAATTTTTTCGATTGTACCTGCAGTAATATCGCGACCTTCTTTTTTCGCGAACCAATACTCATCTAAGCGAGTAACGGTAGGCACTACGGCAAAGTTATATTCTGGTACTGGAGAATGAGTAGCCCACTCAAGTGTACGACCATCCCAAACATCTGCCTTTTCATTGCGAGGCATATGCTTCCAGCTGTAGTAAATATTGTAGACGATTAAAGCAAAGCCGACTGCAAGTCCTAGAGCACCGACGAACGATAACATGTTCAATGGACCATAACCAGTAGACTCAGAATAAGTGTACATACGACGAGCATATCCATCTAAACCTAAAATGAATAATGGGAAGAATGTTACGTTGAAGCTGATGGCAATGAACCAGAAACCAGCTTTCCCTAATTTTTCATTTAGACGGAAACCGAACATTTTTGGCCACCAGTAGTGGTAACCTGCAAGGACACCAAATACTGTACCTGGAATTAATACATAGTGGAAGTGGGCAACTAAGAACATCGTATTATGATATTGGTAGTCAGCACTTGCCATCGCTAGCATTACCCCTGTAACCCCACCAATTGTGAAGATAGGAATGAAGCCAAGTGCATAAAGCATCGGTGTTGTAAATTGAATTTTCCCGTGCCTCATTGTGAGTAGCCAGTTAAATATTTTAACCCCAGTAGGAACTGCGATTGCCATTGTTGTAATAGAGAAAACACTGTTTACCATTACACCATGACCCATTGTATAGAAGTGATGGGCCCAAACTACGAATGATAGTAGGGAAATGACCACCATACTCATCACCATTGATTTGTAACCGTATAAGTTTTTACGTGCGAATGTTGCAATGATTTCTGAGAAAATACCAAAAGCAGGTAGGATAACGATATAAACCTCAGGATGTCCCCAAACCCAGAAAAGGTTGGCCCAAAGCATATCCATACCACCGTCTTGCATCGCAAAGAATTTTGTGCCGAATTGACGGTCAAACATCATCAGAGCAAGCGCTACAGTTAATACTGGGAACGCGAATACGATAATAATGTTTGTAATTAAAATAGACCAAGAAAACATTGGCATTTTCATTAATGTCATACCAGGGGCACGCATTTTAATGATCGTCGTGATAAAGTTAACACCTGTCATTAAAGTACCAATACCTGATAATTGAAGGGCTAAAGAATAATAGTTATTCCCTACAGTCGGACTAAATTCCGTACTTGCAAGAGGGAAGTAGGCTGTCCAACCAGCGTCTGGTGAACCACCGATAATGAATGATAAGTTTAATAAACCAGCACCTGCTGCAAATAACCAGAAGCTGACAGCATTTAGACGTGGGAAAGCAACGTCACGTGCACCGATTTGAAGTGGAATGACAATGTTCATTAAGCCGATAACAAATGGCATCGCCATAAATAGAATCATTAATAAACCGTGTGTTGTGAAAATTTCATTATAGTGTTGTGCATCAAGAAGTCCGTTATCTGGAACGGCTGTTTGTGCACGCATTAATAGTGCATCGATACCACCGCGGAATAGCATTAATAAAGCTACTGCGATATACATAATCCCGATTTTTTTATGGTCAACAGTTGATAGCCAGTTTTTGTAGAAATAGCCCCATTTTTTGAAATAAGTAAGGCCTGCTACGATAACCACTGCACCAACTACGATACTAATAGCTGCCGCTAAAATCATCGGTTCTTGCATTGGATGGAATAATTCTTCCATACTCATTGGATGCGCTCCTTTCAGAATTAAAAATTAATGTCTCGATTCGTTCAACGATAAAATCAAATTAATGACCAGAATGTTCATTATTCATGTCTTCTTCAGACATATCTCCATGATCCATTTCATCCATATTCATGTGTTTACCATGTTCCATTGGAGCTGGTCTAAAGTCTAAGTGTGTAGATGAGAAGCTTTGGCGACCAACATGTTCTGCCTCTAAAAGCTCATCAAATTTTTCTTCTGTTAATGGTGCCTCTTTCGCTTTAACATCAGCAACCCATTTATCGAAGTCTTCTTGTGTCATAGATTGTGCTTCAAATTCCATTTCTGCAAAGCCACGTCCATTAAAGTTAGAGTTACGTCCCATAAATGAACCAACTTCATCTGCTGCAAGGTGAATTGTTGTTAACATATCACTCATAGCATATTTTTGACCTGCTAATTGAGGAATCCAGAAACTTGTAATTGGACCAAATGAGTAAAGCTTAAATTCGATTGGACGATCCACCGGAATGTTTACATAGTTAACTGTTTCAACACCTTCTTCTGGATAACTAAAATGCCATTTCCAGTTTGATGATGATGCATAAATCACTAAAGGCTCCTTATCGTCATAACCTGCTGGTTGAGCTTCTACTGTAGCTGTTGTTCTTACTGTCACAACAGCTAAAAATGCTACGATAATAATTGGAATTACTGTCCATGTAATTTCAAGCAGATGGCTTCCTTCTTCATGAGGAGGCTCATAATCTGCAGCAGCTTTTGATGCACGATATTTTGTAAGCATAAAAGCCAAAAGCACATACACGACTAGCAATATAAAGGCCATTGTAATAATGGATAAGATAATTGTGTTTGATAATGTTTCAGCATTAGGTCCTTTTGGATTGAACACTGTTAATGGTTCACATCCAGCAAGAAGAGCAATCGCACTCAATGCTACTAACATTAAACTTAATTTTTTCTTCATGTTTGACTCCTTTCTATAGAACGGCTATTCATAAAATTCATGTGTTTTTTGTCAGTGTCACATTTACAAATAGTTGATACTGAGGTCACCTCTTTTATCTTGGCGTATCAATCAACAACATAAGAAATTACAATGGCATGGTTCAATATGAAACATAATATCTAGTGTTGATTGATCTGATGCAAGCGTTAGCAAAATCAATGATGTGCACAATCGTTTAAATACGTACTTGGTTAACTACGATTGCCACATTCTCTCGTTGTTTGCACATTGGATTATACGCCCTGTTTTTAAGAAAAAACATAATTTTGTTATGAAAATGATAGTATAGCGGTATTGAATTTGAACATTTTTTGAACAAAAATCGTTATTTTAGTATTGGTATTTATAGGTTTTATTTATTAAACACTGTGAAAACGTTGAAAATACTGCATTCCTGATGTTTACCTAAGTAAATAATTTAAAATGTGAAAAATGGTATTTCACATTTTAGACGCTGTTTTGTAATAAAATCATTGTCATACCAGTCCTATTGGGATTTTTTATTTGCCTTTTATCCAAAAAAGGAGTAGATGCAATGACGTTTTATGGAAACAATAGGTTGAATTTTCAATGAAAGGAATGAGTAAGGAGGGAATAAATGGAGTGAAATATTAATTATGTTAATATAATAACTGTTTTTCTTTAATATCCATATTTTTACTTCATTTGTTTTATCTGAAAAGTAAAAAGCAAACTAAGACCGTTCTTAGTTTGCTAGTATTTTAGAAAAAAATTATGTTATCAAGAATTAAGCGGTGTAATTCAGCATTTTTAAAATTACCTGTCAATCACCAAGCTTCAGCCATTTGGCTACTTGTCCATAAATCGTATTTTGAAGCTGTGGAGCTTTATTATTCATTTTCAAAGAAAAATACAGTGTTTTCATAAAGTTTAAGGTACAAGTTCTGCCACTAAAGAAGAGCTCATTATAACCTTGTGTCATTAAATGCATTTCGAATTTATCAAAAGCCTGCTCAACAAATTCGATCAGTGCTTCCTCTGAGTAATTCCGAAGTAATAACGCATCCACTATATTAATTAAACGTTCCTCTTCATCGTTAACAAAGACTGTTTCTTTCCAAGTGACAAGTTTTAATGCATGTAAAATGGATGGTGCATACTGTAAATCGAATTTTGGATGTTTTATTGTTGTTGTAGCTAAATCTGCACCATGTGCAATACTGTGTGCCCAACCTTTTTCCTGAACATATCCCCTCGTATCCTGTTCTAATAACAAATAACGGCCAATTTTTTTGAAGAACACTTCTAGGTCTTCCTCTCTTAAAACGAGTAATTCAGCGTCCTTTGCAAGAAGACCTGCAACTAGTAAAGCGGAAAACGAACGAGTAAAGACACTATCCTCTGTTTTATCTCCGATATGTAAATATAAAAAATCCTCACCTGTAACTGTATCAAACAAATATTGAAGTTGTTGAGAACTCAATAAATTATCACTTAGTAAATCAACAAAGGTGCGATAAATGAGGTGGTCTCGTAATTCGGCATCAACTGAGCCAATATGGGTTAACATCTCCTGTAATAGCCAATCACTATGCTGGAACATAAATGTCTGACGCTCAGACAGTGTCATTGTTGAAAAAGACTGTAATGTTTCTTTAATATCCATGTTAAAAAAGCCCCCAACTTATTTTTGTACTATATATTATAGCGCCATTTCATTTCGAAGGGATAAATTTGAAACCTTCATTTTAAATAAGCACAGTTAGAATGTCCTCTTTAAAACATAATTTTTACAATATTATTTCCAGAAACTATAGAAAGTTGTTATGATAGAAACGCAATTAAATGGTAAAACTAAAATGTGAACAATAAAAAAGACATACCTATTTAAGTATGTCTTTGTCTAGCTAAATAATGACTGCTGATTTAATGCCAATTGGCCATTCAGTGAGCGTGTGTTGATTTGTCTTTAACTCGACAAGAATATTGGCATTTTTGATTGCATCAATGAGCCATTCACTATAGTGACGATTTGGTTCAGGATGCTGTAAAATCTGCTGCATATCTTTTTTATCAACATGTAACAGCTTGTAGTTACATTCAATGTTTACTTTTTGAGGAATAATGGAAAGAGACTCATTTTGATGACCAAGTGCAATAGATCCAGGAATACACCCTTGGATTTTTAAAATATAGGTGCTGGCTTCTTGTGTGAAGACATCAATTTTGGTGCGTGTTAAAAGTTCAAATTCTATCGGCTTATCTTGAAAAGGGCCGTCCGTTGTAGAAATTGAAATGACTTTAATCGATAATGCCTCGAATGTAGATGAGATACAATGATCAAACTCTGTAATTGTATCAAGTAATTGCATGGATTCCACTCCTTGTGTAAGAACTTGATTTTCTTGATGCAGACAACAAAGGGGGAGTGTCTGCGAATTGTGATAAATTTTAGACTATTCTAATTATAATACAATTTATTACAAAATATGAATGCAAAAGCAATAATTTTTTGTTAAAAACAAGAAACTTGTGGATTTTTTAGTAAATAGCAGAAATGAAAAATTAGAACAAAGAGGTGAGAAAAATGACAAAAAGAAAGCGTCATGTCATTAAACATGACAATGTTGTTGTTTTTCCGGGCGCTGTCCAAACTTTAATACGTGAAGGACATATGTTTGCTGAAAATTTTCAGTATGAAAAAGCGGTGGCGAGTTTTGAAAAGGCATTTGTGTACGAAGCTGGAGATGAACTTGCTCTTAGTGCCTATGCTTTTGCCTTGTATGAATTAAAGGACTATAGCAAGACTAAGAATGTTTGTGAGCAATTATTTTCAATGGGTACGTCATTTTATGTAGAAATCATGGAATTGTACATTACCGTATGCATGCAGTTAAAAGAATACCATCAAGTAGAGTCATTAATTACAACCCTACTTGAAGAAAATGTTTTGCCTCAGGATCAAATTGAAAAATTTGAACGTTTAAAAAATTTGAATAGTGAAGTGTCTAAGAATCTAGAAAAAAAAGAAAATGCACAACGGTTAATAGAAGAACAGGAATATGGCCTTGAGAAATTTGGGGCACTTAGTCCAAATGAGCAATCCATTCGCTTACATCGACTGATGGATACAAATGTAAGACAACTAAAAGAGCCATTGAAAGAGATTATTGAATGTTCCACGATCCATCCGTTTGTCCAAAGTCTAGCACTCATATTATTAGTAGAACAAGAAGTAGCTATCAATGTTACAGTGGCCAAATTTAATCAAACCAAAATTGTTAATCCTACTGAATTAGTATTGCCTAACCAGCTACCGCAGTATGGAGAAATAAAAAATATACTAGAATTGAAGCTAGAACAAGACCCATCAACGTTAGAAATGGTACAATATTTAATGGCAAAGCATGCGATTGTAACGTATCCATTTGAATGGCACCCGTTCGAAGCAGATGATGTTGCCTATAGTTATATTGATTTTGTCTTAGCGATGCTTGGAAATGTACAAGAAATGGACTATGAAATCATTGACTTTTTACAAATGTTAGAAAAGTTAACAGAACTACATTAGGTATGAAATAAGTTGAAACTATACACATCTATGTTATACTAAAATGGTTGTCAAAATCGTAGTTACGAATGAATTGTCTAACATCTAAACTTGATTATTTATTTGGAGGTATTTATACATGTCAGCAAAATGGGAAAAACAAGAAGGTAATATCGGTACTCTTACAATCGAAGTACCTGCTGCAGAAATCGACGCAGCAATGGACCAAGCGTTCAAAAAAGTTGTAAAACAAATTAACGTACCAGGTTTCCGTAAAGGTAAAATGCCTCGTAAAATGTTTGAACAACGTTTTGGTATTGAATCTCTATACCAAGATGCATTAGAAATCATCGTTCCTGAATCTTATGCAAAAGCAATTGATGAAGCTGGAATTATGCCAGTTGATTACCCAGAAATCGCTGGTACAGAAAACTTTGTACACGGCCAAGATTTCACATTCACTGCACAAGTAACAGTGAAACCGGAACCAAAGCTAGGAGACTATAAAGGTCTAGAAGTATCTAAACTTCCAGTAGAAGTAACGGATGAAGAAGTAGATGCACAAATTCAAGATCAATTAGCTCGTAAAGCAGAGCTTGAAATCAAAGAAGACGAAGCAATCGTAGAAGGTGATACAGCTGTGATCGACTTCGAAGGTTTCGTTGGTGAAGAAGCTTTTGAAGGTGGTAAAGGTGAAGACTATCCACTAGAAATCGGTTCAGGTTCATTCATTCCAGGTTTTGAAGAGCAACTAGTTGGTGTTAAAGCTGGCGAATCTAAAGATGTTGTTGTTACATTCCCAGAAGAATATCATGCAGCTGAATTAGCTGGTAAAGAAGCTACTTTCAAAGTAACAGTGAAAGAAGTTAAAACAAAAGTTCTTCCTGAGTTAAATGATGAATTTGCAAAAGAATTAGATCCAGAAGTTGAAGGCGTTGAAGCTTTACGCGCTAAAATTAAAGAACAAACTGCAGCTCAAAAGGAAACAGAATCAGATGCAGCTCTTCGTGATGAGCTTGTAGAAAAAGCAGCTGAAAATGCTGATTTTGAAGTACCAGCAGGTATGATCAACTCTGAAACTGATCGTATGTTACAGGAATTTGGTCAACGTTTACAAATGCAAGGTATGAACCTAGACCTTTACTACCAATTCTCTGGTCAATCAGAAGAAGACTTACGTGGCCAAATGAAAGAAGAAGCTGAAAGCCGTGTGCGTGTATCATTAACACTTGAAGCAATTGCTGAAGCAGAAAAAATTGAAGCATCTGAAGCTGATATTGAAGCAGAATTAGAAAAAATGGCTGCTCAATTTAACATGACTAAAGATCAAATCACAAGTGCTTTAGGTGGAACAGCAGTACTTGAAAACGACATCAAAATCCAAAAAACAGTTGAATTTTTAGTAGAAAACGCTAAAATTACTGAATAAGATTTTGTGTAATTAGATAGCCCAAAAAAACAAGGTACGGCATTCATCCGTGCCTTGTTTTATCACATAAACTCTTAGAAATCAGTCCCCTTAACATTAATTCACTTTATACTTCACTTATACATAGTATTGTTTTAGTTTTTATCTTCATTCAGCAGATGTTTTTGTATCCAAAGTATAATGTCAGGTACAAAAAACTCCCATCTCACATAGATGGCGAGCTGTAAGCCTTTTAACCTTTTAGTGTGTGTTTAAACCACGACTGGATGAAGATAGTGCCTGCTGGCAGGCGTCAAGGATTTTGATTGAAGTCCTAGCGCTATTAGAGTCAAGGCGAAATTGATACGATGCTAAACTTAACTTCATTCAGAAAGGTTCTAACTAAATAAAATTTATTTTTTGAGTGATATACCCTTGGTTGATGAATGTAGTAGATTTATAAATAGAGATTCAGTAGTTTGTAGTGTGTCGGAAGTGAATAAATGTAACTTTATAGCAGTATAAGGTGGCGAAGTAAGTAGGTTCCTATAGCATGCTTCGAAAGACAATTGAAGTAAAGTACATGTCGATGCGTTATAATCTACACATGCATAATTACTGAGGCGTAAATGATGCAGACAATTTATTTGATAAAGGTTCAATAATCTTGTAAGATTGTTGCTTGAATAGGGGTGAAACATATTGTTCAAATTTAATGATGAAAAAGGCAATTTAAAATGCTCATTTTGTGGAAAACCACAAGAACAAGTGCGTAAATTAGTTGCAGGTCCAGGTGTTTATATTTGTGATGAATGTATCGAGCTTTGTTCAGAGATCGTTGTAGAGGAACTAGGTGTAGAAGAGGAAATTGAATTCCAAGATATTCCAAAACCAAAAGAAATCTTAACGATTTTAGATGAGTATGTAATTGGACAAGAGCGTGCTAAAAAAGCATTGGCAGTCGCAGTTTACAATCACTATAAACGTATCAATACGAATAGCAAAATTGATGATATTGAATTAGCAAAATCGAACATTGTGTTAATCGGCCCAACTGGTAGCGGTAAAACTTTATTAGCTCAAACGTTAGCACGTATTTTAAATGTTCCATTCGCAATTGCGGATGCTACCTCTTTAACTGAAGCAGGTTATGTTGGTGAGGACGTTGAAAATATTTTATTAAAGTTAATCCAATCAGCTGATTATGATATCGAACGCGCTGAAAAAGGGATTATCTATATTGATGAAATTGACAAGGTTGCACGTAAGTCGGAAAATCCATCTATTACACGAGATGTTTCCGGCGAAGGTGTTCAGCAGGCACTCCTGAAAATTCTTGAAGGAACAGTTGCAAGTGTTCCACCACAAGGAGGACGAAAACATCCTCATCAAGAATTTTTACAGATCGATACAACCAATATTCTTTTCATTGTTGGCGGTGCATTTGATGGTATTGAAGCCATTATTAAACGACGTCAGGGTGAAAAAGTAATAGGATTCGGTTCAGATCCTAATAAAGTAGATGTAGATGAAGGTTCTATCATGTCCAAGCTGATTCCGGAGGATTTATTGAAATTTGGTTTAATACCAGAGTTCATTGGTCGATTACCTGTACTTGCGAGTCTGGAGCAATTAAATGAAGCAGCACTAGTACAAATTTTAACAGAGCCGAAAAATGCACTAGCCAAGCAATATCAAAAAATGCTTGAATTAGATGGCGTTGAGCTTGAATTTGATGAAGATGCTCTTGTGGCAATTGCTAAGGAAGCAATTGAACGTAAAACAGGTGCGCGTGGTCTTCGTTCAATTATTGAGTCAACAATGCTTGATGTAATGTACGAATTACCTTCACGTGAAGACGTAAAAAAATGTATCATTACAGCAAAAACAATTACGGATAAAGAAAAACCGAAATTGCTTCTTGAAGATGGCACTGAACTCGATGAAGGTAGCGACACTAAAACTTCAGCATAATGAATAGACGTGGCTGTCTACCGTTGTGAGATAGAGAGTAATTAGCTGACTTCGATTGTGCAATATTCGCACATATCGACAGTCAGCTTTTTATTCATTCCTACATAAAGCAGCTGTAACTTGAAGAAATTTTTGGCTCGCTTCAATATCTAGTGTGAATCAACTTTTTAAACACATACTAGTAGCGCGGGATGTTAACATGAAAATTTTGACGGAGGTGAATGCCCGCATGGTGACAATACAAAAAACAACAAATGTACCATTATTGCCTTTGCGTGGACTTTTAGTATTCCCATCGATGGTGTTACATATTGATGTGGGTAGAAATCGTTCTGTAGCGGCACTTGAGCAGGCAATGTTAGAGGACCAAATGATTTTATTGGTAACACAAAAAGAAATGCACGATGAACAACCTGAAGAGCAAGATTTGTATTCAGTTGGTACAATTGCCTATGTCAAACAAATGCTTAAATTACCAAATGGCACATTACGTATCCTTGTAGAAGGAGTTGCTCGTGCAACGTGGAAAAACTATCGTGCGTTGGAGAAGTATACGGTTGTCGATATTGAGATTAAAGAGGAGTCAACAGAAAAAGATGTAGAAACACAAGCGTTGATGCGGACATTGTTGACGTATTTTGAAAAATATGCAAAATCTTCCAATAAAATCACGACAGAGACGATCAATACTGTAACGGATATTGAAGAGCCTGGTCGTTTAGCAGATATTATTGCTTCTCATTTGCCCTTTAAAATTGCCGACAAGCAAGAAGTATTAGAAATGCTAAGCGTTAAAAAACGACTAGATCATTTAATTATTCGCTTGCATGATGAACAGGAAGTATTGGATCTAGAAAAGAAGATTAATTCCAAAGTAAAGCAGTCAATGGAGCGTACGCAAAAGGAATATTATTTACGTGAGCAAATGAAAGCTATCCAAACGGAGCTGGGAGATCGCGAAGGGAAAACTGGAGAAGTTGCAGAATTACGGAAGCGTATCGACGAAGCTGGTATGCCAGAAGCAACAAAGGAAGCAGCACTGAAAGAATTGGATCGCTATGAAAAAATACCTGGAGCTAGTGCAGAGAGCGGTGTTATTCGCAATTATATTGATTGGCTTATTTCATTACCGTGGACAAATGCTACAGAGGATCGCATGAATATTACCCATGCTGAAAATATTTTAAACCGTGATCATGATGGATTAGAAAAAGTCAAAGAACGTGTTCTAGAATATTTAGCAGTACGTCAGCTGAAAAATTCACTTCGAGGGCCTATTTTATGTTTATCAGGGCCTCCAGGTGTTGGTAAAACATCATTAGCTCGCTCCATTGCCGAAAGTTTAGATCGTAAGTTTATTCGTATTTCTTTAGGTGGTGTTCGAGATGAATCGGAAATTCGCGGACATCGACGTACGTATGTTGGTGCAATGCCAGGACGTATTATTCAAGGAATGAAAAAAGCAGGTACCATTAATCCGGTATTTTTATTAGATGAAATCGATAAAATGTCGAATGATTTTAGAGGTGACCCAGCAGCAGCCATGCTTGAAGTTTTAGATCCTGCACAAAATAATACATTTAGTGATCATTATATTGAGGAACCATATGACCTATCTAATGTGTTATTTATTGCAACTGCCAATGATTTAAGTAGCATCCCAGGACCATTATTGGATCGTATGGAAGTAATTTCTATTGCAGGCTATACTGAAATAGAAAAAGCTCAAATTACAAAAAATCATCTCATACCAAAGCAGCTTAAAGAACATGGTTTGAAAAAAACACAAGTGGTAATCAAAGATGAAGCAGTTACTGATATTATACGTTATTATACTCGGGAAGCAGGAGTGCGCGGTTTAGAACGACAAATCGCTACGCTTTGCCGTAAAATTGCCAAAGTAATTGTATCTGGTGAGAAAAAACGCGTAACGGTAAGCTCAAAATCATTACAAGATTTGCTCGGTAAACATCGTTTCCGCTATGGACAGGCTGAAAAGGAAAATCAAGTGGGTGTCGCAACTGGACTTGCATATACAACAGTTGGAGGAGATACATTACAAATTGAAGTTTCTTTAACACCAGGTAAAGGGAAGTTACAACTTACTGGTAAGCTTGGTGAAGTAATGAAGGAATCTGCTCAAACAGCATTATCCTATGTGCGCACGAAGATGGAACACCTTAATGTGGATGCAGAATTTTTTGATACACATGATATTCATATCCATGTGCCAGAGGGTGCTGTACCTAAAGATGGACCTTCAGCTGGTATTACAATGGCAACTGCTATCGTTTCGGCTATTCTACATCGCCCGATTCGCCGCGAGGTAGGTATGACAGGTGAGATTACCCTGCGTGGCCGTGTATTGCCAATCGGCGGCTTAAAAGAAAAAACATTAAGCGCTCACCGTGCAGGATTAACGACAATCATTTGTCCTAAGGATAATGAACGTGATATAGAGGATATTCCAGATAGTGTACGTGAGCAACTAACATTTAAACTAGTGTCATCGGCTGATGAAGTATTAGCCTATGCGCTGGACGGAGGTTTTTAAAAAAATGAAAGTCCATAATGTCGAAATGGTCATTAGTGCGGTACGACCAGACCAATATCCAGAAGATGGACTGCCAGAATTTGCATTAGCAGGTCGTTCGAATGTGGGAAAGTCTTCCTTCATTAATCGAATGATCGGACGTAAAGCTTTAGCACGTATTTCATCTAAGCCTGGTAAAACACAAACCCTTAACTTTTATAAGATTGAAGAGCAACTGTTTTTTGTAGATGTTCCAGGGTATGGTTATGCAAAGGTTTCTAAAACAGAGCGTGAGGCATGGGGAAAAATGATCGAGCGCTATTTTACAGGACGCCAGGAGTTAAAAGCAGTCGTACAAATTATAGATTTGCGACATCCTCCAACAGCTGATGATCGTATGATGTATGATTTTTTAAAGCATTACAATATTCCTTGCATTGTCATTGCAACGAAGGCAGATAAAATTCCAAAAGGTAAATGGGATAAACATAAGAAAATTGTCAAAGAGACATTGGAGTTGGAAAAAAGTGATCCTCTTATTGTCTTCTCTTCAGAAACGGGACTTGGCTTTGAGGAAGCATGGAAAACAATCGAAAATAAAATGTAGTAAAAAGCATCTATTGTATCTAAAGCGTTAGGACAATAGATGTTTTTGTATTTTCAATCGAGTGGTGTAGAAAATTAGGGAAAATACTTGATGATGTAACTATTTGTCCGATAAATTAGATAGGA
Organism: Lysinibacillus sp. FN11; assembly: GCF_024628845.1. Lineage (NCBI taxonomy): Bacteria > Bacillati > Bacillota > Bacilli > Caryophanales > Bacillaceae > Lysinibacillus > Lysinibacillus sp. FN11. The sequence goes on along the minus strand of NZ_CP102383.1, from coordinate 2,848,597 downwards.
GGTGGACTAGATGGATATCGCAGCTTTATCGATGGCAATGAACCAATCAACACTTATGCAAAATGTATCTTTAGCTGTTACGAAACAGGCAATGGAAATGCAACAGCAAAATACAGAACAGTTAGTTGAAATGTTAGATGCTCCACATCCAACAGCCGGACATACAATTGATATTCAGGTATGAAGTAGGCAAGGTAGCTTGAAGTTAAAAGCTACCTCAACTTTTGTTTTTAGAAATAAATTCAAGAAGGCCTAAAATGTAACTTTTCGAATAAGAAAAACTACCAATAATACGATATACTAATAATTAGTAAGGAGGCAGGTTTTTTGAAAAAATATTTATACATACTGATGATTACGTTACTGATGATAGTTGGTTTTTCCTTTAATCAATCTGCTAAAGCAGCCCAACTAGTGACAGGGACATTTGTTGATGTAACGTTTTCAGAATATACGAAGCCAGATGGTACGATAGAAAAGCAACTTAGTAAAATTACATTGGAAAATGATCGTGGACGAACAGTAACGTTTAATATTAATAAAAATACTAGATTATATATTAATAATACGTCTACAACGATTGAGGGTTTTAAGATGGGGATGGCAGTCGAGGCTGAAATTTCTCTCAGAAGTGTTGTTGAACTTCGCGGTACCTCTCATACACCAACAGAAACAAATGTACCATCAACAGGAAGCAGTAACGGTAAAACAACTGCTGGTGTCGTAACGAGTATTGATCCAAATGGTTTATTTATCATGGTAAAACCAGATGTTGGCGCAGAAACGACATATTATTTAAACAAAGAAACCAATTATCAAAAAGGTTCTTCTGCAACAGATATTAGTGCATTATACGTTGGGGATCGAGTTAAATTAAGTTTCAAAAATAAAACTTCCTCAGTCATATCAAAGGTAGCTATCAGTGAAACAGGTACGCTCGTTGAAAACTTATATAAAGGCGAGATACAAGCGGTCAATCCTAATGCTAACAAGCTTACCGTGAAAAATCAGCATGCCTTTGTTAACTGGCAATTTGGCTCTCAAACAACAAATGATCTTTCAACTATGCCTTTTACATCCAAAGTACCAATCCATGTTGGGAATACGAAAATCGAGAAAGGTCAGCTGAAAAATTATATAGGTAGCGAAGCATACTATGCGACCGTTAAACAATTTGGTAAGGAAGTAATCGAGAAAATTGTTGTATTGAAAAATAATGAAAGAACATATTACGAACCAATGCTGTCTGTTGATACAGATTACCAACTACTGAAATTGAAAACAGCAGGAACAATGTATTTCCATAATGGGACTATTTTAATTCGAAATGGACGATTAATTGAACCTACTGGTCTTATGGCATATGGTACTGCTTTTGTCGTGGCTGATGGGGCTACTCGTGATCACTATGCCCAAGTAGTACAAGTTACAAGTGATAGCTTCATGTCACCTAATCTGGCAGGTCATGAATTATATTATGGACGCTTATCTCAAGCTGATGGATATGTAATTGAAATTGACGATGCGATGAAGATTGAATCGAATGTTTTCAAGAAAGCAGATCGTACTGTACTGTCGGTTAGTAATTCAACGAAAGCTATGGTAGATGACGGCAATAAAACGTATAGTGTCATGCCAGATATTGAACTTTACTTATCTGAGGGAGATTATGGTTATTTCTATGTGAAGGAAGGCCATGTACAAGCTCTTCATATTTTAGACAAGGCTAAACCTGTTGCCCCTCTAATGCTCGCAGGTAAACTACAGTCTGTGAAATCTACGTATCCTGCAGTCATTAATGTCAAGAGTGTTAGTCAATGGCAAAATGGTCGTTGGTATGAAGCGGGTGAAATGGTTAATATGAATATTGACCAAGCGACACTGATTAAAGCAGGTAAGGTGATTCAAGCTTCTGACTTACAGCCATCTGATCGTTTAGTTGTATTATCAGATCGATTTGTTAAAGCTCATTTTATTTTGGTAGATTAGCAATATTAAACTAAAAAAATCTGCGAGTCTTATGCGAATATGTTTCATAAGCTAAAGATAAGGAAGATACTTCAAATAGGCTAAATTGTGTATACATTCGCAAGACAAGCAGATTTTTTTAGTGGTATTAGAAACAAGCTTCATTATGCACGCAAATGCACAGTGAAAGAGAGGAAAAGCGAATGCAAAAAAAATTATCTAAAATCATGTTTCTAGTCCTTGCTGTTTTTTTGATTGGAACAACTATTCCATTCAATGCATCAGCCGCTTCATTAGAAACAACAGGTGCAGTAAAAAATGAATATACATATGAAGAAGCTGTGTTCCTTTCAGGGACACCTGTTATTTTTAAAGGGACAAGCAAAGATATTAAAATTGCACAAAAAGAATCCAAAGGTAAATTAACTGAAACGTATAGCATGAAGTTAACAGCAAACAATGGCGCTACATTGACAAGAAATATTGCCTATGAATCTGATGTAGTGGATTATGCAGTTCTTGGTCAAAAAACATCCAATGGTGAAGTGAAGAAATACACGGAAAAAATTACAATTGGCGCCATTACTTATTCCTTAGTCGATTATCAATTTTCACAAGGAACAGTTACTGATAATCGTGCAGCCTCTGATTATTACTCAGGAAATATTATTTCTAGAAAAACCTATGCTTTTGAAACAGGAAAAGGAAAAAATGCTGTTCAAAACACAGTAACAATTGAAACAGATAGTCGACATGCAGGCTATGAGAACTTCTGGGGTGCGACAGAAACTCAAATTACGGAGTCTGTTTATTCCTATAGTGATGGTAAAACAAGTCATGTGAAAAATCGTTTATCTACAAGTAAATCACGTGTTTTAAATTATGAGGAAAATCTCGGTAGCTTAGGGAGTTTTGAAGGTGGATATGCAGTCGTAAGTGAAAAGGATGTTATTTCTGAATATACATACGACCTATCTTCAGGACAAAAGGGTACACTTGATTTAGATACAGAGTACATGCCGACAATTGAACGTCTGATCATTCCTAAATTCAGAGATTTAACAACCCATTATGCGAAAGAAGCAATTGAAAAACTTTATTCTTTAGGTATTTACTCAGATTCAAGTAACTTCTTTTCTCCTAATACACCAATGAAACGTATTGATTTTACGACGGCTATTGGTAAAGCGGTTGATTTACGTGTGTTTGAAGAAAAGAAATCAAAAAAGACACCTACTACAAGTGTTTTTAAAGACTTGAAGCGTTCTATCAAAGATTACGGCTATATTGAATCAGCGTTAAATAAAGGGATAATTAAAGGTGTATCAGCTGACTACTTTAAGCCAGATAATGCGATTAATCGAGCGCAGGCTGCAACTATCTTTGTCCGTGCCTTAGGACTAGAAAATAGAGCACCTGATCCTGGTTACTTAACTAAATTTACAGATGACAAACAGATTCCAAATTATGCGAGAGATGGCATCTATATAGCGAATGAACTTGGCTTAATGATTGGTGATTCTGCTGGTCGTTTTAATCCAAATAAACCGCTAACGCGTGCAGAGGCGTCAGTTGTTCTAGAACGATTCTTGAAATATTTAGAGGATGACTTAAAACAAAACTATCGTGATGACATATTGTTCTTTAACTAAAGAAAGGATGGAACAAAAATGACCTATGTAAAAAAAGCATTGCTTGCTATGCTTTGCTTCATGCTTCTACTGATGACAGCTACACCTACTGTTACGCAAGCAGCTCCAACAATTAGAGATGTTCCAACAAATAGCAATAATTATAAAGCTATTTCATGGGCGGTCGATAATGACCTGATGTCCTTAAATAGTGCAAGTAACTTTTTACCAAATGATCAAGTGACAGATCGCGATCTTGTTCTGATGTTTGCCAAACTAGATCGGAACTATGCTTTATCTTATATAGATAGTGTTGCTTATAATTTCTATAGTGATTTTTATTTACCATTTAACGGTACACATGTTAATACGAATCGAACAAAAGCTGTAACTCGTGGCCAATTTGCCCAAATCTACGCGGCTTTTAAAGGCTTAGATTTAGATGAGCCACAGGCAGTTCAATATTTATATTCAAATGATTTATCTACAAGTTCTACAGGCAAAAACACATTTGCTAGCTTTAATCCTTCCACAAAATTAACACGGGGTGATGTTGCTGTATTTTTCTATCGTGCTGTTCAAAATAGCACTTTCGCAGTACAAGGATTAAAACGTAGTCCAGCTGGTCGTGATAATGATAGTATTACGTTACCTCCTGGTTTTATGGGATCTAGTAGTGCTGATTTTGAAGAGCCAAAGGATAATTCAAATGATTTTACTGGACCAAATAATGTTAATAATGCATTGCAGAGTATCGTGGTGGAAAAGCCTGATTTAATTGCAAATAATGTGGATACAACACTAGTTACAGTGTCTTTAAAGGCTTGTAATGGTGATCCTATCGCTGATGATAAATCCTATTCATTCCGCGTGAAGGCATCCTACGGAAATATTGTTGATACTTCAGGTGAAGCAGTTGACATTGTCCAATCAGATGGTTCAACTGTATCTGCTATAGTGGTAGCACCAAAACTAACTAAATCAGTACGTGATACAATAACTTTTGAACTGATTAATAATACGGACCCAGCAATGAAGTGTCTTGTTGGAGAGAAACTAAACGCAGAAGTGCGTTATGCACCACAGCCTGAATTACGTATTGATTACCAAGTATACGACCCAGCAAATACAGATGATAATGGTAGCGTGATTCCTGAATTTCCTAAAAGTGAAGATATTCCAGAGTTCTTTACGCAAAACTTAATTGATGTTTATAGCCCAGTTCCTCTCAATGCTAATTCAGATAAAAAATTATTTAGTATTGGGCAGCAAACAAATGTGACAGACGTTTTAGGAAATGTGCAAAACATCTATTTGCGTTACGGTGGTTCTGATCCTAAATATCCGGCATTAGGTTATGAAAATGCTATTCTTCAATTTGAAAACTATAATATTTCTGTTTACTTATTTGAGGAACTTTTAAAGACACGTTTTGAAAACTCTGTTACGACGCCAGCTAAAACGGAAATAATGTATTTAATTGCTGACGATGGTCGTCCTATTTATCGCATTCAGGGCATTGACGATGATATTGCCTCACAGGTAGAGAACATTAATCCAGTCGGCGCCATTATTCAGCTTATGAAAGAAATGCCAGACGAAAAAGATTTAACATTAGAACATTATGATAGTGTTATGAAGATTTATTCGATCTTCACAAACTTAAGTAACTATGACCGTACGGTATTATTAAAATACCAAGGCGGTAAATTACTTGGACAAGTAGAGGCCTTTAAAAAACGAGTTGAGGCACTAAAGGAAAGTGCGGATGCGGCATCAAGACCATCAGGAAAAGATCGTTATACAAAAGTAATGGTGACTTTAGTGCGTCCTGGTGGAGAGCCTATTACAGATTATCAAGGGACAGTTAAAATTAAGTATGACGGAGTAGAAAAAACAGCTTCATTCATTACGAACACTTCTGATCCATTAAATAATACAGGAAATCCAGGTACTGCTGTAGCCTACTTTGATTCAGTTATATATGGGAAATCTAAAGTGGAAGCAAGACTTGTCAATCCAATAGACCCTCGCTATGCAACGTCCTTGAAGGGTTTAAAAGATAAAACAGTGACGAAAGATATTTTCACGAATCCATACTTCAGTAAAAATTCATGTTCTTTAGCAACTGAAATTGCCTATGTAGTGGATTATTCTTCTTCCATGAAAGCTGTTGATCCAACAAATTATCGTGGGAAGAAAATGATTGAACTAATCAATCAATTAAAGGCTAAAAATAACATAGTCATTGAAACCAATACAAAAGCAACAGTACTTGGAGAAGGCACAACAGAAAATGTGTTGAAAAAAGATCTTTATAAAGCATCGAAAGAAAAGGGTGCAACCGATATTTTTGCAGGCATCGATATTGCTTTAACAAAATTCTCGAATGATTCGAAAACATCCAAAGCGATTGTTGTTGTCTCTGATGGTAAAACAAGTAAATCAAAAATGACAAAAGTTATAAATGAAGCGAAAAAGCAAGGTGTCAAAGTATATACAGTAAGTATGGGCAAAAAATCACAAGTAAATGACGCCACTTTAATGCAATTATCTTCAGAAACGGGCGGAACGTACTTCCATGCAATTGATAATATGCAATTGCATCAAGTCTTCCAGAAGTTAATTGATACAATTTTATGTAAAACGCAAGCTTCGAGCTGTATCAATCCAGAAGATTTATTTGAAGAGACAAGTGTTTCGCTACGAAAAGGTTATATTACAATGAGTGCTCGAGTTGATGGTAACTGTCAAAACGTTGCGAAGATGAATGTACGTTTTAATTCAATCAGTGGAGATGTCCAGTTTGATTTGCAAAAGCGTAGTGATCAAGTGTATATGTTAACAAAAACTGTTCAAACGATGCAGGACTTTAAAGTCAATGATGAGATTGAGTTTATAGCATACGATAAAGATGGAAATATGATTGCAATAAAGACTGTTACAATAACAAATTAATGAGAAAACTGCCTCCGATGATGGGGGCAGTTTTTTAATTTGAAACAACACGTATAATTTGTTACACTTAGTTTATAATAATTCTAATGTAGATGACGAATTGCAGTTCTTCATGACATGTTCACAAATTATTGATGAACTCTTGTCGAACTGTGCTATAATGAGATTTGTGAATTAGAACGTGTGAGGTGTTATTCATGCATACCATCGTAGTAGGCTTGAATTATAAAACAGCGCCTGTTGAAATACGTGAGAAGTTATCATTCATTGAGAGTGAACTGCCACAAGCAATGGAAGCGCTGCAAAAGCAAAAAAGTATATTAGAGAACGTAATTGTTTCGACATGTAATCGTACAGAAATATATGCTGTTGTGGATCAATTGCATACTGGACGTCATTTTGTGAAACAATTTTTAGCAAACTGGTTTGATTTACCTGTGGAGACATTTTCTTCGTATTTAACGATTCGTGAAGAAGATGAGGCAATCGAACATTTATTTAAAGTGACAGCTGGAATTGATTCAATGGTTCTAGGTGAAACACAAATTTTAGGGCAAGTAAAAAAAGCTTTTTAAGTGGACAAGAGATTGGCACAACAGGAACGGTATACAATCAGCTATTTAAACAAGCAGTAACATTTGCAAAGCGTGCTCATAATGAAACAGCGATTGGTGAGAATGCGGTATCCGTTTCCTATGCTGCTGTAGAATTAGCAAAGAAAATTTTTGGCTCATTACAACGCAAGCATGTAGCTATTTTAGGTGCAGGTAAAATGGGGGAACTTGCAATTGAGAACCTTTACGGTAGTGGTGTAGGGAAAGTTACTGTCATTAACCGTACATTTGAAAAAGCAGAAAGCTTAGCAGCTAAATTCCATGGTGAAGCTAAATCAATGAAGGAATTACAATGTTCTTTGTTAGAAGCGGATATTTTAATTACTTCAACAGGTGCTACTGATTATGTTATTGATTACGAGCTAATGCAATTCGTGGAACGTTTACGTAAAGGAAAACCATTATTCATGGTAGATATAGCGGTTCCTCGTGATATTGACCCACGAGTTGGCGACCTACCAAATGTATTCCTATATGATATTGATGATTTACAAGGTATTGTCGAAGCGAACTTAGCAGAGCGTGAACGTGCTGCTGCTGATATTACTAATATGATTGGCGACGAAGTTGTGCAATTTAAAGACTGGGTAGCAACGCTTGGGGTAGTGCCAGTCATCTCCGCATTACGTAAAAAGGCAAATCGTATTCAACAAGAGACTATGACAAGTATCGAAAATAAAATGCCAGATTTAACGGAACGTGAACGTAAAATTTTAAGCAAACATACAAAATCTATTATCAATCAATTGTTAAAAGAGCCAATCTTGCAAGCTAAAGAAATGGCTAATTCTCCAAAAGCAAATGAACAGTTACGTTTATTCCAACAAATTTTTGGTATAGAGGATGCTGTGGAAGCTGAAGTTCATGAGATGACAAAGCAAGAGCTTGAGCGCAAAGAACGCGCACAGGTATCTCAGACTTCTACTGAACCAAAGTACTCTTTCTAAATTATCTATTGCGCTCACGTAGAAAGCTGTGATTGTATATGGGTGTTACGCGCAATTGGATTTTCTACTGATATTACATGAGGCGTTTTCGTATCTGTATGGTAAACTAAGGATACGAAAACGTTTTTTTGTTTTCTATGCTAGAATAGTTTATTAATTTCACGACAAAGAAGGGATGTCTATTGGCTGATTTGACCATGACGAGGCTGTATGAAGTGATGATCGTCTTGTATGCGATCAGTCTAGTTTTTTACTTTACTGATTACTTTTATAAGCAAGTACGTGCAAGACGCATTGCTTTTTGGCTTGTTTCATTTGTATGGATGATTCAAAGTGCCATTATCATTTTAACGTTTGTGGAAACGAAGCGTTTTCCGATTTTATCCTTGTCTGAGGGAATACTTTTTTATTCCTGGTTACTCGTGACGTTATCCATTATCCTTCATTGCATAGCAAGGGTGGATTTACCTGTGTTTATTATTAATATACTAGGATTCTTATTCGCTAGTATATTTACTTTTATGCCGAAACGTCCTACAGGAGCTGTCGGGGATACTTTAATTTCGGAGATGCTTTTTATTCATATATCATTTGCAATATTGTCTTATGCAGCGTTTACATTAACATTTGTGTTTGCCATTTTGTATCTCGTTCTATATCGATTGCTGAAAAAGAAAAAGTGGTCGCATTTATGGACTAGATTGCCTTCCTTGCAGCAGACAAGCAGCTGGATGAATATTTCATTTTTTATTGGAATTCCGATGTTATTTATAAGTTTAATATTAGGGTTTGAATGGGCACTATTAACATTAGAGAGTCTTTCGATTTTCGATGCGAAAATCATAGGGTCCTTCATTATTTTAATTTTGTATTGTTTTATCCTATATGTGAATCGCAAAAGCAAGCTGACAGGTACAACTTATGCATGGGTACATATTTATGCCTATCTATTAGTTGTTGTAAACTTCTTCTTAGGGAGTAGTTTATCGAGATTCCATTTATGGTATTAGAAGAAAGGTTGGAGAGAGTTGAGAAAAATTATTGTAGGTTCTAGGAGAAGTAAACTAGCGCTAACGCAAACAAATTGGTTCATTAATGAATTAAAAGCGGCTGGTGCACCATTCGAATTTGAAGTAAAAGAGATTGTAACAAAAGGTGACCAAATTTTAGATGTACAGCTTTCAAAAGTAGGCGGGAAAGGGTTGTTTGTAAAAGAAATTGAACAAGCCCTTTACGATAAAGAAATTGACTTTGCTGTTCATTCTATGAAAGATATGCCTGCTGTATTGCCAGAAGGGCTAGTGATTGGTTGTATTCCACCACGTGAAGATGCTCGTGATGCATTTATTTCGAAAGGGCATGTTAAATTTGCTGACCTTCCTGCGGGAGCAGTCGTTGGGACAAGTTCTTTACGTCGTAGTGCACAGCTTTTAACAGTACGTCCTGATATCGAAATTAAATGGATTCGTGGAAATGTTGATACACGTTTAGCTAAGCTTGAAACAGAAGAATATGATGCCATTATTTTAGCAGCGGCTGGTTTGAAACGCCTTGGGTGGAGTGATGATGTAGTCACTGAGTTTTTACCTGTAGAACAATGTCTACCGGCTGTAGCGCAAGGCTCTCTAGGCATTGAATGTCGTGCCGATGATGCGGAGCTTTTAGCCGAATTAGGTAAACTGACTGATTCATTTACATGGCAAGAAGCACATGCAGAACGTGCATTTTTGGCTGCAATGGATGGTGGTTGTCAAGTACCGATTGCTGGGTATGCCACTTCAAATGGGGAAGAAATTACATTAACAGGCCTTGTTGCTGCTCCAGACGCATCTGTTGTCTATAAAGAAACAGTAGTCGGTACAGATGCACAAAAAATTGGAGAAGAGCTAGCTGCTATTTTAACAGAACAAGGTGCTTTCGATTTAATTCAGCGTGTAAAGGCAGAGCAAGATGCCGAGTAATTTACCTCTCAAGGGTAAAACCATACTTTTAACAGGCACATCTAAGACAACAACCATTGTCGAAAATATAATAGCTTTAGGTGGACAGGCCATCGTAGCCCCATTAATTGAAACTTGTGAACGATTAGATAGCGAGGATTCTGAACTATTGAATCGCGTTAAGCAATATGATTGGTTGATTTTTACTAGTCAAAATGCTGTAGAAGCTTTTGCTAGTAAAATGCTTCGACATCAATTTAATGCGAGTCACTTCCAAGGAAAAATAGCTTCTATTGGAACTAAAACAACAACAGCGCTGGAAAATTTAGGATTTCAAGTGAGCTTTATGCCTTCCATATTTAGTGCTGATATCTTCGTTAAAGAATTTCCGAGTGTAGCGGGTAATCATCCGAGATGTCTGTTTATTCGAGGAGAAAAGGCGAAAAGTACGTTGAAGGATGGATTGCCTTTTGAATTAAAAGAATGGACAGTCTATGAAACGATAGAACGACATGATCAAACATCTGTTATTGTCAATTGCATCCAGCAACATCAAGATGTTACAGTGATTTTTGCTAGTCCTTCAGCAGTTGACGTTTATGCAATGGAGGTTGTGCCACATATTGGCTGGGAAGCAGCTCACATTGCAGCCATTGGCCATATTACGGAAGCAGCTCTTGAACAATACGGCGCTACTGTGGATATTATGCCAAGTGTTTATACAATGCAAGCAGTCATCGAAGAAATTATGAAAGTAGGGGACAAATCATGACAAAACTACAATTTCAAAGACACCGTCGTTTGCGTACCAATGCAACGATGCGATCAATGGTAAAAGAAACATACTTACATAAAGAGGACCTGATCTATCCTATTTTTGTAATAGAAGGCGAAAATATTAAAAATGAAGTACATTCAATGCCTGGCGTTTTTCAATTTTCATTGGATAAATTAGAGGCAGAGGTGGATGAGGTTGTAGCATTAGGTATTCCTGCGGTTATTTTATTTGGCTTGCCAGCTGAAAAGGATGCGGTTGGAACGGGTGCATTTCATGATCATGGCATTGTGCAGGAAGCGACTCGACTCATTAAAACACGTCATCCTGAGTTATTAGTCATCGCGGATACATGCTTATGTGAATTTACAGATCATGGACATTGTGGCTTAATTGAGGGTGATCAAATTTTGAATGATCCTTCATTAGATGTTTTAGCCCGCACGGCGATATCCCAAGCAAAAGCTGGCGCTGATATCATTGCTCCATCTAATATGATGGATGGCTTTGTAACGGCAATTCGCGCTGGTCTGGACGAAGCTGGTTTTGAACATATTCCGATTATGTCCTATGCAGTTAAATATGCATCCAGTTACTATGGACCTTTCCGTGATGCTGCAGATGGTGCTCCGCAATTTGGTGATCGTAAATCCTACCAAATGGATCCATCAAATCGTCTAGAGGCATTCCGTGAGGCAGAGTCAGATATCGAAGAGGGCGCAGATTTCCTAATTGTCAAGCCTGCCCTTAGCTATTTAGATATTATTCGAGACATGAAAAATAACTATCCATTACCGCTTGTTGCGTATAATGTTTCAGGTGAATATGCAATGATTAAAGCGGCTGCTATAAATGGTTGGATTGAAGAGAAAAAAGTTGTGCTTGAAACATTATTAGGCATGAAACGTGCAGGCTCTGATTTAATCATTACGTATCATGCAAAAGATGTTGCACGTTGGTTGGAGGAGAAATAAATGACACGTTCTTACGAAAAATCAAAACAAGCCTATGCTGAAGCTGTTCAATTAATGCCGGGTGGTGTAAGTAGCCCAGTACGTGCATTCAAATCAGTAAATATGGACCCGATTTTCATGGAATCTGGCCATGGGGCAATCATTAAAGACATTGATGGCAATGAATATATTGATTATGTATTGTCTTGGGGTCCGCTAATTTTAGGACATACACATCCCGAGGTAGTGAAAGCAATTGCAGATACAGCTGCGAAGGGTTCTTCCTTCGGTGCTCCAAGCTATACTGAAAATCGCTTAGCTCAATTAGTATTAGACCGTCTACCAGGAATGGAAATGATTCGCTTTGTTTCTTCAGGAACAGAGGCTACTATGTCTGCATTACGTGTAGCGCGTGGTGTTACAGGTCGTGATAAGATCTTAAAGTTTGAAGGGTCTTATCATGGTCACGGTGACTCCTTATTGATTAAAGCTGGTTCTGGTGTTGCCACATTAGGCCTACCTGATAGCCCTGGAGTACCTGCAGATATCGCCCGCAATACGTTGACAGTTGCCTATAATGATTTAGAAGGGGCAAAAGTAATTTTCGAAAAATTTGGCGCAGAGTTAGCTGCAGTAATTGTGGAGCCAGTCGCAGGAAATATGGGTGTTGTACCTCCACAACCAGGTTTCCTAGAAGGTTTGCGTGCGCTTACTTCAGAGCACGGTGCATTATTAATCTTTGACGAAGTCATGACAGGTTTCCGCGTAGATTATGGCTGTGCACAAGGGTATTTTGGGGTAACGCCTGATATGACTACTTTAGGTAAAGTAATCGGAGGTGGCCTCCCTGTAGGTGCATTCGCTGGGAAAAAAGAAATTATGGAGCAAGTAGCACCAGCTGGACCAATTTATCAAGCAGGAACATTATCGGGGAATCCGTTAGCGATGACAGCCGGTTATGAAACGTTATCACGTTTAGATCATGGTACGTATGATTACTTTAAAAAATTAGGAGATCAGCTTGAGGCTGGTTTCCGTGAAGCAGCAACTAAATATAATATCCCGCACACTGTTAATCGTGCAGGCTCTATGATTGGCTTCTTCTTCACGAATGAAGATGTCATTGATTTTGCTTCTGCTAAAACATCAGATTTACAATTATTCGCTGAGTATTTCCGTCTAATGGCAGAGGAAGGTATTTTCTTACCTCCTTCTCAATTCGAGGGACTATTCATCTCAACAGCTCATACGGAAGAGCACATTGCGACAACGGTGGCAGCATTCCATAAAGTATTTGCGCAATTAGCGCAATAAAATTAATTTGATAGAGCATGCTAGAATTATTTCTAGCATGCTCTTCTGCTGTTAAAAAACAAAACCATTACTAGAATTTTTGCGGGAAGTGAAAATGTTTTCCTCTGTAGGCTACTTGCTCTCCTGTGGCCTCACCTCTTTAGCTATCCTATGGGAGTCAAGCATCCTCCACTCCAACCCATAAAAATGTTTCTTTATAGCAAAGGTTTTCATAAAGTGAATGTGTTCACTATTCATTTTATGGAGAGGTGCAAGAACGCAGTGAGTGAAGCAGCTTCGCTGGTGGAACGAAAAACAACCCTCGCCTTGCAAAATTGCTTTTTCTACGTTGATATTACCTTTTTTAATGGATTAAGCAGATAGCATTATAGTGCTTGAGGAATACATGAGCAAAAAGGAATAATAGCATATATTTACTAGTAAGTAAGCTCAACTATACTGGATGAAGGACCTGCTTTTGTCAAAATTACATCTTTCAGCATAGCCAAATTGTGGGCGATATCGTTTATAATATAGCTATTCATAAAAGAAAGTAGTGAATTGATATGGCAACAGGCACACACACGGTCGAAGTACCCGTAGGGATTGAACATGTATGGGATTTCGTTAGTGATATGGAAAAATGGGCAAAGCTTGTCCCTGGTTATAATGCACATGAAATGATTGATGAGAAACACTCCACTTGGACTTTTAAAGGCAATGTTGGCGTTTTGAAAAAAACAGTTGAAGTAGAAATTACAATCTTAGAATGGTTAGCACCATCTAAAGTTACATTTGAATTAAAGGGGCTTTCTGATAACTTCACAGGAAATGGCTATTTCCTCGCAGAAAGTATCGACGCTGAAAATACTAAAATGACAGGATTCTTAGAAGTCGTTGCGGGCGGGTTAGCTGGCCCTGTTCTAAATCCAATTTTTAAACCGATCGTACCAAAGGCAACACAAATGTTAACAGATCGTGTGGCTAATAAAATTAAATTAGTAAATGTTTAATGATACCAACATCCATGGGAATGGCATGCTAGACTATTACTTCTAGCATGTCATTTTTTTAGTAGTATCTATTTTAGACTATGTTCAAATGGCAACATCCTCGCATACTATCCTTCAAATCGTCATATGATGCAAAGGGAGGGATTATTATCGAACACAAAACTTGGAATATGCGCGAAACATTTTGTTTTCCTGGATATGGCTGCCCAACTGAAATAGCAGCTGTTCAAATTAAGCCACAGTGGCAGGCGATGCAGTTAGAGGATTCTTTGCGACTTATGGGCATCTATCATATCACCGCACACGTTCGCTTTGATTTTCAAGATATGCAAGCATTTGCAGAAAATGAAGATTTAATTACAATTGATGCTCTTGATATTCAAGGAGATACTGGTTATTTTGAGTATGCCGTTCCTTTACATGTGGATTTACCAAAAGAATCCGATGTCAAAGATTTAATGGTCAAGGATATTCGCCCTAGTCTGACAAATCAGGTGTGTCAGCTTGAGTGGACAGTCACAAGTGCTTTCAATGAATATGAACCTGTTGTTGAAAAAGATGTGTTAGACAATCCGCACCTATCAACACATGCTTTCGAACAAGAGGAGACATTGGCTGTAATTGAAGAAAGTATTCAAGTGAAACAACCTGCCGCAGTAGCAGCAGCTTCACGCCAAGAGAATTCTACAACAGTTAACCAAAAAGCTATATTAAGAGAATCCTCAAGCCATATTGTTGTACGTGAATCCAGTACTTGGCATGAAGTGCCTTCTATGATTTGGGATCTAACAGAAGAATATACACCGCTTAAAGTTCGTGTTTCAAATGATGTCTTTCAAAAGTAAATAGCAGAGAAGTAGCAGGAGTAATAAGAAGACTAAATCACCTGATGTTGGCACAATAATGACACGGATAAACTGAAAAGCACAAATCGGCACGATAATGGTTCTGCAATAAAAACGAACTTGTCGTAGCCAGGGTGGTAAAAGCCAAGGGTTATACTTGCGTCGTCGCATTTGAATTGTCACTTCCTTTTCTCTTTACTTTTCTCTTACTAAAAGATGACTAAATCACTTGAAAAATGACACGATCCTGCGGTACAATAAGGAAAATCAAATACAGATGCTATGATAGGGAAGAGTAAATTTTGACTACATTTTCAGAGAGGAAACGGTAGCTGAGAAGTTTCTATTTGTACGGAATTGAAGGTAGCCCTTGAGCAGCTTTAGTGAACTAATAGTAGTTAAAGCCGGTTAAACACCGTTACCGAATTGAGAGCCAGTAGAATAGGCTGAGAAAATATGTCATTTAACATTTATCTTAACCCTGCTGGAATTAAAGGTGGTACCGCGAACTAAAACTCCTTCGTCCTTTTAGACGAGAGGAGTTTTTTTATTGGGTAAAAAAATAAATAGTATTTCTTTACCAACAGTTTTCAAACAATAGGAGGAGTCAATATGACAGAAAACATTTCAATGCCAACTAAATATGACCCACAGTCCATTGAAGCTGGTCGCTATGAATGGTGGTTACAAGGGAAGTTTTTCGAGGCACAGCCTGAAAGTGGGAAAAAACCCTATTCAATCGTTATTCCACCACCGAACGTAACAGGTAAATTACACCTAGGTCATGCTTGGGATACAACATTACAAGATATCCTCATTCGTATGAAACGCATGCAAGGCTATGATGCCCTATGGTTGCCAGGTATGGACCATGCGGGTATTGCAACACAGGCAAAAGTAGAAGCCAAGCTGCGTGAGGATAATATTACACGTTATGATTTAGGACGTGAAAAATTCCTTGAAAAAACATGGGAATGGAAAGAAGAGTATGCTGGACATATTCGTGATCAATGGGCAAAGCTTGGTCTTGGATTAGATTATACACGTGAACGTTTCACATTAGACAAAGGTCTTTCAGACGCGGTAAAAACAGTTTTTGTTCAGTTATATGAAAAAGGCTTAATTTATCGTGGTGAACGTATTATCAACTGGGACCCAGCAGCAAAAACAGCATTGTCTGATATTGAAGTAATTTATCAGGATGTGCAAGGTGCCTTCTATCATATGAAATATCCATTAGCTGATGGCTCAGGCTATGTAGAAGTTGCTACAACACGTCCCGAAACAATGCTTGGTGACTCTGGGGTAGCTGTTCACCCGAACGATGAGCGTTACCAGCACTTAATTGGTAAAAACGTTATTTTACCGATTGTAGGTCGCGAAATTCCAATTGTTGCTGACGAGTACGTTGATATGGAATTTGGTACTGGGGTTGTAAAAATGACACCAGCCCATGATCCGAACGACTTTGAAGTGGGTAATCGTCACAATCTGGAGCGCATTCTAGTAATGAATGAAGACGGTACTATGAATGATCTTGCGGGCAAATATAAAGGAATGGATCGCTTCGAATGCCGTAAGCAAATTGTTGCTGATTTACAAGAAGCAGGTGTGTTAATTCGCATTGAAGAGCATATGCATTCAGTAGGACACTCTGAGCGTTCTGGTGCTGTTGTTGAGCCATATCTTTCAGCACAATGGTTCGTTAAAATGCAACCACTTGCTGATGCTTCCCTAGAGCTACAAAAGGACGAAGAAGGGAAAGTAAACTTTGTTCCTGCTCGTTTTGAAAACACATATTCTCGCTGGATGGAGAATATTCGCGATTGGTGTATTTCTCGTCAATTATGGTGGGGCCATCAAATCCCAGCCTGGTACCATAATGAAACAGGTGAAATATACGTAGGTAAAGAAGCTCCAGCAGATGCAGAAAACTGGACGCAAGATGAAGATGTACTAGATACATGGTTCTCTTCAGCACTATGGCCGTTTTCTACTATGGGTTGGCCAGATGAAGCAAATGAAGAATATAAACGTTACTATCCAACAAATACATTAGTAACAGGCTATGATATTATTTTCTTCTGGGTTTCTCGAATGATTTTCCAGGGTCTTGAGTTTACAGATCAACGTCCATTTAAAGATGTGCTAATTCATGGTTTAGTACGTGACGGTGAAGGGCGTAAAATGAGTAAATCACTTGGCAATGGTGTTGATCCAATGGATGTCATTGAACAATACGGTGCAGATTCATTACGCTACTTCTTAGCTACTGGTTCATCACCTGGTCAAGATTTACGCTATACAACTGAAAAAGTAGAAGCAGTATGGAACTTTGCCAATAAGATTTGGAATGCATCACGTTTTGCGCTTATGAATATGGATGGAATGACATATGATGAGATCGATTTAACTGGTGAAAAATCAGTCGCTGATAAATGGATTTTAACGCGCTTAAATGAAACGATTGAACGCGTTACCTCTCTTGCAGAGCGTTATGAATTCGGTGAAGTTGGCCGTGAACTATACAATTTCATTTGGGATGATTTCTGTTCTTGGTATATTGAAATGGCAAAATTACCTCTTTACGGTGAGGATGAAGCAGCTAAAAAGACAACTCGCTCTATTTTAGCTTACGTACTAGATCAAACAATGCGTCTATTACATCCATTTATGCCTTTCATTACAGAAGAAATCTGGCAGCACTTACCACATGAAGGTGAATCTATTACAGTGGCAGCATGGCCAACAGTACGCACAGATCTTCATTTTGCTGATGAAGCAGATAATATGAAGCTCCTAATGGATATTATACGTTCAGTACGTAATATTCGTGCGGAAGTAAATACACCAATGAGCAAAAAAGTACCGTTGTTTATTTCAGCGAAAGATGCAGCAACAGCAGCTGTACTTGAAGAGAATCAAGCATATCTAGAAAAATTCTGTAATCCTGACACTTTAACAATTGGTGAAGGTTTAGAGGCTCCAGGACAATCAATGACGGCTGTTGTGACAGGAGCACAAGTTTTCCTACCTCTTGTTGGACTAATCAATCTAGAGGAAGAAATTGCCCGTCTTGAAAAAGAATTAGAGAAATGGGCGAAAGAAGTAAAGCTGGTTACAGGTAAATTATCGAATGAGAAGTTTGTATCGAAAGCACCGGAAGCGTTAGTCAACGCAGAACGTGAGAAATTAGCAGATTACGAAAGCAAGCATGCAGTTGTTTTAAAACGTTTAGAAGAATTAAAAAATATGTAAAGATGAAGCAATGGATGACGAAAAAGTCATCCATTGTTTTTTTTATATAGAGCTAAAGATATACATTGAATTAGGTAAAAATATGTAGTATTATTTTAAATAAATTGGTCTAATAGATGATGTTCAGCACTGAACTTATAGGAAACAAAACCTAATTTCATTGTTAATTAGCCGTGAAAAACCAAATCTGAAATTGAGAATGGATGGTTTTTTAGATAGACAGTCTTTGTTAGTAAAGAAAATAAGAGCCTATGGAGGTGTTGAGAATGTCAGGAAATATTGCAACCATTATTACAAAAGTCAACAAAGCATGTGATGAATTAGACTTTGTAAGTGCGAGAGTATTGATCGAAACAAATCTCTTAAAATTATCCGAAGCAAAGTATTATCGTTTATTGAATACAAGTGGCCGTGTCCTGATTAAGCACATATTAGCAAATAGTAATCCTCAGCAGGATAGCATTAAATTATCAAGGACTGATTTATTAACAATCCAAAAAATTAATGAGTATTGCTCAGATTTTGATATATCGATGCTAAAAAGAACGTTAAAAAACGCTTTTGAATTAGTGCAACGCCCAGATGTTCATCCTTTATTAAATAGTGATGCAAAAACTATTTTAAATAATATGGGTGCTTTATTAGGTGCTCATAAAGTACACTAAAATAATATTAATACGAACACGCAGTTGCTAGCTGCGTGTTTTTTGTATTTTGTCATTTTGCTATGTTATTAAACGTTACTTGTACTAAAATAAAGATATTGCAGTAAGAAGGAGTGTTTCTTTTGTTTAACACAATGAACGAATGTACAAAATTTATTTTTACATTAAAAGCAGTTGATCATAAACGTGCGCCACTTGTCCTTATGCGAGAAGTACTAGGGCATTTAGATGAACCTCACAACAAGCTAAGAGTAATCCATGTAGCAGGTTCAAATGGTAAAGGTTCTACGGTGAACGCATTAAGAGAAATGCTTCAACATGCAGGCTACACTGTAGGGGCATTTACGTCTCCGCATTTAGAGCGAGTCAATGAACGTATGACCATTAACGGCCGCCAAATTTCGGATGAGCAATTTCTCTACTATTTCAATAAACTTGCGAAAATTATAGAAGAACACTACAATGGCGATTTTCCAAGCTTTTTTGAGGTAGTTACACTGATTATGTTTCAATATTTTGCACATGAAGGAGTAGATATTGCACTTATTGAGACAGGGCTTGGAGGACGTTTGGATGCGACAAACGTAGTAAGACCGCTTATATCTATTATTACAACGATTTCGCTAGAGCATACAGCCTTTTTAGGTGACACCTTCGCAAAGGTTGCCGCTGAAAAAGCTGGCATCATCAAAGAAGGCATACCAGTTGTTGTAGGTGTTCAAAATGAGGAGGCATTGGCTGTCATTAAAGCTACTGCAGAGGAACGACATGCATCATGCTTAGTTTTAGGGCAAGACTTCACGGTGACAAATAGTTGGCAAAGTGCTGACTATCAGCACTTTACATATGAAAAGGCCCCTGTCTTGATGAAGGATATACCATTAAAAATGGCTGGTCAACATCAAATAAATAATGCAAGTTTGGCAATCACAGCCATGCTAACATTACGTGAGCAGGGGGCAATTGGCATTGCTGATGATTCTATTTGTCAAGGTCTACAATGCGCGCAATGGGCAGGCCGCTTTGAGCAATGGCCAAATCAAATTGTGCTAGATGGTGCTCATAATTCCGAGGGGACAGCTGCTCTTATCCAAACACTAAAAAATGTCTATCCAAGAAACCATTATCACTTTATTTATGCGGCATTAGCAGACAAGGATCATGCCAACAGTATAGAACTAATGGATACTGTTGCCACCTCGATCACTTTTACACAAATAGACCTACCGAATGCAATGCCTGCTGAAAGCTTAGCGATGTTGTCGACACATGCAAATAAAACGGTTCATACAGAATGGCTAAAAAGCCTTCAAACAGTATTACAAGAACGCCAAAAAGAGGATATTGTTGTCATTACAGGCTCATTATACTTTATAGCACAAGCTCGACAGTGGCTACAGGAGGAAGGACAATGATCCCAAACTTTGATCATTATAAAGAGAAATGGCAGGTTAAAAGTGATGATGTAATTAAACCAGGTCTTACAGCGATTGAAGAGGCTTTATCATTAGTAGGTAATCCTGAACAAACTTTACGTGTCGTCCACTTAGCAGGCACAAATGGCAAAGGCTCTACGTTAACATTTCTAGAGGCAATTGCACAAGAACATGGCTTACGCGTGGGCAAATTTATGTCACCGTGTATCATTGATGTTCATGACCAAATTCAAATAGCTGGTCAACCTATTAAAGAAGCTGAAATGGATCGAGTTTTTCAACAGATGCATGAGGCTGGGCTGAGTGGCAAACTAACCGATTTTGAATTGCTGACGGTGGCGGCATTTTTACATTTTGTCAATGGGCAGGTGGATATTGCGCTGATTGAAGCGGGAATGGGTGGTTTATTGGATAGCACAAATGTGGTAATACCCATTGTCTCTATTATCCCAAGTATTGCTTTAGAACACACAAAGTTTTTAGGGGGTACACTTGAAAGCATTGCACACCATAAAGCAGGTATTATTAAACAACAACGTCCAGTTATTATTGGTGATTTGCCGGGTGAGGCGAAGCGAGTTGTGGAGGCAGTAGCCAATCAAAAAAAAGCCACTCTATTTGCATTAGGTCAGCATTTTTCCATTAAGCCGACAACTGATGGAGAAAGCTATATAAATGACGTACAGCAGTTCCAAATAGCGAACCTGAAACGTGCTATGAAGGGGGCACATCAGGGGAACAATATGGCTCTCGCCATTACAGCATTTTTTGAAGTGGCGTCAGTATTAGGCGTGTCTATTGATCAAACAGCTATTCGTCAAGCTGTGCAAAAGGCCTCTATTTTGGGACGCTTTGAAGAAATAATGCCTTTCGTTATATTGGATGGTGCACATAATCCTGCAAGTGCTCAAAAATTAGTAGAAACGATTCAGTGTGAATATCCAAATGAGCAGATAACCTTTGTCGTTGGCATACTAGCAGATAAAGATGTTCAGCAGATTCTCGGGCTTCTAGAGCAGGTGAGTGATGACTTTTACTTCGTTGATTTTGCTAATTCACGAGCAATGCCAGCCCATCAAATGGCCAAACTTTCTCATGCAACATCGAAAACAACCTTGGTTGACTATGCATCCTTTATACAGGCACAATCACATAGACAGCAGAGAACCATTGTAGCAGGATCGTTATATTTATTAACAGAGGTTCGTCATAGATTGAAACAATGCAATAACTAGGGCTCTTGATAGGGAGTCCTAGTTTTTTTATGGCTGCAAATTTAGGATTGCAATGAGTTCCGTATCAAAAAATAATAAATTCGCATTTACCCTTTGGAATGTACATATAATATCATATGATGTTGGCATAGATAGGTGGAAGGATGAGGTGATAGTTAAATGAAAATTGTAAGTCATGTGATGAAAAAACAAATATTTCGAGCAATGATTATAGGTGGATTTGTTGGTCTATTAGGTGTAGCAATTTTTCTGGGCGTTTTACAAGCCAGCACGCAATTACCTTTAAAGAAAAATGGTAGTGAAGTGGCAAATAATCAATCACAAACAGAAACAATTCCAACTGCCGGGGAGACAACCAATACATCTAATGCATCTATGTTTTATGCAAGCCAAGCTGGCGTGTATTCAAACTATGAGAGTGCAAGTTCATTTGTTGCTGAGTATCCTGCCTTAAAAGAGAGCGCGATTGTTCAAGTTGATGACAAGTTTTATGTGTGGACAAGCATGGTGACGGAGGAAAGTCAGCTAAAATTTTTACAGGACCCCGCTACCTTTAAAAAGGCATTTAGCGTCAGTGGTGAAAGCTGTAAAGAACCGACCTTGGCAGAACTACCAACTGCTTTAGCAGATAAAAATGCCGCAAAATTAAATTTTAAGGAAAATGGCAAGGACTCAACGCTACCTGAGGATTGGCAGTCCATTGGTGCAGCGGCCTCTACTATTTCCAACGATATCGACATCATTCGTCTGCATGTTTTTGCACATTACCAATCTAAAAATACGTGTCTTCAAGTGAAGTTTTAACAATAAATTATAATGAAATCTTCATTATCTTGTTTTTTTGAAAATTTTCAAATTGTGCATTCTTCTGTATCATAAGGATAAGGAGGAATGATCAGATAATGTTAAAAACAAATCATAAGCTTGTCCTTGCTTCTGCTTCCCCTAGGCGTAAGGAATTGCTTAACATGCTAGCACTCCCATTTGAAGTCTTGACAAGTGAAGTGGAAGAAACAAGTGTACAGGCTCATACAATGCAGGATTATGTAAAAGGAGTAGCTTTATTGAAGACGCGTGATGTAGCCCAAAAAGCAGCTAATGCCACGATTATTGGTGCAGATACGATC
Source organism: Lysinibacillus sp. FN11 (assembly GCF_024628845.1). Lineage (NCBI taxonomy): Bacteria > Bacillati > Bacillota > Bacilli > Caryophanales > Bacillaceae > Lysinibacillus > Lysinibacillus sp. FN11. The sequence continues at coordinate 2,825,939 of NZ_CP102383.1, read as the reverse complement.
GTTGTTTACAATCAAGAGCTACTACATAAACCCAAAACGCGTGAGGAAGCTATTTCTCACTTATTACGTTTGTCAAATAACAAACATAGTGTGATGACTGCGGTCGCTATAATCGAACCGGATGGAAAGGAAACGACCTTTGTGGAAGAGACGACAGTTGTTTTCCACCGTCTATCGCAGGAATTAATTGAAGCTTATGTAGATACAGGAGATCCTTTCGATAAAGCGGGTGGTTATGGCATTCAAACGATTGGTACACTATTAGTTAAACGAATTGAAGGAGATTATAACAATGTTGTAGGTCTACCACTTGCAGCTTTGTTTTCGCAATTGGTGGATCTACAGATAGTCCAGTTTGCGAAGGAGTGAATATTTTTGCTAGAAGACGCTTTACCAACTTTGATGATACGTGATGTCAATATAGAGGATCGCCCTCGTGAGCGGCTATTACGACAAGGGGCTGAAAGTTTATCGAATCAAGAGCTACTCGCTATTTTATTGAGGACAGGCACAAAGGAAGAATCTGTGCTTGTTCTTGCAAATAGGGTGTTAAATGTTTTTGAACGACTCCATCATTTGAAGCACGCAACCATCGAAGAAATGATGGCTATTAAAGGAATAGGTGAGGTGAAAGCCATTCAATTAATGGCTGCCATTGAATTGGGTAGAAGACTGGCTCAAAAACATAATGATGAGAAATTCACGATACGTTCTCCGCAAGATGCAGCAACTTACTTAATGCCTGATATGACGTCGCTTAATCAGGAGCATTTTGTAGTGCTTTTTTTAAATATAAAAAATCAAATTATTCATAAGCAGACGATTTTCATTGGCAGTTTAAATGCCTCCATCGTTCATCCTAGAGAAATATTTCGAGAAGCTGTCAAAAGGTCTGCCGCCTCTATTATATGTGCCCACAACCATCCAAGTGGGGTGCCATTAAACATAGTATCCTAAACTAGAGTACTCTAAGTAATCGAAGTTTAGGATTTTTTAATTACAGTGCTTTAACTATTAAATATATAAGGGTATTATTAATAGTAGTTAAAGTATTTAAAGGTGGTGGAAACATGAAGGTTCAGAAAGTAATTGTGGAGGAAAAATCATATCCGTTATACATACTCCTAGATAAAGAATTTGAAGTCATAGAACCGGTTAAGCGATTTATAAAGTACTTGGATAATACAGGCAAAGCTCCAAATACCATTAAAACATATTGTTATCATCTCAAGTTGTTTTATGAATTTATGAGCCAAAGTGGAATCGAATTAGGAGATTTACAATTTGAGGATTTGGCAAACTTTGTAGGATGGTTAAGAAATCCAGCAGGGCATTTAAAGGTAATAGATATACAACCAAAGAAGGCTAAAAGAGAGGAAACATCAGTTAATTCCATACTTAACGCCGTAACTAGTTTTTTAGAGTATTTAAATCGCACAGAAAATTTTAAAGCTATAGATATGTCTAAAGAAGCAAGAGGAAGAAACTTTAAGGGGTTTCTTCACCATATTACTAAAGGTAGATCCTATAAAAAAAATATTTTAAAGCTTAGGGTCAAAAAGAAACTTGTACAAGTATTAGAACATGGACAAGTTAAAGCAATAATTGAGGCATGTCATACCAAAAGAGATAAGTTACTTATTATGCTTATGTATGAAGGGGGACTTCGGATAGGAGAAGCATTATCCCTTCGTATTGAAGATATTTCAACATGGGATAACCAGATTAACATCAGGCCAAGAGATCACAATGAAAATGGAGCTTATATTAAACTTAAAAAAGAAAGAACTATTGATGTAAGTAAGGAATTAATGGCATTATATACCGATTACTTAGTACATGAATATGGGGAAGATTTAGATCATGATTATATATTTATTAATCTTAAAGATTCTTATTTTGGCCACCCTCTAAAATATCAAAGTGTATTAGACCTAATAAGAAGACTAGGAAAACGGACAGGGATTACTTTCAATGCTCATATATTACGTCATACGCATGCCACAGAGCTTATTAGAAGTGGATGGGATGCTGCATATGTACAAAAAAGATTAGGGCATGCCCATGTACAAACAACACTTGATACTTATGTTCATCTTTCTGATCAAGATATGAAGAATGAATATAAAAAGTATCTTCAAGGGAGAGAAACATGACAATGAAATTTCCAAGTGTAGCGACTAATCGAAAGCTTATCGCTAGTACAGAGATTAATAAAAAAATAGCTAATATGACAAGTGTTTTAAAAGGTTATTGGGCAGCAGATAGATGGGATATAAGAATTTGTCCACATCCTAGTGCAATTGAGTTAAGTAAGAATCCGTCACTAAGAAATCGTTGGGTAAATTTCGATAAGGTGGAAAATATCTGGTTGAAAACAGAATTAAAATATTTTTATTACCTTCACTTGAATAATGGAGCTTGGAATGCAAAATCCGTTTGGATTAGAAAGGGAACAGTGATAAGCCGGATGATGGGATTTTTAAATTTAAAATATCCTAATATTACATCGATAACCGAAGTGCCTATAAAAAAAGCTCTGACAGAATACCGGACCTACTTAACAGAACAAAAAGTAAAAACTACGACTACTAATTACAAACTTGATGTAAATCAGCAGAAAGTTACTGTACATGCTAATTCCTATTACGTTACTCATCTTAAACAGTTTATGGAATTCTATGAGGACTTCTATTTTGATGGGGAAGAATGGGAAAAAGATGTTTGGAATCGAAGAAAATTATCATTACCGGAAGATAAGGTAAACCCAACATCCTACGAATATACGATCAACTTTAAGGGTTTTGAGAATAATTATTTTAAAGAAATAGTTAAGCGATATTGTAAACTAATGTTAAACATAGCTAGCTTTTCTCACGTAGTAGATATAGCTTCAAAATTAAAAGAGTTTTTTAATTTCATGAACAAAAATTGTGAAGGTATACAAAGGATTCATCAATTAACTAGAAATGAAATTGAGCAATATTTAAATTATATTAATTTAAAAGGTTTAAAACCCAGTACTGTAACTGGACGAATATCTACTTTAGACGTTTTTTTTACTACAATTCAAAGGTATGACTGGAAGGATACACCTTCTAAGATCCTTATCTTTCAAGAAGATTACCCTAAAGTGCCGAAGGCACTACCACGTTATATTGATGAACATATACTTGAACAACTAAATGGGAAATTAGATAAATTGGAACCTTATATTGCTACAATGGTTATGGTACTTCAAGAATGCGGAATGCGTATCAGTGAACTTTGTACATTGAAAAAAGGGAGCGTCATAACCGATAAAGAAGGGGATTGCTTTTTAAAGTATTATCAGTGGAAAATGAAGAAAGAGCATATCATTCCTATTTCTAAAGAAATTGCTGCATTGATATTAGTTCAAGAGCAAAGGGTGGCTGATGAACTCGATGATGAATGTATATATGTGTTTCCCCGAAAAGATTGCTCACCATTGAAACAAGATACCTTTAGGGTTAAATTAAATGAACTAGCTTATGAAGAAAAGATAACGGACAGCAACGGAGAAATTTTTCGTTTTCATGCTCATGCCTTTCGGCATACAGTTGGCACAAGAATGATAAATAACGGAGTGCCACAACATATTGTCCAGAAGTTCTTGGGTCACGAATCACCGGAAATGACGGCAAGATATGCACATATTTTTGATGAAACCCTAAAGAAGGAATTTACGAAATTTAAGGAAACCTTTGTAACGAATAACGGTAGCATTCTGGATTTAAGTGAGGAAAATACTGAAGCTGACAATACAGATCTTCAATGGTTTAAAAAGAATATCAATGCACAGGCACTTCCTAATGGCTATTGTCGGTTACCAGTAATTGCAGGACCATGTCCTCATGCAAATGCATGTTTAGATTGTACGAATTTCTGTACAAGTAAACAATTTCTTAATGAACATGAAGAGCACTTAGACCGAACTAAAGAAATACTAAATAGGGCTAAACAAAACCAATGGCAGCGTCAGGTTGAAACCAATGAACGTGTTAAAAATAGATTAGAACAGATTATTCATTCGTTAAAGGAGACGAATTAAAATGATTAGAAAAGGTAACACAACTGCCATAGTTCAGCTAGCTAAAGACAAGTCGGAGAAAACAAGAATTAGGGTTGAAAAGACAATTTCAGAGATGGCATTGAAAGAAGAGAAGATTAATTTTAATTCCGTTGCACAAAAAGCAAATGTTTCAAAGTCATGGCTTTACAAACAAAAAGATATTAGAACTAGAGTGGAGACATTAAGAGGGATGCAGATAAGTGAGTTAACCCCCGTAAACCTAGTAAAAGCCCTCGTTCAGAGGACGTATTAATAAAAACCTTAAAAAGCCGTATAAAGGCGTTAGAAGAAGAGAATGAACGGTTAAAGGATCAAGTTCAAAAATTACATGGCAAGCTGTTTTAGCAGATTTGTGTTTCTTGGAATTTATTGGGTACTTTGAATTGGCTACCTAAAATGAAATCGCTAAAACCTTCAATAACTTCAATAGCCCATTTCCCTAAATGTGTTAAGGGGAAATGGGCTTTCTTCTAGTATTGTTGGCATGATCGCAGAAGTGTTTTATGCTCTTAAATAATACTTTTTAATATATTGCAAATACTCATTAGCACTTTTCTGTATCTCTTCGCCCTTCATATCCGAATTAGCACCGTAAAGTACAAACTCTGGTACATATTCAGCGTGAATGTATGCACATAAAGATTTGAATGGTGTTAACATCTGGGTTAATGTATGCTTGTTTTTACCCATACTTGTAAATTTACCTTTTTTTACGCCAGCTGATATAGCTAATCCTAATTTTCGATTATAAAATATTCTTTTACCCTTTGATCCGTAAGCCCATCCATATATAATCACTTCATCGATCCATTTTTTTAATAATGAAGGAGAGCTATACCAATATAATGGAAATTGAAAAATAATATTATCATGATTTTCAACTAATTCCTGTTCTCTTTTTACATTTATAATAAAATCAGGATACTCTTTATAAAGATCATGAATGGTAATTTCTTTTGGATAGGACGCTGCTTTTTCTACCCAAACTTTATTGATTCGAGAATTTGGCATATCTGGGTGAGAAACGATCACCAATGTTTTCATTGTTTCATCCTTAGCATACTCAACTTTCGCACCAATAAAAAAGTGTACGAAAGTTGAGTTACTTAAAAGTATTCTATTCTAAGAAAGTCAAATTTGCGTGATTCCTAAGCTATTTATTTACAGCTTAAACTATAGAAGATGAACTAAACAATAACTAATCTTTACATAACTAAGTTATTACCCACGCTTTTTTAAACCTAATCCAGCTATTAAGGCAATGAGTATTGCCCCTGTAGCTGCAAGGAACGCATCTGAGTAGGACATAGCTTCCAATATATATAATGGATTTATCGGCTCAGTAGCATCACGTCGAGCGGATAATAATGCTCCAATCATACCTGCTCCAGTTCCTGCTCCAAGGTACAAAGCACCTTGGAAAATCCCCATTCCGACACCAACCTTGTCTGCTTCGAGTGCACTTACTGCGGCGTTATTTGCGGGAGAATTCGTGAATGCAAAAGCAATCCCTACTCCGAGGACCCCCACGGAAACTAACAAAGGTGAAGCACCAGATGCATAGGTGGACAAGAATAAGGTAGACAGCCCCATCAGAGTCATCCCTGTAATTATCAGACGTTTATCCCCAAATCGATCAGAAAGACGGCCAACGAAGGGAGATAAGATTGCAACAGCCACACCACCTGGCAACAATATCATTCCCGCCTGTCCAGAAGAGAGTCCATTCACCTCAACGACTAGCAATGGGACGAACACAAGAACAGCGAAATAAGCAAACATCGAAAAAAATGCAATTATGACCGTATTGACATAATCCTTGTTATTGAACAGGACAGGTGGTACAAATGGATTTTCTGCGGTAACAATTCTCCAAATAAACCCTACCAAAGCTACAACAGAACCAATTAGGCTAGTTAACGATGAGAACGAAGAAAAACCAGAAGTTTCCCCTTGAGTGATACCAAAAAGGAGTAATCCTACTGTGAGGCCGAGCAATAAACCACCAATGAAATCAAAGTTCTTATTGCTTCCTACGGATTCTGCCGGTTTAATTGTCGGTAACGCGTAGTAGGCACCAATAACAAGCATAATGGCTAACAAAAATGTGAACCAAAACAAGGCATTCCACCCTAAATATTGACCAACCACTCCACCAAATATTGGACCAGCAGCAGTTCCAACACCAATACTTCCTGCGATAATTCCCAAAGCTCCCCCACGTTTTCCTTGTGGGAAAACCTTCGAAATTGCAATGACTGATAGAACTGGAATTGCGGACATCCCAGCACCCTGAACCATTCTTCCCAAAACCAACAATGGAAGGTTCGTGGCAATTGCACATAAAAGACTACCACTTGCCAGAATCATAATGGCAAAGATATATAGCTTTCGTAACTCAAAAAAGTCTGAGATTCGACCATAAATCGGAACTCCAATCGCAAGAACAAGTGCAATACCACTAACTATCCAAATCACTTGAGATTTCGAAGCTTCTAAATCTTTGCTTATTAGTGGAAGTACGGGATTGACAAAATCAGCCGTAATTGCACCTACAAGTACAGATAGGGAGAGTACCATCATTAAGAGCCTAGTAGAACCCCTTTTTTCAGATTGAATCATTTCTTTAGATTTACTATCCTTTTTCATTTTATTTCCTCCTAAAATATATTGTGATTTTAGGAGGCTAAATCCACTGCTTTCACCATAAACCTCACCTCATAATCATTTATATTGTAAAACCCAATCAACTAACTCACCATATTTCTACAGCATGATTAAAGATTCGGTTCTCCAAACTAACTGAACTGATCAAACAAAAAAAGGCACCAGTTTAACAACCGGTGCCTAATCATTCGTATGCATTTTTACAAATGCAATAGATTCATAAATTTTTGCCCATTATATAAAAGGAGGCAAAAATTTTTCCGGTAGTGATTTCCATTTTTTGTTTTTGTAAAAAAGGACATACTGATCCCGTTGTACCTAAATCCCCTGAAACTTTTACATGCTTTCTAAACTCGACATTAATGAAATCAATTCCCATAAATTTTTGCCTCCTTTCTCATATTGTGATAATAACACAATAATAATTGATGAAAAAGAAATAATCAACCCTACTTTTTTGAAAACCAATTTAAAGCTTTACTACTTTTACTTACATAATAAAGGCAGGTGCAGTATAAACTTTTTTAAATATGTCTACTTTAACGAGCAGGTAGCGTCAGTTAAAGATGATAATTTAAGATCGAAATCATATTATAGATATTCCGAAATTGGGCGTGATTGTTGCAGGTCAAAAGCCTAATTCCTCGATAAAATAAAAAGGAGTTACTTTTTTTATTTGTGGTACATTCTTATGACCGTAATCAATTGTCATCTCATAATTACATTGTATTTTTTCTTTTGATTTAATGCGTTAAATATATGTCCTTAAAGTAAAAACATTGATGTTAATGGATTTTTAGTAATTTACTCTTGATAAAATCCGACACCGAGCTCGGAGGACATTGAAGTAACAAAGCGAATTGTTGAAGCAGGCTATATTATAGGGATAGAGTTAATAGATCACGTCATCATCGGCGACCATCAATATATTAGTTTAAAGGAAAAAGGATATTTTTAACTCTGCATACAATATGCAGAGTTTTTTATGATTACACCATTTCGTTGTATAGAAAACTCTATTACAAATGGCCTTAATTATAACCAGGCCTAAAAATTTTTTGTATTTTTTTGTGGTATATTAGCGAACCTTTTTTCTTACATAACGTTAATGTATTCATAGAAAAGCAATTATCTTCACAAAAATTGGTAGCCTGATACACATTGTCTTATGGGAATAAAAATTATATGCTAATCTATACGTACTATTTTTAGTTTAAGAGGGAATTAAAATAGTATCTTTTCTGTGAGATGAAGTATGTGATACTACAAATTCTTGCGTTTTTCCGTTATAATGAACGGTATGAATTTTATCTTTATTCAGGGAGGACTCCCATCAAAATTGGTGGTGAGGTGAATGAGTGTGTAGTTTTTTCATAGGTGTAAACTACCAACTGATGGAGATAAAAAACTTTGACAGGTGTTATGGACTTTGAAAGGAGTCAATTGTGTATTTACACAATTCAATTTCCTATACATTGTCGTCAAATATATTGGATGTCAACGAAAGTATGGCTTATATAGAAAGGAGTACACAATTTGTTTGGACTAGGAAGCAAAGATGTCGGGATTGACCTCGGCACAGCGAATACATTAGTGTTTATTAAAGGAAAGGGAATCGTATTACGTGAACCTTCAGTTGTAGCAAAAAATACAAAAACAGGGGATATTGTTGCCGTTGGTAATGATGCGAAAAATATGATTGGTCGAACACCTGGCTCAATCGTAGCGATTCGTCCAATGAAAGATGGCGTTATTGCTGACTTCGATATTACAACAGCAATGATCGAGTATTATTTAAAAGAAGCATGTAAAAACTCTGGAGGCAACTGGAAAAAACCAAATGTTATGATTTGTGTACCTTATGGTATTACTTCAGTGGAGCAGCGTGCTGTTATTGATGCTGCACGACAAGCAGGTGCAAAAGAGGCGTTTACAATCGAAGAGCCATTTGCAGCAGCAATCGGTTCAAATCTTCCTGTATGGGATCCTACAGGGTCAATGGTTGTTGATATCGGTGGAGGTACAACAGAAGTTGCCGTTATTTCTTTAGGTGGTATTGTAACGAGTGAATCTGTCCGTGTTGGTGGTGATGCAATGGATCAATCCATCATTTCGTATATCCGTAAAACGTATAATTTAACAATAGGTGAACGTACAGCGGAAGCCGTAAAAATGGAAATTGGTACTGCATTGGCAGAAGGACCAGAAGCACGAATGGATATTAGAGGACGTGACCTGTTAACAGGATTACCGAAAACAATCGAAATTTCTTCACAGGAAATTTCTGAATCCTTACGTGAAGCGGTTGCCTCTATTATTGACGGTGTTCGTAAAACATTAGAACAAACACCTCCAGAATTATCTGCTGATGTAATGGAGCGCGGTATTGTATTAACTGGTGGTGGGGCACTGCTAACAAACTTAGACAAAGTAATCAGCCAAGAGACAAATATGCCAGTATTCATTGCAGAAGATCCTTTAGACTGTGTAGCAATTGGTACAGGTAAGGCATTAGATCATATCGACTTAATTCGTCAACAACAAGTTAAAGGGTAAGGAGGTTTAGGCAATGCCACACTTTTTTTTCAATAAGAAAGTAATTTTGCTGCTCATAGGCATGGTTTTTCTTGTGGCATTGATTAGCTTCTCATTACGTGATCGGACGAATGCAACTTTACCAGAGCAAATTATTAAAGATACTGTCGGTTTCGCACAATCGCTCGTTGCGAAGCCGGCGAATTATATTAATGGTGTTTTTAATAGTATTGACTCCCTCTTAAACACGTACGAAGAAAATAAACGTTTGAAAGCACGCTTAGAAGATTTTGCAGTTGTACAAGCTGAGGCTACGGATTTAAAATCAGAGAATAACAAGCTTCGAGAGCTTTTGGATAAAACTGAGAGCTTAAAGGCATTTAATCCAATTCAAGCAACAGTGATTGCTAGAAATCCTGACCAGTGGGAAGAGAAAATTATTTTAGATAAAGGGTCTTCTCATGGAGTCAAAAAAAACATGGCAGTTATGACGGCGAAAGGGTTAGTGGGGAAAATTACCCTAGTTACACCTTTCACATCTGAGGTAGAGCTTTTAAATACAAATAATCCAAACTATCGTGTTTCCGCGATGGTGCTAGGAGAAAAAGAAGCATACGGTTTAATCGAGGGCTTTGATGAAGAACGTAATGAACTCATTATGAAGCGAATCGATTCTAGCATGAAGGTGAAAGAAGGCGAGCAAGTAGTTTCTTCAGGTCTTGGTGGTATTTTCCCTAAGGGAGTGCCGATAGGAGAAATTATGGAAGTTAGTACAGATGATCATGGTTTAACAAAAATGGCGTATGTCAAACCATCTGCTGATTTTTCAATTTTAGAGCATGTTGTGATTGCAAAGCGAACATCCACAAGTATTGATGGTTCAGATGGCAATGCAACGAATGAGGATTTATCGAATCCGCAAGAGGCGAGTGAAGAGGAGGCGGAGTGATGGTTCGATTTCTCATTCCCTCTGTAGCGGTTTTACTATTCCTTTTAGAACCAGAATTTGCTATGCTTTCCCCGATTGAAATTAAAGGGGAAGTCTATTTTCTGGTACCGCGTTTTTTAATCTTATACCTTATTTTTATATCCATCTATTACAGCCGTCAACGAGCGGTAATGTATGGACTTTTTTGGTGTCTTGTATGATGTGTTTTACATTGATATTATTGGATTATATTCAGTACTTTATCCACTTATATGTTTTTTGGCAGGGTCTATCGTGAAAGTTATACATCAGCACTTAGTTGTAACAACTACAATTTCAGTTGTACTAGTAGCGATTTTAGAATTTATTCTCTATCAATTCTTTTTCCTAATCGATTTTACAGCAATTCCTTTAGCGGATTTCTTACGTTCACGACTACTACCAACAATCATTGCGAATGCTTTATTTTTAATGATTCTTGGGTGGGCCTTCAAGTATCTAATTAATGCGCGTGTCTTACAGAGAGCACGTGAGGTTTCTTAACAAAGAACAACGTGAGGTGAGGCATTCATGAAAAAACAGTTAGTTAATATGAAGGGAACGAAGGACGGTTTTGTACTACGCCTAGACGACCAATGTGCGTATGGTGAACTAGTGGAAGAATTAAAGAATAAGGTTTTAGAGGGCGGTATCGATGGTAAAGTTGATGTACAATTATACTTAGGCTATCGATACTGTACTGAAGAACAATTAAATGAACTTATAAAAATTATAGAAGAAACAGAGCAGCTTATTGTATCAAAGGTGCAAAGTGAAGTACTGACTGTCCACGAAAGCAACCAGAAGATGTTTGAAAGCCAACAAGATACATATATAGGAGTGGTCAGATCAGGACAAATTCTGCGTTCATCTGGGGATATTACCATCATAGGAAATGTCAATCCAAACGGTCGTGTTGAGGCTGGAGGTAATGTATATGTCCTAGGTAGACTTAAAGGGATTGCACATGCTGGTATGCAAGGTAATAAAGAAGCAATCATTGCAGCATCTCGATTTGAAGCCACGCATATCATGATTGCCGATCAAGTTCAGGTAATGTCAGATGAACACGTAAAAGCGATAAATCAAGTAGAAATGACTTGTGCATTTATTGGCTACGATGGACGCATTACGTACGATCAAATTCATGCCTTAAAAAATATTCGACCATTGTTAAATGTGTCTAAGGGAGGAAGCTAGTGTGGGAGAAGCGATCGTCATAACTTCAGGTAAAGGCGGTGTCGGTAAAACAACGACAACGGCTAACCTTGGGACTGCATTGGCTCTACAAGGTAAAAAAGTATGTTTAGTGGATACAGATATTGGCCTACGTAATTTAGATGTGATTTTAGGCCTTGAAAATCGTATTATTTATGACCTAGTTGATGTGGTGGAGGGACGCTGTAAAATTCATCAAGCATTGATTAAGGATAAACGCGTAGATGAGAAACTATTTTTATTACCTGCTGCTCAAACAACAGATAAAAACGCTGTTACCCCTGAGCAAATGAAGAGCTTAGTAGAGGAATTGAAAAGAGACTATGATTATGTATTAATCGATTGCCCAGCGGGAATTGAGCAAGGCTACCGTAACGCTGTTGCTGGTGCAGATCATGCGATTGTTGTCACAACACCTGAAATTTCTGCTGTTCGTGATGCAGATCGTATTATTGGTTTACTGGAGCAGGAAGAGATCACAGCACCTAAACTCATCATTAATCGTATTCGACAACATATGATGAAGAGCGGTGACACACTGGATGTCAATGAAATTACAACTCATTTATCTATTGATTTATTAGGCATTATTATAGACAGTGAAGGCGTCATCTCATCTTCTAATAAAGGTGAACCAATTGTAATGGATCCCTCAAATAAAGCGTCATTAGGCTATCGAAATATTGCCCGTCGTATTCTTGGTGAATCAGTGCCTTTAATGGCTATTCAAGATGAGCAAAGAGGGATGTTTTCAAAACTTAAAGCCCTTTTCTCAAAATAAATTAAAACCTTTTCGTGCAATAGTACGGGAAGGTTTTTTCTTGTGCATGTTTGGACATGCAATCACATATAGTGAGGAAAAAAGGATGAGGGCTTGTTTAAAAAATGGAAATGGTTCGTCACGATACTTCTTGTGGCGGCAATCATGCTTGTTATTCGTTTAGAGGATCAGGGTGTAGTGGATACACCTGTTCGGAAGCTTGTTACTACCTCTGCTGATTTAACGTATTTAAGTGAGCTCGGACAAAGCTGGTTCGAAAAAGAAAAAGAGACCATCATGGTTTCTAGTGATGTAGGGCAAGCAGATCTTTTAACATTTGCGAATGCCCAAGTATTTAAAGAAGGCTATCTATTGCAGTATGATGTTGGCTTACCTATCTATGCTGGTCAGAATGGATTAGTCGTTTTTACTGGCCATACAAAATACACAGGTAAGACCATGACCATCAGCTATGAAGATGGTACAACCGTTTCCTATGGTATGTTAGATAGTTTAGCTCAACTACCATACACATCTATTCAAGCAAATGATTTAATTGGCATGAAAGAAGCGGGTCAACTTTATGTGTCCATCGAAAAGGGAGATGCCCATTATGATTTAGAGCAAATTGTACAATGGCTTGAAACGACGGAGACAAATGAAGATTAAATTACATCTTTTGTGTATCCCTCTCGTATTTGTCATGATTTTTAGTGGCCAGTTAGCCTATTACGCGATCATTCTATTTTCATTACTGTGGCATGAGGCTGGTCACTTAGTTGCGGCAGTAATGTGCGGAGTGAAGGTGAAATCCTGCGTAATTACACCATACGGGGGAGAAATTCAATTTGAAAATCCAGCGGTTGTGCAAGCTTCGTCACTCCTATGGATTGCATTAGGAGGGCCAATCGCTACGATTATTGGGATTGGCCTCGCTTTTTTATGCCTGATTTACTCGCTACTAAGCTTATAAATGTACAACTCGTGTTATTGGCTGTAAATATTGTACCCATCATACCGTTAGATGGTGGAAGGATATTGTTAGCCTGCCTATTTTTAAAATATCCAAGAGCTCACGTGATAGAGCTATATTATTGGTTATCATTCATCGTAGCTACTATACTATTACTTGTCACTTTCAAGTTCTTGCCACAATCTATTTTTTTAGCCATCATAAATTTATTCATTTGGTTGCAAGTGTTGAAAGAATGGCGTTATCGAAAATATCGAGTTGCTTTTGAAAAATATGTTATGAATAGATTGACTTGAAAAAATTCGTGTGGTAATATTTTAATGTTATTGTTTGTAGCACCCGTGCTACTACAACCGCTCTGTAAAGGTTTAAGTGTCTAGTAAGATCACCTTATGAAACAGGCGAGTCTGAGTCTAAGAGGAGGTGCAGTAAAATGTACGCAATTATTGAAACTGGTGGTAAACAAGTCAAAGTAGAAGCTGGTCAAGAAATCTATGTTGAAAAATTAGGCGTAGAAGCTGATGAGGTTGTAACTTTTGATAAAGTTTTATTCGTAGGTGGCGAAAACGTTAAAGTTGGCGCTCCATTCGTAGAAGGCGCTACTGTAACAGCTAAAGTTGTTAAAGAAGGCCGTGCGAAAAAAATCGTTGTTTTCAAATTGAAAGCTAAAAAGAACTACCGTCGTAAACAAGGTCACCGTCAACCTTACACAAAATTAGTTGTTGAAGCAATCAACGCTTAATTGTGAGGTATAGAGAATGATACAAGTTACGATTCATCACGATGAAAATAGACATGTGTCAGCATTCGAATTTTCAGGACATGCTGGTTATGATGAATCTGGTAAGGATTTAGTATGTGCAGGAGCATCAACTATAGCGATTGGTACAGTTAATGCTATTTATGCATTATTACAAATTCAGCCAGAAATCGAACAAGCTGCTGAAGGTGGAGGCTATCTCAAGGTAGATTTACCATCAGACTTAGAGCCTGAAGTAGATGCAAAACTACAGTTAATTGTTCAAGTAATGACTGCCCAAGTGTATTCTATGGTGCAAAATTACGGACAATACATCCAAATCAACTACAACCAAGTAGGAGGTGGAACTCGATGAAATTATTATTAGCATTAGACCTTCAACTTTTTGCATCGAAAAAAGGGGTAGGTTCTACTAAAAACGGACGTGACTCTGAGTCTAAACGACTTGGTGCAAAACGTGCTGATGGCCAATTCGTAACTGGTGGTTCAATTCTTTACCGTCAACGCGGTACAAAAATTTACCCAGGTACAAACGTAGGTCGTGGTGGTGACGATACACTATTTGCTAAAGTTGATGGCGTTGTTAAATTCGAACGTTTAGGTCGCGATCGCAAACAAGTATCTGTTTATCCAACAACACAAGAAGCTTAATCTTTTATAAGATAACATAAAGCGGAGGACTGCATTTATTGCAGTCCTTTTTTTGGCTAAATTTCAAAAAAGCCAATTTTGGACGCAATGACACCAAGGTATAATTGATTAAAGAATTAAGGGAAAAATACAGCAAAACTTGTTATACTAGTAAGGATAACTTTATTGGAGTGAATGGGATGAACAATCAATCACTAACCATTAGTGAAGTATTACGTTTTGCAAATCATGATTATGTGAATCAACTGCAACTGATTCGCATGAATTTAGATTTAGGTAGAATCGAGGAATCGAAAAAACTTATTCAACATTATTCAGAACAATTACGAGTGTTTTCTATCCTCAATCGACTACAATTACCACAAACAATTGAATGGCTTCAAACAGCAGGATGGCGTTACCCATCATTAGCATGGAAGCTAAGCGGTGAAATAAAAAAGCCTGTGACCATTGATATTGATCAGGGAGTTGTAGATTATTTAAACAAAACAGTTATGCATGTTTATGATACATTAGATCCATTTACAGAGCAGATCCTAACGCTTGATGTACGTGTTGACGATCATACATTTGCCGTGACATTCACGCTAAATGGGTTATGGAGTGCTGATGCATTCACCGAAAAAGGTTTGAAACAATTCGACATTCAAACAATTGAGCAGACAAATACGCGCTGGCAATATGTCTTGAGTGCAAATAGGGAGTGAACTAAATGTTTGTCGATCACGTAAAGATTTATGTTAAAGGTGGCGACGGCGGAGATGGTATGGTTGCCTTTCGTCGAGAAAAATATGTACCGAACGGTGGTCCAGCTGGTGGAGATGGTGGACATGGCGGTAATGTCGTATTTGAAGTAGAGGAAGGCTTACGTACATTAATGGATTTCCGCTATAAACGTCATTTTAAAGCACCGCGTGGCGAGCATGGTATGAGTAAAGGCATGCACGGTAAAAATGCGGAAGATTTAATTGTTAAAGTACCACCAGGTACAGTGGTTATGAATGAAGAAACAAATGCCGTTATTGCTGACTTAGTCGAGCATGGGCAACGAGCAGTTATTGCAAAAGCAGGACGAGGTGGACGTGGTAATTCTCGATTTGCTACTCCTGCCAACCCAGCGCCTGAACTTTCTGAAAAAGGTGAGCCAGGACAAGAATTAAATGTTATATTAGAGTTAAAAGTTTTAGCAGATGTAGGATTAGTTGGTTTCCCAAGTGTTGGTAAATCAACACTTTTATCTGTTGTTTCCGCGGCTAAGCCAAAAATCGGTGCTTATCATTTCACGACAATTGTACCGAATTTAGGCATGATTGAAACGGATGATCATCGAAGCTTTGCAATGGCAGATTTACCAGGGCTAATTGAAGGGGCTCATGAAGGGGTAGGATTAGGCCACCAATTTTTACGACATATTGAACGTACACGCGTTATTGTCCATGTGATTGATATGTCAGGAATGGAAGGTCGCGATCCATATGAAGATTATTTAACAATTAATGAAGAGCTAAAACAATATAATCTTCGTTTAACAGAGCGTCCACAGATTATCGTAGCCAATAAAATGGATATGCCTGATGCAGAGGAAAACTTAACAGCATTCCGCCAAAAGGTAGGGGAAGACGTTCAAATTTTCCCGATTTCTGCTGTCTCACGTCAAGGGTTAAAAGAACTGTTGTTTGCTATTGCGGATCTCTTAGAAGTTACGCCTGAATTCCCACTGTATGATGAAGTTGAGGAACAATCAGACGCAACTGTCATGTACAAGCATGAGGCGAAAGGTGAAGATTTCGAAATCACTCGTGACGATGACGGTACATTTATTATTAGTGGCTATGCAATTGAGCGTTTATTTAAAATGACGGACTTTAGCCGTGAAGATGGTATACGTCGTTTTGCTCGTCAATTGCGTGCAATGGGTGTGGACGAGGCTCTGCGTGAACGTGGAGCACAGGATGGCGATACAGTACGCCTACAAGAGTTTGAATTTGAATTTGTCGATTAAGACATGAGTTTTAGGGGAAGCGTATGAAGAATGTTGCGAATCAGCGATATTATTTAGTTCGTGAGGATGTTTTAACGGATGCAATGCAAAAAACTTTGGAGGCGAAACACTTACTGTCAAGTGGTTCAGTATCTTCCATTTGGGATGCGGTAAAGCAGGTGGATTTATCGCGAAGTGCGTTTTACAAATATCGTGATGCGGTTTTTCCTTTTCATTCAATTGTGCAGGAACGCATTTTAACAGTCTTTTTACAGCTTCAAGATAGAAAAGGAACACTTGCCAAGCTTTTAGAAACGGTGACAATTACACATTGTAATGTCTTAACGATTCATCAAACAATCCCTATTCAGGGACGTGCGAATGTTACATTGTCATTAGATGTAACAAGCATGACCTGTGATCTTGATGATCTTATCCAGCAATTAAAACGCTTAGATTTTGTGGAATCAGCGGAAGTGATTAGCTCTGGAGCATTATAAACACAGAGAGTGTTCAATCCTTTAATTTTTGACAAAATGACAAACATCGTGTTGAATAACCCCAATGGGTAAAGATACGATAACAAAGCTCAAATAAGGAGCTGTCCCAAGCGTTATTCATCACGAGGGACTGCTCCTTATTGTGCCATAAAGGAG
This sequence comes from Lysinibacillus sp. FN11, assembly GCF_024628845.1. Taxonomy (NCBI): domain Bacteria; kingdom Bacillati; phylum Bacillota; class Bacilli; order Caryophanales; family Bacillaceae; genus Lysinibacillus; species Lysinibacillus sp. FN11. The sequence continues at coordinate 2,808,678 of NZ_CP102383.1, read as the reverse complement.
GTAAATGCAATGACAAAGCAACAATGGGAAAATCGAATCGCCTATCTAGGACCAGAAGCATCATTTACATACTTAGCAACAAAAGCTACTTTTCCAAATGAGTGGCTTGTACCGTGTGCCACGATTCCAGAATGTATAGAGGCTGTTGCAGAGGGAAAGGTAGATTTAGCTGTCGTGCCGCTAGAAAATGCGCTAGAGGGCTCTGTATCATTAACATTAGATTACTTATTCCATGAGGCAACACTTTATGTAACTGGAGAGTTATTACTGAAAATTCAGCAGCATTTAATGGTCAATAAAGCGCAGAAGGATGATTGGCAGTCAATCGAAGGTGTTTTTTCTCATCCGCATGCACTAGCTCAATGTCATAAATATTTATTTTATCGTTTTAGTCATGTACCATTACATCAAACAACTTCAACTGCAGCAGCAGCGAAATATGTATCAGAGAATCCACAAGAGTGTATAGCGGCAGTTGGTAATGCAGCCGCAGCGGAAAAGTATGGTCTTGAAATAGTGGAGCAGAATATCCATGATTTTCATTTTAATCATACACGATTCTATGTACTGTCTAAGCAAAATAAACGATTGCCACAAGAGCTATCAGATGGGCAAGCAAAAACAACATTTATGATTACCTTACCAACAGATCGTTCAGGTGCATTACATCAGGTGCTTTCTGTTTTTGCATGGCGTCAGCTAAATTTAAGTAAAATTGAATCACGTCCATTAAAAACAGGATTAGGTGATTATTTCTTTATGATTGATGTATTAGCAGATGAAAAGGAACCGATGATGCGTGGGGCAATGGAAGAATTAGCTGCGCTAGGTTGCAAAGTAAAATCTCTAGGTACCTATTTTACTTATGTAACATCAGACGAAGCATAGTAATGTGAAGGAGGAGGAAAGAAGATGGGGGGGATTATTTTATTCGATGGTGTCTGTAATTTTTGTGATAGCACTGTTCAATTTATCATCAAACATGATCAAGCGGGCTATTTTCAATTTGCATCGCTGCAAAGCGAGGTTGGTCAATCGTTCCTCACTCAATATCATATTCCAAAGAATATAGATAGTGTAATTCTTATTGAACAAGGGAAAGTGTCTGTTGAATCTACCGCTGCGTTAAACATTTGCCGTAAATTTGATGGATTGTGGCCTTGTTTCTATGCCTTCATCCTTGTACCACCATTTATTCGCAATGCATTATATCGATTATTTGCAAAGCAACGCTATCGTTTGTTTGGGAAAAAAAGTGAATGCTTATTGCCTACGCCCGAGCAACGACAAAGATTTCTATCCTGATAGGGAAATTGCCGCCTTTAAGGGAGCAATAGTTGCGGAGAGAAGAGAAATACCCGTGCTTACGACACAATACCTGCCTTAAAAACAGAAAGCACCGTTTGAAATTAATTTTCAGACGGTGCTTTTGCTATTCATTGATCTGTCACTAAGTAACCCTTTTTTTGTAAAGCTCGCTCAATTAATGTTAAAACTTCAACAGAGGGTGCTGTGATGACATGTAAATGAATGCCACCAGTGAGAGCAGATAAATAATTGGCCTGTGTTGCATTCACACGTTCGATAAATTGTTTCACTTCATGGCGGTTGGATACCATGATTGAGGCTGTCAGTTCACCATATATCGGATGTTCAACAATGACATTTTTGACGGTTCCGCCACAGTCTACAATCGTCATTAATTCATCTTCTGTCTGCTCTGATGTATGCAAGCAAGGGAATGTTCGTTCAACGGTTTGCTGTATTTGTTCTTGATGCATATAAAGATAGCCCTGGCTTGTAGCAATAATAGGCTCATTTCTTGCCTTTAATAAAGTCATATCATTGACGATTACTTGTCTAGAAACATTGGCGAACTTAGCTAAGTCTGTCCCAGTTATAGGTCCTTTATTTTTTTTTAATTGCGCTAATAGTTGCAGTCGGCGTTCTTCGCCTAACATTTTTTTCATAAGAGATCACCCCTGCTCGTAATAAAGGAATCCGTATTCCTTATGAATTAGTGTACCATGAAGCTTTTCTAACTTGCTGAAATTTTTGTATCCAAATGAAACATTGAACATATGATACGTAGAGAGGAAGGGAGGAAAAAATTGCGTATTCATATTGTTCAAAAGGGAGATACATTGTGGAAGATTGCGAAAGAGTACGGCATTTCGTTTGAAGATTTGAAGCGGCTCAATGTCCATCTTGCCAACCCAGATTATATTGTTCCAGGCATGGAAATTATATTGCCTGAAAAAATAAACAAAGAGCCGCATAGAGATTCACATAAAGAAATGCCGAAAAAGGAAACACAAGTGCATAAGGAGACACCAAAGGAAAGTCCTAAAAAAGAGGTACAGCGACCAATGCCACCACCACCGCCAATTGTACCGCCACCACCTATGCCAATGCCAGAACCACAAATGATACCGATACCAATACCGATGCCAATGCCAATGCAGATGCCACAACAGCCGATGTGGGTACCGCAGCCTGTGGAAATGAATTGGCACCAGCAATTGGTGATGCCACAAATGGAGCAAAATGTTACAATACCACCTGTACAAATACAGCCACCACCGCCGCCAGCACCTACACCGCCACCACCACCTGTAGCTAAACCGAAGCCAATGCCAATGCCACAACCAGCACCACATCCACCAATGCATATCATGCCACAAATGCCTGCCGTACCACATTGTTCAAGTTGCCATCAGCCGATCTATCATCAGATGTGGTGGCCGATGCCAATGCAGCCGCAGGTCGAGCATTATACGATGCCACAGCAGCCAATGTCCTATGACATGCCAGATCATAAAGTTGGTGGAATGGAAGACTTTTTAGAGTCCACATCACCATTCTTCCATACGCAAGATCACCAAATGAAGCCACAAATGGATATGATGCCTGATATGAATATGGGGCAATCCTGTGGTTGTGGCACACAACCAATGATGATGCCAGATATGAACATGGGGCAATCCTGTGGTTGTGGCACACAACCAATGATGATGCCAGATATGAACATGGGTCAATCTTGTGGCTGTGGCACACAACCAATGATGATGCCAAATTGGCAAATGGACCCTTGTCATTGCCCGCCACCACCATGCCAATCAGCAACAGGTCCTTGGATGTCACCGCATTATTTCCCAGGCGGGATGACGCCTTATCGATGGTGAAAAAGCATATATTGTAGAAGAAGTAAAGCCAAATATTTGGAAATATAAGTATCGATCGAAAAATTATTTTGTCAAACGTGCAAAGCAAGTGGAAATTGCAGAGAAGGTAAGAACCATTCATCGCCAATTAGGACGTATGGAACCTTCTTTGATCCTACCATTAGTTCAGAGCGATGATGAGCAGTTAATTGTGCAAATGTGGCAAGAAGGAAGCCACGGTGCTAACTTTGCGCATAAAAAAGATCGTAAGGAATCTCTTAGACTATTAATCGCTTTACATGATACACATAAAAAGATTGCTTGGCAGCGCATGCCAGGCTTGCATACCTACTCACAGCTTTTAAAATGGCAAATGCGTCATATGCGTTTTAAAAGTAGAAGAAATGAGTTTCGAACATTTTTAACGAAAGAAGAAATTGATCAAATACTGCATTATAGTGATAAGTCATTACAATTGATTGCATTGGAAGATGCACCTGAAAAAGAGATTACGCTATTGCATGGGGATGTAGTTCATCATAATTTTTTATGGTGCTCCGATGGACAATTACGTTTAATTGATTTTGATTTAGCACACCTTGGTGAAGCGGATGACGAGTATATTTTATGGTTACATCGTGTGTTACCTGCTGTAGATTATGATCTTGGAAAGATTTTTGCAGAGTTACCTGAGCTGAAACGACTGGATAAAAGAAAGCTTCATCGCTTAAAATATCCGAATGAGTTATTACGAGAATGGCTGTTTGCTATAGATTTACCACTAGAGCAACAGCTAGTATTTTTAGATTATTTAGTACCGTTTACAAAACGAGCCCTCACCTATTGGCCAAAACTGTGGTACGATATTGATAGATTTGTCAAGAAATGACCGTCAACTGGCGGTCATTTTTGTCTGCGAACGGCGTTTCGACGCTACTTTTTGTCGAGCATTCGTTCGCTATATGCTATAATCGAAGACGATGATTGTGAGGGATTATAGATGTATGATTATTTAAAAGGACAAATTACTCGTATTACACCTGAATTTATTGTGCTGGAACAACAGGGGATTGGGTGGCAACTTAATACGCCCAATCCATTTGCTTTTCGAACATCTGCCCTTGAACAACAGATATATGTTCATTTGCATGTACGAGAGGATGCACAAGTTTTATATGGCTTCCCTAATCTAGATCAGCGTGAGTTATTCCGTAAGCTTATTTTAGTTTCAGGAATAGGACCAAAGGGCGCTTTAGCGATTTTAGCTACAGGTAATCCACAACAGGTTATTAGCGCAATTGAACGAGAGGATGAAGCGTTTTTAGTGAAATTCCCTGGAGTTGGTAAGAAAACAGCACGTCAAATGATCCTCGACTTGAAGGGCAAACTTGGTTCATTATTAGATACACTGGAGTTACCTAGTGCAGAAGATGAGTTACCTTTGTTTGGTGTGAATGCATATAAACACGAATTAGAAGAGGCCTTACTTGCCTTAATGGCACTTGGCTATTCTGAAAAAGAGCTAGAAAAAATTAAACCACAGCTAGAGGATAACGATAAACTTGAAACGACAGATGCCTTTATGAAACAAGCATTGCAACTACTGCTAAAATTAAAATAAGGAAAGGAGGAAAGGTGCATGTCTGAACGTATGATGGCAAGTGAAGCAGGCAGCTATGATGAGCAGTTTGAGTTATCTTTACGTCCTCAAAAATTAGCCCAGTATATTGGGCAACATAAAGTTAAGGAAAACTTACAAATATTCATTGAAGCGGCAAAGCTTCGCCAAGAAAGTTTAGATCATGTGTTGTTATATGGACCTCCAGGACTTGGTAAAACGACCCTAGCTGCTGTCATCGCAAATGAGATGAATGTTAACGTACGCATGACAAGTGGCCCTGCGATTGAGCGTCCAGGAGATTTGGCAGCTATTCTAAGTTCACTAGAGCCTGGAGACGTTTTATTTATTGATGAAATTCATCGCCTGCCCCGTGCTATTGAAGAAGTACTATATCCAGCAATGGAAGACTTCTGCTTAGATATTGTGGTAGGAAAAGGTCCTGAAGCACGTTCTGTACGACTTGATTTACCTCCCTTTACCCTTGTAGGTGCAACAACAAGAGCGGGTGCCCTATCTGCTCCTCTAAGAGATCGCTTTGGTGTGTTGCTGCGCCTAGAATATTATGATGACCAATCACTTGCTGAAATTGTTGTGAGAAGTGCACATTTATTTGAGGTAGAAATAGAGCAAGTAGCAGCAATGGAAATGGCGAGACGCTCACGTGGAACACCTCGAATTGCCAATCGTTTATTGAAACGAGTGCGAGATTATGCACAAGTGCTTGGAGATGGTATGATTACGGAGGGTCTTGCACAGCAAGCACTAGAGCTGTTACAAGTAGATCCTAGAGGGCTTGATCATATTGACCATAAACTTGTAACCAATATGATTGAGCGATTCCGAGGAGGCCCAGTAGGCTTAGATACTCTTGCTGCATCAATTGGTGAGGAACGGGTTACGATAGAAGATGTTTACGAGCCTTATTTGATGCAAATTGGCCTTATTCAACGTACCCCGAGAGGAAGAGTAGCCACACATTTAGCCTACGAACATTTTGGATATGAGTATCCCCAACAAACATAAAGAAGGAAGTTATTTTCATGCGTGTAGAAGATTTTGATTTTGAATTACCAGAGGAGCTTATTGCCCAAACACCATTAGTCGATCGTACAGCGAGTCGATTAATGGTCGTGACACCGGGCTCAAATAAAGTGGAGCACCACCATTTTGCTCATGTATTAGACGAGCTACATGCTGGAGACTGTCTTGTACTAAATGATACAAGAGTTTTACCTGCTCGTTTAATGGGTGTAAAAGAAGAAACAGGTGCACATATAGAAGTATTGCTACTGAAGCAAATGGCTGGTACAGATGAGTGGGAAACACTTGTAAAACCAGCAAAGCGTGTAAAGGTAGGAACAGTCATCACATTTGGTGACGGTTTATTAACAGCTACATGTACAGGTGAGCTTGAACATGGCGGACGTACATTTGAATTTCAGTATGATGGTATTTTTTATGAAATTTTAGAGCAACTTGGTGAAATGCCGTTACCTCCCTATATTCGTGAAAAACTAGAGGATAAGGATCGTTATCAAACCGTTTATGCCAAAGAGCGTGGTTCTGCTGCAGCGCCTACAGCTGGGCTGCATTTTACAGAGGAGCTATTAGCTCAAGTGAAGGCTAAAGGCGTAGAGGTTGTCTTTATTACGCTACATGTAGGCCTTGGCACTTTCCGTCCCGTTAGTGTAGACTCGATTGAGAACCATGAAATGCATGCGGAATTCTATAGTGTTACAGAACAAGCAGCAGATACAATTAATCGCGTAAAGCGTAACGGTGGCAAGGTAATAGCTGTTGGGACAACCTCTACTCGTACATTAGAGACAATTGGTTCTAAATATGAGGGAGAAGTGCGAGCAGAACAAGGTTGGACGTCTATTTTCATCTATCCAGGCTACAATTTTACGGTGGTGGATGGGTTAATCACAAACTTCCATTTACCAAAATCAACACTAGTTATGCTTGTTAGTACGCTAGCCACTCGTGAGACCATTTTAAGTGCTTATCAGCAAGCTGTAGAAGAAAGATATCGCTTCTTTAGTTTTGGTGATGCAATGTTTATACGTCCCAAAAAATAATAGTGGATAAAATCGGAGTACTGTTTTTACTTCAGATAAGAAAGGATTATTTATTTTATGACACAACCAGCAATTCGATATGAACTACTTCATACATGTAAACAAACAGGAGCACGTCTTGGCATCGTTCATACACCACACGGCTCCTTTGAAACACCAGCATTTATGCCGGTGGGCACACAAGCAACGGTGAAGACCATGTCACCAGAAGAATTAAAAGAGATGAATGCCGGTATTATTCTGTCTAATACGTACCATTTATGGCTTCGTCCAGGTAATGATATTGTCAAAGAAGCAGGCGGACTTCATAAATTTATGAACTGGGATCGTCCAATTTTAACGGATTCAGGTGGTTTCCAAGTATTTTCACTTAGTCAATTCCGAAAAATCGAAGAGGAAGGCGTTCATTTCCGTAATCACCTCAATGGAGATAAATTATTTTTGAGCCCAGAAAAGGCAATGGAAATTCAAAATGATTTAGGCTCTGATATTATGATGGCCTTTGATGAATGTCCACCATATCCTGCGACACATGATTATATGCTGAAATCAGTTGATCGTACAACGCGTTGGGCAAAACGCTGTAAGGAAGCACATCAGCGTCCAGAGGAGCAAGGCTTATTTGGCATTATTCAAGGTGGAGAGTACGAAGATTTACGCCGCCGCTCAGCAGAAGCGTTAGTAGAACTAGATTTCCCTGGCTATGCAATTGGTGGATTATCCGTTGGAGAACCGAAAGATGTGATGAACCGCGTTTTAGAATTTACTACGCCAATGATGCCTGAAAATAAACCTCGTTATTTAATGGGTGTTGGCTCACCAGATTCTTTAATTGATGGGGCAATTCGCGGTATTGATATGTTTGACTGTGTACTGCCAACACGTATTGCACGTAATGGAACACTGATGACATCAGAAGGACGTCTAGTAGTGAAAAATGCAAAATATGCACGTGACTTTGGGCCGATTGATCCGAACTGTGACTGCTATACATGTAAAAATTACTCTCGTGCCTATGTTCGTCACCTTATTCGCACGGAAGAAACGTTTGGTATTCGTTTAACATCCTATCATAATCTACACTTCCTATTAAAATTGATGGAGCAAGTGCGTGAGGCAATTCGTCAAGATCGTCTTGGTGATTTCCGTGAAGAGTTCTTTGAAAAATACGGCTTTAATGGGCCAGATGCAAAAAACTTTTAAACTAGACGAATAGGATCATTACATGCGCTAAATTAAAAAAGGACATTAGGCATCCCCTAATGTCCATCATCAATAGCAATAGTTTTGCAAATCATTCAAAACTTTGTAAAAAGTGAATATTTCTAGCAAAATATTGTCAATCATAGAAAAAATATTAGTAATTGAGAAAATTTTTGGGCTTGTCCATCGCTTTTTAATGGTGGAATAGTCTATACTAAAAAAGTGAGATTTGGAAAGGGGGCAAGATGCTATTATGGATCAATTATTAGGATTAGCACCAATATTATTAATGTTCGTTGCAATGTGGTTTATCTTAATCCGTCCAGCTAAAAAAAGACAGCAGGAAACACAAAATATGCAAAGTAGTTTGCAACGTGGAGATAAAGTCATTACAATTGGTGGTTTACACGGTGTTATTGATGCAATTGAAGACACAGCAGTGACATTAAAAATTGCTGACAATGTACGTGTGAAATTTGACCGTCAAGCAATTGGACGAATTGTCAATGACAATCAGTAACAAAGAAGAAAAGGCTTACAATAGGCGATAGCTATATTGTAAGTCTTTTTTATACAATATTGGATGGCTGTGTTTAGATGTTTTTTGCAGTTGCAGTTTTTAATTTATGAATGAATGCCTCACCAGTATCATTGCCATTAATCGTTATTCTGCTTAATGTAAATAGGGAATCGCCTTTTTTCACATGTTTATTTTGTATGACAAAGGCCATTTTAAAGCCAGCTTCCTTGGCTAATTTGATGGTGGAGGGTGAATAAATCCCATAAGGATAGCTTATTGCTATTGGTTCATATTCTAACTTTTCTTTGATTATTTTTCTTGAATGAATAAAGTCATTTCTTACCCTTTCTTCATATTCAACCTGACTCTCTAGTTGCCCATTCACAATACCAGGACCAAATACTGCGCCATTTAGTTTACCATTTTTTGAAAGTAATTTATAATGTAAGTCCCAAGTATGACTCTGGATTGTAATATAATCCTTCATTTCCTTTAATTGATCCCAATTCATCTTTGCAGTTTCATTTGGATAGTGATTGTTTCCATTCATCTCTAGGATTCGGCTTGCAATCACAAAGATTTCTGCATGCATATCATATTTTTTCAATATCGGGTAAGCTTTTTCATAATTACTAAAATACCCATCGTCAAAAGTAATTAACACTGGCTTTTGAGGTAACGGTGCTTGGTCGTTTAAGTAATCATATAATTGCTGAGCAGAAATGGCCTGATAGCCTTCCATTTTAAGTAATTTCATTTGATTTTCGAAGTTTTTGGGTGAAATAACTGTAGTGTTGTTTATATTGTCCTCTAAATGATGGTACATAAGAATAGGTATTTCCTGTTCTTGATACCCGTAAATAGGATAAGGTCTAATAAGAAAAAGGATATAAACAAAAACGAAAACAATTATTTTTTTTATCATGTCCTCACCTTGTTTGCATGTTTATTGTGATAAGCATCTAAGTTCTATGTTAGTGTGTACGAACAAGTAGGGACTATTCCTTGAAAACTGTATAAAAAACAATAAGTAAGGTCACCTTGATAGTATGGGGGTGTTTATATGGAAGAATATTACCATATTATTTTTAGAACTTGCTTTTTGTATGTGTTTATCATCATCGTTTTCCGTTTAATGGGTAAACGAGAAGTAGGTGAATTATCAGTCATCGATTTGGTCGTATTTGTATTAATTGCAGAAGTAGCAGCCTTTGCGCTAGACGATTATAAAAATCCTCTCTTTAATGCGATACTACCTATCATTATTTTGCTCTTTATTCAAATATTAAGTGCCTTTTTGTCATTAAAGTTCAAAAAAATACGTGACCTAGTGGATGGTGACCCTGCTTTATTAGTAAAAGACGGTGTTATTTTAGAGAGTGAGATGAGAAAACACCGCTATAATTTAGATGATTTATGTCAGCAATTACGAGAAAACGGAATTGCATCTGTGACAGATGTAGCGTTTGCGTATTTAGAGCCTTCAGGCAATCTTTCTGTCTATAAAAAAGATGAAAAAGCCTTTGTGTATCCATTGATTATCGACGGTGATATCCAAGAAAGACATTTATTTACTATGCATAAAGATGTGGACTGGCTAATGGGTGAGCTAGCAAAAAATAATATTACTGACAGTGAAACGGTATTTTTTTGTATTTGGGAAGACAATAAGCTGCATATCCAATTAAAGGAATCCTAGACTTTCTTCGCTAATTTTTTAATGTAACGGAAATCGGTAATACGCAACTGATTGGTAAATAATAAAAAGGTAAATAGCAAAAATAATGTCACACCACTACTTAAAATAAATGGTAGGGATAGTATTGGAATAAGGAAATACTGGGCGACGCAAACAGCAATAAAACAACTATAAGGCACGACAAACATTCTGAAGCCAGCGCGCAGGTTTTTACGTTGTCTAACTGTTGCAATATGCAAGAACGACGTTAGTAAAACCCCAAAGCCAATAGCTACAACGGCTCCTTTTTCCTGGATACCTGGTTGAGAGGCAAGTACAAACATCACAAATAGTTTACCTAGCCCACCATAGATGGAGTTCATCATGGCAGCTCTTGCCTCACCAATTGCCTGTAAGATGGAGTGTAGAGGACTTTGAATATAATAAAAATAAAAAATAGGTGCTAAAATTTTAACGTACCCACGATTTTCTTCTAAATGAAAAAGCTTCATAGCTAATTCATCTCCATGCACAAAGAAATACGTAGCAGCAAAGCACCCCACTAGCGAAGACAATCTTAGGGACACCGAAATTCGTTCCTGTAATAGTGGGATGTGCTGACGAGCGACGGCATCACTAACAGCTGGAATGAGCACAATCGATAAGGCTGTTGATACAAACGCTGGAAATAACAGTAATGGCACCAAAACACCGGAGATGACACCATATAAAATAGTGGCAGCAGAAGCGGTTAAACCGGCCACAGTCAAAGCTTTTAAAAAGATAATCGGCTCTAAAAACCAAGTGAAAGAACCAAAAAGCTTACTGCCTGCAGAGGGAAGGGCAATACGCAACATTGGTGATGCAGGATACCCTTCAATTTTAGTTTTTCGTGTCAGTAATTTCTTTTTGGAAACGATATAGTGTAGCCATAAATACAAGAATGCTACAACTTCGGCTAGCAGTGTAATGCCCATTGCCGCCGCAGCCGTGACAGCAGCATTATTGTAATTAGCCACATAGGGTAGCATCAAAGTAATGAAGCTAATACGTACAATTTGTTCGATCATTTGTGCCCATGCTGTCGGTGTTATCTTAGCAACACCTTGTAAATAGGCACGTAATAAGCCAGATCCAACTGATACTGGTACAGCAAAGAGTGCAATCCATAGTGTAAATGTTGTCTGTTCATTATGTAATAGAGTTGTTGAAATATATGGTATTGTTAGTGCAACGAGTGGCATAAAAATGATCATGCCAATGAATGACCAAAGAATGGCTGTACGCATGACACCAAAGATGTTCTCACGTTTATTTTTTGCTAGTAGTTCAGCCACTATTTTAGCCACAGCGATAGGTAGTCCTAGTTGAATGAGTGAGATGAAGAAAATAAACGCTGGATAGACGGTCATATAAATACCGACAGCCTCTTCACCAGCAATCCGCATAAATTGCATTCTATAAAAGAAGCCAAAAAGTTTAGATAAAAAAATCACAAACATTAAAAATAATGTACCTCGTACAAAAGAACTCATGCCATCCGTCCCTTCTCAAGCCGCAAAAATTCATTTACACTATTTGTATGCAAGCATGTCTTACGTTACGACTTTGATTGGAGATGATTCAAAATGAGTATGCAATATGAGCAACTATTTGAAAAGATTCGTCCGGCAATTGATAGTAAGATAGCAGAGTTCCAGCATTATCAATACAATGCTATTACAGCCGAAGAACTATGGCGCTACTGTATTGAAAAAAAATGGCGTAAAAAGAAAATTGAGCAACTACGTTTACATGAAGTCATTTCTACCATTTTTTCAGTATCACCATCTGATATCGTCTCATTTAATCAAGTAGAGTTTTTACAAAGTAATAATTGGTTTGAAGAAGTCAATACAGACGAGTTACAATTACTGCTTGGTCCAGTCAGAACGTAATCAATGATGTGTCAAATCTTACAAGATTTAAAAGAATCCTATACGTGTTGAATTGACACAAAGCGCAACCTGTTTCATAATAAGTGTGTTGCGCTTTTTTTATTTTGAATAAGTTCTTACTTACATAAGTCACTTATGCTTTTATTGACATTTGGAAGACTAGTATCTAATAATACTAAGATAAACTTGCGCGTTATGAACGATTGAATTAAGTAAAGCAACCTTTTTGAAGCACAGGTAACACGATTCTAGATGAAAAGGAGGATTAAACGTTTCAAAAGGTATTGCTAGTTACTTGTTTGGCGTGTAAGGACAGCCCTTACACCAATTCGAGGAGGATTTATTAATGAAACTAAAAAGTCGTATAGTTGCATTCCTACTGATTATCGTGCTATTGGCAGCAGGTATTAGTACGACTGTAAACGGCGTCTTAAAGGACATCAAGCTTGGTCTTGACTTACAGGGCGGGTTTGAAGTGCTTTACGAGGTAAATGAATTAAAAGAAGGACAAAAAATCACACCAGAAATTGTCACTGCAACATCCACTGCACTTGGTGAACGTGTAAATACGATGGGGGTTAGTGAACCGAGTATTCAGGTTGAGGACAAAAATCGTATTCGCGTGCAATTAGCTGGTGTTGAGGATCAGGAATCGGCACGAAAGTTACTGTCTACTTCTGCGAATTTAACATTCCGTGATGTTGATGATAATTTATTATTAGATGGAGACGATTTGAAAGCAAACGGTGCTAAAGACTCTTTTGACCAACAAAATCGTCCGATTGTATCCTTAACTTTAAAAGATGCCAAAAAATTTGCTGATATAACAAGTAAAATAGCAGCAAAACCCGCAGGTCAAAATTTATTGGTTGTATGGTTAGACTTTGAAGAGGGAGTCGATTCCTATAAAGCGGAATCACAAAAGGCAAAGCCTCGCTATGCATCGGCAGCAACTGTTAGTCAAACATTAAATACAACAGATGTTATGATTAGCGGTAACTTCTCTGTTGAAGAAACAAAAAATTTAGCAGATATTTTAAATGCAGGGGCATTGCCTGTAAAACTAGATGAAATTTACTCAACTTCTGTTGGTGCTCAATTTGGTGATGCAGCACTGAAAAGTACGATTTTTGCTGGTATTGTCGGCGTAGTAGTTATTTTCTTATTTATGCTATTCTACTATCGTTTACCAGGCTTTATTTCCATTATTACATTGGCTGTGTTCACCTTCCTAGTATTAGTGGTCTTTGACTGGATTAATGCGGTATTAACGCTCCCAGGTATTGCGGCCATTGTTCTTGGTATAGGGATGGCTGTAGATGCCAATATTTTAGCGGCTGAACGTATTCGTGAAGAGCTGCGAGTAGGCTATTCCGTTAAACAAGCCTTCCAAATTGGGTCTAAACAATCTTTATCAGCCATTATTGATGCGCAGTTGACAACTTTATTAGCTGCAGCAGTATTGTTCCAATGGGGAACAAGCTCTGTTAAAGGATTTGCTACAACATTAATTATTAGTATTTTATTGAGCTTTTTAACAGCAGTTTGGGGCTCACGTGTCCTATTAGGACTACTTGTTAACAGTGGCTATTTCAACAGTCCAGCATGGTTTGGTATTGCAAAATCCAAACAGCATAGTCTAGATGAAAATATTGGTACATTAGATTTATCAACGAAATTCGATCGATTTGACTTTGTTCATAACCGTAAGAAATTCTATACGTTCTCATTAGCCATTTTAGTGGCTGGTTTAGTGGTTCTTGGCATTTTCCGCCTCAACCTAGGTATTGATTTCTCAAGTGGTACTCGTGTCCAAATTGAATCTGACCAAACATTAACAAAAGAAGAAGTATCCAAATATCTAGATAGTATTGATTTTTCATCAGAGGATATCATACTCTCTGGTGATAAAAGTAATACAGCAGTCATTCGCTATAAAGATGACCTTACACAAGCAGAAATTATAGAATTTAAAAAAGAAGCTGGCGAAAAATATGGTCATGAACCAGCGGTAAGTACCGTATCGCCTACAGTTGGTAAGGAGCTTGTAAAAAATGCGATTAAGGCTTTATCTCTTGCAGCAATAGGGATCATCATTTATGTGGCAATTCGTTTTGAATGGCGCATGGGTATTGGTGCAATTGTTTCATTATTGCATGATGTATTCTTAATCGTTGCCGTCTTTAGCTTCATGCGTTTAGAAGTAGATATTACGTTCATTGCAGCTGTATTAACAATTGTTGGGTATTCCATCAATGATACGATCGTTACCTTTGACCGTATGCGGGAAAACTTAAATCGCTATGATACCATTAATGACCGTGAAGTATTGGCGAATATCGTGAATAAATCGCTACGTCAAACAATGGGTCGTTCGGTTAATACAGTATTAACTGTAATTATCGTTGTTGTAGCCCTATTAATTTTTGGTGCACCATCTATTCAAAACTTCTCTATCGCTTTATTGATTGGTTTGATTACAGGTATGTATTCTTCAATCTGTATCGCAGCTCAAATCTGGTATTCATTAAAAATTCGTGAAATGAAAAAAACAGATGGAAAGCTACACAAAAAAGAGAAAAAACAATGGGGTACAGACGAACCTACTGTATAAGATAGTGAGCAGGGAATGGAAAACGAATGGTTTTCTATTCTCTGCTTTTTTCATGCAAAAAAATGCTGCCTTTTAAAAAAGCAGCAGATTTTTCATATAGTATTTACAGTTTAAATTGCTGGATTAAGCCTTGTAGCTGTTGCGCATTTTCACTTAATTCTTCTGCGACAGTATTTACCTGCTGCATGGTCGCAACTTGCTCGTCAACAGATTCTGCAATCATATGAGAATTCGTTGCTGATTCGTTAGAAACATTGGCAATTTCCGTAACAGAAGCTGCAACCTGCTCTGCACTAGCAGAGATTTCTTCAGATGTGGCAGAAATTTCTTCAATTTGCTCTGTGAATGCAGCAACAGCAGAGGTGATGGAATAGAAAGCATCTCCAGCCTCATGAATTTTGGCTACGCCGTCCTTTACAGAAGCTAAACCATTGTCTACTGATGCTGCTACATTTTGCGTATCTGTTAGAATTTCTTTTGTAATAGCAACGATTTGATTGGCAGATTGATTCGATTCCTCAGCAAGTTTTCGTACCTCATCCGCTACGACTGCAAAGCCTTTCCCGTGTTCTCCTGCTCTTGCTGCTTCAATGGCAGCATTTAGTGCCAGTAAATTTGTTTGTGCTGAGATAGCTGTAATCACTGTTGTAATTTGTCCAATTTCTTCTGATTGCTTACTTAGTTTTTGCGTTAATGTTGCAATATCAGAAGTTGCTAGTGCGATCATATTCATCTGTTCTTTTGCTGTTGCAATCGTTGTACCACCTGTATGGGCAAGCTGAGTCAGATTTTCTGCATTATGATGAAGACTTTGAGTCGCCTCCGCAATGCGTTGGACCCCTGATGCAGTTTCATCCATTGCCACAGCACTTTGCTGAGAGGCACTAGCAGAAGAAGTGATATGTGTTACATTATTTTGAATTCGTTGAGCAATATTATCAGAAGTTGCGGTTACTTCTTCAGTACTAGCAGAAAGCTCTTCTGAAACGGCCGATAAATGGGATGCACTATCTTGTATGTTAGTCATTAAACCAGCTAGATTTTGTTTTAATGTATTGACTGCATTTGCAAGTATACCGATCTCATCTTTTGATTGATGGTCAAGCTCAGCAATTGTTAAATCACCTTGTGCTAATGTATCTGCTGCTCCAATAACCTTGCGTAGGGGCAGGATAATGGAGGCTTTAACCATATGCATAAAATATAAACCAATAATAATACTTGCAAGGAGAAGGCTAATAGCAATGATAATAGCGCGTGAAACGGTTTGATTAACAGATTGGTCAACATTTTGAAGCTGTTCATCGTGATAAGCTAATAATTCAGTTGTTAACTTAAAAATGTCCTTATTGTATTTTGTAACATCATTATTGATGATAGAGAGTGCTAGATCGGTGTTGCCACTATTAAACGCTTGTAAAGCTTTCTGTGAATTTGATAGTAACTCTTTTTGCAATTCCGTGATTTGCTGCATAATATTTTTTGTATAATCTGATCGAACAATAGTAGAAAGTTCATGAACTGTTTCAGGTAACAACTTTTCATAGCGCTCTAAATTGGCCTTAGCTGTTTCGTCCTTCTTATTTAAAATATAGGAGCGTAAAAATAAACCTTGAGACGCAAGTTGTTGTTGGATTTTATCTGTTAATTGGATTTGCACCATCCGATGCTTCAATACTTCTTCTAAATCATTCTGTGTTGTTTTAAATTGAATAAATGATACGATGCTTGAGATAAAAAGTAAACATGTTAAGGAAATGAATCCTATATTTAATTTTTTGCGAACGGACATAAACTTCCTACTTTCTTTTATTATATGGAAAAAATTGATGTTCTGAAATTACTATAACTTGATATATTTACATGGTCAATAGTCAAGGAATTTTCAATCGTAGGAAATCTTATTCTCCAATAAGTTTTTATAGAAGGATAATATACCTACTTTTTGATTCTGCTGATAAAATAGGAATTTTAACTTTTTTCGTCAGAATTGATTGACAATAGTATTGGATTGGCATAGAATTAAGGCTAACTTTTTGTTCGGTCAAGGTAGAAGGTCTCGGGAGCGAGGTCAGCCGCAGAACAGATGAGCTGAGTTTAGATGAGAATAGCTGAGAAATTGTTGAATAAGAGTAGTAGCCTAAGTGTGTAATAAAGAGAGTCAGTGGCTGGTGTAAACTGATTTACAGCTTATGTGAATGGACTTATGAGAGTCGCTTATAAAAAAGCGAACGTGATTCCCCACGTTATAGGGGTGCTTTCAAGGTATGGTTTACCATACCCATAAAGCACAAAAGTGAGAGCATATGCTCTAATATGAGGTGGCAACGCGGTCATAATCGTCCTCTGCAATTAGGAATAATCCTTTTTGCAGAGGGCTTTTTTATTTTCATGCAGCATTCGTCTAGACATTAGCTAAAGGAATCTTTGAAAAAGGAGCAAAGTAGCTATGCAAATAACGAGTTCAAGAACAAAAATGAAAACGATCAATGGCGATTCTTTAACACCTATTTTGATTTTTAGGCGTTTACAGGGAAAACATAAATTTTTATTGGAAAGTTCTGCTCAACATGAAGGAGCTGGAAGGTTTTCCTTTATTGGGGCTAATCCACGAAAAACATATACAGGTGTGGGTCAAGAAATCCAAGAGGTTTCCTATAAAACAGGAAAAACATACGTGCATCAAGGGGAGCTTTTTGTTCTTCTTAAACGCCTCATGCCACGTATTTCCAATACGACACAATTTCCATTTTCAGGTGGTGCCGTTGGATATATAGGCTTTGGCGGTACAACGATGTTCGTAGATAAAAAAATAGAACTGCCTGATGCTCATTTTCATGTCTATGAAACGATTATTGTATTCGATCATCAAACAGATGAAGTGACATTGATTCATACAACTATAGATGCAGAAAAGCAAGAACCTGATTTGGAAGATTTGGCTCAACAAATAGTAAACGGGCATATCAGTGACGAAGCATCTTATCGTTATCAACCGCTTGATGCTACAACAAATGAATCATTTGCAACGGTTTTACAGACAATGCAAGCCAACTTACATGATGACATAACAAGGGTGGTTTTGCCGAATCGCAATGTAGCAAATTTTCAAGGCGATACGTTGGCTCTGTATCGACAGCTACGCAAAAAAAGCCTGCAGCCTATATGTATTATATAGAATTTGAGGATCATGTTGTATTAGGTACTTCTCCTGAAAGTCTAATACGAGTAAAAGGTGAAAGCGTTATTGCGACTCCTACAGAGGGAGCATATCCGCGAGGGGAAACAAAAAATGAAGACCTAGAAAATGAACGCAAATTATATAACCATGAAGGCATTAGACAATCACATGCAGTTCTTGTTAGGGCTATTCAGCAAGAATTACAGTCGATTTGTTTTCGAGATTCTGTTCAGGTCATGGAGGCTATGCGTATCCAGCGGTCCAAAAAGGCACTACATATGACGACTAGGGTGGAAGGAAAGCTTTTACCAATGCTTCATGCCCTTGATGTTTTAGCAGCAACTATATCACCACTTTCAGCTCCAAAGCTTCCACATACAGCTGGTAATTTTGGTGCTCTCGGCTTTATTGGATTTAATGGTCATTTGGATTTTGCCTTAACAGGTCAATCTATTGTAGTTAAGCAGGATACAATGCATTTGCAAGCAACAATAACTGTTACCAAATATACAAATGTGCAAAACGTATTACATCAAGTGCAAGAGGAAGAACAGGCATTTTTACAGTTACTAGTGAACAATGGGGGGTAAAACTAATGGAACGATTACAAAGGAAAGTACTGCAGGGAACACATCTCATGTACGAAGAAATGCTACAGGCAGCGCAATGGTTATTTCAAGATGATACTCCTAAGGAAGAAATAGCAAGCTTTTTAACAGCTTTAGCTGCGAAGGGAGAAACTGCACATGAAGTAGCCGCATTAGCAACTATTATGCGATCTTTTGCTCTTGATATAGCTGTAAAAGAAGGTAGCTATATGGATAATTGCGGTACAGGTGGAGATGGTCTTCATACTTTTAATATCAGTACAGCTTCTGCTTTCGTGTTAGCTGGGGCAGGTGTCAAAATTGCCAAGCATGGGAACCGTAAAATCTCTTCCTCCTCTGGTAGCTCAGATGTGTTAGAGGCACTAGGTATTCATACAGCTATTTCTATCCCACAAACAGCCCATTTGCTAGAGAGAGAGGGAATCGCTTTTATTTATGCACCGAATGTTCATCCGAAATTAAAGAGAATTGGTGAAGTTCGCCGTTCATTAGGAAAACCGACGATCTTTAATCTTGTTGGCCCTTTAACAAATCCGGTCCCATTATCCACACAATTTACAGGCATTAATCGACCGAATTTTGTCATGGAATATGCCTCAGTCTTACAAATGCTTGGACGTGAGCGAGCCATTGTCGTCTCAGGACCACAAGGCTTAGACGAGGCTTCATTAGCAGGTCAAAATACATTGGTTTTAGTAGATAAAGGAGATCTGATTCCCTTTTCCCTAACCGCAGAAGATGTCGGTCTTCAAATGGCCCCTTTAGAGGCCATTCGTGGTGGCAATGCAGATGAAAATGCGGTGATAATGCAAAAAATATTGGCTGGGGAACAGAGTCCTTATTTAGATACAGTTCTATTAAATGCTGGCATCGGCTTATTTGGCTATGGTCTAGTGGAAACCATCAAAGAGGGTGTAGCCATGGCAAAGGAAAGTATTTTTAGCGGGAGAGCACAACAAAAATTAGAGGCGGTTGTAACGTTTAGCATGCAAATCAAAGAAGTGGAGGTTGGATAATGAATATACTCAATAAAATTTTACAGCAAAAAAAGATTGAGGTAGGTGCTTTATTAGAGCAGCCAGATCCTTTAGCAAACTTTACAGAAACGCCACGTCGCTCGCTCATTGAATCATTGCGTCAAGCCCATACATTGCAAGTCATTGCTGAAATGAAGCGTGCTTCGCCTTCGAAAGGATTAATAGCTGGCGGAGCAGACCCAGTTGCTCAAGCACAAGTCTATGAACTAGCAGGAGCAGCAGCTATTTCGGTCTTAACAGACAAGGAATTTTTTAAAGGCTCCTTTGAAGATTTAGCAGCAGTTGCTGGTGCAGTAGATACGCCACTTCTTTGTAAGGATTTTATGATTGATCGAGTGCAAATCCGATTTGCCAAAGCAGCAGGTGCATCCATTATCTTATTAATTGTGGCAGCCTTAACAGATGATGCCTTACGTGATTTATATAGCTATGCAACAGGCTTAGGCCTAGAAGTTTTAGTGGAAGTACACGATTGTAAGGAGCTAGAACGCGCTCTAGCAGTAGATGCAAAGTTAATTGGCGTTAATAATCGAGATTTACGTACCTTTGAAGTAAGCCTAGAGCGTACCAGAGAAATTGCTAATGTGTTTCCATTTGATGAGAATCGAGTATTAATTAGTGAGAGCGGCATATGGTCGAGAGACAATGCGAAGCTAGTAGCCTCGATGGGGGCTAGTGGTGTCCTGGTAGGTGAAGCTTTAATGCGGAGTGGAGATGCTGGGCAAGCACTACGGGATTTGCAAGTAAGTAAAGAGGGGGCATCGGTATGACAAAGGTCAAAATTTGTGGTCTACAGGAGCAAGAACATGTCAAAACAGCTATTCATGCTGGTGCAGATGCTATAGGGTTTGTTTTTGCACCGAGTAAACGCCGTGTATCCATTGAGCAAGCCCAACTGTTAGCGAAGCATGTACCACAAGGCGTTTTAAAAATAGGTGTCTTTGTGAATCCAACGCCAGCCGAATTAAAGGAAGCAGTAGAGCGGGTGCCCTTAGATTATGTGCAATATCATGGGGAGGAAACGCCAGCATTTATTCAGGAGCAAGGTTATCCCGCCATAAAGGCATTATCGATACGAGAAAAAGAGGATGTTCAAGCGGCTGCCAATTATCAGGTAGATTATTATTTATTTGACGCGCCTGGTACAGAGTTTAAAGGCGGAAGTGGTCACACATTTGATTGGACACTCCTTGAGCAAGTAGGGATTCCCAAAGAAAAATTACTATTAGCGGGTGGTCTCAATGTAGACAATATTGAAGCGGCCATTACAGATGTTGGGCCTTTTATGGTGGATGTTTCGAGTGGCGTGGAAACAGATGGAAGCAAGGATTCTACCAAAATACAAGGTTTTTTACAGGCAGTAAAGAGGGGGAGCAGATGATGGGAATATCAATCGCAAATAGTGTACCGACAAATGAAGGGCGTTTTGGGCAATTTGGCGGTCGGTTTGTGCCAGAAACATTAATGACAGCCTTGCTTGAATTAGAAGCTGCTTATGAGCAAGCATTACTAGACCCTGCATTTACAGAGGAGCTGTCCTATTATTTAGAAGACTATGTTGGCCGCGAAACACCGCTCTATTACGCAGAAAATTTAACGAAGGCGCTAGATGGAGCAAAGATTTATTTAAAGCGTGAAGATTTAAACCATACAGGTGCACATAAAATTAATAATGCGATTGGGCAAGCTCTTCTAGCCAAACGCATGGGTAAAAAGAAAATCGTTGCTGAAACAGGTGCTGGTCAGCATGGTGTGGCAACGGCTACTGCATGTGCATTATTGAATTTAGAATGTGTTGTTTTTATGGGAGCAGAAGATATAAAACGTCAGCAGTTAAATGTCTTTCGTATGGAGTTGCTTGGCACAAAGGTTCAATCGGTGGAAAGTGGTTCTAAAACATTAAAGGATGCTGTGAACGCTGCACTACGTTACTGGGTGACAAATGTTGAAGATACCCACTATATTTTAGGCTCTGCCTTAGGTCCTCATCCATTTCCAAAAATTGTTCGGGACTTTCAGCGTGTTATTGGGTTAGAAACAAGAAAGCAAATCGTGCAAAAAGAGGGGCGTTTACCAGATGCAGTTGTTGCCTGTATTGGAGGTGGCAGTAATGCAATCGGTATGTTTCACCCATTCGTTGATGATGAATCAGTTGCCTTATACGGTATTGAGGCAGCAGGAAGTGGTCTTGAAACTGGGAAACATGCTGCGGCCATCGCAGGTGGACAATTAGGTGTATTACATGGCGCCTACATGTATTTATTACAGGACGAAAACGGCTTTGTCCAAGAAGCACATTCTATTTCAGCTGGGTTAGATTATCCAGGGAAAGGACCAGAGCATTGTTATTTACATGATATTGGTCGAGCGCAATTTGACTCCATCACAGATGCTGGAGCACTGGAGGCACTACAATTATTAAGCCGAACGGAAGGGATACTGCCTGCACTTGAAAGTTCTCATGCCATTGCTTATACGGCTAAACTTGCAAAGACCATGGCAAAAGATCAAATCATTGTTGTGTGCTTATCTGGTCGAGGAGATAAAGATGTTCACACAGTTCGAGCAGCACTAGGAGGGGATGTTAAATGACAACTATACAGCAAGCGATCGAACAGGCAAAAGCTGCAGGTCATAAGGCTTTTATACCTTATATCATGGCAGGTGACGGAGGGCTAGAGACCATTAAGCCGACTATCTTAAAACTGCAGCAATTAGAGGTAACAGCTATTGAAGTAGGGATTCCTTTTACAGATCCTGTCGCTGATGGTCCAACGATCGAACGAGCAGGAGAACGTGCACTCGCAGCTGGTGTGACATTAAGAAGCGTGTTGCAAACACTCGCGTCATTTAGAGATGAAATAACAGTGCCTCTCGTAGTCATGACTTATTTCAATCCAGTATTAGCATATGGCTTAAAGCCTTTTGCGCAAGCCTGTATAGCTGGGGGAGTTAAGGGATTAATTGTACCAGATGTTCCATTGGAAGAGAGCGAGTTGTTACGTGAGGCACTAAATCCATATGGCATTGATATGGTACAACTCGTCTCATTAACAAGCCCTCCAGAGCGTATAGCACGTATCGCAGCAGTTAGTCAGGGCTTTGTTTATGCAGTGACCGTGAATGGGATCACAGGAGCAAGATCGCGTTTTGCCAATAATTTAGAACAGCATTTTGCAAGCTTACGTCAAGCAAGTCCAATCCCTGTGCTTGCAGGCTTTGGTATTTCGACACCTGAGCAAGTGAAGAAGATGGGAGCTTTGGGAGATGGTGTAATTGTCGGTAGTGCCATTGTTACAGCATTACACGAAGGAGATTTGGCAACGGTGGAAGCCTTAGTAGCCGCCTCGAAAGGTATGTTAGAAAAGTCTACTCTTTAGAAGAGTAGGCTTTTTAAATGATGAAAGAAATGAGAAAGTGACAGATAGAAATTAAAAAGTGATGGATAAAACTATCAATCTAACGGATAGTGCGCAACCTATAGAAATTCGGTATAATAGCTTTCGTAAGGAAGTGAGAAGATGATTCTATCGAAAAAAGATGGCAGGTGGAGCGTCCTGACGCAACACTTGTACAAGCATTACAAAATGACTTACAACTTTCTGCGATTGCAGCAAAAATTTTAGCAGCACGAGGCTGCGAAACAACGGCTGAGGCAGAAAGCTTATTAAATATGACTGAGGCAAATATCCATGACCCATTTCTTATGCATGGTATGGCTGAAGCGGTAGCACGAATTGAACAAGCACTAGAAAATGGTGAGAAAATTTTAGTGTATGGTGATTATGATGCCGATGGTGTGACAAGCACAACCGTTATGTTACATGTTTTACTAGATCTTGGAGCAGACGTCTCCTTTAAAATTCCGAATCGTTTTATCCATGGCTATGGTCCGCATGAAGCCCTATTTCGGGAGGCCTATGAAGAGGGTGTACAGTTAATCATTACAGTGGATAATGGTATATCTGGTATTGAGCCTATTCGAGTAGCGAAGGAGCTTGGTATGGATGTCATTGTGACAGATCACCATGAGCCAGGTGAGGAGCTACCACCAGCAGATATTATCCTTCATCCCCGAATACCAGAAGGGCAATATCCATTTGGCGAGCTAGCAGGAGTAGGGGTTGCCTTTAAGCTGGCACATGCTCTTTATGGTGAACTACCAAGCCATCTAATAGAATTTGTGGCGATTGGCACTGTTGCAGATTTGGTTCCGTTGGTGGACGAAAATCGCTATCTCGTGAAGCGGGGCATACAAGAAATGCGTCGTTCTCTTAGCCCATGGGTACAAGCATTGTGTGACATAGCCAGTACAGAGCAGACGAAAATTACAGAAGAAACGATTGGCTTTTATTTTGGTCCACGATTGAATGCTGTTGGTCGACTAGGTGAAGCAGCTCCTGGTGTCGAATTATTAATGGCGGAGGATAATGCTAAAGCAACTGCATTGGCAAAAAAACTAAATGCCTGCAATACCGAGCGCAAAGATATTGTGAAAAGTATTACAGATGAAGCCATCGCACTGATTGAAGCAGATGAAAAAATCGGCAATTCCTTAGTTCTTGTTGTTGCTGGCGAGGGCTGGAACGCAGGTGTTGTAGGAATTGTAGCATCACGTCTCGTTGAACTGTATTACCGTCCAACGATTGTGCTGTCACTTGATCCAGAAAAGGGCATAGCAAAAGGATCTGCTCGAAGTATTGAAGGTTTTCATCTATATAATGAACTAGCTAAAAATCGAGATATTTTACCGCATTTTGGTGGACATCCTATGGCTGCAGGTATGACCTTATCATTAGAGCATGTGGATGAACTACGTACTCGCCTAGATGCTCAAGCAAGAGCCTGTTTAACAGAGGAGCAATTAACACCTGTAGTGCATATTGATATACCGCTCAGCATAGACGAAATTTCAGCGGATGCTATTGAGGAAATTTCAACACTAGGACCATTTGGCACAGATTTTCCTAAGCCTGTGTATGTGCTGGAGGATGTAGAAATCGCCTCCATGCGTAAAATTGGAGCGGGCGAGAATCATATTAAAATGGAAATAACAAACGGCTATGACAAATTGGATAGTGTTGGTTTTAACAAAGGGCATTTACATGATGAATTAACGTATGGCATCAAAGTTTCCTTTATAGGCGATTTGCAAATTAACGAATGGCAGGGACGTAAAAAAGCCCAATTTATGATCGAGGATGTCCAAACTACAGAATGGCAGTTATTTGATATTCGTGGTATCCGTCAAACAGCTCGATGGCTGAATACGGTACCGAAGGACGTGGCTCGGTTTATCGCCTTTCGTCCAGAAACGATGACCTATTATCAATCATTAATCGGTGCACCTATTACACTGGTTGACCCAGTCCTTTCAAATATTGAACAAAGTGATTACATCGTGCTCTTAGACTTGCCACACAATGTTCAAAAGCTAGAGGACGTTTTACAGAAGACAGCACCGTCACGTATTTATGCTCATTTTTATATGCCTGACTCGCAATACTTCAGCGGTCTACCTACTCGTGAGCAATTTGCTTGGTATTATAAGTTCTTGAAAAATCGACCAGCCTTTCCACTTGATATGCATATCGCAGATTTAGCGAAGCATACGGGGTGGCCATTAGATACATTAAAATTTATGACACAGGTGTTTTTTGAGCTTGATTTTGTTAAAATGGAGGGTGGACTGACGACTGTCAACGTGAATGCTCCAAAACAAGCACTAACAGAGGCACCGTCTTACAAACAACGTTCAGAACAGATTGAAATGGAGCAAAAGCTTGTTTATGCTCCTTATATAGAATTAAAACAATGGTTTGATGAACGATTAACATAAACGGACGTATAACGTTTCGTAGGAGGAGCAAGAACATGGATTTAAAGCAATACGTTACAACGGTTGAAAACTGGCCAAAAGAAGGCATTACTTTCAGAGATATTACGACAATTATGGATAATGGGCCTGCCTACAAATATGCAACAGATCAAATTGTAGAATATGCTAAAGAAGTAGGTGCAGAAATTGTAGTTGGACCTGAAGCTCGTGGGTTTATTATCGGTTGCCCAGTAGCTTATGCGCTTGAAATTGGATTTGCACCTGTTCGTAAACCAGGTAAATTACCGCGAGAGGTTATTAGTGCCGACTATGGTTTAGAGTATGGAAAAGATACATTAACAATGCATCACGATGCGATTAAGCCTGGTCAAAAGGTGTTAATCTGTGATGATTTACTAGCAACTGGGGGAACAGTTGAAGCAACAGTGCGTTTAGTAGAACAATTAGGTGGTCAGGTAGTAGGCTGCGCATTCCTAATCGAACTTCAAGAATTAAATGGTCGCGAAAAGCTTGGCGATTTAAATATTAAAACACTTATTCAATATTAAGAGCATTGCAAAAAGCGCCCTACACTGTAGGCGCTTTTTTTTATACTTCGTCATAGGCTTGAATAATTTTTTGCATTGTACGCAATGTATCGTAGAAATCTGCGTATTTTTCGGTTCCAATATCCTCGATAATTCTATCTTGAATGCCTTGCCAAATAGGTGCGGCTTCATGCAACTTTTCTAATCCTTTTTCAGTGAGCGTAATTTTTTTTGTGCGAGCATCATTTGTATCTCGTTTTAATTCAACATAGCCATGTTGCTTTAATAGATTAATATTACGTGTTACAGTTGTTTGATCGAGTTGCAAAATTTCACCTAAACGGCTGATTGAGACAGCTTGTTGAAGGTCGATACGAGCAAGCATCGAATATTGTGTAACCTTTAAACCAGTAGGCTGTAGCAATTTATCATATAATTGCGTGACAACCCTTGTTTTTTTTCTAAGGTTTGCACAAACACAAATTTGTGTATAATCAATATCTTTAAGTTGTTTCTTCATCGACAGTACTCCTTTAAGGGGATTCTACTAACTATAAGTATACACCCAATAACTAGAAATTCCTTCTTGACAGCTTTATGAACGATTACTATGATTATACATGTATATACATATAAATGAAATAAGCAGACTTAAACATGTATATACATGTTTTGTAGTCTATCAAAGAAAAGAAGGTGTTGAGGTGAAGCGTGTTCATTATAGTTGGTTTATTTTAATCGTCACATTTTTCTCGATAATTGTCGCAGGGATTACGATGTCATCATCTGGCGTGTTTATCGAACCTCTTGAAAAAGAATTTCACTGGGATCGTTCAACCATTGCATTAGCTTTTGCTGTAAGTTTGTTTTTATATGGCATATCTGGACCATTTATGGCTGCGTTGCTTGAAGTTATAGGCTTAAAGAAAATGATGCTAGGTGCCATGGCAACTTTAGTATTAGGAATGACTTTAACATTTTTGATGAGTGAATCCTGGCAGCTAATCGTTATTTGGGGTGGCATTATTGGTCTTGGGGCAAGTCTTTTTTTAACTGTCCTTAGCCCATATGTGGCGAATCATTGGTTTGTAAAACGTAGAGGGTTAGCGGTTGGTATTTTAACGGCAAGTACAGCCACGGGCCAGTTAATTTTATTACCAGTTCTAGCTATCATTATTGAACACTATTCTTGGCGATGGGCCATCACATTAATGCTACTCCTTAGTATCATAATGCTTTTCATGATTGCACTTTTTATAAGAAATAGACCTCAGGATATAGGATTAACTCCTTATGGACAAGAGGAGGCTATAGAGGAACGACCAATACAGCAAAAGAAGAATCCAATAGCTATGGCTTTTAAAGGTTTATTTGAGGCGATTAAGGTTAAAGCATTTTGGCTCTTAGCAGGTAGCTTTTTTATTTGTGGGCTATCGACAAGCGGATTAATTGGTACTCATTTTGTTTCTTATTGTATTAGCTTTGGCGTTCCTTTAGTCACTGCCGCATCATTCCTTTCTTTTATGGGCATTTTTAATTTATTAGGTACAACTGCGTCTGGCTGGTTATCTGATCGCTTCGATAATCGGTGGTTATTGTTTTGGTATTACCTGTTAAGAGGCGCATCTCTATTATTGCTTCCTTACGCACTCGCACAAGGATCATATGTTTTATTAACGATTTTCACGATCTTTTACGGACTAGATTGGATTGCTACAGTGCCACCAACCATCAGTATGACACGACAAATTTTTGGTATGCAAAAAAGCAGTATTATCTACGGCTGGATATTTGCTTCACATCAAGCAGGAGCGGCGGTTGCTGCGTATGGTGGAGGGTTAATTTATAAATTTTTTAACGCTTATACATGGGCTTTTTTCCTTGCAGGAATGTTTTGTGCAATGGCCAGCTTATTCGTTATCATTGTTAAAAAACAAACACCTCAGCAAGCATAAACAAATATAAGTTGAACCTCGGTAAGATGAGGTTCAACTTTTTTAATAAAGAATCTTTTGACATAGCGCAAACAAAAGTTTATAATATAAACAAATATAATAAAAGGTGATGCTATGAATGAAAGAGAACAGGCGGTGCTTGCTTTAATTCGCCAGAATCCGTTTATGTCTCAGCAAGAAATGGCAGATGCAATGAATCTGTCGCGTCCTGTGCTTGCTAATTTAGTGTCTAGTTTAACGAAGCAAGGAAAAATTGTAGGTCGTGCTTATATATTACCCGAAGAAAATGAAATTATTTGCATCGGTGGAGCTAATTTAGACCGCAAATTCCATGTCAAGGGCAATGTTCAATTTGGAACATCTAACCCAGCCAGTTCTTCCTTTAGTGTAGGTGGTGTTGGTCGAAATATTGCTGAAAACTTAGGCAGATTAAACCACCAAGTGACGTTACTGACAACGGCAGGTAAGGATGCTGATTGGCAAGTGATCCAAGAGGCTTCGGAATCCTTTATGAATCTACGTTATGTAGAGCAGCTTGCAGAGGCTACTACAGGCTCTTATACTGCCATCATGGATGAACAAGGTGAGCTAGCACTAGCTGTAGCAAATATGGAGGTTTACGACCTTCTGTTACCTACCTTGTTGAAAAAACATGAAACAATGCTTGTAAACGCGGGCTGTTTTATTTTGGATTTAAACTGCCCAAAAGAAACAGTAGCGTATATCCAGCAAGTAGCCATTGCTCGTGATATTCCACTTGTCATTGTGCCAGTATCTTCGCCCAAAATGAATCGACTACCTGAAACATTACAAGGCGTAACTTGGTTTATTTGTAACACAGATGAAGCGGAAACGATTGTTGGACATAAAATTGAAAACGCTACCCATTATGAAAAAGCTTTACAACAGCTCCTACAATTAGGTGCGGAGCATGTCATTATCACGGCTGGCAGCAAGGGCGTTTATGCAGCGTCTACAACGATTGCCCCTCGTCATTTTGCCGCTAAAGTAATTGACAAAATTGAAGATGTGACAGGAGCAGGAGATGCCTTTGTCAGCGCTGTCATACACAGTTGGCTGACTGGACAATCTTTTGAGACATGTATTGATGCTGGATTAACCAATGCAAAAAATACATTGGCATCTCCTTATACAGTAAGACCTGAATTATCAGTAGATTTGTTGAAAAATGAAATGGAGGAATAACAACATGAAAGATTTCATCGTATTATCAGAAGAAGTAAAAGCAGGACAAGCAAAAGGTCTACCAATCGTTGCATTAGAATCAACAATTATTTCACACGGTATGCCATACCCACAAAACGTGCAAACTGCGCGTGAAGTTGAGCAAATTATTCGCGATAATGGTGCAGTCCCAGCAACAATTGCATTAATTGATGGAAAAATTAAAATTGGTCTATCAGATGAAGAGCTTGAAATGTTCGGTAATGCTCAAGGTGTTGCAAAAGCTTCACGTCGTGACTTAGGCTACTTACTAGCAACGAAAAAATTAGGTGCTACAACAGTTGCAGCGACAATGATCTGTGCAGAGCTTGCCGGTATTGAAATCTTTGTTACAGGTGGTATTGGTGGTGTACACCGTGGTGCGGAAACAACAATGGATGTCTCTGCTGATTTAGAAGAATTAGCACAAACAAATGTTGCCGTTATCTGTGCGGGTGCAAAATCTATTTTAGACATCGGTCTTACATTAGAATATCTTGAAACAAAAGGTGTGCCAGTGGTTGGTTATGGTACGAATGAATTGCCAGCATTCTACACACGTCAAAGTGGATTTGATGTAAACTTCCAATTAGATACGCCAGAAGAAATTGCAGCAATGCTATCTGCGAAATGGCAATTAGGCTTAAAAGGTGGCGCTGTCATCGCAAATCCAATTCCTGAGGCGGAAGCATTAGAGCATGCATTTATTACAAACATTATTGAAAAAGCTTTAGTTGAAGCAGAAGAGAATGGCATTCAAGGTAAAAACGTTACACCATTCTTACTTGGCAAAGTTAAAGAATTAACAGAAGGTAAAAGTCTTGATGCCAACATTGCATTAGTGAAAAACAATGCAGTAGTCGGCGCGAAAATTGCTGTAGCTTACAATCAATTACATTAATCAATTTGTCGAAACAAGGACTCTTTGTGACGTGAAGTCGCAGAGGGTCTTTTTTATTAAAAAGAAGAATATTTTTTCCATTTTTCGAACTGTTCACGAGATTAACTAAACTAAATGATACAGTCTCTTTACAATAGACCACTATATTTTATACAATAAAGTTTATATCTAATCTGAAAAATTTGACGAGCAAGGTGGACATGTTATGGCGAAAGAGCAAATTTTGACTCCTGAGGACGTTTTTGAGTTAGTCAAATCCTACATGAATGATGAAAATGTCGCATTCGTGAAAAAAGCATATGAATTAGCAAGGGATGCCCATATTGAGCAATTCCGTAGCTCAGGTGAACCGTATATTATTCACCCAGTACAAGTAGCAGGTATTCTAGCTGAATTACAAATGGACCCAGAAACTGTAGCGGCAGGTTTTTTACATGATGTTGTCGAAGATACGGATTTTACACGGGATGATTTGGTACGTGAATTTGGCGAAGAGGTAGCCGTGCTTGTTGATGGTGTTACCAAGCTAGGGAAAATTAAATATTTATCAAAAGAGGCGCAGCAGGCAGAAAATCATCGGAAAATGTTTGTGGCTATGGCGCAAGATATTCGTGTCATCCTCATTAAGCTAGCAGACCGTCTTCATAATATGCGTACGTTAAAGCATTTACCTGCTGAAAAGCAACGACGCATTTCAAAAGAGACGCTCGAGATTTTTGCACCACTTGCTCATCGTCTTGGAATTTCGACTGTAAAATGGGAGCTTGAAGATACAGCACTGCGCTATTTAAACCCACAACAATATTATCGTATTGTCAGTCTAATGAAGAAAAAACGTGATGAACGTGAAGCTTATTTAGAAAATGTGATGGCTGAGATGAAATCACAACTGAATGAGGTTGAAATTGACGCAGATGTCTATGGTCGACCAAAACATATTTACAGTATCTATCGAAAAATGGTGTTACAAAAGAAACAGTTTAATGAAATTTATGATTTATTAGCCATTCGTGTTCTTGTCGATAGTATTAAAGATTGCTATGCCGTATTAGGGATTGTGCATACACTTTGGAAACCAATGCCAGGACGCTTTAAAGACTATATTGCTATGCCAAAACAAAACCTGTACCAGTCTCTACACACGACTGTTATTGGACCTTATGGTGATCCGTTGGAGGTACAGATTCGTACAAAGGAAATGCACAAAATTGCAGAGTACGGGATTGCGGCGCACTGGGCATATAAAGAAGGCAAAAACGTTGATCATCAAAAGCAAAATGTCGACCAAAAATTAACGTGGTTCCGTGAAATTTTAGAGTTCCAAAATGAATCTTCCAACGCAGAAGAATTTATGGAATCCTTAAAATTTGATTTATTTTCTGATATGGTTTATGTCTTTACACCTGAAGGCGATGTCATTGAATTGCCAGCAGGTTCTGTTCCTATTGATTTTGCCTACCGTGTTCATTCCGAAGTGGGAAATCGTACGATTGGAGCGAAAATCAATGGGAAGATGGTACCGCTTGATACGCCATTAAAAACGGGTGATATCATTGAAATTTTAACTTCGAAACAATCCTTTGGTCCGAGTCGCGATTGGCTAAAAATAGCTCAATCCTCGCAGGCGAAGAATAAGATAAAGCAATTCTTTAAACGACACCTGCGTGAAGAAAATATTGTCAAAGGTAAAGAAATGATTGAAAAAGAAATCCGTGCTCAGGATTTCGATTTAAAGGAAACGATGTCCTCCGAAAACCTAAAACGGGTATGCGACAAATTTAACTATACGAATGAAGAAGATCTGTATGCCGCGGTTGGTGTGAATGGTATTACTGCGCAACAGGTCGTAAATCGTTTAGCTGAAAAACGTCGCAAAGAACGTGAGCAGGAAGAAGCACTAGAGAAGATTGAACAAAAAATGAAAAATCCAATTCCACAAAAACGTACGGAATCGGGTGTTATTGTAAAGGGTATTGATAATATGCTCATTCGACTTTCTCGCTGCTGTACGCCCGTTCCTGGGGATGATATTGTAGGTTTTATTACGAAGGGTAGAGGTGTTTCTGTCCATCGTGAGGACTGTCCAAATATTCAAATTGAGGATGAGCAGGAGCGCTTAATTGAAGTGGAATGGGAGCATGGTGTCATTCCTGAGAAAAAGGAATACCCTGTTGATATTGAAGTGTCAGCCTTTGATAGACCTGGCATTTTAAATGAAATCATGCAAATTGTTAGTGAAACGAAAACGAATATTTTAGCAGTAAGTGGTCGTGCTGACCGTGATAAAATGGCAACAATTCATTTAACAATTTCTATTTCAAATATTTCACATTTGCATAAAGTAGTTGAGCGAATTAAACAAACACCTGATATTTATTCGGTGCAACGTGTCATTAACTAATGGATAGGCAATATAGAATTGGGGTTTAGTACATGAAAGTAGTATTACAGCGCAGTAAAGCTGCCTCTGTAACAGTGGACGGAACTGTTACAGGAGCAATTGATCATGGCTATGTTCTTTTAGTGGGAATCACACATGAAGACACACAAGAGGATGTTGCCTATTTAGCAAAAAAAGTAGCCAATTTACGTCTCTGGGAAGATGAAGATGGAAAAATGAATCATTCGATCTTAGAGCATGGGGGCGCTATTTTATCCGTCTCACAATTTACATTGTATGGGGATGCAAAAAAAGGGAATCGTCCAAGTTTTATCAATGCAGCTAGACCAGAAGCAGCTGATCCACTGTGGGAGGCTTTTAATCAAGCTTTACGCGAGTATGGCTTACATGTGGAAACAGGTATTTTTGGTGCCATGATGGATGTAGCACTAATTAATGATGGTCCAGTCACAATTCTTCTAGAGTCAAAATAATGGAACATTTCCTATAATTCCTTCATATACTAAAGAGTATGGTTAGTTTTATAGGAAGGAGTGTCTTAAACATGACGCAGACGAGAAGTATAACAAATCCATATTTATACGAAACTCTTAATATGATGATTGGTCAGGCAGTAGTTGTGCAAACAGAAAAAAATATTCAACAAGGTATTTTATTATCCATACTACCTGACCATATGGTTCTTGAGATAAATCGTACGCCTTTCTTCATTCGGATGGAGGAAATTGTATGGGTTACATTGGAAACTACAAAAAAATGAGAAAGTATGAACCTTCAAATCATAATAGATGATAGAAGGTTCTTTTTTATTAAGTGCAATAAAAAATACCTGAATAGCAAATTTATTTCGAGGAGATAAAAACTATTAAAACAGTTGCTACTTTTTGAATATTATTTTTTTAAAAAAATATAAACGATATGTAAGAAAGTCCATTTGATTCCTTATGGATAGTTAACCTCGATTTTCAATTCTACTTACTAACTTTGATGTCTTTCATCTTAGATTTATCCCACTAATAATGGGGGAGCTATATGAAGTTCATGAATAAAAAGCACCTAAGGACAATCCATACAACTTTATCATTTAACACCGCCGCATATTGCTCCTGCCTTAATAAGAAACTATAAGATGAAATTATTATTTTGGAAAACAAAAAATAACGTTGGAAATGCCCATTATAATTTGAGTATGTGTCCGTGTTTATAGGAGAGGAATAAGAGGTTTAATAAAGAAAGGCAGCGTGTACTTTCTGAAATAATAGAAAATTAATACTTTACAATAAATTTAAACTCATGTATATTTATTTTCAATTAGCGACAAATAGCGACAATGTACTGCTAATGTCTAAATCAGAAAAAGGAGCGTGATTTAATGGAAAATGAACAGGGGGTAAAGAAGAAAAGCTGGTTGAAAGTACCTCATACATATACGATTATTTTTGCTATTATTTTTTTAGCAGGTATTGCAAGCTATATCATACCAGCGGGTGAGTTTGAACGTGTAGAGGATGAAGAAGGGCGAATGCTCGTTGTAGATGGAAGCTATCATCATATTGAGAGTGAACCAGTTTCCTTTTTTGAAATGTTCACAGCGGTTCCAATGGGCCTCGAAAAAGGGGCTCAAATTATTTTCTACATTTTTTTAGTCAGTGGTGTATTTGGTATTATTCGTTCTACAGGTGCTATTGAGGCTGGTGTTTATAAAGGAGTAAAAGCTTTAGAGGGCAGAGAGAAATTACTGATTCCTTTATCGATGATTTTATTCTCTGTTGGTGGTTTTACAATGGGGATGGCGGAAGAAACTATTATTTTCGTACCAATTGGTGTGGCCATTGCACGTGCGATGGGCTTTGATGCTGTAACAGGAACAGCCATGATTACACTTGGTGCCGCCAGTGGATTTTTTGGAGGAATGCTTAATCCCTTTACGGTAGGTGTTGCGCAATCATTAGCTGATGTGCCATTATTCTCAGGTATTGGCTTCCGTGCTGTTGTCTATGTTTTTGTATTAGGTTTTGCTATTTTCTATGTCTCTCGCTATGCTTTTAAGGTGAAAAAGAACCCACAGGCAAGTGTTATTTACGATATTGAGCAAAAAGCTAAATCCAATGTTTCTGCGATTGACATTCCTGCATTAACGGGAAAGCATAAATTTGTATTTATTGTCATGGCTTGTGGAATAGGCTTTAATATTTATGGTGTCTTTAATTGGGGCTGGTTCTTAACGCAGCTAACTGCATCCTTTTTAATTATGGGGTTAGTTGCAGGATTAATTGGTGGTTTAAAACCTGCTACTATTTTTGATTCCTTTATTGAGGGAGCCAAGGCTGTAACATTTGGTGCTTTAATTGTAGGTTTTGCCCGTGCTATTACGGTTGTTTTAGAGCAGGGGAAAATTATTGATACAATCGTTTATGCAGCATCAGAAACAATTGGACATTTGCCACATGCTATCAGTGCAATCGGCATGTTAGTTATCCAAGCTCTTTTGAATTTATTTATTTCATCTGGTAGTGGACAGGCAGCTGCCACAATGCCGATTATGATTCCAATCACTGATTTATTAGGATTAGAGCGACAAGTGGCTGTTTTAGCCTTCCAATATGGGGATTCCTTAACGAACTCTATTATTCCTACTTCCTCTGCATTAATGGCGTATTTAGCTGTTGCAGGTATCCCATATGAAAAGTGGATTAAGTTTATCTGGAAGATGATTCTTGGGTGGGCATTGATCGCCTGTCTGGCGCTAATTGCTGCGGTAGCATTAGGAATATCTTAAATATGAAAAAAGCTGTGGATGTTATCATCCGCAGCTTTTTTGCTTAGTCATCTTGTTCATTAAAGTAGTTGAGAATTCCCTGATAAATACCAAGAGTCGCTTGTTCACGGAATTTAGCTGTTGTAATGACGCGCTCCTCACTGGAATTACTTAAAAAGCCTAACTCAATAAGGACAGCCTTTTGACGATTCTCTCGTAATACTAAATAATTCCCTTGTTGTGTACCACGGTCTCTTAAATCTAGTTTACTGGAAAGACCATCATGAATTGCTTCAGCAAGCCCTTTTTGATTGTTATTCATATAGTAAGATGTGAAGCCGTTAATGGAGCTATCATCTGTCGCATCGTAATGAAGGCTAATAAAGGCATCTGCCTCATATTGATGGGCAATCGATACACGCTTACGCAATGCCACATATTCATCCGATTCTCTCGTCATGACAACGTTTGCGCCAGCAGCACTTAACTTGGAAGCAAGCAGAGTGGCCGTTTTTAAAGTAATGCCCTTTTCCTCTGTACCTCGTTGACCAGTTGTGCCATGGTCATTTCCACCGTGACCAGCATCAACAACTATCTTTAATCCAGTTAAAGTACCTTTTTTACGAGGCTCTTCCTTTTCTTTCTGTGGACTTGTCGCTTTATTGGAACTTGTTGTGACTACCCAGTTCGCGACAAAAGCTGTTTTTTCGTCGTCTAGTTGTATTTCATAAAAATCATTTTTAACGCCTACAATTGGGTAATTTACACCAGCATCTACACGTTCAACTACTTCTGCAGCTGTTGAGGCATCCGTTCGTAGGTTTGTCCCATTATAGATAATCGTAACAGACTCTAACTCTTTGGAAGTTGATGTTTTTGAGGTACTTTTTACTTTATTAGAGAATGTACCGTAAAAACTATAGACCCAACCTACTTTTTTATCATTGTACTGAATTTGTACCCAATTATGCTCATGTGCGAGTACTTTAAAGGCTTGTCCTTTTGTTACTGTGCCGATTTTTTTAGCGTTCAAATCTGGCTTCTTACGAACATTAAGGGTGTCCACTAAAATGGTGAAGGTTGTATCTTTGTTAGCGGGTGCCGTGGTTGTAGTAGTTACTTCTACAGCATTTTCTTTGGGTTCCGTTTCTTTTTTAGGGTTATCGTTGATCGTGACATAATCCTTCGACACCCATCCTGTTAGTCCATTCCAATCGATTTTTGCCCATTCTCCATTTTCTTCAACGAGGTTTGCTTGGTTACCAGTAGAAAGTTGACCAAGAACAGCTGAAGAGATATCTGGTTCTGTTCGAATATTTAAACGGTCCACTTGTGAAATGACGGTTTTGTCGATCGCTTGTTTAGCATTCGTAGGTGCTGTCAGCCAAGAGGCAACCCATCCCTCGTAATTACCTGCTTTGACTTGATACCAATCACCTTCTCGACCGATTGAGGTTAAAGGGTCACCTTCTTCTAAAGTCGTAATAATGGGATAAGACAATCCAGGACCCTCTCGCAAATGAAGAATCGTTCCAGCGACTTTTAGATCACTGGTGTCAGCGGAAGCTCTTTGAACAAAGTTCTTATTTGGCATCGCCATCGTTACCATTAGTACAAAGATGATTATACTATGTAAAATTTTTGTCCTCATCAGATTCCTCCTATTCCTTGTGCTATTTTACCATGCTTTTATCATAAAATTCGTGGTAAAATGGTAACAGAATTAGTTATTTTCAACATAGACTGATGAAAAATACAAAAATAGTTGACATTGCTTTGGCTAGTGACTAACATAAAGGGTAATCGAAAAATGATTAATCGCTTATGACCAAGCAAGTAGCGTATACCACTATTGGAAAAGAGAGGGAAAGACTTAGGCTGCAATCTTTCCTACAAAAATGTATCACGTGAATAACACTTGAGAGGCTTTTTTCTGAAAAGCAGTGCCTAGTAGGAAAAAACGGAATCGGCCGTTATCCGATTAAGAGGAGGACACATGTAATTATTTGTGTCAACTAGGGTGGAACCGCGGAAGCTTATACAGCTCTCGTCCCTTGCTATTGCAAGGGATGAGGGCTTTTTTGTTGTTCAAAACAGTAATGAGTTTTTTAGAGGGATTGTTGTTTTTGCTCATAAAAGAGGGGAAGGCGCTCCAATTAGTATGAAAAGCGCTCGTCAAAGGCTATAACCCACTCCAACAGGACAAAAATTTGCTCAACCAAAGCATGCATTCGCTCAAAGTGGGACTACAGCTGCTCTATCATAAGCAATCAATATAGGAGGGAATTACATGAGTTTTAAAGTGCCAAGAGGGACACAAGATATTTTGCCAGGTCAATCTGAAAAATGGCAAAAAGTTGAAGCGATTATTCGTGATATTTGTCGTGTTTATCGCTATAACGAAATTCGTACACCAATTTTCGAGCAAACGGACCTATTTGCACGTGGTGTTGGGGAAACAACTGATGTTGTACAAAAGGAAATGTATACATTTGAAGATCGTGGAGGGCGTTCATTAACACTACGTCCAGAGAATACGGCTGGTGTCGTACGTGCCTATGTGGAGCATAAAATGTTTGGTGCTCCTGATCAGCCAGTTAAGCTTTCTTACTTAGGACCAATGTTCCGCTATGAGCGTCAACAGGCTGGTCGTTATCGTCAATTTGTACAATTTGGAGTAGAAGCAATTGGTTCAGCAGATCCTGCGATTGATGCAGAAGTTATTGCTCTTGCTATGGACGTCTACGAATCAGCGGGCTTAAAGGATTTAAAATTAGTGATTAATTCACTTGGCGACAAAGAAACACGTGATACACATCGTACTGCTTTATTACAGCATTTTGAGCCACATATTCATGAATTTTGCTCAGACTGTCAAAATCGTTTACAAAAGAATCCATTGCGAATTTTAGATTGTAAGGTAGATCGTGAACATCCATTAATGCAAACGGCTCCAGCGTTAACTGATTTCTTAACAGAAGAATCGGCTGCTTATTTCGCTCAGGTGAAATCGTACTTAGATACATTGGGTATTTCATATGAGGTCGATCCAAATCTTGTACGAGGACTTGATTATTATAATCACACAACTTTTGAAATCATGTCCACAGCATCAGGCTTTGGGGCTATTACAACATTATGTGGTGGTGGCCGCTACAATGGACTAGTACAAGAAATTGGTGGTCCAGATGTACCAGGTATAGGTTTTGCATTAAGTATTGAGCGTTTGTTGCTGGCACTTGAAGCGGAGGGTGTTGAATTAGACACAGCTTCAGGGCTAGATGTTTACATTATTGCAATGGGCGATGAAGCGAAGCAAAAGGCTGTTGAGCTGACAAGCACTTTCCGAGCGAAGGGACTTGCGACAGAGATGGATTATTTAGACCGTAAAATGAAAGCTCAAATGAAATCTGCGGATCGATTAGGTGCAAAATATACGCTTGTTCTTGGTGAAACGGAACTTGAAGAGCAAGCAGCGGCTGTAAAACATATGGAATCTGGGGAGCAGCACAAAGTGGCGTTCTCAGAGCTGGTGAACTATTTAACACAAAAAGCTTAAAAACAGATAGAGGGCATTCCTAGTGAAATGCTACATAAATTGAAGATATTTTGGAGGAATTTAACAATGGCTACAAGAACACATGCTAGTAACGAGCTTTCAGAAGCGTTACAAGGCGAAAAAGTCGTATTAAAAGGTTGGGTACAGCGTCGTCGAGACCTTGGTGGTTTAATTTTTATTGATTTGCGTGACCGTACAGGTATTACGCAAGTTGTGTTTAGTCCAGATGTTGCAGAAGCACACGCATTAGCGGATAAAGTGCGTAGTGAGTATGT
Source organism: Lysinibacillus sp. FN11 (assembly GCF_024628845.1). Lineage (NCBI taxonomy): Bacteria > Bacillati > Bacillota > Bacilli > Caryophanales > Bacillaceae > Lysinibacillus > Lysinibacillus sp. FN11. Next base: position 2,769,595 of record NZ_CP102383.1, on the reverse strand, counting down.
GATCGAAGTGGAAGGCACAGTCATCCTTCGTACAGAGGATCAAATCAACCCGAATGTACCAAACGGTAAAATTGAAGTGGAAGCAACAAAATTAGTCGTGATTAATACGGCAAAAACAACGCCATTCCAAATCGAAGATCGTACAGATGTATCAGAAGATTTACGTTTAAAATATCGTTATCTAGACTTACGTCGTCCTGTAATGTTCGATACTTTCAAAATGCGTTCTGATGTGACACGTACAATTCGTAACTTCCTACAAAATGAAGGATTCTTAGAAGTTGAAACGCCAATTTTAACAAAATCTACGCCAGAGGGCGCTCGAGACTATTTAGTCCCTTCACGTGTACATGAAGGTGAATTTTATGCATTACCACAATCACCTCAATTATTTAAGCAATTATTAATGGTTGCTGGTTTTGAAAAGTACTTCCAAATTGCGCGTTGCTTCCGTGACGAAGATTTACGTGCTGACCGTCAACCAGAGTTTACACAGGTGGACATTGAAACGAGCTTCTTAACACAAGAAGAAGTATTAGAAATGAACGAGCGCTTAATTCAAGAGGTTATGAAAGAAGTAAAAGGCATCGACATTCCTGCACCTTTCCAGCGCATGAAATACCAAGAAGCAATGGATCGTTATGGTTCAGATAAGCCAGATGTACGTTTTGGATTAGAGCTAGTGGCGTTAAATGATATTTTTGAAGGCTGTAATTTCAAAGTATTTGCTGATACGGTTGCACAAGGAAAACAAGTGAAAAGTATCAATATTAAAGGTGCAGCTGACAAATATTCTCGTAAAGACATGGACGAGTTAACAAAATTCGTTGGGATATACGGAGCAAAAGGTCTTGCCTGGTTAAAGGTAACAGAAGAAGGCTTAAATGGACCAATTGCGAAATTCTTTGATGAGGCATTAGCAGCAGCCTTAATCGAGCGTATGGGAGCAGAAGTTGGCGATATTCTAGTATTTGTAGCAGATAAAGCCGCTGTTGTAGCAGCTTCTTTAGGCGCTCTTCGTACAAAATTAGGACAAGATTTAAATCTGATCGATGAATCACAATTTGCTTTCCTTTGGATTACTGATTGGCCATTATTCGAATACTCTGAGGAAGATGGACGCTACTATGCAGCACACCATCCATTCACACGCCCGTTTGATGAAGATATAGCGTTAATGGACACAGACCCTGCAGCAGTACGTGCACAAGCATATGATATCGTTTTAAACGGCTATGAACTTGGTGGTGGTTCATTACGTATTTACGAACGTGACCTACAAGAGAAAATGTTTGAATTACTTGGCTTCTCAGAGGAAGAAGCACAAGCACAATTTGGCTTCCTATTAGAAGCATTTGAATACGGCGTACCACCACATGCAGGTCTTGCCTTTGGTCTTGATCGCTTCGTTATGCTATTAGCAGGTCGTACTAATTTACGTGATACAATCGCATTCCCTAAAACAGCTAGTGCAAGCTGCTTGATGACAGAAGCACCAAGCGAAGTATCTCCTGAGCAACTAAGTGAACTAAGCCTGGCTATCAAACCATTTAGAAAATAATGTATAATTCAAAATACCTGGATTACCTAGCAAATACTGTTGGGAATCTAGGTATTTTTTGCGTTTTCTTAAGAAATTATAGATTATTAGAGAAAATCGTTTGAATTATCAGAAAAGTGGTGTTATGATAACTGTAATACGAATCCTGATGTGTTTGTCTAACTGCTAACTCTACTTCACAGTTTTGACCGAACATTATAGAATCGGGAGCCTTCATTTTGTAGTCGCAAACATGCCCCTAACAAAGCGGGACGTTTAAAGTTGCAAAGCGGGCACCCACCTGCAAATTGCGGGTTCAAAACGAATGTTTCTTGGCATTACGGCACAATTGGGATTCGTCCTATACATAGGATTGAGAGGAGCTTATCAATAGCTCCTTTTTTTACATCAACAGGTACATGGTAGCCAAGAACTCGTAGAGTGTTTGGAGCGAATGTTTAGAAAATAGGAAAGATTACTTTTTATTTCTGATGAAGCAGTATATAATTGGTATAGACAACTATACCTTTTTGAGAAGCTATATCCGCATTCTTCCTTTAGGCAGATAATACGAGGCACTTATGGAAATGATTTTTAAAGCGTTTTAATTGTAGCTGATACTAAACACAGTAAAGGAGAAGCCTACTTAAAAGAAGGCAATTTATATCAAAATTATGAGAAGGTGATTAGTCATTTGACAATATAATGGTACAACGATTGAGCTCAGATGCTACAATGATAGTGAGAAAGGCACCACTTCAAGCGACTGTGTCAATATGTCCTTTTCACACTGTCGTTAGTGGATATCATTTAGCTTTGTTTAATTATGCGAAATACAAAAACCGATCTGACGAGGTAAAGTTGTATTGAGAAATCATAAAGGCGATAAGGAAGGTGCAAGAATTGTTAGAGAAAAATTCTCATATACCTATTTATATACAAATAGAAGAGATTATTAAACAACGGATTTATTTAGAAGAATACAGAATTGGTGAGACCATCCCATCAGAACGAGAGCTTTCTGCACAATTCGATGTAAGTAGAATGACTGTTCGTCAATCCATTACCAATCTAGTTAATAGTGGTCTATTATATCGAGAAAAAGGGAGAGGAACGTATGTTGCAAATCCAAAATTAGAGCAACCGTTAAAAGGTTTAACGAGTTTCACGGAAGATATGCGAGCAAGAGGAATGGAACCAAGCAGTAAGGTATTACGATTTGAGAAAATCATACCACCAGTGGATATTGCAAGAGATTTAATGATAGAGTCTGGCGAAGAAGTGTTTTTTGTAGTGCGCATAAGAAATGCAGATGCGCAACCAATGGCAATCGAAAGAACATATATCCCAGTTAAAATTTATCCGGAGTTGGATGAGAAGCAAATAATGGGCTCGCTTTATGCCTTAATCGAAGCAAAGTTCCATCAAAAAATTGGGAATGCGGTACAACAGATGGAGGCAGCCATCGTATCGAAAGAGGATAGTAAGTTTCTACAAATTAATCATACAGCACCAGTTTTAATTATCAAACGTACAAGTTATTTATCAGATGGTAAGCCCTTTGAGCTTGTACGCAGTACGTATCGAGCTGATCGTTATAAATTCATAAGTGAAATTAAAAGGTGATTTTATGCATGCATATTTTTCTGAAATAGAAAAGCTTATCCAGGTTGTGAAGGAACAGGAGGCATCACATATAAGTGATATGGCTCAAATCATTGTCCAACGTCTCCAAAAAGGTGGGATAATTCAATTATTTGGTTGTGGTCATTCACAGCTATTGGCACAAGAGGCATTTTATCGAGCAGGTGGTTTAGTACCCGTCCGTCCTATATTTATTGAACCATTAGCTTTACATGCTGGGGCATTCGCTTCTTCAATCAATGAGAAAGATTCAACTATTATTGAACAGCATAAGGAACAGTTTGACTTTCGTGAAAATGATGTTTGCATCGTCATTTCAACCTCGGGGAGAAATGCAGCACCTATTGACGCCGCTTTATTAGCAAAGGATTCAGGGATATTTGTGCTATCCCTCCAATCGCTCCACTATAAGGAACAGACTACACGTCATCACAGTGGGCTGCGGCTAGAAGAGGTGGTAGATTTTGTGATTAATACCCATATACCGATTGGCGATGGTGTACTAACTATACATGACCTACAGTATGCGCCAGCATCTACTGTTATTGGTTCATTACTATTAAATGCTTTGTTCAGTGAAATCATAGAAACACTAGCAAAGTCCTCAATAGAGTTACCTATTTTTGTCAGCAATAATGTTGATTCGGATGGATCACATAATGAGAAAATGATTGCCAAATATCAACATCGGATTAATTTTACGTGAAAGAGTGGGGTATGTAAATGAAGAAAATGTATAAAATTACATCTACTGAAGGTATTCATGCCAGACCGGCTGCATTACTCGTAACTGCAGTGACACCATTCCAAAGTGATATTAAATTAATATACGAAGAAAGATCCGTTAATTTAAAGTCTATTATGGGCGTAATGTCACTAGGTGTAAAATCAGGAAGTATAGTGGAAATTTCAGCAGATGGGCCAGATGTAGCAACATTATTTCAAACTATTACTGAAGTCATGTTGTCTAAAGCAATAGGAGAAGTATGGCAAGAGGAATAAAAGATTCGTGCAGTGGTTGTGATCACGCCACTGTAAAAGAATCTCGTGATTAATTATCTGAATATTTAGAATTTAAGAGGTGGTTAAATGGACATTCACATCGTCTTGCCTAATGATTATGGGCAGATTCATCGATTGAGAGACTATTGCTTTCCAAATAAGTACTCTGGGGCTCGTCGAGAGGACTTTCATTATTGGATTGAGCAAAGCACGACCTTAGGTGCTTATGATGACAAAAAAATTGTAGGGCAGCTATTAATATTACCGCTAAATATTACAGTGCATGGAGTTTCATTTAAAATGGGAGGCATCGGCTTTGTTGCAACGTATCCTGAGTATCGACAACAGGGTATTATCAAAAGGCTTATGACAGAAGCGCTGCAAAAAATGCGAGACAATGGACAAACGATTTCAGTATTAGCACCATTCTCTGTGTCCTTCTATCGTTATTTTGGTTGGGAATTATTTTTTGAGAAGCTTCATTATACAATTCCTCAAACTATGTTTCCCTCTCTAGGGAAACAAGTGGACGTCATGAAAAGGATGAGCTTTGAGTGGTTAGATCCGGCGCTCTTTCAGATGATTAAGGATTTTCATAATGCACAGGCAATCGTTCAACATGGTGGCATGGCAAGGGATGATGCATGGTGGAAAAGACTTGAAAGAAGGAGCCCAGATAGTCACTTTGCTGTCTATTTTCAAGGCAATAATATAGAAGGCTATATTCGTTATACGATTCGAGATGGGACATTTACTATCCAGGATTTTATTGTAGCAAATCTCTTAGCTGAACAAGCTATGTGGCGTTATATGACATCTCATGCAGCAAGTGTCAGTAGCATAACTGGTGTTACTAGTAATCATTATCCTTTTGGCTTTTATTTCAAGGAACCACAATTCAAAAGGGAAGTCATACAGGATGTGATGATTAGAGTAGTAGATGTTTATGCATTTATGCAGCAGTATCCGTGGAAGGATATTCAAGAAACTTTAACTATTCGTATTAAAGATCCATTTTGTCTCTGGAATGAGTACGTGTATCAAATAAATAAAAATGGTCAGGTCTCAATAATTGAGACAAGTTCAGTCTCTGATAAGCATATGCTAACACTACCAATTAATCTTTTTTCTGCGATGATGGTAGGTTATCTTTCTGTCAAAGAAACGGTTGTCTATGCTAATCAACCTACGGTAGAAAAGGTTATTGAACAGTGGCAATGGGCAATCCCTACTGAAAAGCCAGCATTTTATGAGTATTTCTAGGTATTGAATAATAAGAAAATTTAAAAAATTTTTGGCTTTTTTTCTGGACTATACCAGTTGATTATAATCATTAATTTCACGACAAAATTGAGATAGCCCAATTTTGTAAATAACTTGATTTAAATAAAATTAATGTAAAATTTGCATTGTGGTATATACCAATAGATGCTATTCTCAAAATAAGTAAGCGATTACACAATCGAAGAAAATAAAAGGAGTGTATCGAATGAAAAACATCATGTTAGTGTGTGTAGCAGGTATGAGTACTAGTTTATTAGTGTCGAAGATGCAAAAAGCAGCGCAAGAGCAAAATATTGAAGCAGATATTTACGCCATTGCGGAAGGAGAGGTGGAAAAGATATTAGCGTCAAAGAAGGCTGATGTTCTTTTATTAGGCCCACAGGTTCGTTATTTGAAAGGATCATTTGAAACAAAATATAAGGATAAAGGTTTTCCAATCGATGTGATCAATATGGCGGATTACGGCATGATGAACGGTGAAAATGTCCTGAAACAGGCTCTACAACTAATTGGATGAAAGAAGGGGCAAAGGGGAATGGAAGATACAGAATTAATGGAGTCCATTATGGGACTGATTGTGCATAGTGGAAATACGAAAAGTGAGTGTATGGAAGCTATTCAGCTAGCAAAAAAGGGGCAAATTGAGGCAGCAAAAGAAAAAATCAAATTAGCGAATGAGTCATTAATTGAAGCACATCACTCTCAAACGGGCTTACTGTCTCAAGAAGCAAGGGGAGAAAAGGTAGAGGTTTCAATGTTATTAATTCATGCCCAGGATCATCTAATGAATGCCATTACTTTTCGCGATTTAGCACAGGAAATGATTGAGCTATATGAACGAATCAAAGGGGAGTAACATCAAATTTTGATGTTATAAATAAAAAGCAAAGGGAGTGTATGTGAGTGTTCCGTTTTTTAGAAGAAAAGTTTGTACCGGTTGCTGCTAGGGTAGGGAATCAGCGTCATTTAGTTGCCATTCGTGACGGATTTATTACGATTATGCCTTTAACGATTGTGGGAACTTTGGCTGTACTTTTTAACAATTTGCCTATCAAATTTTATCAAAATACACTCGATGCCATTTGGAAACATGAGACATGGACTCAATTTGGCGGTAATATTTGGAGTGCTACATTTAATATCATTTCACTGCTACTTGCCTTTACTGTTGCTTATCATCTTGCTAAAAGTTATCAAAAAGATAGTCTATCTGCTGGAGTAATTAGTCTATCAAGCTACTTAACGTTTGGGACTTTTGGGGAAGGCGGAATAACCGGCTTAACAACAGGCACGGGTGGTATATTTATTGCTCTGATTGTTGCACTACTTTCTACAGAATTGTTTTGTAGATTGTCTGGCAATCCTAAGCTACTAATTAAAATGCCAACGGGTGTACCACCAGCTGTTGCCAAATCATTTGCTGCGTTACTTCCTGCCATTATTACGATTGGAATATTTGCTTTAGTACGTACCATTATTTCAGCAGGTTTTGATATACCAGATATTGTCGGGTCCTTCTACTCTGCGATTCAAGAGCCATTTATGGGTCTAACAAATACATGGCTTGCTGCTTTAATTTTGGCATTTATACCTACATTTTTATGGACACTTGGCGTACATGGAGCAAATATCATCGAACCCTTCATGCAAACAATTAATTTACCAGCTATTAACGAAAATGTTGCAGCAATCTCTGCTGGTAAAGTTGCGCCTTACATTGTCAATAAACCATTCTTTGATGCTTTTATTAATATGGGAGGCTCTGGCACGACAATAGCACTCATTATTGCGATTTTCATATTTGCTAGAAAGAATAAGCAATATAATACAGTTGGGAAATTATCTGCAGCACCTGGAATTTTCAATATTAATGAGCCATTACTTTTTGGGTTACCAATTGTATTAAATCCGGTTTTATTTGTACCGTTCATTTTGACACCAATGATCAACGTAACCATTGCATTCTTTGCAACGAAATGGGGCTGGGTACCAGCTGCTACCTTTTCACCGCCGTGGACAACACCGCCAATTATTAATGGTTTTTTAGCAACTCAATCTTGGCGTGGTGCTGTTTTGAGTATGGTTTTAATTGTCATCGCTGTTTGTATTTATCTGCCATTTATCTCAATGGCGAACCGTATGGCAAGGCAGAATGAGCAAAAAGCTGCTTTAGCGGCACAGAGTGAGGAATCTGTAGTGGAATCCAGAGGACAAAAAGTGGAAGTATAAGCGTCAATTAACGGAGGGTTTGAAGTGAAAAGATTAGGAATCTCGCTATATCCACAGCATAGTACGCTAGATGAGATGAAGCGCTATGTTCAGCTGGCTTATGACAATGGCTTTGATCGTATATTCACATGCCTAATGTCACTAAAACAGGATGAGGAGCGTCAAAAATTACAACAAATCAACGAATTTGCGCAACGCCTCGGCTTTGACATATCCGCTGATATTGCACCAGGTGTTTTTGATGATTTAGGCTTAACCTATAGGGATATTGGCTATTTAAAAGAACATTATTATTTGGCAGCTATACGTTTAGATATGGGATTTTCAGGTCAAGAAGAAGCGTTGATGTCACTTGATGGAAGTCATCTAAAAATAGAATTAAACATTAGTAATGGTACGAAGTATGTAGATAATATTATCTCTTATCAGCCTAATAAAGAGAACATTATCGGCTGTCATAATTTTTATCCAAAACGCTTTACGGGGCTATCTCGTCAGCATTTTTTACAAACGTCACAGCACTTTAAAGCGCACAATGTGAGAACGGCAGCGATGATCTCCTCACAACATGGTCAATATGGACCTTGGGAGCAAACAGAGCACGGGTTACCTACATTAGAGGAGCACCGTCAACTCCCAATCACTGTACAGGCGAAAGATTTATGGCATACGGGGTTAATTGACGATTGTATTATTGGCAATATGTTTGCTTCTGAGGACGAACTACGTGCATTAGGACAATTAAATCGTAATAAGCTTGAATTAAGGGTTGTTCAGTCTGAAGACACGAGCATTTTAGAGGAGACGATTCTTTATAAAGAGCCTCATTTTAATCGAGGTGATGTGTCTGAATACGTGATTCGGAGCACCCAATCCCGTGTGAAATATAAAAATGGAGATTTTCCTGTGCATGATATACGGCCATTAAAAAGAGGGGATGTCACGATTGATAATAATTTAGATGTTCGGTATAAGGGAGAGCTACAGATTGTGCTAAAGGACATTCCTAATACGGGATCGAGTAATGTCGTAGCTAGCATTGTAGAGGAAGAACTATTTTTATTAACATGCATTCAACCATGGGCATCATTTGGTTTTACAAAGTAAAGAAGAGTGAGAAAGAGATTGAGTCATCAATCTCTTTTTCTTTATGTGGTCGAGCATAATGTTATATAAGATTTACCTGATTAATGAACTAATTTTTAAAGCGCTATTTTACCATATATAGAACTAAAAGGGATGAAATCTTTTTATGGATTATTATCTCAAAGGATTTAAGTAGACAATTTTGATTTTTTCTTTATATTTTTATCTTGAACAATAACATGATAAAATGTAAGATAGGTTTTGATTTTATCTTAGTATATAACTAGGTTTACTAATAAAATTTCATAGATGGAGAGTGTCAGGATGTTACATCAATTTTCACGTAACGAGCTCGCAATAGGAACAGAGGGTCTCGATAAATTAAAAAATACAACGGTTGCCATTCTTGGTGTGGGTGGTGTCGGTTCATTTGCTGCTGAGGCATGTGCACGAAGCGGAATCGGCCGTATTATTCTAGTCGATAAGGACAATGTAGATATCACAAATGTCAACAGACAACTTGTGGCATACCTATCAACAGTTGGTCAATCAAAATCAGCTGTCATGAAAGAGCGTATTGCAGATATTAACCCAGCATGTGAAGTGATTGACATGCACATGTTTTATACAGAAGAAACCTATGAAGAATTTTTTGCACAAGGCATTGATTATGTGATCGATGCAAGTGATACAGTGATGTATAAAATTCATATAATGAAGGAATGTTTAAAGCGTAATATTCCTATTATTTCAAGCATGGGTGCAGCAAATAAAATGGACCCTACTCGCTTCCAAATTGCAGATATTTCAAAAACACATACAGACCCATTGGCTAAAATCATTCGTACTAAGCTACGTAAAGAAGGAATTCATAAGGGTGTTACGGTTGTATTTTCAGATGAAAGTCCAATTGTCGTACGTCCAGATGTTGTCGAACATGTAGGTAAGCCTGATGCAGCAATTCGTAAAGCAAAGATGCCACCTTCATCTAACGCTTTTGTACCGTCTGTAGCAGGTTTAATTGCAGCAAGCTGGGTAGTCAATACCATCCTAAAAGATGTGAAAATTACGCGCGTACAAGGTTAATACCAAATACGATGCTTTGGTAATAGTCAAAAAACAGCATAAATGTTCATTTTCGTAGAAGTAGCTGCCTTAATTGTATTTAGAGGTAGCTATTTTTTCTGTGTTACAATTAGACCGTTGTAAAAAAGGAGGCGTATACAAATGGAAAAAATTTATCAAATGGAGTATAGAGGTTTAAATCTTTTCGACGAGATTAGCACAGTAGAGTTAGCTATAGATGAAGAAAACCAAACTATACATATTTTTGATGTTGGACAGGTTGTCAGCCCCATTTTTAATTTTGATGTATCAGCCTACGAATTGTCAGATGGTTTTTATAAAATGGCTGATGTTCTGAGACATAAAAAAATCTTAACGAATCAACAAGCAGGTAGTGATTTAACATTAAGTGAATGGTTAATTATGAACAATGCTTATTTTTATATACCTCAAAAGCGCATTAAAAAATATGTGCATGGAAGTATTATTGAAATTATTGATCGAGCAAACGAACAATGCTTATTTGATGATTATGTACAAAGGGTATAATTTTACCAAAATAGTTCCTCTTATGTACATAAAATGCTATTAATTCACGAAATTGTCTTATTTTTTTCATGTCCACACTACTTCAGATGGTTTATTGCTATAATTTGAATCATCCATTAGATAATCGATCTGTTTGTTTGGGATGCTTGGTGCTACTCAGTGAATAGCCAGGAAGCTAAACAGCAAATGACATATGGGAGAGTGGGAAAATGGAAATTCAAGTAATTCGTGATCATTTAGATATTGTGAAACTTCAAGAGAAAATGAATGCCATTGTATTTGACTATTTGGATACATCCAACAACTATCCGAAAGCCATGAGAGAATTGAATCCTTTATATATACAAGTCACTACCTATTATAAGGAATATATTAATCAGCGGGCAGGGGAATTACCGAAAGCAAATACGTATTGGCATTTATTTATCGATTGTTGTGCAAAATTATGCTACTTTTTAGCTGCATCGACCTATTATTCTTCGAATGCTTTGCAAGAAACACCTGAAAAAGTAGAGCATTTATTAACAATAGCAGCCTATTCCTTACCGAGTATTGAGCAGGAAGAGAATGAGCAATTATTAGAAGATATCATGGCTCTTTTAACTGAAGTGCTAGAGGATGAAGAAAAAGCAACAAACATACGCAACGAAGTGCTGTCACAAAAAGGTGAAGTGAAGCAATGTCTTCAACAGTTTAAATTATTTGTGGATCAAGAACTTCCGGCATAGACCTTAGACAATAATAGACTATCTATTTTCTGAAAATAGCCTATACGTCAAGAATCTACGTAACTAATAGGAATTAAATCAGTTTTTCTACAATGTTCGATGTGGAAAGAGAGTGATTTACTTGCCTTTTTTAGTAGCGTGGATTCTTTTTTATTGTGGAGAAAGTAAAAAGGCATATTATCTTGAAAGGTATTTATGTTTTTTTGTCGAATTATAGTTAGAAAATTGGTAATATATGTGCTCACTCTGCTTAACGCTGTAAGAACTTATTGGAAGGGGGCTAAGCAATGATTGTAAATGGAATAGAAATAGATTTGGCGAATTTGGAAAAGCCGCTTTTATTAGTTAGTGAGGAAGATGAACTTTTATTTCTACAGCTTATCCGACCGACAATTGAACAGGAGCTTATTCAATGTCAATTAGCGCTCTCAACAAGGAAATCTATTTCATTGGTCAAAGATATTTGGTTGGCTATGTATAGAGATCGAGAAAAGCTGTACATTAATAGCGGTCATGCCATGCTTTATCCAATACGTTTAATTCTTTTTGAACTAGTCACACAAGCAGAATATTTCCAGCGCTTAGCAAAAAAATCACGAGGCGATGAATGTCTTTCTCTTATCTATGCAGTCATTCTTTTGCAATTTGTCTTGAAATGGTTAAAAGATCGATTTAGTGGAAATAAAGAGATATATGGCGCATTAAAACGGTTATACAGAGTGTCAGATGATGAATTAAGTAAGGAGCCTTCCTGTGAAACAAGAGAACAAAAAATTGCACAAGCAATTGCTGTAAAAGCAATTCGCTTTGAGGTAAGAGAAAACAATCAAGAGTTCGCGAGCTTATTGTATCAGTCGTATAATTTGATTGTTTTTTTGCATAGTAAGGCAAATGAAGGAGATGTGAAAGAATCCATTTTGCCATTACTTCGACATTTAGCTGAACCATTAAATTTGTTTTACCAAGAACGATATACGACAAATAACCCGAGCTTTACAGGATGATTGCTAGAGCAGCCTATCCTGTTGGTATATAAAAAGCAAAGTCATTGCAATTACTTAAGATAGTGACTTTGCTTTTGTTTTATTATTTCTTATCTTGAAATGATTTTAGTTTGTCGTAGATGCCAGCCATGCGCTTTTCCTCACCAGCAATAACAGGTTTGTAGAATTCAGTTCCTACAAGTTCGTCTGGCAAATATTGCTGGTCTACCCAACCACCAAAAGTACCAATCGGTGTGTTATGAGGATATTGATAGCCGACGTGTCCTAAATCTTTTGCACCCTCGTAATGACCATCTCGCAAATGATGAGGGATATCACCTGTTTTGCCTTCATGAATAGCCTTAATAGCAGCATCAATTGCCACAATGGCTGAGTTGGACTTTGAGGCAAGGCACATTTCAATGACAGCACTGGCAAGTGGGATACGTGCCTCTGGTAGCCCTAGTCGTTCTGCTGCTTGAATAGCAGCTAATATATGAGGTCCGACGTCGGGATTAGCTAGACCAATATCTTCATAGGCCATAACAAGTAGGCGTCTGCTGACAGCCACTAAATCGCCTGTTTCCAATAAATGTGCTAGATAATACAGAGCAGCATTAGTATCACTGCCACGCACAGACTTTTGCAGGGCTGATAGTAAATTATAAAAATGTGATCCTTTTTTATCGCCATACACCCCAATTCGACTAATGAGATGTTCAATAACATGGTCGGCAGCAACCGTTTGTCCATCCACCTCGTCACTGGCATAGTAAATAGATTCTAGCAAAGTTAATGCCTTTCGTGCATCTCCGTTTGCTGCGGCTGCAATTTGTTCAATTTGTGATGGTGTTAAGGCAAAATGATACTTACCTAATCCCCGTCTTTCATCAGCAAGTGCTTTTTCAACTAGTTCGATTAAATTTTCCTTCGTTAAGCGTTTTAGCTGGTAAATTTCTCCACAACGTGAACGAATCGCTGGATTAACATCATGATAGGGATTTTCTGTCGTGGCACCAATTAATACAATTGATCCATTTTCTACATGTGGTAACAGCGTATCCTGCTGTAATTTATTGAAACGGTGAATTTCATCTAAGAAAAGTATTACTTTCCCTGAAATTCTGGCTTCTTGTACAATATCTTCCACATCTTTTTTGCCAGCTCGTGTGGCATTAAGTGCGAAGAAAGGGAGCTTGGAACTTCCTGCAATGGCATTGGCAATGGATGTTTTACCGATTCCAGGTTCTCCATATAGCAACATGGAAGGGACATGTTCATTTTGAATCATTTTATAAAGGGCTGTGTTGGGACCAATGAAATCCTGATGACCAACAATTTCATCAAGGGTTAAAGGTCGCATTCGAAAAGCGAGTGGTTCATTGTGCAAAATAACTTCCCCTTTCTGTCATTGTCATTTTTTGCTTCATACATTTTTTTACGCTAAAATAAAGTACTCGTATGGATTTTAAACGATTTTGAATCGCTTTAATTAGTATATCATATCCTTCTAGGTGTATTTCCGAGTTCATCAAGAGGAGATTATGATATACTGTTGGTAGTATTTTGACTAGACTAATTGAGGGTGATAAAATGAAAATTTCAACAAAGGGCCGTTACGGGCTTACAATTATGATTGAATTAGCAAAGCATTATGGGGAAGGGCCAATTCCTTTGCGTAAAATTGCGGCGGAAAAGGAACTTTCAGAGGCATATTTAGAGCAATTAGTATCTCCGCTTCGTAATTCAGGCTTAGTAAAAAGTGTACGTGGTGCTTATGGTGGTTATATGCTAGCAAATCCACCTAGCGAAATTTCAGCAGCCCATGTTATTAGTGTGCTAGAAGGGCCAATTCAACCAGTAGAGGGTATTGAAAATGAAGAAGCACCGCAACGTGAATTATGGCTACGTATTCGTGATGCAGTAAAAAATGTGTTAGATACAACAACAATTGAAGATTTAGCACAATATACAGAAGAAAATGTAGTGGAAGGCTACATGTTCTATATTTAAAATAGTTTAAGCTAAAGCGCTACTCCTGCATTCACTTCATCTTATTGGGAGATTGTGAACTATTCACATCCCAATGACTATTTTTATGATGAGTGATGTGGGTTTTGTGCTTTTATCTCGATTCAGCAAATGTTTTTGTACTAAAATGAACCACCAAGTACGGAAGACCCTGTCATAGTGGGGTGAAGAATACTTGTATTGATTTTACAAGCATTAACTGAATCAAGCGAAAGCCTCTGGCGGATGTCACAGAGTTTAAAAAGGAGTTTTCAACATGAATTCATATATCTATCTCGATCATGCGGCCACATCTCCAATGAATGGCCAAGTAATAGAAGCGATGACGACTGCTATGCAGCAGGTATTTGGCAATGCATCGAGTATTCATAAAGCTGGTCGAGAAGCAAGGAAATATCTAGATGATGCGCGTGAGCTATTGGCGAAATCAATTGGGGCGCAAGCAGGGGAAGTTATTTTCACAAGTGGTGGCACAGAAGCTGATAATATGGCAATTTTAGGAACTGTCTATGCCCGAGCAAATGAAGGAAAACACATCATTACAACGCAAGTAGAGCATCATGCAGTATTACATACTTGTGAAAAACTTGAACGTGATGGGTTTGAGGTGACCTATTTACCTGTCGATCAAAGAGGGCGTGTCGCGGTTGAGGATGTCCAAAAAGCCCTTCGTGATGATACCATTTTAGTAACAATTATGTATGGAAATAATGAAGTAGGAACGATTCAGCCAATTGCTGAAATTGGCGCGTTATTGCGTGAGCATAGTGCTATATTCCATACAGATGCGGTTCAGGCTTATGGCTTAGAGTGCATTAATGTAAATGAATTACAGGTGGATTTATTAAGTGTATCTGCTCATAAAATCAACGGTCCAAAAGGTGTTGGATTCCTTTATCAAAAAGCAGGAACACCGTTAGCAAGTTACGCTCTTGGGGGCGCACAAGAGAAAAAACGTCGTGCAGGTACTGAAAATATACCTGCCATTATAGCTTTTGCGACTGCCGTGCAAGTTGCAAATGAGTTGCGTGAAGAAAAGCGTTCACTATACAATCACTTTAAGCAAATTATGCTTGCTGTTTTTTCACAGGAAAAGCTAGCATTCCATGTTAATGGTGATGAAGAGCAGTCATTGCCACATGTTTTAAATATTAGCTTTGAGGGCATGGAAGTAGAATCATTTTTAGTGAATCTTGATATGGCAGGAATCTGTGTATCTAGTGGTTCTGCATGTACCGCTGGGTCGATTGATCCATCACATGTGTTAGTAGCAATGTTTGGACAAAGTGCAGAGGAGCTACGAAATTCCATCCGATTCAGCTTTGGGCAGGGTTTAACGGAAAAGGATATTCAAGATGCAGCAGAAAAAACGGCTCAAATCGTGAAAAAACTAGCTAAAAAATAATTTGCAAAATACCTATGTTATGTTTCGTTAAAATATTGAAACATAAACTGTAATTAGATAAAAGAAAAGGTGACCACAATGAAAGAAACACGTGACCCCTCTCAAATTCGAGTTGTTGTCGGCATGTCAGGTGGGGTAGATTCATCGGTGGCGGCATACTTGTTAAAACAACAAGGGTATGAAGTAATCGGAATCTTTATGAAAAACTGGGATGATACGGACGAAAACGGTGTTTGTACAGCAACGGAAGATTATGACGATGTGATAAAAGTATGTAATCAAATTGGTATCCCATACTATGCTGTCAATTTCGAGAAACAATATTGGGATAAAGTGTTCACATACTTTTTAGAAGAATATAAAGCAGGGCGTACACCAAATCCTGATGTTATGTGCAATAAAGAAATTAAATTTAAAGCATTTTTAGAGCATGCCATGAACCTTGGCGCTGATTATTTAGCAACAGGTCACTATGCACGAATTGATCGTAGTGGTGATGGTGAAGTAAGAATGTTACGTGGCGTTGATGATAACAAAGATCAAACATACTTTTTAAATCAGTTATCGCAAGAGCAATTAGCGCATGTAATGTTCCCAATTGGTGATATAGAGAAAAAAGAAGTACGAAAAATTGCAGAAGAAGCAGGCCTTGCTACGGCCAAGAAAAAAGATTCAACAGGCATTTGCTTTATCGGTGAACGTAATTTCAAGGAGTTCTTAAGTCAATATTTACCAGCGCAACCTGGCAAAATGGAAACAATGGATGGCGTTGTAATGGGCCAACACGATGGTTTAATGTACTATACACTTGGTCAACGACACGGGCTTGGTATTGGTGGAGACGGTGAACCTTGGTTTGTGCTAGGAAAAGATTTAGCACGTAATGTTCTACTTGTCGGACAAGGCTTTGACAATGAATATTCGTATTCAACATCATTAACAGCTGTGAAAATGAGCTATACTTCGACAAAAAAATTGCCTGGGAAATTTTCTTGCACAGCAAAATTCCGTTATCGTCAAACCGATACACCAGTAGAAGTTGAAATTTTACTAGATGGGCGTGCACACATTACATTTGCAGAACCTGTACGTGCAATTACACCTGGCCAAGCTGTAGTGCTATACAACGGAGAAGAATGTATGGGTGGCGGAACGATTGATGAAGTCTTTAAAAGTAATGAAAAACTAACATATGTTGGATAAATTGCGTTAAGACTGCTTTTATGGCCTCTTGGCTTCCTAAAAGCAGTCTTTCGCTACATAGAGGTGAAGAACAAATGAATTATAATGAACAGGGCATCCAAGCATTTCAAGAAAAACGTTATGAGGATGCTGCTCAACTATTTACAAAAGCAATTGAGGCAGAGCCTGAAAATGCTATTGGGTATGTAAATTTCGGCAATTTATTAGCCGTATTAGAGGATACTGAACGTGCAGAACGTTTCTTCCAAAAGGCAATCACTGTGGATGAATCAGCAGCTACAGCCTATTACGGTCTAGCCAATTTATATTACAATGCTGAACGCTATGCCGAGGCTGTGAAGCTATATGAGCAAGCGCTAAACCATCATATTGAAGGTGCCGATGTCTATTATATGATGGGGAAATGCTTTGAACGTATGGATAACTCTAAATTGGCATTACCTTATTTACAACGTGCAGTAGAGATTGCTCCAGAAGATACACAGATTCGTTTAGCTTATGCGATAGTACTATGTGCATTAGAAATGTTTGATGAAGGGAAGAAGGAACTGGATCTCTTGATTGAACAGGATTGGAATAATGCCGATGCACATTATAATTTAGGCGTACTATATGCCGTGTCCACTGAACAAACAGAAGATGCCATGTATCATTTGAAACAAGCCTTTACCTTACAACCTGAATATGACCAAGCACGTTATATTTACGATATGATTGCTCAACGATTTAACTGATAGATAATAAGCAGCGAGTGAATGTTGATTAACATTCCTGCTGCTTTTTTATTGATTTTATCTAGTAAAACAGAAAAACATCGTTTATTTTTTTATAAATTAAATCCCTTTCTCTTTTAATTCTAGTTCAAACTTGGTAATGTATGTCATGCAGGAAAGGAAAAGGTGACAGAATGAATAAAGTATTTATAGCACTATTACTTGTAACAGCACTCGCTGCAATTGAGGGAACTATTGTTAGTACTGCTATTCCGAGTATTACGGCTGATTTATTAGGTGTAGACTTAATAAGCTGGATTTATTCTGCTTATTTACTAGCTTCCGCCATAGCGGCGATTATTTTTGGTAAATTAGCTGATTTATTTGGCCGTAAACGGATGATTATTACAGGTATCATTATTTTTTTAGTAGGTTCTATGTTATGTGGTTTAGCTCAATCCATGGAGCAATTAATTGTTTTTCGAGCAATTCAAGGTATTGGCGCAGGTTCAATTTTGCCCATCACATTAACAATGGTTGGTGAGTTGTTTAAAACTGAAAAAGAGCGTGCCAAAGGACAAAGCTATTTAAGTATGGTATGGGGCGTCTCTGGTGTAGTGGGTCCATTATTTGGCGGCTTTATTGTTGACCAAGTATCTTGGCACTTTATTTTCTTCATTAATGTACCGTTTGGTTTAGCCTCTATTTACTTAATTGCTAAACATTATAAAGAACAATTAGAGGTAGTGAAGCGTAAAATTGACTACTTAGGTGCAGTATTTTTTACAATTGGCATGGTTGCGTTACTGTTTGTTATTATCGAAAACAGTAAAACACAAACTTGGTTATCAGGCCAATCGCTGCTAATGTATGGTGTTGCTCTTGTATTCCTAAGTATTTTTATCTGGGTGGAGTTGCGAGCAGAGGAGCCAATTATTCCGTTAACACTGTTTAAAAATGGACGACTAATGGTCATTAATGCATTAACTTTAAGTGGCATGTCTATTGTCATTGGTGTGACCGTTTATATTCCCATATTTGCCCAAAGTGTTTTAGGCAAAAATGCAACGCAGGCTGGTTTATTATTAACACCAATGTCTATTTTTTGGACGGTGAACTCGATTATGGCAGGTTATTTAATCGGTCGTTTAACAAATAAACGCATTATCCAAATGGGTACGATTTTACTTGTTACGGGTACACTATTGTTGGCAAGACTATCTTCAGGTTCTAATGATTTCAGCGTTTATTTCGCATCATCATTAATTGGACTAGGGATGGGCTTTATTATGCCGATGCTAATGATTTCCATACAAAAGGTGGCTGATCCAAAGCAACTTGGTATATCAATTGGTTTGAACTCCTTTACAAATACATTTAGCCAAGCGATTGGTGCAGCGCTATTTGGTATGATTTTCAATCTAGCAACAAGTGAAAAAATGGCTTCATTAGGAAAAGGTGAAATTCAATTAAATGGTGAATTTGCAAAAGGTGGTTTTAATTTAGAAGAAGTAAGCTTTTTAAAGGACACTATTGCCAATGGCGTCAGTTATGTATATATAGCTACCTTTATTTTTGCTATTGGTGCACTTATTTTCTCCTTTTTTGTAGCAACGAAATCCACAAGGAAGGCGCAATAGCAAATAACTAGTACAATCCACCTCACATTCTGTGGTCAAGCAGCGTGTGAGGTGGTTTTTCATTTGATGACTAAACCATAGAATAAATTTACTTTTTGAATAGAGCGTCATCAATTATTTTATTGCCAGGTAGATCCGTTAAGTATTTCGCTAAATGTGCGATTGGGGTACTGTCTAGCAATGAAGGCTCGGCTTCATTTTCTTTTAAAATATTGATTTCCTTATTCAGTCGCTCCATTTTTCGATCTAACTCAGCTGCTTGTAGGGCGGCTTCCTTTAATTCATGACGAATATGCTCAGGTACTTCTTTGTTATACTTATAATAAATTTTGTGTTCTAAGCTTGCCCAGAAATCCATTGCAATTGTACGAATTTGGATCTCTGTATAGACCTTTTCCATATGGTCTGACATAAAGATAGGAATTTTAATAATGAGATGTAAGCTTTGGTAGCCATTTTCTTTTGGATTGGCTATATAATCCTTCACCTCAACAACTTCCATGTCATGCTGTGCTTGTAACATGGCACTTACCTTGTAAATATCCTCCACGAAGGAACAGGTGATGCGAGCACCAGCTATATCGCGGATATTTTCACGCACAGCCTCTATTGATGGAGGAAGCTCTTTTTTCATCATCTTCGTTAAAATACTTTTAGGTGATTTTATACGTTAGATACATGCTCAATTGGATTATATTCATGAATTAACTTAAATTCTTCTTGTAATATATTAATTTTCGTTTCCACTTCCTGTAGAGCAAATTTGTAAGCTAAAAAGAAGCGTGTTAATTCAGTTTGAAATGATTTTAAAGTGTTTACTTCTAGTTCAGTTTTCATCGTTTGTAAATCCTTTCTTTTTTTGGTTTGTTCGATTTTTATTTTTTGTATAGCTGTGATGGCAATGAGATAGCCGATAGTTGGTGAAATTCCATAGCCCATAATAGGCATAGGAAAATGACCCACGAACGTGACAAGGATTGTCATTAGAAAATATAAGCCTAAAGCTAATGACAAGGTATCTTTTTTCCATGGGACAAAGAATGGATAAATTAACAATAGGAGTGCTAAAACACCTAAAAAAAGCAAAATACTGCCCATGTCAGCCACTAAAAAAATAATTTGCTCCACATATGGGATTGGAGCTAAATGATCAAGAAAAATCCATGATGCGATGACAAAAAAAGCGAATAAGAGCAGTGAAATGTACTTCCAAATCGAATTTTCTATAGCTCTCCATAAAATAATAGTGGATGCACAAGCAAACGCAGTGATTTGTCCTGCATCAGGTTGCATTAATAATATACCTTCTATGAGGAACATGAATCCTATCGTAAATGATAAATGTTTATTGATTGAAAGCTTCCATAAATAAACAATTAGACTATATAAAAATTAAACGGACCAAAAGTTATCCACCGATGGACACCCTGTATACCAACATGTTCTGTATCCACTATGAAAGCCTACGCTATAGGAGATTATGGTGATCATCCCTATAAGAAGAGCGGGAAGCATAAAAATAAGGTAGGAAAATTTGAATATGTAGTTTAGTCATGTAAGCCCCCTGTGGTTTATGCTATACAATATATAACTCACATGACAATGAAAAGGTTTCAGAAATAGGGGCAAGGAAGAATGCAGAAGAGGATTTGAGGTTAAAACAAAGGGAACCATCTGTCCCCATGTTTTAACTAATAATTTCAGCATTTAAGTTATAACGCTTATTAAACTCATCAACGAAAACTTGTAAATCAATATAGGTTCCAATATAAGGCTCTGTTTCTTGATCGCGTAAAAAGCCACAAGTTGCCTTTAATGATTTTGAAAATTCCAGTAACATTTGCTCGTTGTCAAGTTGCACTTGAATTGCAAGAGAATTATCTTTTTTATTCACTTTAAAATATTTACCATCTATAATTCTCTCTAAATTTGTTTCTTGAAATGGAAAAACATAATCTTTATAAATAAGCTTCACAAAATCCCACCTTTTTTACAATATTCTACTACATCTGTATAAGGTAAATCGCCACCAAAAATAGAGAGCGCACTCCCAATGGTTACATGAAGTTTTCCGTTAGCTAATTGGTTAAATCTTTCTAAGTCTTCGATTGAACGAACGCCGCCTGCATAAGTAGTTGGGATAGATGTCCAAGCAGCTAAGTCCTGTACCAAGCTTTCCTGCATGCCACCCTTTTTTCCTTCAACATCGACAGCATGTATTAACAGCTCATCACAAAAATCTTCAATATAGGCAATCGACGCAGCATTGACTTCGAAGTGACTAAATGTAGTCCATTTATCTGTCATGACAAACCACTTCCCGTCACGCATCTTACAACTGAGATCGATGACAAGGTGTTCTTTACCAATTAATTGATTTAAACGCTTTAAACGTGCTAAATCGAGCTGACCATCATGAAAAATATAGGATGTGACAATGACATGCGAAGCACCTGCATCAATATACTTTTGAGCATTGTCAGCCGTAATGCCACCACCTATTTGCAAGCCTTGAGGATAGGCTGTTAGAGCGGATAGGGCAGCTTCTTCATTACCAGAGCCTAGCATAATAACGTGTCCACCTGTTAAACGATCTTGGGCAAACATTTGTGCATAGTAGCTAGCGTCATGTTGAGAAATAAAGTTTTCAACAACTGCTTGATTTGTATATCCCAAAGTGCTGCCTACAATTTGCTTTACTTTGCCATCGTGTAAATCGATGCAAGGTCTAAATTCCAATAATTTCACAATCCTTCCGTGCAACTAATTCATATTAATCATAGCATGGAACGGAGGATAAAGGCAGAGAATTGTCATTTGTCAAAATAATGTAAAAATAACGAAGCGAATCTATTTTTGTCTGCGATATTTTCATGTGGCTATGGTAAAATAAAAAGATTGAAAACTATAAGAAAGGACGGACCGAACATGACAGATCATTTAGATTTATTTGAACTCAATAAATTTTTTATACTCGGACGTCCGATCGTCTCTATCTTTCATAATGCGCAAAATATGTATTCGATTGTACGTGTGAAAATTCAAGAGACGAATTTGCAATATGAAGATAAAGAAATTATTGTTGTTGGTTATTTTCCCCCACTACAAATGGACGAACAATATCGATTTACTGGTATTTTAAAACAACATCCTAAATACGGTGCTCAATTTCAAATTGAGACATTTACGAAAGAGGTACCTGCAACTGAGCAAGGAATTATTCATTATTTATCTAGTGACCTCTTCGTAGGGGTCGGGAAAAAAACAGCTGAAACGATTGTTGAAAAACTAGGTGCGAATGCACTCCGTGTTATTTTAGAAGATCCTAATGCCCTCGATGCTGTTCCGCGTCTATCTGCTGAAAAAAAAGAAGTCATTCACCGCACCATTGAGCAAAACTTAGGTTTAGAGCGGATCATGATTCAATTGAATGAGTGGGGATTTGGTCCACAGCTTGGCATGAAAATTTATCAAACCTATAGAACAGAAGCCATTGAATTACTGACAGAGAATCCATACCGCTTAATTGAAGATGTGGAAGGGGTGGGTTTCTTTCGAGCTGATGAGCTAGGTGCAAAATTAGGTATAACTGGTAAACATCCTGATCGTGTCAAAGCAGCGATTTTACATATTTTAAATACAGCAGCTTTATCAGATGGACATGTCTATCTAGATGCAGAACATGTTTTACCGCTCGTTAAGGAAATGCTTGAACAAAGCCAACGACAGGAGATACCATTCGAAGATATTTCTCAAGCCTGCATCGGACTCCGTGAAGAAGGCAAAATTTGTGGTGAAGAGACAAGGTTATATTTACCGTCACTGTATTTTTCAGAGGTAGGGATTGCATCGAAAATCTTATCCCTTATCGAACGGAATATTAAGGCTGAACATTTTAGTAAAGATGAAATTCGAAAAGCCATTGGAGAAACAGAGGAGCTACTCAATGTTACCTATGCAGAAACACAAGCGAATGCCATTGAGCAGGCTTTAAATTCAGCTGTTATGATATTAACGGGTGGTCCTGGTACGGGGAAAACCACTGTTGTACGGGGAGTCGTAGAAGTGTATGCAAAGCTTCATGGCCTATCCTTAAATCCAAAAGAGTATGCTCAAAAAGAGGAGCCTTTTCCGATTATTCTTTGTGCGCCGACTGGACGTGCTGCTAAACGATTAGCCGAATCAACAGAGCTACCTGCGATGACCATTCATCGACTGCTCGGTTTTACAGGGCAAGAAAAAGAGGAAGAAACAGAGCGTGAAGTGACAGGTAAGCTGATTATCGTGGATGAAATGTCCATGGTTGATACATGGCTTGCCCATCAATTATTAAAAGCTTTACATGAAGATGTTCAAGTTGTCTTTGTAGGAGATCAGGATCAGCTTCCACCAGTAGGTCCAGGACAGGTGTTAAAAGATTTATTAGCATCCAAGCAGCTACCAACCGTCGAGCTAACAGATGTTTACCGACAAGCAGAAGGCTCAACGATTATTGAACTTGCCCATCAAATAAAAAAGGAACGATTCCAAAAGAGTTAACAGCTAAAACCTCTGATCGTTCGTTTATTAAGGCTTCAGCCGATCAAGTTGCCAACGTTGTAACACAGGTTGTCAAAAGTGCTGTCGCAAAAGGTCAGGAAATCCGTAATATCCAAGTGTTGGCACCCATGTATAAAGGACCAGCTGGGATAGATAATTTAAATAAAATGATTCAAGAGCTTATTAATCCAAATGATACTGGAACACGAAAAGAGCTAGTCTTTGGGGATGTAACCTATCGAATAAAGGATAAAGTTCTTCAGCTTGTCAATCAACCAGAAAGCAATGTCTTTAATGGAGATATGGGTGAGGTCATTAGTATTATTAAGGCGAAAGAGACGGTCGAAAAACAAGATTTATTGATCGTATCCTTTGATGGCAATGAAGTGACCTATCAACGAAGCGATCTCAATCAATTGACACTAGCTTATTGTTGCTCCATCCATAAATCACAGGGCTCTGAGTTTCAAACGGTCATTATGCCAGTGGTTAGAGGGTATTCCAAAATGTTACGGCGTAATCTTTTATACACAGGTATTACACGTGCTAAAAACTTTTTGATTTTATGTGGTGAACCAGATGTACTTGCAGATGGTTTACAACGTACAGATGACCTACAGCGTTTCACCTCTTTACGTGCAAGACTTAACCCAATGGAAATTGAGGAAGAACTTGTGGAAGTCGAGGCAGTGTCAGTTGAAAATGAAGTGACGCAGGAGCCTGTTTCCATTGAACAAAAGCTAACAGTAGAAACAGCCCCTTTTATTCATCCAATGATTGGTATGAATGATGTCTCTCCCTATGATTTTTTGGATGACTAAAATAAATATACCCGATTAGACTGTCTAATCGGGTTTTTCTAATTGATGTATCGTCACCTAATATTTGGACATTTCATATACTAGATAAGTACAAAAACATAGGGAATGTATAGGGGTGACAGCATGCCAATAATGACAGGGCAGCAGTATATTGAACGAATTGATGCTTTAAAAACGTATATTTCGATAGATGGGAAAATCGTGACAGGGAAGGTGTCAGAACATCCTGCCTTTAAAGGAATTATTCAGAGTCAAGCGAAACTTTTTGATTTACAACATCAAGAGGCACTTCTTGAAAAAATGACCTATGAATCGCCAACTAGCAAACAGAAAGTTGGCATGTCCTTTCTTCAAGTATTGACGCAAGAAGATCTTGTGAAAAGGCGCCATGCGGCAAGAGAATGGGCATTATCTTCACAAGGCTTTATGGGGAGAAGCCCTGATTATATGAATACAACATTAATGGCCCTTGCATCAGCGTCAGACTTTTTAAAAGAGAAGCCAAATTGTTTCCCAGAGCATTTGCTAAAGTTCTATGAGTATGCTCGCGAGAATGATATTACGATGACACATACCTTTATTGAACCACAGGTAAATCGCAAACGCTATTACTATGAGGATGAAGAAGTAACCATTGCTGCTAAAATCATTGGGAAGACAAGTGAGGGCTTAGTCATTAAAGGGGCAAGATTACTAGCAACACAGG
The DNA here is from genome assembly GCF_024628845.1 of Lysinibacillus sp. FN11. Taxonomy (NCBI): domain Bacteria; kingdom Bacillati; phylum Bacillota; class Bacilli; order Caryophanales; family Bacillaceae; genus Lysinibacillus; species Lysinibacillus sp. FN11. The sequence continues at coordinate 2,744,427 of NZ_CP102383.1, read as the reverse complement.
GTGGCATAACAGATGAGCTTCTTGTTTTATCGACAAATGGCTATGATGAAGGAAAAGGTTTCGGTTTTTCTATTCCAAGTAATACTAAAGGCTTAAAGTTTTTATGTCGGCAATCGTTTGTAGGGGGAGATTCTACCTTTGATTATCCGTTAAGTGCTCGTTTTGAAGAAATGGATGCAATCGTTGTGTTTGATGATGTAGTTGTCCCATGGGAACGTGTTTTTTACTATGAAAATATAGAAGTGGCCAATCAATTTATGAATGTCAGTGGCTTCCAAGCTTACACATTACATCAAGTGTTATCTCGCCAAATTGCCAAGACCGAATTTGTACTTGGGGTTGTGCAATCGATAGTGGACACTATTAACATCGGAGACTATCAACATGTACAACAAAAAGTGGTGGATGTGATTGTGCCATTAGAAACGATGAAAGCACTGTTAATCAAATCAGAAGTGGATGCACAAAGAGATAATTTTGGCTTTATTCGACCTGACCTTGCAACCCTCCAAGTAGCTATTCAAATTTTCCCGAAAGTTTATCCAACTTTTACGGAAATTATCCAGCAACTAGGAGCAAGTGGCTTGATGTCTATACCGACTGAACATGCATTTGCAGTAGATGACGGTGATCTTGAACATTATTTGCAATCATTCAAAGACAAAGGAGAAGAGCGAGTAAAGAAATTCCGTTTAGCTTGGGATTTAACGATGAGTAGTTTTGGCACAAGACAGACATTGTACGAACGCTTTTTCTTTGGTGATCCTGTACGTTTATCTAGCTTGCTCTATCAATCTTATCAACGAGAGCATTTAGTGCAAAGAGTAGAAGACTTTCTGAAAAATGATTGATAGAAAGTTTGACAGTTGTGAAACTATCCGTTATCATTTACAGGAATAAAAAAATAAGACTCCCTTCGTTAGGTGAGGCTCCTATGCTGGAGATACGCTACTACCCAAAAATGTCGAGAGACGCCAATGGGTCAACAGAAATCATCGAAATAAGGTGTTTTTTAACGTAGCTGGACATATTCCTATGCCGCATAGTGCTAAAACTCAACGTTTGAAGGTAACAAGCATGCAATGTATTTTATTGCTATTTTTTGATATGTGTATTCAACACGCCTTCATTCGTAGAAGGCGTGTTTTTGTTATGGAAGGAAGGTGATGAGAAATGGATAGTAGTCCTGAACCGAATAAGTATCATTTAGGCAAACGGAAACATATAAAAAGTCATCGATTTCTGATCACCGATGCAGACAAAAGGTGATAAGGATGACCTTTTGTTTCCCTCAATAACAAACATGAGGTGAAATGCAATGATTAAAATCCACTATTATAATAGCAGCAGCAAGACAGTCCAACATGATTTCAATATGATTGATTTAAAACTCCCTATTCATAACGAAGATTTATTATGGGTAGATTTATATGCCTATAGTTATAATGAATTGAACAATATAGCAGATGTATTTGGCTTTCATCCACTATCAGTTGAAGATTGCTTACATGAAGGCTCACGTCCAAAAATGGATAGTTATGGTGATTATAAATTTTTTGTGCTCCATGCACCAATCTATAATGAGAAAAGTAACAATGAAATTACAACAGTTGAGTTAAATATTTTTATGGGACCAAACTATATTGTGACTGTGCATAAACAAAAGTTGCAATGGCTAGGGAAAATGGAGAATGTTTGTGTCAATAGCCCAAGATATTTAGAAAAGGGTACTGATTTTTTATTGCATACTATTATTGACGGTATTACAGACGAATACTTCCCAGTATTAGAACGAATTCGCGCACGTATAGATGAACTAGAAGAAGAAATTTATGACTATCAACCAAAAGTGGTGACAGAGGAATTTCTTGCGTTGAAGCGGACAATTATTTTAATTCGTCAGGCCATTATGCCACAAAGGAGAATTTTTTCTACAATCAATGGCCAGTGGAAATTTGACATTCAAGAAGAAAATATTCCATTCTATAAAGATTTGAATGACCATCTAGAACGTATTGTCGACTCCACAGAGACATATCGCGATTTAGTGAACAGCACGCTTGATACGTATTTTTCAATTATCAGTGGGAAATCCATTGAAAAGCTGAATTTATTAACGGTCATTTCGACAATTATGTTACCACTATCAGTAATTACTAGTTTTTTTGGAATGAATGTACCTTTACCTTATCAAGATACCCCTTATACAACGATTGCAATTAGCGCCTTCTTAGTTATTTTTACATGGGGTATGTGGATATATTTCAAAAAAATGATTGCTTAGTTAGTGTTAGTCATACTAGTACTAATTGACAGCGCAATAGATTTTTTTTATAATTTTCGATAGAAAAAGTAAAAACGATGATGGAAAAAGTACGTATTTGTGTGTGTACAAGAAAGGGATTTCTAGGCTGAAAAAATCCTCACAACAGCAAATGCCGAAAGCTACTCCAGAGTGCAGCTAATCCCTGCCGTTCACTGACGTTACAAGTGCTAAAGAGGTAAGTAAGATTTTTACTTACAACTAGGGTGGTACCGCGAGACTAATGACAAGTCCTCGTCCCTTTTTGGGGATGAGGGCTTTTTTTATTTTCTTCGGTAGATCGCAGGACTCGTATCGTGATTTTACAATATAAAATAGGAGGAATTTATCCGATGAAAGCAGTAGATATTCGCCGTATGTATTTGGAATTTTTTAAAGAAAAGGGGCATCATCATGAGCCCTCAGCACCACTTGTGCCAATAAATGATCCATCACTTCTTTGGATCAACTCAGGTGTTGCAACTTTGAAACCATATTTTGATGGCCGTATTATCCCTGATAATCCACGTATTACAAATGCACAAAAATCGATTCGTACCAACGATATTGAAAACGTTGGGAAAACAGCTCGACACCATACATTCTTTGAAATGTTAGGAAACTTCTCTATTGGTGACTACTTTAAAAAAGAAGCAATTCATTACGCTTGGGAGTTTTTAACAGATAAAAAATGGATGGGCTTTGATCCATCATTATTATCTATCACGATTCACCCTGAAGATCAGGAAGCTTATGATGTTTGGCATCAGGAAATCGGTATTCCAGAAGAACGTTTAATTCGTTTAGAAGGGAACTTCTGGGATATCGGAGAAGGTCCATCTGGTCCGAACTCAGAGATTTTTTATGATCGCGGCGTAGAATACGGCTCAGATGAAAATGATCCTGAAATGTATCCAGGAGGAGAAAATGAGCGTTACCTTGAAATTTGGAACCTTGTGTTCTCTCAATTTAACCATAATCCTGATGGCACTTACACGCCACTACCAAAGCAAAATATTGATACAGGTATGGGCTTAGAACGTATTGTGTCCGTCGTGCAAAATGTACCAACAAACTTTGATACTGATTTATTTATGCCAATCATTGAAAAAATCGAGGAATTTGCCAACCGTAAATATAAACGACCTGGCGAAGTAGACTTAAATGAAATCTTTGGCTCAGAAGAAGATATTAATACACCATTTAAAGTGATTGCAGACCATATCCGTACAGTAGCATTTGCTATAGGTGATGGTGCCCTGCCATCAAACGAAGGCCGTGGCTATGTATTACGTCGTTTACTACGTCGTGCGGTTCGCTATGCTAAACAAATTGGCATTGAAAAACCATTTATGTTTGAACTTGTACCAACTGTGGGTAAAATTATGGAAGACTTCTATCCAGAAGTGACAGAGAAAAGCGAATTTATTCAACGTGTCATTAAAAATGAAGAAATTCGTTTCCATGAAACATTAGATGGTGGTTTAGCTATCTTTAATGAAGTAGTGGAATCTCAAAAAGCAGTCGGTCATGATTACATCCCAGGAGCAGATGCTTTCCGTTTATATGATACTTATGGTTTCCCAATCGAGCTAACGGAAGAATATGCAGAGGAAGTAGGCATGAAAGTAGATCATGAAGGTTTTGAGGCAGCGATGGAAGAGCAACGTGAACGCGCGCGTGCTGCACGACAAGATGTTGATTCGATGCAAGTGCAGAATGAAGTATTAGCAAACTTAACGGTTGCTAGTGAATTTGTTGGCTATGATACGTTAACTGTTAATACTGAAATCGCTGCAATGATCGTCAATGGTCAAGTTGCGAAAGTCGCTTCAGAAGGTCAGGAAGCATTGGTTATTTTAGCAAAGACACCATTCTACGCTGAAATGGGAGGCCAAATTGCCGATAGTGGTACTATTTCAAATGATAGCTTTACGGCTGTCGTAAAAGATGTTCAAAAAGCACCGAATGGTCAACCGCTTCATACAGTAGTAGTTGAATCTGGGGAAATGCATGTGGAAGATGCAGTGCAAGCAGTGGTCAATCGTGATGACCGCAATTTAATCATTAAAAACCATACGGCAACACATATTATGCAACGTGCATTAAAAGATGTGCTAGGTGATCATGTAAACCAAGCTGGATCATATGTAGGACCTGACCGTTTACGTTTTGATTTCTCTCACTTTGGTCAAGTTACAAAAGAAGAATTACAACAAATTGAACGTATTGTAAATGAAAAAGTGTGGGATGATATAGAGGTCATTATTGAAGAAAAAGGCATTGATGAAGCAAAAGCAATGGGTGCTATGGCATTATTCGGTGAAAAATATGGAGATGTTGTACGTGTAGTATCCATCGGAGATTATTCGATTGAGCTATGTGGTGGTATCCATGTTAAACGCTCTTCTGAAATTGGCTTCTTTAAAATTGTTTCAGAAGGTGGTATCGGTGCAGGTACTCGTCGTATAGAAGCTGTTACAGGAAAAGTTGCTTATGAAGCAGTAAAAGAAGAAGAAGCATTATTAAATGATGCAGCAGCATTATTAAAAGCAAATGCTAAAGATATTGTCACAAAAATACAGGCATTACAAGCAGACTACAAAGAATTACAACGTGAAAACGAAGCATTATCTCAAAAAATTGCCAATGCTCAGGCTGGGGCAATTGTTGATGCAGCACAAACAATTGGAGATGTCACAGTTCTTTCTACAAAGGTAGAAGCAAAAGACAATAACCAACTGCGTCAGATGATGGATGATTTGAAGGCGAAAATGCCAAAGGCTGTTATCGTTCTTGGAGCAGTGGATGGCGATAAGGTTATGCTATGTGCTGGAGTATCAAAAGAATTAGTTGGTGGCAATTACCATGCTGGAAATATCGTGAAAATGGTTGCGGAAGCATGTGGTGGTAAAGGTGGCGGTCGTCCGGATATGGCGATGGCAGGTGCAAAAGATGCATCAAAACTTGATGAAGCACTACTTTCTGTGTATGATTATGTTAAATCCATTTAATTAATTCACCAAAACATGTTATAATAAAGAGAAATTGGAGATGAGCTTGTTTGCACATCTCCTTATTTCTGAAAGCGAGGTGCTGGTCATGAGTTCATTTGATCAAACGATGAAATTTAATTTTCCAGAAGAATCAATGGAACAGGAAGTCAAGCAGGTAATGTTGAAAGTTCATTCTTCATTAGAGGAAAAGGGATATAACCCTATCAATCAGATTGTTGGTTACTTACTTTCTGGTGATCCGGCGTATATTCCTCGCCATCAGGATGCTCGTAATTTAATTCGCAAGCTTGAGCGTGACGAAATTCTAGAGGAGCTTGTTAAATTTTATATCAAAAAGAATAACGAGGACTAGAAATGAGAATTATGGGATTAGACGTTGGGTCAAAAACTGTGGGTGTTGCTGTAAGTGATGCACTTGGTTGGACCGCCCAAGGTATTGAAACCGTAAAAATTGATGAGGCAAATGGTGAGTTCGGTATTGACCGTATCTCTGAGCTAGTAAAGGAATATACTATAACAGAATTTGTTGTAGGTTTTCCAAAAAACATGAATAATACGGTTGGACCGCGTGGAGAGGCTTCTGAGAACTATAAAAAGCTATTAGAAGAGCATTTCTCACTACCGGTCAAATTATGGGATGAACGTTTAACGACGATGGCTGCTGAACGTATGCTGATCGAAGCGGACGTGAGTCGCAAAAAGCGCAAGCAGGTCATTGATAAAATGGCAGCTGTGATGATTTTACAAGGCTACTTAGATAGCAAAAATTAATTGATGAGGTGACTATGCATGGCACACGAGCATAACCATGAGGAAGAACTACATGTTCAACACATTACAGTGATTGACGAAAACGGAAACGAGCAGCTTTGTGAAGTGATTCACGTTCATGAATCTCCAGAGTTTGGCAAATCATATGTGTTTTACTCAATGGTAGGCGCAGAGGAAGATGAAGATGGCTCAGTTGAAATCTTTGTATCTTCATTTGTACCATCTGAAAATGGTGAAGATGGTGAATTAACACCAATCGAAACTGAAGCAGAGTGGGATATGGTAGAGGACGTTTTAAACGCTTTAGAGGATGAAAACGAAGACTAATCTTCTAACTCAAAGCTTGGAACAAGGATCGCAGCTTGCAGTCCTTGTTCCTTTTTTATTGAAGCTTTTCTATTGTAGAAGGATTGTTAAATGGAGGAATGAATGCATTGTAGATGTGTGAATTTGATCCACAATTGTTGGGAAACGTTCATAAAGTTAGAGGATTCGCTTAGAATTAGAGTGGCACCGCTCCATGAATGGAGGCTCCGCTCAAAGCCACGCTCGAAAATTTCGAGAGCCTGCTCAAATGTAGAGAAGAGAAGCTCCTAAACAGGGGAAACTTGCTCAAAAATAGGAGAAGCTATTCTAAAGTGTATAGCCTCAAAAACGATTTAATAAATGACATCAAATTGTCATAAAGGAGGAAACAGGATGAATGAAGAAACGCAAGAATTTATGATCATTGGGAAAGATGGTAAGGAACAGCAGTGTCGTGTGGTCATTACCTTTGATGCGGAGGACAAGTCCTATGTGTTATTTTCCCTTCTAGATGAAACCGGTCAAGAAATTCCAGGAGATCTTTCGGCGATGACTTTTGATTATGATGACAATACAGGTGAGATGACAAATTTACAGCCTGTTGAAACAGATGCAGAATGGGAAATGATTAATGAAGTGGTGTTAACATTACTTGATGAATTTGAAGAAGAACCACAGCTAATTACTGTGACAGACGAAGAGGGAAAAGATCAAGTGTGCGAAGTCATTCATACGTTTTCATCTGAGCAATTCGGTAAATCGTATGTATTATATGTGCCAGCAACAGATGAACCGATTGATGAGCGTGATATTTTTGCTGCCCAATATATAGCTGGAAATGAAGGCCAGATTGAAGAATTATACCCGATTGAGTCAGATGAAGAATGGGAATTTGTAGAAGAAGTATTAAACAATTTATAGGATAAACTATTTCTAGAATGCTCAAAAATCTGCTAACGAAAGTTGTTGGCAGATTTTTTACATATGTAATTTCTCCTGAATTGTCGATTTCTGTTTGTCGTGAAAGTTGATTTCTAGTATGATATTGAATAGTGATAGGGGGGAAACCCGTGGATAACGGTTCTAAAAAACAAGAAATGTTTTCAAAAATGCAAGAAAGAAAATCTGAGGTAAAAATCGTGAGAAAAATCGTCGCAATTATTGCCATTGTTTTCGTACTAATAATTGGCGTTGTTGGTTTATTTGGGTACAATTATGTAAAAGGTGCTTTAAAACCACTAGACCCTAATGCAACGAAAACGATTGCGGTAGAAGTACCAATTGGCTCTAGTTTGTCCTCCATTTCAACACTACTAGAGAAAAAAGGTGTCATAAAAGATGCACGTGTTTTTAAGTACTATGCAAAATTTAAAAATGAATCACAATTTCAAGCGGGAAATTATGATTTAACACAGGCAATGACTTTTGATGAACTTATTGAAAGCTTGAAAACAGGGAAGGTATATCGTAAGCCTGTCTTTACGATGACGGTCCCAGAAGGCTTAACACTTGAACAAATTGGGAAAGTGATTGAAAAGAAAACACCGTACACACAAAAAGAATTTATGGATCTTGTGACGAGTGACACATTTGTTCAACAAATGATGGCTAATTATCCTGAGCTAGTTACAGAGGCGGTTTTAGCTGACAATATTCGCTATGACTTAGAGGGCTATTTATATCCAGCTACGTATTCTTATTATGAGGAAAAACCATCCTTACAAGCGATTGTAGAAGAGATGATAGCAGCCATGAACAATGTGGTGAAGAACTATAGTGATGTATTAGCTGAAAAACAAATGTCCGTACATCAGCTGTTAACATTTGCTTCATTATTGGAAGAAGAAGCGACTGCTCAAACGGATCGAGAGACTATTGCAAGTGTCTTCTATAATCGAATCAATGAAGGGATGCCACTACAAACAGACCCAACCGTGCTCTATGCACTGGGTGATCACAAGGATCGTGTTTTATATGAGGATTTAGAAGTGGATAATGCCTATAACACATACAAAAATAAAGGTCTACCACCTGGTCCAATAGCGGGTGCAGGTAAAACTTCGATTGAGGCATCATTAAATCCAAGTCAAACAGATTATTTCTACTTCCTAGCAGATAAAGAGGGTGTCAACCACTTCTCGAAAACCTATGATGAGCATTTGCAGAAGGTAGAAAAATATTTACGAAAAGAAGAGTAAACGTATAGGAAGAACAAAAATCGTATAGCAAACAGATGGATAGAAGGAAAGAAAAATAGCTTTCCTTCTATTTTCATGCTATTATAAAGTGTGATTTTTGATCAATCCGTTCATTTATGCGGGACAAATATGCGTGGTGGCAATTGTTTGAGCATATCGAAGCAATTGCTCATTTTTGTATGGCAAAGTACCAAGACATCACGTTTGGTCTTTTTCTTTTTGTTGATAAATGATGAAGTACAGACAACGGCAAACGCTCGTTGCCTTTTAAATGAGGGTGGAAACAATGGAATTATCAGATGCATATATACAATCATTTATACAGCCACGTAATGAATTGCTTTTAGAAATGGAAGCATATGCGGAGGAGCATCACGTACCGATCATGCAGCTAGCAGGTATTGATGCATTAAATCAACTGTTGCGTATTCAAAATCCGTCAAAAATTTTAGAGATAGGTACAGCAATTGGTTACTCTGCTATTCGTATGGCAGAGGCATTGCCTCATGTCCAAATTGTTACAATTGAACGTGATCAAGATCGTGTAGCAAGGGCAAAAGCCTATATTAAACGTTCGACTGTATCAGATCGAATTACGGTCATTGAGGGTGACGCTTTAGAAGTGGATGACGAGGCCATTAACACAACATTCGATGCGGTCTTTATTGATGCTGCGAAGGGACAATACCAACGCTTTTTTGAAAAGTATGCACCTTTAGTAAAATCAGGTGGGGTATTGTATATCGATAATATGTACATGCATGGTTTGTCTGATTTAGAGTTGAAGGATGTTCCACGTCGTAAGCGAACAATGATTCGCAATTTAAAAAGCTTCACGGATTGGATTATGCAGCACCCAGATTATACAAGTGCTTTTTTACCAGTCGGTGATGGTTTATTACTATGTTTGAAGAGGTGACTACTATGAAAAAACCAGAATTGCTTGTGACACCACAATCATTAGAACATATAAAAGCACTTTTAGCCGCTGGAGCAGATGCTTTTGTTATTGGTGAACAACAATTTGGTCTACGTCTAGCAGGAGAGTTCTCAGTTGAAGAAGTAGAAGAAGCGACAAAGCTTATTCATGAAGCGGGTAAAAAGGTATATGTTGCAGTCAATGCACTTTTCCATAATGAGAAACTAGAGGCACTTGCTGATTATTTAAAAGAAATGCAACGTATCGGTGTGGACCGTTTAATTTACGGTGATCCAGCGGTACTCATTATTCGCAGAGAGCAAGGTGTTACGATTCCGTTACATTGGAATCCAGAAACGACAGCTACAAACTGGTTTACAGCTAATTACTGGGGGAAACGTGGTGCAACGCGTGCCGTATTAGCGCGTGAGCTTTCTCTTGATGAAGTATTAGAGATTAAAGAAAATACTGAAATGGAAATTGAAGTACAAGTACATGGCATGACATGTATGTTCCAATCAAAACGCCCATTACTCGGCCATTATTTCTTATATCAAGATAAAGTAATGGCTATTGAAAATCGCCAAGAAAATCGTAATATGTTCCTACATGATGATGAACGAAATAATAAATATCCAATATATGAAGATGTGAATGGTACACATATTTTCAGTCCAAATGATATGTGTATGATTGATGAACTAGGCGAATTATTTGAAGGTGGCATCGATGCGCTGAAAATTGAAGGTGTACTTCAAACACCAGACTATGTAGTCGCGGTAACAGAAGCTTATCGAAAAGCGATCGATACGTATTTTGACGAATCAGAAGACGCATATGAAGAAATAAAAGACGATTTATTAGCAAAAATTGAAGATATTCAACCAGCTATTAGACCATTAGATACAGGCTTTATCTTCAAGGAAACAGTTTACTAGGAGGGGACAATAACATGGCATTAGCGTTAGAGCAAAATGACAAAATCCGTGAGATTGTCAACGGTAAACGTGTCATTACTAAAAAACCAGAACTACTTGCTCCAGCTGGTAGCTTAGAGAAATTAAAAATAGCTGTCCATTACGGAGCAGATGCTGTATTTATCGGTGGGCGAGAGTTTGGCCTACGTTCGAATGCGGATAACTTTTCAATTGAAGAGATGCGTGAAGGTGTAGAATTTGCCAATCAATATGGTGCGAAAATATATGTAACAACAAATATTTTTGCCCACAATGAAAATATGGATGGCTTAGAGCGTTATTTAAAGGATATTGAATCAGTGGGCGTAACTGGTATTATTGTAGCAGACCCGCTCATTATTGAAACATGTCGTACAGCAGCACCTAAGCTTGAAATTCACCTTTCTACTCAGCAATCATTGTCCAACTGGAAGGCCGTCCAGTACTGGAAAGAGGAAGGTTTACATCGTGTTGTATTAGCACGTGAAGTCGGCGGAGAAGAAATGAAGCTGATGAAAGAAAAGGTCGACATTGAAATTGAGGCCTTTGTCCATGGAGCAATGTGTATTGCCTACTCTGGTCGTTGCGTTCTTTCTAATCATATGACGGCTCGTGACTCAAACCGAGGGGGATGCTGCCAATCATGCCGTTGGGACTATGATCTATATGAATTAGAAGATGGTGAAGAAAAAGCACTTTTCGATGAGAGCCATGCACCATTTGCGATGAGTCCAAAAGATTTAAAATTAATTGAAGCGATTCCTCATATGATTGAGCTAGGTATTGACTCGTTAAAAGTTGAAGGTCGTATGAAATCCATTCACTATGTAGCGACAGTAGTTTCTGTGTACCGTAAAGTGATTGATGCTTATTGTGCAGATCCAGATAACTTTAACATTAAACGTGAATGGCTAGAGGAATTAGACAAATGTGCTAACCGTGATACGGCTGAAGCATTCTTCCATGATGCACCTGGCTTTGAGGAGCAGATGTTTGGTGTGCATGGTCGTAAAACAACCTATGAATTTGCTGGACTTATTTTAGAGCATGATCCAGAGACAAAAATAGTGACAATGCAACAGCGTAATTATTTTAAACCTGGTGACGAAGTAGAATTCTTTGGTCCTGAAATTGAGAATTTCCGTTTAACAATGGGTGAAATTTGGGACGAGGATGGCAATAGCCTAGATGCAGCACGTCATCCATTACAAATTGTTAAATTTAAATGTGATACACCATTGAAGCCGCATAACATGATGCGAAAGGAGAATAACTAATGGCAGTGAAGCGCCCTGTTGTCATCGGAATCGCAGGTGGCTCATGCTCCGGAAAAACGAGCGTGACGCGCGCCATTTATGATGTTTTCCGTGAGCATTCTGTTGTGGTAATTGAACAAGATTTTTATTATAAGGATCAAAGTCATTTAACATTTGAAGAACGCTTAGGAACTAACTATGATCATCCGTTAGCTTTCGATAATGATTTATTAATTGAGCACATAAAAAAGTTGTTAGTTCGTCAACCAATTCAAAAACCTGTGTATGATTACGTCCAGCATACAAGGGCAGAAGAAGTTATACATGTTGAACCAGTAGATGTTATTATACTAGAAGGTATTCTAGTTCTAGAGGATGCTGATTTACGTGATTTAATGGATATTAAATTATTTGTGGATACAGATTCAGATTTACGTATTATTCGCCGCATTATGCGTGATATTAAAGAGCGTGGACGTACAACAGATTCGGTGATTGAGCAGTATTTATCAGCGGTTCGACCAATGCATAATTTATTTATTGAACCAACGAAACGTTATGCTGATATCATTATTCCAGAAGGTGGGGATAATGAGGTCGCGATTGATTTAATGGTAACGAAAATTAAAACTATTCTTGAAACCGACAACGTATTGTAATAAGATAGAGTGGTATTGACAATATTTACATGCATATTTTGAAAAAGCATGCATACTATTAGGTCAAAGCGTAATTTGAAAACGTTTAAAAATAATAAAATTCGATTAAGTGCATCTCACATGCATTTAGTCGAGTTTTATGTTTTTATATTGAAGAAACAAGGAGTGAAGGACTTTGGCAAATGAAAAACAGTACCCTATGACAGCTGAGGGAAAACGTAAATTAGAAGAAGAATTAGTAAAATTAGAAACTGAAACACGTAAAGAAATCGTTGAACGTATTAAAATAGCACGTGATTTTGGAGATCTTTCTGAAAACGCTGAGTACGATTCTGCAAAAGAAGAACAAGCCTTTTTAGAAGGTCGTATTTCAACATTAAAATCAATGATTCGTAATGCAGTGATTATTTCTGAAGACGAGACAGATAACAGTGTAGTATCACTAGGGAAAACGGTTACATTTGTAGAAATCATCAATGGTAAGCCATCAGCAGATGAAGAATCTTATACAATTGTTGGTTCTGCTGAGGCAGATCCTATGGAATTCCGTATTTCGAATGAATCACCAATTGCAAAAGGTCTACTTGGTCGTGCTGAAGGTGAAGAGGTTGTTGTTCAAACACCTGGCGGCGAAATGAAAGTGAAAATTCTCTCAATTAAATAATATGTATATGTACAAGCAGTTAGCCTTTGGCTGACTGCTTGTACCATTTTTAGCGTGAAAACTATGTAGTAAAATAATGAGTAGAATTATTTTGCAAGTGCTGTCGAACTTGATAGAATATTGCCTAGAGAGGGGGAGACATTATGAGTGAACGACAAACTCGAAGTGGTCGTCATTTGCAGCCATCTCGTAATAAAAAGCTAGATAAACTATTGAATGTTTTAATTGGTGTTGTGGTTGTACTCATTATTATCACAGCAACCTATGTGTTTAAATGGCAAGATGATGCAGATCAAGCAGTGAAAGAGGATCCAGCTCAAGAAGAACAGAGCGGTGATGATGAAAAAGAAGTAGAGAAAGAACCGACGGATGAAGAAAAAGAAGATCTCGCTGTAGAAGAAGATAAACCTTCAGAGGAAGAGTCGGAACCTGAGACATCCCAGCAAGAACAAGGCACAGCAGAAGAATCAGCATCAGATAATCCTATTGTTGAGAAGGTTATCACGAATAAAAATTGGCAGCCAACACCTACAACCCAAACAGGTCAGCATGTGTCTTCATATGACGACAAGTCTGTAGACTGGGCTGAGAAAGTAGCAACAGTATCTACTGTGACAGGTATTGACCAAAGCAATATGATCATCTGGCGTATGCAAAATAATGGTGGTCCTAATTCATCCATTGCTACTGTTTCTACAAATGATAAATCTCAAATGTATCGTGTAAGCATGGAATGGGTTGATAATGAAGGTTGGAAGCCTGTGAAGCTAGAGCAACTAAATACATTAGAAGGCGCCTATTGACGAAAATTACTCTTTTTATTATTTTTAATAGAGTTGATAAAAGAAGGGAAGTAACAGTACATGAAAATTGCAGTAATTGGCGCAATGGAAGAGGAAGTGGAGCTTCTAAGAGCAGCATTAGACAATGCACACAGCACAACGATTGCGGGTAGTGAGTATACAACAGGAACTTTTGAAGGGAAGGAAGTCGTATTATTAAAAAGCGGTATTGGTAAAGTAAATGCTGCTATGTCTACGACAATTCTTTTACATGAGTTTAAACCAGATGTTGTAATTAATACAGGCTCTGCAGGTGGATATGATGAAGCTCTTGAGGTAGGCGCTGTCGTTATTTCTGATGAAGTTCGTCACCACGATGTAGATGTCACAATCTTTGGCTATGAAATTGGACAAATGGCTGGTATGCCAGCAGCCTATAAATCAGATGAGAAATTGATGAAGGTAGCTGAGGAGGCTGTGAAGGCAGTTGGAGAGCACCAGTATGGCGTTGGTTTAATTTGCTCTGGAGATGCTTTTATGAATGATCCTGAACGTGTAGAGGCTGTTCGTCGTCATTTCCCTCAAATGAAAGCTGTAGAGATGGAAGCAGCCGCAGTTGCACAAGTTTGTTATCAATTTGCTACACCTTTTGTAGTCATTCGTGCATTATCAGATATTGCAGGTAAAGAATCGAATATTAGCTTCGATGAATTTTTACCAGTTGCTGCAAAACATTCGACACAAGTCGTATTAAAAGCAATTTCCTCACTATAAACTACACAGAATGGTCAAAATGTGTGGTTTATTCTGTGAGAAAAATCACAGTTAATACAAAAAACAAATGCTACACTGACATTAATAAATCTCTTCATAATAGAATGGGAGGCTTTCATGATGTTATTTTTAACAGCAGGTGTAGTCATTATTACAACTTTAATAGGTACGTTGATTTCAGCAGAACTCTCTGAATCAGCACATTAGTATGACGGGAAAGCTCCCTTGCGACATAGTCATGTTGCAGGGGAGCTTTTTATATGCCATAAAATAGGCATATTCTTCCGCCATTGAAGGATTGAATTTTTTTCATAACCATTTTACAATATATTATTCAATAGTTTTTTGGTCTCGTTTATATAGTTGATAGAGTTTAATAAGTGCCCGTTTTTCAATGCGAGATACATAGCTACGTGAAATATTTAAGCGTGCTGCAATTTCCTTTTGCGTAAGTGCATCCTGTTGATTTAATCCATAACGGAGTGTCACAATTTCGAGCTCACGTTCATCGAGCATATGCAAATAGTGGTATAGTTGTGCTACATGCTCTTTATGCTCTAGCTTCTCTGTGGCACTTTCTTCATCACACTGAAGTAAATCACGAATTTGCAGTGCGTTCCCATCTTTATCAGTTCCAATCGGCTCAAATAGCGAAACGTCTTTTTGCACTTTCTTTTGGGTGCGTAGATGCATTAAAATCTCATTTTCAATGCAACGAGCTGCATATGTGGCAAGTCGAGTTTTTTTATCAGGGGTATAGCTCTCAACGGCTTTCATTAGTCCAATTGTTCCAATGGAAATATAATCATCGAGTTGCTCATGTTTTGGATGGAATTTTTTAACGACATGCGCGACAAGCCTCATATTACGTTCTATTAGATCAAGACGTGCTTGCTCATCGCCACCTAAAAATCGTTCAATACAAGCAGCTTCCTCTTCTTTTGAAAAGGGTTTATGGAATGTTTGCCCCTTTAAATAGCCAAGCAATGCAGGGATTTCAAGCCATAACTGCAACATCGATGTAAAAATTCCGCTCATTGAATGATTTCATCCTTTCCCCATTTTTCGACAGTATATGTTTAAAAGCAGTGGGAAATGAAAAAAGTGCAACAGCAAATGTGCTGTTACACTTTTTTTAACGTAAATGTACTAATCATGAGTAAAGCTAAAATGGGGAAAAGGAAAAGATAAAATGCCGGATGGAACGTATAAGCTGCGAAATACGTTAAAGTTAAGAACGTACCTGCGGCTGTAATTGGTAAACCTGTGAAATAACCGTTCGCTTCGCTAATATTGAAGCGAGCTAAACGCATAGCGCCACAGACGATAAATAATACGGCCATCATCATGCCGACAAAACCAAAATCAACTAGAACAACTTCATACATTAATAATGCAGGCGCCACACCAAATGATATAATATCACTCATAGAATCTAATTGTTTACCTAATTCTGACACTTGTCCGAGCGCTCTCGCTACCTTACCATCGTAGCGATCAAGAAGAGCTGCTATAAAGATAAACAAGACACTATAGCTATAGTATTCATGTAGAGTGGCCATAATAGCCGCGCCTCCAAAGGACATATTACTAATTGTTATGAAGTTAGCTGCGTGCGATTTCATTTTCTTAACCGTGGTATCCACCAACTTGTGATAAAAAAACAAGGGGGATCACTCCTTTGCACTTAAGATATTGTACCATTATACTTCGAATGCGAAAAAATTGACAGTCTAAATTAATGGATAGGGGTTTTACTGTATGAAAGAAAAACTATATCAACGCTTGATAGAACTAACGAATGGTAAGCAATCTTCCCATCTTTTGCAAACAATTGCAAAAGCGAAGTGGAGTAAACGTATAATTCCAAGCTACATGAAGTTATACGATATTAACCTTGAAGAAGTTTCAAAAAAACAACAACAATTTTCGTGTTTACATGATTTTTTTACAAGAGAACTTATTGAAGAAGCTCGCCCTATTGAAAAAAATCCAACTGTATATGCCAGCCCAGTAGATGCAAAAGTGGAGTCCTTTGGACGTATTGAATGGGATATGACATTTCTTGTGAAGGGTAAGCCTTATGCATTACAAGATTTACTTGGCAATACAGAACGAGCTGCACAATATGCAGACGGACATTATATCGTTTTTTATTTAAGTCCGGCTGATTACCATCGTATCCATAGCCCGATAGATGGAGAAGTCTTACGACAATATACACTTGGTCAGAAATCTTATCCTGTGAATCAGTTAGGTCTTACATACGGTAAAAAACCAATTTCTCATAATTATCGTTTAGTGACTGAGCTGAAAACAGCAAATAATCAGCATGTTGCATTGATCAAAGTAGGTGCGACCTTTGTGAATTCCATTGTGCTTACCAATACAACAACGAAATGGCAGAAAGGGCAAGAAGTTGGTTATTTCTCATTTGGTTCTACTGTTGTGATGCTGTTTGAAAAGGATACAATTAAATTTACGGATAATGTTGTAAAAGGAAGCCCAATTCGAATGGGTGAAGCCTTTGCAAATATGCTATAATGGTCGAATAATACGTTAAGATTAGGGGTCGCTATTTTGTATAATTTTTTATTACCGAACGAATTTGTGACGAATATTTTTGAAATTACGCCGGAAAAGTTACAGGAATTAGGGATTAGAGGAATCATTACGGATTTAGATAATACGCTTGTTGAATGGGATCGTCCAGATGCAACAGAAGAGCTAATCATATGGTTACGCATTATGAAAGAATCAGGTATTCGTGTTATTATTGCGTCAAACAACAATGAAGCTCGTGTAAAGCATTTTGCTGAGCCGTTAGGTATCCCTTATATTCACAAGGCGAAAAAGCCACTTCGTAATGCTTTTTATAATGCACTGATTCAACTAGGCTTGCGTCCAAATGAAGTAGTAATGGTAGGAGATCAACTCCTTACGGATGTTATGGGAGCAAATCGCTTAGGCTTACACACAGTGCTCGTGAAGCCTGTTGCACAATCAGATGGGCTTGTAACAAAATTGAATCGTTTTATTGAACGTCGCGTATTTAATGATTTGAAACGAAAAGGAATTATAACTTGGGAGGAACAAGAATGATTGAAATGCCAAATTGTATTGGCTGTGGTACAACAATTCAAACAGAAGATAAAACAGCAGTTGGGTATGCACCCCCATCATCATTAGAAAAGGATGTGGTCATTTGCCAGCGTTGCTTCCGTTTGAAAAATTACAATGAAATTCAACCAGTCTCGTTAACAGATGACGATTTTTTACGTATTTTAAATGGTCTTGGTACACAGCAAGGCTTAATCGTAAAAATTGTTGATATATTTGATTTTAATGGAAGCTGGCTACCAGGGCTTCATCGTTTTGTAGGGAAGAATCCTGTCCTATTGATTGCCAACAAAGCTGATTTATTACCAAAGTCAGTGAAGCCCAAAAAAGTTATCAACTGGCTGAAACGTGAAGCAAAGGCTCTTGGACTACAGCCTGTCGATGTCCTATTAGTCAGTGCCCATAAAGGCAAAGGGATGGCAGAAGCAATGGAAGCCATCGATGAATATCGTAAAGGACAAAATGTATATGTTGTTGGCTGTACAAATGTTGGGAAATCTACGTTCATTAACCGAATTATTAAGCAGGCAACAGGTGAGGGTGAAGTGATTACAACCTCACACTTCCCAGGTACTACTTTAGACATGATTGATATTCCATTGGATGATGGTAGTGCATTATATGATACGCCAGGTATTATTAATCATCATCAAATGGCTCATCATATTGATTCCAGTGAATTAAAATATATTATGCCGAAAAAAGAAATTAAGCCGAAAGTCTATCAACAAAATGCAGGGCAAACTCTATTTATTGGTGCATTGGCAAGATTTGATTTTATTCAGGGTGACCGTTCTGCCTTTACAATCCATGTGGCAAATGATTTACCAATTCATCGTACAAAGCTTGAGAAGGCAGATGCGTTATATGAAGAGCATAAAGGAGAATTATTGGCACCCCCAACTGCGGACTTTATCGACCAGTTACCGCCATTGGTTCGTCACGAATTTTCCATCAAAGAAGCGAAAACAGATGTTGTATTTTCTGGGCTTGGCTGGATTACCGTTCAACATGCGAATGTAGTAGTAGCAGCTTACGCACCAAAAGGTGTACAAGTTTCAATTCGTCCTTCGCTGATCTAAATGGAGGACATAGTAGAGAGAGGGACTAAAAATGAAGAAATGGTTTGCAGTTATGGGTGATCCAATTGAACATTCAAAATCACCTGCCATGCACAATGCTTGGTTTGAGGACATGTCAATTGATGCGACATATATTCCTTTACATGTAACGCCTGATCAATTAGAATCTGCTGTTGCTGGTTTGAAGACATTAGGGGCAAGTGGCTGGAACGTGACCATTCCTCATAAAACAGCAATCATTCCGTATCTAGACGAGCTAGATGAGCTGGCACAAAAAATGGGCGCAGTGAATACAGTCGTACGAACAACAAAAGGAAAGCTAAAAGGCTATAATACAGATGGTATTGGATTTGTTCGATCACTTGAAGAAGCCGTTGGGGTTTCTCATAAAGACAAGCCTGTATTACTTGTTGGTGCTGGAGGTGCTGCTCGAGGCATTGCCTTTGCTATGCAGCAACAAGGCTATCGTCATGTAACCATCGCCAATCGTACGGTGACGAATGCACAAATGATTATTGATGAAATGGGTATGGGAAGTGCCATTTCATTACAACAAGCGGAAGAAACGCTAGCTGATTTCAGCATTATTGTGCAAATGACATCAGCTGGCCTTTCCACGGGTAATTTTTCAATGCCATTTTCATTAGATCGGCTGATGAAAGAAGCAATTGTTGCGGATATTGTGTATAATCCATTAATGACGCCTTTTTTACAAGCGGCTGAAGAAAAAGGAGCAACGATTATCACTGGCTTAGGAATGTTTGTCCATCAAGGAGCCATCGCTTTTGAACACTGGTTAGGAGACTATCCAAATACAAATTCAATGATTGCGCAACTGAAGGCGCAATTAGGAGGAAACTAATTTTTATGTTAACAGGTAAACAGAAACGTTTTTTACGTGCAGAAGCACACCATTTAACACCGATTTTCCAAGTGGGAAAAGGTGGCGTTAATGATGAAATGACAAAGCAAATTCGCGAGGCATTAGAAGTACGTGAATTGATTAAAGTACGTATTTTAGATAACTGTGAAGATGATAAACATGAAGTCGCTGAAGCATTAGCCAAAGGCGCTCATGCGGAGCTTGTCCAATTAATCGGTCTGACAGTTGTTTTATATAAAGAGTCCCGCAATCATAAAAAGATTGTATTACCAAAAGTAACGAAATAAGGTGAGACGATGAAAAGGGTCGGTTTACTTGGAGGTACATTTAACCCACCACATATGGGTCATCTTTTAATGGCAAATGAAGTTTTTCATGCGCTAGAACTTGATGAAATCCGCTTTATGCCTAATGCCATCCCACCACATAAGCATGCACGTTTTGATGCTAGTAATGTTGAGCGACTTGAAATGGTAAAACGTGCGATTCGTCCATTTCCTTATTTTTCAGTAGAGTCGTATGAGCTTGAGAAGGGTGGCGTATCCTATTCCTATGAGACACTTTCTGCATTGTGTAGAAGAGAGCCGAATGTGAAATTTTACTTTATCATCGGTGGCGATATGATTGATTCGCTACATACATGGCATTGTATAGATGATTTAGTGAAACTTGTTCAGTTTGTCGGAGTAAAGCGTCCAGGGACAGCCGCGGCAACAGAGTACCCTATACGTATGGTGGAAATACCTCAAATCGATTTATCGTCCACACTGATTCGTGAACGCCTGGCTACAGGAGGAACGGTGACATTTCTACTACCAGAAGCTGTAGAGACGTTCATACGAGAGGAAGGTCTTTATGGAACGCGAACAGTATTTAGCGGCGATTAAGCCAAGAATGCCTGAAAAACGTTATATTCATACAGTCGGAGTGATGGAAACGGCCATCAACCTAGCTCATAAATATGGCGAGGACGTAAAAAAAGCTGAAACAGCAGCTATCCTCCATGATATTGCTAAATATGCTGATATTGAGTGGATGGAAAATATCGTTCGTGATGAAAAATTAGATGAAAGACTGATTGGATGGGGTAGTGAATTACTACATGGTCCAGTAGGTGCATATATAGCACAAAGTGAGTTTGGTATCACAGACGAAGAGCTGTTGAATGCTATTCGTTTCCATACAACTGGGCGGGCTAATATGAGCCGTTTAGAAAAAATTATTTTTGTCGCAGATATGATTGAACCGAACCGTCGATTTGATGGAGTTGATCGTCTGCGCAAAAAAGCACAAAAAAATTTGGATAAGGCGATGAGTGCATGTGTACGCCATACTTTGGCATTTTTAATTGACACAAAGCAGCCGATTTATCCTTTATCTATAGAATGTTATAACGATATGATGAACAGAGAGGATAGTGAAGGATGACTTCAACTTTATTACAAGCAGCGTACAAAGCAATTGACGACAAACATGGTGAGGATATTGTCGTTTTAAATATGCAAGGAATTTCCCTTTTAGCAGATTATTTTATCATTGCTCATGGTAACTCAGATCGCCAAGTGCAAGCCATTGCACGCGAATTACAGGATGTAGCTGAACAACAAGGCTATGAAATTCGCCGTGTCGAAGGATTTGATGGAGCTCGTTGGGTACTAGTTGACCTAGGCGATGTTGTGGCACATGTATTCCATAAGGATGAGCGTGCTTATTATAATTTAGAGCGTCTTTGGGGCGATGCACCGCAACTAGACATGCCAGAGGCCTAAGTGAGTTACGAACGCTTTGCTCATGTCTATGATGAGCTGCAAACGGATATTCCTTACAATCTTTATGTAGATTGGGTTGTACAGCATGCACCAAGCAGCCAGTACCCAAAACTGTTGGATATTGGTTGTGGCACTGGTGTACTTAGCTTGTTATTTGCAAAGTCTGGTTATCAAGTCAGTGGAATCGATTTATCAGAAGAGATGCTGTCCATTGCCGCAGAACGCTTTGCTGGTGCAGGCTACCATGCACCATTATACTGTATGTCTATGGTCGAACTAGATGGCTTTGAGGAAATCGATGTTGTCACAATCACAATTGATTCCTTGAATTATGTGGTAGAGGAGCACTCTGTTTATACGACATTAGAACGTATCTATACGGCGTTGCGTGATGGAGGTCAGCTGTTTTTTGATGTTCATTCGTTATTTAAAATGAATGAGATTTTTTTAGATGGTCCGTTCACATATGATGATGGTGACATTAGTTATATATGGCATACGGAGCCTGCCGACTTTGAACAT
Organism: Lysinibacillus sp. FN11; assembly: GCF_024628845.1. NCBI lineage: Bacteria > Bacillati > Bacillota > Bacilli > Caryophanales > Bacillaceae > Lysinibacillus > Lysinibacillus sp. FN11. Next base: position 2,722,447 of record NZ_CP102383.1, on the reverse strand, counting down.
TCGGTTATTCATCAAATGACCTTTTATGTACGAGATGACGCAAGTGAATTATATGAACGCTTTGATGAGGAGCACGTGCAACGTACTTACACTATCGAGCAGTATATGGCTTGGTTGCGTGCCATCGGTTTTAGTCATGTGGAAATTACAGCAGACTTTACAGATGAGGCACCTGATGAGGAAAGTGAACGCATTTTTATTCGTGCAGTGAAATAAAGAAAAGGGAGCTACACTGTGTAATTGGCAGTGTGGCTTTTTTGATGGATAGAAAGGTTAAAGTAGCGGATAGAAAACTTGAATAGGCGGATAAAGAGGCTAAATTGTCGGATAAAACCTGTATAGAAGGATAAAAAATCTAAACTCCTGACGATTTTTTATCATTTTCAACCACCCATCCATAGTGTAAGATATATATAACTCCATATGATGACCTTTCGCAAGGAAAGGATGGTACTGTGCTACAATGTTTATGGCAAAAGTACAAAAAAAGTATGTTATTCCCCAGCATACTAGTCGTCAGTGGACTTTGTTACTTCTATTTTTCGAGTTCTGACTCTTCACCTCCCCAAGAAGAGCTCATCGAAACAATCCAACCTATTGAAGAAAAAAATTTGAGTGAATCTGCTGAGGAAGCGGTTATGCAGCAGCTATTTGTGGAAATAAAGGGTGCGGTAATGTATCCAGGCGTTTATGAACTTGAGCAAGACCAACGTATAAAAGATGTTGTACAGCTTGCTGGAGGCTATACAGAGAACGCTGACACACAATTTATCAATCATGCCCAAAAGGTACAGGATGAAATGGTAATCTATATTCCTATCAAGGGCGAACAGCTAGAGGAAGGAGCCTCTTCTCTGTTAACGCTACCTACTGAGACGAATAAGGAGCAAAAGATTAATATTAATAAAGCTGATGTAGCAACGTTAGCAACATTGCCAGGAATCGGTCCTTCTAAAGCACAAAGTATCCTAACGTATCGAGAGGAAAATGGGCAGTTTCAAACCATAGATGACTTAAAAAATGTTAGTGGTATTGGTGATAAAACATTTGAGAAGCTAAAGGATGCAATTACCGTAAAGTAATGCTTTTACAAGATGGTATATTGACGCCCCTTTTCTAAAAGGGCTACACTATAGTAGAAAAGCAAGAGAAAGTTAATTTGTTAGACAATTTTTGGAGGTAGTCATATGGAGCGAATTACTTGGGATCAATTTTTTATGGCACAAAGCCATTTACTCGCATTACGCAGTACATGTACAAGACTAGCTGTAGGAGCAACTGTTGTACGGGACAAACGCATCATTGCAGGTGGTTATAACGGTTCCATTACAGGGGACGAGCATTGTATCGAAAAAGGATGCTATGTGGTTGATAATCATTGCGTCCGTACCGTGCATGCTGAAATGAATGCCTTACTGCAATGTGCTAAATATGGAACACCGACAAAAGGTGCTGATTTGTATGTAACACATTTCCCATGTTTACCATGTACAAAATCTATCATTCAAGCTGGCATAGAACGTGTGTATTATGCAACGGATTATAAAAATAATCCCTATGCACAGGAGTTATTTGCAAAAGCTGGAGTGGAAGTAGTTCATGTACCCTTTGATGAACGTAAAATTGATTTTTTACGAGATGACAAGCTAGCTTTGTATACAGAAATGCTGCACGAGCTTCGCGAGAGTGGGGTTTCTGCTGAAAAATTGCTCCCATATGAACAGAAGGTGAGTGCATTATTTGGCATCAAGCTTTAAAGCATAGATGGATTATGGTAGCTCTTGCTGTACTGATAGCTGCTATGGCGATATACAAATCAGTATGGCTACTCATTTTTTTATTGCTACTAGCCCTGTGGCTCACCATAAAAGGTGAGTCACGTTTTCTTGCAATTTTTGTACTAACAAGTGGTCTACTAACTTATTTTTTCCTTTCTATCAATCATCTGACGGAACCTTCTCCTTTACCGTCAACCTTCCCTATAACTTGGTCAAATGACTATAAAATAAATGGGCAAAAACTCCGTGGGTTTGCTACAACAACAAATGGTGAAAAACTTTACGTGGTTTATACCTTTTCTTCGGAACAAGAGAAAAATTTTTATGAAAACACCTCATTAACTGGAATGACGTATTCTGCAAAAGGTGAACTTGTGACTCCCTCTCTAGCTGCACATGCTTATGCTTTTTCCATGTCAACCTATTTAACGAGCAAAGGAGCAACAGGCGTCGTTGAAATCGCAAATTGGAACTATATAGGAAAACGAACCTCCATCTTCACTATTCTTGCCGAAGTAAGACACAATATGAAAAAGCATATAGAGAGAACTTTTCCTAAATCACTTGTAGCAGAGGCTCAAGCACTTTTAATAGGGGTGCAAGATCAGATGGAGGATGAACTGCAGCGTGCCTATCAAAAGCTCGGTATTACCCATTTATTTGCGATTTCTGGGCTACATGTCGCGCTGATGTCTTGGTTCTTTTTTGAAGGATTACTGAGAATCAGAGTTCGCAAGGAAATGGCTACTGTCGTGCTATTGATCCTCTTACCGATTTATGGAGTTATTGCAGGTGGAGCACCTTCCGTATGGCGTGCTGTTTCTGTAGTAGAGTTGATGATGTTACTGCGCTTTTTTAAGTGGGTTCTTTCGATCGATGATGCATTAGCTATTAGCTTTATAGGCTTTGTTTTGCTTGAGCCAGGTGTTATTTTCCAGATTGGTTTCCAGCTATCCTATTTAGCAACCGTTAGTCTTCTTTATTCTGGTATTATTTTTAAGCAGACAAGAACTTGGCTAGGTCGTTCTTTTTTTATCACATTCGTGTGCCAACTGCTCGTTTACCCACTATTACTCCATCATTTTTATGAATTATCTTTATCCTCGTTTTTTGTCAATATTGTTTTTGTTCCACTGTTTTCCTTTGTTATATTACCCTTTAACTTGATAGCCTTTGTACTAACTTATCTTTCTTTACCACTTGCTAATGTCCTATTTGCTGGCTATGAACCACTGCGTAAATGGCTGACCGAAATAACCTTTTCTATGCAAGAGCTTCCTTGGCAATTATGGACACCAGGCAAACCATCAATTTGGCTGAGCTGCGTGGCGATGTTAAGTGTTTTAGTGAGCCTCTATTATTTGGAAATAAAACAATTCAGGAAAGCTATTTTGGTCCTTGTCATCCCTGCTATTTGGATTCATTTGGCACCCATGTTGTATAACGAAACAAAGATTACCTTTTTAAATGTAGGACAAGGAGACAGTATTATCATTGAATTGCCTTTTAGACGGGCTGTCTATGTTATAGATACAGGTGGAGTATTGCGCTTTGAGCAGGAATTGTGGAAGAAAGCAGATAGTCCTTATAAGGTAGGGAAGCAAGTTGTCGTCCCATTTTTAAAAGGCAAGGGTATACGTACTATCGATATTTTTATTGCTTCTCATGCGGACGCAGATCATATTGAGGGAGCAGAGGAAGTATTACAAGAGATTAACATGAAGGAAATACACGTTACACCTGGTTCATTGTATGAGCCTTTAATGCATGATTTATTACGAGAAGCCAATAAGCGACATATTCCTATTAAAGAAAAAATGAAGGGGACTTCGTGGCATGTAGGGGAAGCATATTTTTATTACTTATGGCCTGATGACGCCATTTATGAGGGAAATGATGATTCTCTTGTCCTGTACATGCAGCAAAAGGCGTTTACAGCGTTATTTACAGGGGATTTGGAGCAATATGGCGAACAACAGCTGATCAATCGTTATGGACCTTTATTGGCCAATCTCACATTACTAAAGGCAGGGCATCATGGGAGTAAGACATCGAGCACAGAAGCCTTTGTCGAGCTGCTACAGCCCCAATTAACGGTTTTTAGTGCAGGTCTCCATAATCGTTATGGTCATCCACATGAAGAAGTAGTACAACGATTTGTCAGTAGACATTTAGTGACATGGACAACAGGGGTGAATGGATCAATCGAAATAAGTATTCGTGATAATCGCTGGTCCGTTAACGGAAAGGAAAAGGGCCTTGTCCAATGACCAAGGCCCTTTTCCTGCATAAGTCCAATTACTGTGATACAAATTCTACTATAGTTGCAATAATAAACATAAGCGTGAAAACGCCAAATGATACACCGAAGCCAACACCAGAATCGATGGCATCGTTACGTCGACATTGTATGTTTTTTCCTTCAAATGGATTCATTGTTATCCCTCCAATTCTGTTATTTATTATAAGACAACATGGTCATAAAAGCTATATCGAAAAGGTGATTTCCCCGTCTGGAAAGGAATCGACACAATTCGGTCAAAGACACAAAGGACTATGAAATCATGTATACTAATAGTATTGCTAGATGGAGGGGAAATTATGATTTCAACGGTTTGGAATACAATAAAAAAAGGTGAGCTTGCACCAGTATATTTGCTTGTTGGTGAAGAAAGCTATTTTATAGATGAAACCATTAAACGTTTAAAAGAGGCAATGGGTCCAGAAGAAGAGCTGGAGATGACCACATTTGATTTAGAAGAAGTACCAGTAGATGTGGTCATGGATGAAGCAGATACCATTCCTTTTTTCTCAGAACGTAAGCTTATTATTGCTAAAAATGCTTCGTTTTTAAAGGCAACCGAGAAAGGGAAGGAAAAAATCGATCATGATGTGAAACGATTGGAAACATGGTTGTCGAATCCTTCTGATTTTTCCGTAACGGTTTTTATTGCCCCTTATGAAAAATTGGATGAACGCAAAAAAGTGACTAAAATGATGAAAGAGCATGCATTATTTGTACAAGCAGAAACACCAAAAGAGCAGGATTTAGCCGTATGGATTCAAGGCATTGTCAAAACACAAGGTAATAGCATTACACAAGATGCTATTGAATTGCTTGTTACGATGGTCGGAGCCAACATGCTACAATTACAGATGGAAATTGACAAGCTAACCCTTTATTTAGGTGGTGGGGGCGAAATTACAACTTCTTTAGTGGAGGATTTGGTGGCAAAGACATTAGAGCAAGATGCCTTTAAAATGCTTAACGCATACTTGGCAAATGACTCTGTCGGAGCCTTGTCCATCTATCATGATTTATTGCGACAAAAACAAGAACCTATTATGTTAGTGGGCTTGCTAGCATCCAATGTTCGTACCATGTCAAATGTTTTTTATTTATTGAAAAAAGGTTATCACCCTCAACAAATTGCTAAAAATCTAAAAATTCATCCGTATCGCGTCAAACTTATGATTGAGCAACGGCATCGGCCTTCAGAAGAAAATTTGCTCCGGGCATTATATCAATTAGCAGAGGTTGATTTACAGCTTAAATCGTCTGGTGGAAATCGAGAGCGCTATCTAGAGCTATTTTTATTGCGCCAACTATAGGAAAAGAAAGCTGTCCAATAAGGGCAGCTTTCTATGTTCTCTATAAAATTAAAAAGATCAGCTACTCCTAATAGAGTATCTGATCCTTTAAACAATTACGCTTTTTTAGCAAGGCGAGACTTTTTACGAGCCGCCGCGTTTTTGTGGATAAGTCCTTTTGAAGCTGCTTTATCTAAAGATTTGAAAGCTGCTTGTAAAAGTTCTTGTTTGTTTTCAGCGTTAGCAGCAACAGCGTTTTCAGCTTTTTTCACTGTAGTACGCATTGCAGATTTAGCTTGAGAATTAGCAATGTTAGCTTTTTCGTTAACTTTTACGCGTTTAATCGCAGATTTAATGTTTGGCATATATTTCACCTCCTAAATTAGGTACGAGATGATATCTTCTCATTGATTTCTTGTGTCAATACAACAAAAATCATTTTAACAAACGCTTGGCCAAATTGCAATAGATAAATGCAAAGAATATTTACTTGACAGTTTGAACAAACTACAGCTTGAGGTGAACTGTATGCAAAATTTTAATTGGCAAAGAACAGATTTAATTGATGAATCAGAAGAGGTAGTTGTCCATCAGACCAAAGAGCAAAAAGAAAAGCTTGAACAATCAAGTGGCATTCAAATTGAAGATCGGAATGCTGGTAGAGTAAAAATTACAGATGTTCTTGTAGACGCTGAAGGGGAAAAGCAAATTGGTAAAAAGGAAGGGCAGTATATTACCCTTTCTGTCCCGACACTAACATTAGAAGATCAAGAAGGCTTTGCACAACTCGAACAAGAATTGCTTGTAAATTTCAAAAAAATGCATGACGCAATTTCTTGGCAAGAAGACGATAAAATTTTAATAGTCGGTTTAGGAAATCGCACTATTACACCCGATGCAATAGGTCCCTATTTAATTGACCATTTGCATAGTTTAGATGTCATTGATGAAAAATTCGTTATGTATGCTCCTGGTGTAACAGGACAAACAGGCTACGAAACAGGTGAGTTTGTGGCTGCTATTGCTGAACGTCTGCAACCGAAATTAATCATTGTAGTAGATGCACTTGCTACAAGAGCGAGTAATCGACTCTGTAAAACGATTCAATTAACAGATACAGGCATACATCCAGGTTCAGGAGTAGGTAATCAACGGCAAGAGATTTCCTATGAGATGCTTGGCATTCCCGTAACAGCAATAGGGATCCCTACCGTAGTAGATGCACCTGTCCTAATTGCAGATGCGGTAGAAACTATGCTCCGTTCGATAGCTGCTCGTGTGGCTGAACGCAGTAAACCGTCATCGAAGCTTTCATTATCCTCATGGCAACCAGATATCAACAAGGAACTGGATATGACATTAGTACAACCTATATTTGGAGAATGGGCGACATGGACGAAGGAGGAGCGGCAGCAGCTGTTTGAGGAAACCTTCGCTGGCTCCCACACACAATTGATGGTTACACCAAAAGAAGCAGACTATTGGATTGATCGCTATGCAAAATTAGTGGCTTCTATGCTTATGGATTGGGCAAGTGATTTATAAAATAATGAAGAAAAAACGCTTAGAGTAGTCCTTCTAAAACACGCTTATTTATGCGTAAAACAAGAAATTTATTTTCGTTCTAATTAACATCCCCCCTCCATACGATATGGGGAGGAGGGTGTGACTTTGCTAAAAAAACTACAATGGTCATTTGGTATATTATTGTTCTTTTTCGTATTACCTGTCATTGCTGGGCAACTTCCGTTCAACAAGCAAGCATCGACTCCGATCAAACAATCAGAAGATAAGCAAGTCGTGTTTGCTGCTACCAATTTAGCTGAACAAAGTGTACTGGAACAAACGAAAGAACCTGAACCAGATCAAGCCCTAGACCCGGACCCATTTAAAGTGTTAGTGTTATTTACCCATACGCATGAAGCATATGAACCCATGGTGAAAGCAGTGAGTGGTAAGGTAGTGACTTCTCATGAAACGGTCAATATTATGAGCCTGAAGGATAAGATTGTGAATCATTTTAATGTAAATGGTTTAAAGACGGATGTTCTTGATGTAGATATTATGAAGAAATTACAAGAAGAGGGTAAAGGCTATCATGAATCTTATAATGTGATGAGGCCATATTTAAGTAAGCATTTAGAGACAAATAGTTATGATCTAATAGTTGATTTACATCGTGACTCATTAAAACATGATCTTACAACGATCTCATATAATGGGGAAAATTATGCGAAAATCGCTATTGTTGTTGGGGCAGAGCATGCTAATTACCGCTGGAATACAGCCTATGCTGAAAGTTTATCATCCACACTAAACGCCATCGTTCCAAAAATTTCTAAAGGGGTTATTTCTAAAAGTGGTGATGGGGTTGATGGGCGATACAATCAGGATTTAGCAAAGCAAATGATGATTATTGAGATTGGTGGAATTGGTAATACTGAGGAAGAGGTTAATCGTACGATTGCTGTAATTGGTAAGGCTATATCAAAAGCGTTTGTCAATGATTCAACAAAATAGACCAATCATATTAAAAAGTGGGACTCTTGTGGGCTCACTTTTTTTAATATTGTATGATAATAAAATTTCCAGAAATAATTCTCATTAATTGTCTTTCCATTGCTCCATTCTTGTCTTATAATTTTCAAGTTGGCTCGCGAATTTCATGATAAAACGTTAAATGAAGGCATATGCAAATAAAGCAAACATACTTTTGAAGTATATCCCACTTTTGGGAATGCCTTTTTAAGTCTATAGCAAATATACATATGAATTTTTAGAAGACAAAAAGTGATAACGTTTCATTTTTCTCTCAAACTTTTATCGTATTTCAATCGTCAAACATATAAGTGAATAAGCAAAAATAATAGAGAGGGGATGGTTATCAATCAAAAGGTTCTATTACGTGACAACAGGTTTTATCTTGATGCAGAAGGGAATACCTTCAAAAAGCGTTACTCCTTGTAGCATTTGGATGTAACTATCATTTATCAGCCGTGGGCGGTTATTAGAGGTTGTGACAGCGACTTCTCATTGTACAGCTAGAAAATACCAAAACATTATACCGAAACGAAATTGAGAGATTATTGAAGGAAGGAATAGTATGTCAGGCAAGTCATTAAATCATCGTTATATTCCTGGACTAGACGGGATTCGAGCATTGGCTGTGTTAGCAGTTATTGCTTATCATTTTAACTTTAGTTGGGCTAGAGGTGGCTTTTTAGGAGTAGATATCTTCTTTGTGTTATCGGGCTATTTAATCACCTCTACCATCTTACCTTTAAAGGGCAATCAATTAACAGTCAGCCTAAAGAAATTTTGGGTGGGACGATTTAGAAGGCTACTACCAGCGGCCTACGTTATGATTGTTACATCATTTGTTTGGGCAATGCTCTTTCATAAAGAGCTTCTCCATACTTTGCGCGGGGATGCACTGTCCTCCATTTTTTATTCAAGTAATTGGTGGTTCATTTTTCATAAACTCTCTTATTTTGATAGTTTCGGTTCTCCATCACCTTTAAAAAACCTATGGTCATTAGCCATTGAAGAACAATTTTACTTGATTTGGCCATTGCTCTTAATGATTGGACTTTTTGTTGTTAAAAAACAAAATAAACTAGCAAATATCGTCTTTTGTTGTGCCCTTTGTTCAGCATTCGTAATGGCCTTACTCTATCAGCCTGGCGCTGATCCTAGTCGTGTCTATTATGGAACGGACACACGTTGTTTTGAATTATTAATAGGCTGTTGGCTAGCCCTTGTTTGGCCAATGAAAAGACTTTCTTCTCAAAAATTATCATCGAACCATGTGAAGAAACTAAATACTATGAGTTTCATTGCACTTACTATTTTTTTAGTAAGCATAGTGTATGTGGATGAATATCAATCCTTTCTTTATAGAGGAGGTATGTTTTTATTTTGCTTGAATGCTGCCGTTTTGATTGCATGTATTTCTCATCCAGTCAGCATACTAGGAAAAATATTAGCATGGAAGCCATTATGTTGGATAGGCTCTCGTTCCTACGGAATTTATCTATGGCATTATCCTGTCATGGTTTTAGGGACACCCATTCATGAAATTGGTAATCCCTTCTATTGGCGAATCTTCCTGCAGCTTTTACTAATCCTGATGATTGCAGAGTTATCCTATCGCTTCATTGAGATGCCCATCCGGAAAGAAGGTTTCCGAGTCTATTGTCAAAAATATCTGATTTGTAATAAAAATAAATGGGGAAGCCTTACTTTTCCACGAAAAATATCAACGGTTATGGTTCCACTTTTCCTGCTTGTATTTTTCACAGGCATGACAGGTGTAGTGGGTGAAAGTCAGCAAAACCCATCTAAAACGCTGCCAACAACGATAAAAATTAATGGCGATGACAAGCAGGACAAACAAGCCGAAGCCTCAACCGACAAGCCTTCTCAAAGCAAGGGTGAGGGAGTGGAGGATGTGCAGGAGTTAGAAACGCCTAAGCAAGAAGAAAATAACACCATTATTGAGCCTGAAAAGGATGAGTTTTATCGTGGTATACTAGCCATTGGCGATTCCCTAATGATTGATATTGCACCGAGCTTACATAATATGTATCCGACTATTACAATCGATGGAAAAATAGGTCGTCAAGTTTCACAAGCTGTAAGACTTGCACCAAACTATGCAAGTTTTAATCAACCTCATCATGCAGTCATTCTACAATTGGGGACAAATGGTTATTTTACGACTGACCAAATGGATGCACTCCTTGGAGCTTTTTCAAATGCCGATATTTATTTAGTGAATACACGTGTGCCGCGTTCATGGGAAGCAAAGGTGAATGAAGCTTTACTGCAAAAAGCACAGGAACATGAGCGAATAACACTAATTGACTGGCATGCAGCAGCAATCAATCACCCTGAATACTTTGCCCCAGACGGTGTACATTTAGAGAAAAAAGGGGTAGAAGTTTTAACAAAGCTCATTCAACAATCCTTAAACAAATAAAATAATAAAGTCAGTATACACAGTTTTTTCTGCGTAGCTGACTTTTTCTATATCTTAGAAAGGGAACTATTTGATCTACCTATATGTTTTCTATTAGTTGTTGCTCCTGTATGGTAAGCTTGACATTTGACTTGTTCTATTGTGTGGAAGATGGTGCGTTGTTCATTCTTTCTTTTACGATCATGGTTTAGGTTGATAAAAATGGGGTTTTGTCCACGCTTTTTAGTAATATGGATGTTGATATCTTTAGTAGATAGCGGGCTTTTCTCGTTTGATCAAGGGAAGATTTATCCATCGAATCTCTCCTCATGTCGAGTAGACACATTTTTATTTCAACTGCTACACATCGAGCACTACTATAGCTGATTTGTCTGCATTTATATACTTAATATTGTAAAATTTAAAAACGATGTGAAACACTGAAAGTATTGATATTATAGGCTTTCAAGTCTAGTTGCTGTTGTACTTTGCGTAACGTTCATAGTATAATTCATTATAGTTTAATTAGGAGTGGAAAAGATGAACCGAGAAGCACGTTTAAAACGACAAGAGAATATACGAAATTTCTCTATTATTGCACATATTGACCATGGGAAATCAACGCTTGCTGACCGTATTTTAGAGCAAACAAAATCTTTAACTTCCCGTGAGATGAAGGCACAGCTCCTCGACTCAATGGATTTAGAGCGTGAGCGAGGCATTACAATTAAGTTAAATGCAGTTCAATTAAAGTACGAAGCAAAAGACGGCGAAGTGTATACATTCCATTTAATCGACACACCAGGACACGTCGATTTCACATATGAAGTATCACGTAGTTTAGCTGCTTGTGAGGGTGCCATATTAGTTGTGGACGCAGCACAAGGGATTGAAGCACAAACACTAGCAAATGTTTACTTAGCACTTGACAATGACTTAGAAATTTTACCTGTAATCAATAAAATTGATTTACCTGCAGCTGACCCTGAACGTGTACGTCAAGAAGTAGAAGACGTTATTGGATTAGATGCCTCTGAAGCAGTATTAGCTTCTGCAAAAGCAGGAATTGGTATCGAGGATATTTTAGAGCAAATCGTAGAGAAGGTACCAGCGCCAACTGGTGATCCAGATGCACCACTACAAGCTTTAATTTTTGACTCTGTTTACGATGCTTATAAAGGTGTTATCATTTCGATTCGTGTCATCAATGGTACTGTCAAGCCTGGCGATAAAATTCGCATGATGGCAACAGGTGCGGAATTCGAAGTTATTGAAGTTGGGGTACATACACCAAAAGTTGTGCCACAGGCTGAATTAACAGTGGGTGATGTAGGTTATTTAACCGCATCTATCAAAAATGTAGGAGACACACGTGTAGGGGATACTGTAACCTATGCGAATCGTCCTGCAGCTGAGCCATTAGCTGGTTATCGCCGTTTGAACCCAATGGTCTACTGTGGTTTGTATCCAATTGATACAGCCAAATACAACGATTTACGTGAAGCGTTAGAAAAGCTAGAGCTAAATGATTCTGCTCTACAATATGAGCCAGAGACATCGCAAGCACTTGGTTTTGGTTTCCGCTGTGGATTCTTAGGATTACTACATATGGAAATTATTCAGGAGCGTATTGAGCGTGAATTTAATATCGACTTAATTACAACAGCACCTTCCGTAATTTACAATGTTCATATGACAGATGGTACTGAGCTTAAAGTCGATAATCCATCCTTTATGCCAGACCCACAAAAAATCGATCGTGTGGAGGAACCATATGTGAAAGCAACAATCATGGTACCAAATGATTATGTGGGTGCGGTTATGGAACTTTGTCAAATGAAGCGTGGTAATTTCATGACGATGGATTATATTGATACATCCCGTGTAAGTATTATTTATGAAATGCCATTATCAGAAATTGTCTATGATTTCTTTGACTATTTAAAATCAAATACAAAGGGCTATGCATCATTCGACTATGAACTTATTGGTTACCAGCCATCGAAATTAGTGAAAATGGATATTTTATTAAATGGTGAGCAAGTCGATGCACTAAGCTTTATCGTACACCGTGACTTTGCCTACGATCGAGGCAAAATCATCGTAGAAAAATTAAAAGAATTAATCCCACGCCAACAATTTGAAGTCCCAATTCAAGCAGCAGTTGGACAAAAAATCGTGGCGCGTTCAACAATTAAAGCCATCCGTAAAAACGTATTAGCGAAATGTTACGGGGGAGATATTTCTCGTAAACGAAAACTTCTTGATAAACAAAAAGAAGGTAAAAAACGTATGAAACAAGTAGGCTCAGTCGAAGTCCCTCAAGAGGCATTCATGGCTGTGCTGAAGATGGATGATTCGAAGTAACATTGATATAACAGCGTTTATAGGGGTTTTTAATAATTGATTTTATATCAATTTGGTGGGGTTCCCCACCAATTCCCCACCATAAAAAAATAAGTTAGAAATTCTTTTCTTATATATCTTGAGCAAATGAGTCAAAGATGTTAGCGGCATCTCTAGCCATTTTCTCAGTGAGGTGGACATAGCGATCTTCTGTTACGGCAGCTCGACTATGTCCTAATCTTTTTGTACTGTTTTAACAGGTGTACCATTTTCGATTAAAGTTGTTGCATGTGTGTGGCGTAAGGAATGATAGTTAAAACTAAGATTTAACTTTTCGCTTATTTTTCTAGTATTATATTTAATTACACTTTGCGTACAATGTTCGCCATTTTCTTTTTTACATACATAATCATGTTCAGGATCCTTTTGATAAAACTCACCGTATTTTAAACGATTTTCTATTTGTGCTTTTTTAATACGTTTGAGCATTTCTGCGAGCGTATTACCAAATGGAATTGTTCTATAACCAGCCTTTGATTTTGGAGGTCTAGGTTGCCATTGTGCTTTCCCATTTTCATCTTTAATACCAACTAATTATTGTTCAACCTCCAATGTCATTTCTTCAAAATTTATGTGCTTCCATTCAAGTCCACAAACTTCTCCTACACGTAACCCACAATGTAACCCAATATGAAATGGTAAATAAAAAGGGTGTTCTTCATCTAAAATGCTATTAATAAGTCTTAGATTTTCCTTCGTTTGTATCTTTAATTCCTCGCGAGTTGGTTTTCGTTTCTTATCCTTCATTAATTCTACATAATGCATTGGATTTTCTTTAATGTATTTGTAGGTGTATACTGCATGATTCAAAGCTTTGCTTAATACCTATGATTATACTTAATGTTTGCCGAGCATAACCTTCACGTGTTTTCAAATTAATGAATTGCTGCAACACGTGAGGAGTTAGTGATTTAACTTTATACTTTCCTAAGTGTGGTGCAATATGGTTTCTAATAGTTGATTCATAGTTATAGTACGTATTTGGTTCTAATTTGAGATCTACATATTCCTTCATCCAAAAATCTAAATAATCATGTAAAGTAATTTCTTGGGGTTTAAAAACAGTTCCTGCATTTTCATATTCTAAAATCTTTCTTCTTAAAATTGCCTCTGCTTCTGCTTTTGTATGGGCTCCTTCAGCTGTTGCTGAATCAAATATTAAAGAAATTCGCGAGGATATAGGTGGAATTAAAGACAACACAACTTGGATTTTAAGATTAGTTATTGGTGGACTAGTGGGAGCATTGTTGACCTTTATTATAAAAGGAGGAATGATTTAATATGAAAATCAACTGGAAAGTACGTCTACAACATAAACAATTTTGGGTGTCATTAATCGCATTACTACTAGTGCTTGCTAATCAAATAGCAGGCATTTTTAATGTCGATATTACGATTTACAATGCTCAAATTACAGCCATTTCAGAGACTGTTTTAAGCATTTTAGGTTTGCTTGGTATTATCATCGACCCAACTACAAAAGGTGCTTCAGACAGCGAGCAGGCGCTTAAATATGATGAGCCAAAGGGTGATTTAAAATGACGAGCATTACTACAACATGTCGTGATATATCTGAACTATTGCCAGCTGCACAAACTGCCTGTCGTTTGTTATTCCAAGAGTGTTTTAAAGCAGGGATTAAGAACATCTTTATCACTGAAACATATCGCTCACAGGAACGACAGAATTACTTATATGCACAATGCAGAACTCGACCAGGGCAGATAGTTACTTGGACATTAGATAGCAATCACAAGTCACGATTAGCATGGGATATTGCTGTTTGCCCTCCACAGTCTTTATATGATCTAACAACACTAAGTCGAGTCGGTGCTATCGCACGAAAGCTTGGTATTACATGGGGCGGAGATTGGACAGCGAATATTGATCGGCCTCATTTTGAAGTTAAACCAACTTGGATTATGCCGAAGGGATACAAAATTGAAGGACAAGTAATTGTTCCAACCAATAGCAAATACCAAGTGCAATTAATTGTGGAAGGCAATACAACGAAACCAATTGCAAAGGATGATGATAAAATGCAATTTACTAACGAAACACTTAAAGCTGCAGTACGTGACTACCTAAAGCAAGCAGTAGACAAAAAGCTTATTGATAAATCACACCTTGAAAAGTTTGACGCTGGTACATTAACAAATTGCGATTTAAAAGGATTAGAAATTATCATTGCACAACGTAGTGTGTAATCAAATGCCTTTTACCTAAATTGGTAATGGGCTTTTTATATTTGGAATATCTGAAAGTCAATTTACTGTCAACAGATATTTAAGTACAAATTGTTAATTTATGATTACAAAATGAATAGTAACTACAATGTAATTAAGGTCAAATAATATGTTTACAAAACGTTGGAAATGTAACTTTAGTATAGCAAAATTAATCGAGAACCGCCAAAAAATGGCGTTATTGATGGGGGGATGTGGCGGTTATTGTAAATTTAATGTAAATTCTGCGCCAAAAAATGGCGTTCTTCAATAATAGATTTGGGAAGTTTCCAATGATAGGATATTAATAACTCGAGGGAACTTAATTTACTATAGTAGGTTTAAACAAAGATTTGGAGGTAAATTAATTATGAAAAATAACCTATTTAAAGGTTTTATCTTTATGTTAAGCTTTATGTTAGTATTTAGTGTAATGTCACCAGCACTTGCAAATGCTAGTGAAATTCAGGAATTACCAACTAATGATTCTTTAAATCACGAAGAAACTGATTTTGATGAATTAACTAATAATTTCTTACTTGGAATAGGAGATTTTGAAGACCCTCTTTCAGATGAAGAGTCTTTAGCAATATTTAATAATAAAATTCTGGAAAACCAATATTCAAATGATCATCCTTCTGTAGAGCAATTCAATCTTTTTAGACTTGCGTTTTCAGTAGTGAGAAGTGGCGTTAATTACGTAGTTAAAGTAACTAGTAAAGGTAATAAAATAAAGGATGTAAGAAACGGGAAATTAGAAGTAGATGTTAGTAAACATATAAATGCTGGTAATCGGTTCAAAGATTATGGTGATATGGACAAACTTGTAAAATATATTGTAGAAGATATACGTAGATCAGATCAAGATAATGTAGTAAAAGATGGTTGGAACTCGATCAAAACGTATTACGGAAAAGGAGATAAAAAATTAGAAATCCGTTTCTATATAGAGGATGGAAAATTATTAAGTTTCAATGCTTTTCCTGATCATTCAAATAAAGATGCAGGTAATGTGATTTGGTTAATTCCACAATAATAATCTAAATAAGAGGAGTTATTATGGAAGAAATTAAGATAAATGATTATGTTGTAAAAGTAGATAAAGAGAAAACTTTAGAATTATACAAAACACTTCCGAAGGTTTCTGAAAAAGCTCATTGTGGTTGTGAAGATTGTCAACTTTTCGCGAAACAAATTCAGCTCACTAGTCCAGAAATTTTAAATTTCTTTAAACAATTTGGAGTAGATCCTACAAAAGAAGCCGAAGTTTGGAGAGCAATCCCCAATAAGGATGGATATGATACTTATAGTGCAGATTATCATTTTATAGGTTTTATAGAGGGTACGGATGATATAGATTGGATTCATATAGGAGAAGCATCTTTTGGACTTGCCAATCATGATGGAGATTTACCAAGTCCCATGATTCCAAGTACATTCTCAAAACCAATAGTAGAATTAGCTGTAAGGATAACAATGCCTAATTTGGAGATTTAATGTGAAAAAATTTTGTTTATAAATTAAACCATGAAAGCCCAGGCGCTCATTCAAACGTGAGTACCTGGGCTTTTTTTATTCATCATACGGTCTGTATTTAGCATGTAATTCTTTCGCTGCTTCTTTTCTTGCTTCCACATCTTCACGTAAAAACATTCGATCCCGTGGTAACTCTTTGATAGGAGTTAGCTTTCCTCGTTTTACAAGTGAATTTAATGATTGCCTAGAAATTTGCAATTCCTCCAATACTTCTGATGATGTTAGGATTTCTGATTGAACTAATTTAATGAATTCTTCTTTACTGTTGAAAGAGTAGTTTTTTGACATTGGATGAGACCACCTAGTTTTTTATTTTTTTCTCATTGTAAGAACTGTTGCGCCAATTATTATTAATGCTGCAACTGTAAGAATTAAAGTAATAGTCATCATGAAAATCACCTCTTCTTTTCATTTTGATTGTATAACATTTAGAAATCATTTATATTTATTGTGAAGGCTAAGGGGGTCAGCCTTACCTTCATTTTTAAACTTTGTTGGACGCTACTTCTTTGAAGTGGTGTCTTTTTCTTTTTCATCAAGTGCTTTTGCTTTCTTGTTGTTTAACTTTGCTGTTTGAAAGTTAACGATTGCAATTGCTAAGTTGACGAATGCTGTTATTGCTACTACTCTTTCAAGCTCCATTTTTATTACCTCCTTTCTATACTCTTATTATAGCATATCTACATACTTGAGTAAATAGATATTGTTGATTTATTTTCCTGTTATGCTAAAAATTTTCATAAAAAAAGCCACTCGTTTGAGTGACCTATTTTTTACTAATTGGTACAACAACAGTAATATCCTCACCAATCTTCATTGAATCTTTTGATGTCGGTTCAAATACAAATTTTAATTCATTAACACCTTCTAAACCTTCTTCACCAAGGTCAAATATTACTTCACCTTTTTGTATTACTTTTCCCATAAATTCCGATTCAAAAGGAGAAATCATAACGTTAGCCCTAATTTGTCGTTTAGTATCAGTAATCATAGTTGCTGTATCAGGATGGAAACTAACTGTATCATCAGATAGATTTTCTCCAGTCATGGATAAGATTAAAACGTTTGTTTCAGCAGCAGTTTCTATTAAATCAGGATTATCAGCAACCAATCTAGCTGTTTTGATTTGATCAATAGAGAACTCTACATCAGCGCTTTTGTATTTATCTGTTGGTGCAGTATAAAAATCAGAAATGGTATAGGTTCCTGCAAAATCATCTTTTACTACATCACCGACTTGTGCATCTGTTAGGTTTTCAGTTTTATTTGCTTTACTTTCTTCTGATATTTCTATACTAGTAGAACCAGTTACAGCTTTTTCTAGAGAAGCAGCATATTTAGCAAATTCATTATCCTCCATATCACCGTTCATTTGAATTAAGAACAATCCACTTTGGTGTGTGTGGGAATAAAACATCGGACCAGAGTTACCTAATTCATCATAGTAACTTTTAGCTTTTTGTAAGTCTTCTTCACTATCAAATAAGAATAGTCTGCCTCCTGCATCTGCTCCAAGCGAAGGAATTAAAAGTCTTTTTCCTTCCTTACGAATATTACCAAATTCATCATTTGGTAAATCAGATACTTCACCTAATTCTAAATTATCGTCCTTGAAATACTTAATTACATCTTCAGTTGTTTTAGCTAATACCTTCTGTTCTTGCTGAGTGTCTGAATTATTATCTTTAGGTTTTTCACTTGTAGAGCTATCTCCACAACCAGCTAATCCTAAACTCAATACTAATGCAGCACTAAAAATTAATTTTTTCATTGTATGTAATCCTCCCTCTATATTTCCATTTTAGGAAATTCCGTGGTGAAAGTACATATAAAAAAACAGACAACCTTATTTAGTTATCTGTTACTTAATCTCAAACATTTCATTCATATCTGTAATTTCAAGTGCTTGTAGAACTTTGGTGATGTGTTCACGATTAATCGAAGTTCTTCTGTTAGTTGCAAGTTCACTGATCACTGTACGTGTTAATCCTGTTTTTTCTGCTAATTCCACTTGGGACATTCCTCGTTCAATTAACACTTCTTTTAGTTTTACTTTTAGTTCCATGATTTCACCTCTTTAATTATATTCTTCTTAAATCTCATTATACACAAATCCATAAATTTAATAAATAATTTTTATTAAATACTTGAATTATTAAATTTAATAATTTATACTCAAATCAATAAATAATGATATTTAATAATCTTTTCTTAGAAATGAGGTGAAAAACAAATGGCATTCGAATACCTAGCACAATACATAACATTCGATTCAGTAGCAGATATGGATAAGAGTGTGGAGGACCACATAGCGGTTCACTATTACGACTTAACAGAATCGGAAAGAGCAATCATATTCAAACTTGCATCACACAGCTTAGAGTATCCTGGAGTATGCCATTTAAAAGCTTCGACTATTGCTGCTTCATTGGAGATCAGCACAAAGACAGTTTATCGATCAATGAAGAAATTAGCAGAGTTAGGCATCATCGAAAAAGTACCGAGTACTAAATTAAACGGCATCAAAGGGGCTAGTATTTATCGCATTTTACCTTATGTCCCATCGAGCGTGTCCCAACGAGATACAGCACAGGCCATCAATAATGACGCGGTTTCCGAGACTTTTACAGAAAACCAATCATCTAAATCTTTTAATCATTTATCTTTTAAAACAAGCACTTTACAAGAAATATATAATAATGCTCACACTGAAAAAGAAGCTCATAAGGAATACATGAACGAGTACCAGGTTATGCTATTTGATTTCATGAATAGCTTGCCATTAGCAGATAACTTAAAAGACGAATTGCACAAGGTTGTATTAGCTTCACAAGTAAATTCTGTGGATGAATTTATAAAAGCTAAGAACGTGCTATTTAAAATTGCTATGGATATTAAAGAAGGTATTTTAACAGTTACAAGCACCTTAAGAGCCGTATTTGTAGGAGCGTTTAATAAGGCTGTAGAGCGTTCTATTAAGAAGGTGACTAATTCATCATCTATAGAAGAAACTCCATATAAAGAACGTCCAGTGCCTTTCTATAACTGGCTGAATGAGCGTGATAGCCTTCCACAATCATTGGTGCATGGTGAACCATCGTTAGATAATTGGCTGGAGTGGTAAATAGAAATAGTTATCCAGATGAAAGTACTTTGAGGTATTATTAAATTAACGGTCAGGTTAATACAAGAAGGTTTTTTTATAAATTTGAATACTTATTGAAATAAGTAATATCAAGGGGAGGAATAAGATGAAAAAGAATTTACAGAAATTTGGTTATGTTTTATTTATTTCAGGTATTTTTTTATTCGGTTTAATGCATCTGGCGATTGCTTTATTCATTCCTAATTTAACGGGTTGGGGTGACCCGCCTGGTAAACTTGTGACAGTTCTAAAT
Source organism: Lysinibacillus sp. FN11 (assembly GCF_024628845.1). Taxonomy (NCBI): domain Bacteria; kingdom Bacillati; phylum Bacillota; class Bacilli; order Caryophanales; family Bacillaceae; genus Lysinibacillus; species Lysinibacillus sp. FN11. The sequence goes on along the minus strand of NZ_CP102383.1, from coordinate 2,702,553 downwards.
GAAATAATTGGATGGGTTCCTTATACATTAAGTATTATATTATTTTCAATTGGTGCATTGATTATTATTTATGATTTATGGCAAACAAATCAAAGTGAAAAAAGTTAATATTTTATTGACAGATGTATTGATTAAATAAGGGAACCCAATATTCGTTATAATGTTAATGGAGTGCTTAGTTAAATAATCCATAAAAAGACCACTCCGTGATTGGTGGTCTTAAATTTTCCCCATCATATCCCCACCAGTGGTAGAAAATAAATAGAGATAAAATGAATATACAACTAGATAAAATTAAATAAAAAAACAACCGACAACTCCTTATATATCATAGGATTGTCGGTTATATAGAAATCTAAAAAGATACGCCTGAATACAGCATTTCTATAGGAGGCATTCATGGCTGTGCTGAAGATGGATGATTCGAAATAATATTGATATAACAGGGTTTATAGGGGTTTAAGCAAATAGTTTTGTATCAGTTGGATGGAGATTGCCCCGATTTGCCACCGCATTGAAATTGTGCCAGTAATTTATAAATCCTTAGCGATGGCATCAAAAATATCGGTAGCATCTCTTGCCATCTTCTGTGTTAAATGGACATAGCGGTCTTCAGTAATGGCTGATCGGCTGTGTCCTAATCTTTTTTGAGCAGTTTTTATGGGCTGTCCACTTTCAATTAACATCGTTGCATGAGTATGATGTAAAGAATAATAATTGAAATCGATGCCTAGTTTTTTGGTTAGATCTCTTGTTTGATACTTTATAACAGCAGGGGTGTAATGTTCTCCGTTTTCTTTTTACAAACAAAATCGAGATTTGGATCTTAAGATAGAATTCGCCATACTTCAACCGATTTTCAATTTGTTTCTTTTTGGCTTTCTTTAATGAAAGGGGCTAGTATTTATTGCATTATCCTTATGTCCCAACGAGAGACAGTCGAAGAAGCTAGTAATGATGCGGTTTGCCCTCCACAATCTGAAAACCAACCATCTAGTTCTTTTAAGGTAAAAAGCATATAATATTATGATTCTTGGCAGTAAATTAGCTTAGCAAGCTGAAAAGAAAAAGGAGTACATGAACGAGTACCAAATGATGCAGTTCGATTTCATGCACTCATTGCCATCAGTTGATGAATTGAAAGACCAACTTCACAAATGTATCTTAGCTATAAAAATGAACGATGTACGTGTCTTCGTGAATGCTAAGGACTTTTAATTAATATCATCCGTGATATTACGACATTAACGATTACTAGTACATTTATAGCAGTATTCGTAGGAGCATTTAACAAGACTGTAGAGGCTTTAAAAGTTAAGCCTATTCAATCATCTATAGAAAAACCTCCTCCTATTGAGCGTCCTGCACATTTCTATAACTGGTTAAAGGAAATATGTATTTAAATTAATTTTTTATGAGGTATGTTTAAAATCATAGAGAGGGGAAGATTAATTTAAATGAGAAAAGTGTACTTGTTATTTGCGATTATCGGCACAGTATTTCCGTATTATTTTTTGTGGCAATTCTTGAACGAAAACGGATTTGATTTAGGGTTATTAATAGATTTATTATTTGCAAACTCGATATCGACCTTCTTTGCTGTTGACTTTTTTATTTCATGCTTTGTTTTTATAATCTTTATGTTTAATGAGTCAAGAAAGTATAACATTAAAGAAAAGTGGATATGTCTATTAACTTTGTTTACAGTTGGTTTATCGCTGGCATTACCGTTATTTTTGTTTTTCAGAGAGCCATACATAAAGAAAGAAGTGTTGTTAAACTCCAATGAAAGAAAGTGAAAATCTTACATTTTCTATGGTGTAGTATTGATTTTGTGGTACATGGATGGCAAACGAGAGCTTAATAATTCGTAAGAAGACCACTCCGTAATGAGTGGTTTTTTTGTATTCATTTAGGTGTGATGGACGGAGTATTTGAAAACGAAAGTAGATAGATGGAATAAAACTAGCTATTGCTTAAAACTATTACCTGTAGCTTTAACGTTTATAAAACAAAGTTGTTGAAAAAAGTTATGATCCAGCCAATGGTATTTTCTCATACTAGATACAATGCTGGTTTAGTTGAGACAGATTTATAAATTTAGCAATACCGTCTGTCATCTCCATTACGAGTTGTTTTTGAGTCGTTCGGCGTAACAAAACGACAGGAATACCAAATTTAATGGCTAATAATTTATAGCCTAAAGTACCTTTTAAATATTCTATAACATCAATTATTTTAAATTCATCGCTATATTTTGCCATATGAAAACACCCCAAAGATTAGATTTTTAAACTCTAATTTTTGGGGTGCAGCACCTGAGGGATCCTAAACTTTCCCTTATCATACTTATAGCAAGGCTGAGGAGTAGTCTAATATTAATGCATTTTATAGAAAAGAAACACTATATAAAAAACGTTAAATCCCTTTTTATAATTAGTAAATATTGACCTAGTTTGGAGGTTGAGCTTTTATAATAAATGGAAATAGTTATCCAAATAAACTTTATTTGAGGTATTATTAAAAGGGTTCTAACAAAATTGAACTAGAGGGAGGAGTATGTAATATGAAAATACGAAGCGTTATTATAACAATTGTCGCACTTTTATTTGTAATTATTGCAGGATGTAGTTCAGAGACAGAAGAACAGTCTATGGGCGAAGTTGAAAAGGAAATTCATACGCAAGAACTGGTAGAGTCTATGTTCAGTGAGGACAGCCTGGAGGCAGCGAAAGAAAGAATAGAGGAACGAGGCGGCTCAGATTATATGACACCACCACCTGAGTATACTGCTATCGGAGAAAATCAATCAACTGTAGTAGAACTTAAAGAGTCGGACATTTTAGACGGAGAAGATTCTAGTTTTGAAAATTATGACAACGTAGGAGAAATACGTCTTGATACGTTAGAGCTGGACTCTACTTTTGAGGATCAAGATACATATATAAATGTAATGCTTACAGAACTAGGAATGGAGAAAGCTTACTATGCAATGCGTAAAACTTTATTGTGGACAGCCGGTAATCCTCCAGATGGACTCGAAAAACATAGTGATGGCACTCTATCTTTTTATCTAAGTAAATACTCCGAGCTTATAAATTGTCACTTTCAGAGTGCTAACCCTGACGTGAAAGAAAAAATTATTAGAAACATGCAGAACGCTTATAAAAACAATACACCTATAATTGTCTACGGAGAATTTGAGGAGTTTCTAGACGAAGAAGGATACGCTGGCTATCGTCTTATCATACATCGAATAGGCTTTAAAGAAGTCATAAATTAATAAAAGAATTTGATAAAAATCCTGAATTATTCATGGAAATGATGTTTAGAAATTTGCCAATTAAGACCACTCTGTTATGGGTGGTCTTCAATGTTTTCTTCCACCTTCATGCCACCGTGTTCAGAAAATAAACATGACATATTAGGACATAAAGAAAAAATATAATGAGCATTTCTGCGAGCTTATTGAAAATTATGCTGGAAAAGGTAATATGATAAATGTAAATAAAGAGGAACTTCGGAAGAAAATTTGGTGATTACTTTGATTCCAAAACCAACCATTATTTAACTACTCAAAATGGTATAATACATAATAGTAAAGCAGACGCTCATATTGTTCCATCTGCACCTTAAGAAAAGGGGAAGTGGGAAAATGATTTATGATAATGCAGTTTTAAAGCTGCTGGAGTATGGGATATCAAAGCCGAGATTAGAAATTATGTGGAAAGATGGAGAGACTAGTATTTGTGAAATCGACACTTTCTACGACTCTGATAACGGGTTAGAACTTGACGATGGTAGTTATGAAGAATATCATGTAGCACTAGTTAGAGATGTGTTTAATTGTCAATATATTGAAATTGGAACAGGTGAAAATAAACCTATACTTATTAGGATAGAGGAAACAGGGGAAGTAATTTTTAAAAGTGACTGATTTTCTTGCAACTATTGAAGAAAATTATGGCGTAAAAAATGATACACAACGTAGTAATTAGTAATAATAATGCCCAGTTACTTGATTTTATTGTGTACTAGGGCATTTTTGTTTTGGCTACTATCACTTGCTTTCTTTTTAAATAGTTTACTGTGATTCTTTTCAAAGGTCTCGAATCTCCTACTTATAATTAAGTTATCTTTCCCTACTCTTTTTCAATTTTTCTAAATAATAAATAAACTGTTGAAATTATAATATAAAGTGTGACAAAATTTAGAAGCACACTATTTTCACTTTTACTGGCTATATATACGTATAACCCTACTACCATCGCTAAAATTAATGATTTGTATATTGAATTCATATTACTCCCACCTTTTCTCAATATTAGAAATAATTTTATAGTACTTTCATATAATTTTATATTAATATCCCTTTGTAATTGCAATCTCTTCATTTTTTGAAAAAAATAAAATATTGAATTAAAATCTATGACAATACATTCATCTAGATTATTTCTATTACTATGTAGGAGTTTATGACATGACTATTAAATGGAACAGAGAAGAAATACTTTTCGATACTCTATATGAAGCTGACACCTGGGCAGATTCAATTGCAAATGAAATATATGGAAGAATTTATAACGGCTATGATACTCCAGATTACAAAATAGCCTATTCGCTTGCTTTTAGATTAGCTTCTATAAAAGAGTGTAGGGTTTATACAGAAAGTAGTATTGAAGGTAGATATAAAGTTTGGGTCATTTTTGAAATTGAATAATAAAGACCAGGTGCTCATTTAAAATGGAGTAGCTGGTTTTTGGTAATTCGAGTTTCTTCCTTTTCAATTATATAAATGTAAAGGTGTAGAAACTAACGAAGCAACAGTATGTCCTGAGTTTCTCTCACTCTCTTTCTTTTCATGAGCTTTAAAGTAAATAGGCACCCACTACTTCAAACGTTAATTTGTACAATAATATATTTTATATCTATTTCTTTATCTGATTGGAACAACAGAATTTGTACTATTTGGATAACTGTTTCTACCTGAGCTTGCAGCGTATTGCAGTTATTATAGTCACAGTTAAGTAGAGTTATTACTTTGGGATTGTTGGTTTAAATAGTTCACATTTGTTTCATGAATAGATTGGGTGATTGTTTAAATGAAACCAATCATAGGAATTAGCTTGATGGTCATGTTGAAGAATTTTATAATATCGTTATAGAACAGTATTTGGTATTTGAGTTTAGATTAGTAAGTCAAGAAAGGTGAGAGGTCGTTGGGACAAATTAAAATTTATGGTGTTAAGGGAAGGTTAAATCCCATTAAGAAAACATTATCGAATATTATCCATTCTTGTATGGTGGACGCACTTGAATATCCACTAGATAAGAAATTTCATCGCTTTTTTCCTATGGACAAAGAAGATTTTTATTTTGCAAGTGAAAGAACTGAATCCTATACAATAATAGAAATTAGTATGTTTGAAGGTAGAACGATTCAAGCTAAAAAACAATTAGTAAAGCTACTATTTGAACGCATAAATAACCAATTAAATATTTCACCTCAAGATGTTGAAATTACAATTTTTGAAACGCCTAAACATAATTGGGGAATAAGAGGGTTACCTGGGGATGAATTAGCACTTAATTACAAAGTAAATATATGACATAAAGTATGACATAAAGTCGCTAATTTTTTAGCTAATTCGACTAACGAACACTCTGTGAAAAGTACTCCCTCTTTATTATTTAACAATTATCTGACCACTAAATAAAGAACCTATAAGGACTAGAATAATCTACATAACTATTATTTTAATGAATGATTCTAAATAATGCTTGAAGCAATGGGTTCGCTTCTATCCACAATTTATTTACTATTTTTTAGGGAGGGGACAATTGAATGAGTTATATCATAGACATTTCACATCATCAAGGAGATATTGATTGGTCTGAAGCTTATAAAGATGTTGATTTGGCTATAATCCGCACTCAATATGGTACAAGCACAATTGACCGTAAATACATTCAAAATATAGAAGCTTGTATTAAGTACAAGGTACCTTTTGGCGTTTATATTTATGTTACTTTTAAAAATGGTACTGAGGCATTGGAACAAGCAAAAGATTTCTATAACAGAGCAAAAAACTATAATCCACTATTTTATGTTGTAGATATCGAAGAAAGCTTTGGTGCTAGTGTCCAAAATATCGTACAAGGCACACAGGTGTTTATTGATTATTTAAAAAGTAAGGCTGTAAAAGTCGGACTATATACAGGCCATCATTTTTTCAAACCTTATCTGATGGATACCGTTAAAAATTATGATTTCTTGTGGATTCCTCGCTATAGTGGCTCTAGTTCACCTGGACTAAAGCCAAACTTTGCTTGTGACTTATGGCAGTACACAGATAAAGGGATTGTAGCAGGGATTAAAGGAACTGTAGATTTAAACCAATTAAATGGATCTAAGTCTTTATCCTGGTTCACAGATACGAATAAGAAGGAAATATCATTGTCTCAGTATGAAGAATTAAAGAAAGAAAATAAGCAACTAAAACAGGAACTTACTGAAATGAAAGAGTTGTTAGTTGGGAAAGCAGAATTAAAATCAAATGCTGTGGTATCACCAACACATAAAGAAGATTGGGAATGGGCCATTGAAGAGGAGTTATACGAGGAGATGGCAAGTGTATGAACCCTACAGATACACTCACAAGACAACAGATGGCAACGATGCTCAAACGTTTCTATGATAAATTTATTAAATAATAGCATTGTCTCGCCCATAAGTACCAGAGAACAAGCAAAAAATATTTTGCCTATTATGGAGCGATTCGTTAATCGTAAAAGGAATCACTGTTTATAGTGATTCCTTTCAAAGTGGGACCAACCTGTTTGAAATTTAATGAAACAATAGGAAAAACTTAGCTAGTAAAAAAATGGGGACTCCTACAATTATTACGCCTGCAAAGAAATAACAAAACAACATAAAAACATCGAAAACCGCACCAGCTAAATCATCAATGAATTTTAACATTTCATTCCCCTCCAAACATAATAAGTATTAGCATTTATAATCTCTTTATTGCTTACCAATCATCATACTGACCCAAAGTCTTTTTTAGCGTTTTATCCCACTTAATCAAGAGTCCCATAAATTTTTATTAGGATGATTTTCATCAGATGGTAACGCATGAAAGCTGGAAGTCACACTGAGTATTCATTGTAATTTGTCATACCCTAAACCACGAAGCTTGAGTATATTTCCTAATAACGACCCTGTAAATCTTTTGGAAAGTGTTTTATATTGTATGCATAAAGCATGTTATTGACTAATGATTTGTTATTTACATAGAGATTTTGTGTTATCTGATAGAGCATTTTTTCCTTCTATAATCGGAATGGTAGTGTTCGCTTCCATATCATATGGTGATTATTTGTTCCCCAATAGTTTTCAAGGACAATATCAGGCTGTCCAAATTTCTTCTGCCAGACCATTTGCGCTTGTTTATATCCACTATCTAAACAAAAACTAGGAACCCTTCGATTTTCTAACGTCAGGAGCATTTTTTGCAGTAGCACGGTGCCAATCCCACGATTTTGATAGTCAGGATGAACAAAAACGGTACCGATTTCTAGACAATTGAATAGATTCTCTTTGATCGTTTGTTGGATGATTTCGTTGGCTTGACCACATTCGATAGTGCCTATTATTTCATTGGTTTCTTCATTCAAAGCTAACCAGAAAAATCTTTTTTCGCCCTGGCTCTCTAAGTCCATTGCTACGTACTGTTTTTTCGTTTCCCATTCATGCTGTTGATCGTCCACTAGCTCTGCAATTCCTTCTTTTTTATAAGTATCCCGAATGACAAGATCAAAGAATTCGTGTAACGTCTGGATGTCCGATTGTTCTGGACGTCTAATAAGTAATTTCAAGATTGCTTGCTCCTTATAATGGATGTCGTCGGTGGTTTAGTAGGGATCGAGCTCGTTGCACATCCACATCTAGTAAGTCATTTATATCCTGCTGTACTACAGTCCATCGATCAAGTGCCAGCTGTAACCAATGATCGGAGGCATCATATTTTTCAGCGTGCCATAGCAACTCTCCATAACAAATGGCAGCACGAATAAATGTGATATGGTCATTCAGCAGATTTGCTAAATGAGTGGCTTGTTTGAGACATGCTTCCCCTTGTGTTACCTTACCATAATCTAAATAGCGAAGTGCTTTCAAAAATTCCGTGTTGGCTTGCTGTATTGTCTGTTCATTCATATGTTGCATGACAGATCGCTCCCATCCGTTATTTTTGTTCACGTTATGCCTACTATCAGTCTATTTTAATGATTATAACATGTTCCCCTTATTTGGTTAATAATGGGGTATGTTAAAATGCAAGAAAGACACTTGGTCATTAAAAGGAGAGAATTCCATTGAAAGATATAGAAAAGAAACTCGATGCAGTATTAGAGCAAATGCGTGATTTTATCGATGAGATTCAGGAGCGGGAGTCAGCCTATCCCATGGTTTTTTCTCATCAATCAGAAGAGGATATTAGCCAATTTGTGGATGGTGGGTGGTCATTGCCAGCAGAGTATGTTTATTTTTTGAGACATTATGTTGTTGAAAGGGTCACATGGGCTACAGGTGATTATATTAATCTAATGATCTATAGCGCAAGAGATTTAAAACGAGGGCAGGAGGGCTATAATTATAATCCGGTGACAGAAGAGGTGATTGTGGATTGGCCACATGATTATTTAGTCATCGCAACAGATGAAGGCGATCCCTATTGTCTGGATCTATCAAGAGGTGATACAGCTGTTTTTACCGCTCCTCATGGGACAGGCAGTTGGCATTTTTCAATGGCTTATGACAATTTAATTTTGTTCCTTGAAAGTGTACTGATTCCACCTGGTTTAGAAGAAATGTTGCCTGAAGAAAGTTCTATAGCGTACATTGAATTAACTATTACTGGGGAAGGAGAAGATAAACTAAAGACATTATTGTTGCTAAAAAAATTATTATCTTATGATTATTCACAAGCGAGAAAGGCTTTAGAACAGCCTCCGCTAGTAATTTATAGGGGAGTTGAAGCAGGTGCCTTAAAGTTAGAAGCCGAGTTACAGGATATCCGTGCAGATTTTCAAAAAAGGAAAATTAGCTTAGCTGAATTTATTGAATGAGGGAAATTAACAAGAATGATGGATATCCCTCCTCTAAAGCAGGAAAGGAAGTGTAATAATGAAAATTAACAAAGCATTAGCACAACACTATCAATGGGGAGCACAGTGTGATGGCTGGCATCTTGTACAAAATAGGGAGCTTAGTGTGATACATGAGAGGATGCCTGCTCAAACAGCTGAGGTAAATCATTATCACCATCATGCACAGCAGTTTTTCTTTGTTCTTTCAGGCACCGCTACAATCGAAATGAATGACCAAAGAATTGAGTTAAAGCAACATGAGGGAATTGAAGTACCTCCAAATGTACCACATCAAATGCGAAACGATTCACAAGAAGATGTAGAATTTCTCGTGATATCGCAGCCAAATAGCAGGGGAGACCGAGACCTGCCTTAACTGCACGAAAGTAAACTTCATTCTTTTGCATGAAGCCATTCTTATCAGCTGCTTGTATAGTAGGGGGTGTAAAGGGGTGTTTAAAGATGAAGATTACGAAGGTAAAATTATATGTCCATGATATGCAAAAAATAGAGCAGTTTTATGTTGAACTGTTAGGCTTTACTTTGTTAGAAAGAACAGCTGATTATTTTACAATAGTCGTGGGGGAAAGCAGGATGACATTTGAGAAGGTGCCTTCTAAAATGCCAAAGCAGTATCATTTTGCATTAAATATTCCTAGTAACTTATTTCAACAGGCAAAGATTTGGGCAAATGAGCATGTAGGCTTGCTGGATTCAGAGGGGCAGGATGAAGTCTATTTTGAATTTTTAAAAGCATATGCATGCTATTTCTACGATCCTGAAGGCAATATAGTGGAGCTTATTGCAAGACAGGAAATAAATCCAAAACATGCTGAGGTTAATTTTTCTGTAGAGCAAGTGTTACATATTGGAGAAATCAATTTAACGTCAGATGACATTCAAACTATTGCTGAAAAGTTAAAGGAGTATGCTATTAATCCTATAGCTAACAAGGAAATTCAACTAGATAGCCTTAATTTTCTAGGGAACTATGAAGACGGAGCCAATATCCTTTTAGGACCGAGTGGACGTCTTTGGTATTTTTCTGATAAGAAAGCAGTAATCAGCCCGATTAGTATTGAAATAGATGAAGCTTTACAATTAAATATGGATGAAGAAGGTCAATTAACGCTTCTGCAACTTTGACATCATAAACTTATCGTTGATTAAATATATGTTATTTTGTATATTTATTCAAAATAAGGAGGGTGTTATATGTATATAATCAAAGAAACAAATCCGACGATAGACTCGTATAAAGCATTGCACCAAACAACTGGTTGGAATGCAAAAGGGCTGTATACGTATGAACAATTATACAAGGCTATTTGTAATAGCTGGTTCAGTACATCTATATATGATGAAGAAAATCTAATTGGTTATGGACGTATTATCTCTGATGGTATCTATCAAACATTTATCTGTGATGTGATGGTGCACCCTGATTATCAACGAAAAGGTGTTGGCACAATGGTGATGGATGCTCTTTTAGAGCAATGTCAGAAAGAAAATATAAAATGGGTTCAATTATTTTGTGCTAAAGGTAAACAACCTTTCTATCAGAAGCTTGGATTTAAAGAACGTGAAATAGATGCTCCTGGTATGATGTTGTTTTATACGGAATGAATAAAGGAGCTAGAATCGTTGAAAGCAAAATGCCTAAAAATTTATGAATTTGGAAATCCGCAAGAGGTAATAAGGCTAGAGAATAAAACAATCGAGCCTCCTCAAGGTCAAGAAATTCTAGTTCGCATGTTAGCCAGACCGATTAATCCCTCAGATTTAATCCCAATATGGGGGAAATATGCTCATAGAATCACTTTACCAACTATACCTGGCTATGAGGGAGTAGGAATAATAGAAGATGTAGGACCGCTTGTTTCACCGAAGATTATTGGTCAGCGCGTATTACCGTTACGGGGAGAGGGAACTTGGCAGGAAGTAGTGAAAACGCAAGCAGATTTTGCAGTGACTATTCCTGACACTATGGATGATTTTACAGCAGCACAAATGTATATTAATCCAATTACAGCCTTCGTAACATGCTCAGAGGTACTTAATTTACAATCAAACGATGTCTTATTAGTAAATGCTTGTGGCTCTGCCATTGGACATCTCTATGCTCAACTTGCGAAATTGCTAGGCTATCAACTTATTGCTGTGACACGAAGTAATCAGCATACTGAAGAATTACTGCAACTTGGGGCAGCTTTTGTCATTGATACCTCTCAAATGCCACTTTACGAAACGATTATGGCATTAACAAATGGTAAGGGAGCAGATGCAGCAATTGATTCGATTGGTGGAGAGGCAGGCAATCAGCTTGCCTTCTGCGTAAAGCCCGAGGGTATATTTTTAGCTATTGGTCTTTTATCGGGTATTCAGGTAAATTGGACATACATTGTGAAGGAAGCAAAGGTACAGGCGAGGATGTTTCATTTACGCCATTGGCAACGTCAGACGTCCATTGAAAAATGGCAACAAACGATGCAACAACTTATACACCTTGTACAGGATGGCTCCTTAAAAATGATGAATGTACATGCTCATTTTCCATTATTGGATATCCATAAGGCAATTTATGCTGTTGAGGGAACTAAAAAAGGAAAGATATTTTTAACGAATGTTGATTAAGTAACATACTACCATCGTAGTTGGGCTACTACGGGTAGTATGTTTTTTTATAGGAAAATGAGTGTTTTAGCTCTGAAGAAAATAGTTCATACATTGGCCTGCTCCAAATAGTGAGAAAGCCGCTCAAAAGAAGTGAGCCCCCGCTCCAAAGAGTAAGAAACCCGCTCAAAGTAAGTGAACCTCCGCCCAGATTAAAGAATTCACTAGCAATAGTAATAACCTATCATTTTATAAAACTAACTAAATTAGCAATTTGAGGTAATAAAAAGGTATGATAAGGTTAGGTGTTTTTAAATAAAGGAGTACAGATGATGGAGAAGATCAACCAACTAAAACAGTCAATACAACGATTGAGTGAAGCTGATGCGAAGTCGATGCTTCTTTTAACTTTAATAAATGAACAGTCAAGAGACAGCATGTTACAGTTTTTATTACAGCAGGCTGTGGAGCGGGATCCTTCAAAGGTACAAACGGTGCATATTGTATTCGGTCATTCACCTGGGGGGAACATGAAAGCAGCCTTTCGTAATCCTGACTATGCTAAGTCCGAGGAGATCATTGTTGTGCCAGGTAATTTTTCTGTTGGTCCTTTGAAAAATGTACATACATGGGACGGGATTGAAGCACGTTATCAATGGTTGGAACAGCGCTATACAATAGAAGAAGATGGATTGATTATATGTGAGCGGGAGATGAAGGAAGCAATAGAGAAAATTAAAAATGTCCCCCCTCATCAGGATATAATGATTTGGACTTGTCAAAATGCTCATGAGCAAATAGGACTTCGACTCGTTTTGGCGATGCTCGAACAGAAAACAAATGCTATCTATGTATTAGATACTTTTCAGTTATTTCATGAGTTATATACTTTACCACAGTTAGCAGAGGATCATTATCCAAGATCGACTGGAGAGGTCAGCACAGAGGATTTACTTTACTTTTATGAACACTTCCAAGGAAGGCCATTAAAAGAAGCATTGAGGCACTCCCTATGCAAAGAAGGGCTAAATCTGTTAATGGATGATTACGATTGCATACATACATGGAAATATCATGAACTTTGGGGCAATAATAATGAGGATAGAGAGGATGACTTGATCATTGCCTGTGCTAAACGTTTACAGGAAGAACAAGAGGAAACTCATTACCAAGTTGCCGCTAGGTTAATTGGAGAGGTACTGGGGCATATGGAAGAATTGAGAGAGGTTGAATGGATTGACTATCGTCTACGCCAATTAATTCAGCAAGGCATTTTTACTTATGAAGGCGAGTTAAAGGGAATATTACACTATAAAGTAAAGTTAGCAGACGCAACGAACTATAATCCTTCGTGATTTTTATGATATAATTTTTTTGATATAGACGGTTAGAAGGAGTGAGATCATTGTTAAAAACAGAAGTATTTGAACAATTAAAAACGGCAATGAGAGAAAAAGATACATTAGCGAAGGGTGTATTATCTCTTTTAAAATCAGCATTAGATTCAGCTGAAAAAGAAAAGGGAGAGGCTTTAACAGCTGAGGAAGAAATGGCTATTATTAATCGAGAGGTCAAACAAACAAATCAGGCTTTAGAAGGAGCACAAACGGCTGGGCGAGAAGACCTAATTGAAAAAGAGGAAGCCAAATTGACACTTTTGAAATCCTTTTTACCAAAGCAATTATCAGAAGAAGAAATTGCAGACAAATTAGTGGCAGCGGGTGTTGGAAAAGGAATGAACATGGGAGAGGCCATGAAAATTGCAAAACCATTGCTGACAGGTCAGGCTGAAGGTGCCGTTATTTCAAAAGTTGTGAAAAGTATTATTGCCTAAACCTTTACCATTTTGGTAGGAGAGTTTAGAAAGAAGAATCCGCTATGCCGAAAATGGGCATAGCGGATTTGTTATATTTTATAACTGGAATTTTTGAATGATATTGCGGAGCTGTTGAGCCATTTCAGCTAAGTTATTAGAGGAAGCTGTTATTTCTTCGATACTTGCAGATTGCTCCTCAGAGGCAGCTGCTACGTTTTGAATATTGCCTGAAGCTTGTACAGCTACAACTCCCACTTGTTCAACGGAACTAGCGATACTGCTAACACCTTCATTGATATTGGACATCACGTTATTGACATGGTCCATTTCCTTTGTAAGTGCTGTGACGTGGGCATAGATATCAGCAAATGCCTCGCCAGATGCATTGAATGTTGTTGAGCTTTCGGCAAGATTACTGCTACTGATAGCCATTGATTTGACAGCTTGTGCAGATTCCTCTTTAATAGTTTCAATACGTGTACGGATACTGTTAGTAGCCTCTAAAGATTGATCGGCTAATTTACGGACTTCCTCCGCCACAACAGCAAAGCCTTTACCGTGTTCACCTGCACGCGCTGCCTCAATCGAAGCATTTAATGCAAGCAAATTCGTTTGATCCGTAATTTGGGTAATCAATGTCACAATATCCCCAATTTCATTTGTATATGTGCTTAAACGTTCTACTACAGCTGCTGACTCTTGAATAGCCTGAGATGTTACGGCCATTTTTTCAGTAGCATCTTGTATCGTAGTGTTGCCCTTTTCTGATATAGCAGATGCTTGGAATGCCTTATCTGTAACATCGGTTACACTTGTCACTACCTCTGACATTTTGTTAGAGATGGTTGTAATATGACTATCCACTTCTTCAATCGAAGAGGTTTGCTTTTCTGAACCCGCTGCCACCTCTTGCATAGAAGAGGTAATTTGCTGAATGGATGCACTTGTCTGTTCGGAGCTTGCTGTTAATTCCTCCGACATTGCGGCCACTTGTTCAGCATTTTGAGCGATTTGTGTAATTAACGAACGCAAATCTTCCGTCATGTTTTCAATGCCTGATGAAAGCTGGGCGATTTCATTGGAACCTTTTATTTGAAGTGGTTCGACAGTTAAATCACCCTGTGCAACTTGACCAACATAGCGCGTCATTTTTTTAATTGGCTTTGTAATGCCCACACTAATAAAGTAAGCAACGATTATACCAAAAATTACAAAGACAATCGTTAAAATAATACAAATCCAAAGTGTTTCCGTTTGTAGCTTAGAAATGAAGGAAGCATCCATATCTAAGCCGAAAATAATATCTGTATCTTTAAATGGGATAAAAATGGATTTATGGATACCATACTCATCCTTGTAAATATCGCTTGTTTGTGTGTTGCCAGATGCTACGGCTTCATGCATTTTTTCACTAAATACATAATCTTGCTGATGATTGTCGGTATTACTTAGTGCGACGATATGCTCCTTACCGTTTGCTTTAGAAAGGACATAGGCGTTTTCTATATCATATTTTTTAACCGTTGCATTCAATTGATCCAAAAGCTTTTTGTATTTATCAGGGCTACCATTATCCGCTGCTTTTACATCATTTTTCTCAATATCTTCAAAAATCGTGGTCGATGTAATCTCTAAAGTAGATTCAAATTGTTTAATAACAAAATTGTCAATAATGCGGTAAGAAACGGCAAATAACACAATACTAAAGAGCAAGGAAATAATCGCTATTGGAATGGTGAAACTGGCAATATATTTGTAGAGTAAAGAACTCTTAAATTTACTGACGATACGCAATGTGTGACGCCTCCAGTACTTTAAGCTTTTGCTGTAAGAAATGAATCATATTAGAGATATGTTCTGTCTCTGTATAAGGTGAGATAGAGAAAAACTTTGCCGCTGCAACTGGTACTTGCTGTGTAGTATCACTAGTACTAACCGTGCAAACGCGCGTTGTGTCACCAAAGAATACTTCGTCTCGACCTTCTCCAATAATTTCAAAGAATGAAGCATTGATACCGTTTATGTGTTCTAATTGGTCTTGTGTATAGTGACCAGCTTGTTCAGCTTGCCAATTCATGCCGTCTGGATATAAACGGAACGCTGTGACTGGCCCAATATTGGATTCATTAACCACCTGTAGCATTGGTGTTTTTTCAGCTAATTGAGCACGGAATGCTAAGTTCACACGTACATAATTAGCTAATAGCTGTTGATAGCCTTCCTTACCGAATGCCTGCAATGCAGCAAAAATTGCAATGGAGCTACCCATACGAGAGCATTCTAATGTATAGCCAGTATGATAAGAGCCATAACCACGATTGCCTACATATGGCGTATCAAAGTCCTCAATATCTAGTAGCTGTAAACTTTTACCTTCCTTAATTAAGAATAGACTAGTTAAATAAGGAGTTTGACCAAGCTTTTGGAAGTCAAAGCATAGGCTATCCGCAATGGCTAAATGTTGCATACGTTCATGGATTTGTGCTAATCCTTGTAAAACCTCTGCCTCGAATTGGAGTGGATTTTTATTATAATCATAATCATTGAAGAAGGCATAAAAACCACCTAAAGCCGAATCAGCATGAATATGTACTGGTTGTAAGTTGTATTTCTTCTCAAGGGTTGTTGTGACTTCTTTGATGGCTTGGATATCATCAATACCAAATTGATCAGTAGCACCTGTTGTCGCTACTACATAAACAGGAATACCGCCATTTTCGATGACTTCTGTCATACGTACACGTAAGTCTTCCACATCCATCGAATGATCTTTACCCGCTTTTACCCGCACTAAATGTTTACTGCCGATACCCACTGCTTCTACTGATTTTAAAAGACTGTAATGGGCATTCTCTGAAGCAAAGCAATATAAATTAGTAGGAACACCATCTTCTTTTGCTTGAGGGAATTGTTTTGCAATGGCAAGACGAAGTCCACTGAAAACAGCACCTTGTCCACCCCACGTTGTATAGCCAAAACTTTTTGTATAGTCATAGCCCACTAATTTAGACATCATTGCTACTACTTTAACCTCACACTCAGCAGCAGCAGGGCCATAAACATCCCATAAATTATTGCCATTCAATAGCGCATTTGTAAACTGTCCTAACACTCCAGGAATACTTGCCATTGGTAAAACATTTGTTACAAAGTTACGTGTATGATAAGGGTGTCCTTGCATTAAATGTGTCAATTCTTGTACAACTTGATCTAGTCCAATCCCAGTTGTTGGCACTTGATGCTCTTGCATAAGCTCTTGATAAAAATTAGCCGATCGCTCTTTCATTGGACCAAGAGTTGTCTTATTTGGGTTCTTTAATTCATCTAATGAGGAAACAATTTTCTCTAATAGGGACAAAAATTCTCTCTTTGTTGGATATTTCCATCTTCGCTCTGGAATAATTGTTGGATATTTTGCATATTCATCATCCTTTTTATAGTTCATATTTCCTCTATTTTTACTTTAATAAAAATAGGACATTATACTAAAAGTATAATAGCATATTTTAGCAGAGATGGTGATTATATTTTACTGAAAAAATATTTATAGACATTTCTGAAAAATCTAAGTTTTATTTACAAATTCTAACTATGTTAATGCGGCTTAATTCTTAAAGAAATATCTTGAGATGAAAAAGGACGATAATATTATTATAAGAAAAACTTTAAGCACTATTACTTTTTATCTATTTGCCTAGTTAAAAGAAAAAATCTGCACAAAGAAAATGCAGATTTTAAGCGTTTTGTTATAGTTGGTTTATTTTGTGGTTTCAAAATTATAGACATGATGTGCTTGTTTTTGAATCATTACTGGAGGTGTTAATTTTAATAACTTATTTCTTAGGCTAATTAAAAAACGATTATTCATCTGAGCCATTTTGCCAATATTCCATGATTGCTTAGAGATTGTATTTACTTTTTCTTTTCGATGGGCATTGTAGTTGGCAAATGCTTGAGTGATATTTTCATACTTATTAAGATATTCTGCTAATATTCGGGCATCTTCGATTGCTTGACATGCCCCTTGCCCCATGTTGGGTGTAACTGCATGCGCAGCATCCCCAATAAAAACGGTACGATGATGATAGAACTTATCCATTGGTACAATATCAAACACATCACGGTGGATCATTTGATGTTCATCCGTATTGTTTAATAAAATTGGTATTGGAAAATGATAATCTTTAAAATGATTAAATAAATCAGTAGTAGTAAATTTTATATAATCAGCATCATTGGGCTTTGCATTGACAAGAGCATACCAATAGACTTGATCATTTGGTAATGGAACTAGCCCGAATCGCCCCTGTGAGCCCCATGTTTCGAAAAATGATTCCTTAATATTGGGTATTCCTTTTGTAGCAATTACACCACGCCAGCATGTGTAACCAGCATAGCGATACGAACTATTGGGAAATAGTTGCTTGCGAATAGGGGAATGAATCCCATCAGCAGCAATTAAAATGTCGCCAGTCACAATACTATTATCTTCGAATGTCACCTGTACACCTTGCGAATCCTGTATGACATGTGAAAAATTTTTGCCCCATTTAACAGTGTTTGGCCTTAATGCTGACAAGAGAATATCATGTAAATCCTTTCTGTGGATGGAATACATGTATTGATAACTAGAAGGAATCGTAAGTTTATTAAGCATCTTACCTTGCTCTGAAAGGATATGGAAGCCATCACTTGGATTTCCTCTTTCCTTAATTGTTTCAGCTAATCCGAATGGCTCTAGAGCTTTTAAAGCGTTTGGTGCAATGATAATACCAGCTCCTGCAACGGTAGGTTTTGAAGCCCTTTCATAAACTGATACATCCATGTCCATTTTCTGCAGAGCTACAGCTACACTTAAACCTGCTATTCCACTGCCTACTACAATAATTTTTTTACGCATTCTTATCCTCCATTCTTTTAAATTATTTACTAATGCCTTTCCAAACAATGTCTAAATGTTGTTCAAACAAAGCTTCTATATCTTTTTCTTCACTTTGCTGTAAAGACCAAGATAATAATGTGTGGAAATATGTACTGATGATTGAAGAGGCGATAATAGTTGTTTCATGCTCACTTTGTAAAGTGCCATTTATTTTTGCTTGTTCAACAATGCTTTCTATGCTTTTTTGTAACTTTTGAATACTGTTGTATTCGTTTTCAACTAAATAGGAGGACTTCATAATTTCCATAACAACTAGCTTCATTAATTCACCATGCTCTGTGAGCCTTTTCAATAAATCACCCAATAACACTAAAATGAGCGCTTTAGGGTTTTCTATATATTGATAATGATTTAATTGCTTTGTTAGTTTTTCTAATTGTGATGTACCTAAATAAAGTAAAATGTCATCTTTCCTTGAAAAATAATTGAAAAAGGTACCTTTAGCAATGCCACATACCGAAACAATTTCCTGAACGGTTACAGCCTCATATCCTTTTTCCTTAAATAATTGAATAGCCTGTAGAAAAATATGCTCTTTTAACTCTTTTTTACGCTCTGCTCTTAGCATTTCTGAAATGGGCTCCTTTATAAAAAAAATGACCGAAGTCAAAATATGACCATGGTCAATATAATGTTTAATATTACTTTTTGCAATAATATGTCTAGCTTATTCATAAAGTTTTCAAAAACATGAAACAATCTCATGACGCTTTAAATTTGAAAAGGTCATCTACCGTGACAAATGTATAGCCCTCATCCGTAAGGGACTGAAGAATGCCTTCTATAGTCTGTAGTTCATTGTCAGTTTGATCATACATAGGGTGCAATAAAATAATGGAGCCTGGTTGAATGTTTTCCTTTACATAATTTATTTTATCCTCTGTCTTTGTAAAGAACGTGTCAGGCTCTAAGTTCCATGTGATGGTCTCGCGTTGATGTTTATTTAAGTAATAGGGAAAGCCGATTAACTTTTTACCATATGGTCTTACTACGGGTGTTTCTTGATAGCCGATATTGGCAATAAGGGCATCTGTTTTTTCTATTTCCTTTTTAATAAAGGAGCATTCCTGTTAGAAGGATTTTCAGGGGCTTGAAAAAGAAAAAGCCCTCTTTTATGATGCATGAGTGTCAACGGGAAATTGATTCATTATCACATAGGAGGACTCCAATTATGCATTCTAATACGAACCAAGATTAATCAAGTCTCTGAAAAAACACTCGTCATCGAAGCGACAGCACCTACAACATTTCCACCAAATATTACTGACGCACACGCAGCACTACATATTTGTTTTGTCAGTTCAGGTGCATCATACCAATAGTTTTTTAAGCATTCCCATGAATCACTCCAATAACCTGCTTTAGCACTGTTAGTTGATAAAAGGGAAACTTCTGAGTTTTCATCGAAATATACTTGTTTATCAATTACTTTATTTGTACTTGCTTCAATAGTCATACCAAGCATGTCTTCGTTATTCAATGTTGCATAAGTAACATTGATTTCATTATTCTCTACATCTAGAGTTGATTTCATTATGATAAATTCACCAACTTCACCAGTTGTTTTATCATAAGTAGTCAGTAATCGTATATCAAAACTTTCATTGTTCTTTTTATAAGGAATCATTAATCCATCTTTATTTTTACCGTAATCCATATACTCAGTATTTTGCCAATCAAAGTCTTCTCTACTGTATTCACTATGTGTGAAATTCTCTGCAATATCTAAATCCTGTTTCACTTCATTTACAACTACTGAGTCATTAAGGAAACCATTCTTTTCAATTTGCAAAGGTGCTTGTTGTGAGCAACTATTACAATCAGTAGTTTCATTTTTTTCTTTAGCTAAAGCACCTAAATTTACAGATAGGGGTTGAAATGCTAAAAACATAACCATTACAAAAAAGATTAGTTTTTTCTTCATTTACTATTCCTCCTAAATTTAAATTTACTTTTTTTTGAAAAATTTGTACCACGGGGTACCTATAAAGAAAACAGCAAACAATAGGATAAGAAAATCATAGGTTTGTATCCCATCTGAAAAAAGGATAAGCAATACGGCTATAAATGCCAATACTCTAAGTAGGACTGATTTTTTCATTTAAGACCCCCATTCTTTTCTAATATTTCGGGAACGGTTGATATACAAAAACCATTAATGGAAAATTCTAACATTAAAAATATATAATTACCATAAATATACCAATTGTTTTATTTTCTTTTATACTACGAAGTATATTCTGTTCTACTAAATAGGTGTAACATTAGATATTATTTTTAAAAGATATGTGATATATATTTTACATAAAGTAAACTATATGTTACTACATATTTATGGAGGTTAATATATGAAAAATCATGTAAAAATTGCACGTGTCAAAGCAAATTTGACACAACAACAATTAGCCGATGCAGTAGGAATATCAAGACAGACTGTACTACGGATAGAGAAGGAAGTTTTAATCCATCCTTGAAGCTTTGTTTACTGATTTGCTATACAGTGAATGCGACATTGGATGAAATATTTTGGGTTAATCAAGGAGATTTTGAATAGAGATTCTACATACAGAGGGAAATGAATGTAGAAAAAACTTTGATAATGATGGAAGCTGAAAGACAACAGGCTCAGATTAAAGTGCTAGAACAAATTAAATTGGCAACATACGATAAAGTGATCGCCCAATTGAAGAAAATTTCGCAAGAATAAAAGAATTTAATTACAATTACAAAGGTTTAAAACAAAAACTTAAATTACTTTTAAAGGGAGTCGGATAAATGGATAGGATTGAAAAAGTAGCCTTCAATTTAACTAAAAATAATTTAGAAAGAATAAATGAGATATCCACTGAAAATAGACCAATAGGTAGGTTGTTAAAACAACAATTAGAAAATTATTTCGATGAAAATAACTTGGTTGAAACCAAAGAAGTGAAATTTGATAAATTATTAAATGTAGCTAATTTATCACCTAAAGCAAAAGTTGCACTAGAACACTTATATAACGAAATGTATGATAAAATCATTGATTCTAATGGATTGAATATTGCTCTTGAACGTTTGAGCCAAGTTAATAATCCTTTATCCAATAAAAACTTCATAAATATTTTCGAATCCGAAGCACAAGTCAATGTCAGTGATGAAATTAAGATTGCGATAACCTTTTCATTCACTGTGTCCTCCCTTTCACCCTAAAGAGGTATGATTTTAATGTATGTTATCTGGAAAACAATATCAATGTTGTTACGGATTGAACGTCATTATCTGTTTGAATACTGAAAAAATAACCATACTACAGTGGAGGTGAGAACATGTATAAATTATTATCACATAATGATCTAGACGGAGTAGGGTGTGGGATTTTAGCCAAGCTTGCTTTTAACGATAAGGTGAAAATACGCTACAATTCCATTACAGCACTTGATCGCGAAATCGAATTCTTTTTGGAGAATGATCAACAGAAAACATTTTTGTTTATTACTGACCTTTCTCCAAATGAAGAGAATGAAAAAAGGATTCATGATTATTATCAGACGACTGGTAATGTGCAATTGTTGGATCATCATAAGACAGCACTTCATTTCAATCAATATGAGTGGGGAAAGGTATTAATTGAGGATGAGCAAGGCTTTTTAACGTCAGCTACTTCTTTATATTATCAATACCTGGTTATCCATGGTCTATTAGAAAAAACAGAAGCCGTTTCTGAATTTGTAGAGTTAGTAAGACAATACGATACATGGGAATGGGAAAAGAACGGCAATTTACAAGCGCAAAGATTAAATGCACTCTTTTTTCTAGTGTCGATTGAAGAATTTGAAGAGAAAATGGTCGAGCGTTTAAAAACAAGTGATCACTTTGACTTCGATGATTTTGAAAAGAAAATTTTAAGCATGGAAGAAGAAAAAACAGAACGTTACATTCGGCGTAAGAAACGGGAGCTTATTCAAACCACTTTGGGTGAATACTGTGCTGGGGTTGTCTATGCAGAATCCTATCTTTCTGAGCTTGGTAATGAATTGGGAAAGGAAAATCCGCATCTTGATTATATTGCGATGATCAATATGGGCAGTAAAAAGATATCCTTTCGAACAATCCATGATCATATTGATGTGTCAGCTATTGCCGCCAAATATGGTGGAGGTGGACATCAAAAGGCTGCTGGCTGCTCATTAACAGAGGAAGCTTACAAGCAGTATGTAGTGGCAACATTCCATATAGAGCCTATTCCAGAGGATGCAAAAAGAAATCGTTATAACATAAAAGGGTCTACGTTTGGGACTTTCTATAAAAATCAGCAAGATGAAATGTTTATGCTCTATTCAAACGATGAGGTTGATTGGATAATTGAAAAAAATAACATGCCACTGACACAATCCTTTGCGGGCTTTAATGAAGCAGAGTGGTTTTTAAAGCGAAATAATCAAGCATGGCTAGTAAGAGATGATCTCTTTGTGGACTATTTAATGCGTGAAATCAATAAAGTTCGTCATCTACATAAAGGGATGTAATATCCTTTTATACATAATGAATCTTCAACATAGAAGGTTATATAATGCATGATTGAGCACTACAATGAACCATAATGATTTTTATAAAAAATGAGGTGTACGGTTGTCCAATGATATGATTCGAGTTGTGGATTTGGATAAGGAAAATCGGAGAAGTAAGAAATGGCTTATTATTGTGATCCTTTTATTAATGATTGCTAGTGGATCGACGCTGTATTTGTGGTGGGATCAGGATGTGAATTTTGAAGCCTATAAAACGGATGTAGGGAAAACAGCTAGCAATAGCTTAGGACGGCTAACATTAAATGAAGTGATTATAGATGACAATCAAATTTTACTGAATGCAACTTTCGAACCTGGAAAAGAGTTTAAACCAGACCATCAAGTATTTTTCTTTCCGCAAATTCTCGTCAATGGTCAAGATTATATGGTTCGTAATGGAGGACAGTCCATAGCAAAGTCTGCCAACGTCTATACAATATACAATAGTATTAAAATGGATGATTTTCCGACTGATGAACAATTAGAATTAGTTATTCGTTATAAAGATTGGAATGTTGAAACACCAATTGAGAAGCCATGGGAATTTCAGGTAGATGCTTCACAAGAGCAATTACAACAAGATCGTGAAATCTTTTCTATTGATAAAAAAGTAAAGCATGTTGATCAGCAGGAAATAACCATTGACAAAGTTGTCTCCACACCTATTTCGACAACCATTTATTTTCATGCTGAGGAAAGTGTTGTCAATGATGCGTTACACTTTAAAATCCAATCAAAATCTGGACAATCATGGGCTTTTGCCACACCCTATCCATTAAATAAAGAGGGTACAAGGTGGGGAAGTCGTGTAGATGCACTCTATCTAACAGAAAAAAATTACACTTTAATTCCAATCAATAAAGAGGGTAGTAAAGTAGGTTCTGCAATTAAAATAAAGAAAGATGAATAATGAAGTAAATTTTACAAACTCTTAATCTAAAAAAAACTGCTTTCCGTGTAAAATGAAATAAAAGATATGGAAAGTAGTTGAGAGTTTGCGAAGGCTTTGGGAGATTTTTTTTGTTGCTTTAAAATTAGGCTGTACCTCATTCGGAGGCCCAACAGCTCATCTAGGTTATTTTCAACAGGAATATGTACAGAAGCGTAAATGGCTTTCTGCACATGATTATGGTCAACTCGTTATGTTAAGTCAATTTTTGCCTGGTCCTGCATCTAGTCAGGTGGGGATGGGGGTTGGCTTACTTAGAGGAGGAGTATTAGGAAGCTTTCTATCATTTCTTGGTTTTACCTTACCATCTGTTCTGATACTTATAATTTTTGCCTATTTCTCCAAGTATACAGAGTTTAAGATGGATTGGATTCATGGTTTGAAGTTAGTAGCAGTGGCGATTATCGCTCATGCTATTTTTGATATGAGCAAAAAATTACTCTCGACAAAATGGCACTGGTTGATTGCTATATTGACATTGATAACAGTATTGACCTGGCTAAATCCATTTGCTCAAATCGTAGCAATATTGATTGCTGCTTGTTTAGGCTTTCAACTTCTGAAAAAAAGTGACGCGAGTAATACCTCAAAATTAGTTCATATACCTATTTCAAAAACCACGGGTATTGTTTTACTAGTACTTTTTTTCATGCTGCTCCTAGGTTTACCTATATTAGCCGCCTTATGGCAGCATGAGTGGATTTCCATGATGGAGAAGTTTTATCTTGCAGGTGCCTTAGTATTCGGTGGCGGTCATGTTGTTTTACCTTTACTGGAAACACAATTTGTTCAAAGTGGTCAAATAAGTACTTCAGATTTTTTAGCTGGCTACGGTATGACACAGGCAGTTCCGGGACCTTTATTTACATTTGCTGCATATATTGGTATGGTCATTGCTGGCGTTCCAGGAGCGATTATTGCTACTTTCGCAATATTTTTACCAGCGTTTTTGCTAGTGGTTGGAGCGCTACCATTTTGGATTAGCCTAAGCCGTATTGCACGTCTTAGAGGTGCGATGGCAGGCGCAAATGCGGCGGTCGTTGGCATTCTAGCCGCTGCTTTTGTACATCCCGTTGTAACACAAACCATCCTCAGCACGTTAGATATTTTCATAGTGGCTGTCTTTTTATGGTGTTTAATTCGATGGAAAATACAGCCTTATTTATTGGTGCTTTTAGGCATAGTCGTCGGAATCGTTTGTTATACATGAAGTATATTATTTCAAGTGCTCGATTTTTCCCTTAACTATTGGGGGGAATCGGGCTTTTTTGTCTTTCTCTTTTCAACTCTATTCACAGGTTGTTCATAAAAATGGCATTTTATCCTTTTCATATTACATAAAATGTTGAATGCATTGAATGATTGATATATTATTTTATCAATTGATAGTAAAATCTATCAATTTAATAAATGAGAAAGAAGGGGTTTATGATGGTAAACACAGGATATGTTCCACGCCCTAAAATGTTTGGTCCACTTGGAAATTTACCTTTAATTGATAAAGAGCAGCCCACACTCTCACTTTGTAAGCTAGCTGAAGCGTATGGACCTATTTACCGTTTAGAGATACCAGGTTATTCAGGTTTGGTGATTTCAGGACATGAATTAGTAGCTGAAGTTTGTGATGTTAGGCGTTTTGATAAACAAATTTATAATGAGCTTGAAAATGTTCGTGCTTTCAGTGGTGACGGCTTATTTACTAGTAGAACGACTGAACCTAACTGGCAGAAGGCGCACAATATTTTACTTCCGACTTTTAGTAAGCAAGCGATGAAGGGCTATCATGATATGATGACCGATATTGCTACACAACTTATCCAAAAATGGGCCAGATTAAATCCTCAAGAAGAAATCGATGTTTCAGACGACATGACACGCCTTACGTTAGACACCATAGGACTAAGCGGATTTAATTATCGTTTTAATAGCTTTTATAAAGAAACACTTAGTCCTTTTATTATGAGTATGGTTCGTGCATTAAATGAAGCGATGATGAAAAGCTCACGCTTAAAAATCCAAGAGTTTTTAATGATTGGAAAAAGACGACAGTTTCAAGAAGATATTCAAACAATGTTTTCATTAGTAGATGCCATTATTAAAGAACGTAAAGCAAGAGGAAAGCAAGATGAGGTGGATTTACTTGCCCGCATGCTGCATGAACGAGATCCTGAAACAGGGGAGACGCTGGATGATGAAAATATTCGTTATCAGATCATTACCTTCCTCATAGCTGGCCACGAAACGACAAGTGGCCTACTGTCCTTTGCGCTTTATTTTTTGTTGAAGCATCCAGACGTATTAAAAAGGGCCTATGAAGAAGTGGATCAGGTTATTACTGGTGATGCGCCGAATTATGAGGAAGTACTAAAGTTAACCTATATTCGTATGATTTTAAATGAGTCATTGCGTTTATGGCCAACTGCTCCAGGCTTTACACTCTATGCTAAAGAAGACACAGTAATTGGGGGACAGTATCCAATCAGAAAAGGGGAAAATATAGACATTCTTTTACCCCAACTACATCGAGATAAAAATGCTTGGGGAGAAGATGCAAATTTATTTCGACCTGAACGTTTTGAAGATTCGGGCAAAGTACCGTTACATGCCTTTAAACCATTTGGTAATGGTCAGCGTGCTTGCATTGGAATGCAATTTGCTTTACACGAAGCCACATTAGTTTTAGGCATGATCCTTCAACATTTCGACCTAATTGATTTTACTAATTATCAATTAAAAATTCAGCAAACATTAACGATAAAACCAGATGATTTTAAAATACAAGTGAAGCCACGTCACTGCAAAATAAAGCAATCTAGTGGCCAACAGAAAAATCACGATAGCACTGTTTCTCATAAAGAAAAGAAGTCGAATTATCGAGGGACCAATCCAGCCTTAGAATCTAACTATCCATTATTAGTGTTGTATGGCTCCGATTTAGGAACAGCAAAGGGTGCTGCACAACAATTAGCTAATGAAGCTAGTTTGTATGGTATTCAAGGAGAAGTAGCTGCCCTTGATGATTATTGTGGGAATTTACCAAAAGAAGGAGCGGTATTAATTATTAGTTCTTCTTATAATGGGCAGCCTCCAAGAAATGCACGTAAGTTTCTCACATGGGTAGATCAACTTGATTCAACGGCTCTTCAAGGCATTAACTTTGCAGTTTTTGGTTATGGGGATCGAAATTGGAATACGACGTATCAAAAAATTCCAAGACTCCTTGATGAACAGCTCTCTTTAAAAGGAGCTACAAAAATTTCTAAACGTGGTGAGGCTGATGCGAGTGGAGATTTTGAGAAAACGTGGGAAGATTGGCGGGCTCAATTATGGTTGGATCTAAAAACGATTTACCCCTTAATGATTCATGAAAATGTGCTTCCAAAACATGAGAATATTTCGATTCAATTAATTCGCGATGAAGTGACAACTTCTTTAGCTTTCATGCATAGTGCTTCATTGGCAACTGTAGTAAAAAATGAAGAACTGCAAGGTATGGAAAGTAAACGTAGTACACGTCATATCGAGATAGCCTTGCCTAATGGTATAACATATCAAGAGGGGGATCATTTGGGCGTATTACCGAGGAATAATAGAACCACAGTGCAGCGAGTGCTACGGCGTTTTGGACTTAATGATAATGATCAAGTGATCATTACTGCTATTAATGAACACGCTCATCTCCCATTAGGTCACCCAGTTAGTTTGTATGAGGTTCTTTCACACAGCGTTGACATTCAAAACCCTGCAACTCGACTGCAAATCCGTCAACTTGCAGCATTTACAGAATGTCCTCCACATAAACGTGAACTAGAGGCTTTATTAGAGGAGGAAGCATATAAGAAGGAGATAGTAAAGAAACGAATTTCCATGCTAGATTTACTTGAAAAGTATCAAGCTTGTGCTTTCCCATTCGAAAGATTTTTAGCATTACTTCCAGCCTTAAAACCTAGATATTATTCTATATCCAGTTCACCTCAAGTGAATTCTGAACAGCTGAGTATCACTGTTGGCGTTTTACATGAACCTGCTTGGAGTGGGCAAGGAGAGTATCGTGGGGTGGCCTCAAATTATTTAGCTCAATGTCATATTGGCGATGAAATCGTCATGTTTATCCGTGCCAATGATTCTGGCTTTCATCTTCCAAAAGATCCTACAACCCCGTTAATAATGGTGGGACCAGGGACTGGGATTGCTCCGTTTAGAGGCTTTTTACAAGCACGCTCCACACTGAAACAGCAAGGAATTGAACTGGGTGAAGCACATCTATATTTTGGTTGTAGAGATAATACTGATTTTATCTATCGCAAAGAGCTTGAACAATATGAAAAAGAAGGGGTTGTAACGCTCCATACTGCTTTTTCACGTACAGAAGGGACACCCAAAACGTATGTCCAGCATTTAATGACCCAACATGCCGCTACTATTATTCAAATGATGGAAGGTGAAGGACAAATTTTTATATGTGGAGATGGTAGTAAAATGGCGCCAGAGGTTGAGAGTGCATTACTGCTTGCCTACAGGAGAGTAAAAGGGGTAGGGGAAGAAGATGCTAATGTATGGATCAATCAACTTCAACAAGAAGGAAGGTATGTGAAGGATGTATGGGTCCAAAATGATCAATAAAATAATTTAATACATCAAAAGCTACTCTTTCAACAGGCAAGAGTAGCTTATTTCTATCTCTCATAGAAATTTGTGGAAGGTTGAAATCGTGCCTTCTGTGGTCTACAATTGTAGCAAATGATAGTAAAAACTATCTAGTTTATTTTAGATTAGAAAGAAGTGATAGTTGATGAAGAATTCTAGATCAGCAACCAAAGAAGCAAGACGTAACGCTATTTTAGATGCAGCGACAGAACTCCTTGTGGAAAATCCAACTGCTTCTTTAAATGATATTGCTAGTTATGCTGGTGTAGGTATTGCCACACTACACCGTTACATTGACAACAGAGAGCAATTGATGCTTCAACTCAGTTTTAGGGCTGTCCAAGTTGTAGATGAAACAATGAGTCAAATAGTTGTGGCAGAAGAGGATGAAGCATATATTCCGGAACTTGTTGAGGCTTTGATTCCTTTAGGAGATAAAATCTATTTTTTGGCGCATGAATGCTCTTTAAATTACAATGCAGAATTATTGGCGGCTGAGGATCAGTTAAAAGAGCCTGTTCGACGCACAATAAAATCATTGCAGTCTAAAGGCTATTTGCGACTGGATATGGATAGTGAATGGATGCTGAATGTACTTTATTCTTTACTGTTTACAACGTGGCAGCAGGTTCAAGAAGGAACTATTGCAAAAAAATCGGCAGCAACGCTCATTATAGAGACGTTATTCAATGGGATAAAAGCATAAGATATATTTCGATAATACCTTTGTAAGAAACACTTGTTAACTAGTAGGCTAGAGGAATTTCTTTGGCATACTAGTTTGTTGTTTGTAGAAAAACATTTGAGAAAAATATATGTAAGCTCACTTGAATGGTTTCATAGCGTAGCGTTCCTTCTATCGATTCGTTATAATGTAGAAATGGAAAAGACTTAACGCGAAAGAAGGGATTGCTATGGCACGAGGTGTTTACATTCATATTCCTTTCTGTCATCAAATCTGTAATTATTGTGATTTCAATAAATTTTATTTTAAAAATCAACCAGTGGATGAATATATAGAAGCGCTTGGAAAGGAAATGGCCCTGACAACAGAAAAACATCCTGAAAAATTCCGTAACATCGAGACGATTTTTCTTGGTGGCGGAACACCGACAGCTTTATCGCCTGAGCAATTGGACAAACTACTAACGTCTATTCATACGTATATTCCAATGAATAGTGTGACAGAATTTACATCAGAGGCAAATCCAGATGAATTGTCTGCAGCCAAATTGCAGGTGTTGTTCGACGGTGGTGTCAATCGTTTAAGCATGGGGGTACAATCTTTTGACCAGGGATTGCTACAGAAGATTGGACGCACTCATAGTAATGATCATGTCTATGAAACAATCGCCTTGGCTAGGAAAATTGGCTTCCGTAATATCAGCATTGATTTAATGTATGGCTTACCTGGGCAAACAATGGCGCAATGGAAGGATTCATTAGCCAAAGCTTTTACTCTTGATTTGCCACATTTCTCTGCCTATTCTCTTATTGTAGAACCCAAAACGATTTTTTATAATCAGTACGCTAAAGGGAAACTATATTTACCGACAGAAGATTTAGAAGCGGATATGTATGATGTGCTGATGCAACAAATGGCCTTACATGGGCTTCAACAATACGAAATTAGTAATTTTGCAAAGCCTGGGTATCGTTCAGAGCATAACAAGATTTATTGGGATAATGATGAATATGCGGGGTTTGGCGCAGGGGCTCATGGGTATTTAGCAGGTATACGCTATTCCAATCACGGTCCATTAAAAAAGTATATGGAAGCTGTGGAAGCAAATGAGCTACCAATTGTCCACGCACATGAAGTATCACAAGTGGAAAAAAGAGAAGAACAAATGTTTTTAGGGCTAAGAAAAACAGAGGGTGTTATGCACTCTATATATGAAGAGAAATTTAAAACCCCTATGTCTGCCCATTATGATGTGGTAATAAAAGATCTAGTGTCAAAGGGGCTTTTAGAACAGGATGAGCTTGGGGTACGCTTGACGAGAAAAGGACGTTTTGTGGGCAATGAAGTATTTCAACAATTTTTGCTAGAAGATTGAGCGATATCGTTGACATAAAATGTGGGATTTGATAACTTAATAATAGTATTAGCACTCCTCTTAGTTGAGTGCTAACAGAGGTGATAATCATGCTAACAAATCGGCAGTTACAGATATTGCAAGTCATTGTAGACGACTTTATTGTGTCTGCGCAGCCGGTGGGTTCTCGCCAAATCTCCAAAAAACAAGGGATTACATTTAGTCCAGCCACTATTCGAAACGAAATGGCGGATTTAGAGGAATTAGGCTTTTTAGAAAAAACGCATACCTCCTCTGGTCGAGTGCCTTCGGAAAAGGGTTACAGATTTTATGTAGATCATTTGTTGAGTCCTCAAGGTATTAATTCTAAGGACATTCAACAAATTCAATCAATTTTTAATGATCGACTAGTAGAAGTAGAGCATATTATCCGAAAGTCAGCCAATATTTTATCAGAGTTGACATCGTATACTTCCATACTTTTAGGACCTGATGTCCAAAGGCATCGTGTTAAACGGTTTTCAATTGTCCCTCTTTCCAGCGACACAGCAGTAGCGATTATCGTGACGAATAATGGGCATGTAGAAAACCGCATGTTCAATCTACCACCTGACTTTACCGCTTCTGATTTAGAGAAAATGGTGAATATCTTAAATGATCGCCTTATTGGAGTTTCATTAGAAGATCTCCATAAAAGCCTTGAAGCTGAAGTGCTAGCCGTGTTACAGCAACATGTTCGGTCAGCGGATGATTTTATTCGCGCACTTATCACAGCAACAATGCATAATTCAGAAAGTAAAATTTTCTATGGTGGGAAAACGAATATGTTCAACCAACCAGAATTCCATGACTTAAATAAAGTAAGGATGATTTTGGACTTGATGGAGACGACTAGCCAAGTGCAGTCACTTTTCCATCCGAATGAATCAGGTATTCATATTCGGATAGGCTCAGAAAATAAACAACTAGAAATGGAAAATTGCAGTGTCATTACCACTACCTATTCTATTGGTGATGATCAACAGGGAGCCATTGCTATTATTGGCCCTACACGTATGGATTATAAGCGTGTTGTGGCTTTATTAGACGTAATGCGCTTGGATTTAACACAAGCCTTTATGAAGAATCGTAGTGAATGAGAATGAGGAGGATTCAAGTGACGGAAACAACGGAAAACAAAGATTTAGTACAAGAAGATGTACAAGCTGAAACGACAACTGAGGAAGTAGAGCAAACAGAAGTTCAGGAAGAAGTAGAGTTATCAATTGAAGAACAGTATGAGGCTAAGCTGGCTGAACTGCAAGCAAAGCTGGCTGACGAAGAAAATCGTCACCTACGTTTACGTGCTGACTTCGATAATATGCGCCGTCGTAATCAGTTAGACCGTGAGGCAGCTGAAAAGTATCGCGCCCAAAGCTTACTATCTGATCTATTACCAGTCCTTGATAATTTTGAACGTGCTTTACAAGTAGAGACAACTTCTGAAGAGACTGCATCGATCATTAAAGGAATTGAAATGGTGTATCGCTCTTTAATTGAAGCAACAGAAAAAGAAGGTCTGCAAGTGATTAAAGCTGAAGGTGAGCAATTTGATCCAACAATTCACCAAGCTGTTATGCAAGAACAAGATAGTGAAAAAGAAACGGGTATCGTCTTACGCGAACTACAAAAAGGATATATCTTAAAGGATCGTGTATTACGCCCAACAATGGTATCTGTGAACGAATAGTCTTTGCACTATTTAGTCAATTAAAATTAGTTAGAAAACGCATCCCTTGCGTTGACATAATAGGAGGAAATTTTAATGAGCAAAATTATTGGTATTGACTTAGGAACAACAAACTCTTGCGTTTCTGTACTTGAAGGTGGAGAACCAAAAGTAATTCCAAACCCAGAAGGAAACCGTACAACGCCATCTGTTGTTGCCTTTAAAAATGGTGAACGTCAAGTTGGTGAAGTGGCGAAACGTCAATCAGTAACAAATCCTAACACAATCATTTCTATTAAATCAAAAATGGGTACGGCTGAAAAAGTAACAGTAGAAGATAAAGACTACACGCCACAAGAAGTATCCGCAATGATTCTTCAATACTTAAAAGGCTATGCTGAAGACTACTTAGGGGAAAAAGTGACAAAAGCAGTTATTACAGTTCCTGCTTACTTTAACGATGCACAGCGTCAAGCAACTAAAGATGCTGGTAAAATCGCAGGTCTAGAAGTAGAGCGTATCATCAACGAACCAACTGCTGCAGCTCTTGCTTATGGATTAGATAAACAAGATCAAGATCAAAAAGTATTAGTATTTGACCTTGGAGGCGGTACGTTTGACGTGTCTATCCTTGAGTTAGGTGACGGTGTCTTTGAAGTACTAGCTACAGCTGGTGATAACAAACTAGGTGGAGATGACTTCGATGACGCAATTATCGAATATCTAGTAGCTGAATTCAAAAAAGAAAATGGCATTGACTTATCAAAAGATAAAATGGCGATGCAACGTTTAAAAGATGCAGCTGAAAAAGCGAAAAAAGATTTATCTGGTGTAACATCAACTCAAATCTCTTTACCATTCATTACAGCTGGTGAAGCAGGTCCATTACACTTAGAAATCTCTTTAACTCGTGCAAAATTTGATGAAATTACTTTACCTTTAGTAAATCGTACAGTAGGACCAGTACGTCAAGCATTATCTGATGCAGGTCTGTCAACTTCTGAAATTGACCAAGTTATTTTAGTTGGTGGTTCTACACGTATTCCAGCAGTACAAGAAGCAGTACGTAAAGAAACAGGGAAAGAGCCACACCGTGGTGTTAACCCTGACGAAGTTGTTGCAATGGGTGCTGCAGTACAAGGTGGCGTATTAACAGGTGATGTGAAAGACGTTGTATTACTTGACGTAACACCTCTTTCACTTGGTATTGAAACAATGGGTGGCGTGTTCACAAAATTAATCGACCGTAACACAACTATTCCTACTTCAAAATCTCAAGTTTTCTCTACAGCAGCTGATAACCAACCAGCAGTAGATATTCATGTTTTACAAGGTGAACGCTCAATGGCAGCTGACAATAAAACATTAGGTCGCTTCCAATTAGCAGATATTCCACCAGCACCACGTGGTGTGCCTCAAATCGAAGTAACATTCGACATTGATAAAAACGGTATCGTATCTGTAAAAGCAAAAGATCTTGGTACGAACAAAGAGCAAACAATTGTGATTCAATCTGATTCTGGTTTATCAGAGGACGAAATTGAACGCATGGTAAAAGACGCTGAAGCTAATGCCGAAGCAGATGCTAAACGTAAAGAAGAAGCAGATCTTCGTAACGAAGCAGACCAATTAGTATTCCAAGTAGACAAAACAATTGCTGACCTTGGTGAGCAAATTACGGAAGACGAGAAAAAATCTGTTGAAGATGCTCGTGATGAATTGAAAAAAGCGCTTGAAGCTGGTGAATTAGAAGGTATTAAAGCAGCGAAAGAAAAACTAGAAGGCGTATTACAGCCACTAGTGATGAAAGTTTACGAACAAGCGGCAGCAGCTGCTCAAGGTGGCGATGCAGGTGCAGACACTGGCGCTGGTAAAAAAGATGACGGTGTTGTAGACGCTGAATTCGAAGAAGTAAAAGACGATAAATAAGAAGTAACACAGTTAAGTGAAAAAGCCAAAGACCGCTTGCGGCTTTGGCTTTTGTCATGATGTGAGGTCACTTCACGTAAATGCACCATTTATAGGCTAGTTGCATACGTTAGCTGCTAGGAAGTGAGTATCTTCATTTTTGGAACTTATAGAACCTTTAATCGAAAAAATGAGGCAGTTTTTTCAACTGCATGTTACAATAGATTTTATGCAAACAGAGCGGAGTGTGAATCATGGAGAAACGCGATTATTACGAGGTGCTTGGTTTAACAAAATCGGCTACAAAAGATGAGATTAAAAAAGCATATCGTAAATTATCAAAACAATATCACCCTGACCTTAATAAAGAGGCAGGCGCAGATGAAAAATTCAAAGAAATCGCTGAAGCATATGAAGTATTAAGTGACGACCAGAAAAAAGCACGCTACGACCAATTTGGTCATGAGGATCCGAATGCTGGTTTTGGTGGTGGCTTTGGAGGGGGCGGCTTTGGCGGCTTCGAGGATATTTTCAGTTCATTCTTTGGCGGAAGTGGTCGCCGTCAGGATCCAAATGCTCCACGTAAAGGGGATGATCTGCAATATCGTATGAACATCCAATTTGAGGAAGCTATTTTTGGAAAAGAAACAGAAATAGAAATCCCAAAAGATGAAACGTGTGAAACATGTCACGGTTCAGGAGCAAAACCAGGCACGCAACCAGAAACATGTTCGACATGTAAAGGTGCAGGACAAATCAATCAAGCAGTGGATACACCATTTGGTCGTATGATGAACCGTCGTACATGCTCAACATGTCATGGGACAGGTAAAATTATTAAAGAAAAATGTACGACTTGTCGTGGAGAAGGAAAAGTTCAAAAACGTAAGAAAATTAAAGTGACAATCCCAGCAGGTGTGGATGATGGACAGCAAATTCGTGTATCTGGTCAAGGTGAACCAGGTATAAACGGTGGACCTGCAGGGGATTTATATATTATGTTCCGCGTTCAAGGTCACAAGGATTTCGAACGAGATGGAGACGATATTTACTTCGAGTTGAAATTAACATTCCCTCAAGCAGCACTTGGGGATGAAATTGAAGTACCAACAGTCCATGGGAAAGTAAAATTACGTATTCCGGCTGGAACACAGTCAGGTGCTCAATTCCGTCTAAAAGATAAAGGTGTTAAAAATGTTCATGGTTATGGTATGGGTAATCAGTATGTGACAGTAAAAGTGATGACACCAGAAAAATTAACGGAAAGACAAAAGCAATTATTACGAGAATTTGCAGAAATCAGTGGCGATATCCCTGAAGAACAAGGTAGTTCACTATTCGACAAAATTAAGAAAAAATTCCAAGGTGAATAATTAGAGGAGCTGAAGAGCTACGTGAAGTGGTCAGAATTATCCATTCATACAAAAAATGATGCGGTAGAAGCAATTTCGAATATTTTGCATGAAGCAGGTGCAAGTGGTGTTGTCATCGAAGATTCTGCAGAGTTTGCGAAGCCACGTGAAGATCAATATGGTGAAATTTATGCGCTAAATGAAGATGATTTTCCGAAAGATGGCGTGATTGTTAAAGCTTATTTATCGGAGTCTAGTTTTTTAAATGAAACAGTCGAAGAAATAAAAGCAGCTATCACAAATTTAACGAACTTTAACATTGATATCGGTGAAAATGTGGTATCCATTGTCGAAGTCAATGAAGAAGATTGGGCAACTGCCTGGAAGCAATACTACCATCCTGTTAAGATTTCTGAACGCTTTACTATCGTACCGACATGGGAGGAATATACACCTGTTTCAACAGATGAACTAATTATTGAATTAGACCCTGGTATGGCATTTGGTACAGGTACCCACCCAACAACGGTAATGTGTTTACAAGGACTTGAAAAGGTCATTAAAGAAGGGGATACAGTTGTTGATATCGGTACAGGATCGGGCGTATTGTCTATTGGTGCAGCATTACTTGGTGCAAAAAGTGTGCATGCGCTTGATTTAGATGAGGTTGCTGTACGTTCAGCGCGAGAAAATGTAGCATTAAATAAAGTGGAAGATAAGGTAGCAGTGTTCCATGGTAACTTATTAGATACTGTAAAAGAACCAGCAGATGTAGTAGTCGCTAATATTTTGGCTGAAATCATCATGTCCTTCACAGATGACGCGTATACAATTGTAAAACCAGGTGGATTATATGTCACTTCGGGCATCATCGGTGCAAAACGAGATGATGTGAAAGTAGCACTAGAAGCTTCAGGCTTTGTGATTGAAGAAGTATTATTAATGGAAGATTGGGTAGCCATTATTGCCCGTCGTCCACTATAACATGACTGAGGAAGCGCCAAATCGTGAGCCGTGTGCTTGTGATTTGGCGTTTTCCTTTCTTGCTAGAAAGGACTGTGTGGCATGCAACGTTATTTTATTGAAACAGCTATCGAAAATGCACGTATTAGTGGAGAAGATGCACGGCATATTGAACGAGTGATGCGTATGAAGCAAGGCGACAACATTGTAGTTGTTGCACAAAACACTGCGCATATATGCACAATTGAAGGATTTGAAGGGGATGAGGTCGTCATTGAAGCGACTGGACAAACAATCCCTTCCCCAGAGTTACCCATTCAAGTAACTGTAGCATGTGGTTTACCGAAGGGTGATAAGCTAGAGCTTATTACCCAAAAAGCCACAGAGCTAGGAATGTTTGCTTTATTACCCTTTGAAGCTGAGCGCTCCATTGTAAAATGGGACAAGAAAAAAGGAGCAAAAAAGCAAGAAAGATTACAGAAAATTGCTAAGGAAGCTGCGGAACAAGCTCACCGTACGCATATTCCAACAGTTTTTGAACCCATATCATTTAAACAGCTAGTACAACAAACAGATCATTTCGATGCCGTTTTTATTGCTGATGAAGAGGATGCAAAGGCTGAAAAGCGCACAAGGTTTGCGGAGAAGCTAAAAAACGTGTATGATAAGAAGTCGAAATCAATGCTTATTATCTTTGGTCCTGAGGGGGGCATTTCTCGTCAAGAGTCGGAAGCGCTATTACAAGCAGGCGCTCAAACGATGTCATTAGGACCGAGAATTTTACGAGCAGAAACAGCGCCATTATACGCACTGTCTGCCATATCCTATGAATTTGAATGAAAGAGGTGTTCAGCCTTGTCAAAAGTGGCTTTTCACACACTTGGCTGTAAAGTAAATCATTATGAAACAGAAGCAATCTGGCAACTGTTCAAGGAAGAGGGCTATGATCGTACAGAATTTGATCATCAAGCAGACGTCTATGTCATTAATACTTGTACAGTTACCAATACTGGAGATAAGAAATCTCGTCAGGTGATTCGTCGTGCAGTGCGTCAAAATCCTGATGCGGTTATTTGTGTAACGGGATGCTATGCGCAGACATCCCCGGCAGAAATTATGGCGATTCCTGGCGTTGATATTGTTGTAGGAACGCAGGATCGTACAAAATTGTTGGGCTATATCGAGCAATATCGTGCAGAACGCCAACCGATTAATGCCGTACGTAATATTATGAAAAATCGTGTATATGAGGAATTAGATGTACCAGCATTTACAGACCGTACACGTGCTTCATTAAAAATACAGGAAGGCTGTAACAACTTCTGTACTTTTTGCATTATCCCATGGGCACGCGGCTTAATGCGTTCTCGTGATCCACAGGAAGTATTACATCAAGCACAGCAACTAGTTGACGCTGGCTACCTAGAAATCGTCTTAACGGGTATTCATACGGGTGGCTATGGACAAGACTTAAAAGATTATAATCTTGCACAGCTACTACGTGATTTAGAAGCCAATGTAAAAGGCTTAAAGCGCCTTCGTATTTCATCTATTGAGGCTAGTCAATTGACAGATGAAGTCATTGAAGTTCTTCGAGAATCTAAAATTGTTGTTAATCATTTACACATACCTATCCAATCTGGATCTGATACGGTTTTAAAACGTATGCGTCGTAAATATACAATGGAGTTTTTCGGTGAACGTTTAACGAAACTACATGAGGCATTACCTGATTTAGCCGTCACATCAGATGTCATTGTTGGTTTCCCAGGTGAGACAGAGGAAGAGTTTATGGAAACGTATAACTTTATTCGTGATCATAAGTTCTCTGAACTACACGTATTCCCATTCTCTCCACGTACAGGAACACCAGCTGCACGTATGGAAGATCAAATTGATGAAGATATTAAAAATGAGCGTGTGCATCGCCTTATTTCTTTAAATGATCAATTGGCAAAAGAATATGCCTCTCGTTTTGAAGACCAAGTATTAGAAGTGATTCCTGAAGAATTTGTCCATGATGGCAGTGAAGAAGAAGGGCTTCTAACTGGTTATACAGACAATTACTTAAAAATAGTGTTTGAAGGGCCTGAAAGTCTCATTGGTCAGCTTGTCAAAGTAAAAATTACACAAGCAGGCTATCCACACTCACAAGGTCAATTTGTTCGTGTTTTAGAAACAGTTAATTAATATGAAAAGGATTGCTAACGGTTGGAGGCAATCCTTTTTTGTTGCTTCAGGAGGAGGGAAATACTCGAATAAATTGGCATATCCATGTCATAGTAGGAATTGAATTGAGCCAAACTAATAAAATAGAAAGATATTAGACGCCAACATGAAAAAGTGGTATGATTCGAAGAGGTACGTACATCTTGTTTAATGAAGGAGCGTTCAACAATGGAAAAAAATTTTGCACGTATGATTGATCATACATTATTAAAGGCTGAGGCAACAAAAGAACAAATTGAAAAATTATGTGCAGAAGCTAAACAATTTAACTTTGCTTCTGTTTGTGTAAATCCTACTTGGGTAAAACGTAGCAGTGAATTACTACAGGGTACAGACGTTTTAGTTTGTACGGTTATCGGCTTCCCACTTGGTGCCAATACGCCAGCAGTCAAAGCATTTGAAGCAAAAGATGCCATTGCTAACGGTGCAAAAGAAGTAGATATGGTTATTAATATCAGTGCATTAAAAGATAAAAACTATGAGCTTGTACAAGCAGATATCGCAGCAGTAGTAGAAGCAGCTAAAGATAGCGCACTTGTAAAAGTCATTATTGAATCATGCTTACTAACAGATGAGGAAAAAGTGAAAGCATGTGAATTAGCTGTAGCGGCGGGTGCTGACTATGTGAAAACATCTACAGGTTTTTCTACTGGTGGAGCAACAGCAGAGGATATCGCGCTTATGCGTAAAACTGTAGGTCCAGATCTTGGCGTAAAAGCATCAGGTGGTGTTCGTAGCTTAGAGGACATGAAAAAAATGGTAGAAGCTGGTGCGACTCGTATTGGGGCTAGCTCTGGTGTAGCTATTATGAATGGTTTAATTGCCGACTCCAACTATTAATTTTATCTTTTTATAGAGCCATAAGCTCATGTGTACATTGACGTGAGCTTATGGCTTCTTTGTGTTTAATCAGCATAATAATTTTCTATGCACATATACTCCACTGATGAATGTAAATACAGAAAGGAGGATGTCATGTTTACACAGTATAAGTCTTGGAGGCCCTATATTAGCCCCTTTGATCCTTGTAAGCCTATAGAAGTTAAGTATTATGCAACACCCCCACAGCTATATATGGGTTTTCAACCACCTGGACTTCCACAATTTCCAACCGCAAGAGAAGCGCTAATAGCAGGAACACTATGGCCACAGTTGTTTAGCCCATACCCATTTCCCCTAAAAGGAGGGAGGAAGCATGACTAAAAAGATGCCGCCCGAATTTTATAAGCAATTAGAAGAAATACAAGCAATTGATTTCGTCATTGTTGAATTAAACCTCTATTTAGACACTCATCCACACGATTATGACGCCATTCAGCAATTTAATGAAAATACAGAGAAAAGTATGAAACTTAAAATTGATTTTGAGCAAAAATATGGACCGCTCATGAATTTTGGGAGAAGCTATTCAAATTATCCTTTTAACTGGATTGATACACCATGGCCATGGCAAGTCTAAACAAAAGACTAGGAGGAAAAATCTTTGTGGTATTATGAAAAGAAACTCCAGTATCCGGTAAAAGTTAGTACATGTAACCCAATGCTTGCAAAGTTTTTAATTGAACAATATGGAGGAGCGGATGGGGAACTGGCAGCAGCTCTACGCTACATGAATCAGCGTTATACGATTCCTGACAAAGTAGTAGGGTTATTGACCGATATAGCAACAGAGGAATTTTCACATTTAGAAATGATTGCCACGATGATTTATAAGCTAACAAAAGATGCAACACCAGAAATGCTGAAAGAAGCTGGTTTGGGTGATCATTATGTAAATCACGATCGGGCTCTATTCTATCAAAACGCCTCAGGTGTACCATTCACAGCAACCTATATTCAAGCAAAGGGTGACCCTATCGCGGATCTGTATGAGGATATAGCAGCTGAAGAAAAGGCACGTGCCACATATCAATGGATTATTGACTTATCAGATGACACGGATTTAAATGATAGCTTGAAGTTTTTACGTGAACGGGAAATTGTTCATTCCCAGCGCTTTAGAGAGGCTGTTGAAATTTTAAAAGATGATAGAGATCAAAAGAAAGTTTTCTAAGACAACTATGGCTGGCTGTATCAAGGTGAACTTGACACAGCCTTTTTGTGGTTATTGAATATTCGAGAATAAAGTAAGATCTTTTCGATGACCAATCATTACTAATAAATCTTCCTTTTCAATAATTTGCTCAGGAGAAGGGGAAATTATTATTTCCCCTTCGCGCACAATCGCAATCACACTGACGTTATATTTAGCTCGAATATCTAGATCCCGAAGATTATATCCTGCCATTTTAGAAGGGATCATGATTTCTTCTAAACTGTACTCTTTTGATAATTCTATATAATTTAACATATTAGGTGATAGTAACTGATTTGCTACTCTTTCGCCCATATCTCTTTCAGGATAGATAATCCAATCAGCACCTACCTTATCCAACACTTGTCCATGCCTTTTTCCAAGTGCCTTTGCAATCACTTTTTTGATCCCTAATTCTTTTAATAACGATACAGTTAATATACTGGATTGCATATCGTTACCGATCGCCACGATAACACAATCGAAATTTCCAATGCCAATGGATGTTAAAGCTTTCTCTTCAGTTGTATCTGCTACTACCGCATGGGTTACATAAGGTTCTGCATCTTCAACTCTTTCCTCACTAATATCGATGCCTAAAACATCCTGTCCAGCTTCATGTAATCTGCGGGCGACACTTGTGCCAAATCTACCTAAGCCGATTACGGCGTATTGTTTAATAGCCATTTAATTAACAACTCCTTCTTCTAATCTAACCTATCATTATATTCCCCTTTGGGTGGCGGAAAGCTTCTGATTTTCGACGTTTTGTAATGGCAAAGGCAATAGTTAAGGGACCTAATCTACCCGCAAACATAGTTAAAATAATTAAAACCCGGCCACCTGGTGTAAGTTCAGGTGTTAATCCCATTGAAAGTCCGACCGTTCCAAAAGCTGATGTTGCCTCAAATAAATACATCATGAAGCTAT
This sequence comes from Lysinibacillus sp. FN11, assembly GCF_024628845.1. Lineage (NCBI taxonomy): Bacteria > Bacillati > Bacillota > Bacilli > Caryophanales > Bacillaceae > Lysinibacillus > Lysinibacillus sp. FN11. Next base: position 2,660,680 of record NZ_CP102383.1, on the reverse strand, counting down.
GTTTTTGTTCTATTATGCTGAGGATGATGGTAACAAATACAACAATGAACATACCACACATGACCACAGTCATAGCTTTTAAAATTGTTTCATTTAAAATCCTGCGTCTAAAGAGAACGACATCTTCTTTCCCTCGAATTTGTGACCACATAGTAGCCACTAAAACAGCAAAGGTTGTGATTTTAATACCTCCAGCAGTCGACCCAGAGCCTGCCCCAATAAACATGAAAATGATCATTAAAAATAATGTAGAATGCGTTAAGTCTCCAATAGCCAGTGTATTGGAGCCAGCAGTTCGTGGTGTAACCGCTTGGTAAAGGGAACCTAACACTTTACCCCATTCGGATAATGATCCAAGTGTTTTTTGGTTGCCATACTCAAACAAAAATATCAAAATGGTTCCACTAGCAGTTAGCAAAAGTGTGGTTACTAAGACTATTTTTGAATGGACAGAAAGCCTTTTAGTCACACGATATTCATACAATTCATTCATAACAATAAAGCCTAATCCACCGATTGTAATAAGAGCACAGATGGTGAAAACAACAAAGGGGTCATCAACATAGGCAGTCATTCCGTTAAAGCCACCCATTAAATCGAAGCCAGCGTTGTTGAAGTTGGATATGGCATGAAAAAATCCAAAATACAGGGCCTTTCCAATAGGCATATCAAAAGAAAAACGAATCGATAGAATAAGACCACCGATTATTTCAATACATGCTGTAAAAAGCAATATTCTTTTTACTAATCGAACAAGACCAGCTATGGAGATATTATTAAATGCTTCTTTAAGCAGCAGTCTTTCTTTTAATGAAATTTTCTTCCCAAGTAGTAAAAATAATAATGTGGCAAATGTCATAAATCCTAAACCGCCAATTTGGATTAAGAATAAAAGAACCACTTCGCCAAAAGTAGAGAAGGTATCACCTGTATCAACTACAATTAATCCAGTGACACAAGTAGCTGATGTAGCAGTGAATAAAGCATCTAAAAAGGGCAAACCCTTCCCATCCTCAGTAGAAAATGGCATTGTTAAAAGAAACGTCCCTATGGCAATAATGAGAGCAAAGCCCAATACGAGAACTTTTGGAGGGTTTAATGCTTTTTTAAAATTGTTCATTTTATTTTCCTCAATTCTGAATAGTAAACAACTGTTTGTTAAATGGCATAATAAAAAGACCTACGATAAGAGCATGAAAATGACTGAAAGCATGCTAATAATGGTGGTCAATAACGACCTCCTTCGCTTTAGCCGACGAAGTTAGCTGACGGGTAGGATGGCGAAAGAGCTTTCTCATCCCTTCTGCTAAAGCAGAATTAACCCCAAAAATTGGTTCCTCCGTTCTCAAATAGTTGAGATTTGGCCGATATGAAATTGAATGTGATTATTCTACGCCCTTATTCTATTTTTTGTAAACCCCTTAATTGTTAGGAAAATGTAATTATTTTTATTGTGGGCGATTTCTGTATGAATAATTCGAGCAAAAATAAAACCAAAAATTCACTTGATAATTTCGCATACTTTCTATTGACCATTATTAGACAATACGATATAATTTTTTAGTACACAACAGAAGGTAATTTGCCTAATTGTGTATTGACGTGTGTTCGGAGGGAGGGAAAGAGAGATGTCAAAAACTGTCGTTCGCAAAAACGAATCGCTTGAAGATGCTCTTCGCCGCTTCAAACGTACTGTATCAAAAAGTGGTACAATTCAAGAAGTTAGAAAGCGCGAGTTCTACGAAAAACCTAGCGTAAAACGTAAAAAGAAATCAGAAGCTGCACGTAAACGTAAGTGGTAATTTAATTTCCCATTAAAAATCCCTACGTTCATAACACGCAATTGTATGATTCACTGAGCAGACAAAGTTATACCTGAAATTAATCACATTTTTGATTAATTTCAGGTATTTTACATTGCTCAACTTTACGTACATATGAAAAAGCCGAATGAAATCACTTTGATTCATTCGGCTTTTTTGCACATACTGTTGTTAATTGCATTAGATCGAGTGATAAATAAGTGAATAAATTTTTAAGATTTGTGAAACTTTTCGCATGATTGACCGTATATACAGAGGAGAGGCATGTTAGAAGGGAGGGGAAAAGATGCGAAAACGGAAAATCCTCAGCTATTTACTAGTGATATGGATGACTTTTTTGTTAGCGTTTCCATTAACTTCGGCTTTTGCCAGTAATAAGGTTTATCATGTTCTGATTCATAATGAAGTAGAACGAGGACTTCATGCATTTTTAGAACGAGCTTTTAAAGAGGCTGAAGAAAACAATGCAGAGGCGATTATCTTAGAAATACATACGCCTGGCGGTTTTGTGAATGCGGCAAATGATATCGCCATGCTTATGGATGCAACGCAAATAAGGACGATTGCTTATATTAATAAGGATGCGCACTCAGCAGGAGCTTTTTTAGCCTTACATGCGGATGAGATCTACATGGTTCCAAATGGAACAATCGGTGCAGCGGCAGTTATCGATTCAGCAGGTAATGCGGCCGACCTAAAGGCTAATAGCGCTTGGCTTGCTCAAATGAAAGCAGCAGCAGAAACGTCAGGGCGCAACCCTAAGTATGCATTAGCAATGGCAGATACCAACTATGAACTACCAGAATACCGTGCTGGCGGAAAGAATTTGTTAACCCTATCTGCCTCAGAAGCATTAAAGGTTAAATATTCTGAAGGGACGGTTAAGGATTTTCAGGAGCTTTTAGACGTAACCAACTTAAATGGTAGTGATGTTGTTCCCATTGAACCGACCTTTTCTGAAAAATTAGCTCGTTTTATTACAAATCCCATCATTGTACCTATTCTATTGTCTATCGCTAGTTTAGGACTTGTGATGGAGCTTTATTCGCCAGGATTTGGTGTTCCAGGTATAATGGGCTTATCAGCACTTGGTTTATTTTTCTTTGGACATATGGTGGCCGGCTTTGCGGGATATGAAACATTATTGTTATTTATTGTTGGGTTAGCCCTTTTAATTGCAGAGTTTTTTGTCCCTGGTGGAATTGTTGGTATTTTAGGTGGTGTCTTAATAGTACTAAGTCTGATACTGGCAGGTGCAAATATGATGCAAATGATAGTAGCAATTCTCATTGCGCTTGTGATAGCGATGATAGGAATGGTGATTCTGATGAAATTTTTCGGAAAAAAACTGCATGTCTTAAACAGGCTTGTGTTAATGGATGCAACCACGACAGAAGAAGGGTATGTATCCAATGTGAATCGCACAGAACTGTTAGGGAAAATTGGGAAAACGCTTACGCCACTTCGTCCATCTGGAACAATGGTACTTGGTAGTGAACGCATTGATATTGTCTCAGAAGGTGGATATATCGATGTCAATCAACATGTAGAAATTATTAAAGTTGAAGGCTCACGCATTGTTGTGAGACAAACAGATAAAGAGATGGAGGAATAGAAAATGGGTTTTGATTTAGCTTTGATTGGTCCTATTGCTGGACTAGTTATTTTATTCATTGTGCTTGCGGTATTCTTTACCTTTGTACCCGTAGCATTGTGGATTTCTGCATTAGCAGCAGGTGTACGTGTGAGTATTTTCACATTAATTGGGATGCGCTTACGTCGTGTAATCCCGTCTCGAATTGTTAATCCGTTGATTAAAGCACATAAAGCTGGTTTACCTGTAACGATTAATCAGTTAGAGAGTCACTATTTAGCAGGTGGTAATGTTGACCGTGTAGTGAATGCCTTAATTGCGGCTCATCGTGCCAATATTGAACTGTCATTTGAACGTTGTGCAGCAATTGATTTAGCTGGGCGTGATGTATTAGAAGCTGTTCAAATGTCCGTTAATCCAAAAGTTATTGAAACACCTTTCATTTCAGGTGTAGCAATGAACGGGATTGAAGTAAAAGCAAAGGCTCGTATTACCGTGCGTGCCAATATCGAACGTTTAGTCGGTGGTGCTGGTGAAGAAACAGTTATTGCTCGTGTTGGTGAGGGGATCGTTTCAACTATCGGTTCAGCGACACATCATACAGAAGTTTTAGAAAATCCAGATATGATTTCGCAAACAGTATTATCTAAAGGTTTAGATTCAGGAACAGCCTTTGAAATCTTGTCCATTGATATTGCCGATGTAGATATCGGTAAAAATATCGGTGCTGAATTACAGATTGAACAAGCACAAGCAGATAAAAACATTGCGCAAGCAAAAGCCGAGGAACGTCGTGCTATGGCTGTTGCAAATGAGCAAGAAATGATTGCACGTGTTCAAGAGATGAAGGCGAAAGTAGTAGAAGCAGAGGCAGAAGTACCTCAAGCGATGGCTGAAGCCTTACGTTCCGGTAATCTTGGTATTATGGATTATATGAACTATCGTAATATCCAAGCGGATACAGCGATGCGCGATTCGATTTCAAAAGTGAGCACAGATAAACCTGAAACAAATGAACCTAATGCTTAATAACGGAAAGGAGCAGAACTAATAATATGGAACAATTAATACTCTTTGCCATAATTGCCATAGTCAGCTCTATTTTCGGAAAATCAAAAAATAAAAAGCCTCAGAAGCAGATGCCTCCTTTTAATAAAGATACTGTGGTGGAGCCTCCAGTTACGGAGAAAGCGCCACATCGTACTGGGAAAGCACAGAGTTTTGAAGATTTTGCACGAGAATTTATAGGAGATTGGATTCCAGAAAATGAGAAAGTCGAGGAGCCTAAAAAACTTGTTGAAGAACAAGTGAAAAGAGAAATACCAAGCTATGTTGCCCCAACTGTCATTCCAGCAGATATCCCTAGCCGTTCTTCTAATCGAGAAAGTCGAGGACGATTAGCTGCTGAAAAAAAGGAAGTGCAGTCAGTTGGCTCACATTCGACTTTACAACTACCTCAATCTAAAAATGATCTTATGCAAGCAATCGTGATGGCTGAAATATTAGGGCCACCAAAATCAAAAAGAAAATAACTAGCATGTCCTCCTTTTTCGATGCATATATTGCCGAAGAAGGAGGCATTTTTTATGAAAAAATTATTTCAATTAACGCCACTACTTGAGTTGTTAGAATACGAATCATTAAAAATTATTGGACCCTACCGTTTTATTCATGCAGATGCGACGACCTGTTCGTTTGTCTATGCAGATTATCATATTACTGTCAATGCGGATTCAGTGAAAATCAATGCGCTCAAAGAAGAAATGCTACATCTCACTGTTGACAATCTACATGAGCTTCATATGAAAATGACAAAGAATATGGGTGTGAGCTAAAATGTGGAATAATCGGCCAATTATTATACGTATAAAGCGCCATGAAAATGTTCATCCTTTTATTCAAGCATTGCACGCTCAACATGTACCATTAAAGCGTGTTGTCTTTCGTGAGCAGGAAGTTTCCTTTGAAACGACGATGCATTATCTACCAAAAATTCGCCGTGTACGAAGACGTTTTCGCTTAAAAATGGCTGTATTTTATGCAGATGAGCTTCAAGTTTTTCGAGCGCAAATTTGGACTTTATTGGGCTTAGCCTTTATGATTGCTATTCCAATTCTTTGTGCACAAGTTATATGGCGAGTGGACATAGAAGCCGCGACACCAGAACTAGAGCAGCGTTTAGGTAAGACCTTTCATGAAACCTTTCAACTAGAAACCCCTCTATCTCAAAAAAAGTTACCTTCCAATACGGTTATACGACAAAAGCTGTTAGAGCAACACAGAGAGCTATCATGGGTTCATATTGATAAACATGGCGGACGAGTAATTTTGAGACCACAAGAATCACCTAAACAAACAGAGCAAACAACTGATAAATTAGCTTCCCATATAGTAGCAACGAAAAGTGGTGTCATTACACATTTTAATATACAGCATGGTGAGCGGAAAATTTCAGTAAATGATACAGCCTACGAAGGTGACGTCCTCGTAAGTGGTGTATTAGAAAGTGGCACAGATCAAGTTTTTGTAGGGGCGAAGGGAGAGGTTTATGCAGATTATTGGCTTGAATGTTCATTTAAAATTCCAACAAAAATTACCGTGGAAACCTTGCAGCAAAAGCAATGGCGAGTGTTGATAAAGGGTATACATCAGGAAAAGGTGGATTATGTACAAAGGAAGGATTTACCGAATTGGCTATCCCCTTATGTTTCGATTGTAGAGGAGCAACAGACGAAAACCATGCAAGTAGATTTGGATGAATCGAAAATTGAGTCATTGCTTATTCCTTTATTGCATGAAAAAGTATTACGCTCGTTACCTGCAAAAACAATCATCAAGAAAGAAAACCTTTTACAGGCAAAGTGGGGGAATGGTACAGTTGAAGGGAAAGTTCTATTTTTAGTCAATGAAAACATTGCAAGTCCAATACAAGGCCTACAAGGAGAATGATTATGTCAGAACAGTTAACTGTATTACAGGTGGATAATCCAAACGAAGCGGTTATGCTACTAGGTATTTCCGATGCAAATATGAAATTAGTTGAAGAAGCACTTAATGTTCATATCATTACGCGTGGTGAACAAATTCAACTTGCGGGTGAAGAAAATGCTAAGGAACAGGCAACATTTCTTCTGCAAGCTTTATTGAAGGTCATTCGCAAAGGAATTAATATTGATCAACGTGATGTTACAACAGCTATTGAAATGACACAAAAAGGAACAATCGAGTATTTTGCAGAACTATATGATGAAGAAATAGCACGCACGACGAAAGGTAAGTCAATTCGTGCAAAAACAATTGGTCAACGAGAATACATACAAGCAATCCGTCATAAAGACGTTGTTTTCGGTATTGGTCCAGCCGGTACTGGGAAAACGTATTTAGCGGTAGTCATGGCAACACAGGCACTTAAAAACGGCCATGTAAAGAGAATTATTTTAACTCGCCCTGCTGTTGAAGCTGGAGAGTCTCTAGGCTTTCTTCCAGGGGATTTAAAGGAAAAGGTCGATCCATATTTACGACCTCTCTACGACGCTTTAAACGACATCTACGGCTCAGAACAAACACAGCGACTAATTGAACGTGGAACAATTGAAATCGCCCCTTTAGCCTATATGCGTGGCCGTACATTAGATGATGCCTTTGTTATTTTAGATGAAGCACAAAATACAACACATCAACAAATGAAAATGTTCCTAACTCGTCTAGGCTTCGGCTCTAAAATGGTCATCACAGGTGATAAAACACAAATCGACCTACCCAAAAATACAGAATCTGGCTTGATTGTAGCAGAACGTACATTAAAGTATGTTAAATCTATCCATTTCCAAGTACTAGAACAAGGTGATGTCGTACGTCACCCAATCGTAGCCAAAATCATTCAAGCCTACGAAGAACAGCAACTTTAGAATTGCATAGCAATTCTAAAGTCTGCCCCGCAAGCGAAGCGACAGGGGCAACGGGTTTTTGAAGTCTGCCCCGCAAGCAAAGCGACAGGGGCAACGGGTTTTTGAAGTCTGCCCCGCAAGCAAAGCGACAGGGGCAACGGGTTTTTGAAGTCTGCCCCGCAAGCGAAGCGATAGGGGTAACGAGGTTTAAAACATCTATATAGTTAAAACCTAAACCTCGAATTTAATCAAAATATGGAAAAAAATGTGACAGCTATGCGAAGATGCATAGCTGTTTTTTGCTTTCTTATACATTTTTCGAGAAAAATGTATGTTGAATTGGTATGATAGTAGGTAGATAGAGGAGGTGCCAGATGGAGAAACAACTTCGAAAATTTACAGAGCTTATCGGTTTTCGCTACTTTCTTATCATCATTCTCATTTTAACAGGTGGCCTACAATTTGGGTTCATGTATGGCAATGTTAAAGGAGTTACATATGATTTCAAACCATTACAGCTTGCGCCTGAAACCGTACGATCTACTAAAACCATTGAAGACACTTATAAAACTCAGCTAGAGCGAGAAAAAGCTGCCAATGCAGTGGATTCAGTCTATCAATTTTCGGAGGATGTCGCCAAGCAAAGAGCAGCGATTGTAACATCATTATTTGATTATGTTTTGGAAGTGAAAAAAGATGTTGCAAATAGTAAGGAACCTATTCCTATTGCAGACCAAGTTACACAGCTTCGAAAGAAATTTGAATCCATTGACGAAGACCAGATGCCGTTAATTTTTACAGATTCTCAGCTGGAAAGTCTGTTAGTGCAAAGTGAAGATGATTTAACTAGAACAAGTACGCAATTATCTAAATTTGTAGAGGAATATTTACAAAAATCCATCCGACCAGAGAACGTCTTTGTTGCACAAAATGATTTTGAAACAAAGATTCGTGGACAACGAGGATATCCTGATAAAATATTCAATACAGTCGTGTTAATAGGACGTACAAGCATTATTGAAAATGAAACAATTAACGAAGAACAAACAAAGATTCGAAAACAGCAGGCCAAAGAAAGTGTAGAGCCAACAAGAATTTTACAAGGTCAGATTATTGTTCAAGAAGGCCAAGTTATTGACAATGAGGCTTTTAGACAATTAGAGCTATTAGGGATGGTTAGTAATAAAGCCTCCTTGAAGCCGATAGCAGGGCTTATTATTTTAACGCTACTGCAAATGATGTTTATGTATATTTTATTTGAGCGTTGGGAGACTAACGAACAAAAAAAACGTAATGCACTGTTAGTGACAGTGATTGTTTATAGCTTGTCTATTTTGCTCATGAAATTTATTAGCTTAGTTTCTAGTGGCTTTGATGTGACGATTGCCTTTTTATTCCCGACAGCACTAGCTACGATGCTTGTACGATTGCTAGCAGATGAGCGAGCTGCCGTATTAATTACAGTTATGACGGCTGCTTCAGCAGGAGTAATTTTTCAAGAAGGCTATTCTTCAGTTATGCAAATGGAAATTACGCTGTATATCATATTCGGGGGGTTTGCAAGCCTATTCTTTTTGCGTAGTGTGGAAAAACGCTCACATATTTTACATGCGGTTGGTGTGATTTCCCTTGTAAACATGGCATTTATAGCGTTTTATTTGTTAATGACACAATCATCCTATGGTTTACCAGAGTTAGCCTTTTACTTAATAGCAGCGATGTTATCTGCCTTGCTTTCAGGGGCATTAACGATGGGACTTTTACCATTCTTTGAATCGGCGTTTAGCTTGCTTTCGTCTTTACGCTTAATTGAGCTATCCAATCCCAACCATCCATTATTAAAAAAATTATTAATGGAAACTCCAGGGACATATCATCATAGTGTGATGGTAGCGAACTTAGCGGAAGCTGCGTGTGAAGAGATTGGTGCTGACGGTTTATTAGCACGTGTAGGTTGTTATTATCATGACATTGGTAAAACCAAGCGACCTTCCTTTTTCATCGAAAATCAGATGTCGGGCATCAATCCGCATGATTCGTTACCACCTGAAACAAGTGCAGAGATTATTATCGCCCATACGACAGATGGTGCCAATATGTTAAAACGTTATAAAATGCCTCAAGAGATTATTGATATCGCTTTACAACATCATGGCACAAGTTTGTTAAAATTCTTCTTGTTTAAAGCAAAGGAAGAAGGAAAAAATATTGATGAAGCAAAGTTCCGATACCCAGGGCCCAAACCACAAACAAAAGAAGCAGCTGTTATCAGTGTTGCGGATAGTGTCGAGGCAGCAGTACGTTCTATGAAAGAACCAAATGCAGAGAAAATTCAGAAGCTAGTACGAGCGATTATCGATGATCGCGTCCAAGATAATCAGTTTGATGAATGCGATATTTCAATAAAAGAGTTAAAATGTATAGAGAGAGTACTTTGTGAAACGTTGAATGGGATATTCCATTCACGTATTGAATATCCAAAGGCAGATAAGTAGGAGGATCTATGATTTTAACAATTGATTTTACGGATGAAACAAATGAAGTGGGAGCACAACATATCGAACTAGTTGAAAAGCTATTACAGCATGCTGCAAGTGTAGAAAATATTGAGCCAGAAACAGAGGTTTCGGTGACGTTTGTAACGAACAAGGCAATTCAAGATATTAATCGTGAATATCGTGGCAAGGACCAGCCAACAGATGTCATTTCCTTTGCGCTAGAGGAGCTAGGGGAAGGGGAAATGGAAGTAACTTTTGAAGGGATGCCACGTGTATTAGGTGATATTATTATTTCAACAGACCGTGCCAAAGAGCAGGCTGAGGAATATAATCATTCCTTTGAGCGAGAATTAGGCTTTTTAGCTGTACATGGTTTTTTACATTTACTTGGTTATGACCATATGGAGCCAGAAGAAGAGAAAGTGATGTTTGCAAAGCAAGATGAGATTCTACAAACTTTTGGCTTAGGTCGAGACTAGATGGATTTGCGAAAATACTTGCGATCTTTTGGCTATGCTTTCGAAGGCATCATAACTGCAAGTAAAGAACAAAATTTGAAATCACATATAGTAAGTGCAATCATTGTTATACTGGCTAGTTATTTGACAGGTTTATCTCGTATGGAGTGGTATATTGTGCTACTATTAATAGCACTGATGTTTGCGCTGGAAATGATGAATACAGCTATCGAACGGGTAGTCGATTTAGCTTCCCCAGAGATACATCCGCTTGCTAAGCAAGCAAAAGATATTGCAGCAGGTGCAGTGCTTGTATTTGCACTATTCAGTGCTATAATCGGATTACTCATCTTTCTGCCAAAATGGTTTTAATGGAAATGAGTGTCTTCTAATTGAAAATAAACCATAAATGTGAGGGAGAATTAGTATAGATGACAATGGATATGCATGCGTTATTAGAAGAATCAAAAAAGGCACGTGAAAAAGCCTATGTTCCTTATTCAAAATTTAAAGTAGGGGCAGCTCTACTAACAAAAGATGGAGAGGTTATTCACGGCTGTAATATTGAAAATGCAGGCTATAGTATGACAAATTGTGCTGAGCGTACAGCGTTTTTTAAGGCAGTATCGGAGGGGATTTACGAATTCGAAGCCATTGCCATTGTAGCTGATACGGAAGGACCATGCGCCCCATGTGGAGCATGTCGCCAGGTCATGATGGAGTTTTGTGCTCCAACTATGCCTGTCTATTTAACGAACTTAAAAGGTGATGTGACGGTAACGTCAGTGGGCGAATTACTACCGTTTGCATTTACGACGGAGGATTTAGAGAATGCAGGAAACTAAAAATGGCTATAAATCAGGCTTTATCTCCATCATTGGTCGTCCAAACGTTGGCAAATCGACATTTTTAAATCGTGTCATTGGCCAAAAAATTGCGATCATGAGTGATAAGCCGCAAACAACACGAAATAAAGTACAAGGCGTACTGACAACAGATGATAGCCAAATGATTTTTATTGATACACCAGGTATTCACAAGCCAAAACATAAACTAGGCGATTTCATGCTGAAGGTTTCTAAAAACACATTGCGTGAAGTGGACGTTATTATGTTTATGGTTAATGCTGAGCAAAAACTCGGTAAAGGTGATGAATTTATTTTAGAAATGCTAGCAGGAAATCCAACACCTGTCTTTTTGGTCATCAATAAAATTGATGCCATTCATCCAGATGAACTAATGGGAATTATTGAGAGCTATAAAGAGCGCTATGACTTTGCGGAGATTGTACCGATTTCTGCGCTACAAGGCAATAATGTTGAAAATTTATTAGTGACCTTGGCGAAGTATTTACCAGAAGGACCTCAGTATTACCCGGCTGATCAAGTGACAGATCATCCTGAACGATTTATTATATCTGAACTTATTCGTGAAAAAGTTCTACATTTAACGCGTGAAGAAATTCCCCATTCTATCGCAGTGGTAATTGATAAAATTCGTCGTGATGAAGAAAATGAGGATAAAATTCATGTAGCGGCTACGATTATTGTGGAGCGTGATTCTCAAAAAGGAATTGTTATCGGAAAACGTGGAGCCTTGCTAAAAGAAGTGGGGACACGTGCGCGAAAGGATATCGAAATGCTCCTAGGGTCTAAAGTTTATTTAGAGCTATGGGTAAAGGTGCAAAAAGATTGGCGTAATAAAGCTACACATTTACGCGATTTTGGATTCCGTGATGATGAATATTAAGTTTTTTCCTGACTTAGCAAATGAGTTGCCCCGATCGTGAACATTGCCCGTTGAATCAGGAATAGACGCCAAATTTTGACGTGACGGTTTTAGAGGTTAACTTCTTCTTATAGGGGCAAAAGGATCTAGGAGTATTGATCATTTTATTTTTGAGCTGTCCAAAATTATTTTGGGCAGCTCTCTTTTCATGGATAGTTCTTTTAAGAAAGGAGGGGGATTATGCTTCATAAATGGGAGGGGATTGTATTAAAGGTTCGCGCTTATGGGGAATCTAATAAGATTGTTATTTTGCTAACTCGTGAAGCTGGCAAAGTGGCTACGATGGCTAGAGGGGCAAAAAAACCTTCTAGTAGATTGGCTTCCATCACGCAACCCTTTACCTATGGGATGTTTATGGTACAACATCATACGGGCATGGGAACTTTGCAACAGGGAGAACATTTAAATTCAATGCGCCATATTCGTGAAGATATTATGGCTACTGCTTATGCTAGCTATATTATGGAATTAGTGGAGCGAGTTGTTGAAGAAGGAAAGCCAGAGCCTTTTGCATTCGATGTTTTACTACATGCACTACAAGCAATTGAGGATGGCTACGATCCTGAAGCCATTACGCTATTTGTTGAATGGAAAATGTTGCCCTATACAGGTGTACAACCTATTTTACATGCCTGTGCTGCGTGTGGCGCTGTAGATGGGGAATTTGCTTTTTCCTTTGCTCAAGGAGGATTCTTATGCCATCGCTGTTATCAGCATGACCCCTATATCATTCGCTTAACGCCAACACAGCTAAAACTTATAAGGATGTTCTACACTGTTCCTATCGACCAAATTGGAAAAATAGAGCTAAAAAAAGAAACAAAATATTTCATTAAAAAAATTATAACAACCATCTATGAAGAACAAACCGGTATTCGGTTTAAGACGAGAAAATTTATTGAGCAACTAGAACGTACCCCTGAACTGCAAATTCGCTCGAAAGACGAAATGCCAGATGAATCATAATGTTCATCTGGCATTTCACGTTATTTAAAATTCATCCTCATCCTCCGACACTAAAAAGGCCCAGTGTCCAGCAATTTTTTTACTTTCAATATAAATGTATGCTGTTTGGTCATTTTTACCTGTTAAATGGAGAATCGCTAGACCTTCAGCTTTTGGCGTAAGATGTAGTTGTCCGTTAAGAATCGTCGCTTTTACAGGCACTGGCTCAAAACCAAAGCTTTCGAGTGCTACATGTGTTGGTTCAAAAGGTAATTCTTGCGTTGTTAGTATTAATTCATCTGTCAAATGATATAAATCAATGCTGCGAACAAAATCATAGGAATACACATCTGCACCCATATTTTGCTGTTGTGTCCCATTTGAAAATGTAACAATGAATTGTCCATTTTGCAAGATGGACAGTGTTTGATCTTGTTGATTAAAGTTATATAAATTTGAAGCGAGTGGCTGTCCATTCGTGTTTTGAACCGTCACCTCTGCTGGCATGAATGGTAATTTACTCTCAGACAAATCGAGTGGTAAATTTTCGGTATAATCATCTTCATTTACTTCTTCAAGCGTTACCTTCAGCTTACCATTTACGTTTTTGACATGTACTAAATAAAAAATGTCAGTAAAATCCTCTGAATCATCAGTAAATCCAGTAATCACTAATTTGCCCGTACCTTCTTTTATAGGGGTTATCGTGATAGACTCTGTCATATCTTCCTCTTCATGCCATGTGAAAATATCCTCTGCTGGCTCAAGACCACCATAAGAGGCAAAAATATAGTCCTGCTTAAATTGATTTGCATAGACGGTTGCATTGCCTTGCAACTTTTCAGCTCGTACAACAAAAGCAGCCAATTGAGAGCGCTTTACATTGCTTTTGGGGCCGAAAGTCGTTTCAGATGTTCCTTTGGTAATCCCATTTGCAAACAATGCTTTAATATGAGGCTCAAATTCATTCCCCTTTTTAACATCTGTAAACGGTAATTGCGTGTTACTCGTACTTGTTAATCCAAAGCCTTTCGCAATCATTTTGGACATTTGCTCGCGAGTTATATGTTGAGTAGGGTAGTAGTAACCATTTGCACCATTAATAATCCCAGCATTTGCTAATGCTGCAATGGCTCCGTAGTTTTCATCGCCAGGTTTGATGTCTTTGAATTGGGGATTTTTTACGTGAACTGTATCTAACTTTAAAATACCTGCTAAAATCTTCGCAGCCTGTGTACGTGTAATAGGATTAGCAGGTTTAAATGTCCCATCCATATAGCCTGAAATAATGCCACGCTCTGCTAATTGAATAATAGCCTTACCTTCCTCATTGGTTGGGTTGACATCAGGGAAAAATGATGCTGCATGTGCGGGTGGTGCGATAATAATCGCACTTGTTACTAAAGCAGAAGCCATAGCTAGTTGAAATAAACGTTGAGACTGCAATTAAATTCCTCCAAAAAGTACAATAGAAAATTTTATAGTATATATGTTTCTGGTTAGACCCTCCTATGTATCAGTTCAAACTTCCGGACGAATGAATGTTAAAAGGTGATGTGTCTTTAGACTGTTAATTTTTCATTATTTAACAGCTAATACTAACTATAATAACTTATTTATACCAAAAAGATGGAACAACGCATAGAGGGAATTTCATCCATACCATGACGTGTTTGGTAATCAATGCTACCTTAAGTAAAAGGATGAGTTAAAACTAATTAAATTGCGTAGCGCAAAACTCGCTTCATTTTATCTTTTTAAATAAAAAGTAATACCTTTGATTTTATAGGAGGATGCAACTATATTATCTTTCTTTTTAATGAATAAATTTCAATTTTTACAAAATAAAATTATTGCAGAAATTTAATTTTATTCGTTATTTTTTTGTCTTTAAATGAAGAATATAAAGTCTTATTTATCTATATTTATACTTATATCTATATTTATAAGTATTTTAATAGGTAAAAAGATTTGTATTTTTGTTTAGTTTTCATTATATAAGTGGTAGAAACTGTTCATTCGAGACCCATATACTAGTTGAAAAGGCATTTTAACCTATGATATTGTAAATGGTATAGATAATGGTAATTATATTTTTTAAATATAATTAAGTCGTTTAATCTCCATCGAAACTGATGTACGCTAGATCACTTTAGACATGCCTATGAAATATAAAAGCCTCTATCAGCAAAACGTATTGTTATACGTTTATCAGAATAGCGCAGTCCTATGGAAGAAGGAGGAGTCACATAGTGCTTAGTACATTGCGTATGTGGCAAAATATATGCTACGAAAAGTAACCTTAAGTATTCATGAAGTTGAAGCAAATGATATATTAGCAGAAGATATTTTTTCAGAGTATCGTTTATTGGCTAAAAAGGATTTAGTTTTAACGGAGCGAATTATTGCCTTACTTAAACTTCGTAAAGTAGATGAATTAGCTGTCTATTTGCCATCTGATTCAGTTCGAGTTGTCCATGATTTAAGTGCTCAACGAACAAGAGAATATGAAGATCTATTTGCCCCATTAATTGAAAAAAGAGATCCTGTGGATGATTATAGAGAGACAGTCAGTCAGCTTTTTATGACAACGTTGGAAAATGTCGTGCACGAATTACGCTATGGACAAATTCTTAAAAGCATACAAGATACGGCTTATGTAAGAGGTGTTTTTGAAAAGATTTTGGAAAAAAAACATCGCTATGAGCTACTTATGCGTTTAAAGGAATGGGACGAGTATTCATTTGTCCATTCATTTGATGTGTTTGTATTAGGTACAATTTTCGCTAGATACCTAGGTTTAACAGATATTGAAACATTAGCTAGGGGCTACCTGTTCCATGATATCGGGAAGGTTTTTATACCACAAGAAATATTAAATCTGAAACGTAAACTCTCTGAAGATGAGTTTGATATTGTAAAGACGCACACAACAAAAGGCTACGAGCTACTCATGGAACATAACGAGGAAGACATTGCCTATTTGGCACGAGATCATCATGAACGTTTTGCGGGAAAGGGCTATCCAAATCAACTTTGTGCGGATGATATGAGTGATGGTGTACAATTATTACAAATTGTTGATGTATATTCAGCGATGACATCCAAGAGAGTCTATCATGTTGGCTATGGTGCTACAGATGCTTTAGCCGTCTTATACAGAGATCGACATTTATATAATGAGAGCTTTATGCATAAATTTGTAGAATGTTTAGGGATTTACCCAGTCAACTCTGTTGTTATGTTATCAGATAATCGCAGTGCACAAGTAGAACTTGTTTATGATTTATTTCCTACATTACCAAAAGTAAGATTGTTAGATGAGCAAAAATCAATGAATCTACCTTTGAACTATAGTGTGAGAATTACGAAAATGATCGACTATCGAGCGAATAGCTTTGAAGAGATTTTCAACTTATTTGTGGAGCAATTAATCCGCTGTGACGAAAATAATCTGAGAATTCATTTTAATAAATTAATTGACCATTTACATCCTAAAGAAATTGTCTTAAAAATTTTTCTGCCAGCCTTTCGTATTTTACGTTTACTAACAAGAGAAATCCAAACGGATATGACAAAGTACCGCAATTCTATTGGTATTTTAAAAACGCTACTAGAAGAGCAATTAAACGTTTTATATATGGATTATCAACATGAGCAAACGACCATATTAGTTGTGGAGACATCGTTGCGTGAAAATTTCTTCATTAAGCTTGTTCAAAGTATTTTGTATATTGATAAAATTGTGCCATTCTTTATAAACCCAGGTGATGATCAACGTATTACACAATTGATGGAACATTGTGATGTCAATGTCGCTTACTTTATTGAAGATGAACAAACTTTTGACAAACGGGTTCGTCCAATGCGAGAAGGTACATTCCTTTATTACTCACTAGCGGATATTGAGGAGCTATTAGTGAGCTTAATAGGTTTGAGCATGAAAAAGTTTTCATTCGAGGAAAAAATGCAAGAGCGCTTATTTTCAACATATAAAGCATAAGAAAGAGGGAGTTGCCTGCTGGCTACCCCCTCTTTTTTGAGCATTAAAGTGATTAGAATTGTAGGTGTTTTTCAATATAGGCTTTTACTTCAGCAATAGGCATACGAACTTGTGTCATAGAGTCACGATGACGTACTGTTACTTGGCCGTCCTCTTTTGAATCAAAATCATATGTGATACAGAATGGTGTACCAATTTCATCTTGACGACGGTAACGTTTACCAATTGATTGTGATTCATCAAAATCAACAGGGAAGGCTTTACGTAGTTCAGCCCAAACATCTGTAGCTTCATCAGATAATTTTTTAGAAAGTGGTAGCACGGCAGCCTTAAATGGAGCCAGAGCAGGGTGGAAACGTAAAACCGTACGTTTATCATCACCTTCTAGTTCCTCTTCATCATAGGCATCACACAGGAAAGCTAATGTTACACGATCAGCTCCTAATGATGGTTCAATACAATATGGAACATAACGTTCGTTTGATACAGGATCAATGTAAGTGAAATCTTCACCGGAGTGCTCCATATGTTGTTTTAAGTCGTAATCTGTACGATCCGCTACACCCCAAAGCTCTCCCCAGCCAAATGGGAATTTGAATTCGATATCTGTTGTAGCGTTAGAGTAGTGAGATAGCTCATCATCCTCATGGTCACGAAGGCGCATCGAATCTTCTTTCATGCCTAGGTTTAGTAACCAATTTTTACAGAATTCTTTCCAATATGCATGCCATTCAAGGTCTTCACCAGGTTTACAGAAGAATTCAAGCTCCATTTGTTCGAATTCACGTGTACGGAATGTAAAGTTACCTGGTGTAATTTCGTTACGGAAAGATTTACCGATTTGTGCGATACCAAATGGTGTACGTTTACGCATAGAACGTTGAACGTTTTTAAAGTTCACGAAAATACCTTGTGCCGTTTCTGGGCGTAAATAAATTTCATTTGTAGAGGATTCCGTTACACCTTGGAATGTTTTAAACATAAGGTTGAATTGGCGAATATCTGTGAAATCAGCCTTTCCGCAATCAGGACATACTACGTCATATTTAATCATTGTTTCTTTCATTTGGTCGAATGTCATACCATCAACAATGATTTCATCGCCCTTCGCTAATGCAGCGTCTTCGATAATTTTATCTGCACGGTGGCGGGCCTTACATGATTTACAGTCGATCATTGGGTCATTGAAGTTTCCTACGTGACCAGAAGCAACCCAAGCTTTTGGATTCATCAAAATAGCAGCATCGATACCTACATTGTATTCAGATTCCTGAACAAACTTTTGCCACCATGCTTTTTTAATATTATTTTTTAATTCCACACCTAGTGGACCATAATCCCAAGTGTTTGCTAAACCTCCGTAGATTTCAGAACCAGGGAAGACAAAGCCTCGATGCTTCGCTAAAGATACGATGGTTTCCATTGATTTGTTAGCCATAAAATAGCCTCCTTTAATTTTTTAATACGTTGTTTTAGCGGTAAAAACGCCAAAGTTTTTTTCATTCAGTTGCAACTAAATGAAAATAGCACCCGTCTCCGGGCACAATGTATGCCCAGGGACGAGTGCTAATACCCGCGGTTCCACCCTGATTGTTTTAAACAAGTAGTTTAAAACCTCTTTTCAAAAAGTTAGCTCAGGGAGTGCCTTTTCTCTGTTGCTGTGTAGACTTTCACCATCTTCTACTCGCTATAGAATGGAACAGATACTTTTTTCCCATCATCGCCTGTATAACGCAATTTGCTCGAAAATACAGATAGAGCAAGCGTATGTGTCAATATTGTAGCATGTAGTTCTTTAATTCGCAATAATTATTAAAATAGTATATAATAATTGAGCATAAGTATAACACTATTAGATTTGAGGCGGTGAGTCCAATCGAACTCAATAAACGTCAGGAAGACATATTACAAATTGTGAAAGAAAATGGCCCTATTACGGGGGAACATATTGCCGAACGTCTCAATCTGACAAGAGCAACTCTAAGACCGGATTTAGCAATCCTAACAATGGCAGGATTTCTGGATGCGAGACCAAGGGTTGGTTATTTTTATTCAGGTAAGAAGGCATCTGTTACATTAATAGATAGTATTCACAATTTAAAAGTGAAGGATTTTCATTCAGGGCCAGTAGTTGTCCCTGAAACAATGACGGTTTATGATGCAATTTGCTTTATGTTTTCAGAAGATGTTGGTACACTCTTTGTCGTAGATAAGAATGAGTTTTTGACAGGCGTACTATCTCGCAAAGATTTACTGCGTACAAGTATTGGTACGCAGGATTTAAATAAAATTCCAGTACATATTATTATGACGCGTATGCCAAATATTTCGTACTGTGAAAGATCAGATTCTTTAATTGTTGCAGCGAACAAACTTATTGAACGTGAGGTTGATTCACTACCAGTAGTTGAACCGCAAGAGGGTGGTTTAACGATTGTTGGTCGTCTTACAAAAACAACGATTACACGGGCTTTCTTATCTCTTGCACAAAATGTCTAAATGAAGGAGAGCTGCATGAAAAGATTACGCGTATTTGTTGTATCTGATTCTGTCGGTGAAACTGGTGATCAAGTTGCA
This sequence comes from Lysinibacillus sp. FN11, assembly GCF_024628845.1. Lineage (NCBI taxonomy): Bacteria > Bacillati > Bacillota > Bacilli > Caryophanales > Bacillaceae > Lysinibacillus > Lysinibacillus sp. FN11. The sequence continues at coordinate 2,641,107 of NZ_CP102383.1, read as the reverse complement.
AAAGCGGTTATTAGCCAGTTCCGACCGGGTCTTGAAAATACTGTAATTCGTCGATTTCCACATATTCAATCAGAGGAGCTTATCCGTAAAATTGTTTTTCTTGCTTCGCAACAGCGAGCATTTATTGTTTATACACTGGTTCGCCAAGAAATGCGTAAATTATTACATGATTTATGTGAACAAGAAAAAATTCAGGCTGTGGATATTTTAGGTCCGGCCTTACAATCAATGGCAGCTTTTATGGAAGAAAATCCATTGGAAACGCCTGGCATTGTTCATCTGCTGGATGATGATTATTTCAAAAAAATTGAAGCGATTGAATTTGCGGTAAAATATGATGATGGTAGAGACCCACGAGGACTATTACAAGCTGATATCGTACTAGTTGGTGTATCAAGAACTTCTAAAACACCACTATCACAATATTTAGCCCATAAAAAATATAAAGTTGCGAATGTACCTTTAGTGCCAGAGGTAGAACCACCAGAAGAGCTATTACAGATAGACCCTAAAAAATGCTTTGGTTTAATTATTTCCCCTGAGAAGTTAAACTCAATCCGGAAAGAAAGGTTAATGTCTCTCGGCTTGAATGATGATGCTATCTATGCACAGCATGAAAGAATTCTTGATGAGATTCAGCATTTTGAAAAAATTGTCGGTAGAATAGGTTGTCAAGTTATCGATGTGACAAATAAAGCTGTTGAAGAGACAGCAAATACGATTATCGAACATATTTTGACCTGTAAATAAGGATAGAATTTTAAACCACCTCGGTTAGCAGAGGCGGTTTTTTTGAGTGGATTTTAAAAACGGTATAGATAAAAACTAATTTTTGTTTTATAATAATAAAATTGTGGTAAAAATATTTATAAGAGAAAAATCCTAATTTTTTGTCGAGAAATAAAGGAATTTTAAAACGAATAGCGAATTGTGTTTCTAGAACGCAAATATTAAAGATGGTGATGGATTTGGCAGGGAAGATTCCAGAAGAAGTAATTGAGCAGATTCGCACACAATCAGATATCGTTGATGTTATTAGTGAATACATGCAGCTTACTAAGCGTGGGCGAAATTGGTTTGGTCTCTGTCCATTTCATGGAGAGCAAACACCGTCTTTTTCTGTATCTACAGATAAGCAAATTTTTCATTGCTTTGGTTGTGGTGCAGGCGGCAATGCCATTACTTTTGTAATGGATATTGAAGGCATTTCTTTTCCAGATGCTGTTGTGAAACTTGGGGAACGTGTTGGCATACACTTAGATGTTGAGCCAAGTTTCCCTGGAGGAACGAAAAAGATATCTAAAGCGGAAGAAAGGATGAAAGAAGCACACGCTTTTGCAGCAGATTTTTTTCATCATTTACTGTTGAATACAGAGGATGGTGAAGAACCTTTAAATTATTTGCTAGAAAGAGGATTTACAAGGGAACTTATCGAATCTAATAACATTGGTTGGTCTCTCCCAAGCTTTGATGCATTAACAATATTGCTTGAAAGAAAAGGTTATAACTTACAAGAAATTGCCGAAAGTGGCTTAATCATCAAAAGAGAGGGAGAAGAACGTTATTTTGATCGTTTTAGAGGACGTATCATGTTTCCTATTCGAGATGAGAATGGTAAAATTATTGCCTTCTCAGGACGTATCCTTTCATCCAATGGTGAGGAAGCAAAATATTTAAATAGTCCAGAATCACCAATTTTCCAAAAAAGTGAAGTGCTGTATAACCTAGATAAAGCACGAACTTCTATCAGAAAAAATCGTCAAGTAGTATTGATGGAAGGATTTATGGACGTTTTAGCAGCCAACTCTGTAGGTGTAATGAATGTTGTTGCGACAATGGGTACTTCGTTAACAAATCAGCATATCACAAAGCTAAAGCGCTTAGTAGAGCAAATTACGATTTGCTATGATGGTGATAATGCTGGATTTGATGCAGCGAAACGAGCGGCGCAGCTACTGCATACAGAGCGAATGAAAGTCGATATTGCCGTGTTGCCAGAAAAATTAGATCCTGATGAATACATTCACACTTTAGGTGGACAAGCATTTAAGGAACAAATTTTGGAAAAACCTCATGCGTATATTGCTTTTATGATGATGCATGCTAGACGCAATAAGAACTTTCAATTTGAAAATGATACGCTTCAATATATTCAAGAAGTTCTTGAGCAGCTAGTGGGAAGATCTTCACCAGTTGAACGAGATTTGTATATACGACAGCTATCAAATGAAACAAACATCTCGGAAGAAGCCATTTATGCCCAATTCCGAAAACTGGAGGCTAATCAGGTACGTTCTGCTAAAGTAGAAATGCCTACACAGATACCTTCAATGCCAGTCACGCAACAACAAAAGCCTATGGACGCAGCTGAACGTGCCGAACGTTTATTACTGGCTCATATGCTTCATAATATAGATGTAGTGGACAGGGTATTACGTAGTGAGCAAAAAGAGCCATTTGTACGAGATGCCTATATGGCAGTTTTTGTTCGCTTAGTTGGATTTTATGAGGAGTATGGTCATCCTGATTATCAACGTTTTGTGGAAATTTTGGATGACGCTGAATTGCGAAAAATTGTCATGGAAGCGGCTTTAGTTGAGCGAGATCCTGATCAAGCAGAGGCAGAGGTTATGGACTCTATCCGTCAGCTTCAAAAATATAGAATTGAGCAAGAAATTTATCAAAAGATGCATGAGTCAAAGGAAGCGGAGAAGATGCATGAGTATGCACGTGCACTTGAAATCGCCCAACAGATTATTCATTTAAGAAAATCGTTATCGGCGATTTAACCCGATTCGGTTGTTTAGAAGGAGGAAGGTTTATGGCGGACAAGTCAGAACGTTCAAAAGAGATAGAAGTAGAAATTACATTAGATGATGCAAAAAAATTCCTACAAGAAAAAGCAAAAACAGAGGGTGAAATTTCAATGAAAGAAATTTCAGAGAAACTAACACCTTATGAATTGGAAAACGAAGAAATTTTCCATTTTGCTGAGGATCTTGAAAAGCATAAAGATATTCAAATCATTGGAAAAGAAGAATTTGAAGAAGAAAGTCTAATGAAAGAAGAAGCGAACGAAGAAACTTTCGACTTAAATGATTTGAGTGTGCCACCAGGTGTTAAAATCAATGACCCTGTACGTATGTATTTAAAAGAAATCGGCCGAGTGGATTTATTATCTGCTGAGCAAGAAATTGCACTTGCTGAACGCATTGAGCAAGGGGACGAGGAAGCACGTAAACGCCTTGCAGAAGCGAATTTACGTCTAGTTGTATCGATTGCAAAACGCTATGTTGGTCGTGGAATGCTATTCCTTGATTTAATTCAAGAAGGAAATATGGGTCTTATTAAGGCTGTTGAAAAATTCGATTACCGTAAAGGATTTAAGTTCTCGACTTACGCTACATGGTGGATTCGTCAGGCGATTACACGCGCAATCGCTGACCAAGCCCGTACGATTCGTATTCCTGTTCATATGGTCGAAACCATTAATAAATTAATACGTGTACAACGTCAACTTTTACAAGATTTAGGTCGTGAGCCTTCTCCAGAGGAAATTGGAGAAGAAATGGATTTAACACCTGAAAAAGTACGTGAAATTTTAAAAATTGCACAAGAACCAGTATCTCTTGAAACACCAATTGGAGAAGAAGATGATTCCCATTTAGGAGACTTTATCGAGGACTCAGAAGCACAATCTCCTTCCGACCATGCAGCCTATGAACTGTTAAAAGAACAATTAGAAGATGTACTAGATACATTAACAGACCGTGAAGAAAACGTACTTCGTTTACGTTTTGGGTTAGATGATGGTCGCACACGTACATTAGAAGAGGTTGGAAAAGTCTTTGGCGTAACGCGTGAACGTATTCGTCAAATCGAGGCGAAAGCACTAAGAAAATTACGCCATCCTTCTCGTAGTAAACGTTTAAAAGACTTCTTAGAATAAAATTTAAAATAGCTGGAGCTATCCAAGTAGTGAGATAATGACTAATTGGTATAGCTCTTTTTTTATAGGCTTGAAAAGTGAACAAAAAGAAATTAGCCTTGCTATTCACCTATCGATGTTATGCAATCATAGATAATTAGAATGAGGGAAATGCTAGATTTGCGACTTTATACAGATGTGTTTTCAAATAGTGTGAGATAAAATTGTAATACAACCATTATTAAGCAATGTTTGGAGCTAACACTATGACAAATCCTCGCAAAAAAATAATCCTTAATGAAATTTTGTTTTGGAAGCAAAATAAACTTTTACCTGAGCACTATTGTGACTTTTTAGCAGCTCTTTATACGGAGGGGGCTGATATAGAGGAGTTAGAACCAGTGCAACATCCTAAACAAGCGGTCTTGCCATCAGAAAAAAGAAAAATGATCCTATTGGTAGTGGGTCTATGTATCGCCATAATGGCTGTTTTGGCACTTTATTTTACAATGCAATCATTAACATTGATTTTTACAGTAATTGTGGGAGTAGGCGCATGCATCTTATTTATTGCTGCGTGGCAAATGGCGCGAAAAAAACATCTACTAGCTCCCATTTTTCATGTACTAGCGGCCATCCTGTTATTTAGTATGTCGATCCGCATTTGTACTACATATTTTAGTGGAAATAATACGGTTTTATTTTGCTTGATTGCAGCAAATTGTGTCATTTGGCTTTTGTCAGGTATTAAAATGAAACTTCTATATTTCACAGTCTCAGGTGCTTTAGGATTAATAGCACTAGTGGGGTACTATATCATAAATTTATCTTGATTTAGCAAATGTTATTTGTATCGATGTACAAAGGACTCCATCTACTATATCAGGTAAGAAACTTAATTGAACTTTAGTGTTTATATAAAACCATAATTTGTGACAATTTATCTATAATAGGGTCAGTATCATGTTAAAGTTTTTACCTCAGGAGATTCAAAATCTGTACGCTAATTAAAAACGTACAGATTTTTTAATTTTGGGTATATGAATGAGTGAAAAGGGTATGATAACAGCATAAATATAATGAAAAAGAAATTGTATAAAAGGATAAATTTGACCAAATTTGGATGTTGGCAAGACATATTTTATCCAATAGATACAGAAATGTCGAATTTGTTACAAACAAAGGAAAACTTAGCGAATAGGGCTTTTCGTTTCTTTGTTAATGAAGTACAATATTAGATGTTGACTGATTCTATATTATAATAGAAGTAGACTTAAAATGAGGAGGGGAAACTTATGAAAAACAATCCAGTCGTTCCTTACATCTTAATTCTGGCATTTGGTATTGGTCTTATTTTCTTCATGTCTTTACAAGGTGCAGATAACAAGAAAGAAATTGCTGCTGAACATGAGGGCGGTGGCGAAACTACAGAAACTACAGACGCAAATGCTGGTGGTGATGGAGCAGCATTAGTACAATCTTGTATCGGTTGTCACGGTGGTGATTTAACTGGTGGTATGGGTCCAAACCTACATGGCTTAGATGAAGCTCGTATCGTAGAAGTTTTAACAAAGGGTATCGAAGGTACTCCAATGCAACCAAACATGAAAACTGAAGAGGAAGCAAAAGCAATCGCTGAATACATTTCTACTTTAGAATAGTAAAACTGACAAGTAGCTGTACTGAAATAGTACAGCTACTTTTTAGATTTAAGCATCATGAAGATGGGGTTGTCCACATAGAAATGTGAGACAACTCCATTTGTTTTTTCACGACATCATCCATACTATTAATGGACTCTATTGAAGATAGGCGGTATAAAAATGAACGCACAAAAACTTTCAAAGCGATTAGAAGCAGTAGCAAAATTTGTTCCTACAGGAGCAGTCATGGCGGATATTGGTAGTGACCATGCCTATCTACCATGTTATTTAATTCACAAAGGGACTGCCTCATATGCCATAGCAGGAGAAGTTGTAAGAGGACCTTATGAATCAGCGGTAGGACAAGTACAGAAGGAAAACTTAACAGAAAAAATTACAGTACGCCTTGCAGACGGTTTAGCAGCGATCAAAGAAGCTGACCATGTGGATACGGTGACAATTGCTGGCATGGGTGGACCATTAATTGTTTCCATTCTAGAGAAGCATCCAGAAAAGCTTCAAGGTGTCACACGTCTAATCCTACAACCAAATATTCACGCCAAGGTTATCCGTGAGTGGGCTTTAGCACATCAATGGGCGATTCTTGATGAAGAGATTTTAGAGGAAGATGATAAAATCTATGAAATCCTTGTGTTACAAAGAGGCCAAATGGAGCTCTCTACAGCAGAGATTTTGTTTGGACCTAAGCTAAGCCTGCGTAAATCACCAGCATTTACGAAAAAATGGTTGCGTGAAAAAGACAATTGGCAACGTGTACTAAAATCCATTGAGGGAGCAGAACAAACACCTGAAATTGAAGAAAAACGTGCAGAGTTAACGGCTCTGATACATTTAGTAGAAGGAGTTTTGTAAGATGAAAACGGTAAATGGCCAAGAAGTTATTCAAGTGTTCGAAGCATGGTCACCGAAAAAACTAGCTTGTATGGACAATGATCCAATTGGACTAGTGATAGGGACCCTAAACAAACCTGTCAGTAAAGTGTTGGTGACGTTAGATGTCAATGAAGCCGTGGCAAATGAGGCAATAGAAAAAGGCTGTGAGCTGATTATCGCACATCATCCACCAATCTTTAGACGCCTAGCGAATATCCGCACAGATCATCCAGCAGGGCGCTTATATGAAAAGCTGATTAAACACGATATTGCTGTATATGCCGCTCATACAAATTTAGATGTAGCCGAAGGTGGGGTAAATGATTTATTAGCAGATGCCCTACAGCTAAAAAACCGTTCAATATTAGAAGAAACGTATGCTGAGAATTTGTTGAAGCTGGCAGTCTTTATACCAACTGCTAATGCACAAGCATTACGTGAGGCGCTTGCAACAGCTGGGGCGGGTCGTATTGGCGACTATGAAGCATGTAGTTACACAACGACTGGAGAAGGTCGGTTCCGTGCACTAGCAGGAGCTAATCCGTTCGTTGGCTCTGTTGGCGAATTACATGTGGAGGAAGAAGTAAAGGTAGAAGTTGTTTTTCCTGAATCCATGAAAGGCCGCGTGTTAAAGGCCATGCTTACTAGTCATCCTTATGAGGAGCCTGCCTATGATGTGATACGTCTTGAGCAGCAAACAAATGTGATGGGATTAGGGCGTGTAGGTTACTTAACAAAGGAAATGACGTTACAACAATTTGCTGAATTCGTTAAACAGCAACTAGATGTGCCAGCTGTTCGTGTAGTGGGTGATTTACAATCGAAGGTCAGCAAGGTTGCGCTTGTTGGTGGAGATGGTAATAAATATATCTATGCGGCAAAACGTGCAGGAGCTGATGTTTTCTTAACAGGCGATATGTACTTCCATACAGCTCAGGACGCACAAGCCATTGATTTACAAATAGTAGATCCTGGGCATCATGTAGAAAAGGTAATGATTGCAGGAGTAGCAAAAAAAATGGCTGAACTATGTGAGGATAAAAAATACTTGGTTGAATTCATCCAATCAACGATCCATACAGAACCATTTTTATTTGTATAAGTGAGGGAACAAATATGGCTAATGAAAGACCAGCTGGTAATAAAGCCGGCAAGCTATGGATCATGATTGGTTTATTCATCGTTGTTTTTGGTATTGGTATGACGGTGATGACAAATATGGTCAATGATAAGAAAATCGATGCAATGACACAGCAATGTGAAGATGATGGTGGACAAGCGATTGTAGCAAAGGAGAAAAACTTTTTATCCACTAGCTATTCATTTGAATGTAAACAATGAGATGGAGGCTGAACGCTAGCAGTACTAGTGTTTCAGCCTTTTTGAATGCAAGGAATCTATGAACAGTGATAAGATGAAAAAAAATTGATTAACAGAAGTGGAGAGAGTTGTCTTGTTTATTCGTTTATCTAAAGATCAGCAGGAAATGATTCTTGCTGATATCCAACGGTTTTTTTATAATGAGCGTGATGAAGACATTAGTGAATTTGAAGCTGAACGTATGTTAGATTTTATCAAGGAGCATATTGCCCCCTATATTTATAATGCCGCCTTGTCAGATGCCAAGTATATTGTGGAAAGACAATACGCCTCTATTGAAGAGGAATTAGAGGCATTGGAGCAGCCCATTAAAATAAAATAATCCTCCTTATCCCTCTAGTTTAAATATTTGACAGGTAAGAAAGCTTGATGGTACCTTAATCTTGAATTAGAGATAATTCAATTCTAACTATTCAAAGCTAATTTTCGGGTGATGAATAAAGGGATATTTCCCTGACCAAAATGTTACGAGTGGCGAACACGTACGAAGAATCGTGATGGAGTCACAAGAATGGATGATAAGAGGAGGCGTCATATGTTAAAAATCGGTATTATTTTAGGAAGTACGCGAGAAGGTCGTGTAAGCCCACAAGTTGGAACTTGGGTAAAGGAAGTTGCGGAAAAACGTCGTGATGCGGAATATGAAATAATTGATATCGCTGAATTTAAATTACCATTTTTAGGGGAACCAGGTGGAGATACTTCTGGGGTAGCTACATGGTCAGAAAAAGTAGCAGCTTGTGACGGCTTTGTCTTTATTGTTGCGGAGTACAATCACTCCATTACAGGTGCATTAAAAAATGCATTAGATTATTTACGAGTGGAATGGAACAATAAAGCTGCTGGTATCGTCTCTTATGGTTCTGTTGGAGGAGCGCGTGCAGCAGAGCATCTACGAGGAATTCTCGGAGAATTGCTAGTTGCTGATGTTCGAGTGCATCCAGCATTATCATTATTTACTGATTTTGAAAACGGCTCTGTCTTTAAACCAAAAGAGGTGCAAGCCGATTCTGTTCATCAAATGTTAGATCAGCTTGTGCCATGGTCAACTGCTTTGAAAACAATTCGATCCTAAACTTAAAGCTTTGATTCAGACGGCCGCTTTCAGAAAGCGGTCGTTTTTTGATGAGGTAATCATTAATGTTTGATTTCTTCAAGGACTTTTTCCTTTAAATCATTCTCCATCGAAGATAGTTTTACTATATTGGTGAGGCGCTCTTTTAGTTCTTTATCTGTCATAATGCCACGTTCCTCTAAGATTTGTACAAGTAGATTTAATGTCAGTATATTTTTAATATCAGCTGCTTTTGATGCCATATAAAACCCTCCATAATGATAGAATTACTACCTCTTAAGTGTACTCCTTTTCTAGAAGCATGGCACAGAAAGAACAAAACAAAGCAAATTTATTTCGTGTCCCGGAATATGTAGGGAAAAATAAGCGATATAATTTCCCTTATGAAGAGGGGAGATACTGTATCCGACACTTCGCATTTTAGTAGGATAAGTGTGAGCTGTTTCAAGCTAGAAAAGCGAATATTGTAGTAAAAGGGGACATACCTTCCTATCAGGAGGGATTCAATGGGTAAACGGTTTGGGCTTGTCATCGGACTGTTGGTAGTCATTATATCTATGCTGGTCCTATTTGATAAATTTGCAGGAGAGAAAAGGTCAGAAGCAAATAAAGAGGCTCAATCGCTTATAACAAATGAAGAGTTGAGTCTAGCTCGATTGAAGGATAAGCTACTTGAAAAGTATGTCGGCATTGACGTTAAAACGACGGCAGAAAAGGAATTAGTAATCCAAGTTGTAGGCGAAGAAGACTATTTCCAGTCAATCAAAAAAGATATGGAATCCACAGCAAAAAATGCTTTAAAAACGTCTCCCCTAAAGGACTATCCCATAGTTTTTGAAAGATGGGAGTTTACCTCCTTGCTTGATAACAACAAGATAATGGGAGATGATATGAACCTTTTGATGGAAGATTTAATTGCGGGCTTAGAAGCTTTTGACGTATATGAATATTTAGTCATTGAAAATCGAACAACTATTACCATACAAACAAGTATAAACGGCGCTGCGCATGAGGCACTTGAGTTAGCGTTAAGGATGGAAGAAGCCATCAAGAAGATTGTACAAGCAAAAGCATCACAAAATGATTCCTATGTTATTAACATATTAAATGCCCAACGAGAAAAAATAAATTAGCTGTATAGAAAAATAACATAGGATTAAGGCATCGAGAGGTTAACGCTCGATGCCTTTGACATATTTAAGCAGCTATGTAGTTGTTGCAAAGAGAGCTTGATAAAGAGTTGCTAGGAGTGCAACAAAGCGCATATCATCCGTTTGGAAAAGCTTAAACTGTATGCCTATCTGTACTAGCTCAGTTTCAATAGAGCTTGCACTCGCAATCTTTTCGTCATTGCAATATAAATAAGCCGTAGAGGTAAAATCCTTTTCAAAACGAAATTCTAAATCGTCCATTTTGAATGAATAAGAGGATTCTAATAATTGCACTGTTTTCCGTTGAATGGGTATCAAGCTACCATCAGGCATAACAATTTGATGGCTGACTCCTTTTGTTAGCAGGGTAGATTGTACTTGAAAAAGTGGTACACCTAATGTAGTGCGTGTCTCATAACGGAATGGTAATGTTTGCTGTGCAGCTACCAGCAAGACAGCATTCAGTACTTTACCAGCAGAGGTACGTTCCATTTTTTGAAGTACACATACTGTTTCGTTGTGTTCATTCACGATTGGAATATCAGTAAAGCTTTTAAAGCCCTTCGGATAGGTAAGTGTAAATGTTGTCATAAAGAGACCTCCAGTCATTATTTATACGAGTATGCAGTCGAGGAGGTTTCAAGAAACTAGCTCTACGGTGTTTTTTATTTACATGCCTCTCTATAAATAAATGAATAGGCTGCTGAAGAGCAAATTATTTCGCTTTCAGCAGCCCTTTTCTTTTTATGATATTTGGGTATGACCGGACAGAGCTCGCTTTTCCTGCTCTGTATCAAATTCTTTTTCCATTTTTGACACGACCACTGTTGCGACACCATTACCAATTAGATTTGTAACAGCACGTGCTTCTGACATGAAGCGATCTACACCGATTAAAAGGGCAATCCCCTCTACTGGGATCATCGGGAATGCTGCTAATGTTGCTGCAAGTGTAATAAAGCCAGAGCCTGTTACACCAGCTGCCCCTTTAGAAGTAAGCATTAAGATGGCTAATAACGTAATTTGATGCCAAACATCTAAATCCACACCATAGGCTTGCGCAATAAAGATCGCAGCCATTGATAAGTAAATGGATGTTCCATCTAAGTTAAATGAATAGCCTGTAGGAATCACTAGCCCTACCACTTGCTTTGAACAACCATAGTTTTCAAGCTTACGCATCATGGAAGGTAATGCAGATTCAGATGAAGATGTTCCGATAACGATAAAGATTTCATCTTTAATGTACTTGATAAATTTAAAAATACTAAAGCCAAAATAATGGGTAATCAATCCAATAATCACAACAATAAAAATGAACATTGTAATGTAAACAGATAGCATTAAAAATCCTAAGTTTCCTAATGATTTAAGTCCAAAATTTCCGATTGTATAACTCATGGCACCAAACGCACCAATGGGTGAAATTTTCATCACCATGTTAACGATTTTAAAGAAAATATCTGCTACTTGCTCGAAAAATTTAATAACAGGTTTAGCTGGTTCTCCAATCGCCGCAGCAGCTAGTCCAAATAAAACAGCTGAGAACAAGACTGGTAATAATTCACCATTTGCTAAAGCACCAACTACATTTTCAGGAATAATTTGCATAATAAATGCACCTAAACCATGTTCTGCAGATGCCGCTTCGGTATATTGTGAAACATCAGCGCCGCTTGCTGCATCTGTATTAAAACCTTTACCTGGTTGAACAATATTGACAACGATTAAGCCAATTGCAAGGGCAAAAGTTGATACAATTTCAAAATAAATTAAAGCTTTTCCACCAATTTTACCAACCTTTTTGACATCCCCCATGCTACCAATGCCGATTACGACTGTTAAGAAGATAATTGGTGCTATTAACATTTTAATAAGTTTAATAAATATATCCGCCAATATTTTGAGCTTTGCCCCGAATTCTGGGAATGTTGCTCCGACGATAATCCCTAGGACAATGGCGATCAATACTTGTACTGTTAAGTTTTTAAAATTTATCCGCATATAGTTCTCCCCCTACAACATCTATGAATATTGTGTGAACGCTTTCATGTGGTTATCATAGCTGAAATTTTCCGACAATAGTGTTTATGACCGTAATGGTTGTATTGTTCATTTTGTTCATTCTGAGAGAAGGGGGGATTAAAGCTAGTAATGTCAAGGGTTTTAAGCTGTTTTATAGTAGTTATGATATTTCGGAATCTATTATAATACAAAAGAAAAAATCCTTACGTTTTGTAAGGATTTTTTCATTAATGAACAAAAGTATTAGGGAGCAACGATTTTTTCAATCTCTGCTAAGACATGATCGTTTTGAATATGACCTCTATAAAAATCATAAACAGGTACAAGTTGTTCCTTAAAGCGCTGTCTTTCTTGAGGACTCATTGTATATACATCAAAATCATCTAGCTGTTTCAGCTTGTCCATATCTTGTTCATTCATAAGTTCAGCCTGCTCAAATTGCCAATCGGTTGTTTCTTTCATAGCATCCAACAGCTGATGCTGAATTTTGATAGGTAGTGAATTCCAAAAGGTTTCATTCATTAATACAGCATAGCCTAAAATCCCATGCTGGGTGATAGTCATATGCTTTTGTACTTTATAAAAACCCTTTGAATAGATATTAGAAGCGGTATTTTCTTGTGCATCAATTGCATGCTTTTCTAAATCCGAAAAGACCTCACTAAAAGAAATAGGTATAGGTGTTGCATTGACTAGTTCAAATTGCTTTTCTAATGTTTTACTTGGCATCGTACGTACTCGTAAGCCCTGTAAATCTTCAAATGTATAAATAGGCTGCTCAACAGAGGTTAGATGCTTAAACCCATTGTACCAAAAGCCAAGCCCTTTAATATGGAACGGCTCTAGCTCATTGACCAATTGTTCGCCAATAGAACCCGTTAGGACTTCCTTTACTTGCTCATTTGTATTAAATAGAAAGGGTAAATCAAGCACCTGCCAATTAGGAACATAAGCTGTCATTTTAGAAAAAGTAGGGATGATCATTTCCACTTCTCCCTTTTGCAATGCCTCAAATTCATTTTCATCATTAAATAAAGAGGAGTTGGAGTAGACATGTACTTTGACCTTCCCGTTTGTTTTTTCTTCTACTAGCTCAGCAAATTTGTTGGCAGCTTGACCTTTAGGGGTATTTTCAGCGACGACATGACTTAAATGAATGGTTATCTGTGTGTCTAAACCCTTTTGCTCATCATCATAGGGAAGTGGCTTGGCGAATAGTAATCCTTGTTGAACACTGATAGTGAGGATTAACACAAGCACAGTTATAATCGTTCCAATAATAAATTTTTTCATTGTATACACCCAATTAATTCGTATTTTCTGATGTTTTTGTTATTCTAACATATGGAGTAAGCTAAAATATAGTAGAAGGGAGGCGGTCAGTTGAAATTTCAGAAGTTATCCATGCAAAGAAAAATTATGTCTCTGACTTTTTTTATTCTCATGCTTTCCTTTAGCATTGGCGGTACTTTTTTGTTAGGTTTTGTCATGAATGAGCAAAAGACTAAACTAAGTGATCAAGCACTCCTTGTAGCAAAAACCGTCTCACAGCTTCCTGAAATAAAAACATATATTGCTAGTGAAAATTACTATGATGCCGTACAGCATATTAATCCTGTTGTAGAAGAAATCCGTGATATCAATGGGGCAAAATATATTGTTGTTCTTGATATGCAACGACGAAAATATTCTCATCCTAATAGCCAGGAACTTGGTCGAATATCACAATCTGGCGATTTAAACGCTGCTTTTTCAGAGCACTACTATACGTCGATTGCACGTGGGGAACATGGTAATATGGTTCGTGCGTTTGTTCCGATTATGAATCATGAAGGACAACAAATAGGTGTTACGGTAGTAGGGTACAGTGTTCTTACGGTAGTGGAGTTACTGCAAACAATGCAAACCGAACTAATGATTACTGTTCTATTATCGTTACTATTTAGTGCATGGGGAGCACGAACATTGGGGCTTCATATGAAAAAACAAATGTTTGGGTTAGAGCCGCATGAAATTGCCAAAATGTATGTAGAACGTACAGAAACGTTTAATGCCATGCACGAAGGTATCATTGCTATCGATAATGATTTGACCATTACGATTTTTAATGAAAAAGCCTGTGATATCTTAGGCGTTTATGAAAAACCCTCTAAATTGATAGGACAGAAAATCTTTCATGTCTTGCCAGACACACGACTTCCTGAAATTTTAGAGCTGGATCAGCCGTTATTTAATCGTGAGCTGTATATTAATAATCATAGTATTATGAGTAATCGAATTCCGATACAGGTTAATGGCGAAACTGTTGGGGCAGTAGCCATGTTTAAAGACCGTACGGAAGTGAAAAAGCTTGCAGAAGAATTAACAGGCGTTAGAGCATTTGTCCAAGCCCTTCGTGTACAAACACATGAACATAAAAATAAACTGCATACGATAGCCGGTCTTTTACAGCTAGGTCATCATGAACAGGCACTTTCTTACTTAACACAAGTGAAGGAAGAGCATGATGAAATCACTAATTTTTTAAACGAACGAATAAAAAATGAAAATATTTCTGGGCTATTGCTCAGTAAAATTTCCTACGCGAAGGAACAAGGAATTCGATTGGAAATTGACCGTGAAAGCCGATTAACATCATTTCCAGCTAATTTGGATCATCATGATTTCGTCATTCTCTTTGGTAATTTGATAGAAAATGCATTTGATGCATTAAAGGATGTACAGGTCGAGGAGAAGGTGATTCATGTTTCTGTGGATGAAGATGATGACGTATTAGCCATATTAGTAACTGATAATGGTGTTGGCATGACGGAAGAGGTCAAGCAGCACATTTTTGATAATGGTTATTCTACAAAAGAGAAAAACTACCGTGGAATAGGGTTATTTTTAATAAAGGAAATCGTCGAAAAAGGACAGGGTGACATCGAAGTCATCACTGAGCCTAACAAAGGAACAAGTTTTTTAATCACCTTTTATTATTCTTAATGGGATGGAGGGCTAGCAGTGGCACAGATCAGAGTATTATTAATTGAGGATGATCCAATGGTACGAGAGGTAAATCGTCAATTTATTGAAAAGGTAGAGCATTTTCAAGTGGTTGGACAGGCACCTAATGGATTAGAAGGTATTACGCAAATTTGTCTTCTGAAGCCTGATTTAGTTTTTATGGATATTTTTATGCCAGAGCAAGATGGTATTACAAGCTTACGCAAAATACGTGAGCTCGATCTACCAGTAGATGTTATTACCGTGACGGCTGCAAATGATATGGAGACAGTGAAACAGATACTACATCTAGGTGTTTTTGATTATATTATGAAGCCCTTTTCTTTTGAACGTGTTAAAGGGACACTTGACAATTATTTACGCTTTAAAAAGCAAACTCAAACAGAACGTGAGCTCACACAGGGAGAATTAGATCAGTTATTTCATTATCGTGATGGACAAACCATGGTGGATCAATCTGTTACATTGAAATCCGAGAAAAATCTCCCAAAAGGTTTTAATCGTACAACACTTGAAAAGGTTGTGCACTTTTTACAATCGGTGGATGGTGCTTCAGCAGAAGAAGTAGCCAGTGGAATTGGCATTGCCCGCGTAACAGCTAGAAGATATTTAGATTATCTTGAAAAACAAGAGGAAATTACAATGGATGTCCATTATGGTGGCATTGGGCGTCCTATAAACTATTACTTTAGTAAATAAAGAAAATCCTGATTGTCATTATGCAATCAGGATTTTTTGCGAGTAATTAATAAGGCATGATTTTATCAACAGGTGTTGCTGTCTTAATCTTTGGCAGAATTTTATCTAGTGTCACTGTACGCTTAATCTCGTGTGTAGATGGATCATTTTCATCAAATTGATCAAGGAAGTTAATAACCTCTTTTACAATTGGCGTTGGCGTAGAAGCACCTGCTGTTACAGCAACGATGTTGATACCTTTTAACCATTCTACTTTTAGCTCTGAAACATCTGCAATGCGATAGGATGGTGTTCCTGCAATTTCTACAGAAACTTGTGTTAAGCGGTTCGAGTTATTGGATTTAGGATCACCAACAACAATAAGTAAATCCGCTTCACCTGCTTGCTGAGCAACAGCCTCTTGACGGACTTGTGTAGCTAAACAGATCTCTTTGTGTACCTCAATATGTGGGAATTTTTCTTTTAAACTATCCATTAAATGGGCGACATCCCATTGGCTCATTGTCGTTTGATTTGTGACAAGTAATTTATCATTCGTTAATTGTAAAGCATCAATATCGTTAGAAGACTGTACTAAGTGGACATGATCCGGGGCAACGCCAATAGCACCCTCTGGTTCGGGATGTCCTTTTTTACCAATATAAATAATGTCATAGCCTTCTGCTGATTTTTCACGAATTAAATCGTGTGTAACTGTTACATCAGGACATGTAGCATCAATGGACACTAAGCCTTTTCGCTTCGCAATCTCACGAATTTCCGGTGAAACACCATGTGCTGTAAAAATGACAGTACCTGTTTCAACTTGTTCAATAATTTCTAGGCGGTTATCACCATCTAACGTGATGATACCATCCTCTTCAAACGCATCTGTGACGTGTTTATTATGCACAATCATCCCTAAGATGTAGATAGGTCTTGGTAATGTTTTATCAAGTGCGGCGTTACGAGCGATCACCATCGCATCCACAACACCGTAGCAATAGCCACGTGGATTAATTTTTAATACTTGCATGGTGGTTGTGACTCCTTTCAAGCTTACCTATCTACATTATAACGGACAGTGACAGTGAATACAAAGAAACGTTCATTTACATTGGTGGTTGGAAAATACGTGGTTTAGATGGAAGTGGCTCGGGAGGCGTAAATGATGCACTTTGCCTAGATGACCGTCTACTTCCAGCAGCCTTACTATCGCTTCCTGCTGCTTCAGTTGCTCCACCGCCAGCGGAAGGAAGTCCTTGGAATCCTTTATACAATTTTAAGAGTGATGGAATATTTTTCACCATCGGCATAGCTTGTTGGATATAAGGAGTATAGGTTTTGGCTGTATTAAATAAACTATTGGCTTGCTGTAAAAATGAACCGACTTTCGAAGCTTCTTGCACAGGTGGCATCGGCATTTGCCCTCCAAATGAACCTATTCCATTAGCCATTGGAAAGCCGCCTGGAATTCGTGGTTGAACAGGGAAGCCTCCAGGCGGGAAAAAGGACTGTGGCGACATCTGTGGAGGTGTTTGCATGGGCATGGGCATTCTCATGCCACCCGGATACATTGGGTATGGATAAGGTGGTCGAAATACCATAATGATCTCCTTTCTACTTGTTTTTCATTGATGACATACCTGACTATAGCTATGATATGCAAAGGCTAATAGGAGGGTTCGATAAAGCTAAATAAAATCAAATGTAATATGGAATTTGTAAAGTAAAGTAGAAGGCCAAATACAACTAGACCTTAGGTTCCAAATTCATTCATCTTCTTCATGATAGCGAAGCATTCGATAGCCTATCCGTACATGTGTCTGAATAAGTTTGGGCTGTGCTGGATTAACTTCTATTTTTTTTCGAAGTGTAGCCATAAATACTCGTAAACTTGGAACATCTGATTGAAGAGCATTTTGCCAGATTTCCTTTAAAATATAATTATGTGTTAGAACTTTTCCAACATTTTTGGATAAAACAATTAAAAGTTTATATTCAATCGGCGTTACATGTATTTCTTTTCCATTTACAAATACTGTTTGATCAACATAATTAATTTGAAGATAACCATTTGTGAAAATGGGATTCTCTTTTTCAAGTGGTTGTTCATAGGCCATTCTTCTTAAGGCAACCCGAATTCTTGCTAATAATTCTTCCACACTAAATGGTTTAGTTACATAATCATCTGCACCTGCATCCAAAGCATTAATTTTATCATGTTCTTCTCCACGAGCACTTACGACGATAATTGGTGTTTGATTCCAACTTCTAATTTTTGTGATTAGTTCTACGCCATCTATGTCTGGTAGACCTAAATCTAAAATAAAAACGTCAGGTTTTATGGTAAGAGCCTTTTGAAGTGCACTACTACCATCACGTGCAATGTCGTATTCATAATGGTTTGTCGCTAATGTCATTTTAATTAAATTGGCAATTGCTACATCGTCCTCTATTACAAGAATTCGTTTACTCATCAAATTTCATTACTCCTTTTTTCAGTGAAAAGTTAAAAATCGTTCCTTGAGGTTTATTATCTGAAACGTTTATGCTGCTACCATGTAATTTTAAAATTGTTTGACAGAGTGCCAAGCCTAAACCAAGACCTCGTCTACTATCGCTGCGCTGTACTTTTCCAGTTGTAAATGGCTCAAACAAGCTACTTTTTAAAGCGTCATCGATTCCAGGCCCATTATCAGAAATACTAAAACTTACGAACCCATCAGATTCTTTCACTATAATAGTAATGGCACTGCCTGGTGGGGTGTAAGTCAATGCATTATCGATGATATTAATGAAAACTTGTATGATTAATCGAGCATCCATTACAGCAAATAAAAACTCAGGTTTAATTTCATAAGATATTTTATGTGTATTGTTGTGACGAACAACATGGGAAAGTGCCTCTTGAATAATATCTTCTACTAGTTCAATTTGCATTTCTAACGCAAATTGCCCATCCTCTAACTTAGATACAGCTAGTAAATTTTCAACCATTTGTACAAGCCATTTTGAATTTTTATAAATATCTTCATATAATTTATTTTTTTCAATCTCTGGTATTAGTGGTGCATTGTTGAGTAATATATCTGCATTTCCAGAGATAGCAGTGAGTGGTGTCCTAAGGTCATGAGAGATTGCACGTAAAAGGTTAGCTCGCATCTGTTCCATTTCAGCTTCTCGCGCTACTTCCTCATTAAGTTTCTGTAAATACCATTTATCCAAGGCGAATGAAAAATCATTAATAATGGCGTGCAAAATATTGCGCTCAAATGCAGGCAATGGGGAGACTTTAGATAGGGCAATACCTATAACACCCTTCACATCTCCGTTAGAGATTACAGGTATATAATAAGCGTTCACTTCAGGAAATATGTCTGTGGATACACCTGCTACATGCCTATTATTTGTCACCCAACTAACAACACCACATTCATTTGGATTATCGAAAAGTACAGCTATTTTTTGATTTTCACTACTAGACATTGTTTCAGTACGAAAGAAAGAGGATTTCTCAATTACCTGGTTATTTATTTCGAAAAATTGTACAGGCTTTTCTACTAATTTAACAATTTGAGACATGCCTTCAACTATTATTTCTTCCATAGACTTAGCATGTTGAAGCCTACGATTTGTTTCAAGGAGTACCTCCATTCGATAAGATTTACGAATGGCTATAATGGTTTGCTCCTTTATCTTCTTTGTTAAGCTACTCGTAATTACTCCGGAAATAAACATGATAAAAAATGTCATTGGATAGTCACGATGATAAGCATCAAATGAAAATCGAGGCTCTGTAAAAAAGTAATTAAAAAGTAAAACAGCAATAATGGAGTTAATAATACTCATCATCGACCCTGTTGACCAAATAGCAAGGATGAGGACCCCTAAAATGTAAATTGTAATGATGTTTGACTCGCTTATACCAATTGTATATAGATATAAGCCGACAACTGATATGAAGCAAAATACGATAAACATTTTGAACAAATCAAGCCATTCAAATGATAATTTATTACTGATACTTGGAAAATAAAATGGTTCATTTTCTTGATCTGGTACGATGTGTAGAGCTAAGTTCGGAACAAATTCATTCAGGCGGTCACTTATTTTTGTGCTAGGTCGCCACCATTTTTTCCTCATACTTGTTCGTCCGATAACAAGTTTTGTGACCCCGCTAATTTGAGCATAATTAGCAAGGGCTGCTGCTACGTCGTCTTCTTGAACAATGACGACATGGCCGCCAAGCTGTTCAACAAGTTTAATGTGTTGTTGTAATCGTTCAGAATTTGCACTATTTCCTTCATTCTCCTGCAGGTTTTGCACATAAAGAGCAGTAAATTTACCGTGTAATGCTTGTGCAAGTCTTGCAGTGGTTCTAATAACTTTTGCATTTGTAGGAGAACTACTGATACCAACTAGTAGGTGTTCTTCTATTTGTACAGGGTGTTTGACAGATTCTTGGTTGTTTAGTTGTTTATAGTTAATTGTATCCGCTGCTCTACGTAATGCGATTTCTCGTAATGACACTAAATTTTTTTTGCGGAAAAAAGAATGCAGTGCTTTTTCCGCTTGTTGCTTTGCATAAACTTTCCCTTCTTGTAGGCGTTGTATTAGCTCATCTGGTTCAATGTCTACGACTTTTATTTGAGATGCTTGATCAATTAAGTAATCAGGGATACGCTCTCGTACTTTAATATCAGTAATTTCTTCTACTAAGTCATGAAGGCTTTCAATATGTTGAATATTTACAGTTGTATAAACATGAATCCCCTTTGAAAGTAGTTCTTCAACATCTCCAAAACGCTTCTTGTGCCGCATTGTTGGAACATTGGAATGTGCCAATTCATCGATAAGAACAATTTCTGGCTTGCGCTGCAATACGGCATCAATATCTAATTCATAAAAAGCTTTGCCTCTATAGGTTATTTTTTTCGTAGGAATTTGCTCAAGCCCTTCTAGTAAAGCTAACGTATCTGGACGAGGATGTGGTTCTACATAGCCAACCACCACATCTTTACCTAATTTTTGAGCTTGATGTGCGGCATCTAACATTGCGTACGTTTTACCTACTCCAGCAGCATAACCGAGAAAGATTTTTAAATTCCCTACAAATTGTTGCTCCTGTTGAAGTCTTGCTAAAAACATCTCAGGAGTTGGACGTGTATTTTCCATCCTCGTTCACCTCATTTGTATTATAGCGTTAACTTCCATTAAGAAAGTATAAAGATTTTGCCTCTTTATGCTTTCTTAATAGAAAAGTAGATTTCCTAACACTACATTAATTTGAAAGTGAGTATGATGAAAACAACCTGAATGAAGGAGGGGGATTATATTGATGGACTTTTATATGGTTGTATTGCTACTGATAAGCTTTGGAAGTCTTTTGTCATTAACCACATGGTGCTTCAAACTAGTAGATGAGCAATAAGGAGGAAATAGAAATGTGGATTTTTATTGGAATTGTACTTGTGTTCTTGTTTGGTTATCTAGGGCATGCATTACTTTGTCCTGAAAATTATTAAAGGCTGTTAGGAGGTAATGCACTATGTGGCAAATAGCCATCGTATTAATTATTTATTTACCGCTCGTTATCTTAACGGGGCATTATCTATATCGGGTAACATTACACCAAAAAACTTGGCTTGATCCTATTCTAGACAAAGTTGACGCAGTCATTTATAAATTGTGTGGCATTAAACAAGTAGATATGAATGGTAAAGAATATGTACTTTCATTAATACTTTCAAATGCATTTATGGTTTTTATTGGATATATTTTGTTGCGCATTCAAGCTTTACTGTTTTTAAATCCAAATAATATTAGCAGTATGGAAGCTACACTTTCATTTAACACGATCATTTCTTTTATGACGAATACAAACCTTCAACATTATAGTGGTGAATCTGGACTCAGCTATTTATCACAGATGCTAGTCATTATCTTCATGATGTTTACATCTGCAGCTACGGGTTATGCAGCTTGTATGGCATTCTGTCGTCGTCTTGTTGCAAAAACAGATACTATTGGGAATTTCTTTATTGATTTTGTTCGTGTTATTACGCGTATTTTAATGCCTATCTCCATCGTTGTTGCCATTATCTTAGTATCTCAAGGGACACCACAAACCTTAAGTGCAAATAAAACAGTACAAACGATCGAAGGAAAATTACAAGATATTGCACTTGGACCTGTCGCTTCTCTAGAATCAATTAAGCATGTAGGTACGAATGGTGGGGGCTTTAACGGAGCCAATTCAACAACACCTTTTGAAAATCCAACCGTTCTCTCAAATGTAGTGGAGATGTTATCGATGATGCTATTGCCGGGCGCTTGTGTAGTTGCCTTTAGTTTGATGATCGCTTATAGAAAAAAGAAAACTATTTTTGGAAAACAAGGTTTAGCTATTTTTGCAGCAATGAGTATATTGTTTCTACTCGGATTAGTGACTGTGTACATAGCAGAGAAGGCTGGTAATCCAATGATAAGTGAACTCGGTATAACACAGGAGCTAGGGAGCATGGAAGGGAAAGAAATGCGTTTTGGAGTAGTACAATCAGCATTATTTACCACTGTCACTACCGCGTTCACAACAGGATCTGTTAACAATATGCACGATACATTGACGCCTCTTGGTGGTCTAGTGCCGATGTTTAATATGATGCTAAATGTTGTGTTTGGTGGTAAAGGGGTCGGCCTGATGAACATGATGATGTATGTTCTACTAACAATTTTTATTGCCTGTTTAATGATTGGGCGATCTCCTCAGTTTTTAGGTAAAAAGATTGAAGAGAAAGAAATGAAGTTAATTGCACTATGCATTTTGATTCATCCGGCTATTATTTTGCTATTTTCAGCACTAGCAGTTGTAACACCAACAGGATTAGCAGGAATAACGAATCCAGGTGCACACGGATTATCACAGGTTTTATATGAGTTTGCTTCGGCCTCTGCCAACAACGGCTCAGGGTTTGAAGGGTTAGCAGATAATTCCACATTTTGGAACGTAACAACAGGACTTGCCATGTTCTTTGGACGATATTTAACCATAATCATTCAACTGGCGATTGCGTCTCTACTTGCCAAAAAGTTTTGGCACAGTGATTCAATAGGAACATTAAAAACGGATAATACTACTTTCACTTTTTTACTTGTGGCTATCGTTTTAATGATTGGTGCGCTAACATTTTTACCAGCTTTAGCACTTGGTCCAATTACAGAGCATTTACAACTTTATTCTTAATGGAGGAGAGAGCATATGGAAACAGTAAAAAAGAGTTTTTTGACAAGTAAGATGCTGAAAAATGCCATGATAGATGCTTTAAAGAAGTTTAGTCCCACTTATATGCTAAAAAACCCTGTTATGTTTGTTGTAGAAGTAGGATTTTTGTTTGTGCTGCTATTAGTTCTTTTTCCAAATATGTTTGGGAGTGTAGTAGAAGAACACGCTCGATTATACAATGGAATAGTTGCTATCCTACTTTTTGTTACAATTCTATTTGCTAATTTTGCAGAGTCAATTGCAGAAGGAAGAGGTAAAGCACAAGTTCAAACTTTAAAAAAAACAAAGACAGTGACACAGGCTCGTGTTTTGCTTCATGATGGTACGGAAATCTTTAAACAGGCCCATGACCTAAAAAAAGGAGATATCGTATTAGTTCAAGCTGGAGAGGTAATTCCAAATGATGGAGAAGTCATTGATGGCATTGCAACTGTGGATGAATCAGCAATAACAGGTGAATCTGCCCCTGTTGTAAAAGAACGAGGTGGAGATTTTTCATCCGTTACGGGTGGTACAACGGTTACGAGTGATTGGTTGATGATTGAAATTACTTCATTGCCTGGTGAATCATTTCTGGATAAAATGATTACGCTAATTGAAGGGGCTAGCCGTAAGAAAACACCAAATGAAATAGCCCTTAATACACTTCTAGTAAGTTTAACAATTATCTTTCTGTTAGTGGTAGTGTCCCTCTATCCAATGACTATTTATTTGAATGTGCCAATTTCTATCGCAACATTAATAGCACTTACAGTTTGTTTAATTCCTACGACGATTGGTGGATTATTATCCGCAATTGGTATTGCTGGTATGGATAGGGTAACACAATTTAACGTCATCGCAATGTCTGGAAGAGCGGTGGAAGCCTGCGGAGATGTGGATACATTAATCTTAGATAAGACTGGCACGATAACATATGGCAATCGAATGGCAGCTGAGTTTCTACCAGTAAAAGGAGTTGTCAGGGAAGAGTTAATGCAAGCTGCATGGCTTAGTTCTCTAACAGATGATACACCTGAGGGAAAATCTATCTTAACGCTTGCTTGCGAATTAGGGGTGAATACGGACGGTGAAAAAAACATTATCCAAACAAGTAAACATATTCCCTTTACTGCACAAACACGAATGAGTGGCTTGGATAGGGTGGATGGCACAAAAATTCGAAAAGGTGCCTACGATACAATAAAAAGAGAGAGTTTGAAGGCAGGGTACAGTATTCCTTCAAATTTAGAGTTGCTGGTTCAACAAGTATCTACAGTAGGGGGACGCCTCTGGTCGTAGCACTGAATGATAAGATTTTAGGCGTTATTTATCTTAAGGATATTGTCAAGGCTGGACTAAAGGAACGTTTTGAACAGCTTCGTGAAATGGGAATTAAAACCATTATGTGTACAGGAGATAATCCACTTACTGCAGCAGCCATTGCAAAGGAAGCTGGGGTAGATAGCTTTATCGCAGAAAGCAAACCTGAGGATAAGATTCAAGTCATTAAGGATGAACAGGCACAAGGGAAGGTAGTAGCAATGACTGGTGATGGTACAAATGATGCACCAGCGTTAGCGCAGGCCAATGTTGGTCTTGCAATGAATTCAGGTACAAATGCAGCAAAAGAAGCAGCTAACATGGTTGATTTAGATTCAAATCCAACTAAAATTATTGAAATTGTAGAGATAGGGAAGCAGCTTTTGATGACACGTGGCGCTTTAACAACATTTAGTATCGCTAACGATATAGCAAAATATTTTGCCATCATACCTGCTATGTTGATGGTGGCTGTACCTGAGATGAGCGCATTAAACATAATGAAACTTAATTCGTCAACAAGTGCGATTATTTCTGCCTTAATTTTTAATGCAGTCATTATTCCCTTGTTAATTCCAATTGCAATAAAGGGTGTAACGTATAAACCTATGAGTGCTTCAAAACTTTTGAATAAAAATTTATTAGTCTATGGTTTAGGTGGTATTATAGCCCCTTTTATTGGGATTAAGTTAATTGACATACTAGTTGGTCCACTTTGCCGTAGTTTTGGGCTATAGGAGGAAGGTACATGCGGAAACTATTTGTGAACTTAAAGCAAGCAATTCTTATTACTATAACAATGTTTATACTGTGTGGGCTAATCTACCCGTTTGCGGTGACTGCTTTAGCTCAAGGATTACTTCATCATCAAGCAAATGGTAGTTTACTAGAAATCAATGGTAAAGCTGTTGGTTCAGAACTGATCGGTCAATCCTTTTCAGCACCATCATATTTCTGGGGACGTGTTTCAGCCATTCATTATAATGTTTATACTGAGGATGATACGGTACCAGACAAAAATGGTCAGTTAAATTATAGTGGAGTGACCTCTGGAACTTTTAACTATGCACCATCTAATCCAGAATTGAAGAAGCGAATTGAAGCAGATATCAAGAAGTTTCTACTAGCAAACCCAACAGTAAAACGCCAAGATATACCTGCAGATTTAATGACCGCTTCTGGCTCAGGGCTGGATCCACATATTAGTGTGAAGGCTGCAAACATTCAAGTGAAGCGCATTGCCCTAGCAAGCGGTCTTTCAGAAGATGAGATTGAAAAAATCATTGAAGAAAATACGGAGAAACGAACACTAGGGATCTTTGGAGAAAATAAAGTGAACGTTCTAATGGCAAATTTAACAATCATGAAAAAAATGGATAATAAACAACAATAATAACCATAAAATCAGGTAGAGAAATGCTTGGTTCTCTACCTGATCGTATTTTATGCTTGAGAATTTACAAGAATTTTAATATGATTACGTTCCTTCATTAATGCCTCAAAGCCTTCTGTTACCACTTCATCAAGAGCAATTCGTTTCGTTACAAGCTTGTCTGCAGGGAAGTAACCTTGTGTCATCAGCTCCATTACGGCTGGGAAGATATCGCGGTAGGCAATAATTCCTTTGACTGTTCGCTCTGATAGAACGATATTGTTCGGTTGGATAGCAGCTGTAGACTCCCAAATCGATACGATGATTGTTTCACCTTCAAAAGTTGTGGAGTCAATAGCTTGTTGTAATACCACAGGAACGCCCGTTACTTCAAAGGCAACATCTACACCACCATTTGTTAATTCATGTAGACGCACAACGGCATCTTCATCTTTAGGGTTAATGACGGCTGTTGCACCAAGTTCTAAAGCTTTCGCGGCACGCTCTGCTGAAAGCTCTACAGCATAAATTTCTGCTGCGCCCGCTGCACGTAATGCTTCAATGACAAGAAGCCCAATTGGTCCTGTTCCAAAGACGGCAGCTTTGTCACCGGCTTTTAATTTACTTTGACGCACGGCATGTAAAGCGACTGCTGCTGGTTCTACAAGTGCTCCTTGCTCATAAGAAAGCCCTTCTGGCATTTTGTGAACCATTTTTTCATCTACCATTGTATATTCGGAGAATCCTCCGCCACCGCCTGAAAGACCATGGAAACCTAAATGTTTACAAATATTATATTTACCTTTTTTACAGGCAGCACATTCGCCACATGCAAGGATTGGTTCTACTACTACAGGATCACCAATTTTAACAGATGTAACACCATCGCCAATTTCAACTACTTCACCTGAAAATTCATGTCCCATTACAATAGGTGCTATGTCTTTACTTACATAGTGAGGTTGCTCCACTGGAATAAAGATTGGCCCAGCTGCGTATTCATGTAAATCACTGCCACAAATCCCTGTCCAATGTACTTTGATTTTTACTTTTCCAGGTGCGATGACTGGTTCTTCAATGTTTTCTACACGGATGTCTTTTGCTTTATACCATCTTGCTGCTTTCATAATCTACCAACCTCCCATAATATCTTACAGCTCTATTATAACATGTGGGGAATCTGCTAATCATTAGTTCCCTATAAATTGACATAAAATTTACATATTACAAGCGTTTTCGAACATTGTTACAGCGCTTTTTTGATTGCATATTCTGCGTATTTCAAGTACCTTTGATAAGGGCTTTGTTACGGTGATAATAAAACATTAAAAATATGTTTATGCTAGTAAGAAATAGAACGTAAATATACCTTAAAGTTCGAATCATGGTACAATGAAAAAGATGTTAGGAGGAACGAATGATGTCAAAATATACTGATTATAATTTTCAGCCATTTTTGCAGGACGCCATTGCAAATCTTGGCTTTACAGAACCGACACCAATTCAAAAAGAAATTATTCCGCTTTTATTAAAAGGGAAAAGTGCTATTGGACAGGCACATACAGGAACAGGGAAAACACATAGTTTTTTAATTCCAATTGTTCAACGTATTGATGTAGAAAAACAGGAAGTACAGGCCGTTATTACTTCTCCTACACGAGAGTTAGCACAGCAAATTTTTGATGCATTAAATCAATTAATAGAAGGAACTGCTATTCAAGCAAAACTATTTATTGGGGGTACGGACAAACAACGCTCTATTGATAAATTAAAAACACAGCCACAAATTGTTGTTGGAACACCAGGACGTATTCGTGACCTTGTTTCAGCACAAGCGTTATTTGTGCATACAGCACCAATTTTAGTTGTCGATGAAGCGGATCTAGCTTTTGATATGGGCTTCATTGAAGAGATTGATGGATTTGCTTCACAGATGCCAGAAAAGCTTGAAATGTATGTTTTTTCTGCAACAATTCCAGAAAAACTTCAACCATTTTTAAAGAAATATATGGAAGCCCCAGTGCATGTCCATATGAATGATAAACGACCAGTGGCAGAAGGCATCGATTTTGTCCTTGTACCAGTGCGTTCAAAATCGCGTAATAAACGTTTATTAGAAGTCATTGAGGGCATTAATCCCTTTTTAGCTGTTATCTTTACCAACACACGTAAGACAGCAGAACACGTTGCTGGCTACTTAAATGAGCATGGTATCCGTTGTGGCCAAATTCACGGTGATTTAAGTCCACGTGATCGTAAAAAAATGATGAAGCAAATCCGTGATCTTGACTACCAATACATTGTAGCAACTGACTTAGCTGCTCGTGGTATTGATATCCAAGGCATTTCTCATGTTATTAACTACGAGATTCCAGAGGACTTAGAATTCTTTATTCACCGTGTTGGTCGAACAGCGCGTGCAGGCAATAAAGGGACAGCCATTACTTTATTTGAGCCATCAGACGAGGATGCAGTAGTTCGCGTAGAAAAAATGGGCATTCCTTTTGTGCAAAAAGATGTAAAAGATGGCGAATGGTCAGAGTTAAAAGAGCGTCATGCACGTAAAAACCGTGTGAAGCAAGAGAATGAAATTGATGTGAAAGCAAAATCGTTGGTACGTAAGCCCAAAAAGGTAAAACCTGGCTATAAACGTAATATGAAGTGGGAAATGGAAAAAATTAAAAAACGTGAACGTCGCTTAAAGGCACGCGGTAAAAAATAAGGGGGCTTTTACATGTTACTTGGCTCACATGTTTCGATGAGCGGTAAAGAAATGCTACTCGGGTCTAGTAAAGAGGCACTGTCATACGGAGCCAATACATTTATGATTTATACTGGAGCACCGCAAAATACACGTCGCAAAGCCATTGCTGACTTGAACATTATGAATGGACTCCTGCATATGAAAGAGCATGGGATGACCAATATTGTTGTACATGCACCTTACATTATTAATATTGGCAATACGGAAAAACCAGAAACATTCCGTCTCGGTGTAGATTTTCTACAATCGGAAATTGAACGTACTGCGGCACTGGAGGCAACGCAAATTGTTTTACACCCTGGTGCCCATGTAGGTGCTGGTGCTGATGCTGGTATTGCTAAAATCATTGAAGGTTTAAATGAGGTACTATCTCAGGACTATCCCGTTCAAATTGCATTAGAAACCATGGCAGGGAAGGGGACAGAATGTGGGCGTTCCTTTGAAGAACTTGCTAAAATTATTGATGGTGTAACGAATAACGAGCGACTTTCAGTATGCTTTGATACTTGTCATACACATGATGCTGGCTATAATATCGTGGAAGATTTTGATGGTGTATTAAACGAATTTGATAAAATTATAGGCGTGGAACGCATTAAAGTATTGCATATCAATGACTCCAAAAATGTGCGCGGTGCAGGTAAGGATCGTCACGAAAATATTGGCTTTGGTCATATTGGCTTTGATGCCCTCAACTATGTAGTACACCATCCACAATTAATGGATGTTCCTAAAATTTTAGAAACACCCTTTGTCCCTCTCAAGAGTGACGCTAAATCTAAGGTAGCTCCGTATAAAGTGGAAATTGATATGTTACGAAACGGTACTTTTAAGCCTGAACATATTGAAGCTTTAAAAGGCTAAAAGCAATAACCCGAAATCAGGCTAGTTCTGATTTCGGGCTTTATTTTGTAAACAAGGCGATGAGTTGACGAGAGCGCTTTCTTCCTAAAACGGCCTCCACTTCAACAAGAATATCTTTAGGAATACCTAAAAATAGCCAAGAAAATGAGAATTGCTCCAAATAAGGTCGAAGTTTTTTTACTTCAGAAGTCGTAATGCTAAAGCCTTCTTCACGAGCAATCGCGACAATTTCCTTATCCGTGCTTTGTGCTAATTGCTGTAAAAATTGAATACTCAAAGTCAATCCTCCTTTATCTTATTTATTTTCACGAAATCATTTACACACTTGCAATCAGCTGTTCGAAAAAGCATCCATCCTCTTTTCTTTACAAAAACTGCACTTTCCTTTATACTTACAATTTGTAAATCGTAATGATTTTGAATTAGAAAGAAGCGATCATGCATGAAGACAACACTAATTGACATTGAAAATGTGTCATTTCAATATGACTATACGCAAGTTTTAAAAAACATTTCTTTTCGTGTAGAAGAGGGAGATTTTTTAGCACTACTCGGCCCAAATGGTTCGGGAAAATCAACACTACTAAAAATAATTTTAGGTTTGCTGAAACCTTTATCCGGAGAAATAAAATTATTTGGTGAACCAAGTGCAAATTTTAAGCACCGTGAATGGATTGGCTATGTCTCGCAAAAATCCAATGCCTTTAATTCTGGGTTCCCGGCAACTGTGCAAGAGGTCGTGAAAAGTGGATTAACGAAAAAATTAGGGCTTTTTAAAAGACCTGGCCGAGATGCCAAAGACAAAGTACAAGAAGCTTTAAAGGCAGTTGGCATGGATGCTTATATGAATCGCAACATTGGAGAGCTATCTGGTGGACAACAACAACGTGTTTTTATTGCAAGAGCTTTAGTCAGTGATCCCAAACTGCTCATTTTAGATGAGCCAACTGTCGGCATTGATCACGAGAATGTGCAGTCATTTTATGATATGCTGTCGAAATTAAATCGGGAACAAGGAATTACGATGATTCTTGTCACACACGATGTCGATACGGTATCGAATCGTATCAGCCATGTAGCATGTTTGAATCAAACTATTCACTTCCACGGCTATAAAAATGAATTTGATAATATTTCTCAGGATGCGCTAGACGCTTGGTATGGCCATTCCGTGAGAAAGATTCACTAGAAGGAGCAGGCACATGATTGAAGCAATTTTACATTATGAATTTTTACAAAATGCCTTTTTCTCTGGATTATTAATTGGCATACTAGCGCCACTGCTGGGTGTGTTTATTGTTGTACGTAGGCTATCCTTGATTGCGGATGCTTTGTCGCATGTAACACTCGCAGGAATTGCTGGGAGCTTATACATTAGTCAATCGGTAACAGCCTTTGCAATGCTCAATCCTATTTATCTAGGAATACTAGCCTCTGTGAGTGGCTCTGTCTTGATTGAGCGTTTAAGACGTTTGTATAAGCACTATGAGGAGCTTGCCATTCCAATCATCATGTCAGGTGGTATTGGAATTAGCGCCATCTTTATTTCACTTGCCAGTGGTTTTAGCACAGATTTAATGAGTTATTTATTCGGCTCGGTCTCTGCTGTATCTCGTCAAGACTTATGGGTAGTGATTGGCATTGCTGCCATTGTGATTGTCTTTTTGTTTTTATTTTTTAAAGAATTATTTGTTTTGTCTTTTGATGAGGAATATGCAAAAGCTAGCGGACTTCCGGCTCGTTGGGTTCATCTTTTATTTATGATTGTGACAGCACTTGTCATTGCGGCAAGTATGCGAATAGTTGGTATTTTACTTGTATCATCTCTAATGACATTGCCTGTTGCAGCCGCAATGCGCTTAGCAAAGGGCTTTAAGCAAACCATCATTTTTGCAATTGTTTTTGGAGAAACAGCTGTACTAATTGGCCTAATTAGCGCATTTTATATGGATTTAGCGCCAGGAGGCACGATTGTTGTCACTTCTATTCTGATTTTGTTACTTGTAATCCTAGGGAAGAAAGTAGCATTTAAAATGGCTGCAAAGCAGGGGGAGGTAGCGCAATGAATATTTCAAGAGCGTGGGAAATATTAAAGGAAAATGGCTATAAAAAAACAGATAAACGGGAGTTAATATTAGATATGTTTGCAGCAACAGATAAATATCTAACAGCCCGTGATTTATTGGATGTTTTAAAAAAAGATTTTCCGGGAATGAGTTTTGATACCATTTATCGTAACCTTGCTACTTTTGTGAAACTTGGAATATTAGAAGAAACAGAGCTATCAGGGGAACGTAATTTCCGTATGCACTGTGAATCTGCGCATCATCACCATCATTTTATCTGTATGGACTGTGGCAACGTCAAAGAGCTTAATCTTTGTCCAATGGAAATGTTAGGTGAAAAATTGCCTGATTATGAAATTGAAAATCATAAGTTTGAAATATATGGTAAATGTCCTGATTGTAAGCATGAAACTCTGTCACATTAAATGTGACAGAGTTTTTTCTATGTAAGAAGAGGGTGCCTATAGAAGGCTACCCTCTAAAAGGATTAAGCTACTGCCACTCGACGAATCGCAACAATTTTATTGCAATCTACGATTAAAGGAGAAGCAGCTGCTGCACCTGGCTCAAGGAAGTATGCACAGCAATTTCTTGGATCGAAGGAAATGAAAGTCACACCTAAGAAGCTAATACCTCCAGATAAGAAGATATCTAGTGTAGTAGCTAGCTCTAATTTTCTTAATTGGTGACAAATACAGCCTCTACAGTTGCTGCTCATTCTTGGTGTACATTTTTCCTCTTTTTGACAAGGACATTTTTCAACTTTACGTTGACAGCATTTTTCCTCTTTTTTAGGACATTTACAGCCTTGCCAGTTCATATGTGACATGTATCTTTTATCTTCCATTGTCTAGACCTCCCTTCCTCTATTTTCGTAAAGGTAACCCTTACAGTAATAATCTATGTTTGGTGCATAGCTAGAGGCTGGCGATATGTCCGATAGGCAGCTTAAAAATCTATATTTTTCTCAAAAACTTTTGCAATGTGTAAAGCCCTAAGCTGAAATATTGCTATAAACATCTAATCAAGCTAATTGTATGGGGATAGATTTCTTATTTCCTTCTACAAGCGCGAAAAAAGATGAGTCTTTACATTTCTGTAAAGATTCATCTTTTAAATAGAAGTTTATTGATGTTTTTGTTGGAAATCTACCATGAAATCTCGTAAAGCTTCACATGCCTCAAGGGGCACTGCATTATAAGTGGAAGCACGACAACCACCTACTGAACGATGTCCATTTAGCCCAACAAAACCTGCTGCCTTTGCCTCGGCAAGGAATTGTTTTTCCAGCTCCTCATCTGCAACACGGAATGTAATGTTCATTAAAGAACGGCTTTCAGGTGTGGCATGGCCTTTATAGAAACCATTACTATTGTCAATGGCATCATAAATGACTTTTGCCTTTAATTCATTATGTTTTTCAACTTCTGCTACGCCGCCTTTAGCTTCAACCCATTTTAACACCTCGCCTAGCATATAGATCCCAAATGTTGGAGGTGTATTATAAAGTGAATTACTATCGGCATGTGTTGTATACTTTAGCATCGTTGGAATATTTTTATTGGCTTTTTCAAGTAAATCTTTGCGAATAATTACGACCGTTACACCTGAAGGACCAAGGTTTTTTTGAGCACCAGCATAGATGATTCCGAACTTTTCAATATCAACTGGTTTAGATAGGATGTCACTTGACATATCTGCCACTAATGGAACATTTCCTGTATCAGGGTAGTTTTTCCATTGCGTACCATATATCGTATTATTAGATGTGATGTGAACATATGCATCATCTTCATTGAATTGAACATCTTCTAAAGCAGGAATATTGCGGTATTGGTTTTCTTTTGTGCTTGCAGCTTCAACAGGTATCCCAAATAATTTAGCTTCCTTAAAAGCTTTCTCAGACCATGAGCCTGATAATACATAGCTAGCTTTTTGCTCAGTTGTTAAGAAGTTCATGGGCACCATTGTAAACTGAAGGCTTGCTCCACCCTGTAAGAATAGTACCTCATAGTTTTCTGGAATAGCATAAAGTTTTTTTAATAAAGTAATGGCTTCGTTATGTACTTCATCAAAAATGGCACTTCGGTGACTCATTTCCATAATGGACATACCTGAATCACGGAAGTTTACTAATTGCTGTTGAGCATTTTCTAATACTTCTTGTGGTAGAGCAGATGGACCTGCGTTGAAATTGTATGCACGTTGTGTCAAAGTGGTACACTCCTTGTTTGGTTAATAACAGAACTTTACTGGATTATAACCTAATTTTCAAGAGAAAAAATAAAATTCTTAATATTTGAGCAGAATGGCGACAGGCTCGCAACAAAATGTACACATTTAAGCAGGTATTTTTCATTAAAAACGAACAAAAAGAAGGTTATTTTTGAAATTAAGTTATATTTTCCGTATATTAAATATTTTTTATGGCAATAAAAATGATAATGTTCGTGTTTTTATTTACGAATACTCCTTTATTAGAAGTGTGAAATCTACAGGCTAAAGCAAAAACATTAAAATCGCTTGTTAGAGAAATTTCCTTATTACTTTACGAGAGATAAGCAGGTTTTTGTATAATATTATAAAGAAAAGAAAAAGAGGTGTTTAGGATGTTTACCGTAGAGAAAGCTTGTTTAGTAGTTGTAGATGTACAAGGAAAGTTAGCAACAATTGTTGATGACAGTGAAATGGTAATTGAAAATGTGGCAAAGCTCGTACAAGCAATGCAGGCACTGGAAGTACCTATTTTATGGCTAGAACAAAATCCAAGTCGTTTAGGCGGAACAGCTCTTGAGATTGCTCAGCATTTACAAGGGCAACCGATTCCTAAAATGGCCTTTAGTGCGTGCCAAGAAGAGGCATTTGTAGAAGCGATGAAGGAAAATGGACGCACTCAATTCATTGTGACAGGTATCGAAACACATATTTGTGTGTACCAATCGGCTAGACAGCTGAAAGAACAAGGATTTGAAGTAGAGGTTGTTGTAGATGCCGTATCCTCTCGAACAAAGGCAAATAAAGAAATTGGGCTTACAAAGATGCATGCGCTTGGTATTTCCCCAACTAGCACCGAAATGATCTTGTATGAGCTACTACAACGGGCAGATCATGAGCATTTTAAAACCATTTTGAAGCTTGTTAAATAACGCCAACTAAAATTGAAACAATTGGTATATGTATTCCATTCATTGTGATAACAATTTTGTTTTCAAGAGAAATATATACAAAGAAATTGGGTTAGATTGAAAAAGTATAGATGTCTGATGGGTCTATAGACCTTTATTGGGCATCTTTTTTATTTAAGGGCTAGATTATACGTGACATTACTCACATAAAAACTTAGCCATTCCATTTGTTGTATACTATAATTAAAAATCGGGAATTCGTAATGGGTAAATAACATTTAATTAGGATGATGACTATGAAATAACAGTCATTTTTATGGGAGAAATGGAACAGCTAACATGGCTTTCCAAGAAAGCCTCAAAAATTCCTCACACATCTGAGCAGCTTATCTCGCAAGGGTTTTTACCAGAGGCAATTGGCCAATATGTGTTCATAACGAAAAATTTCTGGCAGCAAAAAGAGCCTTTATTATGGATTCATTCATTAGAAAATGCTTCTGTAAAAGGTGACTTTTATGCTCACTTGAAAGAGACGAATTCTCAGGCAGACGCTGCGATTGAAACAAAAGAAGGACAATTTGTCGTAGCCGTAAATCAAAATGCTGATAAGGAAGACGTGAAAGTAGCTAAAAAAGATGAAATATCCTATGTTTTAATTGCAGAATTTGTTGGGCTCATTCTTGTCATTGCTGTTATACTGTATATCATCCTTCGTAAACGAAAGAAAAATCAACTAAAACAATAAAAGCAAAGTCGCGAATGTGCGACTTTGCTTTTTTATGCAGGCATGTCCGTTGGTGTTGGTTTTGCATAGCCCTCTTTATACGTGTCATCAATGAACTGACGAATTTCTTTTAAGCTCTTGCCTTCTTTGTGCAGTTGTGCTGATTGGACAGCAATCTCTAAGCACACTAAACAACGTGTCCCGTGATCATCCCAAACAATCGAACCATCCTCACGTTTTTCCTGAATAAAGCAATTTAAATTACTTTTATGGCCAGCAGATTCCCCACAGCCGCAATAGCATGGCATCCATTCGAGAATCTCTGTTGATTGTCCAGCGATTTGATAGACTAAGCGTATATTTTCTTGCTTGCCCTCTAAAAAGGTTGGTAGGACGTCAGCAGAAGCCGTTTCTTCTTGGATATCAACAGATGCCTCTGCATGGTCATGACCTTCATGTGAAGCGTCATTTGCTTTAGGAGAGGTTTCAGCACTGTTTTTATTTTCTCCACAAGCACTTAATAACAGTAACGCCAATACAACAAAAATAGTAATTGATTTCTTCAAAAATAGCGCCTCCTACATGTTTACAATACTTCCATTATAACATCGTTTTCATAAACATTTACAGACGCCTCGTTGAAAATCAGTGAAATATATCTAATCCACGTGTTTTGTTCATGAAATGTTCCATTTTCTCGCTCAATAATTTTTTTAAGAAGAATCCGAACAGGATAAAAATGAACCAGAAACCTAATAGGAAAATGAGGTCCATCCAGACTGTTGACCAAATAATTCCGCCGACAGCTTCACGCATCATTTCAATCGCATACGTAAAAGGTAAGAAAGGGTTGATTATTTGGAAGAACCTCGGCAATAACTCGACTGGATAGGTTCCCCCAGAGCCTGCAATTTGTAACACAAGCATCACAATGGCTAATGCTTTTCCTACATTACCGAAGACGGAAACGAGTGTGTAGACAACCGTTACAAATACGAGACTAATGAAAAGTCCAAATAAGATAAAGTAGGCAGGTGCTTGAATGGAGCCGTCTACTAAGAAAATATCTCCAATGGTAATAATTAGAGTTTGAATAAACGAGAAAGTTGCAAATGTTAAGAGTCGACCAAAGTAAATTTCTCGAATACTATAAGGTGAATCTCCATGGAGATTCACAGACAATAATGAAATTAACAGTAAACAGCCTACCCAAATAGAGAGTACTGTGTAAAACGGTGTCATGGCTGTTCCATAGTTCGCAATAGGGAATACACGATGTTCCTTTAATTTAATAGGCTCCTCAAAGAAATCACGTTCGGCGTTGACATCATTTTTAAGTAATTGTACAATCTCTGCTAGATCCGCTTCTTCTTCTAGAGTTCGTAGTTTATTCGCTAATTCTTTGATTTTAGCACTTAAAGTTGGAAATTCAGTTTGTATTTTTTGAATAGCTTGATTTGCTGTACCTAGCGTGTTTTTGGTCTGAGTCAATTTATCTGTTGCCTGAGGTATGAATTGTTTTACATTTGTCAGCATGGTAGAAGCGTTAGTTAAAGTTTGTTTCGCACTGGTAAGGGTCGATCGAATTTGTGGCTCTAGACTTTCGTTATAGTAGGATAAGAATTTTTGTAAATTAGCTGTAGCATTTTGTGCGATTTGCTGAATAGCTGTAATGTCTTGCTTGATAACATCTTTATCAATTGGCTTTAATTGATCTATTTTATTTAGTAAATCGTCATGTAGAGTCTGTAATTGTTGTAATGAGCTAAGCGCATTTGACGTAGAATCAATGAAGTTTGGAGGATGTTCCAAGGCTTCGCGAATGGCTGTAAGCTGTTCGATGATTGGTTGATTCGCTTCTGCATTACTTTCCTGTAAAGAACCAATAATGGTTGTTAAAGAGTCTTCTAATTGCTTACGAGTCGAAGCATCTGCCTGAATTAATTTTTGCATTGCCTCAAGCGTTTGAATACTCTTGGTTATGCTATCTTTAGAAGTTGACAATTGATTTTTAAGTGCCTCTTTTGTTTGTGTAATAGAGGCAGGGTCAACATTTATACGATTGAGCTTATTGATGATATCTGTAAAATGTTGGGCAATATTTTGAACAGTTGTGACATCCTTTTTGATGATAGGAGATAGTTCATTAAATAAAGCATCTGCTTCATTCACTAAACGTAAACCCTTTTGAATGGTAGTTAAACCATCTGTTGTTAGTTGTTCCACCTGTGGAACTTGTGTCAGTGCCTGATTAAGTAATTGATTTGCCTCTTTTCCTTGGGTAGAGGCTTGAGTTAAAAATGAATTAATATCAGGTAAATGCTGTTCTATAGTAAAAACATAATTTTCAAATTTGCGGAAATCAGGAATGTCACGTTCCATTTCAATTCCAATTGTATTAAAAATAGAAAAAAGTGTCCCATTGACGGTGGATACAAATTCATTCGAAACCTGCTGTGTAAGTACGCTCGCGCCTTTACTTGTAATTTTAGGAGCAATAGGATTCTTTTTTTCATTTACATAATAATCAATATGGGCCTTCGTTGGTTTGTCGGTTAGAATAGAGGTTAGTTTTTGCGAAAAATCATTTGGAATGATAATGACTGCAAAGAAATCACCATTTTTTAATTGTTCCTTAGCTTTTTTCTCTGTCTCGAGCTTCCAAGTAAAGCTTTTATTCGTACGTAAAGTCTCAATTACTTCATTCCCGACATTTATTGCTTCATCTCTTACAGTGGTTCCCGTATCTTCATTGACAATCGCGATTTTCATATTAGATGTGTGGGCGTAAGGGTCCATGGAGGCATAAATATTTAGCCAGGCATAAAGAGAAGGAAGAAAAATTAGTCCACCTATAATGACAGCTACGACCCAGTTTGTGACAATGTTACGGATATCTTTTGTATAAATTTGAAAAACATGCTGGAACGAGTTTTTCATCATAATCACCCCACATTCAAATTTGCATGAACTCTCACTATGTATGTTCCCAAATATACTTTAAATTATGTTATAAATGTGAAATATCTTCATTTAAAGGCGAATTAGTTTACTAGGTTTTCAAAACAATTTATAATCAATCGCGAATGCACTAAAACTAGGGCTTTTAGTGTAAAAAAGGAGGTCACTACTTTAGTGAAAAAATTATTAATTATTGGTTCAGTGATTGTTGTTTTATTTGCAGCAATTATTGTGCTTACCAACGTCTCAAACAAAAGTAAATTAGAAAGCGCAAATAACCCTTATGGCGATAAAAAGCTAAAACAAGAAACAATTGATCAATTGGATGATGAAAACTATCAAAACATTATGTTACCAGACGAACTAGAAGCTAAAATTAAAGCGGGCGAACCGGTTAATGCTTACTTCTTCAGTCCAATCTGTGTACACTGTCAAGCATTTACACCAGTATTAATGCCAATTGCCGATGAGCTTGGTGTTGATATTGCTCAATTGAATGTCTATGAATACGATGATTTATGGGGAAAATATAATATTGAAGCAACACCAACATTCATTCGTTTCGAAGATGGTAAAGAAGTAAATCGCTTTGTAGGAGCTCTTAAAGAAGAAGATTTACGAACGTTCTTAAATACGGTTGTGTTAAATAAATAGAAAAGGAAGAGACTGTATCATAATTATTTAGATACGGTCTCTTTTGTTTTTGTAGTGTATACTAAAAATACTGAATAGTTGTACACTGGAGGAATGATGAATGTCAATGGATGATTATTTTTATAATGGTGAACTGATGAAATGCTATGAATTAGCGAAGCAGGTGACAAATGAAGCAGACAAAGCACTAGCACAAAAGTATATTCGATTATTAGAAGAATATGAATATGATCGTTATCCAAAGCCAACTGGTCATATCGAAGTACAGCATTTGGAACGCGCTGATGAAAGCTATCCAGAATCAGATCTAGTTGTAGAAATACGGGCAATAAAAGATGAAGAGTCATTTGCGAAGCGTATTCAACAATTGGAGGAAGTCGCAAAAACTGGAACACCTGCAGACAAGGCACAATCCTTTTTTACACAGGGAGAGCTGTTCCTATTCGCACATCAATACAATGAGAGTGTTCACTGCTTTCAACAAGCAGTAAAGGAAAATCCGAATAAGGCTGTCTATTGGGGAATCACAGGGCAGACGATGCATCGTTTTGGTTGGATGCCATTTGATGCGCTCGGTTATTTAGAACAAGCGATACAGCTAGATCCAACAAATCCTCGTTGGAAATGGAATAAAGCGCTTGTACTTATTCAATTAGCTAAGGATTTGCAAATGGCTCCATTTATGGCGAATGCAGCAATCACTTTAGAGGATGCACTAACTTCTTGTGGCGAACAGCAGCGGTCATTGAAAGATGCCATTCAAAATACAGTAGATAATATGGATAGCTATGTTTTTTCCTAACATTCAGGAGTCTTCTACAGAAAACTAATTTCAATAGTTTTATAATATTATGCGGATGTCCCCAATGTATATGGAGACATCCTTATTTTGTTGAAATAAGATTATGCCAAGAGCGAAAAAAGACCTTTTGGCAAGGCGTGGGGTTGATTTCCGTTCCGCCAGCGTGTCCGATGAGCCACTTCACTCACTTGCGTTCGCTCCATGGGCGCACCTGTGACGAAGTAATCTGTAACGAAAATCTCTTTTCACCTTTCAAAAAATGCTTTAGATGATTTTGTTTTCCAACACAGCGAGGATGTCTCCAATGCATATGGAGACGTCCTTTTTACTGAGAAATCAAGTGAGCGGGGTTCGTTGCCATATTTCACAATCATGGTATGATAAGAAAGAAAATGATTTGTAGATATAAAGGACGGATTTTTTATGGCACAAGAAGCGGCAAATAAGTTTATAGAAAACGTATGTAATCATTTAGTTCGCAATATGAATATTACAAAAGTGGAAGAGCATTTTAAAGAAACAATTACTATGCAGCGACAATCTGCCGCAACATCTATGGACTTTTGGGACATGTTGATGATGAATATGCTTTATTTTACGGAGAATGAACAGGCTTGGGAGCAGGAATTTCTAAAAATGCTTCAAGCTAAGGAATGGCTAAAGCCATCAGCTCTTGAAGAGGAATTATTAATGCATCAGATGCGCATTCGTCAACAAGTAGCAGAGCAATTGGATGCTGCAAAGGATTTATTCCATCAGCAATATGAGTCGGAAGATATGACAGAGGAAGCGATTATTTATGATTATGCCTATAGCTCTGCTGGGCATTCCATGCGCATGGATTTATTAACCGTGCTTGTATCCACGCCAGAGCAATCAAAAATACTCTTTGACGCAGACCCACAGGAAACGATACGAATTGTCAATGGCTACATTGCCTACCATACAGATGGATTAATTAATAAAACAAAATTACACTAATTTTGTTACAAAGCTTCACGCGAAAGGAATTTGATTAAATGAATACACCATTTACTTTTAACCATACACAACCAACAAATATGGACCCTACGAAGAAATATCCCGCTATTTTTTTGCTTCATGGCATGGGCAGCCATGAAGATGATTTACCACAATTAGTGCAGGATTTTCAAGAGCAATGTCATATATTTAGCTTACGAGGACCAATTACGCAACATCCCGGCTATGCTTTTTTTACCATTCAAGAGGTGGGGCAACCAGATCGTGCAATCTTCGATAAAGTGTTGGTTGCACTGCAACGATTTATATTAGAGGCCATCGAAGAATATCAAATCGATCCACATAAAGTCTTTGTTTTAGGCTTTAGCCAAGGTGCGGTTTTAGCACAATCACTTGCCTTTGTTATGGGGAATTTAGTGACGGGTATTGTTGCATTAAGTGGCTATACGCCAAAGTTTGTGACGGAGGAATATGCCATTCGTTCTGTAGAACATTTACATGCTTTTATTTCGCACGGTGATTATGATTATGTAATACCTTCTCAATGGGGAATGGAAAGCAAGGAGATCTTTGAACAATTTGGTGCCACGGTGACATTTAAACAATACCCAGATGGACATGGTGTAACACCTGATAATCTTCGTGATCTAGTGGCATTTTTAGCACAGCAACTACAGGAAGAAATTCAATAAAAGGAAATCCGAGGCAAAAATTTGTCTCGGTTTTTTTGCCTACTGTAATAAGACCTATTATCAAATTATTTTTCTCCAATAGTGTTTGGAAGAATCGAGGCAAGAAGGTTCAAATTCACGTCAGTCGGTGGTATCATAGTAGATGTTGTGAATGAACGTTCTTTGTTAGATGAAAAACATGTACTTTATGTGAAAAGAGAGACAGAACAGATCTAAAAGGGGTAAAATAATAATTTGATGTGCTAGATGCAAATTTTGTCGCTTTCTATCGATGAAAGCGTGTAGAAATTATGGAGAAAAGGAATTAAGCTGAATGGAACAAAATCTGAAAACGGAGCATAAACCACTATCCTCCGAAAAAACAAGAGGGAAGTCATCACGTTCTTCTATTTTAGCGCAAACCGTCAAGACAGGGATTATCAAATCTAATTTAATACCTATGTGGGCTGGTTTAACGCTAGGCATGTATAAAAATAAAATGACGTTTGTAGACAATATACCAGAAATCATTTTTTCAACAATCGGTTCCGCCCTTGTCATTGGAGCTGCAGGGGCCTTTAATAATGTCTATGATCGTGATATTGATGCAATTATGCCTCGTACACAAAGCAGACCAACTGTAACAGGTGAAATGTCAGCAAAATCGACGTTATCATTAGCTGTTGTAATGTTAATTATTGGAGTAGCAGTGTTGGCACTTGCGTCACCTTTAGCAGCGGCATTTGGATTATTAGGTGTATTCCTATATGTAGTCCCTTATACAATGTGGACAAAGCGTCGTACGATATATAATACAGAAATCGGTAGTATTAGTGGTGCGGTGCCACCATTAATTGGTTGGTCTGCTGTATCTACAGATATTACACACCCAGCGATACTTGGTTTATTTTTTGTTATGGTCATTTGGCAAATGCCACATTTCTATGCTATTGCCATTCGCAAACGTGTAGACTATGAAGCAGCCAGTGTGCCCATGCTACCAGTTATCAAAGGGATGCGTCGAACGTATTATCAAACCAATTTCTATTTAATATTATTGATTCTATCAAGCTTTTTATTTGGCTCGCTAAGTGTAGGCATCATGCTTGTGGCATTGATCTTAAGTGTTGCTTGGCTAGTGATGAGTATTTACGGTTATCATAGTAATACAGATCAAGTGAAATGGGCTACCAAAATGTTTGTTTTTTCCCTATTCCATATGACTATACTATTCTCAACAGTCATTGTGTACTCGCTCGTAGGAGTTATTTTTAAGTTATATTAATTTTTTCAAAAATTGCCCTGAAAAAAATAAGTAGTGCGAAAACAATTACGAAAATAAAAACCAACAAGTTTACTCGTTACTTGTTGGTTTTTTATTATCGACAGAAATGATTTGGCGACTAGGCCATTCGAATGCATGTAACCGTCCGCCAAACACAGCTCCACCGTCAATGCCAATAATATTATTTTCTCCGAAATAAACACGATAATCAGTTGGATCATGATGCAGGTTATAAGTAGGGGTATGGCCGAAGATTATTGTTTTTTCCCCTTGATAGCCTGCGTGGAATTCCTCACGAATCCAAAGTAAGCGCATGGGGTCAGTTTCGGCTATTGCAGCACCTGGCACAACGCCACCGTGGACGAAAATAGCATCCTCTAACTCAATATATATTTCAAATGTCTCGATTAACTGTAAATGTTCTTCGAGTTTAGGGAGCGTTTTAATAAAGCTAGGTAGTGTATTAATTTGGATGGCTTCCTCAAAGTCTGCCAACTGATAACCGTA
The DNA here is from genome assembly GCF_024628845.1 of Lysinibacillus sp. FN11. Classification (NCBI taxonomy): domain Bacteria; kingdom Bacillati; phylum Bacillota; class Bacilli; order Caryophanales; family Bacillaceae; genus Lysinibacillus; species Lysinibacillus sp. FN11. Next base: position 2,597,964 of record NZ_CP102383.1, on the reverse strand, counting down.
GCTTGCTAATGTAGCCTCACCACCACAAAGTCCTACCCAATGGTTCCATGGCTTAGCAAGGCCTGAACGACATGCATTGAGCATGATCGCCTCATGATTGCCTAGTAAAACGCGTGCACCTTTTGTCTGTAGTTCACTCACTAAATTTAACACACCACTAGAAGAGGGCCCTCTATCAATATAATCACCAAGAAGAAAAAGCTGGTCGTTGATTGGGTCATAGTTTGCTTTTAATAATAGTTCTTCCAGTAGCCCTAATTCTCCATGTATGTCACTAATTGCTAGTATACGGTTCATGTACGAGCATCCTTTCTAATAGTACAGCTTTACCCTTAAGTATAGAGAATTATTCTACAAGTTTCGACTTTTCTAGCTTCTCCTAGCTTTTTTCATAGAATTTTTAAAGAAACAATTCTCCTACTACTATGTTTATCATATGAAGGATGATTTTATAGCTTTATTCATTTGTCTAGAGAAGATGAGTTATGAGAGGAGGGGAAATGCTTGAAACGTAACAGCAGAAGCAAATTGCAATGCTCCTACTGTTTGACTTAAAAATTATATCTGTAGTTTTTCCCATGCTTGCTTCGCTATTTGTTCATCAAAGGTTGAAATGAGGCGAAAATTATTGCTGTCTAAAATGCGATAATGCTGACTGATGACGTTTTGCTGTAGTCGAAAACCACCATACTCCTGAATGTTTTTCCACCATATGTATCCACCCATTGTTTTCTCCTTTGGCTGCAATGTTCCATTATTTGCGATTAAATCTACAACCTCTAATGGATCACCACCAAGTTCATGCTGTAAAATCGTACTGTCTCGACACAATGTGCAAACTGTAACAGTGGTTGTCCAGCCAGCTAGTATACGGCCCTTTTCAATTTGGACAAGTGTTTTTTTTGATAATCCTAGTAAATCACTCATTTGATCCTGTGTGAAAGCTTTTTCTGTACGGATTAATTTCAGTTTTTCTGAAACGAGTGTGATTAATTGTTCACGATTCATCCTAACACCCCTTATTTTCAGATTGTTAAGTTCTATTATACATGAAAGTAAAGAAGCGTGTTTTTCTTTCACCTTAGGAAGTGGCTGAGATCGCGTAAAATTGAAACAGACTGCCCCTAATGGACAGTCTGTTGGATGTTAGATTTCATATTTTTTCGTATCCGAGATCACTCTGAAGTGGATGCCTTTAATCTGAGCGCTGACTTTATGGCGGAGTGTATCAATATCCACAAGCTCCTCTTTATTTTTGACACACACAGCAATCTCTTGTAATAGCTTTGTAAAAGATTCTTTAAATAGTGAGCGCATATTATCGAAATCTAAACTACGAAAACTCCCATCAATATCGAAAGCTTCAACTGAATTTAATTGCTTGGAAGCTCCTGCAAAACGATCATCGTAGACTGTGTAATTTTCATCTGTTACCACGATAATAAATAGAACTTCTCCCGTGATTGTTTTTAACTCAATATTTGTTTTGTGTTTCTTTACATCAGTAATAATGTGAATACCATCTGAATGATATAGCTTAAATAATGTCATGTGTATGGCCCCCTACAACTAAAATCATTTTTCTCTATTCATTATATAGTGAAATGGCTAATAATGGAATAAGGAATACTGTTTCCTACAGTTACGATTGAACCTCTGTTTTAAGAAGTAGATTTTTTCGAAGAGGACGAACCTCAATATAATGAATTTGATGACCTTGTTGCTCATAGATGCTAAAAATATAGGAGCCTAGTTCAATATTTTTTGATGCTTTAATGCCGTTATTTACAGTTAAGAACCAACCACCTAATGTTTCCACTTCTTCAGCTTCCAGCGTAATGTTTAATAGATTTTCTACATCTTCCACAAGCATTTTTGCATTTAATAAATAGTGATGATCTGTAATTTTTCGAATATCCGCAATTTCATCACCATCAAACTCATCTCGAATTTCACCAACAATTTCTTCTAAAATATCTTCAACTGTTACAAGACCAGATGTACCACCATATTCATCCATTAGGATGGCCATATGGATTCGTTCCTTTTGCATACGTACAAGTAATTCTTGAACGGGCATTGTTTCAATTACGCGAATGACAGGATTTATGAAATCTTCTAGAACTAATGAGTCGTCTGTAAGTTGTTCAAGTAGACCATGGGTTAATAGTTCTTTCGCATTGATGAAACCTAATATATTATCTCGGTCCCCATCATAGATTGGGTAACGGGTATATTTTTCAGCAGCGATGTAATGAATAATGTTTGTAAAGGATTCATTTTGTTCAATTCCAACAATTTCTGTTCGGGGAACCATGATTTCACGAGCAATACGTTCATCAAATTCAAAGACGTTATTAACATATTTGAGCTCAGATTTATTGATTTCACCACTTTTAAAGCTTTCGGACAGTAATAATCGCAATTCTTCCTCTGTATGAGATAGCTCATGTTCGCTAGCAGGTTTCATACCGAATAAGCCAACTAACACACGTGCAGAACCGTTCAAGAACCAAATAAATGGATACATGATCTTATAGAAAAACATAATGGGTTTTGCAAAAAGAAGTGTAATGGATTCAGCTTTTTGGATGGCAGCTGTTTTTGGGGCTAATTCGCCGACTACTACATGTAAAAACGTAGCGATGGCAAAGGCTGTTCCAATTGTAAAGATTGTCATATATTTATCAGAAATGCCGATCATTTCGAATAGTGGGTGAAGCATAAATTCAAAAGTTTTTTCACCAACCATCCCGATACCAAGAGCGGTTACAGTAATCCCTAATTGACAGGCTGATAAGTATTCGTCTAAGTGTTGAACAACATGTTTCGCAGCAACTGCTTTTTTATTGCCTTCTGCAACCAGCTGGTCAAGTCTTGAGGAACGTACTTTTACAATGGCAAATTCTGTTGCCACGAAAAAGCCTGTTAAAGCTAATAAAATGGTAAAAATCGATAGGTTTATTATGGTCTCCAAATAGTCGTTCTGTAAAAACAGAACGTCACCTCCTAATTATGAATGAGTAATAATAAAGATTGCATTAATGCAATACTTTCGGGTGAAACATTTTTCTTAATCGTTTCAATTCTTTTATCATCTTGCTTGTTCATTTGTGCTAGCAGAGATGTAACATCATGCTCTAAATCTTGCATTTTTAAACGAAGCACCTGTACATCGATTTCTTCATAGGGTGTGATGTTTAGTTCATGTTGGATTTGTACAAGTGAAAGCCCCTGTTGTTTGCGCTGTTCAATAAATTGAAGCCGTTTAATCATGGCTGGGTCATAGTAGCGATAATTTGCTGCAGAACGTTCTGCATCTAGCAAACCAATATTTGTATAGTAATCGATTGTTCGTTTAGTAATGCCTGTTTTTTCTGCAAGCTCGCCAATCTTTAATTTTTCTGTCCCAATGCAAACACCTCCAAACCATCACGTGATACTTTGATTATAACGTGATGGTTTTAGTTTATTCAAATGATAGCCTTTGATATTTCGAAATTATAAGATTTTTTTCAAAAAAAGAACGTTTCTGCCATGATTAAATGGTAGAGACGTTCCTAAGTTTACGGAAGTAAATAAGTATCATATAGGTGATGGAGAGCTTCCTCACCATTTTTTTGTAAGAGAATTTCTTCATTATATGTAAGTGTTATGCTCGTTTGCTCGCTATCAATTTTGTCGTCAATTATTTTACAGGTAACAGTCACAAAGCCTGATTCAGCAAGCTTTTCTTTCATGTCGTCACTCCACGCCTGATCAGAAAATAGCGGAGGCTGCCAAGTACCTCTCACATGTAGCTCATTTTTTTCGAGGTCATAATCCCAGCGTATGTCACGTAAAATAGTTTTAAATAGGTCATTAACCGTAAACGATGTATCTTTATAGTTAATGTCTAGTGCACGTATTGCATGGACATCTCGGCTAACTGCACTAGCTGCGGAATTAGCAGCTGAATTGATGCCTGAAGCAGCATCTTTAATTTCTGAAAATCGACCACCACAGCCAGAAAGTAGTGCGCAGATGCATGTGATACAAGCAACTTTTGTCATCCATTTCACAAGTAGTCCCTCCAGTCTAGTAAGTTGTTATAACTATCTTAACGAAAAGAAAAATATGAAGAAAGGGCATGAAGGCGGTAGTTTGTGACGGTTTTGCAACGATGCGACCTCCACTTGATTGTTCGGCATTTGAGAAATATATAATTCTGAATATTTAGTAAAAAACCAAAAGAATAGGAGCGGTTTGTGATGAAAATTAATGATGAAATGCTTGATCGATTAGGAACATACTTTGTTTATCATGCTGTTTATGATAATTATGGAATTACGTTTGAAAACTTTGTGGAGCGTTGGCTACGAGGCATACTTGACATATAGCGAGCTGAACTTTGAAAAACTCCTGGAAACAGGAGTTTTTATCTATAAAAAAGACATATTTCCTCTTGATTTAGATACTTTACTCATGGTTACTGATGCTATAATTAGCTTAATTGGTTAGGTATCTATTACTTTCTATCTAAAGGGGATGATGCATATGAATTTATTGGGGAAAATTCTCGCAACTGTCATTGGGACAGTATTTGTCGTATTCGCAGTTATAACAGTTGTGAATATTTATCAAACAAAAAATTTAACAATAGAAACAGCTCAAAAAATGGCACAAGCAGAAACATCGGATCACGCCAACCAGATTCAAATTCAGCTTGATTATGCTATGGATACAGCACGTACGCTTGCAGCTAATTTAACTACAATGGTGGAAGAACAAAAGGCTGATCGTGCTTTAACAGATGCTATGTTCCAACGTATTTTGAAAAATAATGAGCAATTTATGGGTGTTTGGTCTGTATGGGAACCTAATGCCTTCGACGCGCAAGATGAAAAATACATAAACACAGAAAGACATGATGCATCAGGACGCTATGTTCCATTTTGGACGCGCGATGGTGATCGTATCGTTCCTTCTCCTATTGTTGATTATGATACGTCTGATTTTTATCTATTACCGAAACAAAAAGGACAGGAAATGATTTTGGAACCATTTGTTTATCCTATTGCGGGTAAGGATGTGTTATTAACGTCCATCATTGTGCCTGTTACGATTGACAATGAATTTAAAGGCATCGTGGCCGTGGATATGAGTTTAGAAACATTCGCTCAACTAAGCCAACAAGTAAAATTATTTGAGAGTGGCTTTGGTTCGATTATCTCGAATAATGGCATGTTTGTGACACATCCAAATAATGATTATGTGACAAAGCCATTTGCTGAGCAAGAACAGTATACATATAGAAACGAGATTCAAACAGCCATTCAGCAGGGCAAGGCTTCCGTTATTCAAGATTTTTCAAGCTATTTACAAGAGGATAGCTATATTGTCACTGCTCCCATTCATATTGGAAAAACGGAAACTCCGTGGTCATTGCTTGTCACAGTACCGACTAAAGAAGTGTTAGCACAAACAACAAAACTCACATGGACGATGGTCATCATAGGCGTTGTTGGCCTTATTTATCTTATAATCGTGCTAACATGGCTTATTCGTCGAATTGTTCGACCTATCGTAATGACAGTGGAGCAGGTGCAAGCGATTGCAGATGGAAATTTAGCAGTGGAGCCATTAGCGGAGGATAGCAAGGACGAGCTTGGTCATTTAGCAAAGGCTGTCAATATCATGACAAGTAATACACGAACATTGATTCAGGAAGCAACGCAAATTTCAAATCAGGCAAGTACCTTTAGTGATCGACTCATGTCTTCCACAAATAATATGAGTGTGAGTATCGATCAAGTGCTAACGACAACAGGTGAGTTAGCGACAGGAGCAACCCTACAAGCTGAGCACGCAGCCCTAACGCTAGGTGTAACGCAAGAGGTAGAGCAGAAATTGCAAGCTATTCAAGCGGCAATCAAGGAAATGACTCATCGCTCTCAGGAGACTACGCAGGCATCTAAGCAAGGTTTGGTTCATGCGGAACAATCGATTCAAGGCATGGAGGCGATGTCGGAGCAAGTCACATTAACAGCATCTGTTGTCCAGCAGCTGAGTGACCAATCGACTGAAATTAATCGTATTTTACAAGTCATAAATGCTATTGCAGGTCAAACGGATTTACTTGCACTTAATGCTGCGATAGAGGCTGCTCGTGCAGGAGAGCATGGAAAAGGCTTCTCAGTCGTAGCAGAGGAAGTACGCAAACTTGCAGAGGAGTCCGCCAAATCGACGAGTCAAATAGCAGCTATTATTGATACGGTTGTGAAGGAGACTGTCAAAGCAGGCGATGCCATGCAAAATGTTGTGGCTGCTGTGCAAACCAACACACAGTATCTTGATGCCAATAAACAAGCACTTGATGCCATCTTACAGCATATCGTTGATACTGTAGCGCAAATCGACGAAGTGACAACTGCCTCTCATTTAATTCAAACGGAAACAGTAGAGGTAGTCCGGGCAGTGGAAAATATGACAGCTGTCAGCCAGCAGTCCTCAGCAGGAACAGAGGAGCTATTAGCAACGATGGAGCAGCAAAATACCGCGGTTCATGAGCTGAAAAATATGGCAGAAAGCTTATCTGGTATGACGAACTCCTTACAACAAACACTAGCAAAATTCCATTTTTAGTAGAGAACTAAGGCTGCGTGTCATCTTATGTACAACGGGATGACATGCAGCTATATTGTAAGTTAAATTCTATAAGAATTATTTTTCTGAATATTTAGTTATTTATTGACGTATAAATGCTATTATTTATTTAGTTGCTATAGGCGGGAGCTGGTACATATGAAATTACTACATAAAATATTACTGACAACGTTATCTACAATGATGATTGTGTTCATCATTATTTTAAGTGTCAATATTGTAAAAACTAATTCATTAGCAGTGGAGGATGCACGACAGCTCGCTCAATCGCGGGCGTCCGAAAGTGCATATCAAATGCAAATGGAACTTGATTATGCGATGGATACAGCAAGGACAGTAGCCTCTAATCTTCAAACAATGGTAGCCAATCATAAGGGAGATCGTGATTTAGCAAACGAGATGCTCAAACAATTACTCAAACAAAATGATACCTTCCTAGGGGTTTGGACGATTTGGGAGCCAAATGCCTTTGATGGACAAGATGCTCATTTTGCCAATTCGAAAGGGCATGATGCATCAGGTCGTTTCCTTCCCTATTGGGCACGCAGCAACAATGGTGTGACGCTTGCTCCTCTAGAAGACTATGAAACTAGTGATTATTATGTATTACCTAAAACGTTGAAACAAGAGGTTATTTTAGAGCCGCTAATTTACCCAATTGATGGTCAAGATGTATTGATGACTTCCACAGCTATACCTATTCAAATAGATGGAAAAGTCGTTGGTCTTGTTGGAATTGATATAAGCTTAGAAACATTGGTTGCCATTAATAATGAAAATGTACTCTATGATACAGGGTATAGTGCCATAGTATCTCATAAGGGGACATTTGTTGCCCATCCATCTCCTGATTATGTCAATAGACCAGTGACTGAAATGGAAAAATATAAAAGTGCGGATAAAGTTTTGTCTGCTGTTGAACAGGGCAAATCCTATCTAGTAGAGGATTATTCATCCTATTTACAAGAAGCTTCCTTTATTGCTGTCTCACCTATCCAAATTGGTCAAACGTCGACACCGTGGGCATTGCAGGTAATTATTCCATCTGATGAGGTAATGGCAGCCGCAAGTGAGGCAATGTGGTTATCAATATTACTAGCTATTATTGGTATTATTGTATTAGTTGGTGCCATTACTTGGATAGCTCAGCGGATCGTCAAACCAGTGGTTCAGACAGTGGAACAGGTCAAAACCATTGCTGGTGGAAATTTAGCAGTGGAGCCGTTACAGGTTCGTTCGAAGGATGAAATTGGCGAGCTTGCACATGCAATGAATCATATGACAGACAATATGCGCGAGCTGTTACAAGCGGCTACACATATTTCAAATCAGGTGAATCTATACAGCGGAGAATTACGTGCTTCTACCAATGATATGAGCATCAGTATCGAACAGGTGTTAACAACAACAAGTGAGTTGGCGACAGGTGCTACCGTACAAGCCGAACAGGCGTCTACCACATTAGGCGTTACACATGAGGTTGAGCAGAAATTGCAAGCAATTCAAATGGCAATTGAAGAAATGCTTCAGGATTCTCAGCTTACAACAGCGTCTTCTAAACAAGGTTTAATTCATGCAGAGCAGTCTATTCAAGGGATGGAAGTGATGTCGGAAAAAGTGTCACTGACAGCTATGGTCGTCCAACAGCTCAGCGACCAATCAACAGAAATTAATCGTATTTTACAAGTCATTAATGCAATTGCAGGTCAAACAAATTTATTAGCATTAAATGCGGCGATAGAAGCTGCTCGTGCAGGTGAGCATGGCAAGGGCTTTTCAATTGTGGCAGAGGAAGTACGGAAGCTTGCTGAAGAATCAGCCAAATCAACAAGCCAAATCGCCTCCATTATTGATATGGTTGTTAGAGAAGCAGCAAAGGCTAGTGATGCTATGCAAAGTGTTGTCTTAGCTGTGGAAAACAATACGCAATATATTGATGCCAATAAGCAGGCACTTGATGCGATTTTACGCCATATTGTCGATACAGTAGCGCAAATCGATAATGTGACAGCTGCCTCCAGTGTCATTCAAAGGGAGACGCAGGAGGTTGTACGTGCAGTGGAAAATATGACGGCTGTTAGCCAACAATCCTCAGCAGGAACAGAGGAACTATTGGCAACGATGGAACAGCAAAATTTAGCGGTTCATGACATCAATAGCAAAGCCCAACAATTAACAGCTATGACGGACTCCTTACAGGCAGCACTAGCTAAATTTCAATATTAAATTAAAAGAGCTGTAGGCAAGGTGAAATTTTCATCCAACTTTGCGTACAGCTCTTATACTTATTTGAAGAAGTGTGTAATAAATTGATTCGCTTCCTGCCAGTTATAAACCCTTACAACATTATTAGGAACGGCAAGACGATTATAAGGTGTATCAAATAACACAACAGGTATTTTTAACTCCTCTGCCAGCATCACCGCATTATCATGCTTATCCTCAAAGAAAGCTTCTACATTATGTTTTTTTGCAGCGGCTAGTTTATCATGGCTGCCGAGAAGCTCGATATGGTCGTAAGGTATAGCTTGCGATTTAAACCAATCGACCGTGATGTCTGCTACATTTTCACCTCGTGCAGAAATATAATACAGCTCAAAATTATTTTTCCAAGCGCTTAGAATATTTTTTGCATCTTTTGCCACCTCAGAGACTTCATACATGTAAGGTTCATTTTCCTTAAACCAAGTATTAAAGGCACTTCGGTCAATAGGGTGTGGGAAGGCAGATAAAAAATCATATTCACAAACATCATCCAGCGTAATATTTACATTGTACTGTTTATTAATATGTGGAATGAGTGTACTTGGACATGTCACAGTCCCATCAATATCAATACCAAAGCGGGGCTTCTTCATGCTAGCACCTCCTTAGGCATTCGCTTTTTGAGCTTCTTCCGCTGCGCGTTTTTCTTCCATTTCTGCTGCTAATTTATCAATTTCTTTCTTCAGTTCTTCCACCATTGTTTCTTCTGGCACTTTACGGACTGTTTTCCCCTTCATGAATAACAAGCCTTCACCACGGGCACCAGCAATACCGATATCTGCCTCACGCGCTTCTCCAGGACCGTTTACCGCACAGCCTAATACTGCTACTTTTAAAGGTACCTTCAATTTAGAAATATATTCTTCTACTTCATTCGCAATGGAAATTAAATCAATCTCAATGCGTCCACATGTTGGACAAGAGATCAATGTTGCCATATTAGAAGCTAGACCAAAGGATTTTAATAGTTCACGTGCTACTTTTATTTCCTCAACAGGGTCTGCTGAAAGTGAAATACGTAATGTGTTACCAATTCCTTTTGATAGGATGGCTCCAAGTCCAGCCGCTGATTTTACAGTACCAGCAAACAGTGTACCTGATTCTGTAATTCCTAAATGTAGCGGATAATTAAAAGCCTTAGACGCCTTTTCATAGGCTTCAATGGCAAGATTAACGTCAGATGCCTTCATCGATACAATAATGTCGTGGAAGTCCAAGTCTTCTAAAATTTTAATATGGTGAAGAGCAGACTCAACCATACCATCAGCCGTTGGATAGCCGTATTTTTCTAAAATATGACGCTCTAATGAACCGGCATTTACACCAATACGAATTGGAATACCCTTTGCTTTAGCCGCATTCACGACAGCCTCCACTTTTTCTTTACGACCAATATTACCTGGGTTAATACGTACTTTATCGATACCATTTTCAATGGCTTTTAATGCTAATCTATAGTCAAAATGAATATCAGCTACTAAAGGAATATGGATACGTTTTTTGATTTCGGCAATTGCATCTGCAGCACGCTCATCTGGAACTGCAACTCGAACTATTTGACAGCCTGCTTCTTCAAGTCGAAGAATCTCTGCCACTGTTGCATCTACATCATGTGTTTTGGTTGTACACATACTTTGAATGAATAATTCATTACTACCACCAATTGTTAAGTTACCGACACGTACAGGACGTGTATTTGTACGGTGACAAATTTCACTCATTAACTTTCTCTCCTTTTCGGGCCACTATTTTCAGCCGTCACTGTCATTTATTTTAGCAGTGTAAGAAAATAAGGACAAGGAAGAAACGCTAACTTTTCATTTTCCGCATTTGTTTTCAAGCTCAAATGAGAGAGGAAGCTTGATATTTTCACCTGGAACTAGTGCTTGTAATTGTAAGTGTGGGTTTAAGTTGTAAAAAAGTTGTAAGCGTTCTGGAAAGGTCATGGGAACTTTAGCAGGGTGTAGAGCAAATAAACTATGGATGGTATCTCCTTCAATCGTTTGTACAGTAATATAATTTGGCTCACGCTGTTGTTCACAAAGTCCATTTTCTGAGGTCTTTGTGGATAAAGCCGCAAGTGGGATGGACCCTTCTGTTAAATCTACTTTGACGACAAAGGCAATTACGATAATGATAGTTGTTAAGATGAATGCTCGCAAAAAATCCCCTCCTTTTCTACACTATATTGAGAAGAGAGGGGATTCATGCACATTATTTTAAATTTGGTTGTTTTGGATATTTTGTAAAGGCCACAATTAATAGAGAAATGGTTAAAAATAAAGATAGTACAGTGATAACAGTACTACTAACGGGCAGATAGTCTGCTAACATCGAAAGTAACGTAGCCCAAGTGATCGCAAAGGTAGTTGTTCTCCAGATATGGCGATACTCACCCCGACGCTTCATCGCTTTCAAGATAAATAAACCTGCTAAAGCATAAAGGGCAATTTGTGCAAAAATAAGCATTGTTGTCACGACGAAAAGCATTAGGAAGGTGAATGGATATAAGAGCCATTTAATGCCCTCTATGTAATCTGTTAAACCAGTTAAACTGTCCATATCGAATGTATCAACGGACATACCTGCTGCAAAACGACCTAAAGAGAATACGGAAACAATGGTAATCAGTAGAAAAGTATATTGAATAACCTTTCCAATAGGTAATAAACGATAGGCTGCTAGTTTTTTAGGATGTATAAGACTATCAATAAAAAGCTGTGAGTGTTTCATGCTATATCTCCTCCAATCGATATTTTAACATGTTCAAAGAGGACAAGATATGAAAGAAGTATAAATGAGGAGGGTCTTGATGTTAAAATGTTAACATTATGTAAAGAAGTTAAAGGATTTCTTTACTTTTTGTTTGGAATCATTTAATGATTAGAACGAGGGTAGTAGAGATGTAGGAATTGGAGCGAAAACAATTGACAATAGATTGGCAAAGCATTCTCTTTCAGTTTTTAGGTGGGCTAGGGGTCTTTTTATTTTCCATTAAATTCATGGGGGATGGGCTACAAAAATCAGCGGATGATCGGTTACGTGAATGGTTAAATCGCTTTACCACAAACCCTATTATGGGTGTCCTAGTTGGTATATTTGTAACGATTTGCATACAATCAAGTTCTGCCACAACAGTTATCACTGTAGGGTTAGTGAGTGCTGGTTTTTTAACATTGCGTCAAGCAATCGGCGTCATTATGGGGGCAAATATTGGTACAACGATTACAGCATTTATTATTGGTATTAATATTGGACTCTATTTTTACCCTTTATTGGCAATTGGGGCTGCCTGTTTATTTTTCTTAAAGAAAGCAACGTATCAACATATTGGTCAGATTCTATTTGGCTTTGGCGGTTTATTTTTAGGGCTAGAGTTGATGAGTGCTAGTATGCAGGCGTTACACCAGCTTGCAGATTTTGCATCGTTAACGCTTCATTTAAGTAACCAACCGATATTAGGCATATTTTTAGGAACCATTTTCACCTTACTGGTGCAAAGCTCTACCGCAACGGTGGGGGTATTGCAAGGTTTATATGCAGAACAATTAATTGGTTTAAATAGTGCTTTACCGATTTTGTTTGGAGAAAATATTGGCACGACCATTACAGCAGTTTTAGCTTCTCTTGGTGCTTCTATTTATGCTAAGCGTGCAGCAGCGGCTCATGTGTTATTTAATGTGATTGGGACGATTATTTTTATGTTATTGTTCACACCGTTTATGCAATATGTACAGTGGATTAGTGGCGTATTTCATTTAGAGCCTCGCATGCAAATTGCCATTGCTCATGGCTCATTCAATGTATTTAATATGATGATCCAACTACCATTTATCGCTGGACTCGCAGCATTAGTTACAAAGCTACTGCCGGGACATGATGGCAATATCAATGTAACAACTAAGCATTTAGATCCATCATTCATTGATTCCTCACCCGCTATTGCGCTGGGTCAAGCTAAAGAAGAGGTATTGCGAATGGGTGAACATGCATTGCGTGGGTTGGAAGAAACGTTTCTATACATGAAATCTGGAGAGGTAGAGCATATTCCAACGGTGCTACAGCTAGAAGTCGGGCTTAATCATCTAGACAATGAAATTACTGATTATTTAGTAATGGTGTCTAAGCAGCCTCTTTCCCGTGCAGACTCAGTAAGACATCATACTTTATTGACAAATGTAAGGGATTTTGAACGAATTGGGGATCACTTTGAAAATATTTTAGAGCTTTTACAGTACAAGGATCACCACGAGGTAAGCTTAAGTAAATCAGCGCGACAGGACTTAATAGGTATGTTTAGTTTAGCCATAGAGGCAGTACGCAAAAGTATAGAAGCATTAGATACCGCTAGCCTGAGCTTAGCTCAAGAAGTAACAGAGCTAGAAAGCCTGATTGATGATATGGAAGATAAACTACGTCAAAAGCATATTGCCCGATTAAACACGAATGAGTGTAGCGGGGCTGCAGGAATTGTTTATATGGATATCGTTAGCAACTTAGAGCGTATAGGAGACCATGCAGTAAATATTGCAGATTCTATTTTAGGCATTCGTCATTAATGAAACTTTTCACTTTGTTATTTCGTATGAAAGGCAATGCACGTTAAAAGGAGAGAATCTTTATGGAAGTTGTTGGCTGGATCTTAGTGATTGCCTGCTTTATTATTTCATTTATTGGTTTAGTGTATCCAATTATTCCCGGAGTACTGTTTTTAGTCGGTGGATTTTTGCTCTATGGCTTATTTTTCTCATTCGCAGAGCTAAGCTGGTGGTTTTGGGTCATTGAAATACTATTTGTCGTGTTGTTATTTGGGGCGGATACTGTGGCAAATGCGTTTGGTATCAAAAAGTTTGGTGGTTCCAATGCTGGCATGTGGGGGAGCACCATCGGGTTATTAATTGGTCCATTTGTGATCCCTGTGGCAGGGATTTTAATTGGACCATTTTTAGGGGCTGTGATTGCGGAACTAATCGTTGAGAAACGTACATTTAGTGAGGCAGTGAAAAGTGGTGTCGGTTCTTTAATTGGCTTTTTAACATCTACTGTTGTCAAGGCTGTTATTCAAATTGTTATGATTATTGTATTTTTTATCGCCATTTAATGCCTCACTTTTAAGGTTTAGTGAGTGTGAGTAAAGGGTAAGATAGTAAACATATCGGTATTTCGGTCAAAAGGCTGAAATCTTCAAATTGAAGTATTTTTCGTTGAATGGTTTGACCAATTTTGATAATCTAAGGATGTACTAATTATTTCTTATTTTAGGGAGGAACTTAACAATGGCTTACGAATTACCACAATTAACTTACGCTTATGACGCATTAGAACCACATATCGATGCAAAAACAATGGAAATTCACCATTCTAAACACCACAATACTTATGTAACAAACTTAAACGCAGCAGTAGAAGGTACTGAATTTGCAGAAAAAGACATTAACGACTTAATCGCAAACCTAGATGCTCTTCCAGCTGACAAACAAACTGCTGTACGCAACAACGGTGGCGGACATGCTAACCATACATTATTCTGGGAAGTAATCGCTCCAGGCGGTTCAAATACACCAGTTGGTGAAGTAGCAAAAGCAATCGATGCTAAATTCGGTTCTTTTGATGCTTTCAAAGAAGAATTTGCTAAAGCTGCTACAACTCGCTTTGGTTCAGGTTGGGCTTGGTTAATCGTTGATGGTGACTCAGTTGCTGTTACGTCTACTCCAAACCAAGACTCTCCAGTAATGGAAGGGAAAACTCCAGTTTTAGGCTTAGATGTATGGGAACATGCATACTACCTAAACTACCAAAACCGTCGTCCAGATTACATCGGTGCTTTCTGGAACGTAGTAAACTGGGATGTAGTAGAAGCTAAATTCCAAGCTGCAAAATAATAACGAATAATTGGCTGTGCCTAAAGTGAGCATTCACGGGGCATAGCCTTTTTTTGTTGGATAAAACAGCAAATTAAGAGTTAGAATTTAAAAATATCAGGATAATGAAGCTGAAATAAAAGGATAGCATGGAATAGGGCAACCTTTCTCCATAAAGTACCGTCAAATAAATGATGTTTTACATAAGAAATCGAAAGTGCGTGCTTTTCTGTCATACCTTCGAATGGTATACTAGGTATCGTGTATTGAAATGATCAGAAGATGAGGAGGGGAATACATATGCGCAAAGCACCAGGAAAAAATCGCGCGGCGAGTGTTAAAGCAAAACATCATTCTAACTTAACATTTCGTATGAATATCCTTTTCTTTGCAATATTTATCGTATTTTCAATGTTAATTTTTAGACTTGGCTATATGCAAATCGTCAAAGGGGAAGATTATGTACGTATTTTAGAGCGTACAGAAGAGGTTCCTGTCAACACAAGTGTACCAAGGGGACGCATGTATGATCGTTATGGTCGTATTTTAGTAGATAATCACCCAGAAAATGCCATAACGTATACGAAAATGCAAACGACCACAACAGAGGAGATGCTTGATATCGCGAAAAAGCTGGCACAATTGATTGAACAGCCAACAAAGCGTGTCACATTGCGTGATAAACAGGATTTCTGGATACTACAAAATCATGATGCTGCCTATGAAAAAGTTACAGAGGCAGAAAAAGCAAAGATTAATGCACAAGAAAATATTACAACAAGTCAAATTAATGCAGAGATTGATAAACTGGTACGGGAACGTATCACAAACGAAGAACTTTTACAATTAACAGAGGCAGATTTAGAGGTATTAGCGATTTATCGTGAAATGGTATCTGGCTATAATCTATCTCCTCAAATTATTAAAAGTGAAAATGTATCAGCTGATGAATTTGCTCGTGTATCTGAGCGTTTAACTGAACTACCAGGTGTTAATACAACAACAGACTGGAAACGTGTCAAATTATCATCTTTATCTATTCTTGGACGTACAACGGTCCCAACAAAAGGGATACCGAAAGAGAAGCTCAATTACTATTTAGCACGTGACTACTCACGTAATGACCGTGTGGGAGAAAGTTACATTGAAGCACAATATGAAGAATTACTACAAGGTCAAAAAACAGTTGTGAAAAATATTACCAATAAAAAAGGTCAGGTAGTCGATACAGTTACAACCTATGAAGGGGAGCCAGGTAAAGACTTAATCCTTTCATTGGATAGTGAGCTGCAGGCTGAAACGGATAAGATTGTAGAAGAAGAACTGCTTAACTTAAAAGCACTTCCAGGCTCCTATCTATTAGATCGCGCCTTCCTAATTATGATGGATCCAAATACAGGCGACATTTTATCGATGGTAGGTAAGAAAATAGAAAAAAATCCCGAGACAGGGCAAAATGAAGTCGTTGACTATGCATATGGATCGTTTACCACGGCTTATGAGGCAGGTTCATCTGTTAAAGCAGCAACAGTTCTCACTGGCTACAATCAGGGCGTTATTTCGATGGGTACTTCAATGGGAGACGAGCCGATTAAATTAGCTAGCACGGATCCGAAAACATCTATTTTTAACAGGGCTGGATATATTCCGATGAATGACTTGTTGGCATTAGAACGTTCTTCCAACTCCTATATGTTTAAAATTGCGTTGCTGCTTAATGGAACACCTTATAGTTATGGTATGCCATTACGCTTAAAGGACGATACGTTCTCAAAAATGCGTAATAATTATGCGCAATTTGGTTTAGGTGTGAAAACAGGCATTGATTTACCAAATGAATTTAGCGGAGTGAGTGGTCCATCAGGTCCTACAATGGGTGGTAAAACACTCGACTTGGCTATTGGTCAGTATGATACGTATACACCGCTTCAACTTGCGCAATATATTTCGACAGTTGCCAATGGTGGCTATCGTATTCAGCCACATGTTGTGAAAGAGGTTCGTGACCCATCTCAGGATGGAAAGCAATTAGGACAATTAGTAACCGAAGTAGGTCCAACTATTTTGAATCAAATTGATAATCCTAAAGAAGAGATCGATTATGTAAAGCAAGGGCTACGTCGTGTATATACTGGTTCACATGGTACAGCACGAGCACAATTTGCCGATGCTCCATATACAGCAGCAGGGAAAACAGGGACTGCAGAGGTAGTGTATTATGGTCCATTACGTGAGCATTACGGCACAAATACGATTAATTTAACGCATGTTGGCTTTGCCCCATATGAAAATCCTGAAATTGCCTATGCAGTTGTGATCCCATGGGTTAATACAAATTTAGCTCCACACTACTATCAAAATAATGTCATTGCTAGACGTTCTTTAGATAAGTATTTTGAATTAAAAGCTAAATATCAAGCTGAAAAAGTAACAGATAGTAATGTAAAACAGCCAATTTTACCAGCGATTACGGAAGAAAAAATTGGAGAGAATGAGCAGGAATAAAGGGTATTGGATACGCGCTAATACAAAACGGATTTGGAAAAATTATTTCCCAAATCCGTTTTATTTTTACTTTTTTTAAGACTAGTCATGAGTAATGGAAAGGGGCGTTTGCATAGCAAAACGCCCCTTTCAGATATTTAGTGCCTTTATGCGGATAATTGCTGAATGGCTAATTCAAATTGCTCTCTTGGTTTTACCCCATAAAGCTCTATATTGTTATAGAAATAAGAAGCTAGCATAAAATCAACCGCCTCTTGAAGTGTGTAGTCCCGATGTTCCATTACTAATGATAAATATGTTTTAAAATAATCGACATTTTGTACTTTTGCATGTTTCATGACAAAGGTCAAACGCTCCTTATCATTAAAATAAATATTTCCTAACACAATTGCTTATTATAACACCTTTCCTATAGGAAGCAAGTTTCCCCTATTGTAAATTCATCTTTACAAACGTTTACAAAGCATTACATTCCTTTACATCTCTTTTACGAACCGTTTATACGACTTCAACAATCAGTCATTATAGTAAAGATTGTAAGACAAATAACTATAAAACAGTTCATGACGGAGGCAAATGAGATGAAAAAGTGGAAGTACTTAACGATGACAGCGGTAATGGGTTCTGCATTAATGCTAGGTGCATGTGGTAGCGATTCTGCACAAAACGGAAACAATACAGAAACGAACGCACCAGCAAGCTCAGGACAAGAAGCTGCTGATGAAAAGCTACAAGGGTCTGTAGCTGGAGATGGCTCATCAACAGTAGCACCAATCATTGAGGCAGTTGTTGAAGAGTATGCAGGTACACAACCAGATGTCAAAGTATCAGTGGGGGTTTCTGGTACTGGTGGTGGTTTTGAAAAATTCATCGCAGGTGAAACAGACTTTTCAAATGCATCTCGTAATATAAAAGATGAAGAGAAAGCGAAATTAGAAGAAGCGGGCATTGATTTTACAGAGCTAGCTTTAGCATATGACGGTTTATCAGTAGTCGTGAACCCAGAAAATGATTGGGCGAAGGACTTAACGGTCGAACAACTACAAAAAATTTGGATTGAAGATGGGACTGAGAAAAAATGGTCTGATATTGATCCATCTTGGCCAGATGAAAAAATCGTTTACTATTCACCAGGTACTGATTCAGGCACATACGACTACTTTGATGAAGTGATTTTAGATGGTGCAGATCTAGTAAGCTCAGCAACATTATCAGAGGATGATAATATGCTAGTGCAAGGTGTTTCTGGTGATAAAAATGCGATCGGCTTCTTCGGTTATGCTTACTACCTTGAAAATAAAGATAAATTAAACATTGTCAAAGTAAATGGCGTAGAGCCAACAAATGAAACAATTGAAGGTGGCGAATATACACCACTTTCACGTCCATTATTCACATACGTAAAAAATAGTGCGATGAAGGACAATGAAGCAGCTTACGACTTCATTAAATTTACACTTGAAAACGCAGGCGATATGGCTGAAGCAGTGGGCTATGTTCGTTTACCTGAAGAAAAATATACTGAAGGCTTAAAAACTTTAGAAGGCTTAAAATAAGAAGACATGCATAGAGGGAAAGAGATGTATGCTCTTTCCCTCACTTATTTGAAAGGAGCTCCCAATGGTTTCTCAAAAGGAAGATAAGACATCATCTGTGCAGCAATTAATTGCAAATTCGCGCAACCAAAAAACAAAGAAAATAGTGGAAAAAGCCATGCCAGCTCTATTATTTTCTGCAGCTATTATTTCGATATTAACAACATTTGGCATTGTTTTCACCCTTATTTTTGAAACGTTTGAATTCTTTAAACGCGTGTCGATTACGGATTTCCTTTTCGGTACTAAATGGTTACCGTTTTCAGGTAACGAACCGTTATTTGGGATACTGCCATTAATCGCTGGTACATTAAAAGTGACACTTATTGCAGTTGTAGTAGCTGTACCATTTGGAATTGCTTCAGCTATCTATTTAAGTGAATATGCAAGTGAGAAAACACGACGTACAGTGAAACCTATTTTAGAGGTATTAGCAGGTGTGCCAACAATTGTTTATGGCTTCTTCGCTTTAACATTTGTCACACCAGTTTTACAAGAAATTGTACCTGGACTCAAACTATTTAATGCATTAAGTCCTGGTATTGTTGTAGGGATTATGATTTTACCAATGATTACGTCTCTTTCAGAAGATGCCATGTCATCTGTACCAAATAGTATGCGTGAGGGAGCCTTAGCTCTAGGTGCGACGAAATTTGAAGTAGCAATCAAAGTGGTATTACCCGCTGCGCTTTCAGGGATTATCGCTTCAGTTGTGTTAGCTATTTCCCGGGCAATTGGAGAAACAATGATTGTATCACTTGCAGGTGGTTCAACACCGAAATTTGACCTCAATGTGACAGACTCTATTCAAACAATGACTGCATACATTGTACAGGTTTCAACTGGTGATGCGGGTTACGGTACAACCATTTATTACTCAATTTATTCAGTAGGATTCACACTATTTATCTTTACGCTAGTAATGAATTTACTTGCTCACTATATTTCGAAACGCTTCAGGAGGTTTACTAGCATGCGCTATATGGATGACACAGTCGTCATGAAACGAATGACAAAGCGTATTACAGCAAATAAAGTTTGGAAAACTCTATTTTTCTTAGCTACAACGTTTGCACTTGTTACTTTAGCTGTTTTACTGTACCGCATTGTGACACAGGGGATTGATTACTTAAACATCGATTTCTTGACGAATTTTGCATCACGATTTGCGGATAAGGCAGGTATCAAAGCTGCTTTAATCGGTTCGCTTTGGTTAATGGCAGTTGTAGCACCAGTATCGATTATTTTAGGAGTTGGTACTGCGATTTATTTAGAGGAGTATGCCAAGAAAAATAAAATCAATGACTTTATTCGCATGAATATATCGAATCTAGCAGGTGTTCCTTCCATTGTTTTTGGATTACTTGGATTAACTATTTTTGTACGTATGATGGATCTAGGAAAAAGTATTTTAGCTGCTGGCTTTACAATGAGTTTGTTAATTTTACCGGTTATCATTGTAGCGGCTCAAGAGGCTATTCGTGCAGTGCCAAACGAACAACGTGAAGCTTCATATGGCATGGGTGCAACGAAATGGCAAACGATTTTGCGTGTTGTATTGCCAGCTGCCATTCCAGGTATTTTAACAGGAAGTATTTTAGCCTTGTCTCGTGCCATTGGAGAAACAGCTCCACTAGTTGTAATTGGAATTCCAGTTATCCTGCAGTTTTTACCGAATGGTTTACTGAGTCAATTTACAGCATTACCAATGCAAATCTATGATTGGGCAAAACGACCACAAGAAGCCTTTCAGTATGTAGCGGCAGCAGGTATTTTAGTGCTTATGACAGTGCTGTTATTAATGAATTCGATCGCCATCTATATCCGAAATAAATTCCAAAAACGTTATTAATGAGGTGACCTTATGGTATTAGATTTTAAAGAGGAAAAAACAATTGTCAAACGGAATCAGGCAACGACTAAGTCTGTAGCAGATGTGGCGAAAAATATTGTCTATGATACACGCAATTTAAACTTATGGTATGGTGACCATCATGGTTTAAAAGATGTTAATTTAAGCATCTATGAAAATGAAGTAACGGCTATTATTGGACCATCTGGCTGTGGGAAATCTACGTATCTAAAAACATTAAACCGCATGGTT
Source organism: Lysinibacillus sp. FN11 (assembly GCF_024628845.1). Classification (NCBI taxonomy): domain Bacteria; kingdom Bacillati; phylum Bacillota; class Bacilli; order Caryophanales; family Bacillaceae; genus Lysinibacillus; species Lysinibacillus sp. FN11. Next base: position 2,576,989 of record NZ_CP102383.1, on the reverse strand, counting down.
GAACTTGTACCAATCGTACGTACATCAGGAGAGATTTTATATCGTGAGCGAAATATTTTAGATAAAAACTATACGGTAGAAGAATTAAGAACACGTGTAGGGATGGTATTCCAAAAGCCAAACCCGTTTCCAAAATCTATTTATGATAACATTGCCTATGGACCAAGAATTCATGGCATTAAAAATAAAAAAATTCTGGATGAAATTGTGGAGAAGTCATTAAGAGGGGCAGCCATTTGGGACGAGGTAAAAGACCGTTTGAATCAAAATGCCTACGGATTATCAGGTGGTCAGCAACAACGTATTTGTATTGCACGTTGTTTAGCGATTGAGCCTGATGTCATCTTAATGGATGAGCCAACATCTGCCTTAGACCCGATTTCTACATTGAAAGTGGAAGAGTTGGTCCAAGAACTGAAAAAGGACTATTCCATTGTCATCGTGACACATAATATGCAGCAAGCGGCACGTATTTCTGATCGTACAGCATTTTTCCTAAGTGGAGAGGTTGTCGAATACGATAAAACGGATGTTATTTTCCAAACACCAGCAGATCAACGTACAGAAGACTATATTTCGGGACGTTTCGGCTAAGGAGGAGCAATGAATGATCGTACGTGAACGTTTTGAACAAGAGTTAAAAGAGGTACAGGGGCAATTTCTTGCAATTGCCAATAGCAGTATCCTTGCATTAAAAACAGCTTTTGAAGCATTGGTGGAGCAGGATTTAGAAAAGGCTTTAAAAATTTTGGAAGACGATTTAATCATTAATCGCCTTGAAGAAGAAATTAATGACCATGTGATCCTAATGATTGCCAAGCAGCAGCCAGTAGCAACAGATTTACGCCGTCTCATGGTTCTTGTAAAGGCAGCTTCAGATATGGAAAGAGTAGGGGACTATGCGGTTAATATAGCTAAAGAAGCAATTCGAATCGGTAAGGAGCCAATGATTTTCCCAATAACAAATCTCCAAACCATGTGTAATAAAACAGTAGAAATGCTAGAGAGCATCATGAAGGCCTTTACTGAGGAAGATACGGTACGCGCTAAAGAGATTGCAGAGTTAGATGATTACGTGGACGATTTATACGGAGCGACGATCACCCTTTTACTTCGTGCTGGGGTAGAAAATCCCTCCCATATTTCACAGATTACACACCTAACATTTATTTGCCGCTATTTAGAACGTTCTGCTGATCATGCTACAAATATTGCTGAACATCTATTTTACTTAGTAAAGGGCAAACATTATGAATTAAATAATTAAGAGAGAAGAGCTGCGTTTTAGCTCTTTTTTTCATTTGCAGAAAAAAATCTCCTGAAGCAGCAACATTGTCTTTGGCTGTAGCGTCTTTATAGCGAGCGTTTTTGTATTGTCAAAAAAATTTTTTGGTTATACTATAGACATTATCCAAAAAATGTGGTGCTTAGGAGGTGCTGCTATATGAAAGATGCAATTGAATCCCTCATCAAGCAATTTGACAAGCAGTTGACAATAGAACAACTTGACTATTTACGTTTTCTCTATGAAAACCTACATATAGAGAGTTAAGTGAAGGGGAACAACATTATTTTATCGATTATTTTTTCAAGAGTGAACCATTACGAAATATGGCAGCATTTGCTCTGGAATTGACGGATATTATGCATGAAATCCAAGAGAATATTCCTGCTATTGAGAAGGCAGAACGCTTAGCAAACGGCAAAGAGCAACGCCAGTATTATGAACGAAAATGGTCAGAGCTTAGACGTCAAAAGCTTAAGCAACAGACAACGAAAAGCGGAAATATTTACTATGTACCTTTTCATGATTATCAACAAGACCCTGGCCCGATGATTATTTGTTTAGAACAAACGACAGGAATGGCCGCTTATTCTGAGATTTGTAAAAGTATGATTTTAGCGTTATTTATGAGTGCGCATCGGGAAGGCCGTGATTTATACATTGTACCGTATGATCGGCAAATTCATGTCCACTATCGCTTTGAAAATGGGCATTTAAATTTAGCTGATTTTAAGAGTTTTATCGAATATAAGGCAAAGGGAGAGGCAGCCATTTTACCTGTTTTACAATTTGTGAAAGCATTGCTACAGGAAAATCAATTAGGTACAGAAGCAGATGTCATTATTTTTACAGAAGGAGCACCTATTGATGGGCAGCATCTCGTTGGCAAGCAAGCCAAAACGATGCTAAAGGAAATGAAGCAAAAATATCATGCTGAATTTTCAGTGATTGCCATGCATGAACATAATTTTAATAAACAGCAATTTTGGTTTGCTAGTAAGGCTTTTTTTGCAGATGATGCCATACAATAACAAGAAGGGGCTAACCATTTCTGAAGGTCGGCTCCTTTTTGCTGGCGATACATAGGTAGTTATAAAGGAGATATACATGGATTCATTACATTGGTTATTACCTAAATTTACAGTCCCAACTTGGCTAGATGGCTTAATTGCCGTCATTATTTGTTTAGTCGGATGGCTTATTCAACGATTCATCATCAAAAAAATTATTCATCGTGTCGTGCTATTTTTAAAAGATCGTCAGCGCAATTTCCAAGCAAATGTACTGGCTCAATTTAGTAAAGCAATTGGCTATGCCTTTATGACGACGGTCATAGTGCTCAGCTTATCTTATTTAATAAAGGTTCCTTTATTTACGCATCCATCAACAAAGAATTTTGTATTGTCTATTATGGTGTTTCTTGCTTTTAAAGGGATTTATGATGTTTTGAATTTCTATACGAAACAACCATTTGAATTAACGAGCGAAGAGGATCAGAATGTATTATTACCGTTTTTCCTACGAATAGGTAAAGTGCTTATCATGATTTTTGCTATGTTTACGATTGCTTCCTTTTGGGATTTTAATCTGAATGGCTTTTTAACTGGAATTGGCTTAACGGGTGTGGCGATTGCCTTTGGGATTCGCGATACACTAGCGCATGTATTTGGTGGCATGTCCGTAGCTTTAGATAATCCATTCCAAATAGGAGATTGGATAGCGACAGAGGATCAAAAAATTGAAGGAACGATTGAGGATATCAATTTAAGAAGTACGTTAATTCAAACAGGAGACAAAGGACTTGTATATGTGCCGAACTCCTATTTAGTGAACCGTCCACTTTATAATTTATCTAAGCGAGAAAAACGGAAATGTGAGCAGTTTTTATATATCGCTGCTGATAATGATGAGGAAGACATACGTAGCGCTTTAACGGCCATTCATAAGGAAATTTATTTACATGCTAAAACAGAGAAAGACATGATTCATGTATTTATAGATGAGTTTCATTATGATTCGTATCGCGTGCTTGTTCGATTCTTTGTTGCCACAAATGATACTGCTGTTATGCTGGAAGTACGACAGGATATTTTATTTGCCATTCGTCAAATAATGGAGGAGCTATCGATTACATTAGCTAGCCATCCTGAAGATGAAAGTCTACGAAATAAAAAATAAATTGAATTGTAAGATAGTTTGCTTTACAATATTACCAAGAAATCAGCTTTGATGAAGAGTAGTAGCTAGTACAATTTGTTATAGAGAGCTAGTGGTTGGTGAAAACTAGTACAAATGTTTAGTGAATGGACTTCGGAGCTCTAATCCTGAAAACAGTATGGATTAGCGGATGCCTACGTTATAAGGCTTAAAGAGGGTTTTCTTATCAGGAGACCAATGAAGGTGGCACCACGGCTTTTCCGTCCTTTTGTGATGGAAAGGCCTTTTTATATTTTTTTCTTTAGACAGCATATATTTTAGCTGAATGAAGAGAAAGCCTTTAGCAGATTTCTGCTGCTAAAGATAGATGAGGTGTAGATGAGCAGAGCTTAGAGAAGGAGAGAAGAGAGTATGGCAGTTGAGCTTAGAAAGTATGCTATGAAAGTATTACAGGGGGATATGATGACCCCGATCTCTGTGTATCAATCACTGAAAGGGCAGCATAAAATGTTGTTCGAATCCTCAGCGAAACATGAGGAAAGTGGGCGATATTCCTTTATCGCCATCAATCCAGTGGCTGAACTAAAAGGAAACAATGAAGAATTCGTGTTTTCAAAAGGATCAAAAAATGACAAGGCTAGGGGCAATGTGCTTGATCGATTAAAAGAACTAATACCCTTTCATGAAGAAAGCTATCCTTTTGCTTTCTTTGGAGGAGCTATAGGTTTCTTTGGCTATGAAACAGCATTTTACACAGAACAAATAGGTGACTATTTACAGGATGATTTAGCTATGCCTGATGTTCATGTTTTTTTCTATGATACATTTATTGTTTTTGATCATCTAACACAGGAAATTACACTAGCTTCGATTGATCTATTTCAGGATGGACGTTCATTACAGGAGATGGAAGCTGCTATTACAACGATGGAGCAACAGCTTTGTGCAGGCACAACCTTTGAGGCATTAAAGGTGGATGAGTTACAGTTTAAGCCAATGATTTCGAAGGAACGATTTATTGCTTTGGTGGAACGTGCTAAACAGCATATTTTGAGAGGTGATATTTTCCAAATTGTGTTATCGCAACGTTTTTCTGCACCATTTACAGGTTCGCCATTCTCGCTCTATCGTCAATTGCGCACGTCTAACCCGTCACCCTATATGTTTTATATGGATTATGGGGACTATGTTATTTTAGGAACATCTCCTGAAAGTCTTGTAAAGGTAAAAAATCGAAAAGTGACAACCAACCCAATAGCGGGTACAAAGCCGCGTGGCACGACAATAGAACAGGATGAAGCAATCGCAAATGCGCTATTAGAGGATAGCAAGGAAATAGCTGAACACCGTATGTTAGTGGATTTAGGTCGCAATGATCTTGGTCGTATTGCAAAAGTCGGTTCCGTCAAGCTAGCCAAATACATGAAAATAGAGCGCTATAAATATGTGATGCATATGGTATCTGAGGTGATTGCTGAATTGCGAGATGACCTTCATGTTCTGGATGTACTTCGTGCTTGTTTACCTGCTGGTACAGTGTCAGGGGCACCAAAAATTCGTGCCATGCAATTGATTAATGAATTAGAACCAGTAAAGCGAGGAGTATATGCGGGAGCGGTAGGCTATATTTCGACAACTGGTGATATGGACTTGGCCCTCGCAATTCGCACGATGCTCATTAAGGACCAAAAGGCACATGTACAGGCAGGAGCAGGTATTGTTTATGATTCAATTCCATTGTCAGAATATGAAGAAACAATGAATAAGGCACGTGCCCTATTGGAGGTAAAAAATGATTTTAATAATAGATAACTATGATTCTTTTACCTATAATTTATTTCAACAAATCAGTATGCTTGGAAAAAGCGTCAAGGTCATACGAAATGATGCCATTACTATAGAAGAAATTCAAAAACTATCGCCAGAAGCCATCATTTTATCACCAGGGCCAGGAACGCCAAATGAAGCAGGTATAACAATAGAGGTCATCAAGGTGCTCTATCAAAAAATCCCTATTTTAGGTATCTGTCTTGGACACCAATCTATAGGGCAGGCTTTTGGCGCAAATATTGTGCAGGCCAAAAACATTATGCATGGAAAGCTGTCCCCATTACAATACGAGCAAACAGGTTTATTTGCCCAATTAGATGGAGATATCGAGGTTATGCGATATCATTCACTTATTATTGAAGAACAAACTTTACACAAGGATTTTAAGATACTCGCCACAGCGGGAGATGACGGAGAGATTATGGCCATTCAACATAAAGAATATCCTCTTTATGGGCTGCAGTTTCATCCTGAATCAATCGGCACAAAAGAAGGCAGTATGATGATGCAAGCCTTTCTGGAAAGTATAGCTTAATAAAAAAGCTGTCGCCTCATCTGAATGGGCGACAGCTTTTTAAGTTATTGTTTCTTGCCTGTAATTAAATTAGCTATTTCTTCTAAGGTCATGGAAGAATTGACCTCATAGGAGCCGATTTGTAAGCTTCTAGCATATTTAGGGTTAGCGAGTAGTAACTCCATTTCAACACTATTGGTAATAATGCCACCGTCTTCAAGTTTTTGTGCCACACTATACGGTGTGATGCCACTATAGATTTGCAGAGACATCGTTGTTACATCCGTAGCCGTTTCTTCATCAGCTTGTTCAGATGCATCTGTTGTAGAAGTTTTTTCAGTCGTATGTACTTGCTTTAATTGATCCTTTAACGAGGCAATTTCTTGATTGGCCTTACTTAATTTGTTTTGTAGTTCTTCTACCTGTTGTTGATTGGAAAATTCCTTGGTAGGAAGACCAATAGTTACATCGAAGCGGTTTGCGAGTGCGAGCAATGCCCCAACAAGAAAAACGGCTATACCAAATGCACGAATGGCAGACTTATTCATCAATTAACGCCCCCGTTTGCAATCACTTGCCGAACTTGCTCTTCTGTTAAATTTGAGCGAATACTAATATCTGCTACAGAAAGTCCCTGTTTATTTAATTCAAGTACCTGACTAATAATAATTTGATGAATCGGTTTTGCTGCTGCTGTTGTTTGTCCAACTTTTGAAGCCTGTGCAGCCTGTTGAACGGCCTGCATGACTTGGTGCACTTTAGGATCTTGACCTTTTGGAGGGATACTTGATTTTGATTTCACTTGGAACTCAGGCTCTAGTAAAAGTTCTTCCTCCACAATCTTAAGGCGACGCTTTAAATTATTCGTTTCTTGGAAGATGGAGATAGATAATTCTTCGACATCTTGTTCGATTTTTTCGTGCTATTTTTGAAAAAGAACGAAACAATGATCAGAAAAATTCCGATACTCATTAATACGATGGATAAATCCAATAGTTTCACCTCAATGTAGTATGTAATTATAAGATATTTTACCATATGCAAACTTAATATGAAATGAAGGTAGATTTTTTTTCAGTTTATGTTATAATAGGTTAGTCGTATAAATCATGCTCAAATTTAAATTCTTGATATAGAGTGGGAGGGTTAATGATGCGCGTAAATATTACTTTAGCTTGCACAGATTGCGGCGAACGTAACTACATTTCTAAAAAGAACAAGCGTAACAATCCAGAGCGTCTTGAACTTAAAAAATATTGCTCTCGCGAGAAGAAATACACTCTTCACCGTGAAACTAAGTAATCGCTCATTAAGCCAAAACCACAAGTGGTTTTGGCTTTCTACATTTTATCAAATCATTCAATGTAACACTTCCAGGAGGATATGACGTTTTACGATATAGGAGGTAGCCTAGATGGATAAAACAACTTTACGAAACACGGTACGCAAAGACCTTGCAACCTTGACGGATGAAGATTATTATCGTCAATCATTAGCTGTGTTAAAAAAGGTGCTACAGGAACCATATATAATAGAAGCAAATACAATTGGTATGACCATTTCAAATAAGCCAGAAGTCGACACAATTCTTCTAATTGAGGAATTATGGAAACTAGGGAAAAAGGTCGCAGTTCCTAAATGTCACCCGAAAACAAGAGAAATGTCATTTTATGCAATTGATTCATTTGCACAGCTTGAAACTGTATATATGCATTTGCGTGAGCCCATTCCAGCAAAAAGTGAGTTTGTTGACGCAAATGAGATGGATATCATTATTGTACCAGGCGTTGTTTTTGATCCATACGGTTATCGAATCGGCTATGGCGGTGGTTATTATGACCGCTATGTATTAAACTATAACAAGGGTAAGCTGATGTCGTTGCTCTTTGATGAGCAAATCATTGATTGTGTTCCTACTGAAGCACATGATTGCCCAGTAGATATCATTGTGACGCCTACAAAACGTATTGACTGTGTTGCACAACGAGGAGCGAACGAAAATGGATAAAATGCTAGATATTTATGAACTCTTGAAAACATATGGTACCTATATTTATACACGTGATCCTATTGGCGATTTGATGCTGATGGAGGATGAAATACGTGAGCTCTATAAAGCGAATGTACTAGATATAAAAGATTATCAAATGGCCCTACTGCTTATTCGACAAGAAACAACAAGACTTCGTATGGAAGAGCATAAAAAGTAATGTTTGAAATATAATGTAATTGGGTATTGTAAAATTAATGTAACATGTATGTAATATTCTTAAAAACAGTGGGTTTCCGCTGTTTTTATGTTTTTACGAAACTTTTTACAATGCAAAACGTATATATAGATATCTGGTGCATAGAAAGAGCAAAGAGAAAAAATTTTCCATGAGATATGTGTTGATTATCTGTTAAAAAAGGATTAAGATATATTTTGTTTCCGTAACAAAATGTAAAAAATTATTATTTTTTTGTAAGGAAGTAGGGAGGATGTTAGGAATGAAATCAATAAAGTGGCCTAAACATTCATTTATGATACTAGCAATTATAGCAACTTGGATCAAAACGGTCATTGTTTACCACACAAGCTTTGAAATGAAAATTGAAAATGCAATGCAACAGTTTATTTTATTTATTAATCCATTAAGCTTCTTGCTATTTACGTATGGTTTATCACTATTCTTTAAATCAGCAAAAGCTAGAAATCGTTATTTGATTACGGTCAGCGTTATTTTGTCCATTGTTTTATACGGAAATGTAGCGTTCTATCGATTCTACAATGATTTTATTACGCTACCAGTATTATTCCAAACAAGTAACTTTGGTGACTTAGGAACATCAGTAGCAGCCATTGTTGAGCCTTGGGATGTATTATATTTCGTTGATGTCGTTATCTTAATCTTAGCGAATAAATTTTTACCAAAAATGAAAGATGCATTTAAAGTGAATATTGAATTCCGTCGTGCATTTTTTGTGCTTGCAATAGCAATGACATTCTTAAATTTAGGATTAGCAGAAACGGAGCGTCCACAATTACTAACACGTAGTTTTGACCGCGAATTATTAGTAAAAAACATTGGTACGTACAATTACCACTTGTATGACATTTATATTCAATCTAAATCATCTGCACAACGTGCGTTAGCCGATGGTAGTGAACTAGTAGAAGTGAACAACTATATACGTTCTAATCAGGCTGCTGTAAATCCAGAGATGTTTGGGAAATATAAAGGTCGTAACCTGATTGTGGTGTCGATGGAGTCATTACAAAACTTTGTCATTAATAATGACATGAATGGTCATGAAATTACGCCATTTTTAAACTCTTTAACAAAAGATAAAGATACGTATTATTTCAGTAACTTCTATCACCAAACAGGTTTAGGAAAAACATCTGACTCCGAGTTTATTGTTGAAAACTCATTGTTTGGTTTAGGTCGAGGTGCTGTATTCTTCACGCATGGTGGAAATACGTATAATTCAATGGCTGAACGCCTTGGAGAAAATGGATACTTTACAAATGTCATGCACCCTAATAATAAATCATTCTGGAATCGTGACATGATGTATCAATCGTTAAAAATTAATAAATTCTACGATATAGATTCATATACTGTGGAAGAGGGGCAAGCTGTAAACTGGGGAATGAAAGATGTTCCATTCTTAGAGCAATCAGCTGCTTTAATGAAAGATATGCCTCAGCCATTCTACTCTAGACTTATTACTTTAACGAACCATTATCCATTTACATTGGATCCAGAAGATATTATGATTCCTGAATATGATTCAAATTCAGGTACATTAAATCGTTACTTCCAAACAGTACGTTACATGGATGAGGCATTAAAAGACTTCTTCCAACAGTTAAAAGATCAAGGTGTCTATGATAATTCTATTATTGTGATGTATGGGGATCACTATGGTATTTCTGAGAACCATAATAAAGCAATGGCACAATATTTAGGAAAAGATCAAATTACACCAATGGATAATGCAATGCTTCAAGAAGTACCTTTATTCATCCACATCCCAGGAGCGGGCGATGGAAAAGAAATGACTGAGATTTCAGGACAAATGGATTTACGTCCAACGATCTTACACCTTCTTGGCGTTGAAACGTCAAAAGATATGCAAATGGGTGCGGATTTATTCTCTCCAGAGCATGAGGACTTTGTAGTCTTCCGTGATGGACGCTTTATTACAGATAAATACGTCTATGCTGGTGAAGCTTGCTATGACAAAGCAACTGGCGAAGAAATAGATGGTGAGCCATGTCAGTCTTATGCTGATCGTGCCACAATGGAGCTAGAAAATTCCGATGCCATCATTAATGGCGACTTACTTCGCTTCTATGACGAAAAAACAGGTAATTTAAAGCAGGATTCAGTTAAGTAATCAAAGGGAGATCTCGTATAGGGATCTCCTTTTTATATTGCTGATATAAAGGAATTGGTCACAATCAACCATTCATAAAATTTTTTTGTGAATCTTATGCTAAAGAAAACACCTTTCGCAATGTTTTACAACATGATGCAACGTGAATACACTTTATTGGGCATTTCTTTTTATTGACAAATAGAAAGATACGATTATAATAAGTGTAAATATCTGCATAACGAAGATTTGTTTTTCGCATTTCGGAGTATAAGAGTGAAAGGCATCGAAAAGAACGAGTAACTTTAATGGAACTAACAGAGAGTAGCCGGTTGTTGAGAGGCGCAAGGGGATATTAAAGTGAATACATCTTGGAGCTGCGTACCGAAACTTTAGTAGGCTACGACGGGGTTGCATCCGTAATCATTGCAAAAGTATCGCTATGGCTGTACTTGTTAAGGAGGGCTATGTGAATAGCTCTCGAAAAAAGGTGGTAACACGTTTATCTACGTCCTTTAGGAATTTCCTAAAGGCGTTTTTTTATGCCTTCTAAGCAAAAGCGGTACCCCACATTTACTCTTATAGAACTTGCAATATTAATATTTAATATTACAAGGAGATGTTTCGTATGTTTTTAACACCAAAGGAGCAAATGGCGATTATCAAGAAAGGTGCTAACAAGATCGTTGACGAACAGGATTTACTTGAAAAATTAGAGCGATCATATAAAGAACAGCGACCTTTAACGATTAAGCTAGGACTAGATCCGTCCGCACCAGATATTCATTTAGGCCATGCGGTTGTTCTACGAAAAATCAAGCAAATGCAAGATTTAGGCCATCATGCAGTTATTGTTATCGGTGATTTTACAGGACGAATTGGCGATCCTACAGGTAAAGCCAAGGGCCGAACAGCCTTAAATGACGATACAGTGAAGAAAAACGCCCAAACATATTGTGAGCAAATTTTTAAAGTACTAGATCCGAACAAGACAACGGTTCGTTTTAATAGTGAATGGTTAGCGAAGCTGTCCTTTGAAGAAGTCATCAAGCTAGCAGCCACAACATCTGTTGCTCGACTTTTAGAGCGTGAGGATTTTCAGAAACGCTACCAGCAGCACATCCCAATTGGTATACATGAGTTTTTCTACCCACTCATGCAAGCATATGATTCAGTAGAGCTTGTGGCAGATATAGAGTTAGGTGGAACGGATCAGACTTTCAATATTTTAATGGGACGCACCTTACAAAAGCATCGGGGATTAGAAAAACAAATTGCTATTTTTATGCCCTTGCTAGAGGGATTAGATGGCATAGAAAAAATGAGTAAGAGCTTAGGTAATTATATTGGCATCAACGAAGCACCTGAGATTATGTTTAAAAAGGTGATGGAAGTCCCAGATACTTTAATTATCAAATATTTTGAATTAGCAACAGATGAGCATCCACTACATGTGCAGGCTATTCAAGATAGACTACAAAAGGGAGAGAATCCCCGCGATTTGAAATTCCTATTAGCAGAAATTATAACGGCTTTATACCATGGATCTACAGCAATGGAGGAAGCAAGAGCTTATTTTGAAGCAGCATTTCAAAAAAGGGAAATACCAAAAAACATTCCTATACTGCTCTTGGAAATTGATAAGGAAAGAATCGTGGATATCATTCCACAACTAGTGGTAATGGGTTTTATTCAAAGTAAGAGTGAGTTTTTGCGGTTAATCAAGCAAAAAGGAGTATCCTTGAATGGAGAAAAAATGGCGATGGATGACTTATCACAAGTATTAATGAATAATGATGTCCTACAAATTGGCAAGAAGCGATTTCTTCAATTCAATAAGTAATAACAGACAAAAAAAGAGCAATCTCCGAGGAGACTGCTCTTTTTTTGTCTAAATTTTAGTGTAATTTTGGTGGGTAACCGCTGTGAACAATCGTCATGATGACGAACCATCCGAATACAGCAGCACTTAATAAGTTGAAAACAACGCTTAAAAGGTTCTTTTCTTTAATTGCTTGGAATGTACCAAATACAGCTAAAATCGCTACTAGACCAAAAATAACCATTAATAAGTTCATTAAAAATAGACACTCCTTTCGACATCAGAAAATGAATGTCGCAAACAATATTCCTCCTTAATTGTAAACGTTCTACTTGTTTTTGTCGAGGACTAAAATACTGTAAACTATGAACATTTATCGTCAAATTGTGGCAAAGCCTGTATAATAGGAAATTGAGGTGATAACTATGATGAACGTACGAAGTTATTCTCTTGGTCCCGTCCAAACGAATTGCTATATCGTATCGAATAAAGAAAAAGAATGTATCGTATTTGATCCAGGTGAAGAAGCGGAGCGTCTAATTAAAACAATCCGTAGCAACGGCTTAAAACCTCTTGCTATCTTTTTAACACATGCCCATTTTGATCATATAGGGGCAGTAGATGCAGTGCGTGAGGTATTTGATGTTCCTGTATGGATTCATGAAAAGGAAGTTAGTTGGCTAGCAGATCCAACGAAAAATGGCTCTAGTAAATATCCTGCATTACCAGATTATAGGGTAGCTGCACCAGCGCAAGATACAATTATCAAAAAAGAACAGCAAATTGAAATGAGTAATTTTGTGTTTCAAGCAGTTTTTACACCTGGGCATTCACCGGGGAGTATTTCCTATATCTTTGAAAATGACGGTTTTGCCATCGTGGGAGATACGTTATTTGAACAAGGTGTAGGACGTACAGATCTATTAGGTGGATCAACCAAAATTTTATTGGAATCGATCCATCATAAACTGTTGACATTACCTGAGGATACTATTATCTATCCTGGACACGGTAATTATACAACGGTAGGCGCAGAAATGGAGACAAATCCTTTTTTAAATGGATTTTAAAATATGGCTAATAAACTGTTTTAGCACATAAAAAAGCGTATCTCACCGAAAGTGAGATACGCGATTTTGTTTGTATTAATGACCGCCACCAGGTACGTGAATGAATGTTGTATAGTACGTGAAGCCAGCGAAGAATACAGTTAAATATGCTCCGAAAATGTACATGTACATACGTTCTGAAAGGTTTAAGAAGCCTAATAATAAGAATAAACCTGTATTACCTAAGAATAATAGCGATACCTCGTTCATACCTCCAAGGTAGAACATAACGGCAAAAATACCTGTCCAGAATGCCATAACTTTATACATATTATCCATGAAATTTCCCCTCCTTTTGCCCACGACACAATAATCTCTTACTCATTATAAATGATATGAAAGGTGTCTGTAAACTGGAACTTCTCCATGTTTGTGACAAACAAATGGATTTTTAATCTAGCTATCGATTTCTGTCACGTTTATTTCATATTTACATAAATCGCAATTATGTATCATACTTTCCATTTGCACAAATTCATTGTTCGTAAACAAGGCATCTAATTGCCCTTTTAAATAGGATTCATGTAATGAACAAACAATTTCAGAATAGGCTGTCAGTTGCTCCTGGAAGGGACAATTGAAGATGGAGAAGATAACTTTTTTTCCATTCTCAGTTTGTTGAATTTGTGGAATATAACCAATTAATGCGGCATTGTCCGTTAATAGCTGAAGTTTTTCTTCGAAGGAAAGAGAATTACTTAATGTCAATTCAGCATTCATATAATTTTTCATTTGCTGGTAGCCGTCTTGGTAGCTAATTTCCTGGCACTTTGTTAATGCAGATGGACCAAAGTCTTCAATTAATTGTATCGTCCATTTTAATAAACGATCTTCCTCACGTCTTGGAAAAGTAAGAGATACGCCTTTTTCTGAAGCTTTATAAACACGTCCAGGTCTGCCACCTTTACCTGTTTTTACATAGTCAGCTGTAATAATATTTATTTCTGAAAGCTTCGTTAAATGAAGTCGAGCAACGTTAGGATGGATACCGAATTTATCAGCAATATGTTGTACAGTAACTGTTTTTTTCTCTTGCAATATGTACTCATAAATAGAGTATCTTGTTTCATCCGCTAGTGTACTAGTAATTTTTAATGGATGGATCATGAGCTTCACCTCTTTAATTTTTATAAAAATTTTGTTCGTCTACCAAGTGTTAGGAAAATAATCATGTTGATACTATTATATTGTATTATTGAAAAAGATACAGTTCATTTCGGCATAAATATTAATTTTTTCATGCATTTATATTCTTTTTTAGTGGAAAATTGCACTTTATCCACATTTTTATAGCAAAAAACATTATTGGCAGAAAATTAACTTGCAAATTTTTATTTTCTGAAAAGGGCTTTTCTCGTGGCGAGTTCCTCCTTATACTAGGAAATAACGAATAGAGCGGTCATATTCGAATGAACTAAAAGAGAGGTGCATATATGCAGAGTTTTGAAACAGTTGTCGAACAAAAATGTGAGCAACTTTTACTAAAGGCCTATCATTTTGGAGCATCCGATTTATTGTTAGTTCCAGGAAACATAAAGTATCGGATCTATTTTCGGAAATATGATAAACTTCTCCACGCTGGTGAGCTACCTCATGAACTTGCAGAAAGAATGATCTCTTACTATAAATTTCTTGCCGAATTAGATATTAGTGAACGTCGTAAACCTCAAAGCGGTGCCTTTCAAAAAGCAATGGAGCAAAATTCTTATTCGTTTCGAGTATCCACACTGCCTTCTGTATTTTTAAAAGAAAGCTTAATTATTCGTTTACTTCTCCAAAATCATGCATTTCCACTAACTTCCCTAAGCTTTTCCAAAAGCGCAGCTCACCAACTCATGGAGCTGGTACAAAACCGACAAGGTCTTCTATTTTTTACGGGAGCAACAGGTTCTGGCAAGTCTACTTCACTTTATTCCCTAATCCATTACTGTTCCACAGAATTGAATCGACATGTGATTTCTTTAGAAGACCCTGTAGAAAACAGCCAAGCCAATTTACTTCAAATTCAAGTCAACGAGCGAGCAGGTGTTACATATGCTGCAGGATTAAAAGCCATTTTGCGCCATTCACCTGATGTCATTATGATTGGTGAAATTCGCGATAGAGAAACAGCAAATATTGCCATCCAAGCCTCTCTAACAGGGCACTTAGTTGTCTCCACTATTCATGCAAAAGACTCCATTAATTGTCTCTATCGTTTAATGGATTTAGGTGTGTCGATAGAGGAGCTTCGTCAAACGGTTATCGGTATAGTTGCCCAAATGCTTGTTCAGACCTCAGCTCTACATGGAGAACGTCGAGCTGTCTATGAAATATTACATGACGATCATCTATCAAGAGCCATCACCGCCATCAAGGATAAGGGAAATTACAAACTTCCTTATGACTTAACATTAATGGGGCAAAAGGAATTAGTGGAGAGCCTATATGCAGTTACAACCATACATCGATAAAATTGTTCTTTTTTATAATCGGGCTACGAAATGGCGGGTAAAGGAACAAGCTCAGCTTTTCAATCGTTTATGTGTACTAATGCAGGAAGGATATTTATTTCCCCAAGCTATTTCCATGCTACTACCTCATCATATCGAAGCCCATGAGGACATACAGCAGCAAATTGATGAAAAGCTCAGACAAGGAGTAGGGGTTGCAGGGATATTTGAAACATTACAGCTAGGGAATCATTATTTAATGGCAATTAAGGTGGCGGAAAACAATGGCCACATGATAGAAGCATTTAAAGGTGTGGCTAAACAGATAACAGTAAGTGAAAAGACTAAGAAAAAGCTAATCAAGCTGCTGATCTACCCTGTCACACTGATTATCTTTTTATTGTTGTTATTTTTTGTGTTTCGTACATTTTTTTTACCGAACATTGAAAGAATGGTCGTCAGTCGTACCTCTGAAACAGAAGAGACAAGTATTGCGTTGTCCAATCTGTTATTACATGTACCAGATGTAGTTATCTCGACCATGTTCATAGTAATAGGTAGCTTAATCATTTTTCGATTCTATCTCAAACGACAAGCTGTTGCTCATCAACTAACAATTTTATTAAAAATCCCCTTTATACAGCGCTATTTTAGGCTGGCATTGACAAGGCAGTTTGCTGCTTATTTAGGCAGCTTACTACAAAGTGGATTTTCATTACAAGCAAGCCTTCAGCTATTAGAGGAACAGCAGCTACAACCATTTCTCCAAGTTCTTTCACAGCGTATAAAAGAAAGAGTCATCTTTGGAGAATCACTGACACAGGCGGTAACGATGATGGCCGTTTTTCAAAAAGATTTTCCAATGTTCGTAGAGCATGGCGAGCACAGCGGCTATTTAGGAAAAGAATTAGTATTGTATAGCGATTTATTAATGGAAAAGCAGGAACAGCTTTTACAAAAAATATTAGCTTTTGTGCAGCCTAGTTTCTTTATCCTTATAGCTGCTTGTATAATAGCGGCTTATATCAGTTTATTATTACCCATCTATCACATGATTGAATTAGTTTAGGAGGAAGATGATGAAACGACTCAAACAACAAGCTGGTTTTACTTTAATCGAGATGCTTATAGTTCTGTTAATTATATCCATTCTTATTTTAATTACAATCCCAAATGTTACAAAGCATTTCGCCACAATAGATAAGAAAGGCTGTACAGCTTATATAAGCATGGTACAAGGCCAAGTAGAGGCGTATCGTGTAGATTATATGGCTTATCCTACCTTAGATGATTTAGTGGCAAAAGGCTATTTAAAGGAAAATGAAACAACCTGCCCAAATAAAGAAGAAATAGTGATTACTAATGAGGGAGAGGTACGCCCAGCCAATGTCAACTTGGAAACAGGTACTGATAGCTAATGAATGTTCATAAAAACGGTGGTTTTACGATTCTTGAAATTCTGGTTGTCTTATTTCTTGTTATGAGTTTAACAGCGATTGTTAGTAAATTCTCATTGAAAATAGCAGAAACCAAGGAATTAGAACGATTTTTTACGCAATTACAACTGGATATTCAATATATTCAAACCTCTAGTATGAGCCAACGACAATATATAGCCCTGAAAATGGAAGGTTCAACAAATCGTTATACTATTCAAAAAGATATTTATACTCATTTATATGAACGCTCTTTTCCAAAGGGGGTTGAATTTTTGCCAGCTGAGAGTTCAATTCAAACACTTGTCTATAACTATAGCGGCAATGTGATGACAGCAGGCACCATGGCATTTAAAACACCACAGGGCAAGAGAAAAGTAATCATAACATTAGGACGAGGGAGAGCTAGGATTGAATGAGTCAGGCTATTCTTTTGTAGAAACTATTTTAGGTGTGGGTATTTTGATGTTACTTTGTACTTCGTTAATCCCCATTACTTATACGATGAAAACAAATCTTGCTAATAAAAAAATGGAGCTAATTGCAGCTGAAACAGCATACGAAGGTTTAAAACAGTACCATGCGATTCAAGTAACAGAGGGCTCTCGAATCATTGAACAGGTTGCTTATCATTGGAAAGTTGACGAACAACAAGTTTGTGTCCAATTTCAAAATTTACAGGAATCACGCCAAAAATGTATTCAAGTGACAGGTGAAGTTCATGAATGAGAAAGGCTATACATTAATAGAAGCTATGTTTCAATTAGTCGTTTTTGTGCTTATTTCTCATTTTTTTGTCCTTATAATACTTTGGTTTGCTGAAATGAAGTCCACTATGCTAACAGATGAACAAACAAAGTGGGAACTATTTGTTTCTGATTTGAACCTCTCTCTAAAAGATATTTCCACCTTTTCCATTCGTGAAGATCAAAAAAGAATAACTTTCCAAACAGCTAATACGCTCCATCATATTGATTGCTACTCGAATATTATCCGTGAGCAGGTAAAGGGTGGACATGTTCCTATACTAATAGGAATCAATAAATGTCAATTTAGCTATTCCGAAAATAAGCTGACGATAGCTGTTGAAATGGCTAGTGGTATTCTAAAGGAGCGAACCTTTTATGTGCCAATTATTGAAAAATGACAGAGGGGCTATTTTTTTGATCGCAATTGCATTATTATTTTTTGTAACTACTTTTGTTCTTGCGTATTATATGTCTTATGAAATGCAGTATCGAACATATGATGGGCTAGAAAAATTGAATGTTCGAGCTACGATAAATTTATTGGGACAAATTTTGTCAGACAGTGTAGAATCGTAGTTATAAGAAGGTGAATCGAATTGCGAAAAATATATTTAGTTGGTTTTATGGGTAGTGGAAAAAGTGCATTAGGAAGACGTTTAAGCTATTTATTGAAGATGCCATATTATGATATGGATCATGAGATTGTGCGTCAGCAGGGGATGACAATTCCACAGATTTTTGAAAAATACGGTGAGGCCCACTTTCGAGAAATAGAAACAGAATTTTTGAAAAATTTCAGGGACGAGGCTTGTATTATTTCGACTGGTGGTGGCGTTGCCATCAATGCTGAAAATCGAAAAATTATGAGACGCAGTGGACTGGTGTTTTTTTTAGATGCGTCGTTTGAGGATATTTATAAACGAGTTCAGCATGATCCAAATAGACCCATTGTACAGAGCTCTACAAAGGAGGAGCTAGAAAGTCTGTATCACTACAGAAGGAAGTTTTACCGTGATGCAGGTCATATTCAGGTACTGACAGAAGGTAGGACGATTCGCCAAATTCTAGAGTATTTAGTATTTCAAGTGAAAAGGTTGAAAAACGAACGATGAATTACTTTCTTTTATTTAATGTTCGTGTTTTATTATCTTTTAAAAAATGATTGCCTTTCCAATGCATTTAATGTTAGGATATAGACAAATAAGTAACTAAATGTTCATTGAATACTAAATAGTACCAAGATTTATCTTGGGCGGATGATTGTGCGGGGAGAGAGCGTGTAGACGCCACCGAAGGAGCAAGTAGCAATGGGCTATGAATCTCTCAGGTAAAAGGACTCGTACAAGACGCAACTCTGGAGAGAGCTGTAGTATAACAATAACAGCCACCAAAGGGGAAAGCCGACTGATTGGCAACGTAGAGCTTGCGAGCCAGTCTGGTGTAACTTTCAGGTGCAAGGACAGAGAATCCCGAAAAGGGGTTCGTCTGTCTTTTTTTATGTCTATAGCCTGATTTACGTAATTGACTGTAGGAATACAAAAAGCAGACGAACTACTACCAGTAAAAATGTAACTAACAATAAGGGGGCAAAAAAAGAATGGCGAATGAATTAAAACGTACACCTCTATTTGAAGAATACGCGAAATATGGTGCAAAAACAGTTGACTTCGGTGGATGGGAATTACCTGTTCAATTCTCTTCTATTAAAGAAGAACATGATGCAGTGCGTAATCGTGCAGGCTTATTTGATGTATCACATATGGGAGAGATTTTAGTAACTGGTCCCGATGCTTTAGGTTTTTTACAAAATCTTTTATCAAATGATGTATCAAAAATTGTTGACGGTCAAGCACAGTACACGGCAATGTGCTACGAAGATGGTGGCGTTGTTGATGATTTATTAACATATAAATTAGCTGACAATCACTATTTATTATGTGTCAATGCAGCTAACATTGAAAAAGACTATGATTGGATGATGGAAAATCAACATCAATATGATGTGACGATTGATAACCAATCGGATGCCTATGCACAAATAGCTCTTCAAGGTCCACTAGCAGAAGAGGTTCTTCAATCCCTTACTTCGACGGATGTAAGTGCCATTAAATTTTTCCGCTTCCAAGAGAATGTGGAGGTTGCAGGTCATAAAGTATTAGTTTCTCGCAGTGGCTACACAGGTGAAGATGGCTTTGAATTATATGGCGCTCCAGAAGACATCAAAGCGCTTTGGGGTAAAATTTTAGAGGCAGGTCAAGAAAAAGGGGTTGTTCCAGCTGGACTAGGATGTCGTGATACACTTCGTTTTGAAGCTGGGCTACCACTATATGGTCAAGAGCTATCAGCAACAATTTCTCCTCTAGAGGCTGGTATTGGCTTCGCTGTGAAATTAAATAAAGAAGGCTTCATTGGTCATGAAGCATTAGTAGCTCAAAAGGAAAATGGTCTACCACGCAAACTTGTAGGCATTGAAATGATTGATAAAGGCATTCCACGCCATGGCTACAAAGTGTTTAAGGATGGTCAAGAAATCGGTGAAGTGACAACGGGTACTCAGCTTCCTTCATCTAAACGTAATGTTGGTCACGCATTAATTGACAGTCAATTCGCAACAATCGGAACTGAGCTAGAAATTGAAATTCGCGGTAAACACTTAAAGGTAATAACAGTAGAAACACCGTTTTACAAGCGTTCAAAATAATAGTTGAAAAGAGGGACCTACATTTATGAAACATCGTTATTTACCTATGACGGAGCAAGATCAAAAAGAAATGTTAGACGTAATCGGTGTATCCTCAGTCGATGAGTTATTTGAGGATATTCCTGAGAAAGTCCGTTTTAAAGGCCTTTATGATATTAAAGAAGCAAAATCAGAATCTGCTTTATTAAAAGAGTTAACGGCACTTGCTGCTAAAAATAAGGACACAAATGCCAACGTATCATTTTTAGGTGCAGGTGTTTATAACCACTATAAACCAGTGATTGTAGACCATGTTATTTCTCGTTCAGAATTCTATACAGCTTATACACCATATCAGCCAGAGATTTCACAAGGTGAGCTACAAGCCATCTTTGAATTCCAAACGATGATTGCTGAGCTAACGGGAATGGATCTTGCTAATTCTTCTATGTATGACGGTGGTACAGCATTGGCAGAAGCGGGTATGTTGGCAGCTGGTCATACGCGTCGCAAGAAGATTTTAGTGTCAGAAGCAGTGCACCCAGAATATCGCGATGTTGTTGCTACATATGCCTATGGTCAATCCATTGACATCGTGACTATTCCGCAAAAAGATGGTGTGACAGATGTGGATGCATTAAAAGAGTTAATCGATGACAACACAGCAGCTGTTATTGCACAATATCCAAATTTCTTTGGCCAAGTGGAAGATATTCAAGTGATTGGGGATATTGCACATGCTGCAAAAAGCTTACTCGTTGTATCTTCTAACCCATTGGCATTAGGAATTTTGACGCCTCCTGGCAAGCTTGGTGCTGATATTTGTGTAGGTGATGCGCAAGTATTTGGTATTTCTGAAGCTTTCGGCGGCCCACACTGTGGTTTCTTTGCAGTGACAACAAAATTGATGCGTAAGGTACCAGGACGTCTTGTTGGTGAAACAGTGGATGGTGAAGGCCGTCGGGGATATGTTTTAACACTACAAGCACGTGAACAACATATCCGTCGTGATAAAGCAACTTCGAATATTTGCTCGAACCAAGCACTACTTGCACTTGCAGCTTCTGTAGCGATGACAGCTCTAGGAAAACAAGGAATTCGTGAAATGGCTACTCAAAACATCGCGAAAACACGTTATGCAAAAAATGCCTTTGAAGCAGCAGGCTTTACAGTAGCATTCCAAGGTGCACACTTCAATGAAATCGTTGTGAAAACGAATAAATGTGTGAAGGAAATCAATAAAGGTTTAATCGAAAAGGGTATTATCGGTGGCTATCCTTTAGGTCAAAATTATGACTCTCTTAAAAATCATGTGCTAATCGCAGTAACTGAATTACGCACGAAAGAAGAAATTGATGCACTTGTTGCAGAAATGGGGGCTCTTAATGCATAACGAAAATCAATCACTCATTTTTGAAATTTCAAAAGAAGGTCGCGTTGGCTATAGTTTAGAAGCACTAGATGTGCCTGAGGTAGACCTAGCAGATTTATTACCTGCAAACTTAGTACGTTCAGAGGCAGCAGAACTACCTGAAGTGTCTGAGCTTGATATTATGCGTCATTATACAGCACTTTCTCGTAGAAACCATGGAGTAGACTCTGGCTTCTATCCGCTTGGCTCTTGTACGATGAAATATAATCCGAAAATTAATGAAACAGTTGCACGTCTATCAGGCTTTGCAAATGTTCACCCATTACAGGATGAATCAACAGCACAAGGGGCAATGGAGCTTCTTTATGATCTTCAAACTTCTTTAGTAGAAATTACAGGGATGGATGAAGTTACATTACAACCAGCAGCAGGTGCTCATGGTGAATGGACAGCGTTAATGATGATTCGTGCATTCCATGAAGCAAATGGTGAAGGTCACCGTAACAAAGTAATCGTTCCTGATTCAGCTCACGGTACAAACCCAGCATCAGCGACAGTAGCGGGCTTTGAAACAATCACTGTTAAATCAGATGAAAATGGCTTGGTTGATATCGAAGACCTTCGTAAAGTAGTGGGTTCTGATACAGCAGCTCTAATGTTAACTAACCCGAATACACTAGGGTTATTTGAAGAAAACATTATCGAAATGGCAGAGCTAATTCACTCTGTAGGCGGTAAAGTGTACTATGATGGTGCGAACCTCAATGCTGTAATGAGTAAAGCACGTCCTGGCGATATGGGCTTTGACTGTGTGCATTTAAATCTACACAAAACATTTACAGGCCCACATGGTGGCGGTGGTCCAGGTTCTGGTCCAGTAGGTGTAAAAGCAGATTTAATTCCATTCCTACCAAAACCAGTATTAGTAAGAACTGAAGAAGGCACATACCACTTTGACTACGATCGTCCACAATCAATCGGTCGCGTAAAACCTTACTATGGTAACTTTGGTATCAATGTTCGTGCTTATACGTACATTCGCACAATGGGTCCAGATGGCTTAAAAGCTGTTACAGAATATGCTGTATTAAACGCCAACTACATGATGCGTCGCTTAGAGCCATTTTACGATCTACCATATAACCGTCACTGTAAACATGAATTTGTCTTATCAGGTCGTCGTCAGAAGAAACTAGGCGTTCGTACATTAGATATCGCAAAACGTCTGTTAGACTTTGGCTACCATCCACCAACAACATACTTCCCATTAAATGTGGAAGAGGCGTTGATGATTGAACCAACTGAAACAGAATCTAAAGAAACATTAGATGCATTCTGTGATGTAATGATTCAAATTGCGAAAGAAGCAGAAGAAAATCCATCAATCGTTCAAGAAGCACCTCATACAACAGTCGTATCTCGTCTAGACGAAACACGCGCTGCTCGTACACCAGTGCTTCGTTATCAAAAAGCATAGTCTACAAAACCGTTCACGTTCATGTGAGCGGTTTTTTTGCACCTTAAATTACAAGCTAAATAAATCTTCAATAGTGAAATGTATTACAGGATTATGTGATAGCTAATTTGCGTGTTGTGAGTACAAAAGGTAAACCAAAACATTTTGCTTTATTATAATGAATGAAAAGACATGTATTAGTTGATTATGATAAATCTGAGTATCTTACAAGAGAAGTGCCAAGTAATGCAAAATTAAAAGTTGATGGAAGTTTCGTTGGTAAGTATATAAGATGGGTGTTAAAAGACACTGATCTTGATTTATTTCCATCTTAAAGGATCCGATTTATGGACTTAGAGTTAGTGTCTAACTATCTACAATTGATAGTATAATTAATCAAAATCTTTGCACCTTGTTATGCACAAAAATATGATAGGGTTAGGATGGATCTATTAAGGGGGTTAAAGTGGTGGAAGAAGATATCAAGTTTGGTGATAGTCTATTATACTATAAATGTGATAATATTGAATTTTTAAAAGGTTATGGTCAATTATATACAGAATTTGATGATGGCGTTGCAACTAGGCAGATCAACATAATTAGCAACGATATGTATAGTTCTTCATCATTGCATGATTGGAACGAAGATATTGGATTTTTATTGTATGACGGACATATCGATAATTTAGATTTAAGCGATAGTATACCTATTACTCGATTAGACTTTGAGAATAAATGGCAGGAAGGAATTGTAGCTAACAAATCTCAAATCAACTACTTAAAGGGCGATGCTTCTCTTCCTTTAGAAGAACATACACTCATCATCCATGTTGTTAATATTTTAGGAATTTGGGGAGAAGGCTTTGTTTTATCTTTATCAAAGCAATTCCCTTTAGCCAAAAGGGAATATGTTAAATGGTCTAAGGATAAAGAAACTTTTGAGTTAGGAGAAGTTCAGTTTGTATGTGTAGACCAGCTGAAAGCTACTTTTGTTGCCAATATGCTTGCACAACATGGTGTGAGGAAAAATGACAAAGATCGTACAACCTATATGGATTATGATGTGCTTCGTTTATGTTTAAGAAAAGTTGCGAGATTTGCATTAAAAAATAGATTATCGATACAGATGCCTAAAATTGGTTCAGGTTTAGCTGGAGGAGATTGGAGAGAGATTGAAAAAATAATAAATGAGGAATTGATTTATTATAAAATTAAATGTACTGTTTTTGAATTGTGATAAATTTTAAAAAAGTTAGGGGTGGTATCTATGGTAGATACAAAATTGAGGGAGCGGGTGTTTGACACTTTATACGGTGGGATTATTGGTGATCTAATGGGCGTACCTGTTGAGTTTAAACAAAGAGGGACTTTCCATGTGCAAGATGTGATGGGATACGGTACTTACAATCAGCCACCTGGCACTTGGTCTGACGATACTTCTCTAACACTCTGCCTAGTCGAGAACATTATTGAAAATGGGGATACCAAAACATTAATGAACAAATTTGTACAATACATGGAGCAGGGCTATCTCACACCATTTGGCGAAATGTTTGATATTGGAATTACTACAGCGGATGCCGTTTCGAACTATAAAAAAGGTGTTCCACCAGCACAATGTGGTAAAACGGGCGAGTTTGATAATGGCAATGGTACGTTAATGAGGATAGCTCCTTTAGTATTCATGGTCATGCATGAGTTAGATTTTACTAAAAGAAAAGAATTAGTTCATCAGTATACAGAGATTACTCATGGTCACCCGCGTTCCATAGTAGGGTCCATCATTTACATTGAACTATTATTAAGCTTATACCGAAATAATTCACTAGAAGTGGCCTTAAAAGAGGTCTTTGACTTACTGCAAAATAATTTACAGAATGAAATGAAAGCAGAGCTAAATGCTTACGTAAGGATTTTTCATGAAAACTTTTTAAATACGCCTGAAGATGAGATTCAATCAAGCGGCTATATTGTTCATTCACTAGAAGCAGCCATTTGGTGTGTAGGTAATTCTACAACGTTTAAAGACGCGATTCTAAAAGCAGTTAATTTAGGAGAAGATACGGACACCGTTGGGGCGATTACAGGATCAATCGCGGGTATGTATAAACAGTTGGACAAAATTCCAGAAGAATGGTTAGGTAAAATTGTCAGTAAAGAAAAGGTAGATGACTTAATCTTGGCGTTTTATGAATTTTGTGCAGCACAGACGTAAAAAAAGTTTGTTGGAAAGGACGGTGACGACATGTTACCTATACATAATAGATATACTGCAAATCCACCAGCAACAGATCACCAAATTGTACACATAGAAAATAGGCTGAATTGCCAACTTCCTCGTGCGTATACACTTGTATTAAAGGAAAGTAACGGTTCATCGTTTACAAACGGCGTGTTCATTTATGGTACAGAAGAAGTTTTAGAAAGAAACGAGACTTGGGAAGTGGAGGAATATGCAAAAGGCTATATTGCAATTGGTGATGATAGCGGAGGAATTGTCTTTTTAATGGACATAAAGGCAGAGGATTCTCGTGTTTTAGCAGTAGATAGTGGTGATATGAATCCAAAGCATGCAACATTGATTACTTATGATTTATGCAAATGGCTACAAGCAGGGTGTCAGTATTAGCAAGAGAGACAAATGAAAAGCTTCTTCCTACTAGAAGGAAGGAGCTTTTTCATTTGTTTTCTATGTCTATTTTTGGAGAAAAATAATTGAAAATAAAGCAAAATTATTACGTAATCTATTATTTTTTGAATTTTTTAGAAAATTATGTTGAATTATTGGAGAGAGGTAGTATAATAAAAATATAGTTACATAAATGGTTAATAATTCCTTATAAAGAGGAATTATTGGCAAAAAATAGTGACTATAAACTTAAAAAATGAAGAAATGAGGCGATTTTAATGATTAACATGATTCAATATTTAGAGCAAAATCCGACGTTAGTGACATTGTTAAAAGAAAAAAAAGCTTCTCTCATTGGTGTAACAGCATTAGAACAAAAGGCAATTTTGGATTCGTTTGATGAAGAACTGAACCTTGAAAATCGTTTGTGGAATTAAAAACAAATAACAATAAAAGGTTTTGGTTTACTATAAGTGTATATTTAATAATAGGTCTCTATTTATTATTTATCATTTATAGTAAACCTTTTATTAATATAGAGGTTAAAGAGGAAAATGGTGTTTGGAAAATAACGAATCCTTATTATAAAGATTGGGCTTTAAAGCAGCAAATAGAGATTGGAGATAATATTTTAAGCGTAAATGGGAATAATATAGATAAAATAACTAATCTTAAATATGATTTAGTAATTAGATCGGCAAATGAAATAACAATAATGAAACCGAACGGGGAACTAAAAGAGATAAAAATAAAGCCGTTTGACATCACTCAACAATTCTATTCTGTTCTCCTTGTGCCAACTAGTTACTATTTATTATCTCTATTAATTTCAATTTATTTGTATCTGAAACCTAAAAATACAATCTTAATAAATTTATTAATTTTGTTTATTTTATCTGTTTCTTTAGCTTATCTAAGCATAGGTGCTTCAGGTATATTAAACCCTTTCGGAATTATAGTAAACCGTGGTAGCATGCTTCTCTGTCTAGTTCTTTTATTAAAGTTTTTGAAAGAGTATTTTGGCTTCCTAAATATAAGATGGCCGTTTATAAAAAATATTAATTCGTTATATATACTTCCCATAGCTGTAATTATTTTAAGTATCTTCGGAATAGTTTATGACGGAATTCATTCTATAGTTTCAAGTATTATTTTAGGTCTATTTTTTTTATTACTAGTAGCTATTCTTAGTATAATGATTTTTAGTTACGTTAAATATAGAATTCCAGAACTTAAAATCCTATTAAGTAGTATAATAATTCCTTTTATACCATTCCTTTTTCTATATGCGTTACCAGAAATTTTTTTCCACAATCAAATTCTTTCGGCAGATATAAGTTCAATATTTCTTTTACTAATTCCATTCAGCTTCATTTTTACACAACTCACTGAACGTATTTTTGATATGGAGTATTTCATTTCTAGATTACGTTATTATTTTAATTTCTCATTTGGCTTTACGATATGGCTGTTAATCGGTTTATATTTATTTGCAGATTTATCAGTTTCGCACATGACGGAGATTTTCTTTTTTGCCTTTCTATCGTTAATGGCGTTGTTCTACATCAAAGAGCGGATTGATTATCGTAAGCGGAAAATTTTATTTTCTACAAAAGGCGACTACATCCACCGCTTGTATACGACCGTTGAGAGTATTGGTAGAGTGGTGAAGATTGAGGACTTATTAGAGAAATTTGTACAAGAGGTTGTGGTTCAGCTTGAAATGGAAAGTGTGTATGTGCTCACATATGATTTTCAAACGCATCAAGTTACCTTAACAAATAAATCCAAAGAATACACGCAGCATCAAATAGATGAGGTACTAGTTGAACGATTAGGCTTGGGAGATATTAAAAAGACAGATCATTTCTATATTGCCTTTATTCATCAAGATGTGAACTATAAACGAATCCTTGTTGTGGATCATAATAAAACGATTTATCTCAAGGACGAGGAACTGCTATGGCTAGAATTATTGCTGCTCTATTTAAATAATTTTATCGAAAACACAAAAATGGTTGAGGAGCTTTTAAATCAGTTAAAGCATATGAAAGAAGCCGATAATCGACAGCTACCATGGCTCAATAAATTACTCTGGCTAAGGTTCGAGGAAGAAAAATATCAGTTGGCACAGGAACTTCATGATACGATTTTACAAGAACAATTGCACATTGCAAGGGAAATGGATGTCCTCATGCATACAAAAGAAAAAGAGGAGATCCCGTCTAAACTTATAAAGCTTCATGAACATATGATTATCTCTCTGAATGATTTGAGGGGCTACTGCGAAAACTTAAAGCCACCTCTATTAGATACATTAGGCTTAAATGCAGCCCTTGAAAAATTAATACAAAAAATTCATAAACGGGCTAATTTTGTTTTGATATATACGATTGACCGCCTCTATTTAGAGGATGAGCGTTTAAATTTAATGATTTATCGACTGTTCCAAGAACTATTAAACAATGCGTTAAAACATTCCTATGCTAATACAGTTGAAATACATTTATTGGGCACCGAAGAAGGCTTCCAAATTTTGTATAGTGATGATGGTGTTGGTTGTAATATAGATGATATTCTACTTGCCGATTCTATGGGCATACAAGGAATGCAGGAGCGAGTTCAAGCTTTTAATGGGAAATTCGCATTAGATAGCAAAGTAGGAGAAGGGATGACGATTCGTATTCAAGTAAGTGAAACCCAACATACGAATCCCTATACCTATAAGACCCTGACCCGACCAACTTATATGATACGAGGATAACCAGATGAAGCGGAAGCATACGTGCATATATTTTTTTAACACCTTTTAATCTCTTCGTAGAGGCTACGAATGTGGGTTAGAAGGCTTTTGTTTGAAAATATATTTATTTATTTAAGTTAATAAATCAAAAATGATAAAATGTTATCAAAAAAATATCATTTAGTGAATAGTAAATCAGAAAAAATGCACCTTTTGGAGTATTTACCTAATATTCAAGGAAATTATGGCCAGGTGACCGATATAATCAGGAGAAGGATTGAGGAGGTCAATAGATTTGTATAAAAAATTATTTTTAACAGCAGCAGCAATTCCTGTAGCACTTATTGTTCCAACTGTAGCAGGTGCAGCTGAAACAGTTTCAGTCACTGGAGATCATATTGTCAACGCAACATTAAAAGTAGAAAAATTACCAAATGATAGTATCGTCAATGCCTATCAATGGTATTATCTAGAGGAAATTACTGGGGAAGAGGGTTCAACAAATAAGCCCATTTCTGGAGCAACATCTATTTCCTTAAAAGTGCCTGTTGAAGCAGCTGGAAAAAGCATTTTTGTGGAAGCAACTACGACAGACGGTAAAAAAATTAAAAGTGCACCGCGCACTATTCAGCCATTAGAGCTCGATATCACCATTCCGACCTTAGAAGGTCAATCCGCTGGTTTTGTAGCACCTGGAGAAACAGTGAAAGTAGCTGGTATTACTGTAACTGATAAGAATGGTGCAAAATTGCAAAGTGATCAAATTACATATAGTTATCAATGGTTTTATAAATTAGGTGATAACTCCTTTACTATCATAGAGGGTGCTTCAGGTAGTACATATACGATTCCGAAGGATGCCATTGAAAAGGATATTAAAAATATTGCTGTCACTGTCAAAGCAAACGTGGGTCTTTCCTTTGCGGAATCTAAACTATCTGATACCATCACTGTCTCTAAACAACCCACTGATACTTTAACGAAAGAGATTAAAGCTTTACTGGTCAATGATAATAAATACAATGTATCAAGCTTAGCAGAATTTGGTGCTAAAGTTACGGAACTAGAAAAAAACTATCAATCCTTATCAGCAGCAGCTAAAGGTAATGTGTCTAATTATGATGTCTTAAAGCGAGCACTTACTGATGTTGAATTAATAACTAAGTTAAATGAAAAATGGAGCAAAATAGAGACTAGTAATGAAAAAGAAATAAAGGAACTAGAAGATGCTTATAATAAGCTAGATCTGTTACAGCGTAGCTTAGATGTAGATGAGACCCTATATACGGGCATTAAAAATCTATTAAACGAGCCAAATGATCTTGAAGAGATAAAAGAAGTGAGAAAACTCAATCAAGCTATTATTAATTTATTATCTTATCAGAATTCACTTGTGAAGTATGTAGCTTCTGATGTTGATTCCTTACAAGCAAGCGTGAAGACAATCGAAGCAGATATTGAGAAATTATCACAAAGCTACCGAGCTGCTGTTCAAAACCAAGCAATTTTGTCTGAGGCTAAAACGGATATTAAAAAGGTCGAGCAATTCATTAAATCATTTGATAAATTAGCTACAAATAGTACGCCTAATAAACAAGTGACGACTGCTAAATCAATCCGTACAGCCTATGAAAAATTAACATATAAACAATTAAAATTAGTGCCAGATGTGTATGTCCAGCGTTTGACTACAGCAGAACGTGCAGAAGAAAGCCAAATTATAAATTTAAATAATGTTATAGATAGCTATATTAGCGATGATGTTTATCCGTTCAATCCGTCTGCTGGTTCATGGCAAAGTCATGTCAATAATGTTAATCAAATGATCAAGGAGTATAAGAGCTTAACGAAAGCCTCGGCAGCACAAATTATTGGCTACGATAGTCTTGTTAGCTTACAGAAAGATTTAAAAGCAGCTGAAAAAGTAATTAAAGATATGGATGCCTATCAAAAGTTATCTGCAACAACTGGTGTAACGGAAAGTAAACTTAATTCAAGCTATACAAGTACTTTAAAAGCTTATAATAATCTTACAAATTTACAGCAATCACTTGTATATAATGCTGAAGAATTTTTACTAAACACGCCAAAGATTTCAGTTGATGGCAATGGTAAAGTGCCTACTGATAAAGCAGCAGCAGAGGCGTTAAAGACGGATATTGCCAAATTTGCGGATGTTACGAAATATTCATTCAATCAATTAGAAACCGCTGTTAATACAGCTTCTGAATCCTATAAAAAATTGTCTTCTGCTGCAAGAAAATACGTGACAAATTATTATTTATTAACAGCAGCAAATAAGGATATTACAGGTGTAAAATCCTTCTATAAAAAAATACAGACTGCTAGAGAAGAAACAGATGCTGCGAAAAAGGCTAAAAAAATTGAAACAGTGCAAAAAGCTTATGCGAAATTACCTGCGAATCAGCAGCATTTAGCAAAAGAACAATATGAAGCTTTATTAAAAAATCAAAATATAGATGAAAATGCATCGAAAATTACACAGCTAAATAATGATATTGCCACAATTGTTTCCAATAATCTCTATGTCGTAACGATTGAACGTATTAAAAATCTTTCTACACAATATAGTAGCCTTAGTTCAAGTGAGAAAAAACTGATTACGAACTATGATATCTTAAAAACTGCGCTTGCAGACGTGAAAAAAGTGGAAAGCTTTATGAAGACCTATGAGAAATCCTTTGCTTCAAATCCAAGCACTGTGATCAAGGCATATGAAAAGCTTACATCTAAACAAGTGAGCCTGATTGATGCAGGAACTAGACAATTGATTATTGATAAGCAAAAAGGACAACAGCAAACGAATGAAAATGCATTGTCATTAATTGAATCCATCAATTCACTTCTTGTAAAAGGTGAATATATCAATGGTTTACAGGAGAAAGTAAGTGAAATCCGTAAAGCCTATGATGCTCTGAGTGATGCTGATAAGAAGGTTGTTAAAAATTATTCGAAGCTCACACAAGCAGAGGGTGATTTGAAGAAGGTTGAAGAGGTGCATGCTATATACGAACCAGCAGGGAGCAGTAATGATGCTGCACGTAAAGCGTGGCAAACAGCCTATGGAAAGCTCTCTAAAAGATTAGAGTTACTCTATACAAACATGTATCCAACGGAGCAATAATTGTAACTTTCAGATGGCCTCGAACAGTTTTCGAGGCTTTTCTTTATACATAAGATTTGTCTAGTAATTTGATTGTCCGCTATACTATGTACAACAAGGGAAGAAATTTTTTACATAAAGATTGTAGTTTCACAAAGAAGGTAGGAACAAAAGATGTATAAAATAGGTGTTGTTGGTCCCATTCAATCCGTTGAAAGAATTATTGCCTTAGCACGAGAAATCGAACAGGATATGGAATTTATTCCGTATATATATGAAGTGGCGACGGAAACAAAGCATCTTGTGGAGACACACAATCAGGCTGTCGATTTCTGGTTGTTTTCAGGTTACATCCCTTATAAGCTTGCCAGTCAAACGAATGTATCCAAAGATAAATTGACCCATATTATTTTTTCCGAAGCGGCTATTTATCGGGGTTTTTTAGAGCAATCCTATCAGCAAAAAAAGTTTATAGAAAATGTTAGTATCGATATTATTCCTTCGCCTTCTCAAATGGCTTCAGAAAGTCTTGCAGAGATTCAGCATAATGTCCATCATATGTATCTAAAGGAATTTGATGTCGCTATTGATCCACAAGAGCTATTTGATTTCCACTATAGTCTTTGGCAGGCGGGCAAAATTGATTTTGCGATTACTTGTTATCCCTCTGTAGATGAAGAGCTAAAGGAACGAGGAGTTCCATCTTATTGGGTTTCCCCGACAAAAACAGAAATTTATCATACAGTTCAACTTTTTACAGAGAAGATCAAAACGTCCTATTACAAAGAGACACAAATTGGTGCAGTCATGCTTGAAATTAAGGACTTCGATTCATTAAAAGAGCGCATGAAGCAAGGCTATCGTATTCAATATTTAGAATTGCGTACGAAGGAAAATCTACTACAGCTCTGTGAACAGATTGATGGTTCTCTTATTGAAGAGGGGAATGGCAAATATACGATCTTTAGTACAAGGGGTGCGATTGAAGGGCAAATACGATTCTTACAGGAAAAAATGTATCAGTTGTCGATTGAAATGGAGACAAAGGTGACAGCAGGCATTGGCTTTGCTCAAACAGTGTTCAATGCTGAGTTACATGCTCACCGAGGACTAAGACAGACGAAGAAAAATGAGGCTATTGACATCGTGATGATACAGGATGATGGCACCATTATTGAATCAGTAGGGAATGTAGAAGAGCTATCATATTCCTACCGAGCAGAAGACCCTTATATTTTAGAAAAACTAAAAAAAGGGAATATTAGTATTAAAACCTATATGAAAATCCATGCACTTGTACAAAAAATGCATTGGAAGCATTTTACGACAAAGGATTTAGCGACACAACTGCAAATGAGCGAGAGAAATGCCCAACGAATCGTAGCAGATT
Source organism: Lysinibacillus sp. FN11 (assembly GCF_024628845.1). Taxonomy (NCBI): domain Bacteria; kingdom Bacillati; phylum Bacillota; class Bacilli; order Caryophanales; family Bacillaceae; genus Lysinibacillus; species Lysinibacillus sp. FN11. Next base: position 2,543,896 of record NZ_CP102383.1, on the reverse strand, counting down.
TATGTAATGTAGATTTGGCGAGAATTTGTGGGGAAGAATTGCAGCATACTCGAGGCAGACCTATTAAAATGTATCAACTTGTCTGAAAAATTACAGAAATGTTCCAAACCAATAAATGGTGTGGGACATTTTTTTATGCTTTTTGCAGCCTCAAATACTGATAAATCACTAAATTCAGCGGTTATTTAGGTAAATAATATGGATTTACGAAGACGATTATCTATTAGAAATTTTCAAAAAAATCTTGTCTTTTTATTGAACTTTGATTATTATACGAATATATAACGAAAATGTCGGTATATAAAAGGGGATTTACTTACAAGGGGGCAAGCATATTCAAGAGTAGTCGTGGCAATAAAGAGAGGATTTCTATATATGGGAGGGATATAAATGACAACAAATGAAATAACGAAGAAATCTAGAAATGTCATCCTTGCACTTTTATTTTTAGGCTGGTCTTTAGGGAATTTAGATCGCTATATTATGAACTATGCAGTGGTTTCGATTACAGGGGATTTGCAACTGGATGCATCTTCTACGGGTATTATTTTAAGCGCTTTCTTTTTAGGCTATGCCATTATGCAAATACCGGGTGGCTGGCTGGCCGATAAATTTGGCGCAAAACGAGTTTTATTGATGGCTGTTATTATGTGGTCTATTTTTACGGGTCTAACAGCTATTGCGTGGTCCTTAACAGCGATGATTGTGATTCGTTTTTTATTTGGCATTGGTGAGGGTGGTTTTCAGCCATCAAGCTCTAAAATTATTGCTACGATTTTTCCAAAAGAGGAAAGAGGTAGAGCGATGTCCATTATGCTTACTTCTGGTGGCATTGTTTCACTCATCGTCCCTTTACTAGCTGCTTATTTATTAGGAACAATTGGCTGGCGCATGATGTTTATCATTATTGGGGCAATTGGAGCAATAATTGCCTTTTTATATTGGAAATACATTAAACTCCCACAAGATGAGGCAGCTATAGCTGGAACAGAAAATACTACGAACAAAGTGAATTTTAAAGAATTATTGAAAACACCCCTAATGTGGAATTTAATCATTGCTTATTTTTGTATTTATGCAGTGAACTGGGGATTAGTTTCTTGGATTCCAACATATCTTCAAAAAAATCGAGGCTTGGATTTAATGTCTATTGGTTGGGCACAAACAATACCTGCCATTACAACGATAATTGGTGTATATGGTAGTGGCTATATCATTGATAAGTTACCAAAAGGTATGGAGAAAGTGTTAGGCTCCATCTCCTGCGCAGTCATTGGTCTTTTATTGTATTTAATGTTTACTGCCAAAACAGTGACGTTATTTATTGGTTACCAAACAGTCGTGTCGATATTTATTGCGTTTGTCATTACATTACTACCTGTTATTGTACTCAAGAAATTACCTTCTTCTATCACAGGTTCTGCAATGGGGATTGCCAATACAGGTGGACAATTAGCAGGATTTGTTACACCAATGGCAATTGGATTTATGGTTGATGCCTTTAATGGCTCCTTTGATGCAGCCTTTTGGATGTTAATTGGCTTTGCACTTATCTGTATTGTGTCGCTTGTCACACTAAACGACCAAAAAGGAACATTGTTAAAAGCATAATGAAATTGGAGGGACAAATATGAGTTATCATGAAAAAATTTCAACGTTAATTGAAGCAAAACAGCAAGCTACAGTAGCATTAAGCGATGCGATTTGGGCTGTGCCCGAGCTTCATTTTCAAGAAAAGAAATCGATGGAATATATGAAACAGGCACTAGAAAAAGAGGGTTTTAAAACAAAAGTCGGTGTTGCTGGTCTTGAAACAGCGCTTGTTGGAACTTATGGTTCTGGCAAGCCAGTTATTGCCTTTTTAGGTGAATATGATGCGCTTCCAGGCTTGAGTCAAAAAGGTGGGGCAACACAACATGAGCCTCTTGTGGATGGTGGAAGCGGACATGGCTGTGGTCATAACTTATTAGGTACTGGCGCATTCGCAGCTGCTGTTGCTGTAAAAGATTATTTAGAGCAAAATCATCAGTCAGCAACAATCCGCTTTTACGGTTGTCCTGCAGAGGAGAATGGATCTGGTAAAGCTTATATGGCAAAGGCTGGCCTTTTTGATGATGTTGATATCGCGATCTCTTGGCATCCAGGTACGTTTTCGACTGTGATGACATGTAGTTCTCTAGCAAACTATGCAGCAACGTTTAAGTTTACGGGCAAAAGTGCTCATGCCGCAGCTGCACCACATCTTGGACGAAGTGCTTTAGATGCTGTTGAGCTTATGAATGTTGGGGTAAACTACTTACGAGAACACATCATTCCAGAAGCTCGTGTGCATTATGCCATTACTAATTCAGGCGGGACTTCGCCAAATGTAGTTCAACCGTATGCAGAGGTAACGTATCTAGTTAGGGCACCTAAAAAGCAGCAAGTGCAGGAAATTTATCAGCGCGTTGAGAACATTGCAAAGGGTGCCACAATGATGACAGGGACGTCAGTGGACATTGAGTTTGAAGGTGCTGCTTCGAATCTTATTACAAATAAAACACTTTATGATGTGATGTATCAACAAATACTTGAAATCGGTATGCCAGACTATACAATAGAGGATGAACAGTATGCGCAGGCTATTTTCAATACGTTTACACCAGAAGTACAAGCAGCTTCATTAGTGGGCTTGCGTAAAGAAGATGCCAAGCTATTACAAGGAAAAGTGATTGCTAATCATGTTCCAGGCATGCTACCTGAATTTATTATGGGTGGCTCTACAGATGTTGGAGATGTTAGCTGGAACGTACCAACCGTGCAGTGTACAACTGTATGCATGGCATTAGGGACACCATTACATACATGGCAGGTAGTGTCTCAAGGAGTTACCCCAATAGCGCATAAAGGAATGCTACAGGCTGCTAAAATTATGGCTTGTACAGCCTTAGCGTTGCTGGATAATCCTCTATATATTGAAAAAGCGAAAAAGGAATGGCAAGAACGTCTTGATGGTGAAACATATCAATCTTTAATTCCAGATGGAACACAGCCACCTAAGCGCTAACAGGATAGAGTCTTCATAGGAGAACTATGGAGGCTCTGTTTTTGCCTCATTTTGAAAGGAGAACGCAACATGTCAACACAACCGAATCATCAGCATCAACTTTTAGCACAGTGGGTATCACAGTATCGTGCTACTGCCAAAGAAGGGCAATGCGCTAGTTATATCCCTGCTTTAGCCCAAAAAGATCCCAACCAATTAGCTGTGGCGATTGTTGGGACTGAAGGCCATGAAATCAAAGCGGGAGATACCGAAGAACTATTTACCCTTCAAAGCGTTTCCAAGGTCATTACCTTTATTTTAGCCTGTATGGATCGAGGCTTACCATATGTTTTAGAAAGAGTAGATGTTGAACCAACAGGAGATACCTTTAACTCAATTATTCGCTTAGAAAGTCATCAGCCAGGTAAACCCTTTAACCCGATGATTAATGCTGGAGCTATTACGGTATCCTCCATGTTGGCTGGTCATTCTCCACAAGAGAAGGTCACTAAGATTCTACAATTTTTAGAACAAATCATTGGAAAGCAATTAAGTATCAATGAAGAAGTATTCCAGTCAGAGTGGCAAACGGCTAATCGTAATCGAGCATTAGCCTACTACTTAATGGATTCTGGGTTCTTAGATTGTCCAGTAGAAGCGGCGCTTGAGGTTTATTTGAAGCAATGTGCAATTGAAGTCAATGTATCAGATTTAGCCATGATTGGCCTAGTTATTGCGAATGATGGCTATCACCCACTGTTAAAGAAACAGCTATTCCCTAAACAAGTGGCAAAATTAGCAAAGGCTTTGATGGTGACATGTGGTATGTACAATGCCTCAGGGAAGTTTGCGGCATTCATCGGCCTTCCTGCCAAAAGTGGTGTATCAGGCGCGATTCTTGCGGCTGTTCCAGGGCATGCAGGCCTGCACTCGCCGTTTCCTACTGGCTGTGGTATTGGAATTTACGGACCAGCGATTGATCCAATAGGAAACAGTGTGGCAGGTGTAAAGTTGCTAAAACAGCTAGCAACAGAATGGGATATGACGATTTTTTAATGAGTAAAGATGATTTCAGCGCTTAGTCTGAAGTCATCTTTTTTTCATTTTATAAATAATAAATAAAGCGATAAACCAAATTGGTGTTAACAGCAGTGCTGTACGCGTAGCCTCAGAAATAAACATCACAATTAATAAAAAGGCAAAAAATGCAAGCACAACGTAGTTGATAAAAGGTGTCAGTGGTGCTTTGAAGATGGAAGCTTCATGTAAATCACGTTTTTTTCGTTTGTAGATGATGTGCGAAATGATGATAATGCTCCACACCCATATAAAACAAATTGCACTGATTGTCGTCACAACACTAAAGGCGTTCTCTGGCATCAACTTACTTAACAGAGCACCAATTGATACAACAATAGCGGAAATAACGAGTGCATTACTTGGCACACTGTTTCTGTTGAGTTTTGCGAATGCTGGAGATGCCTGTTTATTGTTACCAAGATTATAGAGCATCCGACTTGTGGAGAATAACCCACTGTTACCTGCTGAAGCCGCTGAAGTAAGCACAACAAAATTGATAATACCAGCAGCAATCGGGATACCTGCTAATGTAAAGACTTGGACAAAGGGGCTGCTTGAAGCAGACATCTCATACCATGGGTTAATGCATAAAATGACAAATAATGCCCCTACATAGAAAAGTAAAATGCGAAATGGAATTTTATTAATGGCAGAAGGAATATTTTTTTGAGGATCTGCTGTTTCAGCTGCTGAAACCCCCACTAATTCCACCCCAACAAATGCAAAGACAACCATTTGGAAGGCCATTAAAAAGCCGTATATACCATTTGGGAACATGCCTCCATGTGCCCACAGATTTTCAACTGATACTGTTCCTGAACTAGTTTGAAAGCCAGTTACTAACATAAAAAGACCAATAATAATAAGCGCTACAATCGTAATAACTTTAATAATAGCGAACCAAAATTCTAGCTCACCAAAAAGCTTAACAGTTAATAGATTTAGTAGTAGTAACAATACGAGACAACCAATGGCTGGCACCCATTGTGGGATATCAAACCAATATTGTGTGTAAACCCCCACCGCAATAATGTCTGCCATCGCCGTCATAATCCAACAGAACCAGTATGTCCAACCTGTTACATAACCTGCCCAAGGCCCTATGTATTCGGATGCAAAATCCGTAAATGAAGTGTAGCCTGCATTGGATAGTAATAATTCACCTAAGGCACGCATCACAAAAAATAGCGCTGTCCCTACAATTAAGTAAGCTAGGATGATCGAAGGCCCTGCTAAGGCAATGGCTTTCCCAGAGCCTAAAAATAAACCAGTCCCAATTGTTCCACCAATGGCAATAAGCTGCACATGGCGATTTTTTAAATCTCGTTTTAATTGTTGCTGTTCCACGTTAATCCCCCTCAAAGATGCATAAAAAACTATGGCTGGAAAAATAAAAAGAGACTAGTTGTGACACTAGTCTCGGAAAAACGTCAGAATAACAAATACCATTTACTCGCAGATGTCTACATGAAATAGGTTAAATATTTTATGTAGCATCGCTTATAAAAGCTGTATTACTCCTCTGTCCTTTTGCCTGAGATAGTGAACCCTTCGGCGACGCAATGTGCGCTCTCTCCAGAACTGCTCCTGCTATAGTTTGATCCATAGCATTCATAGCTTATTAACTTTATAATCAATTATTATTGTAAGATATTATACATCCTAACAGTGCTTCTAAAATTATTCAACAATAAATTTTAGCTATTTTCAGAAAAATAGAAGAATAGGGTTCATAACTGGCATATCTCTAACGAAAAATAGTATTTTTGGTTATACAAAGTGTTTCGTGGAGGGTTTTTAAATATGAGGTGGATTATTGGAAGCTTGCTCGGTTATAGCTATCGAAGCGCTCAAACATATGAGAAACTCGCTCCAAAGAGGTGTCAAAGCGCTCAGACGGAAGTGAAAGCCGTTCCAAAAGAGTATTAAAGCGCTCATTTTTATGAGGACCCGACTCAAGTAGTGAAAACTCGTTTAAAGAAGACTTGGTATCAAAAAGGGGACTATATTGCGTTTTGTAGCATTACTTTTTTTATTTTAATGCATGATCAAGGACTTCGTATACAAGAAGCTCGTACAGCATCATTCGAAATAGATATAATATAGTAGAAACTCTGAATTTTTTAAAAAAGAAGTCGTCTCATAGTACTTTGAGACGACTTTTTTTGATGAGAGCATTAATATTTTTTTGCTTTTATTTTACCTGTCCAAGTTTTGAAACCACCTTGAAGTTGGTAAATTTGGTTGTACCCACGTTTTTTAAGAAATAGTGCAGCACGTGAGCTACGGCCTGTATTTTGACAGTATAGATATACTGGTAAATCTGGGCGGATTTCTTTATAACGTTGACGAAGTGTTGTCGAAGGAACATTTCGTGCACCAAGAATGTGACCAGCATCAAATTCTTTTTGCTCACGAACATCGATCAGCTGCGCTTTACGATAGCCTTCAATAAATTGCTCTTGTGTTAGGTTGGTTACGGCTTTTTTGAGTCGTAGTGCATTAATTCCGATATATGCAATTGTGACTACTAAAACGACACCGATTGTGATAAGTATGTCCAAGATTTTCTTACCCCTTTCTATCTTCTCTATTATTATAAAAGATGCGCTAGCGATAGTCCAATGAGTTTGATAAAATTAACTAGGTTGTAGCGAATTCGCCTTTTTCGTTACACAAGCAATTGTTCGCAATTTGAATTGTAGCATAATATTCGTTCAAGTTGACCCACAGGTGGGGCCTGATGGATCATTATATTTGTAGGAGATGAACATATGACAACTTGGTATTTTTTAAATTCAGGGAAATGTAGTCCTTCTTTTAATATGGCACTAGATGAAGCATTACTTGATTGGCATAGTGAGGGGTTAATTCCACCAGTAATTCGTTTCTACGAGTGGGAGCCTGCGACATTATCTATTGGGTATTTTCAACAAGCAAAGAGAGATATTAATTTAGATGCTGTGCGTGAACAAGGCTTAGGTTTTGTACGTCGTCCAACCGGTGGACGAGCTGTCCTACATGAACATGAGCTAACTTATAGTGTCATTGTGACGGAAAGCTATCCGAATATGCCAGAATCTGTAACAGAGGCATATCGTGTGTTAAGTGAGGGAATCTTGCAAGGTTTCCATAACCTGGGTATGGATGCCTATTTTAGTGTACCTGATACAGAGGAGAAAAGAGCGGACCTGAAGAGTCCAAAAAGTGCTGTTTGCTTTGACGCACCAAGTTGGTATGAACTTGTCGTAGAAGGGAAAAAAATAGCTGGAAGTGCTCAAACACGTCAAAAGGGTGTCATTTTACAGCATGGCGCCATTTTATTAGATTTAGATCAAGAGAAATTATTATCCGTATTTAATTTCTCCAGTGAAGAAGCGAAAAATCGTATGCGTAGAAAGCTACCAGAAAAGGCTGTTGCCATCAACAGTCTTGTAAAAGAGCCAGTGACAGTTGAGCAATGTGTGACAGCATTTAGAGATGGCTTTGCAAAATCGTTGCAAATTGAATTAAAACCATTTACACTTTCTGAGGAGCAATTAGAATATGTCCGAGCTTTAGAAGAAAAAAATATGCTTCAGATGAGTGGAACTTTAAAAAGTAAAAAATGGTATGAAAAAAATATTTTTTAACGTTCAATCCTAGTCATAACAAGTAGTTCTGAATCTATTAAAAAAAGCAAGAGTTGAATTAAAAAACTATATATAGTATCTTTTTTAAAGACATATACACAATATGTAGTGTTTAACAACACGAGATATTGTGTATTTATTTTGTAATGAAGAAAACAAGGGAGGCTAAACGATGGTACTCACAAATCATCAACCCGAAGTAAACAATCAATTTGAACAGTTAAACAAAGATATTGAACAATTCCCGCAGGTACACCCCGTAACATCTGATATGCATATTACACACAAAGGTGTATCGAGACTTGTCATGATCGATCGCTATTCGTTTAAAGACACAGAAAAGAAAACATTGAAAGCCGGCGACTTTGTTGTATTAACGGTAAAAGCTGATCCGAAATTCCCTGCACGTGGTTTAGGGACAATTCAAAAATTGGATATGTCTACAAAAACAGCAGAGATTTTGATTGAAGAAGATTATCGTAGCGCATTAGACGATCCGCAAGAGCAAGAAACGGGTGTGATTACGCGTTCAATTGACGTGTTAGAAAAGCCTCTTGAGATATTTTATGAACAAATTGCAAAACGAAATGCAACAGGCCTTGCTGCTGTTGAAAAAACACCAGAAAAACGCCTAGAGTGGTTTGAGAAATTTTATAAGCAATTAGTCTCTTTAAAATTCATCCCTGCAGGGCGAGTGATTTATGGAGCTGGTTCTGAAACAGATGTAACTTTCTTTAACTGTTATGTGATGCCATTTGTCGCTGACTCTCGTGAAGGGATTAGTGATCATCGTAAGCAAGTAATGGAAATTATGAGCCGTGGTGGCGGTGTAGGAACAAATGGTTCAACTTTACGTCCACGCAACACGCTAGCTCGTGGTGTAAACGGTAAATCATCTGGTTCTGTCTCATGGTTAGATGATATTGCGAAGCTGACTCATCTTGTCGAACAAGGTGGTAGCCGCAGAGGTAAGCATAATCTAGGTGCTTCTGCGTAAACAAACCTCGTGAATTGCTGGGAACTCTTTAACGGAAATATTGTCACTTTAATCGAGGTGGGAAATATGGATGTTTATGATGCGATACAACCACATGAAAATGTTAAAAAACGCATTATAAATGCACTGCTAGCTACAACGTAATCGGAAACGGTAAACGTGAATGCTTGAAAATAGCAGTGGGATAAAGACAATCAGCAGCCAAGCTCCTTTTAAAGGGGAAGGTTCAACGACCATCGAAAACACGCTAAGTTAGCGGAAGTGAGTAGAGTAGGAGTGAAGCCACTCCGAAGTGCGAGGGCATCTAATGAGATGTAAGATATGGTCTCAACTTCTATGGTGACATAGAGAGTGGGTGTAGCGAGCCCGCGTAAGAAATCGGCACAAATGATTATGCTAGCAGATTGGCATCCAGATATTGTGGAGTTTATTATTTCCAAAATGCAAAATCCACGTATTCTGCGTTACCTGATCGAAAACACAACGGATGAAACAATCATCCGTCTAGCCAAAGAAAAATTAAACTTCAAGCCACTTTCTATGCAAGAGGAAGCGATGTATCAAGGCATCGTGAATTATAAAAACATTGAAGGCTTAGGTGGATTTGATACAGCTATCATTCGTGAGGCTGAAAATAAATTACGTGATGGTGGCACGTACACTGTTCATAACCCAGAGTTTTTAACAGGTGCCAACATTTCTGTGACATTAACAAAAGAATTTATGGAAGCAGTTGAAAAAGACGCTGACTTCGAGCTTCGTTTCCCAGCCGTTGAAGAATATACAAAGGAAGAAATGAGCGTTTACAACACGAAATGGCATGAAGTTGGTGATGTTCGTGAATGGGAGAAAATGGGCTATAAAGTCCGCACATACCGTACAATTAAAGCAAAAGAATTATGGAATTTAATTAATGTATGTGCAACATACTCGGCAGAGCCAGGTATTTTCTTCATCGACAACGCCAATGACATGACAAATGCAAAGGCTTATGGTCAAAGTGTTGTAGCGACGAACCCATGTGGTGAGCAACCACTTGCACCATATTCTGTGTGTAACTTAGCTGCTGTGAATTTAGCACAGTTTGCGAATAAAGAAAATCAATCAGTTGATTACGAAGCACTACGTGAAACAGTTCGTGTTGGTGTTCGTATGCAGGATAATGTGATTGATGCGACACCTTACTTCTTAGAAGAAAATCGTGTACAAGCTCTTGGTGAACGTCGTGTTGGTTTAGGCGTTATGGGCTTAGCTGATTTACTGATTTACTGTGAAAAAGAATATGGTTCAGAAGCAGGTAATGCGTTAGTCGATGAAATCTTTAAAACAATCGCTGAAACTGCGTATGAGGCGTCTACAGAGCTTGCGAAAGAGCGTGGTAGCTTCCCGTTCTTAGTAGGTGCTACAGACGAAGAAACAGCTCGTTTACGTAAAGCCTTCACAGAGACAGGCTTTATGCAAAAAATGCCTGCTCATATCAAAGAGCAAATTTTAGCGACTGGTATCCGAAACTCACATCTATTAACTGTTGCACCAACAGGGTCCACAGGAACAATGGTAGGGGTAGCAACAGGTCTTGAGCCATACTTCTCCTTCACGTACTATCGTTCTGGTCGTCTAGGTAAATTCATTGAAGTAAAAGCTGAAATTGTCCAAGAATATTTGAACCGTCATCCAGAAGTAAATGAGCAAGAGCTTCCAGAATGGTTCGTTACAGCAATGGAGCTAAAACCAGAAGCGCATGCTGATGTGCAATGTATTATTCAAAAATGGATCGATTCCTCTATTTCTAAAACTGTAAACGCACCAAAAGGCTATACAGTACAGCAAGTTGAGAAAGTGTACGAGCGACTATATAAAGGTGGCGCTAAAGGTGGTACGGTCTATGTTGACGGTAGCCGTGATTCACAAGTACTTACACTAAAAGCAGAAGAAAATGATATGGATCAACTTTCATTTGAAGAGGAATTGGTTGAAGAACATACAAAACGTCCAGTCGTATTAGTAGATACGATTCAAGCGTTAGAGTCAACAACTGTTATTGGCTCAGACGTTGGGAATACATGCCCAGTATGCCGTAAAGGTACAGTCGAAGAAATGGGCGGCTGTAATACATGTACAAACTGTGGCGCACAGTTGAAATGTGGCCTGTAATAATATTTTAAATTAATTTGTTGTGGCTTTGAAATAAAGTTGCGATCTAGATAATTGCAAAGAAATACCTCTTTAGATATTTTATCTAATGGGGTATTTTCCATGTCTAACACAAACAGAACATCTAAAATTGGCTATATAACAAGAAGAATTTTTTTAGATGCAAATTACTTCAATTAAGAAACTTTTATTGAGCTACGGGGAAGCTTAGTCCAACCAAAAGAAGTGTTGTTAGATATATTAAATAAACTAAATGAAAATGATCTTGTGCAGCAATTCATTCAAGTTAGGGGTGGCACTATCAACATCATTTTATGGGTGATAACATTAAAGCAAAATAAGATTTTCCCAAGCATGTCTCGTAAAGCAACGTGTGCAGACAATGCGGCCATGGAGAATTCTTTGGCTAAATATATTACGGAGAAGAATTAATATCCTACAAAACATTAAAGAAGAAAATAGAAAAGTATATCGATTACTATAATAATGATCGAATTAAACAAAAATTGGCCGGCATGAGTTCAGTATTTTACTGAACTTATGCCAGCCAATTAGCTGCATAAATAAAACTCTAACTTTAAGGAGTCACTACCAATACAAGCGGTCTAACATTTTTTCTTTTTGTTTTTAGCCTCTTGTATTTGGCTTTTTCTATTCTGAAAGCTGTTCTTTTCCAACTGTATCTTTTATATAAGAGTGAGAGTTTGCGGCTTCTTCAATTTCCTTGAATGCCCAATGTGTTGCTTTGACATCTGGGAAGCTTGGTTTTGTGACGCCGTTTAATGGACCACGTTCAAACATGCGATTCATCATTACGACTACTTGTGCACGTGTTAAAGCAGCATTTGGTGCAAAGCTTCCATTCTCAAGACCATTGATGATGCCTGCAGTACGGTTTGCTTCAATAATCCATTGTGCCCAGTGGTCTTTTGTATCCTTGAATGTAATCGCTGCCCCTTCTTCTACAGAAAGCTGTTTATAGTTGGCTACGACTGCCGCCATTTCAGCACGTGTGATGTTGGCATTTGTATGGAAGTTACCATTGTTATCACCATTCATAATGCCCTGTTCTTTTACAAAGGCAATTGCTCCTGCAGCACTATGGTTTTTGGCTACATCCTTAAACGGTGCTTTCTTCAATGCTTGTCCTTCTGTATAGCCTAAAATACGAGCCATCATGATCGCTACTTGTGCACGTGTAACATTCTTATCAGGACCAAATGTGCCGTTTGGGAATCCTTTAATATAAGCATCATGCTCGCTTACCTCTGGCTTTTCAAATTGAATAATGGTAAACGTACTGAACTTATCTACAGTGAAGCGTAGACCAAGCTCACCCTTTGCCATTGTGACGACTTCAGGAAAGACCACTTTTTTCTCACCATCTGAGTGTTCAATAAAGACGGCTAGTTGCTCTAAGAATCTTTGACGTGCTGCTGCTTCTGTTGGTACATTTACATCTCTTAGTGGTAGTGTTACTTGTACTGGACGACTTGGCATATTTGTTTCTATTGTCATTGGACGAGCTACCACACCCCAATCGTTACTTTGTAGTGTCTCTCGGACAACTTTTTCTACTTTAGCGCGTTCTTCAATCGCTTGACGCTCGCTTTCTTTCTTCACTGGTACTAAACGGAAGTAGAAGTTATCGTCAAGGCCTTCCATTGAGCTATGTGAAATTGCAATATGACCATTTACTGTTGAAATTTCTAGTGATAAACCATTGTCACGTAATGTTTGTAGAGATTGCTTTGGAATTTCTACTGTTACTTTATCCACCTCATCATTCACATCAGGAATGACGATACGTGCAATGTTATTGCCAATTTGTTTTGCTTTTTCTACAGTTTCTAATGCTTGCGATGGTGTGAAGTTGACGAAGTCTGTCATTTCACCATTGGCATGTTTAGTGCGCTCAATTTCCACTGTTGTTTTTTCAAGTGGATGGTTACCATCAATTTCTAATGCTACTTGGATTTTCGTTGTTGTCGAGCTTGGATTAGTTGTTGCAGGGATAGAATTTGGCGTCCATGTATCACCATTGCTACTTGATTTTTGAACCGTAAAATTAATTTTATATGTTTTTGTTGTAAATCCATCTTCTGCTGTGACAACAATTGTTGTTGTACCTGGTAAACTTGTTGCATTCGTCACAACAGCACTCGCTTTATCCTTATCTGCGACAGTCGCCATTACCTTAGGAACCATAGTAGTGTATGACGGTAATTCAACATTGTATATTTCTTTTTGAGATTCGAACTCTGCTACAGATGAGGCGTTAATAGTTAGATTACTTAATGTTGCATTATTGCTTAAAGTTGGTGTTAAATTTTTAACCGTAAAATTAATTTTGTATGTTTTTGTTGTAATCCCATCTTCTGCTGTGACAACAATTGTTGTTGTACCTGGTAAACTTGTTGCATTTGTCACAACAGCATTCGCTTTATCCTTATCTGCGACAGTTGCCATTACACCTGGAACCGTAGTAGTACCTGCTGGTAATTCTACGTTGTATATTTCCCTATGAGATTCAAACTCTGCTACAGTTGAAGCATTAACTGTTAAGTCTCTTAATGTTGCATTATTGCTTACAGTTGGCGTTGAATTATTTTCAACATCCTCTAAAGTCTGTTCAATATTGCTATCTAAACTATAAAAATACTCAACTGTTTTAGCTTCACCAGGTTTCAAGTTACCAACAGCAAAAGTTAAACTAATCTGTGAATCATTTGTTGTTTCGGCTACTTTACCGTCATCATTAAATGCAGTTGGATCAAATGGGTTGGAACTATCAATAGATGCGCGTGATTTAGAATCTGTAGACATCAAAATCAATGCATTCCCAGTAATAGGACCCTTCGATAATACAACAGATTTAGCATCATTCGGATAGTTAAATGGAACCGAATTGATAGTATCAAAATTATCATTTTTATCCGCGTCAATATCAGGATCTACAGAACGCATATAACGTACATCTAAAAGTTCTCTATCTGTCATATTCGTCATTTTAACTGTAGCTTTAAAGAATTTATCATTTGCTTTAAATGAAACAGTTTGTTCTATTTTTAATGCACCATCAGATGTTACCCCACTCGTTTTTGCTACTAAATTATCTTCTGTCGATAAATCTTCATTAGTGCTCATTAGAATCTCCATAGATCCTAAAGCATTTGCATTTAAAAATAATTTTGTGCTATCATCATTTTCTTTATAACCAACATAAAATCCTTCGTATGGACTTCCAGGTAAGAAATAATCGCCACTACTCATTGCTTCCCCACTATCAAACCCATCAGAATCTACTGTAAATCCTAAATTTTCACGTCCAGTAGGATGGAAACCTATTGGGGCTGCACTTTCCGTTCCAAACGAACCACCTTTTGAAATCCCCATCTCAATATATTTTCCTCCAAGGAAGATATCATCACCAACTTTTTCATGTCTCGCATAGGAAACATTTTCCGGAACTATCATCTCTTCAGGTTGAGATTCTTCCGGCGCTATCGGCTCTTCAATTTGTGATTCTTCTGCTCCTACAGAATTTACAGGAAACAAGCTAAGTAATAACATACAAATTGTCATTATCAATAATTCTTTGCTTTTTTTCATAACTTTTTAGTCAAGTCCAGACTCCTGTGTAAAATGCTATACAATGTTTTTACCATTTCTACTTATCAAAATTGATGTATTTTCTTGAAGAATAAATCCATTCATCATGTAGGTCCATAAGAACGGCTCCAATTAAGCGATTGGCTGATGTTTGATTGGGGAAGATGCGAATAATCTTTTCTCTTCTGCGTACTTCTTGATTCAGTCGTTCAATTAGATTGGTACTCTTTAGTCGATTGTGGGAATTTCCTTGTACGGTATATTGAAAGGCGTCTTCGAATCCATCATCCAATGATGCGCAAGCTTTTGAATATTTTGGTTGATCGATATAATCATGAATCAATCGATTTTTAGCCTCACGCGCTAAGTTAATATCTGTGAACTTAAAAATTCCTTTAACAGCTTCTCTGAAAGATTTTGAATTTTTTTAGGAATGGTGGTAAAGATATTTCTTAGGAAGTGAACTTGGCATCTTTGCCAACTTACGTTGGTGAAGGATTTTCTAATGGCAGAGACTAATCCTTTGTGCGCATCAGAAATAACGAGTTCCGTACCTTGTAAACCGCGTTCTTTTAGGTATTCAAAAAATGTTGTCCAGGTCTCTTCGCTTTCGCCACTTTGAATCATGAAGCCGATAATTTCACGGTCGCCATCTTTGGTTATTCCAATCGCTATATGACAGCTTTTTGAGAGTACTCGATTTTCTTCTCGTACTTTTATATAGAGTACATCGGTCATTAAGTAAGGATAATTTTTTTCTGATAATAAACGATTCTGCCACTCGTTAACCATAGGTTCTAGCTGTTCTGTTAAGCTAGAAACGAAGGACTTAGAGACGGATTTACCACAAAGTTCTTCCACAATTTTTGATACTTTACGAGTTGAAACGCCTGATACATACATTTCCAACATTGAAGCCATGAGGGCTTTTTCGTTTCGTTGATAACGTTCAAACACTGTGGGTGAAAAATGGCCATCACGTGTTCTGGGTACTTTTAATTCTAGCGTGCCTACACGTGTCGTAAAGCTGCGCTCATAATAGCCATTTCGTTGACTTTGTCGGTTTTCTGTTCGTTCATATTCTTTTGCTTGAATATATTCTGTTCGTTGATTTTCCATTAGTTGATTAAATACCGTTGTTAAAATATTTTTAGAAACGTCATCCTTTACAGAATATTCAATAATGCTTTGAATCTCTTCGCTTTTCAGTGTAAAATGTACTTGGGTCATGTAAAAGTCCTCCTGGGTATGTTTTTGTCGTTAAAAACATTGTACCGTAAAAGGACTGTTATATGGCCTTTTTACTTTTACACAATTATACGGACTTTATCAACTTTTTCTCCTTTCCGAATAGGATAATGCCTCGTTTTATATTTTTTTATAATGAGGATTCATTAACAAAGTTATTATAAATAAACAAACTCTCAAATAACTCTCAAAAAAATAATGAATTTTCCTATTTAGATAGAAGAGTTTTACAAGTCTTTAATAAATACATTTAATCCATACTTATATTTGAATCTGTAATCTTTTCGTGTTATTCAATAATTTATCAGATTTTTTAATTATTAAAACAATCATGAAAAATAAAAAAAGAAATCATTTCGATTGCTACTCCTTGTTTTTTTTGAGGGAATAGAGAGAGCCTATCATCTAGCTAGATTTGTAGAACGAGATGATTTTTTTGGATATTTATGTTAAATTCACTATAATGTATGTGGAGCAGGTTAGTTTATTGATTTGCTTAGATATTTTGAGTTTCATTTATTAAAGCTTAAGGAGACAAGCATATGACGTTATATTCTGTCCTAGTGGCGAACAGTTCTTTACAAACAGTTGATTGTACAGGAATTGCTGAAATAACAGTAAAAGAATTAAAAAAATTATATCCAATTACAGAGAGTACACCAACACAGCCGTGGCATCTGATGGATGATGATGCACGAGTTTTACATGCAGCAGATGAATCGGCTTTTGGAAATTTGAATATATTCCAATGGAATAATCCACCTTATGACTTAGGGCTTTATAATGAAAAATCCTTTGTATACGGCATCGAGGGAAATTGGGGTCCTCAATTTTTAGAAGATTTTTTAAGTTATTTGAAGGAACATATACAACCAGAGCAAGGAGCTGAATTAATTAGGTTTTGGGCAGGGGATTATGATAAAAAACTAAAAAGCCGTCGTATTACGATGGAAGACCTTGAATTGCATCACCTTGAAAGCTTAAAGAACGAGGAATACATACGTGTCGCTTTTGTATAGCTAACTCTGAATGATGGAACTCCACATAATAGATGCAGAGGAAAATCAAGCGTTATCAGAAGATGAGGTAGAAATTTATCAAAAGAAGTAGATAAATTATTTCAGGATGATTAATCTTAACTATCTACATGTTATCAAGACAAAATTGATTAGCCTCATTCACAGAGTGGAAGAGGTTAGAAAAGGGTATAGGTATAGTTACTCGTCTCAAATTAAAATCCAATAATATAGCGGTAGTTGGATGGAATAGATACCTAATCGAAAGCTGTCATTTTGTTTCAAAATGGCAGCTTTTTGACAACAGGAAGGTCTTTTTATTTGATGATAGATTTTGGAAGGAGTATTCTTCAAAATGTGGAATTAAAATAAAGTTCGATAAAAAAATGCATTTTACCATCATCGATACTCAGTTTTAGTGGTTTGGCACATCACTTTATTAATCATTACATGTTTGGAAACAGAATGAACAATAAAAGGAGAGAAAAACATGAGTATAGAAATTTTTAATGGAGAACGATCTGTAGAGAGTGTGCAATTTGAAAAATTATTGTTTTCACAAAGTAATAAAAAGAGCTTTTCTAGTATTGAAAATGCTCAACAATTTATTAAGCAAAGAGGAACAGAAAATATTCACCCCTATGTGATTGGGGAGGATGTCAATCTTTTAAGCGATGTGAAGGAGCAAACATTTGAGGATATGCAGGTTTTTATTTTAAATGACCAAAAGTCTTCATCACAAATGGTGATTCTTTATATACATGGTGGAGCTTGGACAAATCAACCTTTAAATTTACACTGGTTGTTCATGGATAAAATGGCACAAGCCTTAAATGCAAAAGTTATTGCGCCTATCTATCCAAAAGTACCTCATTTTAACTATCAAGATACGTACCCAAAAATGCTCAGCTTCTATAAAGAGATTCTAGCATCTATTGAAAGCTCCAATCAATTAACCATTATAGGAGATTCAGCAGGTGGAAATATAGCACTCGGTCTAATACAACAGTTGAAGCGGGATAATCTTCCTCAGCCGCAAGATATTATTTTATTGTCGGCATGTGTTGATATGAGTTTAGAAAATCCACTTATTCAGGAATATGAAGAAAACGATCCCATGTTAGCTAGTGAAGGAATGGAAGTCATAACAAAGATATGGGCAGCTGATAAAGCTCTGAAGGACCCATTGATTAGTCCTATTTACGGTGATTTTCAAGGGATTAGCAAGATTACTCATTTTATTGGGACTCACGAAAGCTTATATCCAGATGCAATACAATTTGATGAAAAGCTAACAGACCAAGGTGTTGCGATCACTACCTTTGTTTATCCTAAGATGAATCATGTGTTTGTTGTGATGCCGATCCCTGAGGCAGTGGATGCTCAACAGAAAATTATAAATATCCTAAGTAAATAATTCACAGAAAAACGTGTTTTGACCCATTCAAAATACGTTTTTTCTATGTACATTTTTAGCAAGGTTTATTTATCTGTAGATGTTTGCAGAAATCGCAGAAGGATTTGTCAAAATTAGTTGGTGTCTCAAAACAATCAATCATTGCAATTGATTTGGGAAAATATTAGAGTTTACCTCCAATATTTTAAAAGCTCCCGAATATGATGGGTGTTTTTACTGCCTTGCTAGTAAGTAAAAAAACATTCTAAGTAAGCTAACTTGTACGTTTAACCCCTTGGATAGGCCTATCTAGAGGGGAGTTTTTTTATTGTTCAAAAAAATCTTTTAAATTGACCACTTATTCCTTGATAACGACCAGTTGTCGATAATCCATTTACAACATGTATGGAAAAATTTATAGTGAGGCGTAGAAAGGACAGTGATCATATGAAGGTGGAAGTATCGATTGACCCTACATATAAAGAACCCAAAGTAATCATTCTCACAGATAAAATGACTGATGACATTGAGCATCTTATACAAATTATTACTACGACAGCGGAAAGCACTTTATTAGCTTTCTCCCATAAAGGTGTTGAATTGATCGATAGTAAGGAGATCGTGCGTATTTATACAGAGCAAAAAAAGGTTTGTGTCCAGAGTATTCACGGTGTTTATACGGTACGTTTGCGTCTTTATGAGCTGGAGGAAAAGCTCAATCCTCAAATGTTTCTCCGTATTTCAAATGCTGAAATAGTTAATCGCTACATGATCAAGCATATGGACATTAGTAGAACAGGTACAATCGGAGTTGAATTAAAGAATGGCACGAAAACATACGCTTCTAGGCGTTATGTAAGCAAAATAAAGAAGCAATTAGGAATCTGAGGTGATAAATATGCGAAAAGACATTTTAACACGTATTATTGGTGGATTTTTGATCGGTATAGTAATGGGACAAATTGTGCAATTCTTTGTCTCGATGGGCATAGGGCAAGGAAACTATGTTTGGGTGGTGCCAGAATTTCGTACTTACTTTACAGATGAAATAAGTGCAATTATTACTCAAATTCTATTAACGGGTGTCATAGGCATTACCTTTGCTCTTGCAGCACTTATTTTTGAAATGGCTAGCTGGGGAATGTTGAAGCAATATTTCGTCCACTTTTTCATAACGGCAATGATTTGGATACCGATTGTAACGCTACTATGGATGCCAAAAACAATAGCGAATGTTTTTTCTCTCGTAGCCAGCTTTCTCGGAACTTATATTGTGACATGGGTTTTACAATATCGATTTTCACAGCGTGACATAGAAAAAATTAATGCGATTCTGACTAATCGAGGTGAAGAGCATGATGATTAACATAAGAGATTTAACAAAGCTTTATAAAGAGCGTGTAGTCGTTAATCAATTAAATTTACAAATCCATCAAGGTGAACTTTTTGCTCTTTTAGGACAAAATGGCGCTGGCAAAACAACCACAATCAAAATGTTGTGTGGGCTCCTTTCACCTACAGAGGGGGATGCCACAATAGATGGAAAAAGCATTGTGCAAAATACACAGGCTGTAAAACAAGTGATTAATATTTCGCCCCAGGAAACAGCGGTTGCACTTAATTTAACGGTATATGAAAATTTATTATTATTCAGTCAGATTTATGGCTTTGAAAAAGAAAAAGCACAACAACAAGTATATGACAAAATGGCCTTATTCGGACTGACACCACATCAGCATGACAAGGCTAAGACACTATCAGGCGGCTACCAGCGTCGTTTAAGTGTAGCAATGGCCCTAATGTCAAACCCAAAGGTATTGTTCCTCGATGAACCGACTTTAGGGATGGACATACGGGCAAGGAATGATGTATGGAACACATTGAAGCGCTTAAAAGGACATGTCACGATTATTTTGACCTCCCATTATTTAGAAGAGATAGAGGCTTTGGCTGATCGTGTAGGAATTATGCATCATGGACAAATATGTGCACTAGGAACGATACAACAATTGATCACTGAAACAGGCAAGCATTCTTTAGAAGAAGTATTCTTGGAAAAAACAGAGGAGGTGTTATTGTGAGGGTAGCTGCGTTTGCAACAAGGAATCATAAAGAGATTGTCCGCGATCCAATCACTTTATTATTTGGTATAGGCTTACCAATCCTTTTATTAGGCTTGTTTTCTGTTATGCAAAAAAATATGCCACTTGCTTTATATGAAATGAATAATCTAGCACCAGGCGTCATTGTATTTAGTTTTTCTTTTCTCACACTGTTTTCAGGAATGTTACTAGGAAAAGATAAAAGCTCATCCTTTTTAATGAGGATTTTTGTTTCTCCTTTGTCTGCTGCTGATTACATTTTAGGGTATATGATACCTTTACTACCAATAGCCCTGCTACAAATTTTTGTTTGTTTAGCTACCGCCATGTTATTAGGGTTGCCATTTAATAAGTCGATCCTCTTTTTAATCCTTGTACTTCTAATGATCTCACCACTCTATATTAGTTTTGGTTTATTATTTGGGACATTATTTACAGATAAGCAGGTAGGAGGGATATTTGCCATCTTTGTTAATGTGACAACTTGGTTAAGTGGAACATGGTTCGAATTAGATATGATTGGTGGAACATTTCAAAAGATTGCGCAGCTTTTACCTTTCATGCACGCAGTCGATGCAGCTAGGGCTATCCTACATGCAGAGTATGCTCATGTGATTTATTCACTTATTGTCATCATTGGTTATACGGTAATTATGACAATTCTCGCCATCTTTATGTTTAAACGGAAAATGCAAGGCCGTTCAAAATGAAAAAAGGCAGCTCCGACGTAAAGTGTACCCTTTGTAAAGGACATTTTGAAAAAGGTTAGGCAACTTCTTGAAGCTGCAGTCTGTATTTTACAGGCGGCAGCTTTTTTAAATCCCACTGACCTCGATAATGGTTATAATAGATCATATAGCTTTTCACTTCTTGTTTTACGTCTTCCAATGTCTCACAATCTTTTATATTCGTCTCATCTTTAAAATGCCCAAAAAATGATTCTTGAGGTGCGTTGTCCCAACAGTTTCCTCGGCGTGACATCGATTGACCTAAGCCCATTTGTTTCACGAGTTTTTGGAACGCTGGATTGGTATAATGAAAACCTTGGTCTGAATGGATGAATGCGTCCTGAGCTAGGTGCTTTAGCTTTTTCAGTTTTTTCAAAGTGTCGAGCACAATTTCCATTGTGATGCTATCTGCTACTTCATACGCCAAAATCTCATTCGTCTCAGCGTCTTTAATCGTTGATAAATAAGCACGTTTACCACTTTTATATGTCAAATACGTGATATCTGTTAAGAGGACTTTACCAGCCACGCCTTGTTTAAATTGGCGTTCAAGCATATGTGGACACGTACGATGTTCTTGTGTGGCTTTGGCTAGACGACGGTAAGGATTCGCTTTACGAATTGGACAGATAACCCCGAACTTCTTCATAATGCGGCGAATTCTTCAGATTATAGGTAATACCATATTGATGGTGAAGCGTCATTTTGATTTGACGTGCGCCTTTGTGATGTCGTCGGAATGGATACGCTTTTAAAATCCCTTCCTTTACGACTTCATCTGCTTGGTGTTTCATCGCTCTTTTTTGAAGAGATTCTTCCTTAAAATAGTTATAATAGCCTGAGCGTGATACCTCCAACACTTCACAAAGATAGCGTACCATTCGCTTCAATCCATACGTTTCAATCGTTTGACCAATCAGTTCAAATTTCAGTTCTGGTGCGAGTTTTATTTCTTTTTCAACATCTGCCTTTCGAGTAAATCGATCTTTTTTAATAGTTCGTTTTCAGCTTCTAGTAAACGCATTTTTGCTTCAAGTCGTGCATACTTTTCCTCTATACTTAATTCTCGCTCGATAGGAAGTCCTGTACTGTGTTTTCGAGAATCTTCTAAACAACCGGTGATTCCACGTTTTTTATAAGCTGTTCTCCACCTAGTACCTGCTCTATGAATACGTGTTATACCAATCGCTTCCACGTCAAATCCCGCTTCTTCAAAAATTTCACTTGGTAATTTTCCTGTTTCAGATTGTGCAATAAATAAGCGTTTAAACTCATCCGTATACGTAATCGCTTTATCGCTCACAGCTTTTACATAAGGATTCTTTTTTAATTCATTTTGTTGGTGGGGTGTTAAAAAGTTCTTAGTCATAGTAGTGGCTCCGAATCTTGTTTTTTTCAATTATAAACAAAAATGCCCTATAAGATGACCTTTTTCAAGTGTCTATCTTATAGGGTACAGTTTAACGTTGGGCTGCCTTTTTGATTAATCATGATTTAATGTCGCAGCGATTTCAGGTTGCTGCTCTACTTGGCGTAGCATATTAAAGGAAGCAATCGCTACTTCTACTTGATCGTCCTTTGGTTCACGAGTTGTAAGTAATTGGAGCCATAAGCCAGGGTAGCCAAGGAAGCGTAGCACTGGAATATTACGGCAGGCATTTGTCGCTTGTAAGACTTCAAATGAGATCCCCAGAACAACAGGAATTAATAGGATACGATCTAAAATACGAAGCCACAGTGGATCTGTAGGCACAAAGAAATATAAAAACATACCGACGAACACTGTGAATAATATGAAGCTACTACCGCAACGATAGTGTAGGCGTGATTGAGCTTGAACATTTTTTACGGTAATGTCTAATCCAGCTTCATAGCAATTTATCACCTTGTGCTCTGCACCATGGTACTGAAATACTCGTTTAATGAGGGGCGTTAACGAGATAAAATATAAATAGGCTAGCAGTAATAATAGTTTAATACCGCTTTCTAGTAAAATTTGTCCCGTTTTTCCTTCAATCCATTTTGAGAAAAAATCAGCTATAAAAACAGGAATTAATGTAAAGGCAAATTTTCCAAATAAAAAGGAAAGAATACCTACTACAGCAACGCCTAGTATCATTTGAAGTTTAGAGCCTTCTTCTTTATGATCTTCCTCTTCACCAGGTGCCACATCATAACGATCCCCAGCAAATTGCATGTGACGAGAGCCTAAGCCAGCAGATTCAATCAGTGCGACCACGCCTCGTACAAATGGGATTTTTTTAAGCTTTTGTAAAAAAGGTTTTTGTACTTTTTTGAAATGATAATAATCAATGGAATCATCGTTACGACGAATGGCTGTAACAGTATGTTCCTTTCCTCCGAACATCACACCCTCTAATTGTGCTTGTCCCCCGTATACAGGTGAATTGCTCAAGGCTAACACCACTCTCTTTATATATTTCAACTGTACCATTGTACTAAATTTAGTGAAAAACCTCTACCGTTACGCATAGTAAATTTTCTATATGGCTACACTAAACGTACATTTTAGGAAATAACTAGTGTGCATAAAGGAGAGGTATATGATGAAAGTAGCGACAATTACAGCACTTGTCAATGCGCTTGTTTTAGCGCTGTGCTTAAAGGGTTTACATTATTTCCATCTCATTAAATGGCATCCGATAGGGTTTTATAAAAAATGGAATTGGTTTGAAGAAAGCTCTAAATTATTTCAATGGACCTTTTTTATTTTTCTACTATTTATTATCGGCTTATTTTTATACATGACTATGCGCTATGTATATATCATTCCAGCTGTCTTTTCTTCCCTTTTATTAGGTCTGTTGGTGACCATCACATTGGAATGGATTGCTTTAGATTTACCATTACAGCTTACGTCTTTTAAAAAACTGTCAATTCCCTTTATGGTGACCGTTATTTGTTTTTTACGTTTCTTGCTTGAAACCGCCAATTTCCATCAAAAGGAACATACAGCACAAAAACAAAGTTGAAGGTACAAAATATCCCCTTCGTTTAAGGGGGTATTTATGGCACCACTAGTTGAAATTAGTTGCTGAATGCATGGTGTATGATAAAATAAATGGCAAGTACATAGAAAGAGGCGAATAGAAGCGTGAAGTTATTATGTTTGAATGGACCTAACTTAAATCGACTTGGTAAACGAGAGCCACATATTTATGGACATGAAACATTGGATGATGTTCGAGAAAATGTTCAAAATCTTGCGGCATCTTTAGGTGCTACAGTTGAATTTCGTCAATCCAATCATGAAGGGATACTAGTAGATTGGGTGCATGAAGCAGAGGATGAAAAATATGATGGTATTATCTTTAATCCTGGTGCATATACCCATACAAGCATCGCATTGCATGATGCGATAGCAGGTATTTCCGTGCCAGTTATCGAAGTACATATTTCCAATATCCACAAACGTGAGGCTTTCCGACATCATTCCTATCTTGCTCCGGCCTGCCTTGGTCAAATTTGTGGACTAGGTACGAAAGGCTATGAACTGGCACTACGTACATTTATCGAGAGGGAGAATTGATTATGTTGAAATTACAAAAGCTACGTAAAGCACTTCAAGAACAAAGCATCGATGGTATTTTAATTACGAATGGGTACAACCGTCGCTATATGACAGGTTTTACAGGGACAGCAGGCGTAGCAATTGTGTCTCAAAATGATGCTGTATTTATTACAGATTTCCGTTATACAGAGCAGGCTGCTGCACAAATTCAGGACTTCCGTATTGTCAAGCATGATGCCACAATTATTGAAGAAATTGCTACTCAAGTAAATAATATGGGTATCAAATTATTGGGCTTTGAGAAAGATACTGTAAGCTATGGCACCTATGAACTGTATAAATCGAAGATTCAAGCAGATTTAGTGCCGATTTCTGGGCTAATTGAAAAAATTCGCTTGATTAAGACGGAACAAGAGATTAATATTATTAAGGCTGCGTGTGAAATTGCAGATCACGCATTTACACATATTTTAGGCTTCATCAAGCCTGGTAAAACCGAGCTTGAAGTTTCGAATGAATTAGAATTTTTCATGCGTAAACAAGGAGCAACTCAGTCTTCGTTTGACACGATTGTTGCGTCTGGTCTTCGTTCAGCATTACCACACGGCGTTGCAACGAATAAAGTGATTGAAAAAGGCGACTTTGTTACATTAGACTTTGGTGCGCTTTATAATGGCTATATTTCGGATATCACACGTACTGTGGCTGTGGGAGAACCATCTGAAAAATTGGTAGATATGTACAATACAGTCCTTGCTTCTCAACTGTTAGCACTTGAAAAAGTGGGTCCTGGATTAACAGGCATTCAAGCGGACGCGATTGCACGTGACTACTTAAAAGAAAAAGGATATGGCGAAGCATTTGGTCATTCTTTAGGACACGGTATTGGTCTTGAAGTACATGAAGGCCCTGGCTTATCGATGCGTTCTGATACAGTGCTAGAGCCAGGTATGGCCGTGACGATTGAACCAGGTGTTTACTTACCTGGAATCGGTGGTGTCCGTATCGAGGATGATATTTTAATCACAGAAACGGGTAATGAACTACTAACACATTCGTCAAAAGAACTCATTATTTTATAAACTTTGGAGGAACACAAATGATCTCAGTAAACGATTTCCGTACAGGTCTAACAATTATTGTTGATGGCCAATTATACCGCGTGTTAGATTTCCAACACGTAAAACCAGGTAAAGGTGCTGCATTCGTACGTTCTAAATTACGTAACCTACGTAACGGCTCAGTGAATGAAAAAACATTCCGCGCTGGTGAAAAAGTTGAAAAGGCACAAATCGATAATCGTAAAATGCAATATTTATATGCACAAGGTGACGAGCATGTATTTATGGACTTGGAATCATATGAGCAAACTGAACTAGCTTCATCTGCTATTGAGTATGAATTAAAATTCCTAAAAGAAAACATGGAAGTGCATATTCAATCTTACCAAGGTGAAATGTTAGGTGTTGAATTACCAAACACTGTTCAATTAGAAGTAACAGAAACAGAACCAGGAATCAAAGGTGATACAGCTTCAGGCGGTACAAAACCTGCTACTCTTGAAACAGGTCTAATCGTACAAGTACCATTCTTCGTTAACCAAGGTGACGTTTTAATCATTAACACGGATGAAGGTTCTTACGTTTCACGTGCATAATGATCAGCCTACTCTTTTCATTAAAGAGTAGGTTTTTATTTTTTCTTATACATATACTGTCAAATCGTTCATTTAATGTGATAATAGATAGAAGCACTAGTTAATTTTTATTGAGGTACTATCAAATTTCTATCATCAGATAGATGGTTATTACTGGTAGAATTGTTTACAATCAGAGTAAGGAGTGAAAGGTATGTTACAAACAACATTTGATATGCGATATCCAATTATACAAGCACCAATGGCAGGTGTGACATCGCCTAAATTTGTGGCGGCTTGTGCTGAGGCAGGGCTATTAGGTTCAATTGGTGCAGGTTACTTAGATGGCGAACAAACCAAGCAGTTTATTCAAGAAGTGAAGAAGTTAACGACAAAGCCCTTTGCGGTCAATTTATTTGTGCAAGAAGAACCCAAAATTGATGTCGAGGTTTTACAACAAGCCAGAATGGCACTGCAACCTTTTTACGATGAATTAGGATTATCCCCTGTACAGAGCGTAACATCAAAGGAAGTTTTTGCAGGACAGGTTCAAGCTGTGATTGAAGAAAATGTAGCAATTTGTTCATTTACATTTGGGCTGCCATCTCCAGCAGTTCTTAAACAATTAAAAGATCATGGCGTCTATACGATTGGTACTGCAACTACATTAGAGGAAGCCATACTAGTGGAGCAAGCAGGAATGGATGCGGTTGTATTACAAGGGGAGAGGCTGGTGGTCATCGAGGCTCTTTTACTGACCCTTTGCAATTAATTCCATTACATGACTTACTACAACAAGTAGTGGGAAAAGTTGCGATTCCGATTATAGCTGCGGGAGGCCTTGTGACCAAAGAGGATATTCAAAAGGCACTTGAAAGTGGGGCACAGGCAGTTCAAATTGGGACGGCTTTACTAGTGGCAGATGAATGCGAAATTTCGCCACTCTATAAAAATGCTGTATTGGCATCAAAGGAACAACAAACGACGATTACGCTTGCATTTACTGGTAAACCAGCAAGAGGTTTAGCAAATGATTTTACGAAACGTATGGAGGATGCGACAGTAGCACCCTATCCGCTACAAAATTATCTAACGACTACCATTCGTAAGGAAAGTGCTGAGCAAGGTAATGCGGAATACTTATCCATGTGGATGGGTGAAAATAGTCATCTTATACAGCAAAAGGATACGGTCAAAAACATTGTAAGCAAACTAATATAATTTTTAATCGTGGAAGATCTCTATACATCTGTATAGAGGTCTTTTTTTGAAGAGCGACATATATTGCTGTACACGAGGGGGCGTAGGAATGGAATTACAAGACGTATTAAGAGTTGCTGGAGTGGGACTAGTCGTTGCGCTTCTTCATGTTTTCTTTGATCAAACAGGGAAGAAGGAGTTTTCATTTTTCCTCTTTTTCATTGCTTACTTATATATGACAGCAGAATTACTTCGATTTTTACGTCTATTCTTTAATGAGATTTTAACCTTCTTCCAATGGCTTACCTCATCCGGGTAATGTGAATGGAAATTGTCATCGTTGCTGTTGTCATGCTGCTTTTATTATTGCTGATAAAAGAAGTTATACAGCCACTCCATGCGCTAATCAGTGTGATGTTTTCTTTTTGCTTTTTGGCATGTTGTTCTCGACACTTTTATTGCCGTTCACCAAACAATTGTTAGACACACTTGCGTTTTTACCTTATGCGAAGGCTATTTTAATCAGTGCAAGTA
Source organism: Lysinibacillus sp. FN11 (assembly GCF_024628845.1). NCBI lineage: Bacteria > Bacillati > Bacillota > Bacilli > Caryophanales > Bacillaceae > Lysinibacillus > Lysinibacillus sp. FN11. Next base: position 2,516,004 of record NZ_CP102383.1, on the reverse strand, counting down.
TGTTCTATGTCGGGCAGTGGGTGGCATTGCTTTTGGCAGAACATAATTATAAAGTGCTCGGGAACATCGTTTTTGCTGCTGTAAAAATTGTGATTTTGCTGTATTGGTTCAAAGAATTTCTGGCTGTTCTACAGGAGGTGTCGGCCATTTTAAAAAGGCTAAACTAAGGAGCGAAGCCATTGCAGGAGCAAATATTATCGTTTTTAATCGACCCATTCTTTCTCTTGCTCAAGATGACGCTCATGCTTTGCAGCTACGTCATCATCATTTTGATTGTGAACATGCTATTACCAGAGTTTGAAAAAGGGACAAGGATACTTTTTTTTCTTATCGTTTTAGCAACAATCGGTCCTGTTGTTGTCAACTCCTTTACATTAATCGATGAAATTGCACAAGGACTAGCCCATCTATTTACAGCATTTTATCCAATTCTTACATCGAGCTTTTTATTATCCAGTAGTATTACAGCAATTGCTTCCTGGCAGCCTTTTTTACTGTTTTTTGTACAAGTCCTCACCATTATCAGTAGTAAGTGGCTTATTCCTGGCGTGCTTTTGGCCATTGTCTTTGATGTATGCAGTGTGATTGTTAAGGAAATATCCTTTACTCGAATAGCTGAATTGATTCGATTTACGATTATGAGCATCGTGTCGGCCTCAGTTATTTGCTATGTCTTACTGATGACCGCAAGCGGTGTAGCAGCATTTAGTGTCAATGCGGCTGTAGCGGAGCCCGTCAAAAAATTAATTGAAGAAAATATTCCAGTTGTAGGTTCTTTTATTGTGGATAGTTTTTCGATGTTTCAGCATATGACTCAATTTACATCTTCTCTTACAAGTATTAGCGCCTTTATTGCGGTCATTACGGTGTCTTTTATCCCAACCGTGCAGCTTGTAGTTAGTGCCTATTCTTTGAAAATGCTTGCTGCTATTTTAGAACCGATTGCCTTTGATGATATTTGTAGACTACTAGATCAAGTTAGCAAATCGCTATTTACTTTATGTGCTGTATCATTTTTAATTGCTTTTTCATTTATGTTTTCTTGTTTTTTCCTCATTGTGTTCGTACAAGTCATGGCAGGGGGAGATAGATTGATTCTTTTATTGGCATTGCTGTTTGTCTGTCAGATTTTTGTGTTTCTAACGGATGATAAGGAAATAATTTCACTGACAAAGTTGGTCATCACGTTAGTATTTTTGCAATTGCTATTAAAGATTCCATTTATCAATTCATAGGAAGAAACAAGCGTACATACACTTGAAAAAGAGAAGATGAAAGGAGGCAATGTACAAGTGATGTGGAAAAGACACGAAAAAAAACAACGTCATTAATGGTATTAATCTTGATAGCTGCCTCCGTGGGAATTTTCATCATTTTACCTATGTATCAAACGAATTCAACAAGCGACAAAGGTTCACCGCTCACAAATGAAGAAAAACTTGAGCAAACCCTGAAGGCAATGGAAGGTGTTGGGGAGGTTAAAGTCTACTTTTATTATGGAGAGATGACAGATGATCAGGATGCCAATAAACTATTCAGCCAATATTTTCGAGGGACTGAACAAGGCGCGAAAAACGTGACAGGAATGCTCGTTGTTTCAGAGGGTGCTTCCGATATCTTTGTAAAAAATGAAATTCGTGCTGTCGTCAGTCAAGTGATGCAATTACCGATTCATCGAATTATTATCGTTCCAATGGAAAATAAGGAGGAAAAGTAAATGCGCGTACGTAGAAGAACAGTTTGGTTTATGACATTATTAAGTTTAGTAGCAGTCATTTCAGTGTATTATTTGGTAGATCCAGCAAAGCAATTCAATGGTCTTACTATTTTTACAGATGATACACTGCAACAAACAGCTGTCACAGGTGTTACAGATCAGGAAGCAACAAATGATATAACACAAGAAGTATCTTCACCAAGTCACTTATTTGAAGAAATGCGTATGCAGGTTAGTGATGAGAGAAGCCAACTTCGTGAACAGTTAACACAAAAGATTGCCTCAGAAGAATATTCTGCCGAAGAAAAAAATGAGGCATACAATGAAATGGATGGCCTGATTAAACGTGAATCAGCGGAAGCTATGCTTGAGATGCTTGTAAAATCATTAGGCTACTCTGATGCGTTTGTACGTGCTGAGGGAGAAAAAGTGTCGGTGACAGTGATGGCAGAGGAATTGTCAAAAGCACAAGCAAACGAAATTATTTATCTCGTAAAAACAGAGATGGAAGGCGCAAATGATGTGCAAGTCAAGTTCAGTGCAAATAATTATTAAAAAATAAAGAAAAAAATAAATTTTTAGTTAATTTATAAAAGGTTGTTATATATCAGCTTCATGAAAAGGCTTTCGCTTAGTAAAGGAAAGCCTTTTATTTTGTTCATATTTACTTAATTTTCATTTAACTATTTCAAATTGATACGAAAAAATATAGAATAGTTATTGTAGTAGATTTTAATTCATAAGGAGAGTTAGAAATGTTCAAAATTCAAGAAATTCGTGAAATTATCAAATTAGTGGATTCTTCTTCAATTGACGAGTTTGTGTATGAAGTAGATGGCGCAAAAGTAAAACTTAAAAAGAATAATGTTGTTGTTACAGAAACTGTAGCACCTAAAAAAGAAGTAGTAGCCCCTGTTGTACAACAATCTGCACCAGCAGAAGCTCCAGCAGTAACACCTGCACCAGCGAAAGAAGAAGCGCCAGCACCAGCTGCACCATCAGTTAACGACCCATCGTTACATAAAATTGTATCTCCAATGGTCGGTACTTTCTATCAAGCACCAAACCCAGATTCTCCTGCATACGTAAAAGTGGGTGACAAAGTAGGGGACGAAACAATTGTATGTATCGTAGAAGCAATGAAATTATTCAACGAAATCGAAGCAGAAGTTCAAGGGGAAATCGTTGAAATTCTAGTTAAAGATGGCGACTTAGTAGAGTACGGCCAACCATTATTCCTTGTAAAAGCTGAGTAAGGAGTGCAAAACAAATGAAAAAAGTTTTAATTGCAAACCGCGGCGAAATCGCTGTGCGTATCATTCGTGCTTGTAAAGAGTTAGGCATTCAATCGGTTGCTGTGTACTCTGAAGCAGATGCTGACGCATTACATGTGAAGTTAGCAGACGAAGCTTATTGCATCGGACCGAAGCTATCAAAAGATTCTTATCTTAGCTTCCCAGCGCTACTTAGTGTAGCTGAAAAGACAGGTGCTGATGGCATCCACCCAGGATATGGCTTCGTATCAGAAAACGCTGATTTTGCTGAAGCTTGTGAAAACGCTGGCATTAAATTTATCGGTCCATCCTCTGATTCTATTAAAATTATGGGCATCAAGGACGTTGCACGTACAACAATGGAGGCAGCAGGTGTCCCACTTGTTCCAGGTACTGGTATTGTACCAGATATCGAAACGGGTAAAGAATGGGCTGCTAAAATTGGTTACCCTGTCATCATCAAAGCAACTGCTGGTGGTGGCGGTAAAGGGATCCGTGTAGCACGTACAGAAGAAGATCTTGTAAAAGGTATTGAAATTACGCAAAAAGAGGCTGCTGCAGCATTCGGTAACCCTGGCGTATATTTAGAGAAATTTATCGAGTACTTCCGTCACTGTGAAATCCAAGTTTTAGCAGATGGCTACGGGAACGTGGTACATTTAGGCGAACGTGACTGTACGGTTCAACGTCGTATGCAGAAGTTAGTAGAGGAAGCTCCATCTCCAGCCTTATCTTCTGAGCGTCGTGCTGAAATGGGTGCGGCAGCAGTAAAAGCGGCACAGGCATGTAACTATGAAGGTGCCGGCACGATCGAGTTTATCTATGACTATCAAGAGGACAAGTTCTACTTCATGGAAATGAACACTCGTATTCAGGTTGAGCACCCAGTAACAGAAATGATTTCTGGTGTAGATCTTGTACAACAACAATTAAAAATTGCATCTGGTGAGAAGCTTCCCTTCACACAAGATGATATAAAATTAAATGGTTGGGCGATTGAATGCCGTATTAATGCAGAAAATGCCTATAAAAACTTCATGCCTTCAGCAGGAACTGTTGATACGTATATAACACCAGGTGGCTATGGTGTACGTATTGATTCTGCTGTCTATGCGGGCTATACAATCCCACCATATTACGATTCAATGGTAGCAAAACTAATTGTTCATGCGGATACACGTGAAGAAGCGATTGCAAAAATGAACCGCGCTTTAAGTGAATTCGAAGTATCTGGTCCTGGAATTAATACAACCATTCCATTCCACCAAGCACTAATGAACAATGACGTCTTCAAATCAGCGCAATTCAATACGAAGTTCCTAGAAGAGAACGATGTATTGGGCGTAGCAGAAAAAGTGAAGTAAGCGTTCGCAAGTTTAAACCTCCTAGCTTTTATTAGTTAGGAGGTTTTTTATGTCTAAGCATAAATAGATAGAGGACTTACTTGCAGGTAGAAAGATCAATCATAGAAGAAAATTGATCGTTATAGAAGCTAAAACCGTTACCAATTGAAGTAATCAATAGTAAAAGAATAGTGGTGAAAAGTACTAATTTATAGATAGAAGATCGTTATCGGGTGTTAACATACCATTCTTTGTTGAATAATCTCCTATGTTTCTGTAAAGCACAGCTGTCTTTATCGCATGGCCTTCTTTCGCAAATACAAGAAGGAAAATATCTTCCCGTACATCTAAACCACTGGTACTACCTCTAAACTGTATGTCCATTGTTTCTTCAATCGTATCTTTCGTTGTATAAGGTCCAAAAATTTGCGCTTTTTCCCAATCAAAATCCGTTAATTTATTTAGTGAAACTACTGTTGTACCACTATTTGCTTCTTCCATAATATTTTTCGCAAGCATTGTATCTTCACTAGCTCTATCCCCCAAAAATAAAAAAAGCATTGTAAACATGAGGACAACTCCACCGATACTAAACAACCATTTTTGTAACATACTCTACCTCTACTTTATCTCAAATCAATTCTATATTATAGAAAGAATACTATATAATATAAGATAGTGATAGTAATCCCCCTGAAAAGGAGTTAAACAATGGATGCCTATATATAATAAGCTAGTGAGGGATAAAGTTTTAGAAGTAATGGAAGCGAAGGGTTTATCCTATCATGCACGCATTTTAGAACCTAGTGAGCTGATAAAGGCAATAAAAGCTAAAATGATAGAAGAAGCTACAGAATTTTACGAAGCCGAGGATAAAAAAGAAAGTGTTGAAGAGCTTGCAGATATACTGGAGCTCCTTCATATCGCTATCGGTGTGCTAGGTGTAAGCTTTGAGGAGCTAGAAGAGACGCGTGAACACAAGAGAACTGCTCGTGGGGGATTTGAAAAGGGAATTTATTTAATCGATGTAGTGGATCAGTAAAGTCGGTTTTAAATTAAAACGGCTTTCGACAGCCAAACCTTCCTTTTTATAGTATAATAAATGTAAGTACAGCACTTGTTTGTGATGTGTAAGGGAAAGGATGATATTTGTATGGCAGAGAAAGTAGGACAATCTTTCGTACAACCAACACCTTCTGGGAAAGAAGAGCTTGGAAAAATTGAGGTAGCGGCAGAGGTGATCGAGGTTGTGGCTGGGATTGCTGTCAATGAAGTAGAAGGCATTGCTGCAACTCGTGGGAATATTGCGACGGGTGTCGTGGAACGTTTCGGTAAAAAAGTACACAATAAAGGCATTAAATCAGGTGTAACGGAAACTGGTGAAATTGCGATTGATGTATTTTGCTCTGTGAAATATGGATATGCCATTCCTAAAGTAGCAAAAGAAGTTCAAACGCAAATCCGTCAGGCTATTTTTAATATGACGGCACTAGAAACAGCAGAAGTAAATGTGCATATTACAGGTATTCACTTTGAAAAAGAAGAAACAGTAGTGCATGAATAAAAAAGAAAAGGATTGCCCAATGATGATTCGTTCATCAAAGGGCAGTCCTTTTTATATGGATTTCTCTAGGATGTTCATGTGGATGTATCGCTATTTTTATAATTCTATATGCTTTGGCTTTCTCCAGAATAACGCAAGTATGACGCCTAGCACCAATACGATTGTAGCAAAGTAGTATGGATAGTTCAGATTGATATCGAACAATACCCCACCTAGAATTGGGCCAAAAATATTACCAAGACTTGTAAACATAGAGTTCATGCCACCAACAAATCCTTGTTCATTTCCGGCAATTTTCGATAAATACGAAGTAACAGCAGGTCGAATTAAATCGAAGCCTACGAAAATAAAGAATGTCACGAATAAGATGGCAAAATAATGACTCACGATCGTCATGGCAAATGTTAATACTGCTGAAAGGATTAGTGAGTAACGAATAACATTAATCTCACCCATTTTCTTTGTCAGCCAATCAAATAGTATTAATTGAGCTAGTGCCCCAACAATACCACTTCCTGTAATAATTATGGCAATATCCGATGGTGTAAACGCAAATTTGTGATCAACGAATAAGCTAAACAATGATTCGAATGCAGCGAGGCCAAATGATAACACGAAAATAAGAATGAATGGTATGAAGTAGAGTGGACTAAACACACGCTTGACACTACCTAACATGGATTGTGCTACTTCTTCATTGTCTGTAGCACGTGTTGGCTCTTTTAAAAACAGCAATGACAGGATAGCTGCGAACAGACCAAGTACCCCAGCTGCATAAAATGGGACACGTGTACCAATTTCAGCTAAAAAACCACCGATCCCAGGGCCGATAATAAAACCTGTGCTAATGGCTGCACTCATATAGCCAAGTGCCTTAGGGCGCTGTGCCAATGTCGTAATATCAGCTATATAGGCGGTTACAGCTGGCATAATGAAAGCGGCACTCACGCCACCTAACATACGAGAGACAAAAAGAATTTCAACAGAACGACCAAACCCAAATAAAAACTCAGAAAGTCCAAAAATAAAAAGACCTGCAACAATCATAACTTTGCGGCCAATAGTATCAACAAGCTTACCTGCAATTGGTGATGCAATTAATTGTGTAATGGCAAAGGCTGCCACCATATAACCAACAACAGAGCCAGAAATATGTAGCTCATTCATGATGGTTGGTAAAACAGGGATGACTAAACCAATCCCTAAAAAGGCAATGAAAAGATTAGATAATAAAATAGCTAAGGTTATATTTTGTTTCTTGCTCATAAACTTCTCCTTCTAATTGTTCGCGATACATGTTTTCAATCTACTAGAATATTTCCATGTAATACGATAAACCCTATAGTAACTATAGGGTCAAAAGATTTGTTTTTATTTTTTAAAATTTTTATCAGTTTGGGAGTTCTGGCTGAGAGTTATACGAATGTGCCACTACTTTTTCGGAGGAATTTTGTGTCTCTTGTTTTTGCCTAATCTTTAATTCTACTATAAATTTCTTTTCTTGTTCCATAGTGAGCGTTGCTGGCATGTATAGCTCATACACTTGCGACTCAAATAGTTCCTCCTGAGCTAATACATGATTTCTCAACTTTTCATAGAATGAAAAATAAGTATCAGGATCGTAAATAAAGGCAATGCATACATATTTACCGCCAGGAATAATGGTTTGTTGTATGTTTGGTGAAAGCTGCGAAAATGTGCGCTCCGTTAATAGGGGAGTGAAAATAGCATCATAAATGATGTCATTGACATCTTTATAAGGCTCTAGTGGATAAATACAACCATAACGACTGTTTAAGACACTGCCTTCCTTTTCGATGATTTTAATTAAAGTGGCATAGTATGTACTGGTGCTCGATGTCGGTGTTAATTCAGTAGTGGTTACTTGAAGAACGGGCATTGCTTCCTCTATTTGCACATAAATCTCACCGAAAACTGGGATATCAATTTGCTCTTGTAATTGCTTTTTTGTTTTCAGTAAGGTATTTTTTGCTTCGTTTAAACGTGAAATTTTTTCATTGATGCGTAGCTCCTGCTGAGCTAAAAAATCAAGCAATTCCTCTGAGGTTAATCTAAGTGCTTTTTTTATATCATCGAGCGTCACGCCGATATATTTAAGGGACTTTATAATGTCTAAATAGAATAGCTGATTGCCTTTATAATACCGATAATTGGTGAAGGTATCGATATAAGCAGGCTTAAATAAATCAATTTGATCATAATAACGTAATGTCTGAACCGATAAGTTTGAAAGTTTGGCAACCTCACCTATCGTATAATAATGTTCCTTCATAAATGGCCTCCACTAATAAAAGCTAAAAAAGTTTCGAATGGCATCAAAACGAATTTTATGCTTGCATCCACCCAGTAAAATAGGTGAGATGTACGTTCCTTCATTTGTTGATATTGTTCTTCACTGTCAACCATTTTAAATGTTTTTTGCAGCTAAGACATAAGCTTCAGTTTGCATTGTGACACCTCTAAAGTTTTTTCTTTATTATACCATTACGAACAAGAAACATTCATTTTTGGAATACCACTATTCGATGAGAAGTGGGCTTAAACAAAAAGTTCCTTGAAAAAGGTTCAGATTATTGAAAACTTGCTTGAAATCGTGTTTCTCATGTGATTTTATGCTATTATAAACCTTAATGCCACTTAAGAAGGAGAGCTTTACATGAAACGACATGAAGCACGCGAAAAAGCGTTGCAAGTTTTGTTTCAGCTAGACAATACGGATCTAACAGTTGAAGAAGCAATGGGCCATATTAAAGGTCAACCTACCAATGCCTTCTACGAAAAGATCGTAAATGGAACAGCTGAACATTTGGAGGAAATCGATGCTACATTAGAACAGCATCTTGAAAAGTGGTCACTTGCCCGTCTACCCAAAATTGAAAGAACGGTTTTACGTTTAGCTGTATATGAATTGTTATACATGCCAGAAACACCAAAAAGAGTAGTACTAAACGAAGCAATCGAGTTATGTAAAACATTTGGCGATGATAGTTCATCTAAATTCGTCAATGGTGTACTTTCTAAATTTACAGAACAAGAATAATGTGTTGAATTGGAAGGAGTAACGAAGGTTTATGTCAAGTGCAATTATTAATGGTAAAGAGATTGGTCAAGAAATTCGTAATGCTGTAGCAGAGCGTGTCATTCGTTTAAAAGAGCGAGGATTGACACCTGGTTTAGCGGTTGTGTTAGTTGGAGACAACCAGGCATCAGCTACATATGTGAGAAATAAACAAAAATCTTGTGAAGCGATTGGTATGTTTTCAGAACTCATTAAATTACCCGAAGAGACAACGCAAGAGGAATTACTAGCACAAATTGAGCTTTTAAATCAACGTGAGGATATTCATGGTATTTTAGTTCAATTACCACTCCCAAAACATATTGATGAGGATACAGTCATTGCAACGATTGCTGTCGAGAAGGATGTCGATGGATTCTCACCTGTAAGCGTTGGGAAAATGATGCTTGGCCAAGAAACATTTTTACCTTGTACACCGTTTGGCGTAATGAAGCTTCTTGAGTATTCAGGAATTGAAATCGCAGGAAAGCATGCTGTAATCGTAGGTCGCAGTCATATCGTTGGTAAACCAATGGGACAACTACTTTTACAAAAGGATGCAACGGTAACCTATACACACTCTAAAACGCCAGATTTACCTTCATTTACAAAACAAGCAGATATTTTAATTGCCGCAGTTGGACGTGCAAACTTTATTACAAAAGAGCACGTGAAAGAAGGGGCTGTTGTTATTGATGTAGGCATTAATCGCGATGACAACAATAAATTATGCGGTGACGTAAACTTTGCAGAAGTAGATGGAATTGCGTCTCATATTACGCCTGTACCAGGTGGTGTAGGACCAATGACCATCACAATGTTACTATTCAACACAGTGCAAGCAGCTGAAAATACGCTTGCAAAATAAAAAACCTTTTGAAGAAAGTCATCTCAACATTGTGTGAGGTGACTTTTTTGTTGTGTAAATTCAGAACTTTTCTTCGATTATGTCGTCTAATGTAACGTTTGGGACATACATACTGAGGAGGAGGTTTTTATGGAAAATATCGATATTATGTTAATTGTCAAGCATATCATTATTGGACTTGTCCAAGGCTTTACAGAGCCAATTCCTGTATCGTCGAGTGGACATGTAATGATTGCTAGCGAAATGCTGGGACTAGGTGAACAAGGTTTTACTTTTGCCATCTTAACCAATACAGCTTCGTTACTTGCTATTATGTATATTTATCGTGAGGATATTGTTCGTCTGATCAGTCATTTTTTTCTTTACTTGAAAACTAGAGAAAAGCGTTATAACGCAGATTTTCGCTTTGCTCTCTATATTGTCATCGGTTCAATTCCTGCTGGCGTTTTAGGGGTGTTATTAAGTGATGTTATTGCAGATAACGTAAGTATGACGACGATTGCGCTCATGCTATTTGTGACAGGGACTGCATTATGGTTAATTCGTAATATGCGTGGCAAGAAGAAAGATGCAGATTTACGTGCTAAAGATGCCATCATTGTAGGGCTGGGGCAAGCAGTTGCTTTAACGCCAGGCATTAGCCGTTCAGGAGCTACGATTATTTCCGCCATAGCAGTAGGGATGAAGCAGGATACAGCCTTACGTTTTTCCTTTATGCTTTATATTCCTGTAAGTTTGGGTGGGGTAGTCCTTGGCATTACAGATTTTTTAGACGAGCCGAATAAAGGTGCCTTAGCTCTTCCATATGCCGCCACTTTCTTGGCAACACTCATTATGACTTATTTTGCGATGCGTTGGTTTATAGGCATTATGAAAAGTGGCAAACTTAGCTACTTTACGTATTATTGTTTTATTGTAGGAACTCTTTTATTACTATTTTATTAAAATATAAAGTCTCATAACGTATGAAGTTATGGGGCTTTGTTTGTTATTTGTCATAATATACGATTTCTAATAGTGAGAACGTGTAGGAATGTGTTATAGTTGTTTTTCGATAGAAGAAAGACAGTCATTTTTTCTATCGAAACTGCATTTTGGCACGTCAACGACTGCAAAAAATGTTATGATAGGTGTAGTTTTGTGAAAAACTTGATTTTAGTAAAGGAGCCGAAAACATGTCCTCTGCTTCTTATTTAACAGTAAAAGCGTTAACAAAATATATTAAACGAAAATTCGATGCAGATCCACATTTGCGTGAAGTGTATGTAAAAGGTGAATTATCAAATGTGAAAATTCATCAATCCGGCCATATTTACTTTACATTAAAGGATGATGGTGCCCGAATAGCTGCGACGATGTTTAAAGCAGCGGCTACCAAATTAGCGTTTGAACCAAAGGAAGGTATGCAAGTATTTATCCGAGGGGATGTAAACGTTTACGAAGGCTATGGAACTTATCAGCTATATGTACAGGAAATGCAACCGGATGGCATTGGTAGCTTATTTGTTGCCTTCAATCAATTAAAAGAGCAATTACAAAAAGAAGGCCTTTTTAAACCTGAGTGGAAGCAACCGATACCAAAATTTCCTGAAAAAATTGGTGTACTCACGTCAACAACTGGTGCAGCTATACGGGATATTTGTACAACCTTAAAGAGGCGTTATCCACTTGCTGAAATTTTGATTTATCCAACACTTGTGCAAGGAGCTCAGGCTGCACCGAATATTGTGCAAAATATTCAACGTGCTAATCAAGAGGCAAGCTGTGATGTGTTGATTGTCGGGCGAGGAGGAGGCTCCATCGAGGATTTATGGGCTTTTAATGAAGAAATTGTAGCAAGAGCTATTTTTGAAAGCCGAATTCCTATTATAAGTGCGGTTGGCCATGAAACAGATACAACGATCGCCGATTATGTAGCCGATTTACGTGCACCTACTCCAACAGCTGCTGCTGAGATGGCTGTGCCAGATCAAGCGGATCTCTACCAACGCGTGCTTACGCAGAAATCGCAGCTTCACCAAATGGTTAGGTCGCAACTTATGGCAGAGCGACAACGTCTTAATAAGCTCCAACAGTCTTATCCATTGTCCATGCCGGAAAGACTTTATCGACCTTTTACAGAAAGATTGGCACAGCTTGAGTCAGGATTACAAGCAGCAATGCAAGTGAGCTTGATGAAAAAAGCTGCCCAACTTCAACAATTACATAGTACGGTGGAGCAACATTCACCCAAAAAGGCACTTGCTTTTCATCAGAGAGAGCTTGAAGCGCGCGTCCAACAATTATCACGTGCTACAACGTATTATGTGGCAAAAAAGCAACAACAATTTGAGTCAACCGTTAGAACATTAGAAGCTTTAAATCCACTGTCCATTCTAACAAGAGGATTTACAGTAGCATATAAAGATCAGCAAATGATCAAATCATCCACTGAGGTGCAAAAGCAAGATCAACTGACACTGACTTTCCATGATGGAAAGGTTGTGGCTAACGTGACGAATATCTTGCCAAAGAATGAGGGGGAATTGTTGTGACTGAAAAACAACAAACATTTGCAGAAGCCATGACGGCACTAGAAGAAATCGTTCGCCAGTTAGAACAGGGTGATGTGCCATTGGAAAATGCGATTGATTTATACAAGCAAGGAATGGAGCTATCAAAGTTTTGCCATAGTAAGCTGCAACATGCTGAGGAGCAGCTTGTATCAATTGTCCAAGAGACTGGTGAAACAACAGCATTTGATCCACTAAAGGGAGAGAATTAGGAAATGAATGAGCCATTAAAGTACTTTATTGAAAGCAATACACCACAGATTGAAGAGACGATGTTTGCACTTGTTGAACAAATTGATGCACCAGCAGATTTAAAGGAATCCATGCTTTATTCATTAAAGGCAGGGGGTAAACGAATTCGTCCGCTTTTTGTGTTAGCGGTACTAGAGCTTTACCGTGAAAATCTTCAGGACGGTTTGATTGTCGGTTCGGTTATTGAAATCATTCACACATATTCTTTAATCCATGATGATCTACCAAGCATGGATAATGATGATTTTAGAAGAGGCAAGCCAACAAATCATAAAGTTTATGGAGAAGCGCTGGCTACGCTTGCTGGTGATGCATTAAACACACTGGCATTTGGCATTTTAGCTCGCATGGATATCTCTGCTGAAAAGCGTATTGAACTTGTCCAATTGCTAAGCATTGCAGCAGGTGCAGAAGGCATGGTTGGTGGTCAAGTACTAGATATGGAAGGGGAGCAACGTCAGCTTAATTTAGCTGAATTGGAACAAGTCCATGTCAATAAAACAGGTGCTTTATTGCGTTTTAGTATTGAAGCGGGAGCCGTACTTGCAGATGTATCAGCACAAGACCGTGCTACATTGAAAGAATATGCGCATCATATTGGTTTAGCTTTCCAAATTCAAGACGATATTTTAGATATTGAGGGAACGACTGAAGAACTAGGAAAAACAGCTGGAAAAGATGTCGCTAGTGATAAAAGCACTTATCCAGCCCTCTTAACCCTAGAGGGAGCGAAAGAAAAGCTTGCTGAGCATTATCAACATGCCATTAACGCACTCGATCAATTACCAATAGATGTCAGCCTATTACGTGACTTTGCTGCTTATATCGTTCATCGTAAAAACTAAGAGAAAATCAAGGCGTTGAAGGAAAAGAATATGCTAGAATAGGTGGGGACGTTTGCAATATGTAAACAATGAAGTGTTCGTACTTTTAGCATATTGATAACACTGCTATAATGGTGGAAACACAATTGCGGTGAATATTTTATTGAAAAGGTGTGTGAGAAAGGTGGATTTAAATAAAATAACTAGTCCATCCTTTTTAAAAAACTTAAATAAGAAGGAGCTTGAGCAGCTTGCCCAAGAAATTCGTACCTTCTTAATCGAAAAATGTTCTGTCACAGGTGGGCATATCGGGCCGAATTTAGGCGTAGTTGAGTTAACGATGATGCTGCATAAAATGTTTGACAGTCCTAAAGATAAGTTTTTGTGGGATGTTGGCCACCAAGCTTACGTGCATAAAATTTTAACAGGTCGTGCGAGTCAATTTGACACACTACGTCAGTTCAAAGGGCTTTGTGGATTCCCAAAGCGCGTGGAGAGTGAACATGATGAGTGGGAAACAGGTCATAGCTCGACATCTTTATCAGCAGCCATGGGTATGGCAGCAGCACGTGATATAAAAAAAGAAAACAACTTTGTTATCCCTATTATTGGAGATGGGGCTTTAACAGGGGGTATGGCACTTGAGGCATTAAATCATATTGGCCATGCAAAAACAAATATGATTGTCATCCTCAATGATAATGAAATGTCGATTGCACCAAATGTTGGCGCATTACACAATGTTTTAGGTCGTCTACGTACAGCCAAGGAATACTCAAAAGCCAAGGAAGAGCTGGAGTCACTTATTAATAAGATTCCAGTATTAGGTGGAAAGCTTGCCTCTACTGTTGAACGCGTAAAGGATAGCTTAAAATATTTAGTAGTATCTGGTGTGTTTTTTGAGGAGCTAGGTTTTAAATATCTTGGTCCAATTGATGGACATGATTTTGAAGCGCTTGAAATGACATTATCACACGCGAAAAAAGTAAAAGGGCCAGTCCTTGTTCATGTGATTACGAAAAAGGAAAGGGCTATAAGCCAGCCGAGGATGATACAATTGGGAATTGGCATGGAACAGGTCCTTATAAAATTGAAAATGGTGCCTTTGTGAAGTCTGAGACTACTGGACCCGCTTGGAGTAGTTTAATTGCTGAGACGGTTCGTAAAATTGCTCATGAAAATGAGCGAGTGGTAACGATTACACCTGCCATGCCTGTAGGTTCAAAGCTACAAGGTATTCAACAGGACTTCCCAAATCGTTTCTTTGATGTAGGGATTGCGGAGCAACATGCGGCAACGATGGCTGCAGGATTAGCTACGCAAAAGATGAAACCATTTTTAGCGATTTATTCTACGTTCCTGCAACGTGCATATGACCAAGTTTTGCATGATATTGCTCGCCCGAATTTAAATGTCTTTATTGGTATTGATCGGGCTGGTTTAGTGGGAGCAGATGGGGAAACACATCAAGGTGTATTTGATATTGCTTTCCTTCGTCATATTCCAAACATGACAATCATGATGCCAAAGGATGAGAATGAAGGGCAACATATGGTAAAAACAGCGATTGATTATGATGGTGGTCCAATTGCACTTCGTTATCCACGTGGTAATGGAATGGGTGTGCCATTAGATGATGAGCTGATAGCTTTACCAATTGGTAGCTGGGAAGTTTTACGTGAGGGCAAAGACGCATCTATTTTGACATTTGGAACAACGATTCCAATGGCAATGGCTGCTGCTGAAATGCTAGCGCAACAAGGAATCGATATTGAAGTGGTCAATGCTCGCTTTATCAAACCGATGGATGAGGATATGCTACATCGTATATTATCTAGTCAAAAACCGATTTTAACAATTGAAGAAGCTGTTCTACAGGGTGGGTTTGGTAGTGGTGTATTAGAGTTTGCTCATGACCACGGCTATTTAAATGCGTTAGTTGATCGAATGGGCATCCCAGATCAATATATTGAGCATGGCAACGTAGATCAGCTACTCGCGGAAATTCATATGACAGCAGAAGATACGGTTGCACGTATGCACGTATTACTTCAACAAAAACAGCAAGTGGGTTTGAATAAATAATGACAAAACAACCAAAAGAACGAGTAGATATTTTACTTGTAGAGCGTGGACTATGTGAAACAAGAGAAAAAGCAAAACGGTCCATTATGGCAGGCCTTGTCTTTTCAAATGAAATACGAATTGATAAGGCAGGCGAGAAAATTGCCGTCGATGCACCGCTACAAGTAAAGGGCTCAGATTTAAAATATGTGAGTCGTGGAGGCCTTAAATTAGAAAAGGCGCTACAAATTTTTGATATGTCTGTAGAAGGGAAGCTAATGCTTGACATTGGCTCCTCTACAGGTGGCTTTACAGATTGTGCCTTACAACATGGAGCAAGACATTGCTATGCACTAGATGTTGGTTCAAACCAATTAGCATGGAAAATTCGCTCCGATGAACGAGTGACAGTAATGGAGAAAACGAATTTTCGCTATACAACGGCAGCCGATTTATCAGAAGGTTTACCTGATTTTGCAACAATCGATGTTAGCTTTATTTCGTTATCACTGATTTTACCGGTATTAAAAACATTATTGCTGCCAGGCGGGGATGTTATGGCTTTGGTGAAGCCTCAGTTTGAAGCTGGGAAAGATAAAGTAGGTAAAAAAGGAATTGTGCGTGATAAAAAAGTACATTTAGAAGTTTTGGAAAAAACAGCTGCAATGGCAACTGATATTGGTTTTGTAGTAAAAGATGCTTCGTTCTCTCCAATCACAGGTGGAGAAGGGAATATTGAATTTTTATTCCATTTAGTGAATCCTATTGGACAAGAAGTGCTACCTGCATATACAGCTTTTAATGCACTCGTTGAAGAAGCGCATAATACTTTAAAATAACACGTGCTCGCTTATAGAGCCGTGTTTTTTCTTGTGCTTTTTTGTGGAAAATGGTAGTGTGATTATACACATATACAATTATTTATAAGAGGTGATTTCGTTGAATAAAGGACAACGACATATACGGATTCGGGATATTATCGCCAATCATGAAATTGAAACACAAGATGATTTAGTCGATTTTTTAAAAGAAGCAGGCTATAATGTGACACAAGCTACAGTATCACGAGATATAAAAGAGCTTCATTTAGTAAAAGTACCATTACAGGATGGGCGCTATAAATATAGCCTACCCGCAGATCAACGTTTCAATCCAGTCCAAAAATTACATCGTGCATTAGCGGATGCTTTTGTAAGTATTGATGGGGCATCACATTTTTTAGTCATGAAAGCTCTTCCAGGGAATGCGAATGCCATTGCTTCCTTACTTGACCATTTAGATTGGCCGGAAATTTTAGGTACAATTTCTGGAGATGATACCATTTTAATTATTTGTCGAAATGAAAATGAGCGTGAAAATACAAAAAATCGTTTATTAGACATGCTATAAAAAATGGTTAATTTGATTTAGAGGTGACAATTTGTGTTAAGAGAGCTTAGTATTCGAAACTTTGCCATCATTGAGGATTTGACTGTCAGCTTTTTAGAAGGCTTAACAGTTCTCACTGGGGAAACAGGTGCCGGAAAATCCATTATCATTGATGCGGTGCATTTACTTGCAGGTGGACGAGGCAACACTGAATTTATTCGTCATGGCGCAAGAAAAGCAGAATTGGGTGGCTTATTTCAAATTTCGAGTTCAGTTCATCCTGTTCTGAAAAAGTTAGAAGAAGCAGGCATTGAAATAGAAGAAGATACAATTATTTTACGTCGAGATTTGAATGATACTGGTAAAAGTATTTGCCGAGTGAATGGTAAGCTTGTGCCTTTATCGGTACTAAGAGACATTGGGGCAAGTCTCATTGATATTCATGGCCAACATGAAAATCAAGAGCTAATGGATGAAAAGCAGCACATAAATTTGCTTGATCAATTTGCAGAAGAAGAGTTGTCGCCGATTCAAAAAACCTATCGAGCGCAATACGATGAATACCGTTTGCTCAAAAAAGACTTAGCTTCGATATCCATTGATGAGCAGTTGATGGCACAACGTATCGATTTGTATCAATTTCAAATTAAAGAGTTGGACGAAGCTAATTTAAAGTTAGGTGAGGAAGACGAGCTTCTAGACGAACGCCGTCGTCTGATGAATTTTAATAAAATTTTTGAACGCTCTAGTGCAGCCTATGAAGCCATTCAAGGTGAAACAAAAGGGCTTGATTGGATCGGAACGGCAATGGGTGCTTTAGAAGATGCTGCAACGGTTGATGAGCAATTCAAAGAATCATCTGAGGCAGTTACAACTGCGTTTTATGCATTACAGGATGCAGCCTATCAGGTCAAAAATGTGTTAGATGAATTAGAATTTGACCCTGCGCGTTTAAACGAGGTTGAGCAGCGATTAGCGTTGTTGCAAACTTTAAAACGCAAATATGGTTCGACAGTGGAAGAGATCTTGGCTTATTATGAAAAAATTAAAAACGAGTTAAATGAGCTGTTGAATCGTGATGAGATTTTGCAGGTGAAAGAACGACGTGTGTTAGAGATGGAAGCTGTACTCAATGAGCTGGCTAGTGAACTTTCAACTGTACGTAAAGCTGCAGCCCAACAATTGAGTGAAGCAATTATGGCAGAGCTACGTGAATTACATATGGAAAAAGCAAAATTTATTGTCAATTTCGATGAATTACCCTATTTCGACGCAAATGGGAAAGATCAAATTATCTTCTACATTTCCACAAACGTTGGGGAGCCACCAAAGTCTTTACCGAAAATTGCATCAGGCGGAGAGTTATCACGAATGATGCTAGCATTGAAAACCATTTTCTCTTCTTCCAATGGAATTACTTCCATTATATTTGATGAGGTGGATACAGGTGTTAGTGGTCGTGTTGCGCAAGCGATTGCAGAGAAAATTGCCGCAATTTCTGTTAATTCTCAAGTTTTATGTATTTCACATTTACCTCAAGTTGCAGCGATGGCTGATCATCATTACTTCATCAAAAAAGAAGTCGAACATGATCGAACGTTTACTTCCTTATCAGAAATTGATCAAGATGCTCGTATAGAGGAAGTTAGCCGTATGATGTCTGGAACTGAAATTACAGCTTTGACACTACAGCATGCCACGGAGCTTTTAAAAATGGCAGATGAACGAAAAAAACAAATGCGTTAACCATTATTCCAGAAACAGTTTCAGCTGTTTCTGGCTTTTTTCATTTTGCGCAAATATTTACCGCTTATAAGAACGTCACAACAACACATAGTAAAAAGACAAAAATGAAAAGGAGGTGTCGTATGAATCGTCATTGGCGTCAATTAGTCATTTTGCCTATGCTCATCTTTTTATTAGTGATGCCTATACAAGCTTTAGCCGCCAAAAAGCTTATACCGATGGGCGAAGCAATTGGAATTCAACTTCAATTGTCACATGTATTTGTCGCACACGATGTACTGTTAGCTTCCAATCAGTGGATGAAAGGAGGCGCAGTTATTGAAAAAATAAACGATATACCAGTAAAATCCCTTGCTGATGCCAAGCAGGCTGTGGCAAAAGATGGCCAACAGAAATGGACGATCAATAGTGAAGGCCAACAAATTACATTGGAATTACAAAACCAAGAAGCAGAGCATGTCATTTCCTTTTTAAAAGATGAAACAGATGGAGTAGGAACACTGACTTATATTGATCCAGAGACAAAAAATTACGGTGCACTAGGTCATCAAATTGTCGATTCAACCCTACAAGAAGCCCCTGTTTTTAGAGCTGGCTCCATTTTTTTAGCTTCTATTCAGCAAATCCGAAAAAGCACACCAGGCCAACCAGGCTATAAAATTTCCTCCATTGAAAAGCATCAAGAACGTCTAGGTAGTATAGATAAAAATACTATTTATGGTATTTTTGGCCGCTGGGAAGACGGTTATCAACAAAGATTACCCAAAGCGATAGAAATTATGCATGAAAAAGATATAAAAACGGGGAAAGCTGAAATCTATACAGCCATTGAAGGCAGTAAGGTGGAAACCTTTTCAATAGAAATTACCAAAGTGGAAAATGAACGCCTTGAATTTATAGTATCTGACGAGAAGCTCATTGAAAAAACAGGTGGCATTTTGCAGGGAATGAGTGGCAGTCCTATTATCCAAGACGGTCGTTTTGTCGGAGCTGTGACACATATGTTTGTGGAGGAGCCGAAAAAAGGTGCAGCGCTAACAGTAGCGGAAATGTTAAGAAGGTCTTCATAAAAAGGTATGAAAGGTAAAAATCCGTTTAAATTTCCCCAGGCAGGACAAAAGCCGCGGGAAACTACACGGATTTTTTACCCTTATTTCATCGAAACCAACATGTATTTCCGATAATTTCCTGAAGAAGGCATGATATTTAAAAAAACTGTAGTTTTATCTACTAAATTTATCTAAAATAAGTTATAAGAGCATTCGACAAGTCGCGTCATTTAGCGTAACTTGTCGATATTAAAAGAAAGTATCGGACTACATACTCATTTTTGGAAATAGAAAAGGTTTTTAAAACAAAAATGTCGAAAATTCCACAGTGTGCCAAAAACGGCATTTAGGGGTTTAGGTTATCGCTTTGAGGTGTTCAAAGCAAGTCCAGAAGGAGGAATTGAAAATGACAAAGGTAAAAGTAGCGATTGCAGATGATAATCGTGAGTTATTAAAAACAATGGAGCAGTATTTTCAAGGACATGCCGAAATAGAAATTATTGCAACTGCTTCAAATGGAAAAGTATGTCTACAAATGCTTGAGGAATTTACACCAGATATTTTACTTCTAGATATAATAATGCCTCATCTTGACGGTTTAGCTGTATTAGAATCCATGTATCAAAATGAAAAAATGTCATCAATTCAAGTCATTATGCTAACGGCTTTTGGCCAAGAGGATGTCATGAAACAGGCGGTGGATCTAGGAGCTTCTTATTTCATGCTAAAGCCCTTTGAATTCGACCAATTGGTACAAAAGATTTTACATTGTGCTGGACAGAAGGCGACACTTCCGAAAAAGACAAGCGTATTACAACCGACAGTACCTCAAAAATTAAATCAGCATCAATTAGACAGCACGATTACAGCCATCATCAAAGAAATCGGTGTACCTGCACATATTAAAGGCTACTCCTATTTGCGGGAAGCCATTCAAATGGTCTTTGAGGATATTGAATTATTAGGATCTGTGACTAAAATTTTATATCCAGAAATCGCCAAAAAATTTAATACGACACCATCCCGTGTAGAACGTGCGATTCGTCACGCCATCGAGGTAGCCTGGAATCGTGGCAATTATGAATCCATTTCGTCAATGTTTGGCTATACAGTCCATCACTTGAAATCCAAACCAACAAATAGCGAATTCATCGCTATGATCGCAGATAAAATTCGTATCGATATGATGGCTAGCTAGTACCGATATATATCATTAACATATACAGCAATTATACTTCGCATAGTATAGCGCCTTTTTAAATCTTATTGTTTAAAGGGGCGCTTTTTTTGTTACTTGAACAAATACTGTGGAAATTTCTGTGGCTGATCTTTAATATTGAAAGCGTTAAAAGAACGTCTAAATCAGCTAAAAATACACGATATATACATGAATAGTGAATTTAAAGTCATATTCTAAAGTTGAATAATTTGAGACCTTTTCACAAACTTATAAGTGGGTGATCACAATAAAAAGTATAAATTTCCAATTAGAGGGAATGAATTCACTCGAAATCACACAGATAACAGATGAGCTATTTGAGGTGCGTTTAGTATTCGATGGTAAAATAAGTATGCAATATATGAATCGACAGCAATTGATACAACTAGGATCTACTTTCCAAATTGAAAGTAATATCAATACAACATTAGTTAAAAAGACCCATAAAGACCTATAGTTTAGTGGGAAGCGCCCCTTGATACCTGTACTTGGAAGATGATTTATTCAAAATAGCATGATGGAATTACTTTGAATTTATCGGTAATTTTAATAAAAAAGCTCAAAAACAAACAATTTATTAGTATTAAATATCTACAATTTTTTAGAAAAAATAAAATATTGTCTTATGTTTTAATGATTAAGTGGTACTATTTTCTTTCTCGGTAGTGACAATGGTCTCTAAACAAATGTAAGTGGATTGTATATACTTACATATAGAGGGAAGGAGGAGGTAGCTTGATTCTAGTTCGAAATGAAAACTTCGAAATTTCTGAGGAAAATGGCAAGGTATTTATGCTTACTTTTAGCGCAGGTTTCCCATTAAAAGAATTTGATAGCATCCTACGTAGTCATCCACGACTGAAATTATCTAATTTTTCAATTTTAAAAAATGTGTTATCAACCCAGAATACCAATCCTGTTGAAATTGGACGCTGGCTTCCAAACATTGAAGCAGAAGTGGCACGTGATAAGATGTCAGCCTCTGTTTTTATATATGAAACGCATGATTATATTCAAAATAATAAAGAAAAATTAACACAACAAATCCGAGAAACACTCAATGAAAATGGAATTATACACGGCATATTAGATTTTGATATATTGAAGGCTGAACCAGGAAAAGCATTCTTAATTGCTCAAGGCGAGCAACCTATAGCAGGAATAGATGCACAAATTACATATTTACCTAAACCCGAGAGAAAGCCAGTCATTCGTGAAGACGGTAAAGCGGATTACTATGATATGAATTTTATTTCGGAAATTTCAGAAGGCTCTTGGCTAGGTGAAAAGATCCCTGCTACATTAGGTAAACCGGGGAAAAATGTGCTAGGTCAAGAAGTTGCTGCTGTACCTGGTCGAGATTATCCTATCAAATATGATACAAAATCTGCCTATGAAGTGGAAGAAGACGGAAAAATCGTCATTCGCTCGAAAATTGCTGGCGTTTTAGATGATGTCAAAGGCATGATTGGTGTAAACAGGCACCTTCCTATAAATGGTGATGTTGGAGTAGAAACAGGAAACCTTGAATTTAATGGTTCACTTAGTATTAAAGGTACAGTAACAAATGGCTATACAGTTATTGCGACTGGCGATATTTCCATTGAAGGGGCTGAGGGTGTAAGCGGTGCTAAGCTTATTAAATCCATTGAGGGTGATGTATATATTCGTGGTGGCATCTTTGGGCTTGGTTCAACAGTGGTAGAAGCAGGTGGCAATATATTTGTTAAACATGTGAATGAAGCAAATTTATTTGCAGCTAATAGTATTCATATTGGTTTTTATGCACTAGGATCCCAGCTTTCTGCTCATTCGATATATGTGGATGAACGAAAAGGGAAAATTATTGGGGGACGTGCAGTAGCTAAAAATACGATTGTGACGGCCATTTCAGGAAACCGATTAGAGCGTCGAACAGATTTAATAATAGAAAGTATTAATAAGCAGGAAAATAACACCGTGGTGCAGGAGAAAGCAGCACAGCTAAAACAATTGCAAACAGAGATTTCAGCACACGAGAATAGCATGAAAAATTTATTGCCTTTTCTCAATAAAATGTCCAAAGAACAATCAGCGTCATTTGAAGTAACAAAGCAAGCCTTAACAAAATTAAAGGCAGAAGCGATTACGTTAGATCGTGAAATAAAACTATTAATGGATGAAATGCGTCATGTAGGGAAAGAAGAGATTATTGTGACAAAAGAGGCCCACCCTGGAACTTATATTCAAATTGGCAGAAAATCATCTTTATTAAGCAAAATGACAAATGGTAAATTCCTGCTAGAATTTGGTGAGTTAAATGTCTAAGGCAGCCTTTATCCCCGTTTTTGCACATCGAGGTGCTTCTGCTTATGCATTAGAGAATACCTTTCAAGCTTTTGAAAAGGCATTAGAACTAGGTGCTGATGGGATTGAACTAGATATTCATTTCTCTAAAGATGGATTACCTGTAGTGTATCATGATCCACAATTATCGAGGTTAGTAGGCACCAATAAATTGGTGAGTGATTGTACGATGGAGGAGCTTCTGCGCTTTAAACTTGGCAAGCCTTGGAGACGTCTATTTTCGTCCTATAAAATGCCAGCGTTTGAGGCAGTTTTAGCATGGGCAAATATACATCAGATGCCGTTAAATATTGAATTAAAATCAACGATCTTGGACAATACGAGTGGGCTAATTCATTTTCTTCGAGGCTTGGCTCTGCCAAAAGGTAGTCATTTTTCATCCTTTCACTATGAGCTTTTAGAGATCGTAAAAAAGCATAGACCTGAATTTGAAACGGCCCTTATTGCAACGAAAAAAATAAAATGGGATCTTCTAACTGATTATAAGGCGGCTGATAGTGTGCATATGCATAAAAGGTACTACAAACCAAGATACTTGGAGTCCTGCATTACAAGTGAAAAAGCATGTCGTTTTTATGCTATTGATGGCACAGAACCATTTTTAACCAATCCGCACCCTTCTGTTATTGGTTGGATTACGGATTATCCTGATAAAGTCATCACATCTCAGCAACGGGTATAAAAAGAGCTATCCAGTAAGTCTTGCATGACTTATTTGGATAGCTTTTTTTATTTTTTTGGAAGCGTGGTGCTACTTTTCCGTTTTTTCGATCGCGATGCAGTAAAAATCCAGCGAAAAACCCAAAGCCTATGACGAAGAAAATAACACCAACTACAAATTGCAGCCATAAAAATGGGAATGGTGAAATGAGCTTACCAAATAATGTATCACGCATAAATTTAATGCCACCTGCAGCCATAAGACCTGGAATAAGCATTACAATAAATGCAGCTAAACGGGCCATGTATACCCCTCCTTATTCCTATGATTAATTTTACCTGTGGATGGGGGAATGTCAAGGAAGGGTATAAACCAATATAATATTTTTAGCTAATAACATGGCAGGACAGAAAGTAGCAATTGTAACAGAATGTTTAGAAAATTCTTACTTAAATAAGAATATGTAATAATAGTTGCGAAATTGTGAATTTGTCAGTATTGTAAAAATAAGTGGAGCAATATTATCCATTACTAAACAATTTCTTCTTTAAGTATTAGGGTCTAAACACCTACTACCGAATAGGAGCTCAGAATTTGCTGAGTGAGGACGCTATGGAGATTAGATTGTTAGATAAAACTTGATTGGATGGGCATTTGGGGATGCACTTTCCAAAGCAAAGGGGCGAGTTTCATGGAAATCTTCAAGTATATGGAAAAGTATGATTACGAACAATTGGTATTTTGCCAAGATGAAGCATCAGGGTTAAAAGCGGTTATCGCTATCCATGATACAACACTTGGACCAGCACTAGGTGGAGCACGTATGTGGACGTATGCGTCGGAAGAAAATGCAATTGAAGATGCATTACGTTTAGCACGAGGAATGACTTACAAAAATGCTGCAGCTGGTTTAAACCTTGGCGGTGGAAAAACGGTCATTATTGGTGACCCATTTAAAGATAAAAACGAAGAGATGTTCCGTGCGTTAGGTCGTTTCATCCAAGGATTAAATGGCCGCTATATTACAGCTGAAGATGTAGGTACAACAGTATCGGATATGGATTTAATCCATGAAGAAACAAATTATGTAACAGGAATTTCTCCTGCATTCGGTTCTTCAGGTAACCCATCTCCAGTAACAGCTTATGGTGTTTACCGTGGTATGAAGGCAGCTGCAAAAGAAGCATTCGGTTCAGACTCACTAGAAGGATTAAAAGTTTCTGTACAGGGTCTAGGAAATGTAGCTTACAAGCTTTGCGAGTATTTACATAATGAAGGGGCAAAACTTGTTGTAACAGATATCAATCAGGCAGCTATTGATCGTGTTGTTAATGACTTCGACGCGATTGCAGTGGCACCAGATGAAATCTATGCTCAAGAAGTAGATATCTTCTCACCTTGTGCATTAGGGGCAATTTTAAATGATGAAACAATTCCGCAATTAAAAGCGAAAGTGATCGCTGGATCTGCAAATAACCAATTAAAAGATTCACGTCATGGTGACTACCTACATGAATTAGGTATTGTCTATGCACCAGATTATGTAATCAATGCTGGTGGTGTTATTAACGTTGCGGATGAATTATATGGCTATAATCGTGAACGTGCAATGAAACGCGTTGATGGCATTTATGATAGTATTGAAAAAATCTTTGCTATTTCAAAACGAGATGGCATTCCAACATATGTGGCAGCGAACCGCTTAGCGGAGGAACGTATCGCTCGCGTAGCAAAATCTCGCAGCCAATTTTTAAAAAATGAAAAAAATATTTTACACGGTCGCTAATTTACACGGTTGATACAAGAAGAGAAGTCGCATTGTCGACTTCTTCTATTTTCAACAAGAAATTGGGGTTTTAATGAAGTGAAGCTAAAGTTTTTCTAAAACAAGCACTGACTGTTAAAAAAATCACTTGGTTATTGTTTAATAGAATCCTTTAGCACTTTTCTCAATAGGGGGAATAAACATGGCTCAAAATTATGATGTTGTCATTTTAGGTGGAGGTACAGGTGGATATGTTGCAGCCATCCGAGCTGCTCAGCTAGGCTTAAAAACAGCCATTGTAGAGCGTGAACGTTTAGGAGGTACATGCTTGCATAAAGGCTGTATTCCAAGTAAAGCCTTACTCCGAAGTGCCGAAGTATATCGTATGGCTAATAAAACAGCTAGCGAATATGGTGTCGATATTGAAGGTGTGACATTACAATTTGACAAAGTTCAAGCTAGGAAACAAGCAATCGTTGAGCAATTAAGCCAGGGTGTGAATACACTGATGAAAAAAGGCAAAATAGATGTTTATCACGGTACAGGGCGAATTTTGGGTCCATCTATTTTCTCACCTATGCCTGGTACAATATCTGTAGAAATGTCCAATGGCGATGAAAATGAAATGCTTGTACCTACGAATGTTGTCATTGCAACGGGCTCAAAGCCTCGTGGTATGGCAGGGTTAACGATAGATGGGCAATATGTGCTGAATTCAGACCACGCATTACAGTTAGAAAGTTTACCAAAGTCACTGCTAATCGTTGGTGGTGGTGTTATTGGAATTGAGTGGGCATCTATGCTATGCGATTTTGGTGTATATGTAACAGTGGTAGAATATGGTCCATCCATTTTACCAGCTGAAGATGCGGACATCGTTAAAGAAGTGACGAAACAACTTGAGAAACGAGGAGTTCGTATTGTTACGAATGCTCGCTTAGATACAAATACATTCAAAATTGAAAATGATAACGTTTTCATTTCTGCGCAAATCAATGACAAAGAAGAAGTTTTTGAGGCTGATAAACTATTACTTTGTGTAGGACGTGAGGCGAATACGCAAGGTATTGGTCTAGAAAATACAGAGATTGAAGTGGAAAATGGCTTTATTAAGGTGAATGGTTCCTATCAAACGAAAGAGTCTCATATGTATGCCATAGGAGATGTGATTGGTGGCTTACAATTAGCGCATGTTGCTTCTCATGAGGGGCTTTCAGCTATTGAGCATATAGCAACAGGGAAAACAGAGGCATTGGATGCACTAAAAGTACCGAAATGTGTTTATTCCTATCCAGAGGTTGCTAGCATTGGATTAACAGAAAGTGCTGCTAAAGAACAAGGATTTTCATTAAAGATTGGTAAATTCCCGTTTAAGGCCATTGGTAAAGCATTAGTAAATGGAGAGACAGAAGGCTTTGTCAAAATTATTGCTGATGAAGAAACAGATGATATTTTGGGTATTCATATGGTAGGGCCTCATGTAACCGATTTAATTGGTGAAGCATCCTTAGCAAAAGTGTTAGATGCAACACCATGGGAAATTAGTCAGGCAATTCATCCACATCCATCCTTAAATGAGGTGTTAGTGGAATCTGCTCTAGCAGTGGATGATCGCGCTATCCATTTTTAATTTTCTGAATTTCATAACTAACATATCCAAATGTGGGGATATAGGATAAGATAGTTATTTCTCTATAATACGAAAGGGGTGTTCGTATGCAAGATGTTCAAATCAAACATGAAGATTTAGGTTTGTCAAATGAAGATGTACTTGCTATGTTCGAAACAATGTTAATGGCTAGAAGACTAGATGAGCGTATGTGGTTATTAAACCGTTCTGGTAAAATTCCGTTTGTAATTTCCTGTCAAGGTCAGGAGGCGGCACAGGTTGGAGCAGCCTTTGCACTTGATAAAAGTAAGGATTATATTGCACCTTATTATCGTGATATGGGTGTTGTTTTACATTTTGGTATGACACCAAGAGAACTGATGCTATCTGCGTTTGCTAAAGCAGAAGATCCAAACTCTGGGGGTCGTCAAATGCCAGGCCACTTTGGTCAAAAGAAAAATCGTATTTTAACAGGTTCATCACCTGTTACGACTCAAGTTCCACACGCAGTGGGCGTTGCACTTGCAGGACGTCTACAAAAAGAAGATTTTGTTTCTTTCGTTACGCTTGGTGAAGGTTCATCCAACCAAGGAGACTTCCATGAAGGAGCGAACTTTGCAGGTGTGCATAAGCTACCAGTCATTATTATGGTAGAAAACAATCAATATGCGATTTCTGTGCCAGTAGAGCGTCAACTTGGCTGTGCAAAAGTATCTGATCGTGGGATTGGCTACGGAATGCCAGGAGTGACCGTGGATGGGAAAAATCCGTTACAAGTATATAAAGTGGTAAAAGAGGCTGCAGATCGTGCACGTAATGGGGAGGGTCCAAGCTTAATCGAAACGGTAACATATCGTTTAACAGCCCATTCTTCAGATGATGATGACCGTCAATACCGTACGGCTGAAGATATTGCAGAAGGCAAAGCAAAGGATCCGATTGTATTATTTGAAAAGTATTTAATGGATGCTGGCGTGATGACTGACGCGATACGTACTGAAATCGAAGAGCGTGTTATGGCAGAAGTAAATGAAGCAACTGATTATGCTGAAGCGGCTCCATATGCACAACCAGAGCATGCACTTAAATATGTTTATGCACCAGTGGACGGAGGTGACATGTAATGGCAGTAATGTCTTATATTGATGCGATTACATTAGCAATGAAAGAAGAGATGGAACGTGACGAACGAGTTTTCATTTTAGGTGAGGACGTTGGTCGTAAAGGCGGTGTATTCAAAGCCACTACGGGACTATACGATCAATTTGGTGAATACCGCGTGCTTGATACACCTCTTGCAGAAAGTGCAATAGCCGGTGTAGGTATCGGTGCTGCAATGTACGGTATGCGTCCGATTGCTGAAATGCAATTTGCTGATTTTATTATGCCAGCTGTCAATCAAATCGTCTCAGAGGCAGCCAAAATACGTTACCGTTCTAATAATGACTGGACTTGTCCAATGGTCATCCGCGCACCTTTTGGCGGAGGTATTCACGGGGCACTTTATCATTCACAATCTGTTGAAGCACTTTTTGCTGGTACACCTGGTTTGAAAATTGTCATTCCATCAACACCGTATGATGCAAAAGGTTTACTGAAAGCTGCTATTCGTGATGAAGATCCGGTATTATTTTTCGAACATAAACGTGCCTATCGTTTAATTAAAGGGGAAGTACCACTAGATGATTACACATTACCAATTGGTAAAGCAGATGTAAAACGTGAAGGAGATGACGTGACAGTCATTACCTATGGTTTAGCAGTCCACTTTGCTCTACAAGCGGCAGAACGCCTAGCTGCGGATGGTATTTCTGCTCATATCCTTGATTTGCGTACAGTTTACCCTCTGGATAAAGAAGCGATTATTGAGGCTGCAAGTAAGACAGGTAAAGTATTGCTTGTCACAGAGGATAATAAAGAAGGTAGTATCATGAGTGAGGTTGCTGCAATTATTGCGGAACATTGTTTATTTGAGCTTGATGCACCAATTCAACGTCTAGCGGGACCTGATGTGCCAGCCATGCCTTATGCACCAACGATGGAAAAATATTTTATGATTAATCCTGATAAAGTGGAACGTGCTATGCGAGAACTTGCTGCGTTCTAATAGATCACAACAAGGCAGAATGAAAATATAAAAGCCTCAGACGGAACAACAGATTTTGACTTTGCACATATGAAAGTCAAAATCTGTCTATATGCCTATCTACGTTTAATGTTTTTAGCGCTACATCAGGTACAATGACGCCTAGGCTTATTTGATGGGAGGAATAAAGGATGTCGGTTCAAAATATTACAATGCCACAGCTCGGCGAAAGTGTAACAGAAGGTACAATTGAAAAATGGCTTGTAAAGCCTGGAGATACAGTTAAAAAATATGATCCATTAGCAGAGGTTGTTACAGATAAAGTAAATGCTGAAATCCCGTCATCATTTGAAGGGGTTATCACGGAGCTTCTTGCGCAAGAAGGTCAGACATTACCAGTTGGAGCAGTCGTTTGCTCGATTGAAATAGCGGGAAAAGGTGAATTACCAGCACCGCCACCTGAAAAAAAATCAGCGGTAAGTACGGCTATTTTAAATGCAGGTGTTCAAAAGAAACAGGAGGCACCACAGCAGGTAGCGGCTCCAGTATCTGCACCAAAAGAGGCACGTACGGGTAAAGTACGTTATTCACCAGCTGTTCTTCGACTTGCGCAGGAGCATGATATAGCTTTAGACCTTGTAACAGGTACTGGCGAGGGTGGTCGTATTACACGAAAAGACCTGTTAAAGCTAATTGAAACAGGTAATATCCCAACGGCAAATGATGTAGCACAAGCAGCTCCAACCGTTCAAACGACATCAGCAGCTCCAGCACCACAGCAACAAGTGGAAAAAGCAGCTGCACCTGTACAACCTATTCATCCAGGAGATATCGAAATTCCAGTGACGAAGATCCGTCGTGCCATTGCGAATAATATGGTGAAAAGTGTACATGAAGCGCCGCATGCTTGGATGATGATGGAAGTGGATGTAACAGATTTAGTGACTTATCGTGATAGCTTAAAGAATGAATTTAAGCAAAAAGAAGGCTTTAATCTTACATATTTCGCCTTCTTTGTAAAAGCGGTTGCTCAAGCTTTAAAGGAATTCCCAATGCTGAATTCGATGTGGGCTGAAGATAAAATTATTCAAAAGCATGACATCAATATTTCGATTGCAGTAGCAACGGATGATGCCTTATTTGTACCTGTTATAAAACACGCAGATGAAAAATCCATTAAAGGAATTGCGAAAGAAATCCATGAACTGGCTATCAAAGTTCGTACAGGAAAATTAGCAATGGATGACATTACTGGTGGTACATTTACAGTGAATAATACAGGTGCATTTGGCTCTGTTCAATCAATGGGCATCATCAATTACCCACAAGCAGCGATCCTACAAGTGGAAAGTATTGTAAAAAAACCTGTTGTTTTACCAGGTGGAATGTTTGCTGCACGTGATATTGTGAATTTATGTTTATCATTAGATCATCGTGTGCTTGATGGACTTGTCTGTGGTAAATTCCTAAATAGAGTAAAAGAAATACTCGAAAATACAAATAAATCTTCAACGTCAGTCTACTGATGACTTGTCGGAAACCTGCTGTATAAGGGTTTCCGATTTTTTTTATGCTTTTCGAGTCGCAATTTGTCATGTAGAATAACAAATAGAAACTACTAAGGGGGAAGCTGATTAAGCGTCCGCATGTCAAACAACATGAAAAATATTGAATTTGAAATACCAGCCTATTCAGACTGGCAAGATGCAGCAATCAAAGCTTTAAAAGGGAAACCATTTGAGTCACTATTCACAAAAACAAATGAAGGTGTTACACTACAGCCACTTTACACGCAAGAAAGTTTAGTAGCTAAGCTTGGAGAAGAGCTTGATTTACAAGTTGCCACAATCCGTTCCCTACAAAATGATCAAGTATTTCAGGTGGCACAACAAATTCACGCTGATTCAAGCGAAGCTTTTTTTGCACAGCTTGAGGATAGTCTAGCTCGAGGCAATGAAGTTATTACGATTGATAGCCGAGTGAGCTTTGCTTGGACAGAAGAAGTATTGGTCAAATTAGCATCATATTTCTCAGAATATTCGTTTAAAATTACTATTGAAAATTCAAAAGACCCATTATTAGCAGTATTCGACAACATTCCAGTAGATCAACAAGAAGCCATTAAAGGTTACATTATTTCAAAAGACCCTATCACTTTGACTGCATTTCCGAACGTGCGCTCAGTCAGTGCAGACACAACAGTTTATCATAATGAAGGTGCTAACGCTGTACAAGAATTAGCCTATGCACTTGCATTAGCAGCCAAATTTGCAGAACAAGAAGAAAGCTTGGAAGCGTTCTCGAAGAAATTCTTTGTATCATTTGCCATTGATACACAATTCTTTACGGAGATTGCAAAGCTACGTGCTTTTAAAGTACTTTGGAAAGCGTTCTCATCCGCTTATGGCGTAACAGATCATATCAAAATCCCTACTGTTGCTGAAACATCATTAAGAAGCTTTTCTAAATTAGATGTGTATGTAAATTTATTACGCTCTTCAAATGAAGCGCTTTCTGGTTTAATCGGTGGTGCTGATCTCTTTACGGTTCATCCACATGACGTGTTAACGAAGCCTACGGATCAATCCATTCGTATCGCTCGTAATGTGTCATTAATTTTAAAAGAAGAAACAAATGTCTTAAAAGTAAAAGATCCAGCAGGGGGCTCTTACTTTATCGAGTCGTTAACAGCAGATTTTGTGAAAGAAGCATGGGCATTATTTTTAGACATTCAGGCAGCTGGCGGTATCGATGACTATACAGCCTCTGGCAAGCTTGCAGAAGAAGTGGAAGTATCCTATCAAAAGCGCATCAAAGCTGCCCAAACACGTAAGCAATCATTAATTGGAACGAATATTTATGCTAATCCAGCTGATATCCTTGAACAGGATACAAATCCATTATTTGCTGATATTAAGCGTATTGCTGCTCCATTTGAGGATTTACGTGCAGACATGACAGCAGCAAATGTGAAAACAGGTATTTTAGCATTAGGATCACTAAAAAGCTCTAAACCACGCGCAGATTTTGTAGCGGGCTTCTTAAACACAGTTGGGCTTGTACCAGAAAAAAGTGAGCCAGTGACAACTGTAGAAGAGGCAGTAGCTTGGCTGAAGGCAACAGAGGCTAAGTATATAGTGATTGCAGGCAGTGATGATGATACAAAAGCATTGGTATCGGCCATTTTAGCTGAGAAACCAGCGAATGTGCTTGTAGATGTAGCAGGCAAATTTAAAGACGAAGAAGAAGCATGGTTAGCCAATGGCTTAAACGGCTTTATTTTCGCAGGACAAAACATCATTGAAAAATTACAGTCCGTGTTTGCGAGCATGAAGGAGGTCCAACGATGAGCAAGCCAAATTTTAATGCAGTAGAAATAGAAAAGGTTTTAACAGCTGAAGCACCTCAAGCGTCTGAAGACAAGTTCATGACAAATGAGGGAATTGAAATTAAAGATATTTACACAAAAGAAGATATTAAAGAGGCTAAACATCTAAATGATGTGGCGGGGATTGCACCCAACACACGTGGGCCATACCCTACTATGTATGTAGCACGTCCATGGACGGTTCGCCAATACGCTGGTTTCTCAACTGCTGAAGAATCCAATGCCTTTTACAAACGAAATTTGGCTATGGGACAAAAAGGTCTTTCTGTCGCGTTTGATTTAGCAACACATCGAGGCTATGACTCTGATCATCCACGTGTAACAGGGGATGTAGGAAAAGCTGGGGTTGCGATTGACTCAGTAGAGGATATGAAAATCCTTTTCGATCAAATCCCGTTAGACCAAATGTCTGTTTCAATGACAATGAATGGTGCGGTATTACCTGTCCTTGCGTTCTATATTGTAGCAGCAGAAGAACAAGGGATAACGCCAGATCAATTAGCAGGTACCATTCAAAATGATATTTTAAAAGAATACATGGTGCGTAATACATACATTTACCCACCAGCTATGTCAATGAAAATCATCGCTGATATTTTTGAATATACAGCGAAGTATATGCCGAAATTTAACTCTATTTCAATTTCTGGTTACCATATTCAAGAAGCAGGCGCAACAAATGACATTGAGCTTGCCTATACATTAGCAGATGGCTTGGAGTATGTACGAACAGGATTAAAAGCAGGTATTGATATTGATGCATTTGCACCTCGCCTATCGTTCTTCTGGGCAATTGGTATGAACTATTACATGGAAGTTGCTAAAATGCGTGCAGCACGTCGTATTTGGGCACAAATGATGTCTACGTTTAACCCGAAAAATCCGAAGACATTAGCATTACGTACGCATTCCCAAACATCTGGCTGGTCATTAACTGAGCAAGATCCATTTAACAATGTTGCACGTACATTAATCGAAGCAAATGCCTCTTCGATGGGACATACGCAATCCCTTCATACGAATGCACTGGATGAAGCAATTGCACTTCCAACTGATTTCTCTGCACGTATCGCGCGTAATACACAGTTATTTTTACAAGAGGAAACAGCGATGACAAAAGTCATTGATCCATGGGGTGGTTCGTACTACGTGGAGAAATTAACAGAAGAAATTACGAAATCTGCTTGGGCGTTAATCGAAGAGATTGAAGCGCTTGGTGGTATGGCTAAAGCGATTGAAACGGGACTTCCAAAAATGAAGGTTGAGGAAGCCGCAGCAAAACGTCAAGCGAAAATTGATTCTAAAACAGAAACGATTGTTGGCGTGAATAAGTATCGCTTAGCAAAAGAAGAGCCAATCGATATTTTAGATATCGATAATACACTTGTTCGTCAAAAACAAATTGAACGATTAGAAACGATGAAGGCAGCTCGTGATGAAGCGGAAGTTCAAAAACATTTAGCTCGCTTAACAAAGGCTGCTCAAGATGGAGAAGAAAATTTGCTAGCGGTGGCAGTGGATGCAGCGCGCGCTCGTGCTTCTTTAGGTGAAATATCTGATGCAATTGAAGCAGTTTCTGGTCGTCATAAAGCGGTCATTCGTTCGATCTCTGGTGTTTACTCTGCTAACTTCTCTGATGAGGAGCAAATTGCAGAAGTGAAACAAATGACAGAAGAATTCCTTGAAAATGAAGGGCGTCGTCCACGTATTTTAGTTGCCAAAATGGGACAAGATGGACATGACCGTGGCGCGAAAGTTGTCGCAACAGGCTATGCGGACCTAGGCTTTGACGTAGATATTTCACCATTATTTATGACGCCTGCTGAGGCAGCTCAAATGGCTGTTGAAAATGATGTCCATGTTATCGGGGTATCTTCACTAGCTGCAGGTCATAAAACATTAGTGCCTGAATTGATTGCAGAGCTTGAAAAACTAGGTCGTGGGGATATTATCATTATTGTGGGTGGGGTTATACCAGCACAAGATTATGATTTCCTTTATAATGCCGGCGCAGTAGCCATTTTCGGTCCAGGTACAGTGATCCCTGTTTCCGCACTAAAAATTATTGAAGAAATCTACAAACGTTTAGGCTACGAGGAAGTGTCTGAATAATGGACAAAAATAAAGGAATGGAAGATAGTGCGCTATTTGTCATGGACGGAGTAGAGGCGACTCACGACGGGATGCAATATGGTACACCCAAAAAGTTCCGAAAGAAAAAGGCAGACATTCTAAATGTAGGAGAGCTTGCACAACAAGTACGTGCGGGCTCTCGCACACATTTATCAAAAGCCATTACCCTCATTGAAAGTTCAAACGCTACCCATAAAGTACAGGCACAAGAGCTATTGCAGGAGCTTCTTCCACATACAGGCAATAGTATCCGAATTGGCATAACAGGTGTGCCTGGGGCAGGAAAAAGCTCATTCATAGAGGCTTTCGGCACTATGCTTTGTGATATGGGAAAACGAGTTGCTGTTCTTGCCATTGATCCAAGTTCTTCTCTATCGGGAGGAAGTATACTTGGCGATAAAACGCGTATGGAAGAGCTCGTGAAGAAGCCTAGTGCATTTGTGCGTCCATCGCCATCGGCAGGTACCCTAGGGGGTGTTCACAAAAAGACACGGGAAACCATGTTAGTTTGTGAGGCAGCAGGCTATGATGTGATTTTAATTGAAACAGTTGGTGTTGGACAAAGTGAAACCTATGTCCGTGGCATGGTTGACTTCTTCCTGCTTCTTGTTTTAACAGGAGCGGGGGATGAATTGCAGGGCATGAAAAAAGGCATCATGGAATTAGCAGATGCAATTGTTGTGCATAAGGCGGATGGTGATAATGTTCGTCTAGCTAAAAAAACGGTTGCAGAGTACAAACAAATTTTGCACTTTTTACAGCCAGCTACACCTGGTTGGATGTCTACTGCCATGCCTGTTAGTTCATTAGAAAAACGAGGACTTGATAAGGTTTGGGAAACAATTGGGGAATTCAAGCAAATCGTAGAAGCAAATCACTATTGGGCTACCCGACGCCAACAACAAACAAAAGAGTGGTTCCAATCGATGATTACCGATCATTTAATTGATCTATTTTATGGAAACCCGCAACGTAAAGCACAAGTACAACAGCTTGAACGTCAAATTTTAAGTGGACAGTTGACAGTTACACAAGGTGTGGATCGTTTATTTAGCGAGGAGCAGGAAGACAAGTAAACGAGTCTTATTGAAATCGTAGTAATTTCAACTGAAATGTGTTGAGCAAGTAGGTGCACAAATTGCTTGCAAACTGCTATGATAAGAGATGGATAAGCGTCAAAAACCTACTATCTGAAATATAACTAAATTGGCGCGAACTTGAAAGGAGCTATCGCTATATGAATATGGATTACGATTTATTTATGCAGGAAATTTTAAAAACAGCACGTGCTGAAATTGAGGCAGCTGGTTATGAACAATTAACAACACCAGAAGCTGTAGAAGAGGCGTTTGCTCGTCCAGGTACTACATTAGTAATGGTGAACTCAGTATGTGGTTGTGCGGGTGGTATCGCTCGTCCAGCAGCAGCACAATGCGTTCATTATGATAAACGTCCAGACCATTTAGTAACAGTGTTTGCAGGGCAAGATAAAGAAGCAACTGCAGCAGCGCGTTACCATTTTGGAGAAGACCATTTACCTTCATCACCATCATTCGTTCTATTAAAAGACGGACAAGTTGTCGCAGAAGTGGGACGCTATGAAATTGAAGGGCATGACCCAATGTCAGTTGTGACAAATTTACAAGCAAACTTTGAAGAATATTGTGACGAGCTTTAAGTCCATTCTTGCATAAGAAAAATAATTTTCAATCAAGTAGAAAAGCCTCATAGATCATGCTATCTATGTAGGCTTCCTACTGATCCTCATGTATAGATAGTTTCATTATTGTTAAAATTTTTGTAATATTGGCTAAATAATTAGCTGAATGAGTGAAGAGTACTAAAGGATGGGAGGCAGTCGGCCTGAAGAAGTTTTCAATCGGCTATCGAACTTTAAAAACAGCAATTGGTGCGGCCATCGCTATTGCCATTGCACAGTATTTTGATTTAGCCTC
The DNA here is from genome assembly GCF_024628845.1 of Lysinibacillus sp. FN11. NCBI lineage: Bacteria > Bacillati > Bacillota > Bacilli > Caryophanales > Bacillaceae > Lysinibacillus > Lysinibacillus sp. FN11. Next base: position 2,479,142 of record NZ_CP102383.1, on the reverse strand, counting down.
ATATGCATCTGCTGGTATTCTAACCATATTATGTGTGCAGCCAACAAAAAAGAAATCCATTTATGCAGCCTATACACGATTGGTTGCAAGTATTGTAGCAATGCTTTTTGCCTTTGTAAGCTTTGAGTTATTTGCTTACCATCCACTTACACTAGCAGGCATGCTTATATTCTTTATACCTACCATTGTATCTTTAAAGGTTGCGGATGGATTTATCTCCAGTGTCGTAATTATTATGCATATTTACGCTGCTGAAGGTTACTCATTGACACTTGTTTATAATGAATTAGCGTTGATGGCTATCGGTTATGGAACAGGGATTGCCATTAATATGTATATGCCAGACATTCAAAAGGAATTAAATTACTACAGAGTAAAAATAGAGGAGCTATACAGTAAGATTTTTTTAGAAATTGCCAGCTATTTACGGCAAGGAGATACGTTGTGGAACGGCCAAGAAATTATCGATGCAATCAAAGCACTAGAAGAGGCTAAATCATTGGCGTTTAAAGATGTTCAAAACCATTTTACAAGACGTAAAAATGATTACTATGTATATTTCGATATGCGAGAGCAGCAGCTAGAAATTATCGAAAGAGTGCTACCCAAAGTGACGACATTACCTGTTATAGTACAAGAGGCTGAAATTGTGGCAGATTTTTTACAAGACCTAGGTGAGCATGTTCATTCGGGAAATACGGCTAGTCATTACCGTGAAAAGCTCGAACATGTTAAGCGCGATTTTTCTCAGCTTCCTTTACCACAAAGCCATGAGCAATTTATCGCTCAGGCAGCCCTCTATCAGTTTATAGAGGAAATGGACAGGTATTTAGAAATAAAGCAGTCATTTAAAGGGTTAAAAGCTAAAAAAGAGCGCCCACAGTAGTGTGGACGCCTCATGCTTTGCCTTAAATTATCATAGATAATCCGAATGCTAGAGATGAGATTAGCATAATTGCGATCATACTATAAATAACGACTTTTTGAAATTTTTTATTACTCATATGCTCGTTCGCTCCTTCTTTTCTTATAAATAGTTTAGCAAATCTGAAAAATTTCTCAAGTAGTAGAGTTTTGACAAAAAAATCTGTAAAATAGAGTATGTACCATAACAGAAGGAGATGTCACCATGGAGAAAGTAGACCATATTGGGATTGCAGTGCGCGATCTTGATGAACGCATTACATATTATACAGAAACTTTAGGCTTAAAGTTGATGAAAGTGGAAGAAGTAGAATCTCAACAGGTTCGTGTGGCATTTATCGATGCAGGGAACGTGAAAATCGAGCTATTAGAACCAATGAGTGATAAAAGTGCCATCCATGGTTTTATTGAAAAACGTGGAGAAGGAATTCATCATGTTGCGTTTGGTGTGATGGGAATTCGTGAACGAATGGCAGAGCTTCGTGAAAAAGGTGTACGTCTCTTATCCGAAGAGCCAGGGCCAGGTGCTGGAGGGGCAGAGGTTGCGTTTATGCATCCTAAATCCTCATTTGGGGTGTTATATGAATTATGTGATAAAAGTGGAAAAGGGGATAAGTGATTAGTATGGATATGTTCGACAAAATTAATGACTTGTATGACCGTAAAACGGTAATTGAACTTGGTGGGGGCTATGATCGCATCGATAAGCAGCATGAGAAGGGGAAACTTACTGCTCGTGAGCGTATAGACTTGTTGCTAGACGAAGGTACATTTTTCGAAATTAACCCATTTATTACACACCGTACAGTAGACTTCGGCATGGAAAAAATGGAGGGACCTGGTGATGGTGTCGTAACTGGCTTCGGTAAAATTAACGGACGTCCAGTATACTTATTCTCTCAAGATTTCACAGTGTTTGGTGGGGCGCTTGGTGAAATGCATGCGAAAAAAATGGCAACAGTGATGGATTTAGCTGCTAAAAATGGTACACCATTTATCGGCATCAATGACTCAGGCGGTGCACGTATTCAAGAGGGTGTTCTTTCATTAGATGGCTATGGTCATATCTTCTACCGAAATGCCATTTATTCTGGTGTGATTCCGCAAATCTCTGTGATTATGGGACCTTGTGCTGGTGGAGCTGTTTATTCTCCAGCTATTACTGACTTCATTCTAATGGTGGATAAAACATCTCAAATGTTCATTACGGGACCTAAAGTAATCGAAACGGTAACAGGAGAGAAAATTTCTGCTGAAGATTTAGGTGGTTCGAAAGTAAATAATGCGGTCAGTGGGAATGCTCATTTCCGTGCTCCTTCTGAAGAGGCAGCGATTGATGAAATTAAAAAACTATTAAGCTACTTACCACAAAACAATAAAGAAAAGGCACCTCGTCAAGCTAGACCTGAAGGGGATGACTACCGTCCAGAAATCGTAGATACAGTACCAATCGAAACAACACGTCCATATGATGTACGTAAAGTTGTTGAGCAAGTAGTGGATGAAGGTTCGTTCATGGAAGTACATGCAGAGTTTGCTAAAAACGTAGTTGTCGGTTTTGCACGTATTGCTGGCGAATCAGTTGGACTTGTTTGTAACCAACCAAAAGTTCTTGCTGGTGGCTTAGATATCGATTCTTCTGATAAAGCTGCTCGTTTCATTCGTACTTGTGATGCATACAATATCCCAATCATCACATTTGAAGACGTTTCTGGCTTCTTCCCAGGTGTTAAACAAGAACATGGTGGTATTATTCGTCATGGTGCGAAAATTCTTTATGCTTATTCAGAAGCGACAGTTCCAAAAATTACAGTGATTTTACGTAAAGCTTATGGAGGCGCTTACGTTGCCTTAAACTCTAAATCTATCGGTGCTGACCTTGTATTTGCATGGCCAAATGCTGAAATTGCTGTTATGGGTGCTGCTGGCGCAGCTAACATCATTTTTGCCCGTGAAATTGCAAAATCAGATGACCCAGAAGCAACTCGTGCAGCGAAAATCGAAGAATATAAAGAAAAATTTGCTAACCCATATGTTGCAGCATCTCGCGGTATGGTAGACGACGTAATCGATCCACGAGATACACGTATCAAGCTGATTCAAGGACTTGATATGCTGTCAAACAAACAAGAAACACGTCCAGAGAAAAAGCACGGTAATATTCCTCTATAATAGTAACACAAGCCTAGCAGCTCAAAAGTTGCTAGGTTTTTCATTGCCAAAAAGTGAAACATTTTTGTTTGTCATCCGTACTGATAGATAGGAGGAGTTGAGATGAATGGAATGGCAGCAATTACAAACAGAGCAAGAAAAGATTCATGCACAACTTAGAAAAGCATCTAGATTAAACGAACAAAATCAGTTAATTGATGGGCAAATTAAACATACACAACAGGAAATAGACAATCATACGGCAGCACTCCATCAAATTCGATCCAAACTTGATAAATTGGATGGTTTCTCGTTCATGAATATGATTCGTACGTGGACAGGGCAACAAGATGAACTGAGGGCAGAAAAAATTGATAAGGCGGCAGTACTTGAATTAAAGCTAAATGAAGCAAAGAAAATGCAAAAAGATTTAGCAGAGGACAACGTGCAAGTGATGAATCAGCTAGCCCAGATTGATGAAAGTGCGCTTCAGCAATCACTTCAACAGGTCTATCTTAAAAAGAAGAAGTACTTACAGATTCATGATGCTGCCCAAGCAGAAAGGCTAGAGCATTTAGCACATGAGGAAATGCTAACAAAGCAGCTCATTAGAGAAATTAAAGAGGCTGAGGAAGCGGGAGAAGTAGCTCTTACAAGGCTAGGGCAAGCAGCAGCTTCATTACATTCGGCCAATGGGTATTCCACATGGGATACATTTTTTGGTGGTGGGCTGATTGCTACGCATTTAAAGCATGATGCGCTCGATCAGTCTGAAAACTATTTACACAGTGCTCAAATTGCCTTACAACGGTTTCATAATGAATTATTAGATGTTCATGAAATGTCTACGAAATCGTTGCATATTGAAACAGATGGGTTTGTGAAGTTTGCGGATTACTTTTTTGATGATATTTTTTCAGCATGGTCTGTTCATTCTAAAATCTCAACAGCAAGGGAACAGGTCTCACGTGTTCAAGATGATGTACATAATACGATTTGGCGCTTACAGGATAAACATAATAAAGCTGTCAATTACCTACAATCATTAGAAAAAGAAAAAGAGCGTATTGTCAATGACTAAGGAAAGTCTGAGATTTTTCTCAGCTTTTTCATGTTGTTGAAAAAAGATCGTGTCACTAGCAGAAAAAGACCTTTTGGCAAGGTGAGGGTGTGATTTCCGTTCCGCCAGTGTCCTTTTCAGGGGGCGTCCGATGAGCCGCTTCACTCACTTACGTTCGCTCCATGGTCTCATCTGTGACGCTAAATCCCCTAGAAGTGACACTGGCGGAACGGAAATCAACGATGTGGCAAAGTGTCTTTTCATTATCTTTCATACTAGCTAGCCGTAGCAATCAAATTAACCCATTATTTGTATAATTAGAGAAAGAATAGACTCTTAATTTCATTGCGAAGAAGTGATTAGTTACAACCCCCTCCATAAAATGGGTAGTGAAAACCTTCACTTTATTTGAAAACCTTTGCTAAAAAGTTAACATTTTGTAGGTTGGAGTGGAAGGCTACTTTACTTCCGTGGGATAGCGAGACAGGCGAGCCCCTGCACGGAGCGGTAGCGGAGGAAGCGGCTCGGCGCTCGCCCACAGGAAAGCAAGTAGCCTGCAACGGAAACCATTTTCACCTTTCAAAAAATTCTATTGATGGTTTTGTTCTTTAACACTATGGGAAAGTCTGAGATTTTTCTCAGACTTTTTATTTTGGTAGTATTGTTCAATGATTTCAACTCTTCTGACGTTGTGCTAAAATAATACATATACTATAACGTGGAAATACACGTAAACTAAGGGAGTTTTACAACATGACAAGTCGTTTAGTAGAAGAGTTTTTTGAGCTCGTACAAATTGATTCAGAAACAAAACATGAACAACTAATAGCACCAATTCTTGTAGATAAGTTAACTGCACTTGGATTTTCAGTGATTCAAGACGATGCACATACGCGTAATGGACATGGGGCAGGTAATATTATTGCCACATTAAAGGGCACATTGGATGTAGAGCCAATCTATTTCACTTCTCATATGGATACTGTTGTTCCAGGGAAAGGCATCAAACCGTCTTTACGTGAAGATGGCTATATCGTATCAGATGGTACAACGATTTTAGGTGCCGATGATAAAGCAGGACTAGCTGCTCTATTTGAGATGGTCAAACGTTTGAAAGAGCAAAATATTGCACATGGCGATATTGAATTTATTATTACGGCTGGTGAAGAAAGTGGCCTTGTTGGCGCTAAAGAGTTAGATCCAGCGAACATTAAAGCAAAATATGGATTTGCGGTTGATAGCGATGGCAAAGTGGGTGGTATCGTGACAGCAGCACCATTCCAAGCGAAAATTTTCACAAAGATTATTGGAAAAACGGCACATGCAGGGGTTGCTCCTGAAAAGGGTATTTCTGCCATAACAGTCGCATCAAAATGCATTGCTCAAATGAAACTAGGTCGTTTAGATGAAGAAACGACAGCGAATATTGGGCGTTTTGAAGGTGGACAAGCGACAAATATTGTTTGTGACGAAGTGACAATCCTTGCAGAAGCACGCTCTATAGACAAAACTAAATTGGATGCGCAAACAAAGCATATGCAAGATACGTTTGAACAAGTAGCTGCTTCGTTAGGCGCACGTGCAGAGGTAGAAGTGAAGCTAATGTATCCAGGCTTCCGTGTAACGGAATCTGATAAAGTAGTTCAGGTAGCTATGGCTGCTGCACGCAATATTGATCGTACACCGACACTAGGCATTTCTGGTGGAGGCTCAGATGCAAACGTCATCGCAGGCTTTGGCATTCCTACAGTTAATTTATCTGTTGGATACGAGGATATCCATACCACAAATGAAAAAATACCAGTAGAAGAACTTGAAAAATTAGCAGATTTACTAGTAGAAATCGTCAAAGAATCGGCGAAAAACTAACAGTCGAATAAGGATGTGACCCTATGGAAAGTGTCAAAGCAGTCGTTTTTGCTTGTGGGACAGAGGAGTATGCTGTGCCTGTGGAGCAAGCGATTTCAATTGAAAAATTAGAGCAAGTAACACCTATTCCTCATTTACCTAACTATCTTCTAGGCTTTACAAGAATTCGCGGTGAGCTTGTACCTGTTCTTGATTTTGAACGCATACTGTACAATCGTTCATCGAATACAGCAACCGCACGTATCATTGTGTTGAATACTGATGTGGTTAATTATGGATTACTTGTTACAGAAGCACGAGAAATTCTTGATTTCGATGAATCAGTACTTCAGCAATTGGGTCTAGTCAATTATAGTAAAACACGCTATTTTACTGCGGTAGCTAATCTTGAAAATCGTATGATAACATATGTTGATCCTAAAATACTGGTTAATTCATTAGAGGGCATTAGGGAAATTATCAATTATTTACACAAAATGATTGAAAATGAAAAGGAAAACGTAGAGGCTTAAGTACTCTACGTTTTTTTTATGTTTGAATAGTAAATTTAACCTGTATTTTGTCGTTTTTACCTGATCATACATGTGACAATTATGCATTCTACCTACAGACAAACCATTGCTAACCGCGTATGATAATGATTAAGAAAAAACTGAAAAAGGCAAACTTCATCGAAAGGGAGGGGCGCCAAGCCATGAGTCTAAACACTATAATTTAGTGCATGATTGTCAGGTTGCCAGGTTCTGTTCTAGGAGCCGTGGCGAGTAGAATGGAGTTAGTTCGTATGAAGAGACAATTAAAAGTATGGACCGCACTAATCGTCCTCATGATTAGTTCATTAGCTTTATCAAGTGGAAAGGTTGATGCAATGGCTATACAGGAAAAGGCTACGTGGCTGTGGGATACATCCCTTATCATGGATGATCAAGAAAAAATATTATTATTTTTAGAACATAACGATGTTAATAAAGTTTATCTGCAAATCGATCAAGGCATAGGGAGCGATGACTATAAGCGTTTTATTAGTGACGCTTCTCACAAAGGTATTCGTATTTATGCATTGGATGGTGCTGCAAGCTGGGTTTCAGCTGAGGGTAGTCGAAGCCAAGACGAATTGTTTAATTGGTTACATACATATAATGATAATTCAACTGAATCTGAGCAATTTTCTGGGGTTCACCTTGATGTAGAGCCTTATTTAAATAGTGGATGGAGCTTACATCAAGCACAAACGATAAAAACCTATCAAACACTAATAATGAAAGCAAGTGAGAAGGCAAGTCAGTTACAACTTACTTTAGAAGTAGATATGCCATTTTGGTTTGATGAAGTTCAGTATAATAACGAATTTGGAAAAGGGTTATTAGCTGATTGGGTCATTGACCATGTGGATAGTGTGACGATCATGGCCTATCGTGATGCTGCAAAAGATATTATCTCTATTGTAGAACATGAAATCGCTTATGCTTCCACTGTGAATAAATCAATTGTAATTGGTGTAGAAACAGGCGCTTCAGAGGAAGGGGAAAATATTACTTTTTATGATAATGGAGAAGCCTTTATGAATGAACAGCTTATACTTGTTCAGCAACATTTTTCAAATAACGATGCTTTTCATGGAGTAGCCATTCATTATGTGGAAAATTGGATGACCATGCGTCCATAAAAAAGTCCTTCCAGTGTTAAACTGGAAGGGCTTTTCTATTGGTATTAGGACAGTCGACCGCTGTAGTCCTCGAATTTAAATTCGCGAATGACTTTAATACCTTCTTCATCATTATAAGAAACGATAGATGGTAAGTTGACACCGTTAAACATATGGTTTTTCACCATAGAATAATGAGCCATATCTGTGAATACAAGACGATCACCTGGTTTTAATGGCTGTTCAAACGAATAATCGCCAATCACATCACCAGCTAGACATGTTAGTCCGCCTAAGCGATATGTGTGTGCTAATTCACCTGCTTGTCCAGAACCAATAATCATTGGACGGTAAGGCATTTCAAGTACATCAGGCATGTGACATGTTGCAGATGTATCTAAAATAGCAAGATCCATCCCGTTTTCTTGAATATCAAGCACCGTTGCTACTAAATAGCCTGTATTAAGGGCTACTGCTTCACCTGGCTCAAGATAAACAAGCAGGTTATACTTTTCTTGAATATAATTAATGATGTTCACAAGTTTTTCTACATCATAATCATCACGTGTAATATGGTGACCGCCACCGAAGTTTAACCATTTCATTTGGTGTAAAACATCACCAAATTTTTCCTCAACTACTTCAATAATACGCTCTAATGTATCCGAATTTTGTTCACACATCGCATGGAAGTGTAAGCCATCGATACCGTCAAGCTGTGATTTATCAAAGTTAGCCAATGTTGTACCAAGGCGAGAGTTTGTGTAGCAAGGATCGTAAAGCGCTGTTTCAATTTCAGAGTATTCAGGATTCACGCGAATACCACATTCAATTGTTTTACCAGTAGATTTCACTTTATCCTTGAACTGAGCCCATTGGTTAAATGAGTTAAATACGATGTGATCCACATAGCCTAGAAGCTCGTCCATTTCATGCTCAATATAAGCAGGTGCATAAACGTGAACTTCTTTGCCCATTTTTTCGTAGCCAAGACGTGCCTCATGCAGTGAGCTAGCTGTAATGCCTGCTAAATATTCCCCTACTAGTGGGAATGTTGAATGCATAGAGAAGCCTTTAAGGGCTAATAAAATGCGGCAGCCTGTTCGATCTTGAATTGATTTTAAAAGCTCAAGATTCTTTGTTAATAATCGCTCATCCACTACATAAGAAGGGGATGGAACTTTTGAAAAATCAATTGGTTTCATCGGCTTAATTCCTTTGCATCTAAATCAAGGTCTAATAGTTCTGGGTTATGGCTTTCTTGCCATGGTAGACCCCATTTATTTAGTGCATCCATGAATGGATCTGGATTGAAATCTTCCACATTCCATACACCTGGTTTACGCCATTCACCGTTCATCACAAGCATTGCACCGATCATAGCTGGTACGCCGGTTGTGTAAGAAATCGCTTGTGAACCAACCTCGTTGTAGCACTCTTCGTGGTCACATACGTTGTACACATAGTACGTTTTTTCTTTGCCATCTTTTAGGCCGCGAATGATACAACCAATGTTTGTTTTACCTTTTGTACGTGGTCCAAGTGAAGCTGGATCTGGTAATACCGCTTTAAGGAAGTGGATTGGTTGAATCATTTGCCCTTCAAATTCGATTGGTTCAATTGATGTCATACCTACGTTTTCTAATACTTTTAAGTGTGTTAAGTATTTTTCAGAGAACGTCATCCAGAAGCGGATTTGTTTTAAACCTTTGATATTTTTTGCAAGTGATTCAAGCTCTTCATGGTATAGAAGGTAAATATCTTTTGGTCCGATTTCAGGTAGGTTATACACTTCTTTTTTCTCAAGTGGTGCAGTTTCAATCCACTCGCCTTCTTTCCAGTAACGACCATTCGCTGTAATTTCACGAATGTTAATTTCTGGGTTGAAGTTTGTTGCGAAATGATATCCATGATCTCCCGCATTGGCATCCACGATATCGATATAGTGGATTTCATCAAATTCATGTTTTTGTGCATGAGCTGTGAAAACGCCTGTTACACCTGGGTCAAAACCGCTTCCAAGTAATGCAGTTAAGCCAGCTTTTTCAAACTTCTCTTTATAAGCCCATTGCCATTTATATTCAAATTTTGCCGTTTCAGGTGGCTCGTAGTTTGCAGTATCCACATAGTGCACACCTGTCGCTAAGCAAGCATCCATAATCGTTAAGTCCTGATAAGGTAAAGCCACGTTAATCACTACATCTGGTCCGAAAGCTTTAATAAGCTCAATAACCTCTTCTGTATTGTCTGCGTCTACCTGTGCAGTATGAATTTTTGTTTTTCCGCCGTCTAGTTTTTCTTTTAGAGCGTCACATTTTGAAACAGTTCTACTTGCGATACAAATTTCCTCAAATACGTCCGAATTTTGAACACACTTGTGTACCACAACACTGGCAACTCCGCCAGCTCCGATAATCAATGCTTTACCCAATTGTCTACCCCCAAGTTCATATAAAGTATTGTCAAACAAGCTGATTATACAGAAAATTGATATACTACTCAATCATTGTTTTAAAATTTTCTACAAAAAATTTTATTTTTCTACAACAATTAGACGTATATGGAGGGGAATACCTCGGAAAAGAAGGGAATCATGAATAAATCTACAACGTCATTTTAGTAAAAATAGAGGGAAATAGCTGTTGTATATACCCAAATATATGGTGAAGTTTCATCACAATTCATCCTAGATTTTACGACATCAAGTAAATAATTGTCTAAATGAATGTTATGACATATTATCTCTCCCGATTGACTATTTGATTCCTGCTACTAAATCATTCCTACTGACCTTACATAAAAAAATCCCTCTACCTATAGGAAGGAACAGGAACCACATTAAACGTGCTACAGGTATCTGTGTAATGGAGAATGATGCATATTATTTCAGAAAACGATTGGATACTTGTTGTTTTTCTTCCCCCCATATATAGAAGAAAACCACAAGCAAAGTACTAAAAAAACCCATCACAAGAGCATACGTACTGAGGGCTACTCCCACTTGACTTTGCATGGCATAAATAAAAATGGCCCCTATTGTTAACAAGTTTCCTGTAACAATCGATATAAGATGAAAGCGTTTATTCATAGCAAGCCCTCCTATTAGATGAATTGGTAATGCTCAGGATTTAAGATAATTAACTTCAATTATCGCACAATTCAGAACTTTTTCCAATGTTTTTATCTTACTAGAATAATTAAAGATGCTTTTTTAATACATCTTTTTGTAGTATGATGAAACACAAAAGGAATATTCATAGATTATTACAAGAAAGGGGAGAGGATGGATCGTGAAATTACGTAATTCATTAACTTTTCAACTTGGGACGATTATCGCTGGTATTTTAGTGGTGATGCTAGGGATTACTTCGTTCGCTACATACATAACTGCTTACAATAAACTTTATGATGCTGCTGGTGTTGAGGCCTATGGCTGTGCCAATATTACGACAGGTTTGATCAATCCGCAACAATTGAACAAGGCCATTCAAGGCGACAAGGCTGTACAGGAAAGCATTGGGAACGATTTGAACTGGACAACAGGTCATAAAGATATTTTCCAAACACAATATATTTTATCGTTGGATGGCACATTATTAGCGCTTGATGATCATTTGGCTGAAAAAGGTTATGCCCCTGGTGATCAATTTTATTTAGATAAAGAAGCTATTGATATGTTGCTTACACATAAGCATCCAACATACTCACAGCCTTATACTTATGCAGGGATGGACCGTTTATCTGGCTATGCCCCTATTTTTAAAGACCATGATTCCAGTAAAGAGATTATTGCTATTAGTGTCATCGACTTTGATGCCAATATCGTGAAGGAGCGAACATGGGATGTTGTACGAAATGGGATTTTAATTAGTATTTTCCCTATGCTAATTGCTTCTATCATCACAGGCTTTTTAATCCGTCGTAAAGTAAGACCGATTAGTGTGCTGATTCAGCAGGCGAAAGAAATTGCCAATGGTAATTTAGCTGTACCTGAAACAAAAATTAACAGTAAAGATGAAGTAGCGGATTTAGCCAATACATTAAATCGAATGACAGCTAATTTACAAAATATGATTATGACGATGCGATCCACTTCTAATACTTTAACGAATAACGCAGATGAAACCGCTTCCACCTTGAACGATATGAGCAATACCATTCAAGGTGTCGCCAATAATATCGAAGAGGTAACAAGTGCCGTGACGGCAGGGATGCACCATGCTGAAAATGCGACAGATGTTCTTACTTCTTTAGCGCAGGACCTTCAAAAGATTCAAAGCAATGCCAATAACAGTGCCGATAATGCTCGACAAACGATGGAATTAGCAACAGAGGGTGAGCGACTAGCAAAAGATATAAGCAATGATATGGCATTAATTCACAGCGGATCAGGTGAGGTACGACAAACAGTAGAAAACCTGGTTACATCTGCAACCAAAATTCAAACCATTACAACGTCTATTGCGAACATCGCATCACAAACAAATTTGCTAGCACTGAATGCTTCCATTGAAGCGGCTAGAGCAGGGGAGCATGGTAAAGGCTTTGCTATTGTTGCTGAGGAAGTACGGAAGCTTGCTGAGCAATCTAATCAAGAGGTATTGCAAGTTGAACAGCTTATTCAGGATATAATGAAGCATGTGCAGCAGGTCATGTCATCTACGAATGATAATACGCAATATATTGAAAAAGGAACAGAGACAGTGCGTCTAACAGCACAATCTTTAGGAAATATTTCGACAGCAGTGGCTGCAACAGTAGAAGAAATGATTACCATTTCTAATGCTATGACCGCTGAAAACCAAAAATCTACACGTATTGTGCAAATGATTCAACAATTAACAGAATCTATTCGTGATATAGAAGAAACGATGAATATGATTACTGTCGCAGCGCAGCAAACAACTGCAAGCATTGATGAGGTGGCACAAGGCTCTAATGAAACAAATCACATGGCACACACACTCGAACAGCATGTAAAGGCGTTTAAATTAAAAGAATAATAGAAAGATTAGGACATGTTGGCTTTTGCTTATACTACTTAAATGATAAACTAGCAATAAGATTTTTCTTTTGCGAAGGTGAGGATTTTAATGGTGGTAAAACAAATGAACGAGCAAGTTCAACAAGTCAATGACTTATTTTTGAGTGGTCAAGTTAAGGAAAGTTATCAACTAGCTAAAGAAATATTGGGCAATGTTACAGCGGTCGAAGAAGAGGCCTATCAAGTCATTCAGCACCATGTGGCAATGCTAGAGGCAAATGGGTATGCAAATATGCCTCAGCCTACTGACGACAAAGTAAAGCAAAATGGGGAACGAACAGATGGCTCGTATCCAGAACGAGATGTTCTCGCAGCTTATATAGGTAGTCAGGATGATGAGCAATTTGGTAAAGTGGTCGATGAATTATTAGCAGGACCTTTAGAAGCGCAGGCTAACGCCTATTATACAATGGCGGAATATTATGTCCTTGCAAAAGAACAGGATAAGGCATCCGTACAATATGCGGAGGCAATCAAATTGCAGCCCAATAAGGCATTGTATTGGGGAGCATTTGCACAGTTTTTAAATCGTCACGAAGGTAGCCCTTATTTGGCATTAAGACTGATTGAAGAAGCAATACTCCTAGATGGAATGAATCCTCGTTGGCACTATATTCAAGGTAATATATTTTTTCAGCTAGTAGCAGCGACAAAAAATTTAAGCTATTTACCTGCCTTGGAAGAAGCATGGGAGAAAGCTAAAAAACGTTGTACAGCTAAGCAGGTCACCTTGAAATTGGATTTGGAAAAGTCAAAAGATTTGTTAGCGCAATGGAAAAAGCAAATGCTCTAACAGGTAAAAAGACATGTAACTTTTAATAATTATTTCCTTTCAAGTATAATTATGCTATAGTGAAACCATAAACGGACGTATGAAGCTTATCGATGACATGAAAGAAGTGTTTTTTTGAGTTTATATGTAGCGTATGTATTGGTAGGACTTGCCATTGCCATGCCTGTAGGAGCTATTACAGTAGAAATGACAAAGCAAGGACTCAAAAATGGTTTTATGCACGGCTGGGCTGTTGGGCTTGGTGGTATGACCATTGATATTGTATTGGTTTTTGCTTTGTATATGGGACTAGCCTCCATCTTGGCTATGCCTATGATTCAACTCCCTATGTGGATTATTGGAGCGGGCTTTTTATTTTTGTTAGGCTATGATTCTATCAAGAACGCTGACCATGATATTACATTGGCAGGAGAAAAAGTAACCAAATCGTTTTTTGCCTCTTATTTTAACGGCTTACTAGTGGCCATTTCACCTGGTAATCTCGTTTTTTGGGTCAACGTATTTGGCGTGGTGCTAGCAAAATCTTATGGACAAGGGGAGTCAACGAGCTTTTTAATTATTGCTGCTGGTGTTTTAAGTGGAATTTTACTCCACGATATCGGTTTGCTGACCATTATCTCGGTTACTCGTAAAGCTATGAATCGGAAGATGATTAGGACATTTACAATTGTCGCAGGATTCTTATTGATTGGTTTTGCTTGTTATTTTATATATGAATTTATACAAGGAATTAAGATTTATATATGAAAAGTGCGATCCCTAAAGATCGCACTTTTTTTATTGCGCAATAGCCTCAGTTTGCTCTTTTATACAAGCTAAAATTTCTTCTGCTACTTCATGCGCTAATGCTAGTTCTGAAGTAAAGCCAACACAAGAACAATTCATCTCACCTAAAATATAGCAATCCTCTCCGTCTTCATTGGTATCTAGCATAAAGTCAGCCGTCCAGATAAGCGGTAAATCATAATTACCTAGTAGGTTTGTTATTTGAGGGAGCTGCTTTAAAAAGTTTTGTACCAGCTCTTGCCAGTCTTCAGGCTTGTCATAGCGGTATTGAGCGCCAGAGAATAGAGTTGCGCTAAAGGCATCCTCGGTAGCAGCTGGTTTTTTATGTACGACATGTACGGGATGATCGCGCAACATGAATAAGCGAATTTCGCCTTCTGTAATCCTTGGAAGAAAGCGCATATCGATTAACATACCATTCGTCCCTGTAATATACTGCTCACAAAATGTCATAAAGTCGCCAAGCTGCCAATATTCTACATGATTATCTTTTGCTTCAGTACATTTGATTTGGGCATCAAGTGGTACTTCAGTGATACCCTCTGCTAGCGGTTCCACTAATTTTACACGCCAAATACCTTCTCCAGTTGAACCACGATTTTGCTTCAAAACACGCTCTGTTAAGGCTAAGGAAGTAGGGAATTGTTTTTTGAATGCTTCGATTGTGTAGTAGGCAAATGTATCATCAGGTACTAAATTTGTTGTCGTCAGTTTTGATAATACGTCTTTTGAACCATAGCTAATCATGGCGTCTGGATGTGGCATCCCTATAACGCCAGCTTGGCATAGCTCTCGTAGCATAGCAAAGTACTCTTCCTCATGCTGCAAGTTACCTGGGTTAATGCGAGATACATAAGCAACACCATATTCCTTCACGTAGTGAAAGATTTCCTGCTTTTTTGTGATATCAAAGAAGAGTACCTCTGCATCCTGTCCACGTTGCTGTAGTGCTTCTACCATTGGCATTGTATCTGGGCGATAGCCATCTGGTCCTTTATCTGTGCCGCCTTCCACCTCGAAAAAAATAACTTTTTTATCCATAAAATACCTCCTTCTATCTGTTATTATGTTCAGTATAGTAGACAAATAAGGAGAAAAGATAGATGAAATATGTAAATTTTATGTATAAATTCATATATTGCTATCTCGATAATAGGAGGTATTAACTATTAAAGTTCACAACTCTCTTAATTTTCTGTTCTTAAGGCTGCTTTTTCTGAAATACTGTGAGATATAAAATCATAAGAAGAATTAGCAATGTACCAATAAACTGATAGCCGCCAAAAGCAATTTTTAACCACCAAACACTTGTGATGACAGCCATTAATGGTTCAAGACTACCTAGTAGGCTTGACTCCTTTGGTGAAAGATAGTGCAAGCTAGCAATATAAAACCAAAAAGCGAGCATTGTCCCAAAAATAACAATAAATAAAAAATAGGCAATGGTTGAAAACGTCCAATCTGATAGATCGATAGCCCATGGTGGGTGAGCTATACTCATTACTATACCACCGATGATCATCGACCAGCCGACAACTAGTAATGAATGGAATTGCTGTAAAAGTGGGACGGCATAAATGGTATAAAATGCAACAGAAAGACCCGATAAGATACCCCACAACACAGCCATAAAAGGAACGGACAATGTTGAAAAAGAACCGTTTGTTAATAATAAAAAGGTCCCCACAAGTGTAAGTGACACAGCTATACCGTCCTGCTTTGTTAATGGACTTTGCCTCGTTAGAAAATAATAAGCCATGATAAACAGTGGTGCTAAATATTGCAATAATGTGGCTACAGCTGAATTACCAATAGCGATTGACATCATATAGGTATATTGGACAGCAAGCATACCGAGTAAGCTAAATAAAATTTGTCTAAAAGCATTTTGCTTTGTGCGCCATATGACGAAAATGGATTCATGCCGATGGGTCATTTTATAAATAGCAATTAGTAACAGACCTGCTAAAAGTAAACGACTAGAAACAAGCCAGCCGACCTCTAAATTGTCCTGCTGAAATAGTCGTTGGGCAACGGTCCCTCCGATTCCCCAGAAACTTGCTCCAAGAATAACTAGTAGAAAGCCCAGTGTACGTTTATTTTGAATAATTTGATTCATCTGTTTACATCTCCTAAACTATCAATATATGATGATTATAAAGTGATGAAATGGAAATAAATATCGATTTAATCCAATAAAATATCAATATATTGAGGTGTTGTAGATGCCGTTAACACATATCAAAATTGCCAAGGATTTACAAGAATTAACCTTGCACGGAACGAAGGAATTTCCAGTTGCCTTGTATGAAACAATTATGCGATTAGAAAGTATGGATTTTCTACCTCTCCATTGGCATAAAGAAATACAATTTGTTTTTATAAAAAATGGATGTGCACAGTATCGAGTGGGGACGGACGTTTTTGTATTGAAGCAAGGCGAGGGGCTCTTTATTAATGCCTCCGGCTTACATGAAGCGAAACCTTATCAAATTGAACAAGCGATCGTTTATTGTGTGAATGTAGATCCAAAGTTATTGGGAGGGCATGAGGGCAGTATTTTTTTCTCAAAATATGTAGAACCGTATATTACAAGTAATCGAATACCTTATGTCAAACTAGCGGGAGAGTTAGCACAGAAAATAGCAACGATTGCGGAATTAATGCGAGAGCAAACCGCTTTTTTTGAGTTAAAAGTACGGAGAGAGCTTCTATTTATTTGGGAATTCATGCTAACCCAATCCTTATTGACAGAACAAATAATGGATTCTGCCACTATTGTGCAGCATGAACGAGCAAAAGCTATGCTAGATTTTTTACACGCACATTATCAGGAGAAAATAGCATTAGAAGATTTAGCTAGTCATGTGTATATAAGTCGCGCTGAATGTAGTCGTTTTTTTAAGAAAATAGTGGGCATGACACCGTTTACCTATTTATGCCAATATCGATTGCGCAAAAGTATAGAATTATTGAAAGGTAATGAGCGATCTATAACAGAAATAGCTGTTGATACAGGCTTTAGTACTGTCAGTTATTATATTGAAAAGTTTAAAGAATACACTGGCTATCCGCCACATGTTTATCGTAAGAAGTTTTTAAGTGTGAAAAATAATTGAACGTGAATGGAATTAGGAACATCTTTTATTCTCAAATACTATACAAGATTAACCATTTGGCATAAAGTAAAATTATTAGTAGAGAGGGGGCATTATGAATGATGGTCTTAAAAAGTAAGCAAAATATTTGGCTAGCCTTATTATTAGTGGTATTAGCGAGTAACTATACACTCTATAATACAGGATTTGGCACATCCCTTTTACCTATCGAAACAAATGGTGTTGTCATGGGCTCATTGATTGATTGTATTGTGGTGGTGCCTGTGCTATTTATGCTTTATAAAGGAAAATTTTCATTAAAGCAAGCCATACTATTAGCTGCAGCTGGCTGTATTGCTGCACGTTTCATCATTCCTCTGGAACACCTTCAACCTTATGTGGCAGTGACATGGGCTGGCTTTGCGATTGAAGGGTCTATTATTCTAGTAGAAATTATACTAGTGGCAACTCTTGTACGATACCTGCCAAAAATCCTAGGGGAAGTGCGGAGAAGCTCTTTACCAGATCTCTTTTCATTTTCAAAGGCTGTAGAAAAACATGCTCCCAAGCATCCAGTTATTCAGATGATCTGTGCTGATTTATTAGTGCTTTATTATGGTTTCGCGAGTTGGAAAAGACAAGAACGACAAGGTTTAACGTTGCATAAAAATTCTAGCTATATCGCTTTTCAGCTCATGATTATTCATGGGATTGCTATTGAAACGATTGGTATTCACTGGTGGCTACATGAAAAGTCAATGATACTTTCCGTTGTGTTGCTTGTTTTTAATATTTATTCAGTAATTTTCTTTCTTGCGGATATGCAGGCTATTCGCCTAAATCCTGTTTATGTCACAAATGATACATTGTACTTATCTCTGGGATTAATGAAACGTACTGAAATTCGTTTTGCTCATATTGTTGAAATCATAGAAGACAAGGAGCGATTAGAGGGGAAATTATCAAAAGATACGATAGACTTTATAGCACGTGATTTTGGTGAGGCCTATCCGCACTTTATTTTGAAAATGAAAGAGCCTGTGGAAGTAACGTTTATGCTAGGGATCAAGAAGCACTATAGTCACATAGCCATTAAAGCAGACCAGGTTCAAGAATTTAGACAAATGCTTGCGCAAGGGATGGCAATGAGCCAACATCATTGAAATTATTGAATAGTGTCCTATATATAAATAGCTAATGTTTTGTGATAGAAACATTGGCTATTTTTTTATTGATTGACTTGAAGCAACACTCTCTGTATAAAAAGTCTTTACCTCCATAATATCTAGATCATCTTCCACTATTAAAATTTTCTCGTTCGCATATCCATCACCTTCCTATTTCAAATATACCAACTTTTGTTTGAGTTGGGAATTAGAAGATTTCGGACTCGCATAATTTTAGAATCCTTCATAACCTTTAGGTCAAAATAATCAAGAGAGTTTACTAAAAATAAATAAAGACTTCAATTTCCCATTAGAAAATGAAGTCTCTAAAAAATTAATCTAGGTGTGCGATAGCATTGAGTAGATCATCACGGATGGCCTCCCAAAATTGCTGTTGAACACTATCACTGTACGTATAAAGCTCTTTATGTTGAACATGGTCATAGATGGCAGCGATCGTTTCTTGATGAAAAGAGAGACGATGGTTTAATAGCTCTCGTTCTTCTTCAATACAAAATAGTTTATAAATATCGGATAAGCGTTCAAACTTTGCTAATTTCTGTGTCATCACTTCATATTGTGTTTGATGAAAACGCCCTACGGCAGAAGTCATGGAAATTTTTGCCCGATGCTCTGCTTGTAATGTCCGATACTCCTCTTGACGGATGGCCACACGATACCAAAATTCATAACGATTTGGTAATTCTTTTAGTTCATAGGTAAGTAATGATTTTAAAATTGAATGCACTTGTTCATATGTATCGATGATCTTCGCTGGTTCTTTAAAAATGCCAAACATACTACCACCCCCATGTAGTTTAATACTACGAGTGAAGATTAAAATCCTTTAAAATAATCATAATATTCAAAAGCGAGAACCTACTAATTATTGAAACCTTGACTCCGTAGTTACGTAAAGATTTACAGGGGGTGAGTCAATGTATGAGTATAAATTTGTACAAACACATTTAGGTAGCTTTTTTCAGGAAGCTACCTATCGGAAAACAATCGAAGAATACGCGAAGCAAGGTTGGCGTTTAGTGCAAGTATTGCCGATTGCTTATAATGGACATGGGAAACCAACAGACTATGAAATCATTTTTGAGAGATTACTATCATGACGATCAATGAACGCTAGATTCTTGCCATAAAGGGTGGGAGTTTAGCGTTTTCTTATTTTAATACAAAATTTGCTGTTTTTATTAACAAAAATAGTGTATTCAGAAAAATATAGAAATAGCATTTACAAAACAAAAATAGATGTGTTAACTTAAATAGTGTTAATAGTTAACTTAAAAGAGGGAGAGGTTAACAATGCAACATTTTTGGGTTGTCGGTACAGATACGGATGTTGGAAAAACGATTGTCACCACCATGTTGATGTATCATTTACAAAAACAAGGCTTGAAAGTTTCACCATACAAGCCTGTGCAAACAGGAGAGGTCTACGAAAACGGTCGTGGCTACTATTATCATGATACAGCCATGTATGAAAAGTATTCCTTACAAAAGCTTCAACAAGAGCACCTCAATAGCTATTCATTTAGAGAAGCTGCATCGCCACATTTTGCTGCGCAACTGGAGGGGCAGCAAATTGATGTCAATGAGCTAATATTGCGGATTCAATTATTACAAGCGTCCTATGATGTTGTGATATGTGAGGGAGCGGGTGGGCTTTTTGTTCCTTTTACTGCTCCCCATGGGAAGACGCTGCTTGATGTCATCGTCAGTAGCAAGCTGCCAGTAGTGCTTGTTACAAGGACATCCCTAGGGACGATCAATCACACATTATTAACAATAGAGGCATTGCGCGCTCGTCAAGTTGATGTTCTTGGCATAGTGTTTAACGGGGACACGGGCAGCAGTATGGAGCAAGATAATATACAAACGATTTTACAGTACCATTCCTTACCCTATGCGATTATTCCAAAGCTACAAAATTTGTCACAGCTAATGGATTTTGCTATGACGCACACCACACTGTTTGAAAGGCTTTTTAACTATGAAACAAGCATTAACTGATTTACAGCTAAGAGATTTACGTCATGTTTGGCATCCATGCTCACAAATGAAGGACTATGAGGCATTTCCACCCATCGTCATAAAAAAGGGACAAGGCGTGTGGCTTTATGACGAACATGATCAGCGTTATTTGGATGCTGTATCTTCTTGGTGGGTTAATTTATTTGGACATGCCAATCCGCGTATTAGCCAAGCTTTAAGTGAGCAAGCATTCACATTAGAGCATACGATCTTTGCTAATTTTACACATGAACCAGCGATACAATTGGCTGAAAAATTAACAGCACTAGCACCACAGGGATTACATAAAGTCTTTTTTGCCGATAATGGCTCATCTGCTATTGAAGTTGCATTGAAAATGAGTTTTCAATACCATATGCAGACAGGGAAACCAGCTAAAAAGCGCTTTCTCGCCTTGACGGATGCCTATCATGGAGAAACCATTGGTGCTTTATCCGTGGGAGGGGTAGGGCTTTACAATGAAGTTTACCAGCCTCTGTTATTAGATACTGTTCGTGCCAAAGGACCAGATTGCTTCCGCTGCCCATTTCAGGAAGATCCAGCAAGTTGTAATGCACCATGTAGTCAATTTGTCGAGGAACAACTTCAAGCTCATCATGAGGAAATTACGGCAGTTATTATTGAACCATTAATTCAGGCTGCAGCAGGTATGAAAATGTACCCGCCTGTCTATTTACAGCGCTTACGGGCATTGTGCTCACACTATGATGTGCACCTCATTGCAGATGAAATTGCAGTTGGTTTTGGTCGGACCGGTACATTGTTTGCCTGTGAACAGGCAGACATCATGCCAGATTTTATGTGTTTATCAAAGGGGCTAACAGGTGGTTATTTACCATTATCTGTTGTCTTAACGACGGAGCAAATCTATGACGCTTTTTATGATGATTACGGAACAATGAAGGCTTTTTTACATTCGCATAGCTATTCAGGCAATACATTGGCCTGTCGTGTGGCATTGGAAGTGTTAACGATGTTTCAAGAGGAACAAGTGATGGAGATGATTCAGCACAAGGGACAATACATGCGAGCGTTAGCCATGGAAGCTTTTCGTGATATGCCCTATGTGGGTGAATACCGACAAGTTGGTTTAGTGGGAGCGATTGAACTAGTGAAGAACCGGCTGACAAAAGAAGCGTTCACCATTGAGGAGCGAATCGGCTATCAAATATATCAACGGGCTTTAGCGAAAGGCTTACTCATCAGACCGCTCGGCAATGTTCTGTATTTTATGCCACCTTATATTATTTCTGAAGAGGAAATGTCCTTTATGATTCATACAACGAAAGAGACAATCGAACAATTTTTCAAGGAAAGGGGGCTAAGATTGGGTAAGAGACATCAGACACTAGCGCTTGTCATGATTGCCATGTTCGCTGCTCTAACAGCAATCGGAGCTTTTGTTAAAATTCCATTGCCTGTCGTACCGTTTACATTACAAATTGTTTTTGTATTTTTAGCAGGCTGTTTATTGGGTAGTCGGAATGGTTTTTATAGTCAACTTGTCTATATCGGCGTGGGCTTAGTAGGCTTACCTGTTTTTACACAGGGTGGTGGTATCACATATGTCTTACAGCCAACTTTTGGTTATCTGATTGGCTTTGCCCTAGCCGCCTATGTGATTGGGCTCATTATTGAAAGAATTGAGACGCCGACGAAAAAGCATTTTATTGCAGCAACAATTATTGGGCTAGTTATCATTTATGCTGTGGCTGTTCCTTATTTGTATGTAGCATTGAATTTTTGGTTAGACATGAAATCAAGCTGGTCACATGTGTTTGTTGTCGGCTTTTTAAGTAGTATTGTCGCTGATTTTTGCTTAGCTATTACATCAGCGCTATTAGCTGAGCGCTTATATAAAGTATTTCAGTCTGCAAGAAATGTGAAATTTTCACACGTAGAGAGGGAGAATGTAATATGAATTATTACCAATTAGCACAAGAAGTAATTGCTGGGAAGATCATTAGCAATGAAGAGGCACTTGCCATATTAAATAGTGAGGATGATGAGCTATTACAGCTTATGGATGGTGCTTTTACGATTCGCCGTCATTATTATGGTAAAAAAGTTAAATTGAATATGATTATGAACGCCAAAAGCGGTTATTGCCCGGAGGATTGTGGCTATTGCTCCCAGTCCTCTAAATCAACGGCTCCTATTGAGAAATATCCATTTATTACAAAAGAGGAAATTTTAGCAGGTGCAAAACGAGCGTTTGACAATAAGATTGGGACGTATTGTATTGTAGCCAGTGGTCGTGGGCCAACACGTAAGGATGTCAATGTTGTGAGTGAGGCGGTTGCTGAAATAAAAGAAAAGTATGGCTTGAAGGTTTGTGCCTGTCTTGGCTTACTAAAAGAAGAACAGGCACAGCAACTAAAGGAAGCGGGGGTGGATCGTTACAATCATAATTTAAATACATCGGAACGTCATCATTCCTTCATCACGACCTCACATACATATGAGGATCGTGTCAATACGGTAGAGATCGTGAAAAAGCATGGAATTTCACCTTGCTCGGGTGCCATTATTGGGATGAAGGAAACAAAAGAGGATGTCGTCAATATTGCACGCGCCCTCCATCAATTGGACGCTGATTCTATTCCTGTAAACTTTTTAAATGCAATCGATGGCACAAAGCTAGAAGGGACAAAGGATTTAAATCCCCGCTATTGTTTAAAGGTTTTAGCTTTATTCCGCTATATCAATCCGACAAAGGAAATCCGTATTTCGGGTGGTCGTGAAATCAATTTAGGCTCACTACAGCCACTCGGTCTCTATGCAGCTAATAGTATTTTTGTTGGGGATTATTTAACAACAGCTGGACAGGAAGCGAATAGCGATTATCGCATGCTGGAGGATTTGGGCTTCGAAATTGAATTAACACATAAGCAAGAAGAAGTATTTTGTTAAACTTATGACATGTAAATCTACTACTACAGCAAAAACCGTACTTTTGTACGGTTTTTTGCTGTAGATGAAAAGAGACGGATAGCCGTGTAATGTAGTGGATAAAAATTGAAAAGAGAAGGAAAGACCTGACATCACTGGCTGTTTATATACCTATAAAATCAAGGTTTTCACAAATTGTTCAATGAAAGCGTTTTGAAATTGAACAGTTTGTGAAGACCTTCACATAAAGCTTTCTTTTTGAAAAAATCAGCGTAAAATAAGAATCAAGTAAGGAATTGTTATAAAACAGTTGATAAGTCGTATCACAAATTTTGGTGGTTGTTATATTACAAAAATATTGAGTGAAGGGAGCTTTTCACATGTGGGTTATTACAGTTTTTGATAAAAAGGACGTTCGAATTTTTGAGTATGCGAGCAAAAATGAGGCAACAGAAGCTTTAGCAAAATTCAAGAAAAATGCCGTTTTAACGTATACAAAATAAGTTGCTGATGAAGCAGCCCTCTACCGACAGAGGGCTGTTTTTTTTAATGTACAACAATGGAAACAGCACTGTACATTAATAATAGTGCCATGATCATGTTAAACGGTTTTCGGTATTGCTGTAGAATCTTTTGAAAAACGGAGCCACATAACGCCCAACTAAATGTACTGATTACACCTACTAGAGCTAAAAAGAAAGAGAAAAATAGATAGCTTATGTAGGATGAGTAGTAGGGTAGGATGTAAGTTGCGACAACAGTAAGACCAAATAAAATACCTTTTGGGTTAATAAATTGAACGAACGCTCCTAAAAAAAATAGGTTTCGTTTTTCTTCTTCGTTGTCGGGATCCTCTAATTCTTTGCTTGTTAAAATTTTATAAGCCAGGTACAACATATAGCCTACACCAAATATGGTTAAGGGTAATTCAATGGCAGGTAAAATGTTTAACATGACCGTGTTAAAAAAGCTACTTAAACCAATAATGATGAAAAAACCAATCCCTACACCTAAAC
Organism: Lysinibacillus sp. FN11; assembly: GCF_024628845.1. Classification (NCBI taxonomy): domain Bacteria; kingdom Bacillati; phylum Bacillota; class Bacilli; order Caryophanales; family Bacillaceae; genus Lysinibacillus; species Lysinibacillus sp. FN11. Next base: position 2,454,655 of record NZ_CP102383.1, on the reverse strand, counting down.
AGAATGGAATCGTTTTCGCTAAACCATATTGTTTAGCAAAAACCATCGCCATAAAATTATTAGGGCCAGGTGTAAAACTTGTAATGATGATAAATAATAAAAAGGAAAATACAGGCAAAATAATCACCTCTTTCAAGTTGTATGATATAATGCACGAAACAGACTGTATAACGTCGGTCTTTTTATTATACAAAACGTACGTTATATTGTACATACAAGGAGGGCTTTTGGATGGAAGAAATTCATCTAGTCTTTGCGAGGAATTTAAAGGCAATTCGAGAAAGGGAGAAATTCAGCTTAGAGAAGGTTTCTCAGCTTAGTGGCGTGAGTAAAACGATGATTGGTCAAATTGAGAGGGGCGAATCCAGTCCAACTTTGACAACGATTTGGAAAATTGCAAATGGATTAAAGGTTTCGTTTACAGAGCTTATTCATCCTCCCCAACCTGAGACGGAGGTTATTCGCGGTAAAGAGCTTCAAGTATTGAAGGAAGACCATGGCCGATATATGGTATATCCTCACTTTCCCTATCAAAAGGATAGTCGCTTTGAAATTTATACAATTGAAATCAAACAAAATGGAACGTTAGATGCTGAGGCTCATCGAGAAGGAACGGAGGAATATATAACCGTTTTCGATGGGGAATTAATCATCCATATTCAGGGTCAGGATTATCGATTAACAAATGGTGATGCTATACGATTTAAGGCTGACCGTCCACACACATACAGCAATCCAGGTAGTACAGTAACACGACTTAGTATGACTATTTACTATCCACATTAAAAAACGTATAAACGCTTTTCACAGCGTTTATACGTTTTCGTTTTATAAAATACTAGCTAAACGTTTAATTCCCTCACGGATGACTTCAGGTGTTGCATTTGTATAGTTAAGGCGCATTGTATTCACATTCGTTTTTGATGTATAGAATGGATCGCCAGGCACGAAGGCTACCTTTTGTTCCATCGCTTTATTGAATACATCAAGGGCCGGTGTACCGTCCTTCATTGTTGCCCAAATGAACATGCCACCCTCAGGTCGTGTATATTCAACATGGGCAGGGAAAAACTCCTGCATCGCATCAAGCATCGCATCCGACTGATTTTTATATAAAGCAATAATTTTCTTTACATGTTCTGTATAATCATTACTTGCTAAGTAATCGTAGATAACATATTGTGAAAAAATATTAGTATGAAGATCAGACGCTTGCTTTGCTGTTTCAATATGCTGCAAAAGCTCTTTGTTTTTTGTGATAATAAAGCCGAGACGCATACCTGGTGTGACCGTTTTAGAGAAAGAACCTAGTAAAATACTATTTTCTAATTTACCAGCACCGATATATGGAAGTGGCTCCCCTTGGAAACGTAGCTCCCCGTATGGATCATCCTCAATTAAAGCAACATCGTATTTTGCTACTATTTCACAAATTTGCTCACGCTTTTCTTTCGAATATGTGAGTCCTGTTGGGTTTTGGAAGTTCGGCACCGTATAAATGAATTTTACATTTGGTTGTTGTAGGGCACGCTCTAGCTCTTCTAAGTTTAGGCCATCATTTTCTAGCGTAACACCATGGAAAGTTGGCTCTGTTAAAGTAAAGGCTTGGATAGCCCCTAGGTAACCTGGCTCTTCGATGATAATGCCATCGCCTTTATTGATAAGTACTTTACCAATAAGTTCAAGCGCTTGCTGTGAACCTGTAGTAATAAAAACATCGTCAGCATGTACATCAAGTCCATGGAGACGTTGATATTTCGCGGCAATATATTCGCGCAATGGTGCATAACCCTGTGTAGATGAATATTGGAATAATCGACTGCCATTTACTGTAATAGCATGATCTACGGATGCTCTCAATGCATCAATCGGGAAAGAAATAGGGTTTGGAAGCCCACCTGCAAAGGAAATAACGTCCTCTGCATCTGTCACTTTTAAAATATTTCGAATAAATGAGGATGGTGTTTTTAAGATTCTTTCAGAATATTGCATAATTATCGGTCCTTTTTTTCTGATTTTTTAAAAATTATATCATTGTCATCGTGTGCATACAATATTATCATTGTATGCAAGACAATTAAACTATTGTATGCAAATTAAGAGAAAGAAGGGCCTAGTGAATGCCTATTAATTCATTTGACGAGTATCCAATGAGTTGGAAGCCGGATATTAGCAATATTTCTGCTCCATTATATATAGCCATCGCACATCAGCTAGAACAAGATATCAAGGATGGAAAGCTAGTACCCGGTACAAAATTGCCACCCCAGCGTGAATTAGCTGATTTTTTAGATGTGAATTTGAGTACAATTACAAGAGCCTTTAAGCTTTGTGGCCAAAAAGGATTAATCTATGCCTCGATTGGCAGCGGTACATTCGTTTCAACAGATGCTGCTAGCAATAAAATGTTACTCCCAACCAACCATGCCACACCTATCATTGAAATGGGCTCTGTTTTACCAGATAATTTTGTTAATGATGATATTACACGCTTTATGAAGAAAATGATAAACGAACCTAGTTTTAGCATGCTATTTCAATATGGACGACCTGAGGGCAATGCATGGCAAAACGAAGCCGTGATGAAGCTACTCGAACTAGTAAATTTTCAAACAGATCAGCCAATTCTTCTAGGAGCAGGCGGACAAAATGCCATTGTAGGAACCCTTGCAGCTTTATTTCAGCCAGGCGACCGCATTGGTACAGATCCAATTACTTATGCAGGCATTAAAACAGCTGCAAATATGCTCGGTATCCAGCTTGTGGCTATCCAACAATGTCAGGGTGAAATGACAAAAGAAGGATTACTATATGCTTGTAAAAATGAGCATATCAAAGGAGTCTATGTGATCCCTGATTTTCATAACCCAACGACTCATACGATGTCAGTAGAAACAAGAAAAATGATTGCAGATGTGGCAAGACAGAAGGATTTGCTTGTGATCGAGGATGCTATCTATAGCTTTCTCAAGGAGCAACCACTTGCTCCGATTGCTTCTTATGCACCCGATAAGGTTATTTACATTGCTAGCCTATCTAAAACACTATCACCTGGTTTACGATTATCCTTCCTTGTGACACCGCCTGCGCTACGAAAAAAAATAGTGGAAACGCTCTATAATATCAACATTTCCGTTTCTCCTATCATGCTGGAGCTTGCAGCACGATTAATCCATGAAGGTGTTGCCCAAACGATATTAGAAAAACACCGAGCATATGCCAAGCAGCAAAATGCGCTTGTCGATCAGTATTTAGGGGATTATCACATATTAGGGGATGAGGAATGTATTTTTAGGTGGCTCCAATTGCCTGACAAATTTACGGGTGTTCAATTTGAATTGTTAGCTTCGAAAGCTGGTGTACAAGTCTATGCAGCGGAACGCTTTGCCGTAGGGAACACAAAGCCTGTCAATGCCGTTCGTTTAGCCATTGCAGCGCCAGAATCTCAACTTGAGCAAGCGTTAATTATTTTAAAGGACCTCCTTGAAAGTAATGGTGATTATGCATTTGTTGATTAGAGGTTATGGAGCGTATAATAAGGCTAAGAAAGAAACGAGGTGATGAACATGGCACATAAAGGGCGTGTTATTTTACATGTGGATATGAACAGTTTCTATGCTTCTGTGGAGCAAGCACATGACCCAAGTTTAAGGGGAAGCCTATCGCAGTTGCAGGAAACCCAAAGGAGCGGCGTGGCATTTTAGTAACTTGTTCATATGAAGCAAGAGCGCTAGGCATTTATACAACGATGACTGTTCATGAAGCGAAGCGTAAATGTCCTGAGCTATTGTTATTACCTCCAGATTTTCAAAAGTATCGTCATGCATCTAAAGAAATGTTCACCATTCTTCGAAGCTATACACCATTAGTAGAGCCTGTTTCGATTGATGAGGGCTACTTGGATGTGACTGAGCTAAGCAAGGAACGGCATGCCTTAAGTATTGCCCAGGAAATACAAGCGCGCATTTTAGCTGAGCTGGATTTACCTTGTTCCATCGGTATTGCACCGAATAAATTTTTAGCGAAAACAGCCTCTGATATGAAGAAACCAATGGGGATTACCGTACTACGAATACGAGATATTGAACAGCAATTATGGCATCGTGAAGTTGTCAACATGCATGGGATTGGAGCAAGTACTGCTAAAAAATTAAATGCACAAGGCATCTTTACAATAGGTGATTTAGCTAAGACAGAAGAATTTAAAATGAAGCAAATTTTAGGGAAGAATGGGGTACGGCTTCGAGCAAGGGCCAATGGAGTGGATCAGCGCATGGTCGATCCTGAGGCAATCTTTGATACGAAAAGCGTTGGGAATTCAACAACATTACCAGAAGATGTAACAGATGTTCGTACACTTCATAAAACAATCGAAGGTCTATGTAAGAAAGTGGTGGAGCGTCTTGATGCCAAGCGCTTAGCAGGTTCCACTGTAAGCATTCAAATTCGTGACGCTGATTGGCATAATCATACGCGTTCGAAAACAATGTCCAATGTCCTGTATCGTTATGAAGAAATTTACGACATTGCTTGTACTTTATTTGATAAGCATTGGGATGAATCTCCTGTAAGATTACTTGGTGTAACGGTTTCCAATGTGGTGGATCGTAAAGATTATTCACAGCAATTATCGATATTTGATTTTCAAGAGCATGCGAAAGATGAACCGATTCTCAAGCTTGTCGATGAAATTGAGGGACGGTTTGGCAAGGGGATTATAAAACGTGGTGTAGATTTAGGAAAACGTTCCTCCTATCAATCACAAACGAGCTTTAGTAAAGATTTTTTAGATGACCATGAATGAGATAGAATGAAAGTAGGTGTATCTATGCAATACAAGGAGTATGGGGATGCTAACAATCCTTTCATGATGTTTATTCATGGAGGGGGCGTTGGAGGGTGGATGTGGGATCAGCAAGTTCACCATTTTTCCCATTATCACTGTGTTATACCTGAGCTAATGACACACAATCCATTTTCCATTGAACAAAGTGCGAAAGAGCTTCTTCTCCTTATTGAGAAAAACGCCAATGGGAAGCCTGTTATAGTAATTGGTTTCTCTTTAGGAGCGCAAATCGCTATTCAAATGCTAAGTCTACAGCCTAGTTTAATCGATTTTACGATCATCAATAGTGCGCTCGTGATACCCTCTCCTACTGTAGAAAGGATGCTTCAACCGTTTATTCGGCTGTCATTTCCACTTATAAAAAATAAAACATTTGCGAAACTTCAAGCAAAAGCTCTATACATTCAAGAAGATTATTTTGAGCGTTACTATCAAGAGAGTGCCACGATGAAAGTAGATACATTGATTCAAATTTTGCGAGAAAATATGTCGTTTTCCATCCCAGCTGACTTTAACAAAGCTCAGGGAAAGATCCTAATAACTGTGGGAGAAAAAGAGAAAAGCAACATGAGAAAATCCGCTAAAGCACTTGTGCGAAGTCATCCAAATAGCAAGGGTGTGTTATTGAAGAACATCGGTCACGGCGTCTCATTAGCCCAGCCTGCATTTTTTAATCGCTTTGTAGAGAATTGGATTAAGGATGGTCAATTACCTGAGGGGACAGTTATTCGGTAGGGAAACCCCATTACGAATCGTCATCCATAATGGAGTTGATGTATGGATCATTGAAAATAGTGAGGATATAAATCTTTATGCTGCAATATCCATTCCTTCATCTCTATCATCATTTCCTCGTAGCTAGGGACAATAAATGAAAAGTCATTTCTTGTATTTATTAATGTTTTATTGACATGGACAAGGTGATGAGGAAGAATTTTTATACTGTTGTTAAGAAAGTGCTTATTAAATAGATGCAGTAGATCGTGTTTAGAAATATTTGTCGTATTGACGAGATGATAGAGTCCTGTTAAATCTTGTTGTGCAGCACGTTCAATGGCTTTAGCCAAAGTAAGTGTTGTCACTCCCGTCCAAATAGCACCCGAATAGCCATAGACGGGACTTTTTTGTTGCATAAACCAATTGAAGAGTCCGATGCCATCCTTTTTCAAATCAGGACCAATTATAGAATTACGAAATGTTAGGTGCTTGTCGTTATTCACTTCCCCTATACCTTTGGTGCGGTCATAAATGGTTTCCCCGTCTAGTACACTATTTTCATAGTAGGGAGCACTTTTGCCTGAAAATACGCAGTCGGTACTTAGATGAATAAGCTTTGTGTGACGATTTTCAAGAAGAGATACAATGGCATGCGGTAAATAGCTATTCAGTAAAACACTTTGGGCAGGATGAGCCTCACAAGCATTGTTTAAAACACCAATACAATTAATGACGACATCTACCTCATTGTCTAGTAGTAGCGACCTTAAGAAATGGGAGTCTGTCACATCACCTGTTCGATTATTGCCATAGGGAAAAGGGGTGCGAGAGTATGTTGTTACATCATGCCCTTGTTCGCATAAATAGATCGCAATGGTATGACCAGCCATGCCTGTAGCACCGAGCACTAAAAATTTCATGGTTTTCCTCCTGTCCAATGAAGGAGCTCTTCTTGTATAAGAGGCAATGTTAACAGCTTTACTTTAATGTCAGCCACACTTAATTGTGGGGTATTGTTCGAGTTATATTCATCCGTTAATGTAATTTTTGGAGAGCCCTCATCGAGATATTTTCCATAATTTAAATCCCGATTATCCGCTGGGATTCGATAGAAATGGCCCATATCAATAGCTTTTGCCGCTTCTTCCTTCGTACATAATACTTCATACATTTTTTCTCCGTGCCGTGTTCCGATAATTTGCATGGCGTTGTTCGCTTGAAAGATCTCAAGTAAAGCCTGTGCTAAATTTTCTATTGTGGCAGCAGGTGATTTTTGCACCATAATATCCCCGTTTTGAGCATGTTTGAATGCGTACAGTACCAATTCTACCGCCTCCTCAAGGCTCATCATAAAACGTGTCATATGAGGGTCCGTAATCGTTAAAGGTTTCCCAGCCTTTATTTGTTCAATAAATAATGGGATAACAGAGCCTCGTGAAGCCATGACATTGCCGTATCTAGTGCCACAAATTAGGGTATGGTGAGGATCAACCATTCGTGACTTCGCAATAAACGTTTTTTCCATCATTGCCTTGGATATACCCATCGCATTGACGGGGTACGCGGCCTTATCTGTTGAAAGGCAAATGACTTTCTTAACACCAGCTTGAATGGCAGCTGTTAGTACGTGATCCGTTCCTAAAATATTGGTTTTCACAGCTTCTAAGGGAAAAAATTCGCAGGAGGGAACTTGCTTGAGAGCGGCGGCATGAAATACATAGTCAACATTATACATCGCATTGTGAATGCTTTGGATATCGCGGACATCTCCGATATAAAATTTGATTTTAGTATGCTGATAGTGTTTCCGCATATCATCTTGCTTTTTTTCATCCCTTGAAAAAATCCGAATTTCCTTGATATCCGTATTTAAGAATCGCTTCAATACAGCGTTCCCGAAAGAGCCCGTGCCTCCAGTAATCAATAATATTTTATCTGTAAACATTGTATAGTTCGTTACACCTCCTGCATGCTATTATTTTAATCCTCTTTGATGTAGGTCACATTCAGAGTTCTCTCTAGGGTAGTTGTACCAATAAGCAAATTCGTTAGTATATTTACTTGTCGGATTTTTATCCATCAGGGCGCAATTAAAATCCCAATCTCCTGCAATATCTTTGCGTATCGTAAATTTCGCATCTCCAATTAAACTTCTCCTGATGATCTTAAATTGCCCAGGTAAGGAATAGCGGTTGGATTCATCTTTAATAAAAGCAAAGCCATTCTTAATAATCATGTTGTAATAGTAAATATCAAATGTGCCATCCACTTGTGCAAGTACATTGCGAATAGCAGGTAAATAGTGGTCATCACTATCGATGATGGCTATATAATCTCCTGTCGCTTCTGCAATGCATCGATTGTAGGCAACACTTGCACCTAAATTCGTTGGGTGCACGATGATTTTTAAAGCCGAACAGTTTTTCTGATAATCCTGTAAAATAGCTAGCGTATTGTCTGTAGAGCCATCATCCACCACGATAATTTCATAGGCATATTCTTTAGGAATACTATCAAGCATCGTTACGATCCATTCTTCGCTATTAAATGCAGGTGATAAAAAACTAATCTTCATCTGATCCCTCCATTTCTATGTTCATTAGTAGAGTTGTTCTATGTGACTTAGTAGATCCTTTAATACAATATGCGTAGACGTAGTGCTACTGTAGGCAATTGCTTATTTTAGGGTGTTTTTAAGAGAGTCGTTTTTAGATAGAATTTTTATGTTTACTAGAGATATGGCATAAGAAAGGCGAAAATTTACTAACATAAGCACGTTTAGCAAGAGAGTTCATAAACTAGCAAGAGCGCTTTTTTTAGAAAGAGGGATACGATGACAAAAAGGATAGCATTTATTTGTAGCGTGGAATCTTACAAACTTTCGGATGCCCATATTTTCAAAGATTTGTGTCTAGTGCCTATTTTACTGGGGGAACATTTAGGCTATGAGGTCACTATTGTCACGACAGAAATGAATGAAGCTCTTCTTCAACAAGTCTTTCCCACTGTGAAATTTGAGTCTGTAGCATTTGAAGATGATTATGTGGCGAATATGAATGCCTATTTAGCCCAGCATGCAAGGGACATCGACATTGCCTTTGCTATTGGACCCTATCCATCCTATTTAGCTATTTTGAAAACCTATAAGCACTTTAATCCACATGGCAAAATTTATATGAAATTAGATGTTAATCGATTTTGGCTAAATCGATTAAAAACCTATCCCTATTTTTTAGAGTTGTTACAGCTTTGTGATCTCCTTACCTCTGAATGTATATCTATTCAAACAGTAATCAAAGACTTTTCACAATTAGATGTTAAACATATACCCAATGGTTTTTATGAACATTTTCCCACAGAGCCAGTGCCGTTTCACGAGAAAGAAAATAGAATTCTAACAGTTGGGCGATTGGATGCACCAGAGAAGCAAACAATTTTGACAGTCAAGGCATTTCTCGCAGCACAACTGCCAGATTGGGAGCTTCGTTTAGTAGGGTCGATGTCAGTCTCATTTCAAGAAGAGCTGAGACTATTACTAGATAATCATCCGCTTGCCGCTCAAGTGACGATAGTAGGACCTATTTTTGATAAGGTAAAGCTAGAGGAGGAGTATCGCAAGGCTAAAATTTTTTGCTTAACGTCTTTAGTCGAATGCTATGCCCATGTCTTTGCGGAGGCAGCTAAAAATGGTTGCTATATCGTGACAACAGATGTGGATGGTGCTGCTGATATTACACAACAACAGCGTTTTGGTACAATCCATCCTACACATGATTGGGAGGCAATAGGTCGGACATTGCAACAAGTTGCAGCACAGGAACCATTGTTGGCAGATACTTGTGTCCAGCTTCAAGCATTTGCCCGCAAGGAATTAAATTGGAGGCAGATCGTCAAGAAGGTTGCCAATTATTTAGGTGAATAAAAGTGAATCTTTTCTGGATTGAGAGGAGTATTCTTTTCTTTATACCAGTATTTCCTATATAATAAAAGCTAGTTTTATAAAGCTAGACAATCATGGGTAGACACAAGGGGAGACTAGAATGGAAATACTACAAGCAACAATGAATGAACTAGAGGACTTATCAAAACTGTTTGATGAATATCGTCAATTTTATGGAATTGAGTCAGATATAAGCAGTGCCAAGGCATTTTTACAATTACGATTAGCCTTGAAAGAATCTGTCATTTTTATCGCGCTGGTGGATGACAAGATGATTGGATTTACACAATTATATCCAACATTTTCGTCCATTGCTTTACAGCGTGCCTATATTTTAAATGATATTTATGTAACAGAAGATGCTAGAGGCCTAGGGGTGGGCAAGGCATTGATGGAAAAGGTATTTCATTATTGTGAGCAACAATCTGCTCGCTATGTCACGTTACAAACGGCAGCTGATAATGTAAATGCCCGCAAGCTTTATGAAAAGCTACAAATGAAACAAGATGAATATTGTAATTATGTTAAATATTTTATGTAAGCTGAACTGGCGAGCGTTTCACCGTTGGATGAGAATGCTTCTTTCATATCCTAAAAATCCCTTAGATCGTTATGATCTAAGGGATTTTGTTTGATTTCTTCTATTTTATTTCAAGTGTATAAGGTTGTGTGCTAGCTTTGCCATCAAACTCACTTACTTCAATATAATATTTACCCGCATCCAGCTCCACAGTACCAACCTCGGCGTCTCCAACTCCGTAAAGATCGAATGTTTTGACGGTTTTTCCATTTGCATCTAATACTCGAATAACACCATCCAACGCTTTTTCTGTTTGAAGCGAGAAGAAGACTTCGCGTTTCTGGTCGTTATTCCATTCAAAATAGTCTTTATCGCCAAATGGTATACCTGCATTTAAATATTGCGTTGCAACCCATTTCTCATCCTTTTTCACAAGAACAGATGGCTTGCTAGGTACTCCATTTACTAATTTTGAATCCACATCTTCATCCACAAGCTTATGATCAAACAATGTTAATGAATAGGGCTGAATCGATACCTGGCCAAGTCCCATGCTGTTGACTAGAATAAAATAACCTCGATCCTTCTTCGCCTTAAACGATGTATTTACATCGTTTGTACCCATCATTCCAAGTAACATTTCAAGAATATTATCACCTAGTCCAAATGGAATTTCTGTTTCCATTTCTTTGGCATCAATCTTCATATTGCCGTTCGTATCTTCGATGATAGCTCCTGCAAATTTTAAGTCTTTTTGTAGTTCCTTAGGTAGCTGAGCTAATTGTTCATTTGTAAAGGGAACCGAAGAAAGAAGCAGACTCATGACCTCGTCATTTCCTTGTTGCTTATAGTAGTAATAATCTACATCATCTTGATAAATCAGGTGGTCTTTATAAGTAGTACCTGGTTGAATTTTTAGCGCTTTTGCTTCCTCATGATTGTTTGGATTGTACTCTGCTGGAATATCGCCTATTTTCTTTGTTTTCAATGTATAAGGCTCAGCAGATCGTTCTCCAGCATTGACAACTGCTACCACGTAGGTTTTGTCCTTTTTCAATGGAATAACCTTTGCATCGTCCTCGTTGCCAACTGAACCAAGTAGTAGCGCCAGTATGCCAAGATCGTTTGTTAAGGAAGAAACGGGAATTAATTCCTTTGTTTTTTCATCATATTCAAATACTGTACCTGCAGGCATTTGATTCATGCCTTTCATAAAGCTGGAGCTATAAAGAGCGTCTTCCTTCGCTTTGAATAAGAAATAATCCTCGTCATAATCTGTTTGGAAATAAGCTTTTTGATCCTCGCCTATTTCAAAGCGGATTGCCTGTTTAATGATAGGGTCAACATTTTCTAGATTGCCTGAAGCTGTAGGATTCATTAACATGCTCATCAAGCTGTCAATTTCATTACGTTTTTTTATGTTGTTTTCTGTAAGTGGTAATTGGCCCTCAGGGATATTTTCTTCGATCATGGCTTCATCTACAGGTAGACCATCCTCATCAGGTGGGAGGGAAACTACTTCACCTTTTAATGTGTAAGGGATCATTGATTCACTGATCGTTTCTTCTTTTTCGATGCCGCCACTAAAGAACATCTCCATAGAAAACTCGCTATTACTTTCATTAGATACACTTAAAACGTACTCTTGATCTGGAACAGCATCGATAATCATACGAACCGGTTCACCTTTTGCAGTACCATAAGCGGTCTGCATTGGATAGGCTTCTTCTTCTTCACCTTCCTCATTTTCAGCTTGATCGATTTCTTCTGGTGGCACAGGATTAAAGTCATCTTTCAGATAAAGCTCCATAGAGGCAGTGACACCTGGAATTCCCGATAGATCAAATTGTAACGTCGTCGGTTTTTTGACTGAGAACGTGAAGTAATCTTGATCTTGTTGTTGATCTTTTGACAGTAATGTATAGTTTTTACCTGCTGTACTATATGGGAACTTTTTAATAGGCTCCATCGTAGACTTGTCTACTGTATCAATTGGTAAGTCCTTCGTCGTTTGTGCTGTGAAAATGTAAGTAGATTTGCCTTTTAAACTATAGCTTCCATTATGATCTTTGACACCAATGACAAGCGTTCCCTTTTGATCTGCTTTAAATAGATAACCTTCTTTTTTCCTACGCGAACATCGTTGACATGGATAGGCTCTACATCACCAATCCCGCTATTTGGGTAGAAATATAAATCAAAGGCATAGTCGTATTTGTCAGCGCCTTTTAATGTCAATTGAGCATATTCATTTTCTTCAAGATCGACTTTATACCATTTCTTTTCGTCTTGCTGTTCAAAAGTACCTTGTTCTGTATTTAGCTTATTTTTAGTAAGGACCTTGGCGTTTTGAATGCGATCTTCCTTTGTCTCTGAATAATGCTTTGGTAATTTATTTAAATCAAATTGTAATGCTTCTACAGGGTCAACTAATCCGTGACCATAAGTAAGATCATAACCTTTCTCGCCCAAATCTTGTGCTGTCATTTCTAAAATCGCTTCTATTTGATGCGGTTTTAAAGATGGGTTTTTTGATTTAAGAAGAGAGGCGATACCTGCCACGACAGGAGAGGCCATGGATGTTCCACTAAACTTGATAAAAGAAGAACCTTTCTTCGCATCATGAACGGTACTATAAATGTCTTCACCTGGTGCAACAATATCAACAGACGGGCCGTAATTGGAGTAGCTTGATAGTTTGTTGCGTTCATTTGTTGAACCAACACTAATGACACCTTCGAAAGAAGCGGGGAAGGAATATTCATCTGTCGATTCATTTCCTGCGGCTGCCACAATTGTAATACCACTATCAATCGCTTTCTGAACGGCTTCCTTCATCAGGGGAGATTCACCATAGCCTCCTAAACTCATATTAATAACGTCAACGCCCTGCTCAATTGCATAAAGAATACCCTGTGCAATAATGAAATCATTAGCACCTTCTTTGCCGTTAAATACATCAATTGGCAGTAACTTTGCTTTCGGATTAACCCCGTGCCCACCTACGCCATTATCTTTTGCTGCGGCGATAATACCTGCCACATGTGTTCCGTGATCGCCTGAATAAGTAGTATTGGCAGGTGCTGCTGCATTATAGGGTGGGAGTACTTGTGACTTTAGATCGGGGTGTTTAAAATCTACACCAGAATCAATGACAGCAACTGTGACATCATGGTTGCCTGCTAATTCTAGTGCCTTATCCATTTGCAGTAGGTTTAAATGATACATCTCTTGTTTCTTAGGATCAGCTTCATTATTGAAAGAATGATAGACGTAGCTAGGAGACACACTAGATATCCCGTTTTGCTTTAAATAGTAAGAGACGGCTTTTTCGATTGATACGCCTTTATTTAGTTGTACAACATCATAACCTAATGAAGGAATGGAGCGGATGACCTTGGAGCCAATTTTTTTATGTACGTTTTTATCAAGATCTGAATGCTTGATAACAATTGTATCCTTACTCATCCATTTTTCTTCATTCTTCTCTGTTTGTTTTGCACTGTTTGCCAGCATGTTTTTCGCTTTATGCTGTGGTGCCTCAGCAAAGGCAGAAGCAGCAGGAACCATGAGTGCAGCGGATGCTACAACAGCGACTGATTTTTTATACCAACTTTTCAATTGTTATCTCTCCTTGGTGTTATAAATTAAGTCTCGACTATATTAATACGGACAAAGATTAGAAAAGTTTCGTAATGGAGGAAAATTTTTCTTTGCTATTTTAATTTTTGGTAGGTATAACGAAAAAACGGACAGCTAAACACGGCTTGTTTTTCGTATACCTAGCATTGTTAAAAGCTTTAAATCTGTTCTATTAATTGTTGTAACTCCTGCTTGGAACGAGGGATTTTGATATTTTCCTGCAATAGCTTCTTTTTTTGCAAAGCTATGACCATTTCAAAAATCCATGGACGTTCAAGATGCGCGCGATGTAACAATTCGTCTTCATAAAACAAGGTGATTGGATCACCGTTATAAATAATTTTTCCAGCCTCCATAACAATGATTAGATCGGCCCATTCATAGGCGAGAGGTATGTCATGGGTTGCTAGTAAAATGGTTCTCTCACCATCATCTAATTTGGCTAAGTATTGTAATACTTGTGTAGCATAATAATTATCAAGACCTGCTGTTGGTTCGTCTAACAAAAGGACAGAGGGCTCCATCGCTAAAACACCTGCCATTGCTACACGTTTTTTCTGACCTACGCTTAAAAAATGAATGGGTTTATCAAGCAAATCTTCCACTTCGGTTTGCGCAACGGCCCAAGCTATTTTTTCTTCCGTTTTTTCAGTAGACCAGCCGAGATTTAATGGGCCAAATGCTATATCTTGCTTGACGGTCCCTGAAAAAGCTGATGATCTGCATTCTGAAAAACAATGCCGACTTTTTGGCGTAGGGCCTTTAAAGCTTTTTGACTATATTCCAGACCGTTACCTTCGAATACAATCGTCCCAGCTGTAGGTTTTAAAATACCATTAAGATGCTGAAATAAGGTTGATTTTCCCGCGCCATTATGCCCGAGTATGGCGATTTTTTTACCTTTTGGAATGTTTAATGTAATATCTGATAACGCCTTCGTACCATCCGCATAGGCATAAGATAATTGGTTGAGTTTAAAATAAAACGTTGTCATGTGAAATACCCTCCGTATACGATGAGGACTAGTAAAATTGCTGCCATGCCTAGCCAATTTTTCTTGCTATAAGAGCCCTTCTCTTGCCAGTAGACAGCCTCGCCTCCACGTGATTGCATGGCGTTGTTGAGCTCCCGGCTACGTTGAAACATTTCCACAAATAATGCCACAATAAGCATGGAGACAGAGCGTAGCCATTGCATCGGTGAATGATAGCCGAGACGTGCTTGCTGGGCGAGATGTATATTTTGCATACTTTCTAAAAACATAAAAATAAAACGATAGGTTAGTTCGACGAGCTCCACTAATAAAGAGGTCGCCATTGTCGTAGCACATAACATATTCCTTGTACGGAAGTAGTTAGAATTAAAAAGTATAAACAACTAATGCTGCCAAGGACAATAAAGAACAGCTGTTGCGCTGATAACACACTTGCGTTCCCAATAAAAACAGTCCAATTCCTCCATGTAAACGACCAAATATGGGCAGGAGTGTATTCGTTGATGATGTAAAAGAAAGTAAAATAGATACAAGACTTGTTAATAAGAAAAAGCCAGGTAGCAATAATAGTTTGCCATAGTATGTAAGCGGAATTTTGGCACCTAAAATGATAAAAGCACTCATTACAAAAAATGTAATGAGTGAAAGTCGTTCATCTCTCATGATGAGCGTTATGAGAAGTAATCCAAGTGAAAATATCATTTTTTCTAGCGGATGAACGGCCGCTAGCTTATTCAGATAGGCATACTTATCAATGAGTAACATAATGGTTAACCTTCTTTGTGTTTGCCACGCATATAGCCGATGAAGTAGCCAATAAAGCCAGCTCCTATAGCTGCCTGTAGCACGAATAATAAGCTTTCGATTTCACCACTTGGTGGCTCCCATAGACTTTCAAACCATGGCTCATATTCCGCATTGATTTCACCAATAGCTGCTTCTGCTTCTCCATCAGCACCACCAAATTCAGCACCTTTTTGTATGAACAAGGGAATGATGGCTAATAACACAACAATTGCTAATAACAATAAATTTTTTTTCATCTGTTAATGTGCCTCCTTTGTTGAGAAAACACGTAAAGTTTTTAGTTCGCTAATATTGTATTTTTTCAAGAAATTCATCACTATGACCGTTAAAATTCCTTCACTCACTGCTAAAGGAATTTGAGTTAAGGCAAAAATACCTGCAAACTTTGTAAAGGATGCCATAAAGCCTCCAACCTCTGAAGGAAAGGCTAGTGCTAGTTGTACAGAAGTCACAATGTATGTACCTAAATCACCAAGCATAGCTGCAAAGAATACGGCTAGTGAAAATGACAAGCCTACTTTTTGAGCACCTTTAAAGACAAAGTAAGCAATAAAAGGACCAACAATAGCCATAGAAAAGGCATTAGCCCCTAAAGTTGTAATTCCTCCATGAGCTAATAATAAAGATTGAAATAATAAAACGATTGTTCCAATTACACTCATTGCTAGAGGGCCAAAGAGTACTGTCCCAAGTCCTACACCAGTTGGGTGAGAGCAGCTACCTGTAACAGAAGGGATTTTTAAGGCGGATAGCACAAAGGCAAAGGCTCCTGAAAGCCCCAAAAGCATTTTTGTTTCAGGATTTTCATCAACGGTTTTTCGAATAGAACGCAATCCTAGAATGATAAATGGAATAGAGATGACCCACCAAAAAATAGCCCATTCGATTGGTAAAAAACCTTCCATGATATGCATGGCAAAGGCACGTTTTGGCACGATTAAAAAGGCCAGTAAAAAATAACTAAGTTTCCACCATGAAAATTTCAAAAAGCTTTCCTCCTAACTAATTAGTAGATTTTTAGAAGATTGCGTGCGTAATTAAAAAAAGCACTTCTCCACTGGTGGAAAAGTGCATAGCTAAAAAAGCAAATAACATTCTCATCTGCTAAGCCGCACACCTATCCTCGTAGGCTGAAACGATCACTTATTTTTCGGCAGGTCTCCTGGCTCTAGTTCAATGCTTTATAGGTCTTCCCATCCGTTGGACAGTGACATATTCTATAAAGCTCCCTATTACAGTGGCGGGACCGCGCCGGACTCAAACCGGCTTCCCTTTTAAGCAAAATGACAAGCACTTTGCACCGAAAAACATTCAAATTGTGAGATTTCACGACAAAGTGTAACATGAATTTCCATAAATATGCTATACCTTTTATAAATTTTTATAATTAAAGGTCAATGGCGAATATTCTGATAACGATTTATGCGTAAATTATATAGATTGTATAAATTTCATACCTAGTTCCATTCAAAATTGATAAATTTGTCATAAATTTTTAAAGAAATATTGAAATTTTAAAAAAATAAGATATGATAAAGACAGTTTTCTATTTAAAATTCTAATAAAAATTTCATATAAAACGTCAATAAGTGCTCGAATAGCTCGAGATAATAGGGAAATTGGTGAAAATCCAATACAGCCCCCGCTACTGTAATAGCTGATGAAATTGCAAAGCCACTGGTGCAAACTTGGGAAGGTGCGATAGTAAAATGAAGCTTAAGTCAGGAAACCTGCTTATTTGATTGTGCATGCAAACTTTTCGGAGGGAGAAGTTGAAGCGAAAGCGAGTACCTGTATTTCATGCTATTCGTTTTTATTTGGCTTCTACAAAACCTTTACTCTTCGTTATAGAGTAAAGGTTTTTCTTTTTCCAAAAAGCAAATGAGGGGAGACAGAAGATGACAACTTGGAATTTAGAGGGGATGAAAACACATCTCTTTATTTGCAATGGCAGTAGCTGCATGAAAAAGGATGGGGAGGAAATTACCTTAGCCATTCGAGATGAGATACAGCGGCAAGCACTCGATCAAGAAATACATACGACAAGAACGCGCTGTAATGGACGATGCAAGGATGCTTGTGTGGTAATTGCCTACCCCCAAGGGAACTGGTATCGTGTGCCATCAACAGAGCATGCTAGAACACTAGTACAAGATTTACATCATGAATCCTTATACAACGAACATGTCTTTACACTTCATGAAGGTACATTACAGCGTACTGCTCAAACAACTGCCATTAAAGGGATCGAAAAGGTGAAAGAGGGGTAACAACATGGCGCAAAAAGGAAAAATTTTCGTAGTAGGCTTTGGACCTGGAGATTTTAAGCATATTACGACACGTGCAGTAGAGGCATTACAACAAAGTGATATGATTATAGGCTACAAAACCTATGTAGAGCTGATTCAAGATTTAGTAAGTGCAAAATCGATTGTTAGTACAGGCATGACAGAAGAAGTGTCGCGTGCACAGGAAGCCGTTCGTCAAGCAGAAGCAGGGAGCATCGTCTCGGTGATTTCGAGTGGTGATGCAGGCGTCTATGGTATGGCGGGATTAGTATATGAGGTGTTAATTGAGCTAGGCTGGACAGAAGCAACAGGAATTGAAGTAGAAATTGTTCCTGGGATTTCTGCGATTAATTCATGCGCTAGCATACTTGGTGCACCCATTATGCACGATGCTTGTACAATCAGCTTGAGTGACCATCTAACACCTTGGAATTTAATTGCAAAGCGTGTCGAGGCAGCTGCAATGGCAGACTTTGTCATTGCTTTATACAATCCTAAAAGTGGTCGTCGAACAAGACAAATTGTCGAGGCTCAGCGAATTCTCTTAGAATATCGTTCGCCAGACACACCAGTAGGGCTGGTGAAAAGTGCCTATCGAGAACGTCAAGAAGTGACCATGACAACACTAGCAGAAATGCTAGAACATGATATTGGTATGCTGACAACAGTTATTATCGGGAATTCATCAACATTTTTCTATGACAATAAGATGATCACGCCACGCGGTTACCAACGTAAATATACCCTAGGTGAAGAAAAACAGCCATTACGTCCTCATCAACGTTTACGCGAAGAAAATGAACCTTGGGCAATGAACCAAGAGACAGGAACAGCGCGAAATGACTTTACGGCTGACCCTAATGCGGGACGATTTAACAAACCCAGTATAGCCGCTACGTCAAAGCCGAAAAAAACAGCTCTTGAAATGGCTACAGCGGCACTCGCAATGGTAAAAGGGACAAGCGCAGTCAAAGTAACACCGAAGCTTGTACAGCAAAAAATAGAATCTATATTTGAACTAGCAGTAAGCCCTGGAGTAGCCAATAAATTTTTTACTCCCCAGCAAATGATGACGTTAGCAGAGGTTGTTGGGGAGGAGGGGACGATGGAATACACACCAGATCATCAAATTCATTTGAAAATACCAACGACTGCCCCTGAACAGATCACAGAGAAATTACAGGAAGTAGGATTTTTATTAACCCCGATTGGTGATGTGTTATCACTGAAGGCTTGTGATTTTTGCTACGGTGAAAAGGCTGATTCGATACCATATGCAGAGGAATTACAAGAAAAACTAGGTGGTATGTCCTTACCGAAGACATTAAATATCGGCTTTAATGGCTGTGGTATGGCATGTTATCGGGCTGTATTTGATGATATTGGCATCGTCTACCGCAAAAGTAAATTTGATGTCTTTATTGGAGCAAAACCAGTCGGTCGTACGGCTCACGCAGCACAGCCTGTTGTAGAAGGGCTGGAGCCTGAGCAGCTGATTCCACTCATTACAGATATTATTGAAGAATATAAAGCAAATGCTCATCCAAATGAACGCTTATTTAAATATTTTAAACGTGTGAAAAAGATACTGCATTTTACGTATCAAGATATGTCTTCCAAAATAAAAGTAGAGCCGGCTCCGTGCGGCGACTAGTAAGGAGTAGAGAGATGAAAGCTATTTTATTTGTCGGCCATGGGAGCCGTTTAGCAGCAGGAAATGATGAGGTTCGTACATTTATCGAACAAATGACACCGCGTATTGATGAACAATTTTTAGTGGAAACTTGTTTCCTTGAATTTGCTTCACCGAACATCGAAGAAGGTATTACAAACTGTGTGAAAAAGGGAGCTACAGAGGTGCATGTAATACCAATCATTTTACTACATGCAGGCCATTCAAAACTGCATATTCCAGCGGAAATCGAGCATGCGCGTGAGCATTATCCAACGATTACCTTCACATATGGTCAAACAATTGGTATCCATGATGAAATCTTTGCCATTTTACAAGATCGCCTAGCTGAAATTGGCTTTAATTCAGAACAAGAGCAGGAAGAAACAGCGATTTTATTGATTGCACGAGGTGGCAGTGATCCATCTGCTAATGGTGATTTTTATAAGATCACACGACTTCTATGGGAAAAACTACCTGTAAAATACGTAGAAAGTGCTTTTATGGGTGTCACAGATCCACGAGTTGAAGAAGGAATTGAACGTTGTGTCAAACTAGGTGCAAAAAAAATCATCATGTTACCATACTTTTTATTCACAGGCATTTTGATGGAACGCATGCATGGTATGTGTGAGAAGTTTACTGAACTTTATCCAGATTGTGATATACAAATTGCTAACTATTTTGGCTACCATGAGCGTTTACAAAATGTTTTATTAGAGCGTATTGAACAGGCAATCAACGGTACATCAACAGGTATGCAAGATCTAGAAGATTATCGCGCCTATGCGGCAGTACATGGACATGCACATCATCATCACCATCATGATCACGATCATGGACATGCGCATCACGATCACGATCATGCGCATCATCACGATCACCATCATGACCATCACGATCATGACCATGACCATCATCATCATCATGAAGAGGAGCCGGTAAAATGATTTTCATGTTAGCAGGGACAAGTGATGCAAGGGATTTAGCCCTAGCATTACAACGTGCAGGTTATGCAATAACCGCTACGGTCGTCACTGAATCGGCAGCCTCTAGTCTTGCTGACGTTGGCCTGCCACATTTAATCGGTAGACTGACCGCTGAGGAAATGGCGACCATCATGACCGAGCAGGGCTATCGATTGGTGGTAGATGCTTCTCATCCATTTGCGGAGGAAGCCTCTAAAAATGCGATGGCAGCGGCAGAGCAGGCAAAGATTCCTTATATTCGCTATGAAAGAGCTCATGAACATTATGCCCATCCTTTG
The DNA here is from genome assembly GCF_024628845.1 of Lysinibacillus sp. FN11. NCBI lineage: Bacteria > Bacillati > Bacillota > Bacilli > Caryophanales > Bacillaceae > Lysinibacillus > Lysinibacillus sp. FN11. Next base: position 2,433,962 of record NZ_CP102383.1, on the reverse strand, counting down.
ATTACTGTTGTAAAGGATTATGAGGAGGCAGCTCAGCTAGCTGCAGAAAAACGCGGTGTCATTATGCTAACGACAGGAAGTAAAACACTCGCTACATTTACGAAGGTTTTACAGGGCTTAGAAAACACAAGAGTAATCGCTCGTATGCTTCCACGACTGGATAATATGGAAAAGTGTGAGGCACTTGGCGTGGCGCAGCGAGATATTGTGGCTATTCAAGGTCCGTTTTCAAAGGAATTAAATGAAGCTCTATTTCGTCAATACGGAGTGACGTTGATGATTACCAAAGAAAGCGGTAAAGTGGGCTCAGTTGATGAGAAGCTAGAGGCAGCTCTCGCATGCCAGATTGAAACGATTCTTATTGCACGACCAAATATACAATACGGCCAACAATATTCAACATTTGAAGAAGTATTACAGGCTGTTGAACATACAATTTAGGAGGCATTTTCCATGGATTTTAAAACAGATTTTAAACCATTAACGGTAGACCCAGATAAAATTTACGATTACAGTTTCTCTATTATTGCAGAGGAAATGGGCGAGCATGACTTCTCAGAAGATGAATGGAAAGTTGTACGTCGTATTATCCATGCGTCAGCTGATTTCGAGCTAGGCCGTAGTGTCATCATTACACCAGGTGCGATTGAAGCGGGTATCAAGTCTATTCTTGCAGGACGTCATGTCATAGCAGATGTGCAAATGATTGAAAGTGGCTCTGGTAAAAAGCGTTTCCAAAAACATGGTGGCGATTTGCATTGCTATATTGCGGATGAAGATGTGTCAATAGAAGCGAAAAAACAAAATACAACACGTGCCATTATTTCGATGCAAAAGGCATCAAAATTACATGAAGGTGGTATTTATGCCATTGGTAATGCACCAACTGCATTGCTGGAATTGATTCGATTAATTAAAGAAGGGCTAGCAAAACCAGATTTAATTATCGGTATGCCTGTTGGTTTTGTGTCAGCAGCTGAGTCAAAAGAAGAGCTGCTTAAACTAGAAGGGATTCCGTACATTACAAATGTTGGTCGTAAAGGCGGTAGTACAGTGACGGTTGCTGCTTTAAATGCCATCTCACTTTTAGCGGACGAACAGGCGAAAAAATAATGGAGCGGAAGCCAAAAAAGGACCCCAAGGACATGCGTCACGGTTATACGACGGGAGCCTGTGCAACTGCTGTATCAAAGGCTGCACTGCTTGCCCTTATTACTAAGGAGGAGCAAGAGACAAGCACTATTCATTTACCTATTGGTCGAGATGTAACCTTTACAATTGAAAAATGCATATTTGAAGAAAATGCTGTCAGCTGTGAAACGATTAAAGATGCTGGTGATGATCCTGATGCGACCCATCAGGCACTCATCGTTGGCACAGTGAGCTGGGCAGATACACCTGGGATTCATTTAGATGGAGGTATTGGCGTCGGGCGTGTCACAAAGCCTGGCCTGCCAGTGCCTGTCGGAGAGGCAGCCATTAATCCTGTACCCCGTAAAATGATTTATAGCACGATCCAAGGTGTGTTGGACGAATTTCACATTACTCGAGGCGTGAATGTGGTGATTTCTGTACCTAAGGGAGAGGAGATTGCTAAAAAAACGTTAAATGGACGACTCGGTATACTTGGGGGCATCTCAATCTTAGGCACAAGGGGAACCGTCGTGCCTTTTTCGAGTTCTGCTTATATGGCCAGTATTGTCCAAGCCATCAGTGTAGCGAAAGAGGCTGGCTGTGAGCATTTAGTCGTGACAACAGGTGGACGAAGTGAGAAGTTTGCGATGAAACAATATCCACATCTAGCAGAAGAAGCATTTATTGAAATGGGTGACTTTGTAGGTTTTACATTAAAGCATTGTAAGCGTTTAGGCATCAAACAAGTTTCTCTCGTTGGGATGATGGGGAAATTTTCTAAAGTCGCACAAGGTGTCATGATGGTGCATTCCAAAAGTGCAGCAATCGATTTTAATTTTTTAGCACAACTGGCAGAGGATATAGGGGCAGATAGAGAAACGATAGCACAAGTTCTAGAGGCAAATACAGCTTCACAAGTAGGTGAGATGATGATGGAAAAGGGCTATGATGCGTTCTTCCATCATTTATGTGAGGCTTGCTGCTATTCCTCTATCCATCATATTAAGGGCGGTTTAACGCTTTCCACATCGATCTATTCGATGCAGGGACAATTATTAGGAAGGGCTGATGACATTGCATCGATCGATGAAGTTGATTGGGATCGGGGATAACGGATTAGCAAGCTTATTACCGCAATACCTTCAGTGGATTGAAGACTGTGAGGTACTTGTTGGTGGTGAGCGAGTACTTGATTTTTTCCCAGACTTTAGAGGTGAAAAAATCCTGATAAAAGGAGGTCTTTCAACACTTGTTGAAAGATTGGCTGAAGAAACAAGAAATACCGTGATTCTTGCATCTGGAGATCCATTATTTTATGGCATCGGAGGCTATTTAGCAAAAAAGCTACAAATAGAGGTTTATCCATATATGAGTTCTGTCCAGCTGGCCTTTGCGAAAATGGGAGAGAGCTGGCAGGATGCTTACGTAACGAGTATTCATGGACGACCAATGAAGGGCTTGGCACAGCGAATTGATGGCAAAAAGAAAGTAGCACTTTTAACAGATGCAGAGAATAGTCCGAATGCTCTCGCTCAATATTTAAAGCATTTTGGTATGACGGAATATCGTGCGTTTGTAGCCGAAAATTTACAGGGCGACAACGAAAAAAGTGGCTGGTACTCGCTCGATGAAATGGAAGTTACTCATTTTTCTCCTTTAAATGTCGTGATTTTAAAACAAACAATAGCACCGAAACGCTACACACTTGGGATTGATGATGAAGAATTTTCACAACGAAAGCCAGATAAAGGACTTATTACGAAGAAAGAAATTCGAGTTTTAAGTTTGCAAGCCATGCAGCTTCAACAGGATAGCGTTATTTGGGATATTGGCACATGTACGGGATCCATGGCCATTGAGGCAGGTAAGCTTGCTCCGGAGGGACAGGTTTTTGCCGTAGAAAAAAATGCCCCTGATTTAGACAATTGTCTTCAAAATCAACAAAAGTTTCGAGTTGATATAACGGCTATCCATAGTAAAGCACCAGAGGGTTTAGACAACTTTCCAGACCCTGATGCCATTTTCATCGGTGGCACTGGTGGTGAAATGGTTGAGTTACTGCAATTATGCTGTCAGCGTTTAAAGCAAAATGGGCGCATTGTCTTAAATGCGGCGACTATTGAAAATTTATATAAAGCCGTTGAGGCATTTAAAGCTTGTGGTTTTGCTGTTGACATTTTACAGGCTCAGCTTGCACGCAGTAAACCAATTTTAGATATGACACGCTTTGTGCCATTAAATCCAATATACATTATTTCCGCTTATCGAAAGGAAGAAAATCATGAGTAATCTAGGAATTTTATATGGCTTGGGCGTTGGTCCTGGCGATCCAGAATTAATTACAGTAAAGGCATTTCGAGTGATTCAGGAATCACCTGTTATTGCTTACCCAAAAAAGCTAAAAGGCAGTAAAAGCTATGCCCATCGTATTGTAGATGTATATATTAATCCAGACGAAAAAGACATGCTTGGTCTTGTATTCCCAATGACGAAAGATGAGGCTGTTCTAGAACGTGAATGGACAAAGTCAGTAGAACTTGTCTACGAAAAATTACAAGCAGGCAAAGATGTAGCCTTTGTTACAGAGGGCGATCCATTATTGTATAGTACGTTTATTCATATGATGAAGCTAATGCAAGATAAGCATCCAGATGTCGAAATTCGCACGGTACCAGGGATTTCTTCATTTAATGGATCTGCATCGCGCTTAGGTATTGCGTTAGCGGATGGTGATGATCGTGTTGCGATTATACCTGCGTATGACAATTACGAAGCGATGCGTGAAGCGATTGAAACGCATGATGCTGTTGTCTTTATTAAAGTGGCGAAAGTTATTGATTTAATGCTTGAAGTGCTACGTGATTTAGATTTATTAGATAAAGCATCCGTGGTGACAAAGGTAACATCAGATGAAGAAATCATTTGGGATGTGCGTGAGTTGGATGGTGTCGATTTAGAATATTTAACATTAATGGTGGTGCGTAAATAATGAAGAAAATCTATATTGTCGGCGCTGGTCCTGGTGATCCAGATTTAATTACAGTCAAAGGTTTACATATGTTACAAACAGCGGACGTTGTCATGTATACAGATTCTTTAGTGAATGAGGACCTTATTGCGAAAGCTAGGCCAGATGCGGAGGTCATTCGTACAGCTGGTATGCATTTGGAGGAAATGGTTGCTGTGATGGTGGACCGGGTCAATACTGGTAAAACAGTGGCACGTATGCATACAGGGGACCCAGCGATGTATGGTGCCATTATGGAGCAAGTTGCATTATTAAAAAAGGAAGGCATTGGGTATGAAGTCATTCCAGGAGTTAGCTCTGTATTTGCATCGGCCGCTGCTATCGGAGCTGAGCTAACAATTCCTGATCTAACCCAAACCCTTATTCTAACACGTGCAGAGGGGCGCACACCTGTACCAGAATTTGAAAAGCTGCGTGATTTAGCGAGCCACCATTGTACAATTGCCTTATTCCTTAGTGCAACGCTGACGAAGAAAATTGTTAAAGAGCTACAAAGTGCTGGTTGGGCTGATGACACGCCTGTAGCAGTTATTCAACGTGCTTCATGGCCCGATCAAAAAATCGTACGAACGACTTTAATCGAATTAGATGAAGCGATGCGTGTGAATGGTATTCGTAAGCATGCGATGATTTTAGCGGGCTGGGCATTAGACCCGAACATTCATGATAAAGATCAATATCGTTCGAAGTTATATGATGCAAGCTTTACACATGGCTTTAGAAAAGGTGTGAAGACAAGTGATTGAGTTACAAGAGGGTGTGTTACCAGAGGTTGATCAACGTAATCCTTATGCCGTTGTAGCCATTACGAAGCATGGTGTCCAAATAGGACGTCGTCTGCAGCAAACCTTTGCAGCAAGTGATTTATATTATATGAGTAAATTTGAACAAGGCGATGAAGAAGAAAAGCATATTCAACTATTTACAGGAACAGTGCGCCTGCTATTGCCAACACTATTTAAGCAATATAAAGGGTTGATTTTAATTATTTCACTAGGGGCAGTCGTACGAATGATTGCGCCAATTTTAAAGGATAAAAAGACAGACCCTGGCGTTGTGGTGATTGATGATCGAGGGGAAAATGTTATTAGCGTATTATCAGGGCATTTAGGTGGTGCCAATGAGCTCACACACGAGGTGGCAGCTGCACTTGGTGCAAATCCAATTATTACAACGGCTTCTGATGTGCAAAAGACGATTCCAGTTGATTTATTTGGAGCCCGCTTTGGCTGGGTATGGGATAGTGCGGATAAATTGACACCTGTTAGTGCATCTGTTGTAAATGAGGAACATGTAGCCATTGTACAGGAAACAGGCGAACGTGATTGGTGGATGCGTGATACACCGATGCCAGAGCAAATTAAAATCTATCCATCCACACAGGCAGCCATTCAAGCTACTCCCCATGCCACATTATTAATAACAGATCGAATCATTGAACCTGAAGAAGAGGTTCTTCTAGAAAACGGTGTTATTTATCGACCAAAATCCATTGTATTAGGAATGGGCTGTAACCGTGGTACATCTTTAGAGGAAATTGAACAAGTAATCGATGAAACCTTGGCAGAGCTAAAGCTTTCGAAAAAAAGTGTGAAAGCCTTATGCACGATTGATTTGAAGAAAGATGAGCAATGTTTCTTAGAAATTACGAAGAAATATGATTGGGAGTTCGTTACGTATACACCGGATGAATTAAATGAAATTGAATTTCCATCACCCTCTGAAACAGTCTTTCAATATACAGGCGCATACGGCGTGAGCGAACCAGCAGCTATGCGCTATGCACAGGTTCCATCACTTCTATTAGAGAAGAAAAAATCGGGTAATGCTACGATTTCAGTTGCTAGATACCTATTTTAAGGAGGAAGTCCATGCAAACAAATCGCTTTGTACTAGCTGGTACGGGTAGTGGTGTAGGCAAAACTACTTTTACCATTGGACTGATGAAGGCACTACAAAACAAAGGAAACGTGGTGCAGGGCTTTAAATGCGGTCCTGATTATATCGATCCAACCTATCATACAGCTGTAACGGGCAGAGTATCACGTAATATTGATAGCTGGATGTTTTCACACGAAGCAGTACGTGATATTGTGGCACGTGCAAGTATAGATGCAGATGTGTCCATTATTGAAGGTGTGATGGGCTTTTATGACGGTAAAAGCCCTTTATCTGATGCTGGGTCTGCTGCTGATATTAGCGTAGTGACAGAGAGTCCTGTTATTTTAATTGTCAATTGTGCTAGCATGGCACGTAGCGTAGCAGCAGTTGTGAAAGGCTTCCAATTACTATCAGATAAGCCGAATATCGTTGGTGTTATTGCGAACCAGGTTGGTAGTGTCGGTCATTACGAAATTGCGAAGGCAGCTATTGAACAAGAATGCGGCATTCCTGTTATTGGCTACTTAAAGAGTGAGGAAGGGATTGGTATCCCGAGTCGTCATTTAGGGTTAGTACCTGCTATTGAAAGAGGAGAGCTAGATTCATTTTTTGATAAACTAGGGAACCTGATGGCAGAAACAATTGATTTGGACCAATTAATACATTTAACAAAGGCTCCTATCTTGCAAGAATCAGGCCATTTATTTAGGGAGGAGCCTTCACGAAATATTTGTATAGCGGTTGCAAGAGATGCAGCTTTTAATTTTTATTATGAAGAAAACTTGGCTTTGTTACGTGCGAAAGGTGCGACACTACAGTTTTTCTCACCGCTTGCGAATGAGCCTGTACCAGCTGAAGCTGATGGCTTGTATATTGGTGGTGGCTTTCCTGAGGAATTTGCAGAGTCACTTGCTACCAATACAGTCGTTAAAGACTCTATTCGTCAAGTCATAGCGAAAGGTCTTCCAACATTAGCTGAATGTGGAGGCTTTATGTATTTAACAGAGGCCATTACAAATAGCCATGGCGACCGCTATGACATGGTAGGGGTAATTCCTGGAGAAGTGGCGATGCAAACAAAACTAGCAGCACTTGGTTATCGTGAAATTTTTGGCACAGCCGATAATTTCTTAATTGGCGCTGAGGAACAAGCGAAGGGCCATGAGTTCCATTATTCCAAATATAGTGGTTCTCACAATACAGCAGCCTATGAAACGATTGGTCGTTTTGGCAAAAAGAAAGAAGGCTATCAAGAAGGAAATTTAGTGGCTGGCTATACTCATTTCCATTTTGTATCAAACCCAAAGCTAGTTGACAATTGGTTAACGGCTTGTAAGAAGGTGAAAAGTAATGACTAATTATTTTCCTATTCATATCAATCTAGAATATAAAACAGTAGTGATTGTAGGCGGCGGTCACGTGGCAACGCAGAAGGTAGCAACCCTGTTACCAGCAAAGGCAAACATCGTCATTGTTAGTCCAACCTTACATGACACATTACAGTCATTTGCTGAGTCAGGGCAAATTACTTGGAAGCAAAAGGAATTTGAACCTCGTGATTTAGATGACGCCATTCTCATTATCGCTGCAACGAATGTGACAGCAGTTAACGAAGCCGTTCAAGAAGCAGCACAGCATTGGCAATTAATCAACCGAACAGATAAACAAAGTGAAAGTGATTTTATTACGCCTGCTACTGTTCGCCGTGGTCCATTGGTGGTCACTGTTTCGACATCGGGAGCAAGCCCAAGTCTAGCCCGCAAGATTAAAGCAGATTTAGAAGAGCAATTCGATGATGCTTATGATGACTATGTATGCTTTTTACAGCAAGCTCGATTAATGATTGCTGCTAAGTATGATAAAGGTCCACAAAGACGTGCGGCATTACAAGCATTGCTAGAGCCAAACATCCTTGAATGGACACGTCAGGGTGAGATCGATCGACGAGAAGCATATTTACAACAACTATTGATAGGAGCAACGCAATGAAGGATGGAATCGTATATATCGTGGGAGCAGGTCCTGGCGATCCGAAGCTCATTACTGTGTATGGACTGGAATGTATTCAAAAGGCTGATGTAATTGCTTATGACCGTCTTGTAAATCCTAAATTGCTTGATTTTGCAAAAAAGGATGCTGAGCTCGTTTATTGTGGCAAATTACCTGGGAAGCATCATCTCATTCAAGAGGAAATAAATGCATTACTCGTTGAAAAAGCACAAGAAGGTAAAATTGTTACACGCCTAAAAGGTGGCGATCCCTTTGTTTTTGGACGTGGCGCTGAGGAAGCTGAAATAGTAAAAAATCATGGCATTGCCTATGAAATCGTACCGGGGATTACAGCAGGAATTGCAGCTCCTGCATACGCAGGAATTCCAGTTACACATAGAGACTTCGCGACAAGCTTTGCCCTTGTAACTGGACATGGTCGTGAAGAAAAAGGACAAGATTTTTTAAATTGGCCCGCATTGGCTACGGGTATAGATACCGTTGCCTTTTATATGAGCGTTGGTAATATTGCCTACATTGCTCGAAAATTAATCGAAAATGGACGGAAGGCAACAACGCCAGTAGCGGTCATTGAGTGGGGAACAACTGCTCAGCAACGCACGATTACAGGGCCGCTAGATGAGATAGCCAGCATCATTGAGCGTGAAGGGTACCATAACCCTTCTATGATTGTTGTTGGCGAGGTTGTCAAGGTACGGGAAAAAATTCAATGGTTTGAAGAGCAAGGTCTTACCTTTTCATAATCATTTCTTATAAGCGCACAAGGAGGAAGCACTATGACTGTCATTGAAGCATTAAAAAAACGTCGAGCAATTCGTAATTACACGACACAACCAGTAGAGAAAGAAAAAATTGAGCAAATTTTACAGGCAGCAACCTATGCACCAAATGACCGGATGCGTGAGCCCTGGCATTTTTATGTCGTTCAAGATGAAGCCATGAAGCGTTATGAAGAAATGGCAAGTGCATATTTACAAGAACGCTTTCCCACGAAGCCAAATTTAGTGGAAAGTTCATTAAAGGTTGTACAAACAACCCCTGTAGCCATTGTGGTGACAGCTGACATAGTAGAGGGGGACACAGATGCGACAGAAGATAATGTCTTTGCTGTATGTAGTGCCATTATGTCTATGTGGTTGACAGCAGAGGAGCTAGGTCTTGGCTTTGTTTGGCGTACACGTGGTGTTGGCCTCGTACATGATCCTCGTATGCATACGTTTATTGGTGCAAGCGACGCTCAAAAAGTAGTCGGTACAATATTTATTGGCTACCCACAGGAGCAAGAACAAACCGACAAGAAACGAACGCCGTTTGCAGAAAAGACAACATGGCTGTAAGGAGGCTATCAGCATGGCAAGAAAAGGCTTGTTTTTAGTATATACAGGTGAAGGTAAGGGCAAAACGACAGCATCTCTTGGTGTTACATTGCGTGCAGTTGGTCGAGGCTTAAATGTGCGTTATCTGCAGTTTATCAAATCCCCAGAACGTACTTATGGAGAGCAAATTGCCCTTCGTAAGCTAGGCGTAGAAATGGAACAGATGGGCATAGGTTTTACATGGACAAAAACACCTGAGGAGCATCGTGCTGCATTAGCCAAGGCTTGGAAAAAAACGAAGGCTGCTCTACAGGATGACAGCATTGATTTATTGGTCTTAGATGAACTGAACAATGCTCTAGCGATCACCAAGTTTCCAATCGATGATGTCCTTCCTCTAGCAGAAGTCATCGAGGCAATCCAACAGCGCCCTTCAACAATGCATTTGGTTGTCACAGGACGAAGTGCGAATCCGGCCTTACTAGCAATGGCTGATTTAGTGTCAACCATTGAGGCGACAAAGCATTATTATGATGAAGGGATTCCAGCGGTGAAAGGGCTCGAATTTTAAAGCCCTTTACAATTGCTGGATGAAAAATACCCGCGGAGCGAAGGTAAATACCCGCGCTTCGCCATAGAATACCCGCGGAACGCAGGGAATTACTTGCGCTTCGCCTTAGAATACTTACAGAGGAGAGTGACTATGCCAGCAAAATCAATCATGATTCAAGGAACAGCTTCCGATGTTGGGAAAAGTATGATTTGTACTGCACTATGTCGTATATTTTCAGATGATGGACTGAAGGTAGTCCCATTTAAATCACAAAATATGGCTCTTAATTCATTTGTTACAAAGGATGGCGGTGAAATCGGCCGCGCACAAGGGGTACAGGCAGAGGCAGCTCGTGTTGTTGCAACGACAGATATGAACCCTATCTTGCTGAAACCGAAGCAAGATATGATGTCAGAGGTTATCGTTCATGGTAAGCATTTTTTAAATATGGATGCCAAAAGCTACCGCAATAATTTTGTGCAAGAAGCGATGCCAATTGTAGAAAAATCAGTACGCACGCTACAACATACATATGATGTCATTGTCCTAGAGGGCGCTGGTAGCCCAGCAGAAATTAACTTAAAGGATCGCGATATTGCTAATATGCGAATGGCTCACTTAGCAGATGCAGCGGTAGTCCTCGTTGCTGATATTGATCGTGGCGGGGTCTTTGCCTCGATTGTTGGTACACTGGCATTGTTAGATGAGGAAGAACGAGCACGTGTGAAGGGATTAATTATCAATAAGTTTAGAGGCATGCGTGAATTACTGGATGATGGTTTGGCATGGGTGGAGCGCGAAACGGGTATTCCGGTACTTGGTGTGATTCCTTATGTCGATGTCAATATTGAAGCAGAGGATTCACTTGCATTATCGTCACTACGTTTTAAAAACCAAAGCTAGGCGAATTTGCTGTAGATGTAGCCATGATTCGTTTACCACGTATTTCAAACTTCACCGATATTGATCCATTTTTCGATGAGCCAGAGGTGGGTGTCCGTTTAATTGGTCATGTCAATGAACTAGGTACACCAGATTTACTCATTCTGCCAGGAACGAAAAGTACAATGGATGATTTAGCTTGGCTAAAAGCACAGGGTTTCGATCAAGCCATCACACATTTACGTGCGTGCGGTACTAAAATTATTGGCATTTGTGGCGGTTTCCAAATGCTTGGTGAAACATTACTTGATCCAGAAGCAGTGGAGGGGAATGGTGAATCTGCAGATGGTCTTGGGCTATTACCGATGGAAACCACTTTTGTAGGCAATAAAAAAACGGTGCAAATGACAGGCGTAAGAGGGCAGGACACATTGACAGGCTATGAAATCCATCTAGGGCGTACGAAAATTTTACGTGATGCGGTATCACCGTTTTTACTGTTAGAGGATGGAAGAGAAGATGGTGCGGTTAGTCAAGATGAGCAAGTGATTGGCACGTATTTCCACGGCTTGTTCCATAATCGTACCTTTACCCGTCAACTCGTCAATGAAATACGAGTGAAAAAAGGGCTAACAGCTTTACCAAGTGATGTGAAAAGTGACGCGGAACGAAGAGAAGATGCCTATAATATGTTAGCCGACCACGTTCGAGCAAATCTTGATATGAAAAAAATATATGAAATATTATCTTTAGAGGTATCTATATGACGAGAAAAGGACCGTTAGCCATTAACTATGAGGCATTATGGCAGGAAGGCATGAAGGACTGGCATGGCAATATGCCTGAACGAATGGTGAATGATCAGCTAGAGGAGCAATTTTGGGCGCAATCCGTGGCACGTAAAAAAGTGGGACAAACAGATCCTTATGCTGCATTGATTTTTCAGGAGCTTCAAAAAAAGATTGAACCTCAGCATTCTGTATTAGAAATTGGTCCGGGGTGGGGCAATTATACATTTCCATTAGCTGATAAAGTAAGCAAGCTCACATGTGTGGATAGCTCTGAAAGCATTTTGCATTACTTACAACAATGTATGCCGCAGGAGAAGCACGTTTCCTATATTCATGCAAAGTGGGAAAGTTTAGAGCAAGATGAGATTGAACCACATGATATCGTCTTGGGCGTGAATTGTTTTTACCGAATGTATGAAATTAAAGCAGCTTTATATCACATGAATCGGCTGGCGAGGAAACGTGCCATCATTGGGATGACGACAGGGCCCATTCAGCCACACTATGAACAGTTATATGAAAAGTATGGTTATGACATTAAATTTCCCCGCAGAGATTATATCGAGTTTTTGAATCTCCTCTATGAAATGGATATCTACGCGGATTGTCAGATTATCCCGCTCGAACGTGTCTACGAATATGAAAGCTATGAGCAGCTTGTGACAACGCAGAGTAAAAAAATATTAACGACGAATTTCCAGCGAGCCCATGTAGAGGAATCACTACTACCTTTTATCGAAGAAAAGGATGGACGTTATTATTATCGTCATGATTTCCATGCGGCGCTTGTTTCATGGCAACCAAAATAATCAAGAAACCTTTGGAGAAACTGTACACCAAAGGTTTTTCTTATGGGAATGGATAAGGTACAATAAAACGATATAAAGAAGAAGTGAGGTGGCATATGTTGCAGCTACATTTTCTAGGGACAGGCGCAGGCATGCCTTCAAAAGAACGAAATACAAGTGCTCTGATGGTAAAGCTATTAGATGAAGTGAGTGAAATGTGGCTATTTGACTGTGGGGAGGCGACACAGCATCAAATCCTTCATACGTCGTTAAAGCCACGGAAAGTAACGAAAATTTTTATTACACATTTACATGGAGATCATATTTTTGGACTTCCAGGCTTTTTAAGCTCGCGTTCCTTTCAAGGTGGGGATGAGCCGCTAACGATCTTCGGGCCATCTGGCTTACAGCAGTGGATTGAACAAACATTGGCCCTATCAAAAACCCATTTAACATATCCTTTACGCTTTGTAGAGGTACAAGAAGGCATTATTTTTGAGGATGCTCATTTTACAATTCATGCTAAGGAATTACGCCATGTTGTACCTTGCTATGGGTATCGTATTGAACAAAAGGATTTACCAGGTGAATTATTAATTGACAAAGCACAGGCACTTGGTGTTCCAAAGGGACCTTTATTAGGGCAATTAAAAGATGGCCACGATATTGTACTTGAAAATGGTGATGTGGTACATGCGAAAGACGTGGTGGCACCAGCCAAAAAGGGCTTTACATTGTCAGTCTTAGGCGATACAAAATATTGTGAAGAAGCAATCCAATTATCAATGGGTGCTGATATCATTGTGCATGAAGCAACTTTTGATGGTACAACAACAGATTTAGCAGCAAGCTACGGTCATGCAACAAATGTGGAGGCTGCAAAAGTCGCACAGCAAGCTGGTGCACACTATTTATTATTAAATCATTTAAGCGCACGTTTTCTTCCATACGACTTACCTCAATTTTTAGCTGAAGCACAGGGGATTTTTCCGAATACATTCCTAACAGCTGATCAAGCCGTTTATACATGGCAACACAATAAATTATTCTGATATAATTATTAAATAGAAAACATCTATTAGGGGAGATTCCTTTAATAGATGTTTTTAGTTTATAGTCCTAAAGATGTGTAGATAATTTTGTTTAAATATTACTGTTTAATCATGAGAATTATGCTTTTTTGCATGCTTCTACTAGTACAAAATAGTTAGTTTTATCCTCCATGCTTATCTATTTCGAAATTTTTACAAATTAATGACAATTTGAACTTCTTCAAAACTTATTATTTTATATTTAATAAATTGTTAATGAAATATATGGAAGTGATATTGTATGATGAAGTGGAAATAATCGTAATTTTTAGGGGGATCTCATCATGAGAAAGTCAATGAAATGGAAAATGCTTCTGGAGATTATGGGCATTGTGGTGTTCATTATAGCGGCATTTTCTATTTATGTTTATCAAGCTACATATAAAAGTGAAAAAAGCAATGGAGAAGCAATCGCCAACTCCATTGTCATGGGATTGGAAGGAGCGATTCAATCTAGAGAAAAAGCAGAAGAAATTATGGAAAAAGAAATGATTGCTGAATCTGTAATGGCTTCTTACATCATTGACAAAGGTGCTACATATGAGGATTTAAAGGCCATTGCTGAGCGTGGTGGCATCGATGAGATTTGGAGTACAGATGATAAAGGGAATACAACAGTGACATCAGTAGCTCCAACTGTTGATTTTAACTTTGGCGCTGATCCAAACGGACAAGCTGCCGAATATATGCAACTCTTAGATGGAAGAGCGAAAGAAATTGTCCAAAAAGCACAAATTCGCGATGTCGATGATCAATTTTTCAAATTTGTCGGGGTAGGTAGCTGGAATCCAGCAACTCCACAAATTGTACAGGTGGCTCGCCATGGACAGCAGCTACTAGATTTAGAAGCAAGTATCGGCAGTGAATCCTATATCGATCATCTGGACAACTATTTATCCTCAACCGTATTATTCGCCGCTATTGTAGATGAAAAAGGTCAAACCATTGCCGCTACAGCAAAACAAAATTTAGCGGATATTGGTTTTGAGCCAGCCCAATTTTCAGCACAAAAGTCAACTGAATTTTCAGGGCGCTACGATGGCACTCGTGTCACGCAATATGTAAAGCCATTATCAAACGGTACATACTTAGCTATTATTGTATCCAATGCTATTCTCTCGCAAATTTTGGTAGGCACAATTGTAGCTTCATTGATTGTTGTCTGTGTGATTTTCTTCACTACGGGCCTGTCTATTTCGAAGCAAGTTTCGCGTATTTTAAGTGTGCGCAATTCCTTAGAGGAAATTAGTAAAGGTGAAGCAGATTTAACCAAGCGTATTCCAATCCATGCAAAAGATGAGATTGGCCAATTAGTGACATCATTTAATGGGATGATGGATAATTTCCAACAAATTATGTGTGAAATCAAGCAAGGGGCCAATCAAATAAAAGAAGCTACCTATACCATTCAAGAAAATGCTCATGAAACACTTGAATCAGCCGCAATTATCCAAGGCGAATCTAGTCAGGTAGCGCAGGCCTCCTTTGCACAACAGAATAATACGGCAGACAGTGCGCATTCAATGGAGGAATTGGCACGCAGCATTCAATATATTTCGGAATCCATAGCAGAAATTTCTAGTATTTCGCGTAATACCGAGGAAAACGCAGATAATGGATTACAAATTATGCAGTCCTTACAAAAGCAACTGGTGACTATTCATGAGAAAACGAATTTTGCGGTGATTGGAACACAGGAGCTTGAAAAACTATCTACAATGATTGGGGAATTTACCAATGTGATTACAGGAATTTCTGATCAAACGAATTTACTGGCATTAAATGCATCTATTGAAGCGGCGCGTGCTGGTGAAGCGGGTAAAGGCTTTGCCGTTGTAGCTGAAGAAGTTCGTAAATTAGCTGAAGATTCTAAGAGTGCGGCGGATAGAATCACCCAGGTGGTAATGAATGTCCAAAAGGAAACAGCCAATATTGTAGCAACCATCCAAGCGACAGCAGATGTTTTACATGCAGGACGTGCAATCGTACAAGAAGCACAGCAATCGTTTGAAGGAATTCATAATGATGTACAGGTCTTAGCAACACAAGTGGATTTAGTATCAAGCTCCACTGAGGAAATTGCTGCTAGTACAGAGGAAGTAACAGCTACCATGGAAGATGTTTCGCTCTTGGCTAAGCAGACATCGCAAAGTGTTGATGCCGTTGCTCAAAAGGCTAAACATCAAGCGGAAAATATGGAGAACATGACCGCATTTATCGACCAATTGAATACAACAGCGGAAAACCTCCAACTATCAGCAGGCAAATATAAAGTATAAAAGGAAAAATATAGTACGATAAATCACTAAATTCCCTTATAATTGAAAAAAGGGGTGTGGTTTAAATGAATCAACAAAAGATGCCGCCAGCATTATTGCGATTAATCGTCATTTTTCCAAATGTGCTGAGCTATTTACTATTATTTGGTCTAATTATTTTTGTCATGACAAATTATGAAACATTAAAAGCAACAAATAATTTAACTGTGTGGATTATTTTTATTGTCGTGTTAGCACCCGCTGCTGCCTACACGACTTTCAGCATCGTAAAGAAAATCCGTGCAGGACATATGTAAGGATATTAACGACTTCCTATTCAACATAGTAGGAGGTCGTTTTACTTAAAAGAGAATAAAAAACATATAGAGAGAAAAACTATCGTAAACAGTGATGAAATGAAGAGGTGTGTATATCATATGGATCCAACAAATTGTGATTTTTCACCAATGAAAGAAACTTTAAAAGATGAGCTTCTCGAAGTGATCATGTCCTTACAACAGAGTGTGCAGGAAATGGATACAGATGCAAATTGTCTCCTCGGTAATTTTGAGAAAATTAAAGAGAAGTTTATGACAATTGAAATGAAAGCTGCAACGTTCTATTTAAATTGTTATCTTTCCCCGTTTACTGAAAAGTATCCAGAGCTATCACACAGTGTGCAAAATATGTCTTTGAGAAGGCATGGTGGTTTAATTGTTATTCAAAGACAGGATTCTTTAGAGAATCTAATTCAGCCTGGTATTCATATTGGTGCGGATTTAACCCATTCTTTATTAGAATCGATTTTCTTCCCTGGTAATCCACTTCATGATGGAGCGGTACTTGTCTATCAAAATCAAATTGAGTCAGCTGCCAATGTACTGCCATTGTCAGAGCGGTATACAGGGAAAAGAAATTAGGAACCAGACATCGTGCAGCGCTGGGATTGAGTGAGCTAAGTGATGCACTTGTAATGGTTGTATCAGAAGAAACGGGTAGAATTTCTTTTGCTCTTAAGGGCAATTTATATCCTGTTACAACACCTGGCATCATATAGGGAGTCCCCTATGTTAGAAAAATATCTCGAATTCAAGATATTTTTCTTGCGGAAGTATCACTTGCATGGTAAAGTGATAACTGAAGGGAGGGTGAAGTCATGAGAAATCATACACTAGGCACCTTAACATGGATTCGGATGATGCGCTTTACAGCGCAAAGTAATCAGTTATCGAATGAATTTTTAAAACGTTTCGACTTAACGACAGCACAATTTGATGTGTTAATCCAGATCAAAACATATGCCCCGATTACACAGTCTCAATTAGCAGAAAAAGTAACTGTAACACAAGGTGGCATGTCCCGCATGCTTGCCCGACTGGAAAAAGAGGGACTAATCGAGCGTAAACAAAATTGGAAGACGAAAACCATCTCATTGACATCAAAAGGGGAGCAAATGATTGATGCAGCAACACCTAGTCAACTTCACTTCCAGTCTTCATTTTTTGAAGAAGTATTAACAGCTGAGGAAATTAAATCTTTATATATTGCGATGACAAAGCTTGAAAAACATAGCCGAGAAAAAAAATTGCCGCCTGTGTAATTTTTTGTAAAATCACTTGCCTAGTCAAGTGAAAATAATAAGGAGGAACAATTAATGAACAAATTAAGCGGACACCATCATGTATCTATGTTAACGAAAAATGGTAAACAGAATAATCACTTCTACACTACCATTTTGGGGTTACGACGTGTGAAAAAAACGGTGAATCAAGACTCCCCTTCCATGTATCACTTATTTTATGGAGACTTAACAGGGGCAGCAGGTACAGAATTAACATTTTTTGAAATGCCTGTTGCAGGGCGTACAGTGCGAGGGACGAATGCTATTACTCGTATTGGCTTACTTGTACCTAGCTCCGAAAGCCTACTATATTGGAAAGAACGCTTTCAGCAGCTAGAAGTAGAACATAGCGATATCACTACTTATGCAGGCAAAGAGGCTTTGTTTTTTGAAGATCATGAAGGCTTACGGATGGTATTGTTAAACCATCAAGGACAAGGAACGCCTGCTCAATGGCAACCATGGGATGGAAATGATATACCGGAGGAACATCGTATTTTAGGCATGGGAACGATTGAAATCACTGTGCGATCTTTACAAAGAACGGTCAATTTATTACAAGATTTATTTCACTATACAGTTATGGCAGAAAAGGACAAAGAAACGGTCCTACAATCAATAGAAGGGGAAGTGCATGGCGAGATTGTTGTCAAAGAAGTAGAAGGACCAAGCGAAAAACCTGGTAAAGGCAGTATTCACCATCTTGCGTTACGTGTTGCAACCGTTGATGAATTACAGCAATGGGATACCAAGATTAAGGAGCTAGGATTGGAGAGTACTGGTGTGGTTGATCGTTATTATTTTCAAAGTCTTTATTTTAGAGATCGTAACGGTATTTTATTTGAAATGGCGACAGATGGGCCAGGGTTTACGGTAGATTCAGCAGTCGAAGAACTTGGCAAAGAATTAGACCTCCCACCATTTTTAGAAGAGAGACGTTCAGAAATTGAAGCTATTTTAGAACCGCTAGAATAAGGAGAGATAACACATGATGGAAAAATATCGTATTGATCAAGCACAAGGACTCGAATTCGGACTGTACTCTTTAGGTGATCATATCCCTAATCCACTAACGGGCGAGCGTATTTCTGCCCAACAACGCCTAAAAGAGCTTGTTGAAGCAAGTCAATTAGCAGAGCAAGCAGGAATTGATGTATTCGGCATAGGTGAAAGTCATCAGTCTTATTTTACAACACAGGCACATACGGTCGTGTTAGGTGCTATTGCACAAGCCACTTCGACTATTAAATTGTCTAGCTCCGCAACCGTATTAAGTGTTTCAGACCCTGTACGAGTATATGAGGATTTTGCCACAATTGATTTATTATCAGATGGTCGAGCAGAAATTGTAGCGGGACGTGGTTCACGTGTCGGTGCCTATCACTTACTAGGTGTAGATTTACAAGATTATGAAGAAATCTTTGAGGAAAAATTAGAGCTTCTTATGAAAATCAATGATGAGGAGCTAGTGACGTGGGAAGGGCAATTCAGAGCACCTCTCCATCATGCACAAATTTTACCGCAGCCAAAAAACGGCTCGTTGCCAATATGGCGTGCGGTGGGTGGACCACCTGCCAGCGCCATTAAAGCAGGATATATGGGCATTCCGATGATGCTTACAACATTAGGTGGACCTGCTATCAACTTTAAACCATCTGTGGATGCCTATCGCGAAGCGGCAGAGCGCAAAGGCTTTGATCCAAATGAATTACCTATTGCCACAACAAGCTTGTTTTATGTAGCAGACACAACAAAAGAGGCATTGCAGGGCATGTATCCACATTTAAACGGTGGTTTCCAAGCTATTCGTGGTGGGGGCTATCCAAAGCAACAATTTGCACAAGCGCCTGATACACGTGATGCTTTAATGGTGGGCAGTAAAGAGCAAATTATTGAAAAACTACTTTATCAATACGAACTATATGGCATGCAACGCTTTATGGCACAAATCGATTTTGGTGGCGTACCTTTCGAAAAATTGATGAAAAATATTGAAATCATCGGTAATGATATAATTCCAGCGATAAAAAAACACACAGCAAAATAAGGAGTGGCTCATTATGAAAATTGTCGCACTTGCGGGTTCTATTGTCGGCTCAAAAACAAGAACAGCTAAGCAAAAAATGGTCGAGATGTTACAAGAAAAATACCCACAGCATGAAGTAATATTACTAGATCTTGCTGACTATCAGCTAGTTTTTAGTGATGGACGTAATTACTTTGACTATGAAGGCGATACAAAATATGTGACGGAAACCATTATGGCTGCAGATGCGATCGTTATTGGGACGCCAACATTCCAAGCATCTATACCAGCTACATTAAAAAACATCTTTGACCTTTTACCTGTCAATGCCTTCCGCGATAAAGTCGTCAGTGTTATTGTTACAGCAGGTACATCCAAGCATTATTTAATGGTGGAACAGCAACTAAAGCCGATCCTTGCTTATATGAAAGCGCACATCGTACCGACCTATGTATTTATAGAAGAAAAGGATTTTTTACGTAAAGAAATTGTCAATGATGATGTCCTTTTTCGTTTAGAACGGTTAGCAGAGGATACCGTGATGGTTACAGAGGCTTTTGCAGAAATTCGAGCCAAAAAAGATGCTGAATATGATTTTTAAAGATTAATAGAAGAAACGCTGTGAAGTAGTCTGACACAGCGTTTCTTTTTGTGTCAAGGCTAGCTATTTGACCATTCAAACCATCGAGCATGCCCATCTGGACGCGCCATTGTACGAATGGATTTTATAGTGCCTTGATCTATAAAATCTTGATGAAGTTTTGTATCAAATAAATTGTTATAGCAATGATAGAGAGGTCGCTCTAGGCTAATTTCTTTTAATTGCTCTATTAATGTATGACGTAATTCAATTGGTATTTGATTTGCGACATGTGTATGATAAATAACTAACATCGCCTCTTGCTCTATTGTTCGACGGAGCTCTTTAATCAGTTGAATCGCATCCCCTTTTACCAACTGAATATCTAATTGATTGATGATGGGAAGAGCCTGATTGAATAACATTCTACGTTCATGATGTTCAGGCCAAATTAACGCTTGAAGCCATTGACTTTCTTTTTTATTTCCAAGGTCAATCGGGTTTAGATCGATCCCTATTCTTTGACAAACAACAGGAGGTTCAGAAAGTGAGGTAGGCAAAGTTTCACCACGATTTTCCGAGAATAACATACTATCGTTTTTCGTATTAGTAATAACTAATTGCTGATTGTAGCAATAATTGTAGTGATCCATGCCAAGCTGAAGCCCAGCACTTGCGCCAATTTCAATAAAAGCTAATGGTTGTTGATGTTTGGCATAGATTTCAGTCATCATTGGGTAAAGATACGCACAGCGTCGAATTTCATTTGTTTGTACCAGCTTTTCTTGAAACAATGTCGTTAATTCATTTGTATGTGACAGTACAAATGCTTTAAAAATAGGGAACACCTCCTGTATTGGATGTGGAAAAGGTGTGAAAGATGCATAATAATTTGTCAAAGGATCATTGGATGTAGTTAATAAATAATGAACTGCTGCCAACAATAAATTGGGCGCAGGCTGACCCTGTGGGATCAAGGAGGCAATGTCTAACAAATCTTCGTCATTGGCAATTTTATTTGCTAAATGTTCATACAGCGGGCTTGAGCCTTGACATTCCTGTTGAGCAAACATCTGAAATTGACGACTTAATCTAATGTGCTGCATATGATTTCTCTCCTTTTAAATACATAATCTAGTTCATCATCAGTCTATTCTTATTGTATAATTTAGTAAATTAAATATATTTAATGAATTTAATTAAGAATATTAATCAATGAGGTGAGATTTTGGAATATAAATGGTTACAATCTTTTATCGTCGCTGCCCAAACCAGTAATTTTCGTACAGCAGCGGAACAACTTCATTTATCTCAACCAAGTATTACGGTTCATATTCAGCAGTTAGAGGAATTTCTGCATGTACAATTATTTAAGCGCGAAAAAAATCGTGTGCAATTAACAGACACTGGAAGGCTCTTTCAAATAGAGGCACAGCAAATGGTTAGACAGTGGGAACAAAGCATTGAACGTATTCGATTAGCAAGTAAAGGTATTCAAGAAAAGGTCATTATTGCTATGACCCCGTTAATGGTTGAAACGATTCTGCCTCATGTTATCTATCAATTTATCAATGACAACCCTTCACTTGAGATATCGATTTTAGTAGAGGATTCAGCTAAAATAGAGGATTTAGTCAATCAGGATCAAGCTCATATTGGTATTTCATTATTACCAACACGTTATCGACATTGGCATCAAGAGCTGCTGATTGATAGTCCATTAGAGTTAGTAATTCCCTTAGATGCCTATGATGATGAAACAGGCACTTATATTGATTATGAGGAGTTATTTCAAGCGTATACTTTATTTACGAACCACCATCCAACGATTTGGGGAGAGCTAGTACGTAAATTAAGAGAAAAATATGTTTTAACGAAGCAAGTATCCATTTCTCAGTCCTATGTGGTGAAAAGGCTAATAAAGGATGGTTTAGGGATGTCGTTTTTACCTCGTATGATTGTAAGGAAAGAGCGCATGGAGGGGAGATTTAATATAGTTCCTTTTGAAGAGTTCCCATTACCAAGTGTACCAGTTTACTTCTTTTATAAGGAATCTACACAAGTCCCAGATGGGTTATTAGATTTATTGCAAACAAGAAATTATTTATAATTCAGATGATGGTCAAAAATGAAGGGGGAATCTAATATCAACTTTTTAAAAGTATACTTAGAACAAATGCAGATGATTTATTACAAAACCATACTGGTAATTGTACAATGTTAAATGAATGAAAAACATTGGTGTTTACTTGGATATTGAACAAATCATTATTGAACTTAATACACTATAGTAAAACAAGCGCTAATATTGTTCCTTCAAAACCTTAACGGAGGAGGAGTAGGGAAAATGGTTATTGAAAATACGGTTTTAAAGTTGCTTAAGTATAGTGCGCCAAAACCGAAATTAGAAATTACATGGGAAAATGGAAAGACTAGTATATGTGAAATTGATACATTTTACGATTCCGATAATGGATTGGAACTAGACGATGTAAATTATAAAGAGTATCATGTGGCACTAGTTATAGATGTGTCTAATAATTATTCGTATGTTGAAATTGGCACAGGAGAAAATAAACCTAAACTTATAAAGTTAGTGGATACAAGAGAAATAATTTTTAAAAGTGATTAATTTTCTTGCAACCAGAAGAGAATAAATATAATTACAAAGCCCAGATACTCAAATTGAAGTGCTCGAAGTAATAAAAATAGTATTAAGCGGCTTCAGACCTGAATTTTAGTGGACTCAAGTCGTTTAATCATTTCTGATAACGGTGATGATTATAAAAATGACATCAATTGCTTGTTTAAAGCTTCATAGTAATAATACTTATGTAAATAATACTTTTCAACTTCAACGTACCCCAAAATCCTTCAATCAGTCCGTTTTCAATACATCGACCAACACAAGACATTCTTTGTGTTATATTGGCTTTGTTTACGATTCGTTTAAATTCCTTCGAGGTATATTGAAAACCTCGATCACTATGTATTTTTGACAACTCGCCTGGCTGTAATGATTCATTTGCATTTTTTATTGTGTTGAAAACGAGGGAATTATTATTCGAATGACCCAATACATAACTTACAATTAAACCATCTTATAAATCGATAATTGTGCTTAAATAAGCTTTCTTTCATCCGCTCAGTTGCATTAAACGATAGATACGTTTCTTGTTAACTATCCCTGGATTACTTTCTTTTCGCAGACGTTTGATTGCCAACGTTGTACGTCGATGGCCGTAAATATCCTCTACTTGTGGTAAAGAAGATGAATATCCTTTAAAATGGCTTCATTTTCAACTTCTCTTGTAGAATGCTTGCGACTCAACCTCTTCTAGAAATTCTAATAAACCTCCAAAACCATCTAGAGTATGTTTAACACTAAAGCTCTTACGATAGAGCTGACTTTTATCCAAAAGGCTTGAACCTTTAGAAACATCTAGACCAACGACTGGATTCTTATCGAAATCTCCTCCTCTAAGAAAATACTAAATTAGTCGGTAACCCCTAAATCTGCCGCGGGCCAGACGTTTTACCCCGACTACCGTAATAATAAAACCTATAAGAAAATAGCCAGCCAGAAAAATCTAGCTAACCTTATATTACGATAGGGCCATTTAATTGAGGAAGGATATGGTAAAATGATATTAGCCCAACATACAAGGTGAAATGATATCGACAAGTAGGGGATGTTATTCATAATACCTTAAATATAAGGAGATCTAGATGGATAAGAGAATAAAAGAATTAATTGATTATACAAAAGAAAAATACTGCTTACACGCTTATTATTTACACACATTTGATATCAACCGAAGTACAACAATTTTCAAAGATACCGTTTATAGTCTAAGCATGGAATGGTTTCCAAATCATATTAAAAATTGGGATGATGGAACCTATAATCCAGAAGGTACAGCTTGTATTGAGATAGACATCCATTCAAGAAAGACTAAACATGTGATTTTTAGTGAGGGTATATCAATTGTTGATGGTATGACATTTGATTTGAATAACAGGCATGAAATCATCATGTGGATTGAAAAGGAAACTGGGTTGAATTACGGAAGACAGTTTGAGTTATGGAAGGAAGAAGAAAGAGAGCTTCATTTCAAGGAATTTATAGATGGGGTTGCAGTTTCTCCGTCTGGTCATATTACATTAAAACTGGATAAAGAAGGTAGGCTCACCTTATTTTCCGTATATGGACAGTTTCAATCAGATAAATTTGTAAAACAAGAAAAATATTTACTTTCCCTTGAACAAGTAGAAAAGTTAGCTAAGGAACAATTGAAGTTAGTTGAGTTTCCAGTCATTGAACAAAAAAAGCTCGTTCCTGCATTTGCAATCGAGGAGATTTATATTAAGAATAATTGTTTTTCTACCTTACCTTTTGAAATCTTTGTAGATGATAAATTTTCTTTGCAAATGGATAAAGTGATAGAATGGGATGATAATATTCAAAAAACTTTCCAAGGTAAAATACTATCACTCATTGAAAATGTCACACCTGATCAAGCGTTTCAGTGGGAACCACATCCAGATTTGCGACCAATCACAGAGGAAGAAATTAAAAAGTGTGTCAGTAACATTAAAAAATTTTTAAGTCAAGAATACACGAATGATTCGGGGAAATGGGCATTAAAGTCGCTATATCGAGATAAGGGATACATCCATGCAATATTAAAAGCAAAGGAACAGAAAGAGCGTGTATTTAAAAGAAAAGTGAAGCTGTTCATCGACTCAGAGACTTATCAAGTATTAAATTACATGGATAATAAGCCGTTTTTAAAAATGTATATGGAACTAGATGAAGCAGAGGAAATAAAGATTTCAAAAGAGGATGCATTTGAGAAATTAAAAGACTTCATTGAATTGACACCATATTATGTATATGATTTTGAGCAGGGTTACTATATATTATGCGGAAAGTTAGATTGTCAATATGCAGTAAAGGCGAATAATGGAGAAGTTGTTAAACTAAATGAAATGTAATGTAAATAATATTGCTTCATTTAAAATATTGAGACTGCACACTATTCTTTTCTAATTCAACAATCGGGTGCATATCTTTTCTTTGAACTGAACCCCGAATAGTGGACACTTAAAAAAGTGGACCGATTCGAGGTTCAGTTCATTGTGAGTACCTGGTCATTTTTTGTTTCTACAAAATTCACTTACCAAACACAAATTTCATCCAATTCCTCTATTGAATATGGACGCTTGGTTTTATTTTTAATTATGTATAATGAGTTGGTTTTTTCTTGTTATCTAAATAACGCTCTCTAGAATGTTGTGTGAAGTCATTAAACAATTTTGAAAGTGAAGTAGAGTCAAGACTAGATTGTATAACCTCAAATAATTGTGGGTCATATGAAATAATTTTATCTTTATATGAACCTAAAATAATGATTTTCAGTAATCCGATATCACCCAGACGTTTATAATGCTCACTTGTAATAATGATTTCTTGTTCTGGGTGCAATTTTAACCATCTTCTTACGCGGAATTTATTCATATTTACCTCTCCTATACTTTAAAAGTTAAACATTATTTGATAGAAATTTGGTGTTTCTCATTAAGTAGTGTTGTACCGTTTACTTTAACAACAATATTTAGACATAGTAATCCGCCAATTTTTACTTTTACTTTAGATATGGTTCCATTAGCTTCTGTAATTTCACCTTTCAATTTTACAAAGGGGTAGACTTGTTTGAACATATTGTCCCTACTTTTTTTATCTATTACCTCATTATTAATATAAAGAACTTCTTCTGTCATTGCATTTACAATTCGAATGATATGCCCTTTATACTCTAACTGCCATACTTTAAATACTTCTTTTTCTAAATCCTCGGTTGTGTTTTTCCATTCTTCTTTTAGTTCTTCACGAAAATTTTTAAACAAGTTATTTCCTTCAAAAAAATTAATGATTAATTAATAGGGTAGCGTCCATCTATTTAATATTATGAATTAATGTAATTTTATAGGAAATAATTATAATTGTATATACAAAAAATAGACAGCTGTGTTAGTTTTCTGTTTATCTATCTAAATCCATGTACAACAAAATAGCTTCAAGGAACAAAAATACTTAAATTGTCACCAAATAAGACATATGCGCGTTACCTTAATCGATAATGAGTTTTTTTAATATAATATAACTATTGCTTTGTCAACAAATGTTTAAGTACAAATTGTTAATTTAAGATTTTTGAATCATTAGTAATGAGTTTTTTTCTTTTGGTTTAAAAGTACAAATAATACTGTCAGAGAAACTATCATTAATTGTTACATCACAACTGGAAATGGGATCGAGTAGTTTTTGTAAGCTTACGATAAATTGTTGATCAGTAGTGTTAGAATACATATCTTTTTGTATGAAATTAATTATTTCTGCTTTAGTATCTTCGTCAGTTGCAATACGACCAACTGTTTCGTGATTATTTTGGATTAATATTCTTTCAATTTCTTCTTGAGTATGATCCCTTTCTGCTGCTTCTTTAGTCATTTCATCACTCCTTAAGAATGTGTATACCTAATAACACCTAATATTGTATTGGTAAATAATTGAAGTGTAGGGAGGTATCCGATTTTGAGGTACGCTAGTCAAGGGCTAAAAACCAAGTTAGAGGAATTACTTATTTGCCATATGAACAAATGACCAGATGTTCATTAATTTGAGCCTGAGAATTTTTAATATATATAATGAGTTGGCTTTTTTTATTACTTAAATACTGTTCTCTCATTTTTTGAGTGTAATCCTCTACTACTTTTGAGTCACTGCGTATGAAGCAATATTGATAGAATGAATGTCAATCGTTTTCCAAATGAAAATAAGAGGTGGAGTAGGTTCTATTGCTATCTAACTAGCTAAATGGGCTGGGTTAACGGTTATAGGTAAAGCTTCGAGAATAGAGTCATGTATTTTGGCAACGGGAGCTAGGTGCAGACTATATTATAATTCATTATGAGAAATTTGCTTCAAAGCTTAATAGAATAGGTTTTGAAGCAGTCGATTATATTATGTGTTTGAAATCGACAAAAGAAAATTGGACTAATATGGCAGAGGCTATCGCTCTACAAGGAACAATTTGTTCTAGTGTGTAAACTAATGAACCACTTGATTTGACAATATTAAATAATAAAGCTAACAATAGAGCCACATCAAATCTCTTTGAAAGTTTTTAATGCAGATGGTTAAGGGTAAATAGAGGATAGAACTGGTTCTTCTGTAGCTAACGAAGCCGTATACTTCCACAAGGAGAAATGTATATAGGAACTTCTATTGGTTCCCAACGTTTTAAAATGAAAGAGAACGTGTAGGAAACTTGAGATATAAGTGTGTGAAAAAAGTATGGAGACGGGTGTTAGTTAAAGAAACTGATATTGTTAAGGGCGATATAGAATCCCTACTAAAGTAATTATAGTGTAGTTTTCTTCAATGTAAATGATGGGAGAGATGGGAATGGAAAATGAATGGGACAAAGCTATAGATTCTCTTTCAAAAATAAACGTTTTTTCAAATCCAAATAACGAGCCGGTAACCATAAGTGGTGAAGCTGATGATTTGAAGTGTATAGGTGTTGGGACAGATGCGGCTGTTTTTCAAGCTCTTTCTGCTCCAGCGTATGCATTTAAAGTATTTGCCAAAGACAAAGTACACAAAGTAAAAATTGAAGCAAATGTTTATGAAATATTAGGAGATTCACCTTTCTTTTCAACATGCTTTGCTTCATATGACGAATACCTTGTTTTAAGTTACGAAGAAGGAAAAACGCTCTTTGATTGCATTCTCCAAGGTATTCACATTCCAAAACAGGTTATAAATGAAGTGGAGGATGCAAGAGAATATGTTCGGAAGAAGGGCCTTAACCCTCGTGATATTCATTTAAAAAATATTTTGCTCCAAAATGGAAGGGCGAAAATAATTGATGTCTCTGAGTACACACTTCAGGGTAATGATTATCGATGGGAGCATTTAAAAAAAGGATACGAGCAATATTATCATGTAATAGATGGGAACTCTGTGCCGTTTTGGTTAGTAGAAACAATTCGAAAATGGTATAACCAGCGTGGAAAGAATACTTCATATGAAGAGTTTACAAAAAATATTTTAAAATTTTTGTTAAAAAATAATTGAACTTACAGGAGCTACCTTTTACGAGATGATTTCATATTGGTCAGTAACGCTACTCACATCGAGTAGCGTATTTTTAATAGTAAGAGGGTGAGAGTATATCAATTTACTGCAGCTATGTTTTGTCTCTTCAAAGAGCAACTGCCCTCTTTTTTAAAGAAATCTATCTTGTAAAATACAAACCCATGGTATAAAAAGCTGCTGCAGGAGCAACATAGCAATGTCATTACTTCATTTAAGATTGTAAAATTGATTTTTTATAGAAGGTTCTTTTCTTTTGATGTTACCCAGTACCCTTCTAGTAAAGCTTCTTTAACTTCTTTGATAGTATTTCCTTATGAGGATTATTACGAAAATGTTGTTCTAGTTTATTCATTAAAGTGTCCTTCTTTAGCTTAGTGAAAAATTGAAGAGGCATCTGTTATATACAAAACATAGAATCCAGTACTCAAATAACTTTGAGACTGGTTTTTTTAAAATATTTGACCAGACAAGAAGCTCTTTTTCTCTAGAATTCTAAATTCAGTTTAGATAGTAAAAATAGCTGCAAGCTTAGATGTTTTTGCGGCTTTTTGCTTTTTTTGAGGAAACTTCAATCTGATAATATATATATTCTTGCAAAAAGATGCATCATTCGTCTTTTATGCTCAATCCTACCAAATTATACATATTTACAAACAACTTAGGTTGATTATGGAATATTAATGTATTGTAAATTTTATAAATTGATGTAAAGATATTTCAGAATGGATTGAAAAACTGCAAAAAGATGATTAATATTGCAAATATAAGCAAGGATTTGCAAAGGAATAAATAAGTTAAGTGCAAAAAGCAGTAGATTAAGAGGGAAGAAGAGTGATTTAATGGGAATTTTTTTTAATCCAGTAAAAATTAATATTGGGGAATTAAAGGTTTTAAAGCGAGTAATTGAAGAAATGCCCCAAAAGGTAACAAAAGTGCTTTTACTTACTCGTGGGGGTAATTTTAATAAATCGCCAGAAAGCGCTGAAATGAGGAAATGTTTACAGCAGTATGAAATGCAGCAAGTAGATATTGAAATTTCAAATCCTACTGTAGATGATTTATTCGCATTGTTCAATGAGACAAAAGATTTTGATTTTGATTGTATCGTAGGTATCGGAGGGGGAGTGTACTAGATTTATCTAAATCATTAGTAGCGATTAAAGGAATGCAAATTGAAAACTCTAAGCAGCTGTTGACAATTATTGAACAAAAAAACTACAAGAATAACGAGCAGACAATACCTTGGATTGGAATTCCTACTACTTCCGGTACTGGCTCGGAGCTAACATGCTGGGCAACAATTTGGTATGACAAGCAAGGAATCAAACTATCTATTGATAACCCATCATTATATGCCTATGCAGCAATTATTGACCATACACTAACAACTTCATTACCAATTAGTATTACTGTTTCGACAACATTGGATGCATTATGTCATGCAACAGAGGCCTATTGGTCAAATAAGTCGAATGAAATTTCTAGAGTTTATGCAAAAGAGGCCATTCAGCGAATTATGCAATATTTAGAACCGCTAATTGAAGTACCAAGTAATATAGAATATCGACGTGAGATTGCTTTAGCAAGTATGTATGCAGGCTTGGCCTTTAGTAATACGCGTACAACAGCTTGCCATTCCATTTCTTACCCACTAACAATGGAGCTCGGGATTTCACATGGTGTGGCAGCAAGCCTAACATTAGCAAAAGTGTTAGCTATTAATTTTGAGAGTATCCCTGAAAAACAACAACTTCTTGAAGCATTTGGTCATCGTTCGTTTAAAGAAATACAACAATGGATAGAAAGCGTACAGGAAAGAGCGGGTTTTGCTACAAGACTTGTGCAATACAAAGGAACACATGAAAGTATTAATCGTATTGCAGAAAATGCGTTTACAAAAGGTCGTATGGATAACAATCCAGTCCCCTTAACAGAAGCAGATGTAAAAAATATTTTAATCTCAATCTATGAATAGGAAGGTATAGAACAATGAAGAAAACAATTTTAATGTCATCAGTTTTAGCACTATCAATCGCTTTAGCAGCATGCTCTGGACAAACAACAGAAAGTAAAGTAGACGACAAAATCGACATTGTTTGGTACCCAAATGAATCAGGCTCTGATTTAAAGGCATCACGTGATGAGATAGGAGAATTAATCGAGGAAGCCACAGGTAAGGAAGTGAAGCATCACTTAACGACAGACTATGCTATCGCGATTGAAACAATTGCAAATGGCAATGCAGATATGGGTTTTATGGGTTCAAACAGCTATATTGAAGCGAAGAAAAAAAATGATGCAGTTATTCCGTTAGCAGTACAATCTGGCGCATCTGGAACATTAGATGATGCAATTTATTATAGTTGGTTAGCTGTAGATGTAAATGAACAGGATGCATTCAAAAAGGATGATGAATTTTCATTAGATACAATTGAAGGGAAATCAATTTCATTTGTATCAAATAGCTCAACCTCTGGCTTTAAAGTACCATCCTCAACAATCATTAAGCATTTCTCAGAAACGGATAAATACGCAGACTTATCTGAGGAAAGCATCATGACAGGTGCTGAATTATTTGAGCAAGTATTATTTGGTAACTCTCACCAAGGATCGGCGGTGAACTTGTTAAATGGTGATGTAGATGTAGCCGCATTCTGTGATACATGTGTAGAAGAGTATGTAGAGCTCAAAGACGGAGAAGCAAATAGACAAGGTGCTATTTATACAGTAAAAGAAAATGCAGCAGAGCCATTTAACAAAGTAGCAGGTAAGGATTTTACATTAATGAACGTAACGCCTGTATTAAATGAACCATTCGTTGCAAATTTAGAAACTATGGGTCAAGAAGATTTTGATACAATTCAAGCTCTATTTACTTCGGATGAGTTTGCAAATAACGAAATGATTTTTGGTTTAGAGGGTAGTGAGACTGCAACATTATTCACAAAGGAAGAGAATGAGCGTTTCCTTAAAGTTGAGGATGCATGGTTTAACCCGATTCGAGAATTAACAAAATAATTAGCGACATTAAAAAGCGAGGATATTCGAGATGATACCATTATTGCAGGTTAATAAAGTAGAGAAGTTTTATAACGAAGAAACAAAAGTATTAAAGGATATTAGCTTTGAAGTTTATCCAGGAGAGTTTATTTCCATTATTGGTCCTTCTGGTGCAGGAAAATCCACGTTACTACGCTGTATTAATCGAATGGTGAATTTTAATCAAGGAACAATCCTATTTGATGAACAAAATATCGGTCAACTAAATAAGAAGGAGCTACGAAAAGTACGTACGAAAATCGGCATGATTTTTCAGCATTATAATTTAGTTCCACGTCTTTCGGTTTTAGAAAATGTACTGCATGGTCGTTTTGGTTATAAAACGACTTTGCAGGGAATTTTTAATCGCTATACGCAAAAGGAAAAGAAGCGTGCCTTTTTCCTCTTAGAAAAGCTTGGTATTGAGGAACATGCATATAAACGTTGTGACCAATTAAGTGGGGGACAGCAACAGCGAGTTGGGATTTGTCGAGCGCTTATTCAGGAGCCTTCACTAATATTATGTGATGAACCAATTGCCTCGTTGGATCCGAACTCCTCAAAAATTATTATGGATTATTTGAAGATGATTTCCTCTGAGCTAGGAATTGCGGTAGTCGTTAATCTACATCAGGTGGAGGTTGCGCAGCATTATTCGGATCGTATCGTTGGCTTAAACAAAGGCAATATTGTCTTCAATAATCGCAGTGCTGCACTGACGAATGTGGAAATCCAAAATATTTATAGTTCGAACATGCAAGATTTAATCATGATATAAGGAGATCTAACATGATTGACAACAAACTGAAACGTAGTAACTGGCATATATGGTTTTTTCTAATCGCCATTGTACTATTTACCTATGGCTCTGCTGCCATCACTCAATTTAATGTTGTAGAAGGTATGATTACCTTGCCAGATGCTCTATTGTGGATGTTATCAAATTTATTTGTAACAGGTGAGTCATTAGAAAAATTACCGATTATACTTGCAGCATTATTTGAAACGATTTTTACGTCTATTGCTGCTACTGTATTTGGCGCAATCATAGCACTATTTTTAGGGTTATTTGGCTCTTCTAAAACGATGATCAATAAACCGTTAATGCTAGTTTCTCGCTTTGTAGCATCGCTTTCACGAAATATTCCAGTTGTTGTCTGGGCGCTTGTATTATTGTTATCGTTTGGACAGAATTCGGTGACAGGTTTTATAGCTTTATTTGTAGGCTCAACAGGTTTCCTAACACGCGCATTTATCGAATCGATCGATGAAGCAGGTGATAAGTCTATTGAAGGCTTACAAGCAACTGGAGCAACATATTTTCAAATCGTCTTTAAGGGCGTATTGCCACAGTGTTTACCGCAGGTTATTAGCTGGATCTTATTCATGGTTGAAACAAATATTCGTAATGCAACATTGATAGGCATTTTAACTGGTACTGGCATCGGCTATGTGTTTGATATTTATTATAAAATGCTGAACTATAATGTAATTTCACTCATTACACTCTGTATCGTAGTAGCCGTTATTGTTATTGATGTGTGTTCAAATCATGTGCGAAAGGTGATTTTATAAATGGTACAGGCTATGGAAAATAATCCGCCTCGCAAAAGGCATATTCCATTAAAGAAATATTCACGAGCAGATATTTATATCCGTGTGATGCTCCTAATTTTCACACTATCAACAATTTTTGCGTTCTTTATATTTAACTATAAAGGGTTTGAGCTAAAAACAGCGATTGTTGATACGTTAAGCAATATTAAAATAATGATTTTAGAACCAGGGCTATCGCATTTTAGCTGGGGAGAAGCATTTTACCAAATTGGCATCACAGTTGGTCTTGCTTTTTTATCAACAATTATTGGGGCAGTGATTGCATTAGGGTTAGCTTTAATGGCAGCTACAAATTTATCAAATGAATGGTTGTCCAAGATTGTACGAATGGGGATGGCATTTATTCGTGCGGTACCCACAGTTTTATGGGTATTGATCTTTGCAATTTCTGCTGGTTTAGGGAGTGAAGCCGCGGTATTAGGGATGCTACTGCATTCGGTAGCATATTTAGTAAAGGCATTTTCTGAGGCTTTTGAGGAAATGGATTCAGGCATTATTGAGGCGTTACGAGCTAGTGGGGCAAATTGGTGGCATATCATTATTCATGCAGTCCTTCCTACGACATTTACCTATTTACTATCATGGGTATTTTTACGCTTTGAGATTAATTTTGGTGTAGCTGTTGCAATGGGTGCAGCGGCAGGTGCAGGTGGCATTGGCTTTGAATTATTTATGGCATCAAGCTTCTATTTTGACTTGCGTGAAGCAGGGATGATTACATACTTTATTTTAATCATCGCGATTCTATTAGAAATTACATCAACACAATTAAAAAACGTTTCTTCCCAGCGAAGGCTTAGTAGGGAAGAATATTTGGAGGACATACTATGAAAGCGATTGAAGGAATTATTTTGGATTGGGCAGGGACAACAGTAGACTTTGGCTGTATGGCCCCAGTCAATGTTTTTGTAGAAATTTTTCACGATGCAGGTGTTGAAGTCACGATTGAAGAAGCAAGAAAACCGATGGGTATGCTTAAAATCGATCATATCCGTACGATGCTTCAAATGCCAAGAATTGAACAGCTCTGGCAGGAGGTACACGGAAGCCCCTTTACTGAACAGGATGTAGAGGCACTTTATGTAAAATTTGAAAAAGTTTAATGAAAACATTGGCTACCTTTACGGATCCGATTGACCACGTAGTAGAAGCGGTTACACAATTGCGGAGTAAAGGGCTAAAAATTGGTTCGACAACAGGTTATACACAAATGATGATGGATGTCGTTGTGCCGAATGCTAAGGCAAAAGGCTATAGTCCAGATTTTTATATTACACCTGATGCAACTAACTCATTAGGAAGACCATATCCATACATGATTTATCGTAATATGGAGCAGCTTCAATTACAGTCTGTACAACAGGTTGTTAAGATTGGTGATACAGTTTCAGATATTAACGAAGCATTAAATGCAGGGGTTTGGGCTGTCGGTGTAGTGATTGGAAGCTCTGAAATGGGTTTAAGCAAAGAAGAGTATGAAGCATTGACTTCTGAGGAAAAGGAACAAATCATTGAAAGAACCGTCCAAAAATTTAAAGATCTTGGCGCGCATTATACAATTCGTACAATGAATGAGTTACCTGGGTTAATTGATAAAATAAATGAGCGCATAAATAGGTAACGAAATTCACCAAGATAGCAATGCTTAAATATATTTTTCTTCATTCAGCGACATAAAAATAAAGCACTCCAAATGTTAGAGTATGTCTAACATTCGGAGTGCTGTTAACATTTGTATAGGGAGCTTTTCAATAACACATTAAATGTTTTTTGTTTATGTGTATGGATCTGAAGTGTCATGCTTTACTATTTTCTGGTTACGCTAGAGCCTTAATTTGGAGAAATAATTCTTATATCATGACTACTATAGTCCTCTATTGTTTTAGCTGAAATTGAACTATCAGATACGATGAGATCAATTTCATTTAAAGGACAGATGTTTATATAAGATGAAGTCTCAAATTTTGTAGAATCCGCCACTACAATTTTATGATTTGATCGAGAAAGGATAGCTTTAATCACGTCTACTTCGTGGATTCTAAAATCTGTTAAGCCGTTTTTTAGTGATAAGCCATTCACTGTTATAAATGCAGTATCAATATTAAAATTTGAGAGAACTTCCTCGCATTGCTTTCCATATAAAGTATACTCATCAGGATTGTAAAAACCACCAGAAAGAATGACCTTAAAATTTTTATTCGCCCCTAAAATACTTAGAATCCGAATATCATTTGTAATGATGGTTAAACGGTGGAACTTTTCTACTAAAACCTTGGCGATTTCAATGGTAGTTGTTCCACCATTTAATGCTATTGCCTGTCCCTCTTCTATTAGTTCAGCTGCTACAGACGCTACCTCTTGTTTCTTTTCTAAATTTTCTACTTCCCTTTCAACAAATAATTTATTAAGTACATTTTTATTATTTTGCTTCAAAATGGCTCCTCCATGTACTCGTTTAATGGTGCCTTTTTTTTCAAGAGTTTCTAAATCTCGTCGAATGGTGTCTATGGATACATTTAATAATGACGCAAGTTCAGTAGCTTTCACAGCTTTCTGTTGTTTTAAATATATTTCTATTTTTTGATGTCTATGTTCTTGTAACAATTGTATAACCTCCATTTATTCTTGCAATTAATAATTGCTCTAATCTAAATATTATCAATCATTTAATTAAAAAATGCAAAATACAGCAAATGTGAAAGTGTGTACAAAGTAATTATTCCATGTTTTCTATGTGAATAAAGTTAATGTTATGTAAAGAAAGTGCTAGTTAGATTGTAAAACAGCAGAAAACAGATTATTCTTGCATTATACAGCAGAAATAACAATAAAGGAGGTGGGAATTAAGGTGTAATTAAAATTAAGTTATATATTTTTTTCAAACCAATTATGGAATTAATTTTTGGACTACACAAACTCTTTTAAAAGGAAGGAAGTTTTTCGTGAAAAAGTCAAAAGCGGTATTATCGTCTACTTTAGCATTATTAATGTTAGGTCAAAGCTCAGTATTAGCAGAATCTCAAATGGCTGAAAGGGAAACACTTACTCAGCTACTTGTTGAAACAAGTAAATTAGAAGGGCTATTCTTTGACTCTGAAAAGAAAAACTCAGTGCAGCTAAATAAAGAATTGGAAAATGTTCCATCAACTTATGAAATGATTGTGAAATTTGAACCAAATCTAAATCAGCGTCAAATATTGTTTGGGAATTTTAAATCAGGAAACAAAACTGCATATAATATTGAAATAACAGCTGATAATCAACTTAGATATTATGAAATAAATCAATTTGGCACTATTGATAAAAAAACAGTAGAAGCAGATATTACAACAGGTGAATGGACACATTTTGCTATAATAAGAGATGTTGCGAATAAAAAAATAGTCTTTATTCAAGACGGAAAAGAAATAGCTTCATTTGATAACGTAGATTTAGTGGAAGATCTTGCTTTTGAAAATTATCATAGTATCGGTAAAGATACTAGGGATCAGTTTCACCCGAATGCTGAAATAACAGAAGTTCGTTTATGGGACGATGTTCGTACGTTGGATGAGATTAAAGATAACGTTGATGTAGACATTAAAGGTAATGAAGAAGGGTTAATGCATACTTGGATGTTAGATGATTCCGTATATGATAGTCCTAATGTCTATGATAAAGCGGGAAAAATTGATGGAGTGGCATTTGGTTTCCAAAAAGAGTCTGTGATAGAAATACCAGAAGAGAGTGCTTATAAAGGAACAGGTATTGATTTTTCAAAGGGTGACTTGGAGATTGCAGCAGACGAACCTATTACTGAAGCTCCTCGTACAGTTGAAGCATGGGTGAAAATTCCAGCAGATACACCAAAAGAAAAACGTGTAGGGAATATCATCGGAAATTATTATCACGAATACTATAAAGACAAATCCAGATTCAATTTTGAAATTACTAGCAACGGTAATCCAAGAATTTATTGGCAAGCTCATACCGCTCATACACTTGATTATTCAACAAATGTGAATGTCAATTTAGGTGATTGGGTACATGTTGCCATGGTATTGGATGACAAGCAAGGTATTGGATCGACATATATAAACGGGGAAAAAATTAACGAACAATCTATTAATACACCTATTCCGAGTATCCCTCCTAGAGAAGAACTTAAAATCGGCTCGGATTATAGAGGTTACACAGCTGATGGTAAGCCTGAATATAATTTTAATGGTGAAATAGCGGATGTTCGGTTATGGTCTACTGCTAGAACTTCAGAAGAAATTAAAGCAAATTATAATAAAGCATTGGAAGGAAACGAAGAAGGATTAATCGGTAATTGGAAATTGGATGATGGAAAAGATGGAGTGTATCCAGATCATTCAAAGAAGAAGAACCATGCTCATGAGTATGATAATGAGAATAGCAACTGGATTGATCCTGACTTTGCAAAAGGGGACTACTCAATTGCTGTAATTCCTGACACGCAGTATTTTGTTGAACATTTCCCAAATGAATTTAAGGAATATATGACTTGGTTTAAAGACACTAAAGATGATTTAAACATAGAACTTGTAATGCAAGTAGGAGATTTAGTTAATAATCCAGGAAGTATAAAGGAATGGCAAACAGTTCAAGAAGGTATGTCCTATTTAGATGGTATAGTGCCGTATGTTTTTGTGCCTGGAAATCATGATTATAACGATCAAATTAAACGTACTACAACTAATTTTAATCAATACTTCTCTTATGAAAAATTTTCAAAAAGTTCTACATTTGGTGGTGCTTTTGAAATAGGACAGATGGAAAATACGTATTCTTTCTTCGATATACATGGACTAGAATATATGGTGATTAATTTAGAATATGGCCCACGAGATGAAGTGCTAGAATGGGCTAACCAAATAGCAAAAAATAATGAAGATAAAAAAATTATTGTCAACACCCACTCTTACTTATATCACAATGGAGAACATCAATCGCTAGACCATATGGATAACCCAGGAAGATACATTTCTGATGCCAATAATGGAGATCAAGTATGGGACAAGTTTGTAAGGAAGCATAAAAATATTATTCTAGTAACAGCTGGACATATTGGTAGCGAGGATTTAGTTGTGAGAGAAGATATTGGTGATCAAGGTAATTCCATTAAACAAATATTAGTTGATGCACAGTTTATGAAGCCTTATGATTTAGGGATGGTAATGCTCATGACCTTCAAAGAGGGAAGCAACGATGTAGACGTGAACTGGTATTCAGTTAAGAAGGATAAGCTATTCCGTGCTGACAACCAATTTACTATAAATTTAAACGTTTATGATGATGAAAAGTCAAACCAATTTATTGGTGATGTAAATGGTGACAATGTCATAGATGTTCAAGATGCTTTTTTCTTGAAAAATCATATCAATAAGCCTGGTAAGGGCCCAGAAAAAGCAGATATTAATCAAGATGGAGCCATCGATGCTAAAGATATGAAAATTATAGTAGACAATTACTTAAGGGTAAATGAAAAAGTAGAAAATGCACCAAGGCCAAAAGAGAAACATGGAGGCCAAACGCTTGAAGATATTCTTGAGGATTTGGATATGAAGGATTTAATAAAATAAAATATATTTATTAAGCCGGGACATTACTGGTCAAAACGTTACAAAGCGTGAGAAATCAATTTTAGAAACGTTGATTTCTCGCGCTTATCTGATGTGATATTTTTTAATTTCGCTTTGATAATATACTTATGTCCCAGCGTTTTGATAAGAGTTTTCAGTCGCAGATTGGTGTACGGTTAATGATTTAGTACGATAGTTGACTCCAAAATGTTCCATATTGCGTAAGCTAGTTTATTTTAGAAGTCTAACTTAAATTGTTTAGTTAGAATTACTTCATGTTATGCCTTATCCATAGAATCATTCATCTCAACGTTTTTGATCTTTAATCTTCTGAACCTAGCTACAAGTAGCAAAATTAATGGTAGTAAAGTAGCGAAAACACCTATAGCTAATGGCCAAGTTTGCTGGTTGTATATATCCGAATGAATGATGTTCGCATGAACAACTTGTGAAAGACCTATGGAAACCATTCCAAGTGGTAGAATGAGAGGTCTATGATCTTTTAGTTTAAGCATTTGGCCTATTCCTATTAAAGAAGCATAAAAATATATAAAAGATCTTACAAATATTGTAACCATCCACATGAAAGCCATAATAATTTCTATGCGTTGCAAAAAATCCCCAATAGAAATTTTTTGAGCTAACGTATAACTCGGAAATGTTCTTAAGGATGTATTGGTTACGCCCAATACTAAAATTGTTAATGCTATAAAAGCAGTTATAATAAATCCACCCACTAATGTGCCAATATAAAAGCCCTTCTTGCCAGTTTGAAGGTTATTAATAGCAGAAGGAAAAATCATTAAAAGGACAATTAATGGAAAAGAAAATAAACCCATGAAATGCAACACACTATATATTAGCGGAGGAACTGATACTTCAAAAATAGGTTGTATATTTCTAATGTCAATTTGCGGTGAAACAAAGAACAAAAAAGTAATAAAGATGAACAAAAAAATTGGAAAAAGTATCTCTAAAGTGCGGGCAAACACTTCTATACCTTGATACACAGCGAATAGAATAATAAAGTTGAAAAGTATGG
This sequence comes from Lysinibacillus sp. FN11, assembly GCF_024628845.1. Classification (NCBI taxonomy): domain Bacteria; kingdom Bacillati; phylum Bacillota; class Bacilli; order Caryophanales; family Bacillaceae; genus Lysinibacillus; species Lysinibacillus sp. FN11. Next base: position 2,394,553 of record NZ_CP102383.1, on the reverse strand, counting down.
TAAATACTACTGGCGGTGTTTCAGGCATCACCTCTGTTTGTAGAAAATTACCAATGAAGTATAATAATTCTCCTGATGAAAGTAGTGTTAACAGGACAAAACAGAGAGAAATAAATTTACCGACAATGTTTCCTAAGAACTTTTCAGTTACTTCTACAATAGAAAGGTTCTCCATTTTATTTGATAAAATGATATAAAGCTTTATTAAAAATAAACTTAATAAGGTACCTATAGTGGCTACAATCCAAGCGTCTTGTTTTACTTCTGAAGCTATGCTTGCTGGTATTATTAATATTCCTGTACCTACCGTATAGAGAGTAACAATTATAGTGAATTGGCGGGAGCTTATCAATTGTTTTTTCATAATAGATGCCTCTTATTAATTATTTTTTATTTAACAAATTCTCCATTAAAAAGTCACTGATTGGTTGAAAAATATAAATGATGGGGTCCAGTGGGCTAATCATTGAAACATTTAAACTGATAGCAATGTTTAAGACTGCTCCTATGACTAACAAAAACAAGAATATCCATGTTAATTTTGCATCGCCTTTTTTCAATTTAGGCAGTTCAATTAAAACAATAACAATTGAAATGATTAATATGCCTAAGGTGATAAACATAGTCAAGTTTACTCCTTTAATTTTGAGTTTTGCATAGTCCCTAATCCTTGCGTATTGACGTTTACTTTAACAGTAACTTCTAAATCAGGATAAATTGCGTGCCAATCGTTTTTTATCTTTTTCCATTCTTTAGGGTCTGCACGATGAATCGCTTCTCCAAAACCAAGTACATCAGCTTGATAATTTTCTTGAAGGGTATTCAGCACTTTCTCAACATTTTTCTGAATGTGTTCTTCAGTTTGATTATTAATCCAATCTATCGTTTTTAATGTTGTTAAATCAATATCACAATTGACCTCGGCAACATTTTGAACAACATTCATGTTAATCTGAATAGTAGGCTTACCATCAATAATTACTCCTTTTGTTTTTGTTTTAGATTGAGTAATCTCAGTTGATAATTCTCCTTTCGAAGGACAACTAATAATTTCAATCGTTGATTTGATTTGATTGTTTAAGTAATTTAAACTTTTACTATCATACTCATCAAGATAACCTAGTAATTTATCTTCTTTAAAAATAGCTAGCCCTGTAAACTTCAGCTTTACTGGCGTTTCAATTCTTTCTACATTAGTTTGGTCAATTCCTAAGCTTTTTTCTCCTAGTACTTCAATTGCTGATAGAACAAAAAATTGGTCGTTTACGCCTAATTTTGTTACTAAATCTTCAATATCCACTTCTAAAGTAGAGCCCCATGCATCTTGCATTACTTTTAAAGAATTTAACATTTTATTTGCAGGTATTTTTTCTATAGGAGTTAAGACGTTTAAAACATCTTTCGCAGTTGCTTGCTGTGATACTATAACTGTAAAGTCATTTCGTATCTCTTGATCTCTTCCTAAAAAATCTACGGTATCTCGTAAACCGTTTTTAGCTAATTCTTCACCCATAACAACCAGTTGTAAATGCGCAAAATATAATTTTCTTGGAGATAATGCCAATATCTTTCTTATAGCTTCAAACACTGTTTTTCCTTTAGCATGATAGGTAACAACTGGTGCATGGCCACTTGTAGATTGCTTTGACGAAACTTGACTAGGATCAATGACTTGTGCCGAAATAACGTATTCGTCATCAACAAGATCTATACCTAATGCTGCTACAAGCGCTAATTCATTTAACTCACGTTTACTCCAACACCCGCTTAGAATCAAAATTAGAAAGATTAATGAAAAAATAATAAAGTTCATTTTCATAAGGTAACCCCATTTAACAGTTAGTTATGACCGATTTTTACGCCCTCTTACATTATTAATCTGGTTGATCAATCGTGGACGTGTAAGTAAGGACCCACGTGGAAAAATAATTAAGGCATCTTTTTGATCTTGTGGTATTAAAGGTGCAAATGGGCTCATATAAGGAACACCAAATGAACGCAAACTACATAAATGGATAATCAAAAGCATAAGCCCTACAAAAACGCCAAACAGTCCAAACATCGCTGCTAACACCATTAACGGGAAACGTAAAATTCGGATAGAATTGGATAGACCATAAGCTGGAAAAAGAAAACTACAAATGGCTGTTAAGGCTACAATAATGACCATTGCTGCAGAAACAATTCCTGCCTCAACGGCTGCTTGACCAATGATAAGTGTTCCGACTATAGAGATTGCGGATCCAATCATTCTAGGCATCCTTAAACCTGCTTCCCTTAAAATTTCAAATGCAATTTCCATAATTAAAGCTTCTATAAATGCTGGGAAAGGAACGCCTTCTCGTTGTGCATATATACTGATAAGTAGCGGTGTGGGTATCATTTCGTGATGAAAAGTTGTTAGAGAAATATAGAGAGAAGGAGCAACTAATGCAAGACTAATACCTAAAAAACGAATAAGTCGAATAAACGAACTAACAATTGCATTCTGATAATAATCTTCTGCGGATTGCAAAAAAGAAATGAATAATGCAGGTACGATTAATACAAAAGGCGTACCATCAACTATAATCGCAATCTTGCCTTCTAATAACTCTCCGGCTATAACATCTGGGCGTTCGGAATTATAAACGGTAGGAAATAAATTAAACTTTGAGTCTTGAATTAATTGTTCAATATAACCACTCTCTAAAATACCATCAATATCTATTTGATCTAATCTATGAAGTACTTCGTTAACAATCTTCTCATTCGCTATACCGTTTATATACATAACAGCTATTTCTGTTTGAGTAACTTCACCAATCACTCTTGACTTTATCCAAAGATTTGGACTTTTGATTTTGCGTCGAATTAAAGCTGTATTGGTTCTTAATGTCTCTGTAAATGACTCTCTTGGCCCCCTAATAACAGCTTCCGTGGCTGGCTCTGTTATTGCTCTATCTTTGGAATTTCTAGTACTAGTAGAAATACCTAATGCAAGTCCATTTATTAATAGAATGGTTTCTCCACTCAAAATAGCGTTAAACAGAGAAGGGAAATCTGCGACATCTTTTATACTTCCAACAGCTAAGCAATATGTTTTTAATCGTAGCGCAATATCTTGTAATGTAGTTTCAGACGTCACCTCAAAATCAGAAATAATAGACTCTAATAAAAAGTCCGTAATTGAGGTGTTATCAGCTAGACCATCCGTATAAATAATAGCTATTGAGACCTCGATCGGTTTACCAATCAAAAATTCTCGAGTAATAATATCATTGCTGTTGCCTAGTGAATTTTTAATAGTTTTGATATTTTTCAGGAGAGATGTAGAAAGAGAATTAACTATTTTACTTTTTATGAGATTATCTATTTCTGAATTGCTCACTACAAGGTCCTCCTTTAGTTTTCTAATTAATAGAATATGCAAAAGATAGAGAGATTATACTTTGTCTATTTAAGAGAAGAAGAACTTAATAGAATTGTTCATTTGTTTTGATAGAAATAAAAAACAGACAACAATTTTTGTTGACTGTTTTAAAAACTTTAGTTGTTTAAAATAGTAGGTTTATCAAATGAAACAATATCAATAATATGGTCTAAACAAACAATCTGATAATGGAATAGCTCCTTGTAGGAATAGATATCGAGAGCTATAGTTCCTTTACTTATGAAATCTAAATAAGTTGATTTTGTAAAAAGACGTACTGAGTTACCCAAGAAATCATCTTCTTGATTTACAAAATGAAATGATTCGTCAAAAACAGTATAGGCTACATATGAATCGAATTCTATATGTATGACCGGTAATGTCTTATCAATTTCAATAGGATGGACATCATTTATAGTATATTCCTCAAAACTTATATCATTACTTTCGGAGCTAACGGAAGCTCTAGAAATAGAAACTCGCAAAGAGTTTGTCCCTGGCTCTACTATATTAGCTAAAAACAAATAACCTTTCCATTGCATTAAATCTTCATAGTTCATACAAATCACCCTTCCAAATTATCACTAGAGATTATGGTCATTTTATAGTTAGAATTTCAAAATGTCAATTTGGGATTGGTTGAATTAGAATAAAAATTTATTGTTTTTCAATAAAAAATAATTGACTTAGAATATATTTTGGATTTATGATTGTTACGGTAAGTTGTAGTAAGATGCAGTGGAGGAATTAAACCTTTTTACATTGAATGGAGGAAATAGGTTATGAAAAAATATATTTTTGCATCAATGCCAATCATATTAGGCGTACTTAGTTTTTTAATCGTTATGGTGAAAGGGAGTAATGTAGCACCTGATGGTACATTAGAAGAACCATTCTTTCTTATTCCAATAGGATTTTTATTGTTATTTATTGGATTTATATGTGTAGTAGGGGTAGCCTTAATTTCGTTTAATAAAAAGACACAATACGTTAAGTAATAGATAAAACAACCAGGTCAACATAAGAGACCTGGTTGTTTTAATATTTATTTTACTCAAAGAAAATATTATTTTTTTAAATTATACTGCTCTCCCCAATCTCTCATAAGTTTTATGATTGGTTCAAGTGTTCGACCGAATTCAGTTAGTGAATATTCTACTTTGGGCGGTACTTCTTTAAAGATTTCCCTATGGATTATTCCATCCTTCTCTAATTCACGGAGTTGTAACGTTAACATTCTTTGAGTAATATCGGGCATTAAACGTCTAAATTCATTGAAACGCTTCGTTCCTGACATAAGATGATATAAAATAACGCCTTTCCATTTACCACCAATTACTGCAAGTGTTGCTTCAACGGGACACCCATAGGCATCAGGACAAGCTGAATAAGGGTTAATTTGATTGCTATCTGTCATTAAAATTCCTCCAGATTATTTATTTAGTATAAAAATTGATACTATACAACAAAAATGTGCGTACTTACATAAAATATATCATCATATTATTATAGCTGACATAAGGAAATAAAATATAAAGGCAAAAGGAGCAATTTTAATTATGGAAAAAATGAAAGCTGTAGGTTTACATCACTACTTACCTGTTGATCATCCAGAGAGTTTAGTAGATTTACAAATTGTAAAGCCAAGTGTCAAAGATAGGGATTTATTAATTAAGGTAAAGGCCGTTTCAGTAAATCCTGTAGATTATAAAGTAAGATCACCCAAAGAAAAGTTTGAGGACATTCCTAAGATTTTAGGATGGGATGTGGCAGGCATTGTTGAAGAGGTTGGTCCATTATGTACATTGTTTAAACCAGGTGATGAGGTATATTATGCAGGCGATATAACACGCCAAGGTTGTAATAGTGAATTTCACCTTGTTGATGAAAGAATTGTTGGTCATAAGCCGAAATCTTTAAACTTTGCAGAAGCTGCTGCATTGCCATTGACTTCACTCACTGCATATGAGTCCATATTTGACAGAATGAAAGTTAGTAGTTTTTCAAACGAAAATAACAATAAAACAATATTAATTATTGGTGCAGCGGGGGGAGTAGGTTCTGTCGCAATCCAACTAGCTAAATGGGCTGGGCTAACGGTTATCGCTACAGCTTCTAGGCAAGAATCACGCGATTGGGCAACTGACCTAGGGGCAGACTATATAATAAATCACTATGAGGAATTTATTCCACAGCTTAAAAAAATCGGTTTTGAAGCAGTAGATTATATTTTATGTTTGAATTCGACACAAGCATATTGGACTAAAATGGCAGAGGCTATCGCTTCACAAGGAACAATTTGTTCTATAGTAGAAACAGACGAGCCTATTAATTTGACATTACTTAAAAATAAAAGCGCTACATTTGTGTGGGAGTTTATGTTTACACGATCTATGTATCAGACTGAAGATTTGATTGAACAACATAAATTATTAAATAGAATAGCTATTTTAGTTGATAGCAATATTATAAAAACTACAATTTCTAAAATCTTATATCCAATTAATGCAGAAAATCTGAGAAAGGCACACTCAATTCTTGAAAGCGGAAAGACCATTGGGAAAATAGTACTTGAAGGTTTTGAATGATAAGTTTGTGACTGCCTTTTTTTCAGGGCAGTCATTTTCGTTTAATGGCTGTACATTAATTTTATAAGAAAAACTTATGTTAAAGATTAATAATATTTTATGAAAGTTATTTTGCTTAACGCTACAGTTTTCATGAAGTTTATGGAATTGTGGTATGATTATTTTTAGAGAGTAGGGGGGCAATAAACATGGTATTTTCTCTTTTTAAAAAAAAGAAGGAGCCACAGCAGCTAAAAAATAGAGTGGAGTTTTGTATCACTAATTTATCACTTGGTGCGGCAGATGCGTACGATGTATTAGTAGAGCGGGATGATATTGAGATAGAGGAATCTGGTTGTACATCCCATTGTGAAATCTGTGAGCAGGGTATTTTTGCAATAGTAAATGGAGAAGTCGTGACAGCAGATGACGTGGAGACATTGGTACAGGCTATTGATGAAGAATTAAAACAAAATCCATTATTCTAATGAAAAAAACAGCTTGCTGGATCACAAGCTGTTTTTTGATGGAAATGAATTTACCAACCACGAACGTATTGTACAGGAGGTTGCACGTCTTCTCTTAGCTCTTTAGCTGCATGTAGTGCCCAGTAAGGGTCTCGTAATAAAACACGCGCTAAGAATATTAAATCTGCACGATTATTTTGGAGTATCTCTTCGGCTTGAATGGCTGTTGTAATAAGACCAACTGCACCAGTAGGAATATCTGCCCCATGCTTAATCGCTTCTGCATGTGGTACCTGATAGCCTGGAAAGACATTGATGGCTGCTGGTACAACGCCCCCTGTTGATACATCAACTAAATCAACACCTTGAGATTTCATCCAGCGGCTAAAAACAATAAAGTCATCCATTGTTGTACCATCTTCCGCATAATCTTCCGCAGAGACACGTACCAATAAAGGTCCGTTCCATACACTGCGAACAGCATCGATGACTTGACGTAGGATGCGATATCGATTTTCCTGTGAGCCCCCATATTGATCTTGACGTTTATTCGTAGCGGGTGATAAAAACTCGCTAATTAAATAGCCATGTGCCCCATGAATTTCTAGTACATCAAAGCCAGCCTTTGCGGCACGAACAGCTGCTTGTTTAAATGCCTCGATGACATAGAGAATGTCCTCTTCCGTCATTTCTGTTGGCGTTTTATAGTCTGAGCTAAAGGCAATAGCTGATGGAGCAAAAATTTCGCCATCTACTGTTGCTTTGCGACCAGCATGTGCAAGCTGGATGCCTGTTTTAGCGCCGTACGCTTTCATCCCTTCAACTAATTGACTTAATCCTTCAATATGTGCATCATCCCAAATCCCTAAATCCTTATTTGAGATACGACCTTCTGGCACAACACCAGTAGCTTCTAAAATGATTAAGCCTACTTGACCAGCTGCACGTGTTGCATAATGGACGAAATGAAAGGGTGTTACCATGCCATCGTCTTGTGCTGAGTACATGCACATAGGGGCCATCACAACACGGTTTTTTAAGGTGATGGATTGCAATGTATAGGGTTCGAATAATTTACTCAAAATAAAGCCTCCTAATTCCTAGTGATACACTCTATTTTGCACATAATGCTACCCATTTGCAAGTGAACGAGATCGTGCCTCGGCTTCTTTAATGCAGGCTTCGATGGCTTCATTAAATTGATATTGCTCTAATGCCTGTATACCTGCCTCCGTCGTGCCCCCTGGACTCGTCACCTTTTTGCGTAAGACATCGGGTTCATCTAATGACTGCTTGAGCATCTCAGCTGTCCCCGCAAGTGTTTGAGTCATCAGTAAGCGCACTGTATCTTTCGATAAGCCTACCTTCGTCCCTACTCGTTCAAAAGCTTCCATTAAATAATAGATATAAGCAGGGCCACTACCTGAAAGGGCTGTGACAGCATGTAACTGATCCTCATCGACTTCAATAACGGAGCCAACAGCCTCTAATAACTGGAGGAAAAGGAGACGCTGGTCTGCAGACACCTCGTTATTGAATGCAATGCCACTTGCTGACATACCGATTGTAGCGGAAGTATTCGGCATCACCCTTGCTACTGGGCGACTTCCTAAAAATTCTGTAATCGTATTAATCGCAATGCCTGCTAAAATAGATAGTACAGCAGTGCTCGCTGTAAGTTTAGGCTTTAAATCACACATAGCAGCAATAGCATCTTTCGGCTTCATCGCTAAGATAATCAGATCTGCCTGTTGAAAAATCGCATGATCAAATACACAATGGACACCATATGTTTCATGTAAGAAATGTAATCGTTCTTTGTCAGAGCGATTGGTGACATAAATTTCCTGTGGTGTGAACACCTTTTGTTTAATCCAGCCTTGCATCAATGCTTCCGCCATTGAGCCTGCACCGATAAATAAAATTTTTTTCATGAACAAAACCTCCAGTTCAAAATAAAAAAGCGCTCTCGTCCTTATCTAGAAGGACGAAAACGCTCTCGTTTCCGCGGTACCACCTTTGTTTGCCAATTGTTGGCACAACTCTTAGCCCTCTTATCGCAAGGGAAACGGTTATGTTTGCATAACTGCTCAGAAGTAGGTTCGGTAATGGGAGTGGGTGATGTTACTCTCAGCAAATGTAACACTCTCTAACACCTTCACCAGTTACGTACTCGTCTTCTTCAACGCACATAAATAATTAGATTATTCAAAATTATAGTGAGGAATAGGCAACCTGTCAACAGGAGGATGACGAAAACAGAAAAAACTTGTAAAATAGAATGAATCAGTATTCACAAGTGCGTGAAAAGGGGGAGACAACTTTGTCTATATACAAAATAGAAATACCAACACCCTATGCAGTAGGAGATGTCAATGCATTTATTGTAAAAGGCGATGCACTTAGCATTTTTGATGTTGGCCCAAAAACAATGGAAGCCTATGATGCTTTAAAATGGGGGATTCGAGCAGCAGGCTTTGACATGCAAGATATTGAACAGGTTGTGTTAACCCATCATCATCCAGATCATGCGGGATGGGTCGATGCTTTTCCACATGCAGAAATTTTAGGGCATGCCTATAATGACAAATGGCTTCGTCATGATGAAGACTTTTTACGCTATCATGAACAATTTTACAGTGAACGTTTATTGGAGCATGGGGTACCACAAGAATATATTGCAAAAAGTGTCCATGTTCGTCGTGAATTGGAGCTTGTAGGGGAACGGCCATTAACGCAAATTTTGGCAGATGGAGATGAAGTGCCTGGGCATCCAGGATTAAAGGCAATCGAAACATTAGGTCACGCACAAAGTCATTTCATTTTTTGGGATGAAAAAAGTCATCATGTGATTGGTGGAGATTTATTGCTTGAAAAAATAACGCCCAATCCATTAATAGAGCCACCATTGGATCGTACCGTAGGACGTACAAAATCTTTATTACAATATAATGCATCCCTTGAAATTCTGCGTCAATTACCTGTCAAAATGATGCATACAGGGCATGGAGCAGAGCTAGAGGATATTCCTTCGTTGATTGATAAACGATTAGAGCGACAGCACCAACAATCACTGAAGGTTTTTGAATTATTAGGCGATGATCAATTAACAGTTGTCCAAGTAACAAAGCGCTTGTATCCGGCTATCTTCCAGCATCAGCTTGGTTTAACTTTATCTAAAACACTTGGTCATTTAGATTATCTAGAGTCCAATGAGTATATTACGTCAACGAAGACAGGAGCAGGTATCTATTTATTTCAAAGGAAGTAGGTTTATACATGAAACATTCTAACAAAACGATCTTTGTGACAGGAGCTACAAGTGGGGTTGGCTTAAAGATAACTGAATTACTTGTAGCTCAAGGGCATACCGTTTATGCCACAGGTCGCAATGCTGTTGCACTAAAGGTGCTTGAGCGTTTAGGTGCTCAAGTGATCCAAGCGGATTTAACCAATCTACATACACTTGATGATGTTTGTGCGCAGCTACCACCGATTGATGTAGCGATTCTTTCAGCAGGTGTAGGGAAGTTTGCTGTAGCCCCTGCTTTACAGGATGAGGATATTGCGCAAATGATCGAATTAAATGTTAGTGTACCGATTTATCTTGCCAAACGATTAGCCTCTAAGATGATAGAGTGCAAACAGGGCCATTTAATATTCATTGGTTCTCAGGCTGGGAAGGTGGCCACACCAAAAGCGAGTGTCTATGCTGCGACGAAACATGCTATTGTCGGTTTTACTAATGGGTTGCGTATGGAATTGGCTCCGTACAATGTAAAAGTGACAGCCATCCATCCTGGTCCCATTGATACACCATTTTTAGATAAAGCCAATGATACAAGTGGCTACCGAGAATCCTTAGGGCGCTTTTTATTGTCAGCGGAGGAAGTAGCTCAAGAGACAGTGAAAACGATTGATCGTCCTGTTCGTGAAATTAATCTACCTAGAATTATGGGATTATCAAGTAAATTGTATGCATTAGCCCCTGCAACCATTGAATGGTTAGGCAAATCATTTTTCCATAAGAAATAACAATATTTGAAACTGTAAACATGCTTCACGTGCATGTCTACGGTTTTTTCATATTTACATATATTTATAGCTATAGTAGTAAAGAGGAAGAGTTGAAAAGGAGACTTAGATGTATACAATTGGTCAAGTTGCAAAATTTTTAGGAGTTTCTAGAGATACCTTAAAATTTTATGAAGAAAAAGGATTAGTAAAGCCCCAGCAAAATAGTGAGAATGGGTATAGAACATACAATCATTTTGATATATATGATATCACAACAATCAATTTTTATAGAGAAATTGATTTTGAAATCAAAAAGATTCAGGAATTGAGAAAAGGCAAGAGTATAGAGGGCATTCAATCATTGTTAGGAGAAAAGGAACAAGAAGTATTAGAGGAGATAGCTTATAAAAAGCTCCAGCTTGTAAAAGAGGGTGGGAAAAACATCAAAAGGCCACGAATGTTGTGAAATTAACGTTTCGTGGCTGAATATTAGCTATATAGCTTTATATGTAGGAAACGCAAACACTTGATACATCTATATTTACGCGAATATGGCTTACCATTCAGTGTACATGAAATCGTGTATATTTCGTGACATTGTAACTCCGTATTTTTCTAGCACTACCCCAATTAGATTATGTACTTGTCCCACCAGATGAAGTGCCACGACCTCAAGATCCTCTACATCGTCTATCATTGCTCCTGCGCTCGATCTACTTGAGGGAGCTGGTTGAATTACACATAGAATTATTTTTACACCAAAACGTTCAGGCTGTCCTAATGTCCCATAATAAGATCTCCTTTTTAACTCCAGAGACATTGCATAAATATTTGATCCTCTATGTGTTTCTTTACAATCAAAAGGATATAGATTTTAATAAAGTGCTAAGTATGCCACTATATTAATAAACTTCGAAGTCCCAGCATATTACCCACATGTTCGATTTTTTGCTATTTCGACGTAAATGTAGTTTGAAATAAAGAATGTTTATACATACTGCAGTCAGTAACACAGCTAAAACACTGTGAACTCATTTCATGAACTATTTTATTCCTTATTCATATACAAATTATTTATTACTTCATTAATATCTTTAACTAAATTTTCATTAATACTATAGGTTGTATGTGTATCACTGGCATCCATTATTACACCAGAATCATTATTAATCCAAAGATAAAATGTTTTCTTACCTAGTTTAACTTTATAGTTAGGACTAGCCATATCTTTGATACCTTGGTTTTTACTTGCACTATTAAAAGCAGTTGAAAAAAGTTCTATATCTTCTAATTCTGTAATTTTCTTCATGGAATCCTTTTTAATTTCAGAAAAATCTACAGATTCATAAATTTTAATAGTTTCATTTTTATTGCTTGAACATCCACTAATTAACGATATTGATAGTATAGTAATAAAATATAAGATTAAATATTTCTTCATTTTACGCCTCCTATGGATGAAAACAAATAAACAACAAAATTTATTCGAAATATGATTTTATTAAGTGAAAACAAGGTCATCATTATACTGATGACCTTGTTTTTAAATTTTAAAGAAGAAATTAATTAATTTATCAATTAGTAATACAAAATTAATTAATTAATTAATTAATTTTGTATTACTAATTGATAAATTAAGTCCATCGATATCTATATAATATAAGTTACTCTTTTCATCAAAATAATAATTTATAGGTATGTCGATATAATTATTTGTTAATTTATTTACCTTTGGTATTGCCTGGATTTTAGCTTCTGGAATATCAAATTTAACTTCAGCTTTTTCTGTTATTTCAAAACCTTCAATTGTTAGAATGCTTTTAACAGCAACATCAAGGAATTCATTTTCGGAAAAATTATCTAAATTTATCTTTCCGTTATTTCTACTAATTATACTTAATTCATTTAAGCCATTATTTTTTGATAAATATACGATATATTTTTCTCCTTTTTGTAAAGCAGTATATTCCTCTACATGAAGATATTCATTTTGTGCAGTAATAGCTGCTGACTCATTAAATTTAATATTTGAACCTAAATCTAAATCATTTTTATAGTACTCAAGTACTTCAACTTCTCTTGTTGCATAATGATACATAATTGAAGGAGAGTTTTCTTCATAAACTACTGTACTATTACTCTCAGATAATTCATCTTTCACTTGAACTAATGCAATTACATCAGCAATATCAACTATTTCATCGTATTCAAAAACCTCATGGCTACCTTGTAATGGAATATCTATTGGTTTATTACTAGAATTTATATAATTAAATCCCACTATAAAGAACACAGAAAAGAATAAAATTATACTTAGAGTTTTTAATTTTTTCATTCTTATTTACCCCATTTCTGCTGTAAACTAAGTCTATCATATAGTTGTATAGAATAATCCGTTTTAACACCTTGTACCATAATAGAAAGTGTTGATTCTCCCGGCGGGTGAGCCATACTCAAAGCATGTCCCATTTCATGTGTAGCTGTAGCAGTTCGCTTAGTATCTGTATCTAAAAGAGTAGTTTTATATTGATAAACCATTGCTTTTACCCAAGTATCAGATAAAGTTGCAGAAGTTGCAGATGTACCAGTCCATGTCTTGTAGGGATACATAACCCCTAAATCCCCAGATAACGGTGCGTTAATAGAATTAAAATGTGTTACTACTTGTGCAGTAGAGCCATATTGATTTGACCCGCTAGAATATGTATAAGAAGCTTTCGAGGAAGCTCCGTTCCACTGGCTAGCTGCAGTAGTTGCTATTGAAGATGAGCCAGAGCCAACACCCCAAGTTAAGTGCCCCGATACAAATCCGCCACTCCATTCCGCTGCTTGCGTGTGGCTTGATAGATTTAATACACTAAAAGCCACTAAAAGAAAAAATAAAGTACTAATATTTTTTAATTTTGACATAAAATACCTCCCATTCCTTTTTTTAATATTAACACTATGATTTCTTTCTTTATGGCAACCATATATAAGTTATCTTTAATTTACTCACTACTTCGATTATTGTGTTTCTAGCGTACTGAAAGTATTGCATTGAAAATATTTCCTGTTTTATGAAAACTACTTTTGTGTTCTGATATGTATTGATTTTTATCTATCCCAAGATTAGGCTATCCGACTTGGCTATTTGATACCGTACGCTGTCTATCGGCTTGGTCATCCACTTTTGCCTTTGCGCTACTTTTTCCAAGAATCTATCCTGGGCAACGTTTTATACACTTTGTCAAACAAAAATTCAAAAACAAATTGTCACTTTCAGTAATTGTTTTAATCGTGATGATACAAACAGCTATCTTTATCATGATTTTGTTTCATATCATGAATAATTATGAAGAAACCTCCATTTTTACGCTGTCTTCATGGGGCATGCTCAGTTTTTATTTTGTTAAAACGCTTTTGTCAGGACCACTGGGTGAGGAGTTAGGATGGAGGGGCTTTGCACTGCTGGAGCTGCAAAAGAAGTATTCGCCATTAATAGCTTCAATTATCATAGGCTTTTGGTGGGGAATGTGGCATTTACCGATATGGCTTACAACAGGGTTTATGGGAATGGATTTGATCAAATATAGCTTCTTCTTTATGTTAACGATTATAGCTACGACCATCATCATGACAGTATTTTATACGATCAATCAGAATTTAATGATTCCTATTATTATTCATCAGTTCTTTAATTTTTTTATCGGTTCCATCAATGGAAACCTAATTGATTTAATCATGTATAATGCCATTTTATATTCGGCGGTGGCCGTTCTACTTATTTTGATTAATCCTAAAAAAGTATTGTATAGGATATAATCTGCCAAGAACTAGAAAGAATCCAGTTTTTATAATGGATTCTTTTTTTCGTCCGTTGCTAAATTTATATAGTATACATTTATATAGATAGTAAAAAAACGTTTTTTCGAGTGAATTGCCATGGATTTCTTGTCAACCTTATACAAGGAACGACTTACTTTTGACAATAAAAATAAAAGTCTATGAATTTATAAAAATACACTTGTATTTATTTTTATAACATGATACTATTCGTGTATAAACTTTTAAATGAATGTATAAACATACATATCGATAGAGCAATGGAGGCGCATTTTTAATGGCAAATAAAAAAGTAGTATTAGCTTATTCAGGTGGACTTGATACTTCGGTAGCAATTCCATGGTTAAAAGAACAAGGTTGGGACGTAATTGCAGTATGTCTTGACGTTGGCGAAGGAAAAGATCTTGAATTCGTAAAAAATAAAGCGCTTCAAGTAGGAGCGATTGAATCTTATATGGTGGATGCGAAAGACGAATTTGCTGAAGGGTATGCACTAATTTCTTTACAAGCACATACTTGGTATGAGCAAAAGTATCCATTAGTATCAGCGCTTTCCCGCCCACTTATCTCGAAAAAACTAGTAGAGATTGCGAATCAAGTAGGCGCAGATGCTGTTGCGCATGGTTGCACAGGTAAAGGGAATGACCAAGTTCGTTTTGAAGTATCGATAAAAGCATTAAATCCAGACTTAGAGGTATTAGCACCAGTACGTGAGTGGGGCTGGAGCCGTGATGAGGAAATCGAATATGCAATGAAGCATAATGTACCGATTCCTGCAACATTGGATTCACCATTCTCAATCGACCAAAATCTATGGGGCCGTGCGAATGAAGCTGGCATCATGGAAGACCCATGGGTGTCGCCACCAGAGGAAGCTTACGGCTTAACTGTTTCTGTTGAAAATGCACCGAATGAAGCAGAGTATGTGGAAATCGAGTTTGTAGCTGGTAAACCAGTAGCATTAAACGGAAAAGAAATGAAGCTTGCTGATTTAATTCAAGAATTAAATGCAGTAGCAGGTGCTCATGGAGTAGGACGTATCGATCACGTTGAAAATCGTTTAGTTGGTATAAAATCTCGTGAGGTTTATGAAATTCCAGGTGCAAAAGTGCTGTTAACAGCGCATAAAGAGCTTGAGGACTTAACGCTTGTAAAAGAATTAGCACACTTCAAGCCAGTTATTGAGAAAAAACTTTCTGAATTAATTTACGACGGTCTATGGTTCTCACCATTACGTGATGCTCTTGAAGCATTCCTTGCCCAAACACAACAATATGTGAATGGTACAGTACGTGTGAAACTATTTAAAGGGCATGCGATTGTAGAAGGACGTAAATCACCAAATTCATTATACAGTGAAAAGCTAGCAACATACTCGAAGGAAGATCAATTCAATCACGCTTCCGCTGTAGGCTTTATCGAGTTATGGGGTCTACCAACTGTAGTGAACTCATCTGTGAATAAAAAGTAATGTTGAACAAGCAAGGTGTGGTGAGGCATTTGTGCTTATACTACACCTTTTGATAAGTAATCGAGGAAAAGGTGAGCTGACATGACAAAACTTTGGGGTGGACGTTTCCAAAAATCAGCAGAAGCATGGGTAGACGAATTTGGCGCATCCATTGGCTTTGACCAGCAACTTGTGCTAGAGGACCTTGAAGGTAGTGTTGCACATGTCACAATGCTTGGTGCCACAGGAATTTTACCAGCAGCAGACGTAGAGGCCATACTAGGTGGTCTTGCCCAATTAAAAGATAAGGCAATCGCAGGTGAGCTTGAATTTAGCGTTGCCAATGAAGATATACACTTAAATTTAGAAAAAATGTTAATTGATTTAATAGGTCCTGTGGGAGGCAAACTACATACAGGACGTAGCCGAAATGACCAAGTAGCAACGGATATGCATCTCTTCTTGAAAAAGCGTGTGCAGGAAGCCATTGATTTAATTGTGACGTTCCAACAAACGCTTCTAGACAAAGCACAAGAGCATATTGAAACGATTGCACCAGGTTATACGCATCTACAACGTGCACAGCCAATATCCTTTGCACACCATTTAATGGCTTATTTTTGGATGCTAGAGCGTGATAAACAACGTTTTACAGAATCCATAAAACGTATTGATATTTTACCTTTAGGTGCTGGGGCAATGGCAGGGACAACTTTTCCAATTGACCGTTTAAAATCAGCAGAGCTATTAGGGTTTAGCGAGGTTTATGCAAACTCCATGGATGCGGTAAGTGATCGTGATTTTATCGTGGAATTTTTAAGTCATTCCTCCTTACTTATGGCGCATTTATCACGCTTTGCTGAGGAAATTATTATCTGGTCTACAGATGAATTTAAATTTATCGAACTGGATGATGCCTTCTCAACAGGTTCTTCGATTATGCCACAAAAGAAAAACCCAGATATGGCAGAGCTTATTCGTGGTAAAACAGGGCGTGTTTATGGGAATCTAATGGGCCTATTAACGGTGTTAAAGGGCACACCATTAACGTATAACAAAGATATGCAGGAGGACAAAGAGGGGATGTTCGACACTGTTCATACGATTCTTGGTTCACTTAAAATCTTTGAAGGTATGGTGCGTACAATGACTGTCAACACGGAACGCTTACATCAGGCTGTTCACGCTGATTTTTCAAATGCAACGGAGCTAGCAGATTACCTTGCTACAAAGGGGATGCCATTCCGTGAGGCACATGAGGTGACTGGTAAGCTTGTCTTTACATGTATTCAAAAGGGTATTTATTTATTAGACTTGCCATTGGAAGAAATGCAACAAGAAAGTACGTTAATTGAAGCGGATATTTATGATGTACTAGCGCCAGAAGCTGCTGTTCGCCGCCGCCATTCCTTAGGTGGTACTGGCTTTGAACAAGTAAAAATCCAAATTGAAAAAGCGAAAGCCTGTCTTGTAGCCATTTAATTTTTGCGTGCATGTCCTTGTGACTTTTTGCATAGATATTCATTAAAGCTGTCCTGTGAGGCACTATGAAAACCTTTATCCTTTTTCACTGAGCCAGAGGGTGACGTGAAGAAGAGAACCTTACATATGTGAAGGACAATCCCCAATTCTGGAGACGCGGAATTGGGGTTTTTGTATAAGTAAATGTAGGAGGGATGAAGAAATGAATGAACGTTTTACAAAGGGGCTCGAAACAATTAAACAATATGTGACAGAGGAAGAAGCAGCACGGATGATTAAATCTGATGCATTAGCCGATATCGCACCCGATTTACGCAAAATGATTATTGAATTTGCTTACGGTGATGTCTATGCACGGCCTGGGCTGGATGCAAAGAGTCGAGCACTCGTCGTGATAACAGCGGTAGTTACACAAGGTGCTGCACCACAAACCAAAACGCATATTCAGCGTGGATTACATGCAGGCTTGACACAGACAGAAGTGGTCGAGGCACTTTTACAATTAGCACCCTACATCGGTTTTCCAAGAGTGCAAAATGCTTTAACGATAGCCCAACAAGTCTTTGCAGAAAAAAGCTAAAGCATGTATAAAAAATAGAAGAAGGCTCATAATAAGAGAGGAACCACTTATTAATCTAATCTGATGGGGAGGATGCAGAATGAGTAGTAATAGTCAAACACCCAAAGACCAAGAATCTCAGGAAAGTCCGCCACAACTGTTGAAGGTTGAAGCTTCATAAATCTTAAGCCTAAAGGTGAAACAGACTATTCTGTTTTGCTATAGATTAAGAAGAAGTGTAAACCATATCAGTTAAAAATCAAATAGAAGCAATAAGTGTCCATGGATCCAGAATTATTCTGGGTCCTTTTTGTTTCTTATGGGGTCTAAAGTACTCAAGATATCCGCTCTAAATGAAGTTTAAAGCGCTCCTAAGGAAGGAGAACCCGCTCTAAATGGAGTTAAAGCGCTCCTAAGGAAGGGGGATCCGCTCTAAATGGAGTTCAAAGTGCTCCTAGGGGAGGAGAACCCACTCTAAATGAAGTTCAAAGCACTACTAAGGGAAGGCTCTCGCTCTTATTGTGAAAAAACCTCTACTCAACACCATAAAAAATTCCTTCATTTGACATCAGAGAAAATCTGTATTACTCTATACATAACAGATTTCTGTTTGGTTACAAGCGATACAGATTGGAGGGGTTTTATGCAAATACAATTAGATCCAAACAGTGAATTGCAGCTATATAAACAATTGGCCAATCAAATAATAGAATGCATTGCGCAAGGCGAGCTGAAAAATGGTGATACTTTACCGTCTGTACGTTCGATGGCTACAGATCTAGGCATTAACGTTAGCACGGTCAGTAAAAGTTATCATGAACTTGAAGAGAAGGGCTTAATTGAATTGAAGCCGAAAGCAAAAGCGGTCATTATTGGTGGTCAAAAGAGAGAGCTGGAAGAAACGGAGTTTGAAAAAGTCGAAAATGCCTTGAAGCCTATCATGGCGGAGGCTTTTGCGCGTGGCCTCGAAAAAGAGCAAATGACAAGTTTGTTCCAGCGAATTTTAAAACAATGGAAGTAGGGGTAGTATGCTTATAATTGTAGGCATCTTTATCATTGTCGGAATTATGGAAACGATGACCCCACATTTAACAAGAAAAACACTTGTTTTTGGTGTTTCCATACCCGAACCATATGTCAAACATCCACAATTAAAGCTGTGGAAGAAGCATTATAGCCAAATCATCGCAGGAATTACCGGCTTATTTTTAGTAGGTCAAATCGCTCTCTATCTTTCACCTATACAAGAGGAGAAGGTATCTTTAATTTCCTTTATCCTTTTGTATGTCATGCTCCTTTTGTCATCAGGTCTTTACATGAGTTATCATGTTAAAACGAAAAAATTAAAGGTGCAGGAGCAGTGGGAGACACAAATAAAAACAGTATATGTGACAGATTTGTCTATCCGTCAGAAAGAGGAAGCATTATCACCTATATTTTTTAGTGTACCCATCATCATCACACTTGCTTTAATTGCTTTTACGTACATGAACTATGAGACAATCCCAGAGGTTTTTGCTACACATTGGAATGGAGCAGGAGAGGTCGATGGTTGGACTCAAAAATCGCGGCTCTCAGTCATCAGTATGCCACTTATATTATTGGCAATACAAACTAGTTTTTTCATGATGAGTCAAGGCATGAAAAGTGCCAAAATCCAATTAAGTGCACAGGCCAAAGAAGCATCCATTCATCGGGAGTTAACTCAGCGTAAATACGGAAGCTGGTACCTGGCAGCCATGAATTTTAGTATGACAATTCTATTTGTTGTTTTACACTATACAACTGTTATTTTACAAGACCAAACGGCTCCCTACTTCTTCCCACTTTTTCTTGTCTTTAATGTCGTTACGTTGGGTGGTTTACTAGTGTTCATTTGGAAGCTCAGTAAAAGTAATGAACGTTTTGATGAGGTACATACAAATGAAACAGCTGCCACAGATGATCAATACTGGAAATGGGGTATTTTTTATTGCAATAAAAATGATCCATCCTTATTAGTGCCTAAAAAGTTTGGAATCGGTTGGACTGTTAATTTCGCGAACAAATGGTGTTACATCTTAATAGCTATTACTTTACTGCCAATTTTATTGGTGATTTTCATATAGAAAGGAAGATTAGATGAAAAAATGGTTATGGATTTGCTGTATAATTTTACTTTTAGCTGCCTGTGGGCAAAAAGAGGTCACTGCACAACATCAAGGAACAAAGGGGACAAATGCAATGAATGAACAGTTTATTGGAAAATGGGAAGGAACTATTGAAACGCCAAATGGACCATTACCGATTATTATCGATTTAAAGAAGGAAAGTGGTACATTATCCGTGCCAGCACAGGGCTTATCTAATTTTCCATTTCAAAGTGTGACGTATACAGGTGATAAAGTAAAAGTGTCCATAAATTTAAACGGCTCGGCTATTGCCATTAATGGCACAATCAAAAATGAACAAATAGAGGCTACATTTCAACAAAATGGTGCGAAATTTCCTTTAATACTAAAGGCTTATAAAGAGCAACCTGTTACCTATGACACATTAAAAATTCCCGTTCAAAACGGCAACTTAACGGTAGCTGTAGAAAAGGCTTCTACATCTCCATCACCAGTGGCACTGATAATAGCAGGATCGGGGCCAACTGATAAAGATGGTAATTCTGCTTTGGCTGGAAAAAATAATAGCTTGAAAATGTTGGCGGAAGGTTTAGCACAACAGGGCATTGCGACGGTGCGTTATGATAAGCGAGGACTAGGTGACAATCAAGCGCTCTTAACAAAGGAAGAGGATGGAACGTTTGACCAATACGTTGATGATGCTGTACAAATTATCCAAACATTGATGGCTGATAAAGCCTACACAAGTGTTCATGTAATTGGCCATAGCGAAGGCTCACTCATTGGTTTGCTCGCAGCTCAAAAGACAGGCGTAGCATCCTTTGTGTCCATTGCCGGTGCAGGGAGATCGTTAGATGAAGTGCTTTTAGAGCAATTAAAAGGTCAATTAGCACCAAAGCTTTTCAATGAATCCACGAATATTTTGACAGCTTTAAAGCAAGGGAAGCAAGTGAAAAATATTTCACCAGAGCTACAAGCCCTTTTCCGTCCATCTGTACAGCCTTTTCTGATTTCCTTGCTAAAATATCAACCTGCTAATGAGCTTGCAAAAGTAAAAAGCCGTGTATTGCTAGTACAAGGAACAACAGATTTACAAGTGAAGGAAGCCGATGCTGAGGCATTGAAGAAAGGCAAACAAGAGGCAAAATTACTTTATCTAGCGGGTATGAATCACGTATTGAAAAAGGCACCAGCCGATCGTGCCAAAAACTTAGCAACCTATGCAGACCCTTCACTGCCACTGCATGAAGAATTACTACCAGCAATTGAGCAATTTATTAAAAATGAAAAGTAGGATGATAAACCTTGGGAGTAATTGTCTATTTAATTATCATGCTGCCGTTTCTCATCTTCGCCATTGTTCTATCGCAAGGTAAAGGAGCTTTTCTACTTGCTGGCTTTCATACGATGGCACAGGAGGAAAAAGAACATTATGATGAAAAGGCACTGGCAAGATTTATGGGAAAAATGATGTATGGCTACTGTTTTTGTGTCCTTTTATGGATACTAAACGAATTATTCCATACACAATGGTTATTTCATGTAGGTCTTGTACTTTTTGTCGCCCTTACGATATTTTTATTGATCTATGTAAACACAGGTAATCGTTAAAAAAAATAGCATGTAAGACAAAGTAGAACCATTTTAGAATGGTTCTCTTTTTTTGTAAGCGCTTTACAAAAATTCTTTAAAATCTAAATATTTGGAAAACCGTAATTTTAGTGTCACGAATATGCTAGTTCATACGTTGTTTTTCTTCTTTTCTGTAAAAATAGAATTTTGAGAATAATTAGTATTATTATTGATGACATTAAAAAATTACTAAGTTAGGAGAATTCTTTGATATGTCGCAAATGTTAGCACTGACGATAGTACTTGCTATTCTTTACATCGGAGATATCGTAGCAACAAGAACGAAGGCGTGGATTCCATCTGTGTTCGTCTGTGCGGTATTATTTTTAATTGGCTATTGGACATTCTTCCCGAAAGATATTGTTAGTATTGCCGGGATTGGTCCAGTCGTTGCCACGATGTTAATGTATTTATTAATTACGAATATGGGTACACTTCTGTCCCTTAAGGAATTGAAAAACCAGTGGAAAGCCATCGTTATTTCTTTAGCTGGTATTGTAGGCATCATCGCCATATTATTTACAATTGGTGCCTTGCTATTTGATTTAAAAACGATGATTGTTGCAGTTCCACCATTAGTCGGTGGTGTTGTGGCAGCGCTAGTGATGTCAGAAGGCGCTTCTGCAGCTGGCTTAGAGGATTTAGCCGTCTTTGCCATTGTGATTTACGTCATTCAAGGTTTTGCAGGATATCCCATCACGTCCATTGTATTGAAGCGTGAAGCAAAACGTTTATTAAAAGAACACCATCAAGGGAATATACAATCGGTAACACTGGTAGAGGAAGATGTTGAACAGTCATCTGAGCAACCAAAATTATTTAGGAAAATTCCTACCAAGTACAATACAGAATACTTTAAATTTTTCCGTTTAGCGCTTGTTGGATTATTAGCGTATGGTACATCTACAGCATTAGCACCTGTTGTGACAGTCAATGCATTAGTGCTATGCCTAGTGTTTGGTGTCCTTGCATCGACATTTGGTTTTTTAGAAAGACAACCATTGCAAAAAGCAAATGGCTTCGGTTTTGCCATTATGGGGTTAATGCTCTTTATATTTGATGGCTTAAAACAGGCTTCCCCTGAAATGCTGATGCGTATTATAGTTCCATTAGTAGTGTCTATTGTCTTAGCAGTCATTGGTATGTATATTTTCTCTTTCATCGCAGGAAAAGTGTTAAAGGTCAGCCCGAATTTAGCGTTTGCTGTATCCTTAACAGCGCTCTATGGGTTCCCAGCAGATTATATTTTAACGAATGAAGTAGTGAAATCGTCCACAACCGACGAAAAAGAACGTGAAATACTGTTAAGCCATATGTTGCCACCGATGCTTGTAGGAGGCTTCATTAGTGTAACGATAACATCTGTTATTTTAGCAGGTATTTTCGTAAGTTGGTTATAAACAAGGAGAGAGTAATCATGAACAATATCAAACGCATTATCGTGGAATTAAATAGTGAGCTTGTGACGATTCGTCAAAAATTGCACAGTGAGCCAGAGCTTTCTTGGGAAGAATATGAAACAACGAATTATGTAGCAGCGTATTTAGAGAACCTTGGTATTCCGTATAGACGAACAGAGCCAACAGGCATTATTGCGGAGTTAAAAGGGGGCAGGGAAGGAAAAACCATTGCCTTACGTGCGGATATGGATGCATTGTCAGTTTATGAAATACGAGAAGATATTCCGTATCGCTCTAAAACAGATGGTAAGATGCATGCCTGTGGTCATGATGCGCATACAGCCATGTTGCTGATTGCAGCTAAGACATTACATACGGTACAAGAAGAAATTGAGGGAACAGTTCGTTTTATTTTCCAGCCAGCGGAAGAAGTTGCTACGGGTGCAAAAGCGATGGTAGAGCAAGGAGCAATGAAAGGTGTAGATAACGTCTTTGGTATTCATATTTGGTCGCAAATTGACACAGGAAAAATTCAGTGCAATAAAGGTCCTGCCTTTGCCTCTGCTGATATTTTCAAAGTGCGCTTTAAAGGGCAGGGCGGGCATGCCGCAGTACCACATGATGCCATTGATGCCGTGATGATTGCTTCAACGTTTGCTTTGAATGTCCAAACAGTTGTGGCACGTACAGTCAATCCACTTCAACCTGCCGTTCTTACAATTGGAAAAATGGAGGTTGGCACACGCTTTAATGTAATTGCTGAAGATGCCATTTTAGAAGGGACTGTGCGCTGTTTTGATAAAGAGGTCCGTTCACATATCGAAGCGCAAATTCGTCATTATGCTGAGCAGATTGCCTCACTTTATGGGGGCACAGCAGAGGTTGTTTATGAATATGGTACACAAGCCGTCAACAATGATGTGGCGAGTGCCAGCTTAGTCGAGCGCCTTGCAGCTGAACATTTTGGGGCGGAAGCTTATCATGTTGATGATCCGACAATGGGTGGAGAAGACTTTAGCTTTTACTTAGATGAAGTACCTGGCTGCTTTGCTCTAGTAGGCTCAGGCAATACAGTAAAGGATACACGCTGGGCACATCATAATGGCCATTTTAATATCGATGAAGATGGTTTGCGCGTTGGAGCCGAATTATATGTACAATATGCGTTAACTTGGTTAAGCGAAAACAAATAAAGAGAAGTGGACATGCTTCTTATGAAATTAGTATAAATTCACCTTAGCTGGTCATAATAAAGAAGATTTCACTTATGAAATCTATAATGATGAGGAGGATGAAAAATGAGTAGGTTCGAACAACTAGACCCCAAATCTCAAAAAATCCACCGCAACTGGTCAAGGATTAAGCGATCAAAATCGCAAGTAAATGGTGAAACGGAGATTACTCTCCATAACCGTCTCTTGCGAAGTGAAGCAAAGGCCCGTCAGTTTTAATCATGCTAGAAAAGTAAGTGTCATCAAGCCCAGAAAAAATTCTGGGTTTTTCTTTATGACTAAGAAAGATGTATTATATTGTAAGGAAGTAATTTCTAACAGAAAAGGAGAGGAAAGCTATGATTAATCCTATTCCCATTTATCTACAGCAATTTGCAGGAAACGTCCAATTTATAGATGAAGTTGAATCACAGTTTCAGCTTCATTCTAGTGCAGGCAATGAACAATTTGAAATTTGGTATTACGGTGATTTGCTAATCATTGAAGGGGAGGAAATGCCTTTTATTACAGGCTCCACCGCTAGAATCGTTGCTAAAGATCCTTTATCCGCAGAGGAAATTTTGCTCTTTGATGCGACTCTACATGGTTATAATGCGCTATTTTGTGAGGCGTATACAGAGGATCACCGTGACAAACGTCCACTAGAAAAATATAATTTACCCGAAACAGAAGTCGTATTATCATTTTTCTATAACATCGACTATGACGAAGAAATAGACGACTATGAGGTAGATGAACAAGAAAATGTTCGACTTATCAATGGAGAAACCACTAACTGGGAAACGATTAAAAGAAATGGCTATGATGCATTTACTTTTTATATCAAAAAAGAAGATGGAACTCTTTTAGCATTTGCTGAAGAAGAACTAGCCTAATAAGAAAGGATTTTCGCGAAATGCAACTGATACAATTTACACAAGATTTAGCAAACCCCATTCATCAATACCAATCCATCGATACATTCTATAGAAAAATTACGAAAACAGAAGTGCCTACGACGATCGGTTTCATCTATATTGAGTCAGGTGGAGTGGTTGGTATGCATGAAGCCCCTGTTCCACAGCTATTTATCGTTATTAATGGGGAAGGATGGATAAGAGGTGAAGATGGTGAAAAAATCACCATAAAAACAGGACAGGGAGTGCTATGGCATCAAGGACAGGCACATGAATCTGGTAGTATAACTGGCTTAACAGCACTTGTTATCCAAGCGGAGCAGATAAATCTTACATAAATAAAAGTGTAACGGTAGTTGCAAGAACCGTTACACTTTTTCATATTGTTTAACCAATTTAACTGTCTTAAGTAGATGACCATCAAATTGTTCATCAAATTCTTCTATTGCTACAAATCCCTTTGCTTGATAAAAATGCATTCCAAGTTTATTTTCTTTCTCTACACAAACAAATAAAGACGATAGATTTGGTAGCATGCGTAGTCCTTCCTGTAAAAGTGCGGTACCCACGCCCTTACCATGCATATCAGGATGTAAATAAATCGCATGTAGCTCTGCCTCACCTTGTGTTACATTTGAAAAATTAGCAAAGCCTACTAGCCATTCGTCAAAAATTGCAACAAGAAACGGACTGTTGATAAGACGTTCAATTAATCGTTCTCGACTATAAGCTAGTTGTAAAAAACGATCTTGAATGTCACGTGGAATGATTCCTTCGTATGTATGATGCCAGCTTATTCTAGCAATTTCTTGTACAAAAGTAATGTCATTTTCTTGCATCTGTCGTATAATAAGTGTTAACACTTTTCACCTGCTATTCCAATTTTTCTCTTTATTGTAACATTCAATCATTCAAAGGGGGTCACTTTCATGCAAGTAATTGAAAAAGCATTTGGCTATATCACGCGAACGCATGAGGATCAATTACAGGTACTCGTATTTGAACAGAATTCAGTTGGGGCAGGTATCCAGGTGCCCAAAGGTACGGTAGAGGAAGGGGAAACACCTTTAGACGCTGTGAAACGTGAAATGCTAGAAGAAACAGGTCTAACCACACTTGTCGTTCAAGCGTTAATAGCACAGGACTATTTTAATCATCCATCAGGTGTTTTACAAAAACGGTATTTTTATCATTTAACATCCGATGAAACACGGGATGCATGGCAGCATCATCCAACAGGCTTGAACGAAGGGGATTTACTCTTTTCATTCTATTGGATTTCAGCTGAGCAAGATGCCCTGCTAGCAAAGGGGCATGGGGATTATTTATACCGATTGTTAGCAAAGGTGAAAAATTGAACCTATCATAAATAAAACCGCGTCAACTGGACGCGGTTTTTATGTTGATTCGATTAAGCCCTGGCAGCAATCTCTAGGGCTTGTGCAAAATCAGCAATTAAGTCATCAACATGCTCAAGTCCTACAGAAAAACGTAGAAGGCCATCTGTGATGCCTCGTTTAGCACGCTCTTCAGGCTCCATAGCAGCATGACTCATTTTTGCAGGGTAAGAAAGAATAGATTCTACTCCTCCAAGAGAGACCGCAAATACTGGAATTGTCATCGCCTCAACCAATGCCTTTGCAGCTGCATAGCTTGGTAGTCGGAAGGATAAAACGGCCCCAGGACTTGTGCTTTGACGTTGATGAATAGCGTAGCCAGGATGTGAAGCAAGCCCTGGATAGTAGACCTGCTCAACTAGTGGATTACTAGCCAAATAAACAGCAATTTTTTGTGCAGATTCAGCAGAACGACTAAAACGTACATCTGTTGTTTTGATGTTTTGTAGAAGTGTGAATGAATCCTGTACACCTAAAATATTACCGAATGAATTTTGGATAAAGTAGAGATCCTGACCTAGCTTTTCATCGGCAGTAACCGTTAAGCCAGCAATAATATCAGAATGTCCAGATAAAAACTTTGTTGCACTATGAATAACGACATCTACACCAAGTTCTAGTGGGCGTTGGTGTAAAGGTGTCATAAAAGTATTATCCAAGAATGTAAGGCAGTGGTGTTGCTTGGCAAGCGCCACTATACCACGTATATCTGTAATGCCTAACGTTGGATTTGATGGTGTTTCCATATAAAGTAGTTTTGTAGCTGGCGTGATTGCTGCTTCTACAGCTGCTAGATCCGTAAAATCTACAAATGTATGGGAAATCCCAAAGCGTGGCAACACCTTTGTTACAAAACGATAGGTTCCACCATAAACATCCTCAGTCATGACGATATGATCTCCCTGCGATAACAGCATTAATGCTGCTGATACGGCAGCGATTCCAGATGAAAATGCATGGGCACGAACACCACCCTCAAGCTCTGCTACAGCTTTTTCTAATGCATCTCTTGTAGGGTTGCCTGAACGAGCATAATCATATTCTCCGAATTCATCTATACTTTCTTGATGGAAAGTAGAGGACAGATACATCGGGACATTAACAGCCCCTTTTTTATCACCATAGCCATCACGAACACCTGCGTGAATGAGGCTTGTTTCAATACGTTGCTTCATCCATTACGCCTCTTTTCTAAGGATATCAAATACTTGTCGTAAGTCTGCAATTAAATCTTCTGCTTCCTCAATGCCAACAGAGAAGCGTAATAAACGATCACAAACGCCACGCTCCACACGTTCTTCATAAGGCATATCTGCATGTGTTTGTGTAGCAGGATACGTAATAAAGCTTTCAACACCGCCAAGACTTTCAGCAAAAGTAATTAACTTTAAGTTACGAAGGAATGGATCAATCCACTCAGGCTTTTGCAAGCGGAATGACAGCATGCCACCTTTTCCAGTATAAAGGACATCTGTCACTAACTCTTCTTCCTCTAAGTAAGCAGCAATCGCCTTCGCATTGGCATCATGTTGCTTTAAACGTAGATGCATTGTTTTTAGACCACGAATAAGTAACCATGAATCCATAGCTCCTAGCACCATGCCACTACCATTATGAATAAAGCCAATACGTTCAGCTAATTCTGTGCCTTTAGCAACCACTAGCCCAGCTAAAACATCATTATGACCACCAATATACTTCGTTGCAGAATGAAGCACAATATCTGCGCCTAATTCAATAGGGCGTTGGAAGTATGGCGTATAAAATGTATTATCCACAATTAACCATGCCCCATGCTTATGTGCTAACTCCGCATACACTTGTAAATCAAATTCCTGCATAAGTGGATTTGTTGGTGTTTCAATAAATATTGCACGTGTATTTTCATTCATTAATGCTTCCACCTGTTCAACTGATTCAAATTTTGAATAAACAGGCTTGATATTATAAGTATCTTGGAAGAAGTTAAATAGTCTATATGTACCGCCATATAAATCATCTGGCACGACTAATTCATCGCCTGGTTTAAATAGGGATAATACCAATTGAATGGCAGCCATCCCGGAACTACAGGCAAAGCCCATATCGCCACCCTCTAAATCAGCAATTCCTGCTTCTAAAAGAGCACGTGTTGGATTTTTTGTACGTGTATAGTCAAAACCAGTAGATTCACCAATCCCAGTATGTTTATAAGCAGTCGATAAATGAATGGGCGGACTCACAGCTCCTGTTGCTGGGTCACTTAAATTACCAAGTTGTACAAGCTTTGTTTCAATACTTCTTTTTAATGTCATGACGTCACTCTTTTCTTCAATATTATTAAAAGCAACAACTTTCGCTTTCAATTTAATAGTATTCTCAATAATTGTTACCAATTTAACATGGATACTAAAGAAGAACAAGGTGATTTCTGAAAATTAGCTAGATTATTTATAGTTAAACACCTAGGAATAGTAGGAGATTCCGGAATAAAGATAGAGCTGAAGAAGTGGAGGATAATTTCAAGTTAGCGGATACAAGATAGAAAGTAGCGGATAGAACGTGAAAAGTGATGAATAGAGCGGACAAAGTGAGGGATAGGTTCTGAAGTAGCGGATAGAACGTGAAAAGTGATGGATAGAGCGGACAAAGTGAGGGATAGGTTCTGAAATAGCGGATAGAGCACAAAAAGTAAAGGATACAAAATAAAAACATCTGCCTCCTTTAAATGAGAGACAGATGCTTTAACAACATGTTAGGCTTGTTCTTTTTTCAGTAAGTCGCGAATTTCTTTGAGAAGCTCTTCTTTGGCGTCGAGTTCAGGTGCTGGTTCTTCCACGACTGCTTCTTCTTTTTTACGTGTAAGCTTAGTCATAATTCGTAAGGCCATAAAAATGGCAAATGCTATGATTAAAAAATCAATGATGGATTGTAGAAATACACCAAAATTGATTTGAGCTTCACCTGAGCCAAAAACAAAACTCTTTGTTAAATCAATACCACCCGTTAAAACACCGACCAATGGCATGATGATATTTTCAACTAAGGAGGTAACAATTTTACCGAAAGCACCACCAATGACTACTGCTACTGCTAGATCGACAATATTGCCTTTCATCGCAAATTCTTTAAAGTCTTTCCACAAAATAAATTCCTCCCTATTAATATCCAATAAACGAATCAATCTATATTTTACTATATTTTTACTAAACCTTTCAACTGCTTTCATAGTGGAAATTGGAAGACTTCGATCTTTCAAAATTAAAAGATATACTGCACATTACGGAAAATTTGGTAATATAGAAAAAGAATACTAGATTAGGTGTGACGTATGGCAAAGAAAAAGAATAACAAACCCATGTTATCACCCGCGACAAAATTGGGTATGATAGCATTATTGATTCCAATTGCAATTACTGTGTATGTCCTCACATTTTTTGCTTGGAAGGAGCTTCAAACATTACCGATATTCGAAAAGCTTGTCCAGCAAAAGGCAATTGAGGAGATTCAACAGCATTTCGATATGAAAATTCCTGAGCAATACATTCCCGTTTATGTAGCTGCAGAAGAAAAATATGGGGTACCATGGACATTACTTGCTGCGCATCATCGTATTGAAACGCGTTTTTCTACGGTAAAATCAATGGTATCATCTGCTGGGGCAGAGGGGCATATGCAATTCATGCCCTGTACATTCGTCGGCTGGCAACATCCCACATGCGCAGGTTTAGGAAAAGGAAACATCACGAAAAATGAATTGATGAATCCTGAGACAATTGCTAAATACGGAGGATATGGCGTAGACGCAAATGGGGATGGAATAGCAGATCCTTATGATATTGAGGATGCAGTATTTAGTGCTGCGAATTACTTATCTAAATACGGTGCTGCGACAGGGAATATTAAGAAAGCTGTTTATCAATACAACCATAGCGAGAAATATGTCGAGGATGTGTTATATTACTACCAGTTGTATGATGATTTTCACGATGAACTCCAAGCAGCTGTTCTTTTACATGAAGAAAAATAAAGAGCCATCACACTGGATGGCTCTTCATTACATATTTAAGTTGCTTTACGCATACCTTTTAAAATAAGGCTGACGATAAAGATCAACACGATGGCACCGATCAGTGCTGGGAACACGTAGAAATCACTTACTCTCCAGCCCCAGTTCCCTAAAACCATACTACCAATCCAAGAACCGACAATACCTGCAATAATATTCCCGATGATGCCGCCTGGTACATCTTTACCTAAAATGACGCCAGCTAACCAACCAAGAATTCCTCCAATAATTAAATACCAAATGAAACTAATCATTACTTTCATCTCCTTAAATTTAAGATATAATGGCGATTACTTAGTTATACCCTGAATGGAGTAGATTAAACACTGTGATTTGTTTAGTAATTATTACATGTTGTAAATAAGGCTGTAGACAAGTGAATGCAGCTCCTTTGCTGTGCTCACTTTATTGCTAATCCAACTGCATAAATTACCGTGAAAATGTCCACATTAACGACAATTACTTCTATATTGTACATACACCGATTATCGCTTACTTCTATAGTATGTTCATGCATTCAATTCGTACCAGAAAGGCCTACAACGCCCAATCGCCAGAAACAATAAAAAACAGCCATTTAACTAAATTATTTACTACAATAGCCTTTTCATTCGTGAAAAAATACATTATTTATTGAAACAGAATGTCAATTCCCTGTACAATTCCTTATTTCCTGGGAGAATTTTTTATGTAGAAAAAGAAAAATGGGTAAATTTCCACTTTTTAATAGTTTGAAAATTCTGTATAAAGGGATTATAATGTAGAAAAGGAGCGTGGTCGTATGAATATGGCTGTTATGAAACGTTTAAATCGTCAAGGCTTTTTAATTGCTGGTTTGCATTTATTAGTGATGCTAAATCTTGCAGCTGATTTCTTATACGCATCGTAACCAATTTAATAGAAAGGTGAATGAAATGTTTATCCTATATTAAAACAACCGTGTAGTCTTATTGTAAAACAGGCGCACGGTTGTTTTATTTTGTTTAATTAACTGATAAAAGGAATTAATCTGTTAAGTGTCAAATACATAGTACAGACAAGGGAGTGATGAAATGACGTTCAGATTCGATCAAGCATTTTGTGATTTGGAAAGGCCATTTGCATGGTTAGACTTAGATGCACTAGATAAAAATATACAAATGGTTCAAGATGCTTGTGGTGGAAAACAAATTCGTATTGCAACAAAATCGATTCGTTCTATTGAGGTCCTTCGTTATATACAGAAAAAACTTGTGAATGTTGTGGGATTAATGACATTTACTGCAACAGAGACCCTTTTTTTATTAGAGCAGCAGTTTGATGACTTATTGCTTGGCTATCCAGTAATGGAGGAAGCAACGATTCGTCGATTGTTGCATTTTGTAAAGGAAGGAAAAATCGTCACCTTTATGGTAGACAGACCAGAACATATCCAACTATTGGCGAAATTGGGACAAGAGATTGGCGTACGTGTACAGGTTTGCATTGATCTTAATGTTTCAAATGATTTTAAAGTATTGTATTTTGGAACAAAACGTTCGTCATTGTCTTCTCTTGAAACGTTGACACCTTTTTTACAAACCATTCAAAACACCCCTGTAATTGAAGTGGTAGGAGCGATGGGCTATGAGGCTCAAATAGCAGGGGTTGGCAATCGTCCAGCAAATGCTGTAAAAGGTAGAGTCATAGAAGCCATGCAAATACAAGCCAAAAAGCAAGTAACGCAGTTTCGTCGATTAGCGGTCGCCCATATCAAGGCCTATTTTCCAAATCTGCGCTTTGTTAATGGTGGGGGATCAGGAAGTATGACGTACACCAATCAACAGAAGGAAGTAACGGAAATTACAGTTGGCTCGGCTTTTTATGCACCTGCATTGTTCGATCAATTTACACATTTACAGCTAGAAAAGGCTGCTGGATTTGCCTTACGTGTAACAAGAATGCCTGAAAAAAATATCGTTGTTTGTCATGGGGGAGGCTATACGGCTTCAGGAGCAATTGGGATGGATCGTTTGCCTGTATTCTATGACCCTACCACTTTTGCATATCTTAGCCTAGAAGGCGCAGGGGAAGTGCAAACACCCATAAAGGTCAAAGAGAAAAGTATCAATATTGGCGATACTATTTATTTTCGACATGCGAAGGCTGGAGAGCTTTGTGAGCGTTTTCAGATCCTGCATGCTATTCGTGGGGACAAGTATGCAGGACATTACACAACATACAGGGGGATGGACAATGTTTTCTATAGAAAAATGGCGGAATGGTGAAAAGTGGACAAACTGGGCTGGTAATGTTATTTCCTATCCGAATGAAATGTATTTACCACACTCCATTGATGAAGTTTCAGCAATTGTGAAGCATGCGTGTCAATCAGGAAAGACAATCCGTGTCACAGGTGCTGCTCATTCTTTTAGCGCTGTGGCTATGCCTGAGCATATAGCAATTTCCTTACATAATCTGCGTGGATTAATCGCTGTGAATGAGGAAAGGCAGGAGGCAACATTATGGGCAGGGACCTACCTATATGAAATTGGTCCAATGCTAGCGAAACATGGTTTTGCGTTAATCAATATGGGCGATATACAGGAGCAAACCATTGCAGGGGCAGTGTCAACTGGCACACATGGCACAGGGGTTACACTTGGTTCTCTATCGTCAGCTGTCCAGGCATGGGGATTTGTAGATGGTACTGGTACTTATCAGGAACATAGGAGAGGGATGGATGATTTATCTGAAGCGCTGCATGTATCTCTTGGGATGCTAGGTGTTCTGGTCAAAGTAACGATTAAGGTCATACCACTATATGGTTTGCATTATGTGGGGGCAAGAGAAACATTGACAAATGGTCTCTCGTTATTTGCTGAGGATATTCGTCAACATCGTCATGTGGAGTGGTTTTATTTTCCTGGTAGTGAAACAATTCAAGTAAAACGGATGAATGCGGTCGCGCCTGTCTTTCAAAGCGAATGGAATAAAAAAATAGAAAGGTTAAAGCTACAAATAGTAGAAAATGGGGCTTTTTTTGCGATGTCAGCGCTTTGTAAGTGGAAACCAGGTTTAAGTGGTACCATGAGCAAGATAGCGGCTGCCAATGTGGTAGAAAGTGAAAAAGTAGGGATAAGCTATGAAATTTATCCTTCACCTCGTAGCGTGAAGTTCCAAGAGAGTGAATATGCCATCCCTTTATCACAGTTTGAAGCTTGTTTGGAGGAAATCCATGCAACGTTTAAAAAAGGGACTTTTAATGTGCATTTTCCTTTAGAGTGTCGAACAACTGCAGGCGAAGCAGGTTTTTTAAGTCCAACACAAGGGCGTGAGTCAGCTTTTATAGCCTTTCATATGTATAAGGGAATGGCAGAAGAACCTTATTTTAAATGGGTGCATACATTGATGCAAAAATATGAAGGTCGTCCTCACTGGGGAAAACAACATCATTTAACAGCGCAAACGGTCTATGCGTTGTATCCAGAGATTGAAAAGTTTTTAAGTATTCGACACCAATATGATCCTGAACAAGTATTTTTTACAGGATACTTAAAAAAGTTGTTTCTATTGTAAGCGTTATCTCGAGGATTGGATGATTTAGCTTATTCAAATATATGGGAATTATTTATTTACTCATTTTTGTTTATTATTAAAAAATTAAAATTTGAACGAAATGTCAAAATTTTTATCAAAGCGAGATAAAACTGATGCTTAATCAGCATGTAAACGATTTCAATTTTGACAGATTTTTTGAATTGTTTAAACAATTCAAAAAATACTGTTGACGAGACCTTTTTTTCGTACTATGATAACAACAATCTTTACAGCAGTAATCGTCTAAGAGACCATTACTCTATAAACAAAAAATAAAAAGACAGAACATTTTGTCTATAGCAACGAACATAGTATGGATAGCAATGAGGGGCGTTTAAAATGAGAAGTGACATGATTAAAGTAGGCGTAGATCGAGCGCCACATCGAAGTCTTTTATATGCAACAGGCAAAGTAAAAGCAAAAGATCTAGGCAAACCATTTATTGGGGTTTGTAACTCTTATATCGACATAATACCAGGTCACGTTCATTTACGTACGTTCGCTGATGTAGTGAAAGAAGCTATTATAGAAGCGGGTGGTATTCCATTCGAATTTAATACAATTGGCGTCGATGATGGTATTGCAATGGGGCATATAGGTATGCGTTATTCCTTACCGAGTCGTGAGATTATAGCAGACTCTGCTGAAACTGTTATTAATGCACATTGGTTTGATGGCGTATTTTATATTCCAAACTGTGACAAAATTACACCAGGAATGCTTATGGCAGCAGTTCGTACGAATGTACCATCTATCTTTGTTTCAGGTGGTCCAATGGAGGCGGGAACTTCTGCAGCAGGAAAACAGCTTTCCTTAACATCTGTGTTTGAAGGTGTAGGAGCCCACAAATCAGGAAAAATGTCTGCGGAAGAGCTGTTGGATATTGAGAATAATGCTTGTCCAACATGTGGCTCATGCTCAGGCATGTTTACAGCAAATTCGATGAACTGCTTAATGGAAATGCTTGGTGTTGCTTTACCTGGAAATGGTACAATCGTTGCCACTTCTGAAGAGCGTCACAAGCTGATTAAAGAAGCAGCTAAACAATTAATTCGCATGATCAAGGAAGACGTTAAACCTCGCGATATTATTACAAAAGAGGCAATTGATGATGCGTTTGCTCTTGATATGGCAATGGGAGGCTCCACAAATACAGTTCTTCATACATTAGCAATTGCCAATGAAGCCGAGATAGATTACAACATTGAAGATATTAATAAAGTAGCGGAAAGAGTGCCTTATTTAGCAAAAATCATGCCTGCTTCAGATATTTCAATGGATGATATTAATAAAGCAGGTGGCGTAAGTGCCATTATTAATGAATTAACATCTATTCCAGGTGCTATTCATCCAGACCGTCCAACCGTAGCAGGCGTTACAATGGGTGAGCTTGTCAAAGATTATCACATCACGAATGATCAAGTCATTCGAACAAAAGACAATCCATATAGTGCTGTAGGTGGATTATCAGTTTTATTCGGTAACATCGCACCAGATGGCTCTGTTATTAAAGTAGGGGCAGTTGATCCTTCTATCAAAGTATTCAAGGGCGAGGCTATCGTCTTTGATTCACAAGAAGCAGCACAAGAAAACATTGATAATGGAACGGTGAAAGAGGGCCATGTAGTTGTCATTCGCTATGAAGGACCTAAGGGTGGCCCAGGGATGCCAGAAATGCTCGCACCAACATCTGCCATTCAAGGTCGAGGCCTGGGTACAAAGGTTGCCTTAATTACAGATGGTCGTTTCTCCGGGGCATCTCGTGGTATTTCAATTGGCCATATTTCACCAGAAGCTGCTGAAGGCGGTCCAATCGCTTTAGTAGAAAACGGAGATATTATCGAAATTGATCTACCAAATCGTACGATTAATTTACAAGTTTCAGATGAAGTTTTAGCTGAACGTCGTGCAAAATTACCAGCCTTTGAGCCAAAAATCAAACGCGGTTGGTTAGCAAGATATTCAAAATTAGTGACGAGCGCTTCTACTGGAGGCGTAATGAAAATTTAACAACTAGATAAATAAAAACGTTGATGAGGTTAAAGGTTCTAGAGCCTTGTATCTACCAGAGAGCCGGTCGTGCTGGAAGCCGGCGATACAACTAGATCCGACATCCCCTCGGAGTGGGCTATTAAACGTGTTTACACCATTAGATAGCTCCGGGCATAGTCGAAAGTGCTCGTTATTAATGAATAAATGTTTTATGACACTATATTGGATGCGATGTCTGTCGCATTGGTGCATAAATGCAGTCATTTATTCGCGAGGTAGCAATTATTTGCTATAAAAAAGGGTGGTACCATGGAAAGTCTTTTTCATCCCTACGTAAGGTAGTTCTTTGCGTGTGGAGAAAAAGGCTTTTTATTATTTTCACGATGCAATTGAACAACCTCTCAACGAAAAGGATGAGAGGAATAGTCAATCCAGCTATTGACACTTCACTAATCTACAACAC
Source organism: Lysinibacillus sp. FN11 (assembly GCF_024628845.1). Lineage (NCBI taxonomy): Bacteria > Bacillati > Bacillota > Bacilli > Caryophanales > Bacillaceae > Lysinibacillus > Lysinibacillus sp. FN11. The sequence continues at coordinate 2,358,045 of NZ_CP102383.1, read as the reverse complement.
TGATGTGTGAGTTTGAAAGAAATGAAGGAGGCATAATTTGATGAGTGCGAATGTTTCAATCAATGAACAAGAACAATTAGCGACAACAGCAACAGCTGAACAAACCTATCAAGCGAAGGACGGTGCAGATGTATTAGTGCAGGCATTGCACGATCAAGGGGTTGAAATTGTCTTTGGCTATCCTGGAGGAGCCGTATTACAAATTTACGATGCGATGTATAAAAACCCTATTCGCCATATTTTAACAAGACATGAACAGGGTGCTATTCATGCGGCGGAAGGCTATGCTCGTGTTTCAGGTAAAACAGGCGTTGTTATTGCCACAAGTGGACCTGGTGCAACAAACCTTGTAACAGGTATTGCGGATGCCATGATCGATTCTATTCCATTGGTTGTTTTTACAGGACAGGTTGCGACATCTGTGATTGGAACAGATGCTTTCCAAGAAGCGGATATTATGGGGATTACAACACCGATTACAAAGCACAACTATCAGGTGCAGGATGTCAATGATATCCCCCGCATTGTGAAGGAAGCTTTCCATATCGCTAGCACAGGTCGTAAGGGGCCAGTTGTCGTGGATTTCCCAAAAAACGTTTCCCAAATGTTGTTTGATGTAGAGAATCCACCGCAAGCACCTGATGAAATTTATTTACCAGGTTATCAGCCAACATATAAACCAAATTATTTACAAATCCAAAAGGCGATTCAAGCCATTTCATTGGCAAAAAACCCAATCATCTTAGCAGGTGCAGGTGTTCTTTTTCGGATGCACGTGAGGAATTAACGACTTTCGCAGAAAAATATCGTATTCCAGTAACGAACACATTGCTAGGCTTGGGCTCCATCCATGGTGAACATGACTTATTCCTTGGAATGGCTGGGATGCATGGAACAGCTACAGCAAATACAGCGATCACAAAATCGGATTTATTACTCAATATTGGGGCACGATTTGATGATCGTCTAACAGGTAATCTAGCTACATTTGCACCAAATGCAACGATTATCCATATCGATATTGATCCTGCTGAAATTGGCAAGAATGTACCGACAGATATTCCAATTGTTGCTGATGCCAAAGAGGCTTTAAAAGCACTGTTGAAAAAGGATTTCCAAGGTCCTGATACAGATGATTGGTTAGCTTATTTAAGGAATCATGCGATGGAATATCCATTATGGTATTGCAAGGATACAAATACGCAAGAAATCCTACCACAAGAGGCATTGCAATTAGTGCACAAGATTACTGAAGGGAATGCCATTGTGACGACAGATGTTGGGCAGCATCAAATGTGGGCAGCGCAATATTATCATTTAAATAATGATCATGCATGGGTAACGTCTGGTGGACTTGGTACGATGGGCTTCGGCTTCCCGGCCGCAATTGGCGCCCAATTTGCGAAGCCAGACAAAAAAGTTATTTCGATTGTAGGAGATGCAGGATTCCAAATGACGGCACAGGAGCTATCCATCCTACAGGAATTTAACTTACCAGTAAAAATAGTGATTTTGAATAATAGCTGTCTAGGCATGGTGCGTCAATGGCAACAAACATTCTATGAAGAGCGCTATTCATCATCACTTATGCCGATCCAACCAGATTTTGTTAAGTTAGCTGATGCTTATAACATTAAAGGCTATCGAATTAACACAATCGATGAAGCAGAGTCTATTTTCCGTGAGGCACTGCTGTCTGATGAGCCAGTATTAATTGACTGTCGAGTGAAACAGCTTGAATGTGTTTACCCAATGGTAGCACCTGGCAAAGGCTTACATGAAATGATTGGGGTGAAAAAGAATTGAAGCGAGTAATTACCGTAACTGTGATTAACCAAAGTGGTGTATTAAACCGTTTGACAGGTTTATTGATGAAGCGTCAGTTCAATATTGAATCGATTACAGTAGGTCATACGGAGCAACCAAATTTTTCAAAGATGACCTTCGTTGTCAACGTAGAGGACGAACGCAAAATTGAACAGCTAGTGAAACAGTTATCCAAGCAAATTGATGTGTTAAAGGTCAATGACATTACCGATAAATCGATTGTTCTACGAGAGCTAGCACTAGTAAAGGTGATTTCCCCACCAAATTTACGTTTGGAAATGAATTCAATTGTTGAACCGTTCCGCGCCCAAATTATAGATACAGCTAAAAATGTTGTGACGTATCAAGTAGTAGGGCATCCAGAGAAGATTGATGCCTTTATCGAACTCATTCGACCATATGGCATTAAAGAACTTACACGTACAGGAGCAACTGCCTCCGTTCGTGAAACACAAAAAGTCTCAAACCCGCAGCTCTCTATTTTAAAATAGTTTGCATATAAAAATGAATAGCTTGATAGACAGCGTAAGTTATCTAAAGCTATAAAAAAAACAAAACATATTCTAGGAGGAAATTAACTATGGCTACAATGTACTATGAGCAAAATATCAACGAGGACGTATTAAAAGGAAAGAAAATCGCAATTATCGGTTACGGTTCACAAGGTCATGCACATGCTTTAAACCTTAAAGAATCAGGTTTTGATGTGGTAGTAGGGGTTCGTCCAGGTGGATCTTTCGATGCGGCAAAAGCAGATGGTATTGACGTAAAAACAGTGGCTGAAGCAGCACAAGAAGCAGATGTTATCCAAATTCTATTACCAGATGAGCGTCAAAAAGCAGTTTATGAAGCGGAAATTGCGCCACATTTACAAGCTGGTAAAGCATTGATGTTTGCACATGGCTTCAACATTCATTTCGGTCAAATTACACCACCAGCAGATGTTGACGTATTTTTAGTAGCACCAAAAGGACCAGGACATCTAGTTCGTCGTCAATTCCAAGAAGGTGCTGGTGTACCAGGACTATTCGCTATTCACCAAGATGCTACAGGTCAAGCAAAAGATTTAGCGCTTGCGTATGGTAAAGGAATCGGTGCTGCACGTGGTGGACTTCTTGAAACAACATTCAAAGAAGAAACAGAGACAGACTTGTTTGGTGAACAAGCGGTACTTTGTGGTGGGGCAACACAGCTAGTAAGAGCAGGATTCGAAACATTAGTAGAGGCTGGTTATCAACCAGAATTAGCTTACTTTGAAACACTACATGAGCTTAAATTAATTGTTGACCTAATGTTTGAGGGCGGTATGGCAACAATGCGCTACTCAGTTTCAGATACAGCAGAGTGGGGAGATTATGTTGCAGGACCACGCATCATTGATGAGTCTGTAAAAGCTCGTATGAAGGATGTATTAACAGATATCCAAGATGGTACATTTGCTCGTCGTTGGATTCAAGAAAATGAAAATGGTCGTCCAGAATATACAAAATTCAAAGAAGCTGGTGCGAACCATCAAATCGAAGAAGTGGGCGCGAAACTACGTGCTATGATGCCATTCATCAACGAAGGTAAAGAAAAAGTTGTGAGAGAAGTGGCGACAAGTGCGAAAAATTGATATTTTCGATACTACGCTTCGCGATGGTGAACAATCTGCTGGGATCAACTTAAACACAGCCGAGAAGATTGAAATTGCCAAACAATTAGAGCGCCTTGGTGTGACAATTATAGAAGCAGGATTTCCTGCTTCGTCACCCGGTGACTTTGATGCGGTCCATCGCATTGCAGGTACAGTAAAAAATTCCATTGTGACGGGGCTAGCTCGCTGTATCCAAAAGGATATTGATGCTACATGGGAAGCGATAAAAGTAGCACAACAGCCACATATTCATATTTTTCTAGCCACATCACCTATTCATATGGAATACAAATTAAAAAAATCTCCTGATCAAGTGGTGGAGCAAGCGGTAGAGGCTGTTAAATACGCTAAAAAGTTCTTCCCACTTGTACAATGGTCTGCTGAGGATGCATTCCGCTCTGATCGAGAATTTTTAGTGCGAATTATGAACGAAGTGGTTGCTGCTGGTGCAACAACGATTAATGTTCCAGACACTGTAGGGTATGCATCCCCACAAGAATATGGTGCATTATTTAAGTTCCTACTGGAAAATGTCAAAGGTGCTGACAAAGTGAAATTCTCTGCCCATTGTCATGATGATTTAGGGATGGCAACAGCTAATACGATTGCCGCAATAGAAAATGGTGCTGCACAAGTCGAAGGAACGATCAATGGTATCGGCGAACGCGCAGGTAATGTGGCACTCGAGGAAATTGCTGTAGCACTTCATATTCGCAAGGACATTTATCAGGTGCAAACAGGCATTCAGTTGCAAGAAATTAAACGTACGTCTCAATTAGTCAGTAAATTGACAAATGTTGTGATTCAGCCAAATAAAGCGATTGTAGGAAGAAATGCATTCGCACACGAATCGGGCATCCATCAAGACGGTGTCTTAAAAAATCCAGAAACCTATGAAATTATTTCACCTGCTTTAATCGGCGAAGGTGAAATACCATTAGTTCTCGGGAAACATTCTGGTCGTGCAGCCTTCCGTGATCGTGCGGAAACAATGGGCTTCCATCTTTCTGATGAAAAGTTGAACAAAGCATTTGTGGAATTTAAAAAATTGGCTGATCGTAAAAAAGAAATTACAGAGGAAGATTTACTCACTCTTCTTACTGAGCAACAAGTTCAAGTAGAAGATGTACCACTCTTTGATTTGAAAATGGTGCAGGTGCAATATGGTACTGAAAATATTCCTACAGCGACAGCTATTGTGCTTACACCTGAGGGACTAGAGAAAACCGTTGTAGCTACTGGCTCTGGTTCAGTAGAAGCCATTTTTAATACACTGGAGCAACTTGTACCTGGAGCTGTGCATGTCATTGATTACCGTGTGACATCGGTTGGCAAAGGACGAGATGCACTGGGTGAAGCGGTTATAAATATTCGCTATGATGAGGTTTCGACTACAGGCCGTAATTCCTCTCAAGATGTTTTAGAAGCATCGGCAAAAGCTTATTTAAATGCTATTAACCGTCATTTAATTCAAGCATGCCTTCGCGCACATCCTGTATAGGTTTCTAAGGTAGTGAATTGTATGAAGTACCATTCACAAGTCGGATGCAATGATGTCATGGCGTATTGTATCAATTAACCCAAAATTACGCTTAGACGTAATGACTACGCTCACCTCGATAAAAGGTAGGTGAGCGTCTTTACTAAATTAGCGAATACGCTATACAAAGAAAGGTGTTTTGACGATGGAGAGAAAAATTACAGTACTTCCCGGTGATGGAATTGGGCCAGAGGTTGTTGCTTCTGCTGTACGTGTATTACAGGTGATTGGTAAACGATTTAATCATACATTTCATTTAGGATATGCAACAATTGGTGGTGCTGCAATCGATCAGCACAACAATCCATTACCGGATGAAACGATCGAGATGTGTGAAAATAGTGATGCGATTTTATTAGGAGCTGTAGGTGGTCCAAAGTGGGATCAAAACCCTCCTGAATTACGCCCAGAGAAAGGGTTACTGCGAATTCGGAAACACTTCGATTTATTTGCCAATCTACGTCCAGTAAAGGCGTTCCCGAGTTTACTAGATGCTTCACCATTAAAGCGTGAAGTGGCTGAGAACGTTGATTTAATGATTGTACGTGAACTAACAGGCGGCGTATACTTCGGGGAACCACGTATGCGTACTGAAAATGGCGCAATTGATACAACCGTTTACTCTAAAGCAGAGGTAGAGCGTATCGTTGAAAATGCCTTTGAACTAGCACGTTTACGTGGTGGCAAATTATGCTCTGTTGACAAGGCGAATGTGCTTGAAACAAGTCGCTTATGGCGTGAAGTTGTAGAAGCAAAGAAAAAGAGTATCCAGATGTAATCGTAGAACATAACCTAGTAGACTCTGTTGCAATGAAACTTATTACAAATCCTGGACACTATGATGTAGTCGTTACTGAAAATATGTTTGGTGATATTTTAAGTGATGAAGCATCTGTTATTACTGGTTCTCTAGGTGTTTTACCATCCGCATCCATTCGTGGTGATAATTTTGGCTTATATGAACCAGTACATGGCTCCGCACCAGAAATTGCAGGGCAAGGTGTAGCAAATCCCGCTGCAACCATTTTATCCGTAGCGATGATGCTGCAATATTCATTCGGCTTAAAAGAAGAAGCAGCAGAAATTGAACGCGCTGTAAGTGCAGTATTTGATGATGGCTACTTTACAGCAGATCTTGCTCGCGACGGCAGTCGCATTTTATCGACTAATGAATGGACAGATAAGGTAATTAACGAAATTGATACTAGCTTTGTATCACAAAGTATTATGACAACATATATTTAAAGAAATAGGTGAAGACAATGGGTAAAAATATAATTGAAAAGATTTGGGATAAACATGTTGTTTATCAGGAAGAGGGCAAACCGGACCTGTTATATATTGATCTTCATTTAATTCATGAAGTAACATCTCCGCAAGCTTTTGAAGGGTTACGTATGAACGGACGTAAAGTGCGTCGTCCTGATTTAAGCTTTGCCACAATGGATCATAACGTACCAACAAAAAATTTACCAACTATCCAGGATCCCATTGCACGCAATCAAATCGAAACATTAGCTAAAAATGCTGAGGAATTTGGTGTTGAGTTAGCAGGCATGGGTCACCCTGACCAAGGGATTGTCCATGTTATTGGGCCAGAGCTTGGATTAACACAGCCTGGTAAAACGATTGTTTGTGGTGATTCTCATACATCGACTCACGGTGCCTTTGGGGCCATTGCATTTGGTATTGGGACATCAGAGGTGGAGCATGTATTATCGACGCAAACGCTATGGCAAAATAAGCCGAAAACGATGGAGATTCGTGTCGAAGGGGAGCTACCAGTTGGGGTAGCGGCAAAGGATATTATCTTAGCCATCATTGCCAAGTTCGGTATTGGTGTTGGTACAGGACATATTGTGGAATTCACTGGAGAGGCTATCCACAAACTATCTATGGAAGAACGCATGACCATTTGTAATATGTCAATTGAGGCAGGCGCAAAAGCTGGGCTTATCTCACCTGACCAAACAACAGTCGATTATATTCGTGGACGCAAATATGCACCGCAGGGAGAAAAATTGGAAGAAGCAGCCGCTTACTGGTTAAGTCTTGCTTCAGACGAAGATGCAACGTACGATACGGTTCGTATTATAAAAGCTGAAGAAATTGAACCAATCATTACGTGGGGAACAAACCCATCAATGGGTACTGGTGTTTCTGGGCATGTTCCAACACAAGCAGATTATGAGGATGAATCTGACAAGGCGGCACTTCAAAAAGCACTTGCCTATATGGGCTTAGAGGAAGGACAACCATTAACATCCATTGACATCCAGCATGTCTTCATTGGCTCCTGCACAAACTCACGCATTAGTGATTTGCGTGCAGCTGCTGATGTTATCAAAGGGCGTAAGGTGCATGACAAAGTCACAGCCATCGTTGTCCCAGGCTCACATACAACGAAAAAACAAGCAGAGGCAGAAGGTTTAGATAAAATATTTATAGATGCAGGCTTTGAATGGCGAGAGTCTGGTTGCTCGATGTGTCTTGCGATGAATGATGATGTCGTACCAGCTGGAGAACGCTGTGCCTCTACCTCAAACCGTAACTTTGAAGGACGTCAGGGCGCTGGAGCTCGTACACATTTAGTGTCCCCACCAATGGCAGCAGCCGCTGCGATTGCAGGTCACTTTGTCGATGTACGTGAATTTGTGAAGGAAACGGTGTAAGTCTTGCTTTACTCGAAAGGGATGATTGAAAAATGGAACCAATTAATATCGTAAATAGTGTCATCACACCACTTGATAGAAAAAATGTTGATACCGATCAAATTATTTCAAAAGAATTTCTAAAACGTATTGAGCGCACAGGTTTTGGACAGTTTTTATTTTACCATTGGCGTTTCGATGCACAAGGGAATGAAATAGCTGACTTTGTATTAAATAAACCTGAATTTAAAGAATCTAAAATTCTAGTGGCGCAAGATAATTTTGGCTGTGGCTCCTCTCGTGAACATGCACCATGGGCAATTTTAGATTACGGTTTTAACGTTGTCATTGCACCTTCTTTTGCAGATATTTTTCATAATAACTGCTTCAAAAACGGTATCTTACCGATTAAGCTAACAGAATCGGAATGTGATGCTATTTTAGCAAAAGGGTTAGCAAAGCCCTATAGTATGGAAGTAAATCTTGTAGAGCAAACCGTAACAGGGGAAGATGGTACAGTCTATCATTTTACAATTGACCCGTACTATAAAGAAACGTTACTGAATGGTTGGGATGAAATCGCCTTAACCTTTAAATATGAGGAACACATCGCCGCATATGAGGCGAAGCGAGTAGCCTATTAATTGATATGACTGAAGACAAATTGGATGTTGTCTTCAGTTTTTTTGTGTGTAGTTCATTTCCCATAAGAAATTCTTTATAATAAAGAAAGCATCGACAATATTATCATAGTAAAAAAGATTTCGAATGTTACAAGAGCTAGTCCAGCCAGCTTTTGGAAACGTTTGTGGGTTATCTCAAGCATTGCTCAGTATGAAGTATAGGAAGATAATCCGAGTAGTTCACGAAACAAGATCGATTAGCTTTCGAAATATTACTGTTTATAAGGTCGTGTTTGAACTTGATAGGTATCTAGTAGATTTGTGAGTTTATACGAAATTTATACTGTTAAGCTACTGAAATGATACTGCTCATTTCAGTTGTTTTTTGTTTGATCAAAAGATGAAAGGTAGGAATTCAATGATTACAGTTATAGGAAGTTTAAATATGGATTTAGTTGTACAAATGAATGCTTTTCCAAAGCAGGGGGAAACCATTCTAGGTAACTCGTTTCAAACAGTTCCAGGAGGAAAAGGGGCTAATCAAGCAGTTGCCGCAGCTCGTCTTGGCAGTGAGGTGGCGATGGTTGGCTGTTTAGGGAATGATCATTTTGGTGAGACATTACATGCCGTTTTACAGCAAGAGCAGATTCAGACAAACGCCATTGTAAAAAGCACCACTGCTCCTACAGGCATTGCTAATATACTTATTTACAAGAACGATAATCGTATTGTTGTCGTACCGGGAGCTAATTATGACTTAAGCATATCCCATCTTGAAGCTTCAAAAGAGGTGATACAAAAAAGTCACTTGGTAATTATACAGCTTGAAATCCCTAAAGAGACGACAGCCCATGCCATTCATTTATGTAAAGAAGCGGGTGTTCCAATACTGTTGAACCCTGCTCCAGCAGCCAATTTTGATGTGCAGTGGATGGAGGATATTACCTATTTAACACCCAACGAGACAGAATGTGCTGAAATTTTTAACGAGCCAGTGGAACAAGTTTTAGAAAAATATCCTAATAAATTAATCGTGACGCTAGGAAGTGATGGTGCACGTTATTTCGATGGCTCCTATCCAATTCATGTTCCAGGTTATATGACAACAGTCGTGGATACAACGGGCGCAGGTGATACCTTTAATGGTGCTTTAGCCTATGCTTTAGTAGAAGGGCAATCGTTGGATGAGGCTGTATATTTTGCTAATATCGCTGCTTCCTTATCTGTAGAGAAACTAGGTGCCCAAGGTGGAATGCCAACACTTGGAGCTGTTTATGCTCGTATGGTAGGTTTGGAGGAATAGGTCAAATGTCAGCTACTCAGCAACCTTGGATAGAAATCTCCAAGCCTTATACTTCTAAACTCATAGTCTGGACTATACCCTTTAGTCTGTGTAGCAATCATATATGAGGCAGACAGGAAATGGGTGTAAGGATGAATTCCTATTTGTGGTATAAACGTATAAGTATATTGTCCTCTTTTCATCAATCCATGTATTAGAAAAGCCATAGTTTCATTTATAATGGTCTTATAGATACATACGAAAAGAGGTTTTGAGGATGACGAACATTGACAATACGCCAATCGAAAATACAACCTCAGCGAATAATATTTTGCCGCAATTTGTTGACCAACTACGACACTTGTATGGCATCATCGTCCAAAATACATATGTGAAAGATACAGCAAAACATTTAAATCGAATCATTCAAGATGCCAATAACCAGACGATGATTTTAATAGTTGGAAAAGAGCGGGTGGGCAAAACAACACTTGTGAATGGACTTCTAGGACGCGAAATATTATCGGTAGATGATCAGCATCCAACAAGTGTAAATACGTTTATACGATACGGCGAGCAAGAAGAGATTAAAGCTTATTTTTTAGATGGTGTTGTCGCTGTATTTGATCTCAGTAAATTAGAACTACTAACAACTGGCGATACGTTTGCTTCCCAGATTTTACGTGAACATTTAGATTACCTAGAAGTCTATTTGAAAAATGATTTGTTAAAATCCGTGACAATCATTGATTCTGTGTCATTAGAAGCAGGCGGGGGAGAAATGGCTTATTTTTCAGAGGCGCTTATGAACCGTGTTGATGAAATTTTCTGGGTGTTACGCGCTGGTTCAATGGCAATGGATGCTGAACTTCTATTGATTGAAACGTTAAAAAATAAAGGTGTTGAACCTTTATGTGTCATCAATGGCATCGATGATGAGGAATATCCCACAGCATTTATGGAATCTGAACAACAACGTATTGGTCATTTGATGAGTGATTTTATAGGGATTTCAGCCATTAATGCACTAGTAGCCAAACAAACAGACAATCATGAGCTTTGGCAAAAAAGTCAGTATGATCAATTAATTGCTCACATTCATCGTGTGGCTGAAAATAGTGATAAAAAAACATATGCCATCCTAATTCGCTTCTTACAATGGCTTGAACGATTCCGCTTCGAATTGACTGTAATTCCACAACGAGATCCATTTCAATCTGCTGTAGAGAATATTGAAAAATACGCAGGCGATACCCAATATGAATATTCTCGCTATCAACGTGACTTAGCAATTGTCAAAGAATATGAGCAAGAATATGAACAGGTAGCGAACACGTTTAAACAGGTTCAAACACTGTATCAACTATTACAAACGATAGCGCAACATGATTATTTACAAGATTCCAAGGTGGAAGAATTTACCGAAATTGCTGTGCACTATCAACAAATGTTGCGTGAATACCGCAACATGCACAGTGAGTATTTACGCGAATATGAGCGTTTAGATGCACAACATAAAAAAATTCATGGTAAAGGTCTTATGAAAGCTTTCTTTGGCCAACATACGCAAAATGAATTTTTCAAAGAGCGTGTTCAAAAACTAAATGAGCAGCAAGAGGTTTGTGTCGCCCAATATGCCAAGGTACAACAAGCAGAGGTTTCAATGCTACAGGCGATTCGAGATACACAGCCTTTTTTGATTGATTTAGTGAAAGAACGCATGAGCCGTATTGAACAAAAAGTACAGAAACTAAATCAACAGCGTGCAAATGATAAGCGTCAGTTAAAGCGCTATGCTGAAAAATTAAATGAATTTTCTTGCTTAATCGAAGCACAGGGTTATATAAAAGAGCATCTTCAACCATTTTTAATGAATGAGCAAATGCCGTTGAAATCGAAGGATATTGCCATGCTTGAGGAAACTGTTCAGGCTATTTTAGCCATTGATTTATCAAACAATGGCTTACTGGCACGAAGTCAAATGAATAATAAAATGGAAAGTATTGCAATACCTTTTGTGGTGCAAGAAAAATATCCCCTGCAAATGCTTGCCTTAAGGGAAGAAGATGTAAAATCAAATGATATACCCGAAATACCCAAAAAATTAGTTGTCCAATATGAAGATTAGGTTTTCACCAAACGTTCTAAAAGTAGCATGCTTTTAGAACGTTTTCTTTATGACATGAAACAAATCATTCCAGTTTTACGTATAAGTAGTAAGGAGGGATACAATTGATTGAAATAAATGGACGCTTTACGAATGCTAAAATTTTTGCGCAAACAGCATTACAAACAGCTGTTGATCAGATTCAAGAATTAACAGATCAGGCTTTCATGGCAGGCACTAAAGTACGTATTATGCCAGATTATCATGCGGGTAAGGGATGTGTAATTGGCACGACCATCCAATTGCAAGACCGTGTTGTACCAAATCTTGTCGGCATTGATGTGGGGTGTGGTGTATTTGTAGCACAATTAGACGTAACGACCGTTGATTTTGCTCAACTCGATGCCATCATTCGCACATATGTACCAAGTGGGCAGGATATTCATAAAGAAGTATCGCCAAGCCGACATTTTGTCGAGTTTGAAGGGAAACAATTTCGAGCAAGCGGCTTGAAAGACGACTATACGAACTTGTCATTAGGTACACTTGGGGGAGGCAACCATTTTATTGAACTTGCCAAAGATGAAGATGATCAGCACTATTTGCTCATCCATACGGGGTCACGATATGTAGGGGCAAAGGTTGCTAATTGGCATCAAAAAAGAGCTTATGATAATTTACGTCGAGAAGATTTGACAGAGAAAATAGAAGCATTGAAACAGCAAGGACGACATCAAGAGATCCAATCCATGATACAAGCCTATAAAGAACAAACACCGTTCGTTCCAAAAGACTTGTCATATTTAGAGGGGGAAGCTTTCCATGATTATATCCATGATATGAAGATTGCACAGCAATTTGCACGGATGAATCGTTGGACCATTGCAGAAACCATTGCTAAACAGATGGATTGGCATTTTACGGATACGTTTGATACGATTCATAACTATATCGATACAGAAACGATGACGCTTCGCAAAGGGGCTGTTCGTGCAAATAAAGGTGAAAAGCTAGTTATTCCAATGAATATGCGGGATGGATCTCTGATTTGTATAGGGAAAGGCAATGCAGAATGGAATTATTCAGCCCCTCATGGAGCGGGACGTATGTTTTCACGACGCGCAGCGAAAAAAGCTTTGAATATGGCCGATTTTAAAGATACGATGCAGGGGATTTGGACAACATCAGTCAATGAAGAAACCTTGGATGAGGCGCCAATGGCCTATAAGCCGATGACCGAAATTACTTCTGCGATTGTGGAAACTGTAGATATTGTCAAAGTGATTAAACCTGTCTATAACTTTAAAGCGAGTGAAGCTGCAAAGCCATTTGAGCGAAAGGGTTAAGGGAGAGAAGGAATCATCACTATAATCATTATTCTATAAATGGTATAATATAGCTTCACAATGATGAAATGGGTGGTTTTTTTGGTTTCTTCAAAAGATGTGGCGAAGCATGCTGGTGTCTCACAAACAACTGTATCTAGAGTATTGAATACACCAGAGCTTGTAAAGCCAAAAACAATTAAAAAAGTAATGCAGGCGATAGAGGAGCTTAACTATGTGCCAAATGATATAGCAAGATCGCTTGTTCAGAAAAAAACAGGCATTATTACATTGATTTCGGGGCCCTTACACAACCCTTTTTTTGTTGATACAACTACAGCTATCGTGAATTATGTTAATGCACGTGGCTATAAAGTGAATGTCTATTTTGGCACAGAGGATAATCTAAATTCAATCTACAATGCAGTTTTAGAAACGAAAGCAGACGCAATTATTTTGTCTTCTATGCTGTATCAGGATGATTTATTTTATAAACTAGAGAAACTAGCTATTCCATTTATTATGTTTAACCGTAAGCATAAAGAGAATAGACATTTTGTGGAAATTGATAATGTTCAAGCAGGTTACCTTGCGACCAATCATGTCCTATCATTAGGGCATGACTCTTTATGTTGGATAGGGGGGCCACATCAAATGAGCACCTTCCATGGACGCTATCTGGGATTTGAACAAGCTTTACAGGATTATGGGCTAGATGCAAAATTAGTGCCTACTTTTTTAACGAACACCAATAAAATAGATATTGAACGAGCGTTTACAGAACTTTTACAACTCGAAAAAAGACCAACAGCTATTTGTGCTGCTACCGATGCCATTGCCATTGAAATATTGAATCTTTGTTTAGAGAGAGGTTTTCAGGTCCCGAGAGATTTTAATATCATTGGTATTGATAATGTAGAACTTAGTAAACATCACTCTATTGCCTTAACAACAGTAGGTTTAACATCAGAAGAGAACTTAGGTTTTATTGCTATCGAAAAATTATTTGAGGTAATGGAGAAAAAAATACTTGCATTAGACAAACAGAGTCTGTTAAGATTTTCCCAAGAAATACAACGTGTAAAATAAACTGATAGACCATCAGTTTATTTTTTACACCAAAATGGTTACGTATTCATTTCTTTATTTTCTGAAATGAATACGTAACCATAAAAAGAAAGGAGTGAATTACGATTGAAAAAGGGCTTATGGATCAATGGAGAATGGAAGATGACTGCTGAATGGATGGAGATCCAAGCTCCCTATTCGCAAGAGGTATTGGCACACTTTGCGATGGCCACTGAAAAAGATGTACAGGAGGCCATTGAAAGTGCGCATGCTGCAGCTCCTCAAATGGCTGCATTAACTGCTTTTCAACGAGCAGAGATATTAGAGCAGTTATCCACCCTTTTTGCAGAAAATAGAGATGAAGCAGCAAGTATCATTGCAATGGAATCAGCCAAACCGTTAAAGTATGCTTACGCTGAAATTGATCGCACAGTTGAAACCTATAAATTTGCGGCAGAAGAAGCAAAGCGACTTACTGGTGAAATGGTTCCAATGGATGCATCAAAAAATGGAGAGGGGCGCTTTGCTTATACATTAAGAGAGCCAATCGGTGTTGTGGCAGCGATTACACCATTTAACTTTCCGCAAAATCTAGTAGCACACAAAGTTGGGCCAGCATTAGCTGCAGGCAATACCATTGTATTGAAGCCTGCCACACAAACAGCACTATCAGCCCATTTTTTGGCAAAATTATTGACGCAAACAAATTTACCAGCAGGTGCCTTTAATCTTGTAACTGGACAAGGTAAATTAGTAGGCGATGCATTTTTAGCACATCCCAATGTTAAGATGATAACGTTTACAGGAAGTCCAGCTGTAGGGATTTCTCTACGCAATCGTGCAGGCTTGAAGAAAGTAACCTTAGAACTAGGTTCCAATGCAGGAGTAATTATAGACGAAGGGGTACAGCTTGAGCGTATTATGGATCGCATTGTGATGGGGGCCTTTTCCAACCAAGGTCAAGTCTGCATTTCTTTACAACGTATCTATGTCATGGAAAGTATGGTGGAGGAATTTTTAATACGGCTGAAGGAAAAAATAGAGCAGCTTACAATTGGTGATCCAATGGATAATCAAACAGATCTTGCTATGATGATTTCACAAGCTGAACAACAGCGTGCTTATCAATGGATTGAAGAGGCAGTAGCTGAAGGGGCACAAGTAATTACAGGTGGTCACATTGACAATCATATTTTATTGCCCACTGTTTTATATAATGTTCAACCACAGAGTCGTGTATCCTGTGAAGAAATTTTTGCACCTGTTGTTATCGTCAATACGGTATCCACCATTGATGAAGGGATAGCGGCTATCAATGATTCTCACTATGGCCTACAGGCAGGCATCTTCACTCCTTCTATTCAGACAGCTTTTCAGGCTACAAAAGCATTGCACGTTGGTGGGGTCATCATTAATGATGTACCTACTTATCGAGTAGATCACATGCCATATGGTGGTGTAAAGGAAAGCGGCACAGGCCGAGAAGGCATTAAATATGCGTTAGAAGAAATGACGGAAATGAAGCTAGTAATTTGGAATAACCAATAATCACGAATGGAGATGGGAAAATGAAAATGATTAAACAACATCCAAAATTGTATGTGATGGACAATGGTACGATGCGAATGGATAAAAATTATATGATTGCGATGCATAATCCCGCAACCATCGATCATCCAAACCAGCCAAATGAATTTGTTGAATTCCCTGTTTATACAGTACTGATTGATCATCCAGAAGGCAAAATTCTATTTGATACAGCATGCAATCCAAACTCGATGGGTCCAGAAGGGCGATGGGGTGAATTTACGCAAAAAGCATTTCCTATTAATATGCCAGAAGAATGCTATTTACATCATCGTCTAGAAGAATTAAATGTTCGTCCAGAGGATATCAAATATGTTGTTGCTTCCCATTTGCATCTCGACCATGCAGGGTGCTTAGAACTCTTTACAAATGCGACAATTATTGTACAGGAAGATGAGTTTAATGGCACATTACAAACATATGCTAGAAACGTGAAAGACGGTGCCTATGTTTGGGGTGACATTGATATGTGGATAAAAAACAATCTACAATGGCGCTTAATCAAACGTGGCGAGGATCATGTAAAACTAGCTGAAGGGATACAAGTATTAAATTTTGGTAGTGGTCATGCTTGGGGAATGCTAGGTTTGCATATTCAAATGCCTGACACAGGTGGTATTATCTTGGCTTCAGATGCTATTTATACGGCAGAAAGCTTTGGCCCTCCTGTCAAGCCACCAGGCATTATCTATGATTCTGTAGGTTATAATACGACTGTGGAACGGATTCGAAGACTAGCACATGAAACAAATTCACAAGTATGGTTTGGCCATGATCCTATTCAATTTAAATCATTTAGAAAATCGACGGAAGGCTATTATGAATAGATAGGAGTAGAGAAGCCATGCATAAATTAACCTTTACGCCTGCTAGCTATACTGGCTGGGGCTGTTTGAGTCAGCTTCTGCTAGAGGTAAAGAAGTTTAACGCTCACAATATTTTGATCGTGACAGATCCATTATTAAAAGAAATAGGTCTAACGGACAATGTCGAAAAGCCTTTGATTGAGAAAGGCTATACAACAACCATTTATACTGATATTGCACCAGAGCCTCCGCTTGCAATTGGCGAAAAACTAGTTGATTTTACGAGAAAGCATCCATTTGATTTGGTGATTGGTGTAGGTGGGGGCAGTGCACTAGATTTAGCGAAGCTTGCCGCCGTATTAGCAAAACATGATGGAAAAGTTGCAGATTATTTAAACCTGACAGGAACGAAGACATTAGATAATAAAGGGTTACCTAAAATCTTAATTCCTACCACTTCTGGGACAGGCTCGGAGGTAACAAATATTTCTGTGCTATCACTGGATACAACCAAGGATGTCGTGACACATGATTATTTATTAGCGGATGTAGCGATTGTAGATCCTGCCTTAACGATTTCCTTACCATCGAAGGTGACAGCGGCGACTGGGGTAGACGCGTTAACTCATGCGATAGAAGCCTACGTATCAGTAAATGCGAATGCAGTAACGGATGCACTTGCACTACAAGCTATCCGATTAATTAGCCAGTCAATTCGAACAGCTGTCCATAATGGGCAAGATAAGCAAGCGCGCACAGATATGAGTTATGGCAGCTATTTAGCAGGGTTAGCCTTTTTCAATGCTGGTGTAGCAGGCGTCCATGCTTTAGCCTATCCCCTGGGAGGTCAGTTCCATATAGCTCATGGTGATTCCAATGCAGTACTATTACCATATGTCATGGGTTATATTCGTCAAAGCTGTGAAAAACGAATGAAAGATATTTTAGATGCCATGGGGATATCATCTTCCTATTTATCGCAAGAAGAGGCTTCCTATAAATGTGTTGACGCCTTACAAAAACTCGTTCAAGATGTGAAAATTCCCTCAACATTACAAGGATTCAATATCCCTGCCTCAGCACTTGAACAGCTAACAGAGGATGCTACAAAACAAACGCGTATTTTAGCGCGAAGTCCAATGCCATTAGAGCGTGAAGATATCTATCAAATCTATCAAGCTGCCTTTGATGGTGTGGTAAGAGAACCATAAAGAACCTGAGAAACGTTGATTATTCAACGTTTCTCTTTTATTACATCTTTTGAAAATCCCACACATCGTAATGTGGTTTCCAAAAGATAGATACCTAAAAAAATCTGCTCTAATGGCAGATTTTTTTATAAGAAATATTATGCTTCTGTATCTGGTGTAAATGTACGTGTAGCCAATTCTGCATCTAGCATAAAGATTGCGTTTGAGTCAGTTTCGATACGCTCAATTTTACGAATTAATGTATCAAATGTAGATTCTTCTTCTACTTGCTCGTCGATGAACCATTTTAAGAAGGCCATTGTCGCATGCTCACGTTCATCTAAAGCAATGTCTGATAAATTGTAAATACGGCGTGTTACTTCTTTTTCGTGTGAGAGAGCTGTTTTAAAGGCATCTAAAATGGATTCGAAATGATTGCCTGGGCTTTCAAAACCTTGAATTGTTGCGCGGTAGCCCATATCACTTAAGAAATTATAAAATTTCATGGCATGGAAGCGTTCTTCTTCGGCTTGTACTAAAAAGAAGTTAGCGAAGCCATCATAATCTTGATCAGTGCAATAGGCTGCCATTGCCATATAGGCATGCGCAGAGTAGAATTCAAAATTCATTTGTTCATTAAGAGCTGTGTGTAGTTTTTCAGATAACATAAAAGTTTTCCTCCTTTTGCAGTAAATGACTTCTTTACTAGTATACAGTGTTGAGGCAGTAACATACAAAAAATTTAATTTTTAAAGCAATTCATGCAAAAGTTAATTGATATTCGTTCTCAATTAGAGAATCTCTTCTTTTATACTTTTAAGAAAATAAAAAAAATCGCCTCGATCGTAATCGAAGCGATTTTTTCATTATTATTGTTCTTGTTTCTTTTGATTTTTCACACCGATTAGGTAGCCACCTAATGCGATAGCAATTAAGACAATCCAGAAAATAGCTTTCCAAATAGTGGAGTGGGGGAATTCGTGTGGAATCACACCCAATTTTTCATGTGCTAATGTTAATACAGCTAATTTTACACCAACCCAGCCGACAATTAGGAAAGCAGCTGTTTCAAGTGATGGGAATTTGTCGAGAACCTTTACAAACCAACGAGCTGCGAAACGCATCATGATGACACCAATAATACCACCTAAGAACATCACTGCGAACTGACCTGCGTTAATCCCGCCAATATCAAAATCACCGATATGTGGAAGTGTGACAGCAATGGCAACCGCTGCAAGAATAGAATCCACAGCAAATGCGATATCAGCAAGTTCTACTTTTACAACCGTCATCCAGAAGCCAGATTGTTTTTTCGGCTCTTGAATTTCTTCGGAGTTTTGGGATGCTTTCCGCGAATCATAAATATGCTTAATAGACATAAACAGTAGATAAGCTGCACCTATTGCTTGAATTTGCCAGAAATTAACGAGCGTTGTAATAAGGAATAATGCGGCAAAACGGAAAACAAATGCCCCCACTAATCCATACAATAAAGCTTTTTGTTGTTGTGCCTTTGGTAAATGCTTAACCATAACAGCCATTACGACGGCGTTGTCTGCTGCTAACAAACCTTCTAGTACAATTAATACGACAAGTACCCATGCGTATTCTAAAAATATTGCCTCCAAATTTATTGCCTCCTTTAATTGTTGAACAGAAATGAATGGCTTGCTAACTTATTCTTTCCCTATTTTAAGCAAAAGAAAAAGACCCCTGCCTAAAAAATAGGCAAAGGTCTTGCTAAGCAATTAACTGTTCGTTGCACAGAAAGTTTTCTGTGTGACAAGAAATGCCATCACACCCGATGGTAATATACCATGTAATGACGAATGTGAATCAGATGCTTCGATCGCATCTGCTAGCTACTCCCTTTGACAATAAAGTCAAAAGCTATTCAATTCTTACTAACATAATAACATGCAACAATATAAAAGTAAATAAAAATATACTGCTATGGAGAAAAAATACTTTTCCGTTACGTTTGCACAAATGGTACTATAAAAAGATAGGCAAAATTTTTACAACTTAGAGAGGAGACAAACATGTATAGAAAATTTTTTTCCTACTACAAGCCACATAAACGATTGTTTGTCATCGATTTTTCGAGTGCCATTATTGTAGCAATCTTAGAGCTTGCGTTTCCATTGGCTGTTCAATGGTTTATCGATGAGTTATTGCCAACAGGAGATTGGGGCATGATCGTGAAAATAAGTGTCCTATTACTGCTTGTTTATGCCATTAGTACATTATTGAACTTTATCGTTAACTATTTAGGACATAAACTAGGCATAAATATCGAAACGGATATGCGTCAGGAATTATTTACGCATGTACAAAGACAATCATTCCGATTCTTTGATAATACGAAAACAGGTCATATTATGAGTCGCATTACCAATGATTTGTTTGATATAGGTGAGTTTGCCCATCATGGACCAGAGGATCTCTTTATTGCGATCATGACCTTTGTTGGGGCCTTTGCCATTATGTTTAATGTGAATCCAACACTCGCTTTGATTGCAGCCATTATGGTGCCATTTTTAACATGGCTTGTGACATTTAGTAATATAAAAATGAACAATGCTTGGAAAACGATGTATGGCAAAATTGCTGATGTGAACGGACGTGTAGAGGATAGTGTGTCCGGTGTCCGTGTTGTGAAATCCTTTACAAATGAAGAATTTGAAATTAAACGCTTTAAGGAGCAAAATGGACTTTTCCGTACGGCTAAATTATATGCCTATAAAATTATGGCAGGGACACACTCCAGTATTTACATGATGACGCGCCTCCTTACATTAATGGTGTTAGTGGTCGGCGCTTGGCTAAGCTTTAATGGGAAATTATCTTATGGGGAGCTAGTGAGCTTTGTTTTATATACGAATGTTCTGATTAAACCAATTGATAAAATTAGTGCTTTATTAGAGCTTTATCCGAAAGGAATGGCTGGCTTTAAGCGTTTCCGTGAATTAATTGAACAGGAGCCAGAAATTCAAGATCGTGAGGATGCAAAGGTTATTAAACATTTAGATGGAAATATTGCCTTCAATCATGTTCATTTTAATTATGATGCATCCAAACAGGTTTTACATGATATATCATTTGATGTAAAAGCTGGCCAAACTATTGCCTTTGTAGGTCCTTCGGGTGCTGGCAAAACTACAATCTGCTCATTGATTCCTCGATTTTATGAGGTTACAAAGGGCGCTATTACGATTGATGGTATCGATATACGTAATATGACACAAGCTTCATTACGTGCTCAAATCGGTATCGTACAGCAGGACGTCTTTTTATTTACAGGTACGATTCGTGAAAACATTGCCTATGGAAAATTAGATGCAAGTGAAGCGGAAATTCGAGAGGCAGCGAAAAAAGCCCATCTAGAGGCATTTATTGCAGAGCTGCCCGATGGCTATGATACACAAATAGGTGAACGTGGCTTAAAATTATCAGGTGGACAAAAGCAACGACTCGCGATTGCTCGTATGTTCCTAAAGAACCCGCCTATCTTGATTTTAGACGAGGCAACCTCTGCCTTAGATACAGAAACAGAAATGATTATTCAGCAATCGTTAACAGAGCTTGCTGAAAATCGTACAACACTAGTTATTGCCCATCGACTGGCAACTATTCGCAATGCTGATCGTGTATTAGTTGTGACACCGAAGGGCATTGAAGAGGATGGCACCTATGATGAGCTAGTGGCACAAAATGGGATTTTTGCAAAGCTTCATCATATTCAATTTCGCAAGGGACAAACAGAACAAAGCGTTCAGAAAGATTTTGTGGAATTGACGTAAATGAAGGAAAGGGAGATTGTTTTTTTTAACAATTTCCTTTTTTAGTTGCTTCTCTTATTACTTGTACTGCTCATGTTGTATCTAAAGCACACTAATATGCATAATAAAGGTTTATGTAGAAAGAGGGAATCCATTGAAAGGTAATACCATCGAATAATCAAAGGGTATCAGGTCAAATTATTGATATGGATAATGGAACATTTATTTCTGAATACATAGAAGGAATGTTTAGCAAGTTTATCGAATAGAACTACAGTTCACTATAAAGGTCATAAAATAGAGGTGAAACAATGGGTAACGATAGAATCATCGGTCAAACGAAAAGTGTAGGTTTTCAAATCGGGGTTAGAAGGACGTTTCCAATTTCCCAGGAGCAAGCATGGGCATTGCTCACGACAACAGAAGGGGTACGTACATGGCTAGGTGAAGGCACTTCAGTTATATTTGAGCCTGGGCATAAATACCATTCAAAGACAGGGTCAGGCGAAATCAGGATTGTTAAACCGTTAGAGCAGCTTCGATTAACTTGGCAAAAGGAAGAGTGGTCAAAACCATCTACTGTACAAATCCGTATTTTACCAAAAGATCGTAATAAAACAACCATTAGCTTTCATCAGGAACATCTTTCTGATCAGACAGTACGAGAAGAAATGAAAGGTCATTGGGAAAGTGTACTGGACGTTATAACAAAAAGAGTCCAAAATCGTTGAGCAAATAAAGATAGCATCCCTTCACAATCGATAGGGATGCTATTTGTTTTTATTTGGAGAATCCTTGTTTTCATGTCCTTTTGAAGTTCGTGTATAATCCTGTGGAGCAAGTGCTTTGTTACGTTCTGTATAGCCCTTAGGTGATAATCGAAAGATGGATTTTTTAATGGTTGCCCAATTTAGATCTGTTGCCAGGTTCATGTAAGAGTAGCCGTAAATTCGAATATTACTTAAGTAAAGCAGTGTTAGGTATAAAGAAACAAAGAAGCCAAATAATCCGAAAAAGGCACTAGCAAAGATAAAGGCAACGCGTAATATGCTAACAGAAGTTACAAGCGACTGATTCACTAATGTAAAGGAGGCAATGGTAGAAATAGCGATGACAACGATCATTTCAGGACTGGTTACACCTGCTCGAATGGCTGCATCCCCGATAATTAATCCACCTACAACACTGATGGTCCCACCGATAACGGAAGGGAGACGCAAGCCTGCTTCACGAAACAATTCAAACATGAGCAACATGAGCAACATTTCAAGCGAAGAGGGGAGCGGTAAGCCCGCCTTCGCTTGCACAACGGTTGCGAGTAGTTGGAGCGGCAATTGGTTTTGGTGATAGGTTGTCAAGGCTAGCCAGAATGCAGGAAGTAGTAATCCGATTAAAATACCAAATATTCTCAATAATCGTTCGAGTGAACTGAAAATAATAGGATATTCATTGTCCTCAGCTGATTTTAGTAAGAGAAACAAATTGACAGGGGTAATGATGGCATAGGCGACACCATCTACAAAAATAATAAAACGTCCTCTTGCTAAGGCCTGTACCGCATAATCAGGTCGTCCTGTATAATCAAACTTCGGAAAAAGCTTGGAATTTTTATTGACCCGTTCCATCAATAAATCGCCACTAAATACAATATCTGTATCAACGGCAGCAAGCTGCTTTTTGATTCCATGTAAAATATCCATATCCACAATATCATCAAAATAAAGAATGGCTACCGTAGTTTTTGATCGCTTCCCAAGCTCCACTTTTTCCACACAAAATGAGTTGGTCGGCAAGCGTTTTCTTACTAGTGCGATATTGACGCGTATATCTTCAATGAAATTATCTCTGGGCCCTTTAACAAGAACCTCCATGCGTGTTTCTTCAGGCTGGCGATTCGGCTTGTGGGCAATATTGCTTGCATATAAAAGATTGCCTTCATCAAAATACAACAACAAGAAGCCACTATAGACAAAAGTTATCAGCTGTTCCTTGTCTTGTACTTTTTGAATACTTGGAACATGAAGATGCCTTGCGATATTCTCTTCAAAGGGGACCTCATCCAAATGATCATATAAATACTGAATACGTTGAATAATCACTTCATTAAGCATTTGTTGATCAATCATAGCATCACACGTAATAAAGTGTACTTTCTGCTGATTAAACATATATTCCTGAAATTGAATATCTGCCGATTTTTGAAATAATTTTCTGAGCGTACTAAGATCTAGCGCCTGTTCTTGCTGAGGCATTATGATTCACCACTTTTCATATCTTGTTTTTCAGTTTTCCCCTTTTTAGAAGATTTATCCGACAAGAAAGCTACGACTACGAAAAATATTGAGAGTAAAAAGAAAAAAATAAAAGTGGCTGTAAGAATATAATGTCCTTTTACTTTTAAAAATAGGCTTTCATTTAGCATAATTAATGGTAAACAAAGAATAAAGAAGGGAGGAGCAAGCATTTGCCATATACGCTTCGGATCTCCTGTCATCTTCAATAAATCTGCCACAATGTACAAAAGGAAACTAACTCGAATAAAGGTTCCTGTCAGCCATTGATAAATGGAGAAAAAGTCAAGATGCTCGATATAGCGACCGATTGTCACTAATCCCCATTCCTCGTAGGCAGGGTAGCGTTGCTTAGCTGCTTCATTCGGTCCAAATTCTGTAATGGCCCCAATTAATGGTCCTAATGTCAGTCCTACTAAAATGGCCAGCATAATAGCAAAATGGTACCAGCGAATACGTTCCTTAAATTGATGCTGTAAAAATAGCAACATTAAAAGCTCAATAAACCCGGATGCAGGGAAAATCATGCCTCGCAATACAGGCTGGAATCCATGTTCAAAAAATGGACGCAATAATTCATAATCTTTCACCTGCATGTTCGTAAAGGCAACGAAAAAGCCGAAGATAACTACACCGAATAATACAAAAACGTTTAAAATGACAATTGTCTGTAAGCTAGTCGCCACAAGAAGAATACACAGAATGGTATAGATAAATAATAAGATGATCACAGGTGTTTGAGGTAAAAATGTAGTATTAACCCATTGCAGTGTTTCAATCATTGTAAAAGCTGCGATAATCATTAAAAAAATAGCAACTGTATAAATTACAATAGTAGAGCCAATTTTCCCGATTTTTGAATCAAGCCAATCTCGGATGGGCTCCTGATTAGATTTTGATTGAATATATACTAATAAAAATAGCCAAAAGAAAACAATTCCCCCAGCAAACAATACTGACAGCCAGCCATCTCTTTTGGCCACATCTAGTAGCGGAGGAATAATGGTTACATGATTTTTTAAGCCAATAACAGTCATTGATAGGAAGATGACATGTAAAATACTGATTGATCCTACACTTTTCATGTTGAAAACCCTCTAACATAGATTGATACATATTAGCTTTGACAAAAAAGTCGGCTTTATAAGCAGAAAATGGTATGGTTTCATGAAAAAAATGAGGTATTGGATGACACCATCATCCAATACCTCGTCATAGGAAAAGTAAGCTAAATTAATGAATATATTTTGTGCTTACAAGATCTTCTTTTAAGACATCTGTTGGGATTTCAAACTCTACAACGCCCATATAGCCAGGTGCCACTTCATATTTATCAAAGGAAATCACAAGCTTGCCTTTATCAGAAATGTAGAATTGCTGATCAGGTTTAATGGCTGTAAATTCCTCCATTAACTCTTCATCGGCAAGGCCAGCACCCTTTACCCAGTAAACTTTATCTTGATTCGATTCAGCTATTTGTGTACGCATTTGTTCTTTAATATTTTCACTAATTGTTTCAATATAGTGCTGATCTTTAAAGAGCATTGGTAAAGTAATTAAAATTTCGTTTTCTTTATCGATCGTATCGTATTCCATCACCGTTGAAGAAGAAGCAACGGTATTCACTACATAACGGCCAATCGACAAAATTTGTTCGTTATCAGTTTTGATTTCGTAGCCACTATCAATACCTAAATGACCACCGCCATTTAATTTTAAATCGCCCACTTCTGCCATAAATTCATCGTAAAGTGTCTTACCTTCTGCACGATATTTTTCATTTAATGTATTCGCCAGATCTTGATTTTCTAAGTTTTCAATAGAAGGTACTTTAATATTGGCATCATAAGTATCTTCAGCCACTTCATATTCTGTCCAAGTCAATACTTTTATCACACTCCCAACCACGGGAATTTCTGAGAGTGTGCGTGCCATTGCAGGACTTACATTTAAACCAGCTGTAAATAGCATGGCTGCAGCGGCTGATCCAAGGACCCATTGAGGTGTACGATTTTTTTCTTTTTTTGACCTTGCTTAAGTGCTTTTTCAACCACGAAGTCTAGCTCTTTTGGAATCGGGACTTTCATATATTGTTTTTCTAACTCCTGTAATTTTTTATCCATGTGCAGTTTCTCCCTTCACATCTTCCAATTGGATTTTCAATAGTTTTAATGCTTTATAAAGACGCGATTTGGCTGTACTCAACTTAATGTCGAGGATGTTCGCCACGTCAGCGAGTTTTAAATCCTCGAAATAATGGAGAATGACAACCTCTCGATACATTTGCGGGAGTTCATCCAACGCATGCTCCAAGTCAACATTCTCATAAACATCCTCTTGAGCAGGTGTTAAATATTGTAATGTATCATCATCTGTCACTTGTAAGCGTTTATGCTTACGTAAAAAATCTATGGCTGTACGGACAACTATTTTATAAAACCAGCTTTTCATATAGGTCACATTTTCAAGTCGATCTAATGAAAGCATGGCTTTTTGGATACTGTCTTGTACAACATCTAGTGCGTCCTGTTCATTTTTTGTATAGCTATACGCGAGCAAATAAAAACGCTCTTTTTGTTCTCGAATGAATTGGACAAACACCTCTTCATGTTGAAATGCATTTCTTGTTCTCATGTCCAAAGAAGCTCCTTTTTTAACATTGTCAAATTGTATACATTTACTAGACGTACGAGGAGAGGGAAAAAGTTGATGCCATGAAAAAAACTTACCCCAATTGAGATAAGTTTGATCCTTCTATAGTATTGGCATACGTTAGTATAACGGCTGATCATGAAAAATAGTCATATGTATTTTTCAAGAGTAATAGAATGGTCACAACGATAAATAATTTACGTACATAGCCACTGCCGCGTTTAATGGCAAATTTTGAACCAACAATAGCTCCTGCAATTTGCGCAAGACCCATAGGTAGTCCGTAGGCATAATTTATTTGTCCTAAGTATATAAACATAAGGAGGGCAGCTACATTACTGCCGAAATTTAAAAATTTGGCGTTTCCTGCTGATTGTAAAAAATCAAAGCCAACTAGGAGAAAAGCAAAGAGTAGAAACGAGCCTGTCCCAGGACCTAAAAAGCCATCATAAAAGCCAATAAGTGTAATCACAAAAACAAAAATAATAGAACGCTTTGGGGTTAATTGTTTATAGGTGGTCATACTGCCCCAGTCTTTTTTAAAGATGGTATAGATAGCAACGGCTGCAAGCATAATCAGCATTAATGGCTTCAGTACACTTGGGTCCATTAAGTGGACAATCCAAGCACCCAGCATAGAGCCAAAAAAGACGAAGGGGAAAAGCTTATAGACGGCTTTTATATCTAGTTTACCAGAGCGATAAAATGTCACTGTGCTAGTAAGGGAACCCATTGTACCTGCCAATTTATTGGTTGCTACTGCAGCAGAGGGAGGAAGACCAACGAACATAAGAGCTGGTAATGAGATAAGCCCACCTCCTCCAACCACTGAATCAATAAAGGCTGCTAAAAAACCGAAGAGGATTAAAATTAATAAAATATTTACATCTAAATCAAAAGGCACAAAAGGTCATCTCTTTTCTATCATAATAATCTGATAGTAGCGAACTGAGGATAGGCTGTAAATACTCTAGCTGCTATTTTTTAATAGAAATAAATGAAGTGATCCGATAGGAAATGACGATAATTTCTACATAACACAAAAAAATTCTACTTGGAGTCATTATTTTGATGTATTATGTAGTTGATGGTGTTTTTACGTAAAGGGGACGTGATGACATGAGTTTAGGAAATCATATACGTGTATTTCTCTGTGTTGTGTTTATGGGAGTACTTGTAGGGTATGTCTTTAATGCAAAAAAAGATATAACAGATCATGAGTATATTGATACTGTAAAGGAAGGCTATTTGGAGAATTTTTCAGATGTCACAGTTCGAAATGCGTTTAATTACGCTTTTTTTGAACCTTACTGGCGCTATTATGAAGCGAAAACTGGGGAGCAAGTTGTAGAATTGTCAGGTGATATTACGTTTCAAGACGAAAAAGGACATGCTATTCTCCAATTTGTCGTGAACGAACAAACGCAGCAATTTTCCCTAGAGGCAATGAAATTTAAAGATGTCGTATTAAACCAGCAACAACAGCAAAAGCTTGTTGGCATGGTCTATCACACTTGGGAAAAGAAACAACTAGCTTATGAGTAAGGTTTTTTATTTTGTAAATCATCCAAACTGTATTACAGTAAAAGGGGGAGCTAGAGACAGAGAGGATGTTTTACATGAGATTAAGTATTTTAGATCAAATGCCGATTCCAAAAGGTCATTCTGCAGAAGAGGCCTTCCAACGTACAGAACAGCTGGCATTGCTAGGTGAAGAGCTTGGCTATCACCGTATGTGGCTTGCTGAACATCATAATAGTCAGTCATTGGCGAGTTCAGCTCCTGAAGTAACTGCTGCTTTTTTAGCTGCTAAAACACAGCGGCTTCGCATTGGTACGGGTGGCGTCATGATGATGCATTATTCACCCTATAAGCTAGCAGAGGTCTTTAAAACATTATCGGGGCTGGCACCCAATCGTATTGATTTTGGTGTGGGGAGAGCTCCTGGTGGTGATCATGCCGCTATCTATGCATTGGCAGAGGGAAGACGACAACGCTTCACGGAACAGTACGATAAGCTAGAAATCATATTAAAACTAATGAATAATCAAAAAACAGGTGAACATGTCTATGATCAAGTCGTTGCAGCTCCTGCTCATATTTCATTACCAGAGGCTTGGTTACTAGGTTCTAGTGGTCAGAGTGCCATGCAGGCTGGCCAGCTGGGAGTAGGCTATTCGTATGCACAATTTTTCACGGGCAATATATCAAAGGATATCTTTGATGCCTATAAAGCCTATTTTACGCCTTCTTATTATATGGATAAACCACAAATCATTGTGACATATGCAGCAACAGTTGCCCCCACCTTAGAAGAAGCGGAATATTTAGCTAAACCGATTGATATTTCTCGTCTTCAATTAATGAAAGGGCAAATCATTCAAACAATGTCACCCGAAGAAGCGAAGGATTATCCATTAACTGAAATGGATAAATTGACGATTGACAATAATCGCAAGGCGAATCTTGTCGGGACACCCCAAGACATTGCTTCTTTTTTAAGTGCTGAGCAAGAACGCTATGGCTTTGATGAAGTAATGCTAAATTGCAATCAATATGAATTAGAAAGTCGTTTAAATACCTATAGATTCCTAGCAAAGGAATTAATTAGATAAGGGGAAAGCCATATTCATCTGAATATGGCTTTTATGTATTTAGAATAACGGCTTTACAATTAGAAAAACCCGGAAATTTATTTCCGGGTCTGATTACCACTTACATTTTCTGCTCCATGACACACTGCCTCGCTTCCGCATAGGATCTTAAGATATTCCTAAGAAATCTGTACTTTAGCTTATTCAGTTTTGATGGTCCTTCTGAGTTATCGATCAATCGCACTCATCGGGTTAACCCTCCTAGTCATTGGATTTGAAGTGAAATCTTTAATAGTATAGCTCAACTATAATTTCTTATACCTCTTGTGAGCATAAAATTTATTTTTTTGTGCTAAAGAAAACATACATTCCTAACCAGTTAACAATTAGCATGATTATTGAGAAGAAAAAAACACTCGTCTGTTTGAAGAAAAGCATATTTGCATCCCAGATTGTACATGCTACTTGTCCAACTGGTTGTGATTTTAATTATTGATAGTTATTTCCATAAATATGGTTGACTTAAAATGTGTATTAAGCATATAATACATTGCAAGAAGTGTATTAACTGTTTAATACATTTTTTTAATGACAGTGTATTAAGTACTTAATACGCAGAGGTGTTAGCGAGAAAAAAATATGTCCATGTTTATTGATAGGGGCAACCCATCATTATGCATACTGTGTATTAAGTGGTTAATACGCGAAATTAATTTTTTGAGGAGTTGAGTTATTTGACTATAAATTTTAATAATCGGGACCCGGTGTATGTCCAAGTTATTCGGCATTTGAAAGAACAAATTGCCAAGGGGTTTTATGAGCCCGGTCAGGAGATCCCATCCAGAAGGGAATTAGCCAATCAGTTAAAGATTAACCCAAATACTGCGCAACGAGCTTATAAGGAAATGGAGGAACAAGGATTGATTTTTACAGAGGGGAATATGCCTAGCTGCATTACAAAAGATGAAGCGGTCCTTAAAAATGTCCGTGAGGAATTGATTATCGAAGCGGTTGACTTATTTTTGGGCTCTATTAAATCTATCGATGTGCCGTTAGCAGAAGTGTTGGAACTCGTAAAGAAAAAACATGATGCCGAAAGCGGAGAAGCGGAGGAATCGAAATGATTGAAGTAAATAATGTTAACAAGAAATACGGCAGGAAACAGGTTTTAAAAGACTTTTCTTTTACTGCAGAAAAAGGGGAGATTACTTGTTTAATAGGAATAAATGGTGTAGGTAAGACGACAATCATGAAAGCTATTATGGCGCTCACACCAATTAATAGTGGTGAAATTTTAATTGATGGAGAAAAAATCACAAAAGAAAGCTTTGAAAAAATAACCTTCATCCCAGACACAATAACGATGTTGCCACAAATGAAAATCAGTGAAGCTTGTGCGTTCATGGCTGATTTTTATAAAAGCTGGAATCCTCAGAGAGCAGAAGAATTACGACAATTTTTTAAACTTGATCCGAATGAACGAATTGCTAACTTATCGAAAGGAAATACAGCAAAAGTGAATATGCTACTGGGTTTGTCACTTGATGTCGATTATTTACTGATGGATGAACCATTCTCTGGCATTGATATTTTCTCTCGTGAGCAGATTGCAGAGGTGTTTACAAGCCATTTAATTGAAGAACGTGGTGTCATTATAACAACGCATGAAATTAGTGATATTGAGCATTTGATTGATAAAGCAGTCCTTATTGATGACGGTGCAGTATTGAGAGAATTTAGCGTGGAGGAAGTACGTGAAAATGAAGGGAAATCAGTGGTTGATGTGATGAGGGAGGTATATCGAGCATGAAAAACTATTTAAAACTTGTTAATTTTGAAGTAAATCGATTTTTTAAATTGTATTTGATTTTAATAGGCTTGACCATGCTCAGCCAGCTTATAGGAGCGGGAATTATCTCACAAACCTATATGAAAAATGCTAAACAGTTGATGGCAGAAAACCAGTTATCCAGGAACCAGTATGAGGAGCAATACGGGACTTTTTCTTTCGATCGATTCACTGATTCAGAATGGTTTCTGCTGCCAATCTTTTTTTGTATCGCCATGTTGATGATTTATGTTTTCTTTATTTGGTATCGAGATTGGTTTGGTAAAAATACATTTATTTACAGATTATTCATGTTACCAACTGAAAGAATCGCCATTTATTTTGCGAAATTAACGACGATTATGCTTTTAGTTCTTGGCTTGATTGCTTTGCAAATCTTGCTAATTTTGATGGAAAAACAAATAGTGAATAAGATTATACCAATAGACCTCCAATCAAATTTCTCAATTTATACTAGTTCTACTTTAAATATGTGGAGGTGGCTGTATCCGACTAGCTTTACAGAGTTTATCCTGGTTTATGCACTTGGGTTACTTTTCGTGGCAGTAATATTTACCGCGATTTTAATTGAGCGAAGTTATGGTTTAAAAGGGATTTTTTACGCTATTTTTTATGGCTTACTGTCACTTGGGGTATTTTTTGCTCCAATCCTATTAGTTAATGTTTATACAAATTACTTTTACCCACTTGAAATTTTCTTAATGGTACTGGTAACGAGCATGATCGTTTTAGGCAGTGCCATTTGGATTGCGAATCATTTATTAAAATATAAAATCAGGGTCTAGAGGAGGTATAACAATGAAAAAATATTGGAAAACAATCAGTATTAGTTTCTTCATCGTGGTGTTTATCAGTTCTTACTATATCCAAAAAACAGCAATGGCATCGAAAAATGACAGATCCTATAAAATTGAAACGATCAGCGGAAATAAGGAAGAAATCGAAAATCTTATTCTTCAAACAAGTTATCAGAGTAATGATCTTTATCATATGTTGTACATATCAAAGGATGGTTCCACGAATCCCAATAATCAGTCTTTTTTTAGAGATTTGATGGCACCGAATGAACCTATGAATCTTCGAAAATATATTGAGGAACACCGTAATTTTATGCGTGGGAAAGAATTTGATCCAAGAAAATATTTTGAAGACAAATCACGTTTGATTTACACAACGTTTTTAGATGATGGCGGAAAAGAAGCTAGCAATGTCGTAACGCTTCAAATTGATACACTTGATAAAAATACAAATGACAGTTCTTCCTTTAAAATCGATATACCAGTCAAAGCTAGCTATGATTGGATTAATGTGAATGACGTCTACGTAGGAGATGGAAAGATAAATATTTTAACAACAAACTATTTATCAGCCAACTATCTTATAAAAGCTAGGGAAGAGTTGCATGTCTATTCGATTGATGAGAACAAGAAGGAATTAGTAAAGGACGCCATCCTTGCAGAGTTAGTGTCAGAAGAAAGAGGCACTTCCAGTATCCGTATTTTTAATGAATACAATACTACTACTCAAAACGAAAATTATTATTTATATATGGTAGAAAAATACAGTGATCGAAAAGAAGATACTGAGCTAGAAGTTATCTCTAGTCAAATATATCTCTATAATAATGCCAAGAATGAAGCAGAGGAATGGACTATGCCAGAAGAATTAAAACCCTATCGGAAGTCAATGCTGATTCATAAAGAAACGATATACATTCCTGTTTATTCAGCCAATGGTTTAACGCTGAATCGTTATCATATTGAAAAGAAAAAGTGGGAAGAGCCCTTAACCCTTCAATATTCAAGCATTGCGAATGAGAAAGATGCTCCATATTTACGTATAGCAGAGGGGAAATTTTATTTAGTATATCGTGTTTCTGATGGACAGTGGTTGTCTATCGTTGATTTACGTACAGGTGGATTGATTTATGAAGGGAAAATCATTTCCGAAGACAAGAAAAATCAAGAGGTGGATTCTTCACTTACGATCGAACAATTATATACGATGCATTAAAGAACAGATAAGGCCAACTTACAATTTATAACGCCATATGTAAAAGCAACTCCATGTTGATCAGTCTTTGTTCAACATGGAGTTGCTCTCTTTATCGATGAACTTATACACGAGCAGAGCCACTCACAAACGCGGCATCTTGATAATACATATTTTTTACAAGTACATTTGGCCCTAAGCATTTGACTGCTGGACAATGGCAGTTAAGCGATTTTGCCAAGTCGGTTGCCATCCATTTATCAAAGATCAATGGTAGTTCGTCATGTACAATATTGCCGAGGGCTGGTGTGTCACCAAAGTCGGTAACGATCACATCGCCTGTAAAGATATTGATATTCAATCGTGAACGACCGTCTGGGTCATTACGCATTGTGACATTCTTCTCAGTACGGAGACGTTGTAACAGCTTTTGATCCTCTTCGTTCATGCTACATGGGTAGAATGGTAGTGTACCAAATAACATCCATGTATTGTCATCACGGATATCTAGCAGGTGATGAATGGCTTCACGTGTTTCCTCTAGTGATAAAGAAGTAAGTGCACTTGCAAAGTCGGATGGATACATTGGATGCACCTCATGACGTGCACATTTCATCTCATGGATGATTTGGTGATGAATATGTTCTAAGTATGGTAAAGTTTTTTTGTTTAACATTGTTTCTGCTGATACCATTACACCATGTTCAGCTAGCATTTTTGAGTTATCAATCATGCGTTGGAATAAGGCTGCACGTTGGTCGTATGTTGGTTTGCGTTCCATCATTGCAAAGCCCGTTTCGACGAATTCATCGATTGTTCCCCAGTTATGTGAAATATGAAGGACATCAAGATAAGGTGCAATCAGTAAATAACGTGCTGGTTCCAATGTTAGGTTGGAGTTAATTTGTGTCCGTACACCACGTTCATGCGCATATTTTAAAAGTGGCAACACATAATTCTGGACGGACTTTTTACTCATCATAGGTTCTCCACCAGTAATGCTGAGCGTTTTTAAATGGGGTATTTCATCTAATCGTTTTAGAATTAATTCAATTGGTAATGCCTCAGGGTCTTTATTTTGTAATGTATAGCCTACTGCACAGTGTGCGCAGCGCATATTACAAAGTGTTGTTGTTGTAAATTCAATATTTGAGAGTGTCATTTGTCCATGTTGTTCTACATCTAAATAGGCTTCCCAAGGATCATAGACAGGTGTTATTTTTTGTAAGGTCGTCATCTTTCGTACATCTTCCTTTCTAGCAATCTATTGTCTCATATTCAACGATAATTTCAAATATGAAATTGCAGAACGGACTATTTTATGGCTAGACGAACTTTTTTCCAATATAGAAAAAGTTCCCTCGTTTCAATTTACGGATAAGCATGTGTATAAAGCGCATACATGTTCTAATATTCTGTCATAGGACATTTTACTGTTATTTTTCATAAAAAACGTTATCATGATATAGAGTAAATAGTCACAATGCATCAAAGAAAGTGGGAATGAACATGACGAAATATGAGATCTTATTGTTTGACGTAGATGATACATTACTAGATTTTGATTTAGCTGAAAATGCAGCACTAGACCGCATGTTTAGAGAGGAAAAGATAGCCACTACGCCCGAGATGATTGCGCGCTACAAAGAAATTAATGAATCGATGTGGCGAGCTTTTGAGCGTGGGGAAGTGACAAAAAATACACTACATAATACAAGATTTGCGGTTGCTTTAAAGGAATTTGGGATGGAGGTCGATGGCGTCTACTTTGAATCACTATTCCAGAAATACTTACAGGAAGCACACCATTATGTAGAAGGGGCTTATGAAGTTATCGCTCAACTAGCCGATCACTATCATTTGTATGTTGTATCAAATGGCGTAACATTGACACAGAATAAACGACTAGTGGATGCCGATTTAGCACAATATTTTAAAGGCATCTTTATCTCCGAGCAAACGGGCTATCAAAAACCAATGCCTGCCTTTTTTGATTACGTATTTGAGCGGATTGAGCATTTTGATAAAGCTAAAACGCTTATAATCGGCGATTCTTTGACATCAGACATTAAAGGCGGCTTGCTGTCAGGCATTGATACATGCTGGTTTAACATCCGCAATATTGAAAATACGAGTGGTATTGAACCGCATTATGAAATTAAAAAATTGCATGAGTTACATGAGCTATTGCATACAAAAATAGCACTATATTAAGACAGAAGGCACTTCCTTTGTTCCATGGACAGAGGAGGTGTTTTTTTATGTTTTTTGTGGCTAATAAAATTTATTTTTGAATATCTACTTTACAAAAAGTCATGAATCATTTAAAATTCGATTTTGAATGATAATAGTAATCATTACTGTTTAGGTAAAGGGGAAAGTATATTGAAAAAAATAATGAGTTTACTAGTTCTATTGATTGTGAGTGCATGTATGCTTGTGGCATGCGGACACTCGGATAACAAGGCAAAAAAAGAAAAGGCAAAAGGTGAAAATGAGCATGTTTTAACCATTTCTTGGCCCAAGGATATTGGAGAAGTAAATCCACACTTGTATGCGCCAAATGAAATGTTTGCTCAGGCAATGTTATACGATCCGCTTGTACGCTATGGAAATGATGGGCAAATAGAGCCAGGATTAGCAACAGCATGGGAAATGTCCGAAGACGGTAAGAGCTACATATTTACATTACAAGACAATGTCTTGTATTCAGACGGCTCTCAGCTTACGGCAGACAATGTTAAACGTAATATCGAAACCGTAGTGGAGAATATTGCACCGCATAGTTGGCTAGAAGTGGTGGCAATCATTGATCGGGTAGAAGTTTTAGATAAGCTGAAATTAAAGATTCATTTAAAAGAGCCTTATTATCCATTTTTACAGGAGTTAACGTTGATTCGTCCATTACGTATGTTAGGGGATAGTGGCTTCCCAGCAAGTGGGTCAACCAAAGATGGCATTGAAAAAGCAGTTGGAACAGGTCCTTGGATTTTAACTGATTACAAGCAAGACAATTTTGCTGAGTTTTCACGTAATGAGCATTATTGGGGAGAGAGACCTAAGCTAGAAAAGGTCATCGTCAAAATTATTCCTGATTCACAAGCACGTATGATGGCACTTGAAAAAGGAGATATTGATTTAATTTTCGGAAGTGGTCAATTAGCTCCTGAGGAACTCCGAGCTTTGGAGAAAAATCCGCACTATCAAACGATAATTTCTGAACCTTCCTCTACTAGAATACTATCTTTCAATTCAGACTATGGTGTGACGCAAGATAAAGATGTCAGACTTGCTTTGCAGTATGCTTTTGATCGACAAACAATTATTGAACATGTATTAAATGGCATTGAGCAAGAGGCCAAGTCTTTATTTGCTCCAGGATTTCCGTATAGTGATATTCCATTTGAGTCTTACAGCTATGATTTAGAAAAAGCCCAGCAACTATTGGATAAAGCAGGCTGGATCTTCGAGGAAGGGGCTCCGTTTCGATCCAAAGACGGTCAAGCACTGACCATAACGATTCCGTATAACAGTAATGACCAAGTGCATAAATCTATTTTTGAATATCTACAGGGCGCATGGCGTGAATTAGGCGTAGATGTCAAATTGATTGGAGAAGAAGATCAACTTTTCCGAACGCGAAGTAAAACAGGTGATTTCAATGTCATTATGAATGATACGTGGGGGGCACCTTATGATCCCCATATGTATTTACGGATGATGACGGGGGAAAAGCAAATTGGCTATTATGCGTTAAAAGGCATGGCACAATCAGAACAATTAGCAGCGAATATTGCGAAAGTGATTCGCTCAACTGATGAATCAGAGAGACGTAGTTTGTATGAAGCTATTTTACAAACCATTCATGAAGAGGCGATTTTCATGCCATTATCTTATCGGACAAATTATTTGGTGGCCAATCAACGTCTAACCAATTTATCGTTTTCTATGCAGCAATTTGAAGTGCCACTCAATCAATATGAGGTGAAATAATCAAAATGTTTGCATTCTTTGTTAAACGGCTAGCCAGTATGTTACTGGCATTGCTTGGTATAACCATCATCGCCTTTGGATTAATCCGTTTCATTCCTGTTGATCCTGTTGAAGCATATTTTACAATCAATCAAATTCCAGCTACTGAAGAGGCCATGACAAGTATGCGTGAAGAAATGGGTCTCGATCAACCATTATGGATACAATATATTGATTGGCTCAGCCATGCATTGCAATTAGATTTCGGAACATCCTTTGTGTCGAAAAAGGCCGTGGCAACAGAACTGTTTCAACGATTTGAGACAACATTGCTTTTAGCAATAACAGCATTGGTCATAATTATTGTCATTAGCTTTGCTATTGGCATTTGGTCTGCAAGTAAAAACAGTGGGTGGCTCGATTGGTTTACACGTACAGCTATCTTTACAATCGCCTCTATGCCAAGTTTTTGGCTTGCCTTTCTCTTCATTTACACAGTGGCTTTGAAATGGGGCGTCTTACCACTTATGGGGTGGGGAAGTTTTGCTCATGTCATTTTACCATCGATAACACTGGCTTTAGGATTTATACCTTATTATATTAGGCTCATCCGATCAAGCATGAGAGAAGAAATGAAGAAACCGCATGTTCTCTTTGCCCGTGCAAGAGGGGTAAAAGAAACGGTTATTTTGCGTACACATATTTTCAAAGGCATTTTACCACAACTTATCACATCCCTTGCCATGACCTGTGGTGGTCTATTAGGGGGTGCAGCGATTATTGAGAATGTTTTTGCCATTTCTGGCGTGGGACACTTTATTGTGGAGGCCATGTTAGCAAGGGACTACGCTGTACTACAAGCTTTTATTGTCATCATTGGGGGATTATATATCACCATCAATTTTATAGCAGATATACTTTGTGCGGTTGTTGATCCACGTGTCAGGCTGAAAGGAGGCGCTCTATAATGAAAAAAAATCTGCCACTCATCATCAGTAGCTTGCTCGTACTCGTGCTGGTGGTGATGGCTCTATTTGCTCCTTGGTTAGCGCCTCATGATCCTTATACAACAGATATAGCCAATAAATTACAAGGATTTTCTATGCATTACCCCTTAGGTACAGATCACCTAGGGCGCTGTGTGCTATCTCGTTTATTGTATGGTACACGCACCTCTCTGCTGCTAGCCTCTGGCGTACTATTCATTACCTTAATCATTAGCATCATCGTAGGGTGTCTGGCGGGGTATATCGGTGGGCTGGTTGATCTAGTATTAATGCGTATTTGTGATGTTCTTCTATCCATTCCTGATTTTATTTTTGCCCTTGTCATTGTAGGTGCGTTAGGTGGCGGCATTAAAAATATGTTTGTGGCAATTATTTTTGTGTCGTGGGTAGGTTTTGCGCGTATTATTCGCAATATGGTGCGTTCTTTAAAAGAAAGCACTTATGTACAATATGCACGGCTGACAGGTGTACCGAAACGAAAAATTATTAGGAGGCATATATTGCCGTTTGTCTTTCCACAAATATTTTTGTTAAAACTAATCGGGCTTGGCTCAACGATTCTTTTAATTTCGGAGCTGTCGTTTTTAGGGTTAGGTGTTACGGCACCGATGGCAGAATGGGGCATGATGATTAAAGATAGTAAAACCTATTTAATGAGTGAACCAACGCTTATGTTTATACCAGGTATCATGATCTCATTAACCGTTCTTATTTTTAATTGGTTTGGGGATGCCCTTCGTACGGTTATGGATGCCAAAGTATAAGAAGAAGAGGTGACAATATGTTAGAGATAAGGGATTTGTCAATTACGCTTCAAACAGCGCAGGGACCTAAAAAAGTTGTGCAGCATGTTGATTTCCAGATTCCAACTGGTACAACGCTTGGCATTGTCGGGGAAAGCGGTAGCGGTAAAACGATGCTGTGCTATGCTATCTTGCAACTGTTTCGGGAGTCCCGAAACTATGAGGGAGACATTTTATTAGAAGGGCGTTCCTTACTGGGAATGGATGAACAGCAGTTGCGAGGTCTTCGGGGCAATGACGTGGCATGTATATTGCAGAATCCTATGGCTATGTTTAATCCTATTATAACAATAGGAGAGCATATGATTGAAACATTACAAGCACACCGATCGCTCAGTAAAAGACAAGCATTGCACATAGCAACTGAGCAACTTGCTTTTTTTCAATTGAGCGATTCAAGACTGTTAAAAAAATATCCTCACGAGTTAAGCGGGGGCATGCTTCAACGTGTCATGATTGCCCTGGCTATGAGTCTTCGTCCGAAACTTTTACTTGCAGATGAGCCAACGACAGCCCTTGATACGATGACACAGCTCAAGATTTTAGAGGAATTGTCTCATTGTCAGCAACAATATCAGACAACGATGCTGATTGTGTCACATGATCTTGGCGTCATCGCTCGAATGGCAGATCAAATTGTAGTTATGCGAAGAGGGAAAATCATGGAATACGGCCCAGCCGAACGGCTATTACAAAACCCTGTTCATTCCTATACAAGAGCATTGGTCGCAGCCAAAAGGAAGGATGATCAGCTCGAAAAACTTGTGGATAGCTGGTCAGGTGATACAAACGGAATCCTATATGAACTAGACACGAACTATTGGGTAAGACAGGAGGAAAGCCGATGTTAGAAATCCAACAAGTATCTAAAACCTATCGAAAAAAGAGATGGTTTGGGGAATATGTAACGATAGAAGCTGTGAAAAATATATCATTCAACTTGGAGCAAGGCGTTTGCTTAGCCATTGTCGGGGAGAGCGGTAGTGGCAAAACCACACTAGGAAAGCTGATAATAGGTATGGAAAAGCCGGATAGCGGCACCATACAATTCGATCATATAAACCTAGCAACGACATGCAAAGAAGAGAAGAAGCAATTACAAAAAAATATTCAAATCGTTTTTCAAGATTGCCATAGTGCTGTTAATCCGAAAATGAAGATTCGAGACATCATTGCAGAGCCAATGAAATGTCATTTACAGTTGACGAAACAACAGCGGCTAGAAAAAATAGAGGAACTTTTAGTACAGGTGGGACTATCGGAGCGAGATGCTCAAAAATACCCTCATCAATTAAGTGGTGGTCAGTTACAGCGGGTGACCATAGCAAGGGCGATAGCAACAGACCCTAAGCTCATTATCTTGGATGAATCCATTAATAGTTTAGATATATTGGTACAAATCAGTATTCTAAAACTATTGAAACAATTGCAACAGGAAAGGGGCCTCAGTTACTTATTTATTACCCACGATTTACACGCAGTTAGTTTGTTTGCAGATGAAGTAGCTGTTGTAGACCAGGGGGAAGTGGCGGAATTTCTTCATGATGTGTCTCAAATTCCATATATGACCCATCCGATCAGCCAGCGCTTATTAGCCTCTAGATTACCTATAAGCCGTCAAGAAATTTCTTCGTTGCAAGGGGAGCAAGTATCATGAAACTTCAGCCTTTATCCCTTCGCATGATGCAAATATATGGGCTTGCGGTTATTTTTTTTACCGCCAATGCCATGTTGACAGTTATTTTTCCATTAGAAGCAGCGGATGGAGGGTACTTGGAGGGCGAAATTGGTGCCATGATGGCCATGTATATGCTTGTTTGTATGCTATTAAGACCTTTTGCTGGCCAAATGGTCGCCAAGCATAGCCCTTATACCATTATGCAATGGCTGTTAATTGGCCATGCACTTGCACTGCTTATCTATGTAATATTTGGTATTGATAGTGTCTTTTTAGTACGAGCCCTACAGGGTATCATCACCGCTTTCTTTTCTATGGCGATGCAGTTAGGTATTACAGATGTTTTACACGATCATGATCGAGGGCAAGGCATGTCGATGTATTCCTTATCCAGTGTTGTACCTGGTTTATATGGACCTGCAGTAGCGCTACTCTTGTGGACGCAATTTGATAGACAGCATTTATTGATCTTTGTGGTTTTGTTGGCTCTTCTGCCACTACTGTTTTTTATTGGCTCCCCTTTACCAAAAGCAAAGGAAGACACAGAAGTTGTGACAACAAGAGAGCTGATAGCCGCCATGAAGGGGGCAAAACAACACAAGGGGCTAATCCTATCAGCAATCGTTATGGTTCTTGGTGCTGCTATTTTTGGCGCCATCACCACGTTTTTACCATTGTTTATGCTGACTGAGGGAGTGGGGAATCCAGCTATTTATTTAACGTTACAGGCATTGGTCGTGGTGGGTAGTCGCTTTGTATTGCGACGCTCTATTCCTTCAGATGGTCAATGGCATCCGAAATTTATTGCCTGTGTGCTTTTCAGCTCCATATTGGGCACAACGCTGCTTGCTGTTTTACCTGAAATAGGTTCTTTTGTCTATATTTCCGCTGTTTTCAATGGCCTTGCCTCAGCGATGCTATATCCGACAATTACTACATATATGTCGTTTGTTGTACCAAAAGAATCGAGAAATGTTTTGCTAGGTTTATTTTTAGCTACCTATGATTTAGGCTTTGGGTTGGGTGGATTTTTGATGGGCTTTATTGTGCAATTTACGTCCTATATGGTCATGTTTATGGTTTGTACGGTTTTAGCGATTATCGCACTCTGTGTTGTATTGCGTAACGGTAATCCCGAGAGGCAAATTATCACTACCATACTGACAAAATAATCGCGTGCTTGCTATGTATAAAATATAATAGAAAAGGCAAAACCTTTTATGAGACTAGTTTCCATGAAAGGGGAAATATTCGATGAATATGGTTTTAACTGCCAGTAAACGTCAAAAGGGACGACAATCTTCTTTAACACAGCTTCGACAAAATGGGCGCATTCCAGGTGTGGTTTACGGCTTTCAAATGGAATCAACGGCGATTATGTTAGATGCGAGAGCCTTTGCAAAAATGTTAGCTACACAAGGTACGAAAAGTGTTTTCCAATTAGATGTTGAAGGAAAACGCATTAATGCAGTTTTAACAGAGGTACAACGTTGTGCATTAAAAGGGAATGTTAAGCATGTGGATTTTAAATCCATCAATATGTCAGAGGAGCTAGAAGTGGATATTCCAGTGACTGTAGTTGGGGATGCAGTGGGAGTTGCTGATGGCGGATTCCTGCTCCAGCCTAATCGTGAAGTGCGTATTAAAGTGAAGCCAACTGACATTCCAGAAACCATTGAAATAGATGTTACAAATGTTGCAATTGGGACTTCTCTATACGTCGGAGATATTCGTCAACAGTTCTCGTTTGAAATTTTACAAGAGGATGACTACACACTTGTGACGATTACACCACCAGCTGCTGAAAACGTACAAGAAGATGATACAGTGGACGATACGCCAGAAGTGATGGAAGCAACAGGACAAAATACTGCTGAACCAGAAGCATAAAGGAAAGAGGAGCCTCCTTACACTACGTAAGAGGCTTCTTGCTATTTGCTATAAAAATTGCTGTATGGATTTACGATAACGATAATACAGCGTGATATATATACTACAAGTTGCTAAAAATAGCCATGGTGGAATAAAGCGCATGATGGCGAAGGGTGTTTCAAATAAGAAAGCAAAAAGGAAAACAGAACCTTCTTTATCCCATAAACCAGGGGTATAATATGCGCTTTTTATACTGAAAAAGGGAGCGACGCCATCGTTGCCATAGAAAATCATTAAGAAGATAAATGAGAGTATTGCCCAATTGCTTGCATGTTTCATTAAACGTTTATATTTCGCAATGTGGGAATCATGATCTGAAAATAATTCATCATTACCATCTTTACTTTTTGTCCAATAATAGGTGCCATCATATGATTTTTCTTTTACTATACGCCAGCCAAAATCCTCATGTAATTGCTTATAGGTAGCTTTATTTTCTTTGCGAAGCTCCTGCTGACAATCAATCCGAATAACTTGTTCAAGATCTTCAGTAGGCTGAAATGTATAAATACCTGTTGAGTTTATATTGGAGCATAGCCAACCCTTAGCTAACATTTCATTTAACCAGCGCTCTTCCTTTTCGATATCAAAAAAGACTTTAAATTTTATCATGTTTGCCAGCTCCCTCATATAAAGCTAAAATGTGCTGCAATCTTTGCTGCTCTGCCGCTAATATTTCTAGACCCTCTTCGGTCGTTTGATAAACCTTGCGTCTTGAATCCTGGGTTTCAACAGGTGTAATCCAATGATATTTCAATAAATTTTCAATGGCTCCATACATAGTACCAGCAGCAATCCTTACTGTACCAGCACTCATTTCCTCAATTTTTTGCATCATCGCATAACCATGCAGTGGTTCACGTAAGGCAAGTAAAATGTAATGCATGGTTTCAGATAAAGGTAATAATTTATGTTTTTTCACATCTTCACCTCAAATA
Organism: Lysinibacillus sp. FN11; assembly: GCF_024628845.1. Lineage (NCBI taxonomy): Bacteria > Bacillati > Bacillota > Bacilli > Caryophanales > Bacillaceae > Lysinibacillus > Lysinibacillus sp. FN11. The sequence goes on along the minus strand of NZ_CP102383.1, from coordinate 2,314,910 downwards.
TACAGTCAGACTATATAGTTTGATTATATATAGTTGAACTGTATATTTCAACTGTAAAAAAAGACAATGCAAAAACTGCATTGTCATTAAAGTTTAGACAACAGCGCTTTTCACGCCTGTCCATCGCATAAATAATTTTTCGTTATAGGATAAGGCAAATTGTACGATTGGTCCAAGTCCAAATGCCATAAATACCGTACCGATACCAATAGGACCACCAAGTAGGAAGCCAATAATTGCAACCGTTACTTCCATTGTTGTACGAGAGCGAGTCACACTCCAGCCAAGCTTATGGACCATCATCAGCATGAGTGTATCACGCGGTCCAATACCTAAGTTCGCCACCATATACATCCCACAGCCCCAGCCAAGTAAAACTAACCCTGTTAGGTAAGATATAAGTTGCATCCAAAAACCATCAATATCAGGTAACCAATAGTTAAAAATATCAATAAAAATGCCTGCCAAAAACATATCGATAAACGTTCCAGGTAAAGGGAATTTTTTTGTAATCAGCATATCAAATGCTAAAATAGCAAGTCCCAAAATAATGGACCATGAACCGATTGATAAGCCTACTGTTTTTGTTAAGCCAATATGTAGTACATCCCATGAGCCCACTCCAAAAAGTTGGCCTTTAATTGTTAAGGTGATACCAAAAGAAAGCACGATAATGCCTGTTATGAAAAACAAACAGCGCGTAAGAAAAGCTTGTTTCATTTTTAACCCTCATTCATTCGAAAATTCCTGTTGTCCATCCAGTTATTATAACAATAGATTTTCATTATGTCCGAAGATTGTCATTTCGCATTTTTCAAAAAAATACGGTTTAGCTTTCTTGGGAAAGGGCAAAATAGGTATATAGATGAAAGGATGGGATACTATGACTTCTGTACGTGATGAAATTTTAGAAGTATTAAATCGAGAAAAGATTGGAACAATGGCAACTGTAGAAAATGGCAAGCCTTACTCACGATACATGACGTTCCAGCATGAAGATTTTGTATTGTATACAGTGACGAATAAACATTCAGAAAAAATGGAAGAGCTACGCAAAAACCCATATACCCATATTTTATATGGCTACGAAAATGGTGGTTTTGGTGATACGTATGTGGAAATAGAAGGAAAACTTACAGAAGTACATGAAGAAGGGATAAAAAATAAACTAGCTGAATTTTTTACGAGTATCTTTATTGGCAATCAGGATGAAATGGTGACATTAAAGATTGAGCCTATTCGTATGCGCTTAATGAATAAAAAAGGGCAGCCACCTAAAGAGCTAGAATTTTCAAACGACCATTGACAATGGTCGTTTTTTACTGATGTAGCGATAAATAGTTGCAATGGTTAGCATCTTTTTGGCATGATAGTTCTTAAAAGAAAAAGGAGTATAGGTTATGGCGATAAAATTACAGCAGCTAACACAAAATGTATTATCCTCTCAAGGAAAATTAGAGGCAGATTTTATACTGAGAAATGCGCAAATTGCGGATGTTTTTTCGTTAACATGGCAAAAAGCAGATATCGTCGTGAAAAATGGTATGATTGTTGCTCTAGATCGCACGAATAAGTTTCACGCTAAACAGGAAGAGGATGCGGCAGGAGGCTATGTCATTCCTGGTTTAATTGATGGGCATATACATATTGAGTCTTCTATGTTGACACCAGGGGAATTTAGTCGCGTTTTACTTCCTCATGGTATTACAACAGTGATGACAGATCCTCATGAGATTGCCAATGTCGCAGGAGCGGAAGGCATTCAATTTATGCTCGATGATGCACAAAATGCAGATATGGATATTTTTGTCATGCTGCCATCAAGTGTACCAGGTACACAGTTTGAAAATGCAGGCGCTACACTAACGGCTAAGGATTTGGCGCCATTTTTACAACATGAACAGGTTCGGGGATTAGCTGAGGTCATGGATTTCCCAGCGGTATTAAATGGGCAAGAGGACATGCTTCAGAAAATTTTATTATCAAAGGAAGCAAATTTAGTCATTGATGGGCATTGTGCAGGCTTACAAAGCGAGCAAATTACAGGCTATCGAGCTGCGGGTATTCACACAGATCATGAATGTGTAACGGCTGAGGAAGCCATTGACCGTGTAGAGCAGGGGATGTATGTACTGATCCGAGAAGGCTCAGCCGCTAAAAACTTACGTGACTTATTGCCAGCTGTCCAGTCACATAATGCTCGGCGCTTTGGTTTCTGTACAGATGATAAATATGTGGATGAATTAATCGACGAAGGCAGCATCAATTATGATATCGCCATGGCAATAGCTGAAGGGATGCCACCATTGCAAGCAATCCAGTTAGCTACCGTTAACACCGCAGAATGCTATCGTTTATTGGATCGAGGTGTACTCGCACCAGGCTATAAGGCAGATTTTGTGTTAGTAGAGAATTTGTCAACAATGCAGGCAAAGGCCGTATGGAAAAATGGGCGGAAAGTGGCTGAAGATGGTAGAATGCTGACTAATCGTCAAGTGCCAGTTGTGCCTGCTCATATCCATCAATCTGTCCATTTACCAACCATTACAAAGGATAGGCTACAACTAGCATTCACAAAGGGTACAAAGGCGAATGTAATGGAGATTGTGCCAAATCAGCTAATTACCAATCATGTAATAATTGATGTACCTATAAAGGATGGTGTTTTCGTCCCTTCTGTAGAACAAGATCTACTGAAATTAGCCGTCATCGAACGTCATCATCAGTTACACACGACAGGTTTAGGAATCGTCAAAGGCTTTGGCTTACAAAAAGGGGCAGTTGCCACAACAGTAGCACATGATTCACATAATGCCCTTGTTGTAGGAACAAATGATGAGGATATGGTCCTGGCGCTTACACGCATTCAGGAAATTCAAGGAGGCTTTGTCATTGTAGCGGATGGCCATATTCTAGCGGAGATGCCATTAACCATTGGAGGCTTGATGACAGATGTACCAGCTCAGCAAGCAAAGGAGCAGCTAGCAGGCTTGCACAGTGCATTAAAGACGCTTAATCCAACATTAGATTTCCATTTTCTACTGACGTTTTCTTTTGTGGCATTACCAGTTATTCCTGCTTTAAAGCTAACAGATACAGGATTATTTGATGTGACAACCTTCCAGCATATCTCAGTAGAAGCATAGATAAAAAAACGACCTACTAGCTTTCATTAAGCTTTTAGGTCGTTTTCTTATATTACTTATTTAGTGCTAGCTCTCATTCACCATCATTTACGAACTATAAACATGCTTAAAAGTCATTGTAATATGGAATTAGTCGTAAAATTAAGGATTGTGTGTTGATTATTTCAACCTCTTATTTGTAAGATATTTTCGTCTAAACATCCCTACTAAAAATACATACATTAATATATAAAAGGGGGTGAGATTGACAATGAAAAATAATGATCGATTTATGAAAGTAGTTAGTATTCCTACGCCTTTATATGAATCATTATTAGGTCAATATTTTGTTGGGCAAACCGAATTAATTACCTTACAAAAAGGAAGAAATGCGTGGGGAAGCTTAAGTAATCCTAAATATTCTAATGTGGATTTGTTTGTAAATGCGTTTACCATTACTAATTATTCTAAGCAACCTATTCTAGCTGAAATTTGGTTTAATGCAATACCTCCTGGGGATTCAATGATTTCTAAAAATGTAACGCCTACTAATACAGCCATTTATCCACCACCAAATCCAGACGTTAAAATTGAATTTGCTGAACTTGTTGAAGGGCACCCATATAAAGGAGTAAATGCGTTTAAACGAATTGTTCCATCACAAAGTACTTTAGTAAGCGATGAAGATGGAAAATTTATTTTTCCATCTGGTGAATCATTTGTAATTTTTTTAGTTACACAGGACAATGAATGTATAGAGGCTGAGATAGCATTTGGGTGGTTTGAAAAAATGAAAAAATACCATTAAATAATAAGGAGATTGTTAGTAGAATATAATTTATAGTGATATTAATTAGTTAGAAAAAAGAAGCTAAAGCTCTCAAATATCTATTGAGAACTTTAGCTGCTGTATTATTGACTAGTTAAAGCATTTTTTCGAATCTATCAATGGCTTTATTAAATTCATTGTGAGTTTCTGTTACAACTTTCTTCAAATCATGTGTAATATTATCGACCTTTTCCGTATCACTTTCTATAGTCATTACATTATATTCGATATTTCGAAGTGCATTATCAACATTCAGTGCTAATTTTCGTACCTCTTCTGCTACGACTTTAAATCCGCGACCTTTTTCACCAACACGTGCAGCCTCTATTGCGGCATTCAGTGCTAGGACATTTGTTTGTTTAGCGATAGTATGAATCACTTTTACAGTATCTCTAATTGCGTCAACTTCTTTGGCAAGTGATGCTACAGCTTTTATGTTTTCTTCTGAATTGGATACAACAATTTCTACTAACTCCTGAGGCATACTTTTTAGTTTAGCAATAATCTCTAAAGTATTGAATTCTCGATTTGTAATATCTGTTGAAATTTTTAATATGGAACTTACCTTATTATTGTCATTGAAAATGGGGAGGTAAGTTGCTTCAAGCCATATAGAATCGTTCATTTTACTTATTCTTTCAATTTTTCCTTCATATTTTTCTCCATTTAATAAACCTTGCCATAGGAGATGATAGTCTGGGCTTTGTATAAAATCCGGTTTACAAAACTTTTCATGACCCATCCCAATAACTTCATCCACCTGATATCCTAGAACCTCTGCAAATTTTTTATTAGCCCAAATCACTTTTCTATTCAAGTTAAACTCTACGAGGGCTAAATTTTTTTTCATTGAATCTACAATTGCATTTTCATTCATATGTTTTGTCTGAATATTCATATTTTCAAATCCTTATATTAGGTAGCTAAGCTAAATTTAATTCATACTTAATGATTATTAGATATGCAACATTACTTTTTCACTAGGTTTGTTATTGAGTTCCGTATTAAAGAGATCTATTTTAGGTAAAGGTTTCACTGCTAATTGTGCTAGACCATGCTTTTGTAGAATTCCATTAGAAGTAATACGGGCAGACTCCAAGATAATCGGTAAACCACTTCCTGGATGTGTACCACCGCCAACTAACCAGCTATTTTTTAATTCTTCAAATTTATTGTGAGGGCGGAATGTCAGCATCTGTGTAAGCTGATGACCTAGGTTAAAAGTTGCTCCTTTATATACACCTAAATTCTCTTCCCAATTTTTCGGTGAAATTATGTGTTCTTCTTCAATGTATTGCTCTAGATTTTCAATGCCAAGTTTGTCCTCAATTAACCCAATTAGCATGTTACGATAATCTTGTTCACAGGTATCCCACTCAATATGACTGAAATTATTAGGTACTGGTGCTAATACATATAGCGTTGATTTCCCTTGTGGGGCAACTGTCGGATCTGTTACAACTGCATTTTGAATGTAGATAGATGGATCATCCGACAACAATTTATGGTTAGTAATTTCTTCAACATTTTTTCGGTAATTTTTTGCAAACCAGATCGTATGATGGGGCAAATCAAATTTTTTATTGACACCTAGATAAAGCATAAAAGTAGAGCAAGAGTATTTTTTCTTCTCTAACTTTTCTTTAGTGTATTTTTTAAGAACACCAGGCTCGACTAAATGAGTCATCGCATGACCAAAATCACTATTTATTATTACTTCATTAGATGCTATTTTTTCGCCATTATCTAAAATGACACCCTTTACCTTTCGACCATCCAACCAGAGCTTTGAAACGCCACAGTTCGTGTAGATCTCTCCACCATTTTCTCGTACAACCTTTGCCATTGCCTGTGTTAACTTATTAATGCCACCTGTAATGTGATAAACACCATAAGCATGCTCAATAAAAGATAGAATGGAAAATGCACCAGGACTTTCCCACGGAGACATGCCTAGGTATTTTGCTTGGAAAGTAAAGGCAAGTTGTAATTCCTCTTGCTTGTAAAATCGTGAAAGCGTATCGATTAAAGATCTACCGATTTCAAGCTCACCCAATGCCTTTAAAACTTTTGGTTGTAGTAAATCTGTATAACGGTTCATGCTTGCTTGCAATACAGGTACTAACGCTTCTAATTTGTGATTAGTTTCATTCATATATTTTTCAAAAGAGCCCTCATTGCCTGGAAATAATTCATTTATTTGACGAATCATTTCCTCACGATCACGAGTCATTTTAATGCGTTTATCGTGAAAAATTAATTCATACATTGGATCTAGGTTTACTAGATCTATATAATTATGTATATTTTTACCGGCAAGCTCGAATATTTCTTCAATAATATATAACATATTTAAAAATGTGGGGCCCATATCAAATTTATATTCTCCTAGCTTTATTTCACTTGTTCTACCACCAATATAGGGTTGTTTCTCGTAAACTTTGACATTAAATCCTTTAGCGCTAAGCAGCATTGCCGACGCTAAACCACCTGGACCAGCTCCTATAACAATAATCTCCTTTTTCATTGTAAAAAACCTCCGTATCTGCTATTTAGTCTTTTAACACTACCTGTATTGAGTCATGATTTATAAATAGATAAAAATATTTATGGTTGTACAAAAGTTATACAGTGATTATACAATTAGTGTACAAAAATGTGCAAACTATATATTCTTGAAATTTAAAAAATTATTTTATGGCTATTGCGTACAAAAAAAATCATAGACAAAAGCATGTGTAACCAATGCTTTCATCCATGATATTCTCGTTGAACTTCTCAATAAAATAGATTGTAATAACAATGCCTTATTTAAACAGGGATAGCAGTATTAATAAACTTTTTAACGTTTGTTTATAGTACTAGTTCTAACCAAAAACGTTAAACTCCTACTAAAAATAAAGTTATTTAGAGTGAGAGTTTATAAGTTATTTATAACTTCATCAATAGTACTGGCAATAGCAATTGAATGTAAGGAATGTGTTTTTAAATACTCTTCAGAGCCAGCACCCCCCATATAAAATCGAATAGAAGGATGTTGTGCAGCGAAGTCATCTAATTGCTGAATGCTAGTAGGGTATAACTCAAATGGCCTTGTAGTCATAGCAGATAATAGAACCACCTTTGGTTTAAAATGTATGATTAAAGATTCAATTGCCCCAACAGCTGGAGAACTGCCAACAAGGAATGATCGCCAACCAGTCATCATTGCTTGCAACAATAAAATATGAAGTTGAACTTCATGATGCTCCCCTGGTAAGCATGCGCCCATTATAAGTGGTGCATCCTCTTTAGAGTGATAATTTCGTCTTAATTGTACTAAATAATCTCTAACAATCATCGTAGTCACAGATTCTTGATACTCAGTCCATTCCTGTTTTTCCCACAATCTTCCTACCTCTTGTAAGAAAGGAATAATCACATGAGATAGAAATTTTGCTAATCCTAATGAATGATTTGCTTGTTGCAGGAGTCGATTAAGTTCTACTTCATTGCAAAGTCTTCCTTCTTCCAATAAAAGATTACAGAAATGATCTACATTGTCGCTTATGGTCAACACTGTGGGGGTAACTGCCTCTAAAACATTTTGATTGCTAAGTACAATTGTCACTGCTTGTTTTATAGAATAGCCTTGGTTCGAAAGGCTAAGTACTTTTAAATATAGCTGCACATCCTCTTCACTATAAACACGGTGTCCATTTTCTAATCTTTTGGGATGAACAAGTTGGTAGCGCTCTTCCCATTTACGTATCACTTGTTTGGATAGCCCTGTGATTTCAGATACCTGTGTAATATTATATTGCCAATCTGTTGGTGTCATTATTTCCCTGCCTTTCTATAGCTAGTAACATTCATGATTGTGAGTATTTGTGTACCGTAGTGCTCTCCGAAACCTTACAACTTTTCATATTATAATATAGATATTTAAAAGTTGTACAACAATTGTATAACTATAGTGGTTGAATATTGAATAACAGGGAAATAAGGGTGGGGAATTTAATGAGACAATTTGTTGGTTTTTTCTTCCATACCATAATGAATAGGCTATACGATTTTATAGATAAGCTAATGGCTTTAAATAATTTATTAATGTTATGTAAGCGGAGTAATTATAAGTTGGAAAGGGTAATGAATATATTGAATTAGATGATGTATATGAGGGGGAAAGAACATGAAATGGATTGCACTCATAAGTTATTTTGCCATGGTTATTATTAATGGACTAGCTAGCACGGTGGGGATTAATGGGAAAAAGACAGGTGAAATTTCTAATCAGGTAGATGTATTGTTTATTCCAGCAGGCTATGTTTTTAGTATTTGGGGCTTGATTTATTTTTTATTATTCATTTGGCTTGTACAACAATTTCGGTCTTCAACTACTAATCGTATAAATAGCAATCTGGGTCTCTTTGTAATCACTGCATTTTTAAATATCGCATGGTTGTTGAGCTGGCATTATGAATTGTTTATAACGTCCATTGTTATTATGGTCGGCTTATTGGTTCATATAATTTTTCTGTATGTAAGTTACCCGAAAGAGGATAATCGTTTTTCAGGGAGACTTCCGTTTTCTGTATATTTAGGGTGGATTAGTGTGGCGTTGATGGCTAATATTAGCTTTGTGCTTAAATATTATGAGTGGGATGGGTTTGGGCTCTCAGAGGAAATATGGGCACAGTTATTACTTATTCTTGCGACTGTGCTAGCTGCTTTTATACGTGTTTATAAGCAAGATGTATTTTTTCCATTAGTAATTATCTGGGCTTTTATAGGAATCGCTATCAAGAATGGAGAAGATGCAGGGAGTATTTTCTATATGCCATTTATATATAGTTTGTTCCTGGTAATTTGGATTTTCATTGGAAGGCCTAAAAGAATATAGTTAAAGTATCTATAATATTTGATAGAAAGCGTGCTTTGAAAAGAAAATTTATTTATAAAGAAACCCAAACTAATGAAGTGTTATGAGCTTCTGTGTAGTTTGGGTTTTTTGTAAAGATAGGTGACCTTTCATCCAATTCTTCTTATCCAATGATTAAAATGTATTCACTTTTTTAAATGTAGAAATAATGGAAATATAAAGGGAATAAGCTCTTTTTGTCGAATCTTCTTATGATGAAAGGAGTAATCAAGTTTTGCTTGTCACAAATTATTTTTATGATCTACCAGAAGAGACTAAAGAATCTATTTATTTATATGAATATAATCTTATATTGAGTAAAGAAGTTGAAATCATTCAATTACATCGAAAACGGTCAATTGTTTATGAAATGAAAAACAAAGGAGTTATATTGAAAAAATTTTTATCTGAAGGAAAAGGGGATAACGATATTTACGCATTGTTGGAGTTAAACAGTAGTCCTTATTTTCCTAAAATTTATGCATATAAAAAAAGAGAGTTTTTATTTGTAGAAAAAGTGAATGGTAAAACTTTATCACAGGTTTTAAAAGAAGGCATAACTAACAATGAATTAAAAGAAATTGTTTTGAAAATGATTGAAGCAAAAAAAGATATGATGAATGTAGACAGATACGATTTTGATTTTAAATTTGAACATATATACTGGGATACGGAAAATAGCACTTTGAAATGGATTGATTTGGGTGCGTGTGTAAAAAACCCAATAGGATATTCTGAAGAAGAAAAAAAGAAACGAATTGAATATTGCATTAACCAAGTCAAACAACAATTTGCTAAATATGGGTATAGTTTGTTGGATAATTTAGAGGGGCTATAACTAACTATTGATTTCATTTTGTAACCTAGTTTAATTGAACATATTAAGTATGCATGCTAATTGTAATCGAATTTTTCGATTTATTTTATCGAAATAATCATCTTTATCGATTTGTGAAATCATAATAAGCTATTGATATACGGGGACACTAGTTAAAACTTTAAGGAAGTAGGGATACTAAATGTCAATAGCAGTTATTTACGGTGGAAATCGTCCTGATGGGAATGTAGAGACATTAACAAAATTAGTTATTCAAGGCCTAATGGTAGAAGAAATTTATTTAAAGGATTATTTAATTCAGCCGATCATTGATAAGCGTCATACTGAGGAGGGCTTTTCTAATATCAACGATGATTATAACGCCATCATTGACCGCATACTTCCGCATGACATTCTTATTTTTTCTACGCCTATTTATTGGTATAGCATGACAGGAATAATGAAGAATTTTATTGATCGATGGTCGCAAACTTTAAGGGATCCAGATTATCCTGATTTTAAGGCCCTGATGTCTTCTAAAAAAGCATATGTCATTGCAGTTGGTGGAGATGAGCCCTATATAAAAGGGTTACCCATGATTCAGCAATTTCAATATATATTTGACTTTATTGGGACAAAATTTGAAGCTTATATTGTAGGAGAAGGAAACAAACCAGGCGACATTCTACAAGATTTAAAAGTGTTATCTGCAGCTAATCTTCTAAAAAATGAATTAGCAGGGAACGAGTAATTGATAGCCGGATAAAAAGACTTATTTGGAATCTATTATGATCCAAATAAGTTTTTTTATTTAAATTTTAATGGCAACAGGCTTGGCTCCATCGTTTCACGATTGCTTTGTTCGCAAGCCTGTGTCCCTGTCACTTAGCTACTAACTAGTGTAAACTGAAATTTACTATCGATAAAGATGAATGTTTCGGTAAAATTAAATTAAAGGGGTTTGAGTGAATGGATATGAAGCAACTTCAGACGTTTTTAACAGCAGCTGAGACCTTAAGCTTTACTCAGACAGCACAGCTTCTTGACTACGCTCAATCAAGTATCACTGCCCAAATTAAAACATTAGAGCAGGAATTGGGTGTTATTCTTTTTGAGCGCCTAGGAAAACGTATTGTCCTAACAGAAGAAGGTAACCGTCTACAACAGTATGCCAAAAAAATGCTAGAGCTAGATCGTGATTTGAAAAAAGCTATGTCCACTGAGCCCGAACAAATCGTCTTAAAAATTGGGGCTCAAGAAAGTCAGTGTGTCTATCGACTACCAAGTATTTTACAGCAATTTCAACAAGCACACCCGCAAGTGAAAATCATTTTCAAGCCTGTGCATACAACAGCTATTGCAAAGGATTTATTACAAGCTGGTAAACTTGATATTGCATTGATAACGGACACTTATCAGGAAACTGCCATGCTCAAGCGAGAGCGATTGATTCAGGAACAGCTTGTTTTTGTGAGTGCCCCCAAAGAAATTAGTCAGCCTCTATCGGCTCAACAAATTTCAACTGAAACGATGCTGTTAACAGAAACAGGGTGCTCCTATCGTAATCATTTAGAGGCACAGCTACAGCAAGAGGGTGTCAAGCCCTTACAAATGATTGAATTCGCCAGTATTGAAGCGATCAAGCAATGTGTGATGGCAGGGTTAGGTATTACATTTTTACCTAAAATGGTTGTAGAGAAGGAGCTGGAAAGTGGGCAATTAATGGAAGTACCGTCCACAGTTGATTTAGCGCCGATTTATACAGATATTGCATGGCATAAAGATAAGCATATGCATCCCTGTCTCGAAGATTTTATTGCCATCGCCAAACATAGCTATGAAGCTTTTAAGGATGAAAAAAGAGCCTGAATGAATCAGACTCTGTTACAAATTATTGCTGCTTGAGGGTACCCGAAAAATTGGTGCCTTCATTACGTTCAGCACGACAATCAATCTCGGACACCTTTAGGGCATTATTGGATAAACGTTCAAACTCGACGACACAACGATTGCCATTCGAGGATGTATTCATGAGGGCTTTCATATTGCTTGTAATTGTGGCTGTGCCATTTACACTACCTGAAGCGGAGCCATCATTCGCCGTTAAAGCAATAGAAAAGCTCTTGTTTGTGGCATTGGAGATTATAGCATCACGGCGGTTAAACTCATTTGTACCCTTACCCCATTTATAGTAATAGGTATACACACCTTCCCATGCGCTTTTACTAGGAGTAGCCTGTTGTAATGATTTGTCGAGCTGATTTTGAGCATTTTTTGCCCTACTATTTAAAGATACGTTGTTGGCATTCTCATGAATTGCTTGTGCATCCGCTGAAATTTCATAATAATTTCGTTCGTCCATACGATAGAGCATCGTGACAACTTGCGCACGGGTCATGTTGTTTGTCACGCCATAAAACTTTTGTAAATTTCGCTCTTCGTACTGTGGATTTAGCCCGGAAGAAATATAGGTATCAAGTAAAAATTGAATAGATTGATTTAAGCCCTTCTTACCGCTAGCTAAATGAGCAATAGCCTGTGCCACTACACCGCGCTTCACAGTAGCCGCTCGGATTCGGTTGTCGAAATAGCCATTTAAAGGCACCCCATAGCTTGCGAGCTGGTTATAGAATTCATCCGACCAGTTTGCCGAAGGAGTTTGCTTTTTTAATTCGTCGATGGGCGTTTCGAGCTCATAAAAATTGGCTAATAGTTTTGCTAATTGCTGTTCAGTAATGGAAGCATTCGGTTTAAATGTACCGTCTGTAAAGCCGTTAACAATATCATATTCTTCTGCCCATAAAATAGCTTCATAGGCATAATGATCCTTTGATACGTCCCGAAAGCCAGCAGCTTGTACATTGCCTGCACTAGCTATTATCAGAATAGAAAATAATAATGTACCTATTACTTTTTTCATTTGTTGTCTTCATCCTTTCTTGCTCGCTTTAGTAATAGTTTGCAGGAAATGGATAAAAACTGCAAATTTTTCTAGTGAAAAAATAATCGCTGCCCTTTGTTGGGTAGCGATTATTTTAAACGTCGTTATTGGGCTGTGTAGCCACCATCTACTGTTAATGTGTTCCCTGTCATAAACGTTGAATCTTCACATGCCATAAATAAAACGGCTTTCGCCATTTCCTCTGGTTGTCCTAGTCGTTGCATAGGTGTGATCTGACGTAATGGCTCCTTACTTTCTTCCGGGATAATTGGTGTATCAATAAAGCCTGGACATAGGGCATTGACACGAATCCCCCGCGTAGCAAATTCCAATGCTAATGAACGTGTTAAATTAATCACGCCACCTTTTGCCGCATTATAAGCAGCTGATCCTGGCGAGCCAACCCAACCATACATTGAAGCTGTATTAACGATTGTTCCACCATTCGCTTTTAGCATTTCTTTGATGGCAGCCTGTGCCATTAAAAATACACCATCTAAGTCTACATTTACAGTTTGACGCCATTCCGCATAAGGAAGCTCCTCAGTTGGCGTAACACGTCCAATTCCTGCATTATTAAAAAGGACATCGACTTTGCCAAATGCCTCAATAGTTGTTTGATAAATAGCTGCTACTTCCTGTTCATCCGTTACGTTTGCTTTGATAAACATGGCTTCTGCTCCTGTTGCCTGTAGTTCAGCTGCAAATGCTTGGCCTTTTTCCTCGTTTAGGTCCACAAGCACCACTTTTGCTCCCTCTGCTACAAATAATTGGGCTGTTGCAGCACCGATACCAGAAGCACCACCTGTAATAATTGCGACTTTATCTTGTAATTTCCCCATACATGACACTCCCTTAAACAATCTTTTTTCTTGCACACTGTGTAAATCACGGTGTACTTTTATTGTAAAACGCCTGAAAACGGAAACAATCATTAATGTCGTAGTAAATATCTAACTAGTAGACATATGTGCCTGAAATGTCTAAAAGGGGGAAGTAAAATTGCCAAAATGGACACAAAGACAAGAAAGAACCCGCCGTCATTTTTATGAAGCGTTTGTCGAGTTAATGAAACAGCATGGTTTTCAAGCCATTACAGTGAAGGATATTGTAGAACGAGCGGGCTATAACCGTAGTACCTTTTATGTGCATTTTCAAGATAAATTTGAACTAGCAGAGAATTTACTAGAACAAATGCTGAGTGGTCTGGAAGTGGCAGTAGGTGAACCCTATCTATATGGTGAAAAGGTATATACGACAAAATTGAAAGCACCATCCTTTAATATTATTCATTACATTTATAAGCACCGTCAGTTTTTCGAGCTGCTGAATGTGGAAGATACGATTCCTGGGTTGCACACCCGTATGCCCTTAACGATTACAAAAATTTATCAAGAGCAATTTAAATTTGAGACGATCAATCAGCAGCCTGTCAACATGAACATGTTCAAGCATTATACTTCCTACGGCTTTTATGGATTGATGATGCAATGGATTGCAAGCGGTTATGAAAAATCAGAAGAAGCTTTAATCAAGGACATTATTGAATTAACGAAAACACATATTTATGCATTTGAATTTATAGGAAAGCCGCTGGAAAAAGAAGAATGAAAGTATATTAAAATAAATATATGTATTTTTATAAAAGAATCTCTAATGTCTGCATTAGGGATTTTTTTGTTTGGGCTAAGCTAATTTTTGTGTAAGAAAAAAATTTTTTAAAAGAAATTTTCATAAAGTAGTTGAATTTTCTTTGTATTAAGCATATATTTTTCCTAAGGGAAACAAAATATCTCCAAAGAAAGAAGAGTGCGTGAATGAAAGATTTAGGTGATTTCAAGCTGACGATTCTTCCAATGGCCATTTTAATTATTTTAGCAATCGTATGGAAACTGACCGATTCAGTAGGCGCAGGTATGATGTTAATACTTTTCTGGATGAGCTGGCGCCAGCTTATCAGGAAAATGAATATAAATTAAGGTATTGTATGGAAAAAGTTAGGAGATTGAAGTTGAATACTACTAGGGGCGGGCATGACAAACAATTTACGGCTTGTCCGCCGATTGGTTACTTCGTTGTTTAGGCACTTTTTTCAAACAATTGCTTAAAAAAGAGAAAGTCGAGGTAGGAAAATGAAACAATGGTTAGGTGTGATGGTATTATCACTCTCATTTCTATTATTAGGCTGTTCAGCAGAAACAGAGGGTGAAAAAGAAGGTATTGTGGTTGCAACCACTGGACAAATTGCAGATGCGATAAAAGAAATCAGTGGTGATCATTTACAGGTATCAGCATTAATGGGTCCAGGTGTAGATCCCCATCTCTACAAGGCGACTCAAAGTGATTTATCAAAATTGGATAAAGCAGAAGTCATTTTTTATAATGGCTTACATTTAGAAGGACAAATGCTCGATATATTTGAACAAATGGCGAAGGATAAAACGGTCTTGGCAGTGGGCGAGACATTAGATGAAAAACAACTGCTTGCCAGTGATACGGATGCCATGCTCCATGATCCACATATTTGGTTTGATATTGAGCTTTGGAAAGGTGTTGTCAAGGCAATCAGTACGCAGCTTCAGGAAGAATACCCTGAATTTAAAGCAGATTTTCAAACAAATGAAGCAGCTTACTTGAAAAAGCTGGATGATTTACAAAGCTACGCAGAAAAGCGGGT
Source organism: Lysinibacillus sp. FN11 (assembly GCF_024628845.1). NCBI lineage: Bacteria > Bacillati > Bacillota > Bacilli > Caryophanales > Bacillaceae > Lysinibacillus > Lysinibacillus sp. FN11. Next base: position 2,299,621 of record NZ_CP102383.1, on the reverse strand, counting down.
GAATGAAATACCACAGCAACAAAGAATATTAGTAACCGCTCATGATGCATTCAATTATTTTGGCAGAAGTCAGGCATTTGAAGTACGTGGCTTGCAAGGGCTGAGTACGGATTCAGAGTATGGAGTGAAAGATGTTCAGGAGATGGTTGATTTCTTAGTAGAAAATAAGATTAAGGCTCTTTTTATAGAATCCAGTGTGTCCGATAAGGCGATGAAAGCTGTTATTGAAGGGGCTAAGGAGAAAGGCCACGACATTGTCATCGGTGGAGAATTATTCTCCGATGCTATGGGAGCTGAAGGAACAACAGAAGGTACGTATGTAGGTATGTATCAACATAACATCGACACGATCGTCGATGCATTAAAGTAGGTGAAGAATATGTATGCATTAACAGTGGAAAATCTATCGGTGGCGTATGATAAAAAAACAGTATTAGAAAATGCCTGTGTAACAGTGCCTACAGGTCATCTAGCTGCCATTATTGGCCCAAATGGTGCAGGGAAATCCACATTTTTAAAGGCCATTTTAAATCAGCTTCCCAATAAAGTAGGAAAGGTAGAAATTTTAGGGAAGGTGTTTGAACCAAAGAGTTTAGTAGTAGGCTATGTTCCTCAGCGTAATGCGGTGGATTGGGATTTCCCAACAAATGCGTTGGATGTGGTGCTCATGGGGCGTTATGGCCATACAGGTTTATTTAAAAGACCGTCTAGGCAGGATAAAATTGTTGCTCGACAAGCTTTAGCAAGTGTTGGGATGCAGGATTTTGCAGAGCGTTCCATCGGGCAGCTTTCAGGAGGTCAGCAACAGCGTGTATTCCTGGCTAGAGCCCTTGCACAAAATGCAGATATCTATTTTTTAGATGAACCATTTGCAGGAGTAGATGCTGCGACAGAAAAAACGATTATTGATATTTTAAAGGATTTAAAGGCACAGGGAAAAAGTATTTTTGTTGTGCATCACGATCTTCAAACCGTTAAAGAATATTTTGACTATACGATTCTATTAAACAAAACGATTTTAGCATCAGGCGCAACAGAAGATGTTTTTACACCAGAGCAATTACAAAAAACATATGGTGGTAAACTTTTCATGATGCAGCATGTGTAAGGAGGGACATAATGTTAAGCGGTAACTTATTGTGGGTACTGAGTGGAACGATGTTACTTGGCATTGCAGCAGGTATCACAGGCACGTTCTCCTTCTTACAAAAACAAAGTCTAGTTGGGGATGCTGCTGCGCATGCAGCATTACCAGGCATTGCCCTTGCGTTCCTGCTAACAGGTCAAAAGGAATTGCCGATTTTAATGCTAGGAGCGGGCATTACATCTGCATTATCTGTGTATTGTATTCAATGGATTGTGTCATTTTCAAAAATGAAGGCTGACGCTGCCATTGGATTAGTCCTCACTGTATTTTTTGGTGTGGGTGTTGTATTTTTAACAGTGGTCAACCGTAGCCCACTGGGGAATCAGAGCGGTCTGAATAATTTTATCTTCGGTAAAGCAGCGACGATGACCAAGGCAGATTTAATGTGGCTCTTTATTAGTGCAACCATCATTATTGTAGTTAGTCTCTTGCTTTATAAGGAATGGAAGCTACTGATCTTTGATCCTGTTTATGCAAAAGGGATTGGCTTACCGATAGAGGCTTTAAAGGCAACATTAACGGTTTTAATTGTTATGACAATTGTTACAGGTATACAAGCTGTTGGCGTTATTTTAATGTCAGCTCTATTAATTATTCCTGCTGCCAGTGCCAAGCTATGGACAAAAAAATTGAGCACAATGCTCATTTTAAGTGCTGCGATTGGAGGTATCGCTGGCATAACAGGAACCTTTATTAGTGCAATTCGAACAGGGTTATCGACGGGTCCGATAATTGTCTTAGTGACAGCAGGTATATTCTTTATTTCGTATTTTATAAGTCCAACTGGTCAAATTAGTAAATATCGTAGGAAAATGCAATTTCGAAAGCAGGGTGATGTAAGATGATTGAATTTTGGGTTGTATTCACGGGACTGTTAGTTGGGATAACTTGTGGAATTGCAGGTGTCTTCCTCATCTTGCGTAGAATGTCCATGATTGCAGATGCGATCAGTCATACAGTGCTCTTTGGCATTGTGATGGCTTACCTTATTACCCAAACGTTGAATGGTTTTTGGATGTTGGTAGGTGCTGCGTTTGCAGGAATTTTAACAGCCTATCTTGTGCAATTATTACATTCTTCTGGTATTCAAGAAGACGCAGCGATAGGCGTAGTGTTTACATCTCTGTTTGCAGCAGGTGTTCTCCTTATCACCTTATTTGCAGGCAATGTGCACTTAGATGTTGAGCATGTTTTAATGGGAGAAATTGCTTTTGTTCCTTGGGATAAATGGACATTGCTTGGGCTAGCAATGCCTAAGGCAGTATGGATGCTCTTGCTCGTCCTCGTCATTAATATTGGGTTCCTACTTCTTTTCTTTAAAGAAATGAAGCTTGCGACGTTTGACCCTGTTTATGCAGCAACCATTGGAATTCCCGTTGTCTTTCTTCATTATGGCTTTATGACATCGATTTCGTTTACAACAGTGGCAGCTTTTGATAGTGTAGGGGCCATTTTAGTGGTTGCCATGTTAATTGGACCAGCTGCAACTTCCTATTTAATCAGCAAGACGATTAAGCAAATGTTTGTCTATAGTATGCTCTTTGGAGCTGCTGCTTCCGTCATTGGCTATTATTTAGCGAAATTCTGGGATACCTCTATAGCAGGTATGATGGCGACAACAGTCGGCTTCATTTTTTGCATGACGTTCATCTGTCAAAAAATCGTTGAGCGTAGAAAGAAAGCACTTGTTCATAAACTAGAAACCTCTTAACGAAAAACATCGTTTGATACGCTCATCAAACGATGTTTTTTCTATTGGGGGCAAGTTCAAACTTTTGAATGAGTACTCCTTCTAGGAAAAATAGTATACTCGTTAAGATAAACTAGAAAGAGAAAGTGTAGCATAGCATAGCATCTAGCAAATTTTTCTATATTTTTATGTACGAATATTTAAAATTTTGTTACGATAAATTTTATGATAGCAACAAGGAGAACAGCATGTGGAGAAATCGAAACGTATGGATTATTTTATTAGGTGAATTTGTCGTAGGTCTCGGCTTATGGGCTGGCATTATTGGCAATTTAGCCTTTATGCAAGAGGTAGTACCTTCTGACTTTCACAAATCATTAATTATTTCTTGTGGTATTTTAGCAGGCTTAGTCGTTGGTCCAATGGCAGGGCGTATCATTGACCAATCGAAGAAAAAAACGGTTGTCCAGTTGGCCAGTATCGGACGCATCATCAGTGTTTTATTTATGTTTATCGCACTTTATACTAATTCTGTCATTTGGATGATTCTATTTTTAATCACACTGCAAATAGCAGCAGCATTTTATATGCCTGCCTTGCAATCTATTATTCCCATGATTGCGAAGGAACAGGATTTAATTACATTAAATGCTTGGCAAATGAATGCGAGAACCATTTCAAGGATCGTTGGTACAGCCGCTGCCGGATTTATGCTCAGTTTTTTTGAGTTAAAATGGTTATATATTATTTCATTTATTGTCTATTTAGGTATGTTTGTCATTACTAGTCTATTGCAATTGGATGAAGCATCTACTGAAACGATGACAAACAAAGAAAAAGGGAATTTTAAAGAAGTGTTACCGATGGTCAAAGAGCATCCAGTCGTCTTGATGACCCTTGTCTTAATGTTAATACCTACATTATTTTTAGGCTCTTTTAATTTAGTAATTATGAAAATAGCTGAAATTCATCAATCTACCACAATTTCAGGATTATTGTATACGGTGGAAGGTCTCGGATTTATGCTTGGTGCAGCTGGTTTAAAAATGATTGCTGACCGTGTACAAATGGGTACTCTGCTTTTTTCATTAGCCTTTATTATCGGCTCAATGGAGCTACTATTATTACTGGCAGATATTCCATTTTTCGCTTTAGTGGCATTTGGCGTTTTTGGCTTTTCAGTTGGCTGTTTTTTCCCAACAACAATGGTAATCTTCCAAAAGCAAGTACCCAAACAGTTCCATGGACGCTTTTTCTCATTCCGCAACATGATTGATTCAGTCGTCTTTCAAGTCGTGCTTTTATCGACAGGCATGATGCTAGATTTAATTGGTTTAAGTGGTATGGGACTTGTTTTCGGAATCATAAGCTTAAGTTTAACCACTACTTTCTTATTTTACGCTAAGAAAAAGAAAGTCGTTATGCATGCACATTCAATCAATTAAAAAGGTAGAACATGTTTCTTTGGAAGCATGTTTTATTTGTGCATAAAAATGTAGATGTGTATCAATCGATTGACAATGGTAAAATAAAACATTATCATTCAACTATTCAATAAATTAATTGAATAGTTGTAAGGGGGTTAGTATTAATGAATGAGCGTAATTTAAAGGATTTGTTATATCAAGAATTCGCTAGGATAGGAAAAAGTTTATCTAGTCCTAAGCGATTGGAGATTCTTGATATACTTTCTCAAGGTCCGAAGTCTGTTGAGGCATTAGCCAAGAACACCGACATGTCAGTTGCGAATGTATCTCAACATTTACAAACACTTTTGAACGCCCGATTAGTAAAATTCACAAAAGAAGGTAATTTTGTTATTTATGAATTAGCAGATGATGTGATTTCTGATTTTTTAACGACATTACATGCATTATCTGAAAAGCAATTGATTCAGGTTCAGCAAATAAAAGAAGCATTTTTTAATGAGCACCTTGGTATAGAGGGAGTAACACTTACCGAGCTTATTACTCGAATGGAAAAGGGGAGGTTTTATTACTAGATGTTCGTCCAAAAGAAGAGTTTGAAAAAGCACATATTCCTGGAGCTGTTTCGATTCCAATTGAAGAGTTAGAGAAACAACTATCTTCATTGCCAACTCATTTTGACATTGTGGCTTATTGTAGAGGCCCCTACTGCTTATTGTCAGCACAAGCTGTAAAAATGTTGAAAGCAAAAGGCATGAATGCTTTTCGATTAGAAGAGGGCGTTTTAGAATGGCAAAGTTTAACTGAAAATAAATGAAGTGTTTGTAGCTCTGATAAAGATTAATGGAAAGAAGGTTGAAAAATGGTTGAAAAATCTCAAGAATCAATTGCGTCCTATATTGAGTCACCAGAAAAACTAAAAAACCTATATAGGCGTGTATTGATAGTTGTTAGCTTATCCCAAATTTTTGGTGGAGCTGGACTTGCAGCGGGTATTACTGTAGGCGCTCTACTGGCACAACAAATGCTTGGAACGGATGCCTATGCGGGTGTACCCTCTGCATTATTTACATTAGGCTCTGCGGTTGCAGCTTTCATTGTAGGAAAACTATCACAACGTTATGGTCGCCGCATAGGCTTATCAACGGGTTTTATAGTGGGTGGACTCGGTGCAATAGGTGTAGTCCTTGCTACTTTAATAAATAGTATTGTGTTATTGTTTGCCTCTTTATTAATCTATGGAGCTGGTACGGCAACTAATTTACAGGCACGCTATGCCGGGACAGATTTAGCCAATAATAAGCAACGTGCTACAGCAATCAGTACAACCATGCTTATGACCACGTTTGGTGCTGTTTTAGGTCCAAATTTAGTAGAATGGATGGGAAAAGTGGCCCTGTCTATCGGTATTCCAGCTCTAGCGGGACCATTTCTATTATCTGCTTTGGCCTTTATTATGGCGGGGCTTGTATTGTTTACTATGTTGCGTCCTGACCCTCTAGAAATAGCGAAAGCCATAGAGGCACATAAGCAAAAAATGAACAAAGAAAATCAAACACCATCCATGCCTATATCAAGCAATAAAAGAGGCCTAGCGGTAGGAGCAACAGTTATGGTCCTAACACAAATTGTCATGGTGGCCATCATGACAATGACACCTGTACATATGAAACATCATGGACATGGATTAGCTGAGGTTGGTATTGTGATAGGGTTTCATGTAGGTGCTATGTATCTGCCATCACTCGTCACAGGTATGCTTGTTGATAAAATCGGACGTACGGCAATGAGTATTGCTTCAGGTATTACGCTGCTGCTCGCGGGCGTAGTGGCTGCATTTGCACCAAGCGATTCCATGGTGTTACTCATTGTGGCACTTTCTTTACTGGGATTAGGTTGGAACTTCGGCTTAATTAGTGGAACTGCTCAAATTGTTGATGCGACGGAGCCTTCTACCCGTGCAAAAACACAGGGGAAAATGGATGTCTTTGTGGCATTGGCAGGTGCATCAGGTGGTGCGCTATCAGGTATGGTAGTAGCGAATTCAAGCTATGCAGTGTTGTCCTTAGCAGGAGGGCTATTGTCGTTAGTATTAATTCCTGTTGTCATTTGGTCTAGAAGAGCCTAAAAAAGAGAAGGAGAAAAAAGGGAATCTCATCATCTTGGACATGGTACCTTTTGATTGCGCAAGATGTTGTCCGACGTGATATGTTAAAGGTGCATTTATCGAGAAGGCAATCTTTCTATTGAATTAATTCGTCAAATCGCAGAGTATGGTAAAGGTCGTTGTGAAGTTGTCATTGTAGAAGGAATATTACATACCAGTCGTTATGGAGCTATGTTAAAAGATTTAATCCACTTCTATGATCAGAAGGCCAATACTTATTATTTTGATTTATCTTTTGAGGAAACCGTTATTCGTCATCATTCTAGCGCTAAAAAGAATGACTTCGGGGAAGATTCTTTACGTGCTTGGTGGAATCCGCATGATTATCTTGGGGTGGATGGAGCAACGCTGCTGACGGAAGAGATGTCACAGGATGATCGATTAAAATTGTTGGTAAAGCAACTATAGAAGTAACAAAAACTTACCCTTTCTTAGGGTAAGTTTTTTCATAGTGTTGAAAAACAAAACCATCAATAGAATTGTTGTAAAAGGTGAAAATGGATTTCCGTGCAGGTTACTTCTTTGGCGAACACAGCTCCGTTTAGAGGTTTACCTGTATCGCTATCCCAGAAGATTCAAGTAGCCTTCCACTCCAACCCATTAAAATGTTTCTTCTTTAGAAAAATTTATCGAATAAAACAAAGGTGTTCACTACTCTTTATGGCGAGGGTAGTCACTCATCACTTCTCACTACTGCCAGTATGAAAGAGGAAAAGACACTTTTGTAGAATGGTTGATTGGAGAGGAGTCAGCGTCACAGAGGAGACCTCTGGAGCGAACGCCCTGGAAAGGACACTGGCGGAACGAAATCAAACCCTCGCCTTTTAAAATTGCATTTTCTACCGTTGACATCACATTTTTTCAATTGGAACTATTTTATTGAATAAGCGTTACAATATTAAATCGTTAGAAAGCGAAGAGTAGGTACATATGTGGATTTAATAACAGAAAAATTAATCATGATTGCTTTATTTATTTTAATCATTCATGCGATTGAAACGCTTGCCTATGCCGTACGTTTATCAGGAGCACGTGTCAAATTACTAGCATCGGCTTTATCTCTTTTTAATGTAATGGTCATGGTGTCGAGGTTAGCAAATATGATGCAACAACCATTTACAGGGAGCCTTGTTGATACAGCACCCACGGTTAATGCGATGACATTTGTAGAGCATCAATTTCGACTAATTATTGGAGCGGCTTCGCTTGGAACAATAGTAGGAATCTTACTTATCCCCACCTTTGTAGCCATTTTTTCAAGGGCTATCGTTCATTTGGCTGAGGAAAGAGGTTCAATCCCGTCTTTATTGAAAAAGGGCTTTACATTTGACTATGTAAGACGGGGGATTAAGCATATTCATACACCAAATTTTAGTTATTTAAAAGGCATTCGTCTACAGGATATACCGATTAAATTATTTGTCATCAATATTGTCATTACAGCTATCTATACGATTGGCGTTTTATCTGCATTGTATGCCACATTATTAGTACCAGAATTAAAGACTACTGCTGTTATGGCATCTGGATTAATTAATGGCATTGCAACGATACTATTAATCCTATTTATTGACCCGAAAATATCCATTCTAGCAGATGATGTGATCAATAAGAGAGGAAGCTATCTAGACCTAAAAAGAATGTCTGTTATGATGATGTTTTCCAGATTTTTAGGAACCATTGTGGCACAGTTATTATTGATTCCAGGGGCTCATTACGTTGCATGGTTTGCAAAGCTAATTGCTTGATTAGAACCACTTCCTTTATGTTTTTTTAGGAAGTGGTTTTTTACTTTTAGGACACAGCAATTAATCGTGAGGTGTGGTAGGGGAGAAGTAAAGAAATTATATAGTATAATGTGGGTGAATAATAGATTCGAAAAGAGGGGAACGAATGTATGGCAACGATACTTGTTGCGGATGACGATGCGAACATTCGTGAACTTGTTTGCCTTTTTCTGCGCAAAGACGGGTTCACTACAATGGAGGCAGGAGATGGTAAAGAAGCATTAGCCATCTACGGCTCAGCACCTATTGATCTTGTTGTACTGGATATTATGATGCCAACGATGGATGGCTGGACACTATGTAAGGAGCTCCGCAAAATGAATACGGATCTTCCTCTACTGATGCTGACTGCAAGAGGGGAGACATGGGAAAAAGTGAAGGGCTTTGAGCTTGGAACGGATGATTATTTAACAAAGCCATTTGATCCGTTAGAGCTAACTGTACGTGTAAAGGCACTTTTAAAGCGCTACAGAATTGGCCATTCGCAGACCATTCAACTTGGTCAAGTCACGTTGGACCGTCAGACCTATAAAGTTATGAGAGGAAAAAATGTTATTTCACTACCACTCAAGGAATTTGAATTATTATATAAGCTTGCAGAAACACCTGGACAAGTCTATACAAGAGAACAACTGATCGACCAAATTTGGGGGATTGATTATGTGGGAGATAATCGAACCATCGATGTACATATTAAGCGCCTGCGTGAGCGCTTCAACACCATCACTGATTTTCATATCGATACAATAAGGGGTCTGGGCTATAGGCTTGAGGTTGAGGAATGATTAAATCTTTATATACACGCGTCGTTTTAATCTTTCTAGTTGCTGTCATTGGGGGAACTGTTATCTCTTTTTTCATGGCAACATGGGTATTTAAAGATAAATTAAATGAAAGCTTACAAATTCCCTTACTAAATTTTGGACAAGACATGGTACAAATTTTTGACACATTGCCATATCATGAAGCAGATCGTTTTATACGTGATATGCATCAGCTTGAATCCTATCATATTCGCATTTATGAAGAAACAGGGCAGTTTACGTCTTACGGAAAGCTTCATGGCAATCAGTTAGCCCCTGTAACAATGGAACAAGTACAAGCTGTACTGGATGGAGAGGTCATTCAAGTAATTCCAAGTGGTATTTCATCAATATTTGTCGGCATACCTCTAACAACAGAAATGGGAACTAGAGCGATGTTTATCCAAACGATTTCTTTACCATCAACCTCTTTTTCCATTAAGTTGATTTTGAATTTTGCTACTTATGCCCTTGTTATTGGAAGCGTTGTGTTTTTAGTTGCAGCGATGTTTTTAGTCAAGCCAATCAAAAAACTAACACAAGCAACTAAACATATTGCTGGTGGTGATTTCAATGTCGAATTAAATATTAAGCAATCGGGGGAGTTAGGTACGTTGGCTAAAAGCTTTGAAGACATGGCGGAGGAGTTACAGCAGCTAGAGCAAATGAGGAGGGATTTTGTATCAAATGTGTCTCATGAGGTGCAATCTCCACTTACCTCCATTTCTGGTTACGCATTAGCACTGAAACAAGTCGATGTAACGGATGACGAGAAACGCCGTTATCTTGATATCATCATTTCAGAGGCCAATCGAATGTCTAAGATGAGTGATAGTCTTTTAAAGCTGAGCTTACTAGAATCAAAGACACAGCCAATGCTTCTCGATACGTTCAGTCTAGATGAACAAATTAGACGTGTCATAGTCTCCCTCCAGCCTCAATGGTCCTCTCGTAATATTGATTTTGAGCTTCAGTTGAAGGCTGTTCGCCTCATGGCTGATTACGATCAATTACATCAGGTATGGACAAATATTCTTACGAATAGTATTAAATTTTCAAGTGCTAATGATACGATTGAGATCAGCATGAAGCATAGTGCAAATCATGTGACAGTCCGAATAGCGGATAGAGGCATGGGGATTTCTTTAGAGAATCAGCAACGTATATTCGAACGGTTTTTCAAGGCTGATCGTTCCCATAGTCATAAGTATGAAGGCAGTGGGATGGGGCTTGCTATCGTAAAGCAAATCGTCTCGCTACATCGAGGAGAAATTGAAGTCGAGAGTGAGCTTGGATACGGGACGACAATGATTGTCAGATTACCTATCACCTTAAATTAAAGAGAGAATGTTTGTCGTAACATTTTTTTTGTTGTTCATCTTGTGTTCATCTTGTCGTCATGCGTAAGACATCTCTCTCCTTTATAGTAACACTAACAGCTCAAAAGTAGCTGGAATAATCGTAGTAAAGGAGGGAGGCACGAGTAAAGGTGAATCCCCCTCGTGCATTAAACATGAAAAAATTTATGCGTGTTTTACTGAAATCAATGGCAGTCCTAGGTGTATCAATTGTGGGGTTACTTCTCATTGTTTTTACAATAAACATTATTTGCAACAAAATAGAGCAAGGAAAAATAGAACCCTATGGTCAGCTCGTCTCCGTTAATGGGGAAAAGATGAATGTCACTATTCAAGGAAAGGGTACTGAAACCATCGTATTACTACCAGGCTTTGGGACTGCAGCACCGACGCTTGATTTTAAGCCATTGATAGATGAACTAGCTCCCTATTATAAGATCGTCTCAATAGAGCCATTTGGCTATGGCTTAAGTGAGGATACAGCTAAAGAACGAAGCACAGAGAATATTGTTAGTGAAATTCATGAAGCTTTACAGGAGTTAAAGATTGATCGGTATATGCTAATGGGCCATTCGATAGCAGGCATCTATGGACTCGATTATGTTAATAAATATCCGAATGAGGTAACTGGATTTGTCGGAATTGATAGCAGTGTCCCTACACAGGATGGTATGGACACGAAGTTTCCAATCAAGTAGTTACAACTTCTAAAAAAATCAGGGATTGCAAGAATTCTTATAAAATTTTCAGATGATCCCTATGCAGGTCTTCCGTATGATGATGACACAAAAGAGCAAATTAGGATGATTACACTCAAAAACTTTTATAATACAAGTACTTCAAATGAATTAGAATATATAAGCGAAAATTTTACAGCAGCAAAAAATCTTACATTCCCTAAAGATTTACCGCTTCTCTTATTTGTCCAAGCAAAAAGTGGTGGAGTTGAAAAGAACTGGATACCGCTTCATGAAGAACAAGTCAAACATTCAGTTTATGGCAAAGTAATCACATTGGATGGGGATCATTACTTACACCATACAAAATCGCAGGACATCGCAGACAACGTCAGATCGTTTATGCAAAATAAATAATCCATAGTATCTTACCTCTTTGCTTTTGGAGGTAAGATTTTTAAAGACTATTCCTTTCATTAATTTCTTCCTAAGGAAAGCTTATAAAATTTTTCAATCGAGTTGTAATCCATACTTCGATGAGTATTGAAATACTTCCTGATTATAATGGACGTAGAACAATTATTCTATCAGGTAAGGAGCTATTGGATGAAAAATTATCAATTTATTGCTTTATTAGTAGTAACGACCTTTTTAATGGGTTCATCATTTGCCATTGTTAAATTAGGCTTACCGTATGCCTCGCCTTTATTATTGGCTGCACTTCGTTTTATATTGGCTGGTATAATCATGGCGATCGTTGTTATCATCTTGAAGAGACCCCATCCTATTACAAGGAGGAGTGGTTCAAGTTATGCATGATCGGGCTCTTTCAAACGGCAGGTGTGATGGGGTGTATTTTTTTAAGTCTACGCACCATCACGGCAAGTGAGTCTTCTATTTTAACATTTACAAACCCATTACTGGTTGTGATTTTTGCCACCATTTTCATGAAAGTGCGCTACCGTTTCTATCAATGGATAGGGGTTTTATTTGGCTTAATCGGGGTGATGATTACGATGGGGGCACAAGTTGATTTGAAAGTAGGAATCCTTTTTGGCTTGCTATCAGCTATTTTTTGGGCTACTGCCACCCTGTTAGTGAAAAAATGGGGCGTGTTATTTGATACGTGGGTTTTATCTGCTTATCAGATGCTGTTTGGTGGCTTACTATTATTAATAGGAAGTTTATTGTTAGAACAGCCATTTTTTATTGTGAACCCACAATCGTTATTTATTCTATTGTGGCTTAGTATTTTTTCCTCCATCATTCAATTTGCAGGGTGGTATTATCTTCTGCAAAATAGTGATCCAGGGAAAACAAGTGCCTATTTATTTTTAGCTCCTTTTTTTGGCGTATTAACAGGCTGGGTGTTATTGGATGAACCGTTAAAACCATCACTAATGGTTGGCGGCTTACTCATCATCATGGGCATTTATTTAGTAAACCGTACTTTTAGTAGAGAAAAGGGCTAGGAGATAACTCCGTGCCCTTTCCTATTTTACAAATCTAAATGAAAGATCTCTTTAAAGCCTATTTTCCCTTTCTCCGTCACTTTAATGGCGCGAATAGAGGGAACGCGTAAAAGCCAACCAAGGTTGAAAAATTGATTTAATAGCTCACAGCCTAATGCACCAGCTAAATGATAACGCCGTTCACTCCAATCTAAACAGGCATGAGAAAAGGATCGTCGTTTTCTCTTTAAAGCAGTTAAATCGATTCCGAATGTCGTAAAAAATAATGTGCCCTCATCTGTCAGGACAAATTGTTTACCCTCCAATGTAAGATAGCCTGCCTTCAGCATTGATTCCGTTAATTGGACACCCAATTTACCAGCAAGGTGATCATAGCAAGTTCTAGCATCCTGTAATAACTTGATTTGGCTCGATTGCTTTAATGAACGTACTTCAGGTGGTGGAGAGATGGCTAGGAATGACTCTAAAAAATGAGCAATGTCCTCACCAGCCAATTGAAAATAACGATGACGGCCCTGTTTTTCAACTTTTATCAGCTTTCCTTCTACTAATTTAGCAAGATGAAAGCTAGCAGTTTGTGGTTTGATGGCAGCCATATAAGCTAGTTCACTAGCCGTATGAAAACGACCGTCCATCATACTAGCAAGTATGGTTGCCCTTGATGTTTCACCAAGAAGTGCCGCTATTTCTGCCATGTTTGGATTAATTCCCATTCTGTCACAATCCTTTCAGTGTCCTATATTTAGATTTTAGTCAAAGTCATTATGGTTTACAATAAAAGTAATGGAGGAGGAGAAATAAATGGAAACATATTATGCAGTGATTTTTACATCGCAAAGAACTGAGCAAGATGGGGATGGCTATGGCAAGATGGCTGACCTAATCGATGCCTTAGCACAGCAACAGCCTGGCTTCATTCGTGTTGAAAGTGTTAGAAATGAGGAAGGAAAGGGCATAACAGTGTCTTATTGGGAATCGCTAGAGGCTATCCAAGCATGGAAAGACAATGCTAAGCATTTAACAGCACAACAATTGGGTAAAGACAAATGGTACGCAAACTATAAAGTGGAAATCTGCCAACTGATAAAAGATTATTCATTTGCCAAATAGCAAGTGAGAAGGAGGCTTATTTTTTATGACGATTGTGGAAGAATGGCACGAACTAAGACAAAAATTTAATCCTTCCAATCCGATAACCATTAATCAAATGCATATTTTTAAAGATCAATTAAAGCAGGTTCAACAAACAGAAGAAACATTAAGGATATTAGTAGAGGTTTACTGTTTACTTAGGATGTATCCTGAGGCATATCAGTTATTTACTGTCATTATGAATAAAGACGATAAAAAGGATCTGAAAAAATATGGCGTTCTCCAGACCTACATAGATAAACCAATTACGGTGAATCCTCTGCTACCAAGAAAAATTAGAGACCATCAGCAACTTAAAACGAAAATTCCAACGTTTAAATATCTACCAAACCCTCTTGAGGCTGAAATTTTTGAAACAGATGAAATCGTTGTATGTGATTGTTGCGAGCAAGAAGTGGATGTTTATTATACTGGTGGTATTTATGCAATTGAGGACGTAGATTATCTTTGTCCTTCCTGCATCCATAGCGGGGAAGCAGCTCAAAAATATGATGGTTCTTTCCAGCAAGACTTAATGGATGATGAACAGGTTACGAATCCCAAGTTTGCGGAGGAAGTGCTCTTTCGGACGCCTGGCTATGTAAGCTGGCAGGGCAATAATTGGGTGGCACATTGCTCTGACTATTGTGCGTTTATCGGCTATGTTGGTTGGCGTGATTTAGTAGAGCTAGGAATTGAGGATCAATTTGATAATTATACCGGCTTTTCAAAAGAAGAACTTTCCGCATCCTTAATGAACAATGGGCATCATCAAGGATATTTATTTCAATGCTTGGAATGTGACCGTTATGTGCTTTATTCAGATTTTAGTTAATCGTTGTTTGAGGGGTAGAGAAGTGGAACAATTTCTACAACGATATATCTATTCATGGCGTTTAAATGGTTGGCTCACCCACGATATTTTTTTCTGCTGTTCAAATGGTGCAAGGCTCAGAAAATAATGGGACATCGAATGGTATTACACATGTAATCGCCCACCATCTCCTAGTAGCTGTGAATTTACAAACAGGTGAAAAGCAATGGACAAAATCAGCTTCCTATAAAGAAACACTGCTCGGGGAATTTATGGGTGGTGTTCTTGTCCATCATCGTGATGATGAATTTGGTCAATTATCACTGGTAGATATGGAAACAGGCAAAGAAATACTTTCTGAAAAAGATTTTCGAACGCACCATCCGTCATTAATAGCGATATTGAGCAATAACGCACATCAAATGGCTGTCCTAGAGAACAATTTATATTTGGAAGGGGTCGATGGCAAATTCTATCGCTTTGATGGTAAAACATTAAGTGAGGATGCGAAGGCTCAAGATTACCTATCTGCCCGTTTTTTCATCGAGACAGAGTTGCCAGGATATTTTGCCACACATCCACAGCCTGTAGAGAATTATCAGGGTATTCGAGATTTTAGTCAAGCTGTCCTAACTGAGCCAGCCATTCGAGCCTATGAAAATTTACAACCAAAAGTGGTGGATGTAGATATCATAGAAAAAACGGCTCTTGTTTCATATAGGCAAACACAGCGAGAAAGTGCTGAACACATGTTATTGCTCTATGATATGAACAAACATCAAATATTGTGGGAAAGCAATATTGGCATCATTAATTCCCAGCAGCAACAGCCCGCTGTACGGACTTTAGAGAATAGCTATGTTATTCAAGCTGGTGATAGATTACTGGTATTGGACAAACAAATGAAAAAGAGGTCTGTTCACTATCATCTACGTTGGAATCGTCCTATTGATGAGTGAAATCTACTGGAAAAATCGTTCTTTTTTTGATTCGCCAAAAAAGGAGTATAATTTAATAGGAAGAAACTCTGATTAAAAGGACGGCATGCGAATATGGATGAGCAATTAGTAGAGTGGATTATACGCTTTCAAAGGGACAAGGATATGGAAGCACTGGCCCATTTAAAAGATTATTGTTATGAGATGATCGAGCCTTTGATGGAAGAATTTACGATGAAGTATGGCGAAGAAGCAGGAGAGTTATTACGCCTAAAGTGGGATAAACGATTTTATTTTATATTTACAAAATATCAAGTGAATGTAGGGCTACCCCTAGAGACATTTGTAAAAAATACGTATCGTTTTTATTTCATGCAGGTGTTACAAAAGGCTGGTTATAAGTAATCGAAAAAACCCTTCATTTGGGAACTGACAGTCGGTTTTGAGACAGTCAATCCCATAATGAAGGGTATTTATTTTGTCTTTAACCTCTTAATAAGTAACTGATAATAAAGTTTTTTATAAATAAATGCGTTTAGATGAATTGGCTATGTTCAATTCTTTACGATATTTTGAAACTGTGCGTCGTGAAATTCGAATACCCTCAGTTTCTAATTTTTCAGTTAGTTGTTGATCTGATAAAGGAGTTTTTCTATTCTCATTTTCTACCAATTTTTTAATGCGACTTTTTATATAGGACACAGAATCAAGCTTTCCTGAATCGTTGATAATTCCTTTTGTAAATAAAGACTGGAGTGCAAAGATTCCATGTGCTGTACGGATAAATTTATTTTTAACCGCACGACTTATGGTGGATTCATGCATATTTAATGCTTGTGCAACATCTTTTAAACGCATAGGAGATAAGGCTTTTATTCCATGTTCAAAGAATGAAGCTTGTAAATCAAGCAGTAATCGTGTCAGGCTGTATAAAGTTTTATCACGTTGAGCTATTCCTTGTGTTAAAGCTATAATATCGTTCATGCATTGTTGGTAATAGGCATAATCTTCAACGGACTCTTTTAATAGATCTACGTAATCTTGATTAATTTCTATTTTAGGTAAAAACCGATTATTTAGTTCTATTATCCATTCCCCATTCAATTTGCTAATGATTATATCAGGTATAATATACACGCTAGTAGCATTATTATCCAATGAAGCTGGAATGGGTTTTAGGTTTCGTATATATTGTATTGTTCTTTGAGTTTCTTCTATTGAAATGTCGTAAGTTGTACTTAACATTTTAATTGATAAATTAGCTACTTGTTCTAAATGATGTTGAATGAATGGAGCTGCAAATGGTGGGGCCTCTATATCATTGTAAATTTGAATTAATAAATATTCTTTCATATTTCTAACGCCAACGCCAAGAGGTTCGAATGTTTGTAATAGATCTAACAGTGTATTTATATGGTCTAAAGAGATGTTAAATGATTTAGCAACTTTGGATAAATCTACATTTAAAAATAGATGTTCATCGAGGTTATGTATGAAATATTTTAAAATTTCTCTGTCATGTTGTGTAAGACTTAGATGTAAAGGTATTTGATCGAGTAGTTGGGTAATATATGAATGTTGCTGTGTTAGCCGAGTTTGAATGAAATCATACTGTTGCTTTTGCTTAGGTTGAATACCTTTTATAGACATTGTGGCAAGGTCTACAATATCCTTTGTGTGATTCATGTTTTTCTCAATAACAGTTAAGAGTGGATTTTCATTTGATTTCTCATAAATATGTTGTTCTAATTCGGAGCTGGAGTATTGTAGTAGTTCCAATTGATGAATGAGTTCAGTTGTCAACGTTTGAGTAATTTGTTGTGAGACGTTTAAATTCATTTTCAAGGGAATCACCTCATTTTCTCTATGTAATGTTATTATTATCTAATCTACAAATTTTGTCTATATTGGATCAGATATTTAGTGAAAAAACATAATGCTTAAAGGTAACTAGTTCTTACAATGAGTAGGAAAGCAGATAAAGATAAATAGCTGTTGTTGAATGAGATAAACTTCTAATTTAGAGGATGATATAGAATATAGACATAGTTATAAATGTTAGCTACCCAGTCATGGAATGCCCCATTTAAAGTTAGATATTCTGTTTAACTTTTATGGGGCAATTCAATTTTGCATGGCTTTTTTCATGCTCTATAATCCTTGAAGAAAATTATAAAGGTAAGATGTAACTTTTGGCGAATTAAAAAAGATAAGATAATTAAACTTCCGTAAAAGGTGTAATTCTCATAAAACCTAATCCATTAACTATTTTATGGACTATTACGAGCTATTTTCACTATAAACAAATTGGCTATATTACTTTTTCGATTTTTGTGGGGGGAATATCATGTTGAATGCCGAAAAATTAGTGCAATCTATGCTGGATGCCTTTGGTGAACTATTACAATTGGAAATGGCCTATTTCACTTCGAATGGTGAAGTTTTTATAGCAACGGAAGAATATAGAAAGCAAAAAGGGATACAGGTACACCTTCCGTTCTTTCAGAAGTATTATTCTAAATCTGTTCAATATTTACAAAAACCTGGTCAAATGAAAGTGTGTTCTGGTTGTAGGTTCCAAAATAACTGTCCATCTAAAGTGGAAATGCTAATGAATTTAGTAAAAGGAGATCGTCACTTCGGATATTTGACATTTGTCAGTTTTACAGATGAGGGGGAGAAAAAATTTTCATCTGAGCCGAAGGAATATCAGTATTGGTTAGCTCGGTTGGGAGATATGATTATGAATGCCCTGAACAACGAAGGATCCTATTTATTGCTTGAACATAAAAAAGGATTTGATACGAAATATGTATTAGGCAACGCACCTCACTTACAACTTAT
The DNA here is from genome assembly GCF_024628845.1 of Lysinibacillus sp. FN11. NCBI lineage: Bacteria > Bacillati > Bacillota > Bacilli > Caryophanales > Bacillaceae > Lysinibacillus > Lysinibacillus sp. FN11. Next base: position 2,281,366 of record NZ_CP102383.1, on the reverse strand, counting down.
AAAGAGTAAGTTAAGTAGTATTGCAAATAGCCCATCTTCAATTGTCATAACAGGAGAGACGGGAACAGGGAAAAGTTTATTAGCGAAATATATTCATTCAAATAGCATTACACACAAAGGGAAATTTATAGAGTTGAATTGTGCAAGCATTCCAGAAAACTTGTTTGAAAGCGAGTTATTTGGCTATGATGAAGGGGCGTTTACAGGGGCTAGAAGAAAAGGGAAAATGGGCTATTTTGAAGTAGCAGATAAAGGTACTTTATTCCTCGATGAAATTACAGAATTACCATTACATTTACAAGCGAAGCTATTAACAGTTTTGCAAGATGGGCTTATTTATAGAGTCGGAGCAATTGAGCCTAGAAAAGTAAATGTCAGGATTATTGCTGCGACAAATAAACCTTTAGAAGATATGGTGAGAAAAGGTGAGTTCCGTTCGGATTTATATTATCGACTAAATGTGATCCCTTTAACATTACCTCCTTTAAAAGAAAGAACAGATGAAATAGAATATTTGATTGTAAAGTTACTTGAAAAGATTCAGCATAAAACAGGGAAATTTATTAAAGATTTTTCGAAGGAATTTTTGGAGGAATTGAAATTATACTCTTGGCCAGGGAACATAAGAGAGTTAGAAAATGTATTAGAGTACAGTATGGTAATGGAGAATTCCTTACAATTAACAAGGGAAAGCTTACCGAAATATATCATCGAGAATAATCAAGCACAAAATCTTTATAGCAATTCTAATATATTGAAAGATACAGAAATGGAGGTCATTTACCAAATGCTCTCTATATATGGAAATGACACTGCTGGAAAAGAACGTGTTGCTGAAGAATTAGGCATAAGTACAAGAACGCTTTATAGAAAACTAAAAAGTGTAAATTTATAGTTTAAGTTTGACACAAATACCTTGCTTTTAGAGATTTTTAAATTTCTCACCTCCTTAATGGGGAATTTAAAATGAACTTCCTAGGTATTTGTGTTTTTTTATGGCTGATTTTAATGACAAAAGTGACAACGGAATTGACAAATATGGCAAAAGGAAATTTAGTATATTGCTGAATCTTTTACGATACATATTTTGAAAACCCTTTAACATCAGAAATTTCTGATATTTTGTAGATTAAAATGGTAAATGGATTTGTGTTTCTACACTTGGCACGTATTTTGCTAGATATATAGTAAGCAAAGGAAAGGAGGAAGATTTATTTGGTAGATTATTTTGAATTGGAAGGTAAGGTGGCTGTGATTACGGGAGGTGCCTCAGGGATTGGCCTTGCAACAGCTAAATTATTAAGTGAGTTGGGAACTAAAACTGTGATTTTAGATATTGATCAACAAAAAGGTAAGGATACAGAAAAAAGCTTTCAAGAAGCTGGTTTAGATGTTGAGTTTTTAAAATGTGATGTAACGAATACACAAGATTGCAAAAGTGTGGCTGATTCTATACAGGAGAGATATGGAAAAGTAGATGTGCTTTTTAATAATGCAGGCATTATCCGTAGAAAAACGGTAGTGGATTTAGAGGAAGCGGATTGGGATGCGGTTATTAATGTTTCTCTAAAAGGGGTCTATCTACTTTCGAAATACTTAATCCCACTCATGAGAGGAAATGGTGGCAGTATCATTAATACTGGTTCTGGGTGGGGAATCAAAGGTGGAGACAAAGCTGCATCTTACTGTGCTGCAAAAGCAGGGGTTGTAAATTTAACAAAGGCTATGGCTATTGATCATGGTCCAGAAAATATTCGCGTAAATTGCATTTGTCCTGGAGATACAGATACGCCATTACTTCGTGGAGAAGCAAAACAATTAAATATAGATGAATCAAGTTTCTTACGTAGTTCAGCTGTTGATAGACCGTTAGCAAGATTAGGAACACCTGAAGATATTGCTAAAGGGGTACTATTCTTGGCAAGTAATTTATCTGCTTGGGTTACGGGAACGACATTAACAGTTGATGGTGGCGGCTTAGCCTAAAAATAATTATAGAGGGAGGCAAATTAAATGAGTAAAAAGGTCCATCCATATATCCCCAATATGGTATCTGAGGTAAAGCAAGAAATGTTAGATGAAATTGGTGTTCAATCCGTTGAGGAACTTTATTCGTGTATTCCAGAGGATTTACATTTTAAAGGTACCATGAATATTCCAAAAGCTTTAAATGAATTAGAGTTACGACGCCATATTGAGGGTCTTTTAAATAAAAATATAAGTACCAATGAATATATTAATTTTCTAGGAGCTGGTTGCTGGCAACACTTCATACCAGCCGTATGTGATGAAGTGAATCAACGTGCAGAGTTTTTAACAGCTTATGCAGGAGAGCCTTATGAGGATCATGGACGCTTTCAAGCATTATTTGAATATCAAAGCTTAATGGCGGAGCTTGTGGATATGGAAGTAGTGAATGTTCCTACATTCGATTGGGCCCAAGCTGCATCTACATCGATTCGTATGGCGAGTCGGATTACAAAGCGTACGAAAATATTACTTGCTAATACACTTTCTCCCGAACGCAGAAAAGTTATTACAAACTATGGTACACCACAGTTATCATTTGAAGGAATAAAATTCAATCTTAATACAGGATTAATGGACTTAGCCGATTTAGAAGAAAAGTTGTCAAATGAAGTTGCAGCTATTTACTTTGAAAATCCATCCTATTTAGGTTTTATCGAGTCGCAAGGTCAGGAAATTTCACAACTTGCTAAAAAATATGACGTACTTATGATAGTAGGAGTTGATCCAAGTTCCCTAGGGGTATTGGCACCACCAAGTCAATATGGAGCCGATATCGTATGTGGAGATCTTCAACCATTAGGTATGCACATGAATTATAGTGGAGGGCAAGCTGGATTTATTGCAACATATAATGATCCAAAATTTGTTAATGAATATCCATCACGATTGTTCGGTATTATTCCGACTGTAAAGAAAGGTGAATATGGTTTTGGTGACATTGCCTATGATCGTACGTCCTTTGCAGATAGAGAAAACGGTAAGGAGTCTGTAGGCACACAAACAGCTCTTTGGGGAATTACAGCAGGTGTGTATTTATCATTAATGGGGCCAAATGGCATGTACGAGTTAGGTCAAGCCATTATGCAAAACAGTCAGTATGCAGTAATGCAATTGAATTCTATTAACAATATTCGGGGTTCAAGAATTACCTCTCCATTTTTCAAAGAGTTCATTATAGATTTTAACGATACAGGATTAACAGTAGAAGAAATCAATTCACGGTTACTTGAGCAAAAAATCTTCGGTGGTAAAGACTTATCGTTGGAATTTCCTGAATACGGTCAAACAGCACTTTATTGTGTAACTGAAGTTCACACTAAAGAGGATATTGATAAGTTAGTCAATGCTTTATCTACAATTGTTGGATATTAAATAGGGAGAAAGGAGTTTTAACGTGGATAAGATTCTAAGAGAGAATGTAAATAAAGATTTTCATCAAGCTAAATGGAATGAACCTATCATTTTTGAGTTACATCAATCAGGAGAAGTCGGAGTAGAAGTACCGCAACCTTCAAATGAGATTGTAGAAGCAGTCGGGGATGGTATTTCATCCTTACCTCAGAAAATGAAAAGAACAAATAAACCGAATTTACCAGAAATAGGTCAAGCACGTGTGTTACGACATTATGTAAGGCTATCGCAAGAAACATTAGGCTCTGATTTTAATGTTGAAATTGGACAAGGCACTTGTACGATGAAGTATATTCCAAAAATTAATGAATTGCTTATTCGTAATCCTAAAATAATGGAATTACATCCTTTACAAGAGGGAAGTACTGTCCAAGGAATGCTAGAAATCATTCACAATTTGGACTTAGCGATGCGTGAGATTTCGGGGATGGATTGTTTCTCTTTCCAACCAAGTGGGGGTACACAAGCACTGTTTGCTATGGCATCGATTGTGCGCAAATATTTTGAAGTAAAAGGTGAGGCAGATCAACGTAATGAAATTATTACAACCATCTTCTCACACCCTTCTCAAGCAGCAACCGCAGTAGTCAAAGGTTATAAAATAATAACTATTCATCCAGATAAAAATGGTTTTCCGGATATTAATAAATTGAAAGAAGTTGTATCCGAAAGAACAGCTGGTTTTGTTGTAGCTAACCCTGAAGATACAGGGATTTATAATTCTAAAATTAAAGAATTTACGAAAATAGTGCATGATGTTGGTGGAATTTGTTATTACGATCAGGCAAATGCCAATGGACTGTTAGGAATCACACGTGCAAGAGAAGCAGGTTTTGACATGTGTTTTTTCAATCTACACAAAACATTTGCAGCACCTCACATGTGTGGAGGACCAGCAACAGGGGCTCTTGGGGTCACAGAAGAATTAAAGCCTTATTTGCCAGGCCCAATTGTTGAAAAAGAGGGAGACCAATATGTGTTAAATGATCAATTAGAGCATTCGATTGGAAAAGTACGATCATTCCATGGGGTAGCTCAAACGATTTTGCGTTCTTATGCTTGGATTAGGGCATTAGGCACAGATGGACTTAAAGCTGTGGCAGAAACAGCCGTATTAAATAACAATTATCTGTATAGTAAAGTATCAAAAATTCGAGGTGTAAGTGTGCCATATATACAAGGGCAACGATTAGAGCAAGTTCGTTATAGCTGGGAGCAGTTGGAGAAAGAAACAGGTGTTACAACAGAGGATGTACAGCGCCGAATGACTGACTTTGGTTTACATTACTGGACTAGTCATCATCCGTATATTGTTCCGCAACCATTTACACTTGAACCAACAGAATCTTATTCTAAGGCAGATTTAGATGAATACATTCAAGCGCTTGAGCAGATTTCTAAAGAAGCGTACGAAACGCCAGAAATTGTTAAAGCAGCACCGCAAAATAGCACAATTCATCAGTTAATTGAAGCAGACTATTTAGATGAGCCTTCTAAATGGTGTATTTCATGGAGGGTATATCTACAAAAGGTGAAAAATAAAAAGGATGTATTAATTAATAACCATTAGGGGGTGTTTGAATGAGAACCAATCATAGAAGTTTAAAAAATAAGAGAGTAGTTATTACAGGAGGTGCTAGTGGTATAGGATTAGCCACCGCACAACGTTTTATAGAAGAAGAATCTATAGTGGCTATTTTAGATATTAATAATGAGGGTATTGAACAGTCGATAAAAGAAAATCCCGGAATTGCTAAAGGCTATGTAGTAGATGTTAGTAATCCTGAAAATGTAAACGCTGTTTTTGAGAATATAAAGAGGGATTTAGGTGGTGTAGATGTTTTTATTGCGAATGCAGGTATTAGCATTCGCAATAAGTTTCTTGATATTAGTCCTGAACAATGGAGTAAAGTATTAAACATTAATCTTAACGGTGTATTTTATACTTCACAAGCAGCCGCAAAAATGATGGTGGAGCAGGGCAAGGGTGTCATACTTATGACAGCGTCTACAAATGGAGTGACAGGACATCCATTCTATGCTGACTACAATGCTTCAAAAGCAGGGGTTAATCTTTTAGCACGAACAATGGCATTGGAGCTTGCTCCAAATATCCGAGTTAATACGATATGTCCTGGATACGTACTAACCCCTATGCAAATGGCTGAGTATACACCAGATATGTTGGAAGTTGTAAATGAAGGTATCCCTCTGAAACGACATGCAGATCCTAAGGAAGTCGGAGCATTATATGCTTTCCTTGCTTCGGATGAGTCATCTTATATTACCGGACAAACAATTGCTATTGATGGTGGAGAGCTAGCTTAATTAAATGGAAGGGGTTATTTGATGAAGAAAAATTTATTCTATTTATTATTGGTGTTGGTTATTTCGCTGATGGCGGCATGTTCGGAAAATAAAACAAATACACAAGTTCCAGCTACTGCGGATGCAAAAAATGAGGATCAGGATAAAAGTGTAACAACAGAAATGAAATTGGTTAAGGATGGCAAGTTAACATTTGCAATGAGTGGTTTACTCAAACCATTAAATTATAAGGAAAACCAAGAATTAGTAGGCTTTGATGTTGAGATAGGGAAAGAAATTTCAAAAAGGATTGGGCTAGAAGCAAATCCTGTAACAAATCCATGGGAAACAATTATTCAAGGGTTACGAGGAAATAAATATGATGCCATTATTGGCAGTATGACAGCTACCGAGGAAAGGTCTAAACAGGTCGACTTTTCAATCCCTTATTATGTTTCAGGTGCTACAGTATTTATCTCGAGTGAAAATAATGAGATTAAAACGGTAGAAGATTTAAAGGGAAAAACGATTGGCGTTATGCAAGCTAGTACGTATGTTGAAGATGCGAAGAAATATACAGATAAAATCAAAGAATTCCCTAGTGAAATCTATGCATTACAAGATCTTCCACCAGGTCGGCTAGATGCAGTAATTACTGATAGAATTGTAGGTATTTCAGCCATGCAAGAATCCGGATTAAAGATTCAAGCCCTAGGAGAGGTCATTAAAAGAGAAGAAATTGCAGTGGCGATTAATAAAGATAATGAAGTTTTATTAGAAGCGATTAATAAGGCGATTGAAGAGATGGTTAAGGATGGAACGTATAAAGAAATAAGTATGAAATGGTTTGGGAAAGACTTGTTAGAATAACTGTTAAAAATAGCGTGCCTAGTATGCTAAAGACGTACTAGGCATAGATATTAATTGTTCTAAAACATAAAGTTATTAAAATTGTAGGTTAAATAGATTGAAAATTCTATCTATTTAACCCCTACCAAAATCTAATTTTAGCTATCTATAGGAGTGTTTGTCTTTTACGTCCACATACTTAAAAGAGGTTAGGTGATTAATATGGATTTTCTAACAAATGTAACATCTATATTCCAAAAGCATGGCATTGAGTTTTTAAAAGCGACAGTTTTAACTATTGAATTAACAATTGTTTCTTTATTTATTGCTTGTGTGATTGGGTTAGTGTTTGCCTTCTTCAAAGTATCCAATATAAAAATATTGGAAAGTATTGCTAACGCTTACATTTTTGTTGTTCGTGGTATGCCATTAATCGTACAACTTATGTTCTTATACTATGGTATTTCTAGTATTTTTACTTTATCAGACTTTGCAGCAGGATCCATTGCGCTGGGAATTCATTCAGGAGCATATATTGCAGAAATTTTCCGTGGATCCATTCAATCTATTGATAAAGGCCAAATGGAGGCTGGTCGATCATTAGGAATGACATATTTTAAAACAATGAGAAGAATTATTTTACCTCAGAGTTTTAAAAGAGCTATTCCAGCATTAGCTAATCAATTTATCATAGGGTTAAAAGATTCGTCTTTAGTAGCTTATATCGCAGTGTCAGAATTATTTAACCATGCACTTTCAACCCAAGCATACAACTATATGCCTCTTGAAACATACTTTGTTGTGGGGATATACTATTTAATTTTAGTCTTATTATTCACGTTGTTATTTAATAAACTTGAAAGTCGACTGGATGTTGGGAGGAGGAAAAAACGTGATAAAGTTGAAATCGCTTTCTAAATCATTTGGTGACTTGGAGGTTTTAAAAGGGATCAATCTTGAAATTAATAAATCAGAAGTGGTTGTTCTAATAGGGGCTAGTGGATCAGGGAAGAGCACTTTATTACGATGTATGAATTTTTTGGAGATATTAGATTCAGGTACGATAAGCATTAATGATGAGATTATTGATGTAAAAAGAACTAATTTAAATCATGTAAGAGAAAATATGGGGATGGTATTTCAACATTTCAATTTATTTCCCCATTTAAGTGTTTTACAAAATGTAATAGAAGCACCAATTCAGGTGAAAAGGCAAAGTAAAGAGGAAGCGATTAAATTTGCTATGAATTTGTTAACACGAGTAGGTCTTGCTGATAAAGCTAATTACTATCCTGAACAACTATCTGGTGGTCAAAAACAACGAGTTGCTATTGCAAGAGCACTGGCAATGAATCCAAGTGTTATGTTATTTGATGAACCAACATCAGCATTGGATCCTGAGTTGGTAGGAGAAGTCTTAGAGACTATGAAAAGCCTTGCTAAAGACGGAATGACGATGGTCGTCGTAACCCATGAAATGGGCTTTGCTAAGGAAGTTGCGGATAGGGTAATTATGTTAGCAGATGGCAAAATTATTGAAGAGGGTTCGCCAGTCGAAATTTTTAAAGCACCAAAACAAGAAAGAACGATTAAGTTTTTGCAACAAGTTTTATAATTATTATCTTTAATTAGGGGATGATGATAGATGTTAAAAACGTATGAAGAAGTATTAAAGGTTACGAACGAACTTGTAAATATTGAAAGCATTGTTAATACCGAAGGGGAAATTAACATATCAAAGTCACTGGCTAAAACAATTTCTAATTTACCTTATTTCCTGAAAAATCCTAATTATGTGTTTACTTCACGAACAATTAATGATGAGGTTGAAAGGTACAATGTGTTTGCATTTGTAAAAGGGACTAAAGGAGATAGTAATAAAACGGTTGTGCTAATGGGACATACAGATACGGTGGGTATCGATGATTATAATAGTTTGAAAGAGAAAGCTTGTTTTCCTAATGAACTGCATGAAGCGTTAAAGGGTGAAGAAGTTCCGCCGTTGGTTCGAGAGCATTTAGAATCAAATGAATGGTTATTTGGAAGAGGAACACTTGATATGAAGAGCGGTGTTGCAAGCCATTATTATCTATTAAAATATTATTCAGATCACCCAGAGGAACTGAATGGAAATATCGTATTTTTTGCTGAATGCGATGAAGAGGATAGTTCTCATGGCGTATTGTCTGGTTTAAATGATTTAAAAATGTTAAAAGTAGAGCATGGGTTTGATTACGCGGCATTAATTAACTCCGATTTTGTTGCTCCTAAGTATGAGGGGGATGAAAGTAGATATATATATAAAGGAAGCGTTGGTAAGCTACTCCCTTCTTTTTATATAACTGGGGTGGAAAGCCATGTAGGCTCTAGTTTTGAAGGAATCGACCCTAACTATATTGCTGCGGAGTTAACTAGACAAATTGCATATAACCCAGAGCTATGTGATAAATCGTTAGGAGAAACACCAATGCCACCTGTAAGTTTGAAGCAAACTGATTTTAAAGAGACTTATACAGTTCAGACAGCTCTTGCTTCATATGTATATTATAATTTCTTTGTGCAATCATGGTCACCTAAAGATGTGTTAGAAAAGTTAAAAGTCCATGCTGAAATTGCATTTAATAATGTAATAACTAATTTAAATCATCATTATAAGAGATATTGCGAAATTAGTGGGCAGGAATATACAAAATTGCCATGGAAGACGAGGGTATTGTTCTATGAAGAATTAGAACAATCAATTATTGTTGAATATGGGGACAATTATAAAGAGCATATAAAAAATTTTAAACACGAATTATTAAAAAATAAAGAGTTAGATGTACGCATGTTTTCTGCAAGAGTGGTAGAAGAAGTTTGGAAGTGGACCAAGGATAAGAGTCCTGCAATCATTATTTTTTATTCTTCATTGTACTCACCATGTGTAGAAGTAACTGGTAAAAATGAAAAAGAAAAAAATTTACTAACCGCCTTAGATTATGCAGTTGAAAAAGTTCAACCACATTATGATAAGCCTATTGTACAAAAAAATTATTTCCCTCATATTTGTGATATGAGTTGCGTGGCTATAAATGTCGATGAAGATAGTGTGAATTCAGTTGTTAACAATAACCCTAGCTGGAGAACTAAACATTATGTAAATTATGATGACATTAGAGAACTAAATATCCCTGCAATCAATATTGGACCATATGGATATGATGCACATAATAGATATGAAAGAACAGAATTGAAATATACTATGGAAATAATGCCTAATTTAACAAAGCTAGTAATAGATAAATTACTTGAAAATTAAAGCGTATCATGGTATTCGTTTTAGTGAATGATAGAACGTTGCGGATCTAAGCGAGAGTTAGGTCAAAAACATCTCGATTGGGGGATGATTGACTGTGCCTTTAGGGGACATGCTCATGGTCATTCCTTTTTTACTTCTTGTTGATAATACAAATTATAGAGTCTTAATTTATATGCAAGGTAACTTTTTCTGACAGATGATGTGACTGAAGAAGTGTGCCTAAGATAAAAAAATGTAGACGCAATGTTTGGCGGGAACTTTTGCTTATCTTATTTTTTTCTTCTATATAATAACATACTCTTGGTCACATAAAAAACACCTTCACGTTGATTGTTCGGGATACTTATCCCCTTATTTCAACGAAAGGTGTTTTAATTTGTATCAGTTTTTAGATTAGTGCATGGTAAAAAAACAAATCAAGGGTTATTTATAGAGTAGATCTTCTGCTAAATGAGTAAACACCTCACCGATTATCGACTCTTCATCATAGACCGAGGAACCTGTATTTTCCTCAGGTTGAGCAAAAGGAATTTGAGCGATTACATCTGTCTGTAATAAATCTGCTAATTGTTCGGCTCCGCCTTGTCCAAATAGATAGTTTTTTTGACCGTCAGCACCTTCAAAATAGGCCATGTTTTCAACAACACCAAGAATCCTGTGTTTCGTATGTTGCGCCATCAAGCCTGCACGAGAAGCAACATGTGAAGCGGCAAGATGCGGTGTTGTCACGATGATTTCTTGAGCTTGTGGAATCATCGCAGCCATATCAATCGCAACATCACCTGTACCAGGTGGTAAATCGATGAGGAGATAATCTAAATCTCCCCATAGCGTGTTGACAAGGAAATTGCGAATCCACTTATTGAGCATAGGACCACGCCACATAACAGGCTGGTTGTCATTTGTAAAAAAGCCCATCGACATTATTTGTACGCCGTGACGTTCTACTGGAATCGCCGTTTGATCAAGCATGGTAGGCTTTTGATCAATCTTCATCATGGCAGGGATACTGAAACCATAAATATCAGCATCTAAAATACCTACACGTTTGCCAAGACGAGCAAGTGCAACCGCTAAATTGATTGTTACAGTAGACTTTCCAACACCGCCTTTACCACTTGTAATGGCAATGAATTGAACACCAGAATTAGGCAGTAGCATGTTTGGCATTCCTTGTTCAGTCACATTTTTTGCCTGTAGAGAGGCGGTTAAAGTGCGTCGCTCCTGATCTGTCATAGAGCCAAAGCTAATGGTAACAGTGGAGGCACCAAGCGCTTGTAAGGCCTCCTCCACATCTTGCTGTATTTTCGCCTTTAACGGACATCCTGGTATGGTCAAAATAATATCCAGCGCTATATGGTTGTCATGTATTTGAATGTTTCGCACCATATTCAAATCTACAATACTCTGATGTAGCTCAGGATCATTTACCTGTTTCAATGCGTTTACAACATTTTCTTTTGTTAACATTTAGGAACCACCTTATTCTTTTAAGCCTTTGCCGAGTCCCTTTAAGAAATGAACCCCAAAATTGAGCGCACGATTGACATCTGGATCGTTTATCATTTTCATGAGCTTAAAGGCACTGACCTTTTCATTCGATTCAAGTGCTTTACTTGCTTCATCTACGCCTGTATTTAAGCCTTCAATCAGCTTAGTCGTTGTTTCAGGATTGAGCTCCGTCAATGCTCCCGCAACACCCATTAAATTGTTAATGATATTGGTTACAGGCTTACGTGTTAATTGTCCAAGTGCAATATGGGCCACTTCCTCTTTGGCTTCAAGTAGCTTCATTGCTGCTTCTAATGCACCGATATCATTTAATTCAGCCATAATACTAAACACTTGATTGACGGTTTCTTCATTTTCAGAAAGCAGTTCTTTTAGATTGTCTAATTTTTGTTCCTTTAGTTGTTCTTCCGTTAATTGTTGTTTTTTAATACCTGTAATGGGTACAGCCATGCTCTCACTCTCTTTCGTTTATGGTTGTTAAGTGAACGTAGCCAGGACGATTCCATTTTCGTTGTACCTCAACACCATTTTGAGGATGACGCTTTTTATAGCGTGGGTTTGTGCGAGGAAGTGGTGATTTACCTTTTGCTTTTAGCACTTCTACTCGTACTTTTGTTTGTTTATAAGCTGGTGTTGACGTATTCACATCTGCTGCAGGGCCAGTTAGGAAGTTGATGGCTGAATCTTTGCTAACAGAGTTCATTGGTAAGAATAATTCGTTTCCTTGTACGCGATCTGTAACAAGAGCATTTAGCTTCAAGGCACCATATGGAGACACTAAACGAAGTAGGGCTCCATCTGCAATGCCTCGTTCTTTCGCCAATTCTGGTGATACTTCAACGAAAATTTCAGGTACTTTCGATTGAATACCTTTCGATTTATTTGTTAGATTTCCTTCATGGAAGTGTTCAAGCATACGGCCATTATTAATATGACAATCGTATTGTGCTTCAAACTCAACAGGTTGCACCCAATCATTTAAAGCAAAACGAGCTTTTTTGTCAGGGAAGTTAAAGCCATCCTCATATAATAAGGGCGTATCCTTACCATCATGGCTACCCCAACAGAAGCTTCCCCAGCCCTCTAGAACCTCATAATTGGCTTGTGAGAAGAGGGGAGACAGGCTCGCCATTTCATCAAAAATGTCACTTGGGTGATCATAATGCCAATCTGCTCCTAAACGACGAGCAACCGCTTGCAAGATTTCCCAATCTGCTTTCGACTCACCAAGTGTTGGTAATACTTGATACAGGCGTTGAACGCGGCGTTCTGTATTCGTGAATGTACCTTCTTTTTCAAGCGAAGGCGCAGCAGGTAAAATCACATCTGCATATTGTGCTGTGCGTGATAGGAAACAATCTTGGACAACGAAAAAGTCAAGCTGTGAAAGCACCTCATCTACATGGTTAGCATTACAGTCAACGAGTGCCATATCTTCACCCACTAAATACATTGCTTTCATTTTCCCTTCCATAATCGCATCTAACATTTGCATATTATTTCGACCTGGCTGTGGTTGAATAGGGACACCATAGGCTTTTTCGAATTTTGCACGTGCCTCGTCATCAGTGACTCTTTGATAACCTGGCAGTAGATTTGGAAGTGTCCCCATATCGCAGGCACCTTGCACATTGTTATGGCCGCGAAGTGGGTAGGCACCAGCACCTGGACGACGATAGTTCCCAGTTGCTAAAAGTAAATTTGAAATCGCCGCGGATGTATAGGAGCCACCAGTATTTTGTGTTACACCCATGCCCCAAAGAACACATGTCCCATCTGCATCACGAATCATTTCAGCCACTTCGATCAATGTTTCTTTACTAATACCAGTCATTTCTTGCGCATAATCAAGTGTATAGGTTGCAAGTATTTGTTTAAAATCTTCATAATGAAGGACGTTTTCTTGAATAAAGGCTTCATCATGCCAACCTTGATCAATGATATATTTGGTAACAGCCATTAACCAAACTTGGTCAGTACCTTGCTTTGGACGCATAAAGATGTCGGAACGCTCTGCCATTTCATGCTTACGAATATCAGCAACAATTAATTTCTGACCATGTAATTTATGTGCACGTTTCACACGTGTTGCTAAAACAGGATGTCCCTCAGCTGGATTAGCCCCAACAATAATGACAAGTCCAGCCTTAGCAATATCTTTGATCGTACCAGCATCTCCTCCCATGCCAACTGTACGTAATAAACCATCAGTTGCAGGAGATTGGCAATAACGAGAACAATTATCGACATCGTTTGTTCCAAATAATTGGCGGGCCATTTTTTGAATTAAGTAATTCTCTTCATTTGTAATTTTAGATGAGGAGATAAAGCCAACAGAACCTGGACCATATTGTTGTTGAGTGCCACCTAGTTTTGTTGCAATTAAATCCAGGGCTTCATCCCACGATGATTCCACAAACTCATTATTTTTACGAATGAGTGGTTTTGTAATACGTTCCTCAGAATTGATAAAATCCCAGCCGAATTTCCCTTTGACACATGTAGAAATCGCATTTACTGGACCATCGGAAGGCTGTACTTTTAAAATTTTACGACCCTTTGTCCAAACTTCGAACGAGCAGCCTACACCACAGAAAGTACAAACTGTTTTTGTTTTTTTGGTGCGCTTACTACGCATAGCAGCTTCCACTTCAGAAACGGCAAAAATACCGCTATAACCTGGTTCAACTTCCTTAATCAAACTGATCATCGGATCTAACATATCCTGTTTGAGGCCAGTCATAAATCCTGCCTCTCCAAGCATGGATTTTTCCATTAAGGCATTACATGGACATACGGTTACGCATTGACCACAACTTACACAGGAAGAATCATTGATAGCTACGCCTGTATCCCAAATGACACGTGGTCTCTCTGCTTCCCAATCAAGGGATAATGTTTCATTTACTTGTAGATTTTGACAAACCTCTACGCACTGACCACAAGCGATACATTGGTTAGGATCATATCGATAAAACGGATGTGACATATCCACTTCATGAGGTTCAACTTTTGGTTGGTAGGGATATTTTTGATGCTCGATTTCCATCATTTCAGCTGTGTTGTGTAATGCACAATTACCATTGTTGTTATCACAAACTGTGCAATACAGTAAATGATTTTCAAGTAGACGGTCCATCGCTTCTGTTTGTGCCGCTTTTGCTTTGTCAGAAGTTAGGAATACATTCATGCCGTCTACTGCCTTTGTAGAGCAGGAACGAACTAATTGACCATTCACTTCCACGATACATGTATCACATGTTTCTATTGGGTCAACAGCGGGCACATGACAAATCTGTGGATGTGGAATGTCATGTTGATTAATGGTATCAAGGATTGTAGCTCCTGCTTTTACTTCATACGGTACGCCATTAATATTAATTTGAGTCAAGGTAACTTCCTCCTTTTGCACTTTGAGACGAATCGGATAACATGTTACAGCTTAAGACAAAAGGGAATAACAAATCGAGTTGGTGATTGTTGAAAAAGATTGTCTTGTTATCATTGTAATTCCCAATGGTTCTTGAAGCTACCTCAAAATAGGTAAATTGCTAGATCATAACATGTTATCCATGTCTCGGTTTGAAAAAATAAAAAAATCCACCATGAAATCACATGTCCTAGACATGCTAATAATTCATGGTGGATAAAATTCTTAGCAGGTCTTGCTAAAAACTCAATCTACTTTTATTTTTTAATAACAATAGAATTCAACTATTAAAAACACTATGCAACATCGTAACATAGGGATCAAAATAAATTAATTCCATTTGTGATATGCATATTATAGCCCTTTCCTTCAAAATGAACAATATTTATCATAAAATTTATTAAATGAGAATTGTTATCAAAAAGTATTTTCTCTTTTATTTTTTTAAAAGTTGCTATATCATTAACAAACTGTAAGGGTGGCCTACATAACCATTTGCCTAAAAAAGTTTAATTATGATGGGAGAATCGTTGCTATGTCTAAAAAAATCCACGAATTTAATGACATGATTCGAAAGTTAAGGAAGGAAGTATTTGGTAAAGGTCCGGAGCGTATTCATACCGTTTTTGTAGAGAATATGGCTGTATCTACCCTATACGGAAATATCACTCCGACAGAAAAATTTATTGCCAGTACACCAGAAGGGCTGAAAATGGTCCATGCTGCAAGAACAAGTATGATTCAAGATTTATATAGACAATCGCCACCAGAGGGTATGGAAGAACTGATGGGCAGCAAATTACTTCACTTATTTTCAGATATTAAAATTGAAGAGGATTTTGCGATTTCCGTCTTTGTTTTTGAAAAGCATATCAGTGAATAAAGGGGATGCCTTATGGATCAAGCAATGACAAGAAAAATTGTGCGTGTTGAAGGACAACGAGTGACAGAAATGGATGATTTAATTGTTTCAGAATACGCTGTGACCGTAAAAATTAATCAGCAAGAATTTGTCACGATGGTATGTACACCGGAGTATGTAGAAGATATGGTTATTGGCTACTTAGCTTCTGAACGAGTGATTCGTAGTTTTGAGGATATTGAGGAAATTTGGCACCAAGAGAAAGAGGGCTTTGTGCATATTAAAACAAAGCATATTAATCCTTATTACCAACAGACGCAAAACAAGCGCTATATTACGTCTTGCTGTGGGATGAGTCGACAAGGGTTTGTGTTTACGAACGATGCATTAGTAGCGAAAAAAATGGATCAAGTCCATGTGCAAATAACGACCGAGGATTGCTTCCGTCTAATGCATGCGATGCAGGATAGTGCCGACATTTTTAAGAAAACGGGTGGCGTGCATAATGCTGCACTCTGTGATGTAAATGGCATGGTCCTAAGTCGCATGGATATTGGACGTCATAATGCTTTGGATAAAATTTACGGCTATTGCCTACGCAACAACATCCGTATGGAAGATAAAATTATCGTCTTTAGCGGACGAATATCATCAGAGATTTTACTAAAGGTTTCCAAAATAGGCTGTGCCATTGTGTTATCTAAATCAGCACCAACCGAATTAGCATTGCAATTAGCAGAGCAGCTTGGTATTACGACGGTTGGCTTTATTCGTCAACAGACATTGAATATTTATACACATCCACAACGCATCCTATTACCAGCTAATGAATTGAAAGAAGGAGATTAAATGACGAATCTACAAGACCAATTACACAGACCGTTAAGAGATCTAAGAATATCCGTGACAGATCGTTGTAATTTTCGCTGTCGCTATTGTATGCCAGCAGAAGTATTTGGTCCAGATTACGCATTTTTACCGTCTGATAAAATATTAAGTTTTGATGAAATTGAACGATTAGTAAAAATCTTTGTTTCATTAGGCGTGAAAAAAATACGGATTACAGGTGGGGAACCCTTGCTACGTCGTGATTTGCCCGAATTAGTTGCCCGTATTCACCGCATAAAGGGTGTAGAAGATATTGCTTTAACAACCAATGGCTCGTTATTAAAAAAATACGCACAGCCATTGGCACAGGCAGGCTTAGCCCGAGTTTCTGTTAGTTTAGATTCACTTGATGATGAGCGTTTTTTCGAGATGAATGGTCATAGAGGCAAGGTATTGCCAGTGTTAGAGGGAATTGAAAAGGCTGCAGAAGCGGGCTTACAAGTAAAAATTAATATGGTTGTTCAAAAAGGGAAAAACGAACAAGATATTGTTACTATGGCGCAGTTTTTTAAAGAAAAACAACATATTCTACGCTTTATTGAATATATGGATGTAGGGAATTCGAACGGCTGGCGCTTGGATGATGTGGTGTCCAAAAAAGAGATCATTGAGCAAATCCATCAATTTACGCCTTTACAACCAATAGCTCCCAATTATAAAGGAGAAGTGGCAACGCGTTATCAGTATCAAGATACTCAAGGTGAGATTGGTGTCATTTCATCTGTAACGGATTCATTCTGCTCCAATTGCTCACGTGCTCGTCTCTCTGCAGAAGGGTCATTATACACTTGTTTATTTGCAACAGAAGGCACGGATTTAAGAGAATTGTTACGTTCAGGGCAAGATGATGCTGCCATCATCAAGTGCATTTCGAACGTTTGGGAAACAAGAAATGATCGTTATTCAGATGAACGCAATGAACAAACGATGGCAAAAAGGAAAACGTCAAAAATTGAAATGTCTCATATTGGGGGGTAGCGTGTAAAAAAACAGAAAAAAATCGGCACAATAATGCCGAATTTTTTCTGTTTATTTATGCACAAAAGTGCCACTTTTTCCACCCGTTTTTTCAACAAGGTAAGTTTCTTTGATGACCATCGTCTTATCAACGGCTTTGCACATATCATAAAAAGTTAGTGCAGCGACAGACACAGCAGTGAGAGCTTCCATTTCAACACCCGTTTTTCCACTACATTTAACAGTGGCTTGGATATGGAGCTCATAGCCATTCTCTGCTTTTTCATAATCAAACTGGAAATCCGTGCCCTGTAGCATAATGGGATGGCACATGGGAATGATATCAGCTGTTTTTTTAGCTCCCATAATCCCTGCAACTTGCGCAACTTGCGTCGGATCACCTTTTTTAATGCCTCCTTGTTGGATGGCTTCATAGACCGCATCGGATAAAAGAATCGTACTGCGCGCAATTGCTGTACGTGTGGTAATTTCTTTTGCGGAGATGTCGACCATTTTAGGACGACCTTCTTCGTTCCAGTGTGTAAAATTATTCATTATTAAACTCCTTTTTCCTTGTTTGTGACCAGTCTTGTTGTGCGTTGATATTGATGAATGTTGAGCAATCGTCATCAAAAGGGACATAACAAACACGAAGTTGCTCTAAAAGCACTTTCATACTTCGTTTATTTTGTGCCGTTAATTGTGTCGCATTTGGTAAAGCCGTACGTCGATATAATGCAGCTAATGGCTGATCTCTTAGTGCTTGCGTCGGAACAATGGCATCGTACGTGTCATGAATCAGGCCTAACATTTTTTGGATAAATTTTGCATTCATATAAGGCATATCGCTCGCTACGACAAAAAACCATTCCACATCAGGATAGGCTGTCATGATATGATGCAAAGCAAAAAGAGGGCCTTGATGTGGCTGCTTTTCAATGACCCATTGAACATTTTCCTTTCCAAACTGATGTTGTAAGTGCGCATTCGTAGCGATAATAAGAGGATCTAGCTGATTTTTTTGCAGGGCTATGAGACTATGTTTATATAATGGCTGTCCAGCAAACATCTCAAACATTTTTGGCTGTCCATAGCGAGAGGATTGACCGCCAGCTAACACTATACCTGCAATTTTCATAAGCGCTTTAACTCACCGACAAAATGTTGGACAGTAGGTACAATGAGCTTCGTCATAGCCAAAGTCACCGCATTTGTGGAGCCTGGTAAAACATAAATGGCTGTTTGCTGGAGACTTCCAGCGGTGGCACGACTAAACATCGCCTTTGGGCCAATTTCTTCATAGCTGAGCATTCGAAATAATTCACCAAACCCCATCATTTCTTTTTCAAGCAGAGGCAGAATGGTGTCATAGGTTTGGTCTCTTGGTGTAAATCCTGTTCCACCAGTAACGATAATGGTATTTATTGTTGGATCGCTGCACCATTTTTTAACATAACGAGCGATATCGAGCGGTTCATCCTTTGTTAGTTGGTAGTCTACAACTTCAAATGCAGCTTCCTGTAGTAAGGACTGAATACGCTGACCAGCATGATCATCTGCCTTTGTGCGTGTATCACTGACCGTTAAAACGGCAACTTGAATTGGTTGCTGCTGATGTGTGGGATGCACAGTAAGACCTCCTTCAAATGCGTTTTTGCTAAAAAACATTGCTTTTATTATAATGCTATAAATGAAAAGGTCAAACGAAAATTCATAGAAAGAAAGGCCTCATACGTATGCAAAATAGATATTCTAGACAACAATTATTTCACCCCATCGGACAAACAGGGCAACAATCCCTCCAGCAAAAACATGTCCTTATCATAGGTGCGGGGGCATTGGGGAGTGCTAGTGCAGAAGCGCTTGTACGAGCGGGTATTGGCAGGCTGACCCTCATTGATCGTGATTATGTAGAGTGGAGTAATTTACAAAGACAGCAATTATATACAGAGCTAGATGCACAAGAAAAAATGCCCAAAGTTATCGCAGCTAAAAAGCGTCTCCAACAAATAAACACAGAGGTAGAAATTCATGTCGGTATTATGGATGCTTGCACAGAGACCTTGCTACCATTACTAGAAGATATTGATGTGATGGTCGATGCGACCGATAATTTTGATGTTCGCTTTGTCATGAATGACCTTGCGCAAAAATATCGTATTCCTTGGGTATATGGCTCTTGTGTTGGTAGTTATGGGGCGACTTATACAATTGTGCCAGGCAAAACACCTTGTTTGCATTGCTTATTAAACGTGATGCCTCAAACTGGGATGACTTGTGATACGGTAGGAATTATTAGCCCAACGGTACAAATCGTAGCTGCTTATCAAGTGGCAGAGGTTTTCAAGCTGCTTGTTGGGGATGACAAAGCCTTACGAAAAAGCTACTTAACGTTTGATGTTTGGCAAAATCAACACTATGAAATCAATGTGGAGAAAATAAGGCAGGGTGATTGTCCATCTTGTGGCGACAAGCCAACCTATCCTTACCTATCCTATGAAAATCAAACGAAATTACAGATCCTTTGTGGCCGAGACGCGGTACAAATTCGACCACCAAAGCCTATCTACTATTCGCTCGACCAGCTGGCAAATCAGCTCCGTTCCCACGGAGAAGTTCAGATTAATCCGTATTTGCTATCTTGCCAAGCGGACGATTACCGAATTGTTATTTTCCAAGATGGGCGAGTCGTGATACATGGTATACAAGATATACAGAAAGCCAAAAGCATTTATTATCGTTTATTAGGTTAAGGGAGTGTACCAAATGGTAGAAAAAAGACAACCAATTCCTGTGGCAGAAGCCGTTCATCGTGTAATGGACTATGCCTTTCAAGCAAAAAAGGAGCATGTGCCATTAACGCAAGCGCATGGACGTTTTATAGCACAAGCTATTAGAGCCGATCATGATGTACCAGCTTTTGATCGTTCACCGTATGATGGCTATGCCATTCGTTCCATCGATAGTCAAGAGGCATCTTCACAGCATCCAGTCCGCTTTCAAGTCGTTGGGGAAATTGGCGCTGGCTATGTCTATGATGACGAAGTTGGCGATCATCAAGCTGTCCGCATTATGACGGGGGCCCCGATACCACAAGGATGTGATGCAGTGGTCATGCTAGAATTAACCCATACATTCGAAGAAAATCATCAAAAGTATATGTCGATTAAACGACCTTTTGAAGCAGGTACTAACATTTCCTATAAAGGGGAAGATGTACAGCAAGGCGCTGTCCTCATTGAACAGGGACAAACGATTAATCCAGGAGTGATGGCACTGCTTGCTACTTTTGGCTATGAGCAAGTACCTGTTTATCGTAAAAAAGTTATTGGTGTGCTTGCCACTGGTAGCGAATTATTAGAGCCAGGGGAATCTTTACAGCCAGGTAAGATTCGCAATAGTAATGCCTATATGATTATGGCGCAAATTGAGCGTGCTGGCGCAGAAGTGAAATATTTTGGCAAGTTTAGTGATGATCTTGCGTTATGTATTGATCGTGTTGAAAAGGCCCTACAGGAAGTTGATATTTTAATTACAACGGGTGGCGTTTCCGTAGGGGATTATGATTATTTACCAGCTATTTACGAGGCGATTAATGCAAAGGTATTGTTTAATAAAATAGCGATGCGTCCAGGTAGTGTGACAACAGTTGCTGCTCGCAACGACAAATTATTATTTGGCCTTTCTGGTAATCCTTCAGCCTGCTATGTTGGCTTTGAGCTATTTGTACGTCCGATTATACGTTCTGCATATGGGCATACTCAACCACATTTACGTAGAGAGCAAGCTATTTTAGGGGCTGATTTTACAAAGCCCAATCCCTTTACACGCTTTGTACGAGCTCGTATCGATTATGAAAAAGGGCAGCTCGTAACTGTCCCATCTGGGTTCGATAAATCGAGTGCAGTTTCATCTTTAGCGACAGCCAATGCGTTCATTGTTTTACCAGGAGGCTCCAGAGGCTATGAAAAGGGTATGCAAGTGGATGTCCTTTTGCTAGAAGATTTGCAAGGAAGTGAGTGGCCTTGGGACAATATCGAAAAATCTTACAGATAGTTGGCTATCAAAATAGTGGGAAAACAACATTGATGGCGCAATTGATCAAGCGGGCTACAATGGAAGGGCTAAGGGTTGGAGCCATTAAGCATCATGGACATGGTGGTGTACCGATGATGGAAACTTCAAAGGATAGTAGTCGGCATGAGCAAGCAGGCGCGGTTGTCACAGCAGTGGAGGGGGCGGGTACTTTACGTATGAGTATCCACCAAAATAGCTGGCAATTGGCTGATATACTAGCGATTTATGATTCTTTTCCCCTGGATATCATGCTAATTGAAGGGTATAAAAATGAACATTATCCGAAGGTTGTGCTGCTGCGCACTGCTCAGGACCAAGTACTGCTACAGCAAGTAACCAATATCCTCTGTGTAATTTATTGGCCAAGCTGTCCACTTGATCTATCCCTAACAATCCCAGCTTTTTCGATTCATAAAGAAACACAATATATGGAATTTTTGTTGACAGAAATGAGGGGAAAACGATGACGACAGCGTTATTTGAAATTATCGATCAACCGATAGATGTAGAGGAAGTAAGGCAAAAAGTCCTTAGTCGAAATGCTGGAGCCATCACATTATTCATCGGCACAGTGCGTGAAATGACGAATGGTAAAAAAACGATGCATTTGGAATATCAAGCCTATCCAGCAATGGCGATTAAAATGTTTGAACAGATTGCAAAGGAAATACAAGAAGAGTGGCCAGAAGCAAAAGTGGCCATCACCCATCGTGTCGGGCATTTAGCTATTTCCGATATTGCCGTAGTGATTGCTGTGTCATCACCGCATCGTAAAATAGCTTACATGGCGAATGAATATGCAATTGATCGCATAAAACAAATCGTACCCATATGGAAAAAAGAACATTGGGAGGACGGGACAGAGTGGATTGGTGATCAATTGGAAAATGTTCCCTATCCGCAAGGGAAACCAGCCATTCAGGAGGAGGAAGACCTGTGATTAACATTTTATTATTTGCCCACCTACAGGAAGCACTAGGTGAATCAAAGCTATCAGTAGAGCTGTCAGATGTGACAGTTGCACAGTTAAAAGAGTGGATGGAAAAGCGCTATCCTCAGCTAACATTACAACAGATCATGACAGCGGTTAATGAGGAATTTGCAACGGATACGACGATTGTCAAATCTGGCGACACAATCGCCTTTATTCCACCGATCAGTGGGGGATGAGCAAAAAGAGGTAGTTGGCTTGAGCCAACTACCTCTTTTATACTTTCAGGATATGGATAGTAAGAAGTAAAAGGAAGGAAATGGCGATCATACACAGAACCCATGTCCAGGCAAGGGGCATGTTTCCAGAATCGATGGCCATATATATTGCTAGCGGTGTTGTTTGTGTTTTCCCTGGAATATTTCCCGCAAACATAAGTGTCGCTCCAAACTCACCCAAAGCTCGTGTGAAGCTTAGAATCCCACCAGAAACAAGTGCCTTTAATGCAAGGGGAATGGACACATAAAGAAAGACCTGCCATTCATTCGCCCCATCCACACGTGCTGCATTTTCAATATCTCGATCGACAGAGGCAAAGCCAGTTTTAGCTGATTGATACATTAATGGAAAGGCAACGATTGTAGAAGCGATGACGGCCGCCCACCATGTGAACATGATAGGTTGATCGAATAGCCAGATAATGAAATTTCCTAGCATACTATTTTTCCCGAAAATGACGATAAGCAGGAAACCGACTACGGTAGGAGGTAAAACTAATGGTAGTAGCAATACCGTTTCTAGCACTAGTTTGCCTTTGAAATCATGGGTTGCCATCCATTTACCCATTAAAATACCTGCTATAATAGCGATGATCCCTGCAACAAAAGCAATTTCGATCGAAAGCCTAAGTGGAGACCAAAAATCGGTACTCATCTTTTATTGAGCCCCTTTAAATCCATACTCTTCAAAGACATCCATCGCTTCATCACTTTGTAAGAAGTGATAAAAATCCTCCGCCTCTTGCGCATGCTTACTAGCTTTTAAAACACCTACAGGATAAATAATCGGTGCGTGCATAGCATCATCGGCAGTTGCCACGACATTGACCTGATCAGAGACAAGGGCATCTGTTTTATAGACCATCCCAGCATCCACATTTTCTGTTTCTGTATAAGTAAGTACTTGACGTACATCTTTTGTATATACTACTTTTGATTCGAGTGAATCCCAAAGTTGCATATTTTTTAATGTGTCCACACCATACTGTCCAGCAGGAACCGTTTCGGGCGTACCGAGTGCAATTTTTCCTGCTTGTTGTAAATCTTCAAAGGATTGAATTTGCTTTTCATTGTTTTTAGGCACGATTAATACTAAGTCATTGGCTAAAAGATCCGTTCCTAGCTTTTGATCGATCATTTCTTTCTCTACAAGCACATCAAATTTATCCTCCGCTGCTGAAAAGAAAAGGTCTGCAGGAGCACCTTGTAAAATTTGTTGCTGTAAAGCACCTGAACCACCAAAGTTATAGAGGATTTTGATTGTATCGTGTTGTTTTTCATAAGTTGTTTTCAATTCCTCTAAGGCATCCTGTAGACTAGCCGCCGCAGAAATCGTGAGTTCAACAGGTTCGTTTGTTGCCGCCTCTTTTTCTTGGTTACCACAGGCTGCTAATAGTCCAACTAGTACGAACAGTGTCGCAAATAAACGATAAAATTTTTTCACTATGAGTATACTCCTTTTATAACTCGTTATAACAAGACATAACTAATTATAATCAGATATAAATAAAAAAGAAAGTTAGTAAGGGTAGAAAATGTCAAGATGTTCATAAAGCTATAAATACGTTACCATGTAAATAGAGGCTTATAGGAGGAGAACTTTTACATGTCAC
The DNA here is from genome assembly GCF_024628845.1 of Lysinibacillus sp. FN11. Lineage (NCBI taxonomy): Bacteria > Bacillati > Bacillota > Bacilli > Caryophanales > Bacillaceae > Lysinibacillus > Lysinibacillus sp. FN11. The sequence goes on along the minus strand of NZ_CP102383.1, from coordinate 2,256,923 downwards.
AAGAACAATCCTATACGATTGAAGAGGTTGCACAATTATTAAAGGTTTCAAAATTAACAATTTATGATTTAGTGAAAAAGGGTGATTTGCCAGTTTTCCGCGTAGGACGGCAAATGCGGGTAGATCGTGCTGACTTGCAAACCTATATACAAAAACGGAAAACAGGTAGTACGCCAGCTGTGGCACAGGCTTCCATTGTCACTCCGACTAAAAATCATGCGAAAATTATAGTGAGTGGGCAAGATTTAGTATTAGATATTTTAGCAAAATATATCGAGAAACGACGATCTATGAAAGTATTACGCTCACATGAAGGTAGTTTTAATGGTGTAATGGCGTTGTATCACGGAGACTGTGATATTGCGAGTTTACATATGTTTGATGGGGATACAGGAGATTATAATACTCCTTATGTAAAAAAAATCTTTGTTAGCCATGCCTTTGTGCTCATCAATGTTGTATCACGTAAAGCAGGTTTCTATGTTCAAAAGGGGAATCCGTTGGAAATTCACACATTTGAAGATTTTCAAACAAAGACATTCACATTTATCAACCGTGAAAAAGGCTCAGGTGCTCGTACTCTGTTAGATGAGCAATTGCGCATTCATGGTATTGCATCATCCACGATTGCAGGCTATGCCCATGAAGAAATGAGCCACCTCGATGTCGCCTCTGCAGTCGCCAATGGACGTGCAGATGTTGGGATTGGCATTGAAAAAATCGCCAAGCTTATTCAGGTCGATTTTATACCAATGGTCACTGAACGTTACGATATTGTGTTATTAAAAACACCAGAAAATCAACCGCTCATCGATATGGTGAAGGAGATTTTAAATACTTCTGATTTCCAATCTGAAGTAGCTGCATTAGGAGATTATGACGTCTCTTTAATGGGCCAAGTCATGTATGAAACGCTATAATCGAAAATTCATATTGAGTTTAATGAAAAAATCAATTACAATTCTAACTAGGAAATTTTATGGTCGTTGTGTCATTTAGTATGGCTCAGCTACTATATGTTTTATGATACATGGTGAGATGGATAAATTAGTAGGTGCTACTGCTAGGATATTAGCCCACCATAAAATAGCTTGCGTACTCAATGCGCAACTATTTTATGGTGGGCTTTTTGTATAGTAAAAAGGAGATGGATGATGTGACATGGTCAGTACTACATATTATTGGCATGATTGCCTACGCCATTAGTGGAGCATTTGTTGCGTTACAGGCCAACTATTCTTTTATTGGCATATTTGTGCTTGGTCTTACAACGTCTTATGGTGGTTCCATTATCCGCAATGTTGTACTGGATATCCCTGTGTCAGATATATGGGAACGGCAATCCTTATTAGTCGTTTTAGTCACGCTGACGACCATTTTATTTGTCAAAAGGAACTGGATTCATCATTGGAACCGCTGGGGCTATTTCTTTGATTCAATTGGCCTAGCCTCTTTCGCCATACAAGGCGGATTGTTAGCAAAAAGCTTGCATCACGACCTAGGTATCATTATTATAGCGTCGATGTTTACGGGTGTTGGCGGAGGCATGGTTCGAGATTTATTAGCTGGTAGAGCGCCGCTTGCATTAAGAGAAGAAATCCACGCTGTCCTAACCTTTGTATGTGCCCTTTGTATATGGTTGGGGTGGGACAGCCCGTTTGAATTGTCAGTCATTGTTATTTTTATAGTAGTGATTCGCATGTTATCTGTGAATAATAAATTAAAATGGAAGCTTCCTTTTCAACATTCCTATAACCATGCAAAGGAAAAATAGGTTGATTGTCGAAATAGGTGAAGGTAGTTTTTTAATTCGAAAAAAGGAGGGGTAAAATGGCAATAGAACGTTTACGTGAGTGGTTACTATCTTCAAATAATACAGTGATTCTAACAGGAGCGGGCATGTCAACGGAAAGTGGAGTTCCCGATTTCCGTTCAGCATCTGGTTGGTGGAAACAAATGGATCCAAGAACTGTCGCAACAACGGAAGCATTAACAGATCACTACTCATTATTTCATGAATTTTATAAAACACGTATTGAAAACCTAGAAAAGGCGGCTCCCCATGAGGGGCATCATATATTAGCTGATTGGGAAGCAAGAGGTCTAGTGTCTCTAATCGCTACTCAAAATGTGGATGGTTTTCATCAATTAGCGGGAAGTCAATACGTAGAGGAATTACATGGCTCCATTCGATCTATTCGTTGTCAACGTTGCCAGCAGGCTGCAGGCATGGAAAGCTTCTTGAACAAGGCTAATTGCTCCCATTGTGGTGGGAAACTTCGTCCAAATGTCGTGCTATTTGGAGAAAGCCTACCACAAGCAAGCTGGCACCGTTCCATGGAGGCAATCAAAACAGCTGAACTTGTCCTTGTCATTGGAACGAGTCTTGAGGTGTATCCCGTCAACCAACTGCCTATGATGACAACAGGAAAAACCGTTTATATTAATATGGATATTTCACAGCAGACAACCCCATTTGATCTGACGGTGAGAGGGAAAATAAAAGAAGTGTTGCAAACACTTCAAATCTAAAAAAGGCGCCCTTGCAATTCCAAGTGGCGCCTAAAACATTTGGGGTAGAAATTCCCTCATGAATCGTTGATTTTTTCGTAACCATATCTTCAAAATCATACGATGTGTTAACAGTTTATGCCTTTTATTTGGTCTCGCCTTTGCTTCTATGAGGCTCTGTAAAAGAATACAAGTTTCAGGTGCAAAAGCTTGAGGTTCAACGAGAACATCCAGCTTGTAATCAATCAACTGGGCTGTCTGAACCTTGGCAAGTAATTGCGCAAATTGTGTATTCATGGTAGCGTAATTTTCCTCTAATTCTAGGTCAATCAATGAATAGAGCGTTTGCTCTATTTCAACTTCTAATTCCTCCAGTAACTCTTTTGACGGCAGTGTCAATAGTTCACCCTCTTTTATACGACTAGATAACCAATAGCTGCACTAAGTATGCCAATTAGCAAGGTACTGGCAATATAGCTAATGGCTTGTCTCCATTTTTGTTGTTCTATAAGCTGTAGACATTCAAATCCAAAAGTAGAAAAAGTTGTGTAGGCTCCTAAAAAACCTATGCCAATTAATTGCCATAACCAATCACTAAGATGTAGGGCAAATAAGAAACCAAGCGCAAAGGAGCCTGTACAATTAATAATCAAAGTCGCCCATGGATAGGGATGTACAAGTAATTTTCCTAAATAAAACCTAGAAAGAGCGCCAAAAAATCCACCAATTCCAACTAAAATCATGCAATACGCCCCCTAGCAAGTCGTATTCCCAGCCATGTGCAAGCTAATCCACCTAAAACACTCACTGTAACATAGAGTACAGCCTGTAGCCACTCGCTATTTTCTAGGAGTAATAGTGTCTCTAAGGAAAATGTCGAAAAGGTAGTAAAAGCGCCACAAAACCCTGTACCTACTCCTAGTATAATAGGTGTGCGTTTTATAAAAGAAGTAAAAAGCCATGCTAAGCAAAAGCAGCCCAGTAAATTTATAAACAGTGTTGTGAATGGAAATATTTCTGTATTGGGAACGGCGAGACTAAGGCTATATCGACAGATGGCACCAAGAATTCCACCAATTCCCACGGCTAGGAATGACCTCAACATAAAAACCCCTTACTGAAAATGACTATAATGAAAGTGTATCATGAGACAAAAATTTTAGAAATATTTCAATTCAAGTTATGTCCCCAAATCGATTATTAAAATGTATATAGTGTATAGAAAGTTATAAATGCTTATGAAATAATATTTCGAAATATTATATATGGAAAATGAAATGTATTTTATTACATGGACAATTCTTGTTCCCTCTTATGTGAATCCGTTGACGGAAAACCCGATGACGGCTAAACCATAAACGGAAATCACGACACTACTAAATAATAAATAACTAAATAATAATTAACTAAATAAAGATGATGATAAGCATATTGAAGGAGTGCAATAGACGCAAAGAGAATATTCTATTGTCTGCTATTTGGTATCAAAATCACTAGTCGTGTATTTCAGTCTTTAGGTTAATGTTTGTGCTGTAGAATTATTGTAAGGTTATAGACAACACTGTAATTTTAAGCATGTTCTCCCTTTGATTCCTTGAAGCATTTCAATGCTTTAAAGCGCTAACTATTTCCTGAAAATGATAAAAAATAACAGGGTGATAGTTGACAAATATTTCTATAGTGTGATAATCTTCAAGAACACTATAACAAATAAACTAAAGGAGGGCATGACAATGTTAATTTTATCCGCATCAAATTCAATCACAGTTACATACATTGTCCGTGCCTAACGCTTTATTTACTATTGCAGAACTAGGTATGGAATTATCCTGCCTTTTATAAGAGACACTTACTCTTTTAGGGTATGTGTCTTTTTTTGTGCAAAAAAGGTTGTAGTGAAAACAAAAAGGAGTGTATGTATATGACAAAAACAGTTAGAAGAATGATTTTCAAAAAGGAATTTCTAGAAAGTGGGTAGTCATCCACAACAGCACGGAGGAAAGAAGGTTATGATGTATGTTTGATGTGTTAAGTAAATTAGGCTGGTTCTTTAAAAAATACTGGAAGCAATATACGGTGGCCATTGTTCTACTAATGGTTGCCAGTGGATTAGAGGTTGTCCCTCCCTATCTACTCGGTTCTATTATAGATCTATTGACTGCAGGAGAAATGACACCAGCTATTTTAACAAAGTATGTCTTGATTTTTATTGGGATTATTATTGGGGGCTATTTATTAAATTTTGTGTGGCAATTCCGACTATTTGAAGGAGCTATCAACCTTGAGAAAATTTTACGTCGTAATTTAATGCAGCATTTTTTACGCATGACCCCAACATTTTATGAAAAAAACCGTACTGGTGACCTGATGGCACGTGCAACAAATGACTTGAATGCCGTATCCATGACAGCAGGTTTTGGCATTATGACGTTGATTGATTCAACGATTTATATGGGCTTTATCATTTTTGCGATGGGCTATATGATTTCTTGGAAGCTCACATTTTTTGCCATGTTACCAGTCCCTATTATGGCGATCCTCATTCAATATTTAGGAAAAATTGTTCATGAGCGATATATGAAGGCACAAGATGCTTTTGGGGAACTAAACGATAGTGTGCTGGAATCTGTAGCAGGAGTGCGCGTGGTGCGTGCCTATGTGCAGGAAAAAAGGATGAGGCTAATTTTGCAGATATGAGTGAAGTTGTGTATGCGAAAAATATTCATACAGCGAAAATCAATGCTTTATTTGGCCCGATTACAAAAGTTGGAACAGGCATTAGCTATGTTGTAGCACTTGGTTACGGGGCTCATTTAGTGGCAACAGAAGCGATGACGGTTGGGCAACTGGTGACGTTTAATGTTTATTTAGGTTTGGCTGTTTGGCCGATATTTGCGATTGGTGAGCTCATCAATGTTATGCAACAGGGGAATGCCTCACTAGATCGCGTGCAGGAAACATTGAACTACGAGGCGGATGTTCGAAATATTCCGAATCCCCAAATGATTGCGACACCAAATGCGATTGGCTTTGATGCCTTAACATTCCAATATCCGATGAGTCAGGTGAAAAACCTACAGCAGATTTCACTTTCCTTGAAAAAAGGTCAAACCCTTGGCATTGTAGGTAAAACGGGAGCAGGTAAAACAACCTTCCTACGCCAATTATTGCGAGAATACCCAATTGGTCAGGGACAGCTTGCCATTGACGGTATCGATATTACGGCTCAAACGAAGGAGCAGATCCTCGATTGGATTGGTTATGTGCCACAAGATCATGTGCTATTCTCACGAACTATTCGTGAAAATATATTATTTGGGAAAGAAGATGCAACACAAGCAGAGTTGCAGCAGGCGATACGTGCCGCTTATTTTGAAAAGGATTTAGACAATCTACCAATGGGCCTTGAAACACTTGTTGGAGAAAAGGGTGTCTCTCTTTCAGGCGGTCAAAAACAACGTGTGTCTATTGCTCGTGCTTTAATTAAAGATCCTGAAATTTTAATGCTGGATGATTCGCTTTCCGCTGTCGACGCGAAGACAGAGGCAAGAATTATTGAAAATATTCAGCGTGAACGTCAAGGTAAAACGACGATTATTACGACACATCGCTTGTCTGGTATTCAGCATGCCGATGTCATCATCGTACTGGATGATGGGCAAATTGTAGAGCAGGGAACACATGAGGAACTTCTTGCGCAACAAGGATGGTATAAAGAGCAATTTGACCGTCAGCAGCTAGAAGGAGGTGCCTCATGAGTACGAGTCAACGTTTAATACGCTATGCGATGTATTTTAAAAAGCCGATACTATTAGGCTTATTCTTCCTAACAATTGCCGTATTCACGGAGCTTGTTGGACCGTTTATTGCGAAACATATTATTGATAATTATATGACAATCGGTCATATAGAAATCAAACCGATTACATGGTTGCTCATTGTTTATTTACTTTTAGCCATTGCAACAGCCATATTACGTTATTTTATGTATATTTATTTGCAAATTGGGGCAAATCGTGTCATCCAAAAATTACGTAAAGATGTCTTTGAACATATTCAAACTTTACCGATCCAATACTTTGACAATTTACCAGCGGGTAAAATTGTTGCTCGTGTAACAAACGATACAGAGGCAGTTCGGAATCTATATGTACAGGTACTATCTAATTTTGCGACGAGCTTTATTTCTATTTTTGGGGTGTATATAGCGCTCTTTATTTTAAATTGGAAAATGGCAATGCTTGCTTTAACCATGATTCCAATTGTTTATGTGTGGATGATTTTATATCGAAAATTTGCCTCTAAATACAACGATGTCATTCGTACAAAAATTGCAGATATTAATGCCATGATTAATGAATCCATTCAGGGCATGACAATTATTCAGGCGTTCCGTCGTGAGCAGCAAATGACGAAGGAATTTGATGACATGAATAATGAGCATTATGCGTATGAACGTAAGCTGCTGGTGCTTGATTCAGCTACATCCTTTAACCTTGTGAATACGCTAAGACTCATCATGTTTACGGTCTTTATTTTCTACTTTGGTACACGCTCATTCACTGCAACTGAAGTGATTACGGCAGGGACATTGTATGCATTTGTTGATTACTTAACAAAGCTATTTAATCCGATCACGAATATTGTGAACCAGTTTTCACAGCTTGAGCGTTCACTCATTGCAGGTAAACGTGTCTTTGAGGTGCTCGATACGAATGGCGAGCCTGTTTCAAAAAAGAGCATCCCACGATATAAAGGAAATGTGGTTTTCGAAGATGTTTCCTTTGCCTATAAAGATAATGAATATGTGTTGAAAAACCTGTCATTTGAAGCACATCAAGGTGAAACAATTGCCTTAGTTGGTCATACAGGTTCAGGGAAAAGTTCCATAATGAACTTGTTGTTCCGCTTCTACGATCCGTCAAAAGGCAAAATAACCATTGATGGCATTGATATTACCTCTGTTCCACGTCAAACGATGCGTGAACATATGGGTATTGTGCTACAGGACCCTTACTTATTTACGGGTACGATTGCATCCAATGTTAGCTTAAACAACCCGCGCATCTCTCAGGAGAAAATAGAAGCTTCCTTAAACGCTGTTGGTGGGGAACGCGTTTTAGCTAATTTACCAAATGGCTATGAGGAGCCAGTCATTGAGAAGGGCAGTACATTATCTTCAGGACAACGTCAGTTGATTTCATTTGCACGCGCTCTAGCATTTGATCCAGCAATTTTAATATTAGATGAAGCGACATCGAATATTGATACGGAAACGGAAGAAATTATTCAGCATGCGATGGATGTCCTGAAAAAAGGACGAACAACGTTTATTATTGCCCATCGACTTTCTACGATTAAAAATGCAGATCGTATTCTTGTACTTGATCGCGGGAAAATTGTAGAAAACGGCACGCATGATGAACTGCTAGCACTTGGCGGAATTTATGACAAAATGTATCAAATGCAAGCGAACTCCTTACAATAAATTAATAGCTATGAAAAGCCCCACTTCAACTGAAGCGGGGCTTTTCTATTTATCTTACATATTTAAAGACATTGACAAAGAATAACAGGACAGACAACGCTACAGCAATACCACCACCAGACACGAAAAGCTCAAATAACCAGCGTGGTACATCCCAATACACCATCATCATGCCAACAAAAAGGAAGGGTAAACCGAGATTGTAAAGCCAGAACTGTGCTTTGGCGAGACCTGTCTCCGCAGCATTTTTATAAGTCGAATAAATTAAACCAATGAATCCAGTAGTCAGCCAACCTACCACACCAATATGAGCATGTGTCGCTTTCCATTGAAGTTGAACCGTATAATGCATAAACAGGCCAAAAGCAAAAACAATCAATAAATAAAAGACTGAAACCTTTATCCATTTAGCACCCATTATCCACAACTCCTTTCTTGAAAGTGATTTTAGCTAGCTGCTACAGTATATTCTTGTCAAATTAAAAAGATGCTTGTATGTATTTGAAAATAAATGTTGTTGGTTTTCATTAAACTAAAATAATTAATGGGAACTTTTTGTAATATGTAAACTTTTCATGGAGTTCTGCGTTGTATAGGCAGAAGGGAGGTGGACATGGTAAAGCAATCAATGAATGCGTTTCTACAGCAAGCAGGAACGCTGCTATATCGTTATTTGAGAAAACGTGGATTAGCCCATGAGGATGCAGAAGATATCGTCCAAGATACATGTTATAAATTTTTATTACATAAAAATGGAATTCAGTCAGACAAAGTAATGAGTTGGTTATATCGTGTAGCAACCAATCAATTTTATGATCTCAAGAGAAAAGAAACACGTCATCCAACAACAGAATTAGATGAGGTTCAATTGACTTCATTCATTCATATTCCTGAGATCCAGATGCTAAAGAAAGAAAAATTAAAGGACATACAGAACACACTCGAAACGCTATCCATTTTGCATCAGGAATTATTAATCCTGAAATATGAGCTGGGATTATCGTATAAGGAAATTTCAGTCTTGATGAATAAGAATGAAAACACACTAAAAACGCATGTCAGACGTGCTAGGGAAGAATTTACAGAACGATTTAAGGAGGATATTCATGATGAATAAAGAAGAAAATGAATTTTTGTTTGATGATAAACAAACGAAAAAAATAATGAGAAAGGCAAGGTTTTGGTCAACAGTCAAAATGATTGGGATTACATTGGTCGTTACCCCCATTGTGCTAATAGCATTATGGTATGGGCTGAGGGCTTTATCGTTAAATAGCGCGCAAAAAGTAATGGATGATATTCATTTATTTAACGAAATAAGTGCGCCCAATGTCCAAATTAGTAATCAGGTTTATGACGATCATTTGCTGGGAGGGAAAATAACAACAACAACCTATAAGGTGCTTGGAGATCAGCATCGTCCATATATTTGGGAGCCTATCAAAAGCGATTATAATTTATTTGGAACGCTTACACGAACGGCCATTTCTAGCTCCATCCAGATAGAAGGTTCAGAATCACTGGCAGAAACATATCAATTCGAACGGTTTAATGACTACACAGGTGACCGAGAAATGTTTTTTTATCATCCAAGGATTTCCTACGATCATTACCAAGATAATATTAGTGAACTGCATCAATTGGAGAAAAATACTTTAGTAGAAATAGCTATTTCCTTTGATGATGCCTATAATTTTGGTGAAATTAAAAGCAAGCTACCTTCTGAAGTACAAGTAGATTGGTGGTGGGTGGATGCCTATCCAGATGCTACACTAGATTTTTTAAGCAAGGACAGAATACTATTTCAGCCAATGATCCATACATTTACGGCTTCCAATCAGAGCAATCTAAACCTAAACCTCGACGCTCTTCAAACGACGAGGTTGAGACCTTTATTCGAAACATTGAGCTTCTTCGTAAAAGCAAGAACTTTGAGTGGGAAACAAATCAGGTTTATCAAGCTTTAGTAGGGGAAAATGGAACCCTAGAGAAAAGTGATGTGAAAATAACCGGGGCTGTAGTAACTGGTACTCCAGAGCAATTGCAGTCTTTACAAGGACAAACCTACATTAAAGGGTCTATATTTGGTGTAATATCGAATCAGAAATAGAGCGCTGGAAAAGAGTAAACGGACAATCAATTTTAGAAAAGCTTATTTTGGATTAACTCTTCTCTAGAATAGGCTTTTTATCTGAAGCATTTTAGTTTAAAACTAAATAGTTTGATGTTAAACTATTAACAGATAAACAAGAAGGAGATGTTGTTGCAATGGGTAAGCTACAAAACAAAGTGGTCATTATTACTGGTGGCGCAGGTGGGATTGGTAGTGGAATGGCAAAAGCTATGGTAAAGGAAGGGGCGATTGTGACAATTGTTGACTTAAATACAGAAGCAGGCGAGGCAATGGCAAAAGAATTACAAGAAATGTCTCCGAAGTCTATGTTTTTACAGGCTAATCTAATGGAACGCGACCAATTACCAAAAATTATTGATACAGTCGTAGAAAAATACGGTAAACTAGATGTGCTAGTTAATAACGCTCATGCTGCTAAACAAGTTACAATAGAAGAAACTACACAAGCAGATCTTGATTTGTCATTTGGAACAGGTTTTTATCCAACCTTCTATTTAATGCAAGCAGCCCTACCGCATTTAAAAGAAACTAAGGGTAATATTATTAACTTTGCATCTGGAGCAGGCATTCAAGGTCATGAAACACAGGCTGCTTATGCCGCTGCCAAGGAAGCCATTCGTGGTATTTCCCGTGTTGCCGCAAATGAATGGGGACGTTTTGGTATTAATGTCAATATCATTAGTCCGCTTGCTGATTCACCAGGTGTACAAGCATGGGCAAAAGCACAGCCAGAGTATTATGAAGCGGTGAGAAGTAAAATCCCGTTAGGCCGTTTTGGTGATATTGAGCAAGATATCGGTCGAGTAGCTGTTTTCTTAGCTTCTGACGATTCTCAATATATTACAGGTCAAACGATTATGGTGGATGGAGGCTCACTAATGCTTCATTAATTCTCAGCGTTTGAGGAGGATTTTTTTGAAACAGACAAATATTTTTAAACTGATTCATATGATTGAACAGGTGAACAATGCGAATATTATACGTTTTACAAAAGCGTTCCCATATCCTTTAGGAATTTCACCAATTTTAGTTTTAAATGAGCTACATGTCAAAGGCCCACAAAAACAAGCCGAGTTAGCTGAGACAATCGGCTATACAAAAGGTGCTATGACGAGCATTGCTGAAAAGCTGGTCAAGCTTGGATTAGCAGAAAGACTATATGATCCATCCGACCGTCGCACCATTCGCTTACAAATTACAGACGAGGGTCAAAGTGCTTTAGCAAAGGCTCAATCTATCGGGAAAGAGGTCTTTGTACAGCTTTTTGAAGTATTAGATGACGAGGAAATTACCCAATACTTGCGGATTCAAGAAAAATTAGTACAGGGTATTCAGCAGAAATAGCCATGTAAAAAAATCAACCTACCTTTTAAGAGATGGGTTGATTTTTCATTGTTCAGGCGGATAGCCCTCCTTTTTTGCGGAATAGAATGGCTCTAAGTGGATAGAATGTCCAAACTCGCGGATAAAACTCAATATGTGACGGATAGAAAGAGGATTCTGACGGATAGCCTTCTTTATTAGCGTGATAGAATGGCTCTAAGTGGATAAAATGTTCAAACTGGCGGATAAAACTCAATATATGACGGATAGAAAGAGGATTCTAGCGGATAGCCTTCTTTATTAGTGTGATAGCCATGCTCTGCACAATCCGAATGTCCAGAGGAACTGCTTGAAATGAAATCGTGCATTTAAAATCTAATTGTAAAATAGTTGAATTTATTGAAAATTGTCCGTGTTCATTTTATAATCAAAATACGGTTCTATTATAGAGACATTTGAGGTGTGAAATGACATTAAAAACATTAGATAACTCATTGGAGGTACTGAAATATTTTAATAAGGAAAATCCTACATGGGGTGTTCGTGAGCTAGCGAAAGAGATGGATATTAGTCACTCCATTATTTATCGGATTTTAGCAACCTTCGAAAAACAAGGCTTTCTTATTCAAAATCCGGAGACAAAAAAATATGAATTAGGGCTTCGCTTTCTAGAATATGGCCAGATGGTTAAAGATAAATTAAATCTTTCTGACTTTGTTTTACCAATTATGATCAACCTTGCAGATACCATTAAAGAATCCGTATTTTTAACTTGGCTGGATGGCACAGATGGTGTCACAGTAGAAATAGCTGAGAGCTCTCAAACCATTAAGTTTTCAGTGTCGATTGGCACGCGGACACCACTACATATCGGGGCATCTTGTAAAGTCATCATGGCTTATCTACCTGAAGAGAGAAAAAAGGAGATCATGGAACATGGGATGAAAAGATTAACTCCTGAAACCATTACTGACCCTGATGAAATGTTAGCCGATTTAGAAAAAATACAACAGCAAGGCTGGTGCTTTTCAACGGGAGAGTACTCTCATTCAGTATTTGGGATAGGTGTACCTCTTTTTAATAGTAAAAAAGAAGTCATTGCCTCTTTAACAATTGCTGGTCCTATTTATCGTAAGCCAACAGAGGAGAAATTACCTGAAATGGTGAATGTTCTTCAATACGGAGCGATGAATATTCAACGGTATTTCGATCAATACAGCTTTAAATTATATCATGAATAAGCATGAAAAAGAGGCTCAAGATAGACATTAACTATCTTGAGCCTTTGCTTGGATTTTTTCATAATGGATACGGCCTTGTCAATTTCTTCAAACGTATTAAAATAGTGTGGTGAAAAACGGGCCATTTTAGAAATCTGATTGCGTTCCATGATGGTATTCGCCATAAATGTGCCAGCTTCAATGATGACCCCGTGCTCTGCTAAAGCATTGGTTAGCTCATCTGGTGACAGCCCTTCAATGTTAAACGGCGTAATCGATAATCGATGAGCACTATTTTGAGGACCATATAAGACAATGTTTGGAATGGTTGCAAGCTGTTCAATTAAATAGTTTGTTAGCTGCTTTACACGATCATATATGTGGTGGATACCAATATTGTTCGCATAATCAATAGCTGCACCTAATCCAAAAATACTTGGAATGATTGGACAACCTGGCTCAAAACGTTTAGCGGTTTCTAAAAAAGAATAGGCATTGTTCTGATAATCCCACTGGGTGCTGCCCCAGCCAATCATAATAGGCGTCAATGTTGGAATGAGTGCTTCTCGTACATATAAAATACCTGATCCTTCAGGGCCGCGTAGCCATTTCCGCCCACATGCAACTAGAAAGTCACAGCCAAGTTCGGCAACATTAATCGGTGTTAAACCAAGTGTTTGATTGGCATTCATCAATGTTAGTACATGGTGTTGCTGGGCGAGCTGACATATTTCTTTGGCGGGCTGGAGTGCCCCAGCAGCATTAGACATATGGGCAAAGGTAATCAATTTCGTTTGTGGTGTAATGAGTTGCTCAAGTGCATATAAATCTACCATATATTCATCATTGGTTTTTAACACTTTCAGCTGTACCCCTTGCTGCTGAAGGGCAAGCCAAGGCACATAGTTACTCAACATTTCTGTGTCGAGCACTATGACCTCATCTCCCTGTTTCCATTGCAAGCCCCCTGCGACATAATTAATCGCCACTGAACCGTTTGGTACAAAGGCAATTTCCTCTTTTGTTGCGCCGATGAACAATGCGGCTTTTTCTCGAATACGCTCTACTTGCGCATACGTTTCTTGACGAAAGGAGGGCAAGTAGGGACCAATACTTGCTTGTTTTTGGAGATAGCTAGTCATCTCATCCACTACTGGCTGTGGCATGGCAGATGCAGCAGCTGTGTTTAGGTAAATATAGTGTTCAAGTAGTGGCATATCCTGTTGTATTTTCCTCATATCGATCATTGTACACACCAACCTTATAAAATGATTAATTCTTTCGAATAGGTCATGAAATTTTCGTAACCATTTTCTGTGACGATTAAATTATCCTCGATACGAACACCACCAACATCCTGCACATAGATACCTGGCTCCACGGTAAAGGCCATGCCTGGCTTTAACACTAGCTGATTACGCTGCATCATATAAGGCTCTTCATGTGCACTTAAACCAATGCCATGGCCAAGTCGGTGTGTGAAATAATCGCCATAGCCAGCATCGCGAATAATGTCTCTTGCCAGATCATCAATGGCATGAGCTGTCATACCTGGTTTTATGGCTGCTATGGCTGTTTCATTTGCTTGCTTCACAATACTATAAATGGTTTTGAGCGTTGGTGAAACTTCTCCTAAAGCAACTGTTCTAGTCATATCCGCCACATAGCCCTTATAAATCGCGCCAAAATCTATGACGATTAATTCACCTGTCTCTATTTTTTTCATGCTCGCTCTACCATGAGGCAGTGCACCTCGATAACCAGAAGCAACAATGGTTCCAAAAGGTGTTCCCTCTGATCCACGTCGTCTCATTTCATATTCTAATTGGGCTGCGACTTCCATCTCTGAAATACCAGCTTGAATAATCGGTAATGTGGCTGCAAGACTTTCTTCGACGATCTGTACAGCCTGACGCATGAAGGCTATTTCGTGTTCATCTTTCTCCATACGTATATCACGAATGGTTTCACCGATATCACATAAAGTGTCATATGTAAGGTTTTCGATAGCTTTCTGTTCCTTCACGCGCATGGTGTCAAACTCAACGCCAAGTGTCTGCGCTGTTCCTAGTTCTTTTTTTAGTTGCTGGATGGCCTGTGACGGTCCTTCCTCATCCGAATAGGATAAGATTGTCCCACCATTCCGCAAGTCAACTTTTGTTAATTCTACTTGTGGAACGAGAAAGTATAATTGATGGTGAGCAGTAATAGCGGCTACCGTTAGGCGTTCACTTTGCTTTAACTGAAGACCTGTAAAATAATACATGCTTGACCCTGGCACTAGCACTGCTACATCAATTGACTGTTGCTGCATACGGGAAACGAGCTGATCTCTTCTTTTCTGAAACATTGAGTGATCCCTCCTAAAAACGTTTCTATTATAGAGACGTTGTATCTGAAAATTAGTATATATCAACAATAATGAATTTTCAATAAATTAAGATAGCATCATTTTGATAGAGGAGAAAGAAGATAATTGACAAATGAGGGAATAGTATGTTGTAAATTTAGTAAATACTAGTGTACGTCTTTTTTTCGTTCATTATGCATATAAGTAGACTAGATAAACTTTTTTCCAACTTAATACGTCAAAAAGAGGGGCAAAATTGTTAAGCAAGAAAGGACTTATGTATGGAAAAAAACATGAAACGCTCAAAAGAGAAAAAGAGCAAGAAAAAATTATGGCTGTGGATTGTTGGTAGCCTATTAGCAATTTTTTTAATTTTTATAGGTACTGCCTACTTTACCATCCAAAAAACTATGAATAAAATAAATACACCACTTATTCAAACAACAGATGCAGCACAACCAGAAGAAAAAACAGTGATTAAAAAAGATCCATTTTCGGTTCTAATGCTTGGGGTCGATGAACGAAAAGATGATAGTGGACGTTCCGATACCATGATTGTAATCACTGTGAATCCTGAAAAGCAGACGATGAAAATGCTTAGTATACCCCGTGATACTCGAACAGAAATCGTTGGTCATGATACGGTAGATAAGATTAATCATGCCTATGCCTTTGGAGGCGTCCCTATGGCTGTGGATACGGTCGAAAATTTTTTAAATATACCCATTGATTATTATGTTTTTATTAATATGGAGGGTTTTTTACAAATTATTGACACGCTGGGTGGCGTAACAATCGATAATGATATGGATTTAACCTTTGACGAATACCATTATCCAAAGGGAGAAATCACATTAGATGGTAATGAGGCCCTTATTTTTTCTCGTATTCGTTATGAAGATCCTCGAGGTGATTTTGGACGCCAAATTCGACAACGTCAAATCATTGAAGCGGTGATGAAAAAAGCCTCCACACCATCAACATTATTAAAAGCAACCGATATGTTGAATGTACTAGGTGACAATGTTCGCATGAATTTTTCGGTGAAGGATCTTATTCAGCTACAAAGTATTTATAAAAAAATGGATAAGGATATTGAGCAGTTATCGTTTGAAGAGGGAGACGGTGAAAGGATTAACCGCATTTGGTATTATATTCCGAATGAGGCAGAGCTTCAAAAAATACAAACGGATTTAAAAAACCATTTACAAAAATAAGGAAGCAAGTTGCTTACAAATGTCGCATACTAGTTGTAAACTTTTTGGCCACGAAGGGAGGGAGATGAATGAATGGGAGGACCCAGGTGCTGAGGTATACAGCGCTGAATCATTGCATGCAAAGCTATGTACCTAAACGTAAAGTGCGAAAAAATCCAGTCCAATCAGCAATAAGAGGCCTACAAGTATTATGTTTAAAATTATTTATGTAAGGGATAAAAAATCATTCAGGTAGGGTGCATGCCTAGTTGAATGATTTTTTTGCTGTTATTCATCATTTTTCGATATTTCTTGAAATATCAGAAAATTAAGTGTATACTGACATTAGAAATGGTTAAAGGAGTGATTGTGATGATTATAGGCACAATTTTATTAGCATTTGCATTACCAGTGGGTATCGTATTAGCAGTAGATTTATTAAACGAGCAGCATCACTCTACCACACAAACTAACCATTCATAACGATGAAACAGCAAAATATCAATTTCTAGACAATGTTACTTTGTAGCCTTGTCTATTTTTCTATGAATAGGAAACAATTTGTGTGATTCATTCGTCAATAATAGTGAGAAAATGTTATACTATTAAAAAAAACAGTATCGGGGAATGAGCATGCAAGCGGAAAAACCATCCAATCTAAAAAAAGAAATAGTATCCTACATCAAAATTATTGTCATTACAGCTGTTGTTGTTTTTGGCTGTAAGCAATTCTTATTTGCGCCGATTAAAGTGCAGGGAGCATCCATGTATCCAACTTATCACGATAAGGATATTATTATTGTAAGCAAAACAAGTAAAATCGAGCGCTTCGATCAAATTGTTTTCCAATCACCTGTCGAAGATGAGTTATATATTAAACGTGTCATTGGTCTTCCAGGGGATAAAGTGGAAATGAAAGATGATGTATTGTACGTCAATGGCAAAGCATACAAAGAAGATTATGTGAACCGTCAAACGGATGATCCTAATCAATTACGCATTACGGAAAACTTTACATTGGAACAATTAGTGAATGAAAAAGAAGTGCCGGAGGGCATGTATTTTGTGCTTGGTGACAATCGCTTAAAAAGTAGTGACAGTCGCCATTATGGTTTAATTTCAGAGGATGCTGTATATGGTGAATCAAAATTAATACTCTATCCATTTAGTCATTTTCATATTGGCTCAAAATGATGAAAAAAGAGGTCACTCCATTGAGTAGCCTCTTTTTTATTGTTGGGGTAAATCGGTACAGCTTTTATACGTGGGATAATAGACACAAATCCTTGAATTTTCAACGGTTTCCTTGATGGGCGATGGCTTACTTTTCATGGGAGATTGCATTGCTGGTTCTTCATTTGTGAACGCTTCTTCTACTAATTCTACGCCATAAAATAGTATTAAAAAATAGCAGACAAATCCTACTATACGCAAACAATCACCTCGTAAAATAGTTATTGTATGTTACTATATATGGTCAAATTCGTCGAAATATAAGCAGAAAATCGAAATTTTCTCTTGCCCAAAAGATTTTTAAAGGCAATGAGTTCTATGAAAAAAGTTATTGTCAATGAAATTTTGATGTGCTACTATAGCTAAAGTAAATATTTGATCTGTATAACCTCAATAATATGGATTGAGGGTCTCTACCAGGAACCATAAAATCCTGACTACAAAACTTTGCTTCATTTTTGTAGTCAGGATTTTTTTAGTTTGTTTTAAAACAATCTCCTACAAAAATGAACGTGTAACGAAGGGGAGATTACGATGAATTGGAGAGTTTATATTCTTGCTGTGACTACCTTTGCAGTAGGGTTAGTTGAATTAATTGTTGGCGGAATCCTGCCAAATATTGCAGAGGATTTAGATGTGTCTTTAGCGACGGCGGGACAATTAATTACTATTTTTGCACTTGTTTATGCGATTTCTGCGCCTGTCCTACTATCCTTGACAGCCAAGGTGGAGCGGAAGCGCTTATTCCTTATTTCTTTATTTATTTTTACGTTAGGAAATCTAATGACCTTCTTCAGTACAACGTTTATCATTGTGCTAATCGCACGTATTTTCACAGCTATGAGTACAGCGTTAGTGATTGTTTTATCATTAACGATTACAACTAAAATCGTAGAGCCTCGCCATCGTGCTAAAGCACTGGGGCTTGTTTTTATGGGTGTAAGTTCTGCGCTGGTGATCGGTGTGCCAATGGGTATTTTTATTACAGAAGCGTTTGGCTGGCGAGCCGTATTTTTAGGTATTAGTATCCTATCAACGATTTCAATGATATTAATTGCTTTATTACTTGAAAAAATGCCAATTGGAGAAGTAGTGCCACTCAAGGCGCAAATCAAATCGCTGGCGAATTTAAAAATCCTGACAGCACAGTTAACTACCCTATTTATGCTAGCGGGTCATTACATGCTTTACGCCTATTTAACACCATTTTTAGTAGAGGCATTTGATATGAATGCTTCATGGATTAGTATTTGTTACTTAATCTTTGGTATTGCCTCTGTTAGTGGGAATGCTGTAGGTGGATGGGTGAGTGATAAAATTGGCACAAGTAAAGCCATTATTTTAATTGTCTCAGCTTTTGCCATTGTCTTATTTAGTATTCCTTATACAATTATTGCCCTTCCACTGTTTTTAGTATTTACGGTTTTATGGGGTGCGTTGAGCTGGGCACTGACACCGCCATTACAAAATTACTTAATTCAAGCAGATCCTCAATCATCGGATATTCAGCAAAGCTTAAATACAGCAGCCCTGCAAATTGGTATTTCTATCGGATCAGCAGTGGGTGGCGCAATGTTTGCTTGGACAGGATCCGTTATGCACCTAGCTAGCTTTGGTACGATTCTAGTTCTTTGTGCATTAGGCTGCGCCATCTTTTCTATTAAAAGGGCACCTCTTGGACAGGAGCAGCACGTAGATTATCAGTCAGCACATCATAATTCATAATCAAGCAATAGCCCTGAAAGGTATTGGGAAAGCCATCCCAATACCTTTTTAATTGGTTGGCATGAATCTATTTTCGTACACTTCCCAAAATTAAATTCTCTATGGTTTCTTAGCATACTCTAATTACCTATGGAATAGATTGTTGTAGTTAATGAATTTACAGATTTGAGAAGTTTGAGATTTTAAGAACGAATATTATTTTTAAGAAAAATAGTAGGAGACTTTCAAATCTTGTAAATGGAAGGAGAACTCAATGACTGAATATCATCAACAATCATCTGCTGAAGTCATGAAGATATTGAACGTCACCACGCAAGGTTTGACTGATGATGACGTCCAAAAGAGGCAACAAGTCTATGGCTATAATGTATTAGAGGAAGGGCAAAAAACAAGTACGTTGGCTGTTTTTATGGGCCAATTCAAAGATTTATTGGTCATCATTTTACTCGTTGCTGCCGTCGTTTCCTTTCTACTAGGAGAAGTAGAAAGCACCATTGTGATCATGATCGTGGTTATTTTAAATGCCATTTTAGGTACAGTGCAGCATGTGAAGGCCGAACAATCATTAGATAATCTGAAAGCATTGACCTCTCCCATTGCCAAGGTCATGCGTAATAATCAACTAGTAGAAATTCCTTCTGAAGAAATTGTAGTAGGCGACCTTCTGATGTTGGAGGCGGGAGATTATATTAATGCGGATGGAAGACTACTAGAAAGCCATAATTTACACATCAACGAAAGCTCTCTTACAGGCGAATCAATTGCTGTGGCAAAAAGTACAGACCCCATTCGGAAACAGAATATCACCATTGCGGATAAGAAAAATATGGTGTACTCAGGAAGTTTTGTGACCAATGGACGTGGCATCGTGATGGTTACGGCAATTGGGATGCAGACGGAAATCGGAAAAATTGCGAATTTACTCGATACAGCCAAGGAAAAGAAAACGCCATTACAAATTAGTCTCGATCAATTCGGTGAAAAATTAGCCTTAGGAATTACGCTAATTTGTTTAGCAATCTTTACGATTGATCTTATCCGAGGACGAGCATTAGTGGAGTCCTTTATGTTTGCTGTATCTCTTGCTGTGGCGGCTATCCCTGAGGCTTTAAGTTCTATCGTGACCATTGTATTAGCTTTTGGCACCCAAAAGATGGCAAAGGAAAATGCGATCATCCGCAAGCTTTATGCTGTGGAGAGCTTGGGGAGTGTATCGGTCATCTGTTCTGATAAAACAGGTACTTTAACAGAAAATAAAATGGTGGTACAGGAAGTTTTTGTGGACCAGAAGAAAATTCCTCATGATTGGCTCAATCCAATAAATCCAGTGGAAAAAGAGCTAATGGTAAAAGCGCTTTTATGTAGTGATGCTGTCGAGCGTGACCAGAAGGAGATTGGTGATCCTACAGAAATTGCGCTCGTGAAATTGGGGAAACAGTATGGTTTAGATGAATTGAAGATACGTGAGCAATATCCACGATTGGCTGAAATTCCATTTGATTCGACGAGGAAGCTTATGAGCACTGTCAATCAGATGGACAAGCAGCCCATCATGATTACCAAAGGGGCTCTGGATGTACTCTTACCAAAAGTGACGCGAATCAAAACATCAACAGGTATTTTTGAGATAACCCCGCAGCATCGCCAGAAAATCGAGGCGGTGAATCGCGATTTTTCTATGAATGGTTTAAGGGTGCTAGCCATTGCTTATAAGGAGGTATTGCCTCTACAAAAAGTCGATCCACAAGCAGAACGAGATTTAATCTTTGTCGGCTTAGTAGCGATGATGGACCCTCCAAGAAAAGAGTCGAAAGAGGCTGTGGAAAGCTGTATAAAGGCAGGTATTAAACCCGTCATGATTACAGGAGACCATAAAATTACAGCAACCGCGATTGCCGAACAAATTGGTATTTTGCAAAATCCAGCTGAAGCTATAGAGGGACATGCGCTCGAAGGCTTAACGGATCAAGAGCTGCAAGATAAAGTACAGGATTATTCTGTTTATGCCCGTGTTACACCCGCCCAAAAAATTCGAATTGTTAAAGCATGGCAGGATAAAGGACATGTGGTTGCCATGACAGGAGACGGTGTCAATGATGGACCTGCTTTGAAGCAAGCTGATATTGGGGTGGCTATGGGTGTAACAGGCACAGAGGTTGCAAAAGATGCCTCATCCATGATTTTAACGGATGATAATTTTTCAACAATTGTTAAAGCAATCGCCAATGGCCGTAGCATCTATACAAATATTAAAAATGCCATTCTGTTCTTATTATCTGGAAATGCAGGCGCTATTTTTGTCGTGTTATATGCAACGGTTCTGGGCTTACCTGTTCCTTTTGCACCTGTCCATCTTCTATTCATCAACTTATTAACAGATAGTCTGCCTGCTATTGCCATCGGTTTAGAGCCAAATAATAAGAAAACAATGAAGGACAAGCCTAGAAACATTCATACCCCTTTATTAAATAAAGCCTTTACCACACAAGTTGTGCTTGAAGGGATATTAATCGCCATTTCCACCATTATTGCGTTTCAAATCGGTTTATCGACAGGCGATACGTTAACAGCAAGCACGATGGCCTTTACAACACTATGCCTGTCAAGGTTAGTGCATGGCTTTAATTCTCGATCCAAACAATCTATCTTTGCGATTGGTGTATTTTCGAATAAATATACGTGGTTCGCCTTTATCATTGGTGTGCTAAGTTTACACATGGTCTTATTTATGCCGATGCTTACAACGGTCTTTGAGGTAGCTCCATTAACACCAGCACAGCTAGGCTTTATTTATAGCCTGTCGGTGTTACCATTCCTAGTCAATCAATGGTATAAGCTACTGTTCGTAAGAAATCGATAAAGATTAAAAAAAGCTTCCGTTAGGTATTCAAACGGAGGCTTCTTTTTAGTGTGTAGAGGCTAATAACCAGCCTTTACTCTTACTTAGGTCAATCAATTTCGCTCCAAGTAGGGCATAACGCATATGGAGTTCACCATATTTGGTTAGATGTGTTTTCTTTACTGCTAGTTCTAAAGCTTGGCTTACGGCAATCAAAGAGGAGGCAATATTCATCGATAAAATAGCACTTATTTCGCCATCATTAATGAAAGATTTTCCACGAATATCCGTTATTTTCATTTTACTGTATTCTATCGATGCTGTTGGTGCCAGCACACCGTTTTCCTTTAATAGCAGGGTTAACTGTTTATTTTCCTCTTTTAAACATTGAATAAATTCCAATGTAAGGATTTTTAAGTTTTTATCACGCGTATGCTTAAAAAAAGCATGACTGGAAGCAATATAGCCTTGATTGATCCCAAGCTGTGACCAAAGCTTGAAAATCTCCTTAAATTGTAGCGATGCTAGATTTTCATTTATCATTGTCATCCTGACACTTCCTAACTCTTAGTTTGATTTAAGATTAGGATGTAGCAGTAAATGACATTCTATTCATCTTTTACAATAAAAAATGAATAAGAGGTCGCTAATAGTAGGTACCATAAGGGTACAAAGGAGGGTAACGGTAGGGATAAGGGTATGGACATGGTTTCATATATTGCTGTGGCATGGTTGGTTTATAAGGGGCTTGATCCGTTGCTGACTCGATTCGATTACAGCTTTTTGCTGGTCCAATATAAGTCGTAGGAACAATCGGTGCAATCGTTTTCTTCCATTGTTCTTCATCTAAACAATACGTATGGGCCATCATATGGGCTGGTGTGAATTTTAAGATATCAGAGCCTAAAATGACCTCAGGCGTTGGCGCATCAAAAATAGCAAGTAGATGCGTGTCATCTTCTGTGGCTACTTCATAATGCCACCAGCCCTGTGGGACATTGGCAACCTGCCCAGGCTTGATAGGATAGTGTTGAATTTTCTTGGTAAATGGATTCAATAGAGAAACCGTTGCTGCTCCTGCAATACAATAGACAAGCTCTGCTGCATTTTGATGGTAATGTGGCTCGATGACATTGTCTTTACTTAAAAAAATATCAAGTAAAGATGTATTTTCTAATGTATTTAATTGTTCCACACCGAGAATATTAATGTAATTTCGGGAGTCTTTTTTAAAAAGCGTACTTTTATTGACATCAAAAGTGAACGCTGCAGAAGGGGAGCTATAATCGATGTTTGAGCTGATACTTACATCCTTTCTCATATAAATTGAGCTATTCATCATCATAGATTATGTTTTAGGTGCTCCTAGACTTACACAAATGCCTAGCTACAGCTAGCCTCTGTCTGGATAAAAATTAGCTAAAATTACCACTTCTATTTCAGAACATACGTGCGTATAATAAAAACACAAACGTTTGTTCTTGGTTGTTAAAAACTCTGTTCAACATGAATGAAAACAGAGTCAGTAAAGGAGCATTCAACATGAAAGAGCAGTTGAGAAAAGCCATGCATCGTCACCAAATCTTCCACATGATGTATATAGCGGAATCAGGTGCCATTACGAAAAGGCGCGTGAAAATCATCCACATTAAAGGTGATTCCTTTACCGCCTTTTGTTTTACAAGGCTAGCGAAGCGTACGTTTCGTATTAACAATGTTCTAGCCCTTCTGCCCATTCTCCAACGGGAGTCTGAGGTAATATGAATTACAACGATTTCCCACAGAAAGATATTTTTTGTATTGATATGAAGTGCTTTTATGCAAGTTGTATTGCCATGCTAGAAGGGCTAGATGTGCTGACAGATCCAATTGCCGTCATCGGTAATTTTGAACAACCTGGCAGTATTGTGCTGGCTGCATCACCAGTGATGAAAGAAAAATTTAACATTAAAACAGGGAATAGACGTTATGAAATTCCCAAACATCCAGATATTAAGTTGTTTGAACCAAAAATGTCCTTTTTTCTAGAGATGTCCATGGCCATTACGCGTCTGATTGCACAATATGTCCCTCCAGAGGCGATCCATGTTTATAGTGTGGATGAAAGCTTTATAGATCTAACAGGCACGGAGCAACTTTGGGGTTCGCCTGAGCAGGTAGCCAAATTGATTCAGGAAGACATCTATGAAAAGTTTCGCATTCCGTCCGCCATTGGCATGGGACCAAACATGTTGATGGCTAAATTAGCATTAGATTTAGAGGCAAAAAAAACAGGCTTTGCCAAATGGACCTATGCCGATGTGCCAACAAAGCTTTGGCCCGTGCGTCCTCTGTCTGATATGTGGGGGATTGGGAAACAGATGGCAGCCAATTTAAATGCGATGGGCATCCAAACAGTCGGTGGATTAGCCCATGCCGATTTAGCCGAATTAGAAAAGCGCTTTGGTATTATGGGTAATCAATACTATTACCATGCATGGGGCATTGATCTCTCCACATTAGGTGAGCCATTAGTGAACAATGCGGCATTAAGCTTTGGGAAGGGCCAAATGCTCATGAAGGATTATCACACACGAAGGGATATTGCGGTTGTACTCCTAGAAATGTGTGAGGATGTGATGCGACGTACACGGGAAGCAGGCTATGTCGGGCGGACTGTTAGCTTGGGGCTCTCTTACAGTCGCAATGCGATGACGAAAGGGTTCCATCGCTCAAGAACCATCGAAAGTCCAACCAATGAGACTCTTGTTATGTATCAGGCTTGTCTGGCCTTACTAGATGAGCATTTTGCGGGTGAGCCAGCGCGTCAATTATCTGTTAGACTGACAAACTTAGAGCCAGAACGTAGCATTCAGCTTGATTTATTTGATGAGCGTAAGGACCAGCGGCAGGTCATTGGTCATGTCATGGATGCGATTCGTAGAAAATATGGAGTGGTGGCCTTATTACGAGCAGCCTCCTATACCAGCGCTGGTACGGCTATTTCACGGAATCGCTTAGTGGGCGGGCATTTAGCATAAGGAGTGGAAAAATGATAAGAGATAGAGGAACGATGAAATGGACAGCAATGATGCTACCAGAGCATTTAATGCTTTTGAAGGCATGGAAACAAGAGGTGTTGACAGAGTTGCCTCGGGAACATGCTGAATGGGAGCTTGAAGAATTACAGCAAATAATCACACAAGCATTCACACAGCATAACTATATTATGTTGACTATATGGGAACATGGTAACTATGTGCAATGGGGAGGTACCATTCAAGCGATGAACGAGGACCAGCTGCTACTAGAAACCATTACCACAACGAAGCACATCCCATTAAGATACATTTATGCTGCTCGTATAGAAGATGATGGATGTGATTAATGGAGAGCAACGACGATTATTACATCAATTTTTGCTGCTTGATTTAGCTGTGAAATCCTTGCAGCACGATCTAACAGTGGCGGAGCATTTTAAGATGAAGCGTGTATTCTTACCTGCTATGGATGCTTTATTAAAGCAGCTACACAATGATTATTTTCAATTAAAACGTCAGCTCGCTCAACAAAAAATACGATTAGTTGGCTGGCATCGAATTGATGATTACTTTAGTGATGTGCAGGTGGCTACCGCAGGCAATGATGAGGTACTACGCTATGCCAATCAAGCGTTAAAAACCCAAGTCGAAGAGCTAATGAATAAACATTTACACAATGCCTAGGCTTACGTCTACGACGAAAAAGCCAAAAGCTGATGACAGGAGTGGTCAGCTTTTGGCGGCTTTATTTCTCGATAGGTTTCACATCAATTTGCTCAACAAGAAATTCATTGTTAGTACGATTAAATTGATAGGTAATACGAACATCGGCTACATAAATAGGTGAGATGCCAATCGATCCAGGGATGTTTAACATTATTTTTTGATTTTCTACTGTATAAATGACCACACCACCGAAAGCAAGTTGCGCTTGATTGATATCTGGTGCTGGATCAAAGTCATAATCAAATGTAGATTCTTTTCCCTGTGCTTTCATAGTAATCGCTAATGTGCCATCATTATTTTTAGTAATCGTTGATTCAATAGTATGTGCAACGATGTCTTCATAATGTTGGACATTCATCTCCGATAAATCCTTTCCATTTACAACATGGATCTCATAGTGATTGAGGCCTGTCCCTCGTCCAGTTTGGATAATCATAACAGCCTCTTCCTTATGATCATTCGTCAGATCTGTATAGAATAACTGAGGTTTAGTTCCTGTCTCAGGAATTGTCCAGTCAAAATTTTTTCGCTTACCATCAATATCTAAAGTTACCTCTGTAATTTCATTTTGTGCTTCATTCTGTGCAAATAATTTCACCTTCTCATCATCGGAAACGGCAATCAATGGAGCCTGTATATCCAGCTGTGATGAGACCTGTTCAGCAGGGGGGATTACTGTCTCGTTTGGAGCAGTAACACTACATCCAGCTAGTAGAGAAATTCCTAATAACCATAGCCACATCTCTTTTTTCAATGTCTAGAGCCACCTTTTCTATAGCTTATTGACTTTATTATACTGTACAAAAATGACCCATAGCAGTTGAATTCGTGAAGGAAAAGCTTATATGCCAGGGAGTGGAGGTGTAACAATGAAATTCTTAGAGATAGTAGGGGAAAATAGAATTCCGTTGTTTGTAAGGCGTCTCTCATTTTGAAAAGCAAATGAGTGACAATTTCTTTACAGCGGCAAATTCATAACGATCTGCTCACCAATAGGTCCCAATCTTCTTTCTCCATGATCCACAAAGCCTACTTTGATATATAAATTCTGTGCAGCTATATTTTTATGATTGACGACTAACACTACTTCATTACATTCTTTAAATTCCTGCTTCACAAAATCCGCAAGTGCAAACATAGCCTTTTTAGCATAGCCCCTACCTTGCTGCTGATGGTCGATGGACAGGGCAGTTAGTAACATTGCCTGAGGATTACTAGAATATTGTTGGACTCTGTCCGTTGCATGAAGAACAAAAAAGCCGACAGGTACGCCACCACTTAAAATCACAATTGGATACTGTCCGACCTTCTCGATTGAAATCTCTTGAGGAAGTGCTGTAAATTGGTGTTGTTCTTCAGGTAATTCAAAACGATTTAACTGCTCTACATAGCTTTCAGAGAAATGTACTAACTCAATATTCGTTGTTTCTTGCATAAAAAAGCCTCCTTTTCTAATAGTTTAACCATAGAACAAACGTTCGTCAAGGAGGCTTGTATTAAAATAATGTGGGGGTAGGTCATTTTAACTTAAAAGGGTACCAAAAAGTAAAATAAAAGAAATACTAATCATCACAATAAGTGTAATGACCATTGTTAAAATTCCTCGAAGCAAGGTCGTTAAATTTTTAACATTTTTCATACCGACCAGGCTTAGGTAGAAACAGACAATAGACAAGAGTAGTGTCAACAGTAGTGGATGGAAATGAAGATATGTGTCAAAGAAGTCTTTCATTGAACCTGATAGAAAAAATAATAGAATACAGCCCAAAGATAAGATAAATGACCAGAGATTTAAATTAATTCCCATTGTTTTCCTCCTTCCTATAAAAACGAATTTGTTGTAGGAATGTTCCGATGATTCCGCTTGATAGGGAAAAGGAGAAACTAAATGTGTAGTTGCTACAACAGGGTCACTCGGACGAAAGTGACCCCAAGTATCAAAAGGAGTGTAAAGTAAAGTTGAAAGAACCTTACACTACTATTATTATGTGAAGCTAGCGGTTTAAGATAGTTATCTATCTAAATTACTAGCTTTTAATTGTGAGTAAAAATAAATGAGCTAGAAAAAAACGAAAAGGAAGGAGATTAGACAGAATAGCTGTGGTAGCGATTCATTGTAAAAAGGCTTTAGCTTCTGTAATGGAACAGAGGCTAAAGCCTGAGACGATCAATTAACACATGAAGCTAGCACCAACGATAATAAGAAGGATGAATAGTACAACAATAAGCACGAATGTAGAGCTATTGCCGCTTCCATTGTCCCCGCCACAGTAACTATTGAAATTACAGTAACTCATGAAACACACCTCCTTTCTTTCTTCTAAAGTATGTATAAGACAAAAAGGGGGTAGCGAGCCAAGCTACAACTAGAGAAAAAATGAGTTGTCCCTTCATTCGGGAATAAAACGGTGAAAGCTTTACTTTATTATTATGATGGAATAGTAGCTTGAGCTAGTTGTTAGCCTGTATAGCACTAAAAATGTCAAATAGCATCAAGAATAATGAAACAAATTCTACTAATTGTTTTGATATTCAACACGATGTAAAAAAACATCCGTTCTAGGATGTTTTTTTAGTATAACGGCTGCTGCGTATGACAAGGGGGAAGCCGTTCACATCATGAATCATTTGAAGGTCGTACTGCTTTAAGGCAAATTGACTTTGATACAAATATTCAAGAACAAGAAGTTTTCCTCCTGATACGCCACAGAGGACACCAGAAGTTCCTTGACCATTTGTAAAAGAAACACCAACAGGCTGACCGATTAAATACGGAATTTTATGTTGCCAAGGCACAATAGCCACTCCTTTCATTATAATATATGAAAGAAGTGGCTAGAGGTTCTTACCTTCACAAAATCGTACACTCTGTTGTTGGAGATGCTAACTAAATACTGACAAATCGATCATTCTTTCATTACTATTTATATGGTAATATAATCTATAAATGGGGTTATAAAGAATTGCTAGTTATTAACGATCAATCGGGAGGAAAATGGATGAAATTTAAAAAGGGAATCACCTTTATTCTAGGCTTCTTACTACTCATGCTTACTGCCTGTACACCAACAGAAAAAAGTGAGAGCCAACTTCATGAGAAAAAGCAAATAACAGATGATGAAGAGATGGTGTTCTCATTTGAGCACCCTAAAACCAAACAAAACTACAAAATCATTCATGCCAATCAACTGTTTTATCCATATATGGAAAAGGTCAAAGAGAATCCGAATCTTTCAAGCTCGGAAACTCTGGAACTGTATAATAAGGAGGTTATTCAACCGATCTACAAGGATTGTTTTGAAAATGGGGAATATTATCATATGGCAGAAAACCTGCTTAATACGGTTCCTAGCAGGCTAACAGAAATACAAATGGTGAGTGAAAAAATGGAGACGCATAAAGCAGAAATCAATCAACTTATTCAAGAATCGCTATTGAAATCCGCAGACCTGTTACCCTCTCAAAGCGATGTAGCCGTTTGTGTATTCCCTTCCGCAACCAATAATAGAATACCCTTCGCAGTTGGAACGGGCAAAATAATCCTCCCGCTTTATCTAAATGTTTTGGATGATGGTATAAAGTCAACTGTTGCCCACGAATACCATCACAGCGTTTGGGCGGAAAAATATTTTAATAAAGATGTCGGAGCTTCGGTATTGGATAGTATCGTCTTTGAAGGAAAAGCGGTCATGTTTGAAAAAAATGTTTATCCTGACTACGGCTATACAGCAAAGAATGTAATTTACAACAAGGAATTATGGTCTAAAGTAGAACCTGATTTACATAAGTACGACAGTAATCGTACCTCAGACATCTTATATGGGGGAAAAGGGTTACCGAAAAATTATGGTTACAGTGAAGGCTATAAGATGGTTAAATCCTATCTTGACTTGCATCCTGATCAAACACCAGAGGATTGGACAGCCTTAAGTGCACAAGAAATTTTCGAACAAGGAAAATACTTGGAACACTATCAATAACTATTTTGAAGACACTTATTTGTGAGGGTTCAAAATTAAAGACAGAGCACTTTTACTGATTACAATATGAACTCGTAAAACATCAACGTAATAATGATAGGACTTTCTCAATCGAAAAACGACAAACAATAAGTCACGACGGTTTTAAATCGCAGTGGCTTATGTAATGAGGAGAACCTTCCCAAGAATAATGCAACGGCTTATTAATGAATTAAATCTTGGGGAAATTTCCAACTAAACAGAGTATGTAAAAAGGGATAGCATTGTACAAAAACATCTTGGGGGCGATGTTAAAGGTGCTATCCCGACATTAATGTATGTGAAAGAACTTAAGAACATTACCACTGTAAGTAAATTGAAAAGTAATTGAAATAAGGGTGTAAAGCTTTTATTATAGGTATCATCTGAGGCATCATGGATAAATAACAGGTGGTTTTTCCTTGTGTGCTATGGTTGAATTTATGTTTTCATTCTAATAGAAAATTTTTGGCACATAATTTAAGTCTTTCAATTAAACCATATTATGTCAATTGTTGGCGTAAGACCACCTTATTATAGCTACCCAATCTACGAGTCATATTATCCGATTTGGGACAATGAATAAACTGTAATCGAAGAAGCCATCTGGTGTTGAAAAAATAACAACACCAGATGGCTTCTTTATTTATAAGAATATTAATAATTTTTAATCTCTTCGAAAGTCCCGAACGTTGCATCCCGTAGATTAATTGTACCATATATATTTTTCTTCCCATCAATCACTAGCACCTTTGGATGCATGTATTGTCTTGGAATACTTGATTTTTGTCCGTCCGTTTTATGGAATGCTAAAATTTGTTGCAATGTCGCATCATCGGTATACGTAAATCCACTGAAATCATCATTATAGGTATGAAAAGGTACAGGTCGAATGATAGGTAAATAATAGAATGTACGATCTTTTAATACTTTTCCTTCAAATAAAACGTCTCCATCATTTGTTACTGTGTAACGCTTATCACCGATATGATTCATGGCATCTGTATCAAATACCATGACACCTTGATAGTCGAAATAATATCGGTAATGCACCGTCCTTGGTGTTCTTATAATTTCTTCATTATCAATAGATAATACATTTCCATTAATTGTATGCTCTATTATGCCAGAATCACTGTTTATGAAATACATAGATACACCTTGTTGATCGATATATCCTGCTTCTGATCCATATTCTCTTCCTGTATCTAATAATTTGTAATGCGCATCTGTAAAACTATGCATTAAGAAAAGATTCATATTAATATATCCATGTTGACCTGGAATGTATTTATTTACAATGGAGAAAGCATTTGATTGCATAAATTGATTTCTTAGCTGTAATCGTGATTCGTGAGGGCGACCAAAAAGGCTAGTCCCTTCAATTAGCACTTCTTCGTCGATGGCAAAGTTACCATCATAGCGAGCATAAATATGAAGAAGAGAATTAGAAAAGGATACTTGTAAATGGGATTTATTGACCGTTGTTACATTTGAAATTTTTTGAAATCCTAGCTCTTCAGCTGTTTTTTCAAAATGAATAACATGGTGATTGCGCTCAATTAATTTGATTGTTCTTGATAAAAAAGAAGCAAACTGCACACGTGTCACACTGTTTTTGGGATTGAAAGTATCTACATTGGAAATGCCTAAAGCATTAAGTGCCTCTATATAGGGTCTAGCTTCTTTATTTGCTTTCTGTATATCCACTACATGACTTTGCAAATCATAGGCGTAGTCAATCAATGAATATTTACGGGCTAATACCATAAGTCGGTTTAAAGTTAGTGCCATTTGTTCTCGTGTCATGTGATGATATGGATTTAGACGTCCATTTTCTCCCTTAAAGATGCCATTATCGTAAAGTAAAGTTGAATACTTTAGCAATTCACGATCCTTCACACGAAGGGGCATATCCATAAAACGATCCATTTCCTCCCAATTTTTATCAACCTTCGCTATGCCAGTCTGTTCGATATAGCGTCCCATCATGATGACAACTTGACCACGAGTAATTGTAGAGTTTGGGGAAAAAGTTGTCGGTGTTGTCCCCTTAATAATATTTCTTTTTATTAAATCCTGTACTTCTTGTTGCATTTGATTCGGCAGTTTTTTTATATCATCAAAGCCACTTGCAGAGACAGAAATGTGATTCATTAAAAAAACGAAACAGAATAAAACGAACATTATTGTATAAATAAGCTTTCTTTTCATCTTTCACCTGCTTTAACCAATATCCACAAAATGATAGCATGTTTAAACAGATAAATTCTATTGGTAATGAATAACAAATATAAAGTGACCTAGAGCTAACTAGATTTATAGATGCTACTGCAACTACTTTAGGTTCTCTTCACAATAATTATCATATGACAATCATAAAAGAGGCAGTGGCAAGTTCAAGTGATAAAAAGAGATTAATAGCATTAAATACGTTAAGATCAAATAAGGTGAAAGTTATTCATTCTTTTCATTATTAGCGATAATTTTGAAAGGCAGAAATTCCTTTCACGTAAGGATATATTGATCGGCATAGGGTAAAAGATATAGGTTTTCATTACATTTTGTCATGAGAAAGGGTGGTAATATGAGTAGGAATTTTATTATCTTTGGAGCTAGCCAAGGATTGGGAGATGCATTTGTTAAGGGTTTACCTGTCAAAGGAGATACAGTATGGATGGTAGCACGAACAAGACCTAATAGTTTAGAACTAAATGACGGAGTAAATCGTCACTGGCTATCCATTGATCTGTCTAGCCAACAACAAATTTCCACTTTAAAAGAAGTGTTACAAGGCATTCCTCTCGATGTATTAATTTATAATGTGGGTGTATGGGAAAAGCATGGTTTTGAAGATAATTATACATTTGATAAGGATGAAGTAGAGGATATTTCGAACTTAATCAATATCAATCTAACCTCTACTATTACATATATACAGGCACTTATACCCAACTTAAGACAAGCAGAGCATGGAAAGATTATTTTAATTGGCTCTACAGCAGGCTTAGACCACACAAACAATACACAAGTTTCATTTGTCACATCTAAATTCGGCGTAAGGGGTATTACAAATGCACTACGAGAACATTTAAGGAAAGATAAAATTGCTGTCACATGCATTAATCCTGGTGAACTGGCAGCAGAAGTACCCTATGAAGAAGGGGCAGAGAAAGCCATTCATTTATATGAAGGTACACGAATCCCCGTACAAGATATTGTATCTCTTGTGCAATGTGTAATTAATCTATCAGCAGTCTCCTGTGTAAAAGAAATTAATGTCCCAGCCATAACGGATTTAAATGCATGATTACTCAGTGAACGCTACTCAAAATTGAGTAGCGTCTTTTAATAAAAAGGACAAATAGATTCCGTGCCTTAGAAAAAATTTTTACGATCCCTTCACACATAACACTACAATTAAGCTCATATAAATAAAGGTAGTAAAAAAATCAACATCCTTTCATCGTCATAACCAATTCTAAAAATACTTTCAGCCTATTAAATCTTAAGAAAATCTTCAGGTTCTACTAGGAAATATTTAAGATTCGCTGTGTATAATTATAAAAAAAGGAAATTAACGAAACCATTTGAAGATTTAAAACGTATTGGTAGTAGGAGAGAGAATATTAAGTAGGTGAAGATATGGCACATACGATTTACATAGTATTAACCAAAACAGGGACGTTATTATCAAAAGCGATCGGCATGTATACGGGCAAGGAGATGAATCATGCATCCATAGCCTTTGATGAGGGGCTTTTTGAGATGTATAGCTTTGGTCGAAGGCAATTGAACAATCCGTTAAGTGGTGGCTTTTTACGAGAGGATGCAGAAAGAGGGCTATTTGAGTGTGCGGATTGTGTTATTTATCGCTGTCGTATATCCCATTATCAATATTTAGATATGATGAAAATTGTCCGTTATATGTATTGGAATCGAGATCGCTATAAATATAATTTTATCGGACTTTTTGGTGTGGTGATGCAAAAGGAAGTGAGACGTGAGCGTGCTTATTTTTGTTCCCAGTTTGTAGCGACGCTACTAAAGGTGGGAGGGCTAAAAATAGTTCAAAACCCAGCATTAATGACGCCTCATTGTCTGGCGCAATTACCATATTTAGAGAAAGTATTTGCAGGGAAACTGTCAGATTATTTACAAACGGTTCGTGAGCCAGCTATGCTATATGGTTAATGTATAGATGCACTACTTGACGTTTAAATAGTAAAATAGACACTCACGCGACAATCTTCTATTTTGCAAGAGGATTGTCTTTTTATCTTTCAACAGAAAACGCCCTTCTTTATCAGTGATGAGATGAATATACAAATTGTAGTTTTTTATTCAATGGGTTTCTCAATACTTGTCGAGCCAGCTCGAAAAAAACTGAACGCAATTACGCTAAGGCGCCATCAATATTAGTCATATTTACCCCATATAGAATGTCAATAAACCTAGTTACTGGAAAGTGGAAAATGAGTCCTATTCCTGTTAAAAGAGTCACCATAAAATTGCTATCATAAATAATAGATACGTACGTTCTACGAGTGAATATCAGCAAGGAGGATATGGAAATGAGTGATGAAATAGCAGCAGTTGGCTGGGATGCGATTGATCAGGCATTAGCACAGGTATATGGTGAGCAGGAGCCAAAGCATTATGGAACTTTAATTCCCTATTCACTAGGAGGACAAGATCCTTTAGATGGAATTAGTGTTTATAAAAGCGAAACATCCATCCCACATTGGCATTTTGTTACATATGGCTTTTCGGAACTATATGAAAAAGAATTTGAAAACAAGGACTATAGTGGATATGGATTTGAATTAACATTTCGTCTAGTACGTCAACTAGATGAGGAAGAGCCACCTGCTTGGGCATTGAATTTACTACAGAATATGGGCAGATATGTGTTTAATAGTGGAAATGTTTTTAGAGCGGGAGATTATTTGGATGCAAATGGTCCGATTTGCCTTGATGCTGACACGCAATTAACTGCACTAGCCTTTACACATGATCCAGAGCTTGCTGAAATCGATACACCAAATGGCAAGATGGAGTTTATCCAAATGGTTGGTATTTCAGAGGATGAGTTAGAAGCGATGCAGACGTGGAATACGCTTGGTGTACTACAGGCTGGCATGAAGCAAATACCAAGCTATACTACGGATTTAACAAGAACTTCTCTCTTACAAAACCCTGAAGTCGCCGAGGCAGTTGTGCGAGGAATGGAGGAAGATGGCTCTAATACGGGGTTTCTTTTCGTAGATCAACTCGCTTGGGAAGTAGAAAAAAAGAGCTGGTTTAACAAACAGTCTAATGTTGTTCAACTTGGGGCAAAGCAAGCAGCTGTCATTAGTAAATTATTACGTGGACGCATTCTGAAAGATAAAGATCTTACCTTAGTCGGTCAACAAATAACGATCATATTTAGAGCAGGCCCACAGGTAGGCTATTCTGAGAATGGTCAAGAAATTACGATTACATTGAACAAGACAGCAGTAGAAGAATTAAGTCAGAGGCTGATACCGCAAGAAAGTCAATTCACTATTTCTTCTTTAGCTGGCGTGAGCTTTCAAATTTTGAAGACACATATTAAAAATCAAGAAGGAGCGGTTGTGAAAACAATCGGATAAGATGAATCTCTCGCTAAGGCTTTAGCGGGAGATTTTTCTCTAACAATAGAAAGGGAAGATGTACAGTGAAGCAGTGTGTAGAGCATTTTCTAGCGGCTGTGTGGGAGCAACTCACGGCTGTTTATCAACAAGAGAGTAAACGAATAGCAGAGCTGAAAGAGCAAAGTAGGTTACAAGCAGGCATCCTTCAATATTTGAAAGTTGCCTGGAAAAAGGGGAAAAGTCCTAATGGCACAATCTTTATAGATGTTTATGAGCCATTTAGTTGGAGTGATAGTTCCTATAAGGTGGAAGCGGGTCCATACATACAAGAATTTACAGATGTCCAGCATATTGAAGAGCTTTTTAGCGCTTTATGTACTAAAACAGAGGAAGTATTTCAATCTGAGCAATACGGTCACCGATTTTTTGATTACCGCTTTGAGGTTGTGCTGGAATTTGAACATGATAAAACGGTGCTTCATTATCAAAAGGAGCTATTGAATAATCGTAAACTAGCGTCAACGAAACAAGTGCTGGCAAGCTTTATAGAAACAAAGGTGATGGCAGAGCTACCAGTCAGACCAAGTGACAATGATGAATTTTTCCTTGCGAAGCATTTGGTCAATCCACATTTTTTCCATCAAACAGCTGAGGAAGTTGAACCACTTATTCACCGGCTTCAAGAAAAGCATCGGGCGAATAAAGAACGTTTAGACAAATGGATATATTATTATACAATGGCCTTTAAGCAGTGGGCAGAGGAGCATTTTTTAACACACTATTTTGAACAAGCAGGCGATTATAGGAAAGAGTGGGTATTGAAAACAGAGGACTCGGTACAACAACTAGAGCAGGAAAAACTAGATTTCTTTCTTTATGTCGCGTTGAAGATTGGTCAAAAAGAGCCAGCCACACGATTAGAATACTTGGAACTTGCGAAGCAGCTTGGCTCGCTGCAGGCAGCTAATTATTTGGAAAAAGGAAGCGGGCGTTTTGAAAGTATTAGAAAGCGGGATGTATGCCAAGGACAGGCAAATGATATTTTACAAACGATTGATATACGAGTGATGATAGAAGAGGAAAACGCTTATCGTGAAGCCCTTTACTATATCATTCAACTGCTACAAGAAGGTTTTCCAAAGGGCTATAAGCTGACTTTAAAGAGTAAAACGAAAAATTATCTTCCTATTAAAAAGTTAGCTAAATCAAAGCTTCATCAGTTTTTCGCCAATTGCCTACAGTATTCAAATCTTTTCCCTTTATTAGCGGACTATGCCCAGCTCGCTATGGAGGAATTTGCTTGGTATCAGGATGTTGAGCCGAGCGAAAAATCAGCTATGCCCAGCACCTATGCGGTTTTTGGATTAGGGCTTTATAGTAAGGATTATTTTCCGCTTGTTCAACGATACATGTTACTCATTGATACAGAGCATCAATCCGTGCAAGATGCTTATGCGGAAGCCTTTCTTGAAGCTCATGGCTTATCAGTAGAGATGATGCCTGTGTTTGTAGCTATTTTACTTGGTGCAAGTGAATCAGCTAAGCCAATAAAGGACATTGACATCATGGATTTAGATTTACTCGTGGCACTCGGACAAGAGCTTGAACAGAAAGCAGATTATCAGCGTCCATTTGTTTTGTATCGAATATTCGGTAGTTCTAAGAAGTTAGCACAACGACTAAAGCAAGAATCAGCACCCATAAGGGAAGAGCTTGAGAAATTACTGCAATGGATGGATTCCTGAAGGGGGGTAGACGAATGGAATGGACGGAAGTGAGTAAATCCAAGGACTTAGAGGTCGTACGGGAGGCCATTAGTAAATTAGATGTTAATGAGCGAGATGCAAGAGGGAGAACACCATTGATGCTTTTTATAACAAATCGAATGCTACATGAAGGAATCAAGCTTCTTTTGGCACAGCATATAGACTTGGAGGCACGAGATAAGCTTGGTGATACAGCGCTTAAAAAAGCTGTAAAGTTTAAGCAGAAAGAAGTGATTTCTTTACTACTTGCAAAGTGTGTAAATTTATCTGAGCCAGAGGGGATTACCGCGACAGCTTGGTTTGCGGCAAGGGAGCATGC
The DNA here is from genome assembly GCF_024628845.1 of Lysinibacillus sp. FN11. Taxonomy (NCBI): domain Bacteria; kingdom Bacillati; phylum Bacillota; class Bacilli; order Caryophanales; family Bacillaceae; genus Lysinibacillus; species Lysinibacillus sp. FN11. Next base: position 2,219,457 of record NZ_CP102383.1, on the reverse strand, counting down.
AAGAATAGCTGATTTATTGTTAGATACACCAGGTGCAATCCGTCTAACTTTGAATGCAGAAGAACAACAGCAAGTTGATGCCATTTTATACGAGGATTCTCTCAATACAATGTGCCAGCGCATAAGCAAGGTATCATCAGCTGTTGTTTTACATGGCATTGTCAATAGCTATAACTGGGATGATGGCCCCGAGCCTATGCTCACAGCATTAGCTAATCCAGTTTGTGCTCCTATTACCATGCTAGACATGTTTGAGCTAATGGAAGGGGAATATTGGCTAGCACTAACAGAGGAAGAGATAGCGAGTTCCGATTGGAAGCGACCATGGAAAGAGATGGCAATAATCTTACAAGAAAAATTAAAGTGCTAGCTAGCGAGGAGAGAGTAATGGACCAAAAAGCAAGGAAAATATTAATGCAAACCTATTGGCAATCTGGTCGATGGCGTTCAGGTGGTTATACCTATACAGAAGAAGATTTTCAATATGCTAAAAGTAAGGGCTTGATGTTTGATCGATTAACGATTTCCCATGATGAATGTGTACAAAGATTGCAGCAGCTTCATGAGAAATTTTTAACAAAGGAGCTTGTGGTAAAGGCATTTTTGCATAGCTTATCGACGCGCAAAGTACATTTACGCAGTGCCTTCTCGAGCTGGGCTCTTACGCATGATTTACCAATGCATACGTATGACGAACAACCTGTGGCATTGGTCTCCTATAGCGGCTGTGGCTACTGTAATGAGCGGAAAATCATGTCCAATGATACGTATGTCAATGAAGATTTAAATGTGCTTAATTTTGAACGCATCAAGTGGGGAGGGGTTCGCCTCAATTGGCTTGTTTATTGTTTACTAGACTTAGAATGCCTAGTGAAAGAACAAGAAGCATTGAATGTAAGTGAGGATGACGTAGCCATCTTAAAACAGATGGTAGCAGCAATAGAATCCTGTAACGACACAGATGCAGCTAGACAGCTTGAAAAGCGCTGGAAAGATGTTTTCAAGTCCAATCAACATGAACGAGATGTGGTCATGGAAATCTGGGGTTACGCGGGACTACTCGTATCAAAGGATGATTATCGCAAGGAGCGTGGACGTGGAACTGATTTTATGTCAATGGCTACTTGGAGAGGACAGGATGGCTATTCACAGGAAAAGATGAAGTTTTACTTTGGCTCCTACCTATAAAAAGGAGCAGTATTCGATCAAAAAACTGACCAAAGGATGCTGAGAATTATTGATATAGCGAAGGAATTTTAAGAGTGCATATCATAATGGACTGCTGCCATGGTCATGCACTAATAATGTGCCAATTTTATGTTTACTTAAAAAAGAGAGGTGCAGTGAGATGGGGGCTTGGGGATACAAAGCATTAGAAAGTGATGAAGGGTTAGATGTAGTGACATTTTTACAGGAGTTTATGGAACAGCATAAGGAATCCAATCAGCTAACATTATCGGGTATTGTAGAGGCAATGAAACAGCAAGGCTTTTTTGGTAAAACATTTGAGGATATTGATTTTTTCTATGATATAAGTGCCCTGGCTTTGGCAGAACTTTATAGTCAATATCTGCATACGGGAACCATTTATGGTCAAGAAAGTAAGGATAGGCAAATACAATGGATACTAGATGAAAGCTCTTTGACATTTATATTGCGGTATTTACAGGACATTAGAGATGAAGTACCTGATCAACATGGTAGTAGAGAGATTGTAGAATTATGGCAAGAGTCCAAGAGTTGGCCAGAATGGCAGTCCAACTTAGCCTATCTTATTCAGACGGTGGAACAAGCGATTAACCGTTTGCCACAATAAAAATAGTTGGAGTGATTGGAAATGACCTATGATTTTTGGATGATGGCTTCCATCATGGAGTTGGTTGAATATCCAGATGAGACAAGCGATGACTATATAGCACATCCAACTTTACAGACGATCATGGATGTGCTTGAAATACAAGTACCAATAGCAGAGATTTACGAACGTTATTTTGGTCAATCCATTCATACAGGACATGTTTTAGTATTTGCGAATAAGCAGCCACATGTCTGTGTGGTACTTGATACTTATCGAGATCCGCTCGATCAACTGGATTTAATTCAATTTGGCTGGAGAGTGAACACAAAAGATGTTCACCTAGTAAGACAGCTGACCAGAAAACTATTTGATAATTGTGAGGAGAGGATTCGTTATGAGGAAGGGCAATCCATTCTCTACCAGGTATTACAAGAACAACACTATCCTCGAAAACTTTACTATGAGACATTATATGAACAACAGCTGAAGAAATTTTGGGTATGATAGCATCAAAAAGGATTCGTAACACCTTCTATAAAAAGTGTACGAATCCATATGCTAGAACCTATACAAAGAAAAAGCTGAATAGAGATAACGCAATCGAAATGATCACAATAGGTCCAATCATTTTCATATGTCGTTTTCGTGCCATTACAACAATCGCTACATATTCACGAATCATCGCATTTGGCCAATAATAAAAGGCTGTCTTAGAGCCAATGCCCTGACTATCTAAGCCTGCGAGTCTTGCATAAATACCCGCACGAAAAAGATGAAAATTATTCGTGGTGAAAATACTGTTGTAGGCTTCACCCTGTTTCTGGGCATCCATAAGCTGCTTAGAAAATAACATATTTTGATAGGTATTCACAGAGTGGTTCTCCTGAAGTGTATGCTCAATGGGTATGCCTTTTTCAATCGCATATCGTTGCATCGCTTCAGCTTCGGGTAGATTTTCATCAGGACCTTGTCCACCAGAGAAAATAATGGTAGGTGGAGTAGTTACTGCTGCTTGCTTGTGATAGAAGTCAATTGCCTTTTGAATTCTACTAGCTAAAAGTGGAGGCACCTTATCATTAATTAATCCACTGCCTAGTACAATAATAAAATCTTGATTCAATCGAGGGCGATTGAATTGGTAAAGAAAATAAGCAGATAAAAAATTGGATAAATGGATAAAAAAATAAAACGTAATGAGTGAAATTCCACCGAAAATGGGCTGGAGGTGGACTGAAAACAAACTTGCTGGATTGATAATCGGTAATAGGATAAAAAGTAAAATGCCAATGGCCACAAGTAATGTTAAGGAATTGGCTAAACGTCTACCTTCTCGCTTCATTAATACTCTCGCATTTAAAAATAAACCAAACATTAAAGCAACAATGCCAAAAGGAATTAAGATGAAAAGAGCAATTAGTGGAATAATGACAATAAGCCTTAAAAAGTAATGGTCAGATGCCAAAGATAGAATGACGCAGAATAGCAGAAATGAACACACAAATAGATTAAATAATAGCCCGTTGATCATTTTTCTTGGGTCTTTGAAGTAAGAAATAAGAAAAACGATGAAAAGAATCAGTGGAATAATGCCAAAATACATACAAAATGCACCTCTAGTGATGGAGTTGGTTAATGATATCTCTATATTATAAGTAATTATTGGATGAAATCAACCATCGATGAAAAAGTGGAGGGGGAGCATCTAGAAGCTCCCTCTATTTTTTTTGTGTACGATGATAGGTTTTATTGAGGTAATGAATATATTGGGTGCGGGTCAATCCACCCGTTTGGCGATTAAAGTCATCGTAGGAGATATCTTCTGGAAAACTAAATTCAGCGAGTGCCCGCTGACGATCTTCGCGGAAGTGAGGATGATCTAGCGACTCTGTTACAATTCCTTCCTCTTGCTTCAACCAATCACTGGCAACACCTGCATAGACACCATGATTGGTAAAACGGCTAGCTGTTTGATAGGAGGTGGAAGGTGCAGGTTTACTAATTGTTCCTGTCCCCCAGGATAGACGATATCGAGGCTCTTTCCCATAGTTTAGTGTCACACCATAGCCCATTGGAAATACAATATCGGATTCTGTTAACATTTTATGGCCTATCTTTTCATAGCATCCTCGCATAAAATGGTCATCCATCACAATATGGGTTTGAGGGGCCAATGGAGCAGATAGGATTTCCTCAAGAGAAGGCTTGCGCTCTGTCGTTGTCAACAAATAGGGCCGTACAAACAATGGCATTGTCATTACATTATGCCAAATACTATCTTCTCCAAATAGATGATCCTTTTGCATTTGACGTAAATCGCCAATGACGAGTACATAGCCATCTACAAATAAATCGATTTCTACACGAAAAATATCACCTGGCACAGTCTTATAGCGTAGACTTTTCATCTTGGTTAGCTTTTCTAGCTTGTCTGAGTAATCAGCAGGAAGCTGGGAGGGAAATTGCTCTAACCAATTCAAGAGAGCCGACTTAGTCGTTAAATGCTCAAAGCCTGTTAATGGTAGCTGGTAATATGTTTTAGTGTTACGAGCTGTAATATAGCTAGATGGATGGTTTTCATTACCTAGACCAGCAGAAAAAACAACGCCTGCAGCTTTCACAGCGGAGATATTGGTATAATTCAATTTCTTTTCTTTTCCACGCGCGGTTTGAGGGACAATGACTTCACGATTACGTGTTAAAATGTCGACATCCGCTTCTTGGTAGCTATGCTCATTCACGAAAATTCTTTTTTTAATGAGATCACCTTCAAGGCAAATAAAATAATCCTCTCGAATCGGAATCGTTTCCCAATGTGCTTCTAAAGTATGTAGGCCGAAATAGGGGCGCAATGAATTCGTTAACCAACTAGTAAATGGTGCCAAGCGGATTTCCTCCTAGCTATTGTTTTGTATTTTGGTCAAGTATACTGAATTTGGTGGGTGTCGAAAATAGTTTAGATGGAAAATAGTTACTTTTATGCAGTAGTAATAATTGCTTTTGGAGCAGATGCCTACCTTTTCTTCAGGCTATAGAACTGCTATAATGACAGACAGAGGTGATGAATATGCATATTGTGACGATTGAAGGCATACCCTATGCTTGGCTTGAACAATTACAAGAAATCCACGCTCACGTTTTTAATGGAGCAAGTTTGCCACTCGAAAAGCTAGAAAAGAAAGAAGGCCTTCTTTGCATATTGGCAGTGGAAGGTGACACATTGATCGGCTTTAAACTAGGCTACCCACATCCAGATGACATTTTTTATAGTTGGTTAGGTGGCGTTCATGTGGCACATCGAGGTCAGGGAATTGCAAGTCAATTAATGAAACAACAGCATGAACATATTAAGACATTAGGCTTTTACAAAGTTCGTACATACGGAAGAAATACATTCAAAGCCATGCTCATTACCAACCTCAAACATGGTTTCGATATACTATCAACATTTATTGATGAAAAAGGCAGACATAAAATTATATTTGAAAAAACAATTGATTAAGGAGTTTTATACATGAAAGCATATTTAGCAAATGGGTTATTTTCGTTGGGCGATCGTTTTGTAAATGAACAATTAGCAGCAGCTATTCGCGAGGCAGTGCCAGGCATCGCATTATACGTACCCCAGGAGAATGAAGCCATCAATGATAAATCTGCCTATGCAGATAGCTTAGCGATTGCTCAAGCAGATTTAGAGATGCTACAGAGTAGCGATGTTCTGATAGCTGTATTAGATGGGGTGGAAATTGATTCTGGCGTTGCCGCAGAGATAGGTGCGTTTTCGATGCTGAATCGTCCTATTATTGGTGTGCTAACTGATGTTCGTCAGCAAGGGCGGGACAATATGCAAAAAATAGAGGCATTGATCCGAGATGGGCTAGAGAATCAGTTTGTTTATCGTAATTTATTTGTTGTGGGGTTAATTAAACGCAATGGCGTGATTACATCTTCTATTGAAGAGGCTGTAAAAGCAATACAAAAACTACAGAACGGGGAGGTATCATGATGCTATTAGCTACATCAGACATTGTGGCAGGAAAAGATATCATGGAAACATTAGGGCTAGTGAAAGGGAATTCAGTTCAATCTAGGAATATTGGTCGTGACATGATAGCAGGACTTCGCAATATTGTAGGTGGAGAAATGAAGGAGTATGCGGAGATGCTTGTGCGCTCTCGTGAAATTGCCACAGAGGCAATGGTAGAGGAAGCCAAACAATTAGGTGCAGATGCAGTTGTAGGCGTTCGTTATGCTACTTCATCTGTAATGGATGGTACATCCGAAGTATTGGTATATGGAACAGCTGTAAAATTCAGATAAAAGAGTAGCAGGACTTTCATTCAATGAAAGTCCTTTTTCAATGGTTAAAAAGTGACACATTCATCTAAAATGCTGTAAAATTTTAGTTAATTATGTCAAAAATACAGTCTATTGTGCTGCTTGAATGGTGATTTATTATAGGATGCGTATAGTACAAATTATACCAATAAAGTAGAAGTTTTATCTTGATTCAGTTTATAGATAAGAGATGAATGCACAAAATGGTTCTCTTTGATTTAGTGGGTGTTAACATACCAACTGAATCAAGATAAAAGCCTTAGCGGATGTCACAGATTTTGAAGAGGAGCTTTTTGAGCAACTCGCAAAAAATCAGGACACAATCTGTGAGAGGGCCATTTATGGCCAATGTATTGCAAGCTGGGCATGATAGAAGAAAGAGTGGGATATATGGTAGATTCACAACAAGGCAAAGGCTATCGCGTTCTATCGATGTTTGATCGATTGATGGATGGCCAAGGAATCAACAAGAAGCAAGAAGCATTGACACATCAGGTTGGTGAAAAAACCATACAACGGGATATCGATGAAATTCGTACGTATCTAGAAAAGGCTAAGCTAGATTACCATTTACAATATGTGCGTTCAGAAAAAGTGTATAAATTAATAAATATAAAAAACAATCGTTTATCTAAAGAACAGGTACTAGTCATCGTTAAAATTCTGATTGCCTCAAAAGCTCTCGTAAAATCGGATATTGGTGAGATCGTTAATCAACTTCTCTCACATGTAGCAGTCGATCCACTGTTATTAAATGAAAAAGTTGTATATGAAGATATTCATCAAAACAAGTCATTATTGTCCTTGATATGGGGAATTTCCACAGCCATTCAAAAGAGAAAGGTTATTACCATTGATTATTTACAGGAGGGTGAAGCGATTCCAACTGCAAAAATTTTAAAGCCGCTCGCTGTTATCTTTTCAACACATTATTTTTATTTAATAGGAAATAATCAAGACACCCCAACTGTTTACAGAATGGATCGTATTCAGCATTTTCGTGAAATGGCTATCAATTTTGAATTTCCATCTGTACATCCATTACAAGTAGAGGACGCTAATGACCTTACTCATATACGTATTCTCTATAAAGGTCGTTCTCCTGAAATAGTCTACAGTCGTTTCCCAACAGCCCACCTAGTTTCACAAAACAATCATGAATATGTTTTTGAGGCAGAAGTGTTAGAATATGGCGTGAAAGAGTGGTTGCTAAGTCAAGGAGCCGATATGGAGGTATTAGAGCCAATTGAACTGAGAGAAGAAATCATTGAGACCGTACAAGCTATGCAGCAAAATTATCGTTACATATAAAAACCCGTGCGTACATGCACGGGTTTTACGCTTACTGAAACAATTGTTTGATAAATGTCATATCGATATCCTTAGTGAGCTTATAATCTTTCATATAATTTTCCTCATATAAATAAACAAATAAATGCTGGTCATCATCTAAACGCAAGCCAATTTCCCTGTTGTCATTAATTGAGAGTGTTAGCCAGTATGCTTCATGAGAATCAGAATTCGAAAACCACACTTTTTTTAAAGGTAGGTCCTTAAATGGCTGCATAATTTGATTGATTTCTGCTGCGTCAGTAATCGTTACTGTTTTTTCATCTGAGGAACGAATAATTTCAATCTCATGAATTTTCTCCATTTCGAGACGTTCTGTTACCTCTGTTGTAAAATCGGTGTCTCGTGTTAACAGCATTGTCGAGATATACAGAATAAGTAGTGGTAGTAAAATGCCTAGAAGTAACTTGTATCTTTTTTTCATGCTCGTCTCCTTAAATTCTAAAAATTCGCACATATGTATTCTTTTCCACGCTATAATTGAGCATATACTGAAATGATGAAGGAAGGCAATTAAATGACACATAATCATGAAGAAAAAGAACTATTTTACCCCAGTGGAATCATCATGTATCGAGGTGGCGTCAAAAAGAATGATTTCGGTCACGATATTTATGACGGCAAAGGCTCGCTATTTGATCAAGAGGGAGAATTATTATTCGAGGGTGAATTCGTCAATCATATGAAGCAAGGCAATGGCATTATGTATTTGAAAGGACAACTCATTTATCAGGGTGAATTCATACAAAATAAAAAACAGGGTCATGGCATTTTATATAAGGATGGGCATATTCATTATGAAGGTCATTTTCGCAATGATTTAATGGATGGCTATGGTGTTTTATACTATGAAGAAGAAGTAATTAGCCCTTATCAAACACTACGAGCACAGTATCCACATTTAAATCAACCGCAGTATGAGGGTGACTTTGTCCATGGCATGAAAAAGGGCAAAGGCAAGCAATACTATCCAAATGGATTTTTACAATATGAGGGTGATTTTATTTGGCATCATATGCAAGGGGCTGGGAAGATTTATTATCCTACGGAATCACCAACAGCTGAGGAGCTTGCACGTGGTGTAACTACACTTCACTATGAAGGTCATTTCTTTGAGGACTTAAAGCATGGTAAAGGCAAAGTATATTCTAGGGATGGAATTCTAGAAGCGGAAGGGCAATTTAAAGAGGATATGATGACAGGGCAAGGAACGCTCTATTATGCCAATGGGCAAGCTTCCTATATTGGTGACCTCGTTCAAGGCAAAAAACATGGACGAGGTGATTATTTTAATGAAGAAGGCAAAATTATCTATAGTGGTGAATTTATCAACGATGAGCGGTTGCGCATTACACCTGAAGTCGAGCAAGAGATTGCCAAGCTACAAAAACAATTAGATAGTCTTGTAGGTCTTCCGAATGCAAAGAAGGAATTACATAATTTAATAAACTTTATTAAAATTCAAAGTCTGCGTGTGGATCATGGTTTAACAAGCTTTCCTATTACGTATCATCTTGTCTTTTCGGGCAATCCAGGCACAGGTAAAACAACAGTGGCACGCATTATTGGCCAAATCTACAAGCATCTTGGCGTCCTTTCAAGTGGGCATTTTGTGGAAACCGATCGTGCAGGGTTAGTCGCTGGCTATGTTGGACAAACAGCATTAAAGGTTCAGGAAGTCGTTAACAAGGCAAAGGGCGGGGTACTTTTTATTGATGAAGCCTATTCATTAATGAATGATAAACAGGATGCATTTGGGAAGGAAGCTATTGATAGTTTATTAAAGGCAATGGAGGATCTACGTGATGACTTAGTAATTATTGTTGCGGGCTATACAGAGCTAATAGAAGAATTTTTACAATCTAATCCAGGCTTTAAATCTCGCTTTAATCATTTTGTACAATTTGATAATTTTAGCACGGATGAACTATATGATATTTTTGCGATGCTTTGTCAAACGAATGATTATCAATTTGGCGAAGCATTTGCCCAACATATGAAAACACAACTACGTCATATGCCGATTGAAACCATCCCTAATTTCTCGAATGGTCGTTATATTCGAAACTTGTTTGAAAAACTAGTGACGATCCAATCAAACCGATTGATTCAACAGGCAATAATCTCGAGAGAAGAACTCATGACATTTGAGGAGCAAGATATTTTACAGGGCATTGCTGAAAAGTTGTTTGACAATACTTTTTAAGACAAGGAGTAGACGCATGAAAAAGCTATTAGTGTTTATTTTAGTGTGTGCATGTATTTTACCACGTCTAGTAACAGTTCATGTTACAGTGAATAATCATATTAATGTACGCCATAAAAACGATAAAAGTTGATGAAAGATGTATAAAGTGGTAATATAAGACAAAACATACGCTAACGTATTTTTTTGGAGGGCAATTATGCAAGTAACGAAAGAGGATTGGATTAGAGCGGGTCTAGAGCAATTAGCAGAAGCAGGGATTCATAAAGTACGTATTGAAGCACTTGCTCGATCATTAAACATTAGTAAAGGTAGCTTTTATCATTATTTTCGTGATCGTCAACAACTTTTAGATGCCATGCTAGACTACTGGGAAAACCACGCAACAAAGGCCATTATTCAAAATATGGAGCAAGTTGATGCTACTTTAGAGCAGCTTTTACGGATAAGTTTTCACAAAAATAAAAAGATGGAGATAGGCATTTATGCTTGGGCCAAATATGATTCAGATGTCGCAAAGCGTATCGTTCAAATAGAGGAGCAGCGAATAGCCTGTGTGGCGACACTCTATCAAAAAAGTGGTATCAGCATAGACGAATCCACTGATCGTGCAAGATTAGCTTATTTAACCTATATAGGCTGGATGACACGATTTGAAGCCAATCCTCATTTCGATCTTGAAAAAATGATTAAGCTGTTAATACAGTAAGAAGGTCTCTCAGAGCTAACATGGGCTTTGAGGGACTATATTTAACGCTAGAACATACGGTAGCGTATGTAAATGTGAAGAGGAGGTAGAACATGTTTATTTTATCAATTGTCGCAGTGGGACTATTATGGCTCATTAGTATCCTACATATTTATTGGGCCTTTGGTGGTCGATGGGGTAGAGAAGCTGTTATTCCTATGAAAGAAGGCAGCCAACAAGCCGTTTTTACGCCTAGAAAATGGGGCACGCTCTTTGTTGCCATGCTGTTGATGCTAGCAAGTGGTATCATCCTTGTTCAAGGAGGCTTCATGCCATTTTTTCAAGCCTCTATTTTTTCAAAAGTAGGAAGTATCGTTTGTGCGCTAGTATTTTTGCTACGAGCAATTGGTGATTTTAAGTATGTTGGTATTTTTAAAACGATTAAGCATTCCACATTTGCTCAAAATGATTCAAAATGGTATAGTCCTTTATGCTTGTTTCTTAGCTTTGTGTATGTGCTAGTGCTAGTTTAACAGCAATTTTACTTTAACAAGGGGAGCAGAACGGGGGAAATAAAAATGGAGCAAATGATTTACTTACTTCGTCATGGTGAGACGAATTATAATACGCAAGGAAGATATCAAGGACAGCTTGATTCACCACTCACTGAGCGTGGTCGGGAGCAGGTTCAGCAAAATGCACGCATGCTGAAATCACTTATTGGCGATGCAGATGAATGGACCATCCTATCAAGTCCAATGGGAAGAGCCATGCAAAGCACAGCCATACTTTGTGAAACTCTTGGCTATGACAGCAACAAGGTGAGGCAGGATTCACGTTTAACAGAGGTTGCTGTGGGACAATGGGCTGGATTAACCATGGCGGAAATACAGCAACAATGGCCTGCCTTGTTAACGAACACGGATGCCTTCAATTGGTATTTTCGTGCACCAGATGGGGAAACCTATGAAGCTGTTGTAAGCAGATTAACTGCTTTACTTGAAACGATTCAACCACTTTCAAAAGTGATTGTTGTCTCGCATGGCTTGACTGGTCGTATTTTACGCGGCGTCTATGCGGGTCTAAGCAAAGAAGAGACACTCAAGTTAGAGGTTTCTCAAGATGTAATGTTCAAATTAACAAATAAAGAAATTACAAGAATTAGTTCAAATTTCGATGATGATTTTTACCTGTGAAAATATTTGAGCTCATCCCATTTTTCTCAAGGAATATTCAGAAATGCCGCCTCTTATAATGTGTAGGAGGCGTTTTTTATGAAAAAATGGATGTTATTAGGCTGTATTTGTATTATGGTTTTCTTATTTTATTATACAAGCAAAACATATGAATTTACGCATCTAGAACTGCCATCATTACATAGTCAAAATGCTTTGTTACTCAATGAACAGGGCGATGTATTATACGAAAAAAATGCGGATGCTATTATTTATCCTGCATCCTTAACAAAGATCATGACAGCCATCGTTGCCATAGAGATGACAGATAATTTACAAACACAAACCATTGTAGAGCCCCAAACGATTGCAAACTATACGGCACAAAATGCTTCGATGGCAGGCTTTCAGGCAGGAGATTTTGTCACGATGGAGGATTTATTGTATGGTACACTCCTTGCCTCAGGTGCCGATGCAACAGGAACACTTGCAGATGCTGTCGCTGGCAGTGAGGACAAATTTGTCACGTTGATGAATAACAAGGCGCAAGAATTAGGCATGCATAACACACATTTTGTTAATTCCAGTGGCCTACATGATGAGGCACATGTATCCAGTGTGCGGGATATCAGCAAGCTTCTGCGATATGCATTGGAAAATCCCACCTTTTATCAAATATTTACCTCAAAAAGCTACACAACCTATGTACCCAATCAATTAATCATCACAAACTCATTATTTACAAAATTACCGGGTCTAGACAGTCCGATAATAGGTGGAAAAACAGGCTATACCCCAGAAGCAGGACTGTGTCTGGCGACCATAATCGAGAAAGAGGGGAAATCTTTTTTATTCATTACAACCAATGCTCCTAGCTATATATGGACCCCACCCCCACATATTGAAGATGCCCTAACTGCTTTTGAAGCATTATAGGAGGAAAATAAATGAAAAAACCTCAACTTTTTCATGGTTCCTAACGTCTTAATAGAAAGGGGGGATTATATAGCTGAGGTTCAGTGGTGGATAACCAGCTTTTTATAGGTAACCATCAAATACGGGGAGAGCTGCTGCTAAAAGTGAGGGAGCAGCTACACAGGGATGAGAATCCGCTCTAGAAGGTGTAGAACCCGCTCTAAATGAGAGGGGAGCCGCTCCAAGAGGTGTAGAACCCGCTCTAAATGAGAGGGGAGCCGCTCCAAGAGGTGTAGAACCCGCTCTAAATGAGAGGGAAGCCGCTCCAAGAGGTGTAGAACCCGCTCCAAATGAGAGGGGAGCCGCTCCCAGTAAGGAGAAAGCCGCTCACCTAATTCCGTAGTCAGCTTAGGCACGAGAATCAATTCTCCAAAAAGGAGCTATCAAAAAATCTACAAAATAAGCCACCATCATTTAATTAGCATAATATATGCATAGTTTCTCAGTAAAAAGGGAAGGAGGAATGTAGAAGTATTTACTAAAATACGAATTTTAGCAGCATCGTAAAAGGGAATCTAGTTGATTATTACTATTTTATGGCAGGGTTGTTTACTCTATAATAAAAGTTAAATCCTAGCAATTTTTTAGCAAACAGACATGGAAGACATCTAAGGGCGGTGTAGAACAATGAAAAAATTTTTACCCTTTGCCATCGTTTTGACGTTTATGATGTGCATCTTGGCAGGGCAACTTTCAGTAAATGCTGAAGGGTCAGTGGTGATTCACAAGGTAGTCAAAGATACGGTTATTTTTGAAGAAGCTTCTACGAATAGTGCGGAGATCGGGGAACTTTCGAAAGGTAGCTTTGTTTCAGTAACAAAAGTAAGTAAAGGTTGGACACATATTCAAACGCCAGAGCAGGAGGGCTATGTCACATCTGATGCTTTAGTCAAGTTGAAGTCTGAGGGATACCTAGTGATTCAAAAGGGTGGTACAACATTATTTACAGCCCCAAGTCAATATGCCCAGCATGTAGGACAGCTCTATGAAGGACGAATAATTTATGTATATGGCACAGCACCTGGTGGTTGGTCTTTCGTTCAATATGGCGAGGAGATAGGATATGTAGCGACAAACGCATTAAAAAAACCAGCTCCAACGAAGAAAAAATTAATGCTGTTGCTGGTGCTGAAATGCGTTTAACAGCTAGTCCAAACGGAGAAGTACTTGGTACACTTCCCAATAAAACAACTGTCCAGTATTACATAACACTTGCTGGTTGGGCTTATGTAGAAGCAGGCGACCTAAAAGGGTATGTCAAAGCTTCTGAGCTAGCAGATATTCAGTTAATAGATAATAAAGTTTATAATAAAGGTGTGCCAGTAGCGAAAGGCGCAAAAAAACGGGTAGCCTTAACATTTGATGATGGGCCAGATGCTAAGGTCACACCACAAATTTTGGCAACGTTAAAGAAATACGATGCCAAGGCTACATTCTTTATGGTAGGTAAAAATGTGTCAAGAAATGCTACAATCGTTAAACAAGTCTATGAAGCAGGACATGAAATCGGAAACCATACCTTGAGCCATAAAAAATTAACGACCTTATCAATAACAGGCGTTAAACAAGAAGTCAATGGCACAAGTAACGCTATTTATACAGCCATCGGGCAGTATCCAACTGTTTTCCGTCCACCCTATGGAGCGACCAATGACCAAGTACGTTCTGTCATGACAATCCCCTCGATTTTGTGGTCGATTGATACACTGGATTGGAAACATCACAATCCAGATAAAATTTTAGCGTATGTCAAAGCCTCTGTAAAAGATGGGAGTATTATTCTAATGCACGATATCCATCAAACGACAGCCAATGGTTTAGAAAATGTTATTCTTTATTTACAAAAACAGGGCTATGAATTTGTTACAGTAAGTGAGATATTACAATAATAGAAAAGCTTTGCAATCGTCTACTCAGAACGAATGCAAAGCTCTTTTTTATTTAAATAAATTGATAGTTGTAATAATAATAGGAATCCCAAATACGTCAATTAAAAATGCGCCAACAATCGGTACGACAAGAAAGGCTTTTTTAGAAGGCCCGAAGCGTTGCACAACGGCTGACATATTGGCCATGGCATTTGGTGTTGCGCCTAGACCATGTCCTGCAAAACCTGCTACCATAACAGCAGCATCGTAGTTTTTGCCAAGTAATTTAAATAACACAAAAATACTAAATACAACAATAAAGAATACTTGCGCAAAAACAATGATGAATAATGGTAGTGCCAAATCAGCAATTTCCCATAATTTAATACTCATGAGTGCCATGGAAAGGAATACACCTAATGTGACATCTCCAATTAATGAGATGCTTTTCATATTAATGGCTTCAGGTTTGAATTTATCCATAATATTGCGCACTAATACAGCCACAAACATTGCTCCTACATAGCCAGGTAGAACGAAACCTGTTGCTTCTGAGAATAGTGTGCCGACATACGTACCAACAGCCATACAGAAAGTAATTAATAAGACTTGTGTAAAGAACGAATCCGATGTAATTTGCTCATTTTTATTTTCATATTCGACTTCTTCCGATTCTTGTTCATCTGGTGTTAAATTATATTTACCTACTAAATATTTGACAATTGGTCCACCAATTAAGCCACCAGCAACTAGACCACATGTTGCGGCAGCAGCACCAATTGTCATAGCTGAAGAAATCCCTAAATCTTCTAAGGTTTGGCCAAATGCAGCTGCAGCGCCATGACCACCCTCCATAGAAACGGTACCCGCCATCATACCGATTAAAGGATGGATCCCCATAAGTGAGGCCAGAGATACTCCAATGACATTTTGCATTAACGCTAGGAAGCCACATGCTAGCCAGTAAATAATCAGTAATTTACCACCGAGCTTTACAAGTTTAAAGCTTGCACCTAAGCCAATTGTCGTAAAGAAAGTAATCATAAATAAGCTTTGTAAAGAAGTATCAAGTGATATTTCTAAAATACCCGTTGTTTTTAAGATGGTAGCAAGAGCAGCGAACAATAACCCACCAACCACTGGTGCTGGGATACAGAAACGCTTTAAAAAGCCTATTTTATTGATAAGAAAGCTTCCAAATGCAAAGAGTGCAACAGCTAGGAATACCGTTGTAATTTGATTAATTTCGATCATGAACCTTGCCCCTAAGTAAGTTGTTCAGTGCCTCATATACAAAATAGGCACCTAATTTCACTGTACGTCCGTTTTCATCTAATAACGGATTGACCTCACAAATATCAAATGAATGGGTGTGAGGGTGTGAAGTGACTTGTTGCAAAATTGAGCGCACAGTCGATGGGTCAAGCCCAAACGGTGATGGAGCACTTACACCTGGAGCAAATGCTGCGTTCAATACATCCATACATAATGTTAAAAGAATATAATCATGCTTATCCATAAAATGGTGTAATGCATCCGTTAATTGTTGTTGATAGGCTACCGTCATTTGATCCTCATAAACATACTTCACATTTAATTCATCAGCTTTTTCGAAAAGTTCTCTTGTATTGCCGTAGCGTTGAATACCCACAACAAAATAGTCAGCATGTGGATCCTGCTCTAAAATTTGACGGAACATCGTACCTGACGAAGGCTGTTCATCATATGGTCGTAAATCAAAGTGAGCATCTATATTGATGATGCCGATTTTAGCTTCCTTTGGTAGAGCAGAACGAACGCCTAAATAATGCCCATACAGCGTTTCATGCCCGCCACCTAGCACTACACATGATAAGTTTTTTTGTAGGATTGTTGCTACGACTTCACCAAGCTCACGTTGGGCCACCTCTAAAGCATGGTTTAGACAAACGATATTGCCAACATCAATAATTTGCTGATCGTCCTCAAATGTCCACGGTAAACTGGCTAAGCCTTCTCGTAGGGCGTTTGGACCATTTGCTGCCCCTATACGGCCTTGATTTCGACGTACCCCTTCATCGCAGATAAAACCAACGAGAGCTGCACTTTTCTTATCTGAAGCGCTTACATCATTAATCGCGACTCTTTTTACTTGTTGATGTAAACGAAAGCTGCTTGTATTTGTCGTTGAATCTATTCGGCCTTTCCATTGTTTTTGATCTGTCATTGTGTACATAAACTTATCAACCCCATTGTGAATATTATTGTAGTAAAAGTATTGTTGTAATTCATTATATATTCACATAATTATAATTACTAATATATAATTAATATTAATCTATAGCTTTTAGCTATAAATTTAGGAGGTATCTATAGGTGGACATTAAACAATTACACTATTTTATCGCTGTTTCAGAACAGATGAATTTCTCAAAAGCCGCAGAAAGACTGCATATTTCGCAGCCTTCGTTAAGTAATGCGATCAAAAAATTAGAACAAGAGATTGGCTCCCCTTTATTAGGGAGAAATACTAGAAATCTGCAATTAACAGAAGCTGGAGAATTACTTTTTGAACGAGCAAAAGTTATTGTAAAAAATATGGAAGTGCTAAAAATCGAAATGGATGAAGTGATTGTTCATGGCACAAGGGACATTACCATTGGTGTCATGGAATCTATTAAGCATTGGCTGCCAAAGGTAATCGCCAACTATAAAAAAGACTATCCTCACATGAAAATTCACTTAGTCGATATTTTAGGTAGTAAGCGGGTGAAAAAATCCTTGAAAAGCTATAAAACTCATTTAATCATCACCAATCAGCTAATGGATGATCCAGAGTTGGAAGTTCAAACTTTATATGAAGAACGGTTGGTCGCAGTATTACCTTTACAACATCCGTTAGCCCAAAAGGATACTTTAACCATTTCAGATATTTGTGAAGAACCATTTATTATTAGTACCGAGGGCTTTCAAACAAGACGAGATATCTTAACGTCATTTGAACAGGCTGGTAAAAACATCAATATTCAATTTGAAATTGAGCGTTTTGAAACCGCTGTATCGCTTGTACGAGAACATTTAGGAGTGACCATATTACCTGAAAATTACTTGCAAGGACCGACTGCCAAAACGATTGTAAAAAAAGAAATAGAGGGTCTGAATTTAAGTCGCAATGTCTATCTAGTGTACTTAAAAAACCGTCATTTACCATTAGCCATCCGACAATTACTGAAGGATATCGTACAGTTTTTTGAAAATAAAATGATGTAAGTCCATAGTAATGAATTTTCTCCTTTATTAGAAAATTCAAAAATAGAACATTGCTTTACTAGAAAAATAGCGGTAACATTTATTGTAAGAATGAAAATGAACATTCATTCATTTTGCGAAGTTCAAGCAAAGGGGGTATCTTCTAATGAATTTTTCCTATAGTGAAAAAGTTGAGAAGTTACAGGACAAGCTGAAGAATTTTATGGCGCAATACATTTATCCAAATGAAGCCGTTTATGCTGCACAGGTTGAGGCAATGGAGGATCGTTGGGGAGCGATTCCACCGATTATGGAGGAGCTGAAGCAGAAGGCACAACAGGCAGGTTTGTGGAATTTATTTTTACCAGATAGTGAATATGGGGCAGGTTTAACCAACTTAGAATATGCACCTTTATGTGAAATCATGGGCCGCTCACTTCTGGCCCCCGAAGTGTTTAACTGCAATGCACCTGACACAGGCAATATGGAAGTACTTGTACGCTATGGATCGGCACAGCAAAAAAAACAGTGGCTTGAACCATTATTACGAGGCGAAATACGGTCCTGCTTTGCGATGACGGAGCCAGCCGTTGCATCCAGTGATGCTACAAATATTGAGGCAAGCATTGAACGCGATGGAGATGAATACATTTTAAATGGCCATAAATGGTGGACAACTGGTGCTGGGGATCCTCGCTGTAGGGTGGCTATTTTTATGGGCAAGCATAAAGATACAACGGCCCCTATCCACGAGCAACAGTCTATGATTCTCGTACCGATGGATACACCAGGGGTAAAAGTGGAGCGTATGCTAACGGCTTTTGGCTACGATCATGCACCAGAGGGACATGGTGAGGTTACATTTACCAATGTGCGTGTACCTGTGGACAATATTTTATGGGGTGAAGGAAAAGGCTTCGCCATTGCGCAGGGCAGACTAGGGCCAGGGAGAATTCATCACTGTATGCGTCTTATTGGTGCCGCAGAGCGTGCATTAGAGGAAATGTGTGTGCGTGTACAAGCACGGCAGGCATTTCATCGACCACTAGCAGATCAAGGGGTAATGCGGGAGCGAATTGCGGAATCTCGGATGGATATTGAGCAAGCAAGACTTTTAACATTGAAGGCTGCTTATATGATGGACACGGTAGGCAACAAAGAGGCAAAGGCTGAAATTGCCATGATAAAGGTAGTTGCTCCAAATATGGCACTCAGAGTCATTGATCGAGCTATCCAAGCATTTGGTGCTGCTGGGGTAGGGCCAGATACAACGCTTGCTGCACAATGGGCTAATTCTCGTACATTACGTTTAGCGGATGGACCGGATGAGGTGCATCGTAATACCATTGCTAAACTAGAATTGAAAAAGCATGCCAACAAACAAGAGGAGCTGGTGAAATGACGGTCCTAGAGTTATTTAGCTTAAAAGGTAAAACAGCGATTGTGACTGGAGGCGGACGTGGACTCGGCGCACAAATTGCACAAGGATTTGCAGAGGCAGGAGCCAATGTGGTCTTATGCTCACGTAAGGTGGAGGCATGTGAGCAGGTTGCCACAGGACTCGAAAAGCTTGGTGTTCAAACATTAGCCTTAGCCTGTGATGTCACAAAGCCTGAGGATATTGCCAATGTGGTAGCCCAAACGATTACAACATTTGGTAGAATTGATATTTTAGTCAATAACAGTGGCGCATCATGGGGAACACCTGCCATTGATATGCCCTACGAAGCCTGGCAAAAAGTATTTGATGTCAATGTCAACGGGACATTTTTATTCAGCCAAGCCGTTGGCAAAATTATGCTAGAGCAGAAAAGCGGCAAAATCATTAATATTGCTTCTATTGCTGGACTAGGTGGGACGCTACCAGCCTTTATGGACACGATTGCCTATAACGCGAGTAAAGGGGCTGTCATTACTTTAACGAAGGATTTAGCTGTCAAGTGGGGGCCACAGGAGTCAATGTCAACGCCATTGCACCAGGTTTTTCCCTACAAAAATGTCCAATGTCTTAATCGAACGTGGACAAGACTATTTGATGGGTGTTACACCGTTGAAGCGATTAGGCTCCGAAAATGATTTAAAGGGCGTAGCTTTATTTTTAGCAGCACCAGCTTCGGACTATGTAACAGGGGATGTCATTGTAGTAGATGGGGGCATGAGCTCCATTATTTAAGGAGGGAAATAGAATGGATACGATGCAAGTAAGGTCAAGTGAACGTTTAGATATGGATAAACTACATGCCTTTTTAGACAGTTATTTCACTGAGCTTCCACAGGGGAAGCTTGAAATAGCACAATTTAGTGCGGGACATTCCAATTTGACGTATTGTTTAAAAATAGCTGATTTTGAAGCTGTTCTACGTCGTCCTCCTCTTGGACCAGTTGCCAAAAAAGCGCATGATATGAAGCGGGAATTTACGATTTTATCGGCACTGCATCCATTTTTACCATCGGTTCCAAAACCATATGTCTATGTGGAGGATCGAGACATTATCGGTAGTGATTTCTTTTTAATGGAGCGCAAAAAAGGTATCGTCCTTGATACACATTTTCCAAAAGGCACAGAGCCAACAGAGGAGCTAGCACGTCAATTGTCTGAAATGATGGTCGATTCTTTAGTTGCATTACATGCTATTCCTTATCAGGACACACCGTTAAAGGATATCGTGAAGCCTGACGGATTTCTTGAAAGACAGGTGCATGGCTGGATTGAGCGCTATGAACATGCGAAAACAGCAGAACATGCAGAAGTAGCAATGTTAACAGAGTGGTTAAAAAACAATCTTCCATCCAATCAAGAGGCAACCATTATCCATTATGATTATAAATTGAATAATGCAATGTTCTCCGAGGACTATACCGAAATGATTGGCCTTTTTGATTGGGAGATGGCAACAGTAGGGGACCCACTTGCTGATGTTGGTGTAGCAATGAGTTATTGGATGCAAGCGGATGACCCAAAAATGCTATTATATGCACTTGGTGAACCACCAGTAACTGTATTACCAGGCTTTTATACCCGACAGCAATTTATTGATCGTTATGCGGAGAAGAGTGGGCGAGATGTGTCAGCTATTCATTATTACTGCACATTTGCTTATTTTAAATTAGCCGTTATTTGTCAGCAAATCTATTATCGCTATGTTAAAGGGCAAACGCAGGACGATCGCTTTGCTCAGATGGATAAAATGGTCGCTGCCCTCATACAACAAGCCTCTAAATCAATATGATTTTATGGAAAAACGGTTACTTTTAACAAAGTAGCTGTTTTTTAGAGCTCATTATAACAGATTATCCGACATTAATTTATATAATTATTTATGCTAACTCGCACAAAATTTACTCAAAAAACATAATAAATCACGTACAAGAAAATAAAGGAGGGGGAACGTTTGTTCTTTTGGTTAGGAGTTTTAATCAATAATAATTTATTGTTTTTCAATAAAAAATAATTGACTTATAATAAAAATAACGCTATCATCAATACCCACAAGGATTTAATAATATGGAGGAAGAAATAATGAAAAAATATTTACTTGCCACAATTCCGATGATCATGGGGATCGTCTGTTTATTAATAAAAGGCCTTATAGGAGATGAGATACTAGCAGATGGGACGATCGTAGAGAAGAACTTCTTTTTAATACCATTGAGCTATTTATTTATCTTTAGCGGCATACTTACATTCGTGATTATGGCGTTATCTTCTACATTCAAAAAGCAAACTTCCGTATCATAATGCTAAAAACAGGCCCTGAATAGGAGCCTGTTTTTTTATAACCATGTTTGATCTAGCTTATCACTGTAGTCGTGAATAGCTTTTTTATAATCTTGAATGCCTTGATGATTGGCTGTGCGTAATATAATCATACTTGCCTAGACCTACAAAAATTGGCTTGTTAACTTGTAGCATTTGTTGTAAAAGGTTCTGCTCCGCAAAAGCTACTCCCATAGATAATCAATAATTTCCATATATATTTAGTAGCCCCTATCTCATTATGGGATGCAGTAGATCATATTCTCAATGTAAAGAAAGTCATTTTTGAAAAAAGTGGTCATAATCCTATGTTTGAAGAACCTGTATGTTTTAATGAACAGCTAATTCAATGGATAAACGAAGGGTAGTCGAATGGCTGGTTATGCTGTATAGCAATTAACCAGCCTATTTTAATAATGAAAAGAGAAAAGCCAGAGTATCAACTACCTCAACAAGTTTTACGTATTGCATCAATGTTTTGACAGTCCATAATGACAGGCCGTGCCCTATCATCGATTTGAAGGAAGTACCCGCAGCAACTTTGCGGAATAAGATAAATAAAGTATAATCCTAGAAATTGGCTACCATCTGAGAGGTATACATCTACTAAAGTCCCTGGTTCAAAACATTCTAAGTGACTACAAATACAGCTTTGACAATGCTTTTTAACTTGATTTTGTTTCTGATATTTTTTTCAAATTGGGGACTATTATAATATTTTATTTTATAAGAATCTTCCTCAATAATAGGATGATCTACGCTGGGAGAGTGACCAAAGTAAACATTCTTTGATTCACAATAGCATTTAGAAAATTTATGATAATTGTTAAATTCCCAATTCATTCGTGTTAAATATCTGTTTCCATCCATTTCTAAAACGCTCCTTTATGATTACAATGTCATGCTAGCATGAGTCATCTATTTCTAGTCTATGTGAAAGAGCCCTTTAGGAGATGGTAAAATGTCCATTTATCTGTACAATATAAGAAAAGACTAAGCTCATTAGTAGAGTTTAGTCTTTCAAGTCGTAATCGCCTTTCAATAAGCCGTATATCTCTAAATCAACAACACCTTTGCCAGACCATAATGAAGCTTGTCTCAAAAGGCCTTCTTTTAAAAATCCATTTTTTATCAGAACCTTTTTCGAGGGTTCATTTAAAGGCATGACTTCTGCCTGTATTCGATTAACATTTACCTCTGCCAATAAAAATTTTACGATTGTTGCAACTGCCTCTGATGCAATGCCTTTTCCCCAGGATGCTTCAGCTAAATAGTAACCAATTGTTACCATATTTACTTTTTGATTAAAGTCCATTGCTTCGATAATCCCTACTAGTTTTTCACTTTGTGATTTTTCGAAGATTCCCCATTTAATCCTGCCTTTCTTTGTATAATCACGTTCAAAATGGCCAATCATTTTTTGAACGGTTTGAAGGTTGTGTTTTGGGATGATGCCACAATACTCAAATACCTTGTCATTATCATAAATAGCAAATAGCTCTTGTAAATGTGATTCTTCTATTTTTTTAAATTGTAAATTAGCTGAATGTAAGGTTGGGAATTGCTTAAATACTTTCTCAATATTCATCGACCTTGCTCCTTTATTATTCTTTAATGGGAATGTAGATTTTCATTTTCATCTCATGTGGATAGATAGATTGCATGACATCGGTTATTTCAAAATCAGGACCCGTATCGCGCTCATAATTAGAATTCGGCAACCATACTCCGTAAATGAAACGTCTTGTATTTTGAATTCCTTCCGCAGTGCCATTCAATGTAAACTCTGCATATTTACCAGCAGGAATTTCAAGGTGGGTGAAGCCTTCCTCTAAATGCTCCTCAAAGATTTCGACTACCTCTCCTACAATAAAGGAAAACCGGCCATCCTCCTGAAAGTTTGTAGAAATGCCATACGCCATATTAGGGGCTACCTTATAGGAGATTCGCTCATAGTATTGCTGCTGACCAAAATCCAAATAAAAGCCTGGGATTTCTGCATAGAACTGTTCGTCTTGTAAGGACGTTTTGTATTCATAGCCTGTAATACGTTTTTTAGATAAGTGAAGTATTTCCGGTCGTTGCATAGGGAGTTCTCCTTCCAGTTTATAATCCAAAAAGTTTATTTTGGTTTGAAATGGTATGGAATTGGCTCCTTTTCGGTATTTAGCAGGTGTGACACCAAAATACTGTACAAATGCCCGTGTAAATGCCTCCTGAGAACCATATTGAAAGTTGATTGCAATGTCAAGTATATTCTGCGTTGTTGTTGCTAATAAGGAAGCTGCTTCAGAAAGCCTCCTGTTGCGAATATACTGTTGCACAGAAAAACCTGTAATGGCTTGGAAAAGCCGTTGGAAATGAAATGCTGAAAAGTAAGACTGAGAAGAAATATCTGTAATCGTTAACTTTTCATGTAGGTTTTTCTCAATAAACTCTATAGCGTTTTGAATTCTTTCAAAATAATCCATACCATCATCCTTTCTTAACTCAATGGTACCGTTGAATAGGAAGGGTTTTTTGATAATTTGTGCTAATTTGTACATTAAATTGTACTATATAGGAAATCAATATAAATATTGATTAAAAAGGAAAATAAATGTATAATTTATCTAAATATACAAGAAAGTGAGTGATAGATAATGATAGTCAGCTCTGTTTTCCCATTGAATATAATAAAGGTGCGGGAGAATAAATAGATTAGTTGATTTCTTCCGCAAATAATCGGAGGAGAATATATGTACAAAAATTACGGACCGTTAAGCACAGCACTTTATGATTTTACAAAACCAGTTGGATACTCGCTTGGTGGAGATATTGAATATTATCTAGAACGACTGCAAGGTGTAAAGGGGAAGATTCTAGAAGCAGGGGTTGGTTCTGGACGTTTCTATATTCCTTTTATGGAAAAAGGCTTTGATATAGAAGGAATTGATCATTCCCCAGAAATGCTAGCATCCTGTCGAAAAAGATGCCAAGAACGAGGATTGACGCCAGTGCTGTATGAAGGAAATATTTGCCAATTCACCTTAGGTCAACAATACGAAGCCATTGTTATGCCTACAGGCTCATTTTGTTTAATTGAAAATCATCAAGAAGCACTTTCAGCATTAACCTCTATGTATCAGCACCTTGTCCCGGGTGGGAGACTCCTAGTAGATTTATTACTTCCTACAGACTGGAAAACAGGAGAAATTACGACATCTTACCATCAAATTTCACAAGATGAAGGAATTGCCCTTGAAAGAAAATCGATTGCCATGAATTGGGTGGAGCAATATACGTTGATGGTTTTAAAATATGAGAAGTGGCAACAAGGTACATTAAGTGATACGGAACTGCAAAAGTTTTTATTACGCTGGTATGGGATTGAGGAATTTAAGCTCCTATTACAAAGTGTTGGCTTCTCTGCAATTACTTGTTCTGCGAATTATAAGTTCCTTCAACAACCAACTGAAGAAACGTCACTCATAACGTTTGAAGCAGTACGTTAATTAAAATGACCAGTACTCCTTAAAAGAGTACTGGTCATTTTTACGAATTAGTCAAGCTTTAATTTTGTTGCAGTTCCTATTCCTTTTGTATGCACATCGACTTCAATTTGAACTTCAAGATCAGGATAGAGGGTTAGCCAGTTCTTTTTAATTCGATTCCATGCTTGATAGTCCTCTCGGTGTAGGACATTGCTAAATTTTAACAAATCGGCTTGATAAGTTTGTTGAATCGTTTGAAGTGTACGTTCTAATCGTTCCTTGATTTGTCTGCTCGTTTCTTTATTTAAAGCATCGATGGTTTTTGATTTTGTTAAATCCAATGGGCAACTTATCTCTGCAACGTTTTGCTCAATTTCGAGTTTGATGGAAATCGAAGGTATATCATTTTGAAAATGACCTGTCACTTTAGTAGAAGAATTAATAATTTCTGTTGAGATTTTCCTTCTTCAGGACAAGCAATAATTTCAAAAGTACTTTTTATATTATTATTTAAAAAATTATAGTCTCTGCTTTCTTGTTCTGTTAAATAGCCGATGAGTTTATAATTTTTAAAAATAGCCAGTCCACCATATTTTAATTGTGCAGGGCTATCAATTTTTTCTATATTCGAGCTAAAATCTCCAGCATCCGCATCACCATGTATATGAATAGAGGGTAAGACGGCACTATGATCAATACTGCCTAAAGATTGGATTAAATCATCAAGAATAACAGATTCTGTTGTCCCCCACACTGCTTCAGAAACCTTTAATGATTTAAACATTTTGCTAGCAGGCACATCCTCTAAAGGGGTTAAGACACTTAATATTTCTTGTGCAGTAAAATCATGAGAAACAATAAAGTTAAAATCACTTCGTCCTTCTGGGTCTCTTTGAAATAAATCTAAAACGCTATTCATACCTTCCTTAGCCATTTCTTCACCAATAATAATAATTTGGGCATGCGCATAATAAGGCTTTCTAGGTGTTAGCGCTGTTAATTTTCGAATGGCATCAAATAAAGATTTCCCTTTAGCATGGTAGGTAAAAACAGGGACTTGAATGCCAGTTGCTTTGTTCGAAGCCACTTGACTTGGATTAACAATCTGAACAGAAATTTCGAATAGCTCGTCCGATTTATCCACTCCAACAGCCGTAACAATAGCTAGTTCGTTTAACTCCCGCTTATTCCAGCATCCACCTAATAAAAGAAGTACTGACAGCAATAGGATGAATGATACCTTGTGTTTGATGGTGGACACCTCCTCTAGGTAAAGAAGACATTTCCGATACTATTAAGGATAAACAAAAGACATGCAAAATAATCAATAATAGAAATCTCAATGAATCTTTTTAAAGGAGAATAAAATGAAGAACACAAACTGTGAAAGGGAGGTAAGAAAATGAAACAATCCTTATTTAAAGGTGTAGAGGCCATTTTTATTCCAATAAAAGATCCCAAATTATCGGCTAAATGGTATGAGGAAATACTTGGATTTAAGCTTCTATATATAGAAGCGGGCGCAGCAGTTATGAAGATCACTGAACAATCTCCGACGGTCATTTGCTTAGTAAAAGCTAAGGAGCATCAGCCATGTCATTTTCCAGACAATCACTTTGGTGTGGGGAAATATGTGAACTTTCTCTCTCAAAATATTGAAGAGACTTATTTATTTCTAGTGGAACATCATGTTCAAGTCGAGGCTTTAGAAGGAGAAGAGGACACCAAATTTTTTACCTTCTATGACCCTGATGGGAATCCTTTAGGTGTTTGTCAATCATTATAAGCGGGTCACTGCGTTAACAGTGACCCTAGTAACAAATCTAGGAGGTGTAAGGCTAATTAGCTTTACACTACTATAGTATACTAATTCTCTATATTGAAATAGTTAATTGCCTGGGTAATAAAAAGAAAATTTAGAATTTTGGAAAATTAAATAGAGTGGACCTATTTTTTAACAATATGCATGTAATGGATAGTTTCAAAAGCACACAAGTAATCTGTCCGATTTTGAAAATACAGCTCTTGAATCGCTGTAGGAGATAGATGTTCATATATAAGCAAACCTAATCGATCTAACATCCTTTCCATGTCCTCATAAGCATAGCATGATTTCATTGGTTCACCACCAAGTGCGGCCATTTTGACCATGTTTTCTACTCTATTGGAGAGTCCTTTTTCCGTGAAGAGAGATTCATCAGCATAATCCAAAACAATGGAACTACCTGCTGGAACTAAGGCAAATAGATGATTGAGTAAACTTGCTAATTCATCTTTTGTTAAATAATAAGAAACACCTAATAGACTAAAAAATGTTTTTTTAGATTGGAAGCCTTGCTCTGAAAATAATTGAGATTGAAATTGCTTTGTAAAATCCATCGGTACAAAATGCAAATGATTCAAGAGGGGGAGAGAGGCTTCCTGTAATCTTCTCATTTTCGATGCCTGCGTAGTGGGATAATCCACCTCAAAAATTTCTAGCCTGGATTGTCCTTGTTGCTGACGATACGGAAAAGTATCGAAGCCAGCACCTAAGATGACATATTGCTCGACACCAAGCTGTATTTCACTGTCCAAGACTCTTTCACAATAAGCAGCACGTGCCAAAGGAGTTGGTGAGAGTTAAACTTGTGTAATCCATTTAATTAATTCCTTTGAATTGTCTTTAAACTTTGTAGCGATATCTTTATTAAAAAATTCAATGCCTTGTATCATAGTAGCTTGAATATTTTGATATTCTTCTTGTGAAATCAATTCTTTGGCTATATAATCATCAAAAATTTTCGGTGTATCAAATTGGCTATGGTAGGCTCTACTAAAGGCAGCCACTAATGAAGTGATACTAGATTCCTGTTGATTCATACCAACACTCCTTAACAAAAAATAGGATTCTCCTGGCCAGGAGAATCCTATTATATATAATATTTATTTAAATGTAAATTTTAGCATAAAATCATTTTTTTGTCAAGTTTCTGATGCTGAGAAAGAGGAGTAATATGAAAAAATTTATAATAGCCTTATCTTTACTCTTAGCAGTAATTGTTAGTGGTATGCTCATTATATGGAAAGAGCAAAGCTATTCTGCTACAGATCTGTTGGAAAATGCTAATTTTCAAGTGGAGAATGCCATTATAACGCTCCATCGTATAGATACAGATAAAGAAGATATCTTTTCTGAAATGAAAATATCAAAAGAAACACAGCAAGAATTGATACAGTCTTTTCAACATGCAACATTCAAAAAAACAACTATAAAAACTATTGATTACGATTATCGAATGACAATTTCACTCAATACAAGCTACCCGATGTTCATTGATTCTAAAAATAAAATATTGGTTCTCCTTAACACAAATGAAAGCTTTGAGCTGATAAAAGATAATGCTTTTTTTAGTCTTTTAGAAAAAGCAAGGGAAGATTCACAGAAATTAGTTAGTATCCAACACAAGTTAAATGAGTAGGGATACTCCTGTGAATTATGTAGATGGACCAATTGGGAATGGTAAATTTCACCTCTCCTTTTATAGTGACCATTCTGATGGAACTCGGTATCCGATAGGAAAATAAAGGCACACAATTATTTAGCTGGAGTGTCACAGAGTCAAAAAAATATGGGCTAAAGGTACAGTAGCTGCTGAAGAACAAACATCATTACTGGAAAAAGAAGCCTATATGAGTCTGAGGGAGCGTGTACTATTCAATTAGTTGGTAGATGGAGCTGACGGCGTGTTTGATTTTGCGATTTAATTTGTAGCGTAAAAAATTTTTAAGAATGTGTAACTTTTTAAAACATCAGCCGTCTAACTCATCAGTAGAATACAAAGAACTAAAGCAAACTAGTAACATTCACTTTTCACAAAAGGGCCAGGATTCACATTTTTTCGTGTTTCCTGGTCTTTTTGTGGTGGTGGTCCTATATTTTAAAGAAAAAATAAAGAATTTATGAAACCTTTAGCCTGTTCATTCGTATTGTAATTTGAATCTAAAGCTAGACAAAAATTTAGTAAGATTCACTTTCACTTAAAAGACTAGAGCTTACATCATCATGTGAGAATCTAGTCTTTTTTGTATGGTTGTTTAGATATTGTTCAGTATAATATGTTAATCTATGAAAGAAGATTTTTCATAGTCTTCAACCTAAACGCAAAATGACCAGTTCTCTTTAAAAGAGTGACTGGTCTTTTTGTTTAATGTTCCTTTAGCAGACTGTGCTTCTTCAGCATGTTTTATTAATAGCACGAAAAAGTTATGAAAGGGAGAAATTAATTTAAGTATAGTTGCTTCACCTATCATAGTTAAGATCATAGAGACCTATATGTTTGTAACAGAGATGTCTAGCTTGTATTGCTTTCGGTATCACCATGCGAGAATAAAGAAGTAAATTTCATTAATTATTCAGTTAGAGTAGGGGGAGCATTGTTATCAATTTCAGTTTGTAGAAACATAATTTAAATTATGTGAAAATAGCAAACAGTCATCCACCTATTCAATGGGGCTGTCATTGGTAAATGACCATGTGTCATTAGCAAAGGTTAGTCATTTATGAGATTTCATTATTTCTTTTTTAATGAAAGTAAGAAAACTATAAAATTTGATAGAATGATTTATTTTCTCGAAAAAGCATTAATTTCCCCTAAAATCCTATTGGAAAATATTTTAACTTGTTCAGCGCCTCAAGTTGTCGTAGTATTATAACGAATCAAAACTAAGTAAGTTAGTAAGATTCACTTTCACAATAAAACCAGATGCTCTCTTTTGGGGAGCACCTGGTTTTTTGTTTATATGTGATATTAGCGATACCCAATACATATTGCCTGAGCACACAGTGATTATTTTTTCTCTGCTGCAATGATTAAAAACATAGGTCTCCGTAGTTATCCTGCATGTCCGGAATATTTTTTAGCACTTCCTCTGAAGGCATAGGTTCCTTCACCGTACTTATCGTATAGCTAGCTTGTATTAAGACATTCATATAAGTAGACAGTGTGCGATGGTACTTAATAACATTTTCGGTAAGGTAGGTTGTTTCCTGAATGCCTTCTGTCTGATAGTGATCAACTGCCCAATGCAGGCGGTTGCCATTCTCATCGTAGTATCAAGTCTGGCTTTCCTTAGTAAACAGTATCAAAAAAGCTATTTTCTCGCCTGAATCAATGTGAACCAACTTTTTCCATTGAGTGTGCCAGAAACTCTGTATATGGGTTGATAGAAATCTTTTGTATCGTACATATAAGAGAGCTCTATTAAATCGACAGTAAGTTGATCGCCTTTTTTTATCAATAGTTCTTCTTCCGTTACAAGTGCATTATATTTTATCTGTGGAAATTCGCCATTCTTAATTCGCTCATACACCTCTGCAGGTGACAAAATATTTACTTCACGGATTAATTGATGCTCATGAATATTATACGATAATGAATACATACTACCATCTGATTTCAAACCGAGCTCTACTTCACCAAGCCAATAATCTTGGTTCAATTCAGCTTGGTCAGGAAGCGTCCATTCAAATACGCCATTATCCAAAGCTGTAAACGCCCCATCTTTAGGAAGGAGAGAAAGCTCATCCATCATGCTCTTTGCCTTCTTCACGAGTGTTTCTTGCACAGCTAAAGAAGGTTGCACTGGCGTATAAAGATCGTCTGTTAGCGACCAATTTCCCTCTGAATTAATAAATAACGTATAGGAGTTCTCTGCTTTATCTTTTAATAAAAGCTCACGATCACCACTAATATCCTGCTGATTTAACTCTGCTAAATCAAATTTCTTTTGCAACAAAGTCTCAACTTCATCTGTATGAATAATTTTTTTATACACGGGGGCAACGGTAGATGCTGTATGTAAATCTAATGAGGTGGTTACATCAACATCCGACATATTTGATTTTGTGTAGGCGTTTATTGCTAAATGACCAAATTCCTGTTGAGCGTAGACAATCATCATGCCAATAAAAATCAAACCCATCATGAGAGGAATGGCTAGGTTTCCGATCAAGCTTTTCACTTTTATTTTTTTATGCTGAACAATAGAAGATCCTAGTCTATATAACTGGTATCCAATAATCCCCCCAAGCGAGTTGTTGATTAAGTCATCAAGCTCAAAAATCCCTGCTCCTGTAAGTGTTTGATACGTTTCAATGGATAAGGTTGCAATCACCACTACAGGAAGAAGCCATTTAAACAGTTTGAATTTAGAGAAAAGTAAAGGTAAGAAAACGCCTAGCGGTACAAACATTAAAATGTTGAAAATACAATTTTGAAGATCACGTAACGAGTATTTCTTCCATGCATCTATATAGCCACTAAATGGTTGAAGATTCATTTGCATGAAATGGGAAGAACCACGCCCAAAAATCGTTAGTTCACACACAAATACAATATAGCCGATAAAGAGTGCTACAAGTATCAGTTGCTTAAAGTTTATTTTTTTCCGATTTGACTGTTGGTTTTTATGATAGAGGAAATAATAAAGTCCAATAAGTAAGAACTCAGCACCAATAATAAGGATGACTGGCAACATTAAAATCCGAATGTTATTCATAATATCTGTAACGCCCAAGACAAGATGCTCCTAACTATGTTAATCTATTGTCGACTTTTCTTATTGTAAATGGTAATTATTAATAATTATTGAGAAAAATTATGAAGATTTCTTAAGATTTTGTAGCATATCTACTTGAGGGAAAGTGCTTATAGTAAATATGCTTTTATTTTCCGTAAAAAAAGGGGAGGAACAGTTTGGGGATTATCAACAAAGTTTGTGGAAATTGCACGTTTAGAGCCGTAGACAAAATAAATAAAACCTCTTGCTGTTTCGAATTATCAGCATAATTTTATGGGCAATAAAGTATAGATAGACGTTTTTTATAAGACTTCCGTTGTATTGTCTTGTCAGTCCTTGTAATCAAAATTGACATAAACAATTGTCAGAAAATATCAATATACCCTATAATAAATAAAAAAGCTGAGAATAAGAGGTGAACTTATGGGGAAACCAGTAGATTACAATCTATTTCCGGGTTATCAAAACACACTTGACTCCAGACTTGATGAACGTAAGGAAGAATTTATTGAAGAACTAGAAAGAGCAAAAGTTGATGGACATATACTTGAATTTGAGAAAACACCAGAAGAATTGCCCCAATAGTAAGATCAAAGCATCTTGAAAAGAGATGCTTTTTTCTTTTACTTGGAGCTTGTTTTTATATGTATAAATTGGGCTTTTCACTTCAAGGAGCTCTTCCTTTTTAAGCGATAATAATTGATAGAAATGTCTATAATCAATAGGATGTAAATTACACTAAATACATTTAAAGTTAACGAAGGCAGAGGGAAAATGACATCTCTGATCAATATTAACCAAATAGTGGTTGATATTAAAACAAAAGCATCCAATACAATAACCATAGTATGTTTGTAGGCTTTAAAAATAAAATTAAATACAATTAATCTTACTAAAATTGGTGTCGTGAAGAAGTAAAATGAATAGATCTGTGTAATTTCTTCTAGGCTCACATGCATCTTCCTTTGGTGTTATTTGTGTTAAATAAGCGGCAGCAAACAAAAATAGGACTATTAACAATAGTCCCATTTTAAGAGTATAGCATATAAATGTCTATTTTTCCATTTTACGTAAATAGGCGAGCTGTCCAATATGATAGGCATTATGAGTAGCGGCATTAGATATGATAGCCCACCATTGCGCTTTCACAGGGAACCCATTTACGATAGATAAAAGTCGCTCTTCCTCAATTAATTCTTGCCACTTAAGTAGAATATGTAATAACTTTTCTTTTAATTCATTGAAAGTTACCTCCTCTTTAACTAGAAACGTATTCGCATTATTTGTTTGCGAAGGGGCCTTCACTTGATTTTCTCGATACCGTATTTGCCAAATTTCATTCCAATAGATTAGATGCTGGACAATTTCAGCCATACTATGGCTAGAAGAATCGGGTTTCCAAAAGGCTTCTGCTTCAGATAGCCCTTCTACGACTTCAGAAAATGAGATATACCAACTTGGGTCATTTGCATTAGCTAAAAGTTGATCTAACAAAATGGTCTTAGCCTCCATCATTCACGTTTCCTTCCTCAAAATATTTTTTGAATAGTATAACATTTTAAGTTTGAATGTACGGATAAAATACTAGTTTGGTGCAACAATAAAAAAGCTGCAGCTTATTAGAGCTACAGCAAATATAGATGAGGATTTTAACACTAGTCAGTTAAAACAGGCAAATCAGCTTCTATTTTCAGCTTTTTTCGATTCTTCTTTTTTACTTCTAAGTAGTAATGCCATGAATAAGAAACTGGCCACCCAAAAGGCAAAGAATAAATTTTCTAGCAAAGCCCAATGACCATTTTTAATATAATTCCAAATGGTTGTAAATAAAAAAATGATGATAAAGAATGCGATATATAAGCATTTTCCGAATGTAGTCACTTCAAGCACCTCTGTTATTAATCATCACACATAAGAAATAAAACCCTCTGTTTCATTCATTATGGGTAATACACTCAAGGTTAGTGTGTGTAAATTTTGGTTACTTATACATCCACCGAAAAGATAGAAGGTAACACTTACCGAATAACAACTTTTTAATAAAATGTAAAAATTAGTGTATTCGCATTATGGTAGACTGAACATGAAGAAGTAGATGGAAGGGAGGGAAATAGAGTGAGACAGTATGCGAACAAAGAAGAATTAATTAGTACGATTGACGAAAAGTATAAAAAATATATTGCCGAATTTAATGATATACCCGAAATCTTAAAAAATAAACGGATTAAAGAAGTTGATAAAACGCCGTCTGAAAATCTTTCTTATCAACTTGGATGGATAAATCTATTGCTTCACTGGGAGCAAAAAGAACAAAAGGGAGAAGAAGTACATACACCTGCAGAAGGCTATAAATGGAATAATCTAAGTGGATTGTATAACTCTTTTTATAAACAATACGGAGAGTACTCTTTGAAGGAACAACAATCCATGCTTAATGAAGCTGTCAATCATTTATGTGAGTGGTTAAATACCCTTTCAGAAAAGGAGTTATTTGAAGTTGACCAAAGACGATGGGCAAAAACACAAGCTAATTGGCCTGTTTGGAAATGGGTTCATATTAACTCAGTTGCTCCATTTACAAATTTCAGAACCAAAATTCGTAAATGGAAGAAGATGAACCTTTAGAAAATTGAATGTTCCTTACTATAACAAACCAAACGAATTTACTTTAGCCTTCCACAAATGGAAGGCTTTTTATTATCCACTATGACAACAAGTGATGAGCTATGGTACGTTTTACTGTATCTAGATACTTCATATGAAGGAGGAGGTAGGGAATGAGCAAGAAACAATCTTTCTGTATTTATGCTTGACGGAGCTGAGCAGGTACATTAGCGCTTTTATTCATACGAAAATGTAATTACATAATATAAAACTACTATTCTAATGACTATTGTAAAAGATTAATATGTACTATTTTACATAGAATTTAGAATATTCATATTAAATAACAAAGTATTTATTATTTTTCTGTTAAAATTACTATGTTAAACAATATTTTGGTATTGTTTGATAATTACAAGTAATTGTGTTAATAGGATTTAAAACTTATCTTTATTAAACAGGGAGGGATTACTCTAAGTATGAGTAAATGTATTTAAATGCATTAACAGCTTCAGCGGTAGTAGTAGCACCGATTACAAGGATGTACTGCGCTCGCCATAAGCTTATAAAAAGATTAATAATTTAATGATCGTCCATGATGGTAAATTTAAACTCGAAAAAATCTAATCATCTGTATGTTGGAGAAGCTTTAAATACGAATTTCTTTAATGCCATCTGGTAGTACAGGTACTATTTAGGGGGATTTAATCATTTATGCGCCAAATGTACCCTCTCTTTAAATGGGTTAACTGTTGAAGGGAATACAGTAATTGAATAATAACTTCCATGTAAAACCTAAGGAAAAGATTATTTTAGATTAAAATCATAAGGAGCTGAGCGAATGAAGAAATATGAATGTAATGTCGTTACTAAAATAGCGTTATCATTTTTACTTGTAATGTCTATGATTTCACCTTATTTCACAGTTGTAAAGGCCGAAACCACAGAAGCTATTGGTGTGGGGGAAGCGGTCAATCAATTTGTTCCTACTTCAGTTATTAGTAATGTTACTGTAGAAGGATATATAGTAGGGTTTGTCAAAAGTGAAACTTCTTATTCTGTGATAGCAGATAGTGATACAAATATTGCCATTGCCGATTCACCAGATGAAACAGATGTCACGAAAATGCTATATATTCAATTACCAAGCTCCTATAGAGCCAATTTCGGATTATTTACTAACCCAAGTAATCTTGGGAAAAAAGTTAGAATAACAGGTTCACTGGAAAAATATTTTGGCAACCATGCAGGGCTAAAATCGCCAACTTCAATGGACTTTGTTGGGGACGATACAACTGAACCAACTATTCCTTCAGTAAATGAAGTAACCATTGCCGAAGCTCGTGCAGCTGTTGGGACAGACAGCACAGTAAAAATTCAAGGGACGGTTACGACAACACCTGGTAGCTGGGGAGGCAAGGCCTTCTATGTACAAGATGAGACAGCAGGGGTATATGTCTTTTCAAGTTCTGCAGAAGCAGGGAGCTTAGCTGTTGGGGATATTGTCAGCATCACAGGAAAAACAAGTTTATATAGTGGAGAAGTTCAATTTAATTCGCCAACAATTGAACGGATTTCTACAGGGGCATCACCTGCACCGCAGACAGTAAATTTACCGATTGCAGATGATAGCACACAAGGTAGATTAATCACACTTGAAAATGTGAAGATTAAAGATTTAGCGCCATCTGGTACGTATGGTACATTTGAATTTAAAGCAGTCGATGCAGCAAATAACGAACTGTTAATTCGCCATGATAACCGCACAGGCTATCAGTTTTCACAGTTTGAAGCAGATGGCTTCAATAACAATGATGTCAGGAGTTGCTTCAATTTTTAACGGGGTTTATCAACTCAAAACATTAAGTACAGAAAGCTTCCAATTGGTACTAAACTATGAGCCAACACAAGTAGAGAAAGTTAAGGCTTTACCAGCAACAGGCGAAGTTTATGCAGGAACAAAAGTAACACTGTCTACAAATACCCCAAATGCAACCATCTATTACACAATCGATGGTTCTGAACCGTCATTAGCTAGTGAGGTTTATGATGCAGCAGCGGGGATTATTGTAAATGAAGCCATGACTATAAAAGCATTTGCTACCGCAACAGGTCTAGACGATAGTGACATTGCATCCTTTAATTATACAGTTAAAGAAGAGCTAACCGTTATATCCATTACGGAAGCTCGTAATAAAGAAATCGGGCAAATTGTTATCGTATCAGGGATCGTGACAGCCAAATTAGAAACAGCTACAGCGCACATTCAAGATGAAGATGGTGCGGCGATAGCCATTTATCCTGTGGATAGTCTTGCCGCAAATGTCGGTGATCGGGTGACGGTGCAAGGACGCGTAGATGAATATAGCGGTCTAAAGCAATTAACGAATATTTCACTTGTCGGTATGCCTGTTCCTTCGACAATACCAGAGCCACATCTTATTAAAAGTAATGAGGTCGCAGAAGACAATGAATCGAAACTAGTTACACTTAAAAATGTTACCATTACTGGTTCGGGTCAAAACTTTACAGGTACTGATGAAGTAGGCCCATTTGCTATTTACGATAAAACACGAGACTCTGGTTTAGTGAGTGGAAAAACGTATGGGGAAATTACAGGAATTGTTGGTCAATATACAAACCACCAATTGCTCCCACTTCGCGTTATTGAAGATGTAACAAAGGTGCAGGATATCAAAGCTTCTCACGTAGGGGGCGTAACAGCTGGCACGAAAGTCTCCTTTCTACAATGACTGAAGGAGCTACGATTTATTACACAGTGGATGGCTCAACGCCAACAACAGCTAGTGCAAAGTATACAGAGGAAATCCTTGTTAATAAACCAATGACGCTTAAAGCGATTGCAGTGAAAGAAGGTTTAACGAACAGTGCA
The DNA here is from genome assembly GCF_024628845.1 of Lysinibacillus sp. FN11. Lineage (NCBI taxonomy): Bacteria > Bacillati > Bacillota > Bacilli > Caryophanales > Bacillaceae > Lysinibacillus > Lysinibacillus sp. FN11. Next base: position 2,182,546 of record NZ_CP102383.1, on the reverse strand, counting down.
ATTGCTACATTTGTTTATGAAATTATTGATACTAAAAATGCCAAGATTAGCGATATTCAAGGGGCAAGCCATAAATCACCATATGTCGATTTAACAGTAAATGATGTGGAGGGAATTGTAACCTTCGTTTTAAATTCAACTAGCTTTATTATGCAGGAAAACGAGTCGTCATTTGATGGCGTAAAATCAACTGCTATCAAAGTAAATAAGACAGGACATAATGTAGCAGTAGGGGATGTTATTAACGTATCAGGAAATGTAATAGAAGCTGGTGGCAACTCTCGATTGACAGATACACAAATTGCAGCAACAAATATTACAAAAACAGGTACAGCAGGAATTCCAGAAGCCCTTGTGATAGGGGAGGATCTGTTACCACCAAAAAAATTATTGATAATGATAGTTTTGCAATTTTTGACCCACAAGAAGATGGCATCGATTTTTGGGAATCTATTGAGTATATGCTGGTATCATTCCAAGATGCGAGAGTGATAGGACCGATTTATAATAACGATTCGCCAATTGTTGTACCGAGCACAACAAATAATACATTTAATGTGAATGGCGGTTTAAATATAGCGGCCGATGATTATAACCCAGAAAAAATTATGCTTGAAGGGGTAGCTGGTAAAAATTATGATTCAGGTGATCGTTTTAATGATGCCCTTTTCGGATTTGTAGAAAATTTTACAGATGGCTATCGACTGAACACAAATAAAGTCTTCCCAGAATTAACAAAAGCGAATCTTCAGCAAGAGGTGACGCATCTTGAACCAGTAGCGGACAAGTTAAATGTCGCTTCCTATAATATCGAAAACTTTTCAAATAATCCTGCCAATACATCAAACGAAAAAGTAGCCAGAATAGCAGCGACATTTGTGAATAATATGAAATCACCAGATATTATTACATTAGTCGAAGTTCAAGATAATGATGGGCAAACTGATTCAGGAAATGCGGATGCATCGGAAAGCTACATGCGATTAATTCAAGCAATTAAAGCTGCGGGTGGTCCTGCTTATGATTGGATTGATGTCATGCCAATTAACAATACAGTAGGTGGTGCACCTGGCGGTAATATTCGTGTGGGCTACCTATATAATCCAGATCGTGTTTCATTAGTGTCAGGTATAAAAGGGATGGGTGACCAAACCAATACGTGGACAGCAGATGGAAGCCTTACTTTAAATCCTGGCTTTGTTGATCCATCAAAATTTGTAGATACACGAAAACCAATTGCAGCCGAATTTGAATTTCAGAAAGAACGTGTAGTGATTATCGGAGCTCATCTAAATTCTAAAGGTGGGGATGGTTCACTTTGGGGACCAACTCAGCCACCAGTGCTAGAATCAGTTAAGAAACGTATTCAACTTGCGCAAGCCATCAATGATTTTATGGATGAAGGACTTGCTATTAATCCAGATTTAAATATCATTGTAGCAGGGGACATGAACGACTTTGAATTCACACCAGCTCTTCAAACGTTAAAAGGTGATGTTTTAACGAATATGATAGATAAAGCCCCAGAGCAAGATCGTTTTACCTACTTCTTCCAAGGAAACAATCAAGTGTTGGATCATATTTTAGTTTCAAATAATCTTGCTGATGTTACAGAAATTGACTTGATTCATATAAATGCGAACTTTACAGAAGCACAAGGCCGTGCATCAGATCATGACCCAGTATTAGTTCAAATTGATTTGAAGGCAGACAATGAGGAAATACCCACACCAATAACACCTGAAAATGTATACAACTATGATAACTACAAAACAGGTAAATTAATAATGAATCGCCCAAGCATTTCGCTATCGTTAGGGAAAAATACGAAAATTAAAAATGGAATTGCAGTATTTAGTCAATATGCTGAATTCCATGGGGAAGGATTTGCAGATAAAACAGTAACGATTAGTCCCAAAAAAGGAAATGCGATTATTGACTTTAAAGGTACGAAAATTGGTGAAATTATTATCGAAGGAAAAAATATAAAAGAAATACGAAATTTACCTGATGGAGCGACCATTACGTATACTAAAGGGGCTTCGGCAGAGGAAATTGAGTTTAAGTAGAATCTAAAAAACTACCCAGCACTAATCTATATATGATATGGTGCTGGGTTGTTTGCTAATTAACCTATAACACTGAAAAGTTGTTGAATAATAAAAAATAACCAAGTGTTTATATGAATACTTGGTTATTTTTTACTTTTTATAAAGCCCAAATTAGGAAATAAAAATTTTAAACCGATAATTAAACTAACGAACCCTGAAATCTTTAATGTTATATTTGTAGATGTCTCTCCATTCTCAGTGATATTCATTAGTAAACTGCCAAAGGAAATAAAAATAAATCCAATAAAACCAGAAATATATTTCAATTTATCATCCCCTTATTTAAATAAGCACTAATTTTTACTCCACTCAAAAAGCAGTTTCTTTAAACAAAGAGTAGCATCCAACCTTTCTTTCAATACAATTATTTCAGTTGGAGTGAGGGACTCATTGTATGTATAAGAGTAACTACTCATGCTTACTGTATAAAACTATTTAAAAGTGTACCCCACTTAAAAGTATTTATAGAAGTTTAGATGGTAGTAAATATCATGTTAGAAAAATCGCTATTTATATTAACTATCAAGAAAAGCATCCCTATATTTTTCACCCTTCCAATTTCCTTAGAGCAAAAACCCGACTGAATCATACTTTTGTGCAGATGAAAGAAGGGACTATGGCAAACGAAAAAAGCATCGCAACGAAGCAATGCTAAGTACGTGGGGTTTTTGACAACTTTACTACATAAAAAACAAAGCCTATAAATCCACAAATAAAGAAAATATATGCTACTAATATGGACATTGCTTCTAAGTTGTTAGTGAATATCCTATATCCTCCTAAAGTAAATAAAGCCAAACTGCCAACCGAACTAAGTAATATTCTATTTTTGTCAGTCAACACACACACCTCCAAATAATGGTATGTATATATGTTAACATAAAATTTATTTTTAGTTAACATATTATGTTTTCATTGGTGAGTGTCATAAAGTTCAATATATGATCATATATTCTCTTTTTTAATACATATTAGATTTATTAACTGGCACAGTTATAGCAAACTTTTATGACTATTTATTTCGAAATGAAGAAGTACAAAATGACATAATGGAAAAGTTAATGAAACAAGTGTTCACTGGAGGTAACAAACATTACAAAAGCTTCTTACACTATATTACTAAAGATAAGCCCTCCACAAGAAACGTACTTAATTTAAATGAACCACGTAAAAAAGTAAATACACTAAGGAAGGAACAAGCACAACAAGCAACTAAGAATATCCGAGATAAGTTCCTGATTCAATTGTTATATGAAACGGGATTTCGTATTGGAGAAGGTCTCGCTCTTTTCATGGAGGATTTCATTTTGATCATGGCAAGGGACATCGAATTCGTTTCGTGCTTTTTGGACGGGTTTATTAGCATTGTTTGTTGTTACTTAGTTCTACTTAGTTGGTGACTTAATTATAAAAATAGTTCTTCCAATGGCTTTATCAATTATATATCTTGTTGATTTAGTTTTTCGTTTTTAAAAAATAAAACGTATGAAAGTAGAGCTTTAAATTTGTTTGTTTATGCATGTCATTTAACAATAACGTTCCCAAATGAAAGTTTGAAAAGAGACCGAAACCCTTAACAATCGGGTGCGATTCTGTAACAAGGATCAGCGCTCGTTTTCATTAAAAGGCCAGATCGTTGAATATCTGATCAATCTTTTAATTGGATTTTTATGTTAAAATTAATAATTAACAATTAGATTAAAATATATATGATGTTGGAAGAAACCATGGGATACATTATGGATTTAAGAAATTTAGTGGGCAGTCGTCCTCTAATTATGGCTGGTGCATGTGTAATTCTTGTAAATAGTAAATAGGAATTACTGCTACAACTTCGTAAGGACAATAATTGTTGGGGATTGGCTGGTGGTTCCATGGAGGTCGGGAAGCATTAGAACAAGTAGCCAAAAGAGAATTATTAGAAGCGACGGGTTTGCTTGCAAATGATTTGACCTTGTTCAATGTTTTTTCTGGACAAGAATTCTGCTATAAATATCCTCATGGTGATGAGGTACATAATGTAGTAGCAGCTTATTTTTGTAGAGATTATAAAGGGACATTAAAAAGAGAAGAAAATGAAGTTGAAGCCTTAAAATTCTTTAATATGACTGACCTTCCTTCGAATATCAGTCCACCAGATTTACCAATCGTTAATGAATATTTACATAAGTTTTTATAAAGCAAACGGGCGCATTTCTATAGTAAGGAATACGTCTTTCTTGATCTAAGGGCCAGATTGTTGAGGAACATTTTCAACGGAATTTGATATTGTTGTTAAAATTCAGAGTGAGATTGTGAAGTTTCTCACTTAAACTAACGGGTCAGGTTAGTTGAATAATCTTCGGCTCATACAGTTATAGCTGTATGACCGAAGATTAGTAGAGAATAAAGATGGAGACTGTTTAATTTAAGTCGTTTGAAAACGAATGGAAATATAAGGAAATGGAGGCTTGAATCTTGTTATGTTGATTAGCCTCTTTAAATAATGAATTTCTATCAAAGAAATCTATTGATTATTACTACTGTCTGTATGAACAATGATTTTCTGCTTCATTTTTTTTACTTCCGATTGACTATAAAAATAAAATAACAGCCAAACTAGTGCAAAAATTAATACATTAAATAGTAACAATAGAATCGTTAGTTTTATCGAAAATGTTGGAAGCCATTTTAAAGAAAAGGCGACAGCTATAAAGGTCCCTATAGCGATAAAAAAATGACAAGCACTTTGTTGTAAAAATGTTAAACGTTCTGTTCTATAGAGGTATGAAGGTAGTATACAGGCAATGCCAACAGTAACTGATCCGATAACTTGTTGTGGAAAATTAGATATAACAGCTTCTAAAAACAAATCCCCTTTCAACCAATATCCAATAAGATTTACAAAAACAAAAACTGTACAGCCCATACTTATTCCGAACCATAAATTCTTGAAAAAGTTCATGTACTTATACCCCCAAGCGCTCTTTAAATGATTTTTTATAATTGCGTGAAATGACTTCTTTTATTCCTAAAGTAAGCTCGATTTCCATTGTGCCATTAAAGGAAGCTTCAATATTTCTGATTTTTCTAGGATTAATGATGGCAGATTTAGAAATCCGAATAAATCCTTCTCCTAGTTGCTGCTCTAACTCATACAAAGGCTTATTCATAAGTACACGATTACCATCGTCGCTATATAGTACTAAATCTTTGCCTTCCGTCCTAATAGCTATTACAGAATTAGGCTCGATAATATGTACTTTATTGTTAGCGGTCCCTGTTAAAATTTGTTGTTCTTTTTGTTGTAAGAGTGAGATTGCAGCCTGTATAGTTGGCGTTAATTCAGAAACGCAGATTGTTATGTAGGGTTCGTCAATTTGTGGATCAATTTTTATGTCTATCTTCATCTCTATCACCTCTCTATAAAAATATACCATAAATTACAAATTGAAAAATGCAGGTTGTCTTTCATAAAAAGCATTTCACCTTTCAATAAAGACATGTTACATGTAGCGTATTGTTGCTAAACTTTGATGTCGTTATATTAAGCCTTAGAAACATAAATTTAATTTAAGGGGACAGTTAATATGAACGAGATCACAACGCTAAAAGAGCGAAGAAAGGCAGGATGGATATTAGCAAGCATATCAAGTATGCTTTCATTAAGTGTTATTTATTGGTATGTAACTAATCCTAAAAAATTTGTTGAGAATGGGTTGGGGTTGGGCAATTCACTGGAACTGCACCTGAACTTACCTATGTGGTTTTTCACTGCATTCATTGTAATCGGGTATATTTCCTATACAATGTCTGCAATACCTTTAGTAAAAAGCAATTTGTTTACATTTTCTTGGCTAAAATTGATTGGTATATGGGCTGCTATTGTAAGTGGGATAGTTGAAGAAGTCGTATTTAGACATTTGCTCATGGAGTATGTATTATCTATTGGATTTTCAAATCTTTCACAAGTAACAATCTCAGGAATTGCGTTTGGAATTGCTCATGGCACATGGGTGTTATTGCGAGGAGAGATGAAAATTGCGCTTCCAGCAATTCTTTCAACGACAATCTTAGGTTGTCTACTTGCGATGCTCTATATTTATACTGGAAGGAGCACCTTTGCACCAATTGTAGCCCATATTCTAATTAATATGGTAATAGAGCCATGGTTGATGCTAGCTGCCATTTCAGGGAAATGGCAGCTAAATAAAAAACGATGGTAATAATTAGGGATGATGGTGTAATTTAGCCTCTCGATATTAAATGATTTTATGGGAAAAGGCTATATAATTTACCTCTGTTAGCAAATTTGAAGTTTTTTCAGGATCTATGAGGTTCAGCCGTTTAATCTAAGCTCTTCAATTCCCATAAAAAAACGGAGTAATCTTTCATTTTATGTGATGAAGCGTCGATTTTACCCGACGTGGATGGCTAACGGAGTGATTTATTTCAACAAGCTATAAGCGATTTTAGGAATAAGCCCATATTTTAGTTAGTCCATTAAATGGTGCTTTCCTAGAAACATGGAAAGTGCCTTTTATATTAATTAGAGTTCAAAATTATCACAATTTTTTAGGTTGTTGAATATCCTTGTATGAAAAAATCTTTCATTGAACATAATAGAATTTAGAATTAATAGATTTATAGGTGGGAGAGTGAAAGACACATGTTATCATCCGAAGCATGGAAAAGGTACCAACAGGATAAAAAAATCGAGGGATATTCATCGCTTACATTATAAACATATTGTTTTCAATACAATCTATTATTACGATTTTTTGGTGATATTGATATGAACGAAATTAATATAGATAGATTAAAAGAATATTTATTACTTTCAGGAGACCACTTAAAGCCTTCTAGTTTAAGATATAGGGTTCGTTGTGTTAAATCATTATTTAGATGGTCACAAGATTGGAGAAGCCTCAAACAAATTAGAATTAATTAGCAAAGGAGGTGTAATAACTGTAAAATAAAAACTTACAATCTGTGTGGTTAAAAATAATGTTAAGACGAGAACTTGAACAACAGGGATCACATTTATCTACTGGGATTGATATTTGTGAGAGCCATTCTATCTGTCGTTATATAAAAAAACAATTGCAATTGTTGAATTAAAAAGTTGAAAAAAATCAATAAAAGGCGGTCAGGTATTTGAATTCAAATAATATAAAGTAAGGGCCATATTGTGGAATAAAGGATGTACAGTTTATACCTGAAGAAAATCAAGAAGATAGAGTAGGATTCCTTTATGCTATTACCCTTTATGAAGATGAACAAATGAACTTTTATATTTACTGAAAATGAAGTAACTAATTTTTACTCCTATACAGAGCCTGATATTTATCCAATAGTTGATAGCTTTTATAAAAATCTTAAAGTTGAAGAAGAATAAGTATATTCTTGTGCAACTTATGATGGCTTATGTTGAAGATTTTAATGCTGAAATAAATTAAAATGGCTTGATTCTTTTAGTGAATCAAGCCATTTTCTTTGTAGAAAAAGTAACAATACATATACTAATTGGGGTAATCTATTTACCTCGATTTACGTAATGTTGTGTGGTATTTCCTGCATTAAATTGATCAGTAATATATTGTACAGCCTCTTGTAGCGCTAATTTACTGTTACAAGTGAAGACATCTATTGCAGCATAGCCGTACTCTGGCCACGTATGAATCGTTAAATGTGATTCTTGTATAATGACTACACCGCTAACCCCGTAAGGTGAAAAATGATGGAAATGTTCGGTCACAATTGTTGCTTTTGCTTTATGGGCAGCTTGACACATAATCTTTTTAATGTGTTGTACGTCATTGAGCAATGCATCATTGCAATCATACAACTCTAATAAAATATGATGCCCTAATGCGTGCTGGGATTGTGATTTTTTTACTGTTCGCTTAATTTGTGAAAACTTGTTATTTTTGCAATTTGGACAACCACTGGATTGAAGCTGTGTAATCGTAGTGTATTTGTTGCCAGTGCCTACTGTATGGGAGTTCTTACAATGATTACACTGATAAACAACAGATTTCTTCTCAACCTCTCCTGTGTAAATTGGTCGCGTAAATTTACGCTGATTAGGAATATAAGGAATCATTTGCTCTGTAGTTTGTAATACGAATAATTGACTTGTAGCACCTAAAATCTGCGCACCTTCATAGTTGTTTATGTCGTAATGAATATTATTAATCACAAAGCCCATAGCATATAAGCTTTGCTGTAGCTCCCAATGCTTTTGATAGCTACGTTTGGCATAGGAAAAAACACATGCCGCATTGCTTCTGGCTTTAGTGCATTAATTGCACGTGATAAAAAGAGCTGTGCGCCAATCAAGGTATACGGTGTATCTGTATAAACGCAATCAAACTGGTCAGCATATGTTTCGGGCAAAGGCTCATGAACGTTATAATAATCTGTTGTAATCGAAAGCTCATAGTCTTTAGCTATTTTGCTAATAGTACTTAAAATTCGTCTATCAATATCTAATACAACAATTTTAGTTGCAGAGTGTGGAGCGATTTTCTTTATTAAAAATGCTAATGCAATACTGATGAAATCATCATCGCCTAAACACAAAATACGCTTATTGAGTAGCATCGTATAGTCTAGTGCCAGCAATGCACGTTTTAAGGCAGTCTCAACTGTACATTTTGCTTGATCAATTGTCACGTCAGCTATAGGCCTAGCCTCATAAATAGTGTTTATTTCGCTTATATTTTGTGAAATCCATTCTATTCGAAATGCATCATCTGTCGTTAATTGTAGGTAGAGTTCAGCATCGGCACCTGAGAGTTGGAAATATTGCATAACGGCTAGCTGGCCTTTTTTCGTTAAGCTATGTTTACCCCAACCTTGTTTGGCAAATTCTTTCTTCATAGCTGAAACGATAGGTATTGGTAAGGCTGTCATATAAGCTAAAGATTTAGTTGTACAATTATTATGGAAATATAAAGTAAGTAGAGCTTTCTCTAATGTATGGTAATGTTCTTCAAGCTGCATATCAGCTGTAATTTGTTGTAATAGTTTTTGCATTGTAGATTCGTCCTCTCAATTTTAATAAGTAACAAATTAAAATTGTCTAAATCAACGAACAGAAAAAGCGCGACTAAAATTAGTCGCGCTAAAGGTTTATAATAGCCTACTAATTCTAATCTTGCTTTTTTTTGCACAACAAATAACACCCATATAAGGTGGTTTTGTTCAACAAAATTTAGCTATAACGTTGATTTAGATTAGAATTCTACAGTAACAAAAAGTTCACCCTTTAATAAAATATTACTTCAACTATAAAATAGACATAGTAATTTCGCAAGTTATATTTTTCGCTACCCCTTATTCAACAATGGCTGCGATTGTGGAAGAAGCGGCGCTGTTCTTATTAAACTAACGGAGTGCTTAAGTTGAACAAGAAAGGGCATAACATATTAGTCATATAAAATATGTTTTACCCTTTAATTTATTTGACTTTTCTCAATTTAGGTCTTGATAAGGGGAGATAGATTTACAATTTCGGATATGCATGGGGATAGAGAGGTTGAAGTAGTTCATAGATTGCTTGATACGATAGCATACATGCTATTGGAAACCTCATGAAATTATCCAGTATGACAACAAATGATGAAGTAGCCGAGTGACTACTTCTAATAAGAGTATTTTTAAGAGGAATTAATTTATTTAGTATGAGATCTGGATAAAATTAAGTACTTTCAAATAAGGTCTTACAGTCTAAAAATCTGTCAGGTCCTTATTTTTTATGCCATTTCATTGTTTTTTTCAATATCTTCTACTTTGATAAATTTCAAGACAACAAACAAAAGAATAAATCCTAATACACCTGCCGTAATATAGCTGGCATTGAGATAATTTTTCATGACAAGTGACATAACAGGAGGGCCTGCTGCAACGCCTATAAATCGTGCTGAGCTATAAAAAGAGGATACGGTTCCCCTTAACTCTTTTCTAATATTGTCAGTAATAATTGTGTCAAGTGCAGGCAATAGTGCACCAATAGCAATCCCCACTACACTCGTGACGACTAATAAAAGAATCAGTTTTTTGCTTGTAAACCCAACAAAGATAATACTAACAGACATGGCAATCAAGGAGGCAATGATAATTTTTTTAATCCTACCTAAGTTTCCTTTAATTTTTCGACCAGATATAAATGAAGCTATACAAAGTAATAAAAGTGGGATGGCAAGGACAAACCCTTTTTTAATCCCTTTTATATCATGAACTTTTTCGAGGTTTTCTGACAAGAAAAATAGCATACTAAATAATATGAGCATCACAAGGACCCCGTTAAGGAATACGGTATATAGCCATTTTCCTTCCTCCTTGAAAACTTTTTTTGTATTACGTAAAAACTCTTTGAGCTTCAATGGTTCATCATCATCTTTAGGCGCTTTAACAAAGAAAAAAATAAGTACAATCGAAATCAGACTAAGCGCTGAAATAGAAAAGAAGGGCAGGAACCATAAAAATGCAGCAAATATTGATCCTAAAATGGGACTTAACACTTTCCCAAACGTGTTAGACGTTTCAATTATCCCTAATGTAGAACTTATTTTTTCATCATCATCCTGGTAAAGGTCACCTACAAGAGGCAATACGATCGGCATTGCACCAGCGGCCCCAATTCCCTGAATAATTCTTCCGGCGATAATCATTGCGTATGGGTCATCCATTTTCCAGGAAGCAAATCCAGCAATCAGACCACCGATTAAAGCTAAAATTAAGCTTGGTAATATGACTATTCTTCTGCCGAAGCGGTCCGAAAAATAGCCAGCTACTGGGATCAGAAAAATAGCTGCGACTGAATAGCTTGTTATGATCATGCTCGACTGAAATGATGTGATCCCTACCTTATCCTCCAGAATAGGGAGCACGGGAATAAGCATTGAATTTCCAAGTGTCATGATGAGCGGAATTGAAGTCAAACTTACAATGCACCAGACACTTACATTAACCTTCTCTTGGTCCATTACCACACCTCGACTAATATTCTTTGAAAGGTATGGTTTCCTTTCGTGTTTATTTTATGCGCTGTTGGTGGGTTTATTGGAATAAGACTTGGTAAGCCTGCTTCCCAAAGTAAATCCCGAAACCAATCATTAATAAGGCTGAGATAAAAGAGACCGTTTTCAAAAGCTGTGTAGATAATAATTTTCGAGCAACACTGGATAAAAAGGCATAAATAAAATCTACAAGAATAATGCCCATCAAAATGGCGATACTTACCAAAATGATTTCATACCCTGTTGAGATACCAGCTGTTTTTGCGAGTATGGAGCCGTATATTCCTAGCCAGAAAAGGATGGTTAGCGGATTCAAAAAAGACATGAAAAATCCAGTCATGAGGGATTGTCTCAGTCGTGTTCTTTTCCCTGTTTTCGAATCCATCTCAATTTTATGTAGCGACAGTAAATTTTCGATACCGGTGTATAAAAGAACAAAACAGCCAAAGGACCAAAGGATTGTTTTCAACCAGATGGAATTGATAAATTGGCCAATTCCAAAATATACGATAAACATATAGATAATGTCAGTCGCTATGGCTCCCAGACTAAAAAACCATGCATGAAAAAACCCATTTTTTAAACCTGTATTTAATAGAACAGTCTTAACAGGACCAATTGTTGCAGCCATTGATATGCCTAAAAAGATAAAGGTAAATATAGATCCCATAAAATAGCCTCCAATTATCAAATGTAATTGCATTTTATTCGAAGGCCATAACTTTTAGGACAATCTAAAAGGGCAAAGAAAACATGCTGGAATGAGGATATCTTTAAAACAAATAATTCAATCAAATTCGTTCATAATAATGAAAAGGACGTGATGACAATGCTAAATGAGAAGAAGATATCAAAGCTAAAAAATATGTTAATTGAGCAAAAACACTCGCTCCAACGAAGAATGGATACAGATGATGAATATTTAGAACGAGATAGTTTACGGGATTCAGTTGATGAGTTGTCAACAGTCGATAATCATCCAGCAGATCTGGGTACCGAATTATACGAGCGTGAAAAAGATATGGCGTTAAAGGTCCATGACAATGATGAGTTAGCAAAAGTAAATACGGCCTTACAAAAGATTGAGGATGGTACCTATGGCGTATGTGAAGTTTGTCAACAAGATATCCCATATGATCGATTGGTGGCACTGCCTTATACCTCTTTTTGTATTGAACATACTGCAAAAGACGTTCCAACAGATCGACCAGTTGAAGAGCAAGTGATGCTTCCTCCAGTAGACAATTCTTTTGCTGGCCGAGATGACAAGGATGATATTCATGATTATGAAGATATGTTTCAAGTTGTGGCGAAATATGGAACTTCTGAAACACCTTCCGATTTTGAAGGGGATTTTGAAGATTATGATGAATTATATGAGGACTCTGAAGAAATTGCCGTTAATGACGAATGGGATTCATACCATATCTCTGAAACAGATGAACTAACACGCCAAGTTTCCATTCAGGAAGTAGAACACGCGAGAAAATTTGATTATTTAGAGGATTAAATGTGGGATTCAAAAAGATAGGCACAATTGTTATAAATGAGTGCTTTAATAAAATGTTTAGAACGAATGTAAAACTTGCAGCATGTTTTGTAATAAGAAAAATAGGATGTAAACTCGGAGGTAGGTCCTTTGGTATTTACAATAACCTCAATGTTAGGGAAAAACAGTCCAATGACCGACCTACATCCAAAATAACGTGGTGTCGCTCTATCACGAGTTGCAAGTGAGCTCTCCACAATAGGATTACCATAATATTTAAGCTTTCATCTTAGGATGGAGGCTTTTTCTTTTGCTTCTAAAACTGCACCAAACAGCCAAAACACTATGAGTTGACAGGGCAGAGTTTGGTTAAAAGTTGAATATTTTCGGCAATTGCCGTGAAGTCACGTGTGATTATGTTGGCTACTAGAGATCGGTTTACACTTGCGACCCTAGTAATAAGAGAAAAAAGTAATTGATATGGGATTAAGGCAGTTAGAGCAACTTGAATAATATGCTGGACAAGGATTCCCAAGTAACTATAATTTCAGAAATTACGCAATCGGATCTAAATACCGAAAAAGGAGCAAATAAAGCGTGTCAGAAATAGTGTGCCTCCTGACTTGCCAGAGGCTGTTGTATGAGGGAATTTACCAGAAATGTGTGCTAGCAGCAATCGATATGCTGTGAATATATGAAAGAAAATGTGAAGGAGTAAATCAAATTAAAAAGTGTAAGAAGTGTGGGGGAAAAAGTGGTGGTTACAGGCGATATTATTGTGCTTGCAGATGGATATGAAATTGAGGAATTTAAGTGTAAGAAATGCGAAATCACTTCGAATTAGAAAGAATTTGTGCAGCAAGAAAAAAGGTGAAATTCTTGATTGCGGTAGTATCAGTCAATTTATATTCAAAAGATGCATTTGCCAGCGATGGATGATGAATTACTGGACGAAGCAATTGAAATTGTTCGTCATAGAAATGAAAAATTCAAAAGTGAACATTGTTACGTTCAACGGAATATTGACTATGTAAGTAAAGAAGAAATTGCCAGAAAAGATTGATAAAACCGTAGCAGAGATTAGTTGAAAAGAAAGAAACGAAAAAGGGTCACTAGGTTGGAAGTGACCCTAAACAGAAGTTTTATGTGAATTTTTTAGGATTAGCAACTTTGAGTGATGCAATCTCTCCGCAGTTTTTGCAAAAAGTCATAAGAATTGGTGAACCAAAAGCCATTTTTGAACCAATCGGTCTTATATTACCCGAACTACTATTACCACCAACTTGACCGCTTATAAAGGAATCCTTACCACAAGTCTTACAAACTAACTTATTATTTTCCATAATATCACCTCTTTATGTAATGTATGTAAATTATAGCATAAAAAACCTGAAATATTTCTCACGAATACAACAAACAACTGCACAAAACATATTACACAGTAACTAAAAAAAGCACAGCGTCATCACTCGCCACAGCTCAAATTGGTTTATGCCCTTTTAGGCTATTCAGATAAGTAATTATGACAAAGTTAAGAAAGAGGATTTACTTCAGTGGATTGTAAATTATCGTTGGATGGTGGAACAAACGAGGAAGCAAAGCAGCCAGTAGCAAAGGTAAATAACAATAGTTACATTGGGGTGAAAACGGCTATGTATGGGATTGAGGCAACATTACCAAAAGCTAGTGGTGGAATTAGTGATGCATCGTATACAGCAGTACAATGCCGAGTGTATTCCCTTAATTATACACGTCCGGTCCATATTTTTTTAAGAGATTAGGTATCTTAATAAATTTAAAGCTTAAATATTTACAATCATTTCCATGACTTCTTTTTTGTTATATGATATTTAAAGAGGAGTGGAATATTATGCTTAACATTTTACAAATTGTTTTTGCTATCATTACTGTCTCTCTTTCAGCTTACCTACTTATAACACGTGATTACGATCTGACTTTTTTAATGGTATTCTTCTCAGGTTTATTCATGTTAACTAAAGGAATTGAAGCATTTCAGAGCGAGAGAAAAGTTTATGGTTGGTTATTAATCGGGCTATTTTTATTTGCGGTTTATTTATCAATGTATCAATTCACAGCTTTACTATGACCAACATTAAGGAATTGTAAATACCTTGATATTTAATCTTCCACTTTCAAGTAAAGTGACCATTTTTATCGATAATGTCTGCCTTAACTGGATTTTTTGGGTTAGTACGACGAGCCTTTTCCCAGGCATTTGCATTGGTTCCATCAAAACAATAAATCTTATTAACTCGAACTGCATTTGTTTTATCTAACTTTAGTTCTTTGCCTAAAATGGCCTCCATATCGTCAAGTTCGTATCTCGCTTGAGTGGAACCTCCAATAATAAAGAAAGCCCTTGGTTTTTGAACTTGGCAATGTGCATTAAAAAAAGTAGCTTTAACAACTCCAATTGAGTTTTTGACGTTACCCAAAGTCTTTGAAGCCCATAGGAACGCCATTATCAGGCGTTTAAACATCGAGATAGCACAGAGTTTACAAGCTGGAGAAATCTATACAGACATGGCCATTAGAATCGAGAATGATATGGGATGGACTAGAAAGAAAGGAATTGTTGTTACCCGAGTAGAAGAAAAAATTTAATGGTGAGGTGTAGTAAGACCATATATAAATGATCATCTGTTGCTTCTTTCAAGGCTGTTCTTGCGATTATAAGTGAAAATAGTGTATTATAGCATTCATGTTGTAAACAAAAAGGACGGATGTAATGAAATATAATAAGACAATCATGCTAAAGCTTATAAATGAACATCGAGCATTGCATGATGAATTAAAAAAACTAAAATCTGAAATGGGTTTAGAGAAAAATTTCGCAGTAAAGGCATTGTATCATTCGTTCGTTGCAGAAGATGGTCCTTATATGAAAGAATATCAGGATTTAGAGCGATTATAATAAATCGTAGTGCCACTAACAAAATTGTTGGCAAGATGAATAATAATTTTTAGTGCAAGAATTGAATACTAAGCTTGTGATTGAGCCATTCATTTTGAGTGGCTTTTTATTCTGTCTTTTTACTGGCAGACGCTATAAAGAACGATAAGAAATACACTTTTGAACAGTTTAGGAATTATTACAGATCACTAAATTGGGCAAGCAGGAAAATACAAAAGAATAAGTACTTGAAATGTATGAAAATGAAAAGGGTAACCGCCTGAAAGTTGAAAGGGAATTGGAAAACCTTAAAACAATGATTGGCTATGCGAAAACGCAGATACAAGGAGCATTGAACTCAATTGGTTAATGATCACTAGAAAGATATTGTTCAGTAAAAGATGGGATTCCCATCTATAAGATAGTAGTGTTTAATTCGATTTGCTTTTTTCAAGTTCTTCGATACGTTTCTCTAATTTCTTAATCTTCATGTCATTAAGTAAAGCAATGATTAAAGCAATCATTGCAAAGGTAGAAGCAACGAATAAACTCATTCCGGAACCCCCTAATATTTGTTAATTATATTATACAATAGGTTGTTCAATGGAACAAATTACATTGCTGATATGAATTACTGAACATTTTGAGGAAAGTGTGCACTTAAAAACACTTAAAAACTTTTATCATAAGGTTGGTGAGCCGATAGTGACTGAAAAAACTGTTCAAAAATAAGTAAAAGAAAAAGCAGTAGCGTTTATAGACGCTACAGCTCGAATTGGTTTATGCCTTTCTAGGTTAGTCAGATAAGTAAATATAACTCAACTTAGGGGGGCTAACCTATGTTAAAGGGCAAAAGAGAATTTACTTCAGTGGATTGAGAATTATTGATGGATGGTTGAAATGATGGAGGAAGCACGGCAGCTGGTAGCGAAGGTAGAAGAAGTAGAACGTCGTGTATATTCACTAAATTATCGGATTAAGGAATATGAGCATAAGATTGCAGAGGTGCAGAACCGCATTCCATTTGTAGAAGGGGATAGAGAGGTTGAAGTCTTTCATAGATTACTAGATGGGAATAGCATGCGTGCAATTGGAAAGCAAATGAGATTATCTAGTACGACAATTTTTAGAGTAAGAAATAAAATTTTGAGTCAGATGATGAAGGAGCCAAGGAGTTATTTCTTTTTAATAACATATGTTCAACATTCGGGCCAGATTGTAGAGGAAGGTAAAACATATATTAGTATATATAATGTTACTGAATTTTGAAAGTTTATACTAAACTAGCAGGCAGTTTAAATGAAGAAGCAACATAAAAAAGAACGTGTTTTGTAAAAAATTGATCAAAACACGCTCTTAATAATTAAATTGGTTCATTTTTTTATAAAAAGTTTAATCATTTCCTATTTATGTTACTCAACAACCTGATCCTTTAATTTAATGTCTAAATATTCATTGTGGTAAAATCAAGTGCTTACAAGGAATACTTAGCTAATTGTTCACCCCAAGATGATAATTCAGTCTCAATAAATCCTACCTTTTTATATACAAATTTTGCAGTAAGATTTTCAGGATCATATCCAATCATTATTAAAGAAACGTTTGCAGTATTATTTCGTCTTATCTCTTCAATAACCTGATATATTGCTTGTTTACCTATACCTTTACCTTGAAATTCTTCATCAATCATAAGTCTATAAATCCAATAATTATGGTCATCAGGGTCTATTCCAAACATAGTAAATCCTATCATTTTATTTTCAAGATAAATACCTTTTGCATAGAAATTATCTAGAAATTGAACTTCTGCAATAGAATAAAGATTGGATGCAATAAATGTTTGTTGTTCTTCTTTAACAGATAATCTAATTGCTTCTTCCCAATTACTTTTATCAATAGGCTTTAAATAAATTTTCTTCAATCTGGTACGCTCCCTTTGAAGGGGAATCACGTAGTTTATGGGCTATTGAAACGTTATCCCCTTGTTTTTTCGCCCAATCAAGTATAAATAATTTCTCATCGACAACGCCTCCTTAAAAGTACAAAAAACAAGTAATTATATTCAATATCTTACTGTAATTTAGTAAGTGCTATTCAATTAATTGGCCCATAGATGGAACAACTTATTGACACTAAACAGTTCCTTAAGCTTTTTCAATTTA
This sequence comes from Lysinibacillus sp. FN11, assembly GCF_024628845.1. Taxonomy (NCBI): domain Bacteria; kingdom Bacillati; phylum Bacillota; class Bacilli; order Caryophanales; family Bacillaceae; genus Lysinibacillus; species Lysinibacillus sp. FN11. The sequence continues at coordinate 2,164,865 of NZ_CP102383.1, read as the reverse complement.
AGATGTTCTTTTCATTTTCACACCAATGCTAGTTATCTGTTTTAATATAACACAATTGAGTTTACTCATTATCATCTTGCTTGATCGTCGTAATAGGCTTCATTTGCAGCCTTATGATTATTGCCTTTTAGATAAGCTAAAATCATACTAGGTCGTTTAAGTAAAATCCAGTCCCCATAATGGTCAAAGCGCCTGCAAGAAGTAATCATACCATTTTTTATTGTTCCGTATTTTTTACCATTTGTTTTACCCAATTGTTTTAATCGTTTTGCAAAATCAGCATCTTCAGCCATCAGCATCTTCTCATTAAAACCTTTTATTGCTTGAAAGTCCTTTCGATAGCACCAAAAAATCCCTACAGAAATCAAACCATATTTAAACAATAAGGGAACAATCAAGAGAAAGGTAGAAACAATGATTCCAAGCGAAATTCTTTCAAAATTTCCGTTTACGCCGCCTCCAATATATTGATTAGATGCTAGATGCTTTTCAGCTTCTGATAACAAGTGTTCAGTCATTCGAGTATCTGCATCAATTGTAATTAGAATTTCTCCTTTTGCTAGTGCTGCTCCTGCATTTCTAATTTTGGATAAATTTTTATCTTCATTAATCAATGTTACACAATTGTATGACTTTGCAATTTCCTCTGTTCTATCTGTACAACGATTAAGCACAACAATCACTTCTACTTGATCTTTATAAAGTTGTGCAGCTTTGACGATTGATTCTAGGCATCCCCCGATGTACTTTTCTTCGTTGTGAGCGGGTATTATTACGGAAAATTTCACATTATTTTCATTTATATCCTTAATAAATTGCTTGCTTTCGGACATAGCAAAATCCCTCTCTCCTATATAATTAGTACTTACAAAAAAAGTATATCATTTACATATAAATTATTTTATGGCAATTTCGTAACAATATATTCAAAATATAGCTACTTCATAACAGCTAAAATCGCTAATCAAATTGTAACCAGAACCAAAAGTGGCGTGGCTAGAGCCAAAGCCCTTGCAAGGTACACTATCTGGAGAAATCGCATTCTCTTGAATGTTAAGAATTGCATTGATAAGTTCAACAAAAATAATCAGGCGCTCATATAAAATTGAGTTCCTAGTATTTATTGTTTACTCGTCATAGGGTTTGTAATTGCCTGATAACCCTTTTGCTTCCTCTTTATTGAAAGGTGGATTTTATTGAGTAACAATAAAGTTGTTTCTCAATCGTGCGCGATTCTATAACAAAGAACAGCGCTCGTTTTCAATTAAGGTCCAGATTGTTGAATAACAAGCTCTTAAGAAATGTTTACCAACGACGCTTTGGGACATTTTTGCTTCAAAATAATGCAGCGTTTCAGTTGAGATTTGATCATTACAATTTTCCTAAAATAATTTATTATAAAGAAATAGAGTAATTAAAGGATGTGTAGCTATGGTAAATCTCGATAGATTAATTTATCCAGCTTTCATACAGCAAGATGATGAAGGAATATTTTGTGTTTATTTCCCTACTCTGTTTCTTGAAAATGGATGGGAATATCCATTAACAAGAAGAGAAACTAGACACAAAGCAATACAAGATGCCAAAAAGGATTTAGCTTACACTTTGGCTGGAATTCTTTATGACAATGAAGAGCTTCCTGAACCTTCCTATCTAAATAGAGATGACCTTTCCGAAGGAATGGAATTAGTGGAGATAGAGACATCATTTGAACCGTATGCTGAAGAAATAAAGGAGCATTTAAAAGGTCGTCATTGGCATATCACTTATTATGACGAAGAAAATGATGATTATATTGAAGCTATTGGGTATAAAAATGAACAAGGAATGTGGGACATTTATTTTGAAGATTATTCTACGAAAGTGGAATATGATAATTTTGATTCTCCCAATCAAAAAAAATTAAATACCCTATGGACCCTTTGCTCTTTAGTGTCAAATGTTATTCCGATGCAGAGGAGAAATTCAGCCAATATGTTGAAAATGTAATACTAAAGCAACGTGGTAATAAATGATTCAATCTACATGGTTTTCATTGAACTAATAGGTACTCAATTCAACAAGGGAAAAGAAACAAAAGGAACAAATGTAAAACATGAACGATAGTTTGTGATTTAAAGTTTGTATTGTAAACTCGGAGGTAGGTTCGGTAGGAGTAAGGCTGATGTAAAGGAGTAGTGGCGGAATAGAATGTAGTGGTGTATAGCTAATGGCTCTTTGTAGAGGACGCTGAAGCTCAGCAAGATCGGGCATAAACTAGATACCACGAAAATTACCATACAAGGTGCAAATCTACTTTTACTTATTCCTGTCTAAACAAGAACTATAAAAGCATTGTAATAGCTGTAAAAGCTTTATGATGCTTTTTTCTTTTGCTTTGAAAACTGCGTCAAACAGCCAAAACACTTCGAGTCGAGAGGGCAGAGTTTGGTGTGGTTTTGAGAGCAAACATATACCAATGATTAAAGTTGAAGTAAATGCTCATGCAGCTTTACTTTCGCATTTGGAGATTTCGACAAAATTTTTTTCCATTTAAAAGTAAAACACAATTTATTGTTAGAGAAAAAATCGTTAAACAAATTATTATCAAAACATCCTTCGGAGCAAAGTTTCCTCCCCTTTGATTCGTCAGTGTTCTATGAGCGTAGGTTATTATTATTGATTCATTCATAACAACTACGTTTAAATGTGATTAGGTGAAAAGATTTACAAAATATTAATAACTAATTAAAAAACACATGTTATTTTGTTTAGATAAAAGAATTAATTACCTACAATGAGAGGAGAAGAAATAATGGAAAAAAACATTGAAGTTTTAAGAACAGAGGGGGACATTAATTTAACAAAAACTCGTTCTTTATGGCAAGGAAAACACTTGAGCAAAGAATCATTTGAGCTTTTAAACGATGATTCCAAGTATTATTTACATCAATCTCTTTCTACTCCTTGTTTAAATATTATTGAAAAAAGCTATGGAATTTACATAGAGGATATAGATGGAAGAAAGTATATGGATTTTCACGGAAATAATGTTCATCAAATAGGTTATGGTAATGAGTATGTTATTCAAGCAGTAAAAGAGCAGTTGGATATTCTTCCATTCTCACCAAGACGTTATACAAATAAAGTTGCGATCCAGTTGGCAAAAAAATTAGTTGACATTGCACCAGAAAGTTTAAATAAAGTACTGTTGACTCCTGGGGGAACTTCAGCTGTTGGAATGGCTTTAAAACTTGTTAGAAAGGTAACAGGTAAATTTAAAACTATATCTATGTGGGATTCATTTCATGGTGCATCTTTAGACGCTATTTCAGTTGGAGGAGAAGCACTTTTCCGTAACGGTATGGGTCCTTTAATGCCAGGGAGTCTGCATATAGCTCCTTACAATTCATATCGTGGTTTGTTTGATGATGACAATGGTAGATTTAAATCCCTTGATTATTTAGAATATGTACTTGAAAGAGAAAATGAAATCGGTGCAATTATTTTAGAGCCTGTTCGTTGTACAGACGTGCATATCCCACCAAAAGAGTACTATCAACGTTTACGTAATATTTGTGATAGGAACAATATATTATTGATTTTTGATGAAATTCCAACAGCTTTAGGTCGAACAGGTAAAATGTTCACTTTCGAAAATTTTGGAGTTATGCCAGATATTGTTTTATTGGGAAAAGGATTGGGTGGAGGCGTATTTCCAATGGCAGCGATGCTCGTAAAAGGAGAACTTGATGTTGCCCAAGATATTGCACTCGGTCATTACACTCATGAAAAAAGTTCATTAGGTTGTGCAGCAGCATTGGCTACTCTTAATTATATCGAGGATTTTAAATTAATTGATAAGGCTAATCAATTAGGAAATTATATGAGAATACGTCTTAAAAAGATGCAAGAAAAATATGAAATTATAGGTGATGTTCGAGGAATCGGTCTTTTATACGGAGTAGAATTAGTATTAAACCGCAATTCGAAAGAAAAAGCTATATCTGAAGCAGAGCAAGTAATGTATAAATGTATGGAAAAGGGATTAAGCTTTAAAGTATCCCAAGGAAATGTGCTTACTCTCACTCCACCACTTATCATTAATGAACATGAATTAGAACTGGCAATGGATATTTTGGAACAATCTATCCAGGAGGTTTTAGGACAGTAATATAGATTTATGAAGAATTTATACAATTTACTAGACTGAAGCAACTAAACATCTCATATGAGGTGTTTTTATTATATAAAGAAACTTGATGTAACCATTCCAAAACAAACAAAGGTCGATGGAGGTGGGGGTGTTCAAGGCTGTTCTTGCGATTATAAGTGAAAATAGTGTATTATAGCATTCATGTTGTAAACAAAAAGGACGGATGTAATGAAATATAATAAGACAATTATGCTAAAGCTTATAAATGAACATCGAACATTGCATGATGAATTAAAAAAGCTAAAATCTGAAATGGGTTTAGAGAAAAATTTCGCAGTAAAGGCATTGTATCATTCATTTGTTGCAGAAGATGGTCCTTATATGAAAGAATATCAGGATTTAGAGCGATTACAATAAATCGTAGTGCCACTAACAAAATTGTTGGCAAGATAAGTAATAACTTTTAGTGCAAGAATTTAAATACTAAGCTTGGATTGAGCCATTCATTTTGAGTGGCTTTTTATTTTGTCTTTTTTCTCCCAGACGCTATAAAGAACGAGAACAAATACACTTTTGAACAGTTTAGGGATTCTTATGGATAACTAAATTGGGCAAGGAGGAAATCATGAATGAAAAGTTAAAGAAGAAAATAGAAAAGTATATGGATTACTATAATAACGATCGAATTAAACAAAAATTGGCCGGCATGGGTCCGGTAAAATACCGAGCTTATGCCAGCCGATTAGCTGCATAAATAAAACTCTAACTTTAAGGGTTCACTTCACAGCTACATGCCGTCTTGGTCTATTTTCATTTTATTTAATATTTGTTTGCGTTCTAGAGTCAATTCCATAAACTCCTCTAAATCTTCCTCTAAAGCGTGGTTTTTAATAAAGCTACGCGCTCTTGATCGTGCGCTAATGTATTTTGCACGCTCTTTATTCTTCTCTTGCCAACGTTTATTAGCTTCAGTCTGAAAATTCTTCTCCATTTTAATCCTTCCTTTTTTTAAAATATACTATGATATTTAATATCACTAAGATTAAACAAAAAGAGTAAATAATAATCATAGATACATCGAAGAAGCCTGGTTGTTTCCAATTCACCATATTAATCAAAGCGTAAATAGCAAATGCAAAAGCTACTACATATCCGATATTTTTCATAATACAATGGATGTGATAAGATTATAGGTAAGGAGGCGCTAACCTCCTTCTGTAAGCTTTTAGCGACGTTTACCTTTGCGAGAGGGGCGTCGCTTTTGTTTTGGCTTATTCTTTTCATATCGCTAATGTTTTTTGCTGAGCCTGTCAGCAAATTAATTACTGTAGCGACTGCTACTAGATAAGCTAAAACCTTATCATAATCCACTTTGTTCACCTCCTTTCTATACTTTAATTATACTAGTACTAGTATATAGAAACAAGCCTTAATTTACATTTATTTACCTTATAATCAAGCATCTACTAAAAATAAAGAACCAGAGTACCCCGATCAAGATGAATTTGATTTTGAGGAAGATGAAAAAACACATTAACCGAAGTAATCCTGGTAGCAGATGAAAGTATTCTCCATCAAGTACAATTTAGATAAAAATTTTCGGTTTTTGGTTTTATTTGGTTATTTTCGGGTAAAACAAATAAGAGGGTGTATTTAATTATTTTGAGGAAGTAATGAAACAATTCAATGTCTTTACAACAAATAAATTGATAAATAAAATTACCAAAATATGTAGTATTATGTTTTAATGTAAAGTGAGGGGGGAAACGATGAATAAAATTTTTTGAATGATTTTTGTCTTATTCATTGATGTTAAGAAAAAAACAAGGGTTGTGAAAAGATGTTAAAAAATAAAATTATTTCAGCTATTATTACTATAATTATAGGAATATTTATCATACCATTATTTATTCAATATACATATCACCTCTCATACGGCGTTTATGGTACAGCATTTACAGCACCAGCTATGTTAATAGCTATAGTGGTATCAATTCTTCTTGAAAAATACAGTAAAAATAAAAATCCATTTCTTATGTATATTAAACACTTAATATGTACATTAATTTTTGCACTACTATATAGTTTATTTAATTTCGATCTTTTCAAAGATACTTTCTATTTAACTTTTTCAATAGGGAGCATTTATATCACTATATTTGTTATTATTGATTATTTATTAAAAAATTTTAGGAAGAACCAGTAAAGATCTACAGAAACTTAAATGAACTGAAAAATTAGTGTTTAAAAAAAGACCGTGAAAACGGTCTTTTTTTAATTATTAACCCAGCTATCGTATGGTCGACCAACATCTACTAAACCAATGTCCATAGGAGGGAATAATTTATTAATTTCATCTAAGCTTTTTGGTTTGTGTACATAGATTGTTTCAGGACCTTTATTCATGCTATAGATATTACGCATAAATTCGTATCCAGGGAAACCATCATGATAGCCTTTAATACGAACACTACCAGTACGAGTTACTTTAAGTGTAAATTGATAATCAATATCAGGAGAGCCAGTAACTAACGGATTGTTAGAAGCACACTTACAGTTAATGTACAAAATGTCATCAATAACTTCAGTAGCATACTTAATTGTATCCGTAGATTGTTGTTTTGATTTGATTTTTACCCATTTACCATTCTGTAATTCTTCTAATATCGTTACACCAGTATTTGAAGTTGCACTAGTAATATAATTCGCCTTAGAAGTGTCAATCATAAAACTTTGTGATGTTCGATATTTACTTGAATGCCATTCGCCACCTAAGCGGTCTTTACCATCGCCATGAAATCGTTGATTACTATTTAATGGATGTGGAGCGTAATCGAAAGGGAGAAAAGTTCGTAATCGTAATTCTAATTTTGCCATAATATAACCTCCAATATTTTTGTGAAATATGAATCTTACATATTGGATAGGTTATTTTTTAATTGAAAAAACAACCAAAAAATATAAAAAATAGGTTGCTATTTCCTCAGGGAAATCCACTTTATATTAAGAACGTACGTTCTTTTTAGGAGGGTTATCTTGGGAGAATTATATTTAAAATCAATACTGAATAGTTTCTTAACTATTGAGCAGAATAAAAAATTGTATGAGGAATATAAAGTTAGTTTTGATAAAAAGAAGTTGTGTGTTTTAGATAATGAATTTGAAAAATTTTATTCAAAAATAGTTCTTGTTTCATATTTTTCAAAAGCACTTCATTTCGCTGCACAAAAGTATGACCAGGGAATTAGAAGATACAAATGTTTTGAAGTGGAATTGTTGGAAAGAAATGAGGATGTCATATACAGAGATAGTTACAATGTGCATGAGCCAGACAATATTGCAAACTATGTTGAAGATAAAGATATTAGTGAATCCATAACTAATCTTAAAGACAGACAAAAACAAATTTTATACCTACACTTTGTTAGAGAAATGACCGAAGCTGAAATTGCCAGCGTCCTGAATATATCTCAGCAAGCAGTAAATAAGGCAAAAAATAAAGCTATTGATGAAATTAGACTAAATATTACTAAGTAAGGAGTTTCACCTATGGGAAATAAAATAGATCCGTTAGAAGTAATCGAGCTAATTCAACCGAAAATCAAGAAACTATTGTATCAAACGTCCATTGGTAATAGAGAAGATTTAGAACAAGAGTTAAATTTGTTAATTAAAACTTCAATGAAAAAGATTAAATTTAAGAATTTGCCGAGCTTTTCTAAATTAATAAGTTTAATTGAACAGGGTAAAAAAGTTAGCTAAATACTTTTTTATGGATATTAAGCAATCCTAACTGAGATGGGGACGTAGTAACTTGCTATTATTATATTGATTCAACTAATAAGGGACTTTATTGTCCTTATTATTTAACAAATAGACGGGAATGCTAATTTAGTATTAGTAACTAAAAACTAAATTCAAAAGATATTATAATAAGATTAAAGACTAGCCAAGTAATTATGCAAGGGTAATCTTTTTTTTACAGAGGTATTTTAAAAAGATAACCAGGCGCTCGAATGAGTACCTGGTTATTTTTGTAGGTGCTGTATTGTAACTGCTCGTGCACGTTTATTTAATTGTTCAAAAAGTGGTACCCCAGATAGTACCCCATTTAAAAGTGTTTATATGAGTTTATATGGAATAAAAATTTATATTAGAAAAATCGATATTTATTTTAAATACCAAGAAAAGCAACGCTCTATTTTTCACCGTTCTAATTTCCTCAGAGCAAAAACCCCACCAAATCAACACTTTTACGCTATAATGTAGGACGAGGTGAAGAAAATGTTTGTGAGTGAGAAACAGATTGAAATACGGTACGCAGAGACAGACCAGATGGGCGTGGTGTACCATGCGAACTACATCATTTGGATGGAAATTGGGCGTACCCAGCTTGTAAGTGATGCTGGCTTTGAGTATGCTGCATTAGAAAAAGATGGCTATGTATCGCCTGTGATGGATTTATCGATTTCATATAAAGCAGCCATGCATTATGGACAAGTGGCGACGGTGCGCACTTGGGTAGAAAAGCATGATCGTTTACGAACTACGTATGGCTATGAAATTTTACATGAGGATGGCACGGTAGCAGCCACAGCTCAATCCGTACATATTCTTGCGCATAAGGATTCATTGCGACCGGTATCTTTAAGTAAGATTGACCCTGCTTGGGATGCTAAATATAAAGAAATTGCCCTTGAGGCAAAATAGGAGAACAATAGATGGAAATGTTTCTAGCTTTAGGCGCTATTTTGGCAGCTCTTGGTGTTGTTTTAGGTGCTTTTGGTGCACATGCACTCAAGGATAAGTTTGCCTCGCCGCATTATGCAGCCGTTTGGGAAACGGCTGTGCAATATCAGATGTATCATGCTTTGGGGATTTTAGCCCTTGGCATTCTATCCAATGATGCATTTTTAGGAAGCTCTAGTCTACTTTCCTGGGCAGGCTACTTGATGTTTACAGGGATTGTATTCTTCTCTGGTAGTCTATATGTGCTTGCTGTGACATGTGTGAAAAAGCTAGGTGCGATTACGCCAATTGGTGGCATGTTATTTATTGTTGCGTGGGTGCTTGTTATAATAGCTGCCTTATCCTGATACAGAAAAAGTAACGAGAACGTTCTGATGATTTATATCATAGGAGCTTCTCGTTTTTTAGTTGAAAGTAAGAAAATGAAACAATTTGTCTGATTTTGCGTATTACATAATATTAAGAGATGTTAAAATAAGCTAAACATCAATGTGAAGGTGGGAATATTTATGGGTTTATTGAAAGCAGGCGTTGGGGCATTAACAGGTGTTTTAGAGGATCAATGGCGTGAGTATTTTTATTGTGAGGCATTATCCTCAGATGTTCTAGTAACTAAGGGTGTTAAACGCACTTCTAAACGAGGTTCAAATAAAGGAAATGACAACATTATTAGCAATGGCTCCATTATTGCCGTCAATGAAGGGCAATGTATGATGATTGTTGAACAGGGGAAAGTTGTAGAGTTTTCTTCAGAAGCTGGGGAATATGTCTATGATACATCAACAGAACCTTCGATTATGTACGGCTCAGATTTATCCCAAGGCATAATAGAAACATTTAAACAGATAGGCAAGCGTTTTACATTTGGTGGGGAACCTGCTAAAGATCAGCGAGTTTATTATTTTAATAAAAGGAGATTGTTGGGAATAAATATGGCACTCCTGCACCAATTCCATTCCGAGTTATTGATCGTAATATCGGATTAGATATCGACATTGCCATTCGTTGCCATGGTGAGTATTCTTATAGAATCATTGATCCGTTATTATTCTATACAAATGTATGTGGAAATGTAGAGCGTGAATTTACGCGAGAGGCCATTGATAGCCAGTTAAAATCAGAATTAATGACAGCATTACAGCCAGCTTTTGCACAAATTTCAGCAAGTGGCGTTCGTTATAGTGAAATACCTGCGCATACGGTTGCCTTAGCAGACGCACTCAATAAGGTATTATCAGAAAAGTGGCTTGCTACACGTGGTTTAGCTGTTGTGTCATTTGGCATTAGTACCCTGAAGGCTTCTGAGGAAGACGAAGCCATGATAAAACAACTACAACGCAATGCGGTCATGCGTGATCCAGGTATGGCTGCTGCCCATTTAACAGGCGCTCAGGCAGAAGCGATGATTGCAGCTGCTAACAATGATGGTGGGGCAATGGCAGGCTTCATGGGGATGAATATGGCTGCACAAGCAGGTGCAGTCAATGCTGGTCAGCTTTATCAAATGAATGAGCAAAATAAGCAAGCGCAAATGGCTCAGGCTGCGTTGCAAAATCAATCAGCCAAAGCACCTGGAACATGGACATGTGCATGTGGTCATGACAACACAGGGAAATTCTGTTCAAATTGCGGCGCAGCAAAACCAGTGGAAGAGGGCTGGACATGTACATGTGGAGCGGTGAATAAAGGAAAGTTTTGTAGCGAGTGTGGCTCTAAAAAACCAGCTGGTGCTTTACTCTATGCATGTGATAAATGTGGGTGGGCACCAGAGGACCCTGCCAATCCGCCTAAATTCTGTCCAGAATGCGGCGATGTTTTTGATGAAAAGGATGTCAAGTAAGGAGATGATGACCTATGTCAACGCAAGAAGTTGAACATGTCAAACAAGTAAAACTTGACTTTGATGCAGAATGTCCGTCCTGTAGTGCATCAATTGAGTTTAATCCTGCTACAGGTAAGCTGACTTGTCCGTATTGTGGATTTGAATCTGAAATTGCAACCCCTGAACAAGAAGAGGAAAAGGTTGCTCAGGAAATGGATTTCTTAAAAGCAGAGGAACGTGGGAATTTCAATTGGGGCGTGGAGAAGAAAACAGTTATTTGTAAAGCTTGTGCGGCCGAGACAATTTATGATGCCCTGCAGGTCGCTGACAGTTGTCCTTACTGCGGCTCAAATCAGGTCATGGAAGCGAGCGCTGAAAATACGCTTGCTCCCAATGGCGTATGTGCTTTTGAAGTAACGGATAAGCAGGCAGGAGAACATTTTCAGAAATGGATCAAAGGTCGATGGTTTACACCAAAGGCTGCCAAAATAAGTGCAAGGCCTGATGCCTTTAAAGGGGTATACCTCCCGTATTGGACGTTTGATTCAAAAACAAGCTCTAGATACTCCGCAAGATATGGACGACATCGAACGGTTACGGATAAAGATGGTAAAACGCATACTGAAACAGATTGGTATTCAACAAGTGGTTTTTATCAGGAATTTATAGACGATCATTTAGTGAGTGCCACAACACGCTATGATCGGGACATGATGCGAAAAATTGAACCATTTAATCTTCTTAATAATAAGGCCTATAAACCCCAATATGTAGCTGGATTTTTATCAGAGCGTTACAGTGTTGGTTTGCAGGATGGCTGGAGCCAAGCAAAAAGTGAAATCCATGATCATCTCCATGCGCAGATTACGTCCAAAATTCGTTGGGAAAATAATGCGGATGTAGTATCCAATCTACGTTTTTCCACAAACCATGATGATATTACATACAAATATTTAATGTTACCCATTTGGTTATCTTCTTTCCGCTATAAGGAGAAGGTTTACCGCTTTATGGTGAATGGACAAACGGGTCGAGTTGGCGGCAATGCTCCTATCTCGCCGCTTCGCGTAACAATTGCTGTTATTTTATCCTTAGCAGTAATCGCTCTGATTTGGTATTTCTTTATGTCTGAATAATAATAAACAGTATGCCAGTAGGAGCCTTTTGTTGTCCTTTTGGGATACTGTTTTTTCATAAAATTGTCCTTAAATACTGGGTAAATGACTGAATTAATTGGCTTATATAGGATAATCATCATCCATTATCACGGCTGTCATTGCGTCAAGTTGCATAGATTAAAGGGAGAGTAAAATATTAGAACAGCCTTGGATGGACAAAAGCATAAAGTTGCAAGATGGTGTAAAAAGCAACTTACTATGTAGGAAAATCGTTAGAATTGATAAAAATCAAATAATGCAATGGTGGTTAAAAATGAGGGCGGATTTGCGATAAATGATGAGAAGTGAAGTTGCGATTTTACTTTAAACAACTTATTATACAGTCAGAGAGCATTTTTTAAGCTAGTCATGATAAATGTAATGTTATTTTTGAATAACAACGAAAACGTTATTCATATTGGAGGTTTCGATGATGGACGCAATTGAAGTGTTAACAAATTTAGATCAAATACATGGGTATTATCAACCGATATTTAGCGCAGACGCGCATACGGTGATTGCCTACGAAATTTCCGGATATCTACAAATTCAAGGTCAGCAAATTAATTTAAAGGATTTCGTCAACAATGAAGATATTCCAGAAGAATATCGAATTGATATGGAACACAAAATTTTACATGCGGCATTAGCCAAAATTGATGAAATTGCACCAGAAATTGATATTTATATTCCAAGCAATCCAAATTTATTGATGCAAGATTTTGGTGAAAGTCATTTTAATATTATCCAACAATATATAGAGGAAAAAGATTTACAGCGTATCGTACTTGTCGTATCAGAGCATCGTTTTATAGGGGATATTAACAAATTACATCACGCCCTACGCTATTTTACGACGTTTGGGGTGAAAATTGCCGTACAGGAAGTAGGAGCCGAAAGTCACTTAGAGCATATTGCGCTATTGGCCCCACATATCTTAAAAGTCAATACACGTGATTTAAATTACGATTCTTGGTCCGCTCAATCGGACATGATTTCTGCCATTGGTAGCCTAGCTTATAAAATTGGAGCGAATCTATTATTTGAAGATATTGAAACGGTTTATCAGCTACAATTTGCATGGAAAAATGGTGGTAGATTTTATCAAGGGCCATACCTAGCTAATCCAGCTATGACTTTTGTTGATAAGGATATATTAAAGGAACGTTTTAAAAAAGAATGCCAGCAATTTATTACTTCCGAAAAGAAAATGCTGGAGGCGCAATATTTGCAGTTGAAAAAATTAAGGGAGGAATTAGAGGCGATTGTTCACCGTGTGAAACCAACAAGCGACAATGTCTCCCATTTAGAGTACTTAGCTGAATTATTGGATAACTACTCCTTCCGTCTCTATATTTGTAATGAGGACGGATTCCAGTTAACGCCTAACGTTATGCGAATTGATGGGAATTGGGAGCTACAGCCACGTGCCATCAATAAAAATTGGAGCTGGCGTCCTTATTTCCTTCAAACAATTATCAAAATGCGCAACGATCAAAGTGGGGAAATCTCTGAATTGTATCGGGATATAGAAACAGGAGAAATTACAAGAACATTCTCCATTGCGATCAACGAGCATGAATATTTGTTTGTTGACCTTTCCTATGACTATCTTTATGAGCACAAAATCTTTAGATAATATTAGTAATTTCTTTAGTGACAACATATCAGGAGTACAATTGCAATTCGATATATTTAGTGTACTAGGTATGATGGGAGAATCCTAAAAGCCTAGCAAAATACTGAAGTTGCCTTCTATTTTTGTAGAAGGCAATTTTTTTGATTTCAATCAGGAATGCTATTTAAATTCTCATAGAAAATTACCTACCTCTTTCGAAACAAAAATGGCAAGCAATACATTTGTTAAATTTGTATTGAATGATTTTGTTTTTTCAGTATTTTTTCATTTAGCTTAATTAAGATGGAAATAACATAAAGGAGCTGAAAAAATGAGGATTATCAAAATACTTCTAATTATGATTTTAATTTGGCCATTTGTTGATACCAAAATAGCAAAAGCGGATGATGAAAATGATTATAAAAAATACGAGGGTGATGTTCATAAAAAGCACGATGATGATTATGAAGAGGAAGATGAAGAGGAAGATGATGATTATGATTATGATTATTATAAAGAAGAGGATGAATACGATTATTATGATCAAAGATACCTTGAAACAAATAGTAATACATGGAATATTTGGACAAGATCGACTTATGTAAATAAAGGAGAGTTACCTTTGAAAGAAGCGAAAGAAATTCAGTTAAAACTAGAAAATAATACACTGTCTCTTTACTTGATTCCTTTAGATGGGGAAATATATGTGCCAGGTAAAATTATTGCTGAACTTTTAGGTGCAAAAGTAATTAATTATGATAATAGTAAAATATTAGAAATTAATAAAGGTGATACAGAATTAATTTTTCGTTCGGGGACAAATGTTGTGTACTATAACGAGATAAAATCACCGATACCAGCTGTTACATTTTATTTGAATGATAATATATATGTTCCAATTAGTGTAATTTCAAATGGTTTGGGCTATGTGGCTGAATGGCAAGAAATGAATAACGCTGTTGTATTTAAGTTTTTAAAGTAAAAAAGGAGATGATTAAATGAAAGATCAAAAGAAAGCTAAATGGATATTAGGTACCTCTGGAGTAATATTATCTTCTTTACTATTAACGCAATTTAATAATGTTCCATCAGATACAAACATAGCTGATCTAAATTTGACAAATGAACAATCAAAAAAAATGTCAGACCGAGAAAGGGAACTTGTTCAATTGGATTGGACAAATTTTGAAATTGTGGGAGTGAATCAACTACAACAAAATAAAATCCGTACCGATCGAACTACCAAACGATCCTAGACATAGTTTGAAGTGGAGTTGAAGTTGCTTGGATACCCTATCATTAAACACGATGAATACAAACTTTTATATTGAAATTGCTGGAACACAAAAAAATGATTGGAAAGACAAAGTGGTGAAATGGTTGCAATACGTTGCAAGAGAGTGGTCAAGATTTGAGCCAAATAATGAGTTAAATCAAATTAATCAACTAAAGGTAGGAGAAATCGGCAGAATTTCTCCTGCATTATACGATTGTTTAAAAGAAGCAGATAACTATTATACATTAACTAATAATATATTTTCTCCGTATTTAAAATTACATTTAGAACAACATGGGTATGATCGATCCTTTCCTTTTCAAGAATCAAAGTATAAGCCAATACAAATAGAAAAAAAGGCAAATAAGCCATTTCTTTTTTTGGATCACAATGAAGTTTTAAAAACGGATAATCAATTAATTGATTTAGGTGGATTTGCCAAAGGATACGTAGTTGAAAAAATAGCTGATTGGCTTAGACAGGTTTCTCCAGAGTTTGGAATTGTAGATGGTGGTGGAGATATGAAAATGTGGTCGTCAGGTAAAAAGACATGGACCATTGGGATTGCTCATCCATTTCATATACAAGAAGAGATCAGTACAATTAGAATTCAAAATGGAGCAATTGCCACTTCAAATCGTATATTTAGAAGTTGGAAACAGCAGGGGAAGGAAAAGCATCACTTATTAGATGGAAGAACTGGAGAGGTAATCATTAGCCCTATCCTTCAAACAACAATAATAACAAACTCATTATGTCAAGCAGAAGTGGCAACAAAACTTGCCTTTTTATTAAATGAACAAGAATTACAAGTATGGTTTGACAAACTACAGATGCCTTGTGCTTGCTTGATAGCAAAAGATGATGGAAGTATATATTGGTTGAAAGGAGGAGAAAAGTTAGATGTTATTTAGTACTTGGGAATGGATTCGATTATTAGGGCTTTTAAGTTATTTTTACTTCAGTATGTCCATTTTTTTTGGTTTACTAAGGAAATCTTCTACTCTCAAGTCCAATAAAAACTTGTACTTTCAATTACATCAAATGAGTGGATGGATGGGATTTATAACTGTTATTGTACATTTACTTTTACTAATGATTGATCAATACGAACCCTATACTATTTCTGATATCGTATTACCTTTTAGCGCTAACTATCAGGCATTGTTGTCTGGGCTGGGAACCATAGCTTTTTATTTATTTTTAATAGTTCTTGTAACATCAGATATATGGATAAATAAAATGAAATTCTCACTTTGGAAGAAGATGCATTTTCTTGTTTTACCTGCTTGGATATTATCACTTATTCATGGGCTATTCATTGGTACTGACACTAATCAAATGTTAGTAATTTTATTTTATAGTAGTACGGTAATGGTTATAATTATCGCACTACTTGTAAGGTTGATGAGTGATGGGTTTAAGAAGAAAGATCAAAAGCAAGGGGTTAGCAAGTAAGCGTGCTTGAATGGAGGAAAGGCAGTTTCTCCATGTTAGCTAGGCTACCAAAGTAGCTCAAAAAATAAACTAGTTGAATGGCACTACTGATTCATGTAATGCCATTCTATGGTTTATCCATCATGTAACGATAAATAGCCTACTATTTATTATAAAGAGGAAATTGAATACAAAATGTTGTACCTTTTTCCAACTCGCTTTGAACTGTTAATGTTCCTCCGTGATCTTGAACAATAGAATCAGCTATAGCAAGTCCCAGTCCTGTTCCGTTTCTGTTTCTCACAGCATCACTCCGGAAAAATCTATCAAAAATAAAAGGCAGGTCTTCCTTAGAAATCCCAATGCCTGTATCTTCAATGTAGATATATATCATTTTATCAGTTTGTAAAAGCTTTAGATAGATAGATCCTTTTTGTGTGTACTGGGCTGCATTATCTAATAATATATAAATTAATTCAGTTATATTATTTGAATTTCCAATAAATTCAACATTAGGTTGGATTTCTGTTTCGAAATCGATTGTTTTTGGTAACGCTCTTTTAAACTTCCTACTAATCGTTATTAGCAACTCTGTTAAGGAGATTTTTTCTTTAGTTGATTTAATACGATTTTTGTCATGTCGGGCTAAAAATAATAGTTTATCTAATAGCTCTTTCATTAACGCTGCTTCATGCTTTAAATCTTCGATTAATTCTTTACCGAAATCACTCATATTATTAGCTTCATCAGATTCTAAAATATCGAGTGAACTATAAAATACACTTAGCGGTGTTCTTAACTCATGAGAAGCATCTGAAACAAAACTTTTTTGTTTTTCAAGTGCATGTTGAATGGGGATCATGGCTTTTCCTGCCATGTTGTAACTTAAGAATCCAATTATGATCGTAAAAATTATAATTAAAACAATAAACAGTAAAATCATTTTTTGAAAAAAATGATATTGTGATGTGGTCGATTTGCCTATAACAATATAGCCTAGGAATTCATCGTTAGTCTGAATGGGTTTCGATAAAATTAAAAGATGTTTATCGCGCCAATTTAAATTTTTTACAAAACGTTTAGAAGGATTTTCCGTTTGAATGATTTTTTCTAGATCTTTAAATAAACCTTGATAGTTTTCGTCACCGTGGACTAGTATCTGGTCTTTTGTATAAATATAGTAAAAATACATACCATTTGGGTTAAATTCTAATTTCCCTTCATTATCATTTTTGTGCTCAAAAAAGTCATGATATTGTTCTTCGTAATAAGTTTCTAGTTCTTCTATTTGTTGATAATTCATTAGTTGAACTAATGAAAAATAAAGAATAATAAGAAAAGCAAAGAAAAAGCCTATAAAATAAATGGAGTTAAATAAAGTTAATTTTTTACGAGTTTTCTTAAACATGCTACCTCACTCTGTATCCTATTCCTCTAATGTTTTCAATAATGGATTTTGATCGATTATAATCGATTTTTTTACGAACTAGTTTTACTAACGCATCAAGGTTGTTGTTAGTCATTTCATGATCAAATCCCCATACTTGTGTATAAATTTGTTCTCTAGTAAGAATGATGCCTTTGTTGATAAATAGGTACTCTAACAATAAAAATTCGTTTTTAGTTAATAGTATTTCTTGATTATCTTTATAAAGTGTCCTGGAATCCAAATATAACTTTAAATCATCAATTTGAATTATTTGATGAATGGATTTATTTTTCTTCTTAAAATGGCACGTATTCTTGCTAAGAGTTCTTCCATTTTAAATGGTTTAACAACATAATCATCAGCACCTGCATCTAATCCAAGGATGATGTCATTGCTATCATCCTTTGCTGTTAGTATTAAAATGCCACCTTCATAACCATTTCTTCTAGCTTCTTTGCACACATCGATACCGCTTAATTCTGGCATCATCCAATCTAGAATGACGAGATCGTAAGAATGAAACAGTATGTATTCTAATGCATGCTGACCATTATCTACAGCATCGACCTGATGAAATTCTTTTTGAATGATGTGAACAATGTTTTTCCTTAACCGATTATCATCTTCTGCTATCAGTATTTTCAACAAAGCTCCTCCTACCTTTTTTATATTCAATATAACTAATTTATAACAACATTATGAAATCCACCTGAATTTTTTGTGCGACCAATCTTCTACTTATTCTAAGCCAAAAAGAAATTTTAGTTAAATATCGTAATTTTTTCTAGTGCCGTTTTTCAGATTTTTTTCATATTGTTTGCTTAGACTAATGTTGAAACTCAATATGGAAGGAGATCTCCTATGCGATATTTAAAAATTTTTGGGATAGTATTGGTAGTTATATTTTTTATGTATGATGTAAATCCCATTTATGCAGATGATATTTTTGAAGGAAAAGATGAGTATGATTATGAGGATAACGGTAGACAACAACACGAGGAAGGACGTTATGAGGATATTGGTGAATTAATTGGTTGGTGTACATTTATAGGAATTGGTGCAGCTGGTATGATTTTTCCTATTCGAACCTTCATGAAGTCTGTAATTCGTACATTCCCACAATCTAAAGGGCTATATTTATCTGCAGCAAAGTTAATAGGTAGATATCATATTCTTTTTGGCACAATGGCATTGTTGTTAGGTATAGGTCATGGGTTAATCATGTACTTTAATGAGGGTGAATTGGAGAATGAAGGAATTATTGGCTTGATTGCAATTATTCTTTTGTCTATTACTGCTATCGCAGGAATGAATTTTTTCAACTATAGAAAAAATCGAAGCTTACGAACAATCCATATCTCCATAGCCGCATTAAGTGTTATTGCAGGAGGGATTCATATTTTTATCTCTTAGTCATGTAAACATGACTCGGCTCATAATTACTCAGCTTAACATTTTTGTTGCCTATTGTATTCTTTTCTATATTTGTTTTATAAACAATGTCTTAGACAAAGAATCTCTAGTATTTGAGCTAAATGCAAAAAGATCGCACTAGGGAAGTGTGATGTGTAATTATATTTAAGTTTATAGTTCTTGTATTGGTTAAGGTATTTTTCCGTATAAGAATTCTACACCTCAACTCGCTGTAGGTGGACAAAACTTAGTCACCGACACGACCCCAAAATAACGAAAAAACTAGGTACGCCAAAGAGGGGTACCTAGTTCTATTATGCAAAGGGACACTTGGGATGGAGTGACCCTAGTAACAATTTCGGAGGTGTAAGGCTAATTTAGCTTTACACTACTATATATATGTTGTGATTGCTATAGTTGAATAGTTAATTGCCTGAGAAATAATAAATGAAATGATAAATAGTTTGGGTATTTCATTGATTATCTAGGATAGAAATGGTAAAGTGAACATAACTTTAGGGACAAGGAGGAGAATTCACATGAAAAAAAGAGCTATTCGTTTTTTAAGCATGGGTATAGGGTTCTCCACAGCTGTTTTTTTCTAAAATCAACAAACGAGGGATAAGTCTGCCCTTTTTTAGAAAAATACGATCCTAAAGGAGAAAAGAATATGAAAACAAACATAATACGTAAAAATCCAATACAGGTACCTAGCCCTGTGGGGGAATATAGCCACATCACAATCATTCCGAAAGATGCAACATTGTATGCATTTTCTGGACAAATAGGGGTTGATCAAGATGATCAATTGCCTGTAGGATTAATTGAACAAACGACCAATACATTTAAAAATATTGAAGCGCTTTTAGCAACTGAGGGATTGGATGCTTCTCATGTGGTAAAGGTGAATATATGGGCGACAGAGGAGATTGATTGGCATCATTTCGATCAGCAATGGGAAGTAATGTTTGGTCATTCCTATCCCTCTATGACTATTGCTTATGTATCAGCATTAGGGCTACCAGAATTAAAAATAGAGATTGAACTTTGGGCTGCTAAATAGCCTAAAAAACGACAATATCCATGTGGTATTGTCGTTTTTGTATAACATGGTATTAACGTAACATCCTTTTTAATTGTTTCATTTCATAATTTAATTCATCAATTTGCTTTTGTAGTTTGTCAATATCATTGCTATTACTTTCGTTTGCCTTCAACTCATCTTCTAGCGCAAGACTAGCCGCAATGGTCGCTAGAGCGTCTCCAAGTGTTGTGATCGCCCCTGCAATGACAGCCAGCTTAGCTGCTTGACTCACGGATTCCAATCCCTCACTATTCCGATTATCTTTATTTTTCTTCATATAATCCTCCCTACAAAAAAGGGTATTATTTGCATTGTATGCTTAGGATAAGTAACAGGTGAAGAATTTATGGGCATCAAAGTATGTAACAAGGGAAGTTGGTTTTTATAAGGCATTTTTCAGAAGTTTATGGTCTTTTCAAAGATGATTCCAATGACATTCAGAGGATAAATGAATATTTTAACTCATGTAAAAATGAGTTGTCAATAATAAATTTGTAATTTTATTAAAAAATGTTATAATAGTATTACGATAATTTTTTATAAACGTATTTCGAATTCCGATGTCCTATTTTGCAGAAAGAATTTGGATACGTTTTTTTATTTTTTAAACGGAAAAAAATCGAAATTGTTTAAAGAAGTTATTTGGAAAAATTTACTATCTAATAGTAACTTAATTTTTATTCCATAAGGAGGACTAGATGAATGAATCTAATTAATAAGAAAGTTACACACAAGCGTTTTGGCATAGGTAGTATAGTTAATCAAAATGATTCAAGTATTGAAATACATTTTGCATCAGAAAATAAAAGGTTTGTTTTTCCAGATGTATTTGGAAAGCACCTAACAATACATGATAAAAGTGATGCTAAGTTACTTGAGGAAATCATACAAAAAAAGGAAATTGAACGAAAAGAAGAAGAATCGCGGATGGAAGAGGTAAAAGAACTTCAACGGAAAGAACTCTTGCTTCGCTTGGAACACGAAAAACTTATGAGTAATCATAAACTTCATCCCGCATCCCAGATGGTTTTTTGGTGTGATTCAGAGGAACAGAATAGTTCTGTTTCAGAGTGGAATGTTTTTTCAGGTATATTAAAGAGTGGTAATAACAAAGGGAAGCCAAACAAGCCGAGCCGCTTGCACCAAAATAGCGCTGTCCTTTTAACAGCAAGAGATTCCAGCCAGCCTGAAAGTGATAGACGCATCTTAGGTATCTATATGGTGAATGAAAAATTCGTTGGCAAGCTGTGTGAAGATGGACATATTCCTGCCCATTCAAAATACAGAATTCAACTGACAGAGCAGGAATCGGATCAGCTGCTTTTCTGGCAATATTATATAAATGAAAAATTCCCTGAAAAAATGACATGGAAAACAGGGAAATATCGTTATTTTGAAAATTTATGGATGGCTCAAATTTTACTTGATATCATTTCATTAAAAAGTGACCCGAAAGAACGGGAGTTGGCACAACAATTCTTTAAACATTTTTGTAAAATGAATCAGATAGCAGTTCAAGAAATACCAAAGCCTACTGGCGCATTAACCCGCATTTAGAACAGTGAACCAATTTTCAAGATGAAGAGACATACTCGCTTGCAAGAGAAAAATAATGGCAATGAATACAAGTCACGGGATTTTATAATCCCGTGACTTGTATGTTTATGTCCCAGTAACTTTATTTGCTTTTAATACCTATTCCCCACAAAGTACCCCCAATGATTCACTTATTAGGTTTAATAAAAGTAAAAGAAACAGCGTTAACAATGGATTAACGCTGTTTTTAAATTAGTCACTTCGGTGACCAAATAAAATGGGGATGTGTTTCTTGCTGAAGATATGAGCAAAGATGGAAAGCGAGTAGGGTACATTACCAATATATGATGTTTACCACCAAGCTGATAGGTATTTATCCTTTACGATAAATAATCTTTCTTACTTTGTCGTAGGGGAGGAATTGTCCAATATGTCCC
Organism: Lysinibacillus sp. FN11; assembly: GCF_024628845.1. NCBI lineage: Bacteria > Bacillati > Bacillota > Bacilli > Caryophanales > Bacillaceae > Lysinibacillus > Lysinibacillus sp. FN11. The sequence goes on along the minus strand of NZ_CP102383.1, from coordinate 2,142,772 downwards.
GATTCGCCATAGCCATTCCATAGGGCCAAAGCGGAAAAAGTATAGCCATAGCTTACTAAAGAGCAATTGGCAAACATAAATGCCTAAACAAATCCACAAAGATTCAAGATAGCGAAGTTGTCCGATTAAACCGAAAGCATGGCCAATTAAGAGAATGAGCACTGTTTGCCCCAAGTAATTAGTCAAGGCCATGCGCCCATATGCTTTTAACGGTGCCAATAGTCGCTGGAACAAAGTACTTTGTAATAATAGGATAATTGTTCCCATGTAAAAGGCAGAAGCAAATGGGCTAAACTGTAGTCCAATTAATGAAAATTGCTCGATATTTGTAATATGAGGCTCTAGCTGATCCTTGGGCAAATGTTGGATATTAACAAGAGGCTCAGGGACATACTGCCATTGATAAAACCAGCTAGCCATGCTTATAAAGCCCATTACAATCGTCACTAACCTGATTTTATTTCGATGTAACGAGATATTTTCAAATAAATGATATTGACCCGCAGCTAGACCAAGCAAAATCAGTGGAAATGGCATTAAAATTTTTAGACCAAAATAGGCGGTGATGGCTAGTAGGATGAATCCAAGGATGAGATTTATGTCTTTGCGCATTTTATAAAAAGGTAAGGCTACAAAGCCAAAGATAGCATAGACAGTTAAGGCTTCACCTGGTTGGAAATAAAAATGCACAAGCCCCATACACAGTAAAATCAAAAGTCTACGACTAAATAAGGCATAGGCTTTTTCGCCCCTTGCCTGAGCGCGTGAAATAAAGAGATAGAATCCTATTCCAAATAAAAATGAAAAAATGATAAAAAATTTACCCTCTACAAAAAGTGTTAGAAAGCGGCTATAGGCAATATCATTAGCCAATTCAGGTGGTTCAATCCACATTAATGAGGGGATATTGACTAAAATAATGCCTAGTAAGGCGAACCCTCTTAAATAATCTAATGTATCAATTCGTTTATTACTGTTGGTCGGTTGCAACGTATATCTCCTCCTTCAAAACCAATTATAAGGAAGATCTTTTAAAAGTAGTAACGATGAATGTTACGTGAATCTGACAAAATTGTCATCTTATAGAGGCTCTATTGGCTCAGGGTAAATCGCTAATAGCTCATGTGCATGCTGACGCATAAGCTGAATTAATGCTTGCGGTTCTTTAACAATCGCATGTTGTCCAAGGCGAAAGAATAGGGAGCTATTAAAGTGGAGCTCATGTTGATCGATGATCGTATCGATATAACCTGTTCCATCACTTTGATGAACAACCGCTTTTTCAAGATGGGGCTCACTTAAACATTGACGAACGCCCTCGCTTGATAATTCAACATATAAGCGAATAGGCTGCTGAGGCTCATAGTCATTTTCAAGCCATTGCTGCAAATTCATCGTCGTTTTACGGTTTGTTTCACTAACTTTTATGTTTTTAATTCGATCTACACGGAAGAGTAATATTCTTTCATTTGATAGTAGTAGCGCAGGCATATACCATAAGCCATCATGAGCGTACACGCCAATAGGCTGGATATGTTTAGAGGTGATACCAGACTTCGATTCATATTGGATATGCAATTGTGATTGGTTGATGATAGCCTCTAAAACGTCCGTTAAGAGTGGTGTTGTTATGGTTCTTTTAGGGTTCCAAAAAGCAATATAGGATTGCAGCGTATCCACCTTTTTCTTGGCTTCCTTCTGTAAGGATTCATACAGCTTGTGAGAGACAGACTTCATTTCAGTATTAAAAGGTAAATCACGATAATAGTGCAAAGACTGAAATGCAAAGAAAATGGCGACCGCCTCTTCCTCGGTAAATAATATCGGTGGGAGAATGGCATTTGATAGCACCGTATAGCCCCCATGTCTTCCTTGTTCCGCGTAAATGGGTAGCCCCATATCACTTAAATCCAAAAGGTAACGATGCACCGTTCGCACGGAAATATGGAAAGTGTCAGCAATTTCCTGCGCTGTAAATTTCTTTTGAGCACTGACAAATAGCAAAATATCAATTAATCGTTTAGCTTTGGTCATATTTTTTTCACCTTTTTATTTAATCATGCCAAGAGTTGTCATGTTTTATATTTAGTATAGAGATTGTAGAAGAGATTTTCAAAAGAAGAGGAGCTGACATGATGTCACGAGAAATACTAGTATTTATTGCAGGGAGTTTAGATGGATTTATTGCCAAGGAAAATGATGATCTACAGTGGCTAGAGGAAACAGAGGGAGAGGGTGATAATGGCTACGCTGATATGTATCAAACCATTGATACCGTCATTATGGGAAAACGAACATATGATTATATCCTAGAACATATGGAACCTTTCCCCTATTCTGATAAAAAATGCTATGTGTTCTCAACAACTCGAACTGGGGAAAATGAGCATGTGACGTTTATCCAAGAGGATGTCATCACATTTACAAAACGTTTAAAAGAGCAAGAAGGCACAAAGATTTGGATGGTAGGGGGAGGGGACATTTTGGATGCTTTTTTACAGGAGCGGCTAATTGATGAATGGATTATTACGCTTACACCGCATTTACTGGGCTCAGGAATACCCTTGTTTAAATCGCCACGTCCATTCGAAAACTTAAGGCTATTGGAAACAAAGCGATATGGTCAAATGGTACAACTGCATTATGAGGTAAGGAAAGAGGCTTAAATCAAGCCTCTTCTTTATTTGATAAAGGAACGATAGATTTCTCCTAAGAGACCTTGCATTTGATGGACGCCTGTATCGGTGTTAATCATGGCAACAAAGCCTTTGTCTAGGTGGGGGTAGGCCACTAGCATACATTGATAGCCAACGCCCCAGCCAAGCGAGGATATTTCAAGCTGCTCACCAGCACCGTCAAGAAATACACCAAGGCCCAGCCATTCTTTACAGCCCTGAGGACGAATTAGCTCATGGATTGAAGCTAAACCAAGTGTACCTTTTCCCTTTAAGGCATGCATTACCTCTTGTAATAATTTTGCTAGGTCTGACGGTGTTGTCCATAATCCACAAGCTGCATCATACGGGTAAATAGGGTATCTTTGTGCTGTTACGGTGCCATCTTTATGGTGACCACTTGCTGTGTTGGCAGTTGGGACTGCGGAAGAAAAAAGCTATTTGTCATGGCTAGTGGTCGAAAAATCAGGTCAGTCATAAGTGTTGAAAAACTTGAACCCATTGTATCCTCAATTAGCAATTGAACAATACAAAAGCCAGCATCTGAATAGTGAAATTCTTGCTCGGCCTCAAAAGTACTATCGATTGGTATGGAACAATAAGGAGTTGTACCTTTTAATAAGTCGACCATCGAAGGCGTCTGCCATAGTGAATGTAAGGGAGAGAAGCTGCCTTTAGGGTCAATAATCCCCGCCTGATGACTTAACAAATGTCGTAATGTTACTTTTTTTCCTGAGTGTAGCTATGATCTGGCATCTTCCAAGATGTAAGCTTTTGATTAATATCCTCATCTAAATCTACTATCCCTTGCTCGACCAGCTTCATCACTAAAATGCTTGTAACTAGTTTACTAATTGAACAGGCATTGAAGATGGTTTCGGTATTGATTCTGTTAGTTTTCCCGACCTCTAATAGACCAAAGCAATCTGCTTTCTGGAAGCTCACCATCCTTTATATAGGCAATGCTGAGGCCAGCTATTTGTTGTTGCGACATTTGCTCAAGTATTGTCATGAATAAAGATCTCCTAGTTTTTCCTTCATCATACCATAAGAGGGAACGAATGTTCTTGGGAAACTATCGTTATGTAAGCTGAAATCTATTGTATAATAAAGGAATTATTTATACAAAGATACATCTAATGGAGGGGTTCTGTGACAAAAGCGTTTCCACAAAAAATACATATCATTGGGTCCGTTGGCAGTGGGAAAACGACATTGGCGAGGAAATTATCTAAAACCTTGCAGATTCCTTATTATGAGCTTGATAATGTGGCATGGATGCGAAAGGAATCAGGGGATATTCTAAGAACAGATGAAGAAAAAAGGAGCACTTACAAACCATTCTTCAAACGAACAGTTGGATTATAGAGGGGATCCATCAGGAGGAGTGGGTTGTTGATAGCTTCCAGCAAGCTGATTGCATTATCTTTCTCGATATCCCTTATAAAATTCGAGTCTTTCGTATTTTAAAAAGATTTATGAAACAGAAAATGGGCATCGAAAAAGCTCACTATCAACCTACTTTTTCGATCTTTTTTAAAATGTTTCGTTGGAATAAACGCTTTGAAAGGGTAGGAAAGCCTAAATTCTTTAAACAGCAACATGCTGTATTGGCTAAACTTTTAATGATTCAGCGCAAAAAGGATTTAGATTCCTATTTTCGACAATTTTAAAGCGTATCCAAATGTCAGGATACGCTTGTTCTTAGGCATTTTTCTTTGTCCGTGTTGTCCGTTTTCTTGTAGCGGGCTTTTTTGTTTTTTCTAAAGAGGCCTGTAGTGCTGTCATTAAATCCGTGACATTTTCAGGAATTGGACGTTGTTTATCGCTTGTAGCGATCGAATTTGTAGCTTTCTTTTCTTCAATTAGTTCTAATAAAGCATTGCGGTAATCGTCTGTATATTTTTCAGGGTTGAATGTAGTTGTTAGCTGTTCCACTAACATGAGGGCTGTATCGAGCTCCTTTTGTACTACATCCTGTTCGCTTGGAATATTAGGTACATCGCCAATACTTCTTACCTCATCTGGATAGTGAATTGTTTCCATCACGAGGGCATTTTGATAAACACGCACGATGGCAAGCTGCTCTTTAGAGCGGATAATGATTTTGGCAATGCCAATTTTTCCTGATTGTTCTAATGTTTTTCGTAACAATGAATAGGCTTTGGCACCCGTCGAATCGGGTGATAAAAAATAGGTGCGTTCAAAATAGATTGGATCGATTTCAGTTAATTGCACAAAATCAATAATTTCCACAGCCTTATCTTCATTTTCCTTACGCAAGTTTTCTAAATCGTCTGGATCCAACACAACAAATTTATTTTTGGCATATTCATAAGCCTTCACGATATCCTCATCTTTTACCTCTTGGTTACAGCCCTCACAAACCTTTTTATAGCTAATCGGCGTATGGCAGTCTTTGTGAAGCTGACGCAATTTGACATCTTTATTTTCAGTAGCAGCATGTAGTTTCACAGGAATATTAACAAGTCCAAAGGAAATACTGCCTTTCCACACTGTATGCATTGTTGTCACCTCGTTTTTCTTACTATGATGTATTTTGAGGTTTTTTATGTATCTTAAAATGAAATCTTCAAACACTGAATATAAAAAGCAAAGTAGGTATAGCGGAATGAAACCAATGCTTTTATCGGAAACAAACGATATTCCTAGTGGAGATGAATGGCTATTTGAAACGAAATATGATGGTTTTCGCTGCTTATTAGTTTGGGATGAGGAGCCGAAGCTCATTAGTAGAAATGGGCGACAATTAAATCACCTGTTTCCCGAAATTTTAGCTTTTTGTCAGCAAATATCTGCATCCATCCAAACCTTTTTACCCCTAACCTTAGATGGTGAGTTAGTTTATTTACGCAATCATTATAAAAGCGATTTTACCGTTGTTCAAAAGAGGGGGAGAATGCAAAATCAAGACGTGATTCAGGAGCACGCTCATTTGTTTCCTTTTCACTATCTAGCATTTGATGTTTTAACCCTTAAAGGAGAATCTCTCCAAAACCACTATTTAAAAACGCGTAAGGAGCAATTGGTCAAGCTTGCTACGAAGTTCAAATGGCCAAGCGTTAACTATGAGAACCCAACCCCTATCCAAGTCATACATGGTAGTGAGGAACATGAGAGCTTATGGCAGTCCATCAAGCTTTACAATGGAGAAGGCATTGTTGCTAAGAAGAAAACAAGTAAATGGCTTGAAAACATACGATCAAATCATTGGTTAAAGATAAAAAATTGGCGTTATGTCACAGTCATTGTCACACAATATGACCATAGCAATAGTTATTTTCATGGTGCAGTTTTTGAGAACAATCAATTACGAGAAGTTGTTACGTTTAAGCATGGTATGACAGAGGAAGAGCATCAAACACTTGTCAAATTCTTTCAGACTAATGGACTGCGTAAAAAGCAGTTATGGGTACTTGAGCCTTCTATTTGTGTTGATATTGCCTGTATTGATTTTGATGGTAGTAAGCTTCGGGAACCTAGATTTCATGCCTTTCGATTAGAGAAGTCACCTGAGGAATGTCATTGGCTGCATATGCAACGTCAACTGTATCCTATCCCTGAATCAGTTGCTATCACACATCCAGACAAGCCTGTATGGCCAAAAATGGGTATTACAAAGGATCAATACTTGTTCTATTTGCAAAATATCTCGTCCTATTTAATGCCATTTCTAAAGGATCGCCCTCTAACGCTAATACGCTATCCACATGGTGCTCCAGGTGAAAGTTTTTATCAAAAAAGTAGGCCAGAGAAAATACCTAATTTTATGGCAACAGCTGTGATGGATGATATTGATTATATCGTGTGTAATAACTTGGAAACGTTATTGTGGCTTGGAAATCAGCTGGCATTAGAGCTCCACATTCCATTTCAAACACATCATTCTCAATACCCGACAGAAATCGTTTTCGACTTAGATCCTCCCTCAGTACAAGATTTTTCATTAGCCGTTTCAGGAGCACTTGATTTAAAGAACATTATTGATTATTTTCAGCTACAGTCCTTTGTTAAAACATCAGGTGGAAAAGGTTTACAGCTATATATTCCTTTACCAGAAAATACATTTACTTATGAAGAGGTACGTATATTTACAGAATTCGTTTGTCGCTTTTTATGTGAGCAAAAGCCAAATTTATATACAATTGAGCGTTTAAAGAAGAATCGTCATGAAAAATTATATTTAGATTATGTGCAGCATGCAGAGGGCAAGACCATCATTGCCCCGTATTCCACTCGTGGCAATGAAATGGGTTTAGTAGCCACACCGCTTCTGTGGGAGGAGGTTAATGAAAACCTAAAACCCACACTTTTTACGATTCCTTTTGTCATGGAGCGCATGAAAAAAATGAGCAATCCCTTTCAATTATTTCGTGAAGTAGGGGAGCAACAAAATTTTCAAGCAGTTCTAGATCAATTAAAGGAATGAAGACAAGGAAAAGCCTCTATATGTGGAACAGGGCATGGTCACTACTGATGAGATTTGGTGCGCTTTGATCAGAAAAGAGAGCGGGTTCACCTGAAAAAAGAGCACTTTGCGATAAAAAAAGAGCGGATTTTCCAAAAAAAGATCGCTTCGGCCAATATTATTAGCGAATCTAAAAAAAGGTGTCCACAAAATCATTGGAGACACCTCTTTTCCTATTAAAGTGGAACCTGTGCATTTGCTTTTTCGAGGTAATCCAGTATTCCCATTGCGGACACAATGGTATCGAATGGGATGGTTTGATAGACAGGATGATCGGACGGAATGCCGTTTTCCTGTAGATAGTTGAATAAAAGTTCCTTTAAGCGAGCATCTAAGTAATGAACTTGTTCTTGGAACTGGCTGGATGACGCTTGCGCTTTTCTACCTTCTTCTAAAAAGAGCGGTGTCCAATAGCGCACCTGACGATAGGCTTCTGCTGGATTTTGATAAGCACCATAGTGACCGAAGTATAATTCACTTGCTTGTAGCTTTTCGTACAATTTTAAAGATTGTTCCATTGTTTCAGGGTTGTATTGATTTGGAGAGGTAGACGGAATGATTAAATCAATTGCTTCCTCATCCATTTCGGGATAGCGAACACCTGTTGTATCACCTACAAACAAGCCATTTGTAGCGGAATAAAGCATTGAAACATGATGCTTAGCATGCCCCTCAGTATGATAAAACGTTAAATGATGTTGACCTAGTTGCAAACGCTGTTCGTGTTGAATTTCAATAATTCTTGCAGCGTCAATGGGCACAATTGGATCAAAAAGGCGGTCAAATTCAGCGCCATAAACCCCTTTAGCACTGAGGATAAGACGACTTGGATCAATCATATGGGCTACGCCTCGTGGATGAACCACGAATTTAGCATTGGGACAGCTTTGCAAAAATAACCCTGCTCCGCCTGCATGGTCTAAATGAATATGTGTCACGATGACATAGTCTATATCCTCTACTGCAATATTTAATTTCTGTAACCCTTCCATAATATAAGGTACAGATGGGCTGGCTGAAGTTTCAATGAGAGCTATCTTTTCATCGATTAATAGATAGGAGCTTGTTCGCTGCTCTCGACCTAAATCATGTGTATCGATACAGTAGAAATTTGGTGCGATTTGTTGGACGCTAGTCAATTTAATTTCCCCCTTTTATTTCAAAAATAATCTAATTCTGCTTATAAATACAATTTTTAGCTACAAAAAGTAGTTGTTATACTATATAATAATAGAAAATTAAACTGAATGTCTATTCATTTTTTTAGGGGGATAGTAATGGAGCATAAAATTCGTTATGATACACGAAAAGTTCATCGTGTAAATTTGGCTATTATCTCAATTTTGGCCATTCTAATATGTGGACCTATGATTCTATCAAAGGGCATACATTTTTTATTTATTGGGTTAGCTGTCATTGCCTTGGCGGTATGTAATTATTTTTTACCTATAAAAACGTATGTCAAAGGCTTTATTTTTGGCCTCATTCCATCAAGTGTTGTGTTTACCTTATTTTTGCTTGATAGCTTTTCATTAAATAAACATTATATTTTACTGTGTACAGTGGCTATTATTGCCCTGTATTTTAAAAAAGAATTGATTGTTTTCTTTGGGATTTTAACTAATCTTAGTTTTTTCATTTTATATATGGTCAACTCGTCATCCTTGTTAGGACCATTTGATGACACCATTGTCTTTGTGACACTTCTTGCAATCATGAATGGGGTCATTATTGCTTTTTATTTGCTGGCAAAATGGGGGAATGAATTGATTCAACATGCAGAAATCCAGCAAAATGAAGTGCAAGCATCCTTCAATCAACTACAAAATACATTTCAGGAAATCGAAAAGAGCAGTCAGGCATTGGACAAGCATGTCACACAATTCCAACAAACAATGCAAAAGATTTCTGGTTCTAGTAAGCAAATTTTAGTAGCAACAGAGGACATCTCTGCAAGTATTCAGCAGGAGGCATCCAGTTTACAAATGATCCACGGCACAATGGGTGACTCGGTTCATTTTGTCAATAAAACATTGACAATTTCGAAGGATACGGTCGTTAAATCTACTGAGCTACAACAAGAAGTATTAGTAGGATGGGATAAAATGCAGGATGCAATGACTCAAATGAGCGTCATGAGTCATGCGATGGGCTCAACTGCGGAAACTGTCAATGAGCTACAACAGAGCCTACAAACGGTGGATAGTCTATTAAAGGGGATTACCCATATTGCAGAACAGACTAATTTATTGGCCTTAAATGCGGCAATAGAAGCGGCTAGAGCGGGAGAACACGGAAAAGGATTTGCGATTGTAGCAGATGAAGTGCGTAAGCTAGCAGAAGAAAGCGCTGCAATAACTGTCAGCATTACCAATGTGACGAAAACCTTGTTTGAAAAATCAACAGAGGCCCACAAACGTTCTGATGACGGTGAAAAGGCACTCCAGCATGGAGAACAGCTTTTACAGGATGTCAGTCATTTCTTTAATAGTTTAAAGGATTCTTTTACGGAAACGAATACAGATTTAACAAGAGGGATGCATGAATTAAGCAGTGCCATCTCACAATTCGAGGTAATCCAAAAGCAAATTGAAAAACTGAATCACATGACGGAGCAAAATGCAGCTTCTACGGGAGCTATTTTACATTCAGTGGAGGACGAAAATCAACTTCTTGTTAGCATGACAGATACCACAAACCACATTCAGGCTTTAAGCAACACGTTAAAGTCATTAGTGATGGCAAAGGTATAATAGAACCATTGATATTGAAATAAATGGTAGGGTAAAATAAGAGTAGGATTAACCTACCTAGATGGAGGGTATATAGATAGTATTCATCTACATTTCTACATTGTTTTATCCATATCTGGTTATGGTGATTGTTTTTGAGTTTGTATGAGCCTCAGCACAATAACTTAAATACATTTGTAGTGCGTTTGCTGTGGTGAATGTCACCATTTATATAATAGCTGTAGATATATTCAGACTATAAGTCTGTTGTATGACTTGAAAAGGAGGAGGGATTCCATGAATATTCGTAGTGTACAGAGTTCAGATTACTATACTTTATCTCCATTGATTAATGAGTGGTGGGGCGGTAGGAATATGTCAGATAAGCTGCCTAAATTATTTTTTGATCACTTTACAAATACGAGCCTTATTATGGAGAAGGATGGCGAAATTATCGGCTTCCTCATTGGCTTTTTATCGCAGTCCAAAACGAATGAAGCGTTCATCCATTTTGTCGGGGTCCATCCTGATTACAGAAAACAGAATATTGCAAAAAGATTATATGATGTATTCTTTCATGTGGTGAAGCAATACCATCGAAATATTGTGAAATGTGTTACGTCGCCTATTAACGAAGTGTCCATCGCCTTCCATAAGAATCTCGGTTTTAGAATGGAAAAGGGTGACAAGGTGATCGATAATACGTCCATTCATAGTAATTATGGTGGTGAAAATCAAGATCGTGTGTTGTTTTATAAAATTCTACCGTAATTTACTTTAGATAATTGGCATATAGTCCCGAATAAGGGGGCTATACATGTTTATTAAAAGGTTATTTACGTTATGGTTTCTACTTTTAAGCATTGTTTGTGGTGCATTTTTCTTTTTTGCAAATGCACCTATTCAATATGCTGAAAAAACCAATGTTTCTATGTCACAACCTAGTAATGATGAATTATTGCGTTATATTCAGCAATATCAATTTTTAATTAGTGAGATTTCTTATACATTGCGCAAAGAATCCTATAGCTTTCTATTAGATTATGGAATTTTACCTAATGGAAAAATAGAGCTCCTTGTGTCATTACCCGACAAGGTCGATCACAAGACAAAGCAACATATAGAAGAAACAATGCTGGACGTTATCAAAGCTAATGAATTAAACCCCATCTCTTTTCAAATAACATTAAAGCAACTCTATGAGCCAGCAGAAACGATCTCAACTCGGCTAAGTTATAATGATGTCATGGCCAATCTATTTGAGACAATGTTTACACAAGATTTTGGCACTTTCAGCGTTGACCATAGTATGACGTCTGAGGAAATTCAAGTAAGGATTAATTTAACAGAAGAGAAAAATGACAAGGCTAAAAAGAAGGCTCAACAGTTAGCCGAAGATACGATAAAGCAACATCAATTTGATGTAGAAGCCTTTTCTATTGAAGTTCAAAATCAGATTAAAGTTTTAGATTAGAAAATTAACACGAATTTTGTTTGACTAGGTATGGTGGTCATTTCAAAGGATGTTCAGTGTAAGGGCTTTGATTTCTAAAAACGGAGCAGACCATTATGGTAATGCTCTTTTTTTATTAATAATCTCAATAACCATCAAAAAGCATGGGGGTAAAAAGAAATGAAAAAAACAAAACGTAAAATAGCAATCATTACAGGTGCAAGCCACCCTCAAGATATTGGAACAGCTATTTGTAGAAGATTGGCTACGGACGGTGTCAATGTTTTTTTTACACACTGGCATGCTGATCGTAAGTGGATAGGAGAATTCAAACAGGAAATTTTGAGTATGGGTGTTTCATGTGAAGAAATGTCAATTGATTTAGCAGATTCTCAAGCTCCAAAAAGGATACTCCAAACGGTTTTCGAAAAACTAGGTGTACCTTCTATTTTAGTAAATAATGCTGCCCATTCAGCACAAGATGGTTATCTAGCGTTAGATGCTCAAACATTAGACGAACATTACGCGGTGAATATGAGGTCAACCTTACTACTTTGTGTGGAATTTGCACGTCTTTTTGAAAAAGCTAATTTAAATTCAGGGAGAATCATTAATATGACATCTGGTCAAGATTTAGGTCCTATGATGGGAGAGCTAGCCTATGTAGCAACGAAAGGGGCAATTTCAGCCTTTACTAGATCATTAGCACAGGAGCTAGCACCACTGGACATTACCGTCAATGCTGTCAATCCAGGGCCAACAGATTCTACATGGATGAATGATGAGATTAGGGGTTATCTGTTACCTAAATTTCCAATGGGTCGAATTGGGACACCACTGGATGTGGCCAAGGTGATTAGCTTTCTTGCTAGCGAGGAGGCTACATGGATAACTGGACAAATAATCCACTCAGAGGGCGGATTTCTACGAGGATAATTGAGATGAAAAGCCTTGCTACAGTTGTGGCAAGGTTTTTTACATGCTTATAAGTACGTAAAAAGGGTCACTCCCGAAAATGGAAATGACCAAGGTTTGTTAGGTGTGTTCGTTGGAGGAAAAAATCTTAAAGAACAGATACACTACTATTTTATTCGGTTAGTATAATAATTTCTAGGCTTTGAACCAGTATCTGAGTTTCTTCCTAAGGGCTTTATTTTTTCCCCTCATCAACACTTTTATATTCCTCCTACTTATGTATAGTAGTGCAAAAAGGTTGCTGTAGACCCACTCGATGTTGGGTTGTTATGATGATAATGTACGTAAGTGGGAGGTAAGTGAATTGGAAGCAGGAAGATATAATAATCTTAAATTAGGTGAACGTGGTGCCATCATCAGTATTATTGCATATATAATTTTATCCATCATAAAAGTTGGCATTGGTTACTTGAGTGGTTCAGAAGCTTTAAAAGCGGATGGATTGAATAATACGACAGATATTATTGCCTCTATTGCAGTACTCATTGGACTAAAGCTTTCACAAAAACCAGCAGATCATGATCATCGCTATGGTCATTGGAAAAGTGAAACCATTGCATCGATGGTCGCTTCCTTTATTATGATGGCCGTTGGTATTCAAGTATTGATCGGTGGTTTTTCTTCCATTTTTCAGGGTGGAAAAGAGTCGCCGGATATGGTTGCAGCCTATGTAGGGGTAGGATCAGCATTGGTGATGTATTTTGTCTATCGTTACAACAAACAATTGGCTGAAAAGATCAATAGTAAAGCCGTTATGGCTGCAGCTAAAGATAATTTGTCAGACGCTTGGGTAAGTATTGGAACCGCTGTAGGAATTTTGGGGTCACAACTACATATGCCTTGGTTAGATACGGTAACTGCGATCGTTGTAGGTTTCATCATTTGTAAAACAGCTTGGGAGATTTTCAAGGAAGCTTCTCATGAACTATCGGATGGATTTGATGAGAAAATTCTGCAAACATACAAAGAGATTATTTTAAAAATAGATGGCGTTAAAGGATTGAAAGAAATCAGAGGAAGAAATTATGGGAATAATGAGGTAATTGATGTCGTTATACTTGTAGATGCAAAGCTAGATATCACGAAAGCACATGATGTTGCTTCGGTTGTTGAAAAAAATATGGTGGAAGAGCAAGGAGTTTATGAAGTGCATGTCCATGTGGAGCCTAAGGATGCATAGGGCAATTAAGTCCTAAAATGTAATATTCAGCTTCAAAAAAATATACGGAATTAATGAGGTAAGGAATATCGCTATTGAAATACAAAAATAATTGCCTCTAGCTACGGGTTATCATACTGTTGGGCTAAAGGCTGATGGCACGATGTTAGCTGTTAGCAGGAATAATGAAGGCCAAGGTAATGTAGTTTCCAACTCCTCAATAAATAATCTGTAGCTACTTAATGGCGGTGAAATGACTAATTTTACCCCTTTAAATAAGTGGTATATGAAAGTTTTAGCCTTTCATTGATAAAAAATTTCACTTTACACTGGACTAATACGATTTTTTATCATATACTGTATGTAATAGAATCTTTCTTAAAGAAATAATAAATTCACATATTACAAAGAGTAATCGTGTTTTGTTAGTTACTTTTTGTAATATGTGAATTTTTTTCTTTGGAAGTTGTATGATTTTATTTAATAACATTATTGGAGGTCATTTAAATGACACAAGGTACAGTAAAATGGTTTAACGCAGAAAAAGGTTTTGGTTTCATCGAAGTAGAAGGCGGACAAGACGTATTCGCTCACTTCTCAGCTATCCAAGGTGAAGGTTTCAAATCACTTGAAGAAGGTCAAAAAGTTGAATTCACAGTTGAAGAAGGTCAACGTGGACCACAAGCTGCTAACATCGTTAAACTTTAATTTTTAAATGAAGAAAAACATTCTTAAATAGAGTGTTTTCAGTAGACAAAGTCGATTTTTTCGACTTTGTCTTTATTTTTTCTCATTACATTTCAAATCAAAATACATTTGTTACTTGCCTATCTCGACGAAAGAAGTGAGGATGTGAGGTTTTACCAAGAAAGGTCTACCATTTAATAAAGGATGTAAAAGTAACAGGAAGGAGTTTGTTCAGTATGACCTGTTTACATATCAAAACTACCTAAAACCATAAAATCTACAATAACACCACTTACTGGATTTTCTGATCCTAATACACTAATCCCTAATACTGTCACACCACTAATATTTGTAATATTAGCAGAGACATATTTCCCACTAATATTCTTCTCTCTCATTTGAACCCTCGGTCTTAAGTTTATCGTTGAATTTGTCGAGTATACACTTGCCACTGCATAGTCAATAGTAGATAAGAGCGGATTGCCATTAGCTAATGCATTGTCTGTAAAATATAATGTGGCTATTCCATTTGCATCAGAGGTAGCTTGTCCATAAACAATTCGCTTTACTTTTTTTGGATTTGCATCTCCTGCTTTAAACACCTGCATGACTGTTGGGGCAAGTGTAATAAAATCAATGCTCATAGGCATTCTCCTTTGTTATTTTTAGCCCTAATTATGCTTGATATATTCTATGAACTGTTTGTTAGATTAGTACACTGTGTGAATAACAAACTTGACATATGTAAGCTTCCTACATATATGCTTCTATGCTACAAAGTAAGTAGTAAAAAAGGGTCACCAAGGTGGGAGACGACCCTTTGATCCTAGTATGAATATTTGAGGATATTAGAAGGTAAATATTAATGATATAAGAAAGTAGCGCCAGCAATAATTAAAAGAATAAAGAGGACAACAATTAGAGCGAATGATAAATTATCATGCTTGCCATAGTTTGAACCGTAAACTTCATATCCCATATGAAAGTCCCTCCTTTCGAGAAGCTAGAATATGTAAAGTATAGAAAGCTTCAAGCCAAATAATCGAATTTAGAACGAGATATAAATAAATGAATAAATATTGAAGGGTCACTCGGCTGAAAGTGACCCTAAGTAACAATTCGGGAGGTACAGGTTAAACTAGATTAGCTTAACACTACTATTAATATGAAAAGTTAACTCATTGTGCATAGTTTATTGCCTTTAAAATAAAAATAAGACTATCACGGTCAACCAACGTCACAGCCTATGAAGTGTGCGATACAAATATAGTCTATTTATACATTCAAAAAGCTGCAGCGTCGCAAACGCTACAGCTAAAAATATTTTATTTTTCAGGCCAGGACTATATTCATTTGGCATCTCTGGCATAACAGGTAATGGGAATCCTTCTGGTGGAGGGGACACATTTAATTCTCCACCATTTCTACTTGGAGTTTGTGCTTAGAAGTTTTCCCCTAATCTACCCCTAAAGCATATCCCATCTATACGTACGTATCTACGAGTACTGTACTAAACTAAGGGAATGTTTATTTTTCAGGATAATTAACATGTAATGGTGGTGGTACAAGCCAGCCTTTATTTTTGTTTAAACGTAAAAGTTTTGCACCAAGTTGAGCTTTAGCCATATGGAATTGCCCATACATTAATGCGATGTCTTCACGAGTAGAAGTACCCATTGCCTGACTACATGCAACTAATCCAGCTGCTAGGTCAGCAGTAAGGGCAGCACTTATTTCTGGATCATTAAACTTAGCACCTGGAGGAATATCTTCAAGTCTTGCTACAGGTCTCTCAGGTGATGCAGGAGGTAGTGCAATCCCGTTTGTTTTTAGAATTTTTTCTAATTGCTTTACTTCTTCCCTGCATGTTTCGATGATATCTTCAATAATTTTTTTAAGATCTTCATCACCAGCATGATTATAAAATGTTTGATAGCCAGAAATGATGCCATAGTCTGCAATTAAACCCGACCACACACTAAATACCTCACCATAATGCAACGGTTCATCTTTTGGATTTCCACCAAGAATACCCATCTGTACACATCCTTTTCTTATTTTTCGCCGTTAAAGCTATGTTAGTATGGCTGAAAAAATAAGTAAAATTCACTTTTAATAAAATTTTTAATGTAAAAAATAAAAGAAGCCACAGAGAAAGAAATCTCTGCAGCTCTTTAAGTAGTGAGACACTACGCACTTATAGAATGGGTGTTTTTTGGTTATTTATACGTTTGATAGCTTTGAAAAAAATGAAAAGTATAGATTTTCTTAATAAGGCCACTTTAAAGCATATTGGAGGTGAGTGTTTTGTCAAAAGAAAAGCAAAAGAATGAAGCAGAGCAAGAAGAACTAGCAATGGAATTTAATCCTGAAGAATTAGAAGCGGTAAAAGAGGAACAAGAGCAAAAGAAAGAACAACCCTTCAATAAAAAAGAAAAGAAGTAAGAAGATAAGTATGCCATGCTGTGGCATTTCCATAAATAAAACTTCATTGTTGTGCTTGAACCTCCAATGACTTAATTGAAAGAAGATGATTTAAAATGGACAAGAATTTGAATTACGGGGAAGATTATAAATTTATCCCAGCAACTTCTGTTGGAAGCGGTGTAGGTATAGACATATTACCTGATTTATATCAATACACGATTCAAATTGTAAATATTGTACTTTATGGTGAACCCCAGATGAAAGATTTTGTGCTAATAGATGCGGGGATGCCCAAAAGTGCGGATGAGATCATTTCAGTTGTTGAAGAACGTTATGGTTCTAAGTCTCGACCGAAGGCAATTATACTGACTCACGGTCATTTTGATCATGTCGGAGGTATCATAGAATTAATAGAGATGTGGGATGTTCCTGTCTATGCGCATACATTGGAAATACCCTTTTTATCTGGAAAACAAAATTATCCAGAGCCTGATCCAACGGTCAATAACGGCTTGGTTGCTAAAATGTCACCTATTTTTCCAAATGAAGCTATAAATTTAGGTGGTAACCTCAAAGTTTTACCTTCTGATGGTAGTGTTCCATTTATGTCAGGTTTCCAATGGATTCATACGCCAGGCCATTCACCAGGGCATATATCTTTATTCCGTGAGAAGGATAAGGTGCTTATTGCTGGCGATGCATTTGTTACGGTCAAACAAGAATCTCTTTATAAGGTGATTACACAGACAAAAGAAATCAGTGGTCCCCCTCAATATTTTACAACAGATTGGCTGGCTGCTCGAGCATCTATTGAAAAATTAGCCATACTAAAACCTTCCGTTGCCATCACAGGGCACGGATTACCAATGAAGGGCGAAGAACTGACAAGCAATCTAAAAAAACTTGTCGATGATTTTGATCAAATCGCACTACCCAAGCAGGGTAAATATTTAAATTAATTAAGGAAAAAACAAAGAAAAAGCCGCAGCGTCGTCACACGCTACAGCCATTGTCTTGCCAATTTAGTCAGATGATTCATTATATCATAAATTATCAAATTGCAACTGTAGAATGAACATATTTGCATGACAAGACACAATCAATGGCCAAGTAGTTAATAGGAGCCTGTTTTGATAATAGCTATCAAAACAGGCTCCTTCTATGTATTTGAATGCCACAGCTCATTTCACGGTAAAATTTCCTTTAAACCCAAAAAAAGTGGTTGAACAAATTTTTTAATTGTGTATATAATGTTTATATAGTATATATACAATATAATTAATTGGTGGGGGGATTGTTTAAGTGGTAGGCACTGAAAAAGCGCATGAAAGTAATCTGTTAAAACGATGGATTATCACTATCTGTATATTTTTAATTGTTCAATTGATCTTTATTACGGTCGATGGCACTGCTCTGGAGCCGAACATGAACGATAGTAATAATTTAGTTGCCAGAATGGGAAGATGGATTTTGGATTCGAGGCTTTTCTCCGAATGGATAACACCTTATTCCTTTCCTTTTTTTAATATGTGCATCACAATCCATGTTATTGCTATACTGATTGCAGCACTAGGGAGTATTTTTTCAACGATATTCTCAAAAAAATAAAGAAGAGGGATTGGCATGCAAATAATTATTTCGAACAGTTCAAAGGAGCCAATTTATGAACAAATTACGAATCAAATTAAATCACTTATTTTAGCAGGTGAACTACAGGAGGGCACAGCCATACCATCCATGCGCAACCTCGCAAAGGATTTACAAATTAGTGTAATAACAACAAAACGGGCTTATGAGGAATTGGAGAAGGCAGGCTTTATCTATTCCATTGTTGGCAAAGGATCGTTTGTAGCGGAGCAAAATTTGGAGGTTATACGGGAAAAGAAGCTGAAGGTTATTGAGGAACAGCTGAGTGCGGTCATTGCGAATAGCAGAGAAATAGGCCTGTCACTTGAGGAGCTAAAGGAATTATTGAAGATTTTATACGAGGAGTGAAAGGGATGGAAAATGTAGTCGAGTTAAAGAATGTAACAAAGAGGTTCAAAGGCTTTTCCGTAAATCATATAAATTTACAGGTAAAGCGAGGCTTTGTAACGGGTTTCATTGGAGCGAATGGAGCGGGTAAGTCCACAACGATAAAAACGATGATGAATCTATTACGGCCAGATGCTGGAGAAGTTAAGCTTTTTGGATTGGACTACAAGACGCATGAGAAGGAGATTAAGCAGCGCATTGGGTTTGTATACGATGGCAATATATTTTTTGAAGGGTTGAACTTAAAAGATATAAAACGTATCGTTGCACCTGCTTACAAGCGATGGGACGATACATTATTTTATCAATACGTAGAACAATTCGAACTACCGCTTAACAAAGCAATCAAAACATTTTCAAAAGGGATGCAAATGAAGGCTTCATTGGCAATAGCCCTCTCACATCATGCAGAGCTAATCATTATGGATGAGCCAACAGCAGGATTAGATCCCATTTTTAGACGGGAGCTGTTAGATCTTTTACAGGAATTAATGGTTGATGGCAATCGCACCATTTTCTTTTCTACGCACATTACAACTGATTTAGATCGTATCGCAGATTACATAGCTTTTATACAGAAAGGGGAATTAGTATTTAATCAATCTATACACGATGTAGCTGAAAACTATGCCCTCGTTAAAGGCGAGTTGAATCTACTTGATAGAGACACTGAAAAAGCATTTGTTCATGTACATCGTGCATCTACAGGATTTGAAGCGTTAACGGATAATATCAAAGCAGCGAAAAATATTTTTGGAGACACAGTTATTATTGAACGTGCCTCTCTGGAAGATATCATGTATTACTTTAAAGGAGGCATCCATCATGCTTAACTTAATTAAACGCGATGTCATACTACAGAAAAGGCAGCTAGTACTTTTTATTCCTTTTATCTTAGTTTTTATTTTGGTGGGGACACCACCCGTTTTAATTTTTCTGGTCGCCAGTATTTTTATTCCCTTTAACACGTATGCATACGATGAAAAAGTTGAGACGAATATATTATTAAACTCCTTACCATACACACGTACAGAAATTATCGCATCCCGCTATCTTGGAGCGATTGCCTATATGATTTTATCCATAGGTGTTACAAGTCTAGCGCTTCTAGCTTTCAATAAACATTTTACGATATCTGACATTGCCATTGGTAGTGGCTTATTCTTACTATTTGCTGCGCTTACCTTCCCATTATTTCAGATATTTAAACAGGGTTATATTACAATTGTTATACTTATTAGCTTTATCCTCTTAACTTGGATTTCACGACCGATTGCATTGTATATGAATGAACACTTAACAACGATTAGTGATTTTGTAGATAACACATCCGTTACGGTTATATATACAGGGTCGACACTTTTCATTATGCTAATCTATATTATTTCTTGGGGGATTACACATATTATTTACCAACGAAAAGCCTTCTGATTGTGTGCTTTTGTTTACTCCTAGAAGATTACTTGAAAGTGGTCAAATTTAAAATTGAATGCAAGATGAATTTAAATGTCTAAATGCAAAAATTAATGAAGTAAAAAAGGTTATAACTGATAATCATCCTTATGAAGAACCTATAATAAATATAATTCCTTTATTAAACTAAAAATTCATGCAGTTAAAAAATGTATAGAATACCACTAATATAAGAAAAAGAATGAAAGCCTCCTTAGTCCTACAAATCGACATATTTAGGCGTGTTTACTTAGTATTTCGTTAGTGATTTTATAGTAACATTTGGTATATATACTGTAGGAGGTT
Source organism: Lysinibacillus sp. FN11 (assembly GCF_024628845.1). Classification (NCBI taxonomy): domain Bacteria; kingdom Bacillati; phylum Bacillota; class Bacilli; order Caryophanales; family Bacillaceae; genus Lysinibacillus; species Lysinibacillus sp. FN11. The sequence continues at coordinate 2,122,383 of NZ_CP102383.1, read as the reverse complement.
TGATATGCCTGATTTATTACTCATTCTTTTTTTATTTAACTTTTCTTTATTTCTTCTGCACGAAATGGATGCAATAAGACGCTCTGAGTGGCGATTGTTTATAATACTTAAAGATTTGGAAGATTCAAAGGCTTATAAAGTATTCACTTTTATTCACCTGTTTCTTTACGTATTCATCCTTTCCTTACTTTTCAGTCAGTATCAAACCATCATTTTTGGGGTCCTTGATTTATTCTTCATTATTCATGCAATCCTGCATTTATTTTTTGAAAGGCATCCTCGAAATGAATTTAAAAATAGGTTTTCAAGATCCATTATTTATCCAATGGGGGTCCTTGCGGTAATACATTTAGCACTATTAATTAATATTTCGACTTAATTGTATTATAAACGAAGTTTTCAGCTAGTAATTTGCAGAAAATTATTCCAATTTGTTGGTTTTCTGCTTATTATAAAGATGGAGGTGATTATCAGATGTATAGTAATACGGCAAATATGTTGAAGCAAACGAACAATCTTATCAATGCATTGAAAAAATTGAAACAAAATCTATCTTTTGTGAAATTGTATATTAATAGCGATAGAATACTGGCTATCTATTTTTTAAGTAATGCGTATAGTGATTTTAATTTATTTAAAACAATTTATTTATCTGTAACACCTGGTGATCAAACGATTGATAAGTTTTTACAGGAGTATGAAAAATTCTTTGTAGAAGTGAATAAATACTTAGAGGTCTTTAATGATGATAGCGTTGTCGAGGATAGACTTCATAAGGAAGTTTTGTTTGCGATTAATGAATTAGAAAGATATTTGTTAAATCTGTTAGATGTGTATAGATAAAAAGTTAGACATTCCTTATTTCTGAGGGGTGTCTTTTATTTTAAAGAAACTTCTTAGATAAAGCCTCTCTGTTTATAGGGATAGTGTTAGAAAATGAATAAGGAATGGTAAGGGATGGGAGAATGATTAGAAAAATTGAAATGGGCTTGTTTGTAATTGGAGTAGTCATGGCCTTAATAGGTATGCCTTATTTATTGGGGTATTCAACGAATGCATGTTTAAAATATCCTCTCTATCTAGGGTTAATATTAATGGTTGCCACTATACCTGTAACCATATCCAAGAGAAAGTATAAGTAACAACAATGCCAAGGTACTCAAATTAATGTAGAGCCTAGGCATTTTTAGGTGATTTTTTTATCTAACGTACGTGTTTTTTCGAAATTTCAAATAAAAGAATGACCACAACCTAATAAAATGGTAAAGTATAGAAAAGTGAATGGAGAATTATGTAATGGAAAAATTGAAGAAGGTTGAATTAAAGCATTTTTCAAGTGAATATATGCAAGAACTGAACGCTTTTGTCCTTACTGAAGAGCAACAACAATTTTCTGCACTGCCGAGCAATTTTGAGGAAATTAATGAAGGACAGCATCGCATTGTAATTCTAAGTGAAAATACACCTGTTGGTTTCTTTCTCCTAAATTCTAATGAACGAGTTAAGAAATATTCTACGAATAGAAATGCGATGCTCTTATCTGCATTATCAATTAATCATACGGAACAAGGGAAGGGCTACGCAAAACAAGGAATGACATTACTAGTTGAGTTTGTTAAAGCAGAATTTCCTAATTGCGATGAAATTGTTTTAGTTGTAGACAAAGATAATATACCAGCACAGAAACTATATGTAAAAGTAGGGTTTGAAGATACGAATGAAAGGCTAATAGGACGTATCGGCGAAGAAATCATCATGAGGCAATTAATAAAATAAAGATGGACCACAATCGTTACCAGAGTTTATGCTACATTTCGTAGATGAACTCTGGTTTTATGTTCTGGGGGAAATGTCGCATCCATTCTTGAAAAAGAGTTTCATCGTTCAAGGTCAACAAAGGAAATTATTTAAAATAGCCTAATTAAAATTACACCAGCTATCATCACCATTAAACCAATTATTTGTAAAGGTTGAATTCGATTCTTTATCGAGTTAAACAATCCGAATTGCTGTACCAGTAGGCTACCAGTGATTTGACCGAATAAAGCAAGGACTACAGTTTGGCCATTTCCAATTTGATTGACAAGAAACACATTGATTAGAACATAAGATCCTCCTAAGATCCCGCCAATCCATATCCACCAAGGAGCAGATTGTTTAAAAGGCTCTTTAATATTTGTGTAAGAACGATCCTTTAACCCAACAATCATAATCAAGGTAATAGTACCAACAAAGAATGAAACAAGGGCTGCATGAGAAGAAGAGTGAAGAACTTTACCTAATTGCCCATTAACAGCAATTTGGATAGCTAGTAACATTCCTGCTAGAATGCCTACTATTCGCCAAATCCATTGATTTAACATCCTCTCCTTATTTATTTGAGGTGAATACTGCTCATTTTTCTTTCTTCGTATAGCTGTTGCTACAAAGACACCGATTAAGACTAACGATATACCAAAGATTCGATTCCATCCAAAGGAATATTGTGTGGAGTTAAACCATCCATTATGATCGATTAACATACTCATGAGAGTCATTCCAAAGATCGGTAGGATGGCCGTTTGCACACTTCCCAATTTAGGAAACAGAAGAATGTTAGTAGTTATCGCAATAGCGCCACCAATTCCCCCAACCATATATAGATAGGTTGGTTCAACAATAAATCTAATGGAATCCCCAGTGATGAACCACTACTTACTAATGTAATAGTTAAGAAGATGACACCAATAGCGAAGGAGATCATGGAAGCTAAAAAAGGAGAAATCACAAACTTTCTTAATTGAGCATTAATGGCTGTTTGCACAGCAAAAATAGCTCCAATACTTATAGCCAAAAGTACGGCAAACATAAAAATTCATCACAACCTTTGTTGAAGAAATGTAAAACAACGCATGATTGATTATATCAAAGTAAGTGTTGAATTTTATAAAGTTAAGCATTGAACGCTTAGTAGGAAATAGATTTTATTAATGATGTCGAACGTCACCAGTTTAAGCACATTAAAGTTGACGAAGAAATGATGTTTCATGTATAGAAGCGGTTAAGAAATAGAGCTTTATGTTAATAAAGTATAGTGTAATCTCTTCATATTCTGTATATTGGTGTATGAGGAGGAGATTTAATGGCAAGAAAATGGATACTACCATTATTTTTATTACTAGGTGTTTTGATCTCTGGTTGTAGTGAGGGCCAGGAAAAAGGTAGCAAAGATGGTGGAGATGTAGAAGTAACTATTCCAGCTATATTTTTTGAGGGTCAGGACATTGATTCTGTTATTTCAAAGGCAAAAAGCAGTGGGATGAAGGAAGTCAGTAAGAATGAGGATGGTTCTTTAACTTATAAAATGTCTGAAACAGAACATAAAGAAATGATGAAAGGTTTAAAAGAAGGCATTCTAGCAAGTGTAGATGAGCTTAAAGCAAGTGAAGAGTTCAAATCTATTAAAGATGTAACCTATGACAAGTCTTTTTCAGAATTCACTTTATCTGTAAACAAAGAAGAATTTGATAATAGTCTTGACACAATGGCCTCATTAGGACTAGCTTTAACAGGTATGTACTATCAATTATTTAATGGTGTGGATGAAAAGGATTATAAAGTCAAAGTAATTTTTAAAGATGAATCAAATGGAGATGTAATTAACACGATAGTTTATCCAGATGATTTAAACAAGAAAAATTAATCGGAAGAGCACCTAACATAGGTGTTCTTTTTAAATGCTTTGAGTGCAATCGAGTTGTGCAGTAGTAGTTGTTCCTGATTCTTGATTGCTTTTTATTTTTGCAAAGGTTTTGTGTTCAAAGTAGAATGTCAGCAGCAAATTCTTAATGCACACATGAATAGGCATAAGAAAATGATAGAATTTGTTTTGAAAAACGACTGACGATAGCATAGTTGTAAGTAGAGATAGACCTAAATGATTCCACAAAGCCCAGATACTCATTAATTTTGAGCCTGGAATTTATACTTATTTAACTTGTAGTCCCTTTTATTATTCTCAAGATCTGCTGAAGGAGCTATCTAAAGAAATTTTTAATAGCATCCATACGAATTTTGCTATAACATTCTTCGCAACGAAAAATCTTATCGGTTCTTTCCTTTAACTGTCTGAATCTCAGTGACCCCTCGTATACTTTGAATTTATTTCTACAACTAGAACAAATTACCTCATAGTAATGCATAGCTATCCTCCTCAAGTTTTCTGACATATTATTTTTTAGTTGATTTAACGAATATTGTAATTAGTTCTCTCGTATATTCCTCAACATTTAACTGGGGATTTCTCATTAATTCAATAGTGAAACCGTCAATGGAATTTCTTATCGCTAACGCCATTACTCTTGAACCCAATTTGGTGAATTCTCGGAAAACACCCGCGTGCATTCCTAGTGTAAGTATGTTTTCTATGGGAAGAAAAATAGCATCATCATGGTCCGCCGCAAATCGAAGTTTGCCATCAGCAGTTCTTTCATTAGAAACAATTTCAATGACAGCGAAAACATGTTGCCGATTTTCATCTATGAATCTAATATTTGATTCAATATAAACGCTAAGCATATCTAAAGGAGATTTTTGATTTTCTATTAGAGGAGCAGTATAAGCTTGACATGCCATATAGTAATCATAAATTACTTGCTCTAATAATTCCCCCTTGCTTGCAAAGTGATAGGAGATAACCCCCTTACTGATTTGTGCACGCTTTGCAATTTGACCTAAAGAAGCTTGAGCGTAACCCACCTCTGCAATGGTTTCAATAGCACATTCCACAATTTGAGTTCTACGAGCTTTTTCAATAAATGACTTTTCTTTTTGATTAGTTGTTTTATTTTTTTACTCATGCATTTATTTTAGCACGGTTGTACTAATCAATCGATTAAAAAAACATTTAGGGAGATTCCTAAATGGAGGCTTTTCTTTTACTTCGAATTTAAACCAAAGCTTGTTCAAGGCTGTTGACATGGAGTCGGCTCCATCTTTTAAGATGAATGAAATCAAAGAATGGAGTGATGGAGATGATAATTTTTACGATTATACTAATTGGGTTGTACGCAGTTTTAATAGGAGTAGCAGGGATAAAAAAATGGAAAGAAGTTGGATTTGAAGTACGAACATTCATATTTGTTATCGTATCGATAAGTATTCTCTTAATACTATGTATACCAAACAAAGGTTGGTTATTTATATTACTGATAATTGCATTTATCTTGTTACATATACTAGCAGTTACAGAAGGGAGGTTAACACATGGACGAATTACTTTCAGCCATCATATCATTCGTTTGATTTTCCATTGTATAATTGCCCTAATGGTTTATAAATTTATATTATAGAAGGGGATCATAATGAAAATTGGTGAATTTGCAATATGTACTGGTCTTAGTAAAGATACGATACGTTATTATGAAAAAATGAAATTATTGCATCCAGAAATTAAAAATAAGCACCGCAATTATAACAAGAAAGACATTGATACAGTGGAAGCAATCCTTAAACTTAAACAAACGGGATTTACTCTTCAAGAAATCAAAATGCTTTTTGATTGGTCGGGAAATATTGATCAAAATAAAAAACTGACAAAAGAAGAAATACAAAACCTGCTTGAAATAAAAGTTATATTCCAAGAAAAGTATGAGCAGATGATACAAAGAGAACATCAGATTAAACAAATTAAACAAGTTTTATTAAATACAGATAATAAAATAAAACAAATTTTAGAGAAAAATAAAGAAGAAAATTGTTGGTTTTAATGAGGTGTTTAGAAAATAAAGGATTAGAATATACCAATAACTAAAGCTGTTTGACGTTCTAATTGAACGTTTGAAACGAACGTCTGAAGATGAGAAACAATATTTTAAGCTGCTTCTATTTAGTTATTTCTAAAAGTGTTGTTCCTTCAACTTATCGAGAAGGTTAGTACAAGAAGGAATAGTAGAATATCACGTTGAAATAGAAAAAATATAGAGTTCCACAAGTAGAAATAAATTATTAAGGAGGATGTATTTGTGACTAGCCATGACTACAAATCACCAATAAAAAACAGAATTGGAGGTGTATTTGTTCCAGTTCGTAACCTAGAGAAAGCAAAAGAATGGTACAGAAAAATACTAGGTTTGGAAGGGGGAGAAGAATATTTTGGACATTTATTCGTGGTACCTATGAAAGGTACAGCTGGATTAATTTTAGATTCCATGCCAAAGTGGAGAAAAGAAGATGGTGATATTTCCACTTACCAAGTTCCGTCAATTCAGCTTTTGACCGATGATATTGAAGCTTCTTATCAATTTATGAAAGAGAATAATGTTGAACTTGTTACAGAGATTCAGGATAATTTTTATTTTGTGTTCAAAGATTTAGATGGCAATTTACTAATGATTTGTAAAGAAGCTTCTTAAAAAGATGTGAACATTGCCTTTGGGACTTACTAAATAAATCAAACCTTATTGAGTTGATCTACAGTCTGCTAAAACTACTGGAGGTATTAATAAAACAGAAAGATTACGAAAGAAAGTGGTGCTTCAATAGCAACTGAATATGCATTGTACAAACTGAGGTACAAAAGTGCGCGTACCGCAGTTAAATACATTTAGATACGCTTCGTTAGACAGGTATAGAAACCCCTTGATATCAAAGGGGTGGGGAGGTTCGGTGTAAACCGTACCTCAATTTGTACCCCACTTTTAATATTTTTAGAGAGATTGATCAAAATGAAAGAATTGACGCATTACTTGCAACGGACCAGTCTGTGGAATTGCAGATTTATAAAAATTAGAAGATAGTCTATAACAATGAAAGCAAAACAACAAAAATATCCAAGATTTTATGATATTTTGTTCAGAAGTTGTACAGGTAGAAGTGTTAATCTACAAAAGCAATACTCCGACGACAAAAAAGCCCAGGTACTCAATTAATTTTGAGCCTGGATTTTTTTGTATTTAATATTTTATCATTAAAAAATTAACGAGTTATATATAAATCTTAGCTTTATAGTATTTAGAAGAAAGAATTTAATCACTATCAAATAACAAAATATTTTTATTTTCATAAATTTTACCTTGCTAAAGAGCAAACACTTGTTCTATTATAAGTACAAACGAATGTTCTGAAAAAGGAGAGGTCAAAATGGCGAAAATATATAATTTTCCAACTAAAACATTTCGAGATATAACAAAAGAAAGAGTCGATGTTGTAACTATTGCTTCTGGTTTTATGGGTGGCGTTGTAAAGGTATATGAATGTGAAGGGACAGTCATTATTCATAGTGAAAATAAGAAATCTAGCCATGCTAGTATTTCAAATGATCTTGGTCAGGTTAAAGAATGGGAGATTAGATATACAATAGAACATATTTTAAAAAGAGGCATTACAGAGGTGAATATAAAAGTTAGTAATACAGGAGTTGTTCATATTCGTAATAAAGAAATTAATTTACTTTCTCAGTAAAGTCAGGTCACTTATAAAAATATGAGTACTGGTTATATCGTTAATAGTCTTTTTTAAACGTAGATGGCAACTATCACTTCGACTTTTAGAGGCTTTTTAAATTGTTCCTGCTAACTCTGATAGCAAGTAATTATCAAATTGCTTGGAATGATCATGTACAAGAAATAACAGGTCAATTGGAGTTAAATATCTAAGAGATATTGTTCTGTAAAGTTATTTAACTTTTAGAGGTTTTACAAAGAATGAAATGAACATAACAGAAACCCCTATAGCAATGAGTAGTATTGCAATAGATTTATTTGAAATAAATCTATTGTATTCTAGGGCACCTGTTAATCTCGCTGATCCGATTGAAAGTGATACGATGCCTAAAACAAATATGATATGTCCAATTTTAGAATGTGTTTTCATTTTATAACAACTCCTGATATTTAGGTAATGACTTACGAAATAATAACATGATTAGGTAATATTTGAAAATGTGGTTTGGTTTGATTATTGCACAATATGAGTATTTGATGTTGATGGAGGAAGTACAAAATTGCGAAAGTCAATATGGGCTGTCAGTAAATTGATATGAATTGATAATAAAGGAGTATGTTTTATGAAACCATTTATGTTACGTCATAAGCTGGGGTGGCTACCTAGCAAATTAGAGTATCGCAGAACCTATACCATAGGTTTTAAAGTTGAAACATACGATAGTTATACTTTCAAGCTAACAAAGAATAGTAAGTATGTAAGATTAGTAAATAACAATAAAGAAATGGTTGTTAGGAAAAGAGAATTAAAGAGATATTTCAAGGATGGTTGTTTACAGTTTCTAACTACACAATATGAGGAAGGTGCTTGAAAGATAGTAAACTATTAACCTTTTTCTTTTTTTGGTTTAACAAAGTAAGAAATGAACATTACAAAAACGCCAATAGGTATGTATAGTAGTGCAACAGATTGATTTGGAATAACTGAATCATATTCAAGGAAACCAGATAATCTTCCCACTCCAGTTATCATCAAAGTAATACCGAAAATAAATATGATATATCTATTTGTAGAATGTATTTTCAACGCATAACAACCCCCGAGGCTTCCTAATAATTTATATAAGGATAACATAAAGTGGTAAATATTGCATTATTCAGATTGATTCAATTATACATTATGAATATGCAAAAAAAAACACGTTCACTTGTACGTGTAGAAACGAGCAATTGAGACAACTAATCATTAAGAGTTTCAAATCAAAATGACAATAATATTAGGATAATGCTCATGTGCGCCAAGTATTGCTTTCGTTTTGGCTGAAATTATAGGGAAATTTGCAGGGTTATTACATTTTAATCACCAACCATTTGCTGTCCTTTCGAATACAAATCAGTTGATAGAAAAAGAATAAATAATTCATTTCCAAGTGATCATACCATATTATTTTTTTCATTCTGTATGTCCCTTTGGTTATTGAAAAAAGGAAAATGGATTCTATGGATTTTGCTTGCTATATTAGTCTGAATTTCACGTATTTGGATAGGAGTTCATTATCCTTTAGAGGTAATTGTAGGTGCTCTTATTGGAATTATTTCTGCAATAATCATTTATTTTACACTTTCGAAATTAACACTAAGGGAGAGGAACTACAGGCTGTTAGAAAAGTTAGAGTAAGAACCACGCTAGAAGCGGCTAATGTTAACGATAAGCAAGGTGCAAAAAATAGAAGAAATGGTGCAGAATGTGCCTGAAATAGTGGATGAATCTGTCAAAGAACAAAAATATGAACAGCTGAGTTTGTTTTGAAATTAACATATACAAGTTTAGTTTTTTATAGCTCTGTAGTGAATTGAAAGTATTATTCATAAGTACAGTTAATAAATAAAAAAACCGACATTTAGTCGGTAATGTTTCTTTATCAATATTGGTTAATAAAGAATAAAAACCAAACTGCGTGATTCTGTTCGTCTGAAGCATTGGAACTAAATTGATTACTAATATAAGGAATATTATATTCTCTAGCAACACGGTGATAAAATTCAACTGCTTCTTGTTCATCTTTAAATGCAGTTAGGATACCACTCTTAAAATTCTGTGGTAATGTTTCGTTTATCTGTGGAGATGGTTGTTGACCAGTTAGGTAAGTATAGGTATAAACAAAACCTTGGAAATGTCTCATTTCATCTTTTCGTATTTCTAGTATACGATTTTTAACTTCTTCATTTGGAGCAAGTTGTGCTAAATGCTTATAAAATCGAATAGCATTATATTCGCCATTAATGGCTTTATTAAGGTCGAGAATTAATCTATTGTTTAAAGTTTGTTGTACATTGTATTGCAAATGTTTACCCTCCTTTTTACTTATTATTTTCAATGTCATTTTTAAAAGTATTTAGGAAAAATTAGGTTATTTCATTAATTTTTTTACTTGTTTTAGTTCGTTTATTAAATAATCTATTTGCTTCTGAAGATCTTCTACTTCTTTAGATTGGTCACTATTTTTGGCTTGAGGATTCTCGTTATTTGATTTTTCTAGAGCATTTAATGCTAAACCAGCTGCAACAGCAGAAAGACCATCGCCCAGAGTTGCAATTGAGGCCCCAATATAGGCAAGTCTTGCTATCTGAATTTCTGTAGTCACAGAAGGTTGTTGTGGATTATTTTTATTCATTTTAATTAATATCCCCTTTACTTTCATAGTGATGAATTACCTCAAACGTATTCTATGTATTTCAGTATAGAAAGGTGACGACAAAAATTGACTGTAGGGTTTTACTCAAAGCCTCGATCAGAGAGAAATTGAAAGGGGAAATGAATAATACGAAAAGCCTTATAACTGAGTATAAGGCTTCCTAGATTTTAATTGATAAAATCTGTTTATAAAATTAAAGAATCGGTGTTAATTCTGAGTTCACAAATCGTTGGGCATCGATGATTACACCTGAAGCTGTTCGACCGTAAACGCTGTATAATCCGCCTGTTTGATTAGGAACAATCTCAACTTCATATTGAGCAGATCCACCTACACTTGGCGTTACAAAAGTAGAAGCGTTGGCATTAGCAGCAAAAGGTGTTGTTGATAATAATTGTCTCGTGCCGTTTAGTCTGAAAACCCTTACTACTCCTGTTAATAAACCTCCAGTGAGATTAAGAACTTTGATACGAACGCTAGATGCATTAGCTGGTAGATTTCCTGTATTTTCAATTGGCCCAGTAGTTAAAGGCATGTAATTTTCACCTCCATTTAACGAAAGATTAATAATCTGCAGATTACCTTTTCATAATATGCATTACGCTTCTACATTCATTAGACTTATTAATCAAGTTTCTTTAAAAATAAAAGCAAAGTGTGAATTGTTTAGTAGAAAGTGTAATAGAAGTGAATCTGTAAACAAAGGTGAATCCATATACAAAGACAAAATACCGTAGTAGTAACACCTAATATTGTGTAAGCGATATTGAAAATTTTAAAGATTAAACGAAAATAGAACGATTATACATTTTTAGAAGATTTATTTGGTAAAATTATGTATCGTTTAGAAAACAAATTTTGAGGTGTCAAATGGATTTAAAATTAATGGAGCAGTATAGTTGAATAACGATATGGGTTTTTGTGGTAAAATAGTAGACGGTAGGTGCATCTTAATCTTTACAGGAAAGAATAGCCAAACCAGAAGCAATAATCTTTGAGAAAGCAGCCTTAAACTAAGAGGCCCGATGTAGTTAAGTTTATGAAATGTTACAAATGTGCCAAATGGAGGGGAGGTCGGACAGGTAAATCCTTCTTCACTTGGTATTTATAAAAGCCTAAATGCAAACAATATGTGCGGGTTGTGAGAAAAATCAATGTTTCTTTAGATTCTAAGCCCCATGTATATCAGAAAATGCAATCATAACTGGATTAGTTTTAAATGTACGTGATAATACACTAACAGCTGCAGATACAGTAACGGCTGAAGAAAGTTATTAGTAGAAGCTGTGGTTTTACTGACCCCATTTCAACAGGTGTTATTGCTTCAGTAACAGGGCCAAATACTGCCGCAAACCCCAATTGCTGTGGTTCAACAACAGCTAACTATGCTATAAATAAATGTGATTTATTATCTGTCAGAATTGTAACAGGTGATGGGGCTCTTCCATTTGGAGCAGCAGTGACAGTTATGTATGTACTTCCTTCATTAATTTACAAAGCCATAACCAATAGGTGTGGCTTTTTTATTATGCAATTAACTATGAAAATGGTAATTTGTTAAATAAGTTAAACACCTTTATAATGGTGTTAATTAAATAGGATTTAAGAGGTGTTTTTATTCCATTTCCTAAGATGTTAATTAATATCTCATGTATTAAAAATATACATGGTAAAGATGACTTTATAGAGAGAAAGGAAGAGTCGTTAAATGATTAAAGACACAAACAATCAGGATGATATATTGGATACTGAAAAGATTTTAGAAAAATATATGGAGAATTTAGAATTAATTCAACAGTCATTAAAACAGCTTGAACTAGACACTTCTAGATTGCAAAGTCAGGGATTTGTTGAAATAGAAAAGTTGGCTAATGAGTTAAGTATGTTGCAGAAACTTTCAACAAGTATAGAATTTAAAGCTAAGCTTATTACATGTAATAAACATGATTCCATAGAGTCATTACCGGATGAATAAAATACAAAAGTTTATTTATACTTTATGTGTAATAGAGTTTTTTTGATAAATAAATATAGCTTTCAGATCACGTTCATTCGAGCGTGGTTTTTTATTTTCATTGAATTAAGCAACTAGCATAATGGGGTGATTACAAAACAAACAAATGAGAAATGGCTAGAGCAAGGGATCCAAGATGTGATCAAGCGTATAATATTTACAAAGCTCATAACGGTAATATAAAGCAAAAGGATATAGCTGAGCAACTAGGTGTATCTGATGGAACTATACATGGGTGGAAAAACAAAGATAGCTGGTATGATCGTCTTGAAGCGGAATCGCAAGCAACTGTTCAGTTTGATATTGTCCCAAGTGACGGTCTCAACGATAAACAGTTGCTTTTTTGTATGTATTACGTTAGATACTTCAATGCTACAAAAGCTTATCAAAAAGCATATCAATGCGACTAGATAACAGCTAATCGAAATGCTCATCGTTTGATGGTAATTGAAGGTATAAAAGAAGAAATCATGCGGTTAAAACAGCAATTAGCTGACAGTGTGATGTTAGATGCTCGTGATGTGTTGCAAAGGTACATTAATATAGCATTCGCTGATATTACGGATTATTCAGATTTTGGCAAGGTTGAGGAAATTTTAAAAGATGAAACCGGCAAGCCGCTTCTACCGTGATTATGTTGAATATGTAAATCTTAGCCATTATAAGCGCTTTTTTCATACTGAATTAATTTGTGATGTGCTCCAACGTGTGGTCGATGGTGAACAGTTATCTATATTAATAGAGATGCCACCACGACATGGTAAAAGTATGACGGTAACAGAATCGTTTCCGTCTTTTTGATAAGCGGGTAATAGCTGCTGCATATTCAGATGGGTTAGCAACCAAGTTTGGGCGTCTAAATCGTAATAAGTTTAAGTTTTCACATGATCTATTTAATGTGCAATTGTCCGAGTCCAATGCAATTTTGGTCTAAATAATTTTGCTAGAGTAGTAAAGTAATTTATGGATAACCATATTAATATTTCCTTTTTGTAATTAATCCGAATTCATATATAGCTTCTAACTTACCATTATAAAATTCTAAACTTACCCTAGAATTTTCTTCTACACCGTTTTCTCCCTTATAATTAAGTTTATCTCCATCTTTGTGCAAGGCACCGTATCCTACGATTTCTTTTACGGTTTCTTCACTCATACCTACTTTGAGCTTTCGAAACTTTTCGGGCGTAATGGTTGAGATTTGTTTTATTGGCTTTTCTTCGTCTGAAAAAAACAATTCTATGGATTGTCCAATTACTAATAATCCTATTATACTAATCAAAATTAGTGCAATTTTTTTCGGCCATCTTGATGGAGTCACTTCTCTATAATAGTAGGTTCTATTTTCTGACTCTCTTACTGTTTCCGAATGATTAAATTCTATATGAGTTTCTATTGTATAATCTTCTGATACTGCACCACAATATTCACATACGTATATTTCAGTGTTTTCTTTGTGAAATTTTTTATATGAGTTTGTAGCTAAACAGTTAGGGCAATTTTTCATAAATACCCCTCCTTACCTTTTTATTTACCATTTTGGGAAACTTCGTTATACGTGTATATAAAAAAGCACAGGTACTTAAATATTTGTGCCTGGGCTTTTTTCATTCTTTTAACAGAAAGATTGAGATAGCATAAATACCCTTGTTCATATAACAAACTTTTATTTTATAATTTAATATAGTTTAGATATCGTATCAATAATAAAATAAAGGATCATAAGTCCTATCCCAATTGCTAGAGCCTTACCTGAAGATTTTTCTTTTTGCACATCATTTTGGACTTCGTTTCGTACTCTCTCCGACACTTCTCTTGTTTTTCTCGTCGTAATATCTTCAAAAATCGTATTACAGTATTCACATTTCACAAATACTAAACCATCTCTATATACTTTCTTAAAAGGATTACTAGCTAAACAATTAGGACAATTATTCATTTGTATTCACCTCAATATATCTAACTACTATTTACCATTTTAGGTAATTAGATATGTTTTGTACATAGAAATAAAAGTCGGTCATCGGTTTTATGGAAGGGAATTAACCTAAAATGTAGGAATATCTATAAAAAGGGGTGAAGATTATGAGCTATGAAGTAATAGTGCCAGTAAAATTTTTATTCAAACGCAAGCCTGACAATGTACCAATTATAGGTTTATCAAGCTTACATTTAACACACGAAGAATATAAAGCACTAACAGACGATGTTGCTTTCAACTTTTTAAGGGCAAAGGGTTACAACGTAATCAGAATGGTCCGCAGAGAATGAAACTATCATACCCGTTGTTACAAAGTAGAATGAAACAAAAAGAGCCAAAAAGTAGTTAATGAATAATGAAGCTGTTTAAATATGGAAAGTTCATTATCTGTTCGCTTATAATTAAATAAGTGAACAGATGTTTTTTTAAAAAGGAGAAAAAATTAGTATTCAATATAGGAAGGGAAGAAGGGTACGGAAAAAGCCGTATAGTTAGTAGAAACCCTTGAAAAAGTTAGTTCAGATAATTCCTAGTAGGAGCGTGTAAAATGAATTTAAAAGAAAAGTTGATATTAATAAAAGAAAATGGGTACCAAGCACCTCCCGATAGATTTCAGTTGATACTAGAAATGATAAATAACATCGGTTCTTTGGATGCCCAACTACGTGATGAGCTAATTTATACAACCTTATCACACTGGATTCCTGATAATACTCTAACAGCAAACGAACTAGAACAACTTCTTCCGGTTGTTTTGGATAAAAGCCATTTGCTTTTTAAGCTTGGTGAAACAAATACAGACTCTGTCTTCACTCGATCTTTCTCCATGCTAGTCATACCGCTCCTCTTCACAAGGCATAGAGAATCACCATTTCTCTCAAGTGAGCAAATTCATCACATAAAAGAGAAAGTATTTTACAGTGTACAAGAAGAGCGAGATTACCGTGGGTATGACGAAGAAAAAGGCTGGGCTCATGCCATAGCCCATGCAGCGGATGCTTTAGATGATTTGGCACAATGTTCCGAACTGGATAAAAATGACCTCTTAACTATCCTCGATTTGGTTTACGAAAAGATGACCATAACAGATCGAATTTACTCCGATGGGGAAGATGAGAGAATGGTAAAATCCATAATCAGTGTTTTAAATAGAAAAATACTTAGTCAGGCTCATGTAGAGCAATGGATTCAAAGTTTCGGTGATGTGGAGAAAAATTCAGAATTTCTCCCTGCCTTTAAGCAAAAAAATAATATAAAGAACTTTTTGAAAAGTTTATACTTTCGTGTTAAATTTTACAAAGTGGATGCCACTCTCTGCTCGACTATCGAGCATACATTATATAAAGTAGAAAAAGTTTACTATTCTTAATTAAAAAAATGAGGGGAAAGCACCCCAAGTTGAAGAGATTATAGCCAGTTAGGCTTATAAAGAAAGTCACTCATTCGAAAAACAGTGAGTGACTTTTTTTGCATTATTTTCAAGTGAGTACATATTCTCTATCACCGTTGCCTAAGTTAAGTGCTGCAGGCATGGAATTCGGAAAAAAATTAGAGGGTGATGAACTGTACTTTGGTGATTTTATGGATGGTCGATATGAATGGGAGCTGAAAACAATGAAAGTTTTACTTGAGCCAGTGCCAGCTAAAGGGCAATTGAGCTTGTGGAATTGGGATGATGGGAGCAAGTGAAAGATATTGTTCAGAAAAAAGGCCAATTGGCTTATATTCCAATCAGCTTCTATTTCTTAGCTTTTTTTCCGTTTCAATACCTACACTGAAAACAGCGAAAATCATACCAATAAAAAATATGATCTGAAAGAATCTGTCTGCTGTCCAATGCCCCAAAAAGTTCATGAAAACAAAGATGATAGCTAAAATTGTTGAAACAACTTGCACAATAAAACGTAAATTTCCAGGCATTTGTATACCTCCAATTTATGTAAATTATATCTCGCTTTAAGATTAACATGAGTTGGGTGTTAAAACCATTTTTTATTACTGAACATTTTGAGGATCGTGTCAGAAAGATATTGTTCAGTAAAAGATGGGATTCCCATCTATAAGATAGTAGTGTTTAATTCGATTTGCTTTTTTCAAGTTCTTCGATACGTTTCTCTAATTTCTTAATCTTCATGTCATTAAGTAAAGCAATGATTAAAGCAATCATTGCAAAGGTAGAAGCAACGAATAAACTCATTCCGGAACCCCTAATATTTGTTAATTATATTATACAATAGGTTGTTTAATGGAACAAATTACATTGCTGATATGAATTACTGAACATTTTGAGGATTAAATAAAAATAGAGCGATTAAAGCATCGCTCTAAAAAACTCATAAAATCCCATGTTCATTGGGATAGCCCAAATAAAGAATCCAAGAAGGGCAATTGGGCCAAGCAAAAAGTTGTAAACCTTCTTTGGCAAAATACTGCCCAATAGGATTTTATAAATTACGGCACATCCTATCATTACAACTGGCAGTAAGATCAGTGGTGGTATAAAAAACAACAGACTGCCGCCACTCGATATATCTGTAAATATATCCATTGAATTACCCCTTTATGTATTTTTTGTAAATTGTAACACAAAAAAGTTACAGTGTCCTAACTGGTAAAGCAAACTAAAAAGGATGTAAGGAAATACGAAAAAAGGAAATAGACATAATCGTCTATTTCCTTTTTCATAGCTTTTAATTTTGCTTTATGTTTGGCTTTTGGAATCGAGTGATACTGCTCGTATCGGCACATTCTACATGAGCAATGAATTTTTCCTTTGCTTAATGTACCACGTACAGGCATGAACTCACTTTCTCGTAACATTACATCTTTTAAAATCGACCATTTCTTTCGAATGATTCGCTCTCTCTGATGGCGAATATAGGTTTTAGAACGATTTTTCAACAATATCAGCTCCCTTGAGAAACCCAAGCTTGCAGGGAGGTCAAGGGAAGAAACAGCACTCCCTACAAGCTTGGTTTGTAGCTGACATATAGAATTAATTGGTTCACATCATCATTCCTTTTTTGAAAAAGCCGCAGCGTTTGCACACGCTACAGCTCGAATTGGTTTATGCCCTTTTAAGACAATCTAGTAAAAGTAGTATATCACAACTTAGGAGGGCAAACCTATGTTAAAAGAAAGAACACTAACGATTACACCAGATGCTTTAGATTCAATGATTACAGACTACCACTGGATGGTTAACGCCATCAAAGAAATGCGAGCAGAAATGGTTATAGGGGCAAAAACGGCACAGTATGGGATTGAGGCTACACTACCAAAGGCAGTAGGTGGTGTAGGCGATCCAATTATGCAGGAAGCTATTAGACGTTCTAAAAATATTAAGCGTGTTGCAGAGTATGAGAAGAAGCTTTTAGAGGTTCAGAAGCTAATTGAACGAGTTAATGGCGATAGAGAAGTTCAGGTATTGAACTGGATGTTAGACGGCAAATCACAACGTTGGATAGGCCAACACATGGCTTTATCAGCAACGAGCATTAAACGTAGTAAGGATAACATTGTAAATCAAATGATGGAATGATGTAGGGGCCTTGTACCCCTACAAATAGAGTTGTTTTTATTCCATTTCTACTTGTTTCATATAATATTCTATTGCTTGATTAAACCATTTTTGTTCATCTTCAGCGAAAGGAGAAATTGTCATATATTCAAGTTCTTGAATATCCAGTTCTTCCACATTAGTATCAGCTAACTTTTGTATTAAATCGTCACCAAGAAATGAAAAAATTGAATCTAAATAGTTTTTGACCATCTCTTGTACTTTATAGTCATCTATAGGTTTACCATATAATTGTTTCATTTCTTTAGATAATTTAATAAATGTTTTATCCAAGGTAATTTTATCATCCTCTGATTTGATTGAAAGCTCTTCTTTGATGTCCGTTAAACTATGACGTTCCATCCATTCTTCGTGTTTATGTTCTACTTTCATATTGTATATAAGGCTAAATAATATCGTACTATCTACTTCTCCTTCTTCTTCGACTAACTTTATTACTCTATTAATCGCTTGGATTGATTGTTCAATTTTTTCCTTTTCACTTACTAAAGCATTTAAATGCAGAGATAAACTTTCATTCAAATCAACGTTAAAACTTGACTCATGTAACAAAATAGCTATTTTATCTAGACTATACCCTAGGAATTTTAGGCTGAGAATTTTTTGCAAGGTAATAATATCTTGAAAATAGTAAGTGCGATGCCCTGAAGAAGGATTCTTTTCGGGTTGTAGTAAACCAATTTCATCATAGTAATGCAAAGTAGGAATTGGAATTCCTGTCTTTTCAGAAAATTCACCAATAGAAAACTTTTTAACCTTATTCATCAAAATTCCTCCTATCAAAAGTATAGGTTTATCATATAACCTAAAGTAACTTGAGGTTCAAGAGGGAATTTTAAAAAGTTCTTGAAAATTTGTTGTAAAAGTTACAAATGTGATAGATGTTACAAACGTTATATATGTTACATTCGTTATAGATTAGGTGAGCTAAAAATAATAATGTAAAATGGGAGGCAGGACGGCGTGGTAAGGTTTTCCTCTATTGGTATTTATCAAAACCTAAATATTAGGGAAAGACAGACCGACGACCGGACCCGCGCTCCACAAGTTCGTTCGGAGCATGACATACATGGCCGGCTCATATTTTTAAAGAAATGTGCAACTAGCATAATGAGGTGATTACAAAACAAACAAATGATGGAGGTGGTGGTGTATGAGATATGGCTAGACCTAGAAATCCGAAACGTGATGAAGCGTTTCAAATGTGGCTTGAAAGCAAAGGGCAAGTGCTCCTGAAGGATATTGCAGAGCAGTTAGATTTATCCGACTCACAAATCAGAAAGTAGAAGAATCAAGATAAATGGGATGATCAATTGAAAGGTAACGTTACTAAATCCAATGGTAACGTTACTAAACGAAGTCGGGGGGCTCCATCAGGTAATTCCAATGCTAAGGGGCATGGTGCACCAAAGCAAAATCAGAATGCAACAACACATGGATTCTTTGCTAAGTTCTTGCCTGAAGAAACACTCGAAATCATGGAAACGTTGAACGAGCGTTCTCCAGCCGATCTAATCTGGGATCAGATACAAATACAATATGCTGCAATTATAAGGGCTCAACGTATTATGCACGTTGAATCAAAAGACGAAATCATAAAGGAGCTCAAAAAAGCAAAATACGAATATTATCCGCGTTCTAAAGAAGATGACGGAGGCGTAGAAAAGGCTGTAACTGAAGAAGAATATGAATTCCAATTCGCATGGGAAAGACAGGCGCAACTACTCACTGCTCAATCAAGAGCAATTGGGGAGTTGCGTTCTTCTATTCGTCAGTTTGTTGAGATGGCTGACCAGGACGATGAACGACGCTTGAAGCTTGAGCAGATGCAATTGTCCATCGATAAAACAAAAACCGAAATTAGCAAACTCAAAAACCCTGATAGTAATAAGCAAGAATCAGAAATTGCGAAAATGTTACGTCGTATGGCAGGTGATGAATAATGTCAGAGCTCACACCAAAACAAAAAGAGGTTATGGACTGCTTTATTCATGAAAAACCTAAAATATTAGCTGCTAGTGGTGCCAAGAGGGCAGGTAAGACATTTATTCTTATACTGCTTTTTTTAATGCATATTGCTAAGTTCGAAAACCAAGGGCTCTCTTTTATTATTGGTGGATCCACACAAGCAAGTATTCGTCGGAATGTGCTTGATGATATGGAGGCTATCTTAGGTAAAGAATTAAAGTTGGATAAAACTAATGCTGTTCATGTATTCGGTAATAAGGTTTATTGCTTTGATGGAACCAATGCGGATGCATGGAAAAAGGCACGTGGTTTTACTGCAGCAGGTGGATTTTTAAACGAAGGTACCGCATTACATGACATGTTTGTCAAAGAGGTTATCTCACGGTGTTCATATCCAGGGGCTCAAATCCTCTTAGATACTAACCCAGAAAATCCAGCACATCCAGTTAAGACAGACATTATCGATAAAGATGGACAGTTACGTATAAACTTATGGCGCTTGAGAATAAATGCAAAACGATGGAGCGAAAGTTTACGACAGCTTTACGTTACCAATTCAAAGTTTTATGTAGTGCATGGGCCAAAAAAGGTATTTGCTCAAAAGACGATTACTTGAAAGTTTGGTATGAATATAAACGCAACATTCCTATTGATTTGCTGTCCGAGGCTCAGGCATCACAAGCGTTAAAAGGATTAGTGTCAGAGCGTACTCGCCTTTCTAAGTTGTCTGTTGTTGATGATGTGGAGTATGAACTTGAAGAAATGCAGAAGGATGAACAACTGTTTGGTAATGGGCTTGAACCTTTGAATGAGGATGACGAAGATTCGAAAGAAGTTGATGAGTCATGAATCAACAGAAAATCAATCGTATCTTAGATGATTTAGAAGCTAAAGCTGAGAGGGATATTGAGATTGTTTTTGGACGACGATTAAAGACGATACTATTTCAAATGCTTGAGATGCATAAGAAGTTCGGTAAGAACGGTCAAGCTACTTGGACAGACGTTAACAAATACAATCGCTTTAATCAAGAGATGAAGTTGATTGCACAACAGTTGAATGCTGATTACAAAGAGATTATTAAACTCATACAAGCTTCAGAGGAACGACTTTATATTGAGAGATACTTACTAATGGCTTATCTCTTACAACAGTCTACAGGCGAAGAAATGGGCTTTAAAATACCATCTGTTGAGGTGATTCAAGCAGCGTTAACAAATCCTGTTGAATTTTTAACACTTCCGAAGATATTTGAAGCTCATAGGAACGAAATTATTAGGCGTTTGAACATCGAGATAGCTCAAAGCCTACAGGCTGGTGAAAGCTACACAGACATGGCAATTCGAATCGAGAACGCAATGGGATGGACAAGGAAAAAGACTATTCTTGTTGCCAGAACAGAAGGTGGTCGAGTAAGGTCGCAAGTTGACCTAGCTATTGAGGAACAGGCGAGCAAAACAGCAAAATTAACAAAGGTATGGATGTCATCACTTGATATGAGAGTTCGTAAGTCTCATAGAAAGCTAGATGGTCAGAAAGCTGATAAAGATGGCTACTTTCACTATGGCAAGTGGAAATCAAAAGCACCGAGGTTATGGGGCATTGCTTCAATGGATATCCAGTGTCGTTGTCATACGATATACATGATTAATGGCAAGCTTCCTGAATATCTAAGAGGTAGAGATTACATGGATGATACTTACCAAAAGCAATTGGCTGCACGTATTGATGCTTATATGTCTGATCAAGGGCTAACTTATAGACAAGCTTTTAACAAAGCGTATAAACAGGTTAAACCGCCGAGTGTAACGGTGCCATTTATGAGTTATGAAGAGTGGAAGAAAAAATTTAGCGCAAATTGAAGTTTGAAAGTTTCTCAAGGGTAATCAAAATTATTTTGTAATTAAGTAAGGAAAGTTATATAAGAATTTTAATCGTGTGGTAAAATAAACCATAATAACGTATGGAAATAACAAAAAACATTTAATTAGGAGGTGGATTTTATGAATGATAAGAAGAATAATAAATTACAAATTTTAGCGATATTGCTGATGATATCATTATTGGTTGGGGCATTTGTTATTTTTTACTTAGGTCATTACATGGTGGGTTCAGCTTTATTTGTAATTTTTATGCTTATTTTGAACGGTATTAGTAGTTGGAAGAAAATGAAAAATGATGAGTACATTCATTTGAAAAATTATAAAAATAATGAGAAATGGTAATTAAACTACTTATTCTGCTTTTTCAAAACTTGGTTTTTTCTCATGATATTAATCAAAATTGTTATAAACCTACACAAGTCATTCTCTTAGAATGGCTTTTTATTTTTGTCTTTCCTCTCGAAGACGTTATAAAGAACGAGAACAAATACACTATTGAACAGTTTAGGGATTCATTCGAGTAACTAAATTGGGCAAGGAGGAAATTATGAATCAAAATCCATTCAATCTTAAAACGTTAATACCTTTAGATATTCAAATGCTTGCGGGAGAAGGAGATCCTAATCCAGAGCCAACGCCTGAACCTACACCGGAGCCAGCATCAGGAGGAAACGGTCAAGGGGCTACATTGACACTTGAATCGGTTCAATCATTTCTAAACGACGATGATGAGGGTAAGAAATGGCTTCAATCATTTGCTGATACTCGAGTAACTGATGCGATTAAAACGTACGAAACTAAAACTCTTCCAAAGAAATTAGAAGATGAGATTTCCAAGCGTTACCCACCAGAATCGGAGGAAGCGAAACAGTTACGTGAGTTAAAGGCACAATTTGAGCAATCTCAAAAAGAAGCTGCGCGTGAAAAGTTGTTTAATCAAGCTTTATCTACTGCTACTGAAAAGAGCTTACCAGCAAAATTAGTTGGGTTCTTTGTAGGCGATGATGCAGAAAAAACAACTGCCAATTTAGGCATCTTAGAAAATATTAACTTTAAAGGAATTTATATCGTTCTTTCCTTATAAGAGAGTACCTGTCCAAACCTTCTTTATCTACATTTTTACGAACTGGGGCACCATTTTAAAAAAGTTACAGGTGCCCCAGCAAGTGCCCCAAAAAATACCCAGTTAAATACATTTAGATACACTTCGTTAGACAGGTATAGAAACCCTCATTAATACAAAACCTTGATATTATGCACATCAAAAAATTAAAAATATCAGGATAGAAACCAAGGTCATAAGTTATGCTTATAGTTATTTTTTTATAAACCCTTTGATTATCAAGGGTTGGGGAGGGGCTAACCGCATTGGTGCCCCAAAAAGTGCCCCATTTTAAATGAAAAATAGTGTTTTAATCGAAATTGACTATTTCACTTAGAACTTGCATTGCTCTTTTCTCTCGATCTGCAAACGAATGGGCGTAGGTTTTTAAAAGTGTAGAAGTAGTCATACCAAGGATTTTGGCAATCGTTGTTGGCGGTGTACCGGATGCAATTGAGATGGTAGCAAATGTGTGTCGTAAACCATGAGGAGAGATGAGTTTAACGTCATATAATTCATGCATTAAGATTAGCGTTAATCTAGCTGCATTTTGATTAAGAGGCTTGCATGTTTTACTTATAAAGACAAGATCATCCTCGCTATGTTGAATCCCGAAAATTAATTTTCTTTCGATACACCATTTTCTATAACGATCTAATTGTTTACTTAGTACCTCTGTCATATCAATACAGCGAATACTGTTTAGTGTTTTGGCCGAGCGCTCCCCATAAAAATCACGAGTACGATTGATGTAAATTAGATTATTCTTAAAATCTATATCGGACCAACGTAAACCTCCAGCTTCGCCACGTCTCATACCAGTAGCTGCTAGAATAGAAATTAAAGTATATCTAGAAATATCACAAGATTGCTTTACACATTTAAGTAAGTATTCTAGCTCAGTCGGAGTTAAATAATTGCCCTCGACTTCATCATTATTAATTTTTTCTATCCTAGGTAATTCAGCTTTCGCAATGCGGTTTTTATCCAAAATATCATCTTCTACAGCAGCATTAATACATCCAATGAAAAAATTATGATACATTTGAATGCTTTTTGGAGCAGCTATTAAAGATAATTTATCAATAAATTCAGATTGGTATAAACTTTTGGACAGTCGAGATAGCTTATATCTACCAATATAAGGTTTAATGTAAATTTCAATTACGTTACGATAAGTTTTAGGGGAGGTACCTTTCCACTTTGATTTTTTACGATCAAAATAAATATCTACCCATTGAGCAATTGTCATGTTTTCATTAAATATTATTTTTTCTCCACCATTTAAAACAGTAGCCTTTAATGCTGTTAATGCTTTTTCAGCTTCGATACTAGAGTTAAAGTTTTGTCTCGTTTTTTCTCTACGTACTCCAGTATGGTCATAAAATTTGTAACGGTAGGCAAATTTCTTCTTCTTGTTTGAATCATAATACCAATAAATATTTTCCTTTTTAGTACTATTAAGTTTCTTTCTAACCATATCGTCCACTTCCTATCTAACTGACCCGGACAGGTACATTGATTAGAGTTTAAGGACAATTAGAACATCACTCCTTCCACAGTAATTTGAAGCAGATAACCTATATTAAACTCACTTATGAACTGTCCTATATTCATCATCTCATATTTAGACAGGCCATATTATGCAACCTCTGCATAATCTGCTTATTGTTATATTGTGTTAATCTCCTGAAAGCAAAATCGTATTCTACGTTAAAGATTTGCGTTACTTTCATAATTGTTTGTGGTGTATGGTCGTCTATTGATATAGCCTCCAACATAAAAGTAGGAATACAAGCGTGGTACATAAAACTGTTGGCCTTGAATTCCTGGTACTCGCGAAATAGGGGATACATATGAAATTGATCACCTGTATGTAATAGGACATGTGATAGCTCATGGCAAAAGTCTTGCCATTGTAGCTGTGGCGATTGATTTTCATTAAGAAAAATATAATGCCGCCCATTAATAAATAAGGCCTGACTCTTATCTGACCAATAAAAAACTTTCAATCCCATTCTAAAAGCTACTTCTTCAACAAGCAGCAGGGTAGGGTCTGTAATGCCCAAGCGAGTGTAGAATTGTTGAACATAATCTTCAAGATGTGTATAGTGCATGTAAATCAACCCCTATAAGACAATAAAAAGAACATATGTTCCGTTATAATATACAATAAAACCCCACTTTTGGGAAGTGGGGTTAAATTCAATTATCTATCTTTTAAATAGTTTAATTTGTCAAAACTAATATATCCATCATGTTGTAGTCTGGCTAGAACTATACCAGGTAGAACATCTTGGGTTTGGGCAAAATCTCTAATGGTATGCTCATCAAAATGCATATTAGAAACAAATTGAGTATAAGCAGACTCATTAATGAAGAAGTCCCTTGCAAATTTGTTCGCTTCAAATTCTTTTTTATCAACATCATATTCTATAACTTCGTTTTCCATCGTAATGATTTGTTCACCTGGTACATAATGCAGAACTAGATGACCAATTTCATGCATTAGAGCGAACCAAGTATGATCATGCGTCTTAAATCTACCACTAATAAAAATTGCAGGTTTATTATTATAAGTTGTAACAGCCCCACGAACTTTACTATTTTCTATAGCATTATAAAAAACCAAATAAATTCCAAGACGGTTTAACAATTTTCTTGCACTTTTTAGAGATTTTTTATAATCATTATTTAACGCCAATAATTTAAAACGATCTAAAGACTCCATTAATTTTTCTTTATTATAATTAACTTTTGATAAGTCTTTATTTTGAAGATCAATTTCTTCTTTAGCTAAATTTAGCCAAATTGCAATCGCTTCTTTTTCACCTCCGTCTTCCATAAAATCAATATTTAAATTTGTATATATATCATCAAATTGTTCGAAATTATTAAGACCTAATAACTTTAACATTTCATTTGCTTGTTTATTTAAGTCCCAACCCAACCCACTGAATATTTCATTAAATTTGAATCTTTTAGCAAATGAACTCAATTGATGAGAATTATATTGACTTAATGTTAGGTTCTGATTTTCAATAAATTCATGATATTTATTTTCATAATTAATCCAATAAGATGATGGGATTTCCGGAAAAACACTTGTCAACTTTTCTGCTAGTTCATCTGTTAAACCAGCTTTTCCATCTAATAAATTTTTTAAATCTTTTTCATTAATACCTAATATTTCTGCACACTTTTGTTCATTTATATTGGAAGCTTCTAAATATTCTCTGATAATAGAGCCTATATGTACAATGAATTCGTTAGTCATTGATCTTCCTCCTTTCTTAGTGGTAGTCACTTATTGTTAAAATTTCAATTGAAGTAATTGTTTTTAAATCTAATTCATTCCAATCGCCTGTAGGCTGCAAAATAATTCTAAAGTTTTTAGAAACGTCTATACCCCAGCAATTTTCGTAATCTCCATTTAACTTATGTCTACGTGGTGGAGGGATATGAGGGATTTGTTCTAAATTATTTGCTGCACGTAATTCGGACAATCTATTTATAAGGTTTTTATAAATTTGTGTATATTCTCTTTTTATTAAACGTTCATTAGTTAAAACTTTTTCTAATTTACCTGTATTATAAGAAATATTCATTTGGAACCTCCTTTTAATAATTTTATAAACAATAATATCTATTCTTCTAAGGATTATAGACTGACATTCACACTATGTAATATAATTGTCTTAGATAGGAGTATATATAATGTTTAAAAAAAATACTTATTTTGAATACGCCCAGTCACTTTCAAATCAATACTCTACAATTCTGAGTGAAGCATTAATTGAAGAAAAGTTGTTAGAAATATTTAATGGGCAACTACCAATAGATAAAGAAAATTTTAATATGACAGCAAGAGAATTTCTAAATACCTTTTTGTTACAAAATTACCCTAATGAAACTGCAGTAAAATCAACATTTATTAATAATATTCTTTTTAAAACTAGAAATCATGTATCTATCTTTGAATTAAATGTAGGGCAGAGCAGGCTGGATTTATGTAAAATTAGCACATTTAGTACTGCATTTGAAATAAAAACAGATTTAGATACACCTCAAAGATTAAAACAGCAATTGGATGATTATTTCAAAGTTTTCGAAAAGGTGTATATTATATGTTCAATAAATAATGTTGATAATATGATTAATTATACTCCAAAAGAGTGTGGAATTTACACATACCGTATTACAAGAAATGGAAGATATATCTTTAAAAAAACTAGAACCGCCCAAAAGTCTAATAATATTTCATCATCTGCTCAATTATCGATTTTAACTAAAAGAGAGTTATCCACATATTTTACATGTCCTTATTTAGAAAATAAAGATGATATGATTGAAAGAATACTTAATACTGTCGATAATGAAGAAATTAATAAAAACTTTAAAATTTGTTTAAAAAATAAATTTCAATCTAAGTGGGAGTATCTTGTAGAGCATAGTTCAGATATATTAGAAATAGATTATCAATGGTTCTTCAAAAATAATATAACACCAGAAATAGTATACCTATAATTAGGTATACTATTTAGTTGCTTGCTCTTGTATATATCTAGTTAATGTTATGTTATTCCAAGTGGCCCAGTTTCCAAATTTAACTTGCATTTGTTCAATTTTGTTCATTGCAGTACATGCATTACTAGAATCGAAATACCAGCGTCTAAACAGCACATCATTTCTTACAAATCTATACCCTCTGACACCGATACTTGAATCATCATGTTTAATGGAATAGAAGGCATTATCACTTTTACAGTAGATTAATGCTAATGCTGTTCCTGTACCACCGCCACCTCCATCAATAGGTAAGTCATCTTTTAAACCACCGAAATCACCAAAACCATCTAGTTTATAGCGTTTATATAGGATAGAAGCCTTATTATTGATTTTTTTGTAAATTCAAGATGTTCATAATCACCATTTTTTAATTGTCTTGATCGAGGAGAATTTAATAATATTTTTTTTGCAGTAGTTTCAAAATCGCGAAAGTCCTCTAATTCTATAAACTTTGAATCAATATTTTGATTTCTTATATCTAACATAAGATAATCATTTTCTGTCAAATACTCTTCAAAAACTTCCTCAAATTCTTCAAAAACACCGTCAGTGACCCTTATTGCGATACTTGAATTAGAATCTCTTAATTGTTTAATTAATTGTATCAAATCAAATTCACTGATGTTAAATCCTTCTTTAATTGAGATAACAGGTATTAAGTTTTTATAATCTCCTATCTCTAGCATTCTGGTTTTATAGTAGGAAAAATCTCTACTTAAATGAATAGATAGTTCAACATTACTAAATGATCTACTATCATCATATTCATTTGCATAAAATTTAAAAAAATCAATAAATGCCTTTTTACCATTTAAAAATTCTTCTATTCTTTTCAACGTGATAATATCATCATCAGTTGGAGGTAATTTGATTTTATATTTCCTATTGCTATTTGGTTTTTTTTCGTATACATAATTACCTGCTTCATCGGTTTTATATCGCGTTAAATAAAAGTCTCTATAAATCTCTATCATCGGTATAATAGAGTCATTGAAATATCCGTTCATTGTCTGAATTACTCGTACTTCTTCATCACGATTTTTCATAATAGGTACATACATCTTAATCCCTCACTTAATTTAATTATTTTATAGATACTATTGCTTGCGTAAATATACCTATGTAATTTGTAAAAAAAATAATATAAAACATAAATGAATAATACTTCCAATAGTAGTGCTATTAAAGGACATGATATTATCATGTCCTTTAGATTGAAAATTTAATATACTTAGGTGCTGGGCGCTCGTGGGTATATTATTGTTTCCTTACTCAATACCTATGCGTTGCACCTTCTGACTACGTAAAAGGATTCGTCAGCTTGGCTCAAAGTTGCCATAGCATTTTGCCTTAGGTTTCCTTTGAATTCACCCAGTACTTTCTCTATAATTACTTATAGAGTGGGCATTATAATACCAACTGCGCTGTTATCAAATGCAGATGCAACTCGACTTACTGCTCCATATAACTCTGTGTTTGCAAGAGATGACTTATGGTTTCCTAAGAATTTATCCATAGCGTCACCCTCTTTTGTGAAGTTACTTACAGCACCGTAAACTGTATCATCAGCGAATGCTCTTGCAGCCATCAATTTGTTATCAGGATCGCCTTTATGCGGTCCTTTCTTTATGTTTCCATAAAGTTCAGCATACGTGTTCACCCTAAGTAGTAACTGAATTTATTACAATTCACCATTATCCTTCAAAATCTCCCACATCTTTCGAAGCTTCTCCAAATCCTCTTCCTTCGATTTCGGCAATTCTTTGTACCATTTTTCAAGGGTAGGGTTATTGGCGAAAGCCTGGAACTCAGCTTCGTCTTTTTCTTGTTGAGAAAGGGGGCAGGATTATTTGTATTACCTAGTAGGTAATCAGTTGTCGTATTTAATGAATTTGCTAAAAGTACAAGCATTTCATTAGAAGGAGTACTGTGCCCATTCTCATAATTACTGATGGTACCTTTAGTTGTTTGAACTTTAATTGCTAATTGTTCTTGTGTCATTTTTTTTGCTTTTCTGGCTATTTTCAAACGATGGTCCAACATGAAATCACTCCTTGTACAAGTAAATTGTACTATTTATTTATGATCTGTGCACAATGAAAACTAAAAGTACAAAAAAGTCATACAATAAGTATTGACGTATGAGAATCTTGTTGTTATTATTTAAGTACAAGTTATTCATACAAAGGAGGTTGTACTGAATGAAAAACTTGAATTTGATTTCTGCTAGAAAAAAGAAACAACTTACTCAAGCCGAATTAGCAAATTTGCTTAAAACTGTTAGTAAAGCTGCTATCTCTAATTGGGAAACTGGATACTCAAAACCTAGGTTGGAAGTAGCTTTGGCTGTTTCGAAAATTCTAGAAGAAGATGTAGCCTTTTTATTTGGTTATAATGTACAAGGTTCTTGTACAAAACGACCTGCTATTTCGTGAGAAATTTTATTCATCCTAATAGCTCACGAAGCGGTAGCAACGCTAATCCAACAACGAAAGGGGGTGTGAGCATGACTAAATCAAAGCGTAAAAAGAAACGCAAAGAGCAGTTTCCTTCACAGCAATTTCGAAATCTTAAAGGTTCTAAACGCGAACGAATGATTGCTGAACGAAAAGCCAAGGGTCTTTCACAGGGACAACTCGGAAAATTAATTGGTTGTTCAACTGCTCTGATTAGTCATTTAGAGGTTGGACGAGCTAATCCAAATATAGAGCTTTCAATGAAGCTAGAACAGGTTCTAGAAACACCATTTTTTGAATTGTTCCCAGACTTATAAAAAAGTTCTTGACTTGAGGTTGTCTCCTTTTTTCCAATTTTAAAGTTAAATATACTTCGTTGGATAGGTCAAACTCGTAAAAAAAGTTAGATACATCAGAATACATCAGGATAATAAGCAAGTTAATTCCAAAAATGTCAAAACGCCAATTTCTATAATAAATAGTATTAGAGAAGGAGGTCTCAAAATGAATCAATTATCAAGGAATATCCCGAGTACAGAAGTTGCAGAAATGGTCGGGCGTGACCATAACGAAGTCTTGAAAGATCTGAGACGCATTATTGCTCAATTAGGAGAGGGGAATTTACCCCAGTCCTATTTCATCGAATCTACTTATACAAATAGTCAAAACAAGCAGCAACCTTGCTTCTTGTTAACTAAGAAGGGGTGCGAATTATATGGCACTCGTATGACTGGCAAAAAGGGCACACAATTCGCGGTTAAATACATCGAACGCTTCAATGAAATGGAGCAACATATTGAAAAGCAACTATCACAAGATCCTATCACATTAGCGCTTGAATCAGCGTTAAATACGCGGAAGCAATTGCAGAGCATCCAAATGGAAGTTGTTGAAGTTAAAGAAACTGTACAAAACCTTGTTGTCACGATGCGTATTGATGGCAATCAAGAATCTCAAATCAGCAAACGTGGTCGTGAAGTTGTGATCGCCGCGTTAGGTGGTAAAGAATCGAATGCATACAAAAAAATAAGCCGTCAAGTATTTTCAGCTTTTTGGAGAGATTTCAAGAATCATTTTGAAGTCCCGAGGTATGGAGAAATTCCTAAAACACGTTTTGCTGAAAGTATCAAATTTATCTCCATGTGGCAGCCATCTACTACGCTGAGAATGGAAATTAACGCGTACAACCAACAAGCGTTAAAACTTGTTGAAGGTGGTGCCAAGTGACTGTGATTAAAAATGATACAGATATTACTCAATTGGTACTCGAGAACGCTGGTCTTACTAAAAAAGAACTATTAGAAAGGTACGACCAAATAGTACAAGCCACCATTAGGAAACGAACACTGTATTGGGATATCGATGATCTAGTTCGAGAAACTAGATTTAGTAAAGCGTCATTAGAAAAATATATTCTTTGCGATCCTCGAATTAGGGAGCACCAAAGACAACTAGGTTCAAGATACAAACGAGTTTGGTTAGCAGAACCTACAGCTAAAGTGCTCGATGAAATTTTGAATAAAGATTACTAAAAAATAACTACCCGGACAGGTATGTAGAAGAGATTGGGGCAAACAATCTCATATCTCAACTATAAAGATAACTTAATAGAGAAACCATGCGTGGTAAGCATAATATGCACTTTCTGCATAAGGAGGTGATTTCATTGCATGTAGATGTTGGAGAGTTAATCAGAAAGTGCCGCAAGAAAGCAAAATTATCGCAGGAAGCCTTCGCGGAGCTTATGCATACTACGCAATCTACGATTAGTCGAATTGAGCAAAATCTCATTGCTTGTGAAGCTAAATTTTTAGCTCGAGCAGCAGCTATTACAAATTCTCAAGACACAGTAGTAGCAGCATTATTTAGCGCAGATGCAGCAGTGCAGTTTTTACAGACAGTACCAATGTTTATAGGAGGAGGAATTTTCAATTGGATCATGTAAAGAAATTAGAGTTAGAGATAGCCGCAAAGAAAGCATGCATTGAGGATTTACAAGGAGCCATGGCATTTCATAGACAGCACGGTACATACAACTTAGCAGCTGAATGTGCTTGGCGGATTAAAAAGGCAGAACATGCTATCAGACGTTTAGAAATCCAGCTACAAGATAACAAAAATTTTGGTGGTTTAATTCAAGATTTTAGTAGGCGAGGTATTTCCCTAAAGGTGGTGAAGAAACTTGCTAATGAAAATATTAAAAGTTAATAAATGGAGTAATTTGTCATTGCAAGAACGCTTAGTGTCAGTAGGGAAGTGGTGGTCAGCATGGTGAAATGGCTAGTGAATTATTTGTATATGCCAGATGACGGCCGGGATCAAGAACATAAGGAGTTCTGTGTGAAATGCGGAATTGTCATGGTTGCTATTGGCGTACCAATCATTATTGCTTGCTGGCAATAAAAAAGCTGCTTAATCGTTGGAGCGATTAAACAGCAGATCTAAGTTTAGTCTCAATAATTATAACATATATCCTCACGTTTGCGATTTTCGACTCGCTCTCGTCAAGCAGTCTATAACCCGTTCCTCCCCTTGACGGATTGCTTTGCAGTTATAGGCTGCTTGATGGGATTCCATCAGAAAGTAGGTGATTGAAATGCGTATTGTGTACTTCAAGCGTTTATCAGATCAAAAAGAATTTCGATTTTTACAAGTTAAAAACACAGGGCTTGAAGGCGTCGCTAAAGATGGGGAAGTTGTGACATTGAAATTTGCAGAACGTTCCACTCTTTATTCACAAGCATATACAAAGTAAAAAACCACTGTTTGCGGCAGTGGTTTGAAAAAATATTTGCAAAAATAGTTACTTTGTATTTTACGCCCAAGACTTCAAAAAATCAACTAACTAGGAGGAAGAATATGCTTTTTTCCGAGAGTAATGTAAACATTTCGGCAGCATTAGCTAAAGCATGGGCTACTATTCAAACACCAAAACATAATGCAAAAGTAAATGTTCGCACCAAAAATGGTGGTTCATATACGTTTGAATACACGGATCTCAATGGCATTTTAGATGCTGTCAGACCAATATTTGTCCAAAATCATTTATCCATCATTCAGAACAGCTATACAACCGTTGAAGGGAATTTAACAATGGCTTGTGTAGAAACCATATTCCTGCATGAATCAGGAGAGTATGTGAAATCTTATCCACTCAAATTCCCAGCTGCCAACAGCATGCAAGATTTCGGTGGTCAGATTACTTATATGAAGCGCTATAGCTTGTCGGCTATGTTAGGACTGGCTACCGAGAAGGATGATGATGCAAATGGAGCGAGCGGTAATGATTATCAATATATGAATCAAGCTTCTCCAAAGCAACCAAATAACAGTGGTCAGCCACAGCAACAAAAAAATCAACCTAATCACACAGGTTTAAGGACTCAGGAACAGTTCAATGAAATAGCAAAATTGTTGAGTGAAGTTGCCACAGCATATGGTTCCGATCCTAACACAGTTTATAACGGTGCTATGCAGAGGTGCAAAATTCCTGATAAGAATTCGGATTTATTAACAGTGAAAGAAGCGGATAGCTTAATTCAATATTTACGTGCTATCAAGATGCAAGTGCCTCAATGAATTCTGTACCGCACAGAGTGTTGTTACCACAGTGGATTTTTGAACAGGCGGCAGACGATGAAAAGGAATTATATCGCCTAATACGCCGCTACATGTGGCAGAGCTATCAAGATTACAAAATTATCAAAATAGAGGGTAGCTTCGCCATTTGTGAAAGAACAGGTAGATTTCTATAGGAGGTTTAACTGATGGAGAGTAAAAACATCGTTAGAGTAGTCAAAAACAAAGATTATACAGTTATTAACAATACATCGCTTTATGACACGAAATTAAGTTGGAAAGCAAAAGCCATCCATGTCTTTATGCTCTCTAAACCAGATGATTGGACATTTCATAACAGCGAACTTACACAATGGGCCACGGATGGTGATACATCATTTGATACAGGGTTGAAGGAATTAAAGAAATACGGCTATGTCAAAAAGGAAAGGCGCCGTGGCAAAAACGGAAAATTTGAATGGGTCACGGTGGTATATGAAGTTCCGCAGCTTGATGGGGAGCAGGAGCAACCTATAGACAAACAGCCATTACCTGATTCACCATCCATGGAAAATCCACCTATGGTAGAACCATACCCCGAAAAACCATCCATGGAAGATCCACGAGTGGAAAAACCATTAGTGGAAAATCAAGGACTACTAAATACTAATATACCAAGTACTGATTTACTAAGTACTGATAGATTAATTAATAATAATGATGATGAAAAGGAGCCACCTGCATCCACAGCATCAGAGAACCAAACTGCTCCTCCTACACAGAATGCATTTGCGTTTTATGAGCAGAATCATTTTGGAGCGTTAGGATCTCTAATCTTTTTCAAAATTGACCAATGGATAAATGATCTATCAGAGCCTTTAGTTATACACGCGATGGAGAAGGCTGTGCTGAACGGAAAAACAAACTGGGGTTATGTCGAGACCATTTTAAAAGATTGGTATAACAAGAAACTCTTCACGTTGGAAGCAGTAGAGGCAGCAGACTTGCAGTGGAAGAATCAACAAATCCAAGCAAACAAGCAGCAACGTAATCAGACAAAAAAGTATTATCAGCAAAAAAATAGACGTGAAGAGGTTGTTCCAGGATGGTTTGATAATCGGCATGACGCTGTTCCAAATGATATAACCGAATCAACATCAACCATGGATTTTGAAGCTGAGCGCCAAAAAATCTTAGAAATGCTAGGGAAGGGATAACGCTATGAGCAGCCATGAAGAGCATATGAAATTACGGAAACATTTCGCCAGGGTTGCTCAGGCAAAAGGTACTTTTACTAATGGCACTGACCAAGCACTGGTACGGGCAGTGACACATGATGAAGTAGCGAAGCGTATTAACCAGCTTGTCAGTGAGTATCAGTTCCCCCTTCCAGTCCTACAAGACGTACAGAAGCGGTTAAGTGACAGCAACTGCACCGATTATGCAATGCAACAACTTAGATATTTAGAAAACAATGTGCATGCTGGCATCGCAACAAAAAGGGAGGATTCAAACAATGATTAATCGTGTCGTATTAGTTGGCCGTCTTACAAAAGATCCTGAGTTACGTTACACACCGAACGGTATAGCATCATGCCGCTTCACAGTAGCCATTAACCGTACATTTGCCAATCAAAATGGTGAGCGTGATGCAGATTTTATTAACTGCCAAGCATGGCGTAAAGCAGCTGAAAATCTAGCAAACTATCAGCGCAAAGGGGCACTGATTGGTTTAGAAGGTCGTATTCAAACGCATAGTTACGAGGATCAGAATGGACAAAGGGTGTATACCACAACGGTTGTAGCGGACAGTATCCAATTTTTAGAGTCACGTAGTCAAGCTAGTGGTCAACAGCAGCCTAATTCATATTCATCACAACAGCAACAACCTCAATATGGCGGACAAGCTTACGGCAACAAACAGCCAAACTATGCCGGCGGGCAATCACAGCAACAATTCGGTGGTCCTATGCCAGGGCAAGGTGCTTATCAGCAAAATCAGCCGCCTATGAATCAATCTAGCTATACAAGAGTAGATGAGGACCCATTTGCGAATAGTCGAGGACCGATAGAAGTGTCTGATGATGATTTGCCATTTTAGGAGGCTGATAGGATGAGGCGTTGTAAAAGATGCAACAGACCCTTAAAAAATGGAGAATCCATTGTAAGACAGTATGGGGTTACTTGCTGGAAGCGGCACTTGAATGATCTTGAGCAAGAGTTTTTGAAGAACCAGCTCACCATTTTTGACGTGCTAGAGGCAGAAAATCATGAAGAAATGAGGGCGCAGAATGTTTTATAATCAATCAACGAAGCAGCGTGCGAAATCAGTAACACATGCTGACCGTGGCAAGTTTTTAGAACGTGTCATTGATATGGCCAACACAAAATATCGTAATGCGGGATTAGCTGACATTCGTAAAATTCCAACGCCTGTACAAATTACAAAAGATAAAGGCTCCCAAGTAGAAGGACGGAAGGAAAAGCCTGAATGGGTGGACTATGCAGGTGTCTGTAATGGAACAGCAGTGGTATTTGATGCAAAGGAAACGAAGGGCAAAAGTTTTCCACTCCAAAACTTACATGATCATCAATACGAATTGCTCCGCTCCTGGTACGAAAAAGGCGCTATCACTTTTCTACTTGTGTATTTCAGCGAGTTGGATAAATACTATCGCTTACCATTTCCACCGCTTCAAGCGGCTTGGCAGACAGCTCAAAGTGGTGGGCGTAAATCGATTCCACTCGCAACATTTGAAGAACATGCAAGCGAAGCTGTATCGATGGATGGCTATACTTTGCACTACTTGCTGCCATTTATCGAAAGTAGGTGGTGAGGATGTTACAGGGAAAATGTGTTGATACTGGTGGCTCTACTAATCTTACAAAAGGTGAACTTTACTATCTTTTCCCACATGGCGGTCATGCATATTGTGCTAGCCGCTTCCCTAGACCTGGGTCTCAATTTGGGGCCTACCAAGAGAATCACTTTGAGCTAGTGGATGTTGCTATTGATGCACCAGGACGAGTACTTAATAAATATTTGGCTCGTGTAGTGAAACCACCCTCACATTTTTATCAAATTGACGAAGAATACATCATTACGGAGCCACGAGCAGATGGTTACTACAGTGTGTTTTTTAAGCATCGTCCAGATGGTCCTCCGATTGGCGCATATAAACGTACGGAATGTTTTGAGCGTATTGTGTCTCTTGAAGAATCAGCAAAAGACACAGCTACCATATTTGAGGTGGGTGACATTGTAGAAATTATAGACGCATCGATTATAAAACGTAAACATTATGAAAATGGTGTGCAGGCAACGGTGATAGAGAATTTTTATGGTTGCATATCAATTCAAAGAAATGAACCTGTAGATAAAATGGTCATAAGTAGCGTGCTTTTAGTAGGAGAGGATCTACAGGCTATTAAAAAAGTTAAATTAAGAACCTTACTAGAAGCGTTTATGGTGAACGATAAGCCGAAAAAGGTAAAAAAATCGATAGAGATGGTGCACGATAAGCCTGAAATTGTGCACGTGCCTACCAAAAAACAAGAATATGAGCAGTTGAGCTTATTTTAGGAGGGACTGAAATGAATGAGCAATTAAGTTTTCGTGATGAATTACGAAAGCAAGAACTAGAACGCCCATGGTTTTTACAAGCAAGTTCTGCACCAGTTGTCCGATTTGAAGGAAGTAAATCAGAGCGAAATCTACCAAAGGGATCATTATGTTTTGTTAATGGCTGCAGATCAGGTGAATTTGATACCCATGTTTGGTCCCGAAGTAAAAGTTCATTTGTAGATTACTTAGATTTAGTGCCGATGAAAGTAATCGACTTTACAGAGGAAGAATTGACACGAAAATATCCAAAAAGGTGGGAGCATGTACGAATTATTTCAAATGCCACACTACAAGTTGTAGACGAAGGTTTACTTGCTGTCATTGGACCACAATGGTGTGAGTTAACAGAGAAACTTTCCAAAGGTGGATATACCCAAAATCGGAGAGTGGATATGCTAACTAGTCATTTTGATGGTTACAAACCCGCACGTCTTTTGGTCTACAAAGACGAATTAGAGGAGAACACAAATGAGAGCAATCACAATTAAACAACCTTGGGCTACTCTTATTGCTTTAGGTGAGAAGCGGTTCGAGACACGTAGCTGGCAGACGAAATATCGAGGTCCAATTGCTATCCATGCTGGTAAAACAATGGATAAGGAATATTGTGAATATCCGCCAATTAAGAGAGCGCTTCAAAGACATGGAATTAAAAATGAAGATTTACCACTTGGAGTTGTCGTTGCTACTGCAGAATTAGTTGAATGCCATTTGATACCGAACGAGTTAAGTGCTGCAGGCATGGAATTCGGAAAAAAATTAGAAGGTGATGAACTGTACTTTGGTGATTTTATGGATGGTCGATATGCATGGGAGCTGAAAACAATGAAAGTTTTACTTGAGCCAGTGCCAGCTAAAGGACAATTGAGCTTGTGGAATTGGGATGATGGGAGCAAGTGAAAGAAATTGTTCAGTAAAAAAGATGGGATTCCCATCTAAAAATAGTAGTGTGTTTAATTCGATTTGCTTTTTTCAAGTTCTTTGATACGTTTCTCTAATTTCTTAATCTTCATGTCATTAAGTAAAGCAATGATTAAAGCAATCATTGCAAAGGTAGAAGCAACGAATAAACTCATTCCAGAACCCCCTAATATTTGTTAATTATATTATACAATAGGTTGCTCAATGGAACAAATTACATTGTTAATATGAATTATTGAACATTTTGAGTAAATAAACTAAAAACGGGTCACTGAGTGTGAGTGACCCTAAGTAACAATTCAGGAGGTTCCTGTTAAACTAGTTTAGCTTAACACTACTATTCATATGCTTAGGTAACTTGGGTTTTATAGTTTATTGCCTTTGGAAAAATAAAAAGTTATGTCTTAATGTAGGCTAAATTTAAAACTCTTTGTTTGGAGAAAAGAAGCCTACCCATAGAAGAATAGACTTCTTTAAAATTAAAACTACTATACTGGTAATAGAATAGCTTCAATATCTTTACAGTTTACAACTAGAGTTCTAGAGCCATCTAGAAAATATGCGCAACAATCTTCATTGTTTAAGGAAAGAAATCTTACATTATTAAATTCTCTACCACTCTTTAAAAAGATGTTAACTCGAGAATTAACTTTTAAATCTCTTAATTGGTCACAAGCACAGCCTATGCAACGATTGCTCTCATTTGAAACGTTGCTTACTCTTGAATTGCAAGAGGAGCATTTTTTTCTAGCTGCTGGATTTCTATTAACACTCATCGTATACCCTCCTTTCATAATAGATTTAAGGTATCGTAACCTTATATTCTTAATCTATGAAAAGAATTGTAAATTGGCTGGTAATTTGTCTATTCTGCAATAAATAATTTTATAAATAAAGTACAGAACAAATATAAATATTTGTGTATAGTTAATAGTCTAATGTTATTTTATAACTATTTTGTAATTAAAAGTTAATATGAAACGCAGAATAAACTAAGTATCTTTATACACTACAATAAACTAATATTTACTTAAATTTAATGAAAAAGTTTGGTAATAATTATACTTACCAAACTTCTAGGTTTAGTATATTCG
This sequence comes from Lysinibacillus sp. FN11, assembly GCF_024628845.1. Lineage (NCBI taxonomy): Bacteria > Bacillati > Bacillota > Bacilli > Caryophanales > Bacillaceae > Lysinibacillus > Lysinibacillus sp. FN11. The sequence continues at coordinate 2,083,515 of NZ_CP102383.1, read as the reverse complement.
AGATATTTTTGAAAAAGAAAAAAGCCGTAGCGTCGACTCACACTACAGCTAGAAATGGTTTATGCCCTTTGATGGCCTCACAGATAAGTCATTATAACACAACTTAGGAGGCCAAACCTATGTTAACAGCTCAAACAGTAAAAGAAGTATGGTCAGAGGCAGACATTGATTATCTAGTGAAAAACTATCGTTTCTGGAAGAAAGAAATTAATCGGTTAGAAAGAGTTTTATATGGTAGTTCAAGCTCAATGGTTTCTTGGGGGGTAGCTCAGTATGGAATAGATGCAGCAATGCCAAAAGGGAGTTTGATTCGTAGCGTAGAAGAGCTTAAAAGAATGGATGTACGTGAACGTGGTCAGATAGCGCGATTAGAAAAGCTACGTACTTATGTATACGCGTTAGAGGTAGCTTACAATCTAATTGACGATGAACAACTTAAAACCATTTATGATTGCTTACTTGATGGAATGACGTACAGACAAATCGCTGAACATCTATCAGCATCTAAAGATTATGTGCGGTTAAAGAAACAAATCATTTTTAGCCAGATTAGCCAAAATAGCCAAATAAGTACTATTTTGACCTACGAAAAATTTGCAATGTAAAATGGGAGGCAGGACGGTGCGATAAGGTTTTCCTCCCTTGGTATTTATAAAAACCTAAATATTAGAGGAAAACAGACCAACGGCCAGCCTATATTTTTTAAGTGATTAGATGTCTTAATTAATAATAAAGAAGTGGTTTTCATGTGAACTTTTGTCCACTTTCCATTAAATTCAATTAACTAACAATAAAGTTCGCGGTAATGCACTATTTAGAACCATAATCTGTGTATATGCCATAGGCTTTTACCTATGAGAAACGTCTTGTGAGGAATAGGATGTAGAAGTGGCTTGAGTAACCACTAGAATTATTTAAACACATTTTTTTATCCCCTTGTTAAAAGACCACAATTATTAGTGGTCTTTTGTATTATTATAAAAAACTAACTAAATGAATTGTACATAGTATAATTGTCTATTTCCTTTATCCCTAATTGAATAGTGTAGTAAAAACAAGGAGGGATTTTAAAAATGGGATGTAGAAATTGTAATAAAGCTTGGAATCACCACCATGCAAACAATATGTGCGGTTGTGAAAAAAATCAGTGTTTCTTTAGATTCAAAGCACCATGTATACCAGAAATGAATGGAGTAACTCCACCACCACCAATTAATAACGCAAGAGTGTGTGAAATTTATTTAGCAACAGATGAAGCAATAGCAAATGGTCAATATTTAGGATTAGGTACCGCGTCCGCGCTATTCCCGCGAAATACGGTTGTTATACCAGAAAACGCAATTATAACTGGATTAGTTTTAAATGTACGTGATAATCCATTAACAGTTGCAGATACAGTAACAGTTGAAGTAGTTATTAGTAGAAGCTGTGGTTTTACTGACCCGATTTCAACAGGTGTTATTGCATCAGTAACAGGGCCAAATACTGCTGCAAACCCCAATTGTTGTGGTTCAACAACAGCTAACTATGCTATAAATAAATGTGACCTATTATCTGTAAGGATTGTAACAGGGGATGGGGCACTTCCATTTGGAGCAGCAGTAACAGTAATGTATGTACTACCGTAAATTAATTTTTAAAAAACTATATTTTATCAAAAACCACGAAAAAAATCGTGGTTTTTTATTTTGGAAAGCAATTGCATATAGGCGATTTATAAACAATCAAATGTGGAGGTGGTGGTGATTATGAGATATGGCTAGAGCAAGAGATCCAAGACGTGACCAAGCATATGACATTTACAAAGCCCATAATGGTGAAATAAAGCTTAAGGATATAGCAGAGCAACTTGATGTATCTGAGGGAACTGTACGTGGGTGGAAAAACAAAGATAGCTGGGATGATCGTCTTGAAGCGGAATCGAATGGAACGTTCCAATCAAAACAGCAGAAAAATACGGAACGTTCCGTAAAAAAGAAAACGAAAAAAACGCAACGGAGCAAAGCGATCCCAGAAGCGGAATCGCAAGCAACTGTACAGTTTGAAATCGTCCCCAGTGACTGTCTCAACAGTCAACAGTTGCTTTTTTGTTTGTACTACACAAAGTATTGGAATGCCACGAAAGCATACCAAAAAGTGTATGGATGTGACTACGCTTCAGCGATGAGCAATGGCTCTCGATTGATAAGAAATGATAAGGTTCGAAAGGAAATTCATCGATTGAAGGCAGAATTAGCAAACGGTATTATGCTGGATGCACGCCAGGTCTTACAAAAGTACATCGACATTGCATTTGCTGACATCACCGATTTTGTGGACTTCGGCATGCGTGAAGTGGAGGAGCCTATGCTAGATGGCATGGGGGGCGTAATCTTAGATAAAGATGGAAACCCACGAATGCAGACATACAAGGTAAATACAGTGCACTTCCATGATGCCACAGAGGTAGATGGCACGATCATAACCGAGGTCAAAAAAGGCAAGGATGGTATCAGTGTGAAGCTTGCTGACAAAATGGCAGCACTTGCAATGCTTTCAAAGTACACCGATTTATTAAGTGATGAACAGCTAAAAAGGTTACGTGAAGAAAAATTAAAAGTAGACATTGCAAAAGTACGTTCTGAAACAAAAGGTGCTGGAGGTGGCAACACCACAGGCGTTGATTTAAGTAATTTAACGACGGAGGAGTTGAGAGCCATTGCTAATTCTAAGCGATGAGGAAATGAGCGCATTGGAAAACGAAGCGGACAAAGAACTTGCACGCCGCTTCTACCGTGATTATGTTGAATATGTACATCACGGCCATTATGAGCACTTTCGTCATACTGAATTAATTTGTGATGTGCTCCAACGTGTGGCCGATGGTGAACAGTTATCTATATTAATAGAGATGCCACCACGACATGGTAAAAGTATGACGGTAACAGAATCGTTTCCGTCTTTTTATTTGGGCAAAAATCCTGATAAACGGGTAATAGCAGCTGCTTATTCTGATGGGTTAGCAACCAAGTTTGGTCGTTTAAATCGTAATAAGTTTAATGAGTTTTCACATGATCTATTTAATGTGCAATTATCCGAGTCCAATGCAGCTACAAAGGATTGGGGAATCCAATACAGACGTGGCGGAATGATCTCAACTGGTATAGGTGGTTCTATTACTGGGCAAGGTGCGGACTTGATGATTATTGATGACCCAATCAAAAATATGAAAGAAGCTATGTCGCAAACGATACGAGACAGCATTTGGGATGAATGGGAAGCCACGTTGTCTACACGGTTACATGATGGTGCGTCCGTAATCGTTATTATGACTCGATGGCATGAGGATGATCTGATTGGCCGTTTACTTGCTCGTAGCCCTCGTAAATGGGTGCGCTTGCGATTGCCTGCCATTGCAGAGGATGAACATGATCTATTAAACCGTAAAATTGGCGAGCCGTTATGTCCAGAGCTCGGCTTTGATGAGAAATGGGCTGAGGATAAAAAGGCAGAGGTTGGATCACGAACGTGGGCGTCTCTTTACCAACAAAGACCCGCTCCTGCAGGTGGTAATATCTTTAAGCGTGAATGGGTTAAATACTATGTACGTGACGAGCAAATGAAGCGGGATTGGGGTCTAAGTGATGATGTCATAGTATTACCAATTCACTTTGAAAAGATGGCTCAATCTTGGGACTGTACATTTAAGAAAACAGAAAGTAGTGACTTTGTTGCGGGCCAAGTATGGTCACGAAAAAAGGCACAGTATTTCTTATTAGATCAGGACCACAAACGTATGAACTTCCCAGATACAGTTAAAGCAATTCGCGCAATGACTGACAAATGGCCAAAAGCTACAAGTAAATATATTGAGGATAAAGCGAACGGCTCTGCTGTAATAGATACATTAAAAGATGAAATCAGTGGCATTATTCCAGTTGATCCTGATGGTGGTAAGGAGGCACGTGCAAACGCGGTGTCTCCTTTATTTGAAGCGGGTAACGTTTATTTCCCTCACCCGAATATGTGTCCTTGGGTGAATGATGTCATAGAGGAAATGGTGAGCTTCCCTAATGGGGCTCATGATGACATGGTGGATGCATTGACACAAGCACTGAATCAGCTATATACGAATAATTCAAGCTTGTTAGATAGAACAAAAAAATTGTTAGGTATGGGTAGGTGATGAAGATTGAGTGTTCTCGAAGTAGCTAAGCAGTACAAAGAGGATTTTATGCAAGGTCATGGGAAAGCAGGTGCTAAAGATAAGCTTACTAGACAAGTACCTGGTATTCGCAGAAAGTTAACCCATGCTGAAATATCTGCCCTATATGCAGATAATCCAATAGTACAAAATATTGTCGATATTCCAGCGGAGGACATGACAAGGCACTGGTTTACATTACGTATGAAGGATGACCAGCTTGCACGAGATATAATGGCGCGATTAGCAGACCTTAAAGCGAAAGATGCTTTTAAGAAAATGAGGATGTACGAACGTATGCGTGGTGATGGATTTATTTCCTTAGGCGTTACCCAGCGAAGTAAATTCGAGTTACAAGATCCATTAAAGTTAGATAGTCTACTTTCTATAGATTACTTGCATCCATTCTCATCAATGAAAGTAAGCGAGCTTTTAATCAATGATGATGTATTTGATAAGAACTATGGCAAGTTGGAAAATTTACGAATTAGCCGCGCATCTAGGAGTGGGATACAAGCCGTAGAGACAGAAACACTTGTTCATTATTCTCGAGTGTTGCATGACCAAACAAGGCGTTTAGAGGATGAAGAACAGGGCATGTCGCTGTTAGAGACACTATATGATGCTATTACAGTACTTGATACATCCTTATGGTCCGTTGGACAGATATTGCATGATTTCACATTTAAAGTGTATGAGTCTGCTGACATTGAGAACTTATCGAAAGAAGATAAGAAGGAGCTCGCGATGATACTGGACTTTATGTTTAGAACAGAGGCGATTGCTCTTATTGCTAAAGGAGAAACACTTACAAAGCAAACAACTCCCGTATCCGGTATGAAGGACTTACTCGACTTTGTATGGGATTATATATCCGCTTCTGCTCGTATGCCTAAGAGCGTCATTAAAGGACAAGAGGCTGGCACACTAACAGGTGCGCAGTACGATGTTATGAATTACTATGCACGCATTACTTCTGCACAGGAAAATGAAATGAAGCCGCTTCTCGAACATCTTATCCGAATGCTATTATGGGCTGAAAAAGAGCCTGGAGGTCGTATTAATCCAGATACAGTTGAATGGGAAATTAAATTTAATCCACTTTGGTCTGTCGATTCTAAAACAGATGCAGAAATCCGTAAAATCGTTGCAGAAACAGACCAGATTTATGTATCTAATGGTGTTATCTCTTCTGATGAAATTAGAGAGACCCGCTTCGGACAGTTCGGCGTTTCTGACGATTTCAAATTTAGCGGTGACGATGCACAATGGCAGCGTATGGCCAATGAAGTATACAATGCTTGGAAGGAAAATGGACAACATGGCTAAGCGTGTGCCACCTACTCGTTTTCCTGACGTTGTGGCTGCATCATATTTCCGTTCTATAGATAAATTGGTTCAAGAAGCGGGCAAGGCGACTCTTTTGTTATACGATGCTTCAGTAAAAAGTGAAATGATGAAAGATAGTCGAGATTATGTGCAAGATGGTCCATTTGATTTCTTTAGGAAATTGACAAGTCATATCAAAAAAGCTGTTTCAATTGTGTACTCACAGCGAAAGGTGATTATTGCTGCTACTTCTTTTATGAAAAATATAAATAAAGTGAATAAAACCAATATGGAACAGCAAGGAAGGGTACGAGGCATAGACCTAACGGCTACAGAGACATGGATTGCTCCTTTTATGAAAGAGAATATCCAGAAAAATGTTGACTACATTACAAATATCCGTGATGAATATACTGAAAAAATTGAATCGATTATTTATGATGGTGTAAGGGATGGCAGTAGCTACAAAACAATTCGTGAGCAATTGGAAGAGCAAATAGGTATGTCTCAACGCCGTGCTAAATTTATTGCTATAGATCAATCAGGTACATTATTTGGACAGATGACAGCACAACGTCATCAGAATATGGGCGTAATGAAATTTAAATGGAGAACATCGAAGGATGAACGTGTCCGTGATTCTCATAAAATTCTTGAAGATAAGATATTTTCATACGATGATCCACCTTCTGTTGGGTTACCGGGTGAAGATTTTCATTGCCGATGTATTGCACTGCCTATTTTTGATGATGAAGAAGATTAATTTGTTTAAAACAGTAACACAAGAACAAAGTCGTAGTAATACGGCTTTTTATTATGTGGAAAGCAGGTGATTTATTGTGAATGGTTGGTTTCTATCAATAATTATTATACATGTATTGTCTTTAGGTATTACATTAGCTCAACATGGAAAACCGAGAGATGGTAAATATAACTTTTTCAGTACATTGCTTTCATGTGGAATTATTCTTACATTGATGTATTTTGCGATTAAAACAGGTTTTTAGGATAGAAGATATCTTATATATGATTATTCGTTTGAGGGGAGGTGAAACATTGAAATTACAACGCTATGACCGGAGTTTAATAAACGATTATGCAGAAACACCAGAAGGATATTTAACGGTACGTGTGCCGATTACTCGTCCTGGTGTTTTTCCTTATGCACGGCAGGATGGTACTATCCAAATGGAAGCGAAGTTGCCTGATGAAATATTTAGTGATCGCACAATGCATTCAGCCCGCTCCAAACCGATTACAGATGAGCATCCGAACGAACCGGTGACTCTAGATAATTATCAGGCTTATGCTAAGGGTATGAGTCATACAGACGCCCACGTGGAGGATTTGAAACTTTATGTTTCTATGACTATCACTGATAAAGATCTTATTCAAAAGGTTTATGATGGCAAACGAGAAATCAGCATCGGATTTATGAGTGATGTTGTGGCAGAAGCGGGCACATATAATGGACAACCATATGAGTATGTACAGCGAAACATTGAAATTAATCACATTGCTATTGTAGATCAAGGACGAGCGGGTCCAGAAGTGGCAATCCGTTCCGACTCAGACGCATGGCAAATAGATTCAGATGATGACAAAGGAGGAACTACTTTGGTTAAGTACAAGATTAATGGGAAAGAATACGAAATCGATCCCGCAGTAAAGGCACACATTGAAAGCTTAGTGGCTTCAAAAGAGGATGAGGATGAGGAAGAAGAGGAAGAAACAGATCCGAAAAATAAAAATAAAAAGACGGATGCCTTAGATGCTTTACAAGGCCGTTTTGATGCTTTAGAAGTTAAATTACTTAAAACGCAGCAAGAACTTGCTAATGAAAAGGCAAAGCAGGTATCAGAAGATGAGCTTGATAAAAAAGTGGAGGAACGTGTGCAACTAATAAGCGCGACAAAGCCGCTTCTTGGTGATTCTTTTGATTTCTCAGGTAAAACAGATCGTGAAATTAAGGAAGCGGTTATTGCATCAACTAAACAGGATTTTAAAGGCGATGGGAAGTCAGATGACTATATCAACGCCTTTTTTGATGCAACGATTGAGCAAGTCTCTTCACTAGGGTTTTCGTCTACTGGTGCTAATTCCATTATTACTGGTGATTCAAGAAAAAATACTGATGTAAATGCAATGCGTGAAAAGCGTTTAAACATGCGTTCTTAATTACTAATTAAAAGGAGGGCTATTTCATGCCTATTATAAAATACGGACAGTACATGCCACTAGCGGGCAGTCCAGGACAATTAGCAAACTATCAAGAGTATGCAGCAGACAGCTACCCAGCAAAAGAAAATATTCCATTTGGTGCTTCTGTACAACTTAGCGCAGATGGGACAGGGGTTGTGCCAGTGAAAGTAGATGGGAAGCCTATTGGTATTGCATTATCACGTGGCATCCATGACTACACAACGAATGCAGATGACCAAAAATATTTAGTTGGCCAACCAGTGCCGGTGGTTAAACGAGGAAATATCTTTGTTGTTGCTGGAGGGGATGTCACAAATGGCATGGCTGTACAAGTTGATGTAGCAACAGGCAAGTTTGTTGCAAGTGGTGGAATTGATTTCTCGCGTGCTGTATTCCGAGGAAATGCTACAGTTGATTCATTAGTTCAAATTGAAATTAATTTACCTTAAAGGAGGAACATAATTTATGTCACAATTCCGTGAAGATGCACTACTACGCCCACAAGATTTAGAGGCTGTAGATAAGAAAATTTATGAGCCAAAAAAAGAAGAGTTAAAGGCTCGCACTATTTTAAATGTCAAAACAGACGTACCTGCAGGTGCTGAAACTTATTCGTATGATGTCATGACACGGTCAGGAGCGGCTAAAATTTTAGCGCCAGGAGCAACAGACATCCCACTAGTTGATGCTGATTTAAAACGTCATACAGTCAATATTTATTCCATTGCTACAGCATTCAATATATCCGTACAAGAAATTCGTAATGCACAAATGGCGCGCCGTCCCGTTGAAGTGACAAAAGCTGATACAGCACGTAAAGCCATTGCAGAAAAGGAAAATAAACTCGTTTGGGTGGGTGACAAAGACCATAATATTTTAGGTGTGGTCAATGCCACTGGTATTCAAGTGCTAGCAGTGCCAAACAATGAAGCAGGTACATCTACAAAATGGAAGGACAAAAAAGGTGTCGATATTGTTGAGGACATCAAAAAGGCGAAAAACTTAGTTAATAAGTTACCTGGTCATGAAGCAGATACGCTTTTCGTAGCTGCAGAACAATATGAGCATTTAGAAAAAGTCTACAATGAGCACACAATGCAAACGTGTTTACAGTACATCCAATCACAAAATTGGTTCAAGCGTATTGATTATACATCTGATCTTAATGAGCAAGGGACAGGAGGAACAGATTGTTTCTTAGTATTTGATTCTTCACCTGATGTTGTTGAAATGCTTGTATCGATGGATATTACGCGCCATCCTCAGGAATACAAGTTCCCTAATTATAAGATTCCGCTTGAAGAACGCTGTGGTGGTGCCATTGTTCGCTATCCAATGGCTATTGTTCGTGGGGAGGGTATCTAATGCTATTACACAACAAAGGTGATTACACACGTATTGCAAATGATGTAAAGGTTATACCGGGGGCAAATACATTACCAGAAGCTGAATATTTGGCTTTTATTTCGCATCCAATCATTAAAAGCTTGATTAAAAGCGGCGAAATTGTGGTGCCAGAAGGACAACATACCGCTTCTCTCAAGGATTTAGACGCAGATGAAGCAATTAAACTTGTAAAAGATACGTTTTCTATCGAATTTTTAGAGAAATTTAAAGAGGATGAGAAACGTAAAACAGTTCTAGCAGCTATTGATGCTCAAATTGCTGAAATTCAAGGGAATTAATATGAAAGTGAGGTATGGATCATGCCTGCTTTAACAACTTTAACAACGATCGAACGTGTACGCTTGCTAGGTAACGAATTTGACGCTATATCTGATGCAAGGTTAGAAATGTGTATTGAGGATGCTTCGCTTGAAGTATCCTCTTTGGGTATTAATGAGGCGCATTACGAGCGTCTTACACGCTATTTAGCTGCACACTTAGCTATTTTATCTACAGAGCCAAAACAAGCCGTTATACGCGAAAAAGTAGATGTTATAGAACGTCAATACAGCGATCCAAATAAAAATATTGGTCTACTGGCTTCTAAATACGGTCAAGAATACCAAAGAATTTTAGAAGATTTAGCAGAACTAGCAAATGAACCGAAAAAACACTTGAATTTGACGGTGATATAAATGGGAGTCCAGATTAACAGTAATAACAATATTCCACGTGTCATCCAATCATTAAGGGATTTGAAAAAGTACGAAATTGAAGTAGGCATTTTCGGAAGTGATGGCGCTGAATACGTCATGATTGCAGGTGTACAAGAATTTGGTATCACTATCCGTAAAGAAAAAGGTAATATCGTGATTCCTGAACGTTCATTCTTGAGGTCCACATTCGATGAAAAGAATAGAGAATGGTTCAAGTTTATGAAAAAACAATTGGAACATGTTTTAAGTGGTCGTATAAACGCTCGTGTTTTGTGTGAGCGACTTGGGGCAAAGATGGTAGCAGATGTTCAGGAAAAACTAACGGATATAAATAGCCCCCCAAACGCAACTGCTACAATCGCTAAGAAAGGGTCTAGCAACCCTTTGATTGATACAGGAGGGTTGCGTCAAAGGATCACATACAAGGTGGTGAGACGTTAATGCCTGAAAAAATGTTGTTTGGTTCAGTCATTCAATCGCAAGGGGTGCCATTTATTGCCCATATGCAAGGCGAAGGTGACTATGTTGACGGAGAATGGGTTACTGGGCAAGAAATACCTAAGGAAATGACAGGGATTATTTTGCCTCTCAGCAATGACGATTTAAAGTATACGGAAAACGGCACATTCACAGTGAAAGAAAAGAAACTACTAACCATAGATCAAATACCAGAAGGTACAAAGGTAGAGTACAATGGGCAAAAATATACTCTTCAAGCTTTTAAAGACTATTCCGTATATACTGACGTCAATATATATTTGTTGAGGTGGCGTGAGAAATGAATTTAATGAAATTAATCCGCAACGAGATAGCTACTGATAGGTTTTTAAAAATTATTCGTGCCGACCAGACAGGAGATATACCGACATTACCTTATGTTACTTATAAAATAATTGGTGATCGAAAAGGACAAGGAAGAGAAAATATTTCTCATGTAGATCAGCCAGATTCTTTAATTGAAAAACGGACACAAGAACGCAATTTCACGGTTTCATTTAATACGTACGGAACTTCGCATGATAACGCTTTTGAAGTGGCTTCACAGCTTCGAAAGTGGTTTGAAGGGCGAGGTTCTTTCTTTTTGGATGGATTAGGGGTAGCAGTTGCTAGTATTTCAGAAGTGGGAAACCGAACAACTTTTCTTGTGGATGCCTACGATGAAAAATGGGGATTCGATGTGATTATTCGATACAACGAAACAGATCAATATGAAATTGATTACTTCGATAAAGTTGAATATGAAATAACAATAGAAAGAGAGTGATTGTATGGCTGCATCCGATAAATCACGGTTTGTAGAGGTCAATATTACACGTGAGACAAAGCCAGTTGCAGAGAAAGGTTTTGGATTACCGTTGCTTCTAGCAACAAATAAAGATTTAAAGTACAAGATCTATACAGACATTTCCGAAGTAGCGGAAGATTTTGCGGAAACAACAAAAGAGTATAAATTAGCTACACGTATGTTTGGCCAGTCGCCAAAAATACGAGAGCTTGCTTGCTATGGGATCTCATATGTTTCAGGTGCCGATGATATTACAGCATTACCGGCCGCATTAAATGAACTTGTAAAAACTAATAACGATTGGTTTTATCTTGTATCAGTAGAAAGCGGCGATGCAGAAATCAAGGCATTATGTGAATGGGTTTCAACACAAGAGAAAATTTATGGGGTTACGACTAAAAATATTGCGTTAACAGAAGAATTGAAAAATAAATATGAAAATGTTTTAGTGTCAGTGCACGATGATGAACATGCTTACCACGCCGAGGGTTTGATTGCTTATGGTGCTCCACAGGTAATTGGTTCTTTTGTCTTCAGTCATAAGCAAGTCAATGGTGTTAGTGCTGCTAAGTTATCCAATGCAGAAATTAATACAGTGATCGCAAACAATGCCACGACGTGTATAAATGAAATGGGATGGCTGATTAATGCAAGTGGTAAAGCAATTGGTGGAGAATATTTGGATGTTATTCAAGCAGATTATTTCTTACGTGCAAGACTCCGTGAGGATGTATTCCAAAAGCTTGCTAGCGTGAAGAAGATTCCTTATACAGACGCGGGTATTGCACAAATTGTAGCTGTAATGGACAGTCGATTCAAATCGGCTTATCGCCAAGGCATTATTGCAGAAGATGACAACGGCGAACCAGACTATCAAATTACGTTCCCACGCCGTAAAGATATTCCAAAGAACACAATCGCACAACGAATCTTACCAGATATTAATTTCCGTCTAGTGATCGCAGGCGGGGTGGAGAAAGTACAAATTAATGGTGTATTAACACTGTAAGGAGGCTTTTTAAATGAGTGTACACAATTTTAAAAATACACAAGCTGTCGTAGCTGGCAATATTTTGACCGGCTTTGGTGATGGAGACGCAATTTCAGCAGAGCCAAACGAGGACAAGTGGACACAATCTGTTGGTGCGGATGGTAATGTATCATGGAATGAATCTAATAATGAGACAGGTACATTTACATTTAAACTGAAACCTGAATCAGCATCTATTCCTGTACTTCATCAGCTTTATAAAAGTGGTGAATCGTTTGATGTTATGCTGCATGATACAGAATTGAATACACGTGTGACAGGGGAAGATTGCCGTATTCAAAAATGGCCAACATTCTCACGAGCAGAAGAAACCGAACCACGTGAAATTGTTATTTTAGCAGCACATTATAAAGAAGATTAATTGATTATAAAAATAGGAGGAATTTTATCATGGCATTTAAACCAAAAACTAAGGAATACACATCGTTAGAGGGTAACAATCAATATACATTTCAAACAGTATTGCCATCAGTTTGGGCAAAAATAGAGGATAAGATTACTGATAAAGGCGGAAAATTATTGTTATCAGTAGCAATGCCTGAAATGCTTGACAAAGTGGTTGTTGCACCATCAGGATTGCGATTAGATGATTTTGAATCGTGGGCAGAGCTAGAAGAAGTAACGATGGCAGCCTATAAATTTCAACGCCAAGGTAAATAAGCAATTACTACAATTGAGGAGCATAGATCATGTTCCTCAATTTTTTATTGAACAAGCGAATAAGCAGTTTTGGCGATATTTAATCCCGGAATACTTCCCTGCATACCGGCCAGAGGATGTCGATTTATTAGATCAAGATGAAATTTTAGAACATCTAGCAGCAATACACGAGCGTAGAAAGCGTGAACAGGAGCAAAGGCAAGGTATAGAAAAATTAATTGCTGCTATGTTCGGCAAAAAGGTGTGATTAAATGAGTGATACATTAAGGGATATGTATGTATCGATAAGTTTGCGTGACCAAGCAACCTCAGCCTTAAATCGAATTGATCGTCTGGTAGATAGTGTTCAAAGACATTTTCATGGTATGGGTAACAATATAGACACATCTACAAGTGGTTTCCATTCATTAACGAGTGCAGCGCATCAACTTGAAAATGAGGTAAGTAGTACACATGCGGAAATGTTGCAATTAAATAGTGTTGCAACTGAGAGTAATAGTGTTTTCACAGGAGTGCTTGGTAAGATTACGGCTGTTGGGGGAGCTTTAGGTGGGATTGAGTTAAGTAAATCTCTAGTATCTACAGCTATGGAAATGGATGCTGCTTTCAGTCAGTTAGAAGCACAAACTGGCTCAACAAAAGTTGGATTAAGAGATCTTGAGGGCGTAGTAAAAGATGTATTTCGAGCAGGATTCAGTGAAAATATAACTCAAGCATCCGAGGATATTGCTACATTGCGAGGACAATTTAAAGATTTTACAACAACAGAATTAACAGGGACAGCAAAAGGAGTTTATACGGTTACAGAGACATTTAATCAAGATTTTAATGAAGTTTCACGTACCGTTGCTGTTCTAACTAGAACTTTTAAAGAGTTGGATGCAACAACTGCATTAGATGGTATCACATATGGTTTCCAAAATGGATTGAATTTTTCTGATGAATTACTAGATACCTTACGTGAATATGCGCCTCAATTTAAAGACATGGGTATGTCTTATGAGAATATGTTGTCGGTACTGCAATCAGGTACAGAAGCTGGGGCATGGAACTTGGATAAAGTTGGCGATGCAATCAAAGAAAGCCATTTGCGTATGGGTGCTTTAGACAAAGCGACAGTAGAAGCTTACAAGTCTATGGGGTTCAATGCAGAAAAATACGTAGATAAAATCAGTCAAGGTGGCGAAGTTGGGAATAAGGCTTTCCAAGAAATTGTAGGAGCTCTTATGGATGTCGAAGATACGACAGAACGAAATCAGCTAGCTACTGATTTGTTCGGAACACAATTCGAAGATCTTCAAGAGAAAGTTATTTTTTCGATGGCCGAAGCAAGTACTGCAACAGCAGAATTTGGAGGTGCTACACAAAAAGCAGCTGATGCATTACAAAATAATTTTGGAACACGTGCATCAAAAGTTTGGCGTGATTTAAAAATTGGTATGGTGGAAGCCTTTCAAAATGAAGAAATGCAAAATGTTTTAGGTAGCATCATGACGGACATTGAATCTGCTGTACCAAGCATCAAAAGTGCATTTGCTGATTTTGCTGGTATTATTACCAATGATGTTAAACCTGCATATGAAGGTTTTAAAAGCGGGTTACAATGGACTGTTGATAATAAAGAATTAGTAATAGCCGCAATAGCTGGTGTTGCTGGTGGTTTTGCAACACTAAAAGGGATTACTCTCGTAAAAACAGCACTGGATTTATATAAAGCTAGTACAGTTGCGAGTACATTTGCTACGCACGGCTTTAATGCTGCTTTGAGAGCAAATCCAATAGGACTTGTTGTAACAGCAATTGGTTTGTTAATTGGGGCTGGGGTCTATCTGTATCAAAACTGGGATACTGTAAAACTTAAAGCTGGCGAACTATGGGCTACAACCAAAGAAAAATTTGCAGGTATCAAACAATCTGTATCAGACTTTGTACAACCGGCCATAGGATGGTTCGAGTCAATTGGACAAAAATGGAACAGTTTTAAAAATTCTTTATCCAATTTTAAAGTACCCAAATGGATTTCTACTGTAGGAAGTAAAATAGGTAGTTTGGCTGGCGGTGGTGTGTTCAAAGGATTATTTAATGGCTCACACGCTACAGGGCTTGAACGTGTACCCTACGATGGATACGTTGCTGAGCTGCATGAAGGGGAATCTATTTTAACAGCACGACAATCCAATGCTCTTAGAAGCGCAGGGATGTTATCTCAAAATTCGGATGGCACTCCTGAACTTAATATGGGTAGCGGGGGCACAGCTCAACAATTACCAACATCTGGTGGAGGTCATCAATTTGTTTTCAACATTACAGGAGATAATCCACTGGATATAGCTCAAAAAGTCCGTGAGGTAATTAGTGAAGTGTTGGGCGAGGAATTACAAATTATGTAGGTGGTGATGGGATGCCGTATATAAAAGATGTATTAATCGATGTTATTACTAAGGTGTCGATGCCAGAATCGTCTACAACGACTGACCATGCGCTTGAAGATGGTGAGCAGATTACAGATCATGTGAAAAGTAACCCTATCACCATCTCATTAACAGGGATTATCCTTGATGATACACAGGAAAAAGTGTTAAAGCTTCGGAAATATCGAGAAGCTGGTGAAATCATCGATTTTGATTACATGACGTCATTAAAGCATGTTGTCATAACGGACTTTTCACATGATTATGAAGCAAAAATTAAAGATGGATATGCTTTTACAATGACGCTCAAACAAATAAAAGTAGCTAAGGTTGCTAAATTTGTTAGTGTTTCTATTCCTGTTAAAAAACAAACAAAACCGGTTTCCAAAAAAGGTCGTCAACAGACGAAAAAGACACCTACTTCCGCATCAAAAACAAATAAATCAAAATACACGACACCTCCTAAGAGTTCATCTGGTGGTGGTCAAGCTGGGTTGGAGGGGCGTAAAAATTGAATGAATACATTGAAATTGATAAAGATGAAATTCCCTATTCTTTTGAGATAGAGCTTGCAGGGGAAGTGTTTGAAATAGAGGTTAACTACAATCAGACATATGATTTTTTCACTGTAGACTTATTTAAAGATGGAGGAGTTCTTGTTATTGGAGAAAAACTTATCATCAATCGCCCTCTATTCGAAAATCGTGTAAATATTGACTTACCTAAAGTACAAATAATTCCTAAAGACCGTGCTAATTCTGCCACTCGTATTACATACGAGAATATGAATGAAACGGTCTTTTTATATGTAGGTGATTCAGATGAGTAATTTATACATGCGTAAAACTACATTTTTAATTAGTGATCGAGAAATTACAGATCCGTTAACTATAAAATTTAGTGTACCATTTGGTGACAATGAAAAAGTAGATACGATTGATATTAGTGTGTATAACCTAAAAGACAGCACTATAAATGCCATTGCTACTAATAAAGCAGCTATTTTAAGTGCTGGCTATGTAGATGACAATGGCGTTATTTTTGCGGGTACACTCAAGAAAAAAGAAACAAAGTGGGAAGGGCTAGACAAAATCACTACTTTTAAGTGCATTGATTGCACTATGGACTATACAAAAACGGTCATCAAACGAACCTATGGCCGTAATACGCATGCCTCTCTTATTTTAAGAGAATTAGCACGTGATGCAGGCCTTGCAATCGGTGATATTGATTTGCCAGTAGATTTTATATATCGTTCAGGGAAAGCCCTGAATGGCAAAATTAAATTTTTAGTATCAGAGATTGCAAAAGACTGCAAAGCAAAACTGCATATCAATAAAGGACGTATGTATGTACGTGATCGAGCCAAAGGGGACAAATTAGGACTAGATATATCAAAAGAAACTGGTCTTATAAATGAACCAGAGGAAATCGAAGAGGAAGTAAAGGACGAGAAAAAGTCCAAAACTAAGAACCCTAAGAAAAAGCTTAAAGGCTACAAAATTAAGGTTTTGTTAAATCATAAAATCACAACAGATGTCATTATCAAACTAACCTCAAGAAAAGTTAATGGGCTTTTCCGTGTATCTAAAGGTGAACATAAGGGCGATACATCCGGCCAAGAATATTATACAGAATGTGAGGTTGTGCCAGTATGACGAAAACATCTATGACACAGTTTGTAAGTGAATCAATTGAAGAAAATTTAATGAATATGAATACATGCTTAATATGTGAAGTGCTTGAAGTAGACATGAATTTGTATAAAGCTGATGTCCTACCATTAAATGATCCGGAAGCAACTCCTATTTTAGATGTACCGTTTAGTTTTTGGCAAACAGAACAATTTGTCATTCAGGTGCCATTCAAAAAAGGTGATATTGTATTAGTTGTTTGTTCACAAGCTGATATTGACCCTCTCATGTTTGGAGGTGGCGAGGCAGCTAGTCGATCTTTTAGTGCAAATGATGCCCTGATCGTGGGTGGAGTTAATTTCTTCACCAAGCCGCTAGAAAATGCCCATCCTGATGATTTACTTATTTCGGATAAAGTTTTTGAAAATAAAATTAGAATTCAGCCTGATGGAGCAATTTATATAGAATCAGAAAATACGATTATTGCAAAAGCACCGACGATTCATTTAAATCCATAAAAACAGGAGGGAGCAAAATGGAAAGACCTGTAGCAAGGGTTACAGATAGACATGAGGGAATATGTAGTCACGGGGCACCTTGTTGTCCTCATGGTGTTAGTGGACCAATTGTAGAGGGAAGCCCCGATACATTTACAAACAGCCTACAACAAGCTAGAGACGGTGATTTAGTTCATCACAATTGCCCACACTGTGGTATAGGCTGGGTTGTTGCGAGTAGTGAAACAGTCCTTGTAAATGGTAAAAAAATTGCACGTTTGGGTGATGTGGTGATTTATCCGGGCGGAAGTGGAAAAATAGTTGAATCAAGTCCAGATGTTTTTGCCGGGTAGGGGGATTCTATGCACACGTTTAAGTATAATGATGATGGCGATTGGGTGTTTAATGAGCTTGTACATGGTGATGAGCAGCTCATACAGAATTTGAAGCATTTGTTACGCACAGTGGTTGGGGAATGGATGTTCAATGATAATCACGGTTTTAGACGCATAGTCATTGAACAAAAAATACCCAATAAAAAGCAAGTAGTACAAGCCATGCATGATTGCTTATACCAAGAACCGAGCGTTGCTGAGGTTTTAAGTGTTGATTATGAGTTTAATCGTATTAGACGACATCTTACAATAAATTTCAGGGTAAGAACTGTAGAAGGAAGAGAGATTGGAGGGGAGGCTATTGTTAACCAAGTCGGGATTTAAACGGCAAAGAACGGCTGATTATTTGCCAGTAATTGAAGAACAAGCACGAGACCTATATGGTGATGATGCTGATTTATCAGATCGCACACCTGTTGGTAAAATGATTCACTTGCAGGCCCAACAAAGGGCAGAAGATAATGAGCAACTTGAAATGGTATATAATGCTCGTTTTGTTGATACTTCTGAAGGAGCAACACTAGAAGCTAACGTTAAACGTGCATTAATTACTCGTAAAAGGTGGATAAAAGCTTCTGGAGAGGTAATCGTCAATTTAGACAAAGGAGCAAAAATTAACACTGGTGATTTGTTTCGTACAAAATACAATGTGTATTTTAAAGCATTAGAGGCTATAGACGCAGTGGAAGATGGCAACTACCGTGTGAACGTTGAGTCGCTTGAATATGGAGCTATAGGCAATGTAGAATCAGGGGATATAAGTATAATTGTGAACCCACAAAGCGGCATCAATTCGGTAACGAATCCAGATGCTTTTTTTAATGGCCAAGATGAAGAAACAGACGCGGAATTGCAGGATCGTTACTATGCATCGCTTGGAAAAGTCGGTGCTCGGCGTGTAGAATCCATCGAAGCTAATGTGCTTGATGAAGTGGAAGGGGTACGAGCGGCTATTACAATTGAAAATGACACGAATGTTGAAGATGCAGAAGGACGCCCACCACACAGTATTGAAACGGTTGTACTTGGAGGTTTAGATGAAGAAGTAGCAATGGCTATATTCCGAAAAAAGGGCGGTGGTATTCGTGCCTATGGCTCTACTGTATATACATTTACAGATAATCGTGGAATCGTGCATGAAATCGGTTTTACACGGGCTACAACAGTCAGTGTTTACGTAAAGGTATATATCAAAAAGGGTAATCAATTCCCGCTAAACGGTGATGAATGGGTCATTGGTCAAGTAGTCAAATACATTGGTGGTACATACGATGGTGTGCTGCACCATGGGGTAGGTATGAGTAAAGATGTCGTTTGTACAAAAGCCGAGGCCCGTGTGTTATCTATAGATGGAGTTGAGGATGTTCGTGTAGAGTTTTCAACAGATGGTATTACTTTTGAACCGCAAAACGTATCCATTGCATTTCCTGAAGTCGCAGAAACTGATGAATCCAAAATCGAGGTGTTGAACCTTGTCTAATCAACGATTACAAACTTTATTGGACCGTATGCCACGACATTTTACTCGAGCAAAAGATAGTAATAACTATAAATTACTTTCCATTATTGCAGAAAATGGTGTTGAAAATTTAGCTATACAGCAAACTATTTTGAAATATTGGGATGTAGATCAGGCAGAGGGATATGGATTAGATCGTCTAGGAAAAGATGAGGGAATTTCTCGTGGGGGTTGGGATGATGAAGAATATCGCAAGATGATTAAAATTCAATGCATTCTCAATCTATCAGAGGGCGATATAGACACTATGAACCAGATTATGGACGCATATATGGGCAATGATTTCATTGGCTTTGAGGAAGGTTGGAAAGAATTTGAGCCAGCTACTCTATTACTCAACATTCGTGCTACAGCTAAAACAATTCCGGATACATTAGTGAAGCGTATTAAAACAGCAGGGGTAGGCATTTACATTCTTTTAAATGAATTGAACGAATTTATTTTATTACATGCCGGCACATATGCATGGCAGATAAATTATAAAATTTGTAGCCGTTTTAAAACAGCACCAACGCATGGAGCGTTAGGAAAAGAAATTATTAATGTTATTGATGGTATTTACGGCTTTAAAACAAATAGCCGTATTTGTGGTCGATTTAGAGCAGGGGGTACAAGTCAATGAATGAGATACAGCCAATAATGATTGAGTTAGTGCAAAAATATTTAAGTGATATGGTTGCAGGCGCAAAAGTAACTATTGATGGTGTTGTTCATGATAAAGAAATCTATCATACAAGTAATAAGTATGGGTTGAGAAAGTATGTAAAATTATCGATGGAACAAGGCTTAGTAACTCGTGCTGCATTGGTAGACAGCTACGGTCGTGAGTTGTATGTGAAAACCATGAACTACCAAAAAGGCGTTCAAGGGTATGTAATTGCATTTCCACTACAAATTGAAACAAAGGAAGTGAAAGAAAATGCGTAATCTTATGAATGGTGAAATACCATTAAATTTTAAGAAGAATCCATATGACCGCACCCAATGGCATGATGATGTTACTGACCCAGTAACTAGTGAAGTTATTGAGGATGGAACACCATTCATGTCTGAGTATGCTAACAATTTTGAGTGGGGAATTTATAATGCCTATCGTTTTTTAATTGAAATGTATCGTCAGATGGAGCGTATGCGCGTTCAGTTAGAACTTGATGGTCGTGTGCCTGGCAACAGTGGAACTTTTGCAGATGTGTTAGATGGCAGTTCAAATAAAATTAGTTTGGACAAAGCCTTAACAGACATTATTGAGGCAGTGGCAATTGGTACAACAACTTTAAAAGTGGCCAGTGTAGAAGGATTTACAGCTTTTACACAGGTCACTATTTTTGATGATGTGACGAAAGAGGACGTTTTGGTTACAGCAATTGGTACAAGTACAATTACGGTACGAGCCCTAAAAAATGCGTACAAAAAGGGTGCTAAAGTGGCTCGTAGTAATGTAGAAATTGACACTGTGAATGCTGAAATGGGCGTAGGCGATTGGCGGACATTTAATGTCGAACTAGTGGAGGTGGTATAAAAATGCCGCAGTATTATTATGATAAGTTTACAGTTATTGAAACGCCTATCTATGAACATACGTATACGTGGGGTAGTGAATTAAATACTTTCGAGTACGTAAAAACAGGTTATGAGAGCTTTAGTTTTGATAAAAACACAGGTAAATTTACGCTAACGGGCGCACAATTAACGGCCAACAGTTACAACGGAGGCCCATCACCAGTTTTTACTTTAAGTGGAAATACCAATCAGCAATTAATACAAAACTATATACAAGTCGCTGGATTGCCTATTATGTTCAAAATGGCAACGGTCACACAAAAACTAGTACGCACAGACTATTCAAAAGGCTCACTCGTACAATCCAACATTGCTGCAGAGGATGGCACATATCCATCCAACGGACGTCATATGGACGGTTATTGGTATGTCAAGGGGGCAGTAGTTAACACAGCGCCAACAATGCCAGGAGCATTTACACAACCATCAGGAAATCTCGAAATCGGGGATTCGAAGGTATTTGCTGTGGGTTCATCTTCTGATGCAGAAGGTAATTTATCCAAATACATTTGGGAAGCATCTGTAAATGGTGGGGCATTCTCCAAGGTTGGGGAAACAACAGTAAACAGTCTAACATACACTATTCCAACAGCGACAAGTCTTAAGATGCGTGTTAAAGCTGTCGATACGACAGGGTTAGAGAGTGCATATCGTGACAGTAGTTTATATACTGTAATACCACCGCAGTATTGGTGGCAACGTTACACTGCTATAGAAAGATTTATATATGTACTCAGTTGGAAAGAACTTTATTCAAGAAATGGTATTACTGCTATCTTATTGAACGGATATACGTCTTTTAATTTCGATTCACAAACAGGGAGCGTTGTTCCGAATGGGAGTCGTATA
The DNA here is from genome assembly GCF_024628845.1 of Lysinibacillus sp. FN11. Lineage (NCBI taxonomy): Bacteria > Bacillati > Bacillota > Bacilli > Caryophanales > Bacillaceae > Lysinibacillus > Lysinibacillus sp. FN11. The sequence continues at coordinate 2,061,838 of NZ_CP102383.1, read as the reverse complement.
ACAGCAGGACTTGATTCAAGCAATCATATTAGTCCTGCTTATGATTTTGGACAATATAGTTCTTATCCAGGGCATGCCTTTTATCGTATTTTATCTAGCCCTTCCTCGCCAAACAATTTTACTTTTTATGGATCTGTTATTACACAACAAAGTGATGGCCATATTAAGGGGAGTTATAAAGAAACCATTCAAGCGGGTTATGCAGCATATGTCGATAATGTTAGAAATACTGATAATTATTGGTATGTGAGAGGGAGCCGTGTAAATCAATCTATCGCTCCACCAAAACCATTCACATCACCAACAACAGGTAAAAAGTTTAAGCCGAATGAGGTTGCTACTATTACTTTTGGAGCTTCAAATGCTTCTAATCTATCACTTTACGAAGTAGATTACAGATACAACATTACAGGTGCATGGACGCCATTACCATATAACAACACATTAACTCGTAGTTTGAGAATCACTACCGATAAGGCACTAAAAACGCTTGAATTAAGAGTACGTGCTAAAGATACAGGTAATGTGTATTCGGATTACGTATATTCTGAAACGTTTGAAATTGAGCATAATGTAGTACCAACTGTTACATTAACTGGTCCTGGCGAAAACACTACTTTGTATGAAAATGATACTTTTACTATCGCAGGTACTGCTTATGATGACGATGCCGATCAGTCAGTAACAGTGTATTACCAAATCAATAGTGAGCAAAGGAAAGTCTTAGCAACAAATCTAAGTAAAACTCAAATTGCTTTATCCAAACAACTAATCTTTAAAGGTGGAAAGCTGTTTGATGGCGAGGTAGTATTAACAGATACATTAGCAGAAGGTGTACCACATACCTTGAAGGTTTGGGCGGTAGATAATGAGGGAGCACAATCTGCAACGATAGAGCGAACATTTTATGTCGTTCCTAACCGAGCTCCACTTTTATCAGTAGACGCTGTTGTGCCAAGTGGAATTATTAATACTGATAAATTTAAAATCAGTGGTACTGCATCGGATCAGGACGCTAATTCGAACATTAAAGTTAACTATAGAATTAATGGGGCTAATCCAGTTGAAGTTTACAACGGAGCAGGTGGCGCTTGGGAATTTGAGGTTTCTCTTGCCCAACTCGTAGTCAATGAAAATACAATAATTATTGAAGTAATCGACAATTACGATGCTAAGACAAGTAAAACGATAAAACTCAATAAAAATGAATTGAAAACGCCTATTTTGCAATCTGTAGCGAGGTATAAAATTTCTCCTCCAAAAGGTTCAGCAAGAGGCGTTTTAATATGGGTTCAACGTGACGAGGAATTGGATTTAAAAGTTGAATTATCAATGACATTGGTTGGCGAGCAGGAGCAATATGTATTACTTGAAGCAGACCCAGACAAGATAGTACCTGTTACTGATGGGATTGTGGAAGATGAATATTACCATGAAACTGTAGAACCAAAGGACAATATCATCCTTAAATTAACCACAACTAGACCCAACATAAATATTGACAATAAAATTTATTTAATTATGGGGGTGGTTGAATAATGCAAAGACGTAGAAGATTACCTGATGGCTCATGGGGTCCGCTTGAAAAAGTGGGGTCAATACCTACTACAGAAGACCAAGTAATGTCTTTAGGTGAACAATTGGCACAAGAAAAAATGAAGAATATACAAAAAGACCTCTTGATTAATAACTTAGGCTCGCAGCTAACACAACTGAAATTAGATGTAATTTCAATGAAAGGTGGTGGAGAATGATGGAGTTTTGGCAAATTGCTTTTATGTTCAAGTGGGTGACTGCTGAACAATTAAAAATTGCAGTAAAAACGGAGGCCAATCCATTTGGTGAGATTACACCTGAACAATATAAAGCTATAACAAAAAAAGATTTTGAGACGCAAGCAGAAGCTTAGCGTTATTTTTTATGCCTTCATAGATAGATGTGAGGGCTTTTCAAATTTTTATGTTGAGGTGAGGACAGTGGAGCTTTTAGTAATAACAGGGGCGGGTATAGCTGAAAAAGTGGCCAATAGTTCAAATCCGTGGATTTACTTGTCAATCATATTAATAATCGCGGTTTTGATTGCTGGACGTTACATTTTCAATTATTTAATACAACTAGATCAATCGCATCGTGACGAATCAAAAGAACGGGAAAAAGCATTAATGACACACTTAGAACGTTCTAATGAATCACAAGAAAGGACAGCAAATGCATTAGAAGGAATTCATTCAAGTCTTTCGACATTAGAGGGTCGAGTTGACCGTATTGAAAAACATACTTATAACAAGGAGAGTGCGTAAAATGGATTTAACAAATATTTTTATGATTGCAATCGGAATGGTTGCAATTGTCTTAGCGGTTGCAGAGGTACTTAAAAAGACTTTTAATCTAAATACCCAATACATGCCAATCACATCTGTAGTGATTGGTATTTTTATTGGTTTGGTGTTATGGCCTTTAGCCAGCTACCCACTCTATGTAATGGTGATTGCTGGATTTTTTGCAGGATTAACAGCATCAGGAACATTTGATTTACTAAAAGCAGCTAAAAAAGAAGGTGAGCAGTAATGTCTTATTTAATTGAAAAACGTTTAATGTCTGGATTACCGAATGTACGTTTAGATAGCGCTAAATATGTAATTGCTCATGAGTCTGGCAACCCAAATAATTGTGGACCGAACGCATTAGAAAATGAAATTGCATATATGAACCGAAATAAAGCAAAGGCATTCACTTCCCACTGGGTAGGTGGTGGAGGACGTATCGTGCAAATTGCGCCAGTTAATCGTGTTCAGTATGGTTGTGGTCCAAAAGGGAATCCACTTAGCTACGCACAGGTTGAGTTGGCTCGAACAAATGACAAAGAACAATTTAAAAAAGATTATGCAGCTTATATTTGGCTTTTGAGAGAACTTGCAAAAGAGGCAGGTATACCAGTTGTATTGGATGGGGCAGGTAACGGTATCAAGTCCCATCGATGGATTACTGACAATCTAAAAGGCACAACTCATAGAGATCCTTATGATTATTTAGCGAGTATGGGAATCTCCGAGGCACAATTCAAGCTAGACATTTTAAATGGCTTGGAGGAAGTAAAAAGGGCTCAAATTACAGAAGCTAAAGTTATGTTTAATGATACAAAAACTATTCCAGCTGTGATTATAGATGGTAGGACGCATGTTCAAGTACGTAATATTGCGGATTTGTTAAATTTAAAGCTTGTCTATAACAATGAAAGTAAAATAACAAAATTATACGAAGTAAAATGATAATATCAGCTCTCTTGTAATTCAAAGGCCCATTACCAATTAAGGTAACGGGCTTTTTTATTCTTCAATTGTCTCATCAAAAGTTTTTCTTCCTGGATTTATTTTATTAACATCAACATTTATTTTACTTATTGAATCTTCCGTTAAAGGTATTTTTCCATTATGCTCGATTTTTTTCCACACCTTTACATTACTCCTGTATAGATATTCTGATAAACGATATACATCAGCATCTAGTTTTAGACCTTCTTGATACGTTTCTTTAATTTCCTTTTCTATTTGTTTAGCGATATTTTTTCTCACTTCATCCGTAGTAATTTTCCCTTTAAACCCATTGAGTATTCCTTGTATTTTGATATCAACTTCAAATTGAACTTGATTGTTTTTATTAACAATTGGTTTAACTTCGAGATTTAAATGATCTAAATCGATAGTTAGATAATCCCTTTCACCACCTTCTATTTTAATTGTGACTTCTCCCCGACTTGTCTCTTCATTCATCCATTGATTCCCTCTTGCGGAGGAATCTGTAATAAAACCTTTAACCCCATCTTTTGAGAGAATACCTATGCCAGAAAAAGTGGTTTCCTCCGTTTGTTCCTTATCATTTTCCCAATTTTTCATTATTTTCACATAAGGTATACTAACCTCATGGCTTGGTTCATTTAAACCAATAATTAATTCCCTCAAATTTATAGGTTGAATAAATGATAATTGTTTATTAGTACTAAGTGGATTACTTAACTTTGAAGCTGTCATAGAATTTCGCAATATTGGTGTTACTAGCATTAATTCATTAATAGGATCCTTTGTGCAATAGACCCAGATATGATATCTTGTCTCTCGAAAACGAATAAAAGTATCAATAACAGGAATGCTTCGTTCATTTTCCATGGCACGTTCTGAGAATATTAGGTATCTCATATGCCCCCAAAAGATCTCTTGATCAGATGAACGATACAATTTATAAATCGCTTCTTCAATTGTTTTACCTTCAGCATACCCGACTTCCAGCAGGTTCAACATCACCGCCCGATTGCTGTGATCTAGCTACATCAGCAAAATTGATAATTTGTAAGTAAACTTTATATTTATCGTCTTCAAAATCAACCCCAACGGCATTGATATAGTACATTCTTTGAGGTTCCGTTACATCCCAACAGCCTGCCAGGAGCAGAGTAGAGGATAAAATAAGAAATAATAATTTATTCATTGTCATTTTTTCGCCTACTTTTATTAATAAAGTGTAACTTTAGTATTCGCCTACAGTTTTGGTTCTAAACTATAAAAAAACACTTTTGTACTAGGGAGGCAAATAACAGTATGTTGATAAAACAGATCGTTAGTTCTATAACGCATCAAACAAACGTTCTTATCAGGAGAAATAAAAATAGCAAAGTCAAAGAAAAAAGATCCAGCTAAAATGGTTGCCGAAAAACTGAAACAACCACCTAAACACCCTGAACGTGACTAGTTTGATCTTGAGGAACTTAGCTATAGTTTAAGTGAAGTGCATTACATTTGATCAGATCCAAAAAGCTTCCTTACTAGACGATGATGATTAAAAGAGAAGATCACTTGGTACTAAACGTGTATATAAAACTTGATATGGCCATCAAATCATTACAGTGTGATTATGACAGCTATTAAAACTTTTGTAGAAGATGAAGTGATGAGATATGTCCTCAAACCGTTGATAAAACAGGATTGAGGACTTTTGGTTGATTTGGTCTTACAACCAAGAATATTAACGAGAGAAATTACCGGCGATAAAGTGTTTCTTTAGGCCAGCCTTGGTAAATTATCAGGTTTATAAATATTATCCTCTGAAGAATCTACACCTCCTACTAATTATTAGAGAATTAAAAAGTGTCAAATAAAAGAATTCTCCATAATGTATTTACTCTCTTGGTAGTTATTTGTAATAATAAAAATGTATTAATATAGTAGAATGTTGTTTGTATTTAAAAAATAAAAATGCCACAGATAGTGGCAAAGAAATAATATTAACTTTAAAGGAATTTATATCGCTCATTCCTTATAAGAGAGTACCTGTCCAAACCTTCTTTATCTACATTTTTACGAACTGGGGCACCATTTTAAAAAAAGTTACAGGTGCCCCAGCAAGTGCCCCAAAAAGTGCCCCAGTTAAATACATTTAGATAGGCTTCGTTAGACAGGTATAGAAACCTTCATTAATACAAAACCTTGATATTATGCACATCAAAAAATTAAAAATATCAGGATAGAAACCAAGGTCATAAGTTATGCTTATCAAAAAAGATAATATTAATGTAATTTACTTATGAATATAAATGCGCTATCATGGGTATTGGAGAAAAGATGCTACACATTTTTAAAGCCTTTTCAAAAAGATATATATTAGGGGGATCCGCAAATGGCACAAGGTAATTTACACAACAGCCGTGCATCATTCGAAGTGAATGGTAAAACTTACAATTACTATGACTTAGCTGCGATTGAAAAAGCTGGCGTTGCAAAAGTTTCAAACCTTCCTTACTCAATCAAAGTATTATTAGAATCTGTTTTACGTCAATATGATGCGTATGTAATTAAAGAAGAACACGTAAACGAATTAGCAAAATGGGGTAACGGTGCTGACCCAGAGGCAGAAGTACCATTCAAACCTTCTCGTGTTGTATTACAAGACTTTACTGGTGTACCAGTAGTTGTTGACCTTGCATCTCTTCGTTCTGCAATGAAAGAAATGGGCGGCGACCCAAGCAAAATCAACCCTGCTATTCCAGTTGACCTTGTTATTGACCACTCAGTACAAGTTGACAAATATGGTAATGCATCTGCATTACAAGCGAACATGGACCTAGAATTTGAACGTAACGCTGAGCGTTATAACTTCTTAAAATGGGCTCAAACTGCTTACAATAACTTCCGTGCTGTACCACCAGCAACAGGTATCGTTCACCAAGTAAACTTAGAGTACTTAGCTCCAGTTGTACACGTAAACGAAAATGCTGACGGCACATTCGAAACATTCCCAGATTCAGTAGTAGGTACTGACTCTCATACAACAATGATCAACGGTATCGGCGTTCTTGGATGGGGCGTAGGTGGTATCGAAGCTGAAGCAGGTATGCTTGGTCAGCCTTCATACTTCCCAATTCCAGAAGTTATTGGTGTTAAATTAGTTGGCGATCTTCCAAATGGAACAACTGCTACTGACTTAGCATTAAAAGTAACACAAGTATTACGTCAACGTGGCGTAGTTGGTAAATTCGTTGAGTTCTTCGGACCTGGCGTATCTAAATTACCACTAGCTGACCGTGCGACAATCTCTAACATGGCTCCTGAATATGGTGCTACATGTGGTTACTTCGCAATCGACGAAGAATCATTAAACTACATGCGTTTAACTGGTCGTGACGAAGAGCACATTGCGGTTGTAGAAGCTTACCTAAAAGCGAACCACATGTTCTTTGATCCAACATTAGAGCCAGTTTATACAGACGTTTTAGAAGTAAACTTAGCTGAAATCGAACCAAACCTTTCTGGTCCTAAACGTCCACAAGACTTAATTCCACTATCTCAAATGCGTTCTCGTTACAAAGAAGCAGTAGTGGCACCACAAGGTACACAAGGTTTCGGTTTAACAGAAGATGAATTCGAAAAAACTTCTGTAGCGAAATTCGCTGAAGGCGATGTAGAAATTCCAACAGGTGCTGTTGCGATTGCTGCGATCACTTCTTGTACAAATACTTCTAACCCATACGTATTAATTGCTGCGGGCTTAGTGGCGAAAAAAGCTGTAGAAAAAGGTCTAACAGTACCGAAATGGGTAAAAACTTCTTTAGCACCAGGTTCTAAAGTTGTTACTGGTTACCTTGAAGATTCAGGTTTACAAACATACCTTGACCAAATCGGTTTCAACACTGTAGGTTACGGTTGTACAACATGTATCGGTAACTCAGGTCCATTATTACCTGAAATCGAAGAAGCAATTAAAGCAAATGACTTATTCGTAACTTCAGTTCTTTCTGGTAACCGTAACTTTGAAGGTCGTGTACACCCACTTGTAAAAGCTAACTACTTAGCTTCACCACCACTTGTTGTTGCTTACGCACTTGCTGGTACAGTGGATATCGATCTACAAAAAGATTCATTCGGTAAAGACAAAGATGGTAACGAAGTATTCTTCGCTGATATCTGGCCATCAACTGAAGAAGTTAATGCAGTATTAGGTACTGTTGTTAACCGTGAGTTATTCCAAAAAGAATACGAAACTGTATTCACAGCGAACGAAAAATGGAATGCAATTGAAACATCAACTGAGTCTCTATACACATTTGATGACAAATCAACTTACATCCAAAACCCACCATTCTTCCAAGGTCTTGCAAAAGAGCCAGAAGCTATTAAAGGCTTAGACGGCTTACGCATTATGGCGAAGTTCGGTGACTCAATCACAACTGACCATATTTCTCCAGCTGGTGCAATCGGTAAAGATACACCTGCAGGTAAATATTTAATTGAAAACGGTGTTGCAATCCGTGACTTCAACTCTTACGGTTCTCGTCGTGGTAACCACGAAGTAATGATGCGTGGTACATTTGCAAACATCCGTATCCGTAACCAAGTTGCTCCTGGTACAGAGGGTGGATTCACTACTTACTGGCCAACAGGCGAAGTAGAGTACATCTATGACGCATGTATGAAATACCAAGAGCAAGGTACTGGCTTAGTCGTACTTGCTGGTAACGACTACGGTATGGGTTCTTCTCGTGACTGGGCTGCGAAAGGTACATTCCTACTTGGCGTGAAAACTGTTATCGCACAATCTTACGAGCGTATCCACCGTTCTAACCTAGTAATGATGGGTGTTCTTCCACTTCAATTTATGCCAGGTGAATCTGCTGATACATTAGGCTTAACTGGTAAAGAAGAAATCTCTGTTAACATTACTGACAACGTAAAACCACGTGAAATCTTAACAGTAACTGCTAAATCTGAAGACGGCACAGTTAAAACTTTCCAAGCTTTAGCTCGTTTCGACTCAGAAGTAGAGGTAGACTACTACCGCCATGGTGGTATCCTACAAATGGTTCTACGCGCAAAAGCTGCTGAGTAATCATCACCATAAAAACCGATCTCTTAGGAGGTCGGTTTTTTATTTATTAAGAGAGTGTTGGATAGAAGTGACCAAAATATGTATAAATAGCACCAAATGACGGATTTAATGGATAATTATAATTTAATTTCCAATGAACCTAGCATTTTTCCAATTCTTTCGCTAAAATTAATAGGTAAGCATTAAATTTACATAAACGGGGGACGATTGATTATGACAAAGAAAAAACATAAGTTTTATACAGCGGCAACAGCTGCAATGGCGGTTACTGCTGTTGCAGTAGTACCTGTATCGGCGGCTAGTCCATTTTCAGATGTGAGTGAGGATTATGCGCATTATAATAGTATTTCTACATTGCATGCAGCAGACATCATTAATGGTTTTCCAGATGGTACATTTAAGCCTTCAAAGGATGTGACACGTGGACAAGCAGCAAAGATGATAGCAAGTGCTTTTCATCTAACTACAACGGATACGGCTGTCGAGAATCCGAATTTCAAGGATGTCGACTCATCTAGCCCATACTATAAAGCGATTGTTACATTAGTTAATCTTGGCGTTGTACAAGGCTATGAGGATGATACATTCCGTCCAGATGACACAATTACTCGTGGTCAAATGGCAGTAATGGTAGCAGAGGCTGCAGGTTTAACAGCAGAAGGTAAAAGTCCATTCACAGATGTACAGCAAGATAGTCCATTTGCAGATGCAGTAACAGCCCTGTATGAGGCAGGCATTGCGAAGGGGGTTACTGCCACAGAATTTGGTGTAGATAAAAATGTTACACGTGGTCAATTAGCAACATTTATTGTGAACGCATTAGGCTTAGCTGAGGATACACAGCCTACAACGGAAGTAAAAGAGGAAGAGCCTAAAGAGGAGCAAGTAACAGAAGAACAGCCTACTACAACACAGGATAGTGCTTTGTTAGAGGAAGTATTTACGAAAACATTAGCCAAGCAAAAAGAGCTAAAAAGCATGAAGGCTACCATGACGATCTCTCAGACAGTAGAGGCAAACGATGGTAAGGAAACCATGAAAATGGATTCTAAAGGCAACATGAAGATGGAAATTGTTACAGAGCCAATGCAATTCTTTGCTGATGGTTCAATGGCTTTAACAGATCCAACAAGCGGTGAAGCGATTAATTTGCCGATTAAAATGTATATGACGGCTAAAGATGGTATGTATATGTATGAGGCAGAACAAAAGGCCTGGGTAAAGTTCCCGAAACAATTATTTGAAGATGTACTGAGCCAAACAGGAATGCAGCCAGATGCAACTGAACAATTGGAAATGCTACAAGCATTTGCTGAAGATTTCACATTAGTAGAATCAGCAAACCGTTATGAGTTAACATTAAAAGGTTCTGGCGATAAATTCACAGAGCTAGTGAAGCAGCAGCTTGGCGCAATGGATTTAGGAATGGAAGCCGATCTAGAGGCACAATTAGGCAATATTTCCTTTGATGGTCTCACATATAAATTATTGATTAATAAAGAAACATTCGATGTAGAAGAAATTGCTATGGATATGACATTAAAGATGCAAGTAGAAGGCAATTCGATCAAAACAAGACAGCAAACAACGATTAAATATCATGATTTCAATGCGGTAACTACAATTACGATTCCAAAAGATGTGCTAGACAATGCAAAGGAAATGGATTTAAGTGCATCAGAACCAGCACCAGTAAGTAAATAATACAAAAAGTAGGTTTATGCCAAGTATATTGGTGTAAGCCTACTTTTTTATGCTTTAGTGGAAGCCCATTAATTCTTTTACTTTCGCTGTGTTTGGAGCAGATGTTAGAGTTTCTAGTAAGCGAAAGGCAACATCAAAGGCTGTTCCTGGATTGGAGGAGGTGATGATATGATCAGTTTGCACAATACGCTCGTTGACAATTGCTGCGCCATAGCCCTTTAGCTGTGTTAAACGTTTACTTGTTGGATGATTATAGGTTGTTGCTTGACGATGCTGAAGAATCCCACTGTGGCCTAAAATAAGAGAAGCTACACAGATTGTTGCAATCGGTTTTTTCTGTTCATCAAAGTGACGAACGACTGCCTGGAATTCCTCGCTAAACGCATCCTCATAAAAACCGGCTTCCTCAAAGCCTCCAGGAATCGCTAATGCATCAAAATCCTCTAATACAATTTCATGGAGCAATTTTTCAGGAGTGACTTTAAAATTCCAGGTGCATTGCAGCTGTTCATGCAGGCCGACCGTAACCACATCTGTTGTACCATCTCCTTCCCACTTATTCCAGCCGAGCACATCAGTAAAGACGCTTGCCTCCACCGCTTCAAAACCATTTGCTAATAGTAACAATATTTTTTTCATGTTTGATTTGCCTCCTTTATTGATATTATTGTAAACAAAAGGGAGAAAAGATTACATACCTTGTATAATGGATTTTAGGTAAAAAACTTTATTTGAAAAGGTATTATGTTATAAATAATTTATTTAGAAAGGTGATGGACCATGGATCATATTGATACACAAATATTACAGCAGTTACAGCAAAATGCCAAAATCTCCATGAAGGAATTAGCCACTACCGTTCATTTATCCTCTCCTGCCGTTATTGAAAGAATCAGAAAGCTAGAGGAGCAGGGTGTGATTGAGGGCTATCATGCAAAGGTAAATCTGAAAAAGATGGAGCGTACGATTGAAGCCATTATTTTATTTAAGTCCATTGATTGTAAAAGTCTTTCTTCATTTTGTAATGCTCATCCTGATGTTTTGGCATGTTATCGAGTGGCTGGGGAAATTAGCTATATTGTTAAATTAGCGACCTATTCAGTAGAAACATTAGAACAATTTATTGATGCGGCTATGCCCTATGGCACACCTTCTACTAATATCGTGCTATCTTCAACGGAAAAACAAGTGATTACACCATTTGCTGACAATGATTTGGGGTAATTGACAAAAAAGCAAACCTCGAAGCCGCGAGCTCCGTTTATAGGGTAGAGAGGAGGAAGAATGTTGCTAATTCATGAACTGGAAAGAATAATGGAACAGCATACAGAGAGGCTTATTCGTCTTGCCTTTTACTATGTGAGAGATTTACAAAGTGCCGAAGATATCGTACAGGATGTCTTTATTAAATTCTATGATAAACAGCAAAACTATGAGGAACGTGGGGAGCTAAAGGCGTATTTATCGAAATTAGTTAGTAATCGAAGTAAAGATTATTTACGCAGCTGGACCTATCGGAAAATTCAAGTGCAACAGAAGATTTTTCCGCAGCAAACCGTTATGAGAAGAGATATGCTTGTACAGCAAGATGAACGTACTTTGATTGAAAATGCGATTCTAGCTCTCCCTTTCAAACAGCGAGAGGTCATTATACATTTTTATTTTGAAGAAATGCCTGTGGTAGACATTGCAGAGCTGTTAACGATTCCTGAAAGCACCGTTAAAACAAGGCTACGTCGTGGGCGAGAGTTATTGAAGCTACAATTACAGCATGTTGAATGGGAGGTGCTCCTGCATGAGTAAAATGGATGCTCGCGTAGTAAGGGATTTATCAGAAAGTAAAAAGCGTGTGATGACAAATGTGGTTCAGCATTTACAGCAACGCCATGAAAAAAATCGGCAAAACGCTGGCCATATGGTGTTTTGGCTATGATTTTAAGTGTCTGCATAGGGCTGTTTATATATCAGCAATATAATGAACAACAACAGCAAGCTTCTACTATTCCACCCGTATTAGATGAGCGGATTTTAGAGCTATATTTACAACTTGATTCTTTTATGAACGGAAAGAATCGTTTATATAAGGCAAGCTTTGATAATTTTTTATATTTTGAATCGACCTTTGCTTATGCGCAATCGAAAAAATTAGTACCTACACAAGAGCAAGTAGATAAGGCACTCGAACAGTTCATGCAAGAGTGGAGCTATGAGGATGATACTCGGCCAACTTATGATAAGCTTCTGCAAATGTTGCAAGTCACAAACGAAGGGTTTATAGAGAACTATGGCAAGCCAATTGCCTATAAAATGGCTACATTTGATTTATTATGGGAGGTAAGCCAAGCCGATTATAAGGATGTAAGTAATCCCATTCGTACATGGCTTGTTGAGCAAGCAGCCATGAATTATTTAGAACAACATTATCATAAAGACATTGCCTCCTTAAGAGAAAAATATAAAATCCCAGAAAAGGACAGCCAAATGAAGCTCATCAGAAGTGGAACGGTCTTAGCGATCAAGGAACATGAATTTTTAGTTGTCTCAGGCGTCTTGGCTAGCGAGGTTGGGCAAAAATCTGTAGATGAATTAGTGCAAAAACATAGTAATGGTACATGGTTCCCTCTAGTGGATGTTCCGCAAACACTTTCAGTTGGTGATCGAGTAGAAGTACAGTATAGACAGTCGATTGGGAACGATGACACTCAGCCATTCCTTGATTATAAGGATATCGTAGAGATGAAAATAGTAAAGGAATTTCACTAACAAGAAGCTAGACATTTAATGATTTTAGAATGTCTAGCCTTTTCTTTAGATTTGGATTCATATACAATAGTTGTAATATTTTTCTAAAATAGAGGTGTTGATTTGGTATTTGCTATATTAGATAATGCGACAGCGTTTTTCCTAAGCTTACCTCTTCTACTGATTTATTTAAAAAGTATGTCACAGGAAGAATCCTTTTGGCGTTGGTCAATGCCCTTATGGCTGTTGAATTACTTTTGCATTCGATATTTTGTCTCGGATGGAGAAATTTTTGGGTTGTCCTCTTTTGGCAGCTACTATTTTTATGGCCAATTAGTCTAGCAATCTATATCTATTTATACAACAAGGAAAAGAAGTGGGCATTTTATATAGGCTTAAAGAAAAAGCATGTTGTGATTGTGGCAACATTGATGCTGCTATTTGGGAGCTCACTCGTTTATTCACTTTATCAGGCAAATCAGCAGGTGATTGCGTTCCATCAGCAAGTAATGCAGGAGCTTGAGGATAGTTCAGATCGACAGCTTTATTTGATGCACAATACAATGAAGCCTACGACGCTTCTTGAAGTAGCGGATGATATAGCTGATGTGCGAAAGGGGCAGGCGAATGCATTTACCTTTCCTTGGCGCAGTAAGGTGATTGTACACCAAGATAATTGGCAAAAGGAATTTACATATGTCCGTTTTAATGAGAGCTGGAAGTTAGATGGGATAAACCGAGAGAGTGAGTATCAAAATAAATAAGCAAAGGGGAGTCAAAGAGTTGATACAAGATGTACTGAAGGAAGAAAAATTAAAGGATCGATTAAAGGCATTGAAAAAGGGGCAAGCAATAATGGAGCTAGAAAATCAAGAGCAGCTTGTGCATTCCATGTTAGCACATATCGGTTCTATTGATAGTGAGCTACGAGATACTTATATTTATGGCAGCTTTTATGAATGGATTTTAGAAAAAAACTTGCTAGACCATCGTTGCTTAACGGAGTTATGGGATTATAGCTTAAACCATTTAATAGTTAAGGGGATTGGAGAAAAGGAATCAGATTGGGTCTTTACTCGCTCCTTTACATCATTATTAGTAGCGCTTATTTTAGCAAGAGATCTACAGGATAATTTTTTGCCCAAGGCTAGCATAGAGGACTGTCAAACAAAGTTACTAAGCTATGTATCATCTGAAAAGGATGTAAGAGGCTATGTGCCTGGCAAGGGATGGGCACATAGCGTGGCGCATGTTTCAGATGCTATCGATGAACTAGTGAAAAATCCAAAATCATTGAAAACAGCCTATCCGGATATGTTACATGCATTATGGTCCATCTATTTACAACCGGATTACATTTTTATCCATGATGAGGATGACCGACTATTAGTGCCTATATTCGCGATGTTGGAGCAGGGGCTGGAACAAAATGAAGTCATCCATATAGTTCAGCAAATGCCATTAACCTTAGCCTCAATGAAGGAACATCTGAGTGAAGAACAATACAGAATAGTGCTATTCAATAGTAAAACATTGCTGAAGAGCTTTTTGATTCAAACCATTCAACAGCCACAATATGCTGATCTCCATCAAAGTATTGCCACTTGTCTCAACGAAATTTTTTAAGATTGTCCATTGTTGACAGACAATTGGTAATTTGCTAAGATGAAGGACAATAAAAGCATACAAATTCGTTGATGAGAAAGAGTAGTGTTTCACTTTGTTCTACAGAGAGCCGACATTTGGTGGAAGTCGGTGTGCAGGTGTTACATGAAAATCCTCTCTGAGAAGATTAGCTGAATGGAGTAAGCTAATCCGGGTGTCTACCGTTAAAAAGAACACGTATGATTGTACGTTGCTGAGTGCTATTGGCCATCGTGTCAATAGAATTAGGGTGGTATTCGCGGTTAACCCCGTCCCTTTTCCTTGGGACGGGGTTTTTTGTATGCCTTTTATACAAATTCGCTTGTATAGGAGGAACTAATATGCAGAAAGAACAAAAGAAAGAAACAACGGTTGAACGAGAAACAAGGATTCGTACATTATGGGCGCAAGAAGGGACCTTTGCCAAATCCGTAAGTAATCGCGCTGGACAGCAGCCCTTTGTATTTTATGAGGGACCCCCAACAGCAAATGGTTTACCACATGTCGGCCATGCCTTTGGTAGAACCATAAAAGATGTGGTGGCACGTTACAAAACAATGCAGGGCTATTTAGTTGAACGAAAAGCAGGTTGGGATACACATGGGTTGCCTGTGGAATTAGGGGTAGAAAAGGCATTAGGGATCTCAGGAAAGCAGGAGATTGAGAACTACGGGGTGGAGCAATTTATTCAAGCATGTAAGAAGAGCGTTTTTACCTATGAGCAAAAATGGCGTACCTTTACAGAGCAGCTTGGCTACTGGCTTGACATGGATGAACCTTACCTAACATTAAGTAATGACTATATTGAAACTGTGTGGCATATTTTAAGCCACGTTCACAAGGAAAAACTGTTATACAAAGGACATCGCGTTTCACCTTATTGCCCTAGCTGCCAAACTTCCTTAAGCTCTCATGAGGTGGCACAGGGCTATAAGGATGTCAAGGATTTATCCGTCACTGCAATGTTTAAGCTAGAGGATCGAGACGAATATATCTTAGGCTGGACAACGACGCCTTGGACATTACCAGCCAATGTAGCCTTGGCTATGAATCCTGCTCTTCGATATGTCCGTGTAAGGCATGCAAACAGCATCTATATACTAGCCAAATCGTTGGTATCAAAGGTTTTTTCAGAGCCTGTAGAAATATTAAGTGAGCATGACGGACAGGAGTTTGCAGGTGTTTCCTATCAATCGCCATTTTCCTATGTAACCGTCCATAAAGGACATATCGTTGTCATGGCAGATTATGTGACAGAGCATAGTGGAACAGGAATTGTACACATAGCACCTGCTTATGGAGAGGACGATTATAAAACGGTGCAGGAACATGGCTTGTCCTTTGTCAATGTAGTTGATCTAAAAGGTTGTTATACAGAAGCGGTACCTGAGCTTGTTGGACGTTTTGTGAAGGACTGTGATGTCGACATCATTAAAATGCTTGCAGCAAAAGAGCTTTTATTTGCTAAAGAAAAATATGAGCATAGCTATCCACATTGCTGGCGCTGTGATTCACCATTATTGTACTATGCAACAGATAGCTGGTTTATCAAAATGTCGGCATTAAAAGAGCAGCTTTTACAAAATAATCAGCAGGTGACATGGTATCCTAGCCATATTAAGGATGGACGATTTGGCAACTTCCTAGAAAACTTAGTGGATTGGAATATTAGTCGTAATCGTTATTGGGGGACACCACTCAATGTGTGGATCTGTCAGGATTGCAATCATGAGGAGGCACCTAACAGTGTTGCAGCACTACAACAATTAGCCAAAGGAGCTGTCAATGAACAATTAGAGCTCCATAAGCCATTTATAGATGACATTGTCTGTACCTGTCCTGTCTGCCAAGGCGACATGAAACGTACGCCTGAAGTTATCGATGTTTGGTTTGACAGTGGCTCGATGCCATTTGCCCAACAGCATTATCCTTTTAAAGATGTAGCGAACTTTCATCATCAGTTTCCAGCAGATGTGGTCATTGAGGGAATCGACCAAACGCGAGGATTTTTCTATAGCTTATTAGCAGTATCGACCTTATTTACAGGAAAACCACCTTATAAAAATGTGCTATCGTTAGGGCATGTACTCGATGAGCATGGACAGAAGATGTCCAAAAGTAAAGGCAATGCTTTAGAGCCTGTTGAGTTAATCGAGGAGTATGGAGCAGATGCTCTACGTTGGGCATTTTTAGTTGATAGCTCCCCATGGAATCCAAAGCGTTTTTCAAAGAAAGTTGTCTTAGATGCGAAATCTAAGCTGGTAGATACACTCGACAATACGTTTAAATTTTATGATATGTATGCCCAGATCGATGGTTTTACGTATGATGCTACAAATACAGGTACACGTTCACAGCTAGATCATTGGATATTGTCCCGCTTACATCACACTATCCAGCTTGTCACAGCCTCCATGGATGATTATCAATTTACACAGGCTACACGGGAAATTGGTCAATTGGTGGAGGAATTAAGCAACTGGTATATTCGTCGTTCGCGTGCTAGATTTTGGGCAAATGGAATGACAGCAGATAAACGAGGTGCATTTAGCACACTTTATGAGGCACTGACATCCATTTGTCAATTAATAGCACCGTTTACACCATTTATAGCAGAGGATATCTACCGTCAACTATGTGGAAAAAGTGTTCATCTTGAGAAATACCCACTATTCGACGATCAACTAGTGGATGTGAGGCTTGAACAAGAAATGGCAACAGTCTTAACAGTTGTGGAACTTGGACGTAGCATTCGCAATAGTCAGGGAATAAAGGTCAAGCAGCCTTTAAGTGAACTCATTGTTGCCCTAAAAAGTGAACTGTCGGATTACCAAGCCTATAGCGAACTCATTCAGGATGAGTTAAACATCAAAGCTTGTAGATGGACACATGATTTTTCTGCCTATGAAAGCGTGCATTATAAGTTAAACTTTAAATCAGCTGGCGCGGCATTTGGTCCAAAGGTTAATCAAGTAAAAGAGTATGTGTTGGCATTAACAGATGAAGAGAAACAAAGGCTACAACATCATGGAACAGTGGATCTCATGATGGACGGTCAACAGCTAACATTATTAAGAGAACATGTAATAGCTGAATCAATCGTCAAGGACCATTATATTTTAGCAGAGGATAGCACTTGCCGTGTCTTGATGAATGTTCAACTCACAGAGAGCTTACTACAAGAAGGACAAATACGAGAATTAATTCGTACAATACAAGATGCACGGAAAAAATGGCAGCTACCAGTGGCGCAATATGTATCGATTGCCTTTAATGGTAGTGCAGAGGTAATTTTCAATATTCAGCAGCACGAAGCGTTATTACAAGAAAATGTATTAGTTAAAGCTATTCATTATGGTGAGGAATGGCCTCATGCAAAATCCATTGAGACGGCATTGTTTAATGAAAAGC
The DNA here is from genome assembly GCF_024628845.1 of Lysinibacillus sp. FN11. Taxonomy (NCBI): domain Bacteria; kingdom Bacillati; phylum Bacillota; class Bacilli; order Caryophanales; family Bacillaceae; genus Lysinibacillus; species Lysinibacillus sp. FN11. The sequence goes on along the minus strand of NZ_CP102383.1, from coordinate 2,043,964 downwards.
TCACTTTATTTGTTTCTCTATAAAAGAAAAGCTCAGGGTTACCTCCTGAGCTTTTTCTATGTACGTTAAAATAAGCCACTTGCGAGATAACATGCTGTTGCCCAAATAAAGACAGCGGAGCATTTATTAAATACTCGCATCAATTTTCCAGAGCCGTCTAGTTTTTTGAACGAGGCGCCAGTCAAAGTGAGACCGAAAAACCATAGCCAGGAAATGAACACACAAGCAATAGTGAACATCATTTGCTCGGCTCCACTATATTTTAATGCGCTTGTACCAATAACACCGATTGTATCTAAAATAGCATGTGGATTTAGAAGTGACACAGAGAGGGCAAAGAGAATTTGTTTTTTAATAGGCAATGCTTCGCTATTTTCAGTGTTGGCTGGATTTGAACGCCAAATGCTATAGCCCATGTAAAGTAAAAAAACGATACCAATACCCATTAACGTGATACGCAGCCACTCAAACTGTAGAACAATTAATGACAGACCGAATACCGCAAGTAGAATAAGCAGTGTATCACAGATCGCAGCTGTCACACTCGCTGGCAAAGCGCGTAATAAATTTGGTTGTGTAGCACCTTGTGAAAAAACAAAAACATTTTGTACGCCTAATGGCAAAATGAGTCCAAATGCTAAAATGATCCCATGAAGAAAAGCTTCCAACGATCATTCCTCCTTTCTTTACTTATTTTAGATATGGTATAACTAAAAGAAAACGACCAATTGGTTGGTTTTTTATCCACCCAATTCTATAGCATGGAAGGAGAGGGAACATGAGCTGGCAGCCGAATAGACGAAGTGATAATACATTACAGCAGCAGATTGTACAGTGGGTAACGGCCAATGTGGAACGAGGAGACTGGGCAGCAGGGACAAAACTACCTACCCAAAGACAGCTGGCCATGCAGTTCAATGTGAATCGTAGCACAGTTCAGCAGGCTTTAGAGGAATTAAAAGCAATGGGCATTCTTGAAGCAAAAGTAGGCTCTGGTGTTTATGTTACGTACAATTCCTGGCATGCATTAATCCAACAAACACAGCCGAATTGGCAAACTTATATCGAAACAAGCATCCACAAGCCAAACTACCACACCATCCAATTAATTAACGAATACGAACAGCGTGAGGATGTAATACGTTTAGGAACGGGAGAGCTAGCACCCAGTTTGTTGCCTACCGAGGAAATAGAAGCTTCACTGCGAGAGCTATCCTTTCAACCCAAAGCATTAGGCTACTCTTCGCCACAAGGCAATGATCAGCTCCGTAAAGCTATTTGTAAATATGTTCAAAAAAGAGGCATTCCCGCTGAGCCTCAAAATGTCTGTATTGTCTCAGGGGCTCTTCAGGCACTACAATTGATTGCTGTTGGCTTATTAGAGCAAGGGTCTATTGTGTTTCAGGAGCCAACCTCCTATTTAAATTCTGTTCACCCTTTTCAGTCGGTTGGCATGCAAATGATTAGCATTGATCGTGATGAACAGCTTGCTCAAACATTGGCGCAAAGGAAACGAAAGAAACAAGCCGTGTTTTATGCCATACCTACTTTACATAATCCAACAGGTCATGTATGGACAACACGAGAAAAAGAACAGCTATATGAAGCCTGTCAGACATCACGCATTCCGATTGTAGAAGATGATGTTTATCATGAATTGCTTTTTGAAGAGGCATCACCGCCGCTTAAGGCCATGGATAATAGCGGACAAGTTCTTTATATTGGCAGCGTCTCTAAAACCTTAAGCCCAGGGCTACGCATTGGTTGGCTCATCGGTCCAACCACTGTCATTGAGCGGTTAGCTGATATAAAAATGCAAACAGACTATGGCTCAAGTGCCATTTCTCAAGAAATTGTCCTACATTGGCTGCAATCAGGAAAATATGAAAAGCATCTCGCAGGATTACGTCAACAATTACAGGAGCGAGCCGATTTTACGGAACAGCTTTTAAAGGTGACATTTACAGATGTGGCGAATTGGAGCAAACCAAGAGGAGGCTTTTATATTTGGCTCAAGTTTCATGAGCCGCTTGTAGATAAAGACTTCTTTATGATACTGTTGCAGCAACAAGTATTAATCAATCCAGGCTATATCTACGATCCACAAGATCATCATCATATTCGTCTATCCTACGCCTATGCAACCTATGAAGAATTACAGGAAGGCTTACAAATCCTACATGAATGTGCGGTGGAGGCTATTGGACGAAGAGTAAGTAAGGGTTTGTCCTGAAGTTAGGGAAACGAGAGAAGGTTGCTCTACATAGGTTGAGAAGTGATCAAAGAAGTGAGAAACCCGCTCTAAAGTGGTTGAGAAACGATCAAACAAGTAAGGAACCCGCTCCAAAGTAGATGAGAAGTGATCAAACAACTGAAGAACCCGCTCCAAAACCAGTGAAAAGTGATCATATAGCAAGCTCCTCTCTCAATTAAATATCCAGGCTTAGCCACCCAACCCACTGATAGAAAAGAAAGTGAATAATCCAAGCCGTGTATCCATACATTTTAGAAGAATAGAAGTATTTTATTTTGATTACGAACATAAAGAGGTGAACGATTGGAAAATTTGCCACCGGGTTATTTTCAGGTGCCTCAGCCTATTCGAGGTGATGGGGCTGGAGGGGTGGATAAGGGGCCACGGGATATTATGAGGGACTTAGAAAATCCTGATATGCTGGTGCCACCAACGACTGATGCGGGTTTGATTCCAAATTTACGATTCTCGTTTTCAGACACGCATATGACCTTAAATCAAGGTGGGTGGTCACGGGAAATTACGGTTCGTGAATTACCGATTGCTACGACTTTGGCGGGTGTGAATATGAGTTTGGCACCAGGGGGCGTACGTGAGCTGCACTGGCATCAACAGGCGGAGTGGTCTTATATGCTGCTTGGTCATGCTCGCATTACGGCTGTCGATCAAAATGGTTGTAACTTTATAGCGGATGTGGGACCTGGTGATTTATGGTATTTTCCGCCTGGCATTCCTCATTCCATTCAAGGACTTGAGGACGGCTGTGAATTTTTATTAGTATTTGATGATGGGCATTTCTCTGATCTGAATACACTGTCAATTTCGGATTGGTTTGCTCATACGCCAAAAGAAGTGTTATCAGCGAATTTTGGGGTTCCTATCGATGCTTTCGATCACATCCCGAGTGAACAAGTATATATTTATCAGGATCGGGTTCCGGGGCCAATCGATTCTCAGAAAGTGCCATCTCCTTATGGGGAGGTTCCGCAAACCTTTAAACATCGTCTGTTGGCACAGCCTCCATTAAAAACACCTGGAGGCAGTGTGCGCATTGTCGATTCGACTAATTTCCCAATCTCTAAAAATATCGCGGCTGCACTGGTGGAAATTGAGCCAGGGGCGATGCGTGAGTTGCATTGGCATCCAAACAACGATGAATGGCAATATTATCTGCAAGGAAAAGGCCGTATGACAGTTTTCACAGGAAATGGAACGGCTCGAACATTTGATTATCGGGCGGGAGATGTTGGCTATGTCCCATTTGCCACGGGGCATTATATTGAAAATACTGGAACAGAGCCATTATGGTTTTTAGAAATGTTTAAAAGTGATCGATTCCAGGATGTATCCTTAAATCAATGGATGGCGTTAACTCCTAAAGAATTGGTGCAAAGAAATTTGCAGGTTGGTCCTGAGTTGCTTGAGGCTCTCAGAAAAGAAAAATGGCCAGTAGTAAAATGTCCTGGTTTTTCCTATTATCCGAAATAATCAAAGCGGGTGAGGAAGTTCTCACCTGCTTTTAGTTTAATATTGATATTTTTTGCGTGTCAGGAGCAAAATAGCGATGGCTGGTATTGTACAAATGAGCATGGCTGCGAAGGACAGACCTGGCGATATTTCGTATAAATAGCCACCTAAAAATGTAAGGATGGCGGTACTTAAGCCCATAGCTAATGCAGAGTATAAACCCTGTGCATTAGGTATTTGTTCCTTAGGTAGCGCTTTTGTTAAGTAGCGAATAAAGGCAAAATGGGCTAATGCAAAGGATAATGCGTGCAAGGTTTGGGAAGCGATAAATACCCAGACATTTGGGAACATAAAGATTAGTAACCAACGTAGGGAAGAGCCACTCGCTGCTAAGAGTAATAAGGACGATGAGCGCCATTTCGTCAATAACGTATCAGCCTTCATAAAGTAAAGAATTTCACAAATAACAGCGATATTAATAATCATACCCATATAGAATGGATCAACCTGTAAATCTTCTAAATAAATATAACCATAGCTATAATAGGAGGCATGTGCACCCTGTAGCAAGATGACGATGAATAAAACAATGGGGAAGCCTTTGATAGTCCATAGTGTTTTCATCGACAATGATTTTGCACGCTGTTCTTTTGTTGGGACTACCAGTAATTCCTTTGGTGTTGCAAATTGCTGCATAAGTAACATGCCCATCAACCCTATAATCATGCTCCAAAAGATGATGTTCTTTCCAAAAACGCCTGTCAGCATACTAATAATTAACACAGCGATGACAAAGCCAAATGAACCATAGGAACGGCTTTTACCATAATGAATATTGCCATACTGGACAAGCGTAGCTGCACTGCTTTCCACAGCAGGTAATAGCGCTGGGTAAAAAACACTAAATAAAATGGTCACGATTAATAATGCTGTAAAGCCTGTGCTTGGAATATAGAGCAAGGCAGTTAGCAACGAGCCTATTGCTAAAATAGTAATGAGTCGTTTATTGTGTACATATTTTGCAAGTGTTGGGAAGAAGAAAAGATTGGATGTGGCACGAGCTAGGAGCCCACAGCCCATCACTACACTTGCCTGCGAGACGGTTAGATGTTTCGCATCCACCAGCCAACCTGTCCAGTAGGGTAAGAAAATGCCCCAAGTGATAAAAAATGTAAAGAAATTCTGAGAAAGCCATCGTTGATTGTTCATATAATTTCCGTACCTCCATTAACTATGTTGAATAATAGCATGTTCATCGCTACAATAATGTGAGATATCTCATATTTTTTATAGGGGAGAGTAAAAAATGCATATTTTAACAGCTGAAGTCCGTACCCATTATCTTGAAAAATATCCAATCGATGATTTTTTCTCATTTGATATCAATCCCTATTTAGAAGTCCGCCAGTTTGACAAGGGTGAGTGGATCTTCCAGGAAGGCTCATTTCCAGACACCGTGTATTACATGATAGAAGGAAAGGCGAAGCTCTATATGACACATAAAAATGGGAAGGTTTCACTTATTGAATACCTAGAAGCCCCTCTATTTATGGGGGAAATTGAATTGTTAAATGAGGCTAGGTATACAAAGGGGATACAAACCGTCACCAAAACAATTTGCTATTCGATTACACAGTCATGTAAGGAGAAGTTACTTGCGGATGCCTTATTTTTACGTAGACTTTGTGTATTTTTAGGTGAAAAAGCGACAAAAATGACATCTAAATATACACAAAATCAGGCATATCCATTGGAAAATCGCTTAGCAGCCTTTATCCAATTATCTGCCGACCAAGGTGTCTACAGGGAAAAACATACGGAAATCTGTGAGTATTTAGGAGTTTCTTATCGCCATTTATTATATGTTTTGGCACAGTTTTGTGAAGAGAAGATATTAGAAAAGCGGAAGACTGGCTACCAAATTATTGATAAAAAACGTCTCGCGCAGCTTGCACAGGAAATACTATAAAAACAACCAATCCATAAAGGAGGGTCTCAAAAATTATTTGAGATCCTCCTTTTTTTCTTTGAAGAGCAGAGCGTAATTGCCTAATTAAAAATAATTATTCTAGACAAACTAAGTATTCTTTCACTGTACAGAATTGAACTGTGATAAAACTCCTGTATTTTTCAAAAAGTAGAATAGTAAAAATTAATAGGACTTTTATAATGGTTCTTTAGAATTTAATTTGAACTAAAATCTTACATTTTATAGATTGTTTTTCTTAGTACCTGTGTTTATACTATTTTTAGTTATGACAGCTAAGAAAACACATGAGAAAAAATAAGAATAATAAAAAGGAGGAGTTGCAACGCCTTTAGCCCATTTGCTAGAGCTATGCAGCGAGTGAAAAATGTTTTTTTCTAGGAAAGTAGCTGGAGATTATAATTATTTTTCTGCAATAAACTATTCAGATATAGAATCCAATGAGCGATTTAAAGAAAAGTTAGATTTTTTAGCCTTTTCGAAAAATAGGAGAGAGCTAGTTCGTTATTTACGTACTATCTATGAAAATAATCGAAAGGAAATTTTAGACAACCTAACTGAACGTTTATATGACGTACAGGACTTTGTAAAAATAGCTCAGAAGTACCCGGAGATAGGAGGAGAAAAGCAATTAATCGATGACTATTTTGAGAGCTTGTTTGAGGACGAATTAAATCTTCAATATGTTTTTAAAAGAAGAAAATTATCATCCATACTTTTAAGTGTGGGGATATTACCTAATCAAATTATTGCTATCTATATGTTAATCAATCAATTGATGATCCCGCTTATCGTAAAAGAATTAGCTCGAAATCCTAAAAATATGCTGGATGTTTTGCTTGCATTCGAAAGCCTATTGAATATAGATCAGCAAATTATCTTTGAAACCTATATAGAAAACCAGGCTAATTCTGTTGTGACAGGATTAGGGGAAATTATTAAATATAATACACAACTCGTTTCAATCAAAGAACTAATTGAGTTCCAGGAGGTGCAGCAAAAAGAAATTATTGCCGCCAATCAATCGATGCAGGTTTTAGAAAACAGCATTGAAGAAATTGCTGTTTCTGTAAGTGATATTTCCGCTCAGACTAAAACAGCATTGTTTGAATTAAATGAAGATCTCGCCTCTTTAAAACATGTTACGTCTATTTTGCAGGTAACGGATGAAAACCAAAAATCAATGCAAGTAAATATCGGTCTTTTAGTAAACCATGTAAACAGTGTGGCGAAGTTAATGGAGTTAATTAAATCGATTGCTGATCAGACGAATCTTCTGGCACTCAATGCAACAATTGAGGCAGCAAGAGCAGGAGAGGCAGGAAAGGGCTTTACAGTAGTTGCGGAAGAAATACGTAAATTGGCTGATGATACAAAATCGTCCGTACTTTCTATTCATACGGACATCAATGAATTACTGCTCATAACAGCAGACATACAAGACGTTACACAGCAGTTCGCCAAAGACTTGCATAAAGGCGTAGTCGATACAGCGATGATTACAGAAACACTTACAAATTTAAACGATACCATTCAGCAGCAAGGTATTCGTTTTGGGGAGATTGCAGAAACAGCTAAAAGTCAAGCTGCATCGGCTAATTATATTGCTGAGTGCAATCAAAATATCACTGAGAGCATGGAGAAAAGTAAGGAAATTGTATTTCATATGGGCTCCTCCATTTACCAACTAAGCAATATGATTGATGATTACCGTACCAAAACGATTTCAAATAATTACATCATTAGTCAGGAAGATATTATCGAATTAGCGATTACAGATCATTTGCTCTGGAGTTGGAAAATTTATAATTTACTATTAGGATTTGAAAAAATGTCCGAAGAAGAAATAGCCTCCTATCAAAATTGTCGTCTCGGTAAATGGTATTACGGGTTAGGAAAAACATTGCTTGGAGATAAAGTTATTTTCAAAGAGCTCGAAGAACCCCATATGCTCATCCATGAGCTGGCAAAAAAAGCTGTACAGGCATTCAACCATGGCTACAAAGATCAAACGGAAGCTTATCTTCGTGAAATTACTTTGGTTTCTCATAAAGTAGTGGATAAGTTACAGCAATTAAAAGCTCTTTTAGTGAGTGAAAAACAGCAATATGAACGTTAAAAGGGTCTTAGGTTTTAAACATTTCTGGAGGAATAAAAATGGGCATAATTAAACTTAAATCAGTGCGTCAGAAAAATTTATTTGGTTTTTTGCTTGTCTTACTGCTAATGATTATTCTTTCTATTTTTACCATTGAATCGATGAAAAAATTCATAGAGATACCGATCATATCATGCAAGAGCAGCTACCATTGCTTATGCTGGATCAATCAATGGCCTTTAACACAGCAGAAAAAATTGCATTAGCTAGAGGCTATATTTTGACAGGTGATAGTTCTTATAAGAATGAGTTTCAGAAATATGCTGAGCAAGCCAGTATTCTAGAAGAAGAGTTGCTACAACAAACGGAATCTCCAAAGACCGAGGAGCTTCTATTGTTAGGAAGAAAATGGAATGAAATGATTGTTGAAAATGTTTTTCCGCTTTTTGAGCAAGGAAAAATCGAACAAGCTGAAACGATTTTAAATGGGGAGGCTCAAGACTACGCAAGAGAATTAATGAGTGGTTTTACAGCTATGGCTGACGAGCGTAAAAAGGAGGTATTACAACAAGGTATCCAAGTGATTGAAATAGGTAATAAAAATATTCAATTCAACTCGATTTTCACTATTCTGATAGTTCTAACAGGAATTATTATTGCCCTATTTGTAACAAATGGTATAGTGAAACCTATCAAATTGGTTATGAAACGTTTACAAAAAATTGCTGAAGGTGATTTAACTGATCCACCATTAAAAGTTAAATTTCAAGATGAAGTGGCAGAACTGATGAAGGCATCTAATTTTGTTAGTGAAAATAATAATCAGTTATTGCAGCAGGTAAAAGTATCTGCGAAGGAATTACATCAACAAATTGGCTATATTGCACAATCTGTAAAGGATGTATTTAATGGATCAGAGCAGATAACTGAAACGATGATAGAACTTGCCTCAGGCACCGAAGCACAAGCAAATTTAGCAAGTGAAATGGTTTCTAAAATGGAAGTATTTTCTAAGAATATTTGCGAAATGAATGAAAATGGTCAGCATATATTTCAGAGGTCACATGATATCTTAGATATGACTGGTCAGGGAAAAGAGTTAATGGATCAATCCTTGTTACAAATGTCCATCATCCATGAGGTATTTGAGGGGACAGTAACGAATGTCAACAATTTAGAAAAGCAGTCTCAAGAAATTAATCAGCTTGTCACTGTGATTCGAGAGATTTCTGACCAAACGAATTTATTAGCATTGAATGCTGCAATTGAAGCAGCTCGTGCAGGTGATGCGGGAAAAGGCTTTGCTGTCGTAGCAGAGGAAGTAAAGAAATTGGCAACTCAAGTTTCCTATTCTGTAGTTGAAATTACAGGCATTGTGGAGAAAATTCAACAGGAAACCAACACAGTGACAGAATTTCTGCAAAAGGGGTATGTAGAAGTCGTGAGGGGATCAGAGCAAATGAAAATGACTGGGCATACCTTTGAAAATATTAATGAAGCCGTTAAAATGGTGACGATTACTATCCAAGATACATCTGAAATAATTGAAATCGTCATGAGGGATAGTGAAAGTGTAAGTAAAATGATTGAGGAAATAGCTGCTGTCACAGAGGAGGCTGCAGCTAGTGTGGAGCAAACCGCTGCATCCGCAGAGCAATCCAGTAGCTCGCTTCAAGTTGTTACGAGCAGTGCAGATCAGTTAACCCGAACAGCCGATCAACTAGAGGAATTAATCCAGTTTTATAAGTTATAAATTAAAAATGGGTTTGACTTCTTTAAATGAAGTCAAACCCATTTTTGTTGTATTCACTTTTTTTAATGAACCAGCGAGCGATATCCTTTCCACTATGGTAAAATTCCACTTCATTTACCTTGTTTTTTTGGATGGAGAGGTCAGGGATGTTTTCTAAAACGTCAAAAGGTAAAACACCGATACATAAATGATTATTTGTTAGATAATCTCCTTGTTGCTTACTGCCACTTTGTATCGATTCACTATGCTTGTTCATTGAGTTTTGTGTCATATGGAATGCAAGTAGTTCTCCTTGTGCCAATGCTGTGCTTGATGAGTAACCAGTACTTTTCATTCAACATGCCCCCTTTTGTCGTTACATTTATTGTACAAGACTAGATGGGAAAATAGCCGTTATTTACAAGGCTTTTACAATAACTTTAAGGTACATGGAAGATTTAGTAATTTGTAACCGTATTCATACCTTTATGGGATATAAACCATAGAAAACTGATATAAATTCTTTTTAAAAAACTCATACTCAAACTATTGTGAATTTTTCTAACACGAAGTATTATTGTAATTAGATTTAACGTGAAAGTTTTCACAAAGTCGCGAAATCGTTAGGAGGAATTTTTAATGAGTGCAATTCGAGTAGGTATTGTAGGATATGGAAATTTAGGACGTGGTGTGGAGTATGCCATTTCACAAAATCCAGATATGGAATTAGTAGCAGTGTTCACACGACGTGATCCTTCAACAGTAAACGTAGCAAGCAATGCGAGCGTATATTTAGTAGATGACGCTGAAAAATTCCAAAACGACATTGATGTTATGATTTTATGTGGTGGTTCTGCAACAGATTTACCAGAGCAAGGTCCACATTTTGCACAATGGTTTAATACAATTGATAGCTTCGATACACATGCGAAAATTCCTGAATTTTTCGATGCTGTAGATGCAGCGGCACAAAAATCTGGTAAAGTATCTGTTATCTCAGTTGGTTGGGATCCAGGTCTATTCTCTTTAAATCGTCTACTTGGAGAATCAGTATTACCAGTTGGTACAACATATACATTCTGGGGCGATGGCCTAAGTCAAGGACATTCAGATGCTGTTCGTCGTATTGAAGGCGTAAAAAATGCTGTTCAATACACATTACCGATTAAAGAAGCGGTAGAACGAGTTCGTAACGGTGAAAACCCTGAACTAACAACACGTGAAAAACATGCACGTGAATGTTGGGTTGTATTAGAAGAAGGTGCAGATGCAACAAAGGTTGAACAAGAAATTGTCACAATGCCTAACTATTTCGATGAATATGACACAACAGTGAACTTCATTTCTGAAGATGAATTTAAAGCAAATCATACTGGTATGCCACATGGTGGTTTTGTCATTCGCAGTGGTGACAGTGGTGCAAACGATAAACAAATTCTCGAATTCTCATTAAAACTGGACAGTAATCCAAACTTTACATCTAGCGTATTAGTGGCTTATGCACGTGCAGCACACCGTTTAAGTCAAGCGGGTGATAAAGGTGCGAAAACAGTATTTGATATCCCATTCAGCCTGCTTTCGCCAAAATCAGCTGCTGAATTACGTAAAGAATTACTATAATCATAGCTAATGATCCCGATTATCATATAGTTGATAATCGGGAATTTTTTTAAGCCTAATTTATTTGCTAAAGTTCGTTGCCAATAAAACGGTACGGTTGTGTTATGATATTTCGTCCATCTTAGAAATTCATCTACATGTCGAATGCCAAATTCTAAGACTGCTTGATAAATAAAAATGGAGGCGTATTGTGTGGGAAGATGAAGTAATGCTTCCTTTATAGCAAGAATAGTTTTTCTAGTTGCCGCTGTTAAATTTTCTTTCATAAATGATACTAAGTCTTTGACATTGCCCCTTTTTGGCTATTGGAAAATAACCACATATCCATATTTCACTCAAGTTCCTCCGCTCGGTAAAGCAGTTTAAAATAATATCCATTAAAATCGGAACTCGTATAATCTCTATATTTAAGTTCAATGACGTTCTTATTCAGTGTAAGCATGGCTAATTCGCTCATTATGATGTGAGGATTAGGTACATCATAAAATGTTTCAAGGTCAATATCGGGGGAAACCATCAAATTATAAGCAGCTGCCCCTACTACAAAGCAATCGCCTACAGTGCGCCATTTCTGAATCAATTGTAAGTCAGTTAAAACTCTTTCTGCTTTCTGTTTCCTTTTCATTGCTCTATCAAGACTATTCATTTATCCACTTTTCTTCTAAATTTTAGTAATATAACAGAGTAAAAAAATTAGGAAGAAAATACAAACTAAATTCTACTTCCATTCCACAAACAAAAAATGGGGATAAAATCTATAAAAATACATAAAAAATATGGTAAACTGTCAATAATTTAATAATCTGAATTTTTGTAGAAATTTTTGTAACCTTACAAAATATGGAGGTTATGTTTAAATGACAGCAGATATTGTTATTCAATCAAAATGTATGGCGCCCAATCCATCCACGCATTGCATTAATAGAGCAACACTAATGCGAACGCTAAAGAAAACTCGTCATCATACTTGTACTTTTTTGCATAGCGGTGCAGGGTATGGTAAAACAACCATTCTAACTCAATTTCTTGCAACCGAATCAAGTACATTTTCTTGGTACAGTATTTCTGATGAAGATGATAATTTATTACCCTTTTTGAGACATCTCTTTTTTAGTATACAGCGCGTCGTACCGAAGTTTGGTCATACATTTGGTGGATGGGATCAATTATCACGCTTTCCTAAGATGGATGAGCTCAATCGTTGGTATAAGCTATTTATCAATTGCCTCTGTGATATAGAGGAGCCTCTTCTCATCGTGATTGACGACTTTCACCTAGTAGACCATGTTTTTCCTATTAATTATTTCATGGAAAAAATCATTGAATTTGCTCCACCTAGCATTCATTTTATTATTGCTTCAAGAACACTACCCAATTGGGATATTATGAGGAAATTAAGGCTGCAAAAAAAATGGTTGGTTATGAAAGAGGACGAACTGGCCTTTTCAGCTGAGGAAATTGCGGTGTTTTTCGAAGAATATGTAGATGTACATTTATCCGAAGCTGAAATAAAAAAGGTTTTAGAGATCACTGAGGGCTGGGCCATTAGCCTCTCTTTATTGGCAGAGCAATGGCATCATGCTTCGTTAGATCATTGGCTGAGGATTCCCACAAATGAGCTATTCACATATTTATCAGAGGAAGTTTATAGTAGAATGACTGCTACTGAGCAGGAGACTATCTTAAAATTAGCGATTTTTCCAACTTTTTCTGCGGAGTTATTGGAAGCGTTTTATGGCACTGAGATTGCGCAAATGCTAAATGCATTAACTCAGCGTCATTTATTTATTCAACCTGTGACAACAGATGGCTTATATCGTTTTCATGCATTGTTTAGTCGATTTTTAGAAATGAAATGGCGACAGTTTCCAACTCTACATGCGGATCTTCATAAACAAGCAGCTTTGTATTATGGAGAACTTCAAAATATTCAAGCTGTCCTGTATCATGCCTTTAAAACGAATGATCATCATTTTTGTGGAGAGCTACTACAGCTTCATGCAGAATCAATCGTACATGCTGGTCAATTTGAATGGTTGCTCGAAAAAATCAATCGATTTAGTGCACAGGAAAAAGATAAATTTTATAAATTATATTATTTTGAGGGCGAATGTCATCGCTACCGAGCTTATTATGAAAAAGCAAAACAATCCTATGAAAAATGTGCAATCATCGCACAGCAGCAGCGTGATCACCTATTTATGACAAAGTCTCAAGCTGGGATAGCCCATATTTACTTAGACACTATTCAACCAGCTTTAGCAGAGCCATATCTTGAGAAAGCATTAGAGCTTGCGAAACATACACCATTGCGCAAAGAGGAACTACTAGAACTTCAACGGCAATACGCTGAAAATTTAGTGAATCTAGGGAAGGCCAAGGGTGCACAGCTCTTTATGGAGGACGTTGCATTGCCAGAGAATGTCATACAACGAGCGAATGTCGATGTGCGTGTTTTACTACGAACAGGACAACTACAGGAAGCCAAGGAGTTATTAGCGCAGCGACTTGAATTACCGCCTCAGCTTGTTGCAACCCATCGTGAAAGTGAACTGCTGGCAGCTTTCGTTTATGCATTGTTAGGTCAGGGCAAAGAAGCCTGGTATGCTGCCCAACATGGAATTCGAAGAGGAATAAAGGAGAAGTCTATTTTCATAGAGGCGGTTGGGTATATCAGAAAGGCTCATGCACTGCTGTTAATGGATTATCCAGATCATCAGGGGGCATGTCAAGCCTATGAAAAAGCATTGACCCTCATGAATGCCATTAATATTTCTCGTGTGAAGGCTGAGCCATATATGGGGTTAGCCATTGTCAAACATTCGTTAGGAGATATGGTAGCGGCGAAGAAATACTTAGCACTGGGCTTACAGGAAACCGAGCAAGTTCAAGATGCTTGGATGACTGCGCTTATTCTTTTAGCAGAAGTAAAAATCATCCTTACTGAGCAAGAAATGGGGAGAGCGAAGCAATTATTAAAGAAGACACAGCAACTATTTCAGGAGTGCGGTGATCGCAATGGCTTGATGCATGTGTTATTTTATCAATCAATGATTGCCCTGAAAGAGTGTAATAAGAAGCCGTTTCAACAGTATTTTCAACAGTTTGCACAACTATGTGTTTCAAATGGCTATGAATACTTCTTACAAAGACCAACGATACTTGGTCCAAGCAATCGAATGGTTTTTTACGAGCTATTGCAATTTAGTCAAATATGTCAGATGGAGCATCCAGCTATCTTATCATTGCAAAGTCATTTTCAGGTCGAGGATAGTATTAGTTATCCGCATGATGAAGTACAGATGAATCTTTTTGGAAGTTTACATTTAATTCGTACACAACGAAAGCTGGAAGACAAAGAATGGCAACGTGATAAATCGAAGGAATTATTCGTGTACCTCTACTGCCATCGCCATCGCTTTACTCCAAAGGAAGAAATAGCACAGGCATTATGGCCCGAGCGTAGTGTCGAGTCCTTGGATCGAGATTTTAAGGTGGTCTTAAATACGTTACTCAAAGTGTTAGAGCCACAACGCCATGCAAGACAAGAGGGCTTTTTCATTCAGCGGAAAAATAATATGTATCAGTTACAAAATATTGCTTTTCTCCAAATTGATGTTGAACGCTTTCACTATTATTACAGCTTAGGAATGAACGAATTTGATCCACAGCTGTCCAATGAGTGGCTCTTATTAGCAGAAGCAAGCTATACGGATGTGCTCTATGCGGAAAAAAAGCAAATCGACTGGCTAACGCAGGACCGTGAAAAGCTACAATTTTTATATATCGAAGTTTTGGAACGATTGGCACAAAATGCAACAAGGCAACAGCAATATAAAAAAGCCATTTTTTTCGCAGAAAAGATGCTACGCGAGGATGCACTTTGGGAGGAAGCGTATCGCCTGCTCATGTACAGCCACTACCAGCTCCAAAATCGCTCTCTTGCCTTAAAATGGTATGAAAAATGTGTCCAGCAATTACAACAGGAGCTTAACACAACCCCAATGGAATCCACCATGTCAGTTTATGACTTGATAATGGGTTAGCCAGTGTTGTTTAGGCTAAGCGAAGTGATTCGAACTGCTCCTAAGTAGTATGAAAGTGCTCCTATTGAGGGGAGGCCCGCTCCTAAGAGTAGACAAAGCGCTCTAATTAAGGCTAGAGCCGCTTATAAACCGTGTCAACTCGCTCCAACAGTGGCGTAGTCTATATAAACTATAAAAAAATGTAACCTATTTGGAGGAACAACAATGCCATTTTGTCAGACGAAAAAAGCGAATATATACTACGAAATAATTGGAACAGGGATACCTATCATCATGCTACATGGTTTTTCTCCTGATCATCGTTTGATGAAGGGCTGTATGGAGCCTGTATTTAAAGAAAGTGAAGGGTGGAAACGTATTTATGTGGATCTTCCAGGAATGGGGAAGACAACAGACTATACATCGATTCAGAACTCGGATGAAATGCTAGAAGCAATTATCGAATTTGTACACACAATCATTCCGCAAGAATCGTACCTGTTGGTTGGTGAATCTTATGGTGGCTATTTAGCGCGCGGTATTATGAGGAAATCAGTGGATCAACTTTTAGGTACGGCCTTTATTTGTCCTCTCATCATTCCTGAAAAAGAACAACGTACGGTGCCACCGCATTGTATTGTACAAGCAGATACTGCTTTTTTATCAACATTAAGTCAGCAGGAGCAAGATGATTTTATGTCTAATCAAGTTGTCTTAGATGCCTATAATTGGGAGCGCTATTCAACCGAGGTGTTGGCAGGGTGTAATCTAGCAGATCAGGCATTTTTAGAAAAAATTCAGCAAAGCTACGGATTTTCCTTTACCGTTGACGAAAAGTCCTTTGATAAGCCAAGTCTCTTTTTGCTTGGTAAACAAGATTCTGTGGTTGGCTATAAGGACGCGTTTTCACTTCTAGAGAAGTTTCCCAGAGCAAGCTTCGCCATTTTAGATAGAGCTGGCCACAATTTGCAGATCGAGCAACCTGGATTGTTTACTGAGCTGATGAGTGAATGGCTGAGTCGTGTAGAGGGAGAGATGGATTAAAGTGATACTTGCAAATGATAAATTACTTTTAAGAGAATTTAGGCAGCAAGACTGGGTTGATGTGCATAAATATGCCTCCCAGGAGGTTGTTAGTAGGTATCAAACATGGGGACCGAATTCAGAAGAGGATACAAAAGAATTCATTCAGGATGCTCTCGATGAAGCCACACAAACACCAAGGGAACGATATGTTTTTGCTATTATTCATCAAGAAACGGTAATAGGTGCAGTAGAAATGATGATTAAGGATTTTACAAATAAAGTTGGGGAAATTGGCTATATTGTAAATCCAGACTATTGGGGTAAGGGAGTAGCAACGCAGAGTGCTAAATTATTGGTCACTTTTGGCTTTGAAACATTAAAGCTCCATCGTATTTATGCAACTTGCGACCCTCGAAATATTGGATCATCTAAAGTGTTAGAAAAAATAGGAATGTCAAAAGAAGGAGTATTACGTGAAAACATGTTAATGAAAGATGGCGTTTGGCGAGATTCATTATTGTATAGTATGTTGAAACAAGAATGGTTATCATGAAACGTACGATTAAAAGTCATCTTTACGGTATAAAACTAGGCAGAAGGAAAAAAGCAATAAGAATCCAATGTATCACTGCAATAATGAGAAACAAATTATAAGAAATAAATGTGAACTCTAAAAAGCAAGAATGTTGATTTCTAAACATTCTTGCTTTTTGTTTTAAGAAATGTTGTTTAGTTGCCATTCTGGTTCGCTGCATTTTCGGAATAGAACTATGTTTGTCCCTGTCGTTACGCTTCGCTACACTTTCGGGACAGAGCTAGGTGGCTCATATTTGAGCCATCTAGCTTGTAACTAATTTGTAACTGAACTTTTATATAGTGTTGTCATAGCAAGAAAGCGCTTTCTAGGGAGCTTATTTTGAAGGGGGATATGGGATGAGGAAGCAGTGGTATTGGTTTCTTTTAGTGATGTTGGCTGTGTTGTTGGTGGCTTGTAATGGGGAAACGAAAGACGGTGCAACGGAAGCGGATTCTTCTGATGGGGAGACGAAGGCGGTCACTGCGGAAGGCGGCACAATTAAGATTGGTGTGCTTGCATCGTTAACTGGGGCACTTGAGTCATATGGGAAGCAGACACAGCGAGGATTTGATTTAGGCATTGAGTATGCAACAGGCGGCACGATGGAGGTCAATGGTAAGAAAATAGAAATTGTATATGAGGATACAGAGACAAAGCCAGAGGTGGCTGTGCAAAAAGCGACAAAGCTTTTAGAAGATGATCAGGTTGATTTTTTAGTCGGCTCTTCAAGCTCGGGTGATACGCTCGCTGTTCTACCGCTTGCCGAGGAGTATGAAAAAATTATGGTGGTAGAGCCTGCGGTGGCTGACAGTATTACAGGTTCAGAGTTCAATGAGTATATTTTCCGTACAGGTCGTAATTCATCACAGGATGCCTATGCAGCGGCAGCGGCTATTGCAGGTAAAGGTGTGAAGATCGCTACATTTGCGCCAGATTATTCGTTTGGCTGGGATGGTGTGAATGCCTTTAAAACAGCAGCGGAGGAATTAGGGGCTGAAATTGTACTAGAGGAGTATGCAGATCCTGCTGCAACAGACTTTACTTCCAATTTGCAAAAGGTGATTGATGCGAAGCCAGACTATTTGTTTGTGGTATGGGCAGGGGCAAATTCACCATGGAATCAAATTGCAGATCTTAAAATTCAAGAAAAGGGCATTAAAATTTCGACGGGTGCGCCGGATATTATTGCGCTTCAATTTATGAACCCATTGGTTGGGATGGAAGGCTTCTCGGTGTATTATCATACACTTCCTCAAAATGATGTCAATCAATGGTTAGTAGATGAACATCAAAAACGTTTCAATGAAGTGCCCGACTTATTTACTCCTGGCGGCATGTCTGCGGCGATTGCTATTGTGGAGGCATTGAAACAATCGGATGGGGATGCAGACGCCAACAAGTTAATCGACGTTATGGAAGGTATGTCCTTTGAAACACCAAAAGGGACGATGACATTCCGTGAAGAGGATCACCAGGCTCTACAATCCATGTATTCGATTCGCTTAGAGCAACGAGATGGTGTGGATTATCCAGTACCAGTACTTATTCGGGAGCTAAGTCCTGAAGAAACAGCACCCCCCGTTATGAATTAAAGAATTGAGAGGCAGCATGGCTGTCTCTCTACATAAACGTGAGAAGGAAGGGAGTAGAGAATGGAGCCTATATTATATACAGATAATTTAACAATTCGTTTTGGGGGACATACGGCTGTGGATAGCGTTAATTTTCAAATGCCTGAGAAGCATTTAAAGTCCATTATTGGGCCGAATGGTGCTGGGAAAACAACCTTCTTTAATTTGATTAGTGGTGAGCTAAAGCCAACTGCGGGTGATGTGTATTTTAAAGGGCAATCACTAGCCCAAAAGTCAGCCATCGAAAGAACTCGAATGGGATTGGGACGATCTTTTCAGATTACCAATGTATTTCCAAACTTAACAGTTCTCGAAAATGTTCGTTTAGCCGTCCAATCCAAGGAGAGAATTCGTTATCAGCTATTCCGCCATTACAAAAGCTATCAGGCAATTACGGACAAAGCGGAGGAGTTATTGGCACTTGTGCTACTCGACAATAAACGAGATGCCCAGGCAACAATGCTATCCCATGGAGAGAAAAGAAAGCTTGAGATTGCCATGCTACTCGCGTTAGATACAGAAATTCTACTGCTCGATGAACCAACTGCAGGGATGTCATTAGAGGAAGTACCTACGATTTTAGAAATTATTCGAAGCATAAAACAGCAGGGGGATAAAACCATTTTGCTCATTGAACACAAAATGGATATGATTTTGGATTTATCGGATTCTATTATGGTGTTGTTCAATGGTCAGCTATTAGCAGATGGTTCACCAGAGGAAATTATGAATAATGATACTGTGCAACATGCATATTTAGGAGGGCTGTACGATGACCACCTTACTGACATTAAATGAGGTTCACACGCATATTGGTCAATATCATATTTTGCAGGGCGTTAATTTTGAAGCGAAGGAGGGGCAGGTTACTGTACTGCTCGGACGCAATGGCGCAGGGAAAACGACCACCCTAAAAACGATAATGGGTTTAACGCCTGCAACAAAGGGTGACATTGCCTTTCGCTCCCAATCGATAAAAAAAGCCCTACCTATAAGGTGGCTAAATTAGGAATCGGCTATGTACCTGAAAATCAAGGGATTTTTGCAGATTTAACGGTAGAGGAAAACATGAAGGTAGCGATGCGCAAGGAGGATTCAGCCACATTAGAGCGACAGCAATATGTGCTAGAGCTGTTTCCTGACTTAAAGAAGTTTTGGAAAAAGGCTGGTGGGCATTTATCGGGTGGTCAAAAGCAAATGCTGTCCATGGCAAGAGCCTTTATCAATGATAGCCAATTAATACTGATAGATGAGCCTTCCAAGGGACTTGCTCCGATAGTTGTGGAAAAAGTGATGGAAGCGATTGTGGAAATGAAAAAGAAAACGTCCATTGTTCTAGTGGAGCAAAACTTTATCATGGCTAGTCGAATTGGTGATACCTATTCATTAATTGATGATGGGAGAACAGTAAATTCGGGCAATATGCAGGATTTGATTTATGATGAAGAGCTAAAACGCAAGTATCTTGGTATTGGATAGAGGGGGTGACTAACATTGGAGCTATTGGTCAATTTAATCATTAATGGTTTGGCCACTGGGATGTTAATTTTTTTGCTAGCAGCTGGTTTGACATTAATTTTCGGTTTAATGGATGTATTGAATTTTGCGCATGGTGGGTTATTTGTTTGGGGGGCCTATGCGGGCATCTTTACCTATATGTTGACAGAAAGTTTTATCGTTGGGATTATAGGCGCGATTGTGACTGGAGCGTTGCTTGGACTGCTGACAGAGAAATTCATTATTACGCCTGTTTACGGCAATCATATTCAGCAAATTTTAATTACCTTAGGGTTGATGCTCGTTTTGCAGGAGCTTATTAAGGTGGTTTTTGGTCCAAATGGGGTGGCAGTAAAAACACCAAGTTATTTAGCAGGAAGCTGGGAAATTGGTGATGTGATCATCATTAAATATCGTTTATTTATTATTGTCATAGGGTTTGTGATTTTTGGTATTTTCCAATATATGCTGAAGCGCACGAAGATTGGCTTGATCGTTCGGGCTGGTGTGCAGGATAAGGAAATGGCGCAGGCTCTCGGTATTCATATTAAGCGTGTATTTTTATATGTCTTTATGGTGGGCGCTGCTCTGGCGGCACTTAGTGGGATGTTGATGGCTCCCTATTCAGGTGTGATTTATGCAGAAATGGGCATGGAGTATGCCATTTTAGGCTTTATTGTTGTGGTAATTGGCGGTATGGGTAGTTTTTCCGGCTCCTTACTTGCAGCGATTTTAGTGGGGCTAGCAGGTAGCTTTATGGCTTATTATGTCCCTGTGCTGTCACTAGCGGTCAATATGATTTTAATGGCAATCGTTTTAATTTTCCGTCCTCAGGGGCTGTTTGCGATGCGAAAGGAGCGAACATCATGAACCACAAAATATCCTTACGCGCTTTCGCTTTTTTCCTGTTACTTGTCATTTTTATTATCCTTCCTTTTGTCAATGATTCAAGGACACTACTTATTTTACTCACACAAATCTTTATTTTTGGGATATTGGCAATGAGCTATGATATTTTACTAGGCTATACAGGCATCGTCTCCTTTGGGCACGCCATGTTCTTCGGTATTGGTGCCTACACAACAGCAGTCATGCTTAAGCAGATGGATCACACACTCTTGATTTTTGTACTGTCTATCGTGATAGGCATGATACTAGCAGGCTTCATTAGCTTTTTAGTAGGTTTATTAACCTTACGCTTAAAAAGTCATTTTTTTGCGATGCTGACGCTAGCTTTTTCGGGGTTATTTTTAGTCTTAGCTGAAAAGTGGCGCTCTGTTACGTATGGCAATGATGGCTTTACATTCAGAGCACCTGATCTATTTAGAGATCGAATGACCTTCTATTTCTTTGTGCTAGCAAGCTTGGTTGTCATCTTTTTGGCGCTCTACCGCTTTGTTAATTCACCAACAGGTCGTATTTTAATTGCCGTCCGTGAAAATGAACAACGGACGAAATCTTTAGGCTTTAACACGTTGCACTATAAAGTCATTGCCTCAGTTGTGGCAGGCATTGTAGCAAGTTTTGCAGGCTCCTTATATGCAGTGTCATTGCGCTTCGTTAACACGAGTGTCATGGCCATGGATATTACGCTGGATGCATTGTTAATGACGATTATCGGTGGGGTTGGTACTTTAGTGGGGCCGCTATTAGGCTCGGCAGTGATTGAATATGCGCAACATGCACTGTCAGGGCTTGCAAGAGATTATCCTATTTTTGAACGTTGGATTATCTTCTTCGGGATTCTCTATATTTTAGCTGTTATCTTCTTCCCAAAGGGTATTATTGGCTCACTAAGATTGCTCTTTTGGAAGTGGCGAGGAAGGCTAAAGCAACGAAAAACGACAGGTCCCCTGCCTCAGGAAAAGGAGCGATTTGAATGACAGTCGGTATTGTAAGTATGGGTATTTATCTACCCCAACAGAAGATGACATCGCAGGAAATTGCGGCTGTTTCCAATATTCCTGAGGACATTATCCGTCAAAAAATGGGCATTCATGAAAAGCCAATTCCTGATAAGTCTGATCATACAGTGCAAATGGGTATCTGGGCAGCACAGGAAGCGATTCAAAAAGCGAATATAGACCCTAAGGATATTGATGTTGTCATCTATATGGGGGAGGAATATAAGGAATATCCACTCTGGACAGCCTCTATTAAAATGCAGGAGGAGCTTGGTGCAGTTAATGCATGGGCATTTGATGTGCAATTACGCTGCGGCACTACAATCATGGCGTTGAAAGTGGCGAAAAGCCTAATGGCCTCAGATGACACGATACGAACCATTCTGTTAGCAGGTGGTTATCGCAATGTTGATTTTATCGATTACAGCAATCCACGAACGCGCTTTATGTACAATTTAGCGGCTGGGGGAGGCGCCATGTTATTACAAAAGAACTATGAAAAAAATCTGCTATTAGAGACAGATATTATAACGGATGGTTCTTTCTCAGAGGATGTAGTCGTGCCAGTTGGGGGAACGAAAAATCCTTTAACCCCAACCCATTTAACCGAAAATTTATATAAGCTTGACGTTTTGGACCCCATTGGGATGAAGGAGCGGCTAGAACAAAAATCTTTAAGCAATTTTTTGAAGGTCATTCGCAGTTCTTTAGCGAAAAGTGGATACAGTGACGATCAGCTAAATTATTTAGCGATGTTGCATATGAAAAGATCTGCACATGATTATATTTTAACGGAGCTTGGCTTACAACAGAAGCAGTCTAATTATTTGCAAGACTATGGACATATTGGTCAGATTGATCAAATTTTGTCCCTACAGCTAGCACAGGAGCAAAATCAAATTCAAGCAGGCGATATTGTGACGCTTGTTAGTGCTGGCATTGGCTATGTATGGGGCGCTATCACAATACGTTGGGGATAAGGGGGAAATGGCATGGTAAAAACGATTCAACTAGCAAATGGAGAGACAATGGCCTATCGCAAGCGATCAGGTGGAGGTCATCCTTTAGTGTTGGTACATGGCAATATGACATCTTCTAAGCACTGGGATATTCTGATGAATGCTTTAGACGACAAATATACTATTTATGCGATAGATTTACGTGGTTTTGGTGAATCATCCTATCTTAAGCCAATCACTGCTATTAAAGATTTTAGTGATGATGTCAAGCTATTTGTGGATGCCCTACAACTGCAAAGCTTTGATATGATTGGTTGGTCAACAGGTGGAGCTGTCTGTATGCAGTTTGCAGCAAATTATCCAGGATACTGTCAACGACTGATTTTACTTGCGTCTGCTTCTACACGTGGCTATCCATTTTACACGGATTTAGGAACAGGCAATAAAGCCTCCTTTAAGCGAGCCTATCATTATGAGGAGGTATTGGTGGATACATCCAAAACAAAGCTTATTCAAGGCTTCTACGATGCAAAAAATGTGGATGGCTTACAGTCTATATGGAATGCATTAATTTATACGCATCATCGACCAAACGAAGGGAAATATCAAGAATATGTAGAGGATATGCTTACACAGCGCAATTTAGCAGAAGTATATCATGCACTCAATACATTTAACATAAGCGCTGTTGACAATGAGGTGGCAAAAGGCTCTCGGGAGGCCTTGTTGCTTCATATCCCAATTTTAGTGCTACGAGGGGATCGTGATTTGGTGATTACAGAGGAAATGAATGCAGAGTTATTACAGGATTTAGGCAAAACAGCACAGTTTGTAGGTCTAAAAGACTGTGGGCATTCACCGTTAATCGATGATTTAGCACAATTAACAGCTGAAATTGAAGCTTTTTTAGAAATTGGAGGAAGACAGTATGCGTTTGAACAATAAAGTGGCTATCATTACTGGGGCTGCAAATGGTATTGGCTATGCGGCTGCTGAACGTTTTATCGAGGAGGGGGCATGGGTGTTTATCGCCGATTTTGACGATAAAGCAGGCATTCTAGCAGCACAACAACTAGGTGAAAATGCTGTATTTATACAAGTAGATGTTGCAAGTAGAGAGAGCGTTAAACAGCTGGTGACGGCAGTGATCGAACAGGCAGGACGGATTGATATTTTAGTGAATAATGCGGGGATTACAAGAGACGCCATGCTGACAAAAATGACGGAGGATCAATTTCAACAGGTGCTAGATGTCAATTTGACAGGTGTCTTCCATTGTACACAGGAGGTCATTCCCTATATGGTGGCAGCAGGTGGAGGCAAAATTATAAATACATCCTCAGTTAGTGGAGTATATGGCAATGTTGGTCAAACTAATTATGCAGCGACAAAAGCAGCGATTGTAGGTATGACAAAAACATGGGCGAAGGAGTTAGGGCGTAAGGGGATTAATGTTAATGCAGTGGCACCTGGCTTTACAGAAACAGATATGGTCAAAAAAATGCCTGAAAATATTTTGGCTCAAATGCGATCAATCGTCCCCCTACAACGCCTAGGGACACCACGTGATATTGCCAATGCCTATTTATTTTTAGCATCTGATGAGGCCTCCTACGTTCATGGGCATACTCTGCATGTGGATGGCGCAATTATGATGTGATAGGGGGTAGTCAAATGTTTGTTGAGCAAGAATGGATTTTAAAACGTGCAGCTTTAACACCTCACCACATCGCCTTGATTAATTTAACATCAAAGGAACAATGGACCTACCAGCAATTATCTGAGGAAATCGGCAAATGGAGTCAATTTTTCGAACGGCAGCAGCTACAAAAAGGAAGTAGAGTAGCTGTTTTTGCGAAAAATCATATCCAATTGTTTGCTGTTTTATTTGCCTGCGGGCTACGTGGGCTCATTTATGTGCCGTTAAATTGGCGCTTAAGCAAGGAGGAGCTAACACAAATTTTGGAGGATGCGACGCCTGCTATCCTATTATACGAAGAGGATAGTTATTGTCCCTTGGTTTTAGAAAAAATGTTTTCACTTCATGTTAGCCAGCATGAGAAGGAGATACAACCAAGTAGGCAAGACGTGGATGTGGATGATCCTTGGTTAATGATTTATACAGGAGGCACGACGGGTCAGCCAAAGGGGGTAGTGTTATCCTTTCAGTCGGTCAATTGGAATGCCATGAATACTATTATTAGCTGGGGTTTACATGCTCAAGATCGGACATTAAATTATATGCCGATGTTTCATACTGGTGGCTTAAATGCTTTATGCATTCCCTTACTTATGGCGGGAGGAACCGTCGTTATTGGCGATAAATTTGATGCAGAGGAGGCACTACAAGCAACGAACCAATATCAAACGACAATTTCTCTTTTTGTGCCAACTATGTATCAAGCAATGATTGCTACGAAGTATTTTCAGGAAAATCAATTTCCTTCCATGAAGGTATTTTTATCTGGCGGTGCCCCGTGCCCTCATCCTATTTACGATGCTTTTTATAATAAGGGATTATTTTTTAAAGAGGGATATGGTTTAACAGAAGCAGGACCCAATAATTTTTATATTGACCGAGAGCGTGCCTATGCAAAAAAGGGGGCTGTCGGGAAAAGTATGCAATTCAATGAAGCTAAAATCATCAATCATATAGGAAAAAGTTGTGCACCTGGAGAAGTAGGAGAGCTATTGGTAAGAGGGAAGCATATGTTTCGCTTTTACTGGAATAACAAGCAAGAAACTGCCAATATCCTGCAAGATGGCTGGTTGAAAACAGGGGATTTAGCGATGATGGATGCGGATGGCGATTTTTATATTGTTGGGCGTAGAAAAGAAATGATTATTTCAGGTGGTGAAAATATCTATCCTCAGGAAGTAGAACAATGTCTACTACGGCATCCAGATGTGCGGGAGGTGGCCGTGATTGGTGTAGGTGATGACTATTGGGGTGAGATCGTGACAGCTTTTATTGTTTGTCCCCACCAGGTAGCCTCTCTATTAGATGATCTTAATGAGCTATGTCATCAACAATTAGGTCGTTATAAGATTCCAAAACAAATGATTTTCTTAGACGAACTACCGAAAACAAGCGTTGGTAAAATCGATAAAAAGGCATTGTATAGGCTTGTTGATTCATCTATCTGTTAAGTATGATGAGAAGGAAGAAACGCTCGTCTTTCTAATTCCGAAATAAGAGAGGGACACATAAATGGCCCACGCATTAGTTATTGGTGGAACAGGGATGTTGGCAGACACCTCCCTATGGTTAGTGAATAATGGCTACCATGTCTCAGTAATTGGACGTAGTGCCCATCGAATGGAAGATTTGCGAAATAGAACAACCAAACCCGCCCTTCTAACGCCGATTTTAGTTGATTATTGTGATATAGCCTTATTAAAAGAGGAGCTAGAAGAAACGCTCGCGCATAATGGGCCCATTTGAATTGGTCGTTGCTTGGATTCATTCCTATGCGGACACTACATTAGAGAACATCTCCAATGTAATTTCAATAGAGAATAACGGGGAATGGAAACTGTTTCATGTGTTGGGGAGTAAGGCGAATTTAAGTGAAGTCCAAGAGAAATTGAAGCTCCATGCTCGTTCGCAATACAGACAAATCCAGCTAGGTTTTATGATGGAAGAAGGTCATGCGAGATGGCTGACACATGAGGAAATATCGCAAGGTGTCGTTGCTGCTATTCAACAGGATCAACCTATTCATATCGTCGGGACGCTACAACCTTGGGCAAAGCGACCGTTATAAACTAACTAACCTTCGTCTAACTAGATGGACGAAGGTTTTTACATATTTCCATTAGCAGTTTGTTTTAGATGTCTACATAATTGTGAGGGAATGTTAGGTTTGTGTGAAAAACGTCAGAATCAGCCAACTTTTTTCTCCTTACATTTTACTTAGTATAACAAAATCATTTCTATATAACTTATCCTTATTTATTCACATCTCTTCCCATCAGACCGACATATCAGTAAAATAGAGTAGGTTAGGGGGATTACATGTGAAAGATCAACGCTTTAAAATAGCGCATCGAGAGGCGCTTATCGGAATTGGACTCGTCCTTGTCAACTTTGCAATTTGGTTTGGCTTTGCCTATGGATTAGGTTCAGGAGATCCAAGAAATTATACGTATGTATTTGGTTTTCCTGCCTGGTTTTTCTATAGCTGTATCGCTGGGACAGGCTTTATGATCCTTCTTATCTGGATTGTGATGAAACTCTTTTTCAAAGAGGTACCATTTGATGATGAGGAGGTGGATCGCTAATGCATTGGCAAGTTGTATTTCCATTGCTATTATTTTTAATTATTATATTTGGAATCGGTATTTGGGCCAATAAGCATGTACGCTCCTCTAATTCATTCCTACAGGAGTATTTCCTAGGTGGTCGTGAAATGGGTGGTTTTATCCTTGCGATGACGATGATTGCTACATATGGCAGTGCGAGTAGTTTTATCGGAGGACCGGGTGTAGCCTATACAAAAGGACTTGGGTGGGTATTACTGGCAATGGCTCAGCTACCAGCAGGTTATTTTGTGCTCATGATTTTAGGGAAAAAATTCGCCATTATTGCTCGTCGTTACCAGGCCATTACGTTAATCGACTTTTTACGCGAACGCTACAAAAGCCATGTCATTGTTATTTTATCAGCCATTAGCATCATTGTTTTCTTATTTTCGGCTATGATGGCTCAATGGGTTGGGGTGCACGCTTAATTGAGTCGTTAACTGGCTTAAGCTACACTGCAGCATTGTTTATTTTTGCGATTTCCGTGTTAGTATATGTGATTATTGGAGGTTTCCGTGCGGTTGCGCTAACAGATACGGTCCAAGGTTCCATTATGGTGATTGGTACAATTATTTTATTAATCGGCACGATTGTGGCAGGTGGAGGCATCGACAATATAATGGCCTCACTGGTTGCTGAAAATCCTGACTTAGTGTCACCATTTGGCGCACAAGGAGATTTAACACCTTTGTATGTCTCGACATTTTGGATTCTCATCGGTGTAGGGGTTGTAGGACTTCCGCAAATTGCGGTTCGTGCGATGAGCTATAAGGATTCCAAAAGTATGCATCAAGCGATTCTTATTGGCACGATTGCCATAGGGACAATCATGTTTGGCATGCATTTAATTGGTGTGTTAGCCCGACCTGTCATACCTGGCATTGAAATTGGTGATAAAGTCATGCCGCTCCTGACATTGAAGGTATTACCGCCATTTTTAGCAGGAATCGTTTTAGCTGCACCAATGGCTGCGACAATGTCTACGGTTAATGCTTTACTAATGCTTGTCAGCTCTACAGTTGTCAAAGACATCTATTTAAATTATATGAAGCCGAAAGCTAGTGATGCAGAGATTAAGCGTGCAAGCTTTATTGTAACAACAGTCATAGGCCTAGCGGTTGTCATCTTTGCACTCAATCCACCTGATTTATTAGTGTGGTTGAACTTATTTGCCTTTGGTGGACTAGAGGCTGTCTTTATTTGGACAGTCGTTTTAGGATTGTATTGGAAAAAAGCCAATAAATACGGAGCGATTGCGTCGATGATTACAGGCATGTTGTTGTACATTATGATTGATCGGTTTTATCCTTCTGTCTTTGGTATGCATACAGTCACGATACCAATTGTCGCATCCTTCTTTATTTTTGTGCTTGTCAGTTTGTCCACTAGTCATAAATTTAAAAACGAAAAGCTTATGATTTAACGCCAAAACGCCACAGATTTCAAATTCTGTGGCGTTTATTTTAATGCATCATAAAATCATAGGCATTTTTCGCAAGTAATGTCATTGTAACGACAATAAATAGTGTGCGGACAAAGCCACTTCCTTTCTTGATTGCCATGCGTGAGCCAAGCATAGCCCCACCAATTTGCGCAATGCCCATGACTAGACCATAAACATAATGAATTTGACCTAAGTAAGCAAACATACAAACACCAGCCACATTACTCGCCAAATTTAAAAACTTCGCATTACCAGCCGCCTTTAAAAAATCAAAGCCTACCAGTAAGAAGCTAAAGATTAAAAAGGACCCTGTCCCAGGACCAAGAAATCCATCATAAAAACCAATAGCAAATAATAGCAGCATAAATAAAAACAAATGTTTTTTAGATAGATTTTTTACGGTAGCGACGGCACCCCAATCCTTTTTAAAGATCGTATATACCCCAACAGCCGCCAGCATAACAAGCATTAATGGCTTTAGTAATGCTGGATTAATCAGATGCACAGTCCAAGCACCACATAATGATCCGATAAATGCTAGTGGAAAATATTTGAGGACAGAGCGAATGTCCAGCTGGCCAGAACGATAGAAAGAAATAGAGGAAGTGAGCGAGCCCATAGCTCCTGCTAGTTTGTTTGTGGCAACAGCAGCGGCTGGATTGAGCCCAACAAATAGTAGGGCTGGTAGTGAAATTAAACCTCCCCTCCCACTACTGAGTCAACAAAAGCCGCCAGAAATCCAAATGAAATTAATAGTATGAGAATATGTACATCGATTTCAAACAACATATGACACCTCTTTATAATTAGTTACTACTGAAATAGTAACTAATTTTATTTGCGCTGTAAACCCCATTTTTTCATTGGCAAATCTTCACATTGGTAGCCTATAATAAAGATAATGGAGGGATTACATGGAGGAATTAATCACCCAGCTGAAAGAAATGGGTTTTACAGAATATGAAGCGAAGGCCTATACGGCACTTGTTCAGCAAAGTCATGTCAGTGCCTATCAGGTTAGTAAAAATTCTGGCATACCACGTGCAAGAGTGTATGATATTTTAAATATCCTTGTAGAAAAGGGCATCGTGTTAAAAGAAGAGACCGCAGAACAAACGACCTATTCGGCAATGCCTGTGTCTGTGTTCTTACAGCAAATGCAACAGCGCTGGGAGTCGAATTTTACGTCTATAAGCGGGAAGCTAGAGAAATTAGAGGAAAAAGTGCAGGAAGCTGAGCCTAAAGTGGTCATGCTGAAGGGCAGGGAATCTATTATCAATTATTGTCAGTCACTTCTAAAGAAGGCGAAGAAAAAAGTGATGCTGTCGATGTGGGAAGATATGTATGAGGTCTTACGTGAAGATTTGCAAGAGGTGGCGCTGCATGTTCCTGTTCATGGCATTACGTTATATGTAGGAGAGCATCTAGCCTCAATTGACCAGCATAGAGCCACACATTATACAAAAAAAGCGTCGACACCGCATTGGTTTATCTTATCGGTAGATGGTCAGGAAATGATTTATGGTCATTCTCCATCTACCCAAGAGACGGCCTTTATCACCAATGATTCCGTTCACATTTATTTGTTAGAGGATTATATATGGCATGATGTACTCATTAATCGGTTAGTAAAACGGGATGATCAGGAGTTAGAAGACTGGATTGCTAAGGAGCGGAAAGCTTTTTTCTTAGAATAGTCTTATAAGGGAAGGGGAGTAACTTGAAAAAATTCGTGTTGCTAGGTTTAATGAGCTTACTCATGCTAGGAGCCTGTAATGCTACACCACCAACCAATCCACCAACGATTCATGAGCTAACGGTTGTCCCAGATAATGTCCAAAAAAATATTGTTTCTAATGACAGAATACAACTATTACATGAAAATGATGCTCCATATTATCTTGTTTATTATTCAAAAGGGAATGTATTGGCAAGTATTACAGCTGAGGGAAATAGGCTTATCATCCAGTTAGAAGAAGGCAGCGAGCAAAGGAAAGAGGCTCAGCCCTATGTTTTTCAAATCACCGTCAAGAATCCTGAGCTTGATACCATTGATTTGCGAATAAACGGTCAGAGTACGCCCATTGATCGTATGACCATTATGTGATAAAAGAAACCGAAATCTTTAGATGAGATTTCGGTTTCTTTATGAGATGTCTAATAAAAGACTTTGTCTACGTTATATTTAGAGCGGAAAGTATTAATCGCGTATGTTTCGTAAATTTCACGTTCCATTGGATCTTCTACTTCATAGACTTCAATTTTGAACACTTCATCACGATGGTTTTTCATCGGAGATACATTATCCTCGAAATGTTTTTTAATACGTTGACGAATTTTACGTGCTTTCCCAACAAATAATAGCTCATTCTTGTCATTATAGAATAAGAAAATGCCGCCTTTATCACGTGTGATTTTATGGAAGTCAATAAAACCGAAGTAAGGTGTGATTGGCACATCACCTGGTTTTAAATCTTGTTCACGTTGACGGATTACTAGATCTGGTTTTGGAAATTCAATTTTAATCAAACTATTCACGTTCCTCTCTCTTACTAAAAGTATATGGTAACATAATTACGGCATGTTTACCATAAATTTTAAATGCAGAAACACCACATATAGCAAGCTTAGTGTACATCAATTGAGCAAGGAACATGCACATGAATCACAAAATATTCTATGAATTATTGATATTCTAACTAGTTCGTGTTACAATTCAAGATAATTAAATAATCTTATCAAGAGAAGCTGAGGGATTTGGCCCGATGACGCTTCAGCAACCTCTAACAATTGTTAGAAAGGTGCTAATTCCAGCAAAGGATTTTTTCCTTTGAGAGATAAGAGTGGACGTGAAAAAAATCCTTCTCATTCTATCTCGTATGGAATGAGGAGGATTTTTTAATTTTGTTGCATCCTATGCAAGCAAGGTTTGCTAAAAGAGAGTGATTATAGAGAGGGGAAAGCAAGATGCCAATTAATATTCCGAAAAATTTACCAGCTGGAGAACATTTACGTGAGGAAAAATCTTCGTCATGGAAGAAGATCGTGCGAAAACACAGCAAATCCGTCCATTAAATATATTAATATTAAATTTAATGCCTGAAAAAGAAAAAACAGAGCTCCAATTATTACGTTTATTGGGGAATACACCATTACAGGTGAATATTACCTTTTTGAATACAGCCACACACGAGTCTAAAAATGTGAGTAAATCTCATTTGCAGCTTTTTTACACAACGTTCAATCAGATTCGACACCGCCGCTATGATGGTATGATTATAACTGGTGCGCCAGTAGAAAAAATGGCTTTTGAAGAGGTCAACTATTGGCAGGAAATTTCAGAAATTATGGATTGGTCAAAAAAGAATGTGACATCTGTGCTACATATATGTTGGGGGGCACAGGCTGCATTGTATCATCATTATGGCATTGGGAAGGTCGAGCTTTCTGCTAAATGCTCAGGTGTCTATTCCCATGTGATTACAGATTTAACTGTAGATTTGGTACGTGGCTTTAGTGATTTATTTACTGCGCCCCACTCACGCTATACATCTGTTTCGATTGACGAGGTTCGCAATCATCCAGATCTACGATTATTATCCTATTCAGAGGATGCAGGGGTATTTATTGTACAATCAAAAGATAATAAAAATATTATGATTACGGGGCATCTAGAGTATGATGCGACAACGCTAGCCGATGAATACAGTCGCGATGTGGCGAAGGGCATAGATATCGCTGTTCCTGTAAACTACTTCCCGAATGACGATCCGACACAAGTGCCGATGAATACATGGCGTGCCCATACGCATCTATTATTCTCTAACTGGTTGAACTACTATGTTTACCAAGAAACACCATATGAATGGGATTTTGTAGATGAAATCGAATATCATATTTAATTAATAAAAAGTCTAATTTCTTTTCTAGCTTTAAAAGAAATTAGACTTTTTGATTGTCATTTTCTGTTTCCTGCTGAGGTGTTTCGTTTTTTTGAGCTTTGGATTTACGATTTCGAATAACTACCACAATCAGCAATAGTATGGGTAATAAAATGGTGAAAATAAAGGAAAAGATTGGCCAAATTTCATTATTATAATTAGTAGAATGCACAATATCTGGATGAACAATTTGAGAAAGTCCAATAACAATTATCCCCATCGGTATAATGAGTGGGCGATGATCCTTGATCTTTAAAATTTGTGCGAGGCCAACAACGGTCGTATAGAAATACATAAATGTACGAATATAAATAGACGAAATCCACATAAATGCCATAATGATCTCTATACGCTGTAAAAAATTTCCTATAGATATTCTTTGTGCTAAGGCATAGCTAGGAAAAGTCCTTGATGCTGTGTTTTCAGGACCTAATACAAGAATCGATAGGACAATCAACGTAACTAAGACGATTCCACCAAAGATTGCCCCAATATATAGCCCTTTCTGTGCAGACGGCTGTACATTGACACCAGTAGGATAGAGCATCATTAATACAAGTAATGGAAAGGAAAAGATACTCATAAAGCGTGCAATACTATAAAACATAGATGTTTTGGTTGCTTCTAGTAGAGGCTGAATATTCTCAAATGTAATTTGAGGGGTAATACTAAGGACGAAAAAAATAAAAATAAAGATAAACAATGGGAAGAGGATTTCTGCCGAACGGGCAAAGGTCTCAATTCCTAAATAAGCGGCATACATAATAATGATACTGAACAGTAGGGCAAATGCTAATGTCGGTGTCTCTGGCATTACTTCCGTTTTCATGAAAATACCTATAAAATAGAGTAATTCTCCAGCCGAAAGAAAGGTCATAATCAGGAAACAAATTGCTGTGATTTTCCCAAAAAAACGCCCAAGAATTTTTTCATTAGCCTCGATAAAGTTTAGAGATGGTGTTTGATTGGCCAGTGTTAAAAATAATTTTAGTACCAGTAAACTAAGGAGAACACCAATGCTTGCTGCTATCCAAGCATCTTGCTTAGCGGCACCAGTAATACTCGAAGGGATAATTAAAATCGCTGTACCGATAGAATAGAGGAAGGTAACGATTGTAAACTGTCTTGAACTAATTATCTCTTTTTCCATCAAGCTACCCTCCGTTTCTCAGTCCATCTTTCTATTTTGTGAATGACACAATGTAATCCCTAATTGGTGTGAAGATAAAGGTAATCAAATCTAATGGGCTAGGAATATGGATTTTCAGGGCAATCCCCATATTTAAAGCCGTTCCAATAAGAAGCAAAAAGGAGAATACAATCATGGCTTTTCTATCCTGTTGCTTTTTTAGCTTTGGAATAAAAATAAGCGCAATGATTATCGCGATGATCAAGATAGCTACGGCTAGTACCATTGCATTTATTCCTCCTTTGGCTTGTTTAATAATGAATTTTGCATCGTACCTGAACCTTGGGTAGTTACCTTTACATGAACTACCACTGCTAAATCTGGAAAAATGGAAGTCCAATCATCCTTGATTTTTTTCCACTGCTTAGGATCTGCCCGATGTAGGGCATCCCCAAATCCAAAAACATCTACTTCATATTGCTGTTGAATTTTCTCTACTGTTTTTTCTATGCGTTCATCAATTCCCTGGGCTGTTTTTTTGTTAACGTAATCAATCGATTTATTTTTGGTAAGATCGATATCACATTCGACCTCTCCAACATTCTGCTCTACATTAATATGAACATCGATTTTCGGTTTCCCGTTTTTAAATGACCCTTTCACCTTTGTAGTGGATTGGGTAATTTCAGTAGACAAGGTCCCTTTATTAGGACAGGCAATGATTTCTATCGTACTTTGAATTTTGTCATTAAGAAAACTAACACTTTTGCTTTCACTTTCAGTCAGTAGCCCTATATATTTATCTCCTTTAAAGACTGCTAAACCTGTATAACCTAATAGCACAGGTGCTTTAACACGTTGCACATTTGTTTGATCTACCCCTAATTTCTTATCGCCATGAATTTCAATAGCAGAAATTAATGCCCCTTTCTGCTTATTGCTTAACGTATTGACTAATTCATCAATATTAACAGCTATTGTGGAGCCCCAAGCCTTTTCAGAGACATCCAGGGAATTTAACATTTTATTAGCAGGAACTTTTTCGATAGGTGTTAGTACATTTAATACTTCCTTCGCTGTTGCTTCGTGAGACATAATGACGTCGAAATCCTTACGAAATTCATGGTCCCTTACAATTAAATCAAGTGCATCACTCATGCCTTCTTTAGCAAGATCTTCCCCTAAAACAACCACTTGAAGGTGGGCAAAATAGGGCTTTCGAGCAGCGATGGTCGTCATTTTTCGAATCGCCTCAAAGATGGTTTCGCCTCTCGAATGATAGCTAACGACAGGTGAGCGTTGAGTGGAAGCTTGTCGCACTGAGACTTCACTAGGATCGACAATTTGAACTGTAATTTCATATTCCTCATCTATTTTGTCAATGCCTAGTGCTACGACAATGGCTAATTCATTTAATTCTCGCTTACTCCAGCAACCACTTAACAGTAAAGTGAGGATACATAGTAAGCAAATCCAGTTTAATTTTGCCATATTCTATTCCTCATTTATCCTGAAGTTATTTCCTGCCTTTTACATTGATATAGTTATGTCCTCTAACAATATTTTTTTGATTCACTAAACGAGGTCGTGTAAGTAATTTTCTACGCGGGAACAGCACAAATGCATCCTTCTGATCCTGTAGTACCAACGGTGCGAATGGACTTAAATAAGGTACACCAAATGAACGAATGCTACATAGATGAAGAATAATTAGCATAATGCCAAACATTACACCGAATAAACCAAACATAGCAGCTAAAATCATTAATGGGAAACGTAGTACCCGAATCGTATTCGATAAGCCATAGGCAGGGAATAGGAAGCTGCAAATCGCTGTTAGGGCTACGATGATTACCATTACAGCGGAAACGACCCCTGCATCAACTGCTGCCTGACCAATAACTAAAGTACCTACAATGGATACCGCAGGACCGATTGTTCGAGGCATACGAAGTCCAGCTTCCCTTAAGACCTCAAAGGCAACCTCCATAATAAGCGCTTCTACCACTGCAGGAAAGGGTACGCCCTCCCTTTGTGAAGCGATGCTAATTAACATGGGTGTTGGTAGCATTTCTTGGTGGAAGGTAGTAATCGCTACATACAAGGATGGTGCTACTAATGCTAGACTGATACCAAAGAAACGCAATATACGTACAAGTGAGCTAATCATCCAATGCTGATAATAATCTTCTGCTGATTGTAAAAAGGATGTAAATAGCGCTGGTACGACTAAGACAAAAGGTGTGCCATCAACTAGAATCGCCACTTTGCCATCTAATAATTCACCTGCGATGACATCAGGACGTTCGGAGTTATAGACGGTTGGAAACATAGAGTTTTTTGAGTCTTGAATAAAATCCTCAATATAGCCACTTTCCAAAATGCCATCAATATTGATACGATCTAATCGAGCCAATACCTCTGCGACGATTTTGTCACTGGCGATGCCATTTATATACATCACCGCTACATCTGTTTGTGTCACATCTCCAATTACACGGGACTTAATCCAGAGATTCGGACTTTTTATTTTGCGACGAATGAGCGCTGTATTCGTACGCAAGGTTTCCGTAAAGGATTCCCTCGGTCCGCGAATAACGGATTCCGTCGATGGCTCTGTGACAGCTCGATCCTTGGCACTTCTTGTACTTGTCACAATCCCCTCAGCAAAGCCATCTAATAAAATAACCGTTTCACCATTGAGAATAGCATTGTAGAGTGTTGTGAAATGCTCGATATTCGTGACATCGCCTACTGTTAAATAGGAATTCCGAACATATTGGTTAATTGTTGTTATTTCAATATCTTGTTCTTCTTCAATATTTGCCATCAGTTTATCGATAACAGAATCAGAAATAGCCGTTTTATCCGATAAGCCATCAATGGAAATTATGGCGAGGCTATGGGGGCAGTCTCTCCAATCGCAATTTCCCGTATGATAATATCATTACTATGCCCTAGTGACTGTTGAATGATTTTTATATTTTTAGATAGGGAAGTATACAATAAATCGTTCGTTGTATGGGATGGGGAGGTCTCGTTATGGTTAGACATGGACATGTGTTTTCCTCCTCAATTGGTCGTTCATTACCTTTAGAATGGACAATTTTTTTGAGAGATAAACGAAAGAGATATGAAAAATCTAGCTATTTGTGGCAATATCAAATCCCTTGCGACTTTTGTGTGTCTTGTTTTGGAATAAATAAAAAACAGTCTGTCCTTTCATCTATTGAAAGGACAGACTGCTTTATGTACGATAGTCGTATTGTAATTCATCTTTACTTGTATCAACATCAACATGTAAATTGTGATCGTTAAAGAACCAAAGATCTTTCTCATCAATATAATAGATAACACCATCAATTTCTGTCTGCACACCTATGGCAATAGGTTCCTCACGTGTCATGCCTAGTGAAAAGCCTTCATGAAACGGACTTGAGCCACCATAACGTGCATAAAAACGGATTGTATCACCAGGTTCAACTTCCATTTCATGTTTGAACCATTGTAGGGCTTCATCTGTCAATGCAATATTCATTTCAAATGCTCCTCTCTTCCTACAGCCATTTTACCTTTGGTTCTGTGCCGTTTTTAATACGAGCAATATTGGCACGGTGACGATAAATAATAAAGGTAAATAAAAAGGCTACCAAGATGCCTAATGCAAAGTCACCTGTTATAAAATAATAAACGATTGCATAGATAAGCGCTACTAAAGCGGCTATCATTGATGTTAAGCTGACGATTTTTGTGATTTTTAATGTCACAATAAAGGTAATAAATAGTAGGACAAAGAGTGGCCAAGAATAGCCTAATAATACACCCGCTGACGTTGCCACAGCTTTCCCACCACGGAAGTTGGCGAAGATTGGGAACATATGACCGATTACGGCGACAAGCCCCAGTAATAAAGGGTGGAGTGTAGTATCAGAGAAAACGGGAAGTGTCACGAGTAAGACAGCGGCAGTCCCTTTTAAGACATCCATTATCGTAACAATAATACCAGCCTTTTTCCCTAATGTTCTAAAAGTATTGGTTGCACCAAGATTACCGCTCCCGTGTTCACGAATATCGGTATTATAAAAAATTTTGCCTATCCATAATCCAGAAGGTATAGAGCCGATTAGATAAGCACATAAAATAATAAGTCCATTGATCATAGTTGGACTCCTTTCATTCATAGTCCATCACTTGGTACTAATAGTTTGTAACAAGTATTTTACACTTTTTCTTGCTAATCTACAATGTTAGAAGGAGATTTCATCCGAAGTCTTGAATCAATACAAAAGAGAATCTATTAGCGAGGACTTGGCTTTTAGACATAAATTTGTAGGAAGCGCTAAAACCTTTATAAAAATATAGGCAAAATGGCAATTTTGTCAATCGCTCATTCCTTTGGTAGAATAGAAGTCTAACTTTATCCTGTTTAATCGCAAGGCACGAGGTAGTGTGCTTCTATTTGCAAGCATCACAACTATATTTTGCAACTTAGTAGGCTTCAATGCGTCAAATGATGATGGAAGCTAGAAGCAGTCTGTCTTGCTCAAATACCAATTTTAAGCAACTGTTGAAGATGTTTACTATTGATAAAAATAATCAAAACTGTGAGCAAATTTTAAAATTTTATTGGACCTGTCGCTAGCTATTGACAGGAAATGCTATTATTATTAGGATGAGAACATAAATAGAACATGTGTTTGTTTTTTGGAGGGGAATTTTTTTGACGAATAAACAGTCACCTAGCGTCTATAATGATGACGCTATACAAGTATTAGAAGGATTAGAAGCGGTACGCAAACGACCTGGCATGTATATCGGTTCGACGGATGGCCGTGGACTTCATCACCTTGTGTATGAAATCGTAGATAATGCGGTAGATGAAGCACTGGCTGGCTTTGGATCTCATATTATTGTCACAATTCATAAAGATCAAAGTATGAGTGTGCGCGACTTTGGACGTGGGATGCCAACCGGTATGCATAAAATGGGCAAACCGACACCAGAAATTATTTTTACTGTGTTACACGCTGGTGGCAAATTTGGTCAAGGTGGCTATAAAACAAGTGGAGGTTTACATGGTGTTGGTTCTTCCGTTGTGAATGCGCTCTCAACATTTTTAGAGGTGACAATTCATCGCGATGGTAAAAAGTATCGTCAACGCTTTGAGCATGGAGGACAGCCTGTCACAACACTTGAAAATATTGGGCAGACCAAGCAGACAGGAACGCTTGTTCATTTCCTACCAGATGAAACAATTTTCTCTGTCACAAAATTCAATTATGATACGTTAGCAGAACGATTACGCGAATCAGCCTTTTTATTAAAGGGCTTAAAAATTGAATTAATTGATGAGCGCGAGGAGGGCAAGAGCGATGTGTTCTTTTATGAGAATGGCATCGAGGCTTTCGTTGCGTATTTGAATGAGGAAAAAGATGTCCTTCATCCAGTAAAATATGTAGAAGGCGTACAGGATGAAATCGAAGTAGAGTTCGCTTTCCAGTATAACGATGGTTATTCAGAAACGATTTTATCATTCGTTAATAATGTCCGTACACGTGATGGTGGTACACATGAAACGGGTGCAAAGGCAGCATTGACACGTGTCTTTAATGAATATGCAAGAAAAATTGGCTTGTTAAAGGACAAGGATAAAAACCTTGAGGGGACAGATATTCGTGAGGGCTTAGCAGCGATCGTGTCTGTTCGTATTCCAGAGCATTTACTGCAATTTGAAGGACAAACAAAGGGCAAGCTTGGGACAAGTGAGGCTCGTTCTGCTGTGGATAGCGTAGTGTCTGAGCAAATTTTGTATGTGCTAGAGGAAAATGCAGAGTTATCAGCTTCTCTTGTTCGTAAAGCGATTCGAGCGCAGCAAGTGCGTGAAGCAGCTCGTAAAGCGCGTGAGGATGCACGAAATGGCAAGAAAAACAAAAAGGGTAGTACGATTCTATCTGGAAAATTAACGCCAGCTCAGTCACGTAATGCGGCAAAAAATGAGCTGTATTTAGTCGAGGGTGATTCTGCGGGTGGCTCTGCTAAACAAGGTCGTGACCGTACATTCCAAGCGATCCTGCCATTGCGCGGGAAAGTAATCAACACAGAAAAAGCCAAACTACAAGATATTATGAAAAACGAAGAAATTTCAACGATTATCCATGCGATTGGAGCAGGTGTTGGTACGGATTTTGCGGTGGAGGATTCTGCCTACGATAAAGTAGTCATCATGACCGATGCGGATACGGACGGGGCACATATTCAAGTCTTGCTATTAACATTCTTCTATCGTTATATGCGTCCACTTATTGAGTCTGGGAAGGTCTATATCGCACTACCGCCGCTTTATAAAGTCTCAAAAGGTACTGGAAAAAAAGAAATCATTGAATATGCTTGGACAGAAAGCGATTTACAAAAGGCCATCAAAAAGGTTGGCAAGGGTTACATATTACAGCGCTATAAAGGTCTTGGCGAGATGAATGCAGACCAACTATGGGACACAACGATGAACCCTGAAACACGGACATTGATTCGTGTCACAATCGAGGATGGTGCACGTGCGGAGAGACGTGTCACGACGTTAATGGGCGATAAGGTAGAGCCACGTCGTAAATGGATCGAAGCCAATGTAGACTTCGGTATGGAGGATGATTCTAACATTCTAGAGAATGAATTCATCCAACAAGAGGAGGACCAAGCATGAGTAGTACAGAAAAGTTCCAAGATTTACCGTTAGAAGAAGTGATGGGTGACCGTTTTGGTCGCTATAGTAAATATATTATTCAAGACCGCGCGTTGCCTGATGCACGTGACGGTCTTAAACCAGTACAGCGCCGTATTCTATATGCGATGTTTACGGAGGGCAACACACATGATAAACCGTTCCGTAAATCCGCAAAAACAGTGGGTAACGTAATTGGTAACTATCATCCGCACGGCGATAGCTCTGTGTATGAAGCGATGGTACGGATGAGTCAGGACTGGAAGGCACGTCATATGCTCATTGAGATGCACGGGAACAATGGGTCAGTCGATGGCGATCCTCCAGCTGCGATGCGTTATACAGAGGCAAGACTATCTGCTATTGCTGCTGAAATGCTACGAGATATTGGCAAGAAAACGGTCGAGTTTGTACCAAACTTTGATGATCAGGATATGGAGCCAACTGTTTTACCAGCACGTTTTCCTAACCTTTTAGTCAACGGCTCTACAGGGATTTCCGCTGGCTATGCGACAGATATTCCGCCACATGCCTTAGATGAAGTACTGGATGCTGTGTTGATGCGCTTAGACAAGCCTAATGTTACTGTAGATGAATTGATGACAGTGATGAAAGGGCCTGATTTCCCAACGGGTGGCATCATTCAAGGTGTTGATGGCATTAAAAAGGCATACGAAACAGGTCGTGGTAAAATCATCGTCCGTGCACAAGCAGTTGTTGAACCAATCAAGGGTGGTAAAGAGCAAATTGTTATCACTGAGTTACCATATGATGTAAATAAAGCGAATCTTGTAAAAAAATTGATGAGCAACGTGTAGATAAACGACTAGAAGGCATTGCGGAAATTCGTGATGAATCAGACCGTACAGGCTTACGAGTGGTAATTGAGCTGAAAAAGGATGTACCAGGACAAGGAATTTTACAGTACTTGTTTAAAACAACGGATTTACAGGTAGCTTATAATTTTAATATGATTGCCATTCATAATCGTCGTCCAACGATGATGACATTGCCATTATTGCTAGATGCGTATATTGCCCATCAAAAAGAAGTGGTAACAAACCGCTCCATTTATGATTTGCAAAAGGCAAAGGACCGTTCTCATATTGTAGATGGATTAATTAAAGCTCTTTCGATTTTAGATGAAGTCATTGCGACGATTCGTTCTTCTAATGATAAGAAGGATGCAAAGCTTAATTTACAAGAGAAGTTTGATTTTACAGAAGTACAGGCAGAGGCCATTGTAAGCCTGCAATTATACCGTTTAACGAATACGGATATTACAGAGCTTCGTCAGGAACAGGACGAGTTAGATAAGTTAATTGCCAAGCTAGAGGGGATTCTACAAAGTGAGGCTAAGCTTGTGCGTGTTATTAAACAAGAGCTGCTTGATATTAAGAAACGCTTTACAGAGCCTCGCCGCTCGAAGATTGAGCAAGAAATTGAAGAAATTAAAATTACATTGGATGTCCTTGTGCCAAGTGAGGAGGTTGTCGTAACAGTAACGAAGGATGGTTATATTAAACGCACATCCACACGTTCTCATGCCGCTTCAAATGGGCAAGATTTTGCCATGAAGGATTCAGATTATTTATTGTATGAAGCAAACTTAAATACACAGCACCATCTATTGCTGTTCACAAATCGAGGCAATTATATTTATCAGCCTGTTCATGAGCTGCCTGATATACGTTGGAAGGATCTCGGCCAGCATATTTCAAGTATTGTCCCAACAGGGGAAGATGAATCGATTATTGCGGTTTATGGCTTCGAAACATTTGAACAGCCAAATACGTATGTCTTCACAGCCACAAAAGATGGTCAAATTAAGCGCTCACCACTCGTAGACTATGCAGTGACACGTTATTCAAAGCCTATTAAAACGATGAACGTCAAGGCTGGTGATGCGATGATCTATGCATCGTTTGTAACAGATGACGTGGAGCTGATGCTCACAACGGATACAGCCTATGCAATTCGTTTCCCAATGGAGGAACTACCTGTGACAGGTGTGAAAACAGGCGGTGTGAAAGGGATCACACTAAAAGATGGAGAAGCCTTAGTTGGCGTCAATGTATTACAGCCTGATGTTACCCAATATGTAGTGATTGTGACACAGCGTGGGGCCGTGAAGAAAATGAATGTCGCTGAAGTTGAAGTAGCAGGTCGTGCAAAACGTGGACTAAAAGTATTAACAGAGTTAAAAGCAAACCCTCACCGAATTGTGGCAGTTGTTCAAGCAACAGACGGGGAGCAGGTTGTGATTGAAACTGAAAAAGGTGTTCAAGAGGTGATTGACGTGCAAGCATTGTCTCGTGCGGATCGCCATTCCAACGGTTCATTTAAAGTGGATATTGCAACAGATGGGGCAATCTCTCATGTTGTCACAGCCAAAAAAGAACAGAAACCAAGCTAAAAGAATGCCCAGTCTCTTAGGAGTGCTGGGCTTTAAGCTCATTTCAAAAATAGCACCTTGTCATTTAAGTGAAACTATGGGTATAATAATCATCGAAAAGTTCATAGCGAAAGAATGTAGGGGGGCTAGTAATTGCTAGCTGAGATTGTGTCCGATAGACGCTGACCCTTTGAACCTGATTTGGCTCGTACCAGCGTAGGGAACATCTATTCAAAAAAGCAAAGTTTTGAAGATTGATTGCAATACGTCTGGGAGGAATCCTAGGCGTTTTTTTATGTTTTCAAGCAACAGCTTGCCAACATTGTATACGCTTTCTTCTGGTGACAACATTCATTCATGAACACTTTCATATTACAAACTGGGAGGCTTTCACATGAAGAAATGGTTATTTATTCTAATGGTAGCACTATTAACATTAGCAGGCTGTAGTGACAAGGAGGATAAGCAGGCTGCTGACAAGCTGAAAAAGGTGTCTGTGGTACTGGAATGGACGCCGAATACAAATCATACAGGACTATATGTTGCAAAAAAACTCGGTTATTTTGAGGAACAGGGCTTAGATGTTGATATTATTATGCCTGGTGAGGCGGGTGCAGATCAGCTTGTTGCTTCTGGAAAGGCGGATTTTGGCGTGAGCTATCAGGAAGGCATAACACAGGCACGAGTACAGGATGTGCCGCTGGTCTCAATCGCAGCAATTATACAGCATAATACATCTGGCTTTGCTTCTATTGCTTCAAAGGGCATTACATCGCCAAAGGATTTTGAAGGTAAAACCTATGGTGGTTGGGGTGCGCCATTAGAGCAAGCCGTCTTACAATCACTAATGCAAAAAGAAAAGGCAGATATTAATAAGCTAGATATTGTCAATGCAGGGGATTTAGATTTCTTCACAATGATGGAAAAAGACATTGATTTTGCTTGGATTTATTATGCATGGACTGGTATTGAGGCTGAGCTGCGTGGGGAAAAGATTAATATGCTATATCTTACAGATTATAGTGATCAATTAGATTATTATACGCCCGTTTTAGTTACAAATGAAAAAATGATACAGGACAACCCCGATGTAGTCAAAGCCTTTGTGGCAGCGGCAGCGAAGGGCTATGAATACGCAATTGAAAACCCAAGTGAAGCGGCGGATATTTTAATCGAAGCGGCCCCTGATTTAGATAAAGCGTTAGTGCATAAAAGTCAGGAATGGCTGGCTGATAAATACCAGGATGATGCCAAGCAATGGGGAGAGCAAAAGCTTTCTGTGTGGGAAAATTATGCGAAATGGATGTCTAGCAATCAAGTACTAGAGGGCGAATTTGATGCGAAAAAAGCCTTTACTAATGAGTTCTTACCTAAAAAGGAGGCCAAATAAGATGGCAAATTCATTAATCAGTGTACAAATCATTCCGAAGACAGAGAAATATGAAGATGTGATACCGTATGTAGATGCAGCAATTGCGGTGATCGATGCTTCTGGGGTGAAATATGAGGTTCATCCATTGGAAACAACGATGGAGGGTGAGCTTTCAACATTGCTCCAAATCATTGAAAAAATGAATGAGAAGATGATCGAGCTTGGTGCCATCAATGTCATTACACAAGTGAAAATTTTATATCAGCCAACGGGTATTACGATGGATACATTAACGGAGAAATATCAGTAATGAAACGTGCATTACACAAGGGAAGGACGATAATTTTTATCGCCTTCCTCTTATTCATATGGGAACTAATCGTGCGGTTCGCTGAAATTCCTCATTGGTTATTACCCGCACCCAGTAGTATTTTGTCGGAGTCCATCCGTTCGTATCAAACCTTTCTACCACATGCATTTGCTACGGTACAGCTAGCTCTACTAGGTTTGGCCATTGGCATCGCTTGTGGGCTAACGGTGGCAGTAGTGTTGCATCGATTTAATTTTATTCGAGAACTGTTTTATCCAATTCTTATTATGTCGCAGAATGTTCCTATTCTAGTCTTGGCACCGCTACTTA
This sequence comes from Lysinibacillus sp. FN11, assembly GCF_024628845.1. Classification (NCBI taxonomy): domain Bacteria; kingdom Bacillati; phylum Bacillota; class Bacilli; order Caryophanales; family Bacillaceae; genus Lysinibacillus; species Lysinibacillus sp. FN11. The sequence continues at coordinate 1,999,246 of NZ_CP102383.1, read as the reverse complement.
TTATTTGGTTTGGCTTTGGCTTATTACCGAAGCTTATCATTATCTGTCTTGTGTGCTTTTTCCCGATTGTCATTGCAGCGATGGATGGATTTAGACAAACAGCTCTAGCATTAAAGCATTATTTTGCCATGGTTGGTGCTACAAAGGCACAAACCTTTTGGAAGCTGGAATGGCCTTATGCCTATCCTGCGATTTTTTCAGGCATTAAAATTGCGGCTACATATAGTGTGATGGGGGCTGTGATTGCGGAGTGGCTTGGAGCAAAAAAGGGTATTGGTGTTTACATGACCCTAGCCCAGTCCTCCTTCCGTACAGATCGCGTATTTGTAGCAATTTTTGCGATTGTTCTCTTGAGCTTACTATTGTTTAGCGGTATTCGTTTAATTGAAAAATTTATGGTGAAGGGAAGAGGCTATCATGCTCAGCATTCAAAACATCGCTAAATCCTTCGATGCACTAAAAGTACTTGATCAACTTTCTTTTGACGTAAAGGATGGCGAGTTTGTGGCCATTGTTGGTCCTTCAGGCAGTGGTAAGAGCACACTTTTTCAATTAATTGGTGGTGTTTCGCCAATTGATCAAGGAGCCATTTTACTAAATGGAGAGGATATCCAACGAAAAAAAGGAACGATTGGCTATATGCCACAGCAGCCATGTCTATTACCCTGGCGCACAATAGTAGAAAATGTCACGCTTGTAGAGGAATTACAGCATAAACCGAATGTTGAACGTGCCAAGGAATGGTTAGAAAAGGTTGGTCTTGCCTCCTTTATCCATGCCTACCCGAACGAACTGTCTGGAGGTATGCAGCAGCGTGTGTCCTTTATTCGAGCAATGGTCAGTGAAAAGCCGATTTTATGCTTAGACGAACCATTTTCTGCGTTGGATGAATTTACTCGACTGGAAATGCAAGCATGGCTTTTATCTATCTGGGAAGAGTATCGCAAATCCATTCTATTTGTTACACATAGTATTGAGGAAGCTCTCTTTTTAGCAGATCGCATACTTGTTTTAACCAAACGTCCAGCAACCGTTAAAAAGGAAATCATCGTGCCATTTGAGAGACCTCGGAAAGAGGAAATTCGACATTCTGCAGCATTCACAGCGTTAAAGCAACAATTATTTATGTATTTACAGGAGGAAAAGGGTGATATGTATGTTGATTGATGCGCATATTCATTTGGATCAGTACACCGATGAGGAAATTCCCTCCTTATTAGAAGAGGTGAAAGCTGTAATTGCGGTTAGTATGCAACTTTCCTCTTGTGAAAGAACGTTGCGTTTATCGAATAGCTATCAGCAAGTAAAGGCTGCTTTTGGCTTTCATCCTGAACAGCCTTTACTAAGTCCAAATGATGAGGCAGCATTATTCGATTGGATTCGTTCGCATCAGGATGACATGGTTGCTATTGGTGAGGTGGGTCTACCTTATTATTTAAGACAAGAGCAAGGGATTGATGAACGTCCCTATGTGGCGTTATTAGAGCGTTTTGTTGTATTGGCGAAGGAACTGAACATGCCAATTGTGTTACACGCAGTATATGAGGACGCCCATGTTGTGTGTGATTTGCTGGAAAAGCATCAGCTTCACGAAGCCCATTTTCATTGGTTTAAAGGGGATGAAGCTATTGTGAAGCGCATGATAGAGCGTGGTTATTTTATTTCCATAACCCCAGATTGCTTGTATGAAGAGGAAATTCAACAGCTAATTGATGCGTATCCGATTGATTTGATGATGGTAGAAACGGATGGTCCTTGGCCGTTTGAGGGACCGTTTACGAAGAAGCGTACATCTCCCTGGATGATGCACTCAACGATTGAGGTGATTGCCTCCATCAAAGGGCTATCAACACAGGAAGCGGCCAAAATTATTACGCAAAACACGAAAACATTTTATCGGCTTTAATAGGACAAAGCAGTATAGGTACGAGTTATTCGTCCTTATACTGCTTTTTATATTTCGTATAATCATGCGCTAATTTTTCGTTTTTTGTTTTCGTTAGACGTTCATGTGTACTAAAAGAGATAGATTGTCGATTTTTTTCAACATCTTTACCAACGGTGCGTTTAATGTGCATCCGCTTCTTTTTAGCTTTAGATTGTGACATGAGCATCGCCTCCAATTCATTTTTAATTCTATAGTAGCGAAAAGGGAAGAAAAAGTAAAACCTCGTAAGCAAAATACTTACGAGGCTGTCGAGTGTATTAGTGAGATACGTCCTGTACAGAAATACCTGTGTTTGCTTTAACGTCAACTTCACGATACTTCGCATCATCTGTTTCTTTAGAAATTAATGTGCCGATGAAACCACCAAGGAAACCAAGTGGTACAGAGATTATGGCTGGGTTCGTTAACATAATTAATGGATCACCAACGAAAATTGCCTTACCTTCAACTGGATTCCAAACGTTTGGAGACATAGCAACTAATACTAATGCAGAGATTAAACCTGTTAACATCGCAGTAACAGCACCTGTTGTATTGAAGCGTTTCCAATAAATTGTGTAAATAATAACTGGAAGGTTAGCAGAACCTGCAATACAGAATGCTAAAGATACTAAGAATGCCACGTTTAATGTTTGTGCACCAAGTGCTAATAGGATAGAAATAACAGCGATTGTAATCGAACCGATACGAGCTGCAAGAACTTGCTCTTTTTCTGTAATTTTACCCTTTTTGATAATTTGTCCATAAATATCATGAGATAGGGCAGATGCACCAGATAGTACAAGACCTGCTACTACCGCTAAAATTGTTGCGAATGCTACTGCACAAACGAATGAGAATAGAATGTCGCCACCAAGTGCTTCTGCAAGAAGTGGGGCAGCCATGTTACCAGCAGCGTTTGCTGCGATAATATCTTCTTTCCCAACGAATGCTGCTGCACCGAAGCCTAAGAAAATTGTTAGAACGTAGAAGATACCTACGATCCAAGTAGCCCAAATAACAGATGAACGAGCTGTTTTCGCGTCTTTTACTGTGAAGAAACGCATTAAGATATGTGGAAGACCCGCAGTACCTAATACTAACGCAATTAACATAGAGATTGTATCAAGTCCATTTGTATATTTAAGACCTGGGTTTAAATAAGCAGCGCCACTGTCAGTAACCGTTGTCATTTCTTTAAACATTGTAGAGATACTGAAGCCGAACTCTTTTAATACTAAGAACGAAATAATAACTGTACCCAACATTAAAAGACAAGCTTTAATAATTTGTACCCAAGATGTTGCAGTCATACCACCGAATAGTACGTAAGTTGTCATCATAAATCCTACGATTAATACGGCGATCCAATAGTCGATTCCTAAAAGTAATTGAATAAGTGCTCCTGCACCAACTAGTTGTGCAATCATGTAGAATAAAACAATTGTAATAGTGCTTAAAGCAGCTGTTCCACGAACTTTGGCGTTATCAAAACGCGCTGTAATCATGTCAGCTAATGTAAATTTCCCAAGGTTACGTAATGGCTCAGCAACGATATATAATACCACTAAGTAAGCTACTAAATAACCAATAGAGAAGAAGAATCCATCAAATCCAAATAATGCTACAGCACCAGCGATACCCAAGAAGGATGCTGCTGATAAATAGTCACCTGCGATAGCTAGTCCATTTTGCCAGCCTGTTAAGCCACCACCAGCAGTGTAGAAATCACTTGCTGAAGATGTACGTTTAGATGCCCACCATGTAATAACTAATGTTAAACCAACAATGCCTACGAAGAAGAATATGGCTGTAAAACTCATTCCGTTACTCATCGGCGGCCACCTCCGTTCTCGTATTCAGCGATAATCGCTTTTGCTTCTCTATCGAAGCTGTTTGCTTTTGCTACATATAAATGACATAACCCCCATGTCATGATGAAGAGACCTGCTGCATAGATCCACACCCAAGTAATTTCCCCAAATGCCTTTTGGTGTAGAATTGTCGTGTACGATGTCAGAATTGGTAACAACATGTATGCCGATAAAAATATGGCAGTTATAGACCAAAGAAAAGAGTTCTTTCTTCGTACAAGAGACTTAAATGATTCCTGATTTGCAATTGAATCATAGTCAATCACGATACCTTTTTTTGCTTGATTGTTCGCCATTAACATTCCCCATTTTGTGTATATTTTTTCTACCTCAAGACTTGATTTTGCTAGTTTAGTGAATTCACATTTTCATTTTATGAAACAGTTCACAAAATTGCAATACATTTCAGAAAAATTATGTAAAAAAAATTTTTCAGAAAATACTCCTAAGAGAGAAAAAATGGCGCAAAGCCAAGAATATAAAGGGTTTTAGAAAATTCAGATAAATAAATGAAGTGAAGAGAAATCTAGATTCTTGACAAAAAACCAAGGGTAAATTTACAAAAAAATCTTGTTTTTTCAATTAAAAATAAACACTATTTACCTAGTGAAAATTGGATTTTTTCTGTTTTTTGGAAGTAAAATAATATTGTTCGATAAATAAATTGGTAGATATTGAATAACAAAAAAGGCGAAAAACTCGACCAAAAATCGAATTTTTTGCCTATTTTTTTGCATTTTTTGAATTAGGATTCATTATGCAGAAGGTGTATAAATATTAATGTGAAATATCAGAGACAGACACACCTGTATTTGCTTTCACACGAATTTCTTTATAAATACGTTCTGCTTCTTCCTGTGGTACTTTGTTAGATGAAAGGACAGTACCTAGGTATCCAGCAATAAAGCCTAATGGAATTGTAATAATCGCTGGAACAGCAAGTGGCACAAGTGGTTGTCCAACAAAGATTGCTGCACCTTCAACAGGGCTCCACACATTTGGTCCCATTGCTCCTAAAATTAAACATGATACTAGCCCCGTTACCATCGCAGTTACAGCACCTGTAGAATTAAATTTCTTCCAATAGATTGTATAAAGGATCACAGGTAGGTTTGCTGATGCACCGATACAAAAGGCGAATGACACTAGGAATGAAACGTTTAAGTTTTGTGCAAACAGAGCAAGAATAATAGACACGATCGCAATGGAGATAGAGCCTGTACGAGCTGCTACTACCTGTTGCTTCTCTGTTAATTTACCACCCTTAATGATTTCTCCATAAATATCGTGAGAAATGGCAGAAGCTCCTGTTAGTACTAAACCAGAAACCACAGCTAAAATAGTCGCAAATGCCACTGCGCCGATAAACGCCATCAATACATCTCCACCTAAGTAATGCGCAAGAAGCGGAGCAGCTGTATTACCAGCCTTACTTTCAGCAAGAATTTGATCTAAACCTACAAAGTTTAATGCACCGAACCCTAAGAAAATTGTTAATGAGAAGAAAATGGCTGTAATCCAAGTTGTCCAAGAAATAGAGGCACGTGCTGTCTTTGCATCCTTTACTGTAAAGAAACGCATTAAAATATGTGGTAAACCAGATGTTCCTAAAACTAAAGCCATCATCATCGAAACCGAGTCGATTGTGCTTGTATACTTAATTCCAGGTACAAGGAACTTTTCGCCATGATCTACTGCAATTGTGTCGAACATCTTCATAAGAGAGAAGTCAAATTTCATTAGCACTAAAACCGCTAATAGACCTGTCCCGAATAATAATAGACTTGCTTTAATAATTTGCACCCAAGAAGTCGCTGTCATACCACCAAACAATACATAAGTTGTCATCATAACACCGACAATTAAAACGGCAATCCAATACTCAATACCGAATAATAGCTTAATCAATGCACCAGCACCAACTAGCTGTGCAATCATATAAAGAATTACGATAATAATGGTACCAGACGCTGCCACACCACGAATTCGTTTTTCATTGAAACGAGCCGTTAACATATCTGCTAACGTGTAGCGGCCTAAGTTTCGCATTGGCTCAGCAATGACATAAAGCAGTACTAAATTCGCTACTACATAGCCTACAGAGAAGAAGAAACCATCAAAGCCAGTTAAGGCAATTGCACCAGACACCCCAAGAAAGGCTGCTGCAGATAAATAGTCACCAGCAATCGCAAAGCCGTTTTGCCACCCCTTTAAACCACCGCCAGCAGTGTAAAAATCAGCTGCAGAAGATGTACGCTTTGCTGCAATATAGGTAACAACAAGTGTTAAGCCAACAATAGCTAAAAAGAAACCTATGGATACGATGTTCATTTATTTTCCACCTTTCGCCTGATACTCTGCAAGAACAGCAGCTGCAGCTTTATCGAATGAAGCAGCTTTTTTTACATATACTGTACAAAGCACAATGGTCATGATAAATAGTCCTGCAGAATAAACCCATACACCCGTTATATTTCCGAAGAATTTTTGTTGTAGTACAGGCTGGAAAGCAAGAATCGGAAGCAGGATATAAAGAATTAAAAACACTGCTGTAATCGAGAAAAGAAAGGTATTTTTCTTTTTTACAAAGCTATTAAACGATTCCATTGCTTCAATTGCATGATAATCAATTGATTGGGCCTGTTTTTTGCTTGAAACATTCGCCATTATTATTCCCCCTAAAGTTATATATTTCTGTTTTAAACGACATATTTCTTTTTCATTCGTCGTTATATTCACTTATTTTATGGGGGAGATTCCTATAATGCAATACTAAATTTTGAGTTTTTATAATTTTTAGTCACTTCTGTTTTGAGGAAATAACATAGAAATATTAAGGATTTATTAGAAAAATTCTGTTTAAAAGAGCGTGTGGTTTTCTGATGAAATAATATTGTTAAAATAGTTTGTTGTTGATAAAAATGAATGTAGGAGAAAATACAAACATAAAAGAGAATTTTCTGTATTTTATTATTCTGCTATTAAATTCCAGAGTAGCTAGTTAAGTAGAAATAATTTGTTATATAACAATAATCTGAGATTTTGGGAAATAACGAAAATGATAAAAAAAAGCTATGAAAAAATTTTTAAAAAGGATGTGTCATTTGGAAGAATTAGTGAGGCGGAATTCCAGAATCAGTTAATGTTCACATGTTATACAAATAGCCATCTGGGTGTAAGTCCATTATCTTGTGTTTAGCTTCTATAATGAATAAAATAAGGTGATGAAATGAAGGGAAGTGGGCACCACTAATGACAAAGAAAAGTATATTGCTAGTTTTAGTTCTAGCATTTAGTAGCATTCTAGCTGCTTGCGGTAGTTACAAGTTTGAACCAACATTAAATCTCGAGGTTCAAGATTTCACAGTAACGAATCAAAAAAATGAACAAGTGACCCTAGATGATCTTAAAGGTAAGCCTTGGTTAGCCATGTTTATTTTTACAAACTGTACGACAATCTGTCCACCCATGACATTTAATATGACAGAAGTTCAACAAGCACTACAGGATGAAGGCCTTGAAGATTATCAAATTGTGGCATTTAGCGTGGATCCAGAAGTGGATAAGCCTGATGTATTAACAAATTACTTAAATACGTATAATGTTGTAGATGAAAGCAAATGGCAGCTACTAACGGGCTATCAACAAAAATTTATTGAACAATTTGCACGTAAATCATTTAATTCCTTAGTTAAAAACGATCCTAACTCAGACCAAGTCATACATATGTCGAGCTATTATTTAGTAAACGCAGAAGGCACAGTTGTAAAAGACTATGATGGCGCGACAAACGTACCAGTTGAAACAATCGTTGGAGATATGAAGGCTCTTATTAAGGAGAGCAAATAACACAGAAGTCCATGTGACTTCTGTGTTTTTTTATTGAAAGAGGGGAAAGTAGGGTGTACGCCTTTAAAAATCATTCGTCTCGATTTACTTTCCCAATATTGCAGCAAATACAGCAATATTATATCGTTATATGCATCAATGGTTCATTAACTTAAACTATTCAACTGATTAGTAAGAGGAGGGATTTAAATGAATAAACAGGACCAGCTTAACTTGATTAAGGATGACTTTATAAATTCTCAAAAGGTACTATTAGCAATTGGTGATGAAACCAGACAAGCCATTTTAATGGTTTTAATGGGCACAGATTGTCAAACGGGATTGCGTGTAGGAGAAATCACGGAACAAACACATCTTTCTCGACCAGCTGTGTCACATCATCTTAAAATTTTGCGAGATGCTGGTGTTATTTTAATGCGCAAAGAAGGTACAAAAAACTTTTACTATATAGATATACGGACAAAACTAGGTTCGTTAAAAAATCTTGTTTTGGATATTGAGACGTTGTTAACGGAATTTTATTGACAATATAATAGATTATCTGGAGGAAAAAACAATGAGAGCAATGGTGATCGATCAATATGGCAAAGCCCCAATGCGCTTAGCAGAAGTGCCTACACCTGAAATAAATGAATATGAGGTGCTTGCTGAAATCCATGCAGCAAGTATTAATCCAATTGATTTTAAAATCCGTGATGGGAAAGTGAAGCTGTTAATCCAATATAAAATGCCACTGATCCTTGGAAATGATTTTTCAGGGGTCGTCGTAAAGGTTGGCGAAAAAGTGACGCGATTTAAAGTAGGAGATGAAATTTATGCACGTCCAAGGAAAAGTAAAATTGGTACTTTTGCGGAATATATCTCGATTCATGAAGATGACATAGCCCTAAAACCTAAAAAGTTGAGCTTTGAGGAAGCCGCATCAATCCCACTGGTTGGCTTAACGTCATACCAAGCTTTACATGACATCATGCAATTACAAAAAGGTCAAAAGATTTTAATTCATGCTGGTTCTGGTGGTGTAGGTACCTTTGCTATTCAACTAGCAAAGGTAATGGGCGCCACAGTGGCAACAACAGCTAGCGAAGCTGGTGCAAACTTAGTTACATCTTTGGGTGCAGATAAAGTGATTAATTATAAGAAAGAAAGCTTTGAAGCTATACTGAAAAATTATGATGCCGTCTTTGATACGCTCGGAGGAAAGACCTTAGAAAAATCTTTCGAGATTATCAAGAATGGTGGGAAAATTGTATCCGTATCAGGTTGGCCGAATGCTCGTTTCGCCAAAGAATATGGTTCAGGATTTTACAAAACATTGTTATTTTCAGTAGCCAGTCATAAATTGACCTCACTTGAAAAGAAATATCATGCTCAATATTCCTTCTTATTTATGAAACCTAGTGGCGAGCAATTACGCATAATCGCCGATTTAATTGAAGCTGGTAAAATCAAACCAGTCATTGATAGAACTTTTTCATTTGAAGATGCTCAAAAGGCGATGGAATATGCGGAGTCAGGTAGAGCAAAAGGGAAGATCATCGTAAAAATGAAATAGCCTTTATGTTGTATTTTAGCAAGGTTTAAGTGAAAAGTACGTAATAACCACAAACCTCCAATAAAATAAGAGGCTTCTGCTTTTGTAGGATAGATGTAGTCCAATAGTGAAATGAGCGAAGGTTCACCACTTGCGTTCTTTGAAGGCAAATATAGCAAAGTTAGTCAGCCAATAAGCTTATAATTACCTATCTCCTAAAAAATAGAACCATCGTTTGAGCATTATTTGTTCGAACGGTGGTTTTGTCTTTGTTTTAAGTGGAAAATGGATTGCTTAATTGCTGTAGTTATGGACGTTTTTATTCAATCCAAAGGTTGATAAAATCACATCATACTACAAGTAGGAGTGATAACAATGGATAAGGTACGTTATAAAGTAAGAGAAGTGTTGGACAAGAACAAAATTGATGCATTTTTGCAGCAAGCTCGCATTGGGCATTTGGGTATGGTTGATGGTCATCTGCCATATGTTGTCCCCCTTAATTTTGTGTGGACAAATGGAGTGCTTTATTTCCATGGAGCCACTGGCGGGAGACGAAATCAAGTGATGGAAGAGAATCCAGAGGTTTGCTTTACGGTTTGTGATGAATATGGAACCATTACAAATCCAGTACCTGCAAAGACGGACACCGCTTATATGAGTGTCATGGTTTTTGGCAAGGCTCAGCCTATTTTCGATTTGGATGAAGCGACACACATGTTGCAAGAAATGATAAATAAATATGTACCTGGTTACTATAATCGCCCATTATCCCAGCAACACGTGGACAAATATCGATCAGCCGTTTTCGGAGGGCCTGTTCAAGTTTACCGTATTGATCCTCAACATATTACCGCGAAAGAAAATCCAATTGCCTTAGGGGAGATGTTCAATATTGAGAAAATCCCACATACATAGTATTGGTTTTCAGAAATTAGTACATCAAATCCCTGCAAGCACCACTAACTCTAGTCAGATATGTAGCTTTGGAATAAAGATGGATTAACAAATAGCCCTTAATCCTTATCTAATAGCAAATAGCAACATCAAAACCTCCATTTTGAAAAATTGATCAAAATGGAGTTACTCTCTTTAAATAAGTATGAGATTTTTATAAAAAAGTTTGATCATTTTTCAGCTATGTTGTTCCACAGTTGCGCCCTATTATTGAATAAGCTATTGCATGATGTCCTCATATTGTTCTGTAGTTTTTGGATTAGCAGTAAACTCGCTATGCAAATCTAAATTAATAATCGAAACCGTAATTATATGTTAAGATTGACTTATATAAAATAAAAGGAATGATCTGATGAAAAAAGCAGTCAAATTAGCTTCCTAAAATTATCTAGATTTTAAATTTTAGGAGGCTTTATAAGATGAGATTCAATAAAATTGATATTAATAATTGGGAACGAAAAGAAATTTTCAATCATTTTTTAAATCAACAAACGAGCTTTAGCATCACCAGAACTATTGATATTACCAAACTTTATAAAATTACAAAAGATAAGGGATATAAATTCTATCCTGTATTCATCTTTTTAATTACTCATGTAGCAAATTCAAATAAACATTTTAGAATGAACTTTAATTCTGCTGGAGAGTTTGGATACTGGGATAAGGTAGTCCCAATGTATACTATCTTTGATAAGAAATCAGAGTTATTTTCAGCCATTTATACAAATACAGATGAAGGTTTTAAAAAGTTTTATGAGAACTATATTTCTGATACTGAGAAGTTCAATGGTATAGGAAAGCTTTTTCCTAAAACACCAATCCCTGAAAATGTCGTCAATATTTCTATGATTCCATGGACTTCTTTTACTGGTTTTAACTTAAACGTGAATAATAGCCCAAATTATTGTTTGCCGATAATCACTGCAGGTAGGTTTATCAATAAAACTAGTAATATTTATTTACCTTTATCCTTGCAGGTTCATCATTCTGTCTGCGATGGTTACCATGCAGCACTATTTATGGATAGATTTCAGACTCTTGTAGAAAATAAATTAGAGTTTCTTGTATAAATTAAACACGAAACACTGACTAATTTCTTTTAGTTGGTGTTTTTTACTAACCTGCTCCTAAAACAAGGTAGTATATGTGCATTATTTTGTATTCCTTGTATCAGATTATTGTCTATATGCTTTCCTCCTATGTCCACTCAAGTTACTGAACAATTTCTTTCAAGTATGCAAAACCGCTTTTAAAGATGTTAACTAAAAAGACACAAATCCTTTTATAAGAATTGCGCCCGATTGTAGAAGGTTGTGATTCAACTAAAGCCCTCGTTACTTCCATATAACAAATTACTAAATGTCAGTTGATAGTTTTGAGCATATTTATTCCCGCTATTTCAAATCCGAGTTCCTCATATAGTTTCCTAGCCCCTTCATTACTTCCAAAAACATGAAGTTTGAAGTAATAAATTCCTTCCTGTTCTAACCACTCCTCAATATTTTTCATCACTCTAGTCCCGAAACCTTTACCTCTGTATTCTTCAAAAATAAAAATCTCATAAAGAAATGCACTTTTCTTTTCCTTTTCAACCTTTATCCAAACAAATCCAATTAACGAATCATCTTCATATATATTATATAAATGATGATTAGAGGTTTCTATTCCTTGAGGAAGTAGATTATATAACTGTTTACGTGCTTTTGAAAGAGGATCTTCGCTACTTACCTCATGGACATATTCTGATTGAACTTTGCTATATCTCTCTACCTTATCTTCTAAATAAATTGTAAATTCTTTTTCTGACATTTTCTTTAAGACAATATCCATTTTAATCTCCTATTTTGAATGACTTGTAAAAAAATTGATACACTGAACTGTTCAGTAAATTTATGTGAACTTTCTACAAATATATCTATATTTTAACATTCATACTAATTTATTAGTGTAGTATTACTCCACAATCTGGCTCTTTACTGATAACGAGCACTGATTCTTATTACAGAATCGCGCCCGATTGCTGAATATCAAGTCGGTGATTTGTCTTTTGCTTGTTAAAGTAAGCACGCCGTTAGTTAAAGAAGATTTATAATTAAAATAAGTGTTTTTGAATAGATAAGGTGCTTTCTCCAATCAAATTCGAAGGCAGATGATCCATTTGAAAAAATGAACTATTTATAATGCTAAATTGTTACTTGTGTAGAAAACGGAAAAGGAGGTGGGAATATGGAACAAATTAGCGATGAAAGGGTCTTGTTTCAAACATATTATAAGGACGTCTTCAGAGCTTGCTATTACATGCTTCAAAATAAATACGATGCAGAGGACCTTTGTCAGGATGTATTTGCAAAAGCTTTGAGTGAAGATTTCCAATCTATACAAAATCAAAAATCTTGGTTACTTAGTATTTCTATGAATATGTCTCGAAATTATTTAAAAAAAATGAAAAGACTGCTATTAAAAGAAAATTTTGAATTCCTATCATTGAGACGAGTTGACAAATCCCAAAATATTGAGCGTACAATACAGCTCAATGAAAATAAAAGTGAGTTAGTCGACTTAATGAACAAATTGCCTGTTCGTATACGGAAGGTAATGATATTGAAATATGTGCATGACTGTAAAGATAGAGAAATCGCTGAAATTCTAAAAATCCCTGAGGGAACGGTTAAATCGAGGCTTTTTAAAGGTAAAAAATTAACGAAAGAGTTTATCCAAGTAGATGAAAATTTGTTATTTGAATGGAGGGATCATCGTGAATAATATGGACGATTTAATAAAAGAAAAAGTGAAGTACGATCAAGTAGATTATCCTAATGAGAATGAAATGTGGAGTAAAATCATCCGTAAACAACAAAATCAAAATTATAAAACTAAAAAACATAGCTATAAACCACAAGTTATATTAACCGCCATTATGTTCACAATTGTTTTATCAGCCACACCTGTATTTGCTAAATATACAACAGAAATCTTGGACTGGATGCGAAATATGAATAGAACAGGCGTTATTACTTCTTTAGAAAATGGCTTTGGACAGGAAGTCAATAAAACTGTAGAAAACGAAGCTGGCGTATTAAATATCCATAATGTAATTTCAGATCAAAATGGTACTACTATTAACTTTAGCTTAGATATTGATCATGATTATCCAATCGATGCAGCAGATTTCGAACAAGCATCACTCAAAATAAATGACGGAAAAGAAATAAAGTTGGAGGCTAACGCAGTATATAATCAGGAAACGGATCAATTAGTAGGGATTCTACATACAGATGAGGGAATCCCGCACAACAGCAATGTTACACTTCAACTTGGAGGTGTAAAGGAGACACAGTTGAAAAGTGTAGAGTTAAAAGATGTGGTTCAATCGAACGCATTCCCTGAAAAGATTACTATTAATCAAGATGGAATATCACATATAGAATTCACTTCAAATGGATATCAAAACGGGCAATATACATTGGATTATCTTATCGATCTGGAAGAGTCCAATAACATAGAAAACGCATATTTATCTTATAAAATTCAAGGTGAAAACATTGCGAGTTTTGGCGTTACTCATAAACGTCCAAAACCAAATGTCATTAAAAGTAGTGATTCACTAGAGATTCAAAAAGAAGTGGTAGAAAAATTAGGGGTATTTTTAAGTTATACTGATACAGTAAGTTATAAACCAGATACGTGGAGCCTGGATTTCCAATACAATCAGGATCTTGCTAAGAAATCTACATTTGTTATGGATATAGACGAAACAATTGAGATAGGCTCTCAGCAGCTTCGATTTAACGAGCTTGTTATTACACCGAGTGAGGTAAAGCTTTATTTTGAAGAAAAATATATAGATTCTAATTCTAATATAGCTCATTTCAACTATCGTCAGTTTAAATTACGAATTGGTGAACAGGAATTATCGGGAAATAATTTTAAAGATTATATTTCTTTTGAAACAATGGGGCTGATAAAGGATATTACGAATAAAGAAATTTCTCTTACTTTAAATGATGCGAAGATTTCTTATGAAGCTGGAAAGCAAGACAAAGTAGAGCTAAGAAATATTTCTGAAGTTCCAAAGACTATAAATGCAGAATTAAACGGGTATCCAATTGATATTACCTACTATACGAAAGGTAATGATTTAATTGTTGAATCAGAAAGTAAGAACGAGCAATTTGGAGGTATCACACAAAATGTTATTTATGAGAATGGCAAAAGAATCTTTGCTGAAACTCGTTCTAATGACGGAGTGTTAAGAACACACAAACAAGTAGAAACATTTAAAAATATAAAAGAAAAAGATATTACATTAAACTTCTTCCTTTATACTGTCAATGAGGATCGAGCTAAAACTATTGTTTTACAGTAAATCGTTTGCAGTATAACTTCTTTCAGCAAATGTTTTATGTAACGTAAGTGAAACGGCAGTGACAAATGTTTTATGTAACGTAAGTGAAACGGCAGTGACAAATGTTTTATGTAACGTAAGTGAAACGGCAGTGACAAATGTTTTATGTAACGTAAGTGAAACGGCAGTGACAAATGTTTTATATAAGTCTTTTCGTAGCGACAGTACACAACTGCTTGGTGTTTTATGGCAGATTAGGGAGATGCTCTAAGTCATCTAAAGGTAACGCTATTTTAAGGCACATGATAATAAAAGAATAATTCATTTGATTATAAAAAAAGCGTGTTTTGATTAATTCAAAATACGCTTTACTATTTCTTTGGTTGTTGTTTTCGAAAAGATTATTGCTTTTCAACGCTTAACGCATCTAAACGAACGATTTTTGTTTGCTCTGCTTGTGTTTATGTATCGTAAGCTTTGCCTCAAAAAGCTTTCCACGACCGCTAAATACAATACATCTGCATCTAATTGAGGAATTTTTCTCTTTAATTTGACTGTTCAACAAACCATCAGAATAGGTGCATTTGTTGTAATCAATATTCAGCTAGGATTAACTAAAAACGAGACAAATAAAAACACCTTTCGTTATAAAAAGGTATTGAATAATCAATGAGGATGTATCTATAGGGACAAAAGTATGTTACAAACTATATGGCCCTTTCATGGAAAAGACGCATTCTTAATTAAAGAATTGCGCCCGATTGTGGAAGAAAGAAATACTCTACAAATTAGGTTTTCTTATCTTCAGTGCCCTATTTTAAAATTGTCTCGGCTGGGGTAAATGCTTCCCATTGATTATATTTCGTTATTATTGATGAAATAAACCAATACTCTTTAAATGGTTCTAAATTCTTCTCCACGATTATAATCTTCTCTCCACCACCAAAGTCTCCATATGATGCCCATAAATCGTATTTAACGGTGTACTGCATTTTTGATTGGCTGAGCTTTTCTACTTTAGGAAAACGAAAGTTACTAACCGAAGGACTTGACTGACCTGTTATCCAGTGAGTTTGCTCGAATTTACTCCTTGACTGCTTTCGAAGCGCAGGGGACAACATCGCATATTGAACAGCACCACTTCGATTAATTACTCCTGATATCCACAATTCTACAGCTTGTTTTGGTTCGGTTACCATCAAACCAGTCATAAAAGACATTAACTAGCTTTCTAAAGGGGTGAGTGGTTTGCCTTCATTAATCTTTTCCTCAAAGGAAGGGGGAGTATCGTTCGATTTTGCATTTACTGTTCCATAATACAAACCACAAATTAGTATACTAAATAAAACCAAAAGAAAAGGTTTACTTTTATTCACTTCCGTCACCTTAAATTATATTTGGGTTTAGTATATCCAGTTCAATTACAACAATCCCCATTCAAGTAAACGGCCCTTTTCATGGTAAAGCACAATTCTTGCTTCAGAATTGCGCCCGATTTCGGTATAAAAAAATTTTATCTATTGTTGATATTACAATAGTTTTCACTTATCCATGAACGCAACTTATCTGCATAGAATGGGCGTTCATCTGGTTCAGTGTAATAACCTTTGGTTAGGTATAGGTTATCGTTTTCATATCTTGGATAGACGTGGAGATGATAATGCCACACATCTTGATTTCCAGCAGGTTCATTATGTTGTCGAGTAGAAACTCCATCACAACCATATGTATTTTTCATGGCAAACGCTGTCAATTGAGAAGCACGATGAATTTCAGCAGCTACTTCTGCTGGAAGCTCATATATATTCTCGAAGTGTTCGTTAGGAACAACGAGAACATGCCCCATGTTATTAGGCCACCACTTGCTTGCTATAAACGCTGTTACATATTTATTCTGATAAATAATGTCTCTTTGTTTAGTTCCCTTATTTGGTTTTTCTTTACCTGATACTACTCGACAAAATGGGCATTCGTACGCTTCTGGTTTATGTGAATATAATTCCATATCTCGTTATCACTCTCCTTAGTTTTGAAAACTCTGTTCCTTTTACTATCCTTTAAAACTTATAATAATCATCTCAAATATCCATTATTTCTACAATCAGTTATTCAGCAAAATAGCCCTTAAACTGAAAAAGACACATTTCTTTATTAAAGAAATGCGCCCTTTAATTGAATAACTAAACTTCATTTTGTAGCTTTTAAGTGTGTTTTTAAACTTTCATGTATGCGCGATTTATCCTCACCAACTGTATTAAGGCAGTTAAATTTTTAAATGACTCAAAGGTTTTTTCTTAACAAAATTATTTTCAATAGATTGAAGAACTTCTTCATTACCAGGTAAACTTACAATTTCTTTTGCTTTTTCAAAAGGAATCCATTGATATTCACTATGTTCGTCGTTTAAAAAGACAGATTGCTCTTCGTGAACAAAACCTACAAACACTGGTGCAATGTAAATGTAATTTTCTTGCGGAGAAAAAATTTGGTCAAATTGATTAGAAGAATACAATTCGAGTTCTGTGATACCTGTTTCTTCTGCAATTTCTCTATAAACAGCTTCTATTGCCGTTTCCCCATCTTCAATACCGCCTCCTATATCGCACCAAATATTATTTAAATTAAGAGATGTTCTTTTTAGTAGTAAAACATGATATGTGTTATTTATTTCTTTTAATAATACAGCAGCGATACCTGTGGACTTAATAGGAATAACATTCATCGTTTACACCTACTTTCATATTTTAGTTTCAAAAATTTTTATTAATTAGACATTATTAAATAAAAAAGTTCCAAAAGCGTTGTTGGGGACTTTATTTTGCTTACCGTTGTAAATCCAAATGAACAACAATCAGAGTAATTATTTTTTATTTTTTAGTTCTAAAAGTATAGGTGCTATATTTAGTAAGATAGAAACAATTGTCAGAAACCAAAACGCCTTATTCATATTAGGTATTTCCCTTAAAGCCGACCAATCTTCACCTTTTATCCAATTAGATACAAGGCTATGTTCTGCACAGAGTGTCAATGCTGTAAATGATAACCCCATTGCCATTGCCAATTTATAATCTTTACCTGTCCCATACATAAAAAGATTTATACAAGTAGCTACTATAGCAATAAGACCTAATATTAACCACATAATGACACCTCCCTTTTTCAATATAGACATAAATTGTAATTAAATTGTTCCCAAACCCTCGTTTGGTAATTTTTAATAAAAAGTTGTTATTCCACAATATGGCCCTTTTCATGAAGAAAGACGCTTTCCTAATTTCAGAAAAGTGCCCGATTGTTGAAGATCGTTTTTGAACTAAAGCACCTGGTTAGTTCAATAAGAAAAAAAGAGCTGCATACGCAACTCAATTATTTTTAACAAATTCTTAATATATATTTACCCCTAGAATATATGTCAATTCATTCATATATTTGTTATTTATAGTTTTCAAGATAGTTTCCTTTTTCAAAAATTTCTTTTGCACTTAAGGCAGTCCATTCCTCTGGAGTTTTATCAGGATTTAAGTCAAGATAGGATTTAACCATCTTGTAGCCTTCACTATAGCCGTAAGATATCGGCAACCCTTTTCCGCCATTTAAAATTTCTAAACTACGATTACTGTCATAATTTTTTAAATCAGGTTTAACTTTAGACCACAAAACCTTGTTGTAAGTCAAGTAAATCGGAGTATAGTCGTAGTCAGGATATACAGATTTTTCAAACATGACCGCTTTTCCTTCAAAAACCATATTATCCAAAACAGAAAACCTGTCCCCATTGGCATGCTTTTCCGCCCAAACACTGTGATGGTATTCGTGGGCAACGATTGACTTTAAAGCATCCCCCAAAACATTTAGATTAAGTGGGATAATAATTTTGCCCGCCCCTACTGCGAATGCCCTCCTATTATTGGTAGAGGAAGGGAATACACAAACTGCTACATCACTTTGAGAGGGTAGGAGGTCAGCTGATTTCAAAAGGGATTCTTGTATAAGTTGATTGATTTCTGCTTTACGAGTCTCCATTTTTTCACTTACCACTTCTATTTCTGTTAACCCATTAGGAATCGTATTAAGAAGGTTTTCTGCCATATGAAGGTATTCTCCATTTTCAAAACAATCTTGATATATGGGTTGAATAATCTCATTATTATACAGTTCTAAGGTTTCCGAGGTTGAAAGATTCGGATTATCTTTGACCTTTTCAATATACGGATAAAACAGTTGATTGGCATAAATGATTTTGTATTTTTGTTTGGTTTGAGGGTGCTCAAATGAGAACATCATTTCTTTGTCAAGTGTTTTTTGCTCTTTTTCTGTTTGTGTACAAGAAGCAAGGGTTAGACATGAAATTATTAGAATAAACACAACAACAATATTTAGATATTTTTTCAAAAAAACCTCCTTATGTAAAAAAGACTATTTGTAAATAATATTACCATATTTTAGTCTATTTTCGTCTATTAATTCTTGAACTAAACTGCCCCGTTAGTTTAAGTGAAAAGCTTCAAAATCTTTTACTCAATAATTCAACAATAATGTCCACTTTTATTGAAAACGTTTATCAATAATTTGGCCCTTTAATTAAAAAAAGCACTGATTCTTGTTACAGAATCGCGCCCGATTGTGGAAGATTATAAGCATAATTCTTGCTAAACTAAAGCATCCCGTTAGTTCAACAGCAAAAGTTTATTAATTCTTTATTTTCCTTTATGTAAAAACTTCAAATAAAGCAAGAAGGAAAATAACAATATTATTGCATAAAACCAAATTGAACGATACCAAGCATTCTTAAATTCCACCCAAAAACCCCTTCCACCTAGTTCTGGAGGCAAAGCTGAATAAATTGAAACTTCAATATATAGCATTAAACTGAAAAATAAGAATAAAGGAAGAAAAAATACCCACACCAAAAGATTGGATTTCATAAAAGTCCCCTTTCTATTTCACAAAACTATTAATAACAGTAGAGAATTTATAAGTTTAACGTTTGTATTTAGATGAAAGTTCCAATATAAAAAGGAGATGGTACTTCAACTAACCTGCACCATTAGTTTAAGTAATCTTCACAATCTTCGCGTCCAATAATTATTGTATTTTA
The DNA here is from genome assembly GCF_024628845.1 of Lysinibacillus sp. FN11. Lineage (NCBI taxonomy): Bacteria > Bacillati > Bacillota > Bacilli > Caryophanales > Bacillaceae > Lysinibacillus > Lysinibacillus sp. FN11. The sequence goes on along the minus strand of NZ_CP102383.1, from coordinate 1,979,662 downwards.
TTCTATTAAATGGCCCGTTTGTTGACAAAAAAATCCTGCATTTCAACACAGGATTTTTATCAAACTTAATATGAATGATCAATCTTTGTTTTTAACGATTAGTCATTTTTATAAAACTACAATATAGGGATAGTGGTTATTTTATTGTACCTAATTTTATGGACTGCTAAAATTCGCAGTTTTGGATGTTTTTTATCAATCCGTATTGCGTTATGCTAAGACCGTTCATTAATTAGCAAGGAGGGGGAGTGCTACTTCTGTTTAGTTCAGGTAGATTGACATTTTATTAGATAGCGGCAAGTAAAGCGTTACTTGGGATCAAGCAAATTGAAATTTATGGAATGACACATTACATAAAGAGGGCTAATGACAATAGGAAAACGACATTCCACAAAGGAAGGAAACAGTCCTTAAAGGACGAGAATACGTGATGAATTCCTAGTATGAAGAAGGGATTAAAATAATTTGTAGAAAGGTAGGAAAGTGTATGAACTCAACATCCGTTTCACTGAATGTGCGTGATTTCCTGTCGCCCACCATCGCTGCTTTTATATCTGTCTTAGTTAACTATGGGGGCACTTTTATCTTGGTGTTTCAGGCTGCCAAGGTTGCTGGTCTAAGTCCAGAAATGACTGCATCATGGATATGGTCGATTTCCATTGGTGTGGGGGTAACGGGTATCTGGCTAAGTTACCGATACCGTGAACCCATTATTACAGCTTGGTCAACACCAGGCGTAGCGTTTCTTGTTTCGGCTTTAGCGGTTACCCCGTATGCTGAAGCCATTGGTGCTTATATTATTTCTGCAATAGCAATTGTTTTGTTAGGTTTATCAGGCATGTTCGAACGTTTTGTCCAACTCATTCCGCCAGGCATTGCTTCAGGTTTATTGGCAGGTATTTTATTACAATTTGGTATTTCAGCCTTTGGTGGTGCGAAAGTGGAACCTTTACTTGTTATCGTCCTGTTTACTACGTATATCGTATTAAGAAGGTTTACATCTCGCTATGCGATTGTCGGTATTCTATTCATTGGCTTGATTTATTTAATAAGTATGGGGCAGGTAGATTTCAGCCATATCGAGTTGGCCTTCGCCTCTCCTGTATTTGTTGCGCCAACGTTTTCTCTACATGCATTATTGGGTGTCGCTTTGCCGCTTTTTATTATTACCTTAACAGGACAGTACATGCCAGGCATGCTAGTGTTGCGAAATGATGGATTTAAAACGAGTGCCAATCCGATTTTGATTGTAACAGGATTGGGATCACTCCTGACGGCACCCTTTGGATCACATGCTTTTAACATAGCAGCAATTACAGCAGCCATCTGTACGGGGAAGGACGCTCATGAGGATTCAAGAAAACGTTATATTGCAGGTATAGTCTGTGGCATTTTTTATATAATTGTCGGAATTTTTGGGGTAACATTGGCTGCATTGTTTTTAATTCTCCCAGCTACGTTCATTGCAACATTAGCGGGATTAGCTTTACTAGGCACAATTGGTAGTAGCCTTGCCAATGCTTTAACAAATCCTGTTGGACGCGAAACAGCACTCATTACTTTTTTGGCAACAGCCGCAAATGTTACTTTACTTGGAGTTGGCGGGGCATTTTGGGGACTTGTAGCTGGTTTGGGCGCACATTTATTAATGAATGTTCCATTGCTCAGAAAACAGCAAAGCTTAAATGAGGGACAACAAATTAGACAAAGATAATATCACTACGAAAGGTGGTTTTTAACATCGATACGACGAAATCAATAGAAGCCTTCGAAATAGCAAAAAAACTTATGCCTGGTGGGGTAAATAGCCCAGTGAGAGCATTTCAATCAGTTGGGATGGAGCCAATTTTTATGAGTCATGGGAAAGGCTCAAACATATATGATATTGATGGCAATAGCTATATAGATTATGTGCTATCTTGGGGCCCATTAATTCATGGACATGCAGATAAGGAGGTTTCAGATGCACTTCTTGAAGCCATCCAGAGGGGGACAAGTTTTGGCTTGCCAACTTTACAAGAAAATAAGCTAGCCACATTAATATCTACTCGCCTACCTTCCATAGAGAAGATTCGAATGGTTAATTCGGGTACAGAAGCAACAATGAGCGCCATTAGACTAGCTAGAGGCTTTACTGGCAAAGACATCATTGTGAAATTTGATGGAAACTATCATGGGCACAGTGATCATCTATTAGTAAAGGCAGGCTCAGGAATTGCTACATTCAGCCTTCCTGATAGTCTGGGTGTACCTTTAGAGATCACTAAGCATACAATCTCCATTCCTTATAATAATATCGAAGTCCTGAAAACGATATTTGATAAATATGGCTCACAAATTGCAGCAGTTATCGTAGAACCGTTTGCAGGCAATATGGCGGGAATACCAGCTAACCCTGAATTTCTTCAAGCAATACGTTCTTTCACTACAAAATATGGTGGCCTATTTATACTCGATGAGGTCATGACTGGTTTTCGTATAGATTACCACTCTGCTCAAGGGCTTTATAACATAAAACCAGACTTAACATGTTTAGGTAAGATCATTGGTGGTGGAATGCCTGTCGGGGCATATGGTGGAAGAAAAGAAATCATGAATCATATTGCACCTGAAGGTAGTATTTATCAGGCTGGAACCTTATCGGGTAATCCAATCGCTATGGTAGCGGGGTATACCACAATCAATAAATTAAATCATAACAGTTATTCGTATATCGAAGCGTTAGCAGATCGGCTTATACAAGGCTTATCAAAAGTAGCTCATAACTATCATATTCCACTTAAAACAACGAAAGCTGGAACAATGATTGGATACGCATTCATCGATCATCCCTTACAAAATTTTGATGATGCTCAAAAAATAGATTCTGAGATGTTTCGCCGTTTTTATAAAGAAATGCTTAAACAGGGTATACTTCTACCTCCTTCTCAATATGAAAGCATATTTATCTCGACGGCTCATTCCATACATGATATTGATAGAACGATTCATGCTGCAGATGTAGCCTTTAAAAGGATGCTATCATGTAATTAGATAATGCAAGGTATACTACAAACATCCTATATCTATAAAATGATCGATTTGATAGTATAATAATTATTGACTGTACAAAACTATTAATTTTCGCATATTTTAACAATCTCTATTCTAACTGGAGGTGAATTGAATGTTACAAGTTAACCGAGACGATAAAAATCCTATATGGCAACAGTTACTTGACCAAGCTATTCATCATATTACAACAGGCAAATGGCCACCAGGGGAGTTACTTCCTCCATCCCGAGAACTCGCCTTATTAGTAGGTGTTTCACGCTCAACCATACAAATTGTTTATGAGGAATTATTTAGTCGAGGGTATACCGTGACAAATTGGCGTGGAGGAACAAGAGTAAGTGAATGGGGATTTAAAACCAACTTGGCAGAAGAGGTGATTCCTCAAGGACCATCTACGCCAACATTACCTTTATTAAACGTGGCAGTTGATGAATTAAACAGTTGGTTTAGAGGCAAAGAAATTGGAAACGTCGCAATCGATTTTTGTCCCCATGAGCCGTATTTGGACGAGCATTTCCGAAAAACTTGGCGACAATCGTTTTTACAGGCTTCAGCAGAAACAGATCTGACCAATTGGGGCTATGGCGATGCCTACGGTTTCACACCGCTCCGTGAACAGATTCAACGTTACCTGACATTTGAAAGAGGGGTACATGTAGAGATTGACCAAATCATCTTAACCTCTGGCGCGCAGCATAGCATCGATCTGATTGCCCAAGCCCTTCTAAAGGAAGGAGAAACGGTTTCTGTTGAAGATCCTGGCTTTCCTGCAGCCTGGATTGCCATGAAATATAGGCGTATGAATGTCGTTGCTGTGCCCGTGGATGAGTATGGCGTACAAGTAGAGCAGATTGATCCACAAACCAAGCTTATTTTTGTTACACCTTCGCACCAATGTGCAGTGGGTGTCATAATGTCTGAGCCACGCAAACAACAATTGCTGCAAAAATCTGCGAAAAATCAATTTTGGATTGTAGAAGATGATTATGATGGTGAGTTTAGGTATCGAGGTGGCCCGCTTCCTACCTTGTTTAGCCAACAACCCCACAACACATTATATATGATGAGTTTTTCTAAAATGGTTGCTCCTGGCATACGAATATCGGCAGTTATCGGCCCAAAAGATGCCATTCGCCAGCTTGCACAAGTACAACAATTAACCTATCGGCATCTTCCCATTATGGAGCAATTAACGCTTGCTCATTTTATTGAGCACGGTCATTTTATGCGTCATATGAGGAGAGCCAGAAATGTCTATCGACGTAGACATGAAGCGATGACAAAGGCAATCATGGCAACAGGACTAGCCGAACGTTTCAAGCTAAGTGGCATTGAAACGGGTTTGCATATGCTTCTTGAAGCGGAAGAATCGTTTGATGAAGAAGCAATGACAAACCTCGCACTCGAAAATGGGATACGTGTTTATCCACTTAGTAAGTATTGCTTAGAAAATAATCGAAAAGGATGGGTTCTAGGCTTTGCTAAAATTGATGAGCAAGCCATTGAGGAAGGCATTTTTCGTCTTGCAAAGATCCTCTTGCAAGAAACGTAATCATTAGCCGGGCATAAAGGGAATTGGAGGTTGCGATACTATTGCCATACATTCATGAGTTTGGGATCATTGCTTGTATAGAAAAAGACAAGGAGTATGCTGCTTATGAACCTGAAAAATACAATTGCATCGGTGTAGATGGTGACCTCTTTGATGAACTGCTTTCAAAGAATTTTGGCAAAAAAATACATCAACTCGAAACTTTTGCACACAACACAAATAGGCCATTTAAAAGTCTCGCCTATTTTGGGATAACCTTGATACCACCGAGCTCTCATAAACAATTTTTAAATATGGTGAGAGAAGCCAATGTCGAATACCAATCTGCAGAACTTGAAGAACTAATCAAAAAAATAGCTGAAGCAATAAAACAAGATAAATGGATGATTCATTATGGTGTTTAATTTTGTCAATACATATGGGTAAGAGTAAGAGGCGATTGTTCAATTGGAGCAATCGCTTCTTACTATTAATGGGGAGATGTGTTGAAATGACAGTTTCCTAAAAACTTCTAAAACATTTTGAACGAAATGCAACAATGTTGAGTCTAATGAGAGAAGGAGGCGAAAAAGGATGAAATTTGAATTAGAGAAGCGTGCTATACGTGGAGATCAAGAAGCGATACTTTCACTGATTGAAATGGATGAGGATATTTTATATCGCATGGCCTTTACATATATGAAAAATGAGCAAGATGCTATGGACGTGATGCAGGAGCTTGTTTACAAGGCACTCAAAAAAATGCATACCGTTCAACAGCACGAATATGCCAGAACATGGCTTGTACGCGTCTTAATCAATTGTTGTAAAGACCATTTACGAAAACGTCCACCGACTGTTCAGATTGAGGAACACCACCTATCTGAATGGGTCATCTACTCAGATATGGAGAGATTATTGGAACATTTATCTTTATCGGAGCAGCAACTCGTCTATATGAAATATTTCCAGCAACTAAAAAACAAAGAAATTGCTGAGCTCAATCAAATTCCTGAGGGTACTGTAAAATCGAAGCTTCATCACATTTTAAAGAAGCTTAGAAGCTTTGCTAGAGAAAAGGAGGACTGGCTATGAGTAAATCATTAATTGACGTTCCAAAGGAGAAACTGCAACAAGTTCGCATGGACATGTTTCGGAAAGTTCAACGAGAAAAAAGAAGAAAGAAGCGCATTGTTTCGGTTGCATGCATCTCCATGCTTTGCCTAAGCCTTCTCTTTTCAATTCGCGTCTCGCCAACGATTGCTAGCCAAGTTGCCAAAATACCTGGCTTTCAAGCAATTGTATCAGCGATTGCAATAGATAAAGGAATAAAAGATATTGTAGATCATGAATACTATGAAGAAATCAATGTGACGCAATCTAGAAAAGGTCTAGCCCTTACATTGCAGGGCGTGATTGCCGATAATTCGGGATTTGTACTGTTCTATGACGCTGATGCCTCATTTGATATTTCAAAATTAAACTTAGAAGAAGTTCAATTGTTTCAAGGAGATGAGGAGATTGAATGCGGCTGTACGTTTACTAGAAATGCAAGCAATCAAACATACATCTCTTCCTCAGTGGAATATAATTTTTTAGAGCCTATCGCCTATATTTCAAAGGATTTTAAAGCAGTTTTTCACTTTCATGATGAAGAGAAGGGGAACATTGAAATTACTTTACCGTTTTCACTGAAAGATGAGGTCGCAAAGGAGAAAATTTTTACTGCGAATCGTACGATCGATGTCAATGGGCAGAGGTTTACGATTACACAAATTCGCCGTTCGCCATTAAAAGTGGCACTCGATATTGAGGTAGCCAAAGATAATACAATGCAACTATTAGCGCTGGATGATGTTGCCGTCATGACAGAAAGCGGTGAGCGCAGAGATAGTATTAGAAATGGCATTTCAACAGGTGGAGATATTCGCGATGGCAAATTTACACTCTATTTGCAAAGTAATTATTTCGATGATCCAGCGTCATTGACGGTTATGATTGGCGCAGTTCAAGCTGTGCCAAAGGGTGAGGATTTTATCGAAGTTGATTTTGGCACAAAAGAGATACTCACGAAGCCTACTTATTTTAAGGGGGACATTTCAATAGTGCAGCAAAGTGTAGCGGTTAAGATGAATAAAAATAATGAAGGCAAATTATTAATGCTCTCTGACGCCATAAAAGAAGATGGCACGCCATTAGAATTCAAAAGTTTGACTATTTCACGAGACGAGCAGTATGTAGTGGAGACATCACAATTTGAAGAATATAATGGAAAAGCTAAGCTATATTTAAACTATTACCCTCATCCGATTGGGGAAAATATTGAAGTAAATATTCCATTGCAATAAATGCAGCAGCTGTTCAAAAAGACGAACCTTTTTGAATAGCTGCTTTGCTATTTTCCGGAATTAGTTACATAGCTAGCTCTTTTTTCTTTTTGAACTTACAATGTAGGGTAGTTGTAGAGCGATGATGGTATAATTTAAGTTAAACTTACTTTAAACGGAGGTGTAAAATGGACTCTTTAGAATTAAACAAATCAAAATATATGGTCTCTAATATCAAAGACATTTTGCATAATAAGCTTATTCTTGCAAAACCGTTGACTAAAGATGATCTCAAAAAAATAAACATAGTTAATCCCCCTGTACACGATAAAGAGAAGTATCTTATTCAGGAACAGTGGTTATACAGGATGAATATTGGGGAATGGGAGGATGTGGAGATTATTGTCCAAGGAAATAATGAAAATCCTGAGGTAGGGATCATCGAATTAGCAGAAAGAATTTTCGATGAACTCCATTTACATATAAGCTGCGCATTGGAGTATTTACATAAGTTTTTTCCTAATCAAGAAATAAACAGCTATTATTTATCTACAATAAGCTTTGGAAATATGGCTAACTTTGATAGTTATATATTTTCAGGCTTTAGTTTAGCTTTTATTTATGAGGGTCACTTTGAATTTCAGTATAAAGTGAAATTTAAAGAAAATGGTTGGCCTATTGGTTTTGAGGGTGGGCCACTTTAATTTAATAGGAAGGAATGCTATCCCATGACAAAATCGTTTTGAAAAGAGGGCGTTGAATGGAAGGTTTTTTCTTTATACTGATAGGCTTTTTGATTGTTGTTGCAAATGTGATTGGGTTTGTATTCTACAAAAAAAGAAAAATCTATATAATGCGGCTTTCATCATTTTACTACTGGCAGGTGTATTTGGTGGGTTAGGAAGCGTATTGGCACTTTTAATTATACGTGACCCCTTTGCATTATTCTATGGATTAAACATTGCCTACTATCTACTCATTAATAGTTTGATTGTATTTATTCTGGCGATTTTAGTTACGATCATTCAAAAATTTACTAGAAGTAGAATCATGTGACTAACGATCGTGGTGCGTGAGCATTGAGTTGTTTATGAACGAACTACTATAAAAAACGTTAGGTGGGAAGCTATGCATAATTTGTCGGGAAAGGTTATTCTTATCACAGGTGCTAGCTCTGGGATTGGCTTTGCCACGGCTGAACTAGTGGCAAAATACGGGGCTAAAGTAATTATCAATTATCATACAAATGTGGAAGGTGCCAACGAAGCTGTCCAACGAATTCAAGAACAAGGTGGAGATGCCATTGCCATTCAAGCGAATATTGTGAATAAAGAAGACGTGAACGCAATGGTTGCGCAAGCTATTTCTTCATTCGGCACAATTGATGTTTTAGTGAATAACGCTGGAGGCGGCATCCGTCAAAGTACATTTATGGAGATGAGTGAAGAGCTCTGGGAAGAAACATTCAAGCTAAATGTCAATAGTGTGCTCTTATGCTCTCAAGCTGTATTAAGACATATGATTCCGAAGAAATGTGGAAAAATTATTAATGTCTCTTCTGCAGCTGCACGTATTGGTGGAGCAGGGGAAAGTATTCATTATGCATCTGCTAAGGGAGCTGTCAATACAATGACGATTGGTATGTCCAGAGAATTAATTGACTATGGAATTATCGTGAACGGGGTAGCGCCTGGAATGGTAGAGACACCCTTTCACGATAAATTTGCTCCTGGCGACAATCGGCTTGAACGGATGGCTTCCGCTGTACCAATTAAAAGAGCTGCAGCGCCTATAGAGATAGCAGAAGTAATTGCCTTCCTTTCTGCCGATGCCACAAATTACATCCTTGGAGAAATTATACATGTGAGTGGCGGTAGATAAATAAAAAAATAGGCAAATTATTATTGTTCTCGTCTATTATACTAACAGTCGTAAATTTCGGATTCTAAACAAGCTCCACATTAGATGTCCTTAAATTTTGGGGCAAAAAAGGTAGGATTTGTTTGGTTATTTTATTAAATCCGACACTACTTGAACAATTAAGAACAAAAAAACGATTGGTAAAATAATTTGAATCCATTTTGTTTGGATATACGGAATGATCTTTAAACCTAAGAAAGAGCCAGCAATAGAGCCAAGTGACACAGGGATAGCAATTTCCCAATTAACAATGCCAGTAAAGTAATAAAAGAGAAAAGCACCTGTACAGCTTGATAACGAGAGCATTCTTGTTAACTCGACTGCTTTTAAATAATGGTATTGTTTTTTCAAGAAATAGGTTATATTCATTAGTGCTGAACCTGGTCCAAAACCTCCGTCATATATGGAAATTGCAAATGGAATGAGCTTGTTCAAAGGTTGTTCCTCTGTTTCTTTTACATCTTTGACAATCCATTTACTACTGCAAAGGACAAATAGAAATGCGAAAATTAAGCTTATACAAGCGACGACATTCATGATTTGTTCCGATAAGAGGATTGCTAATAATGCACCAAATACTCCTCCTATACTAGAAACAATCATGAAAGAAAAATATTTTTTTACAGATAGACGCCCTTTTATGACAAACGAAACAACATTTGATAGGGCTGATAAACCTGTAGCAAATTTATTAACAGCAACCGTTGTATGAATCGGAATGCCGATGAGTAATAATGCAGGCATCAAAATAAAGCCTGCTGCACCAAATAAAACGCCTATTATGGCTGCGAGTAAACCAATTGTAAATAAAATAACTCCTTTTACTGTTAACCATTCCTGTAGTAAAATTTCCATTCAATCACCTCAATACTTAAATTACTGGTAAACTATACATAAAACAAATATATAATTATTGCTTATTCATAAATATTATTTATGGATAGAAAGGTTGGAATGGAATGAATTTACATGCATTGAGGATCTTTACGAATGTAGCCAAGCTTGGGGGAATTACTGCAGCAGCGAATAGTATGCTACTAAGTCAACCTGCTGTTACCATACAAATTCGAAAATTAGAGAATGAAATAGGGGCAAAATTGATTGAAGGTAAAGGGCGTGGAATTCAATTAACGCCAGAGGGGAAGTTTTTATACGAGCAAGGCATGCGTTTATTTTACTTAGAAGCACAAATCGATGAGAAGCTTGGTAAGTTTTTAGCAAAGGAAGACAAAATACATATTGCGTCCTCTTACATCCCCATTAATTATATACTTCCGCCTATCATAGCTAAATACAAGCTAGCGCATCCTCAAATTGAATTTTTTGTATCGTTAGGCAATGTTCAATCTGTGGAGGAGCAAGTTCTGAATTATGAAGTAGATTTTGGTTTTGTCGTTCAAAGTAAAATTGGTCATGAAGATTTACAATTTGAAAAGGTATTGGATATCCCTTTTTGGTTTATAGTCCATCCGTCACATCCTCTCGCAAATCAAACGGTCACCATCTTTGAATTATCGAACGAGGACTTTATTTATCGGGAACGTGGTAGCTCGACACTCGATTTATTGGAGTCCATATTTTACACGTTTAATGCACCATTACCTAAATTAGGACTTCAAATGCAGGGCCTACATGAATCCATCAAAGTAGTGGAAGCAGGGTACGGCATGACTTTAGCTCCGTCCTATAGTGTGGCTGAAAGTATAGCAAACGGGAAACTTGCTCAAGTGTATGTTGAGCAGGCAACTATTCAGCAAAGTTTATTTATTTGCTCTCGAAAAACCGATCTATTGGAGCAACCATTTTTGCAATACTTAAAAACGCATTTAAATGCATTAAACTAACCACTATAATCTTCTTTTGGCATAAATAAGACTTCTCTAAATTTAAGTAAAGAATTTAGAGAAGTTTATTTTAATATGATAATAAACACAGAAAATTCAGAAAAATATTGTTATAAAAGTATTTTTCCCTCTATTGAAACAACTGCTGCTCCTGCTACTTCAATAACAGCGTTCTCCCCATCAGGTGTAATCGTGACATAAAGAGTCCCAGGTCTATTAATCGTATGTCCTTGCCCAATCACTAATTGATGTTTTTCTTGTGGAGCTAGTATATTTTCTAGATATAAATAACCGCCTAATGCACCGTTTGCTGCCCCCGTAACTGGATCTTCATCAATCCCTATATTTGGGCAAAAATCTCTTGTATAAATATCAAATTCCCCATTTGTGTCAAAGGTAAAGAGGTGAGTGGTTGATATGTTAAAATGATTGTTCATCTTTTTAAGCTCATTTAATTTAGGTTCTGCTTGATCAATTGCTTGACGTGTTTTAACGGGAACCATAAGATGTGGCACCCCTGTGTTCGCTACTTTTATCGGATATCGATCATCAATGTCCGTTTCCTCTATACCCACAAGGTCAGCAACGACTTCAGGGCGAATGTCTATACTTTTTACATGGGGACGTACTTGAGTCATGGACACGCTCGTTAAGTGATTGTTTTCCGTAATCCATTTTACAGGAATGAGTCCAATGTTTGATTCAAAGATCATTTTCTCGTCCTTATCAATCCAATTGTACTTACTAGCCATTAACCATGCTGTACCTAACGTAGCGTGACCGCAAAAGTCAACTTCTTTTGTAGGAGTAAAATATTTTATTTGATAATCTGCATTGTCATTTGTTGATGGTAAAAGAAAGGCCGTTTCCGAAAGGTTTAATTCATTGGCTATGTTTAGCATTTCCTCATCTGTTAAATTTTCTGCATGAGGTATAATGCCAGCTGGATTTCCTCCAAACGTTTCTGTGGTGAATGCATCAACATAAAAAAACTCTACCACTTTTTTCATTGTTATATCTCCTCCTTCATTCTAAGATTATTGTATTATGATAGAATTGATAAGTAAAATTCATGTTTTTGATCATCAACATGAGGAAGTTGAATGGAAAGTTAAATCTTATACGGAGGTTAGCTTGTGAACCTTTTGCAAATAGAAATATTCGTCAAAGTAGTCGATATTGGGAATTTCACAAAAGCAGGAGAAATATTGGCGATGACACAATCGGGCATAAGCCATAATATCGCTTGTTTAGAGTCAGAACTCGGCATTAAACTTTTGAATAGAGGAAGAAATGGCATCTCATTAACAGATAGTGGAGAACGCATCATCAACAATATGAGAAACATCTTATCCGAAGCAGAAAGCATTAAACAAGAAGCCGCTTCTATTTTAGGTATACAAAACGGAAAAATAAATATTGGTAGCTTTTCAAGTTTCGCCTCAAAAGTGTTGCCAACGATCATATCAAGGTTTAAAGGAGAGTTTAAGGGAATTGAAATCAATTTTTATGAGGGGAGCTATGACCAAATTACACGTTGGGTAGAAGAGGGGAAAGTGGATATAGGTTTTACATCTTTAAGTAACCCTATGGATCATTTGGAGGCTATTACCATAGTAAGAGATCGATTAGTAGCAATCGTACCGATTCATCATCAACTTGCCATAAATGAACAAATAAAAGCGGAAGATCTTCAAGGGGAGGCTTTTATTATGCCCCAGCTAGGATGTGAAGTAAGTGTTAAGAAGTTTTTACAGAAACATGAGGTATCCCCAAACATACAGTTTAATGTGGAAGAAAATCAAACAATCATTGCAATGGTATGTGAGGGATTAGGCATTACAATCATACCAGAACTAGCTTTACCCTTTAATTTAGAAGGTACCATTGTAAAACCTCTCTTACCCGAACCTTTCCGAGAAATAAGCATTATTACTCGCTCAAAGAAGCAATCCCTTCCCGCTGTCAAAGAGTTTATAAAAACAACCATGGATTGTATTAAAGAATTACAGCTATAATAAGAGTTCTATGTCCATTATGATTGTTCAGCATTATTGTCCTTTTGTAGAAGAATAATATGTACCTACATAAGAGCATGTTTTGATTCATTTTTCAAGACATGCTCACATCAAGGCGATGATATTTAGTAAAGAACACGCCATAAATAGAAGGTAGCGTAGGATTCCCAGTTTTTCCATGGTTCTGATAGCTCTAAGATTTCCTCTTTCGTAGGCTTTCGGTTCATATTACGTAATGATTTTATTGAATTAATCAGACCCACATCATCGATTGGAAAAGCTGTCTGAAACCTTAGGCAACGCATTAGCACGTAGTTGGCTGTCCAAGGTCCGATTCCTCGTATTTTGATTAAGCTTTTTTCTGCCTCTTTAAAATCCATTTTCTTTAATTGTTCCTTCGATAAATCTCCGTTTGCCATTAGTCTTGCAATGCCAATAATATATTCACTTTTTTTAACTGTCATTTTAATAGCTGCTAGGTCAGTAGGTGTTAACTGTGCAATTCGTTCGTACGGAGGGAATATCCAATACTTTTTACCATTCCATTCGATAGAATCGCCAAAGCTTTCTACAAATTGTCTCTTTAAAGTGTAGGCAAAGGCTAGGTTAATTTGTTGCCCTAAAACGCCCCAGCATAATGCTTCAAATAAATCGGGAATGCCGATAACTCGTAATCCAGAGTATTTTTGCGCAGGTATTTTAAGTAATGGATCTGTATTTGCCATTTCATAAAATGGCGTTAAATCGTTATCAAGATCAAACCATTCTTGAATATATGTTACAATTTCTTGCCGCTCCCACTTCTCAATAGGTCTAGAATCATTTAGGAATTGAACAACCATTTGTTGATTATCAATTACGCTTATCTGTACTAAAGACTGCATTTCTCCAATGGCTATCACTTTTATGATGATATCGTTCTCTATTTCATACATGCATTCATTTTTTTCTCTTGTTAAATAGCCTAGATTCGCATTCATATCAAAATTTTCTGGTAAGGTAATGATCATCACATCATCAACGTCATGCCATATCACTTTTTTATTCTCCTTTTCAACATACACAGTTTGTTAGTTTACTTTAGCATAAAAGTAGCTTTACTCATTTTGTTATCTTGCTATTACATTCTAAACTCCTTATTTTTTTCTATTGATGAGGTTATAGTGTTAGTTATTAAGAAGGCTAAGGAGGGAATAAAGATGGTCCAAGATATTCAAACACGTGTCGAAAGCCTAGCTTGGGATTCCATTCAACAGGAACTAGATAAGCAAGGATTTGCAAAGCTTCCAGCGATCTTAACAAAAGAGGAATGTGAATTCTTAATAGGGTTGTATGGTACGGAAGAGCCATATAGAACGACCATTAATATGACGAGGTATCGCTTTGGGGAGGGGGAATACAAATATTTTTCCTATCCATTGCCTGAAATTATCCAAAGTTTAAGAGAATCCTTTTATCAAGAATTGGCCAAAACAGCCAATCGATGGTTAGGTTATTTAAAGAAAACAGCACAGTTTCCAGCTCAGCTTCAAGATTTTTTGAACACCTGTGAAGAAAATGAACAAACTAGACCGACACCTTTACTCTTAAAGTATGAAACAGGTGGCTTTAATTGTTTGCATCAAGATTTATATGGCGATATCTTCTTCCCGTTTCAAGTAGTATTTGTATTAAATCAACGCGAACAAGACTTTTTTGGTGGAGAATCACTCCTAGTGGAACAAATTCCACGTGCTCAGAGTAGGGGACATGTCATTACGTTAGATCGTGGCAGTGCGCTGATCTTTCCTACGAACCATAGACCTGCTCAAGGTAAAAGGGGATATTATAAACATACAGTTCGTCATGGAGTAAGTACGATTACTGCTGGAGAACGATACGGTCTTGGCATCATTTTTCACGATTCTAAATAAAAAAACTTCAATATCTTGCTATTCCATATCCAGAATTGTACATGGTGAATTTTTAGGGAGTATATTGTAAGGAGAGGTGAGATAAATGCATGAGCCTATGAATGATGAAAATAAAATTTTAAATAATGTAGAAATGATGACAGATGAAAAGTGGCAAGCTATTATCACGAATGATACAGCGTACAACAATCAATTTTTTTATGCTGTCAAGTCAACAGGGATATTCTGTAAACCATCCTGTAAGTCTCGCGTTCCGAAAAAAGAGAATGTATGTATTTTTGCAACCGCAGAACAAGCACTCCGCGCAAATTTTCGCCCTTGTAAACGTTGCAAGCCTACTAATGAAAATTTGCCTGATAGCGAGTGGGTTGATGTTATCACAGCATACATTGATCAAAACTTCACTGAAAAATTAACACTAGAATCACTAGCAATGATTTGTCATGGGAGTCCCTATCATATGCATCGAACATTTAAAAAGATTAAAGGCATGACGCCCGTTGAGTATATACAACAAGTTCGCGTACACGCGGCTAAAAAGTATTTGATGCAGACGAATAAAGCAATAGGCGATATTGCCATATGTGTGGGTATGGCGAATGCGCCCTATTTTATTACTTTATTTAAAAAGAAAACAGGTCAGACCCCAGCGCAATTTCGTCAAATGAGAAAAATGGAGGAAATAAATGATGGAAACAAACAATAAACCAACCCTTTATTGGTCTTTACTCAAGTTTGAGGATTGGCATTTTTATATTGCTGCTACCTCCAAGGGCCTTGTGTTTGTAGGTTCACAGAACAAACCATTCGAGGAAATGGTTGAATGGGCGAAGAAACGCTTTCCAGAAAGTCCTCTTGTTGAAGATGAGGAAAAGCTTGAACCCTATGTCAATGAAATCATTCAATATCTAGCAGGAAAGAGGAAAACCTTTACTGTCCCATTGGAGTACAAAGGTACGCCATTTCAACTAGCAGTCTGGCAAGCACTTTGTGAAATTCCTTATGGGCAGACGAAATCCTATTCAGACATTGCCCATGCTATAAATAAACCAGCAGCTGTTCGTGCTGTGGGAGCGGCTATTGGGGCTAATCCAGTGTTACTTACTGTACCGTGCCATCGTGTAACAGGAAAGAATGGCTCTTTAACAGGCTATCGGGGCGGATTAGCAATGAAAAAATTGCTTTTGGACCTTGAAAAGCGAGGTTCGTCTAGCAATGCGTAATACTTACCGTACATGGAATGGGGGTTCCGTATGAAATGTGAAATCCTTTATAAAAATCCAAAAACCATTCTGAATAAAGGGACTGGCTTTCTTTCTGGCTATACGCATTCACTCAATCCTTATACAGGCTGTTCATTTGGATGTTCCTATTGCTATGTACGTCAAATGCCTGTATCTCTTTTTCGAGAAGGGGAATGGGGAAGTTGGGTAGATGTTAAAAACGGTGCAGCGAATGTATTAAAAAAGGAGCTTCATCGTGCCAAAGCCAAAGGGCCAGTAACCATTTTTATGTCTTCAAGTACAGACCCGTATCAGCCAATAGAGCATAAGGAAAAAGTGACGCGATCTTTACTAGAAATTATGCTAGAGGATCTCCCTGACTTTTTATTTGTACAGACGAGAAGTCCACTTGTCAGTCGAGATATTGATTTACTGCGACAATTTAAAGATAAAGTGCGGGTAAGTATGACAATTGAGACAGATTCGGAAACGATACGTAAACATTTTACGCCAATGGCACCTCCAATCCAGGCGCGTTTTAAGACATTGGAAAAATTAGCAGCTGCGGACATACCGACCCAAGTTGCTATCGCTCCCATTTTACCAAGTGGAGAATATTTTCCTTTGAAATTGAAGCAACTCGTCGATCGAATATGTATAGATGACTACTTCATGGGAGATGGCAGTGGTGGAAAACGCACAAGAAAACTGGAGATTGGGAAAAAATATGACCAACTTGGTTTAGAAGAATGGTATGGACCAGATGTAATAAAAAAAGTATATAACCGATTTATTGAAATCTTTCCAGAAGATCATGTTTATATAAGCCAGACTGGGTTTGAGCCGTAAAAATAGTGAGTAAAGTGCAAAAGATGTATTATAAAAATAGCCCCAATACCCTTCTTTACTGAAGTGAGTATTAGGGTTTTTTCACATGATAATATTATTAACGTTTGTTTTCATTTTGAATTTGACTGAAATCTACTTCTTCAGCAAACTCTTCTCTGTTTTTACGTTCATTGTTAGCATTTTGATTTTGATTCTGCTGTTTTTTGTTGTCTTGCGTTTTATTATTTTTATGTTTATTATTTCCCATTTTCATCTCACCTCCACCATTAGTGTGAGTGGAAGATGTTTTTTTATCCGTAGAACTTACAATTAATTCTTCAAGTAATGTGCTTTACTTTATGAAGAAGTACCTATAACTGGAAAAGTGGTATACGGTTCAAACTAGGGGTAGATTTGAATTACGACATTGACAAGTCGAGAAAATAATTATTGTAGTCGATGTGAATGACTTTGGGGATAGTAAAACCTATATGCACAAAAGGATTTTCTACATATATCCAAGATTAATCCGTCCTATATAAATTGATGCATACAGGAATGTCCTATATCTGTAAAGGATTTAAAAGCGAGTCATCCTGTTTAGATAGGCTTTATCTCAAGTGGTTTCCTGTATTAAAATAATATAAGATGATAGTAAACAGGCGATATTTTTCATTAACCAATGAAACGGTATCCGAAGTTGTGTAGAATGGTAATTCGCCAACAACAACGAATAGCACTTAAGGAGGCATCGTAGTGGACCAACACAAAATAATTATTACGCAATATAACCCCCAATACGCTGAACAAACAGTTGCTATGTGGCGAGATAGTAAGGAAAAGGCGATTGGTCAGAAAGAAATTCACACCTTTGAAAGTCATGTATATTTCTTAAATCATCTATTAGCTGAACAGTTTCACATCGATTTAGCGTTAATGGATGAAAACGTAGTTGGAATGATTGCCTATAACGAAGAGGAAATAAGCCAACTATATATTCATGTTGACTATCAAGGGATGGGCATAGGGCATACATTACTAGATAAAGTAAAAGCTCAAGCAAATGGGCGATTAACTTTATACACATTTGAGGTCAATGAAAATGCTCAACGATTTTATGAAAAACAAGGATTTAAAATTATAGGTAGAGGTCATGAAAATGAAGAAAATTTAGCTGATATTCAATATGAATGGATAGCCAAATAAAAGATATAACTAACGAGTTACTAAAAAGCGTTGTACAGATTTTGTATATACGCTTTTTTGTTTTTGAAAAGATTTAAAAATGATGAAGAGGCAAACAATCTCTTTTAATGATCTTAGGAGGTTAATCAGTATCATCTGGTATAATAGAAAATAGATTTTTTTAGAACGGAGTAATTGATATGAATGGAGCGCAAAAAGCATTTTTTGAAGAAAAGGAGCGTTCACTTGGCGTTTATCTAAATGATGTGCAGAAGCAGGCCGTATTGCAAACGAATGGACCGTTGCTACTATTGGCATCTCCTGGTTCAGGAAAAACGACGACGATTATTATGCGTATTGGCTATATGATCGAGATGCTTGGTGTCAAGCCTGCTCGCATTAAGGCTGTTACGTTTAGTAAGGCATCAGCAAATGATATGAGGGCACGTTTTGCAAAGTTTTTTCCGCATTTGCCACCAGTTGATTTCTCGACGATTCATAGTTTAGCATTTCAAGTGGTGCGGGAGACACTTGAACGCCAGGGCATTTCGTATGGGATTATGGAAGAAGCGGACAAGCCTGGTGTTATGTCAAAAAAACGAGTGCTTCGTGAGATTTTTGAACAATTAAATGGCTTGAAAATTACTGAAGATCAGTTAGAAGAGCTACTGACGTACATAACGTTCATCAAAAATAAAATGTTGCCAGAACAGGAATGGGCAATGGCAGAAGTAAAGGTGCCAAAAAAAGTCGAGATTTTGCAGCGATATGAGGAATATAAACGCACAGGTTGCGATCGTTTGCTTATTGATTTTGACGATATGCTGTTAATGGCGAATGATATTTTTACGAAAAATCGAGAGGTGTTGGCGCAATATCAGCGTCGATACGATTTTTATTTAACGGATGAAAGTCAGGATACATCGCCAGTTCAACACGCGATCATCGAGAAGCTCGTCTCAGTCCATCAAAATTTATGCGTTGTTGCTGATGAGGATCAGGCTATTTATAGCTGGCGTGGTGCAGAGCCAGATTATTTATTGACTTTCCAAAAGATTTATCCAGACGCACAAGTTTTACTAATGACACAAAACTATCGTTCATCTGCCTCGATTGTAGCGCCAGCCAATCTGTTCATTCAGCGCAATAAAAAGCGATATAACAAACAAATGTTTACGCAAAATCCTGCAGCAGAGCCAATCTCGTTTAAAATCCTAGAGAATTACAGCTTACAGGCCAAATATGTAGTGAATCAGTTAAAAAGCTTGTCTAAGCTTGGCTCAACGGCTGTTTTATATCGAAATAATACGTCAGCCATTCCACTTATGGACGCGTTAGATAGAGCGGGCCTGCCTTTCTATATGAAGGATTCCACCATACGCTTTTTTACGCATTGGGTCGTGGAGGATATTATGAACTTCATGCGTCTAGCGTACAATACAAAAAATATCTCGATATTTGAAAAAGTTTACAGAAAAATGAATGCTTATATTACACCAACGCAATTAAAGGCACTACAGAAAGTGCCAGAGGATGGCTGTGTATTCACACTTTTATTAGAGCATGTGGAGCTAAAGGATTATCAGCCTGAATATATTAAGCGAATTCGCCAAACGTATGATAGCCTTCAATTTGATCAAACAACACCAACAGCCATGCTAGAGCATATCCGTTATGATTTTGGTTATGAGCGTGCCTTAAAGAAAATGAGCGAGGATCTCGGTTTTAATTATGAAAATTTACTAGATATTGTGGATGTACTTGGACTAATTGCTCGCCATACGTCGACGATGACTGAATTTGCGGGTCGTTTGAAGTACCTTGAAAATTTAGCACGTACATCTCATCTGAAAAATGAAATGAATGCCATTACATTAACAACCTTACACAGTTCAAAAGGCTTGGAATTTGATCGTGTGTATTTGATTGACTTAATTGATGGGATTTTACCTAGTGAGACGGAAGAAGCAATAGAGGAAGAAACAAGGCTCTTTTATGTCGGTATCACACGTGCGATTCGCCATTTGGAATTAATTTCGTACAGCAAGCGTTTTAAAGCAAGTGTGGTGCCATCAATATTCATGAAAGCGTTAAAGCAAATCGTTTCACCTCAGGAATTACCAAAGAAAGCGTCGAAAAGTCCGAGGAAAGCATTGAAGCAATACCGTAATGATCGGACAATTACAACGGAGTCAGCGTTAATCGTTGGCTCAAAGGTGAAGCACGTGATGTTTGGAGAAGGCAAAATTTTGGACGTTACAAGTAACACAATCAAATTGTCATTTGATGCAGGGATAAAGCAGTTTATGATGGATACATGTTTACAGCAAGGCTATTTAGAAGTGGTGGAAGATTAATGCAGCGTATTCGAGATTTTTTCGAATACGCTTTTTATAGTAGTGCAAATAATATCTAATTCTTATTTTTTCTTTCTATAAGATAAATATTCTATAAATCTCTTTGCTGCAAGTGAAAGCGATTTTTGCTCTCTCATCGCAATCCCAATAGTTCGAAATGCAGGTACTTCAAGCTCTTTCGCGATAATTTGGTAAGGAATGCGTTCTAAAATCAGTTCAGGTAATATACTGATTCCTAACCCGTTTTCCACCATTGACATAATGGCATAGTCGTCCCATGTTGTAAAAGAAATGTGCGGCGAGATATTGTGCTTGTCAAAAATTTCGGAGATTTCAGCTTTTGCGCCTTTTTCTAAAAGCATGAATGGACTGGTCAATAGTTCACTTAAAGGAAATTTATCGCAATCAGCAAGAGGATGATCCTGATGAATGACGACCAACAAACGGTCTTGCTCTACAAAGATTGTTTCCATTTCAGCTTTTGTTGGCAGTCGTAAAAATCCAAAGTCGACCCTACCTTCGATAATCCAGCTTTCGATTTCGGTGTAATCTCCTAATAGTAACTCGAAATCAATCCCTGGATAATCCTGCTTAAAGAATTTGATCATATAAGGTAGCCAATGGGTTGCTACACTAGAAAATGTACCAATTCGAATGATTCCAGATTGGATATCATGTAAGTCATCGATCTGCATCATTAACATTTCATGCTCATTGCATATACGCTGTAATTGGGGCAGTAACTTTAAGCCATCAGATGTTAAGCTGATTCCGGTACGACCTCTTTCAAAAAGGGATATTCCCCATTCTGATTCTAAATCGTTGATCATACGGCTGATGCCAGACTGTGTATAGTTTAATGCATCAGCAGCTCTTGTAAAGCTCCCATACTCTACTGCTTTGACAAAAGCCATATATTTTTGGATATTCATAACGCTATCCTCCCTTGCATGCTATTTTGTTATAGATAACATGACAAACATTCAATTTTGTAATACTTAGGTGTATGCTATGCTATTCCCATTACAAAAGCAAGTGGAAAGGAGTGGGACAAAAGGAAGGAAAAAGCATCTAATCGTATCTATTAAAATGCGGTAGGTTAGGGAGTAAACCATGAAATCTAAATTTCAATTTATCGTATCGATGATTATTTTTGGCACCATCGGTTTAGTTGTGCGTTACATTGATTTAGCGGCGAGTGAAAGAGCTCTACTAAGTAGTTTCCTAGGATGCTTATTTTTACTACTCATATTCTCCATTATGAAGAAAAAAATATCCTGGAATTTAGTAAAAACGAATGCTTTATTTTTGATTTTCTCAGGCGTTGCATTGGGAGGAAACTGGATTTTTCTCTATCAATCCTACGACCACACATCACTTGCCAATGCCACGCTAGGGTATTACTTTGCACCAGTATTTGTAATGATACTTTCACCTGTTGTACTTAGGGAACAATTATCCACTAAAAAAATAATCTGCATTGTCATTGCAATGATCGGTATGATAATGATTGTAGGAGAAGGGGTGAGTGCATCGGAATCAGATGATTTCCTTGGACTTATCTTTGGATTGATTGCAGCAGCTTTTTATGCTGCATTGTTACTTTTAAACAAATTTATTAAAGAGATGGACAAGCTAGAGCTGACCATTATTCAACTTGGAACGACTGCATTATTACTGCTGCCGTATGTTTTTTTGACAGAGGGCTTTGGGATTTTTGGATTATCAAGCGCATCTATTCCTTTTATTTTAATTTTAGGTATCGTTAATACAGGGATTGGATTTTGGTTGTTTTTCTCGGGAATGGAGAAATTGAAAGGGCAGAGTATTGCGATGCTCAGTTATGTCGATCCTTTTGTAGCTATTTTGATTTCTGCAATGATATTGCAAGAGCAAATGACCCTAGTTCAAATTATGGGCGGGGTATTCTTATTAGGTTCTACCTTTGTTAGCGAAATTCGATCCTTTAACTTTTCAAAACAACTCATGAAAAAACAAATAGAGTAACAATTTATCACGGGAGACTTAAATCGATATGACATGGTATTTAACATTTATAAAAGTTATTCAATTACTAAGACAACAATCAGCCAATTTTATTTGGACTGATTGTTGTTTTTTTAAACTCTCCATTATTCTTTCTAGTTTGATAAGATGCTTGTGCTCCTTGATGAGTTTTCTCCGAAACATTGATTGCGATTATACGATTTAGCTAAGAGAGTTTAATAACTTCAATATATCGATACATACCCTTTAACATAACAGATTCATCTCTTATAATTTTGAGCCTATGATCATTTTGGTTAAACAACTCCTCAAAACTTCGACCAATATCTGTTCCTAACATACTTATAAATGGCCTTACCAATTTTTTTGATAGCGTTAGTTTTTGATTTTTAGGAGCAAATTTATCAAAGATAAGAATTCTACCATCCTTCTTTAAAACTCGTATCATCTCTTCAAAGCATTTATTTTCATTAGGAACCACAGAAAGAATTAAACTAGCTACAATATAGTCAAATGATTCATCTGCAAAAGACATTTTTTGAGCATCCATTTCTAAAAAATTGATAGAAGAGTGCTCGAATTTATGTTTAGCTTTCGCTAGCA
Organism: Lysinibacillus sp. FN11; assembly: GCF_024628845.1. NCBI lineage: Bacteria > Bacillati > Bacillota > Bacilli > Caryophanales > Bacillaceae > Lysinibacillus > Lysinibacillus sp. FN11. Next base: position 1,956,852 of record NZ_CP102383.1, on the reverse strand, counting down.
TATCAGGAGAATAATCAATAGCTGTTATATCATAATCAACATAGTTGATTAATTCTAAATCAGCACCAGTACCAATACCTACATAGAGGATTTTGCTTACGCTGAAAAGGTACTTCTTGAAAAATCCTCTTTCTAGTCTTTAAAAAAGCACCTGTGTTAAAAAGTTTATCGTAAAAGGAAGAGCCAATTTTATAGATAATTTTGTTCCACGTATTATTCAATGCTACATCCAACCTTTCTACAGAGCGTATGAGCTTCTAAAATCCTGTGTCCTCTTCAAAAATAGGAGTGACCCACGCAATATCTTTGTCATCATGTCAAAATATAATAAAATCCCCATTAAAATCATAATTCATCTGCAGAAACGTAATTTGCCAATAAATAGTGACAGCTTAAGAAAGGGAAGTGAAAAGCCAAGTACATAAATAAGTATGTATAATAAGCCTTTAACAGGGTTTGTTAGCCCTAAAGCCATTACTACAAGTGTCCAGCCAGTTGCGAAACCTGTCCCAAATTTAAACTGATATTCCTTTTCAGAAAGTAAAAAATCTAACTTGAGGATGCCTACGTTTATTAGCTGAAGAGAGACCCATATTTTTAAAAATTTTTGACAGACATATTAGGTAGTGCTAGTATGTTTGACACACATATTAGTGATATCGAATATGATAATATCAGAACATATTAGCTAAGTTAATATGAATTGGAGGAGATTTTGTGACAGAAAAAAATATTGATTTAAAAATCAAACTAATTCATGGATTTTCAAATAAGGTAAGACTACAAATTTTAGGGTGTATCAAAGAGAAAGAGAAGACAGTATCTCAAATCGTCGAGGAATTAAAAGGTAATCAGTCTAATATCTCTCAACACTTAGCCTGTTTAAAAGGTTGTGGCATTATTGTTGGTCGTAATGAAGGAAAATATTGCTACTATAGTTTGAGAAATGAGCGTATTCGCGAACTTCTTGAAATGTTTGATACTGTTTTAGAAGATGTTTATGCTGATGTCGCGTGCTGTGTAAGCCATGTAGATTAAAGAGAAGTTAAAAAAATTAGAAACACATTCCAAAATATATAGGCAAGGTTTGTAGTACTGAGTAAGATGGGAAGTACACTCACTAATCGGGTTAGTGGTCGTAAAGGTTTGATCAAGGTTAATCCAAAGTAAAAAACTACCTGATGTAGTGTAATGTTAATTTGAATAGAAATTAAAAAAGGGTTACTGAGGTAATGTAACCCTTAATGAGGGAGGTTGTGACGGTCAACCAACGCCACAACCGTATAAGTGCGTGCGATACACTCAATATTAATTTGTGCAAGCAAAGCCTAATTATACATAAAAAAAGCAGCGTCGTCACACGCTACAGTAATTTAATGAACATTTTTAGGAAGAATAATCAAAAAAATTTTTTCAAATGGACTTGATAAACATATTATGTGATTCATAAAGAGTTTAACAAATATTATGAATGGAACCAGGCTATTAAATAAATGTTCGATACAGAAGAAAACTTGGGTCCAAAAGGTTGTAAAGATCAATTTACTTACTAATTTTTTGGTCAAACTCATATTCTGACAGTATGTTTTTGGTGAATTTTAGTAATTTACTTAATATGTGAGCTAATAATAATAAGTGTTATACCCGTAAATAAGCAAATGATTCTTGTCACAGGTATTTTATCTGCTAGTCCAAATAATGCAATTGCTGTCGTTACGATTAAAACGGTTGGCCCAACCAAAGCAAGCATTGTGTTAATATAAAATGCTTTTTCTAGATTATTTAACTTTAGCATCAACAATCCAGCACTTACTTCAATACTCCCAGACAATACACGTAAAATAACCATAGCAAGAACCGACTTTTCAATAATTGTCATCATCCTATCTTTATAGAAAATTTAATATAATTCCATCATGAATGGAATAATAGATGTTTGTTTTAATGAAATATTAACATCAATATATGTATGATTCGTATCTAATATTCTTGTTAGATTATGCTTTAATCCTTAGACTAGGAGTATAATTAAAGATTGTTTCAATGTTTAGATTTAGCATAATAAATGAGCTGTGTTTCTATAGTTGAAACATGGCTCATTTTTTATGTTTAATCCCTATTTATATTAATGATCAATTAGAAAGCTATCAAAAAAAATTCTAATTCTTATATCACTCCCTCTGCATATGCATATATTCTCCATATTTATAGTCTATACTTTATTTTCAAATGGGCTATAGAAAGGTTGAGTGAGCGTATTTGTTAGAACAATTAAATTTAATTCTTGCATTTGGTGCTGGATTATTATCATTTGTATCACCTTGTTCATTACCTTTGTATCCTGCTTTTCTATCTTATGTAACAGGAATATCTTTTAATGAACTCAAAGAAGAAAAGGGGATTTTAAAGCGGAAATCTTTGATACATACCCTGCTTTTTTTACTTGGTTTTTCTATTATTTTTATGGCATTAGGTTTTTCAACTTCTTTTATCGGACAGATTTTTATTCAGTATAAAGAGTTACTAAGACAAATTGGAGCAATTATCATGGTCTTTTTTGGATTAGTTATTCTAGGCTTTTTTAAAATTGACATTTTACAATCTGAAAAAAAGATAAATTTTAAAAAAAGGCCCAAAGGATATTTTGGTTCGGTACTTATTGGTATGGGTTTTGCAGCTGGATGGACACCTTGTACTGGACCAATTCTTGCAGGAGTAATAGCTTTAGGAGTGTCTGATCCTGGGAAGGGGATGTTGTACATGCTATTTTATGTGCTAGGTTTCTCTATACCTTTCCTAATAATGTCTTTATTTATCGGAAAAATGAAGTTTCTTCAAAGAAAAAATGGACTGTTTATGAAAATAGGTGGTGCAATAATGATTGTGATGGGGGTTTTATTGTACTTTGATATGATGACTAAGATTATTGCGTTTTTAACACCGATTTTTGGAGGATTTACTGGTTTCTAGTTTTACATATATATGAGAGGAAAGAACCTAACTTAATATGGATAAAAAAAAGAGAAGATTTCTTATGCGTTCAATTATATTAATTGTATTATTTGGGGCAATATTCTTCACAGTTTATACAACTTTATCTCAAGATAAAAATGAAGTATTAAAAATAGGGGATGAAGCTCCAAATTTTACTCTAGTTGATATGCAGGGTGATAAACATAGTTTGGAGGAATACAAAGGACAAGGCGTCTTTTTAAACTTTTGGGGGACTTGGTGCAAACCTTGCGAAAGGGAATTTCCAATTATAGATAGATATTATAATGAATATAAAGAAAAAGATATACAGGTATTAGCTATAAATATAGCAGAATCCGACTTCGTGGTTCAAAATTATATCGACCGAAAAGGTCTAACTTTTCCAGTTTTAATTGATAAAAATAAAAGTGTAATGGAAGCATATAATATCAATCCATTACCAACGACTATTCTTATTAATTCTGAGGGGAAAATAGAAAAAATAATCACTGGAGAAATGAAAGAACAAGATATAAAGAGTTATATGGAACTAATTCTACCAGACTAAATAAAGATTCTTACTATTACTAAAGTCAATTTTGAGTAATTCAAAAATTTAAAACTGCTGCGAGTTGGAGGACAATGGTGGAGAAATAATAATGAGTCTTGTTACATCAATTTCTTTCTGCAGGTGCAGCGAAGACAAAATGAAGGGGATGAAAGGGGTAACTGCGAGAATTGATTTCGCAGAAGATATGGTTGACTACACTTCAACTACTGGTGAAAAAGTAACAAATCATAAATGACTAACGGAAAGTGAATTATCTTCTCCGTATTAAATACTCAGAGGTGTTCGACGAGTCAATTTTGACAAATTGAACATCTTTTTTATGTAGAAATTCTAAAAATCCAGTTTAATTTTATCCATAATTATTCGCTTATATTCATTTTGAATCATGTAATAATAACGGAGGAGGTATGTGGAATTAGAAGGATTATTAGCAGTTATTAATGGTACTATTATCTATGGGAAATACTACTATGGAAGTAATGGATCCACGTAAGGGAATGATAACATTGGATAAGGGAGCATTTTTTAATAGTTATGAAGCATTAGGCGAACAGTCAGTTGTTGTTTATTAACAATAGTTCATTATATGCAAGTAATAGGTTAAAAAAGATAGCGTTTAATCATGGAAGAAAAATTACTTCAATTACTAGAACAAGCTGGTTTATTTGCAATTTTGGTTAGTTTCATGATAAATACTTTGGTTAGTATTATAGGTGTACTACCAAGTGTTTTTGTTACAGCCACTAACCTTGTGTTTTTTGGCATATTCAACGGTTTGCTGATTTCTATTATCGGTGAATCGCTTGGTGCAGTTATTAGCTTTATTTTATACAGAAAAGGAATCAATAAATGGAAAAGACCGTTCGTATTGCACCCTAAACTTTTAAAATTAAAGGAGTTGGAAGGATCTGATGCATTTTGGATAATTGTCAGTTTAAGGATTTTACCTTTTATGTCTTCAGGTCTTGTGACTTTTACTAGTGCATTTTCTAAGGTGTCTTTAGGCACATTTGCGCTTGCAAGTACTATTGGGAAAATACCAGCTTTAATCTTTGAAGCAGGAGCCATATATGGTTTTATGCAAGTAAATTTAATATGGAAAATTGTAATAAGTATCTTATTAATGTCAATTATCATTTTGATTTGGAAAGTTAAGAAATAAAAAAAATCATATCAAAGTTTTCTTTGATAGAGTGGTTAATATTCGTCTCATCAAATCCATAAATTCTCCATATTTCTTTGTTATAGTGCCTATGTAAAGAATAAAAGGAGGAGACATAATGAAATCTAAACTTTTGATTACTTCATTATTAGTAGGCGCTATTATAATTGGAGGATGTAATTCGGAATCTAATAATAATTCAAATATGGACCATTCTTCTATGTCTGGTATGGACCATTCCAATATGAGTGATGAAGAAATGAAAAACATGGAGGGTATGGATAATAAAGATAGTAGCATGGAAAATGGTCATGCGAGTCATAACAATCCATTAGCATTAAATAATTCAACTGGGGAAAACGAGCTTGCGGTCCCACCTATTATTGAACCTAAAAATGGAATTGTTGATATTACTGCTCAACAAGGAACGACAGAAATCTTTAAGGGAACTAAAACAGAGACATATGGATATAATGGTTCCTTTTTAGGGCCAGTGATTCGTATTCATAAAGATCAAACGGTAACGTTTAGAACAAAAAATGATTTATCTGAACCAACAACATTTCATTGGCATGGATTAGAAATCCCCGGTAATGGTGATGGCGGTCCACATCAAGTCTTAGGGGCAGGTGTAACAGAAGATGTGAATTTTACAGTTAATCAAGGAGCATCTACACTGTGGTTCCATCCACATCCAGAAGGTGCTACAGCAGAGCAAGTATATAAAGGTTTAGCTGGTTTAATTTATATTGATGATAAAAATTCGCAAAAAATCAATTTACCAAACGAGTATGGTGTGAATGATTTTCCCTTAGTATTCCAAGATAGACAATTTACTGAAGAAAAGCAATTAAATTATCAAGCAGTCCTTAATGAAGATGGTACAATAGGAGATACTCTGTTAATTAATGGTACTTTGAATCCTAAACTTACAGTCGGTAAAGAAAAAGTAAGACTTCGATTATTAAACGGTTCTAATGCTCGTAATTATACGTTTAAATTGAATAATGGTGCTACATTCCAACAAATTGCTACTGATGGAGGTTTTTAAATCAACCTACTGAAATGAAAGAAATTACCTTAACACCAGGTGAGCGAGCAGAGGTAATAGTAGACTTTTCAAAAATGGATGACAAAACTGATATAGCATTAATAAATGAAGAAGGGATTACCCTTTTACCATTTAAAATTGAACAAAAAGCTGCAAGTACAAGTAACATTGCAAAAAAATTAAATGATTTTGGTGTTACGGAAGAGGAAAAAACCTTACCAGTTACAAAGAAACTTGAACTTTTTGGTATGGGCACAATGGTTTCAATCAATGGTTCACAGTTTGATATGAATCGCATTGATTTCACTCAAAAACAGGGAGAGACTGAAATTTGGGAAATTTATAATAAACCTGATATGATGGGGGGCATGACACATCCTTTCCACATACATGGCACTCAATTTAAAATCGTGTCGATTGATGGGAAAGAACCTCCTTTAAATTTAAAAGGGTGGAAGGATACGGTTTCAGTTGAAGCTGGTCAAACTGTTAAATTAGCAGTGAAGTTCAATAATAAGGGCATTTACATGTTCCATTGCCATGTCCTTGAACATGAAGAAAATGGGATGATGGGTCAAGTTGAAGTAAAATAAAAATAGATACAATTTTAAAAACCTCCAACTATTTTGGAGGTTTTTAGATGTCATTCAAGAGCAGATGTTAAACTACTTAAAACACCAGACAAGATTATTTCGTGCCATTTAAATGTTTCTAAATCATAGTATACGACTGTGCTGTTTTTGCGGTACAAGGATAGCTAACTGGGCGGAACAATGGGATTAAAATAAAAATTGCCAAATTCAATTTTAGTATCAAGGAATTACGGTTTTTTTCTTAACCTTGTAATTCTGCATTTTCTTAAACTACATCAAATTGTATGTGTAACATATTGCTTAATCGAAGTGCAAAATACTCCTGAAGCAACCCGTCCTAGATTAGAACGGGTTAGCTCAACTGAGATTATAACATTAGCTATATTATCACTTTATATTACTTCATCTGGTGGTTGTGTCTTTCTCCAGCCATAAAACTGCATAACGTCTTTTGATCATATAAAACATTTCAATTTCCACCTTTCATGTTTTTTAATTAACAAGATTAATATTGACGAATACGAAGATAATCGTCAATTTTTTTCGGTTCTCTTCAAAGATTTTTTTCACATATTCATCATGAAGAGCTTTCTCAAGAGAAATCTCACGTTTTGTAATAGTTATCGTGAGCGCAAAAAAGTTTAATATCATTTAATATCACCTCCTTAAATTGCCAAGAAAAATGTAAAAAACCGTAGAGAGACTCCTCTACGGTGAAAAAAGGCACAAAAATACCGCAGGGGCACACTTCTCCCTGCGGTATGGGTATGCTTATTTACAAAAAAACCTTAAGCGATCCATTCCGATGCGGTCGAATGTGTGATTTTCATTTTTAATGAAGTTGTAGCTACCAATGACATCAATTTAACGATAACGATCATTTTATTCGACCTCCTTAAGAATTTTTTGTTTACTTTGTAAGTATATCTAAATTTAAGTTGTTTGTAAACATCTTTTACAAAGCTTTCCTAATTATTGAAGTGTGAAGCGTTATGAATGCTACGGTACATGGGGAAATCCAAACCCGATGTATGACTACAAAATGAAAAAGCATTAGCAGATCACATTGAGTATGGGATCCCAGACATTAATAATTAGCTTTGGCTGAATTACAGAGAGAAAACCCTTCAACAAAGCTAGTGTGGATTATGCATAAAAAGTCTGTAGAAGAAGCCTATGGCGGCGAAGAAAAAGATGCTTTGGCAGCACATGGCACACTCGGTGTTTCACGGATTAATATATTCAGGTAAAGTTGAAGTAATAACACCTTTCTATATCTCACAGGTGAAGAAAGATGAGAACATCCATATTGTTGGTACTATAAACGGAGAACAAAAAGTATTAACAAGATTTGAAGAGCTTATTGTCAATGTATTGTTAATTTTGATACACTGAATTTTAATAAAAAGTATTTTGAAAAAAGATTTGATTATGATATTACAAAATCTAGTAGAGGATAGAAATGAAGCTGAAGTTCGGTTAATAATAGATATTGCGAATGAAGTATTTAATACGTATGAAAAAAAGAGAAATACTCAGGAAATTAATTATATTTGAGACTTCCATAATCCACTCAGGTAGAGAGGTATTTTTTTTTATTATTTTATTTGCATTTTGCAAGTAATTACGTTATAAATATTTTACATAGCGTTTTAATTGAAGGGAAATGTTAAGACAAAATGAGTATCTTGAACATATTTATTTTACATTAATACTTGCATAATACAAATAAAAAAGGGAGGAATAAAAATGAAAGATATACTAGAAACTATCGTAATAGGGGGAGGGCAGGCAGGGCTAGCATCAGGTTTTCATTTACAGAAAAAAGGTCTACGTTTTTTAATATTGGAGGCAAGTAATCAGATTGGGGGATCTTGGCCAAGATATTATGACAGTCTTAAATTGTTTTCTCCAGCAAGTGTTTCCTCTTTGCCTGGTATGAAGTTTCCTGGAACTCAGAATCGCTATCCGAAAAGAGGTGAAGTTATTCAATATTTGCAGGAGTATAAAAATAAGTTTCAATTACCTGTTTTAATTAATCAGAGAGTAGATTTGATAGAGAAAAACAAACTAGGTTTTATTATTCGAACAGTCACAGGGGATATATTTCAAGCTAGAACAATCATAAACGCTACAGGCTCATTTAATAACCCTTTTATTCCTAAAATTAAAGGAAGAGAAGTTTTTCAGGGGAAAACTCTTCACTCTTCAGAGTATCAAAATACACTGCCATTTCATAACACAAGGGTAATTGTAATTGGCGGAGGAAATTCGGCTGTGCAGATTGCTGTTGAATTGTCTGAGGTGAGCAAAACTACTCTTTCAGTACGACAACCAATAAAATTTGTAAAACAACGTTTACTTGGACTGGATATACATTATTGGTTGAAAATAATTGGTTTTGATACCTTTCCTTTCTGGCGCTTTGGAAAAACGGCACCCAGATCAAATGCTGTGAATGATACAGGTGGATATAAAGATAGAATTAGTAAGGGGAATCCAGAACAACGTTTAATGTTTACTTCTTTCTATGAAGATGGAGTTATTTGGCCGGATGGAGAAAGGGAAACTGTAGATACTATTATCTATGCCACAGGATTCAGACCATATTTACCCTATATGAAATTACTCGGTGCATTGGATGGGGAAGGAATGCCTTTACAAAAGGCAGGTATTAGCAGTATCCCTGGATTGTATTTTGTGGGACTAGAAGGACAACGATCATTTGCATCTGCAACTTTAAGAGGAGTGGGAGAAGATGCCGAGTATGTGGTGAAAAAGTTACTTCATCACTTGAAAAGTAACTTTTGAAGTAAGGAAAACATCTTCAAAAAAAGTTAAATATATTTTAGTTGCATTTTGCAAGTAAATAATATATATATGTCTTTATAGGAGATGATTAAATGGAAAATAAACGTGAACTTTTTCAAGTATTAACTCAAAAGTTTGCTTTACTAAATAAAACATGTTGTTCTGTAGGATCAATTGACATCACACCAATACAGAGCCATATTCTATATGAGATAGACAAACAAAATAACCCATCTATGCAACAAATAGCAGAGGCAATAGGGATGGATATTACTACATTTAGTAGACAGATTCAATCTCTTATTAAGATGAATCTTGTCAAAAAAATCCTCTACCATCAGATAAAAGAGTGTATATTTTGTCATTAACGGTGGAAGGGACATTTCTCGCTACTACAATTGATGAAATGATAAACAATTATTTAAATGAAGTTTTTTCGCATTTGAATGAGTTCGAAAAAGAAACTGTTTTACGTTCAATTGAACTTTTAAACAAAGCTATGGCTAAATCAAGCTTTTGTTGTATGCCTTCTTCATAATGCGTTAAAGATTATAAGCAATTATTAATTTCAACTAACTGTAAAAAATAGTCCAATAAAAGATGTAATTGTAGTTTTATAATATTGATAATCAAGTTTGATTAAAAATCCTGTGTTGATATGCAGGTTTTTTTTGTTCAATAAACAGGCCAGAATGTGGAATAACATATATAAATAAGTTGGTTAAAGAAAGGTCAAATTTATTTTAAGGTTATTTTTGGGAGGAGATAAGCAATCAGCGCACCTTATCAAGTTTTGGTATTTCCTTATACAATCACTAAATTCCATTGAATATGCAATTTTTAAGAGAAGTGATTATGGGTATTGGCAGGGGTTAGCTAGTGTAGAAGAGGGTGAGACTCCTATTGAATCAGCAAAAAGAGAAGCATTTGAAGAGGCTGGCATTACAAGAGATTATCCATATATTGAATTAGATTCTATTTCTTCACTACCAGTAGAAGATGTAGTGGGGAATTTCCTTTGGGGAGAAAACGTTTATGTATTAAAAGAATTTTCTTTTGGTGTTAAAGTTCCTACAAAAGATATATCTTTATCCAAAGAGCACCTTAACTATAAATGGTTATGTTTTGAAGAGGCAGTAATACTTTTGAAATGGGGTAGCAATAAAACGGCGTTATGGGAATTGAACAAAAGGTTATTAAATCAGATTAACACTGAACAAAGTTTATGAAAGAAATTATTTAAGCTAAGGTGCTAAGAACAAGGAGTTGCAAAGGCAGCTCATTTTATTGAATTAACGAAGCATAGTATTGAATACCATCTTTTTATGACTTTTTGGGAAGTAAAAACGAATTCACTCAGAAAACAAGCCTGCTCAAACTAACGCATAAGCAGGCTTGTTTTTAATTTAATTGATAGTGGTTATAAAGATTTTAATTTAAAGTTGTTTTATTCTATTGACTCTAGATAACGATAAAGCGTTGATTTACTAATACCTGTTTCATTCTTAATATCCAATAATGTGTTTCCAGACTGATACATCTCAATTGCCTTTTTTATATTTTCATCTGATTTCTTAGGTCGCCCAATTGATTTTCCTTTTGCTTTTGCTTCAGCCATTCCTAAAGTAGTTGATTGCTTTACGATATCACTTTGAAATGTTAAAAAGAATTGTAAAACTTGCTCTAGTGGCATTTCAAGAATTTGTGTGGACGTAATATTTTCCTCCATAAAATGAATTGTTACTTGATCTCTTTTACAAATTTTTAGTAGGTCTTCTAAATGCCTAGTTGTATCCGCAATGCTAAAGAAACGAAGTACCTGAATGGTATCGTCTTTTTCTATAGTCATGAGTAATTCTTCAAGAACTAATCGCTTTTTCGCACGACCATGATTTTCAGTAAATAGATGGTCACAATTCTTTAAAGCAACAGTTTGAATTTGCATATCCTCATCATTATATAAGGGTCGTTGATAACCGTAAATCATATAATTTCACTCCATTTCAGTTCCGTAAAGGTTCCTTTTTGGGAAAAGTATGCTATGATATTCAAAGATTATATTTTAGTAAAGAAGGAGAATATCATGCAAAGTTTAAAGCAACAATGGTTTGGTAATGTGCGTGGTGACATCTTATCAGGGATGGTCGTCGCCTTAGCGCTTATACCTGAAGCAATTGCCTTTTCTATCATTGCTGGTGTCGATCCAATGGTCGGACTTTATGCGTCCTTTTCTATTGCTGTTATTATAGCATTTGTTGGGGGAAGACCGGGAATGATTTCTGCCGCAACAGGAGCAATGGCACTCGTGATTGCAGATTTGGTGGCAGACCATGGGTTACAATATTTATTAGCAGCAACAATTTTAACAGGAATTATTCAAGTTTTATTTGGTGTATTTGGAATTGCTAAGCTCATGCGTTTTATACCAAATTCGGTCATGATTGGCTTTGTTAATGCACTAGCAATCTTAATTTTCATGGCACAAGTACCACACTTTTTACGTGAAGGGTATATAACGTATATATTTATCGTGGTCACATTATGTATCGTTTACATTTTACCTCGATTCCTTAAAGTAATACCTGCACCTTTAATTGCGATTATCATGTTAACGGCTGTAACATTCATTTTTAATTTTGAACTAAAAACGATAGGAGATTTAGGTGCGATATCACAGAGCTTACCGCATTTTTTCATTCCAGACGTACCATTCAATATTGAAACGTTAGTGATTATTTTCCCTTACGCACTAGCATTATCGCTTGTTGGGTTAATGGAATCACTAATGACCGCCCAAATTGTTGATGATATGACGGATACAAAATCCAATAAAAATATCGAGGCACGTGGACAAGGAATTGCAAACATCGTTAATGGTTTCTTTGGAGGTATGGCGGGATGTGCAATGATTGGACAGTCGATGATTAACGTAAAATCAGGTGGTCGAGGACGTCTATCAACACTTGTGGCTGGAATGTTCCTAATGTTCTTAATCCTAGTACTTGGCAACATCGTGGTCGATATTCCAATGCCAGTACTTGTTGGGATTATGATCATGGTAAGTATCGGTACATTTGAATGGGGATCGTTTAAATATATTGTCAAAGCACCTAAAAGTGAAGCATTCGTTATGCTTGCAACGGTTGCTGTAGTTGTCTATACAGATAACTTGGCGATTGGAGTTGTATTAGGAGTAATTTTAAGTTCTTTATTCTTTGTTGCAACGATTTCAAAGGTACGAATACATCAAGATAACGATCAATTTATTGTAGAAGGTCCTTTATTTTTTGCGTCTACTCAAAAATTTGTCCAAACACTGGAAGCAGTTAAGGATGATATCGTTACAATCGACTTAACAAGTAGCCATTTATGGGATGAATCAGCAGTTGGTGCAGTCGTAAAAGTCGTTACGAAATTAGAAGAGCAGGGGAAAACAGTGAAAGTCATTGGCATGAATCCAGCGAGTGAAAAATTATATAACCAATTATTAAATGTAGGTGTATCACATTAAGGGGGATACTTTATGTATAAACATATTTTATTGGCTGTTGATGGTTCTGAGCATTCAGTGCGTGCCGCAAAAGAGGCAGTCAAAATTGCTTCTGAGAATTCACTGATTGAAATGGTGTATGTGGCAGATTTTGAAAAGGCGAAAACAGAAGTGTTACATGCTGTATCTAGTGAAAGTTTATTATTAGAACGTAAACGAAAGGTAGTACCAGTAGAAGAAGTTTTAAGAGTTGCTGGTAGTAACTTCAAATTAACGATTTTACATGGTACACCTGGTCCTATAATTGTGAAGTACGCAAATGAAAAGCAAGTTGATCTTGTTATCATTGGTAGCAGAGGCTTAAATACTTTACAAGAGATGGTGTTAGGAAGTGTCAGCCACAAAGTGATGAAACATGTTCATTGCCCAGCGTTAATAGTGAAATAGCAAGGTTTAATGAAGCATGTAAAATGGAAATACTTTGGAAAGGTTTAACTTGAGTATGAAAAATTCACAGGTAGCCTTTGTAGTTTTATAAAAAAATTAATCATTTATAATCAAGTTTGTTTAAACATCCTGTGTCGATATGCAGGATTTTTTTGTTCAACAAATGGGGCAGTCTAGTACAAAAATTTTTATGATATTATAAGAAATATGTGCAATTTGAGACTAAGGATGATTAAATTTGCTGAAGAATTATTAGATTAAGACTTCGTGAAAACATGGGTGAATACCTGTTTTAACAGGAAAATCTAGTTGAATGGTGTTTAAAAATTCTTAATTGAAGCAACTATTATCAATTGTTGTACCATGACTCTAAGCAAACTTGATATCATACAAACGAATCCAGGGATATAGCCCAGTTACATTGCTTGCTGTTATTCAACTATTGGGCAAGTACCGTAATAGAATGTAGAAATGGTGGAGGAAAAAAATGAACAAAACGGAGAGGCAGCTTGCAATCACGCTTGAATTACAGCGAAGTAAAACACTGAGAGCAGAAGATTTAGCTTCTCAATTTGAGACAAGTATACGTACGATATATAGGGATATTCAAGCACTAAGTGAGGCTGGGGTTCCCATTTTAGGCGCCCCTGGTCAGGGTTATTCCTTAATGGAAGGATATTTTCTACCTCCGGTTAGGTTCACAGCAGAAGAGGCCGTCTCCCTGCTCATGGGAGCTGATTTTATCGAGCAAAGGTTGGATACAGATTATGGTATAAATGCAAAGTCCGCTAAACGCAAAATCGAGGCTACTTTGGCGGAGTCAGTTCGTAACGAGTCAAGGCTTGTTCGGGAAACAATGCGACTGCTTCATATAGGTGAGCAGTCAACTGAAGAGCGGGTAAAAACGTATCTTAATCAAGTTCGCGATGCAATTTTGAAACAGTGCAAAATCAGTTTTATGTATATTAAAAAAATGCCAGGAACAGATGGGAATCGGAAAAATAAACGTGTGGTCTCTCCATATGGATTAACACTTGTCCATGAAAATTGGGTTTTACTAGCATACTGTGATATGAGGCAAGAAATGCGACATTTCCGCTTGTCCCGGATGTCCGACCTTTCTGTGTTGGAAGATCAATTTCTTCTACCAAATGATTTTGACCTAAGTAGCTATCGGCCACCTGACAATCGAGATGAAAGAATAATAATGAGGGCAAACCCCGAAATTGCCGACAAAATCATTGAGGCAGTTAATTTTTATATTGAATCCATTGAGGAGCGGAATGAGGAGATAATCTTTCAATTTCGTGTTCGGTATCCAGAGGAACTATTACATCATTTACTTGGCTGGGGCGGAGATATCGAGGTGATTGAGCCGAAGTCTTTACGCTTCAAGATTCGGGAAGTAGCGGAAAAAATTTTAGAACACTACTGACATACACCTGTCAGTAGTGTTTTTTTATACTGTGACTATACCAAGATGAAGAGGAGCTGCTTAAAGGATGAAAACTACAAAGGAAGTATTGATGTCATTTGAACTTACAGTAGAAAGATATTTGGAAGAACTGACAAAACTCAATATGGATAAATTACATAGAAAGCTGAACGAAGAAGATTGGTCCATTGGACAGATGTATGTACATTTAATTCAATCAGCTTTCATGCATCTACATAATGTCGAGCAATGTTTAGCTGGTAGCGAATCGACATTGAACCCAACGAAGGAAAAAACTGAGCAGGGTAAGATTGTTTTTAATCTAGAACAATTTCCTGCTGTTCGTATTAAAGTCCCTGCTTCGCCAAATTATACTCCGCAACCACCAGAGAGCATGGAGCAATTGGTAGAAGGACTTCACAGTGTAGTGGAACGGATGAGGAATACGGAATCAGTTCTACTTCAAGTGCCTGTAAGTAACAAGATACTTCATCCGGCGTTCGGTGCTTTAAACGCGCAGGAATGGTTTATGTTGATTGAAATGCATTACAGACATCATTTTTTACAACTGGATCGGTTGAAAAGTTTAGCCTTTGAAGAGTAGGGGGATGCATCATGTCGAATATAACAAGTCAGAAAAGCAGATATTGGATTGGCGTTGTATCCGCTTCTCATGTGAATTTAGCCATAGAAGGTGGTTTTGCACAGTTGTGTCACGGTAAGGCAGCACCTTTGCGTAAAATGTCTCCAGGTGATTGGTTGATATACTATTCCCCTCGCATAGACATGTTAAAAGGGAAGCCAGTTCAAGCATTTACTGCTATTGGTCAGGTTACGGACAACGGTGCTTACAAACATCAAGTGTCGGAGTCGTTTGTGCCATTTCGCAGAGATATGCGTTATATTCCTTGTCGAGAAGTTAAGATTGCAGTGTTGTTAAACCAGCTCACTTTTACGCGTGGAAATCGCAATTGGGGATATCCATTTCGTCGAGGTCATTTTGAAATTGGAGCTGAAGATTTTATGACAATCGTTACTTCGATGTTAGATGGTGAGGAACAGGCGTTATCCGAGATCCTAAAACACTGATTATAAGTTGTGAACAGTTTCACTTAAACTTTCGAGTGCTTTAGTTAGATAACACTATTCAACAATTGGGCGCTATTGTTGAATAGTGTTCTGTCCTTCTGAATTCACGAGACGAGGATTGTTAAGTAAATAAGAACAAATTAAAAGCGGTCCTCCACAGATTAGTTTGTGGAAGGCCGCCTTTATTATAAAAACAGTCACCATTTATAATTGTTTACATCTGGTTCACTTAACCATATAGATGTAAAAAAAAGATCTATTTAGCTTACGGAGCTTTCCGCAATGATTGCACGAATCAGAAATCAGAAAATTTAGGACTTCACCATACAACAAGCATTCCACCAATCCATGCGAACTTGCAGCGGAATACAAGGTACTTGAGATTCATCATTCTCGATTGATTATTCATAGTTAGCGATATTAAGTAATTCAACTAAATCGCCTTTGACAAGTTCGTATTCTCTTGAGTTAATGTTAACCATACCATCTTTTGAAATTAATATATTAATTGGATTAGTAGTATCGTCGTTATTAGTGAAAACTATTTTGTAATAAGAGTTAGAGACATCCATACTTTTGAATAAAGTTCGTTTTGCTTCCCAATTATTCAAAATGCTGCGTACTTCGTTATATAATTCATCGTCTTTGTTTACGATAAATATATTTTTGTTATCTACACCACCGTTCATTTCCCAAACGGAAATGCTATCAACAACTTCTTCAAATTTATCAGTGTTTGTAATGAGTTCATCTCCAAAATCCTTTGTTCCATATTCTGAATAAAATAGAATACCAGTTATACAAAGGACAAGAATAATTGCGACAATTGCTAATTTAATTCGTTTACTTCGCATAATATAGCCCCTCCCAAGTTGTAAAAATATGTGTCTTCCGTTTTATTTTACAAAAATTTTAACATAAAAGCAAAAAACCTTTATTTACATTTTAACAAAAATCAAGGGATTAGTTTTTAAAGTTGTCGCGTTTTTTATCGAACTTTAAGCTCAATGTTTTTACGAAATATAAAAGCAAGATTTTTTCTTGTTCCACAATCAGGCCATATTGTTGAATAAGGGTTTTGGAGAAATTAGGAGGATTAATATTTATAATAATCTAAAAAATTAGTTTATTATTAGTTCAAATTAAAGTGCTTGAGTCGTGGTGGTAATAATTGGTGTGTGATATGATTAACAGAATATTGTTTGAAAGTTCTATAACTGGGCGCATTTCTGCAGAAAAAAATGCGTCTACGAAATAAAATGGGCCATGTGTTTATGGATAAAGTATAAATTTAGGGGGTATTTTATGTTTGTAGTAAATGTAGAAGGGGCTATTCGTCGCAATGAGAAATGGCTTTTAATCCGTAGAAGTGAAAAGGAGGCGCATGCTGGTGGAGGTCTCTCATTAGTAGGAGGAAAGTGTGAAATTGAAGGCGATTCGTCTGATATTCTGGAAAGAACATTAAAACGAGAAGTTTTTGAAGAAGTAGGTAGCGAAATTACAGGCATTAAATATGTAAATAGCTCCTCCTTCGTGACAGAATCAGGGATAAATGTAATCGATATAGTTTTCCTATGTCATCATAAATCTGGAGAACCTTACGCTAAAAGTACTGAAGAAGTGGATGATGTTATTTGGATGACTACATCTGAGGTTCTTGCACATACAGAACTACCTTTATTTCTAAAAGAAAACATTAAACTTGCAGAGAAAATACTACAAGATAATATGCAGGTGAAATATTAGTTATACATTTTCCATTATAGGGCGCCATTGTGGAGCAACAAAGTTGGAAAATGATCAAACTTTTTATAAAAACCTAACTTAAAACTGCTAAAGAAGAATTCCTTTTGCTCAATCTTTTTCAAAAAGGGATTCTTCTTATTTAACGTAAAATAAAGGTTTGTGAGGTATTTTTGCTCAATCTTTATTCTAAATCTACAAAAATCTGTTGCAATTCAAAACATTAAATCATAATATAAGAATATAGTTATATACGGATTAATTCACCTTTCTTTAACGAGGTGATTTTATTTAAAATAATATATAAGCAAATAATTATATAAGGAGTGCAGATAAATGGAAAATACACTAATTGAAAAACAACTAAAAGCAGCTGCAGATTTAAATCGCATTAAATTACTTGCATGCATGAAGAATGGGGAGGTATGTGTATGTGATTTTGTAGATGTACTAGGCATATCACAACCAGCCGTTAGTCAACATCTGCGAAAATTAAAGGAGGCAGGCATTATTACGGAACGAAAAGTAGGGACTTGGAAACATTACCGTTTAGTAGAGGATCAAACGCCATTGATGAAGGGCATCTTAGAACAAATTCAGCCTTTAAAGGGTTGCAACTGTGGCACAGATTGTTGCCATGTAGGGGGAACTGATAATGAATAATAATTCTTTAACCAAGCAGCTTTCTTTTCTAGATCGTTACCTTACCCTATGGATATTTGTTGCTATGGGAATAGGTGTTTTATTAAGTTTGACAATGCCTAATATTGGAGAAGCATTAGAGGCCATGTCTATTGGCACAACATCCATACCGATTGCTATCGGGTTAATTGTCATGATGTACCCACCATTAGCGAAAGTAAAGTATGAAGAAATGTGGCGTGTGTTTAAGGATTGGAAAGTGCTTTTACTTTCTCTTTTTCAAAACTGGTTACTCGGACCGTTCTTAATGTTCTTTTTAGCCATCATCTTCCTGCACGATTATCCAGAGTATATGGCTGGACTGATTATGATTGGTTTAGCTCGTTGTATTGCAATGGTGATTGTATGGAACGATTTAGCACGTGGAGACCGTGAATATGTAGCTGGTTTAGTTGCGTTTAACTCCATCTTTCAAATCGTGACTTATTCAATTTTTGCTTACTTTTTCTTAAATGTATTACCTGGTTGGTTTGGCTTAGAGAATTTTAGTGTTTCTATTTCCATGTGGGAAATTACTAAGAGCGTACTGATTTACTTAGGGATACCATTTGCTGCAGGGTTCCTCACACGATGGATAGGCATTAAAACAAAAGGGAAACAGTGGTATGAGGAAAAATTCTTGCCAAAGATTTCACCACTTACTTTAATTGCCCTGTTATTTACGATAGTGATGATGTTTGCCTTAAAGGGTGAGCAATTAGTGGAACTGCCACTTGATGTGGTACGAATTGCAATCCCATTATTTATTTACTTTGTAATTATGTTTGCTGTGTCATTCTTCTCTTCCCGTAAAGTAGGGGCATCTTATCCTGTCACAGCAGCTCTTTCTTTTACAGCTGCAAGTAACAATTTTGAGCTGGCGATTGCGGTTGCAGTGGGTGTGTTTGGCCTGCATAGTGGCGTGGCATTTGCTGCTGTTATTGGTCCACTTGTAGAAGTACCTGTTCTCATCGGACTTGTATGGGTTGCCCTACGTTGGCAGAAAAAATACTTTAAAACCATTAAATTATAAGGAGCAATTACTATGACAAATACACTTTATTTCTTATGTACAGGAAACTCATGTCGAAGTCAGATGGCTGAAGGATGGGCAAAAAAGCTACTACCAACCAATTGGACAGTTAAAAGTGCTGGGATTGAAGCACATGGTGTAAACCCGAATGCTATAAAAGCGATGGCCGAGGTGGGGGTTGATATTTCAAATCATACATCCGATTTAATTGATATGGAGACATTAAACAACGCCAGGTTAGTTGTCACGTTATGTGGGGATGCCGCTGATAAATGCCCAATGACACCTCCTCACGTTCGTCGTGAGCATTGGGGATTTGAAGATCCTGCGAAAGCGACAGGTACGGATGAAGAGAAATGGGCTGTATTTCAAAATGTTCGTGATGCAATTGGTAAACGCATTGAACAATTTGTAATTGAGGAGCTGAAATAAATTGAAAAAAATTCATATCTATGAACCAGCAATGTGCTGTTCTACAGGCTTATGTGGACCCTCTATAGACCCAGAATTATTGCGTATGTCATTTATTATGAATAATTTAAAGAAAACAAACATAGAAGCTGAAAGATTTAATCTTACAAACGAGCCCAATGCTTTTGTAGAAAACGAAGCAATCAATCAACTATTAATGTCGGAAGGAATTGATGCCTTGCCTGCAACGTTTGTGGATGGAGAATTACTTTGTAAAGGGATATATCCAACAAATGAACAATTTTCACAGTGGTCAGGACTTTTCAGAAGACGAATTACTACAAAAGCCAAAAGTACGCTTGTCACTAAAAGGAGATGCGTAATATGGAACGCTTTACAAGAAGTTATTTCCCAGACACCCCATTCCTGTTTTTTACGGGGAAAGGGGGCGTTGGGAAAACATCGGTTGCGTGTAGCCTATCAATTACCATTGCAAAGGAAGGGAAAAAGGTACTTTTAATTAGTACAGACCCCGCATCCAACTTACAAGATATTTTTGGCCAAACGCTTTCTAATAGTCCAACTAAAATTGAAGGCATAAACAATTTATTTGCGATAAATTTGGACCCTGAACAGGCGGCACAACATTATAAAGAGCAAATGGTTGGTCCGTACCGTGGAAAACTACCTGAAGTGGTATTACAAAATATGGAGGAACAACTTTCTGGTGCTTGCACAGTAGAAATTGCCGCCTTTAATGAATTTGCATCACTATTGACTGATACTTCAGTGATGGGGAATTTTGACACTGTGGTGTTTGATACAGCACCTACAGGGCATACGTTACGATTATTACAATTGCCTTCTGCATGGTCTACGTTTCTAGATGATAACACGACTGGCACTTCATGTTTAGGTCCTTTAAAAGGGCTGGAGCCACAACGTGAAATCTATAAAGAAGCTGTTGAACGTTTAAAGAATGGCAATCAAACAACGTTAATGCTAGTGACACGCCCTGAAGAAAATCCTTTAAAAGAAGCAGCACGTGCTTCTCAGGAGTTGTTTGAAATAGGTATTCAAAATCAAACATTACTTATTAATGGATATTTGAGTAATGTCAATTCTACTGATGAAATCGAAGAGGCTTTCATTGCGCGTCAAGTTGATGCACTAGCAAGAATTCCTGAAGAACTAAATCAATTTGAGCATTTCTACTTACCTTTTGTACCGTACTCATTATCAAGTATTGAGCGTATGCAAGCATGGATGACTGACCAAGAAGTTATACATGCAGATGAATCAAATGAAGAAACTAAGATTCCTGAGATAGAAGAAATGATTGCAGATTATTTAGAACGTAAGCCGAAACTCATTTTTACGATGGGGAAAGGTGGGGTTGGAAAAACAACTGTGGCTTCTTATATTGCATTACGATTAGCAGAAGAGGGTACTCATGTACATTTAACTACAACAGATCCTGCCGCACACCTCAATTGGACATTCGGTGATGATAACGTTAAAAATTTAACGATCAGTCGTATCGATCCAAAAGCAGAAGTGGCAAACTATGAAGCAGAAGTGCTTGCTAAGGCAAGTGAAACGATGAATGAGGAAGGTTTAGCATTTGTGAAAGAGGATTTAGCTTCTCCTTGTACAGAGGAAATAGCTGTATTCAGAGCATTTGCTAACGTTGTAGAAAATCATCAAGATGAAGTCATTATTATTGATACTGCACCAACAGGGCATACGTTGCTTTTACTGGACGCAACAGAAGCTTATCATCTCGAAATAAGCCGTTCACAAGGGGATATTCCTCCAGCTGTTTCTAACCTGTTACCAAGGTTGCGTGATGCGTCTTATACGAGTGTTGCCATTGTAACTCTTCCTGAAGCAACACCTGTTTATGAAGCTTCGCGCTTACAAGAAGATTTACACCGTGCTGGATTATCTGTTGATTGGTGGGTTGTTAATCAAACATTTTCATCTATCTATACAACAAGTCCAACATTAATTCAAAAACAACAAGCTGAAACGAAATGGCTAAAAGAAGTTAGATCCATCAGCAATAATCAATTCGTGGCCATTCCATGGGTAATAACGCCACCAGTCGGAACACAAGGTTTACATGAATTAAAAGGAGAGAAAATCAAATGAAAATGAGTCCAGAAGGTAAAAATTATTTAGAACAGGTATTAGCTGATTCAGAGGTTAAAACGCTTCGTTTCTTTGGTATTGCAGGCTGCTGTGGTGTTAATTTAGGTGTAGGCTTAGAAGCACCAGCAGAAGAAGATGCAATTCAAACAATTGAAGGTATCGAGGTCGCAATTCATCCTGATATTGCACCGCAATTAACAGATGTTACGATCCATGCAGAAGAAGAGAATGGTGAACTAGGTTTAGTATTAGTTGGATACTCACCGACATCTTGCTAAACAGATACCTTAAATACTGTCTTAGCAATTATTCAATCCATTGAATGGAGGATACAATAATGACAGTTAACCATGCTAGTGTATTAACTAAAGATTATTTTATCGCTTATTTGAAGTTAATTATGATTAGTAGAGAATACACTTTGATACAGGCTAAAGAGTTTGCTTTTAACTTCTTCTTTAAAGGAGATATAGATCGTTACGGCACTTCGACATGGTTGCAATTTGAAAAAGCTATAAAAGAAATTGATAAAACAATGTGTGAAATTGAAATGTGTTAATTACTAAATTTACAACGTCTAGCTAACTGCTAGGCGTAAAAAATACATTTTATATAAGTGAATGCTTATATAAAAAAGAGGAGAATTTAATGATGAAAACACTAAAAGTAATCAACCAAAATGGATCTTGTTGTACTACTAAGGATATTGAAGTACAGGAGAGTGTTAATAACCCCAATAAGAATTTACCGATTGTCATAATTGGTGCAGGTCCCATTGGATTAGCTACAGCTGCTCATTTAGTGGAACAAAAGCAAGCATTTATTTTACTTGAGGCTGGGCATGAAATAGCACACAATATTCGTACCTGGGGGCATGTTACATTATTTTCACCATGGCGATATAACATCAATAAAGCTGCTAAATCATTATTAGAGGGGTCTGATTGGGTAGAACCTAACTTAGAAACAATACCTACGGGGCATGAGTTAATTGATCTTTATTTAAAACCTTTGGCAGAGTTAAGACAAATAAAACCAAGTATCCGATTGAACTCCAAAGTAGTAGCTATTTCAAGACAAAAAAATGATAAAATGAAATCAAAAAATCGATTCAATCAGTCCTTTAATATATATGTTGAAAAAGAGGATGACATCGATATTATTGAGGCAAAAGCTGTTATTGATGCAACAGGAACATGGGGGAATCCCAACCCAGCAAATTCTACAGGTGTATGGCTGCAAAATGAAAAAGCATTAGCAGATCACATTGAGTATGGGATCCCAGACATAAATACCAATGCAAAGCGATATGCCAATAAGAAGATTGCAGTTATTGGTGGTGGCCATTCAGCTATCAATACTTTATTGGCACTTACGGAATTACAAGAAAAGAATCCTGCAACAAAGCTAGTGTGGATTATGCGTAAAAAGTCTGTAGAAGAAGCCTATGGTGGAGAAGAAAAAGATGCATTAGCAGCACGTGGCGCACTCGGTGTTCGCATTCACGAATTAGTAGATACAGGTAAGGTTGAAGTAATAACTCCTTTCTATATCTCACAGGTGAAGAAAGAAGAGAACATCCATATTGTTGGTACTATAAACGGAGAACAAAAAGTATTAACAGGATTTGAAGAGCTTATTGTCAATGCGGGAAATAGACCAGACCTATCAATTAACAGCGAATTACGCCTTTCGATTGACTCAGCAACAGAAAGTGTGCAAGCATTAGCGCCACTAATTGATCCAAATGTTCATAGTTGTGGCACAGTAAGGGCGCATGGTGAAGAAATACTACGTCAACCTGAAAAGGACTTCTATATTGTCGGAGCTAAAAGTTATGGACGTGCACCCACATTTTTAATGGCAACAGGCTATGAACAGGTTCGTTCCATAACAGCTTATTTATCAGGAGATGAAGAAGCGTCGAAACGTGTGGAATTAGAATTACCAGAAACAGGCGTATGTAGTATTAATCTTGTCAATCAATCAAATACATGTTGTTAAAAATTTGACTGTTAGCGCAAGCTAGCAGTCCTTTTTAAAATACTAAGGGGGAAATGGGATGGACACACTAATTATTCGTAAAATGGTAAAGAAAGATTTACAAGAGGTATTAAATATTTATAAAGAGGGAATCGAAACAGGGATAGCAACCTTTGAAACAATTGTGCCAAGTGAACAGGTATGGGAGGAAAGACATCATGCGGCCCTGCGCTTTGTTGCAGAGGAACACAATAGAGTAGTTGGTTGGATTGGCATTTCCCCAGTCTCTACACGTGCCGTTTATTCTGGAGTGGGAGAAGTTAGTGTTTATATATCGAGTGATAGTAGAGGGAAAGGTATTGCTTCAAGGCTTTTTAAATTACTAATAGAAGAGAGTGAAAAGAAGGGATTTTGGACACTCCAATCATCCATCTTTGCGATCAATACATCAAGTATCCAATTACATAAAAAGATGGGCTTTCGAATTGTTGGTACAAGAGAAAAAATTGCTCAGTTAGATGGGATATGGCATGATACAGTTTTAATGGAAAGAAGATTAAACATATAGTACGCGCTCCCTGCTATGCTAACGAAATTCTATACTAGGAAGTTTCTCGATATAATTTTAAAAAGATTTATAGTCACCATTTTTTACAGAGGCTTCAATTATGCATTGGATTGGTAAACCTAATTTCTCATAATCAACTTCTAAAGTTTATTTTTTTATATTTCCCAATGATTCCATTTGTCTTACACGTTCCGTTACTGATGGGTAGGACAGATGTACCCTTCTTCCAAGCTCGCTCATTTATAAACGGCTGTTATTATGGAAAACTCAAAAAGCTAAGGATTTCGAGGGTGCTAGAGAACTTCAAAGATATAAATTTGGACTTCAATACAAGCAAAGCAAGGTCAAATTCAAACGAATGAGGTTTCCACATTTTCAGAAAATACTTTAGATATTTCTTTTGCAAATGGTCTAAAACTTTACTTAAATCATGACATGGCAGGATGGAACTTTAATTCTAGTGGTGCACCAACATTTGGAGGTATCCAAACAGCGAAAAACGGTAATAATCCTGTTGGAGCAGTGTGGTTATTACTTAGTGGAGAAAACTACCATTGGAGACTAATACATGGTTATGACACTGAAGGTGGAAATTATGTAGGCTATAAAGATCCAGACGGTGGATAATATAATACATCTACTAATTATGTAAGTTGGACAAAAATATCTGATAAAATCAATACAGTTTACATGAGTAGATAATTTAAAGATTGTGAGGGGGAAAAGTGAATAAATTATCATTGTTTTTTTATTCTTTAAACGTTATTGTTACTTCTATCGCCTTTTACGTGATTAATTTTTTAACTGAACCTGTTTTGATAGGTAGTTCAGAGAATAATATTAGTAATGGTAATCCAGGACTCTTTCCTTTAGTATTTTTAATGCCGTTCTTGATAGTTTCGATTATTGGTACATTTAAAATTGCATATTCTTTTGCTAAAAGAACTTACAAGACAATGCAATATAAAATAATAATTATATTTTCATTCCTTCTTTCGAGTATTATATATTTCTTTACTTTTAAAGAAGCAAGAGAATTTAGATTATTAGTCTTTGAAAATAATGATTCAGTTACTAAAATAACTCAAATTCCATTACTTAACACATATTCAAATAATATCTTCTTTAATGGATGGACATTACTTGCGTTACTATTTACCACTGTTTTTATAGCTTATTGTTTCGCATTAGTTAAGCAAAGAGATACAAGATGAATAAATGAAGCGTTGATCCAAATGGATTAACGCTTTTTATGTGTGCCCGGCATGTACAACAACTCAATGGTAAAAGTCCATACAGGCTTGGCAGTAGGAACTGTTAGCAAAAGACAGGGGTGTCCATGGCGACGTGGAATCTGGAGGTAATAGGACGCAAACTCTCAAACTGTTGAACAGAAATCAGATAGAAGGCTGGCTTGGGATGGATAAACTTGCATAACAAAACGAAGTCTAATACTGTTCGAATCCTATACAGTAAATCTGGCGGTTATATGAGAGGAAAGTGGTTGTGCTTACCCAGGGAGGTCTCTTGAGGGTTATTTTAATTAACAATTTGTCTAGTGATAGTCAGATGAATCAAGAGAAATCATAGTAGCCAAGTCAACTATGGTGAAGGACAGAACAAACTCCAATCTTGAAAGAAACAAGGAGGTGGAGACATCCGCCGAAGCACAGAAAACATCGGGATATAGACCGAATAGATGACTACTTATAGAGGGATAAGCTGGAAGCAAAAGAGCATATAAGAATTTGTCGGGATGTAAACATGGAAATAAAGAAACAAGATGCTATCGAACTAATTGACAAAATCATAGCTGATAAAAATCTATGGGGAGCCCAACAACTGTTGTAGAGTGTGAACCAATATCATGAACGAAATGAACGAAGGGTCTGTAGATTCTTGTCCATATACAAGTCTGGACATTTCTTATTCGTATATTTAAGAATCATTTCAAATGCAAAAGAAGTCCGTATAATTGTCTCAGGGGATGAAAAAGAAGTTTTAAGGACTGAACCGTTTATAATGTTGAAAAAACTCCCATGTGATATTCAACAATTGAGTGTGATACTGTAATAAGAAACAGCGCTCGTTTTAATTAAAGATCCAATATAATGATCGTGCAATTCTTTTCTCATCTAAAAAGGCAGGGTTACGCATTTTTTTGTAGAACTAAATGTACAAGAAGTTAATAAAAGAATAAAACGATATTAGATCCTATATATGTATCAATATTCTAAGTTTTTTTAAAAAAGGGGTGTAAGTTGTGCAAACTTCAATGGGGGAAACGGAGCTTTATCAGGAAAGAGTTATCGATAATTTTATTGACGATATTGGAAGAAAAATGGAATATTCAATTATAGGAAAAGGTACACCAATACTTGTGTTTCATGGTGGACATTCTAATTGTAAAGAAGAGTTTGGCTACGCTGAATTATTGGAACAAGGTTATTCAATAATAACTCCTTCTAGAGCTGGATATGGTAATACAGATCCACTTCTCGGGAAAGATCTTCAAACAGCCTGCCATGCTTATTTAACTATACTCAATCATTTGAATATCGAAAAGGTACATGTAATTGCCATTTCTGCTGGAGGACCAAGTGGAATCTTTTTTGCTTCTAATTATCCAGAACGTGTAAGAAGTCTTACTTTACAATCGGCCGTAACGAAACAATGGCTTACATCTAAAGATATGGAATATAAAGCAGCCAAAATTTTATTTCGTCCTACTATAGAAAAATATACTTGGAGAATTATTAGTCACTTAAGTAACCGATTTTCCGAATTTATGTTTAAACAAATGGCCCCTTCTTTTAGTAAACTTCCTTATATTGAAGTAGCCACTCAAATTACTGATGTTGATATTGAGATGTTTTGTAAAATGAACAATAGACAACGCTCTGGATATGGTTTTATGATTGACTTATCACAAACTGGAACAATTTCTGCAGCTGATTTACGCTCAATTAAGTGTCCTACATTAATTTTACATAGTATAAATGATAGTGCTGCACCTGTTGAACATGCTTATCATGCACAACATAACATCACAAATTCGAAACTTTGTATTCTTCAAAATTGGGGTCATTTAATTTGGCTCGGGCATGATTCCGAAAGAATGTATGATGAATTAATAAAATTTTTGATTACCTATTAACAACTTCATATGTATTTAAATTAGTATACGAATCACCTTCTTGTATTTTGTAATAGATATTTCTACTTTAGGAGGTGCCTGAGTTCAAGTCCACATCTACAATAGTCCATCACACTTCTGTATTATTTTTGTTAAGCTAAAACCGAGCTACCACTGCAATTGAAATGAGAGCCACTTTATATCAAAATAGTCCTTACTTTAAATATTTAGTTACATTGCATTTGATAAAAAAGGAGCCAAAATACTCTTTACTCACCTATAATTACGTGCAGGAAGAACTGCTACTATTATTATGAATATTCTATCGTTTGAGCGTTTTTCATTTTTTAAAGTCAGCATTAACAGATTGACTCACACACCGTACATACATTATCTACATAATAAGTGGCTCGTAACTCATTTACAAACGAAGGAATGGATAGAAAAGAATAATTTTTAGTGGCTCACATTTAATTTGCAAAAACACACCTCCAAAATATTATAAAGTTTTTCATCAATCAATTGTCTTTCTATATAAGAATGGCAGATTAGGAACGTCGCTATGCTTGGAACTCATTTTGCCATATTCACTCACTTTTAAAACACTTTATTCCTATTGTTAGATTAAAAATAATGTATAAATAAGTTATAAATTGAAATTTTTATTAATATATAATATAAAAATACAATATTTATATTATATATTAATAAAAATTAAAGATTTGAGAGTCAAGTCCAGACTCCTGTGTAAAATGCTATACAATGTTTTTACCATTTCTACTTATCAAAATTGATGTATTTTCTTGAAGAATAAATCCATTCATCATGTAGGTCCATAAGAACGGCTCCAATTAAGCGATTGGCTGATGTTTGATTGGGGAAGATGCGAATAATCTTTTCTCTTCTGCGTACTTCTTGATTCAGTCGTTCAATTAGATTGGTACTCTTTAGTCGATTGTGGGAATTTCCTTGTACGGTATATTGAAAGGCGTCTTCGAATCCATCATCCAATGATGCGCAAGCTTTTGAATATTTTGGTTGATCGATATAATCATGAATCAATCGATTTTTAGCCTCACGCGCTAAGTTAATATCTGTGAACTTAAAAATTCCTTTAACAGCTTCTCTGAAAGATTTTGAATTTTTTTAGGAATGGTGGTAAAGATATTTCTTAGGAAGTGAACTTGGCATCTTTGCCAACTTACGTTGGTGAAGGATTTTCTAATGGCAGAGACTAATCCTTTGTGCGCATCAGAAATAACGAGTTCCGTACCTTGTAAACCGCGTTCTTTTAGGTATTCAAAAAATGTTGTCCAGGTCTCTTCGCTTTCGCCACTTTGAATCATGAAGCCGATAATTTCACGGTCGCCATCTTTGGTTATTCCAATCGCTATATGACAGCTTTTTGAGAGTACTCGATTTTCTTCTCGTACTTTTATATAGAGTACATCGGTCATTAAGTAAGGATAATTTTTTTCTGATAATAAACGATTCTGCCACTCGTTAACCATAGGTTCTAGCTGTTCTGTTAAGCTAGAAACGAAGGACTTAGAGACGGATTTACCACAAAGTTCTTCCACAATTTTTGATACTTTACGAGTTGAAACGCCTGATACATACATTTCCAACATTGAAGCCATGAGGGCTTTTTCGTTTCGTTGATAACGTTCAAACACTGTGGGTGAAAAATGGCCATCACGTGTTCTGGGTACTTTTAATTCTAGCGTGCCTACACGTGTCGTAAAGCTGCGCTCATAATAGCCATTTCGTTGACTTTGTCGGTTTTCTGTTCGTTCATATTCTTTTGCTTGAATATATTCTGTTCGTTGATTTTCCATTAGTTGATTAAATACCGTTGTTAAAATATTTTTAGAAACGTCATCCTTTACAGAATATTCAATAATGCTTTGAATCTCTTCGCTTTTCAGTGTAAAATGTACTTGGGTCATGTAAAAGTCCTCCTGGGTATGTTTTTGTCGTTAAAAACATTGTACCGTAAAAGGACTGTTATATGGCCTTTTTACTTTTACACAATTATACGGACTTTATCGATTTGAGGTGAAAATTATAAAAAAGAAATTATTTTTTATATGTTTACTTATATTATGTGTAATGTTCGTTACTTGGAAGTTAAATAAACCAGTTAGTAATAGCGAATCAACGATTTCTAACAAAATGAATAGAAAAGCGTTCGTACCAGAAGGGATCACTCCTGGAAATTTTAGCGAGTACGATATATCACTGAGGATGGAAAATGACGGTAAGTTCCAATTAGAAACAACTGTATTGATCAAAAATCTATCTACGGATGATTGGGAACAATTAATTTTCTACTTTATACCTAATATGTTTACAAAAAGTGTGTCATCTGAGCTGGAACATCCCTCGAAAGTTGATTTTCATAACATTTCGATTGAAGGAAAAAAGGTGAATTACACACTAGAAAAAGATACATTAAGCATAATGCTTCTGGAAAAGTTGAAACCTAATCAAGAAATTAAAGTTAATTTTTCATATGAACTAACCATTCCTGAAAAAGGATTAAGATTCACGAAAAGTAATAGTAATTATCATTTAGCTCAGTTTTATCCAATGCTTGCCACATATAGAAATCATAAATGGAACAAGGAAGCGTACCGCGATAGAGGAGAGACATATCATACTGCATTTAGCAATTTCAAATTAACGTATGACATTCCTAAAGAGTACACCTTGGTTTCTTCATTTGATCAAGAAGTATTTCCAAGTCCAAACAAAGGTTTACTTGAAGTTCAGAATGTGAAGGAGATATTTCTTGCTATATTAAAAGATCCATTACTAGTAGAAAAAGATGAGGGCATTTCCATTAGATTATTTGGATTTGAGGCGAAAAAAGAAGAACTATATCAAGAAATAGTAGACGAGGCTACCATTGCATTAAAGTATTTCGAAGAAATTATGGGGCCTTATCCTTTTAAACAATTAGATATTGTAATAGATGGAATGGGTATGGAGTATCCAGGAATTGTAACAGCTCATTCGATTTATAATAGTGGTCCAAGCAATTCTCAGCAACTTAAAAGTATGGTAGTTCATGAGATTGCTCATCAGTGGTTTTATGGGATAATTAGTAATGATCCATATAATAATGCTTGGTTAGATGAAGGTTTCGCAGAATTTGCTACTAGTCTATTCAAGTATGCGAAATTGAAACAAAGTGAAACTTATAATTCGATGTTCAGAATTGACCCAGAACGCGAACTTCCAGTAAATCTACCTCTTGATCAATACGATGAATCTAATATGAGTTCATATGTTTACGGAAAATCCGCCATAATGTTATGGGCATTATTTAAAGAAAATGGAGAGTTAAAAGAAGCTGAAGAATTTTTAAAAACTTATTATCAATTTTATAAAAATAAAGAGATAGATTCTAATGAGTTTATGAGATTTACAAGATACTATTTTGATTTAAAAGATGATTCATTATTTGAGGGTTGGTTACAGCTAGAAAATTAAAAATGAATAATTGATTTTTTAATCAATAGGAGCATTAGAAGTAATGTAGGAAGTAGGAAGTAGGAAGTAAGAGTAAGCAAAGACGAATTAAAAAGGCGACTGTAGTTTTATAAAAAAGATTGATCATTTATAACAAAGTTCGATTATTTAAAATAAATATTGATTAAAGATCCTGTGTTGATATGCGGGATCTTTTCTTATTCCACAATCGGGCCAGATTGTTGAGGAACATTTTTAATAAAGTTGGATATTATTGTTGAATTATAGAGTAATAGATTGTGAAGTTTCTCACTTTAACTAACGGTGCAGTTTAGTTGAACAAACTAATTAGAGAAATGCAATTAACCTCGGTTAAAAATATTTTGTTAAAATTAGGATGTTTTATGAAATTTTTGGATATTTAAAACTATTCAAATCGTACATTTTCTGAGATTTCTTTAATCTTGTCCCAATCTAAAATTTGAATTTCATTCTCTTCTCGTTTGATAATCCCTTTCTCTCTCCATTCCTTTAGTATTCTATTTAGATGTCTTTTTGTAGTACCAATTAATGAGGCAACATCATCTAAAGAATTTGTTTTTATATATTGATTTACATGTGAAGGGGATTCAACCGAGCATAAATAAGCAGCTAGACGTATGCTTACTGATGAGAGTGCATTTACTTTTGATGAAATGGTGCAAGTTAAAAGCTTATAGGCTAGCTCTTTCAACAATAGTTGATTAAATTTACTATCAAATTTTAAATTTGTTTCATACACTTCTATAGGAATAAATAATACTTCACATGGTTCTGTAGCAATACAATTTGATGCAACTAAGCAATCTGCAAAGATTTCGATATCGCCCATAATCGCTGGTTGTTGACAGTAGCGTAGTAGTAATTCTTTTCCAGTCACTTCTAAGCTAGATACCATATATCTACCAGAAAGTAAAAAATATAATCCATCTATCTTGTCCCCTGCTTTTAAAATATTTTCATTAGGTTGAAAAGTACGTACAAATATGGACGATATTAGTTCTTTTGATAAAGTGTAATCATATATAGATTGAAATAGATTTTGACTCATTTTTCCCTCCGGGACATCTGTCCTTTATTCTTTGTTTTTGTTTATTTTAATATAGTTATAGTCAATTAATAAAGAGGTAGGGATTCAAATGAACTTTGTATTCGATTTAGATGGAACACTTTGTTTTAATGGCAAGAGTATTGATAAAGAAATAATTGATGCACTTCAAGAATTAAAGTCTGCAGGACATCAAGTGATTTTTGCCTCAGCTAGGCCGATACGTGATTTATTACCTGTTATACCTAAAAGCTTTCATAAAGGTCTATTAGTTGGAGGAAATGGTACATTTACTTACGATCATGGGCATATTCAAGTGATACATTTCGAACAACAAATATTAGACAAACTCATTGAACTCATTCATCTACATCAATTAGAATTTTTAGCAGATGGTCAGTGGAATTACGCCTTTTCAGGTAATGTTGCACATCCTATTTATCAAAATATCGATAAAACTAATTCAACGAACATTCCATTGGAACAATTACTGCCAGTTTGCAAATTAGTTTTATTCCAACCGAATGAGGAAGTATTAAAAGCCCTTCATGTAATTCCTGTAACAGTGACACACTATAAAAACGAGCATGCCATCGATATTAGTCCTCTAGGTATTAATAAAGTTAGAGGACTTCATATGTTGGATATTCAACAGTTTATTGCTTTTGGAAACGATAGTAACGATCAATGCTTGTTTGAGCATGCAATACATAGTGTATGCGTAGGCAATAATGACGTGAAACATTATGCTAAAGAAAACATTGAACGAGCAGATGTAGCAGGGAAAATTCGAGCATTAATTGGAAATTATTATTTAGATGAAAGAGATACAGATACATCTATACTTATTAGAAATTAATAATGCTTTAAATAAGGTTTAAACTTAGTAAATACAGTTAGCCAAAAACTTCGAGGTAACTAGGATATATTTTATTGGAAAGGGATAATTGCCTTTAATAGCTTAAAAAAAAGATTAATCACTGACTTGATATTCAGCAAACGGACGCTTTTCTTGAAGATTATTGAGTTGAGTAGGCAGCTCTTTTTTTCTTATTCAACTAACGGTGCAGTTTAGTTGAATAAGTAATGTTTCAATAACTAGGAGGAGATTAATGGAAAATCATGAAGAACAATGGTTTTGATTTTCTTATTGTAAGAGAAGATAAAATACATGATTATCTACGATTAGCTGGCTCATATGCAGTAATCAAGTGCGAAGACAAATATCTTTTAGGTTATAACACTTGGAGAAAGCAATGGGAATTGCCAGCAGGACAAAGAGAAAAGAATGAAACGGGAAAGGATTGTGCAATCAGAGAACTTTGAAGCAGATTAAGGTATTGGATTCTTATAATCAAAAATAGATATGGTATAATATGTATTAGATGTAAAGCGGAATTGTATTAAATCTAAAATTGCAAGGAGGAATGAGTGTATGAGAAGGAGTACTATTTTTGCATAGCAAAGGCTCTTGCATAATAAAATAATTAAAAGTAGCCTTTGCTCTTCCTAAAAGAAATACTAAAATTAGGAGTGCAAAAATGAGCTATAAAAAAGCAAAGCATATACTTCCAACTGAGTTGGTGGAGTTAATACAGAAATATGTTGATGGTGAATATATTTATATCCCACGAAGAAAAGATAGTAAAAAAAGTTGGGGGTCCAGTACTGCAACCAGAGGAGAATTGGATCTAAGAAATTCTAATATATATAATGATTATCTATCGGGGTTGAATATAGCTTCTTTGTGTGAAA
This sequence comes from Lysinibacillus sp. FN11, assembly GCF_024628845.1. Lineage (NCBI taxonomy): Bacteria > Bacillati > Bacillota > Bacilli > Caryophanales > Bacillaceae > Lysinibacillus > Lysinibacillus sp. FN11. Next base: position 1,923,202 of record NZ_CP102383.1, on the reverse strand, counting down.
AATATTATTTGTCATCAAAAAGTATTCAAAGAATTGTATTAAAAGAAAAAAGAAAAAGAATAAATTTTTAAAATAAGCCAATGCAGTTTTATCCTGCATTGGCTTATTTTCTTTTATGAAATAAGTTTGAGGTTTTTTTAAGTAATGTAAGTCAGATATAATCTAAACAACCTTATAAAAGGTAAGAGAAACCAGCTAATTGATTTTTGAGACCCAGACGTAGTTTATCTAGATTAATGAACTGAAGTGGAAGTATGTATTGGACAGACATTGTTACTTAAGGAATGTTTTTTTTGCAAAATGTATATTAGCAAAGGAATAGGAGGATAGATATGAACAATTTATTTACAATAGATTGTGGTGACATATTACTGAGAGAATTTAGAATTGAAGATGCTGATGCTATTTATGAGCTTACTTCACAACCTGAAGTTTATAATTTTCTGCCAGATTGGCGTTCAACAAAAGAACAACGATTAAACTGGGTCACGAATTATGAAATACCAGACAATAAAAAGTTTTTGTTAGCTGTACCTAATATTAGTGGTGCTAATTATTTGAAGTTGGGAATAATATTGAAGGAAACTGGAGAATTTATTGGTTTCTGCAATACAGGTATTAAAGAAGAGCTAAGTGAACCAAACCGAGAAGTCGTTTATGCAATTTCAAAGCAATACAGTTGTCGTGGTTACACAACAACAGCAGTAAAAGGATTGATAAAATATTTGTTTGAGAATACAGATGTAGAGCTACTTAATACAGTTGTTCTACCTCACAATTTAAGCTCAAATAAAGTTATTCAAAAATGTGGATTTCGTTTTAATGGAGAAATTGAAATTGAAGACCAAATTCATTATCATTACACTCTTAACAAAGAGGATTGGAAAGGGAAAAAAATCACTAAGGCTATTTGAAAGATTCAACTAGTGAAAGTGTTTCAACAATAATGTAGACGTTTACTTACTAACCAAGCAACATTCCAGTAATAAGTGGACGAAATGTTCTTAGTAAATCATTTAAATGTGAATAAATGTACTTAAACTAACGGGTGCTTTAGTTCAATAACGATCTTCAACAATCGGGCGCAATTCTGCAGCAAGAATTGTGCTTTTCTTCATGAAAAGGGCCAGATTGTTGAGTAAATTAAACACATATTAATTTTAAACTTATTTCTATAGTGCTTAGGTTATTTTGTTTCTACTGTTCAGCAGCATATCATTATCTTCTTTAATCGAGCACTTTCCTTGTATATAATATACTCCCCGAAAGTTTTAGTAAAAGTTACTAATGGGTTGGTAGAATTCATAAAACTTTATAAGCACTTATCAATTTTTCCTATAATCTTATTAGATAGAGCATCGCGACACTCAGAAATGCAAATTAACCATTAAATTTATTCGGTTCGGTTGTATATTTCAATGTTATCCCGAATTTGCTCTATAAATTTACTCGCTGCAAGGGAGAACACTTGGTGCTTTTTCCAAATGATGTTTAAATTTGCTTGTAATTTAGGATTTAAGGGCTTAAAACAGAGGTTACTGTTTCCAGATGTATTTATCAGCTTATCCAAGCATAAGGCATATCCAAGATTTTCTTCGACCATAAGTGTAGCATTATAAAGTAAGTTGTAAGTTCCAACAATATTTAAACTATTAACATCTTGCCCAAACCAACCTGTCATTTCGTTATCCACCGTTGTTTGACGTGAAATTATTAAAGGTTTCTCGATTAAATCCCCTGGTTGAATAAATTCTTTTTTAGCTAAGTTGCTATCCTTTCGCATTAGGACACCCCAAGTATCTGTGGCAGGTAACTGCAAGAAATCATATTTTTGCTTATCAGTTGGTTCAATTACAATTCCAAAGTCTAATAAACCACTGTCTAATTTCTCAGCAATATCATCTGCATTACCGCTGTATAAGTGGAATTGAACGTCTGGATGTTTTTGTATTAAGTCTTTTAGTGCTTCAGCAATTAAGCGTATTGCCTCCGTTTCTCCACTACCAATGTATATTTCTCCACTGATCATTTCTGTTGGTTGATTAAAATTTGCTTCTGTCTTATCAACTAATTTCACGATTTCCTTCGCTTTTGTTAATAGAAACATACCTTCTGTGGTTAAGGAAATCCTTCGGTTTCCTCTGATAAATAAGGGTGTCCCTAATTCAGCCTCTAAGTCACTTAACTGCCTTGATAATGTGGGTTGTGATATATGTAAATATTTTGCTGCTGCTGAGATACTTTGATGATTCGCAACAGCTATAAAGTAACGTAATAATCGTATTTCCACAATGAAACCTCCTATGCCTATTATGTATACTTGGATATTTAATATAGGTATTTGATATTAGAATATTATCATTTTATGATGTTCTTGAGAAGAAAAGATAAATAAAGGAAGGTGGTATATAAAATTTTAAGGATGAAGTAATTAATATTGCAGGAGCGTCTAGTGATTTAGGGGAAGCAACCACAAAAATGCTCATTTATATGCAAGTAAAGAGATATAACTACAAAACAGGATAAGAAATAATTATTAGAAGCTCAAATATAGATGAAAAATAAAACGATAAATGAAACTTAGAGGGGGAGTAGGGTTTGAAAATACGATTATATCAATTAATGATTTTATTGCTAATGTTTATCCTTTCAGCTTGCAATAACAATAATACCAGTACAAATGTTAATTCCAACCAGCAAGAAAATTCCTCTGTAGCTGAGTCAGGGGAATACGCTGAGATTGGATCAGGGGCTAACCTTGTTAAATTCCCCGAAAATCTTGAAGAGGGAATTATATTTGCCACTTACGATCGAGGAGATATTCATGAAGACATCTATGTAAATAGTAAGGAAGCGATTGAAGCAGCACAGAACGGAGAAGAGCTTCCGAGCGGCACCGTTATTACTCTTGTAGGTTATAAGGATGGAGAGATTGATCAATATTTAGTAATGGAAAAGCGTAAAGGATGGGGTTCACATTACTCACCGGAGGAACGCAACGGAGAATGGGAATATCAACATTTTACACCTGACAGAGAAGTGGCTAAAGATAATATTGGTCGTTGCATGTCCTGTCATGCAAATCAGGAAAGGGATCAATATATAAATTCGATGGATCAAATGAAAGAGTTTGATTTAGAAGAACTTGCACAATCAAAAAGCAGCAGTACAGAAAGCCAAATTGCGAATAACCTTACAAAAGACTGGAATGTTAGTGAGTTATCTGCCCATATAATTGATTCCAACCAAGTAAATAAAGAAGAAATTAATTTAATAAAAGATACAAAGAAAGCTAAAAAAATTCAGGAAGTTCTTTTGAGAATGTATTTACAGCAATTTAATAGCTAATTCTAGTAGCTATTAAACTATTTGCATTCTCAAATAGAAAGTCTCTTCTACAATGGAAAGAGGTGCATTTATTGAATAGTAAGATGTTAATTAGGTTAGTAAATGACCTTGTTATGACAGCGCTCATACTGATAGGAATGGGTTATTATATAACCGGAAATATGATTCATGAAGTAATTGGAGTGGTGGTATTTGTATTATTTATTGTGCATAACTTGCTAAACCGACGTTGGTATAAAACGATTTTAAAGGGAAAATATAATATACGGCGTGTTCTACAAATCGGAATCAACCTACTATTTCTTGTAACTATGATTATGATGATAATGAGTGCTGTATTGATTTCAAGTGAATTATTTCCCTTTATTCCTATTAATAACGACATGGTGCTAAGGCAAATACATGTTCAGACTGCTTATTGGGGATTCATCATCATGGCAGTTCACATAGGATTTTCATGGGGAATGATTATTAATTCAGTACGGAGGATGACAGGGTTTACTAGTACAAGCCTTATTCGTACCACTGTATTACGATTTATAGCCGTATTCGTTGTAGCCTACGGGGTGCATTCCTCCTTCGAGGAAGATATGGGGTATAAGCTATTCATATATAGTCCATTTGGTTGGTTCAATGATGATTCTACTGGAAAGTTTATCATTAATCACTTATCAATCATGGGAATCTATATCGCTGGAACACATTATTCGTTGAAATTTATTCAGAGACAGGGAACACGAGCTGTTCAAAAAACTAATAAAGGTTTAAAAGCGATAGATAATAAACGAGTTCTGGAGTAGGGAAGTGTTAAGTTTTGAAATCTTAACACTTCCCTAATTAAATCATCTTAAAGCAACTAGAAAATGACACTTTTCTGAAAGAAGGATATTTTATGTCAACACAAAACAAGTTACTTATATTTATATTAACCGTAGGGGCTTTCGGCATCATAAATACTGAAATGGGAGTTATAGGAATATTACCCTACATTGCTGATCACTTTCATGTCAGTGTATCAAAAGCAGGATTGTTAGTAAGCCTTTTTGCCCTTGCTGTTGCGATATCTGGTCCAACTATGCCGTTAATATTTTCAGGGATAAACCGTAAGAAGGCAATGTTACTTGTACTTGGTATTTTCGTTCTAGGTAACATTGTTTCTATATTTACATCTAACTTTACCATCGCCATAATTGCCCGTGTGGTTCCAGCGATATTTCAGCCAATCTATTTTACAGCAGCTTTGACAATGGCTGCAAACTCGGTTAGTGAAGAGGAAGCTCCAAAAGCTGTTTCAAAAGTTTTTATCGGGGTTTCTGCAGGGATGGTACTTGGTGTACCGATCGCAAGTTTCCTTGCTAGTACAGTTTCGTTTCAAATATCAATGGCATTTTTTGCTATAGTAAATGCTATTGTATTTATCGCTACATTAGTATATTTCCCTTCTATGCCTGTTAAAGAAAGACTTTCTTACGGTGCTCAATTATCGGTATTAAAAAAACAAGTTACATGGCTTGCAATTGTTGCTGTAATTTTACTAAATTCAGCGATTTTCGGGGTGTATAGTTATCTAGCTGAGTACCTCAAAACCGTTACGAATATTTCTGGGAAATCAATTAGTTTGATGTTAGTCCTTTTTGGGGGGCAAATATTATTGGAAACATTTTAGCTGGTAAGTTACTTACAAAAGATGCTATCAAAACTGTAGTTTCTTTTCCATTTGCATTGGGAGTCGTTTACATCATTTTATTCTTCACCGGACAGTTTACTGTGCCTATGGCCATCATAACTTTAGTTTGGGGAATTTTAGCTGGTGTAGGAGCAAATATTAATCAATATTGGATTACCTCTGCAGCTCCAGAAGCTCCAGATTTTGCAAACGGATTATTTTTATCATCCGTTAATTTAGGAACTACCATTGGTACAGCTGTAGGTGGAATATTTATTTCACAAATAGGTACACGATACGTAGTATTAGTGGGATTATTATCGTTGGTATTAAGTTTGGTATTTATTTTATTAAGAAACAACAAATATACACCTACAAAACAACTCACTAGATAAGATTTTCACATTCAACAATCTTTAACATTTCATAAATTACTGAATTCGTTCCAATTTCTTATACAGAACTCCCTGTAATCTAAAGTAATTTTTCTAAAGTAGCAAAATGGGGGCCCGAAGGGAGGACAAGTTAAAAGAACTCACTCAAGCAATCTACAAGGTAATAGATGTTGTGAATCCGAAAGACAATGAGGAACTTGTTAGTGCAGCAAAAGAAACGTATGGAAAATTATTTTCTTAAATGCCAGGCTTATGCCAAATTCACCTTTATCTGCACTGAAAGGGTTATGTACTCAAAAATAAATGTCAAATAGACCAAAGGAGATAAACTATGGAAAAAGATTTAAATGTTACACAGGAGTGGGATAAAGTTTTCCAAAAAAGTGAGGAAGTAAATCATCGTAAGGTAACTTTTCATAACCGTTATGGAATAACATTGGTTGCTGATTTATATGAGCCAAAAAACAATGAAGGGTATCTTCCAGCAATTGCTGTATGCGGACCATTTGGGGCAGTAAAAGAGCAATCATCTGGACTATATGCTCAAACAATGGCAGAAAGAGGATTTTTAACAATTGCCTTTGATCCGTCATTTACTGGTGAGAGTGGAGGGAAACCTCGTTATGTCGCATCACCCGATATCAATACAGAAGATTTCCAAGCCGCGGTAGACTTTTTATCTACTCAGGATATTGTTGATTCTGAAAAAATTGGGATTATTGGAATCTGTGGCTGGGGTGGAATGGCTTTAAATGCTGCAGCTATTGATACAAGAATCAAAGCTACAGTCACTTCTACAATGTATGATATGTCTCGTGTGAATGCAGAAGGATATTTTAACGCAATGGACGAGGACGCGCGGTTTGAAGCACGAAAAAGCTTAAATGCACAAAGAATTGTCGATTATAAAAATGGAGATTACGCAAGAGCCGGGGGAGTCATTGATCCACTTCCAGAAGATGCACCATATTTCGTAAAAGATTATTATGATTACTATAAAACAGATCGCGGGTATCACAAAAGATCATTAAATTCAAATGATGGATGGAATATTACCTCATCATTATCATTTATGAATATGCCAATTTTACAATACAGTAACGAAATTCGTAATGCCGTTTTAATGGTCCATGGTGAAAAAGCACATTCTTGTTATTTTAGTCAAGATGCATTTAAAGAATTGAAGGGTGATAATAAAGAGCTCATGATTATTCCTGATGCATCTCATACTGACTTGTATGACAAGACTGAAATTATACCGTTTGTTGAAATTACAGAGTTTTTTTCGAAAAATCTTAAATAATTGTTTAAAAGACTGTCCCATAAGACAGAAAATTAAATACAATAACAATAACTCTCAATAAAGACAAGCTCTGTTTAAATTTCATTGTTTAATTTAATTGCCAAAGAAGCCCATAATCTCGATGATTATGGGCTTTAGTAATCGCAAGGATTAATCATTCCAAATAAACAATTCTTGTTTTAGGCTTAGATTGCATCACTTTTGAAATCAGTTCATAAATTTCAAGCTGGGATAACGTTGTTCAACAATCGGGCGCTTTCCTGGAAACATGGAAAGTGCCTTTTAGATTAATTAGAGTTCAAAACTATCACTATTTTGTAGGTTGTTGAATATCCTTGTATGAAAAAATCTTTCATTGAACATAATAGAATTTAGAATTAATAGATTTATAGGTGGGAGAGTGAAAGACACATGTTATTATCGGAAGCATGGAAAAGGTATCAACAGGATAAAAAAATCGAGGGATATTCATCGCTTACATTAAAAACATATTGTTTTCAATACAATCTATTATTACGATTTTTTGGTGATATTGATATGAACGAATTTAATACAGATAGATTAAAAGAATATTTAATACGATCAGGAGACCACTTAAAGCCTTCTAGTTTAGGACATAGGATTCGTTGTGTTAAATCATTATTTAGATGGTCACATGAAGAAGGTTATACTCTAAAAAATCCTGCAGCTAAATTAAAAGAGCCTAAATTAGGTAAAAGGATTCCTAAATTTCTCTCAGAATTAGAAATAGAACATCTAATATTATCTAGTACTTTGCACTTTTCCCCGTCTAACACCATCATTTAAAGGCGAATTAGTTTGTTAGAAATATATAATATTTTTATAAAATGTTTCCTTTATAGGTAATTTGATGTATTGTTAATGGTATATAAAAAAGGAGGATTTACATTGGATATTGAAATGATGATTCAAAAAATTGAAGAGCTAGAACAATCAATAGAATTCCTTAATTTTCGACAAGAATTACTTTTTTCAAATACTTCTGTAGACAGAATTTTGTACGAATACAACATAACTAAACAACAGTATACTTACATCATGGATTTAATGGATAAGTATAGAGAGAAGATTGGGAACGGAGAAAAAGTTAGTCATAGTGTATTTGAGGATGAGATGTATGACATAGTTTTTCAACATAAAGGAAATTATCATTTTGTTGAATCATTAACAAGAGCTTTCTGGGAAAATGACCGATGGGAAGAAGTATTTGATGAGCTATATAGAGTGTTACCAAAATATCAACATATTAAAAAGGGATATTAATTCATGGGGAACTTTTTTTCTGGGTTAGGAAATGTAGCAGATATCATTGGTGTCATATCAGGAATAGTTGCAGTAATTGCATGGTTAAAAGCAAGAAAACATGCAAACGAAGCGAATAAAACTCTTGAGGTAATACAAAACTACAAAAAAGTTGAGATATTTACTGAGGTTAATAAGAAATTAGAGCAAATTAAAAGGTCAATTAGAGACGTAGCAACCGACAATAGGACAACTAGTGTTAAAAAAAGATACAAAGAATTGGAAACAACTATAGGGGAAGTTATTCATTCATTACCCTTAAAAAATAATGAGTTAATTGAGAAGATGAGAGAAGTTGAAAAAGAAATTAGAGTATATGGAGATAACAATCAAAAACTAGAGGGAGAACCTCAATATGCTGTTCTGGACTCAATTGACACGGTATCAACAGGTCTAAAATCGCTAATGGAAAAGTTGCGACAAGAAACTTAAAAACCATAAATTCCCTTAATAAAATTGGAGGATAAAATGAGGAAAGAATTAATACGACTTAGGGAACAGCATAGTTTTTCTACCTTAAATTTACTGAAGCAACAAGGTGTTAATCAAACCGTAATATTAACTGGTGATAATGATGGTGCTGATAAAATGATTGCCGCTGAAGCAAATGTTGGCCGTTACATTGCCAATTTATTACCGTAAGATAAAGTTGATGCCATTCAAAAGCTCCAAAATGAAGGCTACACAGTTGCTATGGTGGGAGTGATGCCCCAGCTCTTGCAACTTCAAATTTGGGCATTGCAATGGGTGGTGCAGGTACTGATACAGCCATGGAAACTACAGATATAGTATTAATGGCCGATAAACTTGATAAATTACCACATACGATAAAATTAAGTAAAAAAGCATTTTAATGATTATTAAACAAAACATTATCTTTTCAATTATCATTAAAGTTGTTTAAAATCTAATAACCAACAAAGATTAAAAAGAGGCTGGGACAAAAGAAAAAATGTTAGACCATTTACAAGTTTGGTCTAACATTTTTTTGCGTTATTAGAACACATATACTTTAATAAATCACAAAAATAACATTCATTTTTTGCTTTTTCTCAATAAAATGAGTTATGTCCCAGCCTCTTTTTAATATGATATTGAATATCAAATTGAGAAATCACATAAGACACCAAAGTTTAAACAATTTTGACATCGAAGTAAAGTATAAACTTTGGTGTCTTTAAAGTATAAACTTGGATGTCCATGTACAGGTGTTGGCGGATTCAAGCCCTCCCTCAAGCCAAATAATTTTAGTTTACATAATATAAATTATAGGAAGTTGTGTTTCATTGAAAAGTATACTAATAATAGTGAGACAAAATGAATGTAAAAGGTCACATAGGTTTTGGACACCAAAAATTTACCTTTCTAGCTTCAAAATTCTTTCTGCTTTCCTTAAAAATAAAATAATTTTCCTTCATTTTTAAACCTTTAGTTTTGGACTTTTTAGTTTTTAAAATAACCAGTCGTCAAATAAATTTCGACAACTGGCTAGGTGTATACTTTTTCGACTGTAATATCAAAGGATACTAAATATTAGTTTTTACCGAAGAAAGATCTCATCTTCATTTGCAAGTTCATTTTCTAAAAAAACGTTCTTTCATGGGAGTTTAAGAATATTTCTTCACAAGGCAACTTTATTTCAAAGACACAACGATCTTACTACATGCTTTTTATTAATCCCACACGCTCATCTGCTAGTATTACTATTTTTTATGACCAAATTAGCCGTTTCACTCGGATGGTTAAGAGGAAAATGATGACCATATGGAACAAAATCAACCTTACCCAGATGCTTAGGAGCAGAGTAGCCTCTATCAGAATCCCCCAAATAATGTGAAGATTATACTTTGTTACTTCATTGAAATCACCTTGAATGTTTTTCGATAGTAAACTGTTAAGCTGAACAGTAGTGTTTAAAATTCTAGGAGAAGTAAAACTTTTACCTATTTTTTGAATATAGTGTTCAGGGATGCTCTCCGTATTTTCAAATAAACCATTATTTAATAAATAACGCTCTATTAAATTAGTAGTTGCCAATTTCAATGTCCATTTGTTTATAAATTGAGGAACATTTATTGATTGAGCATTTTTTTTGGCAACAGGTGGCTGAAGTAAAGTAATTGTATACTTCTTATCTATGTACTTTTGTACTAATGCTTCCAAAAGAATATACGCACCAAATGAATGGCCAATTAGATGGGCACCGTTAGTAGCTTTCTCCAATAACTTTTTTACTACATTCAAATAGATATTTAAAAGATTTTTCTCTCGTTTAAAAGGAGAACGTCCCAAACCAGGAAGGTCTATGATCCATACAGGACGACCTGTTTTTTCATGAAGCTCTTTTCCTAAAGGAAATAAATCCTCTCCATCACTCAATAAACCATGTAATAAAATAAACGGTTTCCCCTCTCCTTGTAATTGGTAAAGGGTATTGTTATCGCATAATGTTCGCTCAAATAAATGATGAAGCTCACCATTTTGATACATCAATCGATAATCCAGATCAGCTACTACGGCAGGGAAAAAGTTCATGACACTCGTCTTCTTAAACCAATCTCCCCCCATCATGTTTTTCACCGAACCATTTGAAAATGTTCGTTTTGTCATAAAATTCAGTCCATCAGAAGGAATGTTTGTTATTTTACTTACTCCACTTTTCATTATTGTTTTCATAAGCGGCATTGGAACAGAGATTTTTGGTGCCCGCATATTCATACTTTCCGACATGACACTTAATAATTCAGCAATGTTCGGATCGTTCTCTTTGTCTTCAACAAGTGTATATGTTTGAATAGCTGGCTGCTCCAATTTGAAAACCTGCACAATAAACTTCGCAATCTCATCGTTTGAAATCAGTGGCAACCTATATCCCTTACCTCCAGGAATCACTGGCATGAGCCCTCTTCGCATACTTGTCACAAGCAAACCTAATCCTGCTATCTGCTCTGTACTCCCTGTTTTACTACTACCGACCACAGTTGGCGGATTAATGACAGACAGCGGATAACCTACTGCTGATGCCTGCTGACGGATATATAGATCTGCTAAAAACTTTGTTCTCTCATATGGATTTTTTATTTTTAAAAATTTGTTTCCTTCTTTAAATACATCTATCGCAACCTTGCTATTTTTATCATCAAATGGACTCATATAGCCTACAACATGAATAAATTGCTGCAAGCCCTTTAATTGGTGAATACTTTTAGCTAATTCACTAATATGTTTGGCGCCATTTAAAAAGACGGAAGCGGCCTCTTTACTTGTCGCTTGAATATCCATAGGGCCTCCTGCGTGAATCATCACATCCGTTTTCAATACCCTCTCCTTATCTTCAACACTCAGACCTAAGTCTATTTTCGTTAAATCACCTTCAATAAAGTGCATATTTGCCTCTTTTAAGATGCCTCTTTCCTGAAAAATGCGTGTTGCTTTACTTTTCGATCTCACTAATAGAAGAATTGTAACGTGCTCTTTGGCTAATTCCTCGACTAATTGCTTTCCAATAAAACCTGTTCCACCAGTTAAAAATACGGTTCTCATAAAAAATCCTCCTTGTAGTACTACTTAGTACTAATTTGATGTAAAAAAATGCTTCTTTTATCGAAGCAAGTTAAACAAATGATCTGCTGTTTTCATGATTACAGTTGCATCCTCCAGTGTTTCTGAAATAAATAGCGCTCCTTCAAGATTTGTAATAAAAAGAGATGCAACCTCGTCAATATTTATTGTCTTTCTAAATTCACCATTCTCTACCCCTTGTTTAAGGAATAGAGAAACTTTCGTTTGTAAGCCTTTAAAAAAAAGACCTATTTTTTCTTTTACTTTTGTGGCATTTGTAGGACTTTGAATATAAAGCGTAATAAATGGACAGCTCCCCTTATATTCTCTCGTCTGAACTCCTTGTGATATTTGCTTTAAAAACAATTTGATACGATCTTCAACTAATAATTGGTTTTGAGATAGTAAGTCATCTATTGCAGATTGATACATTTCAATCCAATAATCAACGACCCCTTCCAACAATTCTTCCTTATTAGAGAAGTGATAATACACATTAGACTTTGAAACTTTACTTACACGAACTAATTCATCCATGCTTGTATAAGCAAATCCTTTTTCTAAAAATAATGTTGCAGCTACTTCAATCACACGTTTTTGATTCATTAATTTTACTTTTGTCATAATTAGAACTATACAGTACTAAAATGGGTGTTGCAAGTATTATTGTTAGTTTAATAAAAAAATTGATCAAAAAAGCTATACCTTAATTGGTTATACTGCTAAAAATTAATCTCATTTTGAACAAAGTTGAACAGAACCCCAAAACTGTTTTGGATGGCTTGCAATTTTTCACTTGTATTATTTTTGTAGTCAATAAAGGAGATGCTTTTATGCCCTTTAAAGATGATTTGTAAAATTGATTCATTCATACCCTTCATTCAATATAAAAACTCCATTTTGATTGATGCTGATCCGAACTGACCTAGAAAAGTGAGACAAATAAAAACACCTTTCGTTGAAAAACGGGTATAAGCATACCAAACAATCAACGGAGGTGTTTTTTCTATGGGAACAAGAGTAAGCTATCCAATAGAAATAAAAATGAAAGCAATTGAAATGAGATTAGCAGGAATCCCGGTCAAACAGGTATTAGAAGAATTAAAGATTAAAAATAAAACACAATTGAAAACATGGATGTGGTGGTATCGCAAGGGAGAAATACATCGATTACACCAACCTGTGGGGAAACAGTACGCTTATGGAAAAGGGCCTGAACATGCATCAGAAGAAGCTCGTTTACAAGCTGAAAATCGTTATTTAAAACAACAAATTGAAGTGCTAAAAAAGTACGAAGAATTGGAAAGGAAGTGGTTGGACAAGTACTTGTAGAGGCTGTTGAAGAATTGAAGGGACAGATGCCTATTCAGACAATTTGTGAATTCCTAGGGGTTTCACGCGCTACCTATTATCGTTGGAAAAAAGAACTGGGGAAAATCTCTAAAAAAGAGTTGCGTGATCAAGCAATCGGAAAAGTTTGTGCAGCCCATCAATTTCGTTATGGTTATCGCAAAATCGCTACGTTTTTCTCAGGTATTAGCGAAAAGACAATCCAACGTGTGATGCAAAAATATAATTGGTCATGTCGTGTAAAAGTGAAGAAACGAAAACGTACAGGGCAGCCCGCACAAATAGCTGATAATAAATTGGCTCGAGATTTTCACGCAGACCAGCCCTTACAGAAGCTCGTAACAGATATTACTTACTTGCCTTTTGGACAATCTGTGTTGTATCTTTCAAGCATTATGGATTTGTTTAACGGTGAAATTATTGCGTATACAATTGGTCCTGTTCAAGATACGAACTTTGTCTTAGATACGCTTCATCAACTCCACCATCTTCCAGAAAGGGTTACCTTGCATAGTGATCAAGGCTCTGTATATACATCGTATGACTATCAAAAAGCAGTAAAAGAAAAAGGAATTACCATGAGCATGTCTCGTAAAGGCACGCCCGCAGATAATTCCCCAATCGAAACGTTTCACTCCTCGCTAAAGTCAGAAACGTTCTACCTTGACGGCATACACAGCACAACGAATGCATGTGTAAAACAAATCGTCGAAGATTATATTACTTATTATAACAATATCCGTATTCAAACGAAACTAAACAACCAGTCGCCCGTTAAATACCGGCAACTGGCTGTTTAAAAGGTGTTTTCTTACTGTCTCAAAAACGACAGTCAGTGCCGATCAAAATGGAGTTTTTATTATCCTTAGCTGTTATTCAAACAATGGCATCATATGTTTTCTAATCAATTCAACACGGTCCTTGGCACGTGGCATAAAGCGCGAAGCAATCGAAATGACCATCTTCTTTTGAGGATTTATGAATATTACATTTCCACCATCCCCCAAAGCTGCATAGCAATCATCAAGTATCCACCACAAATAACCATAGGTCAGCTTTCCTGATCGACTTTGTACTTTAGTGCTGTCCTCTATCCATTGAGAAGAAAGTATTTGGCGACCGTTCCATACACCCCCATTTAAATAGAGCTGACCTATTTTGGCCATATCCCGGGTTGTTAACGTAAGTCCCCAACCAGCGGTATTTACTTCCTTAGGATCTACTATCCAGCCAGTGACATATTTATCCTTCAGAAAAGCGAAATAGTCTTCTTTATTTTGTATAGTTGTATTTGTGGGAGCTTTGATTGCAAGAGGTTTAAACAAGTTTTCTGTAGCGAAATCAAGAACAGATTGACCAGTGGCAGTTGTAAGAACACCTGATAAAATATGTGTGCCAACGGTAGAATAGTTAAACACCCCAATACTACCTTTGCCCCCTAGCAAATCCAATGCAGCTTTTACCCAGTCATCACTTGAATATACTTTCGTATAAGGCTCTGACTTGTATTTATAGGGTGCAGTCATTGACAACAAATTTGCTATGGTGATGTTTTGAATGGTTTTTTCGCCACGTTTCACTGTATAATTTGGAAAAAAATCTAACACATGCTGTTCTATATTTTTCATATATCCTTTATCAATTGCCATTCCAATAAGAATGGAGATGATACTTTTAGTGACAGATGCTATATGCAAAGCATCATCTGGGGTGTACCCATCAAAATATTTTTCGTAAATTAAATGATTATCTTTTCTAATAGCGATGCCTGCTATATTGGAATACTCTTTTTCTATTAAATCTTCAAAGTTATTCATCATTCTGATTGTTAGGGTTTGACACATTGACGTCAGCTATATCAATCCCTATCCTTTCGCTAAAATGAATCATCAATATTGATGTAATAAAGAATAATTTATTATAAAAAATTATTCAATTCTTTTCTTTTTTCCAGCTAGTGTGATAACAAAAAAACGTTAATCCTTGTTCGATTAACGTTACGGTTTCTTTTTATCTATCTTCATTTTCATAATATGCTTCATTCGCATGTTTCTGATCTGTACCTTTAAGGTATGCTAGGATCATTTTAGGACGTTTAAGTAAAACCCAGTCTCCATGCTTATCAAATTTTCTGCTTGAAGTGATCATTCCATTTTGAATTGTTCCGTATTTTTTTCCGTTCTTTTTTCCCCAATCTTTTAATCGTTTAGCAAAATCGGCATCTTCTGCCATGAGCATATTTTCATTAAATCCATTAATTACTTGAAAATCTTTTTTGTAGCACCAAAAGATGCCTACAGAAATTGCACCATATTTTAAAAATAGTGGTCCGATTAATAACAAAGCTGAAACAAAAATTCCTAAGGACATTCTTTCAAACTTTCCTGTAACGCCCCCGCCAATGTACTTACCCGTGATTAAGTTCTCCACTGCCTTCGATAACACATGTTCGTTCATCTGTGTATCGGCATCAATTGTGACGATGATTTCCCCTCTTGCTATATCAACGCCAGCGTTCCTAATCTTCGAAAGGTTCTTATCGCTATTTTTTAGTAGGATACAATTATACAATTTTGCAATTTCCTCTGTTCTATCTGTACAGCGATTTAAAACAACAATAATCTCTACTTGATTTTCAAAGGATTTGGAAGCCTTTAAAATAGATTCTAAGCATTTTCCAATGTATTTTTCTTCATTATGGGCTGGTATGACAATTGAAATTTTTATATCCTCTTTCTTTTGCACTTCTAAAGAGTTCTCCATGTCGTACATACAGCTCCCCCTTTTAAATGTCTTCTGCATTTATAAAATAAACCAGCTGATCAGTCCACTTGTTGTCCTCGTATATGAATCCTTTCCTCGTGCATTCATAAAGCATTCCAACATTTTCTGCTAATTTAATAGATGCCGTATTGTCGAGGTTTATATGAGCTTCTATTCGATGATAATTTAATTTTTCAAAAGCTAGATCAATCGCTGCTTTTACAGCCTCTTTACCATAACCTTTTCTCCAAAAATGGTTATGAATGGTATACCCGAACCTAGCCCATTGAAATTCTTCCCTCATAATGGTTGAGAAGTCTACAAAACCAATATGCGTATTATCTGTTTTTCTAAATACGCCAAATACATACACCTTATCATCCTCAGCCATCTGATGATGCTTAGTAACTAAATCACGAAACCATTCTTTCGTACAGATACTCATATCTAATTTACCTTCATCGTATTTATGCTGGGAAGGTAAACGATTTTCATATTGCGTAAGCCAAGAAGAGTAATCTTCCTCTTCCATTAATCGAATAATTAATCGTTCTGTTTTCGTCATTATCTTATTCAATCGAACACCTCATACCTTTCTAAATAGCGATTCATGGAAGTAGTTTACTCGCCTTCTTCGTCTGCAGAGGGGCCGTAGATGCCTGGTACTGGAATATCGAGAAGTCGCAAGTATACCCCAAGCTGCGCTCGATGATGGACCATGTGGCTTAATCCGAAGGTGCGGAACGCAATAGCTCGAGGCTCCTGGCGAATAATATGGTCACCGTGACGTAGCGTCCATTCCTCTCCGAGCTTCTTCTCATCACATTCAGTAAGCAACATTTCCACTTTTCTTACGTTTGCATCGAACTCATCGAGAATGTCATCTCGCTTTTCTATTGCCTCTCGTCGCAACGGAACGGTCGAAAGATCAAAGTCTGAGTACTGTAAAATAGCCATTTGCCAGTTTAGCAGATTGATTAGGTGAGTGGCCAGACCTCCTAGTGTCATGGATTTCTCATGTGGCCTCCATGTCAAATGCTCGTCGGGCAAGCGTTCCAGTATGCGACGAGTAGAAGCCAATTCTTGTGTTGTATCTCCAACAATCAATTGTTTAAGCATAAAATCCCTCTCCTCCCTTTTAATCAGCATACTATAAATTCCATTCAAGGGGAAAGCTCTCAGATAAGTTTTTATGCTATGGTTAAACCTTTTTAGACTGTTAGAATATGTAAATACTTTGAGGGTTTTACAGTTTGAAGAAATGTTCATGAGGGAATATACTAGATTGAACAAAAAGGGGTGAAGATAAGGTGAAAATAAAAACAATTTTGTTGTTAATGATTTGTTCTTTAACGTTAGTTGCTTGTAACAATCAGAAAGAAGCAGCAAAGGTGATAGAAATTCAAGAATTAATTAATTTTGATGAAGTGCAACCCGATACTTTACAACAAATCTCCGATGCGAAAGATATTCAAATTATAGAAAAAACATTTAAAAAAGCTAGAGAATTCGGTGAGGTCGATAACGAAATTGCTCCGCAGTATAAGATCAAACTAAACGATGATGAATACTACCTATGGATAGACAATACAGTCACAGGGACAATAGCAAACGTAAACAGTAGAAATATGTTTTACAATATCCTAGCTACCGATGAATTTAAAGAGGCCATAAATTATCGATAGCAAAATAAATGATTTTTAAATAATAGTAGCAACGATCTGTACGGAAACATAGATTGTTGCTATTTTTTTAGGGCATGTTTCATATTATCTAGCTTCATGTTGCTGGGAATGTTCTCTCACTTTTTCAACGGATATAGAGCCCCTCCGTATTAGCAACCTTTTCTAATAACTCAAGATTATGTTGGCTGTAAATTAAAAAGGCTAAGCCATTCCCACTAAATACAATATTCTCCTCAGGTAAAATAAAATGTAAATGGAGATGGTCCGAAACAGCTAATTTTATTAGTGAAATTAACATTGTGTATTCATCAATGTTTAATAAAATTCCTTCTGTACGATCTTTAAGTATAATTTTATTCCATTCATTCTTGTAGACATTATAATACAATTGATCTTTATATAAAGGATCCGGTAAATAATAAAATGCATAAAACTCAGATGATTTTAACCACATCAATTCAAAAAATCTCTCAAATTTTTCCAGACTTTTTTGATACGTATGATAATCCTCAGTTTTTTGTTGGAAATCGACCATCTCCAATTTATCGAAAAATACTTCTATTTGACTATATTTTTCATTACTTTGTATCTGATAAGGGTAAATATCAAGTATTTTAGTACTTTCATAATCATACAATTGCTCTAGTAATTCTTCTAATTTTTTTCTGTCTTTATTGGTTGCTTCCTTGCAAATACAATCGATTATCTTTTCTAATGACATCCCTTTGACTCCTTTAATTCCTACTTCAGCACGGTAAAAGAACGTAGTAATCCGTTACATTTTTCTATTTATAGTTTAGTATACCATCTTTCATTTATTGCACCATGCCAGCGTTTTACATAGGGTGGAAATTTTAAAAAGCTGTGTATGGTAGTGCTTTCTTGCATAGTTTAAATAGATGGAATATTTAGATTTTTATTGATGGAATGGCAATGATTAATTATACTTAAATGATTAACGTTCGATTAGAAACATATAATACTAGAGTATTGGGGAGAGAAAAATGGAAGAATTAAAAGTAGAAAAAGCAATTCAAGATATTTATCCAGATGATATCGCTTGGTGTTATGGGTGTGGCCGTTTGAATGATGATGGTCATCATCTTCGCACAGGGTGGCATGGTGAAAAGACGATTACAATCTATACACCTGAATCAAAATATATGGGTATTCCAGGATTTATCTATGGTGGTTTAATTGCTTCATTAATTGATTGCCATGGAACAGGGTCGGCAGCGCTTGCCTTGCATCGTAAAAATGGACATGAAATTGGTGATGGAGCGGAGCCACCTCGATTTGTAACGGCTAATCTTCATGTAGATTTCCTAAAGCCAACACCCCAACATGTTCCATTAAAGGCAATTGGCACTGTTGAAGAAATTCACCCGAAAAAATGGAAAGTAGAAACTGAGGTTTATGCGCAGGATACGCTTTGTGCTCGTGGAACAGTAGTTCTTGTAGTCATGCCTAGTACTTTTCTAAATAAAAATGAATAGCACTTTTTATCCTCACTATATAAAATAAAGAAGAGCACATCTTATTCATAGATGTGCTCTTCTACTGCGTTTTTAATGGATTCATCATCATGGAACTGTATTACTAATAACTGTCACAAAGCCATTTCTCGTCGCAGTTTCCATTAACGAATAAATAGAGTCACTTGCTGTTTTGTTAAACTCATACCATTGGTCAACAGTTGCATCATAAATCAACACGTCTGGCTGTCCAGTCAAAGGTTTATCTGAAGATTGCACCAACGAATAGAGATCATAACGTGCTATGCTACTACCTTTCATGTTCAGGAAATCATATTGGCCCATTTTATAATAGCCCCCAATTACGGTGCTATGGACAGACCATGTATAGTCGTCAGGCTGTTTTATCTTCGTGCCCATATTTTTAGTAAATATACGGTGCATTTCTTCCATATAGGCATTGCCATTGATTTGCTCGACTACTCCGCCCATTGTCATGTGGTATTCATGAAGGAATGCTTTCACTTTCACCCCCTTAATCATCAATGGCTCTGTATCGATTGAGATCGTTAAATGATCGTAATGAACTTTACAGCCAAGAGTTTCTGCTAGAAAACGTAATGGTACAATGGTGCGTCCATTCTTTAGGTATAGCTTCGCATCCAATATTACCGTTTTTCCATTTATTTCGGCTTTATTACTGTTCAACTTTAAACTGACTCTCATCTCACTTTTGGTCAGTGTCACTTTGCCATCCGACCAATGCACCTTAGCCCCTAAATTTTCACTAATCACGCGTAAAGGTACCATTGTTCGATTGTTTTTTATTTCGGGTTTCACATCCGTTTGTACTATCATACCGTCCACTTTTAGTTGACTGCTAGCTGCTGCAGCAGTTGTGATAGAAGTAAGAAGGACAATCAACATAAGGAAAATACCTGAACATGTTTTTCTCATTTTATTAGCTCCTTTAATTCGCTATCAATACTTCATTCCATATGAACCCTATTATTTCCTTCTGCTATTATGAAGGAGAAAAAAATCCTGCATTTTCGCAGGATTTTTAAGTAAACTTTATGAGGTTTATATATAGGTACGCTATTTCGTACCACTTGCACCAAATCCAGATGCGCCTCGGACCGTTTGAGATAATTCATCTACTTCCACTAATTGAATAGAAGGAACAAGCTGAATAACCATTTGAGCAATGCGCATTGATTTTTCTACGATAAATGGTTCTTGACCATGGTTGATTAAAATAACACCGATTTCGCCTCTATAGCCTTCATCTATAGTGCCTGGGCTATTCAGTACGGTTACACTATGCTTTAATGCTAGTCCACTTCTTGGTCGAATTTGGGCTTCCGTTCCCTTAGGTAATTCAATCTGTATACCTGTCTTAATGAGTTTGGCTACGCCTGCTGGGATTTCTACTGCTTCTATGGAATAGAGATCCATGCCTGCATCCCCAGGGTTGGCTTGTATCGGTAGCATGGCATCAGCGTGAACTTTTTTAATTTTTACTTCTAGATTCATTGTTCTTCATCCTTAACGATTAAAATTGAATGTGTCATCTGTGATTGGCGCAACTTTTGCCTTCGCATACGTAGCGCCCTTTTGTGAAAAGAAATCATATGTGGAGCCTTCATTACGAATACCATTCATCACAATTGGATTGACTTCCTCTTCTGGGAACATGGCTTCAAAGCCGACATTCATTAAAGCTTTATTAGCATTATAACGTACATATGCTCGCACTTCAGGTGATAATCCTGTTTCCGCATAAATATCATCTGTATACTTCATTTCATTTTGATATAAATCTAATAATAGCTCATAGCCCCATAAATGTAGCTCTTCTTGCTTTTCCTTTGAAAATTGCTTGAATAGATTTTGAGCAAAAAATCCAACTGCTACCCCATGGATAGATTCATCCCGCAAGATGAGTGAAATAATCTCGGCACTGTTTCGTAGGAAGCCTTGTCCTCCTAAGTAGAGTGGATAGAAAAAGCCAGAATAGAACAAGAAAGATTCAAGCATAACGGAGGAGAACATCGCTTTCCATAAGCTCTCTGGGTTGCCTTCTTCAATACTATTATAAATGTCTGCGATTTTATTGGCCTTATACTGTAGAAATTCATTTTTCTTGACCCATTCAAATAGCTCGTCGATTTCTTCGTTTGTACAAAGCGTTGTGAAAATATAAGAATAGGACTTGGCATGTATCGCCTCGAATGCATCAAAAACAGTTAGGACAGCCTTTTCCTGTAAATCGTCTGTATAAGCAGCAACACGATTCATCCCGATATTTGTTTGTACAGTATCCAGTAAGGTTAATCCTGCAAATACTTTTTTATATGTGTCCTGATGCTCAAAGCTTTTCCATTGTTTAATATCTTTACTGACCGCAATTTCTTCTGGAAACCAAATTTGCTTCCATTGCTGGTCCCAAAATATTTGGGCAAGCTCACTTGTTGCCTTATTCCAATTGACTGCCTCATAAATTATATTTGACATGCTACACACTCCTCTAAGCTTTGTAATCGTTGACGAACATAGTAAACAGACTTAATGCCCTTTACCCACGCATAAATGTATACTTTAGCCAATTGTTCGGTTGTCCAATTGTCCGTTACATAAAGCGTCATGGAAATACCTTGGTCAACGTGCTTTTGAGAAGCTGCATATAAATCAATTAAATCATAAGGATTCACATCATACGCCTCCACATATAAATGACTATTGTCATTTGTTAAATGAGGCATTGGATAAATGGTTCTACTATCGGCATAATCACGAACCTCTACGCGCTCTGTACATGGAGCGATTGAAGCCGTACAGCTACGAATATATGAAATACTACCAGTTGGTGCAATAGCCAAACGATAGGAATGGAATAGCCCATATTGCATCACATCTTGCTTTAACGTTTCCCACATCTTGTTCGTAATGATTGGAATATTGCCAAGTGCCTTCAATACAACAGGTGACAATTCTTCCTCAGCTTTATTGATATATTGGTCAAAATAGCTACCAGATGCATAATCACTGTCCTCGAATCGATAGAAGGTTGCAGCTTTTTCTTTTGCCATTTCCATCGAAGATTTCAGTGAATAATAGTTCATCGCTTCCATAAAGTGATCCATGAAATCAATAGACTCTTTAGAGCCGTACAGGATGCCCTCCGTCACCAGATGCCCATGGAGGTTCATACAGCCAAGCCCTACAGAATGCATTAATTGATTGGCTTTTGCAACAGACGGTACATTTTTAATATGCGTCATTTGCGATACATTTGTTAATAGGTGCATCGCTGTATCGACTAATGCGCCGAAATCATTCACTTTACTTGCTGCATGGATATCGATGGAACCTAAGTTACACGATACATCTAATCCATAGTCATTTGGTTGATCCTGATCCGTAATGATACTTGTCTCTTGCACTTGCAGAATTTCTGTACATAGATTGGACATTTTGACACGTCCAATATTTTTTAAAGGATGTACCTTATTGACATTATCATCAAAGATTTCAAACGGGTAGCCTGATTCAAATTGTGCTTTTTTCACCTCTGTATAAAGCTTCCGTGCATTTAAACGTTTAATTTTACGAATTTTTGGGTTATCAAGTAGCTCGTAGTACATGTCTGAAATGGAAAGCTCAGACATACGTTTACCGTATTCTTTAAAAATATCGTATGGGCTAAACAAGACGATATCCTTATCACGTTTCATCAGTTCGAAGAAAATACTAGGTATAATAATCCCTGTTGAAAGGGTTGCGAGGCGAATTTTATCATCAGCATTTGGTTTTTTTGATGATATGAAATTTTCTATGTCTGCATGGAAAATATTTAGATAGACAACACCTGAGCCATTTCGTTGCCCTAACTGATTCGAATAACTGAAAGAATTTTCTAACAGTTTCGCTACTGGGATGACACCACTTGCACGATTTAATATTTCTTTAATTGGATCACCTAAAGGACGTAAATCTGTTAAATTGACCCCAACTCCACCACCAAGGCGTGATAGCTCTAAACAATAGCCAATATTTTCGGCAATACTATTCATGGAGTCATCCATTGATAATTTAAAGCAGCTGACTAATTCACCACGTGCTTTCTTACCACTATTTAAAGCAGTTGGTGTCGCTGGCTGGTAGGCTTCCATCATTGCTTCGACAGAGCGTTCTGCTAGAGTTGTGTTTCCTTGCGCCAAATACAAAGCAATAATGACAATACGATCCTCATACTTTTCTAAGATCTCTTCCCCGTCACGACTTTTCATAGCATAGCTATCATAAAATTTGCTTGCGCTCATAAAGGATGGGAAGCGGAAATTATAATCATAGGCTTTCTTGTACAGCTTCTTAATAAATTCCATCTCGTACATATCGATAAATGCTTTCTCATAGTAGCCCTCATCAACTAAATAGCGGATTTTTTCCTCAATATCTATAAAATAACGCAAACGTACGTTAACATACTCTAAAAAGTAGCGGCGCGTAGCTTCGCGGTCCTTTTCTAACTCAAGTAATCCAGTTGTACTATAACGATTCAGTACGTCATTATTAAGCTTTAAATAGGTTTTCATCTCATTACCCTCGTTTCATAAAACGTTTGTATTGCTTCGTAATCCGTTTGATTACCTCGTAAATCTAATTTCCTTACTAAGGGTACATGATAGGTAGCGGCGATTTTCTCACCAGCAGCGCCAAATACATGATGGCCGAAATTACTATTGCCACTGGCAACTACTCCTTTACAAAAATCCCTGTTTTTTTCTAAGAAACGTTGTACCTTTGCTGGAATGTCACCTAAACCATCTGTGTAGGTAATTAAAAGATAGGGCTTGTTCAATCGCAATTCCTCCGAGAGCTCGATACATTCTGCCTTTAATTTGGATACAACATTTCGGACATTACCTGTACGACTCGCGTAAACGATCATAGAGCAATCAACTCAATTTGAGAAACAATTTCCTGAACATCTCCTATAAAAGTTTCATTCATCTCTAAAACAGGCACACTTAAAAAACCTGCGTCAATAATCGTTTGCTTTGCCTGTTCATCATGATCGATGTTAACAATTTCAGCTTCAAGTCCTGCACGTTGTAGTTCAGATTTTACCCATAGGCATTTTGGACAAATTGTTTTCGTATAAAGTTTCATAGAAATCCCTCTTTTCATAAAATAAAAAGCCTATCTCCTCTAGAGAGATAGGCTAAATGGAAACGTTAACATACCAAAAATACTGACGTTCCCATCTCTTAATCCCCGAAGAAATGATAAATTTGTTTTATAAAGGCAGGTCTCCTGGCTTTGCTTCATTCTCTGATTCCCTTCCCATGCAAATGCACAGTGGTTGCAATCATCGTCAGCTTCACAGTTGCGGGGACAGCGTCGGAATTGTACCGAACTTCCCTTTTAAACTACATATAGTAGCACCTTTGTAAAACGAACACAATATATAGTTGTTGTTCAATAGTTTTAAGTGTACCATCCTTCAAATGAAAAGTAAATCAAGATTCTAAACTTCTTTATTTTTGGATTATTCAGTATTTTTAATTATGTAGTTCGAAATAGATTACCACTAATCATTTATACCCAAATCAAAAATCTATTTTAAACGATGAACATCTTTATCTATCAAAATGTATCTAGAATTCTGAAAGAAATGTTCTATTTTAAGTACCATTGAAAAATAGTAGCTTCTATATGTAAATCCTGAAATAATTATCATCTCTTACACGTTTCAAATGACACTCATTAAAAAAGAGCATGCTTTTATCATAACATGCTCTAACCATTCTATCTTTGGGATTATAGTCTAATCTTAACCTCAGTCCCATCCTGAGCTTTGACATCGACTAGCACGAGTCCCTTATAATTTTGTAGTTCCTTGATAATCGGCTTTAGCATTTCTTTGTCGATGAGCGGAAAGGTAAAGTCTATGTTCTTTCGATCGAAGTATGCCTTTGTCCACTTATTGGCTTGTTGCTGAATCCATTTAGAAGTTAAAATGGAGAGGACAATGGTTAGCACGGTATAGGGAACTGGGACTGTAAAGCGAACATCTTTTGCTTTCACTTTTACATGCAACATTCGTCGCCTCTACTCAATGAAGACTGCAACGGAATCCCCGTTTGCTGATTTTATATCTACAATTTGTCCGTCTAATTCATTTTCGATTGCTTCAAGAAGAAGATTGATGTCGATATCTTTTACGTATTTTTCTGATTGTGGAATACTCGCAGCGATGCTGTGTCCTGCCATAAGTACGGCTTTGACAAGTTTAATCGGCAAGTTTACCGTAACATTATCATTTTCGGTGGATACAACACGAACCTTTAATGTTTTTTCTAAATACTTTGTTTTTTCCACAAATTTGTTCTCTGATTCTTCTTTCTGTTGTAGCACTTGAATCAGCTCTGATCCTTTATCCGCATCAATTTTTCCCTCTTGAATCATGGTTAACACTTTTGTGATTTCCTCTTTCATGGTCCGTTCCTCCCTATTCGTCTTTTAAGAGCTTTATCGCTTCATCTGTTGTGATTTCGCCATTTTCCAGCATGCTTACAATTTTTTTCTCGTCTACTTCATTTTTCTTTTTTTGAGCATAGCCAAGGGATGAAATAATGTCGTTTAGCTTGCCTCGAACTGTTGGATAAGAAACCCCCAGTTCCTTTTCAACCTCTTTAATGTTTCCTCGGCAGGTTAAAAATACTTCCACAAAATGAAGCTGATCCTGTGATAAGGATGCTAGCTTCGACAATTCAAATTCATTTTCAATGGTCGTGTGACAATGAGAACACTGTAACTTCGTAATTTTTAATGTTTTACTACAGACAGGGCAATTTGTGATTACTTGATAAGCCATAGTGAACTCCTTCCTTTAAGTTAAGTTGATTATATAACAAAGAAATTAAATATGTAAATAATAAAAATTGATTTTTTTAATTATAAAATAAATAAAATTAATTATTAAATTAAAAATATTAATTAATCATTGCTGTATTGCTTGTCCTAAGCAATTTCAACTTTACTCTATGTATGTGTTTTCTATTTCTACTTGTAGCTAGCGGCATCAGTTAGATAATGACAGTTTAGAATTGAAAATAAGGTTACATTGTATTCTGTAAAAAAATTTGTTACTATAAAAAGACAATTATGAGAGGACTGATGAATGGACAATGAAGAACTAAACTATATTTTCATTTGAATTGAATGATTTCAAACACAAAATATAGGGTTAGTCTATCCATTTTTAACAATCAGTTTGCATTGTATTTGTCATGACACAAATGGCAAATCGTATTTATTCAGTGAAAGACTAATCCTTCCAATGCACAAGTGGAGGGATTTTTTTCTTGCTTTCATAGTTGATTTTGCACCTTTCATTTACCCATAAAGGAGAGGAAAAATATGAGCGATTCAGAAACTATTGTGACGCATGTAACACTCCGTATAAGTCGTTAATATCCATCTGCTTATACGGAGAAATAAAACATAGATGGATAGACCGACTTTGTATGAAAAGTAAACTGTTGTAATACAAAGGAGGAATTATCATGTCCATGATACAAGTACAAAACTTAACTTTTTCTTATCCAAGCAGCTTTGACAATATTTTTGAGAATGTCAACTTTCAAATCGATACGGATTGGAAACTTGGATTTATCGGTAGAAACGGACGAGGTAAAACAACATTTTTTCAGTTGTTATTAGGAAAATATGAGTATAGCGGAAAAATCATCTCTTCTGTAGACTTTACTTATTTCCCCTACCCTGTTTCAAATCCAAATAAATATACCCACGAAATATTTGAGGAAATTTGTCCTCAGGCAGAGGATTGGGAATGTCTACGTGAAATAGCTTACCTACATGTAGATGCAGAGGTCATGTATCGTCCTTTTAAAACATTATCCAATGGCGAGCAAACAAAGGTGCTGATTGCTGCGTTGTTTTTGACAGAGGGTCAATTTTTATTAATTGATGAGCCAACCAATCATCTAGACACGGATGCACGAAAGACGGTTTCAGATTATCTTCGCAGGAAAAAAGGATTTATTTTAATTTCACATGACAGAAGCTTTTTAGATGGCTGCGTTGACCATATTCTATCGATCAATAGAGCCAATATTGACGTTCAAAGTGGAAACTATTCTTCTTGGAAGTTAAATTTTGATCGACAGCAGGAGCACGAAGAAGTAACCAATCAACGACTGCAAAAAGATATCGACAGATTAAAACAATCCTCAAAGCGTTCGGTAGGATGGTCTAATCAAGTGGAAGCCTCCAAAAATGGCACAACCAATTCAGGTTCAAAGCTGGACAAAGGCTTTGTCGGGCATAAAGCAGCTAAGATGATGAAACGAGCAAAGAATCTGGAATCCAGACAACAAAGAGCTATTGAGGAAAAATCAAAGCTGCTAAAAAATGTGGAAAAAACTGAGTCATTGAAAGTAGAGCCATTATCATGTTCATCTAAAGAAATGGTTGCTGTAACAGATGTATCCATTCAATACGATAACCATATCGTGAATAAGCCTATTAGCTTCAAAGTGGCACAAGGGGATCGAGTTGTTTTAGATGGCAAAAATGGAAGCGGAAAAAGTAGTATGTTAAAACTTATTCTAGGTAAGCCCATCCAACATACAGGCTCCATAAAGTTAGCTTCAGGTCTAGTCATTTCCTATGTTCAACAGGATACATCCCATTTAAAGGGATTGTTATCGGAATTTATTGAAGAGTATGGTATTGATGAGACGTTATTTAAATCAATCCTGCGCAAGATGGATTTTGAGCGTATTCAATTTGAGAAGGATATCTCTCATTATTCTGGTGGGCAAAAGAAAAAGCTCCTGATTGCTAAAAGCTTGTGTGAGAAGGCTCATTTATATATTTGGGATGAACCACTCAATTTTATTGATATCTATTCACGCATGCAGATTGAAGAGCTTATAAAAAGCTCCCATCTCACAATGGTGATTGTTGAGCATGATCAGGCATTTCAACAAACTGTAGCAACGAAAACGGTAGCGATGTCGTAAAGAGAAGAATCCATTTTATGGATTCTTCCTTTTTAATGATATTGAAATCAATGGACCCATCTAGTATTTGTCTCTTTCACGATATATAGCTCACCTAGTGATGCACTTTGCGCTGGCAGTAATCTTGGAAACCTTAATCGAACAAACCAGGAGTGATTAGTCACATTTTCTCCACAGAAGTTCACCACCATTTTATAGTAATTCTCCTCCATGCCAGTTAATATGGGCATGGGCTTTATCACCTCAATTTGCCACTCCTGATAATCAGGGCTTGAGCCATATACTTTTGGAATGATGTCAGCTAATGCTTGCCTAAGCTCATCTTTGTCTTTCTCCGTTGTTTTCATCAATACATCTGGATTTGGACATTTTAAGCCTTCAGGTTCTGACCCCCAAGTAGCTGTTGGAAATAACAAAAGCATACATAAAAAGGGCAGTATTATTTTTCCCATTGTTCAACTCCTTTCTTTAAAAATGCTCGATAATTTGCTGTGATTGGTGCACTCTATAAAGTATCATCCTGCAGAAAGGTCACTATTCCATGAAAAAATTTGCTTATGTTTTAATGGCTATCTTCACTATGTTCATTGTGCCATGTAAGATTTATGCGCAAGGTGAACAAGCTGATGATCAGGGACACATTCATTACAATCCTTAATCCATTTATCGAAAAGGAAATTGATCATTACTACGGCTATCCTAAGCAGTACGGCTTATATGATGTGAAAATTTTAAAGATTGTCAGAGAAAGTCAGTTTAGCTTTAGGGTTGACGTGGAAGCTACTACCTTTGAGCATGCACATTCCCCACCCTACAGTAAGGAAATCATTACATTTGAAGTCAGTCCAACTGGTGTCAGCACACTTCGCTATATACATGAGGCAGATGATGTAGAAAAAGCAATAAACGCATTCTATAGGGCAACACTGTTAGATATACAGCAGAGTTTTAAGCTGGACTTAGCATCGTATACTTCCTATCATTACGAACAATTGCAATATCAAGCTGAAATAAATAGTGATATGAAACCCCTTGCTACGATTGCAGAGGAAATAGTGACCCATATTTTATTTCCTGAGCGAAAGATTCCCTACAAAAATGTCATAGACCCTGTTACCTTTATCAAGGGTAATATAGGCTATATGCTCTTTAAAAGGGCGGATGGTACAAATGTAAGCTATCAACTGCAAAAGAAAGACGGCACATGGATCGTAACAGATAAAACAAGTAAGCCAGGTAAGAAAATGGAGGATTTGTTGCCGTGGTATATATAGAAAATGAAGCCAACTGATTCCATCAGTTAGGCTTCATTCTTTAAGAGCGTTTGCATCATACTTTTTATAATCCCCATATGCAAATTTTCATGGTTCATGTGAAAGACAACCATGTCGCCTAATGTTTTCATACCTAAAAAGGTTCTTTAAGCGGTTCATGTAAATGTCCTTCACACGCTTGTTCAATAAGAATAGGTTGTTCCTCTAGGAGCATAATGATTTGATCCATTGTTGGCGGTTGCTCAGTCCAGTTATCTGGTTTACTGCCACTTGGAAACATTACATGATAGGATAGGGGCAAACGCCTTTCTTGTGTAACAGCTGGAAAAACGGTATGATCCCAACCAACTAATAGATGACCAGCATTCCAACGAATATTGTTATGATGTCCAGCGGGTATCTGATCAGCAATATTTTCAGGGATTGTACGTAGAAATTCAACAGTCCAATTACGCCACATTTTCATTTGCTTAAATAATTGCTCTTCGTTCATATACTAGCTCCCTTTCTATACGTTTTCAGTTATATTGAATACCATGGATTAAATTAATTTATAGTAAATTACGGTAGCTTCTAATTCTCCATCTGATGAAATAGTATATTGAGGAATTTTCCCCACTTCTTGATAATCTAATGATTTATATACTCGTGGTATTTTCTATAAATTTTTTCTGGCACAGGGAGATCAATTTCAGCTAATTTTGCCTCTATAGATTCAAAGAATTTTATACATTCTTGTTTCCTATTTTGTTGAATTAAGAATTCTAACAATTGAAACATATAGTGTTCATTATATTCGTCTAGCTCTAATAGCTTTTGTAGGCAATTATACTTTAATAAAGTATGGGCAGCGTTTGGACGTGCAATATACTGTTCAAGCACATGTAATACAGCTTGCTTTAAGCGGAGCCTGATTTGATTAACCCATAAATACTCCTCATCTATTAAAAAATCACCCTCATAGCAATTCAATAACTGCTGAATGGATTTCTCATCATGTTGATCCTGCTTCAATAGTTGATTCAGCTCATCATAATCAGTTTGAATTTCAGCATTTAATTTATAGTGATTATTGACCAAGAGTATTGGATCTTGAATGCCATTGTCCTTTAATATCTTTCTTAAATGATAAATAGTTGTATGTAAATTACTAGCTGCCTTTTCAAAGTCCAAATCTGGCCACAATTCCTCTAAAAGAACTGCATTTAACATAGGTCTTTTTTGGTGAAATAGTAAATATAAAAATAGTTCACGTACTTTTCTTGTACGCCACTTAATCACATTATGTTGAACATCCAGTAGATAAAAGCTGCCTAATGTATGCGCATATAATGAGTTTTTCTTCTCATCCCTCGGCGCCACCGTAACGACCATTTTTTTCTGTGCTTTTGTTAACGCAATAATCAGTCGTTTTTCATGCACAGGCTTTAATAAATAATCCGTTGCCTCTACTTCAAAAGCCTCCACTGCAAATTGTGTATGAGCTGTAACAAAAATAATTTGTAAGGATGGTTGCTTGTGTAGTAACTGCTTTGCAAGTTGCATACCGTGTGTGTCAATCATTTCAATATCTAAAAACACTACATCTATTATTTCTTTTTCAAGAAAATGGAGGGCTTCAGTTGAATTTGTAAATGTCCCCTTAATGTTAATCTGAAATTGGGCAAGCTGTTTAACCATAATAGTTAAAACATCAATAGCCAATTTTTCATCATCAACGATCATTATATTCATGTGCCACCACCCTCTGGTAATAAAATGACAATTGTTGTTCCCTTTCCTTCTTCGCTGTAAATTCGTAAACTAGCATTTTTTATTAATTTAAATTTCTTTAATGGATTCATAAAGCCAATTCTTGTACTTTCTTCATTAAGCAATTGGTGCACTTTTTCTTCTGAAATTCCTACACCATTATCATAGATTTTTATTCTTACAAATTGTCCCTCTCTCTGTAGGCTTAATTCAATGGTCCCTCCCTCTACTTTCTTAGAGATTCCATGGAATACTGCGTTTTCAACTAATGGTTGAATGGACAAAGCAGGGATTCCTAATTGAATAGATTCGTCAATATCATATTTAATACGTAAACGATCTCCAAAGCGCATTTTTTCAATCGATAAATAGGCTTTTACAAGTTCCATCTCCTCATCAATGGGGACAATGCTATTTCGGTAATGAACATTCAATTTTGCACGGAAATAAGTGGCTAAACAATAAAGAGCTTCACGTGTGTTTTCCATATCTGTATAACTTAAACCAATAATCGTATTAAGGGTGTTATATACAAAATGTGGTGTGACCTGTGAATATAAATAGTTCATTTCTACTTCGATCGCATCGATTGAAGATTGTCGAACAGCCAATAAAGATTCAATACGAATAAAAAGTTCATCGGTAGAAATCGGCTTTTGTAGATAGTCATTCGCCCCAACTTTTAACGTTTGCAGTAAGTCAGATTGCTTCATAACTGTAGTTAAGATAATTATGGGTAGTTCCAGCATATCATATTGTTTACGTACACGTTTACATAACTCATAACCTGACATCCCATTCATCATTAGGTCGATTAACATACAATCTACATGATTGGTTTTAATATAATCGATCGCATCAAAGCCATTATCTACGGCGATCACTGTATATCCCTTTAAACTTAATGCTTCCGTTAAAGCTTTTATATTAACATGGTTGTCATCTACCACCAGTATTTTTTTATCACTTCCTTTATAAATAAGAGGTAATCGAAGCTGTATTTCTGTATCGGTATGCGATG
The DNA here is from genome assembly GCF_024628845.1 of Lysinibacillus sp. FN11. Classification (NCBI taxonomy): domain Bacteria; kingdom Bacillati; phylum Bacillota; class Bacilli; order Caryophanales; family Bacillaceae; genus Lysinibacillus; species Lysinibacillus sp. FN11. Next base: position 1,891,230 of record NZ_CP102383.1, on the reverse strand, counting down.
TAATGGTAGCTTGTTCATTACTTACGTTTTCTGGTGTTGAGAGAGGCATTGTAAATGTAAATGTTGTACCTTCCTCTACAGTGCTTGTCACATGAATGTTACCATTTAATTTTTCAACAATATTTTTAGTAATACTTAGTCCCAAACCTAACCCTTCTTTATTATGATGATTGTTTCCTTGATAAAAGGCGTTAAAAATACGATCTAACTCTTGTGTCGCAATTCCACAGCCTGTATCACTTACTTGGATGACCATCTGCTGCTGTTCAACATGCGCAGTGACTGTGATTGTTCCGTTTTGTGTAAATTTAATAGCATTATGTAGCAAGTTATATAAAATTTGTTTAAAGCGTAATTCATCCGTGAAGATCTTTGGCAAATCCCAGTTTATCTCTGCTGCTACCCTTACTTGACTATTTTTGGGCATTACACTACGAATTTCGGCCACTACTTCATGTATAACAGACAGAGATACACTACGTAGACTAATCCTTAATTCTCCTGTCATTTGATTAGAAGAAAACAATAAATCTTCTACTAAATGACCTATGCGCTGTGTAACGCTGTGAATTAGAATAACTTGCTCCTGTTGAGATCGTTTTAATGGTCCTTGAGCACCTTCCATTAAGGATTTGGATAAATTTAATATTCCGTTTAGGGGGCACGGAGTTCATGCGATGTTTTCAGAAGAAATTCATTCTTCATTTGGTTATGTTCAAGCAATTCTTCTGACAATGCTGCTATTTTTAAAAATGCTTGATTGGCACGATAATTTAATAATGAGGCAAAGCCAAATAATATTAGTAAAAATAACAAAAATTCTGTATAGTCAAAAGGCGTCCCAAATAAAAAGTTACAAATGAGTAAGATGGAATAACAACTAATCGCTGTAATAACTATTAGCACATAACGCACAGCCTCTAGACGTTTTAGCATGACCTTTATAAGAATCCATATATTATAGAAAATAACCGGAGCGGTGACACTAATATAGATTATTTTTCTCATAATCATTTCAAATTCTGAGGAGGCCCTTTCATTTTTAGTAAAGGGATTATAGATACCGTACATAACAAACACGATACCAAGCAATATGGCAAGCGTGTATAAAATTTTTCTTTCTAGTAATTGTGGATACATCGCATTTATAAAAAATGTTAAAGCAAGCAATGCAAGTGGAATGATTCCTAATTGCAGACGTAATTGATTGACCGTTGATAGATCAGTAAATAACAGGAAAAACACTTTTTGATTGATAAACGACATATAAAACCCTAATGAAATAGTAAAAAGACCAAAAAATAACTCTTCTTTACGCTTGCGATTCTGTAAAAATGTAAAGACATAGATCGCACCAACTATCATATGACCTATACTCACTACTATATCTAAAACCAATTTCCAGTGATAATGCTTTTGAATAGCCTTCATCGTACCAAATTCAATAGGATAAACAATTCCAGCCTGAGGATAATTGTAGTTTGCAACATGGATGACAATGTCTAGTTTTTTATTGACACTAGGAGAAAACACGGTATATTTATCATCATTTTCAGATGCATACGCGCTTAAAACGGTACTTGGATTTCCTTTAGCCCCTACCTCAACGCCATTAATGAATACACGACTAGCTTGACGAATCGTTCGAATATATAGGCCGTAAAATCCATCTGATGGTACCTCTATGCTGACGTGATAGGTTCCCACCGAAAGCCCCTCTTCATTTGGCTCTACATATGCTTGCCAATTGAAGGGTACATTTAAATTCAGTCTTTTATGTTGATAGCTATCAAAATTTTCCCCCAAAGAAATTAATACATTTGGATAAAATGCCCATTCGCCTTCTAGCTTTACAGGCTTTAATAATTGCTCTTCCTCTAACTTTCCTACACCTTTATGTATAATTTTTGGCTGATTATTGGAGAAATATTGCCAATTACCAATCAAAAAAACAATCACAAAAAGCATGATTATACTGACAATAATTAAGATATTTTTTTTCATTTCCGTGCCCCCAAAGATCGATCATTTATGATGTATCTTTACATCATATTGCTCACTGTTTTTACAATCAACCCCTTTGGAGATAGTAGCATACTGTGTTTGAACAAAATCTAAACAAACAATAATAATACCTTTCTTGATGTTTTATTTGTTGTTATTTTTAAAAAATGATTGTGAGCAGATTATGGATTTTTATTAGCCTCTGCAAGTATGTGAAGGGATTTGTTTTTCAACAACTTACTATTGTCTAAATAGTCTTTCCACATTATTGAAGGAAAATATTAATCATTAAAATTTTTCTGAAAAAATGTTATGATCAAAAAGGATTTTGATTGATGGAGGATTTTGATGAAGGTTGATTTTGAAGAGTTATTAAATGGTGTTTTTTCAGCTTTACAAGCTATTGAAGGAGTAAAATCCGTGGATTCCATTCTTGAAGTACTAAAGGATCGAATTATTTTTCCTGAGATTACCACTCTAATAGTGAACGCTAGGTTTGAACTGGTTTATTTATTTAACGAGCAGAAAGTAGTGTTTAAAACATTAAAAGAAGTATTGATTGATTCAAATTATATAGAAGAAATTAATTTAATCAATCAACATTGTCATTCAATTGAAAGTATTTTAAATGACTTTGTTCACACAGATACACTTAAAAACTATTCTTTAAGCCTCCTCTCCTTTAAATATAAAGAGAAAATTCCGAATAGTTAATGTTTTTAGGGTGTAGCGACCTGAAAATGGAGTATGGCAAGTGTCCCTTCTCCAAACTCCATTTTCCAGACGTTAAGACCTAGTATTTCTGTTGATATAAAATGGTTTGAGCAATCCCGATAAAATATTCGGATTCTACAATGATATGATTTAATACAACTTTAGCTGTCGGATTGGCGCTTATCGGTTGACTTTCTTGCATAAGCGTTCGGCAAAATTGAATAAATTGATCACTCTGTTGCAGACAGAAGGAAGTAAGCTGTAAAATATCCTGAAACAAAGCTGGAGAAACTTGTCCCTGTGAACGATTGACGGTTTCTATATATCTCACAACTTGCTGATGTGTTTGAGCGAAAGCTTTTTCCCATTCCTTTAACGCATCGACATATTGCTGCTCCAAATCTTTCACAAGCTCTCTGATTACTACTGTATGCTCCTCTTCTTGATGTTTCCAAAATTCAGCTTCATCTAATACACGTAATGGCATTTGATGGCCATAATAAAATTGCATAAAAATCCCCCTCCCACTTTTCTCTACTATGTATATACAAGAAATGTAGAAATAGAACTTTGAAAGAGATTCACGTCATTGTAGTACTGTTAAACCAAGCATTGTTTAATAGCTTAATGCCTGTGTCAATCTCATCTTCCGCTAGATTAGCAAATCCAAGTAATACCTTTGCAGGCTGAACACCCAAGGGATTTGCATAAAAAACAGAAGTAGGGTAGACCTTAACACCCACCATTTTTGCTGTATCAATCAATTCCTCTTCAGTCATCTTATTATTTGGTTCAAGTAAAATATGTAAGCCACTGCTCGCTCCATAAATTTTCCCATTTTCCCCGAAAGTTTGATGAATGGACTTTAGTAAGGCCTCATATCTTCGCTTATAACTATTTCGTGTTTTATTCAAGTGTCTCTCCCAATGCCCACTCTCTATAAATAGCTGTAACGTATGCTGATGGAGTCTAGACACAGTTTGAACATAGTAATTGTTTTGATGAAATAAATCTATTAATTTTCTAGGTAATATCATATAGCTTAGCTTAATGGCTGGAATCAAAGATTTTGAAAAGGTGCCCATATAGATGACGCGATCACTCGAATCTAATCCCTGTAGTGCAGGAATCGGTTTCCCAGCATATCGAAATTCTCCATCATAATCATCCTCGATGATATAAGCATCTTCTTCCTTTGCCCACTCTAGTAATGCTAATCTTCTTGAGATAGGCATAACCGTTCCTAGAGGAAATTGATGGGAGGGGGTGACATAAACAGCTTTGATATTATTTTTCCTTAACGGATTGATATGAATACCATGCTCGTCAAGTGGGATTGGTTTCACCTTTATCCCAGTATCTTTAAACAGGTAACGAACGCGATAATAACCTGGATCTTCCATAGCAAAAAGCTCATTTCGTCCAATTAGGTTACATACGATACCCAGAAGAAACTGCAAGCCTGCTCCTATAACGATTTGCTCTGCACTACATTGCACCCCTCTTGATTCATAAAGATAGCTTGCCATATAATTTCTTAATTCCAGCTCTCCCTGTGGATCTCCATATAAAAGGAGTTGAGCCTGTTCTTCATCAAGGCTCTGCATCGATAATTTACGCCATATTTTAAAGGGAAAATCTTTTAGATTAATATCCCCATAATTAAAATCGTACTTAATCGCTGGTCTGTCTTGTTTCTGCTGAGTCGCTAGTTGTGGTTCAAAATGGTGAGGGCCTCCTTGAAAATAACCTTTTTCAAGGTCAACCACATATAGTCCATCTCGCTCTCTACTTATCACATAGCCCTCTGCAAGAAGCTGCTGATATGCTGCATCTACTGTGTTGCGACTAATCTGTAAATGTTTAGCTAAACTACGCTGAGACGGCAATTTGCTTTGAGCCCTTATCTTCCCATTTTGGATTTCTGCTTTTATATAGTTATATAATTGAAGGTAAAGTGGTTCCTGATTATTCAAGTTTGGGGTCATTTCGAGCATGCTTCTTGGCTCCTTTAGAAATAGCGTTATTGGCACTTTTAAGAGGTGCCAGTGATTGATTATAATAAAATCTACATTGTTGAGTAGAAAATGTAAAGACATCCCTGCATAATTATTTTTTTATTCAAAAAACTCGCGATGATTTTATGTATAAGGAGAGATTTCCATGTATGTTCCTAAGTATTACAAAGTATCGGATTTAGAAGAAATCAAAGAATTTATTCAACATAATTCCTTCGCAACAATCGTTTCAATAAGAAAAGGTAAGCCAATTGCAGCTCATATACCCGTGTTGCTGAAAAAAATCGAGAATGACTATTATTTGACTGGTCACTTAGCCTATGGTAACCCTTTATGGAAGACCTTTGAGGATTCTCGTGATATTTAATGGTCCACATGCCTATATCTCTTGCTCTTGGTATGAGCATGAAAATGTGCCAACCTGGAATTATCAAGCTGTCCATGTATATGGAAAGGCAAGTCTGATTGAAGGAATAGCTTTAGAACAAGATTTGACTAGCTTACTTGAAAAATATGAGTCATTCCGTGAAAATCCTGTGTTGTGGGATAAACTATCTCCTGAGCTTTTGCAGCAAGAAATGAAAGGAATAAAGGGGTTTAAAATAAAGGTGGAAGAAGTGCAGGCAGCCTATAAATTAAGTCAAAATCGAAATGCTAGTGATTACGCCAATATAATAAAGGAACTTTATAAAGAGGAAAATCCACATGCTGATGCGGTGGCTGAGGCGATGAAGAAAAATAGAAGCCATTAAAATAGCAGGCAGAAATGTTGTGAATCAACGTTTCTGCCATAACATTTAGGCAAGTGTTTTCGTCATGATAAGATCAATTTGTTCTTCGTCACCCATATAAAAAGAATGGGCGCCTGTTTGGACAAAGCCTATTTTCTGATAAAAACCGATGGCACTGTCATTTTTCTCCCAAACCCCTAGCCAAATGCTTTTTTTATTTTGAGCTACAGCCTCCTCTATTGCTTTATTCATAAGGTATTTGCCAAGCCCTTTTCCTTGATATTGATGTCGAACATAAATTCTCTCCACCTCTAATGACTCATCCCCCATTAGTTCCGATTGTGCTTCATTGACATTTACTTTTAAATAACCAGCTATTTCTTCCTCATAATAGATAAAATAGAACGCTGAATCCAAATTGGCCAATTCCTTCTCTAGCTGTTGCTCATGAAAGGCACGCTCTAAATAAGCCTTCATATTTTCGGGGAGTTCTGATCTTTAAATGTATCATTAAATGTTTCAATACTTATTGCTTGAAGCTGTTTTAAATCTGCGTGCTCACACTTCTCTAATTTAACAGACATTGATTCCACTCCTTTGTCGTAACTCTTCCTAGAATTTATATTGCAAATGCAATAAAAAGAGTATATAGTCAATTTAACGCAATTTTGTTGTATTTGCAATAAAAATAGTAGAAGGGGGTCTTTTAGTTGAAATATGTCTTTTATGTAGTGGGCATTTTAATTTTAACGCTAGGTATTTCGCTCACGATTCAATCTAAACTCGGTACATCACCTTTCGATGCGCTTCTAGTAGGATTATCTAAAAATGTGGGGCTAACTGTAGGTAGTTGGGAAATCCTCTTAGCTCTCCTATTAATAGGTAGTAATTCCCTATTAGCTAGAAAAAGGCCTGAAATTTTAGGGTTGATCACCGCATTGATCACTGGCATAGGGATTGATATATGGTTATTTTTATTACACGATGTAGTATCACCAGATATTTTGTTTAGCCAAGCTGTCTGTTTTACTACTGGATTAGTTATAGTTGGGTTAGGAACGGCAACTTATTTACATACAAATTTTGCACCAATTCCTGTAGATCGACTTACTTTGATCATCAAAGAATTAACAAGAAAAACGGTTTTCTTCTCAAGAACCCTTATTTATATTTTATTTTTAATGTTAGCTATCATTTTTAATGGCCCCATCGGTGTCGGTACATTATTAACAGTTTGCTTAGGTGGTTATATCCTCCATTTTTTTATGCCGATAACTGGAAGAATACTAGATAATATACTGAACAACTCCTAAAATATAAAACCAGATACTCGTTCAAGAATGAGTTCTGGTTTTGATGCCTAATTTTCCCCAAGTTCCACACCGTATTGATTGAAAATGGCTTGGTATTTATTTTTGAAAATGGACCACCTCTGTTCGGTTCCATGCTTTTTCTGCAATGCATTGTAGTAGAGCTTTGCTGTTGTTACATCATTGGCTTGTAATAACAAATGAAAACTTTCTTCGCCCAAGTGCAAAAATGGCCCTGCTATATAATAATCAACAAGGGATCTTGCGGAAGTCATCGTTTCATAGAAATTATGAACCTCCTCTAACCCCAGCAGCAATATGTTGGTTAATTCGTCCAAATTTGTAGTGGCTGTGATGGAAAATCGATCAGGTGCATCTTCGACAATGGAGCTAATCCTTGCTCGAAAGTGGCATTCTGCTTCTTTGGGTGCTGTCACACACTCTCTTGATTGTAGCTGTGCCAGCTCAGCTGCATATATCCCACAATTCACATAAAACATCAGAGTGTCGGCTGTATTACCAGAGGATTTTTGAAAATTGATGAGATAGATAAGATTTTCAGTTGTTTGATAGAAGTTCAATCCTTTCTTTTTGTAGCCTAGCTTGATTAGAAATGGCTTGATGTCCTGTTTTATTAATTCATTAAAAATTTGCTGCAATGGAGTGCCTCCTTCTCGTTTAGTATTCATTCGATTTTAATATCTCTATCACTCTCGTATGTTTCTTTATTATTTTTATTATAGTTTAACGTATCCATTGATCAAAAAGACATACATTAAGGCTAACCATTCCTATTTAGCAATAAATGACTTTGAAGATACTGGAGCTACATAAAAAGCAGCGCATGTCCACATGTCTAAGGCTGTATAAATTCCTTAAAGAGATAAAATGGAAGATACGTTGATAAATAGAATTTTCTACCACCATCCTTAGTGCCATAACGTGAGAAACACTTAATAATGATTTAAATAGCTGGAAAGTTACTATTAAAATATCGGTTTTTCAATTGGATAAAACATTTAAATTAACACTTATGTCCCTATAAAACCATTAATTTCATATATTTTTAGTAAAATTGCCCATTATTATTGCAAAAGTTTTACACAATTAAAATTAAGGTTTCAATTTTGGTGTTTAGGGGTAATCGGTAATATTATTGAAAAATAACTCTACCCTATTTCATGCTATTCTTACTTTAGTTCAAAGGCGAAAGCTTTTTGAAAGGAGTAAGATTGATTTGAAGAAAAAATGGTTACTACCCATTTTCGCATCGTTTATGTTCTTTACAGGTATGGGTATTCATGATGCGAAAGCGGCAACAATAGCAGATATAACAAATACAGCCAAAGCATATATTGGAGCTCCTTATAAATATGGAGGAACGGATATTAAGACAGGTGTGGATTGCTCAGCATATACACAATTAGTTTTTTCTAAGCTAGGCATTTCATTAGAACGTACATCTAAAGCTCAATACCAGCAAGGTACTTCAATTTCAAAAGACAATTTAAAAACGGGTGATCTCGTATTTTTTAATACTTCTGGAAGCGGTGTTTCACACGTTGGTATATACATAGGTGACAATAATTTTATCTCAGCTACTACAAGTTCTGGGGTTAAGGTAGATACAGTGAATGACCCATACTATTGGGGTTCACGTTATGTAGGGGCAAAACGTATTGCCAACTTCTCTGATTATGGAGAAGTAAAAGATGCGGAAATTGACTTTAGCATTTATGCATCGCGTGGAGAGGTAGCTCTTCGATTAGCCAATAAATTACATTTAGATACGAGTAATACGAATTCAAGTTTCCCAGATATTAAGCCATCATCGAAATATGCAGGTGCTGCAGAGGCACTTAAAAAAATTGGCGTTTTTACGGGTGATGATAATGGAAAATTCAATCCTGGTTCTCCAATGACACGTGGGCAACTATCTAAAGTCTTAGTGGAAGCATTTCATTTAACACAGCAAGGAACAGCTGAACAATTTATTGATGTTCCAGGCTCACATTGGGCAAATAATTATGTAGCGATCCTTGCTTCGAATAAAGTAACCGTAGGTAAAGGTGACGGCACATTCGGAGTGAACGACAATGTCACATTGATCCAATTAGAAGCCTTTATCCAACGATTAGCTCAATAACTACTAGAATAGGTATTTCATCTATGGATGAAATGCCTTTTTTATTCTTACTAGGAAATGGCATTTTATACTCCCCCACTACCATATAGAAAAGCCAGTACGAATTGTACTGACTAATCAACTAGGATTTTCATGTAAATTATTTTGGACTCTGTTAGTAAGTTTTTTTCAAATTTATTCAAACGAAATTAAAGTTGAGAAACAGGTACTTGACTTTCATTTTTCTCACTGACTCTCAAATCTAGTGTTTTTGTAACTATATAGTACAAAAATGTACCAGTTAATCCTAGTAGAAGAAGTAAGCCTCCCATATAAATAGGTGGAATCCACTCCCCTATGATGATTAGCAGTGAAGAAACTACCATTGCTCCATAGAGGGTCATGCTATTAAAAGCCATATAGGTACTCCGAGCGTTGGGTGGTGCAATTTCGCCTAGCATTGCCTGCTTTATCGGAACATACATCAGTTCACCGATTGTTCCAATAAACATAGCGATGAAAAGAATTAACATATTATTTGTAAAAGCAAAAATACTAAAGCATATCGAAAAGATCAGCATGCCTGTAACTAGCGTCCAGCGATCACGCCATTTTTTAAAGGCGAATAATATAACACTGGATAAGAGAACCACAAGAATGGTGTTCTCTGTGCGTAGAAAGCCTAACATCTTTGTGCCATCAAGCATGAAATCTATATTGAAGAATGTAGATAGTTGATGAGGTATTTCTTTTTCGAGACGAATGCCAATATAGTTTGTTAAAGACTGTTCCAATGAAAGGATTAAGACCCCTCCTATAATGTAAAACATAAACAATTTATCTTTTAAAACGGTAGAAAAACTATAGAACATTTCTTTTAATGCCCAATTTTGTTTTTGATTTGATGGTTTAGCAGGTTCTTCGGGTATGTAGGTTTCCGTAATTAAAAAAATGGTCATTAATACAGATAGCAAAGAGATAAATGATATTCCGATAAATAATTCAAATAAGTAATTTTTGAAGAGAAATGCGCCAATGATTCCGCCAATAGCAGTTGCTAAATTCCCTAACCAATAGCTAATTGTAAAAACAAGCTTTCTGGATTCAGAATTAGTTACATCAATAATCATAGCTTGTGCTGCGGGCTGAAACATGCCTCCCCAAAACATATTAATAATAAAGAAGCCAGCAGAAAGATATGGTGAATCGAACCAAGGTGAATTACAAAGAGTGATAAACAGATACGAAAGTAATAAACCTATTTCAGCATAAATCATTATTTTTTTTCGACCTATTCTGTCTGAAATGTGACCGCCGATTAAACCACCAATGACACCACTTATCACAATGGTGATAAGTATAATTCCTGTTTGAGTAGCTCCTATTTTTTGAGAAAAATAGATTGCTAAAAAGGGTATAACAGCCATGGACATAAGGCTGCCTATAAATTGCATTGCTAAACGAAGTTTGACATTAGGATGGATATCCTTTAGTTTCATACTACTCACCCCTTTTTAGTGATAGGACCGAATAACCTCAAAGCCTGTCTCGTTATATCTTTCCACATCAAATTTGTATACTCATCGATAAACGTTAAACGCATTCCATTTAAGATGGATAGGTATGACTCGGCAATTAAGGATGTATTTTCTTCATAAAAATAACCTTGCTTTTGTCCTGCTTCTATAACAGGATGAATACTAACAATAAAACCGTTGACGAAATCGTTTAATTCATTAAAGAGTTTTGGATATCGATCAGGTCTTGCTAGAACCTGCTGAATTAATCGTAGAAATTCACTTTTCATTGAAAAAAGTTGTACATGGCAATCTATCATTTTTCTCACAATATCAAGAGGCTCGCCTTTAAAGTGTTTTTCTATCTCGATAAAATATGTTTTAATTTCCTCCAATGGTTCTAAAATCGCTGCTTCATAAAGTGCTTCTTTCGATTCAAAATATGTAAATACTGTTCCAAAACTAACACCTGCTTCTTTTGCTATTTCTGCCACCTTTGTCTCTGCAAAACCATTTTCGCTGTATAATTTGATTGCAGCGTTTAGAATAGTGGATCGTTTTATTTTCTTTTTTTCATTAATAGTAAGTTTAGATTCCATTTCAAAACTCCTTCAAAAAAATGATTGATGAATCAATCAAATTGTATTGTAAGTTGTTTCCTATGTCAATTTAATTTTTGGATTTATTTTCATATTCTTAAAGTTCTTTGTATTAAAAACAGACGTTGCTCAGCATAAGCAACGCCTGTTTTTTCATCTTTTCATTATTCCTCTACCTGTTTTCCAGCAACTTCCCCACCTGTGAGATTATCATCGTTAGGCTTAACTCGCTTTATAAAGAAGGCAAGTATGAGTGCGATGGCCGCAATCAATGTGGAAAGGAAGAACGTATAATTGATGCCATGCAGCATGGCTTCGTTTAAGATTTGCTGTTTTACTTCGCTGGCAGATTGTGTCGTAGCCTGTGCTGCATTGGCACTCATATTGTTCATCGCACCTGCAGTCAATTCCTCTGCCTTGGCAGTTGTTTTATTGTTCATAATCGTAATCAGCACCGCAGAACCAATCGCACCAGAAACCTGCTGTAATGTGTTGTTCATAGCTGTACCGTGTGGATTATTGTGTGCTGGTAGCTGATTTAAACCGTTTGTCATCACAGGCATCATTACCATAGACATCCCAAACATACGTAATGTATACAGCAGCACCAATGTAGAATAAGCTGTATCCATGCTAATTTTACTGAAGTAATACGTCGTTACAATGGTAATGATTAAGCCAAATACAGCCAAGCTTCTTGCCCCGTATTTATCAAAGAGCTTCCCTGTAATCGGCGACATAATTCCCATCACAATGGCACCAGGTAGCATTAGCAGACCTGAATCCATTGGTGAAATACCACGAATGGTTTGTACGTAAATAGGCATTAAAATCATCGCCGAGAACATCGCTACCGAAATAACGATGGAGATGGCTGAGGATAAGGCAAACATTGGATATTTGAAAATACGAAACTCAAGCATGGGCTCATCCATTCGTAGCTGACGAAGGGTAAAGGTAATTAATGCAATCGTCCCAATAATAATAGTTCCATATACAAGGATATGATCCCATCCTTTTTCACCTGCGGAACTAAAGCCATAAAGCAAGCCGCCAAAACCAATGCTTGATAGAATAAGAGAAATCACATCGAGCTTAATCGCACGTTGTGGTGTTACATCCTTTAATTTAAAGGCTGCAAAAATTAAAGTTAAAATGGCAATTGGTAGCACAAGGTCAAATAACATTCTCCAGCTATAATGCTCGATTATCCAACCAGAAAGCGTCGGGCCGATCGCTGGAGCTGTAATCATCACAAGACCGAACATCCCCATTGCAGCTCCTCGTTTTTCTACAGGGAATGCTGTCAGCATAACATTCATTAATAAAGGCATCATGATCGCTGAGCCTGCAGCTTGTATCATACGTGCTGCTAATAACACACCAAATGCAGGTGCAATACTAGCTAGAAATGTACCTAATGTAAACAGAGCCATCGCTGTAATAAATAATTTTTTATCCGTAAATCGTTGAATGAAGAACGCGCTGGCAGGAATTAAAATACCGTTAATTAGCATATAGCCTGTTGAAAGCCATTGTACTGCAGTGGCTTTCACATCGAATTCGTCCATAATGGCTGGTAGTGCAATGTTGAGTAAGGTCTCATTTAAAATAGCAACAAAGGCCCCGATAAATAAAATGGCAATCATGCCATATGGCGCTTTTGTCTCAACTGAAATGGTTTTCTCTGACATATAGTATCAGTCCTACTTTCTTTATCTTTTTCAATTTCATTCACATGTTTAGGAAGCCATTTGATTGTCTCAAAGAATGGAGCTTCTTCGTTGTTTGTTCCCCCAATCTGCTGTTTTGCCCCTGTTAATTTCATCGCACCCACCCCTCAAAAAATTAAAATTAAAATTGTTGACGACACTATAGATTGTATTGTATAATTAAAATAGGGATAATGCGCGGTGTAATAATTATACAGTGTCTATCTCTATAAATTTATCACAAGACTATTCACATTTCAATGTATTTTACATAATTTTTTCACAAAAAGTCGATTCCTGAACTCTTGGAATGCGACTTTTTTGTTGTCGTTATTTTTATAAATAATCCTTCCCTTGTTAATTCGTAAATAGTAGGGGTGACTTTTTGTAAGTAGCAGTGACTACGCGAAACACTATTGTTTCCACCGCAATATCTAGGACCAATTATACAAGCTAACCAGGCGCTCAAATATTTACAGGCCAATGTCTCAAATCAATTATTTATTGACGGTGATTCAGCAGGGACTCAAATTGCCAGTCGAATAAAGGCGATAATAACTAATGAAGCACTAGCAAAATCAATGGATATTCAAACTTTTGTTGATAAGAAACAGTTAAAAAGTGCACTTTTATTCTGTGGTGTTTACAACATGGAAAAATAGGTGCTCAGTCATCTTTCATTATTATTCATAAGAACCATAAATGTGCAGGTAAAGATTTTTCTGAAATAAAAATGTTGAACAGACGAATAATTAGTTTCATTTTATTTTTTCATAAAAAATATATAATCCTAGAAATAAATATCTATTTAAAATGATTCATGAATACAAAAATGAATAGTGAACTTTGTATGTAAACACAAACCTCCCTTCCAACTTATGAATAAGTTATCGTGAGGAGGTGATAAAAAATTGAGTGAGAATAAAACTAGAAAAAATGCTACTAATAATGAAATAGATCAGTTTTATAAAGCTGTTGATGATTTCAATGAAGCAGCGAGTGCTTTTTTCCGTATACCTATTTTTTTAGCCATCAGAACCTATTTACTCTGGGGCCATCGCAACCACCATTATCACAAGAGCAGCGATTCATTATTCGTATGTTTAATGAAATAAAAGAGGTTCTTCTTTTCCCTAGAACACTACCCAATACAGACCAGTATCCTAACACCACTTTAGAAAATGTACGTAGAATTGTAAACTCTAGTTACGGAACTATAGCTGCCCTTTTAAAGCCAACACGTCGTACGGATCAATTAGAACCCTATTCACCTTTCATGCAAATAGAACCTTCCATGTCTTTTCAACACGGGCTCCCCTTGCTTCTTGTGAAACAAAGTACGATTAAAGCTGGGGGGATTTGGGGTGATGCGGGACCACTTGCACCCTTCACACCATTAATTTGGTTTTCTGAAACAACAACAGTAGATGAGTTTTTTGAAAGTGTAGCGTGGAAAGAAGCACTACAGAATTGGGCAGGGCAAGTTAGAAGTGGATATTTTATTCAGACTAATCCGGAATTTAAATATACATGCGATGACTAAAACCTGTATTCCTTATGGACGTATAAAAAAGAAGGATCACTTGTCGCTCAAAGTGATCTTCCTTATCTATATTATATGTAGTTCATTTGTGAACCATTTGAAAGTGTTTTTACTCACATTAAATACCCATACATAAGGTTATTGTTCATGCCTAATACTCTTTACTACATATTATAAATAGAAAGGGGATAAGTTCTTGTATGGATAATTGTCGATATAATAGTAGTTTGTCAACATTTAGAGCATGCGATCAATCAGGACCATTTGTGGCTACAGAAACCAGCTGTTTAAACCCTTCTTCTACCACTGACAGCACTATAATTGCATTCTCAAGCGGAAATTCAACATCACATATTCAAGCTCTAGTTGGACTCGCAAGTAGCATAGGGTTCGGTACTGCAAATACCGTTTCTATTATAAATAATGTCATTAACATAGATGGAAACACAAGTGAAGCCTTCGCAGTTCCTTGTAATGGTAACATTACAGCTATCTCAGCGTCATTTTCTCCATTAGGATCATTACCTTTAGTAGAAGGAACTGTTACAATCCGTGCTCAAATTTTTCATGCACCCGTTGGAAGTAATATTTTCACTGGTACAAGTGCCTTTATTGATTTGACTCCCCCATAACATTACCGATTGTAACCTTAGGAAAAATAGCTTTCGCATCAGGTAATATTTCACCCTTACCTATATCGATAGGTGATTGTTTATTAATAGTTTTTTATATTCCTTCAATAACAGTGAATCTACCAGTTAATGTAATAGGTACTGCAAGTGCAGGCATTAATATAGTAACTAAAAAATAATATTGTATATCATCACCACTAACTGAGTGATCACGAAACTTTTATAATCAGATATTATTACTTAACTATTTTCTCAATCTTTCTATAAAAGCAGCCAGCCACCTAGCGAGCTGACGGTATTGCAGAGCTAGGTGGCTAAGTGATGCTTTTAACTAGTTTTAATTGAATATATAAGGAGTACCTATATCCTTTCTATATTCTCGTTGGCCTTAAAATATAATAAGTAGTGACTGCCTTGGTTTTTTTCATCAGCAGCTAAAGCTAAAAATGAAATTGGTCGAACAGGTAAAGCTTTCAGACAACTTTAACAATCGGTGTTGTGAATGTTATAACCTCTTTATTAAAAGTGGGCTCTAGCGATTTTTTCCAATAACCTCTGTGAAGCATTCACCTACTAGCATTAGCGATCTACCTCTTCCCTAACGTCCTCGGCATAGCAGTCAAGGTTTCTCTATCACCTTCCCAATTTACAGATTTCATTACTTGTGTGAATAATTGTGAATCCATCCACACTGCCATGATAGTAGTTAGCCTTGATGGATAGTTGTTATCCATGACTCTATCTTAAATACTTTCTAACGAATTTAAACCATCCACTTAAGCACTTTCTCAGCCATCCACTTGGCTATAATTTACAAAATTACTAGAAGCTATTTAGAGCTTGTGCAAACCTTTTAATCCCCTCATTGATTGAATGAACATCCTCTCTGGCGTAAGTGAAGCGTACAAAACCCTTTTTGGAGCCCATCGTAGATCCAGGAACATAAATGACGCCTCGCTTAATGGATTCCTCAAGTAATTGCGTTTCGTTATATCCCTTGAGAACATGACACCATAAATGAATCCCACCTTGTGGAATGGAAAACGTCACTATGTCCTTTAAATACATATCGAGGCTCTGTACAATGCTATCTCGTCGTGTTTCTAATTCCTTCACTAAATGCTTAATATGCAAATTAAAATTAGGGGACTCTAAAAAATCATTGGCGATCCATTGTGTGAAACTAGAATGCCCAAAGTCAATTTGTTGCTTGGCATCGGATAGTCGTTCAATTACAGATGTAGGACCAACAATCCATCCGATTCGTAAGCCTGAGGCAACAATTTTGGACAAAGAGCTAATATATAAAACATTCCCGTTCTTATCGAGCGATTTAAGCGTAGGCATTTTATCCCCCGAAAAAGCTGTTAGGCTATAGGGGTCATCTTCTACTACTGGTATACCTAGTTTAGAGGATATGTCTAGAATAGCTTCTCTTTTCTTCAAATCTAAGGAAGACCCTGTTGGATTATGAAAATCAGGATTTAGAAAAATCATTTTAATTCGATGTTTTTTATATAATACTTGCAAATCATCCGGTTTAATGCCATCCTTGTTGACAGGAAGATAATGGATTTGTAAGCCTGCTGTTTTAAAGATAGGCAGATTAAAGTTGTAAGAAGGATCTTCTATGGCGACTGCATCTCCAGGCTTTAACAGGCATTGGACAATCAAATGTAGGGCTTGCTGTGCTCCTGATGTAATCAGTATGGAGGACGGCTTTGTCTCAATTCCCCTGCTGTTTTTAATATGCCGTGTAAGGGTTGTCCGTAATATGTCACTCCCTAAAGGATGATCATACCCAAGACTACCGATAAATGAACGCGTTGCGGTAATCTCTCTCAAGGCGCTTTTTGGAAAAAGATCCTCTGATAATTCGCCAGTAGCTAGATTAATTAATTTATGCTCAATAGCCTCTTTTCTAATTTTTTGGGTAACAGGAAGGTTCGGTAAAAAGGAACCTGCCTCAATATAGCGATTCCAGCTAGGAATCCGTTTCCTCGTGATGCCCCAGATGTCTTTACTAATGGTTGTGCCACTTCCACGATTCCGTTCAATCAGCCCCATTGCTTCCAATTCATCGTATGCACTCACTACCGTACTTCTGTTTACACTCAAAGCGTTTGCTAAATAGCGCTCAGATGGTAAGGGTTTATCGGGCGGGAATGTTCCATCTGCAATACCCTTCTCAATGTATTCTGCGAGCTGCTTATAAATCGCTTTTTTTACTGTTCGATCAGGTTTCCAATCCATGTTTATTCACCTCGGTTATGCCTTATCCTTTCTTAGCTCTAGTAAATAAGCTAAAAAGACAATCATACTATAACAATATTTGAAGCTAACCATCCATTTCCTTATTACTTTCACCATCCACTTTCAATTTCAATCCATTCTAATTGATGAAAGCCCTTACTTGATGCGCATTTCCCTCTATAAAATTATACTGAAATTATTTTTCTCGTTTGAGAACATTCTGTGTTATCTTGGAAAACGCCTTGTCTTTCAAAAGAAGTGCCCCTATTATAAAAATCAATTGTGAATCGAATTCCATACAAACCCGTAGTAGCCTATAGCACTTCAATGAAATAGTTAAAGGGGTTTGTTTATGAAAAAAAGTTGGCTCAGATTAATTGGTCTTTCCACTATTGTCACAATGCTAACAGGCTGTGACCCATTGTTAGTATTAGATCCAAAAGGACCTCAAGCTCAAGTGCAAGCCAAAGATATTATGCTCTCGATAGGGATTATGTCCTTTATCATACTCATTGTTTTTGTGTTGTTAGCTTATATGTTAGTGAAATTTCGTGCATCTAAGCAAAGCCCTGACTATAAGCCTCCCCACATTAAGGGGAGTACAAAGGTGGAAATCATTTGTGTAGGTATACCCGTTCTAATTGTAGTGTACCTATCCTTTATTTCTGTTGAAAGTAACTATAAGGTGGAATCTACACCAGAGAAATACAAACAGGAAGAGCCGTTAATTATTTATGCTTCAACATCGAACTGGAAATGGCATTTTAGCTATCCAGAAGAAGATATTGAAACGGTAAATTATTTGTATATTCCTGCAGAGCGTCCTATCGAATTTAAACTTTATTCTTACGGACCGATTACAAGTTTCTGGATTCCTCAACTGGGTGGTCAAAAATATGCAATGGCCGATATGGTGAATACATTGCATCTGGCTGCGGATCTACCTGGGAGTATATGGGGAGAAATGCAAACTTTAATGGTAAAGGGTTCGCTGAAAATACGTTTAACGTAACAGCAGTGACTCAGGATGAGTTTGATGATTGGGTGAAGGAAGTAAAAGCAACAGCTGAACCATTAACAGAAGAAAAATTTAATACGTTGCTAGAACCAGGACACGTTGGCCAATCAACCTACACGGGTACACATTTAACATTCCTGCCAGCCCCTGAGGGTGAAAATGGTGGACATCAGCATGGCACATCACACATTAAAGATCATGCTTCTCAACAAAACGATCATTAATTAAAAGGAGACATAGTCATATGGAGTACTTCGAACGATTTGCTATACCCCATCCAAGCCCAGCTATCTATGCATCGATGGTTGCGATTGGACTGACGGTGATAGCAGTTATAGTTGGCTTAACCTACTTTAAAAAATGGGGCTACCTTTGGCGTGAATGGTTAACAACCGTTGATCATAAACGTATTGGTATTATGTATCTAATTTCTGCCCTTCTGATGCTTTTCCGTGGTGGAGCAGATGCGATTATGATGCGCGCCCAAATGGCTGTACCTGACAATACATTACTTGATGCGCAGCATTATAATGAAATCTTCACAACACATGGAACAGTCATGATTATTTTTATGGCCATGCCTTTTATTATGGCCTTTATGAATTATATTGTGCCCTTACAAATCGGTGCAAGAGACGTTGCTTTCCCACGTTTGAATGCTTTAAGCTTTTGGCTATTTTTCATGGGGGCTATGCTACTAAATATATCCTTTGTTATAGGTGGCTCCCCTGATGCTGGCTGGACGAATTATTTCCCTCTAGCAAATAATGAATTTAGTCAATCTGTAGGAACAAACTATTATTTATTTGCCTTACAGATTTCAGGTCTTGGCACATTAATTACTGGTATTAATATGATTGTGACGATACTTAAAATGAGAGCACCAGGCATGACGCTTATGAAAATGCCGATGTTTACGTGGTCTTCATTAGTAGCAAACGTGATTATCGTTTTTGCTTTTCCAGTTTTAACGGTTGCCTTAACGATGGGAACTTTTGACCGACTATTTGCTACTAATTTTTTCACAACTTCCGATGGTGGTATGGATATGCTGTGGGCAAACTTTTTCTGGGTCTGGGGGCATCCTGAGGTTTATATTCTGATTTTACCTGCCTTTGGGATCTACAGTGAGATTATTTCTACTTTTTCAGGTCGAAATCTCTATGGTTATAAATCAATGGTCGGCTCCATGGTGATCATTTCCTTCCTTTCGTTTTTAGTATGGACACATCATTTCTTTACGATGGGACAAGGTGCTTTAACAAATAGTATTTTCTCGATTACAACGATGGCCATTGCCGTTCCAACTGGTGTTAAAATTTTTAACTGGTTATTCACCCTGTGGAAAGGAAAAATTGTTTTTACAACGCCAATGCTTTACTCCATGTTATTTATTCCTACTTTTACAATAGGTGGCGTAACGGGTGTAATGCTTGGCATGTCAGCAGCTGACTATCAATACCATAACACAATGTTCTTGGTTGCCCACTTCCATATGGTAATTATTCCTGGTGTTGTCTTTGCTATGCTAGCTGGTTTACATTACTATTGGCCAAAAATGTTTGGCTTTATGTTGAATGAAAAAATCGGCAAGTGGACGGCTTGGATTATTGCTATCAGTACGTTACTAGCCTTTATGCCAATGTTTGTCTCTGGCTTAGATGGACAAGCACGACGTATGTACACTTATTCTGCCTCCACTGGCTTTGGATTATGGAATATGATTTCGTTTATCGGTGCAATTGGCTTAACAATTGGTTTTATCTTAATTGTTTACAATGTTATCTACAGTATTCGTTATTCACCAAGGAATGTTGGGTCGGATCCATGGGACGCTCGCACGTTAGAGTGGGCTACACCAAGCCCTGTGCCTTACTATAATTTTGCCAAGGTGCCACATGTGATTTCAACGGAAGCGTTATGGGATGCAAAATATCATCAGCATGAACTGTTCCCAGAGCCATATGAAAAGATTCATATGCCGAATAATAGCGGTGTGCCTTTTATATTAGGATGTATTTTCTTTGCATGGGGCTTCTCCTTTGTTTTCGGAATGTGGATACCGACAATTCTCACAACCATTGGTATTTTTATTTGCATGGCTCATCGTTCATTGGAAAAAGATCCAGGACACTATGTACCTGTCGAAAAAGTGAAAGCAACGGAATCGAAATTGCGAGGTAGTCAATTATGAAAATCGATCAATCACTCCCTTTAGAATATAGTACTCAGCAAAATCAATTGAATATATTAGGCTTCTGGGTGTTTATTGGTGCTGAAATTATGCTCTTCGGCACATTATTCGCAGGTTATTTTGTTTTAGTAGACCGTACTGGGAATGGTCCAACAGGAGCGGAGATTTTTGAAATTACACCTGTTTTATTTGAAACGTTTATTCTTTTAACAAGTAGCTTTACCATTGGCTTAGGTATACATGCTATGCGTAAGGGCTACACGAAAGCAATGATAGGTTTCTATGTTTTGACAATAGTACTCGGTGTCGTTTTTATTGGTTTTGAAGTTTACGAGTTTATGCACTATATTCATGTTGGTGCGAGCTTACAGACGAGTGCCTTTACGGCTGCCCTTTTAACAACATTAGGAACACATGGTGCACACGTTACCTTTGGGGTATTCTGGGGAATGTTCATCGTCTATCAGCTCATCCAACGTGGCTTAACACCAGAAACAGCCAATAAATCGTTTATCTTCTCTTTATACTGGCACTTTTTAGATGTGGTCTGGATTTTTATTTTCAGCTTCATTTACTTGAAAGGAATGGTGTAACATGAATGATTTATTCCCGATGAAACAAGTCATGGGGTTTGGTGTGTCCATAATCCTTACGATCCTTGCGGCATGTGTATATTTTTTCAATCTATCTTTTCCGATTACCATGACTATTTTATTAGTCACAGCATTTATTCAGGCAGGCTTGCAGTTAGTTGTCTTTATGCATGCTGGTGAAACAAATGATAAACCAGCTATCTATACCAATATTTATTATGGTTTAATCATTGCGCTCGTTACCATTTTCGGAACATTATTATGTATGATTTGGGGTTATATCTGAATAGAAAAAAATCGTCCTTACTTTAACTTAGTAAGGATGATTTTTGTATGGAAACGCATGATATTCAAAAGACAATGAGGGTAAACAATTCTTTGAAATTTTCACAATCAAAGTAAGAGTCCACTTTCATTAATTGTGATATGAAGTGATTCGTGGTTGAGCTTGGTTGAATGGTATTAATATAGAATTGCCTTTATCAATAATTATAGAGGATGTTGTTTCATTTATGACGCCAATTTTATCGATTTCCTCGTTTCTTACAAGATTTTTTTGATATTCATGAAAATAATAAATGATGAAATCGATAATCAGAATTATTTTTTCCTCCCAAAATAGTATCATCTTCTGCTGGATTTTTGTTGAACAATCATGGGGTTGTATACGTTAATGACAGCATTAAATGTACTTTTTCATCCGAGTGATTGATATACGTGTGAAGTTCTTCACCCTTGAATTTAATGACATCCCATTGGTTTAGCTGATGGGTTTTCTCTCCGACCTTTAGCTCCAATTGCCCATTTAATACAAGCACAATTTCCTCGGAGCCTGCTAGGTGACACTCGCTGTATTCACTATTCGGTTCCAGACGACCTCTAAACCACTCAGTCCCATTTGTTTTGAATAATGGATCAACAAACCAGTCGTTATTATGACCTACGAATTGATAGTCTGAGCCAAAACGATGAACCTCTATATTTTCCTCAAAAGATAGTAAAGCGACAAGCGGAATATTAAGTCCTCTACAAATTTTCCAAAGAATATTTACAGTCGGATTCGTTTCCCCTCGTTCGATTTTCCCTAACGTCAATTTACTAACATTGCTGACTTTCGCCAGTTCCTCTAAACTCATCCTTTTGCTTTTTCGAATTTCTCGCAAATTTCCTCCAACTTGTCCAGATAAGTCGATATGTTCCTCCTGCATTCTGCACACCCCTCCCATTGACTTTGCATAAATAGTATATTATAGTATACAAATCGATTAATTATAGTTTATTTTTAAATTTAAAAGTTAACTATAGTATATCAAATAATAACTAAAAGAGGTGTTTTCAGTGATGGCGAAATCAAAAAACTTTCCGATTATTTGGAGCGTTTTTTCTTTGTTTATACTATCTATGAATTTACGAGCTTCGATCACATCTATCTCGCCAGTATTGAAAAATATTCAAATGGATTTGCAGATGACAAGTGTTGTTGTAAGTTTATTAACAGCACTTCCCGTATTTTGTATGGGGATTTTTGCACCATTGGCTGGTAAGCTAAGTGAACGATGGGGTATCGAATGGACGATTGGGCTATCCGTTTTATTAATTGGTGTATCAACAGCTTTACGGTTAGTGGCGACTTTTCCTTTATTTTTATTAGTAACAGCTATTCTTAGTGGGATAGGTATTGCTATTACAGGACCACTGATTTCAGGCTATATCAAAAAGGAATTTCCTAAATATTCTTCTACGATGATTGGTGTATATTCTGCGGGTATGGGAATTGGAGCGTCTTTGAGTGCTGGTTTAGTTGTGCCTGCTATGCATGCTTTTCATCAATCCTGGAACGCAGCTTTAGCAATATGGTCGGTATTCGCTCTTATGGGTATTATTGTTTGGATTCCAATTATCAAAAAATCCAAACAATCTCAAGAGCCATTAGAGAAATCTGCAAGCCAAAAAAGTCGACTACCTTGGGGAAACCGATATGTTTGGCTCCTTATGGTCATGTTCGGTTTACAATCTGGCGTTTATTATTCCCTAGCGACATGGCTCGCTCCAAAAGTACAGGATATGGGATATAATGATGCCTACGCCGCAACAACGGTAACTATTTTTTCTGTCATGCAAATGATTTGTAGCTTTATTATTCCCATTATCATTAATAACAGCGTGAAGAGAAAGCCTTGGATGCTACTGTGTGCTTCAAGCTCCTTTATTGGCATTTTGATGTTAATTCTGGGCGGCATCTCGCCTATTTTCTGTGCGACGTTAACAGGGATCGGTGCTGGTGGTTTATTCCCGTTAGCAATGATTTTACCTTTAGATGCTACAACTACACCAAAAGAGGCAAGTGAATGGACAGCGATGATTCAATTCGGTGGCTATATCATTAGTGGTATCATTCCAATGCTTGTTGGTGTCATCAAAGATATGACGAATACATTTGACGTTGCCCTTATCACCTTATTATTGATCATCATCATTATCATGGTGCTGACGTTAAAGGTTAAAACAAAGATGGAATCAGCTACTATTCGCGTACTTCCTAATAGATGAGGTAAGGAATATTAAAACCGTGTTTAAAGAAAGTAGACAATCTATTTTTTGAGATTTTAGTTGCTAAAAAATTTATCCAACAACATTTTTACGTAGTTCTTTATATGCTACAATTCACTATAAATGAGGAAGGAAGATGTTTTATGAAAATATCCGTTTATGTTGCAAGTGCTTTTAGCAAGGATCATCAAGGCGGGAATAAAGCAGGAGTGGTATTGAATGAACATACATTGACCACTACTCAAAAAATGGCGATAGCCAAAGAATTGGGCTATGCGGAAACCGCATTTATATCAGCATCTGAAATGGCTGATTATAAATTTGAGTATTTTACACCAAAAGAAGAGGTTGATTTATGTGGTCATGCCACAATTGGCTCTTTTACGATACTGATGCATTTAAATAAACTTTTCAAGGATCGCTATACAATTGAAACAAACAGCGGTGTTCTTACTATTACGATAAAAGATGACATCATATTCATGGAACAAAATAAACCGAAATTTTATGATGTTATATCTCCAAACGAGTTTATCGACTGTATTGATAGTAAAGCTATAGACAATAAATACCCGATTCAAATTGTCTCCACGGGCTTAAAAGATATTTTAATTCCTATAATAAGTGAAACACAATTACATGCACTGCAACCTAATTTCGAAAAGATTAAAGAAATCAGCAAGTACTATCATGTTGTCGGGACCCATCTGTATACTTTTAATGACGATCGAATTATATGCAGAAATTTTGCTCCACTATATGACATCAATGAAGAAGCAGCGACTGGCACTTCTAACGGTGCATTAGCTTGCTATCTTTATGAACAGCACCACTTGCAAAAAGAAGTCTATGTATTTGAACAAGGTTATTCTTTACACTCTCCTTCCGAAATATTAGTTAAACTAGCAACCAATAGCAAGAATGAAATAGAGAAAGTTTATGTTGGCGGCAAAGGCTATTACTGTGAAACTAAATATTTAAAAGTAGAAAATATGGAGTGAAAATAATTTCTCAACCTCAGACTGTAGATTTTCTGAATTTTAATTTAAAAATAGAACAATAGATAAAAAGACAAACACATTATTTAATTGAACAATGTGTTTGTCTACAATGAATGCCTTTTTTCCACCCTTATAAGGAACCGTATGTTGACCATTTATAGTCAAGATAACGGTTTATTTTTTATAATAATAAACCTACTTTAATCCCTTTACTTAAAATATTTTGATACTCAATATAGTCATAGATATCGTCATCGATGAACGAACTTAATTCTTTCAATTCATCCATTGTTAAATCTTCAATGGCTTTTTTATGATCTTCACAATAAATAACAATGGAACCCACGATGCTGTGTGCATCTCTGAATGCAACGCCTTTACTCACTAAATAATCAGCGACCTCTGTTGCATTCAGAAACCCTCCTTTGACTGCTTTTTTCATGTTTTCACTGTTTACCTTCATCGTAGCAATCATTTTTGACATGATTTGTAGACAAGCTAATACGGTATCCAATGCATCGAAAAATGGCTCCTTATCTTCCTGCATATCTTTATTATAGGCTAATGGTAAGCCCTTCATAGTTGTTAAGAGTGAAGTCAGTGAACCATATACACGTCCTGTTTTGCCTCGTATCAGTTCAGCGGCATCAGGGTTTTTCTTCTGTGGCATAATACTGCTGCCAGTAGAATAGGCATCATCAATCGTTATAAATCTAAACTCTTGGCTACTCCATAAAATTAACTCTTCACTTAATCTAATAATAATCGAAAAATCGGAATTGAATGATGCGTTCTACAGATGAATGAGGATCGCTCACACCAACTGTATACATTGCTTCCTCCTAATGAAATAACTTTATCTATACCATCCTATAGAGAAATGCCCAATATTTATAATGTCAATTAAAAAAGGCTGTTATGGTATGTGAAAATGTGATCCAATTTCATGTTAAAGCGCTCTTGTTCTTGTTCGAAGCGCTCACTTTTTATCCAATGTCGCTCATATTTCAGCTAGAAGTGATCATCCAACCTAGCAATGGGATGTTAAAGGAAACATAAAGTGCCCTTGTAAGAAGGGCTTTTTCGAGAGAATGAATAAGGCATCGTCATCATTTGTGGTGATAGTGGCTGTCATGCCTTCGATTGTAAAGTCAGGTGTAAAATAGAATACTACTTTTTTTGTTGTATCCTTAATAATGCTTGTTAATACAGTCTCTACATTGGTTGCCTGTAAAGAGATGATATCATAAATATTTAATACCCCTTCTTCTTCCTCCATTACTACTATTGTTTCAAATTCTTCTAAATAGTAAATAGCATGAGGGAAAACTAACGTAAAATAAAACATTAATAAACTTTCATTTTCCTCAACAGCAATCATACTTAAATGGATATAACGATTTTTTGCATACTCTTCAAGGAGTGCTAGATCCTGCTCAATTGTCAGCTGTTGAACGCTGGTCTGCTTTGGTTGAATAGTTCTTGTGGTAAGATCTAAGCTGTATTCACTTTCATGGATTCTTCTAAAACCAAACTTTGGATAAAAATCTAGTACTGTTTTATTGGCAAAGAGATACATGAAATCACAGGCACCTTCGTACTCTTTCATGATATGCAACATCAACTGCTTTGCCAAACCTTGATGACGATAGTGTTCATCCGTCATCACTGTACCGATCTGAATTCCCTTTAATCGCTTGCCATTTATGCGAATCGACATCTTATAAACAGAAGCATTCGCAATCACTTTTCCTTCTCGTACAAATGAGTAAGGAATATATTGGTCACTCCAATATCCTTTGTTATACCACCCTCGAAAATCCAAACCAAATGTTTTCATTGCTAAATCATTAAAACTTGCCTTTAATTTTTCATTGTGACGATAATCACTAACTAAATCATATTTTTCCACGTCTATTCCCTCCAATTTTATGTTTCAATCGCTAATTTTTGTGGGAATCATCACCTCCTAAAAACAGAAAAAGACCCTATGAGAACAAGCTCATAAAGTCCGTTGTATACAAAATATAACTGTGGATTAGACATCATTATGCTTCTCTTTTATCGCAAAAGGGCATCACTAAATGAACCCTATAATTAAAAAAATTATAGGATGGCCCCTTTATTAAATTCATTGGAATTTAATTAGCGATAATTAGTTTTAGCATAAAAAAGCTAATCTCCCTTCTGTTTTTAAGAATACTATTATATTACCGTTATTTGTTAGATATGTCTACATGATGAAAATAAATGAAATAAGTATAGAATACCCCTTTAAAGCCTATTCTATAAACGAAGTTAGCAATGAAGGGAGCCTACCATTTACTATGAAATTTAAACTACCTTTCAACAAACAACAACAACCAGTTCAAGAGGCGCCTAAAGAAAATCTTGTGAGAGTTGCACATGCCACAGATCATTTTATTCAATCGATTAAAAATGCAACGAATCATCCAGCCGATTTAATCATTAAATCTCTTCCACCAAACGTCACCCTTATTTACATCGATAATCTGATTGATGATCAGACTTTAAATAATGATATTATTGCTAATTTACAGAGCAAGCCTCATGATACCCCCGAGGCAATTGAGGTGGCCCTTTCTATTGCAGAAGTTAGTCAAACCGGTCTACTAAGGGAAACCGTAGAATTGATGGTCAATGGTCATGTTGTGATACACATAGATGGTTTTCCACAGACTATTTTAGCCAATATCGCTAGCAGAGAGTCTAGAGCATTGTCAGCGCCTGAAAATGAATCGCAGGTAATAGGTACACAGGTTGGATTTAATGAGAGTCTATCTACCAATGTTTCCTTGATTCGTCGCTACATAGTGAGTCCTAATCTTTGTAATGAAAAAGTAAAAATTGGTGCAAGGACAAGTACCTCTGTCTCTCTTTTATATATGCGTGGCATTGCCAATGATCAAATGGTTCAAACAATGCGTCAACGAATCACAGATCTTTATATCGATGAGCTTATCGATAGTGCCGTATTAGCTGAAATGATTGATGATAATTCACTATCTGTCTTTCCACAAATGCTTTTGACGGAAAGACCTGACAGATTTTGTGATGGCATTTTAGACGGGAAAATTGGGGTTCTCGTAGATGGTAGTTCAATGGCTATCGTTTGCCCCCAAGGATTTACTGAGTTTTTTCAAAGTCAAGAAGATCAAAATTTAAGGTGGCAAATTGCTACTTTTCTTCGTTTATTACGACTGGCTGCCTTCTTTTTATCTGTTTATTTAACACCGTTTTATGTGGCAGCTCTGACATTTCACTATGAAGTGATTCCACAAGCCTTTCTCGTACCATTAAGTGAATCAAGGGCTTTGGTTCCTTTCCCACCCATATTTGAGGCTTTGCTGCTGGAATTTATTATTGAACTACTGAGAGAAGCAGGAGCCAGATTACCAACAAAAATCGGACAAACAATTGGTATCGTTGGTGGTATCGTTATTGGAACAGCTGCTGTACAGGCGGGGATTACCAGTAATATATTGCTGATTATCATTGCGTTAAGTGCCCTAGCCTCTTTTACATCGCCAAGTTATATGATGGGCAATGTGATTCGTCTTATTCGCTTCCCTATTATTATACTTGCAGGATTTTGGGGTTTTTATGGTATCATGCTGGCTTTTTGTTTTATTCTTATTCATTTGTTACGTCAGTCAAGCTTGGGTGCTCCTTACATGTCGCCCTTCTATCCACCGAGGTTGAAGGAAATGCGGGATAGTATTATTAGAATGCCTGTCCCATTAACAGCGAAAAGACCTGCTTTGACAAGACCAAAGGATGAGCATAAATTTGTCCCAGAGCCAGTGAAACCTGATAAAAGTTGAACTGAAGGTGAAATAAATGGGAAAACCTATACAACTTAGCCCTAAAGATATGATCAATGCTTATTTGCTTTTTTTTGTGGTACATGGTGCTCAAATTGGGGTTGGTATACAGGGATTTCAACGCATTATCTATCAGGATGCAAGACAGGATGCATGGATTTCTGTTTTACTGGCTGGGATTGCCACACATGTTGTTACCATTTGTATGATTAAAACATTAGAAATTTACGGCTCTAATGACCTTTACGGAATTCAAATTGATATTTTTGGCAAATGGATTGGCAATTTTTTAAATGCAATGTATGTCATCTATTGCTCCGTGGCGTTCTTTTCAGTTTTACGAAATTATATTGAAGTTATACAAGCATGGATTTTTCCTAGCATCGAGACCTGGTTCCTGTCAGCAACTTTATTAATTATTATTATCTATGCCTTTACAGGAGGGCTTCGTGTCATTGTAGGCGTGTCTTTTTTTAGTATCATTCTCTCCCTATGGATTTTCCCAATGTTAGCCTTTCCCATGAAATATGCTACAGTAGAAAGCCTTTTCCCTATTTTAGAAAATGATATTCGCTCTATTTTAAAAGGGGCACAATCAATGACCTTTACCATTATCGGCTTTGAAATACTAAACGTAATTTACCCCTTTGTAAAAGACAAGAAAAAAATTAGAAAACCTGTTCATTTAGGACTATTAGCTACAACCATCATCTATTTAGCCGTGATGATGGTGTCCATTGCATATTACAGTGAAGGCAAGCTATTGAAAACGATATGGGCAACCTTGACATTATTTAGTTTTATCAGCTTCCCCTTTATGGAACGCTTTGAATTTGTAGCTGTTTGTTTTTGGATGCTAATCATTTTACCGAATCTATGTCTATACTTATGGGCTGCATACCGCGGAGCAATTCGTTTATTCCCGATAAGTGAAAAGTCGTTTGTTTGGCTATTTTCATTCATCGTTCTAATTGGAACATTATTGGTTCAAACACGGACACAGATTAATACAATTAACACGGTGTTTGGACAAATTGCATTTTACGTAATTTTTGTCTACCCTATTTTACTTTGGCCAATAGCACGACTAAAGAAGAACTTCACATCAAAGAAGGTGAAAAAGAATGAACAAACTTAGAGGAAGATGGATGATTCTTCTCTCCTTTGTTTTTTTATATGGATGTGCACAAATCAATATTTTGGATAAAGTTGGATTAACTACTTTAGTCGGCTATGATGTAGGAACAGAGGATAAAATAAAGACAACAGCTGTTATTCGTGAAGTAAATCCAGAATTTCAGAGCAATGTGGAAATTCTGTCTACAGAAAACGATACGAGTAAAGGAAATCGGATGGAAGCCAATCGTAAGCTTTCGAAAAAAATCATGGTTGGTCAAATGAGAGTCATCCTATTTGGAGAGGAATTGGCAAAAAAAGACCTTCGCTACTATATTGATACAAACCTAGAAAACGCAAGTGTCAGCAATGGGATCTTTATGGCTATTGTAGAAGGTGAAACAGAAACATTACTGAAATACGAATATCAAAATATTGAGGATATTGGGCAGCATATTTTTAGGTTAATTGAACAAAATGTCGAGCAGGAATATATGATTTCCTCTACACTTCATCAAATTGCCCATGATTATTATTCATCTGGAAAAGATTTTGCCATGCCTATTATTAAAAGAGATGACGAGCTGGTGGAATTAAGTGGGATAGCTCTTTTTAAAGGCAGCAAAATGGTCAGTACCCTTCCAGCAAAAGATAGCTTTTACGTAAAAATTGTCAGAGATACCTTTAAAGTAGGCTTATATGAAACCATTCTGGAAAAAGAAGATATCCCTTCCAAGATTCTTCAAAAGCCTGCAAATAAAATAACGGTAGCCTTTGATGCAATTCATTCGAAACGAGAAATGAAGTTAGTTGATGCGGAAACGCCAACATTTGACCTGAACATCAAAATCAAATCAAGAGTATTAGAGGTGTACCCTGATATCAATCAAGGGGACCCAAAAAGTGTGGCGGCACTGGAAAAAGCAATCGAGAAAAAATTGTCAAAGGAAATACGTAGAGTGATTGCTCATAGTCAGGAAGTTGAGTCTGATATTTTTGGCTTTGGTGAGAAATATCGAAGCGAAGTAAGACATTCTAAGCTAACAAAGGATAAATGGCAAAAAATATATAAAGACATGAAGGTAAATGTCCATGTTGATTTTACAATTTTAAGAGATGGTGTTTTTGAATAACTAGTGAAATGGTTGCCCTGTCATAACCGATAAAAAGTTTTGGAAAAAATGTTCATAATGAATATCAAAAGCAATACGATGCTTTTTTTCGCCATTATTATTTTCATAAGGTCTTGTCTCGGCAATACTTTGCCCTCTTGCAGGTCCTTCTAACTTATCGACAACGGTTACAGGATAGGACTCATAAATAAACATGTCAGGATAAATGACTGCCATTAGTGTTAACGCATCATGCACGGGACTTCCTAGAAGTGAGGGGTCCCGTTCTTTATAAAAACGTGTATAGTATTCCATTAAGGGCTTTAGAATTTTTGTTTTGCCAAAGGAGTCAATATAGTCCACCATCCCAGGTGTGACAATGGCCTTTTGTGTCGCATTTAAAGGGATGATTGTCACATTCGTTGCATAGGTAAGCACAATATTAACGGCAAAGGGATCACCATGGAAATTCGCTTCAAGCCACTGTCGTTACATTACCTGGCACCCAAAATGCTCCACCCATAATATAAAATTCCTTGATATTTTTCATAAGCTCTTTATAAAGGATAAACATCGTGGCTAGTGAGGTTAATCGCCCAATATTGACAATAATTAGCTCATCATGCTTATACCTTTCAATAATGTTGACGATTTCAAAAAAGTTCTCAATTTTTAATTCGTGATCATCATTTGGGATGATGGGTCCAAGTCCTCGTTCACCATGAATTTCTGGGTAATAGGTCGGCTGCTCTCCTGTTAAGGGTAGTTCTGCTCCTAAGATCACAGGAATTCCTTGAGGGAAGTCGAACAATTTCATGACATAATAAATATTGGACACCGCATCCTCTCGCGATACATTGCCGTAATCTGCAACGAGTCCCACAATTTCTATTTCTAGATTAAGCCGTGCATAGATCAATGCCACCGTATCATCAATGCCAATATCCCCAAATAACAGCACTTTTTTTACCAAACCATATCCTCCCTTTTACTACCATTACTGTTATCTTTATAGTAATCAAAGATGACACGAATTATGAATTTTTGTGGAAAATTAGTGAGTAATTCTAGTCCAACGAAAGAAGAAACCCATATGCCGAAGCACAAGGGTTTGATGAATTAGTTATTTGATTGTAGGAACTGGTAGACTGCCATCATTTCTTGTTTGTTCAATTCACGAATACGATTAAAAATAGGAATATTGGCAACGGCCTCAAGATGGGAGCCCTCTGTCACAACATCGCTTACAGTACCAGTTAGCCATGTTTCCACATCAATGCCATCAACGATTTGCTTGCGTCCTTCCTCATTAATGCCACTTGCGCCACAGCTTACACAGGGCACGGTTAATTTATGGACTCCATCATGCAGTCCATCTTCTGAGAGCACCTTTTTCCCTTTACAGAATGGACAGGAATGATTGGCTTTGACTTTATTGATTTGGGTTACGATTTTCTTGTAGCCAAATGCTTCATATACATATGTTAGTTTTTTATATTTACCATTCGTAAAATATTGATCGATGATGAATTCTCTTGTCTCCTGTATATTGGCAAAATCACAGATGGTCACTTGATTTTTATGGCTGATGCGCTCTAGATTATCTTTGATTTTGTTCCAAAAAGGAAAAGCGTTTTGTAGTACGATTTCATAGCCGACAAAGCTTGCCAGCTCTAATTCCAGCATTTTTAGGGATACCTGTGTTTCCCTTGGCAATAAGGAAACATCTTGTAGCAGTGACATGTCTCCGCCAACGATGGCTTTGATTTTTTCTAGTTGTGGTAAGTTGCCTACAATGTTGATGACTTCATCAAGCGGTTGACGAATTAAGTTACGAATATCTGTGTTCCCAAATCGTAATTTCTTTTGGTGGTTGAGCACAGAACCATGACAAATTGGGCATGGCACCATTTCTCTTGTTTCCTTCATTTGCTCTTTAATAATGGATTTTGAAATCACGATATAACGACCAATGATAAAATTAAAGCCCTCCCACTTTTTCGAGGATTTTGTTGCCTTATCATAAAAGGACTTGTCCCAATAACCATATAAAAATGTATGCTTTTCCTCCTCAGTCATATCATGATAGCTTTTACTAATGTCCTGACCAAGCTCGATTTTAATCTGCTCAAAGAGAAATTCTAATTTAGAATGTTGATAGTATTTTAAAACCTCCATTATATCGGGATGTAGTAGGCCGTCCCAAAATGGCACGTTTTTGTCTTGCACCACAAGATCAAAATCGAATTTTTCAATTTCTAATCGACCAGAGCAGCTAGGACAATGATTTTCTTGGCTATAAAAATCGAAGCTTCTCGTATCCTTATTTGTTGGATGAGCAGCCACAATATGATTGATAAGACCAGCTATTTCATACAGGAAACTATATTGGCTATATAAATGTCTTTCCAAATCAATGGCAACAACAGGGGCAATTTTGTTAGATTCATATTCACCGTAAATCAGACGAGCCATGGAAGATAAGCTTTTTAAGATGCCACCTTTATATATATTTTCCGCATTTTTGAAATAGCTAATATGGTTGTTTTCTAAGTATTGAATGCCATTCCTTAATGCGAGCGTAGATGTGATTTGTAATGGAGCTGAAACCCTTGAATGATTATCCTGATTAAAATAATCTTCATGGCTAACTACATTTAGATGTGTTACAGGCTCCTGCTGTCTTTTACCGAAGTCAACAACAAAATCAGAGCTTTCCAGCATATAGGCATTATGCTCAATCATGATGATGGAGATAGATTCATCCTCTAGGATATCCCTTACACTATCGATAAATTGGTTTAGAATGTTCTGAGATAGCCCTTTAGATGGCTCATCAAAAATAAATAATGTATGGGGATTACGAGAGTTGGCAAATAACTCTGAGACTAGATGCACACATTGGAATTCACCAGTCGATAGAGATTGCGTTTTTCTCTCAAGTGTTAAGTAGCCTAGTCCAAGCTTAATCAATAAGCTTAAGCGTTTATGTGCGATATCTTCATTAGGTAGTTCATCGATAATATCTTCAATCGAGCGCTGGAAAATATCATCAATGTCCTCACTATATTTTGTTAGTTTCTTTTTAATATCGAGGAATGTTGCGACAGTGGAACGACTCGTAATGGATTGGTTACGATCTTGCCCAACCATCACGAGTTTGTCCTTTGGATAGCGTTTGATAAAATCTTTAGCAATACACTCATTAACAAGCGTTGATTTCCCACAACCAGACTCTCCTGTAAAGGTAACAAGTCGATTTTGTGGAATGTCTATTGCATCTATTTGGATATTACGGCAATACAAATCTCGGAATTGATAATAGGATATGGGTGCTGCTGGATTTCGTCCCCAATAGATAGGCTTTGGTCGTGGAGATTCTTCAACGATTTTTCCTCCGTATTTTCCACTACCTGGTCCGAAGAATAGATGCTCGTCTGCCGTGTCTAACACGGTATCAGAATGATCAATCAACCAAATTTGGTTTTTTGCGCCTAGTTGTTGAATTTGCTCTAAAATTTTTAGTAAGGTGTTATGGTCAAGACCCACAGAAATTTCATCAACAATAATCACGGTGTTTTCGCTTGTTGCCATGAATTCTGCTAAGTACAGCCTTGTTAATTCTCCACCTGATAAAGTCCCCATAATACGATTTAAGGTTAAGTAGCCAATATTCATTTGCATAATATTATGCAGAATATGCTGTTTTTCTTCACTGATATTTAATTCTTTTGATAAGGAATAGATGGCCTCTATACTTAAATGATGAATATCAGAAATACTATAGGGCTCATTCCATAAAGTGATTTTATACTGCTCTACTTCTGGACTATAGCGCTTACCCAAACATTTTTTACATTCTACATTTTTTGTCGTGCCTCGCCCCTTACATGCAGGACACCAGCCTAATGCATTGTTAAAGGAAAACATCTCTGGCGATAGCTGAAACTCATCTGCCAGTCGATTACGAATTTCTTTAAAAACACCTGTATGAGTACCAATTGTGGAACGTGGATTGCTAGAGATCGAGGATTTTCCTAGAAAAAGTACAAGGGGCATGTCCTCCATTTTGATGGCACTGAAGTTCGTTTCCATAATGTTTGGAAATAAATATTGATATTCAGCCTTTGGCAATAAAGAAACAAGACGTTTTTTGGATTCTTCTCCAATCGTTTGACAAAATGTCGTCTTCCCTGAACCAGACAAACCTGCTATGGCTAAAGATTGATCGTCGGATAAAACGACATCTAGACGGTTAATATTATTGGCAATTAGTTCATTAATTTTCATTTAGTTATCCTTCCATTTAAGAAAATTAAAAGATGGGACTGAACATGAAAGAACACAATTCTTGCTACTGAATTGCGCTCTTCTTGCTGTTATTTAATTTATACTACGCTAATACTTTTTCAAGCTGTGCACTCATATTTGTCCAAGCATATTTTGCTCCCTCGATTGCACCTTGACGCGCTTTCGTTTCTTCGCTGAAGCCACCTTGATCAAGATGAAGCTGAGTCGAGCCATCTGCTTCCTGTGTTAATGTCCATATAACTGTTGTTGTTTCGCCAGCACTTGTCCAAGTATAAGATAATTTGTGAGGCTCTTCCACTTCCAGTACCTCACAGTCTACAATACCGTCCCACCATTCATTTGGTTCAGCACGGAATTGGAATTTATGTCCTACAACTGGTTGGAAGTCATTGCTCCAGATCCATTTTGCTAGTGTATCTGAGTCTGTTAAAGCATGCCATACTTGTTCGATGGAACTTGTAAATTTAAAATCTAATGATACATCTGGTTTCATTTTTTTCCTCCAATAATAGCTGTAATTTCGCGATTCTTTCTTTCCAAAAACCTTCATAAAACGATACCCAATCTTGTATTTCTTTCAATGGAGCTGCATTCAATCGATATCTCGTCTCTCTACCTTCCTTGCGTGCAATGACGAGGCCTGCATCTTTCAGGATGGCTAAATGTTTCGAAACAGCCGTACGCCCCATATCAAATTGAGCGGTTAATTCGTGAAGCGGTAACTCATCTACCTCTGCCAATAAACGGATCAACTTTCGTCTTGTAGGGTCAGCAATGGCTACATAAACGTCACGCTCTTGATGATTGTTATTCAAAACCACCACCCTTTCTAATAGGACACTGATTGGTGTCTTAATTATATGACACCAATCAGTGTCCAGTCAAATATTATTTTGGTCAAAGTGATAGGAGTTCTATACCTACAAGGAAAAACTAGCTGAAATACAAAAAAGTACAGAGGAGAGCCTGTGTACTTTCGGGTAATTATTCATTTGTTATGGATATCCCACGTTCGTAGCAAGAGACAAATGTTATAATGATGTCGATGTTCATATGAGCCAATGTTGAATTCAACCTATTATTCCTTTTACCTAGAAATAGTTAAAATATCTTACTCCTAATCAACTTGTTTCAATATAGTTTCAATCGTTGTTAAACGTTTATTTATTTCTTGAATCTGTTGCTGTTGCAATTGAGCTGATTCTTTCTCTATTTTTAGGCGTTCCTCTGCACGGCGTTCCACTCGTCGAAAGATACTAATAACAAATACAAAAATAAAAACAAGTACTAGAAGTGGAAGTAAACCAAAGAACGCTGAAAATATGGTAAGTGTTGTTGATGACATATAATAAAACTCCTTTCATAAAATCTGCACTCTCTCGCAAGTTGGCTAACATATTGTTTTTCTTGATGAAGAATTGCAATAATATTTAATCGATAAGGATTGGACAAGCACCCAAAACTGTTAATAATTCATCATCTTTTCATATGTAATAATTTTATTATATATAAAAAAATAACAATACACCTCAAAATAAAAACCCTTATTGTTATGAATTGCGCATGGCAATAAGGGTTTTCTGATGTAAATTTATGCTAGCTCTAAAGGTAAAAAGGCGTAGTCTCCATCTTTTATAACGGAACCTTTACGCACCGCAATTGGCTGCTGGAAAAGAGGTCCATCAATGACGGTCGTATGGAATTCACCACCTTCTCCGCATGGGTCAATGCTCCGGGCTTCAAGCTCCTTTACATAATCAGGGGTAAGCACACGCCCTAAATCGTCCTCCGTCATGCCCAAGGATAGGTTGACCGTGACAATCATTGTAATAAATCCTAAGTGAATAAATTCATCGACAGCCTCACGATGGTTCATCTCCCACAATGGCATGCCTAGCTTTAAACCTACCTTTTTAGTGACTTTGTCGTGCCAGCAGCCATGTTCAGGCATATCTAAGTCTCCTGTTACTAATACTTCAGCTCCCTGCTGCTTTGCATTTACTAATAAACCTACAAATACTTCTTCATAATCAGCCCAGCTTGCTGCAGCAGTATAGACTGGCAGCCCAATAGAGTCAGCTTGCGCCTGGATTAGCGCAGGTGGCATCCCGTGGGATCTTGAACGTTTTCCTTCTTCCTCCAGCATCACGATAAGCCCCATTGCTTGGCCCACCTGTGATGCTTTATACAAAGCTAAAACACTATCCTTGCCACCACTAAATGAAGCTATAAATGTGCGATTTTGTGCATTCTGTTTCCAGCCTGTTGTGTTGGTCATTTCCTTGTCTCCTTTTACTGTTCATCAAGATATATGCTTCTAGCATCCTCGTCAAAAAACTCTATGATCGATGGATAATTGTTAATGTTAATATTTCCCTCTTTCAAAATCTTTTGCATAAAGATGGTATCGACAAAAATTTTATTGATAATCATCCTACAAATTGATGGTGAATCATGGAAATACGCTATTAACTGAATAAGGTCATCAAAGTGAAAAGTCAAAATATAAGTGACATAATTCTGTAATAGCATACTAAAGCAATGCTCACGATAAGGATTCGATTGATGATCGAATAGAAAGCTATGAAGCAATTGATAGAATGCCTTATTATTTTGATTAAACATATGTAAAAAATCATCTATATTGTTAATTAGATGTAGGTACTCTATGCCATCTTCAAATGGCATAACGAGTCTTTTGATTTTCCTTCGATGCTTCTCAATAGTTCGATTGTCAGCTTCTTGCAAGCATTTATCTCATGTGGTGTTAATAATGTTCGGTCATGCTTATGCTTACAAATATAATCATGATAATGAGAAAAATATTGCTCCATATTGATATTCGTTTTAGCATGAATTAAAGTTCCTTCTTTGAACGAAAAAGCGTAAAGCGTTTCCTCATTCACTGGATGGGTATACAGATAGAAAAAGAATAAAAAGTCCTTTAACTGTTGTTTCTGCTCTTTGTTGAGTATCGTAATATGCTCTAATTGAGCAAGTTGAAAGAAGCAATAGTTTTTCATAAAATCATTCATCTTGTTATACGGGTTCCGTGGAATTATTCTAGTTGTTGCATTTATCGTGTAGAGCAAATAATAGCACACTTGCTCATCATAAACATCTAGCTGCTTGAAAAAAGATGTAAGCATAGGCTGCCAGTCTGGCTTTTGAACATAATGCGGATTTTGTGGTTGAAATGCCTCTGCCCATTCCAAAAATGTCCCCTGTTCGTGATCAATAAAAAAGAGCTCTGCGCTAGTATCTTCTAATAAAACATATTCGAAATCATTCATTTGAACAGCTGGTAATCCCCGGTTAAATTTGATATTAAGGTAGTTATCAAATACTTCTTGTAATACTGTCATTCATATCCTCATTTCTTTAGGATTTTTCAGAAGCAAACGTCCCTTTATTTTATCACAATCATGATGAGAACTTGGCGATATACGCTAAGGTTTAGACAGAGTGAAAGAAACACCATTATGAGTGATGAAGGCTGTTCGTTGGATCAATGCCTGGAGAAACAGGAGTGAGAATTTTAAAATTTGGTATAAGAGTTTCCGGTAAGAAAGCATAGCGTGTTATTGTTCACCATCTTAACATGAAAAACCCGAACTAATTATAAAACAACCAAGTGTGCTTCATAATTGTTCGGGCTTGCTTCATATGGCTTTATTAATTAATAAGCTTGCGCAAACCAAACTGTATGTTTTGCTTCGTTTCCACAGCCAATACATGTGGTTTTCGTTGTTGGTGGATTGAATGGAATATTGCGAGATGTGTATTTCGTCTCTTCCTTCACTTTTTCTTCACATGCATCCTCGCCACACCATCCAGCAAGCACCCAGCCTGGGATTGTGCCATTGTCTTTTGCTGTGTCAATGTGCTGTTGCAATTGTGAAAGTGTGTCAATTGTTGTGTGAGCATTTGCTTCACGGAATTGACGAGCTTTTTCTAATAAGCGCGTTTGCATGGTTGTTAATTCTTCTTCAATAGCTGTGATGATAGTAGCTAATTCGACAGTTCGTTTTTCTTCTTCATCACGCGCTTTCAGTAAAGCTTGCTTGTTTTCTAGGTCACGTGGCCCTAATTCAACACGCACAGGCACGCCTTTTAGCTCCCATTCATTGAACTTATAGCCTGGCGATTGGTCTGAATCATCCAGCCGTACACGAATACCCTTCGCTTTTAAGGCTGCAAAAATCTCATCTAAATGCTCCATGATTTGAGGGTTCTTTTTCCATGGCCCTACTGGAATTAAAACGACTTGTGTTGGTGCGATACGTGGAGGTAAAACAAGTCCCTGCTCATCACCATGCACCATAATAACCGAACCAATTAAACGTGTGGAAGTACCCCAAGATGTTGTGTGTACGTATTCGTGCTGGTTCGCTTTATTTAAATACTTGATATTAAAGGCTTCAGCAAATTTTGTTCCTAAATAATGGGATGTTCCTGCTTGCACAGCCTTGCCATTTTTCATCATTGCCTCAATAGAGTACGTATCGACAGCCCCTGCGAAACGCTCAGAAGGGGTTTTTTGTCCGTCATAGACAGGAATTGCTAGTACCTGTTCTACGACTTCTTTATAAATGTCTAGCATTTGCATTGTTTCCTGACGAGCATCGGTTTCATCTACATGCGCTGTATGCCCTTCTTGCCATAAAAATTCAGAGGTACGAATAAAAGGCAGTGTTTTCTTTTCCCAACGGAAGACATTTGCCCATTGATTGATCAGCACTGGTAGGTCACGGTAGCTTTTAATCCAATTAGAGTAAAGATGACCAATCATCGTCTCAGATGTTGGACGAAGGGCTAGCCGTTCTTCTAATTGTTCCCCTGCTGCCTCGGTTACCCAAGGAAGCTCAGGTGAGAACCCTTCGATATGATCCTTTTCCTTTTGGAAGAAGGATTCAGGAATAAGCATTGGGAAATAGGCATTACGATGTCCTGTCTCTTTAAAGCGACGATCCATCTCCTCCTGAATATGCTCCCAAATTTCATAGCCGTCTGGCTTAAAGGCGATACAGCCTCGAACAGGTGTATAATCCATTAAATCGGCTTTTTGGATGGTCTCGATATACCATTTCGAAAAATCTTCTAGTTGTTTTGACATGTGTTCTCCTCCAATTGTGTTAAATGAATACTTGTTCAACCCGTATGAAGATTTAGCTGAAGCAAGAAAAAAAGCACAAAGCTGTCCTCAGAATAAGGACGTCTTTGTGCTGGAACGACGTGGTACCACCTTGATTTAGCTTTA
The DNA here is from genome assembly GCF_024628845.1 of Lysinibacillus sp. FN11. Taxonomy (NCBI): domain Bacteria; kingdom Bacillati; phylum Bacillota; class Bacilli; order Caryophanales; family Bacillaceae; genus Lysinibacillus; species Lysinibacillus sp. FN11. The sequence goes on along the minus strand of NZ_CP102383.1, from coordinate 1,851,072 downwards.
AGTAGAATATAAAGCCCTCTCACGTTTGGTAACGAAAACGACTCGGTTATGTTTACATAACATCTCCGTGGTAGGTGTTCAGTCAAGAAGCGGTGATATAGCTCTCAGCAGGTGCTATATTTTCTGTTTCACAATTCTTACTTACTTGGCCACATCATCAAAGGGTTTATCATGTTAACAGTTTTACTTTATCCCACTTTAGCAAAATCATTCAGGAATAGCAATTAATAACTGGATTTATTTGTGACAGTATTAACAATGAGATTCGTAAAATCTCCTACAGATAAAGGCTTACTGAAATAATAGCCCTGCACATACTCACATCCATGCTCACGCAGAACATTTAATTCAGCTTCCTCCTCTACACCTTCAGCTACTACTTGTAGGTTTAAGGCATGTGCTAATGAAATCATGGCTGAAATCATAGCGATTCCAGACTTCTCAGGTACGATATCACGGACAAAGGCACGATCAATTTTAAGCACATCCACCGGGAATTTTTTTAAGTAATTTAACGATGAATAGCCTGTCCCGAAATCATCTAATGAAATAGTTATACCTAGTTCTCGTAATTGCTTGATGGTATCAATTAAATCTTCCGTATAATCAAGCATACTCATCTCGGTAATTTCAATTTCTAATAAATTAGGGTCAATGCCTGTTTCTGCAATGACACTACGCACCATATCCACAAAGCCACCTGTACTAATATGAATTGGTGAAATATTCACAGCTACCCGCAATGATAGTTCATGTGCTTCATTCCACTGACGAGCTTGAGCACAGGCTTTACGTAAAACCCATACACCGATATCATTAATCAGGCCACAATCCTCTGCAAATGGAATAAAACGATCTGGCGGAATATGACCTAATACAGGGTCATACCAGCGTAGCAATGCCTCCATCCCAATAACAGAATCCGTTTTTAAGTCGATCTTAGGCTGATAATGTAATTCTAGACGATCTTGCTTTAATGCTTGATGTAATTTCGTTTCTAGTAAAAGCCATTTATCATTGGCCTCGTCCATATTATCGCGATAGAGGCGATATTGGTTACCACGTGTAGATTTTGCCGCATACATAGCAATATCTGCATTTTTCAATAATTCTTCCACAGAGTTTGCATGATCTGGGAATATACTGATGCCGATGCTGATACTTGCATAAAACTCATAGGTGTCGACAATAAAGCTTTCATTGAAGACGCTAATAATTTCCTTAGCCATTTCCTCAATGCGACTGACATCATTTAAAATCATGACAAATTCATCACTATTGTGGCGATAGAAAGAATTTGATGTATGATCAATATTGCGCAGACGATTCGACATTTCCACTAAAAACATATCGCCGATAATATGACCAAGTCCGTCGTTAATATGTTTGAAACGATTCACATCAATGAAAAATAACGCAAACTTCTCTCCTGTACGTCGAGATTGATGAAATTCATTTTCTAAACGCTGTTCTAATTTGCGACGATTTGGTAGCCCTGTTAGTTCATCATGATAGGCAATGTGAGTAATTTTTTTAATGTCCTTTTGCGCTGTAATATCTACGCGAATGGCAATATATTGATACGGCTTTCCTCGTTCATCTAGGAACGGGATAATCGTTGTTTTCACCCAATATAAACTGCCATCTTTCGCACGATTGCACACCTCGCCATTCCACATATCGCCATTACCGATTGTTTTCCACATCTCTCTAAAGAAAGATTTGGGATGAAAGCCTGAATTTAGTAAACGGTGATCTTGACCAACTAATTCTTCACGCGTATACTTCGAAATTTTACAAAAATGATCATTAACAAATGTAATTTTTCCGGTACGATCTGTAATCGCTACAATGATGGAACTATTCATGGCGGAAAAGATATCTTGTAATTCTTTTAGACTGTAGTTCATTTGATTAACACTACTAGGCGTGATATTCATCATTTTCATTCTCCATTCATTAAAATATGAAGGGTTTGGTACTTTTGCTTTATCTTACAGCGAGGTATAAAGTTGTGGTATATCGCCCTTTTTTATGTAATTATATTATAGTCTTAGAAAAGCAGTTAATTCAACCCAAATCTCAAAAACATTCAAAGCTGTATTTGATAGTTTTTAATAAAATAGACAAAAATTAGTGGATATAACCTCCTTGTAAATGTCTAAATATATAGTTATTTAATACTTTTGGACTACGTTAAATAGTTTATTTAGGCTATTTATCTTTTTAATACAAAATTTAAAAGTTTCATATAATAAGTTTTAATGTCTTGTAAAATTTTTGTTAAAGTAAAATACCTTACTGTCCCACATAGGAAGTAAGGCATTTTATATGTTAAGAGACCTCATATTCTATTGAACCCCCTATTGATTTCGCCTGCATGTTGTAGGCATCTAATTGCTCTTGGGATAAACTTGAAATGTAATAGTGAAAATTAATAGGCTCTAGCCCATGCTCCTCACATACTTGACGATAAAATTCATAACCTTCTCGATAATCTGTCATCCTCATAACTTCCTTTCACATTTGCTACTATATGTCTATTTTTTGTTATATAACAGAAATATTATTTGTTTAAAAATATATAACAGGCTACTGTACTTGTCAATGAATTATCTGAAATTTCTTGCTGAAATTACGAAAGCCCAGACCATTTTATTTAGTATGGCTGGGCTTTTCATAAAATATTCACGGCGGCTTCCGTCATAATCACTCCTTTTAAATTCCTAATTGTTTTGCTTGCATATTGTAAGCTGAAAGTTGTTGCTGTGATAATTGTAATACATAGTAACGGAAAGAAATTGGCTCCAATCCATAGCGCTCACACATTTCACAATAAAATTCATAACCATCACGATACTTTGACATTTATATTTCCTCCTCTAACGAAAACTGTTTTATAACAGTTGTTATTATTTTTATTTAATATATAACAGATTATGTAGCACGTCAAGAGATTATAACAGAAAAATTGAATAACAATAAAAGGAATTTAGCTCATCTCCTGTGGCCAAATTCCTTTCATACAAGTTATTCTTTAACGATTTCTTGTAATTGCTTGATATGACGTTGCTCGTGCAAATAGACCATTTCAATCCATTGATCGAGTGGTAATTCGCCTAAAGCTGGGTGCTGCACAGCGCGCTTAGCTAATGCTTCAGGTTCCTCGATTGTTTGTAAAAAGGCAAGGAGGTTCTTTCTTGTTGTAGCTAGTAAATCCAGCATCGCTTGAACAGTGAAAGGTTCTTCTGCTGGCTCTACAATAGGCGGTGCTTGGAACTTTCTTGTTCGATCTAAGATGAGCTGAACATTTTTTCGAGCGGGTGTTGACTGTTCCTCTGCCTTTAATCCCCATGTAATGGCTTTCTTTGTTGCTTCCTCTACTAATACGAGATGATGACAGATTTGTGCCACACTCCAGCTTTGAGCATCTGGTTTCTTATTAAAGGCTGTATCATCCAATAAGTGAATTTCCTGAAGTAATTGTGTTCTTGTGGTATCGAGATGTTCTTTGACGTTTGACATCCTTGGCTCCCCTTTCATTAGGTCTTCTTCTATATATTCGATATGGAGGGGAGAAAATCATCTTTCACGAACAATATTAAATGGATTATTCTCTAAAACATGCTTTAGCTGCTCATCTTCAATATGGGTATAAATTTGCGTGGTTGCGACGCTAGAATGCCCCAAAATGTGCTGCAAACTACGGATATCTGCCCCTGCTTTATACATCATCGTTGCGGATGTATGGCGTAGCTTGTGTGGTGTAAGCCGTTCTTTTTGAAGACCTGATTGCTTATTAATACGTTTAACAATTTTGGCAACGGTTTGTCTTGTAAAGCGTGTTCCCTTTTGTGACACAAAAAGTGGCTCCTCGCCTTCTCCCTTATAGGGTGTCTTCCCACTGTTTTCATAGTCAGCAAGTGCCTGCATACAGCTATCATTTAAATAGACGGTGCGCTCTTTATTGCCCTTTCCCATTACGGTTAAATAACGTCCTTGAATGGATGTTTTATTAAGCTGACATAGCTCAGTGACACGTATTCCTAAATTTAAGAAAAACATCATCATGCAATAATTTCTCGGGGATGCCTGATTGCTTTTAATCCCATCTATAAATTGTGTAGCTTCTTGTAGGTTCATATAAATAGGTCGTTTTCTGCCTATCTTTGGTGTCTCTAATTCATCTGCTGGATTTTCCTCGATAAGTCGACGTTTGCCTTTTAAATATTTAAAAAAGGATTTTAATGTGGCCACTTTTCGTGCTCGTGCAGCAGCAGAATTACCTCGCTGTACTTCACAATATTCCATGAATAAATAAAGATCCTCTAATGTCATTTCACGAATTTCTTCTATTGTAATAGTACCAATATCAATGGTAGCTAAATTCTCTATATCCAAGTCCTCCTGGACAGCTTTGTGGAAGCGGAAAAATAAGCTCAGGTCATATTCATATTCTTTTCTTGTGCGCTGAGACTTTCCTTTTATGGTTGTTAAATAGACCAGAAAATCCTTCATGAATTTTGGTTGCTTCATTTTTTGCATGCTCATCACCTCTATTTGCTCTATTTTACCATAAAAAACGTTCCCAAATATAAATTTGGGAACTTTATTGAAAAAAATGCCCTTTTTCGTACGTTAGAACAAATGTTCTGTTCGAAGGTAATAAAAAACCCCTTTTAAAAAAGAGGATTTTTGTTACAACTATTTTGTGACAGTTATAGGATTTTAGGCATAAAGTTCACGGTAAATGAATATTAAAATCTAGTAGACTTTATTTGCTTTGTGAGACGCTTCGAAAAAACAATAGATGGGTAACTGTTCATGTCAATTCGTCTCACAACACACATGGCATTATTTTACAAAAATTGAATAATTGCCATCCTCTTGTTTTGTTAGTGACCAGTTTGTCGATAACATTTGCTGAAGTCTTGTGACTGTTTCCTCATCACACGTTAAATGCTGGATACCTGTTTCTACTAGTTGGTAATCCTTCCCTTCTTCTAATTGAAAGCGTAGCTGCAATAAACGTTGGATGCCTGGTAATGTTACATACTTGATTCGATAATGGCCATGGTATGCATCTAAGAACTGTTGTTCCCCTTCCTGATATAGAGCCATTGTCTCGCTAAATTCATAGTTTGGCACTTGTTCTTGCCAAGCTGATACATCCCCCGAACGCAAAGCTCGTAAAATTTCCTCGTCTGATAAATGTAATTTGGATAGTTTATCTAATTCATACGCTTGCATTAAATTAATGATGGTCATGGTTGTTAGCTCCTTTTATGTATTTATTCACAGTGTAACATGTTTTCTCTACTACTTGAATTCGGAGGCGATCCATATGATGAATTTATATGATTCTAGTCTGTTTTTCGATGAAATGTTTGATGGCAATAAGCCAAAGCCTCATTATCGATCTTTTCATCATAAGCTAACCTTTTTTTCGCGGGAGCAACTTGAAGAAAAATACCGTCAAGCGCAAGCAAGCTTTCTCAGACAAGGGATTACATTTACGGTATATGGTGCACAAGATGGAACAGAACGTACCATGCCTTTTGATTGTGTCCCAATTATTATTCCTCAAACCAAATGGGCCATGATTGAAGCAGGTGTCAAACAGCGCGTGGAGGCACTCAACAAATTTTTACAGGATGTTTATGGACAACAAAAGATCATTCAGGATGGTCTTATTCCGAGACAGCTTGTTGAAAATAATCCCTATTTCAAACCAACCATGAGAGGACTTCAAGTACCAATTGCGAATCATATATTTTTAGCAGGGATTGATTTAATTCGGGATGAAAAAGGCGATTATCATGTACTCGAAGATAATTTACGCAATCCTTCTGGCATTTCCTATGTCTTTGAAAATCGGGATGTGATGAAGGAAGTATACCCAGAATTTTTCTCCAAGCATACGATTCGACCTCTTGATAAACAAATGGCTTATATGAAAAAAGCACTTCTTGCCCATCGCCCACCTTCCATGCAAGCAGAAAGAGAGCCTAAAGCTGTACTCCTGACAGCAGGCATGTACAATTCTGCGTATTACGATCATGTTTTTTTAGCCCAGCATTTAAACATCCAGCTCGTGGAGGGCCGCGATTTAGTTGTACAGGATTTAAAGGTCTATATGAAAACCATTTATGGCCTACAGCAAATCGATATTATTTATCGTCGGATTGATGATGACTTTTTAGATCCTACTGTCTTTCGTGAGGATTCTTTATTAGGTGTTCCACATTTAATGGCTGCTTATCAAGCTGGTCATGTATCCATCTTGAATGCCGTTGGGAATGGAGTGGCAGATGATAAAGCAATGTATGCCTATGTGCCTGAGATGATTCGCTATTATTTACAGGAAGAACCTATTCTACCAAATGTGAAAACCTATCATCTAGAAGATGACAGTCAGCGTGAATGGGTGCTAGAGCATATTCACGAGCTCGTTATTAAAAACGTAGGAGCCTCTGGTGGCTATGACATGTTAATTGGTCCACATGCGAGTAAGGAAGAGATTGCTTTATTTAAGCAAAAAATTGTTGAGCAGCCCTATCAATACATTGCCCAACCAACGATTAAATTGTCCAGAGCACCTGCCTTCCAGAATGGGCGATTTTACCCTTGCCATGTTGATTTACGTGTCTATGTTATGAAGGGTGAGGATTGCTATGTGTTGCCTGGCGGTTTATCCAGAGTGGCACTACAAGAAGGGTCTCTTGTTGTGAATTCATCTCAAGGGGGCGGTGCAAAGGATACGTGGATTTTAAAGGAGGAATTGCAGCATGCTAAGTCGAGTAGCCGACGCATTGTACTGGATGGCACGTTATAGTGAACGTACACAAACAAATGCACATATATTACAGGTACAGCTGTTGAATATGTTGGAGCAATCTGGACAAGAACATGATTATATTGATCATTGGGAGGCTGTCTTAAATATTTGTGCCTCTAAGGAGGAGTATTTAGCAAATTACACAACGATTCGTGTTAACCCATTGATTGATTATCTTCTGTTTTCTGAGAAAAACGGTAATGCCCTTCATGCCACATTACGTGCTATTCGGGAAAATGCACGAGTTACACGTGATAGTATGCCAACGGAACTTTGGGAAATTCAAAATTCCTTTTATTTAACAAAGCAACAGTCCATACTAAAAAGAGAACGACCTATTCCACTCATTGCCCTTCAAGATTTTTTACAGGATGTGCGAAAGACTTTATGGATGGAGACAGGGTTAATTGAGGGTTCGATGGATCGCGATCTTCCCTTCTATTTTATGCAGGTCGGCAAATGGCTTGAACGAGCAGAAAAAACCATTCGGATGATCGTTATAATCGTAGAACAACAGAAGCTAACAGGTACGTCACTGTTAGAGGATGATGGTACCTTTTTATTGGATCTTTCTGCAGCAAGAGAATCTTTCATGCGAAAGCATCGCCAGACCAATTTACTAACGGTCATTCGCTATTTAGTTCAAGATGAGCATTTCCCATGTTCTGTGATGTTCTGTGTAAAGAAAATAGAAGAAGCCATAATGGCTATTGAACACGATTCTTTATCCTCACGATTTTTAACGCTTCAGTCGGATATTAGTAGCCTTGTTCTTGCAATCGATCATATTGATTTTTGGCAAATGACTATTGAGGAAACCCTAAAAATGATGGAGGAAAGATTGTCTCAATGTATGGCTTTTAGTGATGCCTTTTCGACAATCTATCATTTATATGAACCCAGCGTACAACCTTGAAAGGAATTCACCACAGCTCCCTTTCAACAGGCAAGTCAGTAAGCAGAAGGAAGCGGACACGATGAAATTTGAAATTCAGCATACAAATATTTTTCAATATGAGTCTGAAGTCGATCAAAGCTTGAATACTATTCGTTTAAAGCCGCGTAGTGATGAGCGTCAGCGATTGTTATCTTATCGAATTGCCATTACGCCATCCTCCCTAACCCGTGAGCATACGGATATTTGGGGCAATACAGTTGGTTCTTTTTATATACCAGAACAACATCAAATCCTAGAAATTCATACATCTTCAATTGTTAGTATTCAGCGTGCACCATTTATTCATCGTATTCAATATTCGCCCGAAATGCAGACCATCTTTCACTCACAGCTATTCTATGAACATTATTTACCGTATTTAAAAGCAACACATTTTACATTTATGACAGAGCAACAATTAGAGGAAGTTTATCATGCGATCGGTCATGCTGAAAATCCTGTGCTCTTTTCGCTTAATTTAATGCAGTATTTATATTCTAGCTTTGAGTATGACCCGACAGCGACCGATGTAACCACAACAGCAAGTGAGGCATTTGCTTTAAAACGTGGTGTTTGTCAGGATTTCACCCATGTCATGCTTGCTGTTTTACGGGCGAAAGGAATACCAGCTCGCTATGTCAGTGGCTATCTATATGTCGATGAAAACTCAGCCCTTATCGGAGATATCGCTACACATGCCTGGGTAGAAGTCATGATTCCAGGTATCGGCTGGATCGGTCTTGATCCCACAAATAATGTGGAAGTATTAGAAAACCATATTATTTTATGTATTGGTCGCGATTATAGTGACATTAGCCCTGTGGAAGGGGTATATACAGGAGGCAAGCATGATTTAACAGTCAAAGTAAATGTCAAAGCATTGAATCATTTATAAAAGGCGTGCAGTAATGGTGATAAATCGCGATTACTGCACGCTTTTATTCTAGACGCTGCTGTCTTTCTGTTAGCACCCATTTCCGTACATAGCCCATTTCTAGTTGAATGTGCTCCAATGTTTTTTCCTGTTGAAACGCCCGTTGCATCACAGTATAACGCAAGTCAGTGGCTCTTACATTCTTCCCTATATCTTGTGACATCGTTTGAAAAATGCGTTCAACTGTTTTCGTAGTAATCGGCTTCGTTAAACTTGCCTCGCTTACCCAAACCCATTCCCCTACCTCTTGCTCATGTAAATTGGCTGTCTCTTTTTTATACTGTGCCAGCATGTCCATAAGGATCGGTGAACACTTTATTTCTCGACGTCCATTTCGATTGGCAATAAAAAGAGTCGCTTTTTCTTCATTAAAGTGAGTCCATTTCATTCGAACGAGCTCGGCAGGCTTACAACCCGTTTCCATCAACACTTGAACGATACAGCCATTACGTCTTGCCAGCCATGCATGCTCCTTTGTTTTAGCATATTGGAAATAGGTCGGCCATACGTTAGCAATTTGCATGATCTGCTTGTTTGTCAGTGCTTGCAGTGCCTCTTTTTGTCTTTTTTTCGGCTGTAAAATAGGCTGATAATCAAAAGGCTCCACCCATTCTCGTAAAAAAAGAAAGTCTACAAAGCCTCGTAATGTCGCTATTTTATGGTTAAAAGTATTGCTATTACTGTAGGTTTCCTTTAAATAGTCGCAGTAGAGCTGTAATAAATTTTTCAATTGATGATCTACATACAAGTAGTTTTGCTTATGGGCGAAATTTAAAAATTGCTGTCCATCCATATTGTATTGTTTTTTTGTAGCAGCACTTTTTTTCAAAGATTGTAGCAATAAATAGTAGCTATTCCATGCGTCCCTAAGTGCAACCATATGGCACCTCCTTGTTTGCTATGCGTGTGTTATTTATATTTTACTATATTTTGGGTGCGTAGGTTCAATTTCATTTTATCATATTGTAATGTCGGATAATCTGTATTTCTATAACATGAACCCGCTTCTACCATTCAAATGCCCCTTACGTATTGAAGAAACATATGTTCCTAAAGTAGTTTCTCATAATTTTTACTTTCTTACAATAGTAAATTCCGCTCCCCTGTTGTAGTACAATAAATGCTTACTATTCCCTACATTCTTGTATAACAACGCAATTTTATGTGAAAATTCGTATCATTTCGTGTTTAAGGTTAATTGTGTTATATAATAAAGATAGACACTAACATGTAGGAGGCTTTCCGATATGCAAGTAAAAACGACTCGACTGGAAGCAGAAGATGCGAAAATTATTTATCAAGAAACAGCTGGACTAGCGATTATTACGATTCATCGACCACAAGCAAAAAATGCTTTAACCGCAAACATGTGGGATCAATTAGCCAAGATTGCCCTACAAGTATTAGATAACCCGAAAAATAAAGTACTAATTTTACGAGGTTCTGGCCAAAACTTTACAGCGGGCTCTGATATTAAAGAGTTCAATGCCATTTCTCTTGAACAAGCTGAAGAAGCCTTCGTACATATGGAAAAAACCATTTCTACCATTGAGCGCCTCCCAATTCCAACGATTGGCGTTATCAATGGGCCTGCGATGGGCGCTGGCTTGGAATTAGCCTTAGCCTGCGATATCCGCATTGGCTCTGAAAAGGCCAAGCTCGGCATTCCTGTCGGTAAATTAGGAATTACCTTAAATAACAAATTTGCACAGCGTTTAGTCCAGCTTGTCGGTCCTGCCACAACCAAGGATTTAGTCTTTACAGGACGAATGTTTAAAGCAGAGGAAGCCTTCAAGCTTGGAATGCTTAACTACCTAGTAGCTGAAAAAGATTTAAATAAATACATGATTCGAATGGGTAAGCTAGTTGCAGGAATGTCGCCTGAATCCTTACTTGCCGTGAAGCAATCTGTTCAAGAATGTCTCGATAGTGTGCCGACCTTATGGCAAGGCTCTTCGCCATTTGTAGGCAGTGATTTCGCAGAGGGTTGTCGTGCTTTTGTGGAAAAACGCCAGCCACAGTTCACGCGCCAGCCTAAATGAAAAACAGGTACTCTTAACGCCAACGTGCGAGCGGAGTACCTGTTTTTTATGCTTTTTTCTTTTGCAAAGCCGTTTTTACATGTACATGAATAGCATCTAATTCATAGCCAAAATGTAGATAAAAATCTTGCTGCACAGCTTGTTGTAATTCTACTAAACGCGCTGCTAATGGATAATCAATCGGCAACTTCACCTGTATAGTGAGGATAGCTTGAACCTGATCCCCTAGTATAAATTGTGCTTGCTCGACCTTTTGTACAATCGTCTGTTGGCTACAGCAGTATGTCAGTAGCTGTACATAAACAGGCTTGCTGATTTCTATATATTCCCGCTGAAAATCAGGACGTACAATCGTCGTTTCCCCGATTTTTTCTCGTTTCGAAGAAAAAATCTCCATACCCTTTTGCACCAATCGTTTAAAGAAATTTTGCTCCACTTGTCTATATGGGATCGGCATAACATGCTTGCCCTGTGTTTGACGGATAAAGCGTGCTTTTTGAATTTCTTTTAATGAACGGACATCTTCTACATTATAATAGTGTTCAATCGGACCTAGCTCTAGCTGCTTGGCAATACTATTCGTCATTTTAGTCGATGTGCCTATCAGTAAAATAGATTGTACCTGATGATGAGCTAGCGCCTTTTGGACAGCCTCACGATGGACTGGATCTGTAAAAATGGCACGTCGTACAGCAGTAATTGTATTCTTTTCGAATTTAGCAGAAAGGCCTGCCACTCTGACGCCATTCACAATGAGTAATCCATCATCAACAATGGCCTCTACGCCTAATTTATGGGCAAAGGCAAGCGCACTTGTACTTTTACCTGTGCCGCTTGGTCCACTTAATGAATAAACCTTCACTGCCCTCTTCCCCCTTACAATATCGTTTTAGCATCTGCTGGTAATGAACGTACATGCTTCAAATAGGCTGACATATGAGCATCATCCTCATGAGGGTACGCGAACTGAAAGTGATGGGCTACCTCCTTTGCGATACTTCGAAAGAGTGTGCATGCCGCAAACAGGGCATTCCACATGTTAGCATAGTCTGCGTCCGCATAGGTTTTTACATACAATGTCCAATAGTTATCTGGTACATAGTTTTTTAAATACTTTCCCATTTTGCCCGTAGATAATTGAAAATGATGATGCTGACCAATCCACCAATTGAGCATTTGATGTAAGCACTGCCTTGTCGTTTCCTCAAACATTTGCTTGGCATATGGGAGTTCATCCCGCCAAATACCCTTGGCTACATTTTGTAAGCACCACCAAAAATCATTCGTACAGCTGGCAAATTGCCCCACAGTCGGCGGGCTAATATGATAGTCACAATCTGAAGATGGAGAGATAGGTGGCAAAAGCTGATCCTTATCGAGTAAAGAGACTGTCAGCTTGTCTTGACCATACTCATTCAGCATAGCTTGTGTCGATAATAAGCGAAGGTCAATGCGATGCCCATCCTTTAATAACATTAAATATGTATAGCTATAAGAAAAGTCTTTGTCCAAGCCAAGCCCCTTATCCAGTCGATCAGGCTCCTGCACCATCAGCCGCTCACCAAATACGTGAATCCATTTGTCATCTTGTAAAAAAGAGGCTGTGTCTGTTACGACATACACAACATCAAAATCTTGAAACATATCCCTTGGACCATTCGGATTTGCTCTTGAGCCATTTAGGTAAACAGCTCGAATTCTAGTGTCCTGCTGTGCGATAGCCAGGATTAAATCATACATTTCTTGTTCTGTTCTCATAGGATTCACCCCACCTGAAAAGCTTTATACTCAGTATAATACACTTTCCTCTTTGAAGGAATTTATAGTAGCTTCTCCAAATGGTAGAAAATCTTTTTTCGCTAGTCTATGCACACATCCTCTTCATTATATAAATATTTTCTTTTTTCAGAATTTCTGTCCCTTTCTGCGCTTCAGTATGATAAAATGTGAACTACTATTCTGTTATACAACTACAAGGAGTGTACTAGTTTTGAAAATCGTACCATCTAAAAAAATGTCATTATTTAAACCAGCAATTTTCGGAGATTTGAAAAATTTTGCTCGAGAGCAGCAAGCAAAGGGTATGACCTTAATTGACTTAAGCTTAGGAAGCCCTGATCTTCCTCCACATGCAAAAATACGTGAGCATCTTTCCTATCGCGCAGGTTTAGCTGAATCTTACGGCTATACACTGACTGGCACACAGCGTTTTTATGACGCGGTGAGTCGCTACTATAAACGTCGTAGTAATGTTGATTTAGATCCCGCAACAGAAATTATTCAAACAATTGGGTCGCAAGAAGGCTTAGTGCATTTACCAATCGCCTTTTGTGATCCAGGAGACATCGTCTTATCCACAAACCCAGCTTATGTAGCGTATGACGCAGGGATTCACTTAGCTGGCGCAACACCTTATTACATGCCTCAAACAGCCGACAACGATTATTTACCTGATTTAGACGCTGTACCAGAAGAAATTGCACTGAAAGCAAAGCTATTGATTTTAAACTTACCTGGCAATCCTGTACCAGCAATGCCGTCATTAGCGTACTTTGAAAAAGTCATTGCCTTTGCTAAAAAGTATAATATCATCGTCCTCCATGATGCGGCCTATTCAGAGTTCTATTTTACGGGAGATGGTCCTATTAGCTTCCTAGCCGCTCCTGGAGCAAAAGAAGTCGGTATGGAAATTAACTCCCTCTCTAAAAGCTTTAGCCTTGCTGGAACACGTATTGCCTATATCGCAGGAAATGCAGAAATGATCGCTATTATTAAGCAATTAAAATCAAACTTAGATTTCGGGATTTTCGAGCCTATCCAGGATGCGGCTGTCGTAGCATTAGATAACGCAGAAGAAATTACGGAAAGCTTACGTGCCACTTTCTCAGAGCGTCATAAAACGCTGATGAATGGCTTACAAGCTTTAGGCTGGGAAGCAGCACCCTCTGATGGTGGGATGTTCGTATGGGCTAAATATCCCTATGCTATCGATTGCACAGAATTAGCCTTTCAATTGATTGAACAAGTAGGCGTTGTCACAGTTCCAGGAACCGTATTTGGTACAGCTGGACAAGGCTATTTACGTTTAGCATTAGTCCAACCAAAGGAACTTCTGCAAGAAGCAGTGGATCGCTTAGCACAAGTCCAATTATTAGCAAAGCAATAATTAAAAAACCCTTCTAACGTTTTGTTGGAAGGGTTTTTCTATGAAGGTTAAATCCACACATCGTTTTCAGCGGTAAGCTCTGATTGCTCCTCACCTGTATTCACGACACCCATTGGCTCTACAAGCAGAATTTTACACTCCGAAGCTGCAAAGGGTTTATGTTCCACATTGCGAGGAACAACAAACATCTCTCCTGCATGCAAGCTTACCTGGCCATCTCGGAATTCGATGATTAATTGCCCCTCAAGGACGATAAACACCTCATCCGTATCCTCATGCTTATGCCAAACAAAATCCCTCTGAACTTTGACGAGTTTGAATTGATAATTATTCATTTCAGCAATGACCTTTGGAGACCAATGCTCTTGAAATTTAGCCAGTTTCTCTTGAAAATTAATCGGTATGTATGCCATTTCCTTTTCCCCCTTGTTTTGACTCTACTATTAGAATAGCATAATGCGATTTTCCACAGCAAAAAAACAGCTACTGCGTTGCTAGCAGTAGCTGTTTTGTTAGATATCATATTTTTGATGAACGTCATCTTCGTAGCGATTATAGCGCTGCTTAAAGAGCTTGAATAAATGCGTGACAAGTACCTTAAAGATCGCATAGCCTGGTATCCCTAAAATAACGCCTGGGACTCCAAATAACGAGCCTGCCGTTAATAGTACAAAGATAATCGTAATCGGGTGAATACTGAGTGATTTCCCCATAATTTGCGGGGAAATGAACTTTCCTTCGATTAACTGAACGATTGTCCATACAATCGCTAGCTTAATCAGCATCAATGGGGATGTAACAAGAGCGATAATGACTGCTGGTGTGATCGCAATAACGGGTCCTAAATAGGGCACCACACTTGTAATCATCGCAAGGAAGCCGAGCAATAAAGCATACTTCATGCCAATAATTAAGAAGCCTATCGTCACCATTGCTCCAATACACATGGATACTAAAATTTGTCCCTGTATGTACGAACTAATTTGCTTGTCCATGTCATGGAAAATGTCAGTTACCTCTTTACGCATACGTGGTGGGCACACTTTCAGCATAAATTTCGGTAATTTTTCGCCCTCTTTTAGTAAATAAAACAGAATGAATGGCACCGTTACAAGTGAAAGCAAAATACCTGTTAACGTTGATAGGAAGCCAGTAATACCAGATGCCACACCCTGTGCTACATTGGTCGCCATATCCTTCACTGTTTTTACCATATCCGTTGTGAAGTTATTCAAAACTTCATCAAAATTAAAACTAATTTTATCTAAGTACTCATTAAAACGTGAATGATTTAGGAATTCTACAATGTTTTGCGTAAATGCCATGAAGTACTCTGGGAATTCCTGTGCTAAATTAGTAAACTGATCGCGTAAAAACGGATAGACTAGCACCACAAGTAACGTAATGACACCAATGACCGCAATATAGAGGATTAAAATACCCCATATTCTTGGAATGCGCCATCGTACTAGAATCGCCAGCAATGGGCGTAATAAATAGTAACCAATGACGGCTAGTACCCCTGGTAAAATGACTACTTCAAATAAAACTTGTAGCGGGGTAAAGATAAAGGAAACTTGATTAAACATAAAAATAACACATGCCACCAGTAATAAAATTACCAGTGTAAATAATAGGTTTCTACCACCTAAAAAACGAATAAACTTGGTTGCTAACAGGCTTGAACGCTCTTTTGGTCTCTCTTTTTCCATATATCCACCCCAATCCAAATGCTCTACCTTTATATTACAGGATAATGCTGGTTTTTGCGAAACATCACTCTAGTGAAATACCTAAAAAATCACTTAAAAAGGCTTTGTTTTGCTCCACATCGATGACAATGGAATCGCCCGCATGGCTAAAGTTTTGGAATTGATAGCTCCCCTCGATAGGGATGGTTGCTTTCTCAATGTTTACCTTGCCCTTTGATAGCAATTTAAGCACTTGCTGCATTTCCTCAGTAGATGAATAATCTGTTGTGATATAGCCCTGTGCCGCCCCAACAAATTTTGGTAAATGCAACATATTCGTAGGTGTTAATAACTCTGTTTTTAATGCTTCAATCACTTTTTGCTGACGTGTAACACGCCCAAAATCTCCTTCTGCATCATGACGGAAACGCGCATAACCTAGTAGCTCCTGTCCATTTAAACGGTGAACACCTTGCTTTAATTCTACCCCAATATTTTCAGACATGTCCTTTTCAACATCCATTTCCACACCATTTGGGGCTAAAATATCCACTAAGGATTCAAAGTTTTTAAAATCAATTAGTGCATAGTGATGAATCGGTAGGCCAAACATATTTGTCAATGTATCCTTTAATAGCTGAACACCGTCTAGGTAGTAAGCTGTATTAAGTTTATAGGATTGATAGCCTGGAATATCCGCGTAAATATCGCGCATAAAGGATACGAGTTTAATGTCGTTGTTTGCTTTATTCCAGGATAATACCATCATTGTATCGGTCCGTGATTTTTCCTCTCCACGTGTATCGACCCCTAAAATCAAATAGTTTTCGATATCCCCTTTGATGCTATCACCCGTAAATTCTTCCTGTGCAACTTTAGTATCGTTGGCTAACTCAAGTCCGCTGCGATATTGCATGACCGAATAGCCGACAATCACAATGATACACAATAGTAATAGTGTAAAAAATGCTCTCCCTTTACGTAATCGACGCTTTTTAGGACGTTGGGAGCGTCTTGTATAATCTTGCTCTTCCATAACAACTAACTCCTCTATTTTGATATAGTTAATGTAACGATTGATTAGCTAGAAAGTTTCATTATAAAAAGGAACTATTCCATGTTTTTCTATCTAAACGTTATTTTACACCCATTTGCACAGTTTGGCGTCAAACAATGCTATAATATTTTCACAAAAGAAAGGATGATTCAATTGATAGAAAAAGCGACATTTGCTGGCGGCTGTTTTTGGTGTATGGTCAAGCCATTCGTCGAGTGGGACGGTATACATAAAGTCACTTCAGGCTATATGGGTGGCCACTTAGAAAACCCAACCTATGAAGATGTCAAAAAAGGAACGTCAGGTCATTTAGAAGTAGTCGAAATTGAATTCGACCCTGCTATTTTTAGTTATGAGCAGCTCCTTGATATTTATTGGATGCAAATTGATCCGACAGATGCGTATGGACAGTTCCATGACCGTGGTGAATCCTATACTACCGCAATCTTTACCTATACAGATGAGCAAAAGCAAATCGCAGCGGCCTCGAAAGAAAAACTTGCCAATAGTGGACGCTTTGATAAACCTATTGTAACCAAAATTCGCGATGCTGAACGCTTTTACCCAGCAGAGGATTATCACCAGGATTATTATAAAAAAGAGACAGAACACTATCAGCAAGACCGGGCTGTTTCTGGGCGTGATACGTTCATTGCAAAGCATTGGGAAAAATAATAAAAAAGAGGTGTCCCACAAGCTGGAGACATCTCTCTTTTATACAATCGCAACAAATTTATTAAATAGAGGCTTCTAAAAACGATTGTAGTGCGTCAAAAAAGCGTTGACCATACTTCTCAAATTTTACTTCCCCTATACCACTCACCTGTCGTAAATCCTCCAATACAGTTGGTCTCTTATCACATAAATCACGTAACGTTTTATCGGAAAATACAACAAATGGTGGTACCTTTTCCTCATCGGCAATCTCTTTGCGTAATACCCGTAAGTGTTCAAATAATGGATCATTATCCACTAGCTTCTTCACTGTGACAGCTTCCTTGCGCATGACCTGTCGATTACCAAGTAGCACTTCCTTGCCTTCAGCTGATACATAAATTGTAGGGAATGTACCATGCTTCACGGCCAGCAAGCCCTCTGCAATTAAAAATTCGATAAAGTTAGAGACATCCTTTGAGGCATATTGTCCTTTTAAAATGCCATAGGTCGATAAACGGGCAAAGCCAAATTCAGCTATCTTTTGATTTTTAGAGCCAATTAACACCTGCGCCACCATGGTCTTACCGAATTTTTGTCCCATACGCACAACACAGGCCAGCACCTTTTGCGCATCCTCTGTCACATCCGTCACTGCTCGCCCGTCAATACAGTTACTACACCGCCCACACGGCTCCTCCTCTACTTCTCCAAAATACGCTAAAATCGCATTCTGTAAGCAGCCCTCAGTATGGCAATAATCGACCATTGTTTGGAGTTTAGCTAGCTCCTGTGTAATACGAGCCTCATCCTGTGACTGTTCGATAAGAAAACGCTGTGTTTGAACATCCCCTGAAGCATACAATAAAATACAAGCACTTGGCAGACCATCTCGGCCAGCACGACCCGCTTCCTGGTAATAGCTCTCCATATTACGAGGCATTTGATAATGCAACACAAAGCGCACATTACTTTTATCAATACCCATACCAAAAGCATTCGTTGCCACCATGATACGTGCCTCATCTTTTAAAAACCGCTCCTGCTCAGCCATTCGCAAGTTTTCTGAAAGACCTGCATGATATTTTGCTACATCTTCACCAGAGCGACTCAGCACATCATAAATGGCATCCACAGCTTTTCGAGTAGCTGCATAAATGATGCCCACTTCCTGTTTATTTTGTTGTACATAATTTTTTACATAACGTTCTTTATTTTCACCAATTAACACCGAAAGTGCCAAATTCTCACGTGAAAAGCCTGTCATGACCGTTGCCTGCTCATCAATCGCTAACAATTGACGAATATCATCACAAACTGTTGGAGTAGCAGTGGCTGTCAGCGCTAAAACAGTGGGTTTTTGTGGCCATAGTGTAAAAAGCTTGTGGATCGAACGATAGCTTGGTCTAAAATCATGCCCCCATTGCGATATACAATGAGCTTCGTCAATCGCAAGTAAAGGGACAGATAAATTCGACAATGCTTGAAGAAAGGTAGTACTTTCCAGACGCTCAGGTGCAATATAGAGGAGCTTTAAATAACCCGCACTGGCAAGCTGCATGGTTTCATCCACTTCCTGTGCTGTCAGCGTACTATTGATATAGGCTGCTGGAATATTTGCTGTACGTAAAGCCTCCACCTGATCTTGCATCAGTGAAATCAGTGGCGAAATCACGATGGTTAACCCCTCAAGCATTAACGCTGGAATTTGATAGCAAATGGATTTCCCTCCACCTGTTGGCATGACACAAAGACTTGACTGCCCTCGTAATGTTTGTTCAATAATTTGGGCTTGACCTTGGCGAAAGGTATCATAGCCAAAATGATGCTGTAGCATTTGTCTAGCTTGCTCCATGCAAAATTCACTCCTTGTTTGTGAGACCAAGTAGCTTGTACTCGCCCTGTTCATTTTTTTCTAACTCATACAACATGTTGGAGTAGGCAAGTGCCTCCTGTCCAGCAGCATTCGTCAGGATATATTCCGTTTTAGCCTGGACGATAAGACGCTGTCCTTCTACGCGAATTGCCTGAATATCCGTGTCTGAGAAATGAATTTTGGCTTGCTTGGAAGCATAATAGGCAACCATACTAGCCAAGGTTTCTTGTATAGCCTCAGTTCCGACAATCGGTTTCATAACACTTGCATCCTGGGTTGTCACCGCCCCCTTTAAATGCTTGTGAAACGTATCTAAAAATAGCTTAATTTCATCGGTATTATACGCAAATATATTTTCTCCATATTGTTCGATGGCTTGCTGTACAGCTTCCTTATCCCCTTGTTCAATATAGGGGTATAAGTTTTTCGATTGGGAAAGTCGTACACTGGCTGTCATGCCCTCCTCAATCCATTCATCGATGGATGCTTGGAATTCCTTTATAGGCAATATGTATGGCTGTGACTGTCCTTGCTGTTGTCGATTAAAATATAATCCGACAATGGCTCCGTTTTCAGCCTCCATGACAGGGCTTCCTAGAGGGATCGATTGTTCCGCTTTTATATAATAGGCCGCTACTCTATCTTGGTATTTTTGAATCGTATAGGGTAAGCCATTCACATAAACAGCCAGCTGATTTAGCTCTCCTTCATATAAATTAGGCACTTGCACTTCCGCTTGATAGGTTACTCGTAACAGGGCCAAATTATAGGCTGTTGACATGACATGAATAGTTGCTGCTACCAGCTTGTCATGATCAAATTGAACAAGGGCAGTTGGTTTGGATGCCACTAGTGCACCATTCGTTAAAATATACAGTTGATCATCCTGTTGTCTGATAATAATGCCTGCTCCAACACCATGCTCTCCAATCACTTTGACCTCTGGGACAATTTTTTCCTGTTGCTTCGTCACAGCTCCCTCTGTTTCCACCTCTGCCTTTTTATTTTGAAACCATCCTGTCCCTATTTGACTGTCGCAGCCTGCGACAAGAAAAGCTGTCGCTCCTAAAATGAGCACTTTTTTATACATACCTTCACCAAAACTTTCTATTCTACATTCTCTCTTCTCTATCATAATCAAGGACTAGTAATGTTTCAAGTTTACATAATATTATTATAAATTGAATAATATTAGAAAAATGCAGCAACTACCTTAAAGTCATTTCTTTCTACCCATTAATATTGATGGAAGCCAAAATTTGCTGTGAGGATGGAAGGATATCATACCCTCAAAATAATTTTCACATAAAAAGACATGTGCAACCTGACACATGTCTCTGACAATCATTTTTTCCTTAATAGTCCTGTCGTTACTAGAATGCCGAGCATTAATAATACAAAGATCAGATACGTCCATGTATGGTTGCCTGTT
Organism: Lysinibacillus sp. FN11; assembly: GCF_024628845.1. Taxonomy (NCBI): domain Bacteria; kingdom Bacillati; phylum Bacillota; class Bacilli; order Caryophanales; family Bacillaceae; genus Lysinibacillus; species Lysinibacillus sp. FN11. The sequence goes on along the minus strand of NZ_CP102383.1, from coordinate 1,830,445 downwards.
AGGTCATAGCAAACGCCTATTAGAATGGGGATAATGGCACTTACCATAAAGCCACCTGCCAGCACCATAGATGACCAACTAGTGGCCTCCTGATCATTTTTGGCTTCATCAAGAGGCAACAATAGTCCGATTGGAAATAGCCCACTTAGCACAATACCAATTAATAAAACAGCCAGCCATAGGTAAAAACCCGCTGTCAGCCAGAGTAGCATAAAACCAATCACGCCAACAAAGCTAAACACTAGTAGCCAGGCCATTCGACTTGGCCATTTTTCCATGAGAATTGGGACCGCCATATTACCTATCATTTGTACAATAGACATAATTGTTAGCATGGCACTGGATGCCTCTAATGACAGGCCTTTATCCTGCAATAGCGGCGTAAGCCATGACATAATTGAGAAAAAGAGTGATGTTTGTAAACCAAAGTACAGTAAAATTACCCAGGCACGTCTAGATGTCCACGGATTACGGACTTCTTCTGACGTAGTTACTTGTTGGAGTTGCTCGTTGTGTTCGGATGGAATTGCCGCTAGCCAGATAACGAGAGCAACTATAGCAAGGATTGACCACATGCCAAGGGCGATTGTCCAACTATTACTGAAACCCTGATAAAAAGTCACGGTTAAGGCTGCACTTAAGGTAGCCCCTACGCCAATACCGAATGAATAGATACCGACTACTGTCGTAAAGCGTTCTGGAAACTTTTTCTTAATATAAGCATTTAGAATAGGACCAATCATTGCAATCGCTAAGCCTGCCGCAAAGCTTGTCACGATGAGCAAGAGATAACTTGCTTGGAAAAAGCGTAGCCCATTCGCGACGACAAGGATCGCCATTAAAAGGATGATAGCTGATTTCGTGCCCATTTTTCGCTGAAGCGGGACAGCCAAAGGTGCAAATAATCCCATACAAAAAACGGGGATAGCAGTGAGAAAGCTCATGCTTGTATTCGAGACTTGTAAGGATGTCATGAGGATATTAAAAAGCGGTCCTATTCCCGTGACAGCTGGTCTCATATTAAGAGCTACAAAAAATATACTAATGACCACGAAGGTGAGTGATACGGTCCAATGTTTTTTAGCCATTTGTTTGATCCTCTCTATTAATACGCTGCCTTTATTTATGAAAAGCTTGCATGGATTCCTCTATCCTTTTATCATGTTTTCGATGGATGGTCAATGATTGGACAGTTTATCTTTAAATGGCTAATGCTTCTTACATATTTTCAGGTGATTCAATACCTAATAAGGCTAATGACTCTTTTAAAACAATCGCAACACTCTGACATAGAGCAAGACGGGATGCTTGCTGTTCGTCCTCTGCTAATATTTTGTACTGTGCATAATATTTATTAAATAAACGTGCCAGTTGTAAGGCATACTTCGCTATTTGGGACGGATCAGCCTGCTCAAAAGCCATAGCTACCGTTTTAGGAAACTGTTCTAATAATAGGATCATCGGCCAAGCTTGCTCTCCTAAAGATTTGAATAATATATCTTGAGTCGGAGCTTTCGCTTTATCTAAAATAGAGCAAATACGTGCATATGTATATTGTACGTATGGCCCTGTTTCGCCTTCAAAATTCATCATTTGCTCGATTGAAAATTCAATATCGTTTAGACGATGGGCTTTTAAATCATTAAAAATTACCGCTCCAACCCCCACTTGCTTTGCGACTTGCTCTTTATTAGGCAGAGAAGGATTTTTCTGCTCCATATTACGCTGTGCTGTCGTTATAGCTTCTGCTAGTACATCAGCTAATAGCACCACTTTGCCTTTACGCGTCGACATTTTTTTACCATCCTTCAGCATCATGCCAAATGACACATGTTGCAAATTCTTTGCCCAAGGATAGCCCATTTTTTCGATGACCTGAAAAAGTTGTTTAAAGTGGAGGGACTGCTCATTGCCAACAACGTAGAACATCTTTTGGGGCTGGTAGTGCTGTTTGCGATACAGGGCAGCTGCTAAATCACGCGTCGCATAAAGCGTGGCCCCATCCGTTTTCTTTATTAAACATGGAGGCATCTCCTCCATCTCCACCACATACGCACCTTCTGATTCCACGAGGAGCCCTTTTTCTTTTAATTCTGTAACAACGGATGGCATTTTGTCATTGTAAAAGGCTTCACCTGTAAAGGCATCAAAATGAATTCCTAATAGCTCATATATTGTTTGAAATTCTACGAATGACACATCTCGGAACCATTGCCATAATGCCTGTGCCTCTTCATTACCGTCCTCCAATGCTTTAAAGGCGGCACGAGCCTGTTCATTGAGCGTTGGGTCTTGCTCTGCCTCTTCATGAAACTTCACATAAATCTTTAATAACTCCTCTATCGGTGACGCTGAAATGGCCTGTTTATCACCCCAAAGCTGATAAGCAACAATAAGCTTGCCAAACTGTGTACCCCAGTCCCCTAAATGATTAATACGAATGGCTTGATAGCCATTTTTTTCTGCAATATTTGCTAAGGCATTGCCAATGACCGTTGAACGTAAATGTCCCATTGAGAAAGGCTTGGCGATATTAGGAGAGGAAAAATCCAAGACGACCGCTCCCATCTTTGTTGGAGTAGTACCATATTGTTGCTTGTCGCGCAGAATCTTGCTTAACACCTGTTGGGTCACCTTTTGTTGATCGAGAAAAATATTGACATAGCCACCAACAGCTTGCACACGCTCAATGCTGTCATGATTTATTTGACTTGCAATATGTGCTGCAATACTTTGCGGTGATTTTTTCCACACTTTTGCTAGAGTAAAGCATGGAAAGGCTACGTCCCCAAGCTCCAAACTTTTGGGTTTTTCTAATAATAACACTATTTCCTCTCCTATTATTTGTTGCTTTAATGCGACTGCTATACTGTTGGCGATTAGTTGATTCATTTTACTCCTCCTCCTGTTCAAATAAAAAAGCCCTCGCCTCTATAATTAGAGACGAGAGCATGATAATCCCGTGGTACCACTCTAGTTGTCATGTAACATGACCACTTTCCGTTGTTAACGAGGTGACGCCCCGCTATTCTCTACTACTTGTTCGAGAACCTTCTCCAAAGTGCGCTTCATTCATGGTTCCTGCATTAGGCTCCCACCATCCCTAACTCGCTTGCCAGTCATTCCATCAATTACTCTCTTTTTCATCGAATTTTTCTATGATTTTGACATATATTACAGGATTTCCTTATTGGCGTCAACCATTTTTTACGTTGCCGTTTCAGCAAAAAACGCTCCTCACGAGGAGGAACGCTTTTTTCTACATACTGAATCACATCAGCCATAATGGCATACATCTCTTTTAATTTTAATTCCTTATTGTCAGAGACTTTCTTCGCTACTTTCTCCGTGATAATTCCTTTTTCTACTAATCTATCCCAGCTGGTCGCATTGGATTCACCGATAAGGACGTCGGCCAAATATTGAGCCAGCTCATCTCGCTCAATAGCTTCATCACCTTGATTATAAACCTTATTGATGACAATTTCGAGTTGGTCCTTCATTCCTGATCCACTTTCTCCACCAGCACGTAACATACTCTCTTTTAACATTTTAGCAAACTTTATTTTCGTCGCCTTACTGTTTACTTTTAAGTCATTATCATAGCCGCCCACTACAAGGCCGTAATTAATGAGCGTTTGAATGGCTTCATCATACCATTCTCCTTGATATGGATACTCAATTGAAAATGAATCAACATAGGCACCTTGTTTAGCCAATTGCTTTCGTAATGTAGCGATTAATGGTTTATCCTTACTCATGTCTCTAAAGGTTACATCGTGCTTCTGTGCAAGAGCAGCCGCAGTCCCAGCCGCTTCACCTGTTACCATCCCTGTTGGAACAATACGTGCACTACCAGCTGCAAGTGATGAATAACCAGCAGAGCGTCCGACAACCAGTAAGCCATCAATATCCTTCGGTACTAACGAACGGAAAGGAATAGCATATTGCTTTGGTGCAGCGATCACATAGCCGTAATCATGAGGCGTTTGCGCTTGCACATCGACTGGATAAGAGGCAATGCCAATGCTATCCCACTGATCACTATTTTTCCACAGGTCTGCCATTGGTAATTGATACTCTGCCCAAATGTGTCTCGTTTCTCGGACGTAGAGTTCTTCTGGATAGCTGACAATTTCAGCCTTTTCAAACCCTGGGAAGTTTGTTTGTAAATATTTTAGAATGTGTAACGTTTCTTTCTTCCCAGCGACAATCGCCGCTTGTTTTGAGGATTCATTCAAGCCATCAATACCAAAAATCTGTAAGGCATTGATGAAATATTCATCATCTACACGAGCTAAGTTTAAGCCTCGTAATCTTGTGCCCTCTTGTAATGGCTTGTATTCATCATGCAGCTTTGTAAAGCCCCACATCACCGTATGATTTAAATTAGCACCGCCAAATACACCAGAATTAGCCGCTTTTTTGACTTCATCCCAATGGACATTTTTTAAATGTAGCATTAATGTCACGGCCATACGCTTATCCTTTATGCCAATATCTTCTCCACCCACAAAGAAAGGAACGCCCGACAAGGCAGCAAAATCAGCATCCTGTGTAGCATCTATAAATGATTTCCCCGTCACAACATATGTACCGTACTCATTTTTTAATTCCACAGACGTTAATTGTTGTTGTTTGACATTCGCTTTCACAACCTCGGTTTGCACGGATAAAGTTAAGTTGGGCTCTTCATCGATCAGCTTTTTAAAGGCTGCCTTAGCACCTACAATGCCAAAAGCGTCATTCCCTCTAACAAGCTCATGCCATTCCTTAAATATTCCCTCACTAATCGATTTGTTATGGCCATTACGAGGAATGTCGAGGAAATTCAGCATACCATATGTAAATAATCCACCTAACTCTTGTCGTTTTTCGACCAGCAATGTTTTCGCACCATTTCGAGCAGCAGCCACAGCCGCAGCCACACCCTCTGGTTCACCACCGATGACAATAACATCATATTCTTCCTCTATATGTTCAATTGGTTCTGGCTTTTTATACTCATCTACTAATTTATTGTATGCCATAGAGTTTGTTATTTCTTTAATAAAATAGTAGCTACCAAACCCAAGTAAAACTACTATTACACAAGTGGCTGTCCATAATAAGCCCTTACCCATAATATACCTCCAATTGTTAAAATTTCCATTGATGTGTTTATTTAATCATCATTCCCGCCACAAGGGCTGAATGTCCTAGTTGAACGCAGGCATATCATTACCAACAACGAATAATTCATTGGCTTACAGCATTTTTTATGAAATTATCATCAAGATAAATGAATGAAATCATTTATGAGGATTGTGATGTTTTTAGTCTAACTTTAGCAACATCTATCTAGTATAAATGAAAGAGCCACAAATAGCTGGCATTCAAAACGGGGATGGGCTTGTGGGCACCAGTGATGATTTACTTGATATATAAACAGTCAGAATCATTTTAGACGAAACCTTTGTGAATAAGCAACTAAAATCCCCGTGGTAAATGATGTCATTTTTCTATTCTTTTTCAAAAATAGTTAATCACACTACAATATAGACGTCTCATTCTCAAAGAAAGTTACACCAAATTTAACTTTTTTATTGTATCTTTATTCAGTTTATGTTTAACAAAAAATGTGAAAAGAACGCCAAACCTTGATTTAATAATGTTTATAGACTATGGAACATATTTCATGCTATACTAGAGCCATTGTGAAAAAAAGGAGGAACTTGCATGATTCAAGTTAGTAATGTAGGTCTTCGCTATGGCGATCGTAAACTATTTGAAGACGTAAATATAAAATTCACACCAGGCAATTGCTACGGTTTAATTGGTGCAAATGGTGCTGGTAAATCAACATTTTTAAAAATTCTTTCTGGTGAAATTGAAGCGCAGGAAGGAAATGTATCGATGGGTAAGGACGAACGTTTATCTGTCCTGAAACAGAACCACTTCGAATACGATGAGCATACAGTGCTCGACACAGTTATTATGGGGAATAAACGCCTATATGACGTGAAAACAGAAAAAGACGCTATCTATGCAAAGGAAGATTTCTCCGATGAGGATGGCATGCGTGCTGCAGAGTTAGAGGGTGAATTTGCAGAGCTAAACGGTTGGGAAGCTGATTCAGAAGCGGCTACACTACTAAACGGTTTAGGTATCTCCGATGATCTTCATTACATGCTAATGGGCGATCTTGAAGGTTCTGACAAAGTGAAAGTATTACTGGCACAGGCACTGTTTGGTCAGCCTGATGTACTATTACTCGATGAGCCTACCAACCACCTTGACTTAAAGGCAATTCAGTGGCTGGAAGAGTTCCTGATTAACTTTGAAAATACAGTTATTGTTGTATCCCATGACCGTCACTTCTTAAATAAAGTATGTACACATATTGCGGATTTGGACTTCTCTAAGATCCAATTATATGTAGGGAACTATGATTTCTGGTATGAATCTTCTCAATTGGCGCAAAAAATGGCACAAGACCAAAATTCGAAAAAAGAAGAGAAAATTAAAGAATTACAAGCGTTTATCGCACGTTTCTCTGCCAATGCTTCTAAATCGAAGCAAGCAACATCTCGAAAAAAAATGCTGGATAAAATTGAGCTGGATGATATTAAGCCATCAAGCCGTAAATATCCATTCATCAACTTCCAAATCGGCCGTGAAATTGGTAACGATGTCCTAACAGTAGACGGTCTAACGGCAAGTCATGAAGGCGAAACACTATTCAAGGACATGCGCTTCTCGATGAACAAAGAAGATAAAATTGTTTTACTTGGTAGCCCAATGGCGAAAACAGCACTTCTTGATATTTTAATGGAAGAAAAAGAAGCGGATGCTGGCACATTCAAATGGGGTGTAACGACATCTCAAAGCTACTTCGAAAACGATCATGACAAGTACTTCGAAGGTTCTGAAAAAACATTAGTAGAATGGTTACGTCAATATTCGCCAGACGATGAAACAGAAAGCTTCCTACGTGGTTTCCTAGGACGTATGCTATTCTCTGGTGAAGAAGTGAAGAAATCTCCTGCTGTTCTTTCTGGAGGCGAAAAAGTACGTTGTATGCTATCGAAAATGATGCTTGCGACAGCAAATGTTATTTTATTAGATGAACCAACGAACCACCTTGACCTTGAATCTATTCAAGCATTGAACGAAGGCTTAATTCGTTTTAAAGGCGCAATGATTTTCACATCCCATGACCATCAGTTCATCCAAACAATTGCTAACCGTGTCATCGAAATCCGTGAAGACGGCTCTATTTTAGATAAGCAGTTAACATATGATGAATTCCTAGAGTGGAAAGATAGCCAAGGCTTAAGCTAGGCTTTACAAAAAACCTCTACCCAAAGTAGGTAGAGGTTTTTTTGTCTTTGTTTTTAAAGGATTAAAAGGATTTTTATTGAATTATTTAGTATAGCATTAATGAGGGGGTAAGCTTCGTGAAGAAAATTGCAATTATATCAGATATTCATGGGAATAAAACGGCATTAGAGGCCGTATTAAAAGACATTCGCTTAAGAAAGATTGACAGAATTTTTTGTTTAGGTGATTTAATCGGCAAGGGCCCTCAAGGATCTGCCTGTATTGAACTTATCCAACAAAATTGTGAACAAGTCGTACGAGGCAATTGGGACGTATTTATTCAATCCCCTACTGACAATGATTTTCTCCAATGGTTTAAAGATCGATTAACAGCAAAAGACTATCAATATCTCGGGTCATTACCCTTCCATATTGATCTTGAATTAAATGAACAGCTCATTAGATTTTTCCATGCGTCTCCAAGGAGCGAGTTTGAACGTATCTTACCGAGTCATCCGCTTGAAAAGCGTTTATCTATGTTTGAGAATAATGCAGTAACCAACTCAATCCATTACAAGAAACAACCTGATATTGTGTTCTATGGCGATATCCATACAACTTTTTTACATACATATAAACAAGGAATTCTTTGTAATGTAGGAAGTGTTGGTAATTCACTTGACCTAACTTCTGCTTCCTATGCCATTCTAGATGGAACACAGTCAAACAATGCCATCCAATTTATTAGAGTAGCATATGACCGAGAGGCTGAGCTAATGATCGCAAAAGAGCTGGGTATGCCTCAATTAGATCAGTATTATAATGAAATTATGTTTGCCAACTATCGAAATGCTTAGTACCGTCACAATCAAAAAAGGAATCCATTTTAATGCCAGCATGGATTCTTTTTTATATTTAACGCTGGAAATACCATTGCCACGCATTCTCGTAGAGGATTTTATCAGCCGCCTGTTGATCAAATAGCTGTTGAATCAATTCGACATCCCCATAATTAAAAGGTCGTCTGGCTCTTGTAGATGGCAAATCTGTTCCGAACATCAGCGCAGCTGGATTCACATTATAAATCGCTTGTAAAGCATGCTTCACATCCAGCTCCACACGACCAAAGCCGGTCGCCTTGACACGTACTCCCTTATCAACAAGCTTTAATAAATGTGGCAGCCCCTCTTCCGTCAACCCTAAATGATCGATGGAGATGGCTGGTAATGCTTCAATTGTCGAGGCTATCTCTGGTAATTCCTTCGCATCGATATATAATTCACTATGCCAGCCGACCAATTCATAAACCCGTCGCGCAAAGGTATCTAGCTGCGATAAATCCTCTGAGCCACCTCGTTTTACATTAAAGCGTAATGCCCGTACCCCATTGTTATGTAAATGTACAATTTCATCATCCGTCACCGTATTAGGTAATTGTGTTACCCCACAAAATGTGGGACCCAGTTGTTTTAATGCTTTTAAAAGATAGGCTTGGTCAAATCCTTGAAAAGATCCTGATACAATGGCTCCTCCCGCTATCTGGACACTCACTGTATCCTTTTGATAATCCTCTACTACATAGCTTGGTGGTGTATAACCTTGGTTTTCGATAATCGGAAAATTAAAGTCAATGATATGTAAGTGTGCATCAAAGATTCGCATCATTTATCCCCCTTTTCCTTTGAATTTACCATACTCTAACTATAAGTTATAATACGAATTTCTAGCCATTTATCATAAGGAAAACTTATTGACTTGTCTCTTCTCTTTCCAAGTGAATAAAACAAACGTAAAAAATGGTATGAACAATCAAATTCATACCATTCTTTTTAGCAAATAGCTAATGCCTTAATCCTCAAATTTTTTAAATGCTAGCACAGCATTATGGCCGCCAAAGCCAAACCCATTGGAAAGCGCAAAGTTAACGTCTTGATGAAGCGCCTCATTAGGAACATAGTTTAAATCACATTCGGGATCTGGTGTATCATAATTGATGGTTGGTGGAATAATGCCATCCATTATACTTTTCAATGTAATAATGGCTTCTATTCCACCGGCCGCGCCAAAGAGATGTCCTGTCATCGATTTTGTGGAGCTAACCTTTAGTTGATAGGCATGGTCACCAAAAACGTGTTTAATAGCTTTTGTTTCAGATTTATCCCCCTCTGGAGTACTTGTGCCATGTGCGTTGATATAATCGATGGCTGACCCATCGATATCACCCATTTTTAATGCTAGCTTCATGGCATTGGCAGCACCCGTAAAATCAGGAGCTGTAATATGATAAGCATCAGTTGTCACACCGTAACCAACAATCTCACCGAGAATCGTAGCACCCCTTTGTTTCGCGTGTTCATACTCCTCTAGGAATACGATGCCAGCTCCTTCAGACATGACAAAGCCATCTCGCTCGCTATCGAATGGTCGACTGGCCTTTGTTGGTTCTTCATTCCTCGTGGACATGGCTTTCATGCGGGAGAATCCTGCAAAGCTAAGTGGATTGATCGGTGCCTCCGCTCCACCTGCTAAAATGCCATCCGCATAGCCATGTCGAATCGCTAAGAAAGCTTCTCCAATCGCCTGGTTTCCTGTCGCACAGGCCGAAACAGGGGAAAAGCTTGGCCCTTTAAAGCCCGTTTTAATGGCTAGTATTCCTGCAGCCATATTGCTTATCATCATCGGCACCATAAATGGTGACACCTTTCTAGGCCCTTGATTGAGCATCGCTTGATGATTTTCTAAAATCGTTTCAATGCCCCCAATGCCAGAGCCAATGTAAACGCCTAAACGCTCCTTATCTACCTGGCCCATACTTAAATTAGCTTGCGTCAGAGCTTGTTGGGCAGCGGCAACAGCATATTGAACAAATAAATCATATTTACTGATTTCTTTTTTATCCATATACAGCGTTGCATCGAAATCCGTACTCGTCCCAGCAATTTGCGTATTAATGCCGCTGAATGCCTCCCCTTGAATTTTTGAATCCCTGATTTTCCTGCTTTAATATTCTCCCATAAGGCTGATACCGAATTACCTAAAGGGGAAACAACACCATATCCAGTCACAACGACTCTTCGTACCATGCACATCGCTCCTTCTTGTTTCATGTCTTACTTTAACAGTTCCTTTAATTGCTCAAGCATCTTTAGAAAGAACGCTTCTCCTAAAACACGTTTATATTGTAAGGCCCCTTTCGTACTTGAAATAAGTAATACAGCTAGAGCCTCCAAATCATGAGTAGCTTGGAGTGCGCCCTGTTGTTTAGCTTCTTTCAATAGCTCAACAAAGACATCGATTTCCATTTGACTAAGCTGCTGAAGCTTTTCTTGCATTGGTTGCGGTAATTCTTGATAATCTGCCTGTAAAGCTGAGATAGGGCAAATGCCGTCTTGCTCTAGAAATTCTATTCGCTGCATAATAAAGGCAAATGGCTTTTCCTCAGCTGGCAAAGTGGACTCCTTCATCAATGTAAAAGTTCTCTCTAACCCTTGTTGAATCCTTTCACATACAGCAATTCCTAAGTCTCCCTTCTTCTCGAAATGATAGTGAATACTGGCCTTCGTGACGCCAAGCTCCTTTGCTAAATGCTCATAACTAAATGATGTGAATCCTTTTTCCTGAATATTCTTCAATGTTAATTCTATAATTTGCATTTTTCTATTTGTCATGGCTTTATACTAACTTACTAGTAGGTAAGTGTCAATCTAAAAAATGCAGCAGATAAACGATTTATCTGCTGCTCGCGTGATTATTGCATTTCCTTTGTTGGTCCCATCACGCCAGGTACTGGTAAACCTGCTTGACGGAGCAGGACCGTCATTTGTCCACGATGATGTGTTTGATGATCGATTAATACACGTAATAGAGCGCCTTTTGGCATTGGAGCTTTAAAACCAGTGACAACTTCTAATAAGTCCTCATTTGAAAGCTTTGCGACTGCCTCACTTACACCGTTTGCAACCTTTTCATAAGCAGCTACGATTTCAGCCGCAGTCGTTGGCACAGGATCTTCTTGACGAATCATGGGTACTTTTAACCCTGCTAGATAGCTAAAATAACCTGCTGCTCCAACTAAATGCCAGCCTAACCACCCAAGTGTACTGTGGCCCTCTACAATACTTTGCTGAAGCTTGTCATCTGTTAAAGCCTGTAATACCTGTAGTGTCCCGTTTGATGCATTTGACCATTCTTGTAAGAAATCATCTACATGTCTATACATGTCTTTGCCCCCATTTTTGAATTTCATTTCTATCATAGATAATTTTTCATGCTGTTACAAGTTTTCGCTAAATAGTTTACATAATAATATTATGTATATATATCATATTATTCGTATAACACTCCTCGTTCACGTATAATGAAAGAAAATAGCGAAGGAGTGTGCCCATGAGATACCCTGTTCTAGTACTTTCTGTAGTATTTTTACTAGCTGGCTGTCGTGAAGAAGTTCAGAAAGAGCCTGTGCCAGCTCCAACACCATCTGTGGAAGACAAGCAACCAGTGGAACAAGATCAAACGTCACTTCTCTCCTATTTTCCACCTGATGGATCTGTTGCTTCTTTTCAAGGGAAGGAAATGAATTTGCTAGCTTCACACTAAAAACCACCTACCTCGATACACAGCATATCGTACAAATAGAGGATAATGGTGGTGTAACACTATTAAAAATCTTCCGCATAACGGATACAAGTATTGATCTTGTCTATCGAGAACCTGTTGACAGTAATCCAAGCATGCCAAGTGCAGCTGAGGCAGCTTCTTATCCTGTACTGGAAACCGTACTTCAAAAACCATTACAAGTCGGGACAAGCTTTCAAGGTTGGACCATTGAATCAACGACAGCTACTGTTGATACTGGTACAACGGTCTATCAAGATGTCATCCAGCTAAGTCGCTCTGAAGATCAAATGACCACAACCAAATATTTTGCAAAGGACATTGGTCTAATTCGCAAAGAGGACACGATGGAAACAGAGCAAGATGAGCCATTTGTTGTGACATCAACCTTGCAAAAAATAGAATAATTGAAAGAAAACAGGCGTCCTGCTTGGGCGTCTGTTTTTTAGCAAAGGAGGCCAAACAATGAGTGATATACATAATACAACACCCAAGCAAGATGAATTAACGGAAGAAGAATTTATTGAACTTGTACTAGAGGAACAGCAAAAAGCATTAGCACAGGCGCAAGAAGAACGCATTTATGGAAAAAAGCCCAAAAAACAAAAGCCTCTTGTACGCTGGATCGTGTGGGGTATGGCACTGGTGCTGTTTTTCAATACATTTGCCCTCATTTTTCAAATCTACTCCATACCTGCACTTGAATTTATCAAGGTTTCTACGCGGCTCTCTGCACAAGAAGATATACAAACCTATAAAAAGGCAGTCGTTGAAATTTCAACAGGCTCCAGTAAAGGCACTGGTTTTGCCATCTCACCAGATGGTCTGATTGTCACTAACGCCCATGTTGTCGAACATGCCACAACATTATCAGTCGTCTTTCCTGATGAGGGATTGATGGAGGCAACACTAATCGAGAGCTATCCAGCCGTAGATTTAGCCTTTGTACAGGTGCAAGCTGAGCAACTTCCCTATCTACCTCTTGCAGAAGATCCACCTTACACTGTTAATGAACATGTCTATTTTATTGGAAATCCACTTGCTTTCACCGGCATCGCTAATGAAGGAAGATTGCTAGAAGCCATTCAATTAGAAGATTGGCAGGAACCAGTTAGGATGCTAAAAGCTCCTGTTTATCGTGGCAATAGTGGTAGCCCTGTAATCGATCAACATGGGGAGGTCATTGGGGTTATCTTTGCCACGATGAAATATGAGCCCATTGGACGTGTTGGCCTGTTTGTACCTGTACAACAACTCCGAAATTTATTAGAAGAGCAATAAAAAATGAACCTGCTTATGACAGGTTCATTTTTTTAGATGCTTTAGGTTTACATAATATTATTATTTATCTTTACTTTCTTGCTTGACGAACTGAGCAATTGGCGATTTTACAGGAATTTTACTGACAACCTCATCACTCACTTCTGCAACCTTTTGTAGCACATGTAAAAGCTTGTCATCCCCTGTCCAATGCTTTTCCACTACATCTGGACCCAACTTATTAATAATGGTATTTACCACAAAAGTTGCTAGTACAACATCATCTAAATAGCCACCAAAGCCTAGCAGTCCTTCTGGCATTAAATCCATCGGTAATACAAAATACGCAATGGATGCCCCAATTAATGCACGACTCTTTTTATCTACACCTGCATCGGTTACAGTTTTAATTAATAAATGAAATAAATCAGGCACAAACATTAAATACGGAGTAAACTTGTTACTTTTTCCTTTTTTCGACCCAAGAAAAGCTACTAATTTTGTACGTAGTTTCTGATAAAAATCTTGTTGCTCCTGTTCATCAGGCAATTTTTCTTCATTATTCACATTCATCTGCCTCCTTCTTTACAAGCATGCGCTATTTTGGCGGGGCTACCCTCCATTTTATGGGGTTATCCGCTACTTTTGTGCAGCTATCCATCAGTTTCACATGGCTATCCGCTACTTTTATAGTGCTATCCTTTACTTTTGCATGGTTATCCACCACTACTATATATTTAACCTAAAATAGAATTTGTAATCCTTAAACTTGCAAATGATACAAAAAAGACATCCTATTTGCATAGGATGTCTTGGGTTTAACGAAAGTGATTTTAATTACTGAGAATTAAAGTTTAGTTACGTTAGCAGCTTGTGGTCCGCGGTTGCCATCTACAACTTCGAATTCCACTTTTTGACCTTCGTCAAGAGTTTTGAAACCTTCGCCTTGGATAGCTGAGAAGTGTACGAATACGTCGTTTTCACCTTCAACTTCGATGAATCCAAAACCTTTTTCTGAGTTAAACCATTTTACTGTACCTTGTTTCATTTAAGAAAACCTCCAAAAAATAAAAGTGAACAATATGTAATTTCTTCAGCGATTGAAAAAAATTCACATATTACAAAGAGTACCGAACTAACGCGATCACTTTTTGTAATATGTGAATTCATGTTTCCGGTGAAGCAATTAAATTGTTAAGTTAAGTATAACTGCCATCCATAATTTTGTCAAATAAAGAAAAAATCTTTTTTACTTTTTTTCAAAATTTTTTTATTTCTCTTCTATTTTACAAGCAATTATTCCATGATATACTTGTGCATCATCATCGCAAGCCTCACAATAAAAGCTTTCATCCTCAGACCAAAAAGCCCAATACTGCTCCTCTTTCGTTGCCTCATTATCATAAGAGGAACGAAAATGCGCTAATCTTTGCTGTAATGCACGTTCAAAGAGCTCCTCCGTGTCAAATGTATCTTCGGTTTGAATATAAGCTTCCCAGCCTTCAAATTTCCACCAAGGCTCATAGTCCGCTTTCATGTAAATAATTGTATACATATTTGCCCATTCCTTGCTGTCATAAGATAGTTTCATTTTAGCAAACACAACTGAAATGTCTATTAAAACCACCTGAATTATGCTATTATTACCTTATTATACATACTTTTTGGAGGTATTTTTATGTTTTCAAGTATTCGACCTAAAGCAGAGCTAGAAGAACTACTAAAACGTGGTACAGATTTACATGCAACAGGCCGATTTTATCAAACACTGGCATTCAATCATTTCAATTCACAAGATGTGGAGCACTTAAAGGCACTTTATCAAAAGCTCAAAGATATTACCCCTTCCATTAATGCCATTTTTCACCATTATTTAAGCGAGATATCCCCTACCTCTCAATTAATCATTAGTGAAGAAAATATTAATCAATACTTAACACAGTTTTTCTTAGCAACTCGTGATGATCATTATGTAGATGAAACTGTCAAATTTTTCAATCTATTCCGTAAGCATCAATATGAGCCTGGTAAATTAATTGTTGTCTTCAACCAATTTGCCTTCTATATTACTACATATATTTTACACAATTTTGGTATCAAGCCAAATAAAGCATTTCAATATATGAAATCATTCCAATCCGCTGTCAATGTCGATCAAGAATTATTAGTGGAAGTGTTAACAGAACGCATTATTGAAAATGTGGTAGGAGAAGTATCCTCTTTAATGGATGTCAATGCCAAAATTATGTACATGAAGGATTTAGTTTTTAGCCTAGATAAGCAAAATGAAGAAATTCAATCCTCTACTGCTGCAACAGAACAGATTGCTGCTTCTATCAATGAGGTTGCACGCATGTCTTCTCATATATCAGAGAAAACAACTGAATCTGTTGACCATGCTACAAAAGGTAAAAACGCTATTGAGCATGCTCTATCGGAGATTTTTAAAACAGAAGAGACATTTACATCCATTGTTGACTCATTTTCAGAATTACAAAAACGGGTAAATGATATTGAGCAGGTTGTCACATTAATCAATCAAATCGCCGATCAAACGAATCTACTCGCACTTAATGCCTCCATTGAAGCAGCGCGTGCAGGTGAACATGGGAAGGGCTTTGCGGTCGTTGCACAGGAAGTACGAAAGCTTGCTGAAAACACGGTAGCTGCGCTAAGTGAAGTATCTGCAAATGTTCATCATTTAAAGAGTTATTCTAATGATGTTTCTAACTCGATTACAGATACGACAGCTATTATTAAAGAAGCAACCGTTGAAGCAAAGGATTCGTTACCATTATTAAACGCCATTGTTCAAGCGATTGAGGGTATTAATTTAGATGTGACAAATACGGCTGCCATTTCCCAAGAACAAGCAGCTGCGATTGATGAAGTTTCAGCAAGAATGATCGAAATTTCAAGCTTGCAGGAAGATATTCGTGATTATAGTCATAATACATCCAGCGATATTCATTTATTAGGAAAAGAAATTAACCGTTTCCGTAATGATCTTATTGCTAACAATAATGTACAGCTTTCATCTATTGCCCTACTACAATTATCGAAAGCGGATCATATTTTATGGAAATGGCGCATTTATAACATGTTCCTTGGCCTAGAAAACGTTGATCCAAGCGATGTTTCTTCTCACAGAGACTGTCGACTTGGCAAATGGTACACTGCGCCTCGTACAGTCGAACGTTTCGGTCATTTACAGGACTATCATGAATTAGATGGCTATCATTTACGCGTCCATGAATCAGCGAAGCTTGCGGCTGAAGCCCATAAAGCGGGTCATATCGAGCAAGCTGATGTTCATCTAAAAGAGGTCGATGAGGCATCAAAGCATGTACTTTATCACATTAATAACTTAATTGCCTATTTAGAAAAAGAACGTGTCATGCAATAAAAGGAGAGGTTCGCCCCTCTCCTCTATTAAGTAGGAGGTATTCCCTTGAACAAACGAGCAAGTATAAAATTTTTTGGTGATGTCTACGGCACAGGCTACCGATTCTTCATCAAGCAAAAAGCTATTGAATTAGGGTTAAAAGGATACTGTCGATTGAATGACGCAGAGCAAATTGAAGTGGAAGTGGAGGGCTCAGAAAAGGCACTCAATGAATTTCTCCTTTTTGTCCAAAAAGGTGTGAGTCCCCAAGCCGATTCCAATTCATTTTCTTTAGAATTATACGATGATTTAAAAGGCTATATACGTATGGAGTCAGACATTGTTTAATGTCTGACTTTTTTGTAGTGTTGTTTTAGAGAGGGGTTCAACAATTTTTAATCTTAACACGGCGTTTTGTTACATAGGAAGTATGATAAAATTATCAAAAAATATATCGGAGTGATAATAATGAAATTTACTTGTCCTTGTTGCGGATATAAGACATTGAGCGGAAAACCACCAGGTACATATGAGATATGTGAAATTTGTTTTTGGGAAGATGACAGCGTTCAATTTTATGATAATGACTTTGTAGGTGGTGCTAATACACCATCCTTAAGGCAAGCACAGAAAAATTTCATTATATTTGGTGCGTGCGAAGAAAGATGTATTGCGTTTGTAAGAAAACCAAACGAAAAAGACGAAAAAAATTCAAATTGGAAGCCGTTTGTCTAGAGATTAGTCAACACTGGGAAATGATTACTTCTCTCCTTTTTATTGAAATCAAAAAAAGTCATGCTCTTAAGAACATGACTTATCATCATTTTTTGATTTTTATCTTTTGAATGGCAGCCACTAATATTGATTCATCAGTGATTTTCACATATTGATTTTTAGATTCCTTCATATACCCTTCTTTGTTTAAATAGGCTTTTAATTTTGATTTTTTCTCAAAGACTTTTTCTTTCACTTTCTGTTCACTTACTGGTTCATCGATATTTTTTGTAATAGACACCAGAAAAATTTTTGTCATCATATATCCCCCTTTGTTTCAGTTACGAATTCACTTGGAAAAAGTTTTATACAAGACTCATTCATTTTGGATGAAGATGCTCTTCTTAGAGAATAAACGGCTCCTTTTCGAGTTAGAGCCGCTCATGGAACTCACTTATCCGCTCTCTCAAGGACCAAAACCGCTCGCAATTTGAGTAATACCGCTCGCTCTGAGGCAGAAGCCGCTCTTGAAATCAAATTACGCTCCTCTATTCAGAGACCGAATTGCAAAAAATCGCTCATTCCGATGTCAAAATGGCTCCTTAGGAGAACTAAACCGACTTATTCATGGAAACAACTCACTTATTCTATGTATTATCATTGAGAAAGTTCACAAATAGCAGTAAAATTTATGTAGGGGATTAATTTTCAATGAAACTTTATGTCGATTATTTCGTATAAGAAGATAGACATATTGAAAAGCAAGGAGGATGAAACAATGCTTAGTGTCGGACAGTTTTTCTCTAGACATAGTGCCAGCTTTCTTATTTCGCTCACAACTGTTTCTATCGCAGCCATTGCGGCAAATCCTGGATTCTTCCTTGGTGGTTTACTGTTTGCGGGTTCCTATGCGACGAGTACAGCGTTGCTGAAACATAGACAAAAAAAGAAAGTCATGCAAATAGCAGGCATCACAAAAGAAGAGTTCAAACACATTGAATCACAAGTATTAACAGCCAATAAGCATATTCAAACATTGAGTCAAAACTATTTACGTGTACGTTCTGTTTCTGCTTTTAAACAACTACTTGAAATGACGCGTATCTCCAAAAATATCGTCAAAATCGTCAAGACAGACCCACGTAAATTTTATAATGTGGAACCATTTTTCTATGCACACTTACCTTCTGCTGTGGAATTAACAGATAAATATACGATGCTTTCCAAGCAGCCTGTGAAGGATAAGGAAATTCAATTAACTTTATCCAAAACACGCGAAACCTTAACTGATTTGAATGACACAATTCAAATTGATTTAAAGGATGCGCTTGCAAATGATATTGATCATCTGCAAATGGAGATTGAATTCGCAAATCGTTCCAATCTTAGACGTAGAGAACAATTGGACTGGCGAGGCGATGATAAATGACAGCAAACGAACACGCTTTTCAACTAAATACCATACCAGGGCTTTCTCCACTAGTCCAATCCTATTTAGAAACAACTCCACAAAACGAGGCGATAGCGACTTATGAAACGCTATCGCCTCTTGCACAAAGTCGTGCATTATTGTATGCCAGTCAAATCGATTTGGCTGATTTTGAATCATTGCTGTCCCTTGGGCAAGATTCACAGCGAGCTCTGTCTCAATTTGCCGACCGTATGCTTGCTCAAGTAAAGCAAAAAGATGTCACTAAAATTGGTCAAATGCTGGATTCTTTAATGCAGACGTTAGATCGAGTAGATCCGACTGCTTTGGAACCTAAGAAGCAAACCTTTTTCAAAAAAATCTTTGGCAAAACCGAGCCTAATGTGAAGCAAACACTCACAGAATTTGAGCGTATTAGTATACAGGTGGAACGTATTGGTGTACAGCTGGAGCGTGCACAGCTCCAGCTGATCAAAGATGTCGAAAACTTAGAGGCGCTTTATGCCCATAATCGAGGATTTTTTGAGGAATTGGCAACAGCCATTGCCGCAGGACAAATGAAAAAGCAGCAAGCCATTGAGGTAGAACTACCTGCACAAATAACGAGTGTCCAAGCAACCAAACAGCCACTTGCAATTCAGCAATTAAATGACTTTGCTGCTCAAATCGAAAGACTGGATCAACGTATTTATGATTTACAAGTATCACAGCAAGTCGCCCTGCAAACAGCTCCTCAAATCCGTATGATTCAACAGGCCAATCAAACCTTAGCTGAAAAAATTGAGTTTTCTATCGTTACCTTGATTCCGCTCTGGAAAAACCAACTGGCGATGATGTTGTCGATGCATATGGATCATCATTATGCACGTTTAGAGGAGCGATTATCAAGGGCTCATGATCGCTTCTCAAGTCCCACGTTTGAACAGCAAGTTTCGAAGTTTAAAGAAACACAGCAAGAACTGCAAACAGCAATTAAAGATGTTTTTGCCCTGCATACCGCAACTGAACAAGAGAAACAGCAGCTACAGGATGTGGCGGGTGCTAGCAGCTATCAGCGAGATTAACAAAAAAATGGGTGGCTCAGCAAATGTTCTGAACCACCCTGTTTGTTTTTATTCAAAATATTCTTTATAGTAGCCACCGACATTACCTGTGTTGTCGATGATAAAAATGAACTCTTCTGTTTCATTTTTCACTTCATACTCTTTCCCTACAGTTAATACGTTTGATACTAAGTATTTCGATGCATTTGTATGTTTGCAAGTAACCGTTCGTAATGTTGGCGCATCTTTCCATTTTAAATGTAACATATTCTCTCTACCTCTCTTTACTAGCAAAAGCTAATGTCTATTGTTTATTTTATAATATTTTTGGTCTTTTGTGGAGAAAAAAGAAATACTATACCTATTCTATCCAAAAAAATGAATATTTGAGGTGTTATGATGAGTTTTGGTGGAGTACCGCAATGGTTTTTTATCATTGCTGTAGCATTCGCAATCTGCTTTGTACTTTATGCAGAATGGAATTCTAGAAAATAAGTGAGTCCAACAGGTTGGACTCACTTTTTTGTGCTTATTTTAATGTACGCTTTAAAAATTCCTTCGTACGTTCATGTTGTGGATTGACTAATACTTGTGCTGGAGGGCCTTCCTCCACAATTACACCCTTATCCATAAAGACAACACGATCTGCTACTTCTTTGGCAAATTCCATCTCATGTGTCACAATGAGCATCGTATTGCCCTCGTTTGCTAGCTGACGCATTACCTTTAACACCTCACCCACCATTTCTGGGTCTAATGCGGATGTTGGCTCATCGAATAGCATAACATCAGGATTCATTGATAAGGCACGAGCGATGGCCACGCGCTGCTTTTGTCCGCCTGAGAGTTGACGAGGCTTGGCATTCACATATTGATCCATGCCAACGATTTTCAAGTATTTAAGCGCCGTTTCTTCTGCTACTTTTTTCGAACGTTTTAACACTTTGATTTGGCCCACTGTGCAATTACTTATGACATTGTGGTTGTTAAATAAATTGAACTGCTGGAACACCATGCCTAAATGTGTACGATATTCTTGAATATTGTGCTTTTCATCTAGGATGTCTTCCCTTTATAAATAATTTGACCGCCACTTGGCGTTTCTAATAAATTTATGCAACGAAGCAATGTGGATTTACCAGAGCCAGAGGAGCCAATTAAACAAACTACCTCTCCTTTTTCCACTTGGAAATTCACATCTTTTAACACTTGGTTACGTCCAAATGATTTACTTAAATGTTCGATTTTAATGACTGCCATTTGTGCGTCCCCCTATACAGCTTCTTTTTGTTCTTTTTGATAGGCATCAGGACCATCTAGACGTTTTTCAACATAAAGAAGGATGCGAGATGCGGTAAATGTCATGATGAAATAAAGAACACATGCAACGAAGAATGATTCGAAATAACGGAAGTTGTTACCCGAAATTGATTTTGTTTGGAAGAATAATTCCGTTACTCCAATGACATTTAATACGGCTGTATCTTTAATATTCATGATTAATTGGTTACCTGTTGCTGGTAAAACATTACGCGCTACTTGTGGTAAAACTACATGAAGCATAATTTGGAAGTGATTCATGCCAATTGCTGATGCTGCCTCGTATTGACCATTATCAATAGATACAATACCGCCACGAACAATTTCTGCCATATAGGCCCCTGTATTGAGGGAAACGACTAAAATACCTGCTGTAATAAAGTGCATATCGATACCGAATGCGATATCTAATCCGTAGTAGACAACCATAGCTTGTACAATCATTGGTGTACCACGGAAAAATTCAACATAGCATGTTAGTATAAAATTAATGAGCTTTAAGCTATAAAATTTCACACCTTTTTTACGAACTGGAATCGTATGCATAATTCCGATGAAAAATCCGATAAATGCACCAATAATTGTACTAATACTCGAAATCAGTAACGTATAATACGCACCTCGTAAAAACATTTGCCAGTTGTTTTCAATAATTGAAAGTATCCATTCAAGACTCATGATGTTCCTCCTAACAATGTCATCTTGCTCGTTTATTTCTTTTGTGTCCTAGCTCTTTCTACTATTCTATGATTTGTCACGCTAGGACATTATCATTATGTAGAGAGGTTCTCATTTTGATAATGATGAAATGATCATGCACGGACTAATTGCTAGTCCGTGCCATATCATTATTGTGCTGCGGGCTGTTGAGAAATAGCTTCTTCCATAATCGCTTGACGATCATCTTCTGAAATGCCTTTTAGGATTTCATTGATTTTTTCACGATTTGCGTCATCTTTACGTAAGCCTACAGCAATTGAAGTATTTGATAGGTCTGTATCAAAGCCTTCTTCAAATGCTACATATGTGAATTTATCGTTGGCTGCAGAAGCGGAAATGCCCTCTGGACGTTCAGCTACATAGCCATCAATTTTACCTGCTTCTAGTGCCACACGCATTGCTGGGAAGCTCTCCATTGCCGTTTGCTTTTCTACGCCTTTAATTTGATCGATAACTGTGTAGTTTGATGTATTTAATTGTGATGTAATTTTAGCACCTGAGAAGTCTTGAATCGATTTTGCGCCTTCATATTTGCTACCTTTTTTAATAACCATAACAAAATCAGAAGTATAATAGTTTTCTGTAAAATCAATTGTTTTCTTACGTTCTTCTGTTGGTGACATACCTGCAATAATTGCATCAATTTTGTTCGATTGTAGCGCTGGAACTAATCCGTCCCACTCCATTTTAACAATGACTAACTCTTTGCCTAAACCTTCAGCGATTTTCTTTGCCATTTGTACATCATAGCCACCTGCATATTCTGCATTATCCGCAATTTTCACTGCGCCATTCGCATCGTCTTGCTGTGTCCAGTTGAACGGTGGGTAGCCAGCCTCCATGCCAATTCGGAATTCACCGCCGCCTTCTTCTTTGTCAGTTCCAGCATCACTTGAACCGCCCTCTTTTTTGTCGCTTGTGCCACATGCAGCTAGCACAATTGCCGTCATGATAGAGATCATTACTAACAACCATTTTCTTTTCATGAAAAACTCCCCTTTTCTGTAAAAAAATAAGACAACTGTACTAAAAAAGACCTAAGTTTATTGAACTTAGGTCTTACCTTTATGACAGTTGCCCAAATCCTCACTATAATTTCCATGTTTCCGAGATAGCACAACCTAGTAAATCTGGAAATCCATTTACTAGGACAGTCCTGCACTTATTCACTGCAGACCCAGTATAAAAGTACGAGCTCCTTTTATACTTCGGCGATATTTCCTTCTTCATTGCGTCTTCGCTTGCTTTTACTCAACAATGAACTAATAAATACCGCGCCTCTACCTCACTGGTAACAATTCGTGAGGTTTGTTTATTTAATTGATATTTAGATACTACTATAAAACTAATATGTTCGTCAAGACGATTTTAACATTTTTCTGACTAATGACAATATTAGGATATTGTGCGTTCTGCTTCCACTTTAAATCGTTGAACTTTTGTTGATATTTCTGAAAATTACAACAAATATTTATTATAGAGTATGTTCTCTATGTGAGAAAAGTCGCTTTTTTTCTTTCTTTGCTCCTCTAAACGATATAACATTCGTACTCATTCAAGCATAGAATCGGTCAATACCTTTTATCATACAAAAACCCTGCTGAACATTGTTCGCAGGGTTTAATGGCATTATGAATTTAATAATAAATCTTCAGGATTTTCGATTAATTCTTTAACTGTTTTTAAGAATCCTACAGAATCTTTACCATCGATGATACGGTGGTCGTATGAAAGTGCTACATACATCATTGGACGGATTTGAACTTCACCATTTACTGCAACTGGACGGTTTACAATTGAGTGCATACCTAAAATACCAGCTTGCGTACCGTTCATAATTGGTGTTGACATTAATGAACCGAATACACCACCATTTGTGATTGTGAATGATCCACCAGCCATGTCATTTAAGCCTAATTTTTTATCACGAGCTTTTGTCGCTAAGTTAGCGATATCTTTTTCGATTTCTGCAAAGTTTTTACTATTTGCATCGCGTACAACTGGTACGACTAAACCTTCTTCAGTTGATACAGCAATACCGATATCAAAGAAGTTATTTAAATGAATTTCATCGCCAGAGATTTGAGCGTTTACGTATGGGTATTTTTTCAGTGCTGCAACAACAGCTTTAGTGAAGAATGACATGAAACCAAGTTTGATGTCGTTTGCTTTTACAAACTCTTCTTGTTTACGTTTACGAAGTGCCATGATGTTTGTCATGTCAATTTCGTTGAATGTTGTTAACATTGCTGTTGATTGTTTAACTTCTAATAAACGTTTTGCAATTGTTTGGCGACGACGGCTCATTTTTTCAATTGTTACACGGTCAGAATTAGCTGCTGGTGTGAATACTACTGGGCCACCTGAAGTTGCTACGGATGTAGGTGCTGCTGCTGGCGTTACAGCTGGTGCTGTACCGTGAGCTGCTACATCTTGTACACGTACACGTCCTTGTGGATCTACTGGAGATACCGCTGCAAGGTCAATACCTTTTTCACGTGCAAGACGACGTGCTGCTGGAGATGCAACTACACGCTCACCAGAAGTTTCTTCTACTACTGGAGCTGCTGCAACTGGTGCAGGTGCTGCTTGTGGCGCTGCTGGTGCAGGTGCTGCCTCAGTTGGTGCTGCCGCTGGAGCTGCTGCTGCGCCTTCGCCTGCTTCTACTACTGCGATAACTTGACCAACTAGTACAGTATCGCCTTCTTCAGCTAAAATTTGTGTTAATACACCTGCTTCTTCAGAAATGATCTCAGCGTTTACTTTATCTGTTTCAAGTTCAACGATGAATTCACCTTTTTCAACGCGATCGCCCACTTTTTTACCCACTGTGCGATACTACCTTCTGTAATCGATTCTGCTAATTCAGGGACTTTAATTTCAGCCACTTTCATTTCCTCCTTTGATTAACGTGCATGACGCACATAGAAGGGCTACTGCTTAAGGGCAAGTAGCCCGGTTTCAAAAATTGATATATGATTATTTAACCTTTACTGGCTCAGCAACCGCTTCTTCAATAAGAGCTGCTTGTGCTGCTTTATGAGAATCTGCATCCCCTTCAGAAGTTGAGCTCATTGCAGGACGGCCTACATAGCGAAGTTTTTTACCTTCTGAAAGTTCGTATAATGTTTCTAATGCATAATTCCATGAGCCTTGGTTTTTAGGTTCTTCCTGTACCCAAACAATCTCTTTTGCATTAGGATACTTAGCAATGATACCAGCAACTTGCTCTTTTGGGAATGGGTAAAGTTGTTCTACACGAATAATGTGTAGGTGATCGAAGCCTTCGCCGTCTTTCACGCGCTCTGCTAAGTCGATCATCACTTTACCTGTACCTAAAACGATACGCTCTACAGCTTCTGGTTTAGCCCCTAAGCCTGGTTGTTCGATCACTTCTTGGAATGAACCATTTGCTAATTGCTCAGCATTCGCCGCAGCTAGTGGGTGACGTAATAATGATTTTGGTGATACGACTACAAGTGGACGTACCCCTTCTGTACCTAATAATGCTGCTTGACGGCGTAATAAGTGGTAGTAATTTCCTGCATTTGAACAGTTCGCTACAAACCAGTTATTTTCAGCTGACATTTGTAAATAGCGTTCCATACGGCTTGAAGAGTGCTCTGGACCTTGACCTTCATAACCATGAGGTAAAAGGATAACTAGGCCAGATTTTTGACCCCATTTTGAGCGTGCCCCTGAAATAAAGTTATCAAACATCACTTGTGCCATATTCGCAAAGTCACCGAATTGTGCTTCCCATACTGTTAGTACATGGCTATTTTCTAGGTTGTAACCATACTCAAAGCCTACCACCCCAGCTTCCAGTCAGCGGAGAGTTGTGTACTGTAAAGGATGCGTTCGCACCAGAAATATGGTGTAGTGGCGTGAAGACATTGCCATTGTTTTTATCATGCAGTACTAAGTGACGTTGAGAGAATGTACCACGTTGTGCATCTTGACCTGTAAAGCGTACTGGTGTGCCATCTTGAATAATCGTTGCATACGCTAAAGTTTCAGCATGACCCCAGTCAACTTTTGCAGACGCATAAGCATCACGGCGTTTTTCTAAGATTTTACCAAGCTTTTTCTGTGGTTCGAAGTTTTCTTCAAACACTAAAAGCTCTTCATTGATTTTTTCTAAACGTTCCGCACCTACTGCTGTATCAATTTGTGGGAACTCTACTTTTAATTCTTCTGGCATTTCTAAATGATGATGATCATCTTTTTCTGCCATTTCTTTGACATGGTCATAGGCTGCTTGCATTTCGGCATAGATAGCTGTATCTAGTGCCGCTACATCATCAGCAGTTACAAGACCTTCTGCCACTAATTGTGCACCATATAATGCACGCACTGTTTCATGTTTAGACACTAATTTGTATGTTTCTGGGTTTGTCACTGTTGGGTCATCTGTTTCATTATGACCATGGCGACGGTAACCTACTAAGTCCACAATAATGTCTTTGCCAAATGTTTGACGGTAGTTTGCCGCAAAACGTCCGACTTGCACTACTGCCTCTGGGCTATCTGCATTGACATGGATTACTGGTACTTCATAGCCTTTTGCAGGGTCAGAAGAATACACAGAAGAACGAGAATCATAATGTTCTGTTGTGAATCCGATCATATTGTTTGCGATAATATGGATTGTTCCACCTGTTGTAAAGCCTTCTGTTTTAGCGAAGTTTAACACTTCTGTTACAATCCCTTGACCTGGGAATGCAGCGTCACCGTGTACAAGAATGCCTAAGCCCTTTGTACGGTCAAAAATAGGTTGCCCTGGTTTAGATGTATCATCTTGTGTTGCACGAGTAGCACCAAGTACTACTGGATTGCCCACTTCTAAGTGAGATGGGTTGTAAGCCAATTTCACATTCATACCAGATTCACGGTTGTAAGAAGCACCCATGTGGTATTTCACATCACCTGTCCAGCCTTTTGTAATTTCAAGTCGGCCATGCTCTGGCATAAATAAATCATTGGAAACATGTGCAAAATCAGAGAACATCATGTCATAAGGTTTATTTAAAATATGTGTTAAAACGTTTAAGCGACCACGGTGTGCCATACCAATACGTACGTTTTCCACATTTTTTGCTTCTGCCGTTTTAATAATTTCATCAAATAGTACGATTTGCGTATCTAAGCCCTCACCAGAGAAACGCTTTTGTCCTACAAATGTTTTATGAATAAATTTCTCGAAATTTTCAACGCGAGTTAAACGATCTAATAAGGCTTTCTTCTCATCCGCAGATAATGCTTGTTTGAATGAGCCTGATTCGATTTGCGCTTGAATCCAATCACGTTCTTCAGTAGCTACTACGTGACCATATTCAAATGCTACTTTATCTGTATAAATAGCTTTTAAATAGTCGATTGCATCCTTACCATTTTTCACGTTTGCTGGCACATCTTTGAAGAAGATTGCTGCAGGAATTTCAGCTAAATCTGCAGCGCTTAAGTTGAACGCGCTTTCTTCAATTTGAGCTGTTTGTAGTTCACGGTTTTTCAGAGGATAGATATCTGCTGCTAAATGACCGCGTGAACGAATTGCATCTGCTAGTTTTACAGCGGCTAACACTTTTTTGTAATCGCCAGCAGGAGCCGCTGCTGTATGACTAGCTACAGCTACTTCACCTTCTACTACTACTGGTGCACCAAATTGTTGGAATAAAGAAACTAACTCCGGTTCTACTTCTTCAGGAGACTGTAAGAATAAGTCGTATTGCTCCATCACATATCCTAGGTTAGGACCAGAGAAAGCTGACCATGGAGAACTTACAGTTGTAACGTTGTTCGACATGAAAAATGACCTCCAAATTTTGCCTTTCGGCAGTTCCATTAATTAAATTGCAATTAATTATATAATATTTAGCCGTTCTTTAAAAGAATGTTTCACACTACTTTTCCATATTTTAAAGAACGTTTTTTCCATCTCAATCTTACTACTCTTCACAAAAAATACAACTCTTTTTAGCAAATTAAGCAATTTTTTTCGCAAAGGATAGAATAATGAAATAAAGCATGTATTTTTCTTAATATTTTAGCGGGATTTTCAGCAAGAAAACGGTTCCAATATTAACCTCACTCTTGACTTCTACTGTGGCATTATATTTTTCAAGTAACATCTTCGAAATACTAAGCCCTAAGCCTGTTCCACCAATTTGGCGATTTCTTGCTTCATCCACTCGATAAAAACGATCAAAGATAAACGGAATATTGTCTTGTGCTATTCCTATACCATTATCAGTAATTTCTAAACATGCATAATTTCCAGCAACAGAAATAGAAATTTGTATCTCAGGAATTTTTTCACAATAACGAATAGCATTCTCTATTATATTACGAACGATTTGACTTAGTGCATTTTCGGTAATAAATAACGGACCTATTTCACCATGTTTCGACAGCGACATTCGCGCTTGAGGATGAACAAGCTTTACCTCATCCATCACTGCTTCGATGACCACTAGTGCATCGGCCTCACTTGTTTCATCTTTTTCCTCACGCCGTGCAAGTTCTAATAATTCTTCAATCATTTTGCGCATACGAGCAATTTCTGTTAAGGAGGTATCAATGGATTCCTCTAATATAGCAGGATCATGTTTGCCCCATCTTTTTAAAAGAGAAAGATGCCCTTCAATTGCTTGAATGGGCGTACGCAGCTCATGAGAAGCATCGGCGACAAATTGTTGCTGCTGGGTAAATGAGATTTGCAGCTCATTCATCATGGCATTGTACATCTTCAGTAAATCACCAATTTCGTCATGTGATGTATAGGATAGCTGTATAGGCTCGTTAAATCCTTGATCCATCACAGTTTTCATGGATGCTCGCAATTCGTGCAGTGGCTTCATTAAATAGTTCGCGAGATAATAGCCAATAGAGCCAGATAACACTAAGGCTCCTAACCCTGCAATCAGCATGGCTGTCAAGAGATAACGCATGAGAGATTGAAAACTAGTTAACGGGTGAATCACTTGAATATAGCCTTGGAAAAAACCCATCCGAATCGGTTCATTAATGACCAACACATCTTGCTTATCAATGGTCATCTCAAAAATTTCTTGCAATGAATTAAGTGGTGCAGCAGCAGAGGTATCATTGATTCGTAAAATATCCACCCCATCAGCATTAAATATTCGGACCGTCTCATCACGATCCGCAATCGATTTGAGCAAGCCCGTATTGTGCTGAATTTGCTGAATGGTAATTGTAGGACCTTGGGACTCTAAAAAAGAAATGATATCCTTACTTGTCCGATTGACCTTACTCTCCTCATCGTTTAATAACCATGTATGCAGAGAAAGATAGACGACTACACAAATAATCGTAAAGCTAATAAAGATGACACTGCTTGAGGTCAGCATCCATTTTTTTTGCAGGGACTGATGACGTAAATAATTTCTTAACTTATTCATTCTCGCATCACATACCCAACACCGCGAACGGTTTCAATATAATCATTCATCGCCCCAGGGAGCTTTGTACGTAAATGTCTGATATAAACATCTACCACGTTGGTCTCGATATCCGTATCATAGCCCCAAACGGATGTTAAAATATGCTCTCGTGTGCATACTCTATTTTTGTGCTCGATTAATAGTTTCAATAAGTCATATTCTGTCTTTGTTAGATCAAGTTTATTCCCCTGAACGAAAACTTCATAGGCAGCTACATCTATTTCAATATCCCGTAGGCATAAAGATTCACTGTTTGTCTGCTCTGGCGTGACACGACGTAAAATCGTCCGTATTCTAGCCAGCAGCTCTTCAATCGCAAATGGCTTGACGATATAGTCATCAGCCCCAGCATCGAGTCCTGCTACACGATCCATCACAGCATCTCGTGCCGTTAATAAAATGATCGGCACTTGTGATTGTGTTCGGATACGGCGGCAAATCTCTATCCCATTAATACTTGGTAACATCACATCCAGTAAAAGTACATCAAAATTTTCCGACGTTGCCAAAGACAATCCTTCTCGACCATCAAAGGCAGTTTTCACTTCATAGCCTTCGTGTTGTAATTCAAGTTCCACAAAACGAGCGATATGCTTTTCATCTTCTACCAACAATATCTTCTTAGGCATCGTATCACCTTCTATTCCAAAATAACGATGTAGGATTTTTATCCCTATACTGTTATAGCATAACATCAAATAAAAAGTCTGTCTCACAAGGAAAACCTTGTGGACAGACTTTTTAGTGTATGTCGGAAATAGAGAGGTTGTTTTTCCCCGACTCTTTTGATTTATATAATGCTTGGTCAGCTAAATCCATTAGCTGATCCAATGTTTGAGCATGGTCTGGGTAATAGGCAATGCCAATTGAAGCAGTTGGTGTAAAAAGATGGTCCTCTATCATCCAGCCTTCTGCTAATTCATCGCGTATGCGTCGAATTATATGCATAATTTGATGATGTCTTTTTTCTTGATCTCTTGTTAAGCCCGTTAAGATGACAATAAATTCATCGCCACCTATTCGAATAACCATATCATGGCTACGAACAGTTTTGTTCAAGGAACTGCCGAATCGCTGAATAAACGCATCGCCAGTCTCATGGCCAAAGTGATCATTTACTTCTTTAAAATCATCACCGTCTATATAGAGCATCGCCACACAGGTTTGATTTTCATTTGCTTCTGCTAGGATTTTAGGAAACTCCTTTTCTAAAAAACGCCGATTAGGTAGCTGAGTTAAAGCATCATGATACGCTAGATATAGCAAATCATTTTCCCTTTCTTTGCGATGCGTAATTTCACGAGACACCATCATAATTTGGGAAACTTTTTCACGTTCAGGATCATGCACAACCGTGACATTTCCTTCTGTCCATATCGGGGTTCCATCTTTCGCCTTCAGTAAAAGTTCAAACTGTGAATCTGTTTGCCCTGTATAATTATTTAAGAATGTTTGCCATTCGTCTTTACTTTCTCGATCAATAATGTCACTGTAAAACTGTCCTTGTAGCTCTACATTTTCATAACCTAAATAAATACCATAGGACGGGGAAGCATAAATAATGATGCCATCTTCATTAGTAATCACAATTAAATCATTTGTATTTTCTGTGATAAGTCGGAAAGTACGTTCAATATTTTTTAATTCTGTGAACATTCTTTTCTTATCCGTAATATCATAGTTAATGGTTAAAATTTGTTCAATTTGACCAAACTCATCTTTTAATGGAACAATGGTAGCTTCTACCCAGTAATCGGCATGATATTTCGTTCGATAGCAAAGTTCTCCACGCCACATTCCCATCGTATCCAGCTTATCTTCAATTATTTGAAAAAGGTTTTGCCCACGGAATCGAGGTTCGATCAATGCGTAGGGCTGACCGATTAACTCCTCCGCCGTGTAGCCAGAAGCCTGTAAAAACATCTCACTCACTTCGGTAATGTTACCCTTACGATCTAATACAGCAATGGCCGTAGCTGAATTTAATGCAGATTTAAAGACCTCTAGTCCATGAGACTTCGAACGTAATTCTGCTTTTTGTAAAGTAAATTGTGTAAAATCTTGCATGATAAGAAAAATGGCAAATGAATTATCATCCTGCATCACTGGTGATAGTGACAGTAAATACATACGTTCCTGCTGGTCCAATGTATGCAATTTAATAAACTTCTCACCAACGTTTTCCCCTCTTGCAGCTTTTTGCAAACAAATTTTAATTTGTTCAACTTCTTCCTTTGGAATAATCGGTAAATCCACAAACATTTTCTGTTTGACGGCTTCATTATCTAATTGAAAATCTTCCATAAAGCTTGAATTCACTTCGTATATCATTCCTTCAGCCGATAAAATGACTGTTGAGAAAAAGGCATGGTCAAACATGGACCGCATAAATAAAAATTTATCTTCAATACTGCGGTCATAGAGTATTTCCTTCGTGATGGCTAATATATAGTCTTCATTCTTATATTTCAACGGTCTGACGGATGTTTCATATTTACGAACCTCCGATTGAACATATGCATAATCTACATAGTCAACCTGTTTATGTTCTCTAATGGCCTCATGGTAATTTTTCTGAATGATCAAAAAATTACGCTTTGAGGTAACGGTCGAAATCATTTTGCCAATCGCCTCATTCGATAACAGATCTTGAGCTGCTTGATTTAAGCGAATATATTGATAATCGTCCCCTACTTTTTTCACGAGAAAAACAAAATCCTTGCCAATAAATAATGAGTTAAAGAAATCTTCGCTTAAAATATACTCCATGCTGTCACCTCCAGAAAAGCCATTGCCATCATGATAGAAATGTTCGTATGTATGTGTTGTTAGAATAAAAATAATACTACTATTATAACATAAAAATAAAAAATTACCTTTCTAGAATCATAAAAATTATATCCTTTTAAGGATAATATTTGATATATTACCTATTCTAACAAGCAACCAATCCTACTAAAGATGTAGATAAATGATTAATATTAGATAAAATTGATAGGTTAGACTTAAGGCTATAAAACAACAATTTTATGGATAATCTCGCTTCACTTGTCAGAATATACTGACAATTAACCTCAAATTTTGTTTTTTTACGAGCAAAATGATTGCATCGAACAGATAATATGTTATATTATATTTAAAAAACTAGCCTTTTTTCGGTATGGTCGAAATCAGTAAGACAGCGGGAGATTATGGAATATCATAGTTATAACGTCTAGTTCTTTGGGTTTTAATTCCAGTACGAATTTTAGTTTTCTTCTTTATGCTTCAACGGAATTGTTTTAACTACCCTAGTAAAGGAGGCGTTTCGTATGCTTAAACATCGAGACCTGCATGAATGTACAGAGCTTTATGAGCTATTATCACACCCTTCTGTATTCCCTTTTGTCCGTCAAAAAGCCACATCCGCTGATGAATATTGGTTTATGACAAAACAACTGATTGAAGAGGAAGCGAGAGGACTCGCTATCTCGAGGACCATAACTGATGATTGGGGTCAACCAATCGGCACCATTAGTATTCACGATGTGGAGGACGGTGCAGGCTTTCTAGGAACGTGGATTGGACTCCCTTACCAAGGTAAAGGTTATAATCAAAAAGCAAAAATGTTATTTTTGAACGAGTTATTTTTTGACTATAATTTTCATACGGTCTTTCTCCGTATACGTGTTGAAAATTTAAAATCACAGCGTGCTGCTTTAAAGCTTCCTTATGTGGTGAGTGCCAATGAAAGTCATCCAACATTATTAGCGCAGGTTAATAGCGGTGAGGCACAATTTAATTTATTTAAAATACCAAAAGATTTATTCTACCTAACAACAGCACATCAAATGCAAGAAGGCGAAGAGCAAGCAATGTAGTGTGTATATATAAAAGAGAAGCTATAAGGTTTTGTCATTTCGACCTACCTCATAGCTTCTTTTCTTTTTCAAATAGCACTTATTTCTTATACCGTAAAATTAATGACGCCATTTCATCTGGTGTTTTTGGTTTTTGCGTTTTTGCCATTGTCTCCACCATTTCCACTTTACGCTCTGTTAGTGTATGAACAGACTTCATAAAAGATTCCTTTGTCAACTCGTCTTCCTGTAGCACTTCTGCGTAACCTTGTTTTTAAACAAGTTGGCATTTAAAATTTGATCCCCACGGCTTTTTTGCGCTGAGAG
This sequence comes from Lysinibacillus sp. FN11, assembly GCF_024628845.1. Classification (NCBI taxonomy): domain Bacteria; kingdom Bacillati; phylum Bacillota; class Bacilli; order Caryophanales; family Bacillaceae; genus Lysinibacillus; species Lysinibacillus sp. FN11. Next base: position 1,797,023 of record NZ_CP102383.1, on the reverse strand, counting down.
AGGTACTAATAGCATCGGCTTGTGAAGCGCTAAAAATTCAAAAATGGAGTTAGAGCCTGCTCGTGACACAATAAAGTCTGCAGCATGCAGTAAATCAGGTAACTCTGTTGTCACATACTCAAATTGCTTGTAGCCTGGCATTGCCTCCAGTGCTTGATCATAATTCCCCTTCCCACATAAATGAATGATGTGAAATTGCTTGAGGAGCTCTGGTAAGTTTTTACGTAGTGCCTCATTTAAGACAACAGAGCCTAAACTCCCTCCCATAACAAGTAAAACAGGCTTTAAAGTAGAAAAGCCGCAGAAAGATAGCCCCCTTGCTCTTTCTCCCTCAAATAACTCAGGACGAATAATGGAGCCTGTGCAAGTAGCCTTCTCTTGAGGTAAATGCTTCAGTGTTTCTTCAAAAATCGTGAATACATGTGAAGCAAAAGGTAAGGCTATTTTATTGGCAAGACCAGGTGTGACATCAGATTCATGGATGACGACTGGCACACCTGCTAATTTCGCTGCCATCACAACGGGTACAGAGACAAACCCTCCCTTTGAAAAGACAACCTGTGGCTTTACTTTTTTTATAATACGAAAAGCCTGCATCATTCCAGCAAGCACTTTAAATGGATCTGTAAAATTTTTCATGGAAAAATAACGACGCAATTTACCACTCGCAATGCCATAAAACGGAACATCGGGGAACGCCTCGCCAATTAATTCTTTTTCAATACCTTGCTCTGAGCCAATATAGTGGACATCATAACCAAGTTCTAGTAAAGACGGGAGTATCGCCTGATTTAACGATACATGGCCAGCTGTCCCACCACCGGTTAAAATGATTGTTTGTTGTTTCACACAAATTCTCCTATTCCTTAAAAACCATTGTAGTTAGCACTACTTTTTGTTTACAGTGTTCTATTTTACTATATGCTGACGAAAAGATATAGATGAAGCATGAAAATTTCAGCTTTTCTCTCTTTACATATGCTATACTTGTTCATTATGTTCATGAAGGAAGTAGAAAATATGTATCAAACATCCACAATTAAGGAAAAATACGTGCTGCTTTTAAAAATGATTGTCCCTATTTTAGTGACACAGGTAGCTATTTATCTTATTTCATTTTTTGATATTTTAATGTCTAGTCGTTACGGGACGGTTGATTTAGCAGGTGTTTCGATTGGTTCCTCCATATGGATGCCGATTTATACTGGACTTTCAGGTATACTCCTAGCTATTACCCCAATTGTCTCCCAGCTTGTGGGAGCGAAAAAGAGATGGATGCAAAAAAGGCAGTCCAGCAAGGCATTTATGTCGCCATATTGCTAGCGATCCTTATTTTTACAGGACTCTTCTTTGGCATTGATTGGATACTTAGTAAGATGAACTTAGAATCTGCTGTACATAACATTGCAAAAGGCTACATCTATGCGATGTGTGCTGGTCTTTTGCCACTTTTCTTATTTTTTGTGATGCGTTGCTTTATTGACGCTCTTGGTCAGACACGGGTCACGATGATCATTACCTTAATGACAACGCCAATTAATATCATGCTGAACTATATCTTTATTTTCGGCAAATTCGGTGCACCTAAGCTTGGCGGCATCGGGGCAGGTGTAGCGACAGCAATAACGTACTGGCTAATATTCATGATTACTGTATGGATCATCGCTAAACGAGTACCGTTCGAACGATTCCGCCTGTTTCATGATTGGCCTAAGCTTGAATGGTTTCGATGGAAGGAAATTTTATTAATTGGGGTACCGATCGGTATATCCCTATTTGCAGAAACGAGTATATTTTCTGCTGTGACCATGATGATGAGTAATTTTAGCACAGAAATCATCGCAGCCCATCAGATTGCTATCAATTTCACTTCTCTGTTATACATGGTTCCGCTCAGTATTTCTATGGGTGTCACAATATTAGTAGGTTTTGAGATCGGCGCTGGTCGCATGCGAGATGCTCGTATGTATAGCTATCTATGTGTCGGCACAGCCATTTTATTTAGCTTTATATCAGCTTGTATTTTGTTTATTTTACGTGAACCTGTAGCACATATGTATACGACAGATAAGATGGTACTTGAATATGCCGTACAATTTTTAGTCTACGCAGCCATTTTCCAGCTATCTGATGCGATACAAGCACCAGTACAAGGCGCATTGAGGGGCTATAAAGATGTCATGATCACGTTTATCATGGCCATTATATCTTATTGGGTGATTGGCTTGCCAGTTGGGTATACCCTTGCCACACACACGGATTTCGGGCCATTTGGCTATTGGATTGGCCTTGTGGCAGGTTTAACAATGGGTGCGGTTACTCTTTTAATCCGTCTGTTGATTGTTCAAAAAAGAGTCACTGTTTAACGACAAAAAAATCGCTTTTCTCTAACTTGAGAAAGGCGATTTTTTAGCGTAAAACACCTGTACGAATGATTTTCACTTGAACAGACGGCACTAGCTGTAAGGATGCATAGATAGTATGCCAATCCTTCTGAAACATCTTGGGGTGATAAGCACGAATATATCGACCAATCCCCAACATATCCGATTGCTGAACTTGAAGAATTCGCAAAACCTCCTCAAACTCTGCCTGCACATGGTCTTGAATCAACTGCTGAACCTCCTTGAAAATGGGGTCTTTATATAAATGGTCATGTGCAAATTCCTCAATTTCTACCTCGATGAGATAATCCATGTCTATTCTTTTTAATTCCTCATTCACCCTCCATTGACGCTTGATATGAATGACATCAGCCGTTATTGGCATCGCTTTTCCATCATGTTTCCACATATAGCTCATCCGTGCTTGTTTGCTAGGTTGATTCATTAAGAGAAGCATCGTGAGCGATTGTTTTGGTGTTAATACTGTACCCGTAAACGTTTGACCTGAGAACAAAGCAACGCCTGCCGCAACAGCATGCTTTTTATCCTCACTTAACTGAATATAAGGTAGTGCAATATCAATTGTCTGTTCAAATAGCATGGAGCCAACCGTCTGTAAATCTAATTTCGGAAAAATTGTATTTTCCTCTGTGCTTTCCATAAAACGTTCATAATAGCCTCCTGCACCCCCTGCTAAATCCTTTGTTAGCTCAATAAACGGCTTGACATCCCCTTCAGTTACAGCTATTTTTATCGAAATCGGGTTTTGGGGATCACGAAAATAAATATCTAAAATATCATAAAGAGGCTCTCTTACCGTTTGATCCGATACAAGGATGGTCGATAGCTCAGATAAATCAAGTGTTTGTTCTACTTTTAAATTGGCTTGATTCCGTACATCTCTTGGTGAAATACCGTCCGCTTCAATCACTTCATTTTGCTGAGCTGCTGTATTCGGATAGGCATAATATCCCTTGTATGCCCCTATATATCCGTCCACCCCAACGAGCGTCACAACGGAAGCGTTTTTATAAAGTCGTTCATCCCAACAGCCAGTTAAAAGTAACATAGACAAGAGGAGCATAATCCCTTTACGATACACGTTTTCCCCTCCATTTATTCCAACAAATTATCATCATTGGTAGTAGAATCGTAAACACTATGAGTACGTAGTGTATAGAATTTTTGATAAACTCAATGCGCTGAAATTGCATGACAAGTAGCGGTAGGATGGCTAAGAGAAGATGATAAATAACAATAAATCTTTTCGGATGCTTTCGCTTTTTTGACAAATAAAGCACACGAAAGGACAAACCAAAGATCATAACCGTAACAATGGACCACGAAAGCCAAATATAGATGAAAAAAATATCCAGCCGTTTTACAAAAGTCACTTCCTGTGATTTTAATATATACATAATAGGCTCTGGTATCAGTTGAACCTCCTCCAAAGCAAAGAACATTTGTGTAAAGACAACCGAAATAAAATAAAAGATAAAAATGACAAGTTGGTAAATCAATAAGGGCTTTCCCTTCACTTGTAAATCCTGTTTGAGAAATGGACGATAAAGGAGGTACATTTCAATCCCAAAATAAGCATACATGCTATGAATCATGCCCGCCATGATTTGCCTAGTATTGTTCCACTCAACGGGAAAAAGATTACTCCACGTTAAATCTGGAATAGCCAGCATTAAAAAAATGACAAAGAGGAAAATGATAGGAATTAGCATGACACCAATATTGATGATGGTTTCTGGTCTAACTAAATTGGCATACAAAGAGAGCCCTACAATCATCATGACAACAATCCATTCAGGTGTTTGGGGCAAGACCCATGAGGCCAGAACATACCCCATATAGGCAATTAATACAGCTGTTATTAATAACCAATAGATAAGATAGACCCAGCGAAAGAACCCATTTAAAAAGAAAAATTGATAATAGCGTTCAAAAAATAACAGCAAGCCGTAATGGAAGATGCTAGCAAGGAAGAAGACATACCATGCACTATGTTGGCTGTATATGATTAACGGTGTTTGAAAGGCAATGTAGACAACACCTGTCTGAATGATAAAGAGTAGTAAAAAAAATTGTGCCTTTGATAGAGAAAAATTCATGGTGTATCCTCATTTTTTCCCTTTTCATCTTTCGGTGGTTGAAAGGAAGTGACTTGGACTGTCGGTTTAATGAATGGCCAGCGTAAAAAATTTTATAAACAGCTTTCGGTTGAAAAGGTACGATAGGTGAAAAATACGGCTGTTTCAATGACGTTAAACTAATTAAATGAATTAATAGGATGACAACCCCTACCACAATGCCTAAAAACCCAAATAATGAGGCAAGTAGCATAAACGGAAAACGGAGCATGCGAATCGTGCTATTCAATTCAACAGACGGGACAACATAGCTTGAAATGGCCGTTAAGGCGACAACAATGACCATTAAGTTCGACACGAGTCCCGCACTTACAATGGCATCTCCTATCACTAATCCCCCTACGATCCCAATCGTTTGCCCTACTGATTGTGGTAAACGAATACTTGATTCTCGAATGAGCTCCATAATAATCTCAAGTATCAGTGCTTCAATTAACGGTCGATAAGGTATATCATTAACATCATTTTTTACTTGATTACTTAATTCTAAGGGTAATACCTCAAAGTGAAAGCTAATCACAGCAATATAAAATGCTGGTAAAAAAACCGCCGTTACAAATGACAGTAAACGCACTATTTTATAAAAAGAGCCAACCACTACCCGACTATTATAGTCATCAGGTGTTTGATAGAAAGAGAAAATGTCACAGGGCCAATCAAGGCAGACGGCGAAATATTGGTCATGACCACAACCTTACCCTCCACTAAATGGGCTACCACACGATCTGGATGCTCCGTATTTAACAATTGCGGAAACGGCGATAACACGGAATCCTCTAGTGCATCACTTAACTGACCAATACTATAAAAATAGTCGATTTTAATGTCCGCAATCCGCTTTTCCATCTCTTGTAAGGTCTCAGGCTGTATGACTCCATCCATATAGAGATAATAAGCTTTTGTGTTAGTTTGTTGTCCAATTGTAAAAGATTTGACCACAAGAGCGGGATTATTCACTCGCTTTCGTATCAACGTTAAATTGGTATCCGCCCGCTCCACAAGACCCTCATGGGAGCCTCGCAGAATATGTTCATTGTTTGGCTCCTCAAGGTTACGACGAACTTCATTGGTAATCGCTAACGTCAGCATTTTTCCCGTATCAGGCAAAATCACGAGCGTTTCACCTTGGCAAACCCGTTCAATCGCTTGCGGTAGCGCAAAATTATCGAGTGTTGTAAGTAGGGTTTCACTCCAAAAAGGTTTTTCTGTATCTAAACGTGCATAAATCGTATCCAGTATTTTTTGTACTTCCTTCGCATCAACAAGAGAAGCGTAAAAGCATAAAATAGCCGTGTCCCCTTCATGCCAATCTATTTGTCTGACGGTCAAATCCGAGGAATGGTAGAATGCTTTTTGTAGGCTTTTCATCATATACTCCACTTTATCCATAAAACGCCTCCTCTACTGGAGAGTATAAGCATTTTTCGTGTATTTCAAACGCTTAGTTCGTGTGATTCCACGCCATGAAAAAAAGATGCCCTCTAGAACATTTGGGCATCTTCATGATCAGCTATTTTTTAAAATAAGCTTCAATATCCTCATACATAAAGGGCGTTCCCTCTATTTTTTCATGGTGATTATGCAATGCTGTCATTCGATTGATAATTGGGGCTAATTTTCCTTCATCCTCCTGCGTCAAATTGAAGGCGACGCCATAAGAATAGATTTGGTATTTTTCTTCTAAGGTCCATCTAAAAGTACCCTCTAGGTTAAATGATTGATTCATTAAAATAAAGCTAAATTTAAATTTCATCGTTTGATTAACGGGTAGCTTCAAAGAAGAGCGAATCTTCATCCCGCCTAAGCTAATATTTTCAATGATGATCGGCGTATGACCGATATTAATTTTTTGCTCATTCATTTCGATAATCGTCATGAAGCCCTTCACATAGGCCGGGAATTGAAAACGATAATATTTGCGCCGTTCCACCACAGGTTTTTTATGAACAATGGCTTTTTGTGGTGTTAAAATGCCTTGTACCAGCATTTTTTCAAAGGCTTTCGCGGGAACAGCCTTCGTATAAATACTACCTTGCAAATAATCACATTCTTGCTGCTTTAAAAAGATAAATTGCTCGTAACTTTCAACTCCTTTTGCCACAACCTGAATACCAAGCATTTTGGCTAAATAAATCGTTGTTGAAATGAGTCCATTTTCAATCGGACGATCATAACGAATTTCACGGATAAACGCTTCATAGATATGGAGTGTCGTTGGTTGGAATGTTCGCAATGATTCTAAGGAAGAGTAGCCTGTTCCAAAATCACCAATAGCAATTTTAACACCGATGTCTTGTAATTCTTTGAGAACGGCCATCACACTTGTACTATTTTTTAAGATGGTACTTTCGCTAATCTCGAACTGTATATAATGAGCGTCAATCGAATTTACCTGTAATTGCTCTTGGACAAACTGAATAAAGCCCTTTTTCATCAGACGGATTGGCGATATCTTAATACTAATTGTTCGCAGCACATGCCCTTGCTGCTTCCAGTGCTGTAACAACACACATGCTTTTTTAATCACCCAATCTGTAATGATGTGAATCATATGGTTTTCTTCCGCTAATGGAATAAATTCACCAGGTGACACAAGGCCCCATTCTTTATGATGCCAACGAATTAACGCTTCTGCACCGTTGATAACCCCCTTTTGCGGCTCCACCAATGGTTGGAAATATAATTCGAATTCCTCATTTAACATGGCTTGTCGCATATCTCGGTCTAACACGTACTGTTTATAGGAAGTAATATCCTCTGTAAAGGCATAAATATGAAAACGATTCCTTCCCTGCTGTTGCGCATAGCATAAAGCTGAATATGCATTTTCTAATAAAATATTTCTCGTTAAGCCCTCCTCTGGGTAAAAAGCAATACCTATGCTAGCAGATAGGTGCAAGCGATAGTCTTTTATCGAAAAAGGTGTATCAAAGGTTTTCAGTATACGGCTAGCCAGCGCGTAAATATGTTGCTTGCTCACATATTTTTTAATGACAATGATAAAATGCTGATTGTCTAAACGTGCCATGTAACTGTGATCATCTGTTAGTGTTGAAAAGTAGTTGGTCACCGTGCGCAGAAGCTCATCACCAATTTTTGTACCTAGCGCATTATTTAAGATATGAAAGCGGTTAATCGAAATATATAATAGTGCGAAGGGTTCGCCAGCTAAGCATAAGGTATCAACTTTATCATGTAAGCTCAAGCGATTTGGTAAACCTGTCAATTCATCATAATACACTAAATAATTAAGCTTCTTTTCCCGTTCAATCTCCTTTGTAATATCCGTTACTAAGCCGAAAATATGGTTGACCTCCCCTTGCTGATCTAGTCTCGGCACAATCTGTTCCAGTAACCACTTTGTCGGATTCTCCCCCGTTAGGATACGATAAATCACTTGATAGCTTTTGCCTGAAGCGAGATGATCTGTATACGCTAATACTTCCTCACGATGCGCAGGATGAATCATATTAATCCATACTTCTGAGTCTTCGTAAAGCCTGGCTAATGGAATACCTAGAATTCCTTCCAGTCCTTTAGAGGCGAACAGCATATTGCCACGAATGGAATCTCGCATCCAAATCCCTGCATCTAAATTGTCAAAGATAGAATGATAGTTGGCTAATGTATCATTTAGCGTTTTCTCAAGTAATTTGAAAGCCGTTTCGTCTTTGACAACCCCAATCATCTTAAAGGGCTTGTCATCCTTCCAAATGACTTCAGCGGCCGCCTGTAGAAAACGCAGTTCATTGGTTTTACCGTGATAAATTCGGAAGTCACTGTCAAAATTAGTCCCTTTTCGAGCATGATTAAATGCATCATATGTCCTTTCATAATCATCTGGATGAATGAACTGGAAAACGTGATCAATACCATCGTTATCTGAACGTGCAAAGCCAAAAATATGATAAAAATTATCCGAGCAAAACAGTTTGTCATGCTGAATAAAGTACTCCCAGCTCCCAACTGCCGCAATATGCTGGGCGTAATTTAAATGCTTCTCATGGAGCATTAACTGATGCTTCATGGCTGAATACGTGGACATATCTTCAATGATTAAATAGAGCCCCTCCGCCTGATTGTCGTCATTTTTGATTGGTATAAATGTCAGTACTAGGCTTAGATTTTGTCCTTGATGCTGTAGTCTTTCAATATCAATTTTGACCGACTTTCCTCGTAATGTTCGATTGAACGCTCTTTTTAATCGTTTATAATCTACATCAGTCAGAATTTTCTTGAAATCTTCAGCATGACTAGGTCGATCTTGTAATAGTTCATAGAGTGCTTCTTGATTGACGTAAATAATTTCGCCATCTGCCGAAAACACAATCATCATATCGGGGTGATACTTGGCAAAGGACATGGCATATGAAAATAAACCATGGTCTTGAGCTGTTGCCAGCGCAATCGTATGTGGTCTTTCTTCCTTTGTAAAAAATTGCTTTAATAGATTCGGCTTTTTCATCCATCTCACCTCTCCCTACTTTTTACCCACTACTTATTTATCAATTCCCCCAAAATACAGTTTAAAAACTACTATTTAGAAAAGAGAAAGAAAAGTTTCATCGACCTTTTTTCGCTGGAGAACCGCTCTTTTTTAGGGGGACTGCTCTTTTTATTTGGATATCCGCTCCTTTTCGAGGGTGAAGCGCTCTTCTTATCAGGATAACCGCTCCTTTTCGAGGGTGAAGCGCTCTTTTTATCAGGATAACCGCTCCTTTTCGAGGGTGAAGCGCTCTTTTTATTAGGTCATGCCCCCTATCCAAAGAAATAGTTCATGTGTTTTTCTTAAGGTACTACGATTAATTCCATATCCAATAGCCAGCGATCAATGGCTTGCTTCGGATAATAGACTTTGTCTCCTACCTTCACATGAGGGATTTCGCTTATGTAACTATTTGATCCATCTGGCACTTCTGTTAATTTTAGCACTTCCACTACACTGATTCCTAAATAATCAGCAGCCTCTTCTTGTGACAAAAGCTGGTGTCGCACGGATTCCTTTGGCTGCTCTTTTAAACTAGTGGCGATGAGCCAGCTTCCTATTAAAAACGACACGGCTAAGGAGAAAATCGCCATTGCTATGCTATATTGTTTCAATTCTATCCTCCCTTTCTCATCAAATTTTACCATTAATTCAATAAAAAAAGATGCTCTATAAGCCTTTAAAGACTTGTAGAGCATCTTTCTATTCATAAATGATTATTTTTGGATAAATTGTTGTGTCCAGTAGTTACCTGATTTCACATAACCTACACCGATGTGTGTAAATTTACCGTTTAAAATGTTCGCACGGTGTCCTGGTGAATCCATCCATGCTTGTACTACTTCTTGTGGTGAACGTTGACCTTGAGCAATGTTTTCACCTGCAGCTTTATAAGCGATGCCTAAAGCTTTCATACGATCAAATGGTGAACCAAATGTTGGGCTCGTATGTGAGAAATAGTTTTTACTTTGCATATCTTGTGATTTTTCACGAGCTGCAAGCCATTAATTTTGCATCTGTTTGAAGTGGTGATAAACCAGCTTTTGTACGCTCAGCGTTTGTTAATTTTACTACTTCTTGTTCAAATGCGTTCACATCTGAAGTTGTTGTTGATGGTGTTGAAGTAGTTGGTGGTGTTGCTGGCTTTTCATTTTGTGATGATTGATTATTATTTGGCTTTGTTGGTGTTGTATTATTTGTTGTTGGCGTCTCATTAGATGGTGTAGATGCCTGTGGAAGCTTAATCGTCCACTTATGATTATTGTTTGACCATTTATAATAATAAACATTACAGTTTGTTGATTGCTGTACGGAATTCCCCTCTGTTGTATTGGCAGCAGCAGAAGCTATTTGAATTGGAGCTGCTAAAAGAAATGTTGCACAAATTGCAGTTAGTGTTTTTTTCATGTTTGCAATTCCTCCTTCTCTGCCACTAATCGTAAGGGATGATTTTCATTAAAATCTTACCAACATCTGCTAACTGCACCAACGAAGAAGAAAATGCGCGAAAAACCACGTTTTTTTTGCGTTATTTTTTAGCAGGTTTCACCAATCTATGAAATACTTACGTTTGAAAGAGGGTTGACACCCCTCCTAAACTCGTAAATATTTTAGAAAATAAACAGCTAATATGAATAAAAAATGTATGTTTTATACACTCATTTTTTAACCGCCTTGCTTCATTTTTCTCTTTGCATCACCCTAGAGATGGCTAGTGTCGTAGCCTAATATTACAATCGTGTTACAAAATCGTTACATTCCGTTTACATAAAAATAAAACAACCTGTGTAAAGCTACACGGGTTGTTCCGGTGCAAAATTCACAGGTTGCTTTATTCTTCAATTGGTCCCAATAACAGGTAAAGAAACGACATTCTCTCCAATAATAACAAGTTTTGCTGGCATTTTTAGATATTCTGGGAGCCATTGCACCATTCCATAAGCATATTGGAACAACATTGGGTTTTTGATGCCCTTAATTGGTACATAGCCTTTCATACGATAAATCGTTTCAGGTAATGCACGCACCCAATCTTCAAACTGCTCCTGTGTAAATTCCTGATCTGTGAAATCTATTAAGCGAGAGCCTAGCTGCATTGAGGCTATTGGTGCTTTAACTATATCTGCTTTATCGACCTGTGTCGTTGCCTTCAGCCCCTCTAATAAGCTGAGTGGTACACGTCCATTTGTTGTTTGCAGTATAAAGGCATGGGGGTTTAAGCCCTGCAGTTCATAGACCACCTGACCTTGCTCTGCCTCTGTTAATAAGTCTGTTTTATTTGCTAATAATAGATGTGCATGGCGAATTTGCTCTAGAAATAAAGAGCGCACTTGAGGTGTTAACGTATCACGGTGTAGCCAGAGCTTAGAATCCGCCACCGTAATAATACCTTTCACATTGAGCTGATCTGCAAAAAGCGGTGAAAAAACGGCATCCAAAGCTTCTACAGGATGTGCTGCACCTGTTGTTTCGATAATGAGCACATCAAAATCACTATCTAATAGAAGAGATTGAATTTGTGCCTCTGTTTTTTCAGCACCTGAACAGCAAATACAGCCCTCTAGCATCTCCTTGAGCGGGATATCTTTTTCCACTGCCTGTGAGTCAAATGGTAGCTTCCCGAGCTCATTCATAATAACAGCAGGCTTTAAATTCTTTTCTTTTAGCTGGCGAATGACATCTGTCAGCATGGATGTTTTGCCACTCCCTAAAAAGCCACTAAATAGGTACACATCTTTCATGTTAGCTCCTCCTATAAAAAAAGCTGTCGCAGATGCCGTGAAAGACAACTGTTGCGACAGCTACATTGTTAGTTTGTTGTTTCCTCTGTTTTTTCGGCTGTTCCTACAAGAAGCTCTTTCGCTTTTAGTAACTGAGGATCATCAGCTTTCATTTTTGCACGTAACGCATCCATTAATGCATACGTTGTATTACCTGTTAGAATGCCTGTTTCTTCAAGGTTGTTCGCTGCTTGTAGTTTTTCAACTGCCTGTGCGGTATTGTCATCAAAGATCCCATCTACTTCACCAGGCTCATACCCTAGCACCTGAAGCATCTCCTCTGCTGCTTTCACAGATTCAGATTGTAGGCCTGTCTTCATTTCTAAAGAGGCATTCAAGTATGGTAAAGAGGCATAGGATGGATACGCAACTTTGACATCAGGCACAATTCCTTTTTCATTAATCCAGTTGCCCTTCGGTGTTAACCATTTACCTGTCGTAAATTTCAAATTAGAGCCGTCTTTTAATGGTGTAACATTTTGGACAGTTCCTTTACCGAATGAGGTTTCACCAACAACTTTAGCACCAACTGACTCTTTTAATGCTCCTGCCAAAATCTCAGAGGCTGAAGCACTGCCACTATCAACTAGTACCGTAATCGGTAGGTTATATTTTTTACCTGCAATGGCATTTGTAATTTGAGGCTCCGCATCTTTTTCTTGTACCTGCACAATCGCCTTTCCTTCTGGTACAAAGAAATTAGAGATATCGACTGCAGCCTTTAGGTAGCCACCAGGATTTTGACGTAAATCTAATACAATGCCCTTCATTCTTTTGCCTTCATACTCAGTAAGGATTTTTTCAAGCTCTTGGGCAGTTTGTTCACTAAATGATGTAACTTGAATATGGGCAATATTGCCATCCAGCATTTCACCATAAACGGTTTCGACTGGGATGTCATCACGAACAATCGTCATTTGAATAGGTTCCGTATTTTCGCCACGTTTTACCGTTAATTTTACGGGTGTTCCTTTTTCGCCACGAATGAGTGCAACTGCCTCTGTTGCACTTAAGCCCTGAATACTTTTCCCATCAACTGTTAAGATAATATCTTTTGGTAATAAGCCTGCCTTTTCAGCAGGAGAATTTTTGATAGGTGACACAACTGTAATATAACCATTACGTTCTTGGATTTCTGCACCAATTCCTTGGAAGCTCGAAGATAAGCCAGAATTAAATTGATCCGCTTCTTCCTTTACCATGAAATCGGAATAAGGATCGCCTAATGCATCAAACATACCATTGATCGCACCATCGACCACTTTTTCATCGTCAATATCTTGGTAATAGTTATTTTTCAGTAAATCAAATGCTTCATATAATTTTGTAAATTCCTCTCGTTCAATCGGAACTTTCACTTCTACTACTTTCTTATCACCAAAGGTTAACGCAAATATTGTTAAACCTGCCGTAATAAGAATTGTAAAGAACATTAGCATGATAAATTTAAACGGTTTCAGTTGTATAAATTGTCCTGCTGGCTTTATTTCAGCTGGAGTCGGCTCCTGCTGCTGTTCTGTACTTTCTTTTTTCTGTTCATCCATCTTGATTGTCACCACTCTCATTTACACTAACTTGTTGTCACACTACTACCATCTTAACAGGTTATCCAGAAGACGAAAAGAAAAAGACTGTCAAAATTTCATGACAGACCTTGTCCGATCATGCTTCATTCTAACTAGCATTCCAACACCTATTCAGCCATCATACTACTAAGTTTAGGCATATTATGGTACTGCCTTTTAATTTTACTCATTTCCTAGTAGCAGTCAACAAAAAACTCAAAGAATCATAGAAATGCTATAAGAATATAACGTGCCAGTGTCCAAAAAAGTTGCATCCTATCAGGAATTATTCATGAGTTTTTGCAGTTTTTTATATACGGAATGCACGGTTAATCATAGCCTTTTGTTTTTTTCTTGCTTCATAAACAAAAGCTGCCCTTCCCCTCTAACAGCTCACTATTCATTTCAATCAGCTCTATATGTTGTGTCAATGCTAGTCCCCCCATCCGTTGATTGTACTAATTTTACCATTTTAAGTGAATCATTCAACGATCATCGGAATCGCCTTTTCACTTGTTGTCGCATATGATGCAAGTAATGACAAATGTAAGGAGGAAGAATAATGGGGAGAAATAATAAACCGAGCCAAGGCAATGAATCCATAGAAATTTATGCGGCTAAGCTAGCCTATATTGGCACAGCCATTTCAACATTAGGGGATGGTTTACAAACCATTGCAGCGGGACTCGCATTAGAAGCGCTCCAAAACGCGAACAATGATTCTTCTCAACCTAATAATGGCAATGGAAATGGGAATCAAACAGTTAAAATAGATAATATGCAGAAACAAATTGATTATTTAATTGCTGAGCTTAAAGAAATCAAAAAAATGCTTAAATAACCTTTACATAAAGAAAAGTGTTGAAGACGTTTCAGCTTCAACACTACTGTTTTTTTTCCATTTTCTTATGTGTCCTTTGGATTTCCAATAATTCAGAAACTGTCACAAACTGATAGCCCTGTTTTTCAAGCTCTGGTATGATTTGTTGCATTGCCTGAACCGTTTGTGCTCGATTTCCCCACCGTCATGAAATAGGACAATATTACCTGCCTTCACACCTTTTAAAACCGTATTCACGATGCGATGAACACCAGGGCTTTTCCAGTCAAGCGTATCTAAATGCCAAGACCACATAACAACCTTATAGCCTTTTTTTGAAATTGCATCAATCATCGCATCTGTATATTGTCCTTCAACTGGTCTAAATAATGTTGGCTGATAGCCTGTAATCCCTGCAATCACTTCATCTGTTTGCTGTATTTCTTTCATTAAATTGGTAACATTTGTTCTTAAAGGGTGTGTATAAGTATGATTGGCCAATTCATGTCCTTCGTCATACATTCTTGTAATCAGCTCAGGATTTTTTTCTGCATTTTGACCGACAATAAAAAAGGTTGCTTTTGCATTATACTTGTCTAAAACATCAAGAATTTCCGCTGTATATTTACGATGTGGCCCATCATCAAAAGTTAAGGCAATGATTTTTTCATCTGTCTGAATTTCCCAAAGAATTTGACCTGCTTCCTCATAATACTTTCTTCCTTTATTTTCAGAAGAACTCACTTTTACATAAAAAAGCGACACCGTGATTAGACTAAGTGGTAGTAAAAGCAATAAAAACTTTTTCAAATTTTCACGTCCCCAAATAATTATTTTCGTACTTTATTATTTGAGGATTTCCTAAAAAAATGCTTATGTTTCGCATTCATTCATTAAAAATTTGATGATGGATATGATGGGCCAGATGTTGCATATACTCCTCTATCAACCATCTCAACGTTGTTTGTTGTTGATTCAACACACATGGTTGGGCCAATGTCTCTTCAGCAAGGTGGTCCAGTACATACATGATTTTTTTATTGATGCTTGTCCACAACATTAAAATATCTTCTATTGGTAATTCCTGATAGCCCTGTAACGCGACCCATTGTACTTGGTCGTATGTAGTCACTACATAGGGTGAAGCTTCATACTGCATTTGAAGAAATCGTTCGAGATTGACAATAGCCGAATCACATAAATGACCAATTACTTCTTTTTGGACCATTTATTTGGAGCAGGTCGTTGTGTTATTTCCGCTTCCAACATCACACGAAATACTTCTGGTACTTTTATAAGCCAATAATGTAATTGTTCAACTGTCTTTTGCATGAAGGTCACTCCCTTCGGAAACAATTGTTACGTAATATTCTAATAATGCAATCACTGCCTGCACCCGCTTATGTTCGATTTCAATTTTAAAGGAAATCCATATAATGGCGACATTAAAACTCAAGACGGCTAATGCAACGATTTGGACAAGTGACATGCCGATCATGAGCTTGCTATTCATGGTTGTAGCTAGCAATGTTAGCACGGATAAAATAACACCACTCATGGTAATAAACATGGGCTTCATGCGGATTATCTCATTTGCCTGTACCTTTAACAAATGGACAATAAATCGCAGCTCTTGCCTTGTATATTGTTGTTGAAGGATAACAAAATAGGACTGATATACATCCTCATCAAGCTGTTTATGCAATATATTTTTATGCATCTTCTGCACAAATTGATCACAGAAATCATGCGCCAACGCTTGCTCTGGCTGTAGCTGTTCTTCTTTGTGTTCTATAAAAGCGACCCTCAAACCTCCTCATCCTCTCATATTAAAACTTTCACTCCATTTATTATATGAAGGAAAGAGAGCCGTGTAGTACGAATTGAAGCAAAGTCGTTTATTTTTGAGTGTCTTTTCGCCGTCCTCTACTTAATCCAAAAATAGCTGTTGCGAAAACAAAAACCGCCGTACAGAGCCACATAGTTAGCCCATTCCAAGTGCCTTTAGCAATCGTAAAATTCACCAATAGCGTTATTTGCATGATACAAATGGCGATATAAAGCATAAATGTGTAATTCAACCAAGAACCTCCATTTTTCTAAGATCCAAAAGCGAATACAAGATCCGTCTCACAAACTATTTCTCCATCTACCAGTGCAATCCCTCTGCCTTTCCCGACAGCGCCCTTCACACGCGTAATCTCCACCTCTAGATGTAGCTGATCACCAGGCTTTACTTGCTTTTTAAAGCGACAATGATCAATTCCTGCCAATAAACCTAATCTTCCCTCATTCCCAGCCTTTGTCAGCATAATCACTGCACTAACCTGTGCTAATGCTTCAACAATTAGCACACCTGGCATCACAGGATACTGTGGAAAATGACCTTTAAAAAACGCTTCATTAATCGTTACATTTTTCAGCCCCACTGCTCGCTTGCCCTCTTCTAACTCCACAATACGGTCTACCAAAAGAAATGGATAACGGTGTGGCAAAATAGCTTGTAATTGTTGACTTGTTAACATATGAATTCCTCCAACGTATTTTTATAATCTTATTCTAACACTAAATATTAGTACTAGGTAATAAAATTTCATTAGTATTATTCATTAGTTTTCTGAATTATTTTTCATTATTTTTTCAATATTTCTTTATCGACAGCCACACAATAGCTAGAATATAATATTCCATGCATTCACCCTAGAATGATTAGTTTATTAGAATAGGATGGTTTCGCATGTTATCTTTTATCGCAATAGTTCTTTTATTATTCTTAATTCCAGGTCCTGCAGTAATTATTACCATTACACAAACATTAAAAAGCGGAAAAAAGAATGGTGTTTATACAGCTTTAGGTATCGGTCTTGGTGACTTGGTTCATACATTAGCGGCTGTTTTAGGTCTCTCTGCTATTTTAATGAAATCAGCCACTGCCTTTGAAGTGGTGAAATATATTGGTGTGGCATACCTTGTTTACTTAGGCATTCAGATGCTCCTCACAAAGCCAAAGAAAATTGAGCAACCGACTGTCGAACAAAGTCCTGCTAGTACTTCATTCCGTCAAGGCTTTTTAGCAGAAATCCTCAATCCAAAGACGGCACTGTTTTTCCTTGCCTTCCTACCGCAATTTGTTCAGCATAACGAGCAATCTGTCACAAGCCAATTGCTAACACTCGGTATAACATTTGTCGTGATGAGTGCTTTATATACAATCCTACTCGCAGTTATTACAAGCTTCATTGGTGAAAAAATCTTTACAAAAACAAGCGGTAGCTCACACTGGCTCGAAAAGACAGTTGGCTTCGTTTATATCGGTCTCGGTGTGCGTTTAGCATTACAGACACAAAGTAGATAATTTGGAGAAGAACACAAAAAGTGTTCTTCTTTTTTTGCAGGAAAATGGAGGATTATAGCCAATAATATTAAAAAGGAGGGTTACATGTGAATCAACGTCAAGAAAATTTATTTCAGCAGCTAGCCAATTATCGTGGCGAGCTGCTTCACTTACTGGAGCATGTGTCAGAAGAAAAAGCGAACATCATCCCAGCTGGATTTCATAATAATATTCGCTGGAATATGGGTCATGTTTATCTCGATCAATATTTATGGATAGAGGCATTAACAAAAGAAAAGAATACAGAACTAGAAGCTCTCAAGAAATGGTTTGGGTTTGGTACATCGCCAAGGCATTTTGACGATGAAACGCCATCCTTTGAGGAGTTAAAAATGTATTTGGCTCAGCAGCCTGCCCAATTAAAGGAGCAGTATGGTCACCGATTGTCAGAGGAATTCCGTCCTATTGATATGGGTATGCAAACCATTGAACAAGTACTGTTACGCACCATCTTTCATGAAGGGATGCATTTACAAGCAATTTTAACCATTCATCGATGCCTAAACGAAGCAACAGACCGAGTTTGATACTGGGTCTGTTGCTTACTTGTTTATTGATAATTTTCAAGATAGTTGCCTTTTTCAAAAATTTCTTTCGGACTTAAAGCAGTCCACTCCTCTATCGATACATCGGGATGCAAATCAAGATAGGATTTTACCATTTTATATCCCTCACTATACCCATATTGATAGGGTAGATCATTTCCACCTCTAATTATATCTAATGCACGATTCAGATCAGGCTTATCCAAATCTGCTGCAACATCTGCCCAGTAGACTTTGTTGTAATCTAAATCAACTCGCGTAAAGTTCAAATCAGGATAAACTAATTTTTCAAACATCACAGCCCTTCCTTCAAATATGAGATGATCTAGCACTTTATCTTCACCACGTGGGCGGTTTTCAGTTGCAACACTATGATGATATTCATGAGCGATAATGGCCCTGATAGATTCATCGGTATAATATTTATTATAGAGGGCTGTTATTTTACCTGCACCTATCGTTACCATATTCGCGTTAACATCTGTGGCTGGAAACACACATACCGTTGTTTCATTATTAGTTGGAAGAAATTCAGAAGATTTGAATAGACCCTCTTTGATACTCTTTTCAGTTGCTTCCCTATCAATTTTTTCGCTTAATAATTGATTTTCTTTCAATTGTTTGGGCGTGATATTCAACACCGTCTCAGCCATATTTATATATTCACCATTCTCAAAACATGCACTATAAACAGGATCAATGACCTCTTCTCGATAGATGTCCAATGGCGAACGATCTGGGTCACTTTCTACCTTTTCTGTATAGTTTTGAAAAAGCTCATAAGCATGAATTATTTTAAATGGTTGCTTTGTTTCAGGATGTTCGAATGAAACTGTGATACTTTCTACATCTGGTTTCTCATGAGAAGGCTTTTCTGTTTGTGCACAGGCACTAAGCATGAAACATAACATTATTAATACGATAAAACCCTTTACATAATTCATCCTTTTCATCCATCCTTTTCATCAATAAATATTTTAACCATGCTAAAGTCATTAACGATATGCCCTGTCGCTCGACTGTTTGTGTTTGCATGATTTAGTATCCTTTCCGTTCAAAAATGGGCTCGCTAGAAGACTAGCATCCGTGCAAATATGCGTAAGACCAAGCTTTTTTGCATGCGCTTCTATTTCCTGTCCCTGAAAGTCCTTATGTACATAAAGGCTGATCCTAATAGCCTCCATTGTCATATCCCCAAAGCCAACAATTTGATGATGCGCCCTTGCGACATAGGTCTTATTACGGTCTTATTATTTCTTAAAGACTGTTGCCAAGCCGCTACATTAACTGGCTGAATTGCTAACGGTGCCCAAGCATCCAATTGTGTCTGCGAATTATCTTGAGCGTTTACATTATGTACGGTTTCGTAAAATAATTGCAAAATTTCTTCTAAATCATCGTCATAATAGTTTGTAAAATCGAGCATTTATACACCACCTCTTCTCACAATCAATTATACCAATGATAGTATATTTATGTAAAATTATAGTAAGCTTATAGATCAAAGTAATCTATAAGCTTTTGTTCTACTGTTTCGGTGTATTGGCTGTCAGCGGATTCGCATTGGCAACTAATTGTACAGGCGTCGTTGTTTGTTGAAAGCTATCCTTCTGTCCTTGATTGGATTTCCCGTAGCCTTTCATCACAGCAAATAATGCCGCACCAACAATGCCCCATGTCAAAAACTTCATTCAATAACCTCCTTTCAGCGTTAGTATTCGAGAACAAATACAGATTATACGCTGTCAAAAAGTAGCTATTAGCGATGGCGACTTTGTGTCATTATACATCTGATAATTAAAACGGTTATTGAATTTAGAGAAAAAATAGTAAGATTTTTATTATATATTGAAGAATATTATGGTAAAATTTCCGATGGTGGTAAATGTTAAAATATAAGGAGGTTATATACCATGAAAAAATTTTTTACAGGGCTATTTTTAACATCTACATTATTTGTAGCAACACCTGCTGATGCAGCAACTCCACAAATCAAAATCGACGATGTTGTGGTAAAATCTGATACAGCACCTGAGCAAAAAAACAATCGAACAATGGTGCCATTACGTGTGATCAGTGAAAATCTTGGTGCACAAGTTCATTGGCAGGATTCACAAATCACCCTTTCAATGGATCAAGCAACCGTTAAATTGAATCTTAATAACCGAACAGTCATTAAAAATGGTGAAAAAGAGCAATTGGATGTACAACCATACATGAAAAACAATCGTACCTATGTACCAATCCGCTTTATTGCTGAAACATTTGGCAGTCAAGTGCATTACAATGAAGGCACAGTGAATATTACGACTGAACCACTGCTAATTGAAGATGAAAAAATTAAGGTACTACGCTATGAATACCATATGACAATGGGTGGTGTCGTTCAGGACATCAAGGGCAATGCCTATCACCAAGCACTTTTCAAAATTTTCCAAGAAAAGAAAGGCGACAAAGTAGAGGCTCCGAAAGATTATTATTGGCACCTCAATCTAGAATCTCCTGGATCTTATTATAAGCTTGGTCAATTTGATTTTATGAGCCATGATCATAACAGTGTCAAACAATATGATATCTATACATTAAATAAACCTTTCCCAGAGGAACTATTACAAGGCTATCCTGAGTATTTACTCCATGATTTCGATGGCGATAACTGGTATATTTTCTCTGAGCAAGCAGTAAAGTCAATACAGCAGCTGATTAATAGTGCATATAATAATGGCTTTAGCAAAATAATTAGTAATACGGTCGCTTAAAAGATTTTTTAATGGCAGCTATACGCAACATATTCTGTAAAAAAATGTGCAAAATATTCATATCAACAATTGATTGATGGAGGTTTGCCTCATGCAGAAATTCCTGTCATTTAGTATAGCGCTACTATTCCTTTTATCTGCTTGTTCGTCGGAAGAAGCTCCGCCCAGCGAGGAAGCAGAAGCCAAAGAACAGACCGTAAATGCACAGCCAAAGGAAAATCTAAACGTTTTGAACGATGATAAAGGTTTGGTAATGGCTGAGTAATGAGAAAAGCGTGTTTTGATATTTTTTATCAAAACACGCTTTTCTACACTATCTTTGTATAATCTGAATAAGGTTGCCACATGTATCATTAAAAACTGCTATTGTGACTTCTCCCGCTTTTGTCGGCTTAAGTGTAAATTCAACGCCTTTCTCCTGTAAACGACTATACTCCTTTTCTAAATCAGCAACTCCAAACATTGTTGCTGGAATGCCTTCAGCGAAGATATTCCTTTGATAGTCCTTTGCTGCAGGATGCTCATCTGGCTCGAGTAATAACTCAGTGCCCTCTAAATCATCAGGCGACACAAGCGTTAGCCATCTATATTTTCCTACTGGGACATCCTCCTTTTTTACAAACCCTAGCTTTTCCGTATAAAATGCTAGTGCCTTTTCCTGATCTTGTACAAAGATACTGTTGACAATAATATTCAATTGCTTTTCCTCCTTTTGAGCGTTTAAGAAGCATCCTTCACACGTAAGCTTTACTCTACCCATCCTTTCAGTAAATCTTTAAGTGGTTCCTTATTGAAGAGAATGACTCGATATTTTCCCTGCCGCTGTGATAGGACGAGTCCAGCACTTTCCAATACAGAGAGATGCTTAGCAATCCCCTGCCTCGAAATTGAAAGTTCATGTTTCATTAGAAGACGCACAGTCAATTCATACAACGTCATCTCATCACACTCAGCCAGTTCATCTAATATCAGTCTCCGAGTCGAGTCCCCTAGTGCTTTAAAAACAGCGTCTGTATCCCAATTCATAGCTTGAGTATAGGCAACTCTATGGTTGTGTGTCAACTATAAGCAACTTATTGGTTGTATGTTTTTTGCGCGTGTGATCTCTTTATTTGAAGCAGAGCTAATCTCTCGTGATTTGGGTTCTACTCATTTAGAGCGGAGTTCTACTCATTTAGAGCGGCTACTATCCTTTTTCAAGCGCTTCTCTACTCATTTGGAGCGGCTGCTATCCTTTTTCGAGCGCTTCTCTACTCATTTAGAGCGGCTGCTATCCCTTTTTCGAGCGCTTCTCTACTCATTTGGAGCGGCTGCTATCCTTTTTCGAGCGCTTCTCTACTCATTTGGAGCGGCTGCTATCCTTTTTCGAGCGCTTCTCTACTCATTTGGAGCGGCTGCTATCCTTTCATGAGTAAAAAAACAGCAAGCCTGAGTTACCTTACTCAGGCTTGCTGTTTTCTTCGATCGGTAACACTGTAGAATATTTAATTTCCCGTAAGGATAAATTCGTTTGAATTCTAGAAACGCCAAGCTTATTTAATTTTCGGATGAATTGGTCTAAGTCTTGGCGGTCTCGAATGACGACCTTTAACAAATAATCATAGGCACCTGTTAAGCAATGACATTCCAAAATTTCGGACATTGTTTTCAAGCGGTTTTCTAATTCCTCTATTTGCTTTTCCTGATGAATATTCGTGCTCATAAAAATATAGCACAATAAATCAAATCCTAGTTTTTCCTGATTTAAAATCGCAACTTGTTGATCAATATAGCCTTCATTTTCTAGACGTTTCACTCTTGTATGAGTTGCTGGTGGGGACAAATTCACCCGTCTAGCTAGTTCCGCATTGCTAATCTGAACCTCTCGCTGCAAAATCGCTAAGATTTGCAGATCCACATTATCTAATCCTTTATTTTTTATATCCTCCATTGTTTTCTCCTCTTTTGATTATTTTTAGACAAGGAAGTTTTTAACACGATTTCAAAACATTATTTTGATATCTGTTAAATAACTTTCGATTATTTCGAATTTATTTAATTACACAAAATATTATACTGACAAATCACTTATAGTGCTATGATTCTTATTATACATAGAAGTAAAAGGAGTGTACCTATACTGTGGTTAAATTTTATATGGGCTTAATGCTTGTCACGAGCTTACTTTGGGGAGGCAATTTTGTTGTGGCTAAGACGCTAGTGGCTCATGCCTCACCGATGACCTTAACGTTGGTCAGATGGCTGATCGCGGTGATCGTCCTGCTACCGTTCGTTTGGTGGAAAGAGAAGAAATTGGTTCCTGCTAAGGCCGCTCTTGTGCCATTATTCCTCATGGGCATTACAGGTGTTGCCTTGTTTAATATATTTCAATTTTTAGCGTTGGAGCGGACAACATCCACGAATGCTGGTCTTATTTCTACAATGAATACCATGTCCATCGCCCTCTTTTCCTTCGCCTTTCTGAAAGAAAAAATAAATGGCTTGCAGCTTCTGGCCATGGTACTCTCTTTCATTGGTGTTTTTCTTGTTCTTTCAAAAGGAGATTGGCAGCTGTTATGGCACTTCCAATTGAATACAGGAGATTTATGGATGATGGCAGCCGTTTGCGTATGGGGACTTTATTCTGTATGTAGTAAGTGGGCTATGCAAACAACCTCTCCATTAATGGCGACATTGTATGCAGGTTTGTTTGGGGTGCTCATCCTAGTCCCATTCACAATCAATGATTTTACCTTCTCTGAAATCGACTCTACTTTCATTCTTTCGCTTTTTTATACAGGGGTCATCTCTACAGTAGTTTGTATGGTATTTTGGAATATAGGCGTTCAACAATTAGGTGCTACAACCTCTGGTATTTTTCTAAACTTTAACCCCATTTTTACAGCATTGCTCGCCTTTTTATTTGTCGGTGAACAGCTAAGCTGGCTGCAAGGCATTGGGGGTATCATCGTGATTTTGGGATGCTACTTATTCACACATTTTAAAACGAAGACGCCTCAGGTTGTGCTCTAAGTCAGCGTGTGATGTTGGAAATCAAAATCTCGTAAATCCATTTGGCAGGGCATGCTTCCCAAACTTTTAGAATAAGTCATTCAGAAAAACTAGTGAAGGCAACGCCACAGGAAGTGGTTATTTTTAATGACGGACCTTTTTAATAGATGGCTGAAAGAAGCAAAGTAGTTTTCTAATCCCTGACCCAATGCTCTCAGTACAAAAAAACACATTATTCGCTTTTGCCTATTTCACCTCCTAGGTCAGCGCCAATAATAACTAACGTATGTTCTGTGAACGCAACCATTGTACCAATCGCACATCTACAAAATCTGAACAATCAATAAATAGATGAGATTAGCCCTAGACTACAGGTATAATGAAAGAAAAATCAAAATTGATTGGAGATGCCATGAATATTCGATTAGAAAAATTAACACAGGGTGATTATGAAAACTTATATGCATTTGAGGTTAAAAATAGGGCCTATTTTGAAAAAACAGTACCAAGTCGAGGGGATGACTATTACCTATTACCAAATTTTATAAGAAAAAATGACATGCTTTTAGAGGAACAGGCACAACAGCAATGCTATTTCTATCTAATAAAAAATGAACTTGAGGAAATTGTAGGAAGGATCAATGTAATCGATATTGATAAGGATCAACGTTTAGGTCATATCGGTTATCGAGTGGGAAAAGAATATAATGGGAAAGGGGTTGCCCATACAGCCTTACAATTAGTATTAGACCTTATGCGCCAGCAAGGCATGCTCATCCTTGAGGCTCAAACAACGACGAACAATATAGCCTCTCAGAAAGTATTAGAAAAAAACGGCTTTAAACAATTGGATAGAAGCGGTGAATCATTTGAAATGAATGGTCAAAACTTCACTTTTACTTATTACCGGTGGATTAATTCCTAGGATGATCTGATAAACCGTATTATCAGATCATCCAATATAAAAGAATGTGTCTAGTCTAATGAAACACCTTTAATCGCTGTTTTCAATTTCTCTAAACTCTTAATCATTTGCAGTAAAGAATGATATTCAGCTGCATTCAAGTGGTCACCATGCACTGTTATGTATCTTTTTATGCTACTTTCCATCGTTTGAATTTCTAGCATAGCATTATCTTGAAGGTCAGGTTCTAGTTGTCTACTCTTCTTTGTATTTTGTTGGTTTCGATTTTGGGGCACTGCGGTTTGATAGCTCCTTTAACATATCGTATACCTCCACAGATATACATATTTTGCATGACAAATCACTAATAACGAAGGGTAATTAGTATAATAGTTACCCTTTTACTCCTTTCTAATTGTAAAAATACAATTATTGAAGCCTATTCTATAATATAGCACTCTACAAATTCTATACAACGCAAAAAAATCAAAATGAGCACCCAGCCATCTTGATTTTTTGCATGTGGAAGCCAATAACTTTCACACCTTTTGTGGTGGAATAATGCCTGTTACAAGTAAAATAAAGAATACCAATCCAATAAGGAAAAATATCAGTGACGCTATAAATACGGGTCCAAGTTTAACTTTGAACCGTTCTCGCTCATGAATGATCCCTGTTTGCGCACTCACTTGGGATGCATAAAGCCTCGACATCGCTCCACCGCTACTCGAAAAGTAAAACGTTCCTAAGGTAAAGGCAATGCCCGTGAAAAACATCACTTCAATAAATCGCACAGAGAACATGGTGGCAACCCAATACGTCAACGATATTTCTACAATCCATGCAATGATGATAATAATAATGTGTTTCCGCGGCATTAAAGGAGCTCCCTTCCTTTTTCTTCAGCTACTTCTACGTATCTTTTTAGAAAAAGTTTCATTTTTCTAACTATATTGTCTATAAGACTTATTTGTTCTTAGAGATTATCAATCAATTGTGTTAATTGTTGTTGAGTGAGTTCGCCTTTCACGCTGTGCTGTAATTTCCCTTCTTCGTCAAAGATAAAGGTACTAGGATAATTCATCACTTCAAACGATTTCTGTAGTACTCCCTCTTCGTCTAGAAAGATAGGAAATGATAAATCATAGGTATCCTTAAATGCTGCCGCCTTTGCATAGCTATCATAGGCTGTAGCATTGATGGCTAGTAGCTCGACATCCTTTGATTTTTGTTGATAGAATGCCTCTAGTTCAGGTGCTTCCTGTTGACAAGGTCCACACCAGGACGCCCAGAAATTCACTACTAAAATTTTGCCCTTATATGCTTCAAACGTTGTGGCGGATTGATCTAGCTTTGTTAAAGCAGTTTCATAATTAATTTGTTTGGTCCCATCCTCCAAAACAGTCATAGAGGGTGTAAGAGATGCTTGAAAAAAAACATTTTTTAATGCCACACCAATAAAAATTGCAATGATAAGGGCTGAGATAATGAAACTTATTTTTTTACGATTCATACTACTTCTCCTTTTAAAATATACAAATATTTGTATATTTTACCACACTATCAACTAACAGGATATAAACTTTTTCTAAAAAATAGCCCCTACTCTAAAAGTAAGGGCTACTCTTTCTTACGTGAAAGATGTTTTATTTTTATAGGCAATCACACTTACGAGAAGTAGCATACTAGCTGAAAGGAAAAAAACAACTCGTATCCCATACCATTCTGACAACATGCCCATCATTAAAGATGAAAGGCCGAATACCCCTGTCACAATGACATTCAACGATGTATACACCGTTGGTAATTTCTCCTTTGAAACACTTGTTTGAATGATGGTTTGCTGTGGAATGTTTTTTAATTGCCCACATAAGCCAATCAGCAAAGAACAGAGTAAAGCCATAAATGATGTGATACTAACCGCAAAGAATAGTGTAAAAATAGCGGACAACAGCGCTCCTCCACTTATGAACATAGCTTTCTTACGCTCAATAAATTTGGTCCATTTTAAACAAATCATACTCCCTAAAATCATGCCGATAAAAAAAATGCCGTTGAGATAACCCCACCATTGAGAAGAAGCCTGCAATGCTTCTTCTACAAAAACAAGTAAAATCGCTGCGACCCACACTGCACCTGCCATCGATTCCAGTAAATCCATACGTGCAGCAATTTTTAGTACAGGCGTTTGATGGATGGTTTGCCACCCTTCCATAATTAACACCCATTTCTTTGTTTGTGGACGTTCCATACGTGCCACATCTGGTAGAAGTTTTAAAAGCAATGTTGCGATGAAAAAAAGGACGACAACACCCCATATAAGCTGTGATGGTGTAAAGAGAAGAAGCAAGGAACTGCCAACAAACCAAGAACCCACCTGAATGGATTGGATAACCGTTTCAGCAATACTATTTGCTCGTAATAAATCCTTTTCTTCCACATAATGAGGCACCAAGGATTGACGAATAGGATTGGCACAACCATCCAAGAACGCAACCATCGCAATCAGTAAAAACACAAAGCCAAACATCGGCTGATCTCCTATCAATTCTACATACAAGGCAAGACCCAAAAGGACAGCTGTTTTAAAGCCCTGAGAAATAGTTAACAATTGATTCAACGACACTTTCGCCGTAATAAGAGGTGTTAGCAGACTGGAAATCAACATACAAGTAGTAATAATAAATGGTACAAAGGAAGTAGCAATCGCCGAGTTGGTTAAACGATAAATTATACTAATCACGCTTACTATATAGAGAATATCACCAATATCCGCTAAAGATTGACCTGTCAATAAAAGTGAAAAAGATCGGTTTTTAAACACGTTTTATCCCCCAAAATTAAGATTTTATTTTTTCTTGGGAGATTTTTAAATTGGACGAACCTGCATGTCTGAACTCCTTTTTACGCCTAGTTGAAAAAACGATGGGGGATTTCATTTTTTTCAATTTCTATGCGTGATTTTAATTAAATTTCAAGAACATTCTAAAGTATTTTTCTTATTTTAGCATTACTTCCACTTTGTTGCCAGCACGCAAAAAGACCAGGTGTTCTCAAAAAAATTTGAGACCTGGTCTTTTTGTGAAAAGTGAAACCTACTAATTTGCTTTAGTGTTTTGTATTCTACTAATACAGTAGTCGTACCAGCTTTACAAAGGTTACACATTTTTGAAGAAAATTTAGGAAAACTTATTTTTCTCGTTGATAGATTTCCGGTTAATGTCTGGTTGTATGGAGCAACTTGCGACAAACGCTTTTGCTTCATCTAGTAAGGTTTTTATAACACTCACATTTTACTTACAATATAATGCTACGGACAATAAATTAAGCTATCCTATTATTTTACAAACAGTTTTGATATTTCTTCAGGTGGGTATGGTTTGGTTAAGTATTTTTTAATTTGAAATTGGTCCACCATTTCTTTTACCTCATCTAATGCTGAGGATATAATAATTGGTATCTCTTTTGTATGCTCTCTTTCTCTTAGTGCACGGACTAAATCCCAGCCGCTCATTTCTTCGCCAAGCATTATGTCAATCACAATACCAAGTAAAGGTGTATTGAGTGTATCTTCAAAAGCTTTTTTGGATCATGATGATGAATCACGGTAAAGCCCTTGCTTTTTAGCTCTTCAGACAACAGTAGAGCTAAGCTTAAGTCATCCTCGACAATCATCATGTTTAAGCCATTGCTATCCTCCATTACATCCTCTTCATCGAAGGTGACAGTGTTATTTGCAAGTGGTAAAGTAAAGTACACAATAGTACCTTGTCCCTCTTCTGACTCTATCCATATTTCTCCCTCATGCTTTAAGATGATTTCTCTACAAATGGAAAGACCCAGTCCAGTCCCTCCTATTTTACGTCTTAAACTATTATCGATTCGTTTGAATTTTTGGAACAACTGAGCAATATCCTGTTTAGATATGCCAATGCCCTCATCTTTTATACTCACTTGGATACTATTATTTTTGTTTTCTAACAAAATCTCCACATCCCCTCCTTGTGGAGAAAATTTAATCGCATTTCCTATTAAATTAATAAATAATTGAACGAGTCTATCTTGATCTGCATTGACATAGACCTCTCTTGCCTTATCAATTAGATGGACATTATGCTTTTGCTCATGTCGGAAGCGATTGACAATTTCAAAGGCTATTTCATTTAATTGTAATGTCTCCATGTTATATTGCTGCTTGCCTGACTCCATTCGCTGTAAATCCAAGAAGTCATTTATAAGATTGGTTAGTCGTACCGCTTCTCTATGGATTGTATCGATATACTTATTTTGCCGTTCGGGTTTTATATTTTTTGTTAACAGAAGCTCTGTAAAGCCAAGTACACTCGATAAAGGGGTTCGCAGTTCATGACTTACCGTACTCACCAATTCGGATTTCATTTGATCTACTTCATATTCTCTTGTAATATCACGATGCACAAAAATTGTGCCTACTTTTTCCTGCCCATCAAAAAGACAAGTTGCATATACCTCGACAAAGATTTCATGTTCAGCCGTCATACAATAGCGGTATTTTCGTGTATCCTCAAAGCTCTCCATAATAGATGCCTCTATAAATTCAATTAATTCATCTGGTTGGGCACTACATTTTTGAAAATGCTGTAGCCAATCCTCTTTAGGGATACTTGTTTCTGTTGTCAAGTTAAAGAAGTTGACAATACCACATAGCGCTCTATTGATAAGAATGGTATCGCCTGTAACAGAAACTAACTGGATACCTTCGTTGACATTATCAATAATCGTTTGATTTAACGTCCTCGATTTTTCTACCTCTTCATACATAAGAATGCGTTCAAATGCGATGGACACACGATTTAATAGTCCATTTAAACTATCTATATCCCGATCATTATGGGGATGCCCCTCTCGTGTGGCCATTAATATAGCGACTAGCTCTCGTTTAGAATTAAACACGGAAGAATACAAGTCATAGGCATAATAAGACTCTTGTGCAATTCCTTTTTCATTTGCTGTCAATTGACGTTTAATAACAAAGGATTTTTCCTGCTTTAATCTTGCTTGTTTATCCATGTCAAAATTTTCAACTAGGGCTGCAGCAGATTGGTGTGATAAACCTTTTGTCGCATACACATTGCCCTCCATCCAATAAAGCACACTCGTATCATATTGATAAATGTCGTTTAAATAATTATGGAGATTATCGATTAGTTTCTGTTTATTTAACGTAAACGTCAGTACATGATTTAATTGATTATACTTTTCTAAATAATTTAATGAATTTTGTAATTGTAATTGATTTTCTTGAAGCTCGTCCTGCTGCGCTAAAAGCTCCTCATTTTGGGTTGTCAGTACCTCTTCCTTATCCTGAATAGAGAGTATCATTTTAAGAAATGAGTTCGCTAAAATGCCTAACTCATCTTCCTTTTGTACAAGATTACCTAAATCAATAGATTTCCCTGACGCCAAAGCGTTTGTCGCAAGTGTTAATTGTTCAATTGGTCGAATCATATTATTCAGCACTCTTCGTAAAATGACGCCAACAAAGAGTAAAATGAGACCGCTGATCATTAACGAAATAAAAGTGAATAATTGCCCCTGCTCCACTGTCTTGCTAAAAATTTGGTTTAAGGAGTGGTCTGTTTTTTTCTTATAGGATTTTGTATAGGTAATAAATTTATTGACAAGGTCATTTGCTCCGCCATTCGAAAGCTCTCTCAAAGCCTCATAATCCCCCATCTTCGCAAAGCTTAACGCTTTTGGGAGAGTAACTGTTTTATAATTATAATGAAAATCAACTAGCTCATTATAGAGCCCTCGTTCTTCGTCCGTTAAATCCAGTTGCGAAAACTGCTGTAATAGAACTTCGAAATTCTCCAAATTTTCATACAATAGCTTTAATTCCTGCTCATTTTGAAAGGCATAGTAGCCCCTTGCTCGAAAAAATATGCCATTAAAATTTTCTTCCAATTCATCCACAAGCATTGATTTTTCATACATTTGCTCTCTCTTCTGCTGTAAGGCATTTTGACTTGCATTGACTACGACAAGAAAAGCAGCAATGATGATTAAAAAGCTAACAACTAGAAAAAGCAGCATTTTAAAGAATTGGCTTCGTATACTTTTATTCAGCAAGGATGTCGACTTAATCATTTAAGATGTCCTCCACCAAATTCATTAGCTTAATGGGACTAAACGGTTTGGACATAAAGTAATCTGCCCCTAAATCAAATACCTTTTGACGATCACTTTCTTGTGATTTAGCTGTCAGCATGAGAATAGGCATCGACATTTTAATCTCTTGTGGGAGAAGCTCGATCACCTCAATTCCTGTTAAATTCGGCATCATATAGTCGAGTATCATTAAATCATAGGAGCTTTCCATCATTTTTTTAAGGGCTTCTTCGCCATCCTCTGCCTCATCAATATCAAATTCTAAATCTTCTAAGGTTTCACGTATTAACATGCGTAATATTTCTTCATCATCCACTACTAAAATTCTAGCCATCCTGTCTTTTCTCCCTTTCCCATTAAAGAAACATCTGATGAATTAAACGAATAATGCGTTCCGATACTTCAACCACATTAAACGGCTTCACAATATAATCGTCCGCCCCATTAATGAAAGCCTTCATGACGTATTCTTCCCCCACACGTGAAGTTAGCATGGAGACGATTACATTACTTGAAGCATGTTGCTCTCTTATCTTACTTAGCACCTCGATGCCGTCCATTTTCGGCAATATCCAATCTAATAAGATAATGTATTTGCACTCAGGGTCATACCAATTGGCTTCCAGAAAACTAATGCCATCAGGGTATGCCAGTGTTTCAATCATATAATCCTCATTTTCCTCCAAATGCTTAAAATGATTGGTAATCAGATCACGAATAATATACACATCATCAATGACAACGATCTTGATTTTCACCTTTCTTTTCTCCACAGCAGCTATGTTATCAAAGATGATCGTTTGATTTCTCCCTAATTGTTTGGCCGTATATAGTGCTTGATCTGCCTCTTCTAGCATCTTTTTAGGATGTAAATTGGTAGAAGTTGCTTCTGCGATTCCACTAGAAAATGTAACATGGAAGCTAGTTCCATTTGCTGTAAATATCTTTTTCTCCATGGAGGTACGAAGTTTTTCAATAAAAATAAATGCCTCTTTTTTAGTAGTACGGGGCATTAAAATCACAAATTCTTCTCCACCAAAGCGACAAGCAATTGCTTCAGCTCCTTTTAGCTCCTTCACCAATGAAGCGAAACCCTTCAGCACCTCATCACCTACTAGGTGACCATATGTATCATTTACTTTTTTAAAATAATCTAAATCGATAATCGCAATTGAAAAATGTTCTTTGTTTTGCTGATGGTGTTTAATGAAAAGCTTTATTTGCGATTCCATAAATTTACGATTATAAATTTGGGTTAATTCGTCAATGACAATAGCCTGCTCTAATTCTCTTTTATAGGCTAAGCGATTGGAAACATAAGCAACTAATAGCTCTTCATCAATGGGCTTTGCCATAAAATCCATAGCACCCATCTCCAATGTGCGAACGCGATTTTCTTTACTATCATTACTACTAATCACTGTCACAAACATGAGCTCTTTTTCGTCTTTTTAATATTGTCTAAAATAGAAAAGCCATTAAAATCTGGAAGCATGATATCTAGAAATACGATGGATGGTTGCAATTCATAAATTAACGCTAATCCTCGTTTACCATTATGAGCTGCAATGACAGAGTAGCCCTTTTTCTCTAAAACATTTTTTAAATAGGAAATAAATACCACATCATCATCTATTATCAGAATAAAATCTTGTTTTGCTGGATTTTTAATGATGGTTGTAGGATGTTCTATATGTTGAGCCATTGAATCATTTTCTTGATAAAAATGAACGCTTTCAATAAACGGAGCAAGGTACTTTTTCCATTCTGATTTGGTCCATTGCTTGTTACGGTCTTCATTCAAAAGCTCTAGCTTTTCACTAGCAATCGAAGTTAATTCATGTAAACCGATTGATCCAGCGGTGCCTTTTAATGTATGTAAAAATGAATAGAGTTCGTCTTCTCTAACAAAGTCACTATTATCCCATTTTTGTAAATTTTCACATATACGTGTATAAACCATTCGGTGATATTTAGCTGTTTCCATCCTCTTTCTCTCCAATCAATCATACTTCTATAAATTATAACTTACTATTTTGTAAAAACCACGGCAGATTTTGAACGTTTATTGTAATGAATTCCTTACGCTAAGCCCCCTTTAGTTGGTTTTAAAAGAAAGGGTTCCAACTTTCCTCTTTTCGATTGACTTATAGAAGCGTTTAATGCTAAATTTACTAAATCAGTAATTTACTAAATTACTAAATTAGAAATGATAAGGAGTACGGATACATGAAAATTCCAACACATTTAAAACATAAACCTGTCATCGTGGCAGAAAATTATGCCAATATTGATGGGCGCACGGCTTATCAAACCGATGCACAAGGACTTTCCCTTGGTCTGGCACAATGGAATGATCGAGGAAAGGTTGATATTTCTGCCAAGGTTTGGCGGCATACAGGTGGCAAGTGGTCTCGCCAATCAGAAGAACTTCCCCTACACCGCGTGCTTGATCTCGCTATTTTAGTGTGTGAAACGGAACTTTATTTTAAGGAGGCTTATCGTCATGAGCATTTATATGATGAAGAAAACCCTGTGATTAATCGTGTAGGCTTACAGGGAGATGCCATGACAGTGGAAGTTTGTACAGAAAATGAACAGATTAAAGAGGATATCCAGCTTTTTCAGCAAGCACTTACTAATGATGGTGAGCTAATTGGAGAACGCCTACGCACACTTTCAAGAATCTTAAAAGAAATGGGTTATTAAAACTCAAGAGGAACTTAATTATGAACGAACAAATGTTACAGGATGATCAACAGCTACGCAAAGCTTTTTTTAATTTCTTAATTCCCGTGATGCTAGCAAATGTGCTGCAATCTGTCGGCCAGGTATTTGCTATGTTTATCGTCGGACGCAATTTAGGGGTCGATGCCCTAGCAGCCATTTCGGCATTTTTTCCATTTTTCTTCTTTTTAATGGCCTTTGCAATTGGCATTGGTTCAGGAAGTTCTATTTTAGTCGGTCAAACATTTGGGGCTGGTAATCATGCCAAAATGAAAGAGGTTGTTGGTGTAACACTCGCCTTTACAACCATTTTATCCATTGCTGTCGCGATTTTTGGTGGCTTTTTCATTGAATGGATATTACGCTTTATGCAGACACCTGCGAATATTTTAGACATGAGTATTAGTTATGCCCAAATACTTTTCTTCACGTTACCGATTATGTTTTGGTATTTGGTGTATACAACCTTTATGCGAGGAGTCGGTGATTCCAAAACCCCATTTTTATTTTTAGTAATTAGTGTCGTGTTAAATATCGTCTTCCTACCACCTTTAGTATTTGGATGGTTGGGGTTGCCTGCGTTCGGCTTAAATGGGGCTGCCTATGCTTCCGTGTTATCAAACCTGGTGACAATGATCCTGTTGTTAGCCTATTTGCATAAAACAAAGCATTTACTACGTTTTGATAAAACGATCTTACAGCATTTTAAATTAAAGAAAGATATTTTAACGTCCTTATTAAAGCTAGCCATTCCAGCCAGTATTAGCATGGTTGCCATTTCAGTGGCCGAAATTGCCGTTATTGGCTTTGTGAATGGCTATGGTTCGGATGCTACTGCCGCTTATGGCGTTGTCAATCAGGTAGCTAGCTATGCTCAAGTCCCAGCTATGAGTATTGCCATTGCTACATCTGTCTTTGTAGCACAGGCGTTAGGGGCTAATTCCACAGAGATGATTAAAAAAATCCGACAAATGGGTGTGCGAATTAATTATTTTCTAGGTGGCGCGATCATCCTCATTATGTATCTGTTTGCAGAGCCTATTTTGGCTTTCTTTATCGATTCACATGAGACTGTGCTTATTGCCAAGAATTATTTATATATTGCCTTTTGGAGCTATTTAATTTTTGGACACACACAAACTGTTTCTGCTACAATGCGTGCCACTGGTGTCGTATTATGGCCAACCATCTTCTTAGTCATTACGATTTGGGTTGTGCAGGTACCATTAGCGTTCCTATTATCTCACCATACATCACTAGAACTAAATGGCGTTTGGTTAGCCTATCCAATCACCTTCTGCGTCCACTTCATTATGCAATATGCATACTTCAAGCTAGGCTGGCAAAAACGAACATTAAAAGCTATGCTGAGCGAATAAAATCGAAGAGGGTATGCCATGTGCGAGCCCTCTTTTTATTATGACAACAAAATAACCAGGCACTCAAAATTGAGCCCTGGTCATTTTGTGAAAAGTGAATGTTACTACTTGCTTTAGTTCTTTTGTATTCTACTAATAGAGTAGTCGTTTCACATTGAAAAAGGTTACAACAAGTTTCAAATTTTTTCTCGCTTTTTCTAATAGGAATAATTACCAAAACAAAAAACTGTTACCTCGAATATAAATCTCCTTCTAAACCGTAACTAGATGTTTAATTCTCCTTGCAAGACTGTAACTGCTGCGCCTGCAATCAATACCTTGTTGTGATGAGGGGTCACATAGAGTACACCACCACGTTTAGAAAGTTGTTTGCTGACAAGCTGTTGTTTAGATAATTTCTCACACCAATAAGGGCCTAGTGCACCATGACTTGAACCATTTACATGATCCTCGTCAATACCTTGTGCTGGAGAAAAAAGCGAGATACGATATCAATGCCTTCTTCCTTCGACTGACTAGTTAGACAAATTCCTCGAACAGAAAACTGCTTCATCGCAAAAAAGTCAGGTTCAAACTGTGCAATTTGATCTTCATTGCCTACTTCCACGATATAATCCAATTCGGTCCTCCCTACAAAGATGGGCTTACATCCTAACCAGTCCTCCAATGCTGAAGGACATTCCATTTCAGCAATTGGATACGTTTTGATGGCGATTTCCACTCGTTCATGTTGCCACTTGGCATGTAAAGGACCACTTGCTGTATGAAATGTAATTGTGTGCTCCTTTGGCACAATTCCTTGCTGCCAAAGCACAAAGGCACTAGCAAGGGTGCCGTGACCACAAATGGGTATTTCCTTATTTGGCGTAAACCATTTCAGCGAAAAATCAACCTGTTTTTTTTCAATAAAGGCTGTTGTCGGGACAGGTATCTCCTGTGCAATTTTTTGCATGGTCTCCTCAGAAATAGCTTCATCTAATAGACATATTGCTGCAGGATTTCCTTTATATAGCTCATTCGTAAATGTATTAATTAGACAATATGAAATACTAGTCACCGTTCTCCCCTCCTTGCCTCATCATACCTGAAAATCGGCTCATTGGATATGATTTTCCAAATACCATTTCCTCAGCAAGCACTTTATAAAAAAGCCATCTTTTGTCTAAGCTAACACTATAAAATACAACTAAAGAGCAATTCGAGTGGAGAAACCATGAAAACTTATTTCAACTTTTTATTGATCATCGGATTGACGACCTTACTCGCTGGATGCTGGGATATTACGGAGCCACAAAGAATGTACTATATAAATGCAGTAGGTGTAGACTACGAAAACGACGAGTATATTGTCTATTTACAAGTGATTAATTTCGCTGATGTCGCGAAATCTATACAACCTAGCGCATCGGTGGCGCCTGCAGAAGTAGGACGTGCCACTGGTAAAACAATAGAAGAGGCCATTTACAAATTATATCGCTCCTCAGATCAGGAAATTTTTTGGGGACATATGCGATATATGATTTTTTCAGAGCAAGCTATGGAAAATGAACACATTATTCCTGTCATCGATACATTCATACGTTTTCGCGATACTAGGTATCAAATCTGGGTGTATTGTACAAAAAACCCAGTAGAAGACATACTGCTTGTCACACCTATCTTAAGAAATTCGTTATCCTCATCAAAATTAAGTAACCCAATCAACCCAACAGAACAAGAAACATTTATTGAACCAAAGGACTTAAGAGATGTTGTCATTGGTTTAAATGAGCCAAGCTATGAAGTAACAATTCCTTATGTGTCCATTAAAGACGATTGGGAAACAGATGAGGAGCAAGTAGAGGAAACCTACTTTTCAGGGGTTGGTGTCCTGTCGAAAGATGGCTTTAAGGGGTTCGTGCAAGACACTGCGGCTCGTGGCAGCCAATGGATGCATAACTATACAAATCGTGGAGAGATTACCTTTCAATTAAACACAGGTGACCAGGAAGAACTAACGGTGAGTATTGAGAAAATACATGTCGATGTGGAACCACTTGTTAAACAAGAGGTTGTTACATTTGAAGTCAAATTGAGAATCAATGCGACCATCAATGGTTTTAAAGGAAAAGTAACCGAACAAGAGCTGAAAGAGCTTATTGTAAAAGAAGTGAAAAAGGAAATCCAGGAAACCTATAAAGAAGGTCTAAAATTAGATGTGGATATCTATCGATTGTCAGAATATCTCTACCGCGATAACGTCAAGGCTTGGAAAAAGCTTGAGAAAGATGGAAAAATCCCTTTATCAGAGGATTCAATTAGCAAAATTGATGTGGATGTAGCCAAAATCAATCCAGGTCGAAAAACTTTTACAGAAACCATCAAAAAATGACCAGATGTCCTTATAGGAATCTGGTCTCCCTATTATTTAATAAGTGAGTATATATAAGTATCATGGGGCACATTATGTTGATGCATATATTTTTTTAATAAGCCTTCTTGTTCGAAGCCTATTTTCTGCAATAGTAGATTGGAAGCTTCATTTTCTTTAAATACAATGGCTCCAATTCGTACTAAATCCATTTCTTCAAAACCATAGGAAATAGCTCGTTTGACAGCTTCCTGAGCATAGCCATTTCCCCAATATTCAGGCAAAAGGGCGTAGCTGATTTCCGCTCTTCGATGCTCTATTGACCACTCTTGAAAGCCGATTGTACCAATAATTCCTTCATGATCCTTTAATGCAATGCCCCATTTAATACCACGTTTTTCGGCAAAATTGTTTGCAAAATTTCGAATGATTTGCTGCACTTGACCTAAGCTCGTTAAGGGCTGTTGTCCATAATGGCGCAAAACTTCAGGATTCGAAAAGCACGCAAGTAGAGCTTGTCCATCAGAACTCGTCAATTCCCTTAACACTAATCGTTCAGTATGTAATATTGGAAACATCATATACCTCTTTTATCGTAGATTTATGAATCAAATTTTACATTTATCCACTGGCTATTGCAATCTCTATTTCCATTTGGTGCTACTTTATTAAAAGGACAAAGCTAGTTGCCCTGCCCCTTTTGTGCGTGTTAGTTTGCTTGTGCACCCCAACAGAGTAAGTCTACCATAGCTATCTATACATTCTCTCAACAAATCCTCAATGATTTCTCAATAAACTACTGCATAAAATTTCCCTATATGTCCACAATAAATTGTCAATGCGAGGTGAACGGAATGGAACACTTTCCACTCATACATACAAATTTTTTGGATGCCGTCGTTGCAGTCCCTGTAGTTAAGATTATTACGCAACTAATTAAGAAAATGTGTCATATAAAGCTTTTTGGGTTCTGACCATTGTACTAGTTGTCGGCTTATTCATTTCTATTTTCATCAGCCACCGACATAATCTTCTTGCAGGACTATTCATGGGCTGGTTTTATGGCTATGCAGCAATTGGAAGTTATGCTTCCTTAAAAACTTCTTATCTTACCTATAAGCAAAATAAACGAAGAAAGCAGAAGTATACTGCTCCTTAATGGTAACTATTGCACCTTCATACACGAGAGTTTATACTACATTTTAACAAAAACACTTAATAAATTTCATACTTGTTAAGTTGCCTTTTGACAAACAATAAATTGGAGAGGAGGAAAAAATATTTCTGAACAAGATCTTACACCTGAAGAAATCGATGCTATTTTATCTAGTCAGAAAAAATTTAATCGCCCTGCAAGCCAATTAGATATACAAAATATGACGACAGCAATCACTCTTGAACTAGAAAAAGAAACAAAAGCTGAAAAACCTAATGAACAAATAATCCAACAATTAAAGCAATTGCTAGAAAATTATACTACTTACACTGTCTATATTAATGATAATTCAGCCGACAGCATTTTCTATTCTTTTTACCCAAAGAAAAAAAGTTTAGTTACTGAAAATATCAACGACATTCAATTTCTTATAATTCGCCCATGAATGTGCCCCCTAGGAAACGGAGGAAAATCAACGTGTCTAAATTCATTACGTTTTCCTTTAATACGAAATATACCGATCAAATTCAGGAAACATTTTCATTTGAACAATTAGGGATTAATGAGCAATTACCTAGCGATGAAATAAACTATGTGATCGTCTCAACCTTTCCTTTAGCACCTTTTTAGAAGAAGATGAATGACCGTTGTATCACCTTTTACTTTAGAATATCTTTACTTGTTCTCGCAAAGTGGTAATGAACACGCGAATTTGTTCCATCGTCACAATAATACATAATGCAGGCCCACATTCTCTTGCACCATAATGATTCTTTTCATAAGCATCTAGTACAAACATTAATTTATAACGTTGCTCTGCTTCCTCCCTCTCCTCTTCAGGAATTTGAAAGATACCGTATCCAGGAAAAAAATATTCGCCATAATGAGGGATATGATAGATGCATAGGCCAGGATCATGCGGCTCCAGCATACTTAAATAAGCAGGCTCCAATTGTGTTATGTCTTCTAATAATTGAAGGAAATCTCTTTTTAAACAGTAAATCTCAGTATTTATCGCTGGGAAAGCTGGCCCAAAGCGAAATTCAATACGAAACTTTACACTTTCCTCATTCACCATTAAAATATCTAGCTCTACCTCACAACTCGGCTGACTCGAATAATCTTTTAAAATTGCCACTATACCGCCCCTTACACTTGCTTAATCGTCGTTCTCTCTACAATATACTACGAAACTATTATTTTACCAAATAAATGAAATTATTCACATTTATGTATGGTATAATAGATTTTATTCATTTTTGGGAGGTGAAGGTGTTGAAAAGATATTTGGTGACAAGCATTTTAGTAGGAGCCATCTTCCTGACAGGCTGTGAAAAGAATGACAAAGCAGCCTCAACACTATCTACATCAGTAGATGAACAAATAATCACAACGGAATCTGTCAGGGTACCTGTTCCATTAGTCTTAACGCTAGCGCAGAAAGAATACTACTATAAAGAATATTCGGCAATTGTCAATAAACTAAATGAAGAGTATGGGACAGGCTTTAAGCTAGATCCCATCACATCATTCTCAGCAAATTATTGGCTAGAATTGAAAGATTTTGAAGACATGTTAAAAGGTAGAATAGACACTTCTTATGTCGTGGTCGATAATAAGGAAGTTTTTTCTCCAGTTAAAGTACCGAAATTCGTTGAATTACATATGGGGGCACATCGAACAATGATTCGAGTGGATGGTTCATTTGACACCCAACTAAGCATGGACATTCCTGGGGGAAGACAGTTATTTTCGGTTATGCATTCCTTGTCTTCTACAATTGAACAGGGTAAAGGCTACTGGACGCAAATGGGGTATGACCCTTCCATTAAAGATCAAGGCAGTGCTTACAATATTGCGATCGGTGGCTACTATTCATATAATGGTGTATCCTCACCTCATATTATTGAGATCGAGTATTATTGTAATATACATGGTGGCATTACTTAATAACTAGCAATAGGCTTGTCTGTAATCTTTTTCACAGACAAGCCCTATTCTTTTATAGGGTAGCCTCTATTCCTTTCATCATATCAAAAGCTCCCTTAGATTTATTGGAACATACGACAACTTTAATGGAAGAAGCAGGATAATAGGCTGAATGGAAGCACACGCCAGGATCATACCCCATTACATGGTATTTCAGTATTGCTTGTTCACTATTCTTCTTAATCCATACACCATAGCCATAACTATCATTTTCATTGAGTTCAACATGTGGCATTAATAGCTGATTCGTTAAATCTTCATTTAAAAGTTCAAAATTCATCAGTGCACTCCAGAACTTTGCCATATCCTTCCCCGTTACGAATGCACCCCCATCAGAACCCCCTTTACAGGTAAAGAATAGATATTTGTTTTCCAGGTTCCATCTGGGTTGTCTATGTACCCTAATGCTGTATTAGCTGGCAAAGAATCTAACGAAAAATAGCCTGATTCCGTCATATGCACCCGATCGAATAGATGTTGTTGAATGTAATCGGAAAAATCCATACCAGTTGCATGCTCTACAATTAACCCTAATACAATATATCCTGCATTATTATAGTGAAATCGCTCACCAGCTTTATATTTCATTGGACGATTCTGAAATAATGGTAAGAAATCTCGCAATGTTCGAAGCTGGTACATCGGATTTTCAACCCATAACGCTTCAAAATTCTCCATTTCTTCCTCATCAAAATAATCGGGTATTCCTGACGTATGTGTTAGCAGATGAGCGATGGTTACTTGCTCATCGAAGTACTTAAAATGTTCAGGCAGACAATCGCATAATTTTGTGTCAAATGCAAGCTTCCCTTTTTCAATAAGCTGACAAATAGCGACTGCAGTAAAAATTTTACAGCCAGATGCAATGCCAAAACGAGTTTTGGCATGATTGTCGATTTGTTCTGAGCGATTCGCATAGCCAAAACTTTGGCTAACTAAGGCAACCTTCTCCTGATTTTCCACTAGCACCGTTCCTGAAAAATTAACCTTCTCTTGTATGTCGATTAGAATATTTTGTAATTTTGTGTGCATAGGTATTCTCCTGATTTTCTTAAAATTACTAAATAATAGCTTTTTTATTTTAACCATATCGTTTTGAACATATTTTTACAAGTCTATTTAGTTTCAATCCTGAAGATCCGCATAATCATGTAACGGAAGGAAACAATAAGAAAAAAAGGATGTGTCGCTGTGGAATTTTTTCATAGTCAAGAATCACTTACTGCTATTCAATGGATTCTGCGAGCCATTGTCGCTTTTTTCTTCCTACTTTTCGCAACAAAAATTATGGGACAGCGCTCTATTTCTCAGTTAAGAATGCTGGATTTTGCAATGGCTATCACACTTGGGAATATTATCGCACATCCCTTATCTGATGAAGGTTTAGGAATGAAGGGTTCCATGATTACCATGACCGTTTTAGTTGTGCTTTACCTCATCGGTGTTTTTTTGAGCCTAAAATGGGTTGCCTTTCGTCATTTGATAGACTCCCCGCCGATTCCCCTGATTAAAAATGGGCAAATTATTAGCGCCAATTTACAAAAGGCTAGAATATCTGTAGATTTACTTTTATCGGAGTTAAGAAAAGAAAAAATTGAAGAGGTTCAAAATGTAGCACTAGCATTATGGGAACCAGACGGATCGATCTCTAGTTTTTTGCACACACCCTACCAAACACCAACACGAGCAGATATGAATTTACAGCCCGAACCCTTTTTTCTTCCCACTGTTCTTATTAAAGAGGGAAAAATTGATTACCATGAGCTTAGCAAGACTAAGCATTCTGAGCAATGGTTGATGAGTCAACTAAAAACAATCTATAACCTAGAAATAAAAGATGTCCTTCTTGCCACAATGGACCAAAAGGACAATTTGCATGTTTTTAGATACTAATTAAAAATAATTGCCAACATAAAAAGCATTAGGCTCTATTTTTAATCCCAATATTGAAGAATAAATTCAAGTCAAGTCGTCTTTGTAACGTATCCTTTGTCTTTAGATGCAAAGAGCTTACGCT
Source organism: Lysinibacillus sp. FN11 (assembly GCF_024628845.1). Taxonomy (NCBI): domain Bacteria; kingdom Bacillati; phylum Bacillota; class Bacilli; order Caryophanales; family Bacillaceae; genus Lysinibacillus; species Lysinibacillus sp. FN11. The sequence continues at coordinate 1,754,468 of NZ_CP102383.1, read as the reverse complement.
GGATATACCATTCCATCACGATTAAATTTGGCACCCAACATAGCCAAGCGATAGAGGCATAACTATACTGAAAATTATCAAAGCCAAATAATACCGTAAACAAAGGTAGCCAGATTCGCAATGTCACAGCTGCAAAGGTTAAAGCATAATTTCTTAGCATCCATTTCTGATGGCCTTGGATATTTCTTTTTTTAATATGGACCAGCGCCTGAAACATGGTGAAGAGCCACCCTATGGATAATAAAGCAAAGCCTAGCTGTGCTACCCATCCTCCTGTTGCGTTCAGTGCTAAATAAAGTCCTGCCAAGCCACCAAACAAAATACTAACCATATATATATTGCCTAGTAGTCTATGGCGTTTCACATTTTTCTCTCGTAACTTTGATGACAACGTAAAAGGACCGATGACGAGAGCTAATATACCGAATACAATATGTATATAGAGCACAATATACCAAAATGAATGCAATGTAGCATTAAGCATAAGCTTTAATTGTACAAATCCAGCCTTCTGTGCATCGAATAGTAAATATTGAACAATTGAATAGCCCGCTATGAACAATGCCAAGCCACATATTATCCACCACAATTTTTGTTTCATTTTTATAGCTCCTTTCAATGTTAGCGTACCATTCAAATCTCCTATCTTTTAACACAGATAAATAAGAGGGCGGAAAAAGCACATAAGTGGACGTTTATCGACAGTACAACGAATTAACCATTAGGTAGTGTAGGTTAATAGACAGCCAAAACGTTCCACTCCAGGGTATTTTTCTCCTAAACTTGTAATATGAAAGCCGTTATTTTTATAAAAAATCACTGCGTCCTGATCTGTTTCTGCGTAAATAGAAGAAAATACATGATGTTCTTCCACATATCGTATCATCTCACGGCCAATGCCTTTTCCCCGATAAGCGGGCGATACGGCTATATGTTTAATTTCACACTGATTTGCCTCTCTTTTAACAATTCCTATACAACCAACAATGTCTTGTTCAAAGGTATAGCCATACAATAATCTTTCTGGACATGCAATGTACAATGAATATTCCTTCTCCACTTTCTTTTCGGAAGTGGCATAGGATAATAATGTTTTCACTTCGGGATGAATTTTGCTTGAATGGATCATTTTCATGGAATTCTACCTTTCTGGGCATCGTCTCAACTTACTAATAATACCTTTAAATTACTATAATTGTAAATAAAGCATTCGTATTATCATTTAAAAATCCCATAATATACCTAAAAATTATCTCTTATGTTATGATGGTTTAAAAATTGAGGAGGGAGTACCTTGCTGGTTAAAGGCTATAAATTTAGTTTACCTCGCTTTTATTGGCTATTGTTCATACCTATCTTTTTGGGGACGAGTTACAAAGCATTATTTTTTGATTGGCATATACAAAAATATACTTTTCATGAGCTAGAAGATTTCGGTCGTTATATAATAATACTAGCTACAAGCTTCATAGAGGCCTTTTTCTATCTACTTATTTTTCGATTGATTGTCTATTTGCTTCAACACGTTTTTCAAAAGTTTACTAGGAATCATAGCGAATGAGCTGGAGAAAGAATTGTGTTTGCGCCGTTGAAAGAATATCCATTGCAGCTAACAGAAGGTATGCTGTTGGCATAATCTTTTATGAAGCAGAAGAAAGAGGTATTATTTTTCCATTGCCATTCAATTTGGACAAAAAAGGGCAGCCAGCTACTCGGCAACCCCTATTTCTCTTCCCACCTCAATTAGTGTTCATGCTAGGATTATGTTGATTCCACGAAATAATTTCCACATCGTCTACGTTGACATTGCCTAAGCTAAAGAGATGCGGAATATACGCAAAAAGCCCAAAGTTCTTCCCTTTTTCGTTCTCCGTTTGGAAATAGTCTACAGTTGCTGATGGTAGCTCTTCTAGTTCTCTATAATCAGGTAATGACAGTAGTTTTATATCCTCTGCAGCAATGGCCCCTGCTGGCCCTTTATAGTGTTCCTTAGAATACAGGTACATCGCATTACGATTAGCCGCTAGTTTTTGGATTGGAATTTGGTAAAACATTAGACTTTCTTTCGTTGCAATACCTAGCTCTGTTAATGCCTTATATAGATGACTAGGATGGATTGGTAGGAAATGAACAACATCATTCCACAAGCAATTTAATTGAGGAATTTCTTTCATGAATAATTTCGGCCTCTCTGGATGATCAAAATATTTTTTCGAATATCGTTCATATAAATGTGGATACATTGCCCCTAACCTATTTAATGGCATGAGCTCCTGACCCACCATTTCCCTTGGAACCATATGATAAACATATCTCTGCATGACAAGCACCTCCACCTAACTAATTCTTCATACATTTGGAAATTCCTGTTACAATCATTGTATAAATAGAAAGTAGGTGCAAGATGGAATTACTAGTTATCATTCTTATTTTTGCGGGGATTTTTGCTATATATGATTCCATTAGACGAGTTAACAAAACTATTTTGGAGCAAACGGAGGAACTAAAGAAATTACGAGAGGCGCTGAAAGGTAAGGATAAAAATTAGAGGGGCTAATACTTTTGCTTTGGATAATCCATCGAATTAGCAATATCAATCAGGACTTCAGCCGTCACTTGATCTGCCACATCTCGATCAATACTAAAGACATATTGCCAATTGTCTCTTTCAAATACAAGTAAATGAAAACCAATTCGTGGATTTTCAATATAGGCTGCCTCACTGCCATTTTTCAGCTTAAATACATCCGTTTTATATTTTTCAAATGACATTTTATGTTGAACTGGTCGAACCTTGATTTTGAAATGATTTTGTGGCAATTGATCACTGATCATTACCACCTCCAGCTGATCATTCATTTCTCCTTCCAAATCACTAAACCTTCCAAAGTGATGCGTAAAGCTGATTGGCGGTACTCGTAGGGGTAGCTTCAGCTCTTTATTATAGTGGTGTTCGAACTCTTTTACGGCTATTTCTACTGTTTTATAGCCGATTTCAGGAAGAAATTCTTCAAGAGGTTGTGGCGAATCACTGTCCTTTGCAGAAACCAAATAAAAAGGGGAAACATACGCAAATAAAGATAGTCCAATAAGAATACGCTTGTTCATATTAACGCTCCTCTATCCTGTTTGAGTATAGATTAACCTTCTGAATCAAAATTATGCTGGCACTGATCACTATCATGGCATAGTCTTATCGTTAAAAATGGACGTAAAATAGCGAAGTGTCGGTACTACTTTATTCGCGTGTAGCATCTTTTCAAGCTCTAGCTTTGTGACCCATTGAACAGCTGTCACTTCCTCCTCTTGAAGCATGGTGTCACAAATTTCAAAGCTTTGTTCAAATAACCAAACATCGTAAAAATCATTGAAACAATCACGACGCTCACTCTTTACTAATTGTCCATTAGTCCTCAATAATGATATCCCGATTTCCTCTTCCACCTCCCGAATAGCCCCGTCCAAACTACTTTCACCCGCGACTATAGAGCCTCCCGGACATTCCCATAAATGAGGATAATGTTTATTGGGATGTCTTTTTGTTAGAAGGAATTTTCCCTTGTTATTGCAAATCCATACGTGCACAACGATATGGTAATCTTCAGCTGCTAATTTTGTCCCACGTACATGATGCTTATTTGTTTTTTTGCGATTTTTATCATAAATATCCCAGACTTCCATTGAGCACCTCATTTCTGAATTTGAACAAGCACATACTGCTTCGTCCACATTTCCGTCGTCACAATGGAACGTTCATCATTTTTTTCGAAAAATAGACCGCTCCCCTCTTTTTCAAGAAATGCCCATCCTTCATTAGCCATCATTTGCTGAATGTCCTCGTCTACCTTCTGTATGCCCCTAGCTGAGAGGGCTGTGAGGTACCAAGTTGCCTTCTTATCATTGGAGAGCGCCACTAAATCGAAGGAGGATGCATTTAATTTTTGTATGGCTTCCTTTGGTGTAAGGGAATCGATTGGCAAAGGAGGATATAATAATTTATTGCTATCAATAAAGACCGCACTTACTACGAAAAGAGCTGCTATTAGTAAACCTATTTTTTTCAAAGCTCACTCTCCTCCTTGTCTGGTTAAGAATCGGCTGCTAAAATTTATCTGTAAAAGAGAGCTTCTATTTTAAAGCGGTCATACGTTTATTTTTTTCATTGCTATTCAAGCTTTTAATAATGAAGAAAAGTTATAGAAAGCGTTTAAAACATCTTCCCCTAATGGATCAGCAAATGCTTGATTTTCAAATGGGAAGATGCCTTCATTCTCTAACTGCTCCAAATATTTTTTGAAGCCTTGATCTATAGCCTCCATATACCCCCTAAGAGAAAATTGATAATTAAAGATTCTTTCGATAGGATAATGACTTTTATGTTCAATTAATATGTATTCACCATCGCAGGAAAAAATATAGTAATCATAGTTTCCGTGACAATCTATCATTACTTCATTTGTATTACCTTGATAAAAACGGGTGAGCGTGGAGAAAAATTGCGGGATGGCTATAAAGGCTAAACCAGATCTAAAACTAAAAAGTTGTTCATCATTTGACACATCAAATTGAATATCTCCACTCTCTAAATTAATTTTAATCGTACACATATACTTATTTTTCAAAAATATACCCCCTCTATAAACCTATACATTTCATATTTTACCTTATTAAGTAAATAAACTATAGAAGATGTTATCATTCTGTTTATAAAGATTTAATAGGAGGTGATAAATTTCATCATTAGAAAGGCAACTATAAAGATGCGAAAGGTATTGGAAAAGTACATGTTGATAGTTGGTGAACAACCTATAAGCATATTGTACCAGCAAAATATTAAAGTAAATTATCCTACGAACAAAAAACGCAATGTTGGACACAACAAATTGCCGACAAAACGAAGTATGTCCTAGTAGCTGAAAATGAATTAGGCGACATTATTGGCTTCACATCTGCAAGTAAAAGAGACTCAACACCTACCCTATTCCAATTATGTAGAAACGCTCTATCTTTTAGAAGACTATCACGGAAAAGGGATAGGAAAACAATTGCTGAAGGAAATCTTTCATTACTTTCATCAAAAAAACTACCAAACTATATTTGTTGAAGTCTTAGCTATAGAATAAAACACGTTATTTTTATGAACATTATGGGGCGTAGCTTATAAAAAGCTTGGAAATTACAATTGGTGGGAAAGTGTTAGAAGAGTTAGTGTACGAATGGAAAGATATCGAAGAAGCTATAGAAAAACTAGTGTAATAAAATTGATTTTTCTAGTCAAAGTAAATAAGGAAAATGTTTTCAGAGATGATTGACAAATATATGTAATTATCTTTCAACAACAAAGGCCATTCATCACAAGTGACTTTTAATTGTATACTTACTATACGGCTCGTATGCTTCCTCTTGCGAAAACTACTAGGTGACAGATGTACATATTTGCTGAACGTTTTTCCCAATTACGAGCCGCCTGCGAATCCTGTTTTCAAAGCAATATCCTGCAACTTGTCATTTGTGCCAAGTAGCATATGCTTTGCTTGAGCAATTCGAATTTGATTAACATATTCTGCATAGCTCCAACCTGTTTCCTTCTTAAACAATGAGGAGAAATAGCTTTCGTTAAAACCAGTGAGGTTGGCCATAAAAGAGCGAGTTAGCGGTGCTTCAAAATGTTGTTTCATATAGGTAACTGCCTGTTGAATCGCTTAATCATGTGTCACAAAACTGATATCGATATTCTTTCTTTCAAAAATCGTATCAAGCAACTCATGCAGTAGCAAATGGAGCTTAGGAGTGGCATTTACCTTTTGTGTTTGCTGAAACTGCTCCAACAAATTTTTCAGCAGTCCTTCTGTATATCGAGGAAATTCCATAACCTGTCTATACCCTGGCAAATGGGCTGTATCAGCCACATAGAGCAGCGTGTTTTGCTCATCCATGAATAAATTCCACTGCTTTACAACAAACCGTATAGCCTCGCAAAACTCTGCTAAAGGGCTGCTTCGGTTTGTTGTAAGTTCCTTCGTAATTGAAACAATTGAGCTTATCTTGCAGCCTACTGTAGCTGAAGTAAACCTTATTTCCTTATTTACCATTTTACTTCCAACTAATACTTTGCTATGTTATGATTTCTTTATAGAGGGTTATTTGGAGGTTATTATATGCGACATTATTTAGTTTACGCTCTATTACTAATGATGATTTTTATTGCAACGCTTAACTCTTGGGGTGATACATCTAAAACAGTATGGTATGTAATTGCATCTATAAGCATTACCTGTTTAATGCTAATGAAAACAATTGAGCGAAAAAAACACTAATTAATAGGCCTATTATTGCCTGCGGTATTAGTAAATCTCAACTTTTATCTACTTACCACCTCTGTACTAACTCATACACCTTACTATGTTACGATAGAGTTTTCAGCTAACCAGGAAAAAAGGTAGTTCTTTTTAGAGAGGATACTTCATGATGAATAGATTAAAAGCAGTAGGATTTGTTTTATGAATACTTATAATTCAGGAGATATTTTAATTAGTGCTTTCTCGATTTTCTGGTTACTATTTTCTCTAGTTCCAATTGTTTTTTCCTTTGGTTTGCTATCCGTACAACTAAGCAATAAAAAAGGCAATCCAGATAATTAGAGGAAATCAATAAAAAATTAAAACGTACATAAGAGATTTCATCAACCATTCGACACTTGAAACAATTTCCCGTCATGCATCAAACTAGGTACTTGTGCTTAAAATTACGCACAAGTCCATTTGTAAATGCCACGTCAATCACTTCGAAAACCTCTAGCATGTCTCTCACAACGTTCCATTTAATCATTCATTAAATTCATATGGCTTGTTTGTGAAAGTTTGACGGGACACTAAAAAAGCCCATTAGGCTCTGATTTATTCAGTCACCTAACAGGCAATTCGTGTAAAGGTTTGTCCTTTGATATTAAATCCAAACCATAAATCCTTGATACGCTTAGTCTTGAATCGCTGCGTCTAAAGCTACCACGATCATGTCATTGAATGTTGTTTGACGTTCTTCAGCAGTCGTTACTTCACCTGTGATGATATGGTCACTTACTGTTAGAACAGCAAGTGCTTTACGGCCGAATTTTGCCGCTAATGTGTAAAGAGCTGCTGATTCCATTTCTACCGCTAGTACGCCGTATTGAGCTAATTTTTCGTTTTGGTGCTCATCTGAGTAGAATAAATCTGCTGTGAAGATATTCCCTACTTGTAAGTTAAGACCTGCATCCTTACCTGCATTGTATGCTTTTAATAAAAGATCAAAGTCAGCGATTGGTGCGAAATCAATAGCACCACCCCAAATGATTTGGTTCATACGTGTATCAGATGTTGCTCCTTGTGCTAAAATCACGTCACGTACTTTTACATCTTTTTGAATTGCACCACAAGTACCTACACGGATTAATTTTTGAACATCATATTCTTGCATTAATTCTGTTGCATAGATTGAAATAGATGGCACACCCATACCAGTTCCTTGTACAGAAATACGTTTTCCTTTATACGTACCAGTGTATCCAAACATATTACGTACTTCGTTGTAGCAAATTACATCTTCTAAAAATGTTTCCGCAATGTATTTTGCACGTAATGGATCTCCTGGAAGTAAAATTGTGTCAGCGATTTCACCTTTTTTTGCATTAATATGAATACTCATACTGCAATCCCTCTTTTCTGTCAGTTATCACTATAAATAATACTGTGTTTCTGTCATTTACGCAATGCTAGACGTCTAGCAACTACAAAATTATTTATAGTTTTCGTACAATTATGCTTGTTCCTCATAAAGTGACCACAAAGTATCAAAGGTCTGGATTGTTAAGTTTTCCGTTGCATAGGTTTCTATATAGTCGGACAACTCATTAAAGTCTGTGCTCTGCTTTGGAAAATTATGCTCATGAAACACTTCCTCTGCAAAGCGTACTTTAGGGTCAGACCAATCGCCACCTCGAAAGGTTAGGACATATAAATAAAAACTTTTCTTCATCGAACAAATTCCCCTTTTTACGCATTGGCTTTTCGCTAGTGTATCAAAAAAAATTGTATTCGTCATAAATTCCACTACTACTATATTTTATCCACTTATGATTTTAGAACTATTTTCATAGTCTATCCTGACTTTTGTCATAGTTATTTTATCTGAAAAATTTTAATTTTTAGAAATAAAGATAGAAAAATCTAGCAAAATAAGATAAAATTGAAATCGATTATTTAAAAAATAGGAAGGTGATGGCGATGAAAAAGACTAAAAAAACCCATGGTACAGCGAAAAAACGCCCGTCTCTCTTTACTTTTAGCTTTTTTAAGAAGAGGAAAGCTTCTACACAAGGGGAAACTGGGAAAAATCCCCTCCTATTAAAGAAAAACGACAACGTTTTTACCATTTAATTCGGGGTAAAGTGCTTATTATGTTTGCACTTCTTATTGTAATTAACGGTATTATGGGTATATTGTCCTATGTTAATATACAAAACTTGCAGCACCAAATGGAAGATTTCACAAAGAAAAATGTGCAGGAGCAACTAACGGTGAATCAACTTGCCTATGAGATTGCTAGACTGACCAATTTAGAGCAATCGTATTTAATTACGGGTAACGGCATTTATTCTACTTCTTATCATTTAAAAATAGATACCATTAATAAAAAGCTAGCCGCTTTGAAAGATCAATTTCAAGATCGACAAGTGGAACTCGGTCATATGCAAGCTATCGAGCAATATTATAAAAATTACCTTGATTATTCAGATAAAGTCATGACAATGCGTGATGAGCTCGGTCTTGAGCAGGCTCGTAAACTGATGATGGGTGCTACTGGGGAAACAATGAAAACGCATATCGATCAAAACATTGAGACCATTAATACTGTCATGGACGATTCCAATAAAACAAAATTAGACAAGCTTAACCAGCAGGTAAATATTTCTATCACTACATTCTTTCTCGTTTCAATCGTTGGCTTTTTAGCGATTGTAATTTTTGGCTTTATGCTATTTAAATCATTAAAACGTAATACACAGGCGATTAATGACTCTATCCTTGATATTGCGCAAGCAGGAGGCGATTTGACAAGACGTGTAAATGTACGTAATCGTGATGAATTTTCGATTATTGCAGCCTCGACAAATACGTTAATTGAGTCGATTTCTAACTTAATTCGACGCGTAAGTGAGTTGGCGGATCATGTATCAAGCAGCAGTCAGGAGCTAATGTCCTTAGCAGATGAAAATGCGCGTACCATTCAGGATATTGCGGATGCGACAGCAGATATTGCGAGTGATAGTGACAATACAATTTCCAGTATGAATAGTGCGCAGCAAAAAATGAGCGACTTAGAGCATTCAATGCATCAATTAAATGAGCAAGCGAGTGCTGTCCATCGTGCCTCTATCGCCATGCAGCAAGCAGCCGATGAGGGTAGCCGCTCTGTTGAGCAATCATCACTCGTCATGCAATCCATTGAAGAAACAATGGCTTCTACAACATCTACTGTGGAGGCGTTGGGTCGTAAATCTGCGGATATTACGTCCATTATTGGTACGATCACGGCCATTTCTGAGCAAACGAATCTCCTCGCTTTAAATGCGGCGATTGAAGCGGCAAGGGCTGGCGAGCATGGACGAGGCTTTGCTGTCGTAGCCGATGAAGTTCGCAAACTAGCAGAGCAATCCCAAAGTGCAGCGAAAGAGGTGACAACGATTGTCACATCCATCCAAGATGAGGTCACATCCATCATTGCTCAAAATCACGAGGGTGTGACAACGGTCATCCGAGGCGTTGAAGTAACAAACGAAACAAATCAATCCTTAGCCAATATTTTATCGCATACCGAAGAAACAACGTCCATCATCGCGGCCATGGTGGATAAAATTGCAACAACGCTTGAAAATAGCAATGCGGTGGCAAGTGACTTCATTCATGTCAATGCCTACGCAGAACAATCCGCGGCCAACACCGTGACATCTGCGGCAGCAGCCACACAAGGCTCCGCATCCATGCAGGAAATCAACGCCGCAGCCACTGAGCTTGCCCAACAAGCAGATAGCCTACGCAACCTCGTGAGCGAGTTTAAAGTTTAAGCGAACTGAAAGAGAGGGAGAACCAATTTTTTATTGGTTCTCCCTTGACTTTGCGGGGCTATCCCTCACTTTGAGCATTCTATCCCCTACTTTTTCAGGTTTATCCTCCACTTTCAGATTTCTATCCAATTATTTGAGAGCTATCCCCCTAATTTGCGGGGGCTATGCGCCACTTTTAGATTTCTATCCTTCTAAACTGCTGTGTCATGACCACAAAAAAACCTAGCAAGGAGCTACCTTGCTAGGTTTTTACTATTTAAATAGTGCTAGGTATTCGCCATAGCCTTCTTTTTCTAAATCTTCTTTTGCGATAAATCGAAGCGCTGCTGAGTTAATGCAGTAGCGTAAGCCGCCTTGCTCACTTGGGCCGTCTGGGAAAACATGTCCTAGATGCGAATCCGCTTCTTTACTGCGTACCTCCACACGACGCATACCGTGAGATGTATCGAAATGCTCGGTTACCTGTTCTTTTTCAATCGGCTTTGTGAAAGCTGGCCAGCCACAGCCTGAATTGTATTTATCGAGTGAGCTGAATAAAGGCTTGCCAGACACAATGTCTACGTAGATGCCTTCTGCAAAATGGTCATCAAATTCATTACGGAATGGTGGCTCTGTGCCATTTTCCTGTGTTACATAGTATTGCATCTCTGTTAATTCTTTTAAACGTTGTTCCTTATTCATGTTTGTTCCCCCAGTGTTGCTCCTGAAACGCTCGACGACCTGATCCAATCGAATAGCGCTCATAGTGCATTGGATTTTTCTTATAATACTGTTGATGATAATCCTCAGCCGTATAAAACGTAGTGGCAGGTAAGATTTTTACCATAATTGGTTTATCAAATTTGCCAGACGCTTGTAAATCCGACTTTGAACGTTCAGCTAGCTCACGCTGTTCTTCGTTATGATAAAAAATAGCCGTTGTGTAGGATTCTCCACGGTCGTAAAATTGCCCGCCTGCATCTGTTGGGTCAATTAAAGTCCAATAAATCGCAAGTAGCTGCTCGTAGCTATATAACTCATCATCAAATTTGATTTGTACAGCTTCCACATGCCCTGTTGTTTCCGAGCAAACCTGTTCATAGGTAGGATTTTCAACATGTCCACCTGTATAGCCTGAGATTACGGAATCAATCCCAGGTGTTTCGTCAAAAGGCTTGACCATACACCAAAAACAGCCTCCCGCAAATGTTGCATATTGCTTTGCCATTCATTTCACTCCTTATTCACCAGGAACAATAATTTCCAATAAGATTTTATCCTTTGGTAAGTCCAACTCTTTAGCACGTACACGTGAACCAGAGGCAATGTTAATACGCGATAAATCAATATATATTTCTGCTTTATTCGGATTCACGGTAATCCAAGAGGGAAATTCCACCGAATCGCGCATGATTTTCATTGTCGTTTCTGGTGGAATGTTTAATAACCCTACATTCATGCCTGTCTGTTTTAAAATAATATTTCCCTTGTCATCCACAATGGGGTCAAAATTCATGGAAATAGGGATTTCCGTATAAAATACCGTTAGTGTGCTACGTAATTGAATATCATCCCCAATTGTGAAATCCAGTGGTAAAGGAGAGCCTTTCGCTGCATCCTTTAGGTATTTTTTTGATATCGATTCTAATTCCTTTGTTGTGGTTTGCACCACGAGTACATTCCCTTTGCTTTCACTTTCACCTGCTGAACTCTTCGCAACATGGACATCATCCACTGGTCTAGTTGCTAAAAAAACGACGAGGAGGATTGCAAAAAGCACTGTGCCCGCTAAGGCGAAAAACGCGACTTTCCATTTATTCATTTTGTCACTCCTCGAAGCCTATTGCCTTGTTAATCTTTTTTCCATACCACACTGCTCCATTGCTGCTAGTATACGCTCTGTCATTTTTTCATACCCCTTTGCATTCGGGTGAAAAAAGTCTGTATGATAGACGAGCTCTTCATTTGAATCAAACAAATCTTCTACTGATACGTAACAAGCATTGGAATCCTTGCTGGCTACTTCCTCAATCACATTATTCCATTCTGTGATAATCGTATCAAATTCATTCGCCTCATTGGTTACAATCGAAAAAGGATTGTAAAAACCAATGAGTAATAAGGGCACTGTCGGATTTTTAGCACGAATGCCTTCTACGATTTTGCTGTAACGTTCCTTGTATGCCAATAATTCCTTATCAAAAGCATCACGTTTCAGGTTAAATAAATCCTGCCTGACGACCTTCATGACATCATTGCCACCCATTGTTAAGGAAATTAGCTGGGCTTCTTGCAGCTCTTCATCATAATGCCCTTTTTTCACTAATTTTAGTAGCTGATCACTGCGTCTACCACGTTTGCCCCGATTATCAACCTCTACATCCGAAATCGAAGGCCATGCGAGCAATGAATCTGCTAATCTTCCAACATAACCGTCTTGACTATACTCATCACCGACACCATCTGTCAACGAATCTCCCAGTGCCAAGTAATGTAGTTGCTTTGCTTGTTCTTCATCAATTTGCGATAAATCCTCTGCTGATGGCTCAAAAAAATGTTCAAAAATTTGCGTCAACATATTCTTAGATGTTTTTTCCTCATCTTCTGTTTGTTGCTCATCCTGCGGTATATCTTGCTCCGTTCCTGCTTGCTCACCTTCAGGTTCTGCTTGCGGATTCGGTTCATCGATTGATATTGCACAACCACTTAGTACTAAGACGGTCAAACATGACAACATAAATCGCCAAATGTCCATTTGACCACCTTCCATCCCTTTCTATTACTTCTATTATAGAATAGTTCATGTCGCAATGAAAAGTGACTTACCCTTAGTTCTCCATAATTTTGTGCTCTTGCCAAATTTCCTCACTCAATAATGATAAATAATTAGGAAGATTTCTGATTATTTTTGGTGGCACCATGATCACTGTTTGATTGAAGCTGCTCTTCTTTGGTGGAAAACGCTCACAATTTGATTGGAGCCGCTCTTTTTTGTTAGCAAAGTGATCACATTTTTATTGAGGACGCTCATAGTTAGTCGAAAACTGCTCATCCCTCTTGTCAAAGTTGCTAGGAGAAGCACGCATAAAAAAAGCCACTACATTTACTTATGTAGTAGCTCCTTCTTATTATTCTGCAAAATAAATAAAACCAATTGCTCCTGGACCTGTGTGTGTCGAGATGATTGGAGATGTAAAGGCAATTTCAACATCGTTAAAGCCGGTTTCTTCGATCAGCGCTTTTAATGGGTTACCCATCGTTACTAGGCCATCTGCATGGGAAATGCCGACTGCCTTCACTGTTTTTCCAGCTGTATCTGCTTGGAATTGTTTAAATAAAAAATTGACTACTTGTTTATGACTACGTACCTTTGACACAGGATTGTATACGCCACCTTCAAGGTTGGCAATGACTTTGATGTTTAGGAGAGAACCGATAAAGCCTTTTCCTTTACCAATTCGACCGCCTTTGATTAAGTTTTCGAGCGTGTCTACAATAACGTATAAATGTGTATTGTCTCGTACCTTTTCTAAACGTGCCACGATATCCTCCACAGTGGCGCCTTCATCTCGCATACGGATTGCCTCTCGTAGTTGGATAGCTAAACCAATCGCGATAAAGCGTGAGTCAATGACTGTCACATCAGCATCTGTCATTTGTGCTGCTTGACGGGCTGATTCTACCGTTCCACTCATACCGCCAGTCATATGGATGGAGATAATTTGATCGCCATCTTTACCGAGCTCATCATATAATTCTTTAAACTTACCTGGTGCTGGTTGTGAACTTTTCGGTAAATTTTTTGCATTTTTCATTAAGCCTAAAAAAGATTGTGGCTCTAAGTCCACTCCATCTGTATATGTTTGACCATCAATTTGAATCGTTAAGGGCACGATATGTATGCCATGTTGTGCTACTTCTTCTTTTGTTAAATCACAAGTTGAGTCCGTTACTATATGAATTCGTCTCACTTCGACACATCCTTTTACTTCATTAAAATTTATTATATAGACTAATGAATCATTATGTAAACATGACATTTGTCATTAGGCAAAGCTCTGTCCTAGCTCGCATGTAAACGCTACCTTGGATACTATAGCGTTTTCACCTACCTCCTGTCTATCAATGCCCCTCAAAGAATATGACAGGCTTATGACATTTTTGATATGAACTATATGACAAATGTAAATGTTCATCTATAAATTATTGGGGTATAGTAAATGTATGAACGAAAGGAGTGTTTCAAATGGTTGATTCATTTGACTATAAATCATGGAGGGAAGAGCTGTGGAATGCCATAACACACGGTATTGGTTTCATTGCTAGTATTCCGGCACTGGTTGTTCTACTGTTAGCAGCCGTACAAACAGGAAATGCCCTACATATTACAACCTTCAGCATTTTCGGTGCGTCTGTCATCATTCTGTTTTTAATGTCTACATTACTACACAGTATGCCAGAAAAATATAAACACTTTTTCGCTATTTTGGACCATTCGTCCATTTATATTTTAATTGCCGGCACCTATACGCCGTTTTTATTAATTGCCGTTGGTGGTACCCTTGGATTGACGCTACTATGTATTATTTGGTCGTTGGCTGTGCTTGGTGTGTTGTTTAAATGTTTCTTTATTAATCGCTTTGAAGTACTTTCCTTAATTTTTTATATTGGCATGGGCTGGTTAATTATATTTGCCATTAAGCCCGTTTATCTGTATTTAGGTTTACATGGCTTTGCTTTACTGTTAGCAGGCGGGCTATTTTATACGATTGGAGCCATCTTTTATGCATGGCGCTCTCTGCCCTTTAATCATGCGATATGGCATCTCTTTGTACTAGCGGGCTGTGCGTCTATGTATGCCTGTGTGTACTTCTATTTATAAAAAAATCGCTCCCATCATATGGAGCGATTTTTTATGTATTCTCTTAAAAACATAATGCCTTCCCTTACCTCTTTTTCATTCTCTTCATGATTCAATTGATTTCGAGCATGAAGTAAAACTGGCCTTAAGGATTCCACGGATCGCCCAAATGCATGCATCCACTCATAGCGTGGCACCATCCAAGTATGGAAGTGATGGGTCGTATCTTCATTGTAAAAATAATAAACGTATTCTATGTCCAATACTTCCCTTTGAGCCTTTCTGATTGTTGTTAAGAGGTTGATATAGTCCATTTTTTCATCATCGTTTAATTCATCAAAGCAATGAATGTGACGCTTGGAGGCTAAAATGACTAATCCCTTGATAGGATACGCTACATCTTGGTGAGCGTGAAAATAATCTGTTTCAATCACTACTCCTCCATTGGGTGCTACCTGTCCACTAGTGATGGCACAGCTCAAACAATCAACATGTGCAATTTCTCCACTCGATAAGGTTATTTTACGCATCAATATTCCCCCTACTTACAGAAGAAGGACGGTCCTACAAAACCGTACTTCTCTCGCTGTTATTTTCGTTCAAATATTTGATATTGGAATGTATAGCCTTCTGGGGCTGTTTCAGGCTCCTCTGAAGAGACTTGAACAAAATCTTGCTCATAGCTCGGGAAATAGGTGTCTCCCTGAAAGGCGTGATTAATTTTTGTGATATACAAGCGATCAGCTATCTCCATCACTAAACGGAAAATTTGCTCGCCGCCAATAATCATCACCTCAGGTACATCTCCAGCTAGCGCTAATGCTTCTTCCAAGCTCGTCACAGTTTCAATGCCTTCTGCCTGATAGTTTTCATCACGTGTAATGACAATGTTGCGTCGCCCTGGAAGTGGTCGACCGATGGATTGAAATGTTTTACGTCCCATAATCATAGGCTTGCCCATTGTTTTTTGTTTAAAATACTGCAGATCCCCAGGTAAATGCCAAGGCATCCCATTGTTATATCCGATGACGTGATTGTCATCATGTGCCACAATTAAAGAAATCATACTGTCCCTCCAAATACTTTCGTCCCTTTTATTATAAACATAATGCGCTTATTTCACCTATTTTTAAATAAATAAACATTTGTTACACCTAAATCCTATTAAAATTATATGAATAGTTTATAATAAGAATAACAAACCTCTCAATAAAGGAATGATGAAGATGATAACTTTAAGAAAAGAAGCTGTTCAATATCTAGAAACTCAGCGTGCTGGTACACCTTATTACAAAGTTTCACCGCAGGAAGCGAGAGCCATGCGGATGGTTACACAATGGCAATCTGCACACAAACCGAAGCTAGCATCCATTGAGGATCACAAAATTACAGTGCGAGATGGCGAACAAATTACAGTTCGGCTTTATACGCCTGTACTCGGTAAAACATTACCTGTTATTGTTTATTATCATGGTGGAGGCTGGGTCTATGGCAATCTAGAATCTGTTGATGCAGGCTGCCAGCTATTAGCAGACCAGGCACAGGCGATTGTGGTATCAGTGGATTACCGCTTAGCACCTGAATATCCTTTCCCAATACCCTTACATGATGCCTACGATAGCTTAGTGTGGGTGCACGATCATATGGAAGCCTTAGGTGGCGATGCAAGTCGATTATCAGTTGCTGGGGACAGTGCTGGCGGAAATTTGGCTACTGTGGTTGCATACTTAGCTACTGCACTAGAGGGACCATCGTTACACGCTCAAACACTCATCTATCCTGTTACAAATGTCGATTTTTCAACAGTATCTTATCT
This sequence comes from Lysinibacillus sp. FN11, assembly GCF_024628845.1. Taxonomy (NCBI): domain Bacteria; kingdom Bacillati; phylum Bacillota; class Bacilli; order Caryophanales; family Bacillaceae; genus Lysinibacillus; species Lysinibacillus sp. FN11. The sequence goes on along the minus strand of NZ_CP102383.1, from coordinate 1,737,710 downwards.
GGCATATGGTGAAGATTACGGCTTAGATACACAAGCCATGCAGTGGTTCTCTCATCACTATACAGAGGAAGCAAACTTCACAAATCCACTTGTGTCCCCTCTTCAGCTAGAGGAAGTCCGTAACATGCCGAAAACGTTTATTATAGCTGCAGAGGCAGATGTACTCTTTGATGAGGGTCTAAGCTATGCACAGAAGTTAAAGGCTGCTGGTGTGGTAGTGGAACATATTACAATGCCAGGTTTAATCCATAGTTATTTCAGTAAAATGAATTATTTTGAAGACGCAACGATTGAAACCGTGACAAAAATTGCGCAATTCCTGAAATAAGTTTGGCTATCCCGTGCAAACAGTGCGATAATAGAGCAAAACGTTTTTTAAAGGATGACACTATGACACAAACAATAGCTCTACAAATACAACAGCCCTTTTCTGATCAATTAAAAAAAGGCTTCCCACTTATTTCAAAAGATGCGGTTGATGCACGACGTTTACCTGCTGAGCAAGGAACACTCAAGCTCATGGATCACCATAACCGTTTTATTGGAACAGGTTACTATGGCGTCCAAAACAAAGGGATTGGCTGGGTACTAACGACCGATCCGAATGAAACAATCGATAAAGCTTTTTTTATAAAAAAATTCAAAAAAGCCATCGACAATCGTGCTGCATTTTTTAGCAATGAAAACACAACAGCCTTTCGTGTGTTTAATGGTGAAGGAGATGGCATTGGCGGTCTCACGATTGATTTTTTTAACAGTTACTATATGGTAAGCTGGTATAGTGAGGGCATTTACTCATTTAAAGAAGTGGTGTATGAGGCGCTTGCTGAGACAGTGGACTACCAAGCTATTTATGAGAAAAAACGCTTTGATACCAAAGGACAGTATATCGAGCAGGATGATTTTGTGATGGGCACGCCAGGAGAATTTCCTATCATGGTGAAGGAAAATGGTATGACCTATGCTGTGCATTTAAACGATGGCGCGATGACAGGGATTTTTCTCGATCAGCGTGAGGTACGATTGGCTATTCGTGAGCGTTATGCCAACAATACAGATATGCTGAATACATTTTCCTATACAGGAGCATTTTCTGTGGCAGCCGCTCTAGGAGGAGCCATCAAGACAACGAGTGTAGATGTGGCAAAGCGTAGTCTAGCCAAAACGATTGAGCAATTTAGTGTCAATCATATTGATTATGAGGCTCAGGATATAAAAGTCATGGATGTCTTCCATTATTTTAAATACGCACAGCGTCATGCTTTACAGTTTGACCTTGTCATATTAGACCCACCTAGCTTTGCACGTACGAAGCAAATGACCTTTTCAACGGCAAAGGACTACCCTAAATTACTAAAGGACACGATTGCCATTACCGCTAAAAACGGCATCATTGTGGCTTCCACAAATAATGCCAGCTTCGGCATGAAAAAGTTCAAAGGCTTTATCGACCAAGCCTTTAAAGAGACTCATACACGCTATAAAATCGTTGAGGAATATGGTTTACCAAAAGATTTCCGTGTACCACGTGAATACCCTGAATTTAATTATCTGAAGGTCGTGTTCATCCAGAAAATCGACTAACCAATCGAGAATCACACCATGCTGTGATTCTTTTTTCTGTATCATTAAATAACGGTTCTTATACAACAATTTATTTATATAATTATAAAGCAAGTAGAGAAGATGTTTGGTACCTTTATAATAAAGGTGAACAAATCCTTTACCATGAGATTTTTCAAAAGATTGAATCGTTATAAACAATCATACAGGGCTTTTCTATTAAAAGTAGCCTAAGAAGATATTCTCTTCTTAGGCCACCCTATTATAGATATTTTACAAACCAATCACGAATATATTCAAGTCGATTAATTCGCAATGTGGGCTTTCCACTTCTTGACAGTTCATGATTCGCCTCAGGGAAACGCACGAATTTTGTTTGTTTTTTACGATACTTTAAGGCGATAAACAATTGCTCTGCCTGCTCAATTGGACAACGATAGTCTTTTTCACCATGTAAAATCAATAATGGTGTCTCCACTTTGTCTACATACTTCAGCGGCGAATGATGCCATAGCTTCTCTATATCATCGAGTCCTGCTTGAATTTGCCAGTCTGTAAAGTAATAGCCGATATCACTGACACCAGCAAAGCTAATCCAGTTCGAAATGGAGCGCTGCGTCACAGCTGCTTTAAAGCGATTTGTATGGCCCACAATCCAGTTAGTCATAAAACCACCGTAGCTTCCACCAGTTACTCCTAGACGATCCTGATCAATAAAATCATAGTGCTCCAGAGCGTAGTCTACCGCTGCCATTAAGTCCGCATAATCATTACCACCATAATCGCCACGTACTGCATCAACAAATTTTTGGCCATAGCCATGACTACCACGCGGATTAGTGTAAAGCACTGCAAAACCTTGTGCAGCAAGGATTTGGAATTCATTAAAGTAGGTATTGCCATACATTGCATGTGGACCACCGTGGATTTCAAGAATGAGAGGATACTTCTTCCCTGCTTCATAGCCAACTGGCTTCATAATCCAGCCATTGACCTTCCAGCCTTCTGCACCTTCAAATTCTATACTCTCTGGAACAGCTAATGTTTTGGTCTTTAAAAATTCTTCATTAATGGACGTCAACTGTTCTGTGTCACCCGTTTTTAGGTTCACATAAAACAGATCGCCTGGATTGGTCGTTGTGCTAATAGCCACAATAGCCTGATCGTTTTGCGCATCAAGTGAGAAGCCATAAACATATTGATCATCATGGATAGCTGGGTAAATTTCGCCATCTACATTTCCGTAATAGATCGCCGCATTGCCGTGATCTGTGACTTGGAAGTAGAAGCTATGATTATCATTCATCCATTGCACACGTGGTGACGCTACACCTTGCAGGAAATCACCGATGACAAAATCACCGACAGGCGCATCAAATTCACTTGTTACACAGTTTAGTAGTTTTTGCTCCATGTCATAAATCCAAAGCTTCGCTTGTGTGGCATTTTCAAATTCACGTTCTCCTCCTACAAAAGAAAGATAGCGACTATTCGGAGACCAAGCCGTTTGGTAATATGCTCCCGAACCTTCTGTTAGCTTGTGACTCTGTTTCGTTTCAAACTCCAATAAATAGATATCCACATTGAATGAGAAATCTAAATCCTCCGCTTTATCTGCTAAATACGTAAGGTATTTGCCATCTGGCGACCAAGTACCCAGATGGAAGTACTCTTTGCCTTCTGTCACTTGTTCTAGCTCTCCTGATTCCACATTGACAATGGCAATATGGGTAAACTGTTCCATATCAATAAATCCACCAGCATCCGATTTGTGTTTCATTTTCTCGATTTCTAGTGGCTTTAGATCTTTATCCTTTTTCTTCTCATCCTCCGCTTTATCTAGGATGGTTTCATCTTTCCCTAGCACGACTGAAAAAGCAATTTTCTTGCCACATGGTGACCAGACAGGGGATGTCGCTCCATTTTTACAATGTGTCACCTGTTTTGCCTCTCCACCTGCTTTCGAAAGAACATAAATTTGTGACTTACCTGTTCTCGTTGACAAAAATGCAATTTGACTGCCATCTGGTGACCAAACAGGGGAACTCGTTCTATCTTCACAAAATGTCCATTGCTGTGGTGTTTTGTCCTTCAAGTTTATGTAAAACAAATTCGATATATAGTCATTTTTCTTCTCGTCCATACGAGTCTCTACATAAACTACCTCTGTCCCATCTGGTGAAAGCTGTGGATCTGCTACTGATTTTAAGCGATAAAGATCTTCTGGTTGAATCCCTTGTTTCGATGTCATGTTCTTGCTCCTTTGTATTGTAATTTTCTGTGCCTTACTACAATACTTCGACACCCTAAGTAATATTCCTGCTATTTAATTGAATTTTTTACTAGTTCCCAATATTCTGCGGACTTTGTTCTGCAATAAAATTTGTAAAAGGGCTCATTTGGGCGAGCATGCTCCTTATATAGGTTGATCAGGTGCAGTAAAAAATCTTCAATTTGTGTGACGTCTACCCTCTTAGCGAATAACGTACCAGCCTGTGCCTTTGCTCCCATCGGTACTGCCCCTAAATAGACATCAAAGCTTTCTTGATGGTAAACGAGTCCAATATCATCATAGACTGCATTGTAGCAAGCTGATGCACAGCCATTAATATTGACACGCACTCTTGCAGGTACCTTCATCCCCGCTATGGCATGATAGAGCTGTTCGGTTATCGGCGCAGCCTCCATTTTCTCCCCATCACAAAAATCGCAGGCCTTCATGGCCATGATTGGACCAGAGGGAGCAACATAGAGACCTGCTTCCTGTAAGGCTTGCACCGCTTCTGTGGCATCGCACGTTGGTATGGATACGAGTATACTATAGGAAGCAGAATATTTTATCGCCCCCTTTTCGCCAGCAATTTCGGCTATTTTTTGAAGTTGTGCAGGCGTATAATGCTTATTAATAATGCCAGGGCTAACGGCTAGACGGGTAAACTCACCATGACGGTTCAGTGTCTCAAATGTTTGATCAGGTACATTTTTTTGAAATGCATTCATTTTTATCGCTCCTTATAAAAAAGGAGCTAGCAAAACGCTAGCTCGAATGGATTAAAAGTTTTCAGGATAGAAGCCCTTGGCTAAAATTTCAATGGCCTCTGCTGCACGAACCCCTTCAGACGCTGCTGAAAGTGGCAGGATGACAAAGCGCTCATTTTTGACCGCTTCCATCTCCTTCAATGCTGGATCATTTTTTAAGAATTGGATCTTTTGGTCTGCCGTTGTTTCACCGTAATCAATCACGACAACTACCTCTGGGTTGCGGTCTACTGCATCTTCCTTCGACACAGTTGTCCATCCTGATTCCACATCACCAAAGATATTTTGACCACCCGCGATTGTCACCAGCTCATTCATAAAGTTTTGACCAGCTGTAAATACATCCTTTTCACCGCTATCAAACACAAGAACACGTAATTTTTCGCTATCTTTTGGTAATTTAGCTTGTACTGCCTCTACATCTTTCGTCATTTGCTCAATTAAAGCTTCGCCACGATCCTCAATACGGAAAATCTTCGCGATATGGCGAATATCAGTGAAAATATCCTCTAATGTTGGCTTTGTCATGTTGGAAGCCGTATGTAAATACGTATGGATGCCTAATTCTTCAAGCTCTTCTGGTGTGCCTACACCCTTTTCGCCAAAGCCACTTTTCCAGCCTGCATATAGGAAATCTGCCTCGGCATCAATGACTTGCTCCTTCGTTGGGTATTGATCGGAAAGCACAGGGACTTTGTCGTATGCCTCTTGCAGTGGCTCATAGATTTTATCATCTAAGTAAGCTGTCCCTACCATAGAATCCTCTAAGCCAAGTGCTAGCATAATTTCTGTCACATGCTGATTTAAGCTAATCGCTTTTGTTGGTGCTTCCGTATATGTTTGACTTGTGTCATTGTTTTCAATGGTTACTTCGGCTGCCGCCTCAGATGGCTCAACCTTTTCACCTTGTGCTGCTGATTCCGTTTTGTCTTTTGCATTACAAGCCCCTAAAACAGCGACCAAGGCAATGATCATCATTAGCCATATACTTTTCCATTTCTTCATGTCCTTTTCTCCTTTGTTGTTAAAATATAGAAAGAAATCAGAGATTTCTTTACTACCCAGGTGTTTGGAAGGGCATAAAAAAACCCTCTTGTCGCCAAGAGAGTAGCATAGTGAAATAACGGTATATTACCTGTATCACTATCCCCATCCTCGTGGTTCTTAGTCAAAAAATACATACTGGCAGGTATCCTGGCTTAGGTTCATCATCTATACGCCTTCCCATAGTTTCACTACAGTGGCATGCTGTATAGACTCCCCATTTACAGTTGCGGGACAGCATCGGAATTGCACCGATTTCCCTTTTAAGCAAATGACAAATGCCATTTGCACCAATACGTTCTATAATGGTCAATACTATTGATAGACTAGCAGAAGAATATTTATCGCGCAATCAGTAGTATGACACTAAAAGTATAATCATCATTATATTAGCACTATTTCGACATAAAGACGAACTATTTTACAAGAAATATAGAAGCTAGTATTCTGTTACAATAAAAAGATAGCATTCTATAGAAACGAGGATTTCTTATGTACAAAACAATTGGTGTACTTGCGCACGTGGATGCAGGGAAAACGACCTTTTCTGAGCAAGTACTTTTTCATACAAATAGTATCCAAGCCCGTGGTCGAGTTGATCATCAGGATACCTTTCTTGATAATCACGAGCTGGAGCGCAGACGAGGCATTACGATATTTGCCGAGCAGGGGCGTATGAGCATTGGCGATGATACATACACATTGATTGATACGCCAGGGCATGTCGATTTCTCCCCTGAGATGGAGCGTGCCATTCGTGTGATGGATTATGCCATTATGATCATTAGCGCTGTCGAAGGGATACAAGGCCATACAGAAACAGTATGGCAACTTTTACGTCAATACCATGTCCCTACCTTCTTCTTTATCAACAAAATAGATCGTGAGGGTGCCAATGTGGAGGCTGTCATCAGCCAGCTTCGCAAAGATTGCTCACAGCATATATTGTTCATCGATGAGCCATTGCGAGCAGACTATGTATCAAATAGCATCATGGAATGGCTAGCGGAGCGCGACGAAAAATTGCTTGATGCCTTTCTGAATGAGTCATTGGAGCATGAACAGTGTCTTGCTCAGTTACAGGGAATGATTAAAAATGAATGTGCCTTCCCTTGCTTTGCTGGCTCTGCCTTAAAGGATGAGGGCATTCAGGAATTTCTTGACCAGCTCCCGCTGTTAACGAGTACCGATTTTGACAAGGTTGCCCCGTTTGAGGGAGAGGTTTTTAAAATTCGTCATGATGGTCACCAGCGTTTAACCTTTATGAAGGCGGTCAAGGGTTCATTGCATGTGCGGGATGAATTTTCATTTAGCGAAGTAACAGAAAAAGTAACTGAAATTCGCCTTTATAACGGCAGTCGCTATGAGACCGTTCAACAGGTAGAGGCGGGAGAAATTTTCGCTGTCAAAGGGCTGAGCCAGGCAAACATTGGGGATCGAATCGGTACAACGATGCTATCCCAGCCCTATGAGCTTGTCCCAACCTTACAGGCAAAGGTTCAATATGAGGGCGATCAGCATATCAAGGAAGTGCTCCAATTTTTCCGTTTACTCGAAGCAGAAGAGCCATCCTTGCGTGTGGTCTGGCAGGAAAAATTTCAGGAAATCCATGTGCATATTATGGGTGTCATTCAATTAGAGGTCCTGACAGAGGTATTCATGACGCGTTTTTCAATAGCTGTCTCCTTTGGTGAGCCGCAAATTTTATATATGGAAACCATTGCGACCCCCGTAACAGGCTATGGTCATTTCGAGCCCCTCAAGCATTATGCCGAAGTTCATTTATTAATGGAGCCAAATCCACGTGGAACAGGTAATACCTTCAGCAATGCCTGTCATGCAGATCATTTATCTTTAGGCAATCAGCGCCTTGTTGAAAAGCATCTGTTTGAGCGTGACCATCATGGGCTACTGACAGGCTTCCCTGTAACAGATATTCATTTTACACTTCTAACAGGTCGCGGGCATAATGAACATACATCGGGGGGAGATTTCCGCGAAGCCAGTTTCCGTGCACTGCGTCAGGGGCTGGAGCAGGCACAAAATGTCCTACTTGAACCCTATTATCGCTTTAAAATGAAGGCTTCAAACGACTTTATCGGCCGTATGATGAATGATATTCAGCAAGCAGCAGGCACATTCGATGACCCGATTTTATCCGAAACGGATGTTATCCTAACAGGTCGTGCGCCTGTTGCCACTTTAATGAGCTACAGTACAACCTTTGCCGCCTATACAAATGGGAAAGGTGCACTCACTCTCCAATTTGATGGCTATGATGTGTGCCATAATACAGAGGATGTGATTGCACAGATTGGCTACGATAAAAATGCAGACCCTGAGTATAGTTCCTCTAGTATCTTTTGTGCAAAGGGCAAAGGATATTCGGTTCCATGGCAAGAAGCACAGGCAGCCATGCATTGCCTGTAGGATGGGGTGATTTTGTTCGCGTGAAGGCATTACTTGCTTTCGCGGGTATTCTTCGCACTAGCGCGGGTATTTCACTTGCTTCCGCAGGTATTCGTCGCACTAGCGCGGGTATTTTTCCTGCTTTCGCGGATATTCCTAGCGCAAGATCAAACCAAGCCCTCCAAAAATGGAGGGCTTGGTTTTATAGTGCACCGACAGCCTTCTTTGTTGGTTTGTCTATCAAATAAGCGGGTTCAACTATCACGTAGTCATGCTTGTTCGTAAAATCAATCAGTACCTTACCTGGCTGACTTTTTAATAGTTGTAGATGATCAATTAATTGCAGTAAAAGCTCGTGACCGTTGCCACGTGGATGCCAGTTGAAATGATAATCATTTAACGCTTGCACTGCTTCAATAAATTGTGCATATTCCTGCTGTACAAATGCGATGAGTTTGTCATGGTGAGGTGCTAAATCGTGTAAATACGTTTCGTAAAAGCGTATAACAATCGAGCATAATAAGTCATTGACACGAGCGGCACTTAAAACAGGCTTTGGCGCCAATGAGAGACGGTCAAGGTTGGGCTTTGCGCGTGTAGAATCAATGCGTGTAATTAAGTGATACGCTTCTCCATTGACCTCATAGACAATCGGATTGGTCGGCATGTACATCATAAAACTATTCGTCTTTGTTTTCAGTTCATCTGCTATGGCTGCTTTCGCTAAAAGATGACCGTCCACATCCCCATTTTGTATCCAAATAATTTCTTTATTATATAAAATTTGCTCAAAGAAGCGATCATTGCGAATCAGCTTCGTTGCTAATAATTGATCGATCAGAGACTCGACCACCATTCTTGTTTTCGCTTTCTTAGCAACTTCTGTGCGTGGTTGCTTACAAATGTTCAGATCTTCAAAAGGCGTTTCCAACATTGTCGTTACATGAATATTTGTCATATGTGCATCCCCTTTGCGTACATATTTTCAAAACAAAAAGGACTCCTACTTTTGAGGAAATCCTTCATTTTATCTTCTTTCATCACACAATGGCAAACAAACCCTAAGTATATGTGAATGAGTTCGATTGTGAACCCTTTCATTTACTATGGGCGTTTGACGTACTGTGACGAACAGAGCATTCTGTTTTGTCAACATGCCACCTCCTATTCCTCGTAGGTTTATGGTGTGTACTCGTAACAGGCAGGTATCCTGACTCATGATCATCGCTTCTTTTCCCCTTCCCGTCCAAAGACAGTGGATACTGAAAAGTCGCTCACATTTACAGTTGCGGGACAGTGTCGGATTCACACCGACTTCCCTTTTAAGCGTTATCAAGAGATAAACGCACCTATTATTTATTAATATTAAATTGTAATTTAACACACTAATACATGTAGAGTAGATATTCTTTTTGTATTTCTGGTTTAAATTGTAATATGTATTCTAGTATTTGTCAAAAGACAAAAAAAGGGCTAACCCAAATTAATGAGATAACCCTATTAATTATACTAATTTACGCAAACCTGACCTCCATAATTGGTCGGTGAGGTCAATTTGCAAGGTTATCATTTGGACAAACTGTAAGGCAAAAATTAACCCTTGTGGGGATCTGCGTACTCGATTTGAGTACGGAGTTTATCTATGCGATTGTTTAGGTTTGAATGAAATATTGTGTCCATCAGATTTTAAGGATATATACACTGGATAGATTGGATGAGAAAAATAAAGGCTGTATTCTCAAAGATTGTTGCTGTAAAACGAAAAAGGCAGATTTAATCTACAATACGTGTAGATTAAATTCTACCTTATTGTTTTTTATTTAGTGAATCGAAATTTAACTAAAGCACTCAATTAGTCTAAGTATAATTCTTCACAAAGTTCGTTCGTTCCTTCCATCCATCAAGAATTAAAGGTAATATAACTCATCAAAATTATGAAGAAAAGTAACGTTTCAAGATTAACTAGAAAATTATTGGCTTTTACCTTTGAAAATAACTTGACTCGCTTTACTAAACTTGTATCCAGTACTATAAATAAATAATAAAAAATTAGTAAACTGGATAAAAACATAATACTTGCCATTAATATTTCTCCACCATTCCAGAAAGTAATTCCTAAAAATAATGCCCAAATACTTTTGAAAACATTTGCCAATCCTTCGAAAGGATTAGATAATGTTGCCATCATATACTCTCCTTGTTTATCTGTAATTGATTTATTACCATTATGTTTTACTATATATGTAATATGACCTGTTTGAAGTGTCATTGTAATCACTAGCAAAATTAAATAAACTAAGCCAAATATTGTCCCCACTTGTAGAAGTTCCGAATTTAATAATTGATACAAAGTCAATGGCAAAGGAAACCACATTGCATACATCAAAGCCATTAAGTTATGTATCAAAGCAAACTCGTTATTTTTAACCAACTTTTGAAATGTAAAAACAATAATTAAAAAAATCACTATTCCTATCCAACCCAAAATTATTGTAGAAATTAACATAAGTTCCCCCTAGACTTAGTTGATTTTTAATGTTTTTGTTAACTTGTTTCTTTACTTTAATACTTAAAAATAAGATATACCAATTTTAAATAAATTTTACATTTAAAACGAACAAAAATCCATTTTGCTTGTTCTACTAAACTGCGACGTTAGCTCAATAACAACAACCTTTACGAAAACAACCAAAATAAAATGGACTACTCAATTAAGAGCAGTCCTAGTTTATTCTTATTTATTTATTCTTTTAACTTCTTCGTATAGGTCATGTTTAAACTTAGCATCTTTCATATCTCGCTTATATTGCTCCCAATCATCTACCTCTTGTTTATTACCATGATTGCGGTAACACATTTCCTCGTCATACAGCAGCCCATCTCGGGATAATTCCTTACAATTAGTCACTTGGATATACTGTTTTGCTGTAAAGTAACCTACAAAGATAAAACCGATTAGACAAACAATAATAGTTACTTTCATTTGATTAGATACTTTCAGTTTCTCCACACCTTTCTCTATAATATATTATATATGGAAACATAATCCTATAATAGAAGAAAATAACCATATCTAATCACCTGATAAGTAGAGTACACATTCTACTATTTTTCACGAGATTGCATTTCGCAATTGAGAAAGGGTCTATACATTGTATATATACTTTTCTCCACCTGAGTGTGAGATGTTTCAATTCCTACTTAGTCAAACAATTGATAAGCAAAAGCCCGTAGTCTTACAGGCATCAGAGGATGGAAAGAATATATACAAACGCTTCGGGTTTAAAGAAGTCGGAGAAATGATTGTCTTTGAATAAGACTTCGGCAAGGCGTTCTTATTCACGCTTATCAGTATTTTCGAGCCTACCGTAATCATGAAGCCGACTTAAAATCCCTTACGCCGTCCTCTTCTGGCACGACAAAAAAGCCTCGCATATTTGCGGGCTTTTGGTTGTGCACATGTACTATTAGCACCTTCATTACGTCCCCAACACATACTGTGCTAAGACGCTTTGCACCTTATAAATATTTGTCGCCTTATTGAAGTTTTTTTGAATCGGTAATGAACTGCCAGACACCCATATTTTGAGCTCTGCATCTAAATCAAATGTTCCAGCTGTTTCTACTGAAAAATGCACGATATTTTTATAGGGAATAGAATGATACTCCGTTTTCTTGCCAGTCACTCCTTGCTTATCGATGAGGATCAATCGTTTATTGGTAAAAATAAACGTGTCTCTAATAATTTTATAGGCGTTCTTGACTGTCTCATTTGGAATTAATAAATCATGGACCTCCTCCTGTAGTTTTTCTAAATTCACCTCACTTGCATTGCCGATCAATCCATCAAATAAGCCCACTATCTGTCCCCTTTCGCTCTCGTTTATTTAATGTATTACAAAGAAGTGAGAGCTACGACAGGAAATGGTGGTATTATTTTGCCTATTGAGGGTGAGTGGTTGCGAATAATGATAGTTGCTTTAGTGTCTCTACTAGCCGTTGTTTTACTAGGATGTAATGAAAAACCAGATGATGATTTAGCTAAGGTCAGCATTTCTAATCGTGCTGAATTTGGCAAGATAAACCGTGATTTTAGTAAAAAATATCAGGATGAAGAATTACTTACACTATTCCAACAAGCCATTGCAACAGCTGTCAAAAACGAGGGTACCGTCAATATGGCTTCACCAGAACATAATGTACAAATAGTGGACAAGGCAGGAAACAAATATGGCTAGCATCATTGGTTAGGTGATAAAGGTCAAAACAGTAGTTTGATGCATGTCGAGGATACGCATACGATCTACACACTATCTGAGGAGTTCACTGGGAAACTAATTGCGCTGGTTCGACCATAAAAACACTTTCCATGTATTCTAGGAAAGTGTTTTTATGGTCCATCATTTCTACTTTGTGGCTTTTCGTAGTATTGATGAAGATGCTTATTTTAGGCTTAAAAAACCTAGAAAAATACTTTTCATTGCCTAAACCTGAAACTGGTTAGTTAACTTTTGTAAGTTATCCGCTTGGACACTTAAATCCTGTGTGACATGATTAACTGCTTGCATTGAGGCTGTTTGCTCGTCCATTGAATGTAACACAGCTTCTGTATAATTCGATAGCTTGCCCATGCCAGCTGCTATGGTTGTCACAGTGGATGCTACTTCATTGGCGCTACTTGAAAGCTGCTCAGCTGTCGTCGAAATATCCTCAAGCTGACTTGTCATCTGACTAACATGCTGTGAAATCGTGCCAAATGATTTTGTCGCTTCGTCAATGACATAAACTCCTTGTTGAACATTTTTCAAATCATCTTCTACTGATGAGGCTACTTGTTTTGTATCACTTTCTATTCCTACAACTAAATCTACAATTTGCGTAGCAGAGTGCTTGGATTGTTCTGCTAATTGACGCACTTCCTCAGCTACAACGGCGAAGCCTTTACCATGCTCTCCAGCACGCGCTGCTTCTATGGCCGCATTTAATGCTAGTAGATTTGTTTGATCTGTAATGGCCGTAATCATATCTGTCATTGATTTAATATCTGACATTTTAAGGGATAATTGCTGCATCAATCCACTTGTTTTTTCTGTTGAAGAGGAAATAAATTGCATTTGCTCTTTTGCCACATGTAAAATATTTGCACCATTTCCTGCTATCTCGCTAGCATCTTTCGCATGCACAAACACATCTTGTGTGGCTACTGTAATTCGCTCAATTCCATCAACGGTTTCTTGCATAGATTTAGCACTATCATTAGCCGATTGTGCTGCTTGCTTCAAGCCCTCAGAAGTCTTATCCATTTGTTGATCTACTTCTTCCACAGCAAGCGTAATTTCATTCGTACTCGCAGATAATTCCTCGATGCTTGCTGATAAATCTGTAGAGCTGTGCGCAATTTTTTGTGTCATTGTTCGTAACTGTTCCTGCATCTCTAAAAAGGATTTTGCTAGTTGAGAAATTTCACTATTGTCACGAACCTCAATGACAACTGTATCTAATTGGCCTGCCGTAATTGCTTGTGCAGCCTCTGTAATTTGTTTGATAGGCTGTATCACTTTGTAGTGGACATACACTGTGTAAGATAGTGTAATAGCGATTCCTACAATTGTTAACACGGTAGAAAACCAATCTAATGTTGTTACATTGGCTAAATCGATAAATAAAATAACGATCATTAAAACATTTAAAGCGGAAAAGCCAAGTAAACTCTTTTTTCGTAAACTCATTCCAAATTCCCCCAACTAAAATATGTATTCCATACCATTATTATAGTTGAATAATCCTAAAACACATAAGGATACGCTCTATTTTTATATGAGGAAAGGTCTACAAAAAAAAGACTATAGACAGCTTTTTAGGGCATGTCTACAGTCCATCATTGCTCGTTTTATTTTAATTTCATGATACTTGAACCCGCAATACCTGGGTGTGTCATTTCATATGGATCTAAAATTAAGTCTAATTGTTCTTTTGTTAGGACGCCTTCTTCAATACAAAGCTCACGAATTGAACGACCTGTTAGAATGGCTTCACGTGCTAGACGAGCAGCTACTTCATAACCGATGTGAGGGTTTACTGCTGTTAGCACCCCTACGCTTTTTTCTACATATTCTTTCATGCGCTCTTCATTTGCCTCAATATCTTTTAAGCAGTTTTCTGTAAACGCACGGAAAACATTATTCATAATGCTAATGGATTGGATTAGGTTGAACACTAATACAGGCTCCATTACGTTTAATTCTAATTGGCCAGCTTCCGATGCAAGAGAAATCGTATGGTCATTCCCAATTACTTGGAAGGCTACTTGGTTCAGCACCTCAGGCATAACTGGGTTGACCTTACCTGGCATAATTGAAGAACCTGGTTGACGAGCTGGTAACAGGATTTCTCCTAAGCCTGCGCGAGGACCAGAAGCCATTAAACGCAAGTCATTAGCAATTTTAGACATATTAATCATACAGATTTTTAAAGCGCCTGATACTTCTGTATAGGCATCTGTATTTTGTGTGGCATCCACTAAATGCGTTGCACCCTTTAATGGTAAACCAGAAATTTCAGCAAGATGCTCATCAACAGATTTAATGTAGTCTGGGAAGGCATTTAAGCCTGTTCCGACAGCCGTTGCACCCATGTTCACATCATATAAATTTGGACGTGTTTGACGAATGCGTACGATGTCACGATTGATCACGCGGCAATAAGCTTCAAACTCTTGTCCTAAGCGGATTGGCACGGCATCCTGTAAATGCGTACGACCCATTTTAATGACATGAGCAAATTGCTCTGCTTTTTGATGGAAAACGGATTGCATATAATCCATTGTTACTAATAATTCATCTATTAAATTTAACACAGCGATATGAATAGCTGTTGGGAAAGCATCATTTGTTGATTGTGACATATTGACATGACTGTTTGGGCTTACTGTGTGATAGTCACCTTTTTCTTTCCCTAAAATTTCTAGGGCACGGTTAGCGATGACTTCATTGGCATTCATATTAATGGAAGTACCTGCTCCACCTTGAATTGGGTCTACGATAAATTCAGCATCCCATTTGCCATCAATCACTTCTTGTGCTGCTTCGACAATTGCCTCACCAATTTCTTTTGATAATAGGTGTACTTCCATATTACTTAATGCAGCTGCCTTCTTCACAATCCCCATTGCTTTAATAAGTGAAGAGTGAATTGTGTAGCCTGTAATCGGGAAGTTTTCCGTAGCACGTAGTGTTTGAATTCCGTAATACGCCTCTGCTGGTAATACGCGCTCACCTAAAAAATCTTTTTCTATTCGTTGTGTTGACATTATTGTCGTCTCCTTTTATGTAATACTCACACTTGATAGTAGCTAATAAAAGTCGTATTGTAAACAGTCATTTTTCTGTAAACGAAAAAAATCCTTCAAAAAAGCAAAAAAATCACAAAAAACCGAGCGCATTTTATCTTGATTCAGCAAATGTTTTGTGCAATGAAAGCCAATGTAAGGTCCTTATGATTTGCTCATAGTATTTGCTCAAAATTCCACTGAAATAGAAGAACACCGTCAAAAGCGCCACGTCCTGTGGCATTGACGGTGTGACCAACTTCGTGTTGCCCCAAAGCCTCCGGCGAATGTCACAGATTTTGCAGAGGAGCTTTTCGAGCAAGCTCGAAAAAATCTGGATGCAATTACGCCGAGGCGAAATTGATAGAAACGCTCAGTTGCATATTATTTATTCGACGTTACTGTGAAACGGCTATTAACGTGCTGTGGGTTTTCTAATTCATCGACGACAGCCACTGCGTAATCGGCATAGCTGACATAGCTTTCCCCCGCATCATTTACTAGTAAGTGGTCGACTCCTGCTGTATAGCGCCCTGTACGTGGTCCTTCTGGATCGAAAAATGCAGATGGACTAATAAATGTCCAAGTAATGGATGATTGTTGTAAATCCAAGAGGTTTTGTCCTTGATTTTGTGCCGTTGCTAAATACATGGCTGGGAAATCTGGTGTATCCATCACACGCACTTTTTTCTCTTGGTCCACAAATAGACTACCCGCTCCGCCTACAACCACTAATTTTGTAGGAATACCTTGGAAAATCGAGATCAAATGACGACCAGCTTTGACATGTAAATCTTCTTGTCCAGCTGGAGCACCGAATGCATTGACAACGACATCGAAGCCTTTTACATCATCTTGCGTCACATCAAACACATCTTTTTCAATTACTGGAATAGTAGCTGTCACTTTTGCTGCTGAACGAACGATGGCTGTGACCTCATGACCACGTTGTATCGCTTCCTCTATTATTTTTTGTCCTGCTTTCCCTGTTGCACCAATTACGGCCATTTTCATGATTTGTTCCTCCTAAGGTTTAGTTGTAACTATTTTAGTTACAGGTTAGATACAAGAAGACCATCTTCGTCTAAGTACGAAGCTGATCTAGCACACCCTGTAGCGTCTGTGCTTGTAATTGCTCTTTTATTGCCAGCCAAACAGATGTATAGACACCCTCCAATGTATGCTGGATTTTTTGACCTACTGCACACGCTGGATTTGGCTCATCATGAATGGCAAATAGCTGTTCTGGCCCATCAATTGCCTGATAAATAGCTAACAGTGTTAAATCCTTTGGCTCTACTAATAGCTCATAGCCAGCCATGCCAGAATGAGAAGAAAGTAAGCCTGCTTTTTTTAGCACACCAATCATTCTTCTTACGACTACTGGATTGGTATTCACACTTCCAGCTATAAAATCGGACGAAAGGAGACTTTTATCAGATGTTGTAGCAATGAGCGAAAGAATATGGATCGCCACCGAAAATCGACTGTTCACCATATATATCACCACCTGTTGTAACTATTATAGTTACAGGTGCAGAAAAAAGTCAAGCACTGTCACCTGTATATATTGTTTCCCGATATGCTGTTGCTAATGTATCGCTTATATTTTTTTTACGTAAATGACTAATTCCTGTCGTATTTGACCGTTGTCCTCATAAAAATCTAAATTATGAAATTCATATTTAAAGTGACCTACAGGAAATGTCACACTTTCTCCTTGTGCTGCTGCCAAAATGCCTGCTACATCTTGTGACACCATATGTAGCAGCTCTTCCCCAGAATAAGAATCGATAAAAATAACGTTCATAAAAAACACCTCCATAGTCATTATAGCTTAGGGGGCGCTTACATTTATAGTGTATCTTTATAACCTTTCAAGCGAATCTCTTCAATGATTTGCATCATTTCTTGAATTTGCTGCTGTGACAATTCGATCTTGTTACAAGAATATGCATGTTGCACAGAACCCATGCTTTGTTCTGGCTCTCTTTGCTGTCGATCATATTCATCTACTAGAAGCACCATTGTATTTTTCACAACTATCACCCCTACAATATAATGAACTATTCCTATTATACCAAATAATGCTAATTATACCATAATAACTATAATGATTTTTTTCATCCAGTCATCCAACTACTTACCTATTTAACAAAAAGTTAGACCTAGCTATTCGTTTGAAAAAACAGCAACCAAAATGGCTGCTGTTAGCATTATACGGCAATCGGTGCTTTAATCGCAGGATGTGGATCATATCCTTCAATCGATAAATCCTCAAGCTCTATATCAAAGATGGATGCTTTATTGGGATTGATGTGCAATGTTGGTAGGTTTCTTGGCTCACGTGATAGCTGTTCTTTCACTTGCTCCACATGATTCGCATAAATATGCGCATCTCCAATGCTATGAATAAATTCGCCAACCTCTAGGCCACACTCATGTGCGATCAAATGTGTTAATAAGGCGTAAGACGCAATATTGAATGGACAGCCTAATAATGTATCAAGGCTTCTTTGCATTAACTGGCAGCTTAATTTACCATCTGCTACATAAAATTGGAACATCACATGGCACGGTGGTAATGCAGCTTTACTGCCCTTTGCGCCCGCATTAATGACATCCTCAGGATTCCATGCATTGACAATGATACGGCGTGAATCAGGTTGATGCTTAATTTGATGAATAACATCCTGTAGCTGATCAAGGCTTTCGCCATCAGAGGTTGTCCAATGGCGCCATTGTTTGCCATAGACATTTCCGAGATCTCCATATTGCTGTGCAAAGTCATCATCTGTTAAGACACGTTCACAAAATGAGGCAAGCTCCTTTTGATACAATGCGTTAAATGACTCGTCTACTAAACAGCGTCGACCAAAATCTGTCATATCAGGGCCTGTATACTCATCAGATTCCACCCATTTTTTAAATGCCCATTCATCCCAGATGTGGTTGTTATGCTGCAATAGGTAACGGATATTGGTATCCCCTTTAATGAACCATAATAATTCACTTGCTACAAGCTTAAAGGGCACACGCTTTGTCGTTAGAAGAGGAAAACCTTTGCTTAAATCAAAACGCATTTGATACCCAAAGACACTGTATGTACCTGTCCCCGTTCGATCCTCTTTCTTTGTGCCATTTTCTAATATATGTTGTAGTAAATTTAAGTACGCGAATTCTGGATGCGTCATTTTTCTTCAACAGCTCCTTCAAGTTTGCTGTTGATCATTATACCATTTCACAACGAATTATTGTTGAGCTCCCTTGAAATTTCACTCTCTGTTGTGACGAAAAAAGTGGGCAGCAAGATGATATTTAATAAAACAGGTCCAACGATCACTAATAAATCAATGCCAGGACTAAAGTATAATCCAAATGCTGTAATTAGACCCGATAAAACAAGGAACACGATTTGTGCGACAATAATCAAGATCGGCACCAATTGATACAGGTAATTGAGTTTACGGAACTGATGCATATTGTCTGGATTTTCAATGATTTTCCTTTTTAACCGTCTGGATAAAATAAGACAAGCAAGCAGTTGGATAGCCATAAAGCAAAAATAAATGACACTGTATACAAGCAACTGACTTTTTTGAATGGTGCCATCAAAATGGCCAACTCTTTGGTTTAATAACTCTTGGACTGCTCCCTCATAGACATATTCACGTTCACTTAAAAAAGTAAAGGGCTCCATAAAGCCAAGCGCTGTCCAATCCTTTGTATTGACAGTCCACTTGGATAATTTACTTGCTAAAATACGCAATTGAATAGGATCTTGCTCGCCAAACATCCCTACTAGATGACGATAGGGTATGGCTACTTTTAGCTGACCATCCTGCTTTTCTTGAAATAAATCCTGAATATAAAAGGTATAGGCAACATCGGATTTATTGGCCTCATAACGAGTCTCTCCAATTTTCCAATGATTAGCTAAGGAAGCTTGAATGCCGTTTTTCATTTCTGTATAGGGCATATCCTTATGTAAGTGCTTCGGAATCTTATAGACAAAATGATGATCACTGCCTATGAGACCAATTTCTACCTCGACTTTATCCTGATTCACCGTTTTGGCCTTCGTGGTCAATGGAATGGTGATCATAGCGATGAGAAAAAAAAGTAAAAGTGTTAAAATGCCTTTTTTCACGCAGAAGTCCCCCTATTCGTCACTAATGATTAAATTTACCCTATCATAGCCATGTCCGAAAACACTATTTCGTTATTCCGAAAAAACAATAGTGGTTTTCCGAAACTCGTTATTTCGGTATTCCAAATTTATCAATAATTAGCGATAATATATAGGAGATTATGATCATAAGTAAATTCGAGGTTTTACAATGAAAAAATGGACATATTGTATTTTTCTTACATACCTAATACTCGGTATTTATGTGTTAGGTATTACTATCAAAACACCCTTTGTTAGTCTCACTCTCGATACAACAAACGGTCAGCCTGTTTTTGTGGATAGCTATTACCCTCTATGGGCAGAGCAAAAAAATATTGAAAAAGGGGATATTATTGTGGCTATCGATGGGCAGCCAGCCATGGAGAATCGCTACGTTCAACAGCAAATGATCGTTAGAAGCGCCAATGCAATAACGATCCAAAAGGCTGATAAGAGTATTCAAACCATTACTGTCAAACATCGGGACATACCAGAAGAATTATATCTGCAAATTTTGTTCCCCATCTTTTATTTTTTCCTAGCTTTTGGAGTCGCACTTTATGTTTGGCGACGCAATCAAAATAATCTTTCAACGTTTTTATTGATCCTATTTTTATTAACTTGTTCGACTGCCTATATCAGTACTGGCGCATCAGCTAGAGGAAATATGATTGGGATGTTTGTCATTAGTAGCTGTATTATTTTATGCATGGTTCTCTTTATTCACTTTTTACAACACTTTTTCAAATACCTGCAAATCAAGTGGACCTATCCTCACAGCAAATGGCTGTACTTTTTAATACTTATCATTTTACTGGAGGAAGTGGTGCCAACATTACGTGAGATAATACCTATCTTGAACTTGAGCTTATTTGCTGTCCTAGTGCTCTATGCAATTTTTATTTTAGTAACGAGTTACTTACGTACAAAATTGGCCAAAATTCGTTTAATTGCGCTTGCCTTTATCGTGCCGTTTTTACCCTTTTTATTATTCTTCGTTACACCTGAAATATTAGGACATAAGCCGATATTACACGCTGAAATCGCCGCATTGTTTTTATTATTTATTCCGTTCTCTTTTCTGTTCATTCAGGTGAACGAACGATTATTCGATATTGAATACCAATTATCACGATTACGCTATTATTCAACGCTAGCCTTTTTCAGTGCGCTTCTGTTGACAGCAGGGATTGCCCTGTTATTTATGGGGGAGCTATCCATCGTGCATGTCACAAGTATTTTTTTACTTGTCTTTATGGTGATCATTGCGAGCTTTTATATAAAAGAACGCATTGATTTTAAGTATCGGAAAATTATCTTCTCTTCTACTGGAAATTATGTACATAATTTATATGCAGCCGTTCAGCGCATGGGCAAAGCAAAAAACCAACAAGAATTATTGGATCGTTTTAAATATGAAATCACCGAGAAGCTTGGAACAACAGCGTTTCATATCTGTACAATAACAGACGATTCTCCACAGCAAGTAAGCTACTATCCGCAATTATTGTTACATGATGCTGGTGAGGAAAAGATTATGTTAGAAATACGCCATGCTCTGCAAAAGGAAGAGCTACTTTGGTTAGAATTGCTTGCACTGTATGTGTCGATGTTTATCAATAACTTACAGCAAATTGAGGATTTAGTGCGTGAAATTCAGCATATGAAAAATACCAGTGATACACCGCTTCCTTGGCTCGATAAATTGCTATGGAATATTATTGAGAAGGAAAAGAGTATTTTAGCACAGGAATTACATGACACCATTTTGCAGGAGCAGCTTCATTTAGCCAGAGAGCTTGATGTCCTAGCTGGCTCCCCTACTATTCAAAAGGAGACCGTGCTAGCTATACGCGAGCAGCTATTAAATGCAACGAAGGACTTACGAGAATATTGCGAGAACTTAAGTCCCCCACTATTGGATACCTTTGGTTTACAAATGGCATTAAAAAAACTCATTCAAAAGGTAAAAATAAGGGCTGATTTTTTATTAAGCGCACAAATTGATCGTGTAGAATTTCAGGATGTCACCCTGCATCTCGTAGTCTATCGTCTCGTTCAAGAGCTGTTAAATAATGCAATCAAGCATGCCGAAGCAACAGAGGTTTCGCTTCAATTACAAGTGATTCCTCAAGGCTTTATCCTTCGATACGATGATAATGGTATAGGCTGCGACATTGACGATTTAATACAGTCCTCTGCATCAATGGGCATTAATGGCATTCGTGAACGTGTCCGTGCTTTTAATGGTGACATTACGATTCAATCGAGCCTTAACGAGGGCATGCATATTTATATACAAATACAAGAGGACGGGGATTCATATGATGAACATACTTATTATAGATGACCATCCTGTCGTTTTAGATGGTACGAAAACATTGTTGCAAGATTTAGCCAATGTTCAAATCGAAACAGAACAGGATAGCGCAGCCGTTTTATCAAGAATGGATACAGATACCTTTCAGTTGTTTCTCATTGATATCAATATGAAGCCAATCAACGGTATTCAATTATCAGAGATGATTAAGAAAAAACAAGCTGATGCTTTGATTATACTTTACACAGGCTACGAACTTTCCGATTATTATGAGCTATTGATTGAGAAAAAAATTGACGGTCTATTATCAAAGCTGGCGACAAAGGAGCAAGTGATTCAAACCATTCAAGCAGCCATAAGGGGTGAGATTTTACTTGCAGCCGATTTCTTAGACTTTGTTCAGCAACGCACGAACCTGCCGAATGTGCAGCAGGAGGTTCTACTGAGCGATAAGGAACAGGAAATACTACAGCTCGTTGCCCAAGGCTGTACAAATAAAGCCATCGCCTCTGCAATAGGTGTCACCCAGCGTACGGTGGAGAACTATTTATCCAAGCTATTCGTCAAGCTGAATGTAGAGTCGCGGGCAGAGGCTGTCATCGTTGCTAAGGAAAAAGCATGGATTAAATAATGAGGAAATAGCGTTTCTTTACTATTAGATTACAAATGTAAATTTTTCCTTACTAAAAACGGAATTTACTGGATATACAAACAATTCTGTACTATAATAAGGGTAATAATTACATTACTTCATTGCGATGATTAAAAACACGTATTCAAAAGTAATACGAGCTTTTGAATATGTTTTTTATATGTGATAGAAGCAATTGATTGTTGAATTTTTTTGGGAGGGTGTTTACATGACACAAGGTACAGTAAAATGGTTTAACGCAGAAAAAGGTTTTGGCTTCATCGCAGTTGAAGGTGGCAATGATGTATTCGTACATTTCTCTGCTATCCAATCTGATGGCTTCAAAACTTTAGAAGAGGGCCAAAAAGTTGAATTCGGCGTAGAAGAAGGCAGCCGTGGACCTCAAGCAACGAATGTAGTGAAACTATAATCTTCACTTAACATAGACGTGCATATAAAAAGAGACATTCTTAAATGGATGTCTCTTTTTCCTTTTCAGGATTTATAAATCCGAGTTACTCCTCGTTATACCTTTACGATGATCCTATCAACTTGCGCAGGTAGCCCCTCCGTATGATCCATTCCATCCTGACTAATATAAATGAATTTGATAATACTTTTTTGGGCGTCCACGCGTGGTGGACGTGTTGCTTGGTAATTCGTGTGCTAAATTTTTTTCATGGAGCTGCTTTAAAATGCGGTTTGCAGAGCGTACAGTAATGCCGAGATGTGTGCTGAGCAGTTCCCCACTGACGATCGTTGTCGTTAGTTTTTCCAGCATCGCTTCTATTTTTTGTAATTGTAATAAGGGAATATCATATGTCGTACTTAAATTTTTTAAATGCTGTTGTTTTTCATCGTCAAACTGTAGCATCGTTCCATATAGTAAAGGCCCGATTTCTCGTGAATTTTCAATAATGTATCCCTGTGTTTCCTTTGAAGAGCAGAGGGTTGCGGCTTTTTTAGCAAACTCCTGACTTTCAATTAGAGAGTCACCAATTCCCCACCCTATTCTGACAGGAAACGATAGCTTCTCATTTAAAAAATCAACTAAATGACAATGTGAATAACGATTCGTTGTACTTAAAAATTGCTTATACGTCGTGATAATTGCAATAAAGGATGCCTCACGATGGACGATAAATGAGCTAGCATACAGTTGTTTGAAATCTAATATCGTTTTATATAGGGCAATTTGCCGATATTCTAGGTCTTCTATATTCGATTTATCAATCGGAATTAAAATATGCACTACCACTACTTTATTTTGGTTAAGCTGTCGAATTTGCAGTTGATTGAGAAAATGATCTAATGTTAATTGCATGGCATATGGAGACGGATAAAAAGCAATAAATGGTATATTTTGATCTGCTAAGCGCTCACGTATTTCTGCAATGCGGGTAAAGCTCAAATCAACCTTGTTTTCCTTATGCAATTGTATGTGCCATTCAGCAGCTTTATCGACAATATCGTTACTTGCGTACTCGCTCATCGTTTGGCTAAAAAGATAAGGTTTTTTTCCAATCGACCATTCATGAATGCCCAAATAGCCGTTTTCTTCATAGCAAAAGTCGATGGCAATGCGATTCATAGCAATCTTTTTTTCATAAAAAAGCTCCGTAACGGTACGGTAAAAATCACGCTCTGAAATATCAAAATAATGCATGGGTACCGTTGCTTCTTGAAAATGCTTTTGTGCATAGAAATATGGAATTTGCCCGCTAAAAAGTGCTCCATCTCCCCTTCCAAATACTTTTCTAAAAGCTCCTTCAAATGTTCAAAATCAGTATAAGCATAGTAATGAAATTCACAAAAAGAGGGTTTAATTTTTTCAAGCTGCTGAACCCATGAAAGTGAGCGTTTAGCGGTAAAAACATTAATTTTATACATACATATAGCTCCTTAATAAAAAATAAATATTGAAAATAGTCAGAAAATATGGTTTCTTTGTATAAAGGACATAGATTTTCAGTGTCTTAAAATAAAGACATTGGATTTTTAAAGGTTAAGTCTAATAAAGTATAAAAGGAGATGAAATTTATGCAAGGGAATTCACAAACAATTAAGAAAAAATCTTGGATTGATAACATGTTAGATAAAATCGAGCGTGCAGGTAATAAGCTACCAGACCCGATCACGTTATTTATTATTCTAGCAGGTGTAGTACTAGTTTTATCATGGGTTTTATCCATGCTGGGTATTTCAGCAGTTCAACCTGGGACCGAAGATGTCATTCAAGTAAAAAATCTGCTAAGTCAAGAAGGGCTTATCTTAATATTAACGCAGATGGTTTCAACATTTACAGGCTTCGCTCCATTAGGGCTAGTAATCGTGACAATGATTGGTATTGGTTTAGCTGAGCAAACAGGTTTAATTTCAGCTGTCATGAAGAAAATTGTGATGTCAGCACCTACAAAATTAATTGTACCTTTTATCATTTTTACAGGTTTAGTTGGTAACTTAGCTGCTGACGCGGCATTTATCATTTTACCACCAATTGCTGCCATGATTTTTATGAGTATTGGTCGAAATCCATTAGCAGGCTTAATTATTACATATGCGGCTGTAGCGGGGGCTTCAGTGCGAACATATTAATTAGCTCTCTAGATGTATTATTATTGGGGATTACAGAATCAGCAGCACAAATAGCAGATCCAGCGTACGCTGGTCGCGCAACGATGAACTACTATTTCTTAATTGCTTCGACGTTTTTATTAGTCATTATTGGTACGTGGGTTGCAAAGAAGTTTACAGAGCCTCGCTTTGGTTCGTTCCATGGTGAAATTGAAAAGCTAGAGCCATTGACAGCTTTAGAAAAGAGAGGTTTAAAATGGGCTGGAATCGTAACGCTAGTTTATATTTTAGTCATTGCTTTTACAGTCATACCATCGAACGGTCTTTTACGTGATCCTGCAACAGGTGGCTTTTTAAACTCACCTTTCATGGCAGGCATTGTCCCTATCATGTTATTCTTCTTCCTATTACCAGGCCTTGCCTATGGGATTGCAGCGAAGGAGGTTAAAAACGATAAGGAAGTTGCAGAGAAAATCTTTAAATCCATTGCAGATATGGCACCATTTATAGTATTAGCATTTGCCGCTTCACAAATGATTGCCTTTTTCAATTGGAGCAATATTGGTTCTATTTTAGCCATTAAAGGTGCAGAGCTTTTACAGGCATTAAATTTTACAGGTTTACCAATGATGATAGGTTTTGTTTTAATTTGTGCCTTTGTCAACTTATTAATCGCCAGTGCTTCTGCAAAATGGGCTTTACTTGCACCAATTTTCGTACCAATGTTCTTATACTTGGGCTATTCCCCAGCGGTTACACAAATGGCCTATCGTGTAGGGGATTCGATTACAAATCCAATTACCCCTATGTTACCGTATTTCGCGATTTTACTATCATTTGCAAAGCGCTATGATAAAAATATCGGAATTGGTACGCTTATATCTTCTTTATTGCCGTTCTCGGTGTTTTTCGCAATCGGTTGGATTATCCTCTTCGCCATTTGGTTCCTATTCGGTTTACCGCTTGGTCCTGGAGATTATATTTACTTAAAATAAGGAGTGTTAGTGAATGACAACTTTACAACAACAGTTAGCAGATTTATTAAAACATTATGAAGAAGAGACAATACAGCTTCGTCGTCATTTTCATGAAAATCCTGAGCTTTCCTTTGAGGAAGTAGAAACACCAAAAACCATTGCTGCCTTTCATCGCGCGTTAGGTCATGAGGTTCGTGAAGGTGTAGGTGGCAATGGAGTTGTGGCAAAGCTAATTGGTGGGAAACCAGGGAAAACAGTTGCGTTGCGTGCAGACTTTGATGCTTTAGCCATTACGGAAGAAACTGGCTTACCTTTCCAATCAAAAATTAAAGGGCGTATGCATGCTTGTGGCCATGATGGACACACAGCTTCACTATTAATCTTAGCGAAGGCGTTTAACCAAATGAAGAATGATTTAGAAGGAACAATCGTCTTTATTCATCAACATGCTGAGGAGCTTGCGCCAGGTGGAGCTATTTCGATGATTAGAGATGGCTGCTTAGAAGGTGTAGATGTTATTTTTGGGACACATTTATGGGCACCAACTGATCTTGGTAAAGTGCAAACAGCTAAAGGACCATTAATGGCTGCAGCAGATGGTATCTATATAACGATAAAAGGCAAGGGTGGCCACGGTTCAAACCCAAGTGACACCAAGGATTCCATTGTCCTTGCAGCTCAGTTTATTACAAATTTACAGCAGCTTGTGGCACGTCGCATCAACCCATTACGTCCAGCAGTAGTATCAATTGGGCATATTGAGGCATTAAATCCTTTCAACGTCATTGCTGATCAAGTGTACATGAAGGGTACGGTACGCACTTTTCACGAGGAGGAGCGTAGTTTGTTAGAGCATGAAATCGAAGAGCTTCTAAAGGCAACTTGTTATTTAACAAAAGCCGATTACGAGTATGAGTATGTGCGAGGCTATCCGCCTGTTGTAAACCATGAAGAAGAGACTGAGCATATAATGGCGTCCGCAGAGAAAATTGCAGATGTTGAGACGGTTGAAATAGTTGATCCGAATATGGGCGGTGAGGACTTTGCCTATTTCTTAGAGGAAATCCCCGGTGCGTTTTTCTTCACAGGGGCAAAAAATCCTGATTGGGAGGAAGTCTATCCACACCATCACCCGAAATTTGATATCGACGAGCGCTCATTACGAATTGCCGCCAACGTTTTAGGTCAAGCAACGCTAGACTATTTCTCAAAAAATAATTAATAAAAAGCATTACGAAGTGCTCAATGCATTTCGTAATGCTTTTTTCGGTTGAATATTTTAATAAGAAGAAAAGGATGGCCAAAGCTAAGAGGTTCTCTCACTCGTTGGAGCGATTCACTCATCAGTTTGAGCACTTTTCAGTTATTTTGGAGCTGCTTCCTTGCTGGGTTGAGCGCTTTCTCCTCACTTTGGAGCGGGTTCCTGAATAGTTTGAGCGCTTTCTCCTCACTTTGGAGCGGTCACCTGACTAGTTTGAGCGTTTTCCTCTCACTTTGGAGCGGGCTCCTTCTCACTCAGGATCACTTTGGAGTCACGAATCCCCCTTTTAGCTAGGCATAGGAGTGTAAGCCGGCAATGACTAGATTGACAAATACTTGGTTAAACACAATAATGCCGAAGCCGATAATGGCCAACCAGGCTGTTTTTTCCCCTTCCCAGCCTTTGGATAGGCGGAAATGGAGGAAGGCAGCGTAGAATAAAAAGGTAATTAATGCCCACACCTCTTTCGGGTCCCAGCCCCAATAGCGACTCCAGGCAATTTGCGCCCAAATCATGGCGAATAGCAGGCCACCTAATGCAAATAATGGGAAGCCGATAACAACAGCCCGATAGGAAATTTCATCCATTAATTGTGGCTGTACGCGGCTTGTCCATGGCTTTAATAAGGCACTCACTGATTTTCTTGTGATGAATCGAATGACACCATATAAAATAGTCCCCACGATAAATGCCCAGACAATCGAGTTTAATTTCTTGGCATCTATTTTATTTGTGATTTCCACACCACCGATTGCTTCGCCCTTTTCGGTGACGGCTCCTTTACTTACAATCAGGGGCATCATGGAGTAAGTAGCTTTTTCCTGCTGTCCCTGTGCATTATCGAATTGTACCTGCACCTCTTCTGTGGCAAGGCTGAAAAAAGTAGATACGCCGATAAAGCCAATGACAACCACCAAACAATACAATACAAACTCAAGCCCATATGTACTGATAGATTTTTTGGAAACATCCAGCGTTCTTAATAAATAAATTAAACCTGTAGCAAAGGATACAGATAAAATGGCACTAGAAAAGGCCACAGTCATGACATGAATCGTTAACCAGTGACTTTGTAATGATGGAACAAGCGGCGATACTTCCTTCGCAAAAACGCTTCCATAACCAAGGATGATTAAGGATACAGGAATAGTGAATAAGCCAACCACGATTTGCTTATATAAGAAATGGATAATTAAGTAACTTCCTGTAAGCATGATGCCAAAGAACGTCATAAATTCATACATATTACTGACAGGCGCATGGTCAACCGCCACCCATCTGACAACAAAGTACACGAGCTGTAGGGCAAAGGCTATATAAGTGAGCAATAGGCCTAGCTTACCGAATGTTTTTCTCTTTGATTTGACTGCTAGCCCTAATGGCACAATAGCAATGAGTAGTAGAATAAAGGCAATAAATAAGGCATTGCTACTAATGGATAATAAACTTTCTTGATTCAATAGAATCCCTCCAACGTCTCTTTTTCGGAATATGCTTCCAAATACTAAGAACGTTATAGCGTGTGAGAAGTGCCATGTTTTCCCTTTAAATATATTTATTTTTTCGAATTGTTACATTTTTATGACATAGAAATGAGGATGTGCTTGGTAGGATCAATCATTATGTAGAGGGAACGATAAAATACCCCATTAAATGGAAAACGACTGTATCAAAAAATGGTATGCCTCTATCTACATCTTACAAAAAATTGTAATAAAAGTCTATTTCTTTTTCTATCTACATGGGACAATAATGATGCGCACAAATGACATAACGTTATGTTTCATAAACTGGAGGCTTTTAATGAAACAAAATATTTATGATAATCCGATATTTTTTCATCACTACAAGACATTGAGACAAAAAGAAACTAATTATAACCGTCTTTTGGAGCAGCCCACGATGAAGGCTTTACTTCCACCTTTGACAAATTTACAGGTACTCGATATTGGCTGTGGTATGGGGGATTTCGCCAAGTATTGTATCGACCATCAAGCCAAGCACGTAACCGCATTAGATGTTTCGAGCAATATGCTGTCCGTCGCTAAACAGGAGCATGCCCACCCACAAATTGACTATCAGCTACAGGCAATAGAGGATTATGAAGCTCCTTCGGCTAGCTTTGATTGTATAACCAGCTCCCTATCTCTTCATTATGTCAAAGATTTCGATGCGGTCATTGGTCAAATTGCTCACATGCTTCGTCCTAACGGTGTAATTATTTTCTCGGTGGAGCATCCTATTGCTACAGCTCGTCATACAACGGATGATAATTGGGTATATGACGACAATCTTCAACGTCTACATTACGCTGTGGATCATTATCAGGAAGAAGGCTTGCGTGAGCAAACATGGTTGGTGGATGGTGTTGTTAAATATCATCGCACCATAGCGACGCTGGTCAATACATTGATTGCTCATGGATTAACGATTGATAGTATTGTAGAACCAATTCCAAGCACAGCAGCCATTCAACAGCTTCCTTCTATTGAAAAGGAGCTACGCAGGCCATCCTTTTTATTCATCAAAGCGAAAAAATAAACGAAAGCCTCACCCTATGTTTGTGGTGAGGCTTGTTTCATATAAATAATTTCTGGGTCTCCCTCATCCAAATTGTCGATAAAACCGCTTTTGACAAAGCCTAGGTTATGAAAAAGCTGGTGCATACGCCTATTGGACTGATTTGTAGAGGAGAAAACCTTTGCTGTTTTAGCCATTTGGATATAAGCGATCATTAAGGCAGAAGCGATCCCCTGTCTGCGCTCGGATGGCTTGACAATGACTAAGGAAATAAAGCTATAGCCAAAAAAGTCATTGCTAAATAACAAAAACCCCCCAACGGTATCGGTGGATTGGTATAGCAAACAGCGTTTCTCTTTAATAGCTTGCTGAATTTCTTCCACTCTGGATGAATCTCCAATCACTTCTTGATCGATTGTACAAAGCGCCTGTAAATGCTCCATTCTTGCTTCAATTACATTGTGGCTCAATTTTCAGCCTCCTTCATATAATAGCTCATCACCTTTAGCTCATCTCGAAGTCCCATTGCCTGTCTGCCTTCATCGACAAAGCCACATCGCTTATAAAGTTCTTGAGCAGCTCTATTTGGTACATTGACCCCAAGCACCAGCTCATTGATGTATGGGAAATGCTTGCGAACAAAGTCAGGCAATAATTGGAGTGCTGTCTTGGCATAGCCTTTGCCCTGCTCATAAAAATCAGTGGAAAAGGAACGGATTAATAGCGCCTGTTCATTGGAGGAGTAAGGCATCACCCCTTCTTTTTCATGTAAGACAAAGAACGTGACTAGCTTGTTACTGTCCATTGCTAAAATGGCATGCCGACTATTATCCTGCTTAGCAAGTGCAATGCTTTCTTTTGGAGACTTTGTATAGCGTAGCTGCTCTTTAGTTAGCGTGTATTGTTCTACTAAATTTTGTGCTTTGTCCTCATAGAACATGAGCTGCATAGTCACTCGAATTCCTCCTCGTAAATAGCGGTGAATTCATAGTCTCCCTCTATAAGTTGCTGTAAATAATCCTCAAACGAAGCTGCAATCACCTCAAAGCTATCAGGATCATGTACATAACGAACCACCTGGCCAACTTGTCCCGCTTCATTTGGCGTAAAATCAATATATAGGCTTGATGTTCCCCCATTATTCATACAATCTGCAAAGCAGAGCCGTTCATTTAACGGGACATGCATATTAATCTTTTCATCTACTTCCACATACGCTAAAAATTCCTGATAGCGCTCATAAATTGTTTCACGTTTGTCATGATAATCTTTCACGATTTGCTCCACCGACTTTAAATAATATGGATAATCCCCTAAATCAGAGCCTAGCACTAGAACACAGATCGTTTCTTGCCCATGCTGACAATAATATGTACCATTGACATCCTGTAATAGCTCCACCAAAACTTGTGGGCAGTTCGGAAATACTTCTAACAAGGCCTGAATTTGTGCCTCTGAAGCACCAAAAGCCTGTTGTAATTGTTGCTGCTCTTCTTGTGGTAAGTATTGTAATAAATTCGCAAAATATGTTGTGCGCATCTTAATCCCTCTCTCTCTTTAACTATGACATATTTTAGCATAATTTCTTCCATTCTCTTAGTCCCTCATGCTACTATGGAAGTATGCACAAAAAAGGGGTGGGTTTATGAGTGTGAAAGATGCAGTAGACGTGAAAATATTACCAACAATCGTAGGGTTGTAACGCTACTTGCAGCCCTTATACAAGGGAGAATATAATAATGGAAAACTATTTGACAACATTTTTAACAGGGCAATCGATCACTTTACAGCAAATGACTGCTGCTGACCTAGAGGCTTTTATAGCAATCGAAAGCGAATTCACCTCTTTACTACTTGCTAATGATGAGATTCCCTTTCCACAAACTGTAGAGGATCACACCGCTTTCTTTAACAGTATCAGCGGAAAGAAGGAGGAATACTTTTTCGGTATCTATGAAAAAGCGTCACATCAGTTAATAGGCTCCTGTGGCGTTTATGCAGTGAATTGGCAAAATAGCACTTGCTCAGTGGGCATTTCAATTGGGAAAGAGTGGCACGGCAAGGGCTATGGCACGGATGCAATGAAAACGCTTATTGATTTTATCTTCCAATATATAGCTATTCAGAAAATCAAGCTTCAGGTTTTTAGCTTTAATCCAGCAGCTATTCGCTCCTATGAAAAATGTGGCTTCACAAAAGAAGGCATTTTACGCCAAGAAATCTTCCGCTTCGGTACATTCCATGACGTAGTTTTATTTGGCCTCTTACGCTCGGAATGGGAGAGGAACTAACTAAATAGCACAACAGAGATACTATGATCGCTGTAGTATCTCTTTTTTTGTTCAGTCCTCTTGCCACACGCGTGTTACTTCCTGTAAGGATAGACCTTGAAAGGCTAATCGATAGATATCTGGCATACTTAACGTTTGCCAAAATGCATAATCGTACTGGGCATCAAAATATTGCATCATCAATGCCATGATATTACCATGTGTACCGATAACGACAGACTCCTCTTGATGAGTAAGAAGGATGCGCTGCAAACTTGGAATGGCACGAGCCATCGCCTGTTGATTGGACTCTCCACCTGCCCATGCAAAGCTTGGCTCCTGCCACACCCGTTGCACTGCTGCATGAAAATCCTCCAGCTTCCCAGTAGCAAGTTGTCTTTCTTTTAAAGCATCTATCGTTTGGATGGGTAAATGACGCGCCTGTGCAATCCCCTCCACTGTTTGAATGGCTCTTCGATAGGGACTAGCATAAACGGCATCGATTCGATAATGCTTCAAAAGATTTGTGACACGCTCTGCATCCCTTTGTCCCTGAGCAGATAGTGGACGATGATATTCATCCTCTGAATAATGAGCATGTGCGTGTCTAACAAAATAAATTTCAGTCATCTGTTTCTCCTCTTTAATATTAACTAAATGAATCTACCAAATTTCCTCTTGCTATTGCAGGGTGTATGTTTTGCTGTAGCGCTGACTCCCAACGGAAATTTCCAGTTGAACGACCTGTAAATCAGGGGTGCTCGATTCATTAATAGCTATTCGATCATAAAATCTATAAGAAAATACGTAATTGAATCCGTTAAGTATTGCTTAAACAATTCTTTTGTGGGGAAATGCATCATGGCTATCAGTCATTGCAAATCATGAGGTTCCTCCACTAAATCAAACATAATGAGCAGTATTTCCTCTATTTGAAGAGGTTTGTAAAAGACGAATCTTACCGGCCTTTAAGAAAGCTTAATAGGTCTCTCTTTTTCCAAAGATAAATTCGCTTCATCACCTCTTCTCTTACCCATTATTCCATTAATTTCAAAAATTCTCAACATTTCACCATAGACAATGAAATGTCCCCATTTCTAAACAACAAAAAAGGGAATTTGCTAAAATGTGACAAGATATGAATTCCGCGCTTAATTATCGGAAAATTCAATCTCCAATCACAACTTTTTTCTTAGTATAAAAGACTTAATACCGCTCTGTTTTCCCCTTAATATTTTCTAAAACAAAGAATGTGAATAACCCTATCCAGCGCATGAATAGGGTTTTAAGTCATGTATTAAATTCTATAAAAGGGGAATTACACAGTAATTTTTATCTATAATACATAAAAAATTTCAATCAATCTAAATAGTATGAAGTACCTTATCTATGACTAAATTACGAATTTGAGAAACGATACACAATATGACATTTTTTTTAATATAAGTGATATACAATGAAAAAGTTGAATCGAGGTCATAAAAATTTATTTCAAGAATATGGATAAAAAATTAGGAGGAAAATATCTTGGTTAACTTATTACTTAAACAATTCTTGAAGGCGGAAATTGAGATCAAACGAAGAATTATGTATAAAAAAGCAAAGGATCTTGGTTTCACCCACCCTATTGTAGTAGATTACAGTCAAGAATTGGATGTCTTACTTAATAGATATTTAAAACAAGCACAAGCTTCCTAATCATAACGAGGCATATAATAGAAGAAAGTATAGATATGATAAAGCCAGGCCATGTTTTATTGGCTGGTTTTATCAGGGATGATACATGCATTCACCTAGCCATTTCTCAGAATGTATAGAGAATGAAAAAGTAGGCGATGTTTTTGATAAGAAAACATTTGGAGGTTGAATGATGCACGTATTCATCTTAACTTTTATGGTTGTTTCCAAAATATTAATGCCACCTCAACATTCAGTAGACCATACAACACCCACACTTTGCACACCAACTGAAATAAATACACTATATCAATATCCAAACAACCAATTTCAATCGTTTCGTGATGAGGACAAATTTTATCAGCAGCTTAATCGTGCGATTTATGAGGAATATACCAATGCTTCATTGAATATTCGTCAAAAGATGGCTTTTAAAGATGTAGCAAATGCGACAAAACGTTTTTATTTACAAACAGATGGTAAACAGGAAACAATAGACCTCTCTCAACATACTTTTATTCATCCCAATCGACAAGTTTATTTTTTAGCATCCTTTCAGCACAATACCGATGAATCCTATCGCAAATTTCTTGTCATCGACGCTGAAACACAAGAAGTAATACTGGGACATTCGCATTTTCAAGAAAGTTCCAAGCACCTTTAATTCATTATATGCACACCATGTAGATTCTAGTAGTCATTTCAAAAAAATAGAAGTAAAAATTTCTTAACATTTAAAAAGCTTGCGATGAATGACGAACATGCATCGCAAGCTTTCTTTACTTGAATTAAGCTAAACTTTTTTGTTGAATGGCTGCTGTGACTTCTACTATTAATTGCTGTAGTGACTTATCAGTGGAATTTTGCTGACCATGTCTGCGAACAGCTACAGTTTGGTTGGCAACCTCACGATCACCGATAACCACAATATATGGTATTTTTTGCAATTGGGCTTCTCGTATCTTTTTGCCGAGCTTTTCTTGGCGATCATCTAATTGCACACGGATTTCTGCCTGTTGTAAAGCTTCAACAACTTGCTTGGCATAGCCTTGATGTGCCTCTGCTACCCCAATCACTTGGACTTGCTGTGGTGCCAGCCAAGTTGGAAATGCTCCGCCAAAATGCTCGATTAAAATACCTAAGAAGCGATCAATTGAGCCAAACACTGCACGATGGATGACAACAGGTCTCACCCTTTCATTGTGCTCATTAATATACGTTAAATCAAATTTCTCTGGTAGCTGGAAATCAAGCTGAACCGTTGCGCATTGATGACTGCGCTGAATCGCATCTTTAATATGGATGTCAATTTTCGGTCCATAGAAAGCCCCGTCCCCTGCATTAATTGTATAGGCAATGCCTAAATTGTTTAGGACATTTTCAAGTGCTGCTTCTGCTTGATCCCACAGTGCCAAATCACCCATATAATCATCTGGTCGTGTCGATAATTCAATCGTATACGCAAATCCAAAGACGTTGTACACTTCATCTATAATCTTTAAGGCCAGTGCAATTTCATCCTCAATTTGCTGCGGTGTGGCAAAAATATGGGCATCATCCTGACAAAAAGTTCGTACACGTAACAGACCATTCAAGGCACCACTAAACTCATGTCGGTGCACTTGCCCAAATTCTGCCATACGTATTGGTAAATCTCGATAGGAATGTAAGGCATTTTTGAAAATCAGCATATGCCCAGGACAGTTCATCGGCTTTAAGGCAAAGCTTTGGTCATCTACCTGTGTAAAATACATATTGTCCTTATAATGATCCCAGTGACCTGACTGCTCCCATAAGCGTTGGTTCATCATCAGCGGTGTTCGTACTTCCCTATAATCATATTTTGCTTGTAAATGTCGCAAATACGATTCTAGTTCATTGCGTAAAATTTGACCATTGGCTAAATAGAAGGGCATGCCAGGTGCTTCCTCTGAAAACATAAATAACGATAACTCTTTTCCTAGCTTACGATGATTCCGTTTTTCTGCTTCCTCCAAAAGACAAAATGATCGTGAAGTTCTTCCTTTGTCGCAAAGGCAACGCCATAAATACGCTGAAGCATTTGATTATTGCTATCGCCTCGCCAGTAAGCGCCTGACACATGCATTAATTTAAAATGCTGTAATTTGCCTGTAGACAGGACATGTGGACCACGACATAAATCATAAAACTCTCCCTGCTCATAAATCGTAACTAGCTCATCTGCAGGAATTGCCTCCAACAGTTCGAGCTTTAACGCATCATGGGCGAATAATCGCTTCGCTTCTTCACGTGAAACCTCGCGTCTATGAACCGGTATATTTTCTTGAACAATTTGTTTCATTTTCTTTTCAATTTGCTGCAAATCACTCGGTGTCAGTGTATCGGCAATATCTATATCATAATAAAAGCCATTTTCAATGACTGGTCCTACCCCAAATTGTGCATGTGGGTAAAGTCGTTTAATTGCCTGAGCGAATAAATGGGCCGTAGAATGGCGAATGACCTCGATCCCTTCCTTGGAGCTTGCATCGTACAATGTAATTTGTGCATCTTCCATAATCGGGCGCGTCAAATCAATGATGGTTCCATTAGCACTCCCTGCGACTGCCTTTTTGCGAAGCTCTGGACGAGTCGCTTGTGCAATATCGGTTAGTGTCACACCTTTTGTAAATGCTTGTTGTTGGCCATCTGGAAATTGAATGTGAATACGTTGATTTGACATGTTCTCTACTCCTTTTTAATAATAAAATCAATTACACCTTGGCATAATTGTGTAGATAAAAAAAACACATATCCGTCCCTACTAAGGGACGAGTATGTGTTGTTTACCCGTGGTTCCACCCAAATTCCCACTAGTTTATAAGCTAGTGGCTCATTGAATTTGCAGTAACGCCGCAAAAAACGGTGCAAGTTTCCAAGCACGGCTCCAAGGTAGTAAGATGGGATTACGACATTAGGAAGCTTGCAGCCAAGGCCTCCCTCTCTAAAAATGGTTAATCGCATCTCTTGTCCTTATCATTGCCCATTTCATTTTGTATGAAATTGTTAATTACTATAACGAATAGTGAATTCTTTGTCAAACCCTAAAAATGAAAAAATTTAGCGACGGACTTGCAATGGACGTTCTGGACGTTGTACACAGTAGTGACAATTCGGGTCATCACATGCCGCCTCTTGCCACTCATTACACATCGCACAAAAATAACTATCGAACGTGTCATCATAGATGATGGAATTTTGACAACTCGGGCATTGTTGATTCTTTTGAATCGTACCGCTGATCTCTAGCACATCAATAATCACTATATCTTCGCGCTGTTCAATTCGCATTTTATTATTACCTCCTAATAATTTTTCACTTCTAAGGTCTCATCTTCAGATTGCCATTCTACATGGATCATTGGCTTTGTTTCTCGTTTAAAGATTTTCTCACTTTCTTTTTTTGTGAAGGAATAATAGCCATCTTTATTTAACTGAACATCACTTAAATTTTGGGATTCTTTTGTCCCCTCAATCGTAATTTCTAAAGGCCCCAAATCATCATCATCTCCCAGATAAAATAAGCGTAAGCCCACCTCACCATTACTATGATAGATGGCTTTCCAATGCTCACTTTTGGCGATATAATGTATCTCCTGCTTGGGGCTTTGACAAGCTGTCAATAGGATGATGAGGACAAGTGAAAACATCCATTTTCTCATTAAATATCCCCCTAACCTTGTATGGTGACAGCCCATCCTGTCGGCTTTTCTTCAAAGGCATCCTCGTATTCTGTAAAAACAAAGTGAAGTCCCCTTAAATCATCTGGCAAGGGTGGTGTCACCACATACGTACTGCTTTCATGTCCATTTGAGCCACCTGTACCTTTACTTCGGCATTCATAGGACGCATCAATGTATAGACCAAAATGATTTCGTTGTAATTTTTGCTGAATCGTTAGCTGAGGTTCTTGCTGCTCATCCCAATCGATTAATAATTGTACTACACTTGCATTGTCATATTGACGAACATAAGAAACCGTATACAAACGCTCTCCCTTTTCTACCGTTTTCAATATAGGGATATAGTGACGGAAGCCTGATGGTTCTACCTTTGAAGTATAGTATTTTTCTGATTTAATCAACTGGAAGAACAACGCTAAAAAAGTATCATCGAAACCATATTGCTGTGCCCATTTCGAAATGGTATCATCCGAAGGCAAGCCTGGAGTATGAGCAGCTTGCTCTTTTCGTTGCTGCAAAAGTGCACATATTTGCTCATCTATTGTGACAAGCCTTGAATCATTGTATTTGCTATGTTGTTCGGACATCTATATCCTCCTTCCTCCTGCAAGTCCTTCTTCTTTCTATACGTTATTTTCCTCAATTGGTTCCATAAACAGCCTATTTTTACTTGTAAATACCAAAAAAAGCTATCCAAAACATTGGATAGCTAGTTCGCTAGCATATCATTGTGCCAGCTAGCGGAGTCTGATAATTGATATGTAACCATATTGGCTGTCACAGCGAGAATAACACCCGCTCGGGACATATGAGAGGTATTTGGCTTTTCCAATACAAGGACCACGTAGCCCTCTCCACGTCCTTGCTCATCAAGCGCATTCGTCGCATTGATTTCAAAGGTGGAATACGTTTGCTCATTCGTCGCATACAGAAGTCGTTCTTCATCATACACGCCATGTTCTTTTAAATTATAGCTGACAGGCATCCACCCTTCAGACCATTCAATACTGCCTATCATTTCTCGTTTCCTTCTGGCAAGACGTCCAATGGAATACCTAAAATATATCTTCATAATCGCTTGATTGTCTTCATTTTTCCCTTCACAAGTGGCTGTCACTTCAAGCATAATATCATTTTTCGAAAGCTTTTTCATAAACACTAAAGCCACAGTGATAACACAGATAAATAGTACTATACCCAAGATGATAAATGCCATTAGGTCCCTCCTAGTATCACAATTGCTGTTAATACAATATTACCATGTTCTAGGAGAGATAGGAGCTTTTCACCAAACAATCTTAGGAATTGACACAGGCATAAAGGATAAGACAAAAAGCGATTATTTATTGGCTTGAAGCTCAACTGTAAGCGTAAAAGGTATTTTTAAGTATTCATAGTGTATCGTTACTTTCTGGTTGTTAGACGCTTGAACTTGAACAGCATAATGCTGCGGCTGCTCACCAATAGCTTGTTGATTTATGTATCTTTGAGGTACGATCGTTCGCTGTGCTAATTTATGAAAAGATAGTTGATCATTTCCCTCTAGCTTTGTTTCCGCCTCAAACGGTTCTGACTTACTTATTACAAGCTTCGCGCTATCAGAAGGCTGATCATTCACCAGTATTTGCTTCAGCTTAATTTCACGCAACCCTGTATTTTCAAGTGCGATGATTTTGATTGCTTCATTGCCTTGTTTGCTGGTATAGCTTTGAATAACAAGTGGTGGATTGCTCTTAAGATAAATCATAAAGATTGCTCCGACCACAAGCACACTCAGTAGTAAAATAAATAGTATTTTTTTCATACTTTCCCTCTCTTTCCTCCTCACCAGTATAGCAAAAACAACCTGACTTATTGACAGTCAAGTTGTTTTTGTAAACGTATTTCATCTCGTATTGGAATACCATCATTACCAATGAGCGGGATAGAAGGTTTATAGGCTCTTGCTTTTTCAACTGCATTACGTAGTATTTCTATTAAACAATAGCCACGTTTTTGATAGAATTTTAATGCATGTAAATTATCGTTTGTTGTAATAAGTGATATGCTTGTACAGCCCTGCTCCATTGCTGCTTGCTCTAGCGCATTCACAAGAGCAGAACCGATGCCTTTCCCCTCAACCGTACTATCTAAAGAAATGATTTCACCGTCCTCTTTTCGCACGATATAGGTGATTAAACCGATCATCATTTGTTGCTCATTCATAAAAGCAAAGCCCGCTAAATCACTACAGTCATAAATGCCACTGGAAATGACCATCTCCGTTGAACCCCAATGCTCCTGAAAAAATTCTCTTACAGTTTGTTTTGGTACTTCATGTATGGCAATAATCGTCATGTTATAAACTCCTTCTTAAATGGAAATATGAAAAACCCCTGCAATCGCTTTTTGTATGCCTAAAAATACAGCCCAGGACAGCACACCAAGACCAATAGCTAGTACAATATGTACGGAGGATTTCATCGCCATGTAAATCACAAATAGCATGCACATCGTTGCAGGCAAGCCAACGATAACGCCTACTGTAAAGCGTTGAATATGCTCACTCGACTCACTTTGCACGGTCAGCCAAATAATGCTTAAAATACTCACCAATGGCAACGCAGCAATAATGCCTCCATAGGTAGGGAATCGACGTGCAACCTCTGTCACAACGCCAATGATGGCTGCTGAACTCAAAATTTTAAAGAATGTATACATTATTTTGCCACCTCACTTAGACGTCGAAACGCCTGTAGAATGGCTTGCTGCTCCTGCTCAGTTAGCTGATTAAGGGCTTGCTGTAGCTTATCATCATCTAGCTCCGAGTTTTTCTTCAACACTTGTAGCCCTTCTGCTGTCAAATGTAGCATGACCTTACGCTGATCGTCACTTGCACGCTCCTTCATCACCCAGCCATGACGCTCTAGCTTTTTCACATGCTCTGATGCCGTATTAGGAGAAATATTTAGTAACCCTGCAATATCACGCACCGTCACTTCCGCTTCCTTTTGAATCATTTGCAAAATACGCACACTTTGATGGGAAATAACATCTTCATGGGTTGTATGTAGATGATAGAATATCGTTGTAAAATAATCATTTATATCTTTAATCATTGTAATAGCTCCTTTAATATATCGTTACACACGATTATATCGTATATCACGATATATTAAAAGCTACCTCGTTAAAGTTTATATTTTCAGATTTCGATAACCATCACTACTCACCCCTCCCAAAAATTCTATCTATTTTTCATAAACATCTATCTTTCTACGCTTCTTGCTAAATCGTATCAATGGGTACTTGTGAACACTTACGTTCTACAGTACTATTACTCTATTCTGAATTTAATTGAGGGCATCCTATGTTATACTTTCTCTATTTTTTAGTAGGTGGCACAAAATATGAAAGAAGATACCTTTCATACTGTTCTTCAAAACACGGTATTTGGAGCGGTTGGCATGCTATTATTTACTGCGCTCCCCTTCCTCCTGACAGGCTGGTTTAAACCAAGCATTTCTGTTATGAGCGCGCTCGCTATCTATGCCCTATTTATGCTTTCTGCAAATATATTTTATCCATGTTTGCCTAAAGAAAAGGAGCTGCCTTTTGACAGCTCCTCAATGATTGCCTACCCTTTGATTATTTTCACATAAACACCCTGCTCAAATCTTTCCAAAGCACAGACATTCATTCCTTGAACTTGGTTAGATACCTCGCTCGTCTTCCATAGTCGCTGTTGATGATAAATAGCTGGATCGATGAGTCGTACTTTATTACGAAAATGAATGTCATGATTCTCTTGTTCTTCTCTTACCTCTACATTTTCATGTAATTGTTGTAAAAGAGCTTGAACGTCTCGATCATGTGAATCCTTCACCAGCTGCAATACCTCATGATCAGTCTTTAGGAAATCTTCAAGCGTTAGAATTTGTTTTGCTAGCGACAGTTTTAATACATTCGCTAACGAACTAGTCGCATAGATATTTAAAGGGTGCAAGAAAAAATCTAACACTTCCTGATAATAAATTTTTACAAACCATTCTGCACATTCAATCGTTTTAACACACAATTTCCCCTGAAAAACGAATAAGTCCTGTAAAAATTTTTGGATATCTTCCAAGGCTAAATTTCCATAAAAATACATATCTCTTAATGTATAATCTATACGATCCGCACACAATGCTGGAGCAGGTTGTTCAAGTAACGACCATCTGGATGTATCAAGTATGTTCTCTACCTCGTAGCCATATTTTTCAAGAATCGCAGGTATCGAAGACTGTTTGATAACATCCATGAATATTGCTTCATGATAATCTTCCGCCTCATTTTCAAGGACCACATCCACAACATGGGAAAAAGCGGTATGGGACACATCATGTAATAAACCTGCCACCTGCTCCTGCAATGAACCGCCAAACTGTCGAATAAGCAGCATGACACCTACAGAATGCTCAAATCTTGAAATAGTCCACCTGCTATTTACTAGAAAGCCTGCCCCAGCCTGATGAATTTCCTTTAAGCGTTGAACTGGCTTACTTACAATCAATTCCTCTAACAAACCATCTATTTCGAACTCCCCATATACGGGATCACTAATCAGCATTTATATTCTTCCGACTAATCACAAAAACTCCACCACAATGCGATAGTGGGTAAAAGGTTAACTCACAAATTTCCTGTAAGGCGACCTTTAGCTCCTCATGGACAAAGTAAAATTCATCCTCATCCCAGTATCCCTTGCTATCTTGACGACATTGCTCCAGCTGCTCTCTTGTCTGGAAAGCTACATCGCCAATTAAAATTTTCCCTGTTGGTGATAGGTGCTGTAATAATTGTGTGATATACAAAGCCTTTTGCTCATCTGTAAAATGATGGAGCGCATACGTACTAATAATCGCATCATAGGGCTGCTGCAATAGCTCCTGTGGCAAGCCATTCATTAAATCCCACTCCATTAAGTGAGCCTCTGGCATTTTTTCCTTGGCAATGGCAATCATGTTCGCTGAAAAATCAAAGCCATAAATTGAATGCCCATGTTCATAAAGCTTCGCCGTTAATATCCCTGTACCAAAGCCAATATCTAAAACAGTGGAAGCAGGAACAGCCATCACTTCATTGAAAATTTTATTTAAAATCGCTTTATAGCCTGCAAATGGATATTGATCCTTTTCCTCACTGTGTTGAACCGTTTGATCATATCCTTCGGCCCATAAATCAAAACCTTGTTTATTTAATAGCATAGTGCCTCCTACAATGTATAAATTCTCCAAGCATTCATTAATTTACGTTCAGTCATCTGTTTCATCATAAATCCCCCTTCATTAACCAATTCAGTCCATTATACCAATTTATTACCTTTCCAACAATTCAGAAAATAAACAGTGCTTTATCATTTATCAAATTGTCAAAAGCTGTTTTAATAACGATATTTATTTAAATTACAATAAACATTTTGGATAATGTTTCAATAAAAATTCCCAAAACATTACCACACTCCACTTTCTACGATATAATAATTATATTGGGTAGTTAAAATATAAAAAGGCGATGACTTAATGCAAGGTACAAACAAAAAGGCGTTGTTATGGATTAGCATTATAATGAGCGTATTGTCCATCTTCTTTGCATCTTATGATTCTAACAAATTTGGAGCCCCATTCCCCTTTATAAGTTACATCGGTGAGTATGAGTTATCATCCGCAATTGCTTTATTTACTAAAAATGGCATTACTCAAATTCACTTTAATATACTTTATTTCTTTATAAATGTTACACTAATTTACTTTATCCTTTTTTACGGTAGAAATATAATTAATTCATTAAAATCAATTAAACAATCCTAATTCTTATACATCAAGATTACAAAAATTAGCCTAACAAAAGAAAAATGAATAGTATCCTACATATAATGAAGATGGAAATGATTGATTATAGACAAATAATTTCGTCTAATAAATTTGATGAACCTTTGCATCTTATCCCATTGTAAAGGGAGTAAATTTCAAAACAATTCAAGAGCAATTAGGGCAATCACATGTTACTATATCTATAGACACTTATAATTTTTAACAAATTAATGTAAATTGGTTGTCTGTTTAATTCAACCTATTATAAAATCCATATAAATCAACCTTTCCTTTAAAGGAGGGATCTAAATGATCGCATTCACTTGTAATGCATGCTCTAGAACGACTTCTTTAGGTCAAAGAGGTCAATATTAAGTTATAAACTAACAGAAATTGAATGATCTCTTTAGGCCAAAAAGTAATCAAATAGCCTAATAAACAGGAGAGATTTCAAATGGAACAACAAACAATTCAGCCGTTTTTAACGGTTGCCAACTATCATTTACTAGAACAGCAATTAAATAAAATTTTACATGCACTGACAACAACAAAGGATAAAAACGTTATCCTAGCAGTACGTGGCCTTGTTGATACGGAGGTAACAACAAAATTAGCATTATCAGAAGCAGAAACAATGCTGATTGACCAGCTTTTT
The DNA here is from genome assembly GCF_024628845.1 of Lysinibacillus sp. FN11. Taxonomy (NCBI): domain Bacteria; kingdom Bacillati; phylum Bacillota; class Bacilli; order Caryophanales; family Bacillaceae; genus Lysinibacillus; species Lysinibacillus sp. FN11. The sequence continues at coordinate 1,693,734 of NZ_CP102383.1, read as the reverse complement.
GCTGTCACAGATCGTGCACAAGGTGATGCATTTTTAGAGCAATTAAAACCATATGTCATCCCGTTCAAGCCGGTGACCGCTAGTACGCTTAAAGCCATATTTAAAAAGGAAAAGAAGCTCAAGCTACCAAATCTAGAAGCACTCGATTTTCAGCAAATTTGTTATCTTGCTTGGGATGATGCTGGCACACATCGAAAATATGTTGTCCTTGAGCAAAATGGGCAGCTAAAAGGGATCAAAGGGATATTTGCTAATAACACGGTTCGCGGCATTTGTGCTATCTGTAATCGCCATTCAGATGTAGGCTTATTTACTACGTCCATTAAAGGACAGGTGGTAGGCACGTTTACCAACCACAGTAATTACATTTGTGCAGATAGTCAAACATGCAATGAACATGTTACGGATATGAACAGAACACTGGAATTTTTCGAGCGTATAACTCAAAAATAAATGAACGAAGGCAGAAATGTTGTGCAAGCAACATTTCTGCCTTTAAACTTTATTTAAAAGGTCAATTTTAGGGTATAGAGAAATGTTATCAGTTGGGATTACGATCAATAAATTTCTCTATTTCATCCGCTAATCCGTAGACAAGATGGAAATAGTGTTTTTCCGTCATGACACCCTTTTTTCGCCATTTTTGCATTTCTTCTTAATGAAATTGATAAAAATAGCCTTCTACATCTCTTCTAGCAATTCCTTTTTTCTCCGCCATCTCTGCAATAGAAAGACTTTTCCCCCACTCTTGGTCGTATTCCTGCACTGTCATGCCCAAAAATTTACTTATAGCTTCATAATCATATTTGACATGGTATACAAGAATACCTTCCTTATTTTCTTCAGCATATACGGTTGTAAAAAATAAGAAAACTACGATAAATAAAAGCATATACACTTTATTGCCATTTTTCATTTTGGAACCCCCATACTTTTTGAGGTTAATGTTTGTGGTTCTCGTCATTACTATATGAATGAAAACGTGGAAGTCATGAAGCTTTTATGCCAAGGAATGCTGTAATACCAGGTCTTGTCGTTAGTTATGTAATACAAAATGGAGCATGATACTATTCACGCAAATTTTCAATTCTACGTTCTTATCCATCGATAACGCTTGTCTAAAATCAATTAAGTCCTTTTCCTCTACATGAATCATTTTCGCGACACTATCCGTGGAAAACATGTATTCCTTGATGAGATCATTCAAAAGCAATGCGGCTCTTTCCCTTGCATCAAAGCCTTCAAAGCCAGCACATAACATAGCTATTTTTCGTTCAATCTTATCCAGCTGCTCCGTCGTAATGCTTCCCTTGTTATTCAATAAACTATCTAGCTCCTTCATTGGTAAATCAAATATTTTTGCAAGTTGCTGATGATTGAAACTAAATTTTTCAGCCACTTCTTGAATTTGCTGTTTCAGATAATCGTATCGGGAAATATTCGTGACAAAAGATACTTCTGCCCTATCCTTCAATTTTTTCACAGTCATAACCCTCTTTTCACAATTAATTATTCAAAATGAAACTATATTAAAAATCAGGACGCCATAAAAGTGGCAGTATTAATAAAAAAAACGGAAATCATAATGAAAGTGGTAGTGCTTTTAGGGGATAAAGACTTAATAACCCTCCCTAGAATTTTAGCCAACGAATTCAAAAGAAAAAACCAACTTTATGATAAAAAGCTGGTCTAGTCATTCAATCATTTATTGTGCCTTGCTGTTTTTCATCTTCATATAGAGCCAGAAAAGATTGGCTATTTCTTCAGCTTCATATTTATAAATTGTTTCAGCAAAAGAAGCACGAAATGGCTGTAACATGATCTCTAAAACACTCATGCGGGGTGTTTCTCTCTTCATTTCATCCAAAAGCAAGCTAGAAAGTTCGAGTGATTTTTGTGGAAGTTCGATTGTCGAGATTTTTTTACAAAATTTCTCTAATTTCTCTTGTATTTGTTCACTGGTGATGGACTTATAGGCTAAATCCTTTTCTAACAAAAACATTTCCTGTGGTTCTAATAAAATTTCTCCACTCTTAATCATTTCTGGGAGAAAACTTTCTACATATTTCAATGACCGAGTAACCACTTTTTTTAGATCTATCGTCATATTAGTAGCCAAATTCCAATAAAAAGATAAATATTGGAATGTGCCAAAAAAGACGACCGCACACTCATAATAATAGTGCTTTCCTTCTTCTCCATAAATATCATAGAATCTGTTTTTTAACCAGGTAATTTCATGAAAGCGATGTTCCGCAAGAATTTCTTGCAACTCTTCATCATGCAAAAAGGAGATTTCTCGAAATAAAGGCATTAAATTATATTTTTCTTTAATTTTTAATGTGGCGATTAATTGTTCAATTAAAACGTCAACATCATCTTTTTTCTTACCAACTAAAATTTCCTCTTTTAAAACATTTCGTTCTTGGCGATTTTGCTCTAATACGGCTTTCAGACATTCATTTTTAGATGAAAAATAATTATAAAATGTACCTTTCGAAATATTTGCCTTATCTAAAATATCCTGAACCGATGTATGCTGATACCCTTTTTCAGTAAATAATTGTAATGTTGATTCGATAACGATTTGTTTACGATCTTTCATACATTTCTCCAATCTCTAAACACAATAACGAACTGACTACAATTATACTAGGAAAACTAGATTTCTTAAACTATGTAAATTTGATGCAAGAGTCCTCATTCTGTAGTGCCAGTCCAAATCGGTTAGGTTTTTCTAAAATGTATGGATAGTAAAAAGCCTTCTGCACAGACTACTTTTCAGGAGGTGATATTTAATGGCGAATAATAACAACAACCAAAATTTCAACTCAAAAATTCCTAATGCAGCTCCAAACGCAATGAATTCAATGAATGTTGAATTCGGGAATGAGACTGATGTTAATCAAATCAGACAGCAAATTCAACAAGCTGAGGCTAAAAAGCAACAGGCTTCTGGTTCTATGAACGCAATGAAATCAATGAATGTTGAATTTGGGAATGAAACTGATGTTAACCAAATCAAACAGCAAATTCAACAAGCTGAAGCTAAAAAGCAACAGGCTTCTGGTTCTATGAACGCAATGAAATCAATGAATGTTGAATTTGGGAATGAAACTGATGTTAACCAAATCAGACAACAAATTCAACAAGCTGAAGCTAACAAAAAATTTGCTTCTGGTAAATTTGCAAACGAAAATAATTCAAAATAGCTTTCATTCAACATCCGCAGCCGGCATCCTTGCCGGTTTTTTGTTTCTCGGAAAATTTTAGTTGATTCCTTCAAGATAAAATTCTCGCTTTAGATGTTGATTCAAGTAAACCGAATTTACATACATCTACAATGATTCGATTGAAGTTATATCAATTTGTTTTTTTAAAAAATTTTTTGCTTCTTCTATTTGCTCCTTTGGTAGAGTCCGCAGTAATTCTTCTTCTAACCATGCTATTGTTTTGCTTCTTAAATAATTACGCATGTGTTCTTCCGCTTCCAGCATGACACTATTGATCGTACAGTTCGTTTGACTTGAACAAGATTCACACTTTTGTTTTTTATTTTGATAAGCAAAATTCGCTTTAATATTCTTACACTGAAATATCGGCTCTTCACCTTCAACAGCTCGCACAACATCCCAAAATGTAATATCCTCAGGCTTTCTATTGAGTCGATAACCCCCTTTTACGCCAGATACCGAGCTAACGATGCCTTCCTTGGACAATTTCCCTAAAACTTTTGAAAGATAGGTCTCCGATAATCCTTGAAATTCTGATAAATCCTTTATTCCTATACTTTCATTTTTCGGTACATCAATTAAATAAACAAGACTGTGTAGGGCATATTCAACCATCACACTATATTTCATTATTCCACCCTCTTAAAACATTTTGCTTACCATGATAGTAACACATTTTAGCAATACATAAATGAATCAGTTTGACAAACGAAAATGAAAAGTGTATATTGTAGACAAAGTTAATCAACGATTAAATTAATCGACGATTAGTAACAACTTTATTTAACCGGAGGATTTTTATGCGTAAACTACTTGTGATAAATGCACACCCTGAAGTGGAATCCAAGACATCTTTGAGCCTTCAAGTATTGGACCATTTTCTAGGGACATACAAAGAAAATAAACAGAATGATGAAGTAATTGAGCAAATTAATCTATATGAAGATGTTGTTCCGATGATAGATAAAGTTGTTTTAAGTGGCTGGGAACATTCTCGAAATGGAGATCCTTTGACACACGGAGAAAATGAAGTTTTGAAACGCATGAATGAAATTTTAGTTCAATTTAAAAGTGCAAATAAATACCTAATCGTGATGCCTTTGCATAATTTTAATATTCCTTCAAAGCTAAAGGATTATATGGATAACATTCTAATTGCGCGTGAAACATTCAAATATACGGAAAATGGTTCTGTGGGCTTATTAAACGATGGAAGGAGATGATTATCATACAGGCAAGTGGTTCAATTTATACAAATGACGATTGGTATACCGAAGTGGAGTATTCTTACAAATACCTTAAATCAATGTTTGCCTTTCTTGGCATGGAAGATGTTAATATTCTTCGTGTTCAAGGAACAGCCTTATTGAATACAGAAGATGTCTTACAAAATGCACTTTATCTAGCGGATCAATTATCAGTTGAATTAGCTAATAAATAATGGAGGGATTCACAATGACACAACGTATGAATTATTATGAAGTTGCACCAGATGCTATGAAGATAATGATGGAAATGGAAAAATACACTAAAAAAAGTAGTATTGAGAGAAAGCTTCGTGAGCTAATTAAAATTAGAGCTTCTCAAATTAATGGCTGTGCCTATTGCATCAATATGCACACTGCTGATGCTAAGAAAATGGGAGAGACTGAACAGCGTTTATACTGCATTAGCGCTTGGAGAGAATGTACTTTTTATTCAGATGCTGAAAAAGTAGCATTAGAATTAACGGAACATATTACGCTTATTCCAGATAAACGCGTTCCTGATGAATTATATAAACGTGTTCGCAAGCATTTTGATGAAAAGGCTTATGTCGATTTGGTTATCTTGATTAATCAAATTAACAGTTGGAATCGAATTTCTATTGCTATGGGCAATGTTGCGGAATAATAAATGGCTGCCTTAACAGGTAGCTATTTTTCTTATAGTAGTTTGATATCAATTTGAGTCGTACTTTCATCTGTCAGTCCCCCCTATCTCCCTTTAACAAAATGTAACTTTAGGAAATAAAAAAATTTCCCGGGTAAGCGCAAGAAAAGACAAATTCGATCCTACATTCCTCCATCAAACGACTGATTTCTTCATTATCTTGCTTTTAAAAATACTAACAGAAGGAATTATGGGGTAGTTTCCCTGTTCAATAATTATTTCCTGTTGAGTAGGTTCATCTTGAATACCTTCAATACTAAGTAATCCGTGATATTCCCCATCATCTCAAAATTTCGGGGTACATGCTTTCCGTTACCTCCCCCTCTCAGTATTGCGTTTTCACACAAACTCCTTAAAAAAAGTCTTTTTCTTTAAATATTAAAAAACCATACCTTGTTAGATGCGACTCTCTGAATTAATTACTTCGTCGTAAACTCTACAGGAAATATCTCAAGGGAGAATTTACATTTATAGGGGGTACATTAATTTTAAGTCCTGAAGATGCAGAAATGTTACTAGCTGAAATACCAATGCATATTAAATAAATAACCCAGCTTGAATTATTACTGTACATAAAAAAAACTCAAACAAAAATGGTTTGAGTTTTTTTTGGTGTATGTGAATCTTTTAATTTAATTAAATATTTTAGGTGTGTAACTTTTTCTCCAAGTCTCATATTTCGTTAGAATTTCGTTATTATTACCGCAATGTTATAAGCTGAGGTTTAAAAAGTACGCAGAGTTGAAGAGTGGTTGGAGTAGTAGCTACACAGTTTATATCATTACTTTCACTTGAACAAAACAAAAATGTGCATCAAATGGCATAAGCTAAATACTATTATTTTATGTCAACAATTATTCTCGCTACTCTATATTCACCTTCTATCTCTATCGCCATATTGCTATCAATATCATTCGTAATTTCCACTTCCCTTATTTTAAATATATTTGTTCCGATATTTAGTCTGTAACCCTCTTCGTGTTTTGTAGGTAAATCTGTTGTTTGTTCTTTTATTTCTCCGATTTTTTCTTCTATTTCATCATTTGGGATAGGTTCATTAGTAACAATATAATTATGACCATTCCAATTAAATACAGGGAAAGAAATATTGTCTTGATTTCGTTCATTGCACCCTGTTAACAGAAGAAAAGTAACTAAAAATAATAAATTTGGTCTTTTTATCATATTTGTTCCTCCATCAAAAAAGATGATGGTATTAACCACATTTCTTTTGAATCTTTTTATTTTTTAGTATTTTCATATTACCCTATCTACACCAAAAACAGCTGACGATTCCATCTACTATAATCTGCATGAATATGATAACCAGCAGAAGCAGATTGGGCTGCACTTACTGATACAAAGCCATATGATACACTTACTCCAAATGAAACAGATTTTGTTACACTAAAATAGTATCACTATTTACAACCCTTTCACTGAATCAATATATGTTAGGGCTATCATTTATCATTCAGCCCTGTTATTGAATATTACCCCTATCCCAAATATTGGGTTTGTGATAACATATATCTGAATCTTTTAACTTTGAAAATATGAAAGGAAGTGTAATAACCAGAGATGAAAAAGATATTGAAACCTTTGATTAGTGGTATTGTCATTGGTGCCCTCTCTCTAACTATAAATATAGATAAAAATGTATTAGCTAATGATATTGCAAATACATGTAAGTATGATTCGGCATCTAAGGTCAACCCTGATTATTCAACAATGAACTGTTTGTTAACCGAAACAGCACTGAGTTATAATGTTCCTCCTGAAATTGTGAAGGCAATAGCGGAAGGTGAAAGTGGAAATTGGCGTCATTTCGATATGAATGGTAAAGCGATTGTGACAGCTGATAATGGAATTGGCATTATGCAAATTACAAATCAAGCTGGCTACAATCAAGATAGACTAAAAAGCGATATTGTCTATAATATTCGAGCTGGTGTTGAGACTCTGGATGATATGTTTAAGCGGAAGGATTTGCCTAGCATCAACGGAGGGGAAAAAGATGTATTAGAACATTGGTACTTCGCTATCATGGCTTATAACGGTACTAAGCCAGTAAATAGTCCTTTTGTCCAAGCGACTGGTAAAAGAAATGCAAATGCCTATCAAGAAAGAATTCTCCAAATTATTGAGAAATTAGAATTAATAGACTTAACAGAGCTGCCTTTTAAACGCGAACATTTTCAATATGACTCTAACAGCAGGGAAAATATTAAATTTTCAGCGATGAACTATGATTTTGATTTACCATTAACAAAATCAAAGTACTTTTTTAAAACAAATCAAAAAGTTAGTGCAACAACTAATGTAACAGTTAGAACAAGACCTACTACGGATAGTCCTTCTATGGGTACTTTACGTAAAGGCGAAATTGTTACCATTACGGGCCCTTTTGAATATGAAGCAGTATCAACGAAGAAAAACCATTTTGTTTGGTATCCTGTGAAAAGAAATGATGGGACAGAGGGTTATGTAGCATCAAGTTATTTAAACTACTCAGCTTCAACGCCAACACCTACAACTCCAGTAGGTAGTATAAATATATCAAAGTTCGCTGATTACAAGGCAGACCAGTACTGGGCAGAGGATTTTCAATGGGCAGTCAACAAAGGTCTTATCAGCGGTTATCAAAACGTATACAACCCTGCCACAAAGAAATACGAAAACTTACTGAAACCAAACACAAATTTAACAGAAAATCAGATGTTATCTGTACTTTTCCGTTACTTTAAGTCAGATGAATTAGCTTCAACAAAACCTAGTTCTTCATGGAGTGCAGATGTAAACTATCAACTAGCGAGTAAGTATGCTCTACCAACGCTTGGTGGTAATTCAGCATCTAAACAGGTATATGCAGTCAAAGATATCACACGTGGTAATTTTGCTCGTATCCTAGCATCTATGCATTATGGAAAAACAGTATCTCAGCCAGAAGCCATCCAGTTTCTACGTGAATTCGACTTAACAACTACTAAAACGGATGCAGAGTTTAAACCAAATGATTCTCTCACAAGAGCGCACGCAGTGGCATTCTTCCACCGTTATGAGCAAATATTCAATAAATAAATTGCTATATAAGTGAAAGAGGCGGGGACAAAAAGAAAAAATACTAGACCAAGATACATTTGGTCTAGTATTTTTTTGATTTAGGAAGGAGTATTTAACTCAGTGAGGCAGAAAAATTAATATCCATTTTCGCTATTTTTCAAAATAATCGAGTTCTGTCCCAGCCTCTTCTTTTATATGGTTGTCTAAATGGTGCTATAAAGCCCTATGTGGATTACAGGAGAGGCTGTGAAAGCATAACAAAGGGACTTGCATATAGGATAATCAATCATAAACACAAGTCCTGTTCATATTGAAGGAAAGCACCCGTTAACTTATGGATATTGTTTCACATACTCCATGAAAGCCGTCCTTTTTATAGAGAAACGGCTCTTTAGAATTATTTATTTCTTCAAACGATTTAATTTCTCAGAAACATTAAATCTTCTCTTATATGATGGATCAAAAATTTTTCTAGTTGAGTCTTTAGTACTTGGCATAGCGAAGCACGACATCATTGCCAGCAGTTGCTATTTGTACATCACTGAAATATTCATCTACATTAGTCTATCCTATGACCCGTTTCTATTACTGAAACAGCTGTCGCTGACATCACGTGTTGTAGGATCAACAACAAGCCCAAGTAAAATCAAAAACTTAAAATGCTATTAAAAATAGCAGTGGCTTGTTCGCTAACTGCTTCAGGTAAACTGTATCCAAATGCTATTGCTACTTGTTGAACAAGTAATAACAAAAATGCGAAAAGAGATACTAAAAATGATTTGTTTTTTAAACGTACTTGATTTTCATCTATTTATCCTCCAAAGATAGAATTTTGCAATGCTATAAACACAATCCCCACAAATCCACTTATTGCTACAGCTAAGGAGTAGCATTTAATTTTGTCACTATTTTTCTCCATCTTTTCAACAGATTTTTAAATTTGCTTAACACTGTTGCTTGTGTCATAGACAATGGATTTGATATTTTTCATATTATTTTCAAGTTCAACAATTCGTCTTTCATGATCTGTAATAGATACAGCTTGTTGAAAGTCATTCATTTTTTCGTTCACCGCCCGCACCTCTGCCCATCAAAATAGCCACGTCCAGCACGTGGCATTACTAACGACATAAAGAAACCCCACCTAAGTTGGTGAGGTCAAAATAAAATTAGATTAATTATTGCTTCCAAATATTACTGAAATATCTTCTACGTTACCTGCAATTGTTGAAGCGAATATTACATAACTTTCCAAAGAAGTTACAATATAATTCGCCACCTGGCCATTTAATTCTATTGCTATCTTTGATGCTACATTATCTGTACTATCTCCTGCTGATACGTTTACATTATATGAGTTACTATTTACATTAACTGTAATAGTTCCATTTACATCAGCACCATGAGTAATTGTCATCTCTAATTTTTCAGTTATTCCATTAGTGCCCCCTGATAATGTTAAATAGCCATTTGATGCAACGTCATTACCGTTACCAGAAACTGTTACATCGACAATACTTGATGCATTTGCATCACCTTCAACAGCTTGTTTAACTTCGTTGTTTGTTGAGACAATTTCATACTGAGTTGGTCCAGGACCAATGCGATTTGAATTTGTCTCTAAACCTATTGACACACTGTTTGGCGACCATTCATATACGTTAACCTGTAAGGGGTTACTAATTCCATTATTACCATGAGAAATAGTAATATTATTTCCAGCTGTTCCAGTATCTTTTGCAGTATAAGTAATACCTCCTATAGTTCCTGAAGCTTTTGTACCTTCAATACTCCCCTGTGTAATTGTTCCAATAGTTATAGTTACTCCCGTATTAATTGTTGGTGGTGGCGTGTTATTATCACCTGATGGCGGAGTCACTGGTGGAATGGTAGGCGGTGGCGTGTCGGCACCTGGTATAGGATTAACTTCAACCGGGGGTTTATCATCCACTGGTGGTTGATTGTCCGTTGTTGGTAATGTTACAACCTGATCATCATTATCACGATAATTGCCATCACCATTTCCGTCATCCTCGAATCGATGTGCAGCATGGGCATAGTTAGTAATTAGATCTGTTCTTTTTGTTCCAGTTGGAATTTCTAATTTTGAAATTTTCGTACCTTCTTTTACAACTATTCTTGCATCTTGATTATTAATGATTAATCTTTTTATGTTCCCTGTCGTATTAACAGCTACATCCTTAGATGAGATTACAACATCAGTAATATTACCTTCGCCAACTAATACGACTTTATTTTGTGCAATTACTTCTAAAGTTTGAACTTCTACATTAATTTCAACAGTTTCAGCACCGTCCACAATAAGTAATTTCTTTATTATTACACTAGAATCAGCATTGATGATCGTATTAGTCTTAATCACAAGTTCTTCTACGATTTCACCAGGTTCATATGTAATAACTTCTGGTAGTGGTTCACTAAAGTCTGATGCGAATGACAATGGTGAATGAAGAATAAAAAAGATTGCCATCAGACTTATTAGACTTAATATTTTCGCTAGTAATGTTTTCATAATACACCTAATCCTTTTATACTATTTCATAACAGGAAGATTTTATCATAATAAATTCCGGAAGTATACATAATCTAAAACAAAATAACTAATTAGTAGAAATAATATTAATCTTGGAAAAATGCGTTGCTGTCACTTGTTCTAATTCATTAAGCACCCTCAATTGAGAGTGCTCAATGTAGCTATTGATATCAGCTATCACTATAATTCATTTGATAAATCTAAGGAAATCAAAAAATGAAGAATTTGGGGTACATGCTTTTTCCTACCTCCCCTCTCTCTATTTTGTTAAAAATCAACAACTTAATGAACTACAACAAACACTTATATATCAACGTTTTACAATAAAAAAACACCCGTATTCAATACGAGTGTTTCGGGTATTCTATGACAACCACTTTGGTGGTGTGTTTTTTTCCCAATAGATATCGCCAAGGTTGTTGTGTGCCATGAAGTTGTCCTCGACACTGTGGTAATGGAAGTTGTAGTAGTAGCCTTCCTGCGGTCTTTTTTCTGTGCGCACATGGAAGCGAATTAAATCTGTGCCAGTTTCATTGTTGATGACATTGAAAATTTTCTCACCGTAATTACCGCTTGGCCTTTCAGAGATAGTTAAAGATGCAGCAGTTTGATCATCAAGATTAGCCACTGTCATTGCAATGGCTTCCTCCATTTTCGGGAAGATGATGCTGTCGAATTCATTGCTAATTTTTGGACCAATTTTTGTGCCAAATTTTATGTACGATTGTTCTCTAGCTGCATCTACGAGTAAGGCATTATAATCAATTGCTTCCTCTTGTATCTGTAGCTGCTCGTCACTGCTATCATCATGCTCAGCAGCTAAAGCAGTGCTTGTCCCTGATGAGGGGCCGATGGATGCACGGTTCGAAGGATTTTGATCAAATGCTTCCCAAATCTCATGTGTAGGCGTTATTAAACCAAATGTTAAAAACGCAACCATGATGACTATACTTTTCTTAACCCACGTTTTCATTTATTGTCACCTACTCTTTATGTACAAATTGGTAATTCTCCTATTATTATATACGTTCTCGCCATTAAAAGGTTTCATATTTCTATAATTCATTGTACAATATTTATGAATAATGTGTCGTTTTTTTAAAGGAGGTACAAAGCATGAGCATCGCAATGGGTATTGGTCTTTTATTAATGTTAGGTTACTTATCATCTTTATGTTTCACGGACTAATTTTTATATTTTGTAATATGTACCCTACAAAGCCCTAAAAGCCTGTTATATGCAGCTTTTGGGGTTTTTCATTTTTTCTTTACATTGCATAGTAACGCAAAATAATGCACAGTTGGGGCTCGTTTTGGGACTATGTTGGGGATAATATAATATTAATAATTTTTGGCAGCGTGTAAGCAATTTTCAATTTTGGTATTAACTCAATTTTTCGAAAAATTTGCTAATCTAAAATTTTATAATTTCGGTGAAGTTAAGCAAATAAGGTTTTTTGTATTTATTAATAAATCAAATAACCTATTGCATGGTGCTACCATTCATAAAATGTATTGAGATACGATTTTAAAAGCTAGTATATTAAACTATGATGGTGAACCAAAAATTACTTTTCATGATTTACGTCATACCCATGCAACAATTTTATTAACAGCGACCAGAACTTAAAAGGTATTGCTCAGCGCTTAGAGAATACACCAGCAATGATTTATGAAATTTACGGCCATGTAATGAAAGAATTAGAAGAACAATCAGTGGAGGTTTTCAGTAGAAGTTTGGAATGCGGAACTGGTGTTGCTTTGAAATAAAGTTTGAGCAAAAATACTCTGAAACCCCTTATTTTACGTTAAAGTAAGAAGAATCCCTTTTGAAAAAAGATTAATCAAAAGGGATTTTTCTTTAGCAGTTTTAAGTTAGGTTGTTATAAAAAAGTTTGATATTTTCTACCTGTTTTGCTCAACAATCTTGCCCGATTGGTAAATATCAAGCCTTTTACTTAGCTGATCATTAAAAACCAGCCCTCTTATGTGCCACTTTTTATATCAAAAATTATCAGTTGAATAATTAACTATTACGCTTACAGTCCCATTGGTTTTCGCACCTCAGAATTCAGAAAGAGCTACTTTTTTGTTAATCTTTTAACACTAATTAATAGCTACACATTTCACAAAAGCCGATGCGTGTTGGCACACTCGGCTTTATTTGTTTTCTGTATCTTATCAATCCTTCTTTTTCTAGTTCTGATAGTACTCTAAAGCTTTTACAGTTTGCTCGCGATATCCTCCACCATCATAAAAAAAGAACAATGTTCCCTCCCTGTACTCCTTTTAATACAGTATCAACAATTTTATTTACACATGGGTTTTTCCAATCTAATGTGGTGCCAAGACCACATCACTACTTTATAACCCTCTTTTACAACTGCTTTTATCATCGCATCTGTATACTGTCCCTCAACATCAGTTATATTTTAAATAAAATTACTTTCTGCCTATGCTGTTATACAATTGGGTACTTAAATAATAACTGAGTTTCATTAATAGAAATACTCACTTATTCCATTTGTGAATATTGGAAGGGATTTAGTCACTAGCTCTTCTGCTGAAATAGGTCTTCCATTATTATTCCACGTGTATGTTGCTCCGTAGATCCCCCAACTTAGTATAGTAGATAGGGTTGCTACAAATTGTTTATCTCCAATTAAAAAGGTATTTTTAGTTTCTTTTAACACAAGATCAGCTATTAGCTTCTGTAACTCTTCTTTAATTTTACTTTCTATAATTGTTCCTAAAGAATTATAACCTTTATGGCATAAGTCGCTTAACTCTTTATGGTGATCACACATAGCTAGGAAAATGTTTGCAAGGACTTCCTCATTGAATCCACTGTGATTATTAATTCTTTTTTTTAATTTGTCTGTAAAAGTATTGGTGATTGTAGAATGTAACAACTCAAATTTATCTTCAAAGTGCGCATAAAATGTAGCGCGGTTAATAGTAGCTTTTTCAGCGATATCGCGTACCGTTATTTGGTTGAAGTCTTTTTCGCTAGTTAATGAAATAAATGCGTCTACTATCAATTGTCTTGTGCGAAGTATTCTCGGATCATTTTTTTCCATATCGTTTTTCTTCTCCTTATTGGGCTACATAATGATGTTTAAAAACGACAATATTACAGAAGTGTTGTGTAAACAACTTATTAGCCATTTTGATGGTTGTTAATACTTCTATTTCATAATATCATAACTTAAACAACCAGTGTTGCCTAAATTACAAGTGTTGTTTTTCAAACCCAAAATGGTTGTGTTTTGTTTAAATCGCAGACGGAATAAATAATACATTAATCAATTTAGGCGAGAAAACTTTAAAAATAAGGAGGTTCAAAAGATGAAAGTAGAGATTTGGTCAGATTTTGTATGCCCGTTTTGTTATATGGGCAAACATAACTTTGAAATAGGGTTAGAACAGTTTGAACATAAAGAAAAAGTAGAAGTAGTATTTCGTAGTTTTCAATTAGATCCATATGCGAAAAAAAACACAGGTATGGATATCCATCAAGTTTCATCTTCCAAGCATGGTATCCCATATGAAAAAGCAAAAGAAAGGAATAATAAGTTGAAACAGCATGCGAAAAAGGTGGGGTTAGATTATCAATTAGATACAATGATTCCTACGAATTCATATGATGCACTTCGACTTTCGTATTATGCAAAAGAGAATGGGAAGATGGAGGAATATATGGATCGAATTATGAAGGCTCACTTCACGGATTCACTAGATATCGGTGACCCATCAACACTTGCCCAACTTGCAAATGAGTTAGGTCTTAATGCCAACGAAACTTTGAATGTTTTAGCAAATGATAAATATAGCGAGAAAATTGCAGCTGATAAAGCCGAAGGAATAAAAATTGGGGTTCAAGGCGTTCCCCTTTTCGTGGTGGATAACAAATATGCCATCTCAGGTGCGCAATCTAACCAAGTATTTTTAGAAACATTACAACAGGTTTGGAAAGAAGATTACGCGAATAATAAAGCTGAAGAGCAATTAGAGCCATCACTTGATAATTATTGTTCAGATGGAACATGTTCAAAATAAAGTTAAGAATAAAATCATTTTTATTTTGCTAAAGATCAAAAGGCGATCACATAAGGTAGTATTCAATAATGATAAAAATTTTTTGAAAAATTTGGAACTATGGAGGAATAAAACTATGAAAAATATTGTAATTGTTGGTGCAGGACCTGGATTAGGAATGTCTATTGCTAAAAAATTCGGACAAAATGGATTTCGTGTGGCGCTTATTGCCCGAAATGAAGAAAAGTTAAACCAACTGGTTAATGAATTAGAAGTTATAGGAGTTGAAGCAGTAGCATATCAAGCAGATATATTAAATAAAGCAGAAATTGGTTTAGCATTTGCAAAGATCAAAGAAAATTACGGATTTATTGATGTGCTTGAATATAGCCCTACTCCGAGTATCGATACAGTAGCAAATGCTTTGGAAGTAACGGAAGAAAATGCATTTTACCAATTTCAATTCAATGTTATGGGTGCAATATCAAGTATTCGAGAAGTCCTTCCAGATATGTTGGATAAACAAGAAGGTGCTTTGTTATTTACGACGGGTGCTGCCGCAATGAATCCAGTACCAATGATGGGTAATGTCGGAATTGCTGTTTCTGGCCTTCGAAATTATATATTAAATTTGAGCAATGAATTAAGGGACAAGGGTATTTATGCTGGGCATGTTTCGATTGGTATCTGGATGCAGCCAAATTCAGGAGTACAAGACAAAATCGCTGACATTTGGTATGACATGTATACCAAAAGAGATCGAGTTGAAGAATTAGTTACTGATGATCATGTGTCATAAAAGAGCCTTTAAGAATAAATTGACACGAATTTTGGTATAGAAATTAGATGCATTTTATTTAGGAACATAATACGCTCGAGGTGGTAGGAAAGGAATGAACATAACTATTTTTGGGGCAAGTGGGGCAATCGGTCATCTCCTAATGGAAATTGCATTAGACAACGGAGATCTTGTTACTGCTTATGTTAGAAATACTAAGAAGATCAAGATAAATCATTCGAATTTACGGCTTGTAAGAGGGGAACTCTCGGACACACCAGCCATTGAAACTGCAGTTGCAGAAGCTGATGTTGTAATTAGCACAATGGGGCCCCCGAATGATATATCTCGAAAGCTTAAAGGTACGCCAATTGCCGACGGACATGACCGGATTATCATAGCAATGAAGAAGTTCAACAAAAGGAGATTTATTACTCTAGCAACACCGGCCTTACAATCGAAAGATGATAAGAAAAACTTATCGACAGTTTTGCCAAGAATATTGGCAAAACTCTTCTTACCAAACGGTTATGCTGAAATGAAGAAGATGGAAAGGATTATTAAGCAATCCAACTTAGATTGGACTGTTGTAAGAATTATTAATCCTAATATAAAACACAATGGGCAACTTTATGGTTATTCGATTGGATATCAATCGGCTAAACTGTCTGTCTCTAGAGAGAATGTAGCAAAATTTATATATTCCACTATTGGACAAGGCACGTTAATAAGAAAAATGCCCATTGTTTATAATAATTAATCTATCTTTTAACGGTAACCTCTTGCGGATATCATACCCGAAGAGGTTACTTTTTATCAAATTTTATTAATGATCCATCTTTATTTTAAATAATCGAACTTTGTTTTAAATAATCAATCTTTTTTATAACTCTACAATATGCAGCTCTTTTTTCTTTATTGAACTAACGAAGCAGTTTAATTCAAATAATCACAAATGAAACTTTAAATGGAAATTAACGACTTATTATGGAAAGAAGGATACTTAAGAGGTTAAAATACTATTTCTTTTCAGTAGTAATAGTTTTTTTGTCAGGTTGCTCCAATGCTATTAACAAATCATCAGCAGATTGTTTTTTTGGATACCAATACCACATTTAGTTAACACTTCCATTTGTGAATAATTCCGTTGAATGTAGTCCTCCACAGCCGCTAACTTTAACTCTTTTGAATAGAATTTACATGAAGTCGCTTCTTGTAATCTTTCACGTCCACCTGCCTCAAATTTCATTTTCCATCTATGAAAAGTTTGATGATCTAATGAAAATCTTTCACACAATTCATTTATAGAATAGTGACCTTCTTCGAACAATTGAAGGATATGTAGTTTCAACTCGAGTGAATGTTTGCTTTGCCCCATAAAAAATACCCCTTAAATAAACAGATTTTATTTTTTAATCTGTCTACCTATTATATGCTATTCCGCATTTTCTTTAGACAAAGAGAAAAATGCCTAAAACTAATTTTCATAAGGTTTCAAGCACATAAGTAATGTAATAAATGGGTTGAGTGAAAATAATGGAAGAAATTCAATTTTAAATCAGATTTTAGCTATCAATATAGTTTTTTAATCCAATGAGAATTTGTATAAATAACTTGCTAAAGGGAAGACTTTTTAAAGAAAATTATGGAGGTGCGAATTACGTGTTTGAGAAAAAATTAGCACTTCATGAAACCATGGAATTTCATGAAGTCATTAACTTTATGACAACTAGTTTACTTAAATCGAAGCTGAGTCAAGGTGTGGTCTTTGATGATGATTTAAGAGCGTTATTGGACAAAAATGTAAAATTATCTACCCCGGCACTCACTGCTATGGTTAAGCTCTACTCAAAATCGGAATTGGAATATTAGGAGGACAATTGTATGCAAGACTATTTAGATCCTATAAATTCAGTTGGGATGCCTGAACTAACTGATTCGGGGCTTGCTCTTGAGTTTTTACTTACAACCAAAACGGGTATTCGGAATCTTTCAATTGCCTTAACAGAAACAGCTTCTCCTGCTCTTCAGAAAATCTTGAGAACTCAGCTGGATGTCATGGTCGATTTATATTTCGAAATTTCTGAACTGATGGTAAAAAAAGAATGGTTGAAGCCTTATGATCTTGCAGGTCAAAAGGAACTGGATATTAAATCTGCAGAAAATGCGATTAATATTGCCCAGTTGGATTTATTCCCTAAAGATATGAATCGAAAAGGAATGTTCCCTACCCCACCGAAAAAATAAACGAAAATGAGGGATTTTTTTAATGAAAGCTGTCACTTTTCAAGGTGTAAAAAATGTTGAGGTTAAAGAAGTACAAGACCCTAAAATAAAAAAAGCCGATGATATTATTGTTCGTTTAACCACAACTGCCATTTGCGGATCAGACTTGCATTTGATTCATGGTATGATTCCGAATCTTGGACAAGATTATGTCATTGGTCATGAACCAATGGGTATTGTAGAAGAAGTTGGAAAAGATGTGACGAAGGTTAAAAAGGGTGACCGGATTGTCATTCCTTTTAATATTGCATGCGGGGAATGCTGGTACTGCAATCATGATCTGGAAAGTCAATGTGATAATGCAAACGATAATGGCGAAATGGGTGCCTACTTTGGTTATTCAGACACAACAGGCGGTTTTCCAGGAGGACAGGCAGAGTTTATGCGGGTGCCCTATGCCAATTTTATCCCTTTCAAAATTCCAGAGAAATCAGAAGTACCTGATGAAAGTCTTGTTCTCCTTGCCGATGCCGCCTCTACTGCTTTTTGGAGTGTAGATAATGCTGGTGTGAAGAAAGGAGATACTGTTATTATTCTTGGCTGCGGACCTGTTGGACTGCTAGCACAAAAATTTGCTTGGTTGAAAGGAGCAGAAAGAGTAATTGCAGTTGACTACATCGGGTATCGTCTGAAACATGCAAAGAAGACAAATAACGTCGAAATCGTTAATTTTGAAGACCATGAAAATTGTGGTGAATACTTGAAAGAGATTACCAAGGGCGGTGCAGACGTTGTCATTGATTGCGTAGGGATGAGCGGAAAAATGACGCCTCTAGAATTTCTTGCAAGTGGGATAAAACTTCAAGGTGGTGCTATGGGAGCCCTTGTCACGGCCAGTCAAGCTGTACGTAAAGGAGGAACAATCCAAATTACCGGTGTATACGGCGGTCGATACAACGCCTTCCCACTCGGAGATATATTCCAACGCAATGTAGCGATTCGTACTGGACAAGCCCCAGTTGTTCATATCATGCCTCATGTCTATAACTTAATGGCTGAAGGAAAAGTGAATGTCGGTGATATCATTACACATGTTCTCCCTCTTGAAAAAGCAAAACATGCATATGAAATATTCGATACAAAGCAAGAAGGTTGCATTAAAGTGGTTTTAAAACCCTAAATAGAAGAGTTTAGGTACTTTTGTCTCTGTATTGCAAAAGTACCTTAAAGTCTTTTACCTGTATCCATTATCTTTAAAGTTTTTCTACATATTTTTGCTTTGTTGTAGAAGTTTAGATTCCCCTGTCCGTTCCCATTCTTCCACTGTCTCATATGCCTCTACTGGAGAATATCCTTTACCTACTAGAACTCCCATAAGAATAAATTCCTGAAGAATGTGTGTTGGATTTACTCCTCTTTGAACATCCTCTAATCCTTCATTTACCAAGAATTCCGTGTACCGCACCCATTCATCTGGAGTCTTGCCAGAAATAACTGTATTTCCATTACTATTATTTTTATCCTTTTCACTAGCCATTGCTACAGCTTTAGTAGGGTGAACGGTTCCAAACGGATGGTTAGGCGGAGCATAGATAGAATAAAGTTTTAGTGGAACACTACCTATATTTGTTAAATTATGCCATGTTCCAGCAGGGATAAAAATAGCAAAATCATCATGGACATTTCTTTTAAAGGTTAAATTATCTTTACTCTTGCCCATTTGAGTTACCCCTTGACCCTGCTCTATACGCAAGAATTGATCCACATTAGGATGCATTTCTAATCCAATATCTTCTCCGGGATTTAGACTCATTAATGTTAGCTGTAAATGCTTTCCTGTCCATAAAGCTGTACGATACGTATTGTTTTGCTTTGACGCCTCGTTAATATTAATAACAAATGGGTTAGCTCCATAATCTTTTAACATTATTTCATTAGAAGCATGACCATAAGGGTATGTCCAGTAATTCGGGTATTCCATATAATGATGGATTGATATATTTCCATAATAAGGGATTTGGTGTGGATACCCGTTAGATTGATAATACATTTAATTCATTCCCTTCACAGATTCATCATATTATCATATGCAATTGTTTTAGAAACGTCTTTCATTAAAAATTAGTTTTATGTATATCCAAAAAAACAAGAAATTTTGTCAAAGTAGCAATGATTACTGTTAAAGAAAATTTCCCCATATATCTATTAAATTTTTTAGGTTTTTTGCATTGTTGAAGATTTTAGAATACCCTGTACTTTCTCATTCCTCGACTGTCTCATATGCTTTTTCAAGAGAATAGCCTTCTCAGCCCTCATTATATATGAATGCTTTTTAAAAGTGTTAGGCTAAAAAACAAACATATTGACTAGCTAACCGTATACTAGCTTAGAAAGAGGAATGGAGGCAATCTAATATGCAAGATGGTAGCGGTCCGATGGGAATGAATTTAACTAGTGACACTCATCTAATAGAAGACGTTTCAAGAGCAATTAATTTAGAAGTTCATGCTTATAATTTTTATCAAAGATTAATTCAATTAACTCCCAATGAACAGTTCAGACAGATTATTTTAAGAATACAGCACGATGAAATAAAGCATTATCATTGGTTCACAATGATTTTAAGGATGATGGGTGGACAAGAACCACAAATTACGTTTGGGGAAATACCAAGAGATTTTAAAGAAGGTGTCCAAAAAGCGATTCAAAATGAATTAGAGGCTTCTGCTTATTATCAGGATATTGCATCAAAAGCAACAACTCATTATGTTCAAATGCACTTTATACATTCCTCACATGATGAACAACGACATGCAACTTGGTTACAAAATATATTGATGATGGACAATATGAAAATGAATAATTCAAGTTCAGGAGAAATTCTAGAAGGTTTAAAGGTAGCTGAAAATCCCGCTTTCCCAATAGGAAGTAAAGCTATTATAAATGCTGAACATATGCCTAACATGAAAGGAGCTGAAGCTACAATCATAGGTGCTTATGATACAACTGTGTATATGGTAGATTATATTTCTACTACAGGAGAAATGGTTAAAAATCATAAGTGGTTAGTAGAAAGTGAACTATCACCAAAATAATTCGGTATTATTTTACTGATTGTACAGAAAACTTAATAATTGATAAAAAACCCTCCTCAAAAAGAAGGACTTTAATCAATTATTGAGCCAACTTTCTATACATTTCCGCACATTTGCAACAAATTTTTGCATATTCTTGGCAATATGCATATTGAAATTTTCAACAATGCTATGCACATGATTCACAAATTTCTGTACATATGTTGCAAAATTTGCTTAGTAATAGCACTATTACAAGACATTAACGCCACCGCTTGTAAACAAATCTCTGTACAATCATTTAACCTTTCCAAGCAATTAATAATCAACAACAATATTCAAAATATCTTCAATAGATAATTAGCCAAGAGTCGTAGTCCTCTTGGCTTTTATTATTTATTTTAAAAAAAATATAACTTTATCAATTGTTTGTCGTATACTCTTGGAGCTTTTTACACAAGTTAATTCACATCTTTTAGAGTCTGCCTTTATAAAAAATAGAATGCATATGGAAGAGTTAACAATGATGTTACGCGAACAAGCTATTTTCTCTGTACAAGATGTACAATATGCATTACTTGAGATAGATGGTAAACTCAGTGTTTTACCAAAAACTTCTGAACAGGTTGCGACAAAACAGGGTGTCAAGGCAGATATCTCACAAGCCTACCTACAAACATTTTGGATTTGATAGAACTTATCTCTTTTATTTATCCGTCCATAGAACTTTGTAAAAATATGCAAGTTCAGCTCCTTCAATACCCGGGGGTAGTTCCCCATTTCTGCCTCTACCAGAATATAGTTCGTTTTTAGTAGTGCCTAGCCACGCTGTTAAATAAATAGGTTTATTTTTTTCTAAAGTCATTTTTTCGTCAATTAGTAAGCTGAAAGATGAAGTTGTCATGTTATTCGAATAAAATGTTGTGGCAAGCCCAGAAGGTATACCATTTAACAGTTTTAAAGAATGGTCTTCGTCCCTACTGTCACTTATTCCAAAAGAAATAAGGCTATCATTATATTTTGTCTCGAGTTCACCCCAAGTCTTTAGTAACTCCTCTTTAAACTTCCCATTTTCAAACACTTCCACTGAAAATTGCAAATCATCATCTTCTTTCAAAGTGCCATTCAACTTGAAAAAATTAATTTGCTCTACACCTGTTTTACTGATGAGTAAGGTTTCTTTTTCACTCATGTTGTAGGGCTCAATGGTTATTTTAGTATCTGATGGGGATTTTTCCTTTTCAACTCCTGCACATCCAATTAAAAACAACAAGGTGAACATTATTAACAAGCTGTAACCTGTAAAGTACCGCATTTTCGCCCTCCCATTTACGAGTGTTTCATTAAATTATTTCAAATTATACCCATTTTTGCAATAAGCATTACTACCTTCAATGACCCTATAGCAAAAAAACAACTACTCTCTACATGAGTGTTATAATTGAAATTAAAGTTGTCCTGTCCTAGCTTTCGCTTAGCTGAGCGTATATCGATGGTAGGTAATAGCTCGAAGAATATTTCCATCAAAAATTATATCATTTAATCTTTTTAACTCATTGAACAATAATACTTTTTCTAACAGTTATAGATGCATCAAGCATTTATTTAAAAAGAACAGTATCCAAATACCTTTGCTGTTGCTTTGGCTTCTGCTTATATCTTTGATAAAGCTCCTGATGTGTAGGATAGGGTGACAAGTTTACATTAAGTTTTTATGATTAAATAAAAATAAAAACATCTTACGCATTCTGTAGGGATTCCTTTAAAAAAATAAACTAATAAGTGCTAAAATAGCAGGTCCACCTTGTTTTAATAGAATCGATTTAGAGCTTGTTAAGCTACCATACAAAGCGACAATAATTACAAAGATTAAAAAAATGGCGACCATTTCCGTTTGCTGATGTGACAAAAATAATCCATACAATAAGGCGATCGCAATCAGACCATTATAAACGCCTTGATTTTTGAAAAGAACTTGAACATTTCCATTTTCTAACGCTACTTCAGACAGATTAAATGTTCTTGCTGTTCTTTTAGAAGTAGTAGCAAACGTTTCTAAATACATAATATACAAATGCTCAGCTGCTACGACTAAGCTTAAAATAAAAGTTAATGAAGACATCCTATTCACTCCTAAAAAATCTTTAAAAAAGCAATGTCCTCACGTGTATCAAGGACATTGCTTGAAATTATTTATTAAAGCGAACAATGCGGTCTATTGGTAGGCGTGAAGAACCATATGCTGGGGCTGCCGCTTCACCAATGGCTAATAATAAAGTAGGAATTTCATTTGCTGATAATTCCATGTATTCAGCGAATTTTGCTTTATCAAACCCACCCATCGGAACGGTATCATAGCCCATTTCCTTCGCTAATAGCATGATTTGCATCGATACTAAGCCAGCATCAAAATGTACGATATTTTCTAATGTTTTTGTTGGTGCTGAACCATACATTGTCAGCGCATCTTGTGCAAGCTTATTGGCAATTGGTTCTGGCATATAGCCCAGCTCCACATTTTTTGCATAGATTTCCTCAGCATTTACATACATCTCTATATCACCAATGACAGCAATAATAGCAGAGGCTGTTTCGATTTGCTCTTGATTAAATGAAAAGAAGTTAATATTCTTCTGAATTTCCTTATCATCAATCACAAGAAAGCGCCATGGCTGCATATTACTTGAAGAAGGTGCTGAAGTAGCATCCTGCAACAGCTGCATGATTGTTTCACGCGGAATTTTAGTCTCTGCATTGTATTTACGAACAGATTTACGCATTTGCATAATTTGTTTTAATGATGTAGTTGATAACATGTAGTTTCCCTCTTTTCACAATTTAAACTGCTTTTATTGTTACATTAATATTGCCCATTGTGGCTTTTGAATATGGGCACACCGTATGTGTGACCTCTAATAATTCCTGTGCTTCCTCCACTGCTAGTCCTTCAATATGCCCTTCGATTTCCACTGCAAGCACATAGTCAAAAGAAGCTTGCTCCATTAATTTCACTGTTACTTTAATTGTTGATGCATTTTTTAGTTTCTTTTGGCGTTTAATTAAATCTAATGCACTATTAAAACAAGCACTATAGCCAGCTGCAAATAATTGTTCTGGGTTTGTCACATCGGCTAATTTGGAGCCTGGTGGTGCAATTTTTAACGATAAAGATTGATCTTCTGCATAGGATGTGCCACTACGGCCACCTTCATTAATCATTGTAGTTGCGTATAATTCTTTCATAACTGAAAACCCCTTATCTTTTGTTATTAATTAAATTGTATACAATTTAATTTCCACAAATTGAATTGTACACAATTTAATTGCGTTTGACAAGTAGGAACTTTATTTTTAATATAAATGGTAGAAGAAGAACTTTAAGAGGGGATTTTTATGCCTAATCATTTAGATAATCAGCTGTGCTTTCTTTTGTATGCAACATCAAAGGAAATCACTCGGCAATATACATTATTATTGAAGCCTTACGATCTTACTTATACAGGCTATATCACTTTATTAGCTTTAGAGGAAAACGAACAGATAACGGTGAAAGAATTGGGCCAACGTTTATTTTTAGATTCAGGAACATTAACACCGTTGTTAAAAAAATTAGAGGCAAAGAATTACATTTGTCGTGAGCGTTCTAAGGAGGACGAACGATTAATGAAAATATATTTAACTAAGGAAGGCGTAGATGTAAGAAGGAAACTACCTGAAGTGTCCCGCCAAGTGATGAAGCAATCTAATATCTCGGAGCAGCAATTTGTACAACTGAAAAATGTACTTCAAGATATCGTTTACAACGACTGGAAAATAAAAGATGAAAACTAACGCATAGCTATTCCATTAATAGGATTAGTCTCCCCATCAGCAAACCTAATAAAGTAGACCTGTCAGTGCAAATAAGAAGGTTGGAGCTACATCGGCTTTCTTTTTTGTTTTCTCTCCCTCATCTCTTCAAATTGTTAATAATCATGTGACTATAGTTGAGGTGTTTGGATGAAAACAAGGACAAATAAACATAAATGCCCCCATCGAAAACGTTTGGAAATTACTTGATGGCTCTTTAGCTGATATGCAGAAGATTATGCCACAGGTAATTGAAAACAAGCCTGTAAAAGTAACGGAAGAAGTGGTTGGCAGTTATTTATCGCCAAAAATATAAAGAAGGAAAACGTATCGAAGCGTATGAATTCGAATACACCTGATAAAAAAATATTGAAAGTACTCGCTAATATGTTTGAAATTACGGCTTACTATGACTTAAACAAAATAAATGAAACAGTGACTTCCTTTACTTATACCGTAACAAATAATGCGTTAAAATGGTTCGTCAAATTATTTTTATTGTTTGCATCGGACAAAGAAGTCGTACAATTTTTAGAACGGGTCAAAACAGTTGCTGAAGCGCAAGATTAGCACCTAAAAAATAACCGTAGAACTCCCATGAGGTGAGCTTCTACGGTTTATTTATTACTAAAAGTCTGAACCTGTAATTTCTTTTAACTTACCGTTTTCTTTAATCTTTTTAAGGCCTTCATTTAACTTATCTAAAAGCTCTTTGTTTCCCTTTTGGACCATGAAACCATAGTATTCTTTTTCGAAGGAATCATCTTTAATTACTTTGATTTTGTCATTTGGATGTGCCTTGATATATTCATAAACAACTGAATTATCTCCAATCGCCGCTTCTACGTTGCCATTCAGCATCTCTTGAATAGCAATTGGTTGATTTTCGAAAGCAAAAATGTTGGGACTAGATTCACCCTGTAGCTTTTTGGCAGCCATATGACCAGTTGCATTAATTTGTACTGAAATCTTTTTGTCTTTTAATTCATCCAATGATTGGATCTTTGAATCTTCTTTCACCACGATTAATAATTGAGATTCGTAATACGGCTCAGTAAAATCAAATGTTTCCTTACGCTCGTCCGTAATGGTAATCCCTGCACCACCAATATCTGTTTCACCATTTTTAATTGTTTGGAATACAGGCTCCCAACCAATACTTTCCCACTTCACTTCAAAATCCATTTCATCCGCGATTGCTTGTAGCACATCCACATCAATCCCTACAATATTCCCTTTATCATCAAGAGAAACGATAGGTGCAAATGTAGCCTCAGTACCTACCTTATAAACTTTTTTACTATCTCCATCACCTGATGATGTATTGTCTTTCGAGCCGCAACCCGCTAAAACTAGCGTGAAAGCTGCCATAATTGTAAGCAACACCATTAAATTTCTTTTCATAGCCCATCCCCCTAGTATGATATTTTTTCCATAATGCGTATTATTTTTCGCAATTCGGAAATGTAAGACTATTACGTAAATTATAGTGACAATATTCTCTTTAGACAATACTTTTTTGTATAAAAATAATCATTTCTTTATAAATAGTATTATTCAATCTCGTTTTTAGGATAAAAAGGAATAAATAGTTAATCGGAAGATATAAAAAAAGAATCTCCCTTAGGAAATTCTTTTTTGAGTATCTAAATCTTTATCGTATTGGATGTTCAAAATTCCAATTTGTATAAATGGCAGCAGCCTGAACTGGGTTTGAGGAGGTATCTTCTGTATAGCCGCCAATTAAATTACCTACTCTAAAAGTAGGCTCAAATAGCTGTTCCTCCTTCGGTGGTGCTGTCGGTCCATCTATTCCTATTTTGGTTTTGTCTGTCACGACTACTTTCATACCGTTATCCAATGTAAAGCTCAGCCCATCTGCTCCGACTTCTGTAATGGTCCCTTCGATATTTACTAGCGCACTTGCCGCAGGAGCTGAATGGTCCGCAACAATTCTCTCCGTCAAATCAATTGGTGTGTCATGATTTATATTTACCATAGCAAGGACAGCAATCACTGCACAGGCTACTAAGCTTCCAACACTAATTCTTACTTTTTTCATAAAGGACCTCTTTTCATATTCCATCATCTCTTCCTGCATTTTACGCTTAAATTCCTCAGAAGCATGAATCTGCTTCATCACATTCTTATAAGCATTCACCATACTTTGCTCCCCTCTTCTAGAATCGTTTTCAGCTTCATTCGTGCCCTTCTGAGCTTTGAGCCTACTGTATTTACGTTGATCTCTAATAAATCAGCCATCTCTGCTGTTGTATAGCCCTCGTAATAATGTAAATAAACAATGACTCTCTCTTCTGGAGGAAGCTCAAAAATTTCAGTAAGAACCATCTGCTCCTCCTTGGCAATAAAGGCCATTTCGTCTGTAATGGGTATCGTCTTCTTCACCCGTGGAGACTTAAAATAATCCTTGCACTTATTGAATGTCACCTTTATGAGCCAAGCCTTTAAATGTGCTTCATGAGCGAAGGGCTTGTTCTGCCTCATCAGTGTCATATAAACCTCCTGCACAATGTCCTCTGCCTCAGCCATATTTTTGGTCTGTTGCACAGCAATTCGTATAAGGGTGTCACTATATGTTTGAACAATTTCTTGCACACTTAAGCCAGCAAACTTTATCATATTTTTCACCTAACCTCCTTCATGACATAATACGATTCAACTTTATCTATTCGTGCAACAGATACACTTTAGCCTACATTTTAATAAAAAGAAGAGACCCTTCATGGGACATACAAATGTATTCCCCTAATAAATTACTGAATAATAGCCATGCAAAAACCCGCAAACCGTAGATGATTTGCGGGTCCCTCTCCTCATTGCCATACTCGATTGTTCCATTGCTTGAAAAATTCGTCCTCAGCCAAAATAGCTTCATAAATAGGGATAAAGAATTGTTTCAGAATCCCTGACATCTCGAGTGTAGAAGTTAGCTCGATTGTAAAATGATGTCGATCAAATAAGTCCACAATATATGCCTGCAATCTTCGTCCTTCAATAGTTTGCGTTTGTAACAATTGTTGTACTTCATTTATTGTTTTTTCAGTCTTTTCTAATGCTGGGTACTGGTAAATTTCGATAAATTTTTGTGCAAGCACGAATTCTGTTGGATATGTATAAACCACCGCAGCCTTATTGTCTAGCAAGCTCGGAAAAATAATAGTCTTTGGTGTTATTCGCAATCTTTCTTTAAAGGTAATCCTTACTTCTATGTATACTGTCATTTTGCCCAATGTAGCTGGTATGCTTAGTTGAATATTGTCATTCGATACGGACGATTTGATCTGCTGTGCATTCCATTCAATACCATCCGCTGGTATTGCTAGTGAGCAAATTTCATTAAAGGCCTGTTTCACTATATCGTGTTGATGAACGCTTGCTTGCGCTGTCAGCGTGACTTCTTTGGAATGGTTCACCAAACCATTTGTTAAAGCAAATAAAAGTAGATCCCCATCTAGATAAAATTGATCTTCATAGGAGGATACAGATAGACGATAAAGCAGTCTTTCTTGGCAATAGCGTGATACTAGCTGATCCATACTGTCTTGCCGTGTAACCATTTCTTCTAATTGTGTCACGACATTCGTCGATAGTGTGTCGATATTTCCCATTGACATCCCTCACCTTTTTGATTTTTCTGATTTTTTATGCAGAATTTAGATTTTTACCAAAATTCATGCTTTTATTATCACTTATTTATGGAAGAGAGTAAACGGTAATGTATACCAAAAAGGCCTGTCATGGTTGAACATGACAGGCTTTAAAATTAGACAAGGGGCAGCCTCGCTGTTGCGAAACTACCCCTTTAGTATTTATAGGTAACATTCTCGTAAATTGTAAAAGTCTCAACCCAATCGTCTGGGGAATATTATCTTGAAACCAAATTCGTTTCATCACCGCGGTAAAATTCCACTGTGTGCCTTCTAACTTAAGCAACGCAAACCCTACCATCTTTTGCGTCCTTGCAGCCCCAAAGCATGCGCCAGTGTGAATAAGTATCTACAAAAACAAAAAGCAGAATGCCAGATTACGGAAATATGCTACCTAAAATAGCACATTTTTTATTATAGCACAACAAATTTAATATGTAAAATTAAATATATGGAACATAATTTTATGTATTTTTCTACTTCAATTATATAGCTTAATATGCTTATAAAGCTTCGCTGAAGATTAGTTCGTAATTTAGTTCCCAAATGTTTAACTTCAAATAATACCAATTAACTACAAGACTAAAGTTGTGTTTTTTTACAATATATAGTATATTTTAAATATTGTATAATATACTAATATTTGGGGGTTAAAAACTTGCTACATATCATACCAAATGATCTTCCTACCTTAACTAAGGGTGAGCGCAGTATACTTAATAAAATTAAAAATCTATATAAAGCACAAAAAAGCGATGCCTACCTCTACATTCAACCCAAAATTAAAAATCTTATTCCAGATTTTATTTTGATTGATTGTTTAAGAGGTGTAAGTATTTTGGAAGTGAAGGATTGGAGTATTGAATACCTAGCATCTTGGACTCGTCTAGAATTTAAAAATATCCAAGGTGAGAAATTAGAAAATCCTGTATTTAAAGCTGGTCAATACTATAAGTCGCTAGAAGGTTTATTCTCAATGGATGATAGATTATACAACGCGCAAGGTGAACTCGATGTGAAGTTCTCTTCCTATGCTATTTTACCTCATCTAAAAAGAGCTGCCTTTGAAGAAAATCACTTAGCAGATGTTTTTGATCAAAAACCTGCCAACTATCTACTTTCAGAGGATTTTAACATTTTAGAAATATCAGACCTATTTTCAGAGATTAAGCCTGTGAGTCCTCAATTTTTAAAGATAATTAGAACCATTATTTTCCCAGAAATTCAAATATTATCTACAAACGAAAATTACACTCAGGAATTAATTACTGCATTAGATGCCGAGCAAGAACGGTTTGCCAAAAATATCTCATATGGTCATTACATGGTAACAGGTGTTCCTGGCAGTGGAAAAACAGTTATGCTTTTAGCAAGAGCTATTCATTTACTTAGAGAAAACCCCGATTGGAATATTCGTATTCTGACATACAATAGAAGCTTAGCCACAAAACTAGAGCAAAAAGTTAATAGCTTAGCAGAAAATTTATCATTTTTAGATATACATGTTGAGAATATGGAAATTAGTACCTTTCATAAATTTGCACTAGATGTAGCTCATGTCCCTATTCCCAAATTATCTGGTGATGAACAGCAAAAATGGTGGGACTATGATTTACCAAGTTTGTCCTTGGAAAAAGCAAAACCAAAATATGATGCAATTTTAATTGATGAATACCAAGATTTTTTAGACGATTGGATTCGTTTAGCCGTTCAAAGCTGTAAGCCTTTTAAAACTTTTGATAGTAAAAAAGAAGAAAAAAACAGCATTAATTTATTTTTAGCTGGTGATCGCTTACAAAGTCTCTACCGTTCAACAGATACACCTTGGACAGAAATTGACCCTATTTTAGACATGCGCGGCAGAAGTAAATTACTAAAAAAAGCCTATCGTTCTGCCAATGAACACATTGATTTAGCTCTGCAATTTTTAAGTGTAGATGATAAATTAAAGGCTGAGGTAGAGAAGTTTTATTGCCCCATGAAGGAAATTGAGTATGAGAATTCGGTCGAAAATGGCATTGGTACGATTGAAGGAGAACTTGAAGAAGTAGCTATAAAGATTGAGGAATTGATTTATAAAGTTGGCTACACTCCAAACGATATAATGGTACTCTGTAAAGATTGGTATAGAGCCCAGGCTTTTTTCAAAACACTTCCAAAAGTACTGCAAGCAAAAGCCGAACTAATAAAGAAAAAAGCATCGACTGAGCAGAAAATTATTGTGACTACTTATCAATCAGCTAAAGGATTAGAAGCTCCAATTGTATTTTTATTAGATACAGATAGATTCATCTCTACTTCTGTAAAGGAAGAGGCATTGAAATACCGAAAAACCATGTATGTAGGTATTACAAGAGCCTCTGAGCAATTGTACATTCACGCTGAAAATTTCCATAAAGAATCCTATGCAAAGGAAATAAAGGGATTGCTTCAACAAACAATACCTGTTCTTTAAATTGAGTAATCTTAAAAAACTGGAATTTTCGAGAAAAAATTATATAAATGAACATTAGAATTTTGTTTACAAAAGCTCAAGGAATTATGAATAGCAAAAATCAGTATGTTAGGATATTTCTCCTAACATACTGTACTATTTTTTCGTACTAGCCATTTATTAATTAGATTTTGTTCAGACCTCTAACACACCATAATGAAATTTTGCAGTTATCCGTTCATGCTGCTGAAAGCCATAGGTCGCAAACCACTCTGAGCGAAAATGTGCCTTTAACACCACACGCTTTTTCGCTACACGTTTGGCTTCATGAACCCATTCATCGGTTAATGTGACATGCTCCCCTGCTAGCCGTAGTGCCTGAAAATTATTGGCCTCTTCAATAACCTTCTCAAACATCGGGTCCAAATAAACCACATCAAATGCATTGTCTGGTAAGGTGTTTAAATAGCGAACAGCCTCTGACTGTATTACCTCGATGTGTCGCATACAGGCAGTTAACGGTAGCTCGGATGTATCATAGGTTTGCATCCCCTGTCTAACAATAAACGCTACATTTGGATTTGCTTCCAGTCCCACAACACGACCTGCTTCACCCACTGTATAAGCCGCTAACATGGCATCTGCCGCTAAACCTAACGTACAATCCAACACCGAATCCCCCACTTGAAGCTGTGCCGCTTCCAAAAAAGGCTCTGCCTCACCACGGGCCACACGCTTTAATCGAAACGCCGCAGAATTGGGGTGAAAGAAAAACGGCTCCTGCGTCCCATAGGCATAATACTCGAAGCGATTCTTCCCAGCGACCATCACATGTGCCTGCAACTCCTGCGAAATTTTACGAACAGAGCGCTTGTTCCGTGGCTCAAACGTACCACCTAATTCTTGACACGCAAAAGCAGCGAGCGCCATCGATACATCATCTGGTCTGCCCGCTGTCGTCACAATCGTTTTTAGTTCTCGCATGTTTGCTCTAACACGCCAGTTAAATGAGAGACAATCTGCTCCACAGGGAATCCCTCAATTTGTTCACGTGGGATAAAGTAAGCCAACTCCCCATCCTTTAAAATCGCCATAGATGGTGAGCTAGGTGGCACATCCTCAAAATAACCACGCATCGCCGCAGTCGCCTCTGGATCCTGCCCCGCAAACACCGTCACAAGATGATCTGGCTTCACCGCTGCAATTGCCTCACGCGCCGCTGGACGAGCAAGCCCTGCCGCACAACCACAAACCGAGTTAATCACCACTAACGATGTTCCCTTCGTCTCCGCCATAAATTCATTCACCGCATCCGCAGTCGTTAGCTCCGTAAAACCAGCCTCCACAAGCTCCTCACGCATCGGCTTCACAACCTGCTTCATATATTCATCATAAGCGTTCATGCTTTTACCCTCTTTCATATGTATTCGCAAACCTTATTATAGCAAGGTTTTGTGTGAATGTACAAAGACATGCTTTTCGCCTGATTTCGTGGGTTTTCGGGAGGAATGTGACTTTTTTCGTGATTTTGGTGACTTTTTTGTGTAACGGATAGTGGCTTTACATTTTATCACGTATTAGTTTATGGAAATAATTACATATATGAATTAGAGCAATACATTGTTAAGATTTTAAAGGTCTAACATTCTAAGGGGAAATTTCCAGAAGTGAAATTAAGGCGAGTTAAATGACGTTCGCATCGTTTGGATTATTATGTATACCCATTTTTTATCTTTATCATTACCTGCGTGACCAATTTATTGATTTTTTGTGCGACTAGTCCATTAGGGCTTTTTATCGGTGTTATGGCAACTGATACCGGAGAAATCCCTATAGCTTCATTCATTTTAGGATTTTTATTCATTACTGGTTTACCATTACTTTTCTTCATTTGGTCACTAAGAGATTTTCTGATTTTATGTAAAAAGTAAGAGAGACAGTAAGTAGAAACATAAAAAAGCCCATTACCAATTAAGTTAACGAGCATCTACTGTTAAGCGCTACGATGTGCAATTATAATCTTCAAACCTTCAAAATCACTATCCGTCAATGTACCAGCATCAAATTTATCTGGATGTGATTTATCGATAAGCTTTTTGTCCACTGCTTGCTTAAGGTAATCAAAAGCTGCAGCTTTGAGTATTTCATTCGTAAATCCCATTGTATCATCATCCTTCACTATCGATTTAGCTGTATTGTCCTCCACAATTAATTACACTTGGTATTTGCTATAGTGGGAATAATCACTTGTCCTTCAATTTTATATTCTTTTGGCATAATCCAAGTTGGTTTAACTTCAAAATGTGGACGATCAATGTTCGCTGTCCAATCTCCACCCCATGTAATACTAAGCTTTATTGCAATAGCACCGACTCGACTTAGTGTTGTCACATCATATAAAGAGTGTGGGGGCAAACTGCGATATCCCATGCTAATCATGACTTATGGTTTCTGTCCATGGTCCAAGTAACAATCTGCCCTGCATCCTCTCAACGTTTTCTTAATTAAAATCAGTTTCAAATGCCTTAACCAGTTGTTCCCATTGTTTTACAACTGAACTCCAATTTTGCTCAGGGAAGCTGTTAGCAGTATAGTTAGACAAACTCAATGCTTCTCCAACCCTTAAAATATATTCTGTATCCGCTTTTCCCCATTTTTCTACCTCAAATAAATCACTTTTTGGCAAAGGTTCTAAAAAATTGTATATGCTCAGTAGCATCTTTTTTTCTTTATCATTCAACACACTACTTGCGAAATTATTAGTTATTACCGAATCAACTAAAAGACCTTTTACCTTATCTAGCTGAATCATTACAATTTGAGGGTCCTGAAAATCATTTTCTTTTTGATTGTTTATTGCTAAATTTAATTCATATAATTTGAGGTTTAGGTTATAAATGAAGTATTCTTGTTTCCTCGAATTATTTTCTATAAACGTCACTACAAAAAATAAATTCAATAGTAAGCTAATGGGTAACAAAATTAATAACGCTTTATAAATCTTTGTTTTATTAATTATATCAACTCCTATATCTTATTTATTTTTAAACGACTAATTGACATATATTTTTAATTAAATAAATTAATACTTTTCGGAAATGTAAATAATTACAAATTATAATAATTTCTAAGGGGTAGGCACAGCATGTGTTGTTTTTCACCGATGCAGAGAATTAACTTTTGTTCTCTGAGACGACCACTAGAAATGGAATAGAACAAATATAAAATTTCTATTCTATCTCTTTTTAGTGTGAACATAAAATTATAGCTAAAGAAACCAACCATAATAACAATAGATATGCCAAGAGTAAAATATTCGTATTGACAAAATCTATTTCAAATTTATTTATTACCCTTGTAGTTATTGATGTAAGAATTGATGAAAAGACTATCTTTATATAATTTCCCATCATTGTTTCTATTTCAAGCTTTTCAATATAATAGATTACCGTAAACCACTTTCAAACGAATGAAAGTCACTAGAAAAGGACACGTCCATAGACGCATCCTTTAGCTTGTAAAATTAGTTCTATTGGAAATTAAAAGTCCATGTCATCGAACCAGTTTTATTGTTAATATCTGTGTAATCAAATGTTATCTGCGCTTCCCCAATACCATTTTTCTCTACATTTAAAAAAACATGTCCAGAAGGATTTGGACCCGTGATCGTTGCAGTGGCAATATTGTCATCATTGCTTCTCGGATTACTGAAAATGACAGTTGAATTGTTTTCCCCTGTTATGGCAACCGTCAAATTCACAATAGTTGACATGGCATAAGATCCACCAATTGTCCCCCCATCAACATATGGTGGTGAAATATTAACTCTTGGTGTATCTGGAATTGTTACCGTTACGGGTGCTGACTTGTAAGCCACTACTCTAGTATTATTATCCACTATTTTATAGTTTACCGTTACATCACCAGCTGTAACACCTCTTATAGCCCCTGTACTTTGCTGAATTATCGCAGCTCCTGTACCATTTGTTACAGTCCAGATGATGGATTGTCCGACTCCTGAAGGCGTGAAATTAGTTGCTGCTGAGCCCCAGCCAATAACTGAATAAGGTGCTGGCACCATGGGTATTGCAGCTACTGCTGCTTGTGGATGAACTGTCACAGTTGTCGTACCTTTTTCAATTACTACGCCATTAGCATCCATTCCTACATACGTAATAACTGAGCTACCTGCACTTATAGCTGTTACTTGGCCAGTTGTAGCATTCACTGTCGCTACACTTGTTGGTTCAGCTACAAAACTTTTGTTTGTTGCTGTTGCAGATAAGCCTGCTCCTACTGAAGCTGTTATCACTTCGTCCATTTGCAGTACTTGCGAATATGTTGGGCTTTTTGCTGTTGCCTCATCATATACAGTGAGACTCACAGAATTCATTTTACCATTACTACTAGTATACGAAATGGTTGTTGTGCCCGGTGTGTGAGCAGTAATTTCACCTGTACTAGAATGAACTGTTGCAACACTAGTATTGCTTGATGACCACATTATGGTGCCTGATTCGGTTGTTTCTGCTGTTCTACTAGTAGTCTCTCCCATTTGTAAAACAGATGATGACGTTCCTACGCCAGTAATCGCTGCACCATTGCTATGGGTCACTGCGAAAGTAACTGAAGCTGTTTTTAATCCATCTACCGTTGTTGCTGTTATGGTCACAGTCCCTATACCAGTCGCTATTACTTTCCCCTGTCCGTTAACAGTTGCAACGTTCAGATCTGATGAAGACCATCTCACAAGTTTATTTGTCGCATTTGCAGGTACAACCGTTACTGTTAGTGTCTTTGTTTCACCAATTTGAAGATTTTCTATTACCTCATTCAATGTAATCCCGACTACAGGAATTACACTTGGTGTTGGTGTAGGATCTGGGGTTGGGGTTGGCTCTGGTTTTGGCACCGGTTTTGGCTCTGGCTTTGGTTCTGGCTTTGGTTCTGGCTTTGGTTCTGGCTTTGGTTCTGGCTTTGGTTCTGGTTCTGGTGTTACTTTATCAATCTGCTTTAAAAACCGAGACGCAACAAGGGCAACTTGTTGTCTTTCAGCTATTGCTTGTGGATTGAAACGATTTAATGTATCGCCTGTCATTAGGTTTGATGTTACTGCAAAACCTACCGCATCCCTTGCCCAAGCAGAAATTTTATGTTGGTCATCAAAAGTAAGCTGCTCGCCAAGGCCAATAGATTCGCCACCTAATGCTCTAGCAAATAGAGTAGCCATTTCTTGACGTGTTAAACCTGAGCCAACCCCGAACTTCCCATCACCTGTCCCATTTATTAATCCAGCTTTAACTGCTGCTTCGATAGCTGGATAAGCATAATGAGTTGTTGGAATATCGGTAAATGTTGGAGTACTTGGAGAGTTAGTTAGATTCAAATTCAGTGCTTTCGCTAAAATTATAGCAAAATCTTGTCTTGTAATTGCTGATGTTGGTCTAAATTCACCATCTGGATAACCATTTATAATGCCTTTTTCCACTAACTCGTTGATAGCATTTTTTGCATAGGAATTCTCAATATCAGAGAAATCAACTGCAGCAAAGGTGACTGTATTTACTGAAAGAAATGAAACGACAAAACTTGATAAAAATACTATACTAATTATAATATTTTTCAAAATAACACTCCTTAGTTTAGTTTGGAATAAGTACTTTCATCTTCAATTATTAATTTTTATAGCCATTTAATGTCGTTTCTATTAACAAACGTTAATAGTACTGTTAATTATTAACAGCATAGAATTATTCTTTGTTTTTGCAGCAGACTTCTCATTTTACTTAGAGCTCTATCATCACAAATTACTTGTTAAATTGTATCCCTCCTATCAACAAACTCATCTAGTTTTAACAGGTCTTCTACAATAAATATTCTTTACCTATTACTTTTTTTCCTTCTGTAATTCAATCCATCCGTTAAATATATATTAATTACAAAATAAACAGTAATTAACGCTTACTTTCATATTCAATATATGCTTATTCGGCAGTGGTAGATATGATAGTTTATATCCAACTGACTTAATACTGTGTTCTTGATAATATGTCTCAACGTTTTTTCAATGCTTACAGGTGCCATCATCTGGTCTGATTAAACTTGAAAATCAATTACTAAAAAAAGTAAATATACTAAATCTTTTCAAGTTCAGTACGATAACAACTATGGAACTAAAAATGTGAATGGGAAGGTGACAATTTATCATGATGACGACAAAATTTTCTAATATGCAATATTTAATGTCACGTAGATCCTCGTCTAAGTATTATGGGTTGACGCGACAAATGAACAAGGAAGTTAAAGCTACATCAAAAGAGGATCAAGAAAAAATAAATAATGTAAATAAAATTCTTGAAGAAAGTAAAACTTCTAAATTATCTACCAAACAAATTGATACGTTAAAAAGTGCTGTAAAGCAAGGTTTATTAGGATCTAGTTCTAATCATTTAAGCCCATTAGGTATGTATAACTATAAAAAAACAATCGCAAGTTCGAATTCAAACTTACATTCAACTTTAAGAGCTTATCGAAGTTCTATCTAGTATGTATTAGCAAAACACCCTTTAACCAATTAGAGGGTGTTTGTCTTGTAAGGCTGGTTTCATATCATGGTATTCAAATAACCAAAGTCGAGCATCATGTATGCTTTTAAATCTTATCCCCTTTTAAACGTCCACTATATAAAAAGGATCACTTTCCTATCAGTGACCCTTTCAACGATTATTTAAAATTCTGTGGTTTTAACACCTTAAATGAAGCAACTTCCCCGCAGTTTTTACAAAAAGTCATTTGGAGTGGTGACCCTACCGCCATAATTGCGCCAATAGGTCTTATATTGCCTTGGCTTGTAGTACCTCCCACCTGTCCAGTCGTAAATTTATCTCGACCACAAACCTTGCACACTAATTTTTCATTCTCCATCTTATCACCTCATTATGTAATTTATGTAAATTATAGCATAAAACCTTTAGTATGAGCGACGAGCGGTCTGCCCCATCAAATGATTAGCATTAAGTCATATTCTTATTATTCATTTTGTTAATTCTTGTAGAGTTCATGCTGATGACATCAACAGTATAAAAAAATGCCATGCAAATTTCAACTGAATACCATACAAATATAGGGCCATTATATAAGTTGAAAGTGATTGATGAAAATGGCTGGAAGAACTTGATCGATGTATGGTATTACGAAAATTAACAGTGGCTGCTTCCCTTAAATCAAGACAAAGCTTTGAACGGACACATAGATTGAAAATATAGATACCCCCATTAGGAACCAACCATAAACTGTTCGCTGTTTTTGAAATTCTTGAATCCCTAAAGTGAACATGAAAAGGCCTAAGAACAATATCATGAGGTAATTCAATTGGA
The DNA here is from genome assembly GCF_024628845.1 of Lysinibacillus sp. FN11. NCBI lineage: Bacteria > Bacillati > Bacillota > Bacilli > Caryophanales > Bacillaceae > Lysinibacillus > Lysinibacillus sp. FN11. The sequence goes on along the minus strand of NZ_CP102383.1, from coordinate 1,655,510 downwards.
AATCACGTGTGATTAGTCCGTAAACTGCGAGAGATATGCCTGTGATGGAAAAAATAATTTTTAAACAATTTAACATAATTCTCCACCTCCCCTTTTAGTTTATCATACACTAAATAAAGGTTATAGCTAACTAGAAAGACATTGGCCTAACTATATTTCCATAGAAAAAGGCATATGCTCATCCGCAGATCGGCATATGCCTTTATTTTTTAAACTCTTAACGATCCACGGAAGCCTCTTGCAGCGTAGTAGGATTCTGCTCCATTGTGGTACATAAAGACCATGTCATAGCGACGGTCGCAGAAGATGGCACCGCCTAGTTTGCGAATGTTGTCAGGTGTTTGTACCCAGCTTGATGTTTTTAAATCGAACTTGCCAAGCTCCTGTAGCTGGCGATATTGCTCCTCTGTTAACAGCTCAATGCCCATTTCCTTGGCAACATCCATTGCCGTATTTTCAGGCTTATGATTTTTTCTAGATTCCCATGCTTCACGGTCATAACATAAACTTCTGCGACCTTTAGGACTTTCCGCAGAACAATCATAGAAAATGAACTCATCCGTGTTTGCATCATAGCCTACTACATCTGGTTCACCACCTGTTGCCTCCATTTCGTGGAGCGACCATAGTTTCTCCCTATTATCCTCTAGCTTAGCTTGGACATTTGCCCAATCAAGCCCTTCATGACGAGATGTATTTTTCTCGAAGCGAACTTGCAAAGTATTGATTAGTTCCTCGGTTTGCTCTTGTGATAATTCCTTCGTTGACATTGTTGTCTTCCCCCTCACTTATTTAAATAACAAGCCTTCTTCTTTCAATGATGATCTCATAATCGGTAAGGAGGCTGGTCCAATACCATGCAATTTTAAGATATCCTTTTCCGTGTACATAGATAGTTTTTCCAACGTATCAATACCTGCGTGCACTAATGCATTTCTTGCAGGTGAACTTAGTTTGGAAAGGAAGCCACTGTTAGGTTTATTTTCCCGATCACAGGTAGGGCCGCTTGGACAATCTGTGCTTTTGTAAAATCGATGTCCATTTTCACAAACTTTTAATCTTTTTTCTGCCAATGTCATCCCTCCAAACCTTATGCTTTTGTCCATTTTACCATATTTCAATCTAGGGGATTGCTAGGGAAACTTAGAATGCCTCTATTTGTTGATCTGTTAAGTTTTGTGCACCGAGGTATTGAACTTTCGGTACCCCATCCATATATTTCACCACAGCATATCTTTGTATCCCTGGTTTTAGCCAAATCCGTGCTTCCTTAGGCCAACTTGCAAAATCCTGCGCAAACATTTCCTCTGATGTAATGTTTGTATCCTTTGAGAGCGAGTATTCAGTATGATTAAATTCATTATCTAAGATGGTCACATAGTATAAATCGTCTCTGACTTTATAGACATCTTGAAAATGGCGGTCAATCGCATCAAAATAAAAACCAGTTGGATAGATATAAAACTTGCCTGCTTCATAAGACATAATGGACTGGCTATCTCTGGAAGGGAAATTCATCTTCTCGATATCTAAGTCAACGCCAAATGTTTCTTTGTATTTTTCTTTGACGGAGGCCCCATCAAAAACCATTTCACTCATGTCTGAATACTCATGGTCAAGATTGGCCTTTTGAATAACATCTAACACTAAAGATTGGACGACACGTTTGTCTTGATGATGGATGCGTCTCACTGTATTAAATTCACCTAAGGCACCGATGATTTCTTCCCTTTTCTTCTTTTCTAGCAATGCTTCTTGCCCAACTATACTATTTACGCTCGGTAAGAGGGCAGCAAGGACTGTGCCAACATTGCTAGCTGGGCTAGTATAATCGAAACCATATTTTTTCTCGGAAAAATTACTAATCAGTATGGAACGTTCCTCTCCAGTATATGGGGCAAAAGCTGTGTCATATGTGGCTTGATCTGTTACTTCACCATCTAAAAAATAATCGATACCCACTGCATTGTTATTATCAATTGTATAGCCAGTAATAACTAACTCCATTGCTGAGTTAGATGGCTCCTTGGCATAAATCCATATCTTGTCCACCGTAGTGCCTTGACTTGTTTGATTGGAGAACATTTTGATGAATGTTCGACCATCCTGACCTTTGACTAAAGACACATTCATATCACAGGCTGAGCAGACCAATTGATCAACTTCACTTGAAAAAGATAGAATAGCGCTTTCGCCATTCGCATTTCCCGTCCAAACTTCTTGGATATAATTATCCTTATTTCGATGTGTATATGCAGATAATGGATAGTCTACTCCTTCATGAAGGCATAAACCTCCTGAACCCCATCATTATCAAAATCGATTAATTCCGAATATAAAACGCCCTGGTTATACTCATTTTCAGCAAATGTTTGCATATCGTATGTATAGCCTATTGTCTCAACGGCCTCAGATAATTTCTCATATAATTGACGATCTACCAACTGCTTTTCCTGTGCTAACTTAGAAGCTGCTTCTTGTTCAACGCTAGCCTCGACCCCAGTCTCCTCCTTGGATTGATTTGAACATCCGCACATCAATACCATGAGGAATAATAACAACCAACTTTTTTTCATATTAACATTCAACCTTTCAACACTATGTAATATCTATGTAAATTTTCTACATTTACTACTTTATACCAACATAAGGGTGCTGTAAGTAATAAAGTTTTGATATACCCATTTGCTAAAAATGATTTAATCCAAACTCTCTATATGGAATTGCTGAACCTTTTGTGGCTCTTTAGGGGAAAATCTCACTTAAAATCGTAATGCTTCCCTTTATCAAAATTAAATAGTTCCGCTTTTGTAAAGTGACAATTTTAACCCTTCTAAATAAGAATAACCCCGTTCCAAGTTAGGACGGGGTTAACAGTAATTTGCTTTCTTGTTTCATCAATAGCACTTGTCAGCTTAAGTAGTAAACTTCACAAGCTCTAGCCTTCTCATGAGATTGATCATTTCCTTCTAATTTTCTGCGTTTTAGCACATAGAAAGGTCTTGTAAATTCCGTTATTTATATTTATTTAAAATTTCTGCGGGAATATGACAATAATCATTTGGACATCTGGTTAATCTATCCTGATGCTCCTCTGCACTTCTGACATAGTTTGTTAGGGGCAACACTTCAACCATTATAAGCTTGTAATCATTTCTCTCTCTTAGAAATGCTCTCGCCTCTTTTAAATGCTCAGGATTTTCACTATATACGCCTGTTCTATATTTTTCGCCAACATCCTGTCCTTGTCTATTCAAACTGTAAGGATCAATGATTTCGAATAAATAGCCCATTAAATCCCTAATGGATACAACTGTTGGATCAAACCCCGTTTTTACACATTCAGCGTATCCATCATAATCGCCCTCAAGCGTACGACTTGTTCCATTCGCTCTTCCTGCTTCTGTAAACGTAACTCCTGGTAACGTTTTTATAAAAGCTTGTACGCCCCATAAACATCCACCAGCCAAATATACTACTCCCATCATGCCCCTCCTTTTTTGTCTAATACAGATCAATTTTATTATGAACCCATTCATAAAGGAAGGCACTCATCACATTCTTTACTAATGGATAAAAACTATTAAACCTTAGATAAATGTAACGAATCGAATATACCAAAAGGATTTTTTCACAATATGTTTGCGCTGTAGAGTATCAGTTTAAAAAGATGTAACTACTTTTTAACATGTATTACTTTGTAGCCAATAAATAAGATGAAAAACCAAACTGGTGCGACATATAGGGCAACACGCATATCTGGAATAAACGCCATTAACACAATCACCATTAATAAAAATACAATAGCAATATACGTAGAAAGTGGGTAAAGCGGAATTTTGAATTTCAGTTTGGCTACTTCCTCTTTCGTTTTTGACTTCCTAAATTTCAATTGTGCTAATAAAATAATCATCCAGCTTGTAATAACTGCAACCGTCGCAACAGCAGAAATATAGATGAACACTTTTTCAGGTACTACATAATTTAAGACAACCGCGATTAATAACACAGCAGAAGAAAATAAAATCCCTCGACTTGGACTACCATTTTTGCTTACTGTTCTAAAATATTCTGGACCATTTTTTTGTACAGATAGGTTGTGTAGCATACGTCCTGAACCGTATAAGCCACTATTAAATGCAGACATTGCTGCTGTAATGACAACAAAGTTAATAATGTGAGCTGCAGCAGGGATACCAACGTAATCGAAAATTTGAACGAACGGGCTACCTTCTGAACCAACTTCGTTCCAAGGATAAATAACCATCATAACGCCTAGCGCCCCAATGTAGAAAATTAAAATACGCCAAACGATGTTGTTAATGGCTGATGGAATAGACTTGCTAGGATTTTTTGCTTCTCCTGCAGAAATACCCACTAATTCAACCCCACCGAATGAGAACATAACTAATACGAGTGACATTAAAATACCATGGAAACCGTTTGGCATGAAGCCACCATGTGCCCATAAATTATCAAAGCCAATTGCTTCACCGTGGTTGCCGACACCGAAGAAAATAATGGCTAGTCCTAGAACAATCATACCGATAATTGCCACAACTTTAATCATCGCAAACCAGAATTCGAATTCTCCATATGCTTTTACATTTGCTAAGTTTACAAGCGTCATCATCACAAGTACCACAAGGGCAGTTACCCATTGTGGAATATCTGGAAACCAGTAGTTAATATATACACCGACCACTGTTAATTCTGCCATGCCCACGACAATCCACATGAACCAATATGTCCAACCAGATAAGAACCCAGCAAAGCGTCCTAAATATTTATTCGCGTACATACTGAATGAGCCTGATACAGGTTCCGCTACTGCCATTTCACCTAATGCACGCATAATGGTGAAAATAACTAACCCGCCAATTAAATAAGCTAGTAAAATAGATGGTCCCGCCATTTGAATGGTTGAACTAGAGCCATAAAATAAACCGACCCCAATGGACCCGCCAAGTGCAATTAATTGCATATGACGCGTGCTTAATTCCCGCTTTAGTTGTGAATCTTGATGATTATCTTTCATAATGCTTACCCCATACGTTTAGATTTTCAAATACTTGTCAAAAAAGGAATAAAAAAAACGCCCCTTTGGATTAACCAAAAGGACGATTCAACTCGTGTTACCACCTTTAATTTATAAGCAATTCACATTACTTACCTTAAGAAGTACGGTCATTTGACGATACTCTCGCACATGATTACGGGTGCTTACCGGCGTAGCCTACTTAGAATAATCCTTTCGGTACACAGCTCCAAGATGAATTCTCAATTGTTTTACATGCACCTCTCATCGACCGGTAACTTTCTGTTCGTAAAAATAATTGATACTACTTCTTTTCATAGCCTTTGTTCTATACAAATATTTTTGAATTGTTTTTCATTTTACAGAAAAAAAATAGTTTGTCAATATAATTTTAAAAAATTCTTCATAAACCGCATAAATTACAAATGACAATAATAGCTAATTTCTAAACAGCACTATGTTCTTCAAGTAATACCCCTGTTAGTTTAAGAAAAATATGACGTTCATTTAATAAGCGAGCCTGATAACTCTGTGTTATTCTTTCCCACTAAACTCCCATATATTTAAACCCTCGGAAGCTTCTGGTGCTTCAAAAAATTTAGTAACTTCAATAAACGTCGCTTCCGTGTCAAAAGCTGCTCTTTCGGGTTGTTCATTACGCCTTTGCGCAATTTGAACCAAGCATTGCTGGTTATTTAAATTAAGGAAAATTAGTTGATGGTTTGCATTGACCTCTGACGCTATATCCAAAAACCATTTTCGCTGTTTTTGAGTATTACCTGGAAAATCCATTACTACATCCGTACCAACACTCAATATGTTTTGGACATGCTTTTTCACCATCGGCTTGAGCTGTGCTGATAATTTTAGATAGTCCTCAAATGATGTGATCTGATTGGGATAAAGAGAGGAAAGCCACTCATCCTCAGATAAAAGGACCGCATTTTTTTCTTTAGCCAATTGTTTTGATTTTGTTGATTTTCCTGCCCCCATTTTTCCACAGAAAAAGTATAGAGTCCCCACTTGTTTCATATTTTTATTCCTCCGCACTTTTTTATTACCCTTGTAAAACTATAATTTTTGCAACAAGAAAAACGGATTCTACAATCATCCGTTCTTTGTCATTTCTTATAGTAACTCTAACACAATATTTGAGAATACATTAGCTGATATGTTTTTACTAAGATCCTATTCCAAGTGTTATGACGTCATCAAAAGCGTTCCATCGTTAAATCAGTATTTACTGAAACAGCAGCTTTATTACCTTTAGCAGCTGAAATCATTAAAGTGGATGGTTTAGATCTTTCGGTTTCCCCTGCAATATATACATTTTTTTGAGTTGTTCTACCAACACCATCTGTTATCACTTTTCCATCTTCATCAATATCACAGCCAAGCTTCTCAGCAAACTGATTGGGGCGATAATAAGATGGGGCAACAAATCCACCCGACCTTATAATGGTTGCTCCTGTTTGAAACTCTATTTTTTGTAAGTACCCATCCTTACCGATGAGGTCTTTTATCTTCTCTGGTATAATTTTGATATTGTGTTTTTGTAACTCCATTTTACCTTCTTTAGATAAGTGAGCTCCATTCGTTAATACAACCAAATCCTGTGACCAATTATAAATTAACTTGGTCAAATGCAGTACATGCTCTTCTTGTTCTGCCAACACCACTAATGGCTTATCCTTTTGCTCCCAGCCATCACAATACGGACAACTAAATAGACTTTTCCCATAAAACTTTCTTATACTTGGTATAGTAAATATTTCTTGAACACCGGTGGCGAGTATGATTTTTTCTGAAACAAATTCCTGACTAGTAGATGTTTTGACAGTAAATCGCTCATTACCTATACCCTTTATTATTTCAGTAACTGTAGCATTAATATAGGACACAGACGGGTAATTCTCCAACTCTTTTAACGCTATATCTTTAAACGCTTGTGGTTTTATCCCATCACGCGTAATAAATCCATGTGACGCTTGTGTCACTCTATTCCTATTTGTCCCATCATCCATTAATGCAATATTTCTCCTAGCTCTTCCTAAAGTTAAGCCAGCACTTAACCCAGAAGGACCTCCGCCTATAATGATACAATCAAGAACAGTCATTTTTACCTCCGCATTGATTTGGTTTTCTTTTGAAATTGTAATGCATTAGAGAACTACATTATTTCCTACATCATGGATTTCCATTCTTTACACACTAATAACGCGGAGTTTTTGTTTATTTTATATTAAAAAAGACGCATTCCTGTTTAAAGAAATGCGCACAATTAGATAAATTTGATAATAGTTGTTCCATAACTTCTGAGTCTTTCGGGTATGTATGAATAAATTTCGAAATTACCTTGCAATTCTTCCAAGGTAATTTCTTCATCTGGGTCTTGATATTAAATATCCCCACCTGTTATTTCACATAAAAAATATTGTGTTGTTAGTTTATATTATTTGATAATTTTTAGCGCTGTTCCTTATTGCAAAATCTCGCCCGATTCTTGAACAATTTAAAACCGTTAATTTCTGTTTCAGACGTACTCATTCTGGAGGGTGTGCGGTGAACCAACCCGTTTGCGTTGCTCCTCCCGTAGTCGCCGTTTTCCAACCCAATCAACTTTGAATCTGCTTCTTCATTTTGTTGGATATTCATATTCTTTTGGTTGCCTGCAAGACTTCTTTAACATAGGCAATACTGCCCCAAAACTTTGATAATTTTTTCTTGCTCAGTCAATGTTAAGCCATGGTTTTGGTCACTTGCCTCTACATTACTTTGAATAAACAAATCTATCTCCCAAAAACATACGGGACAAATATAAGCAAGGGCCTCGCCATTATTCGGAATTGTAATAAACTCGCAGCAAGGGCATGGTGAATTTCCAACTACTATATCAGATTCAATGTCATGTTCGCAGTTAGTTGTATCATCGTAGTTTATGCTTGGTAAGTATTGATTTGTCTTATTTTCTTCGTTTTTCATTTTTGATAGACCTCCAACAAAAATTGGTTAAAGCCTTCAAATACTCTTTACCTAAGTTCTGGAAGAACAATCTTTCACTTTTCATTTTGATAAAATACTATGATTGTAATCTCTTATTACTGAGCATTCAGTTAGCCATCAACGAAGGGCAAAATTAGCATGTCTCCATAGACAATGGAAGATGATTGAGTCCCTTCATGGAAGTTTAATTTCGTTATTTGTGAGTTAAAGGTGTTTCTGGTCTATTAGAGCAATATTTACAAGTAGGGTCACTACATTTTGATTCAGTCCAACTATTACAATTAGGACAAAAATAAGAATCAAAATCATCGTAATATACTAAATTATAGTTGCATTTAGAACATTTATCTTGTTTAATTTCACCATAAAATTCAAAATCATCTATCATCACTTTGCCATAGCCTTCTGTTATTTTCATAAATAACCTCCTTGAAACAATTTAATCGATAATTGTATAATTAATAACCATTCTAACATATATTATCCAAATATTTTTCAAATATATTACATTAATTTCCAACAATCTGTTTCGTTATTTGAATAAAAAAAACGTGCGAAAATTTTTGAATTATTGATAAAATTAAACCATTAATCTATTGGAGGACATAATGAACACGAAACAATTAAATGAGCAATTTTATGCGAATGGAGAACTTGTTGGTACTGTCAATCATTGCATCTGTGAGGATTGTATTTTTTATGCGGAGCAAATTATGAAAAATAATATGCTTATCGAGTTTTTACATAGTAATGGCCTTGATCCACGAAAAGCTAATGAAGTTTGGTGTTACATGGAGAAAGATGGGTATAAACATTACACGATTGATTTTTTTGAAGTGTACGCAGATAAGGAAGAAACGCATACTGTTGGCAACGCAAAAATCACATTTTACGTGAACATCTACGCTGAAAAAGAGCAGCTTCCATACGGATGCACAATAGATGCTATTTTTAAAATGTAGTGTAACTGAAAAAATCTCCAAAGCGTCGTTTTCGAACCTTTCGTTAAAGAATGTTCCTCAACAATCTGGCCCGTTTGTTGAACGCAAGTCAAACAAAGCTCTTCAAACTAAACTACCATTGGTCTTCAAGTCAAGACTCTGTTAGTTGAAGCGTATTCAGGACATGGCATTACTTTATTATTTTTTCTCCTGTTAAAATTTTATAGAGATTTTCTGTATCTCGCTTTGCTAATTCCACATATTTATCGCTGTCCGTAACAATTTCTAAATTTTCACCATTTTGGCTAACCCAAAGCGAATAATAGGCTATTTAGTTTTCGCTACTGTTCTTAAATAAAAATTGAAATTGGTAGTCCGCATATAGCGTGCCATTTCTACTTTTTTATTTATCCAATTAGCATTTTTCACTATATCAATCGCTTTTTCCACTTGTTTTTTTGATTGAATTCTTTAAAGTCTTCAAAATATTTTCTTCACCACTTCGTTTTTGTACAGTTATTTTTTGCCCAACCATTTCATTCAAACAACCCGAAGTAACTAACAAAACAGCTAGTAGAGAAAAAAATAATATTATATTTTTCAACATATGGCCTCCTCATATGCTAGTAACGATGTAAACTTTCTATAAAGGCCTCTGATTCCTCAGCTATTCGCTCATAGTCAATACTATGAACATAATGTGAAGAATCTAACTCAATTAATTTACCTTTATCAATCCTATTAATAAAGTCATTTTGAATTCCATTCCACTTTTGATTGTCAAAACCAGTCCCCTCACCATTCGATGAAAACAAAAGTATAGGAATGTTCGGGATTCCCACTTTTTTGACTTTTTGTGCATTTGCTTTTATATGATCTATTTCATTAACCATATCTTTAGTCAATGTTCTTCGATAAAAAATTACTTTATACAACTCTTTCTCTTCGTCTGTTAAATTCCCATATTTTATTGCGTCACTTTCTGATAGTTTTGGAATCCATCTGATCAAACCAGTCTTAGCAGTAAAAGCACCTAATCGAACGAGGAACATATTGATAGATATTTCTTCATATACAGCAGGAACAGCCATATCTAATCCAATAATAGCTTTAATTTCATCAGGGTAGTCTTGCGCCCATTTCAAGGCTTCAATGCCAGACATCGAATGAGGGAATAAAATATATGGACCTTCAATTTCTGATTTAAAAAGTGCCTCTTTTGTTTCAGCTAGAATTGTATCAATATCTCGGTCAATATCTGTGACTTCGCTAAATCCATAACCTGCCTTTTCAACAACAACAATTTTATATTTATCGCTTAACAAAGTATAAAGAGATTTAAAATCTAATGCAGGTGAGCTCGTACCACCACCAGACATAAAAACAAGGGTATCTTCTCCTTTTCCTTCTGTATAAACGTGCATTTGATGACCATTAACTTCTACAAGTTGCCCAGTTGGAACAAATCGTCCCTCTTCTTTTGATAATTGTATTTTATGATTAATAAAGCTCAAAGTAAGAATCAACACCAATAATGAAATAATAATTGTAAATATAATTAACATAATGCGTTTAAATCCTCTTTTCATATTTCTCACCTATATTCTTCATTTTATAGCAAATTTGCTCTCTCCTTTTTTAATATTTAACAGATAAATTCGCACCTATATTTTGACTATTTCACTGCCATCAATCGTTCCTGCATTTTATACACAATCAAGTTTCGGTCCTTTTACACACGTAATATTTCATAACTGCCTGAATGGTTAAAATGAAACTAATCAAAGTCGATAATAAAAGCTCCATTGCTTCATGCTGATTCCATATAAGCCCATATCGCATGAACAAATAAAAACCGCTTGCCAATGCTTGGCAGGCAAATAGACTTCCCCAGATCACTGCCTTTGACCTTTTATAAGCATTACTACCCCTTAAATACTTCATATACAAAAAACAAACAACACCTATACCTATAATAAACAGTGATGTCTGCGCAAAGGATGTTGTCACAGTCATCGGTTCTTCGTGTGGCATATCCACATAGAGAAGGTTTCCAAGGTGAATTATGTTAAAGCTCAATAGACAAATTAACACATATAAAAACAATAGCCATTCGGCAATTATTATGAACCATTTCATTATTGCCTCAACCATCCTAGTCTAATAACCTTGTATTCTTTATTTGCTAAATATCTACAAAAGGGACAATAATGATCTCTCGCTATAAAAATCGCACGGTACATTTCTGACCAGGGAATGGTATCTTCACAGCCATCACATTCTACATAAAGATCAGGTAGTAAACCCTTATCTAACAAGACATCCCACTGCGTGTTGGTTAATTGATCATGTCCATTTTTTATAACATCTATAATGATTGCCAATACTTCCCCATCATAAATTCTATTTGACTTCACTAATTCTGTTAAATAAGCCATACATTCAGTTGGTTCACTTATGATTTTTTGCTTTAGCTTTTCCCTTAGCATGTAACGCCCGCTTTCTTTTCTAACTTTACTTGCAAACCTAAAACACCACTCTCTAATTATGTAAAAAAATAAAAATTAAGTAAATGAAAAGCCTTCTTCTATAAAAGTAATTTACAAGTATGTTTTCAGCATTTTTTAGAACCATAGGGTAAATACCATTTCTCCTTTCTGCCAGCACACATATTATAGATTGTAGAAAGGAGGGATTTTCAGTGGGATACAACGGAAACGTAGGTAACATGAACAACAGCTGCTATTATGGCGGCGACTCTGGCGGTGGCGGCTATTACGGTTCAACATTCGTATTAATCGTCGTTCTATTCATTCTTTTAATTATTGTTGGCGCTTCTTTCATGTACTAATCATCCCAATTAGCACCTAACCTTTTACAGACCTTAAAGTTTGTAAGGTCATACTAGCTATTTTATAAGGGTCACTTTACCAGCCTAGTGACCCTTTTCCTTTTCAGACAATCGTGCGATAATCAAATCAGAAAAGGTAAATTTGAGGTGAATTCTACATGTTGAGAGTAATTAAAGCATTGCTAGGCATCGCATTGATTATGGTTGGCCCTTTGTTGATTGTCATTACGGTTGACGATACTGTATTTCTCAAAAATATATTATTAAGAATCATTGGTGGTCTGTGCGTTTTACTGGGCGTTCATTTATTACATAGACAGTTTCATCCGAATTCATACACAAGTAAACCCACGAGCTCCAAATAAAGAGCACTTGGGTTTACTTATTTAGAAAAATATTATTCCTTGGCAAAATATTTTGGGTCTATTTGAAGAAGAATTGTATTCATATCATAAAAATTTCCTGATTTAAATTTTTCCTCATGAGTAAACCCTTGTTGATTTTGAATAAATGCTAACCATTCCTTTTCTAACTCACTACTACTCTTTCCGTAAACTTCCTCTAATTTTTGCGCTAGTTCTTTCTCGTTGTATATATGTTCAAACTTTTCGAGTCCGTAGGTATCAATTAAGTATTTAACAAATGATGCCGCATGCGTGTAGCTCATCTCCATCATGACTCGATTCTGTTCTTCACTTGAAAGTGCTGGGCGAAAATAGACATCATCTTGATTTGGATCAATTAACTTACTAATGGGAATTAACTTATCTGAATCCAAATAATGCTTCATGTATTTTTCAAAGTATAATTTATTTTTTCCATATTGATCCTCCATATAACTCGCAAAACCCTCTTGTGTAAAATAGCCATGGTCTGATCCGAAATTGTTGCCATAGCCAAGTAAAGAATGGGTCATTTCATGGACTAGTGGATAGATATCTTCATTAACACCAGTTAGTTCGATTTTCGATGCAAACCCCCAGGAGAGACCGTCTTCCTTAAACCATACGTTAATGTGCTCAGATGGCGTGTAGGAAGTATGTATAGAATCCTTTATGTGGTCGTATGCTGTCACAATTTCATCCTTTATAGCCTCTACTTTATCTTGTGGAACACCAATCTCATTCTTAATCTCAAAGGTTATCTTGCCATCCTTTGTGACCACCATATTTTCATCGTTTCGCTCTTCCTGTATTTGTTCTTTAGGTTGAACGGTTTCCGCTGTACAGGCTGTTAGTAGCAATGTACAAAGAAGGATTGTGCCTCTCCATTTAGCCATAATTACCTCCTAAAAAAGTATTTTCCAGTTTATACGAAACTAAAAATCCAAAAGTTTCATTTTTAAAAGAAAAATAAGGAAAAATTAGACAAAATTATTTATAATGGTAGTAGACATGGCAAAAAGGAGGTCGCAATGAACAAAAGTACATGTATTCATTACAACCCACGCTATGGCTGGGATTTAAATAATGATGCAAATTTGGAAATGCGGTTATTCGCCAAAGCACAACGTAGACAAGTAACTATTCTGAGCTATGGATGTGACTTAGATCATCACACCATTAAAAAAATTGCACGGCACTACCTCACTAGGAAAAAATTTGACGAAGCCGAAGAAACATTAGAAATAAGATATGATACATATGATGCTAATTCAAGTAAACACGAAGAGAGTCAATACTATTGGAAAACCTATTTCATTAGTGAAAGAACATTAGCTGCTTTCCTACAAGCGCTACGTCGATTATCTGGTATACATATTCACTGTGAATTTAATGTGCGGGGACATTTTGAAGTAAACCTAAATGGTGTGGAATTTTCTACACGTGTATTAAAAGCCCTTGATTATCCATCTATGTATAAGGAAGATTTAATTGGACGCTATCTTTTATTTATTGATACAGAATCACCTGACAATGAAATAATACGTCATAAAATACACTTGCTCCCTAAAGAGCTGCAAAGTCTCTCTCTTCCTTAGACAGTTCACAGCTCCAATGGCAACTATTAGTAAAGGACTGGATAACAGCCATTCTTCGCTACGACGTGTAAATTTTAGCATATGCAAGATGATGGTCTATAAAACCAAGTATTATTATCATATAAATAGAATTAGTGTTAAGCGAATTCGTTTAACATGGGACGTAGATTTATGTTAGAAGTTATTTTAAATTTTTTATCGAATACCTATGTTGATCAAAATATAGCAAGGCAAAATGATTGGTTCCACACCATTTATTATGATGAACCGTATTGCAACTTATTTTTGCCAATCGACATGTCAGAAAATACCTTCAATTGTTTGTATAACCTATACTCGAACACCTTTATTTCGATCATACATACTTCATTCCATAAAGGTAACAATACAATGCATTAGGGAAAGATCACAAAGAGGTGTTTGGAAGAAAATGAAAAAGATTTTACTGTTTTTTATATTCTCCCTTGTACTAATTACTTCATTTCAAACAATACCCGCTTCAACAGCTGAACCAACACAGGATTCTAACGAGCTGAGATTGCAGGATATGCTCATGCTTTTGCTTACTCCTTATATTGAAGAAGATTTGACCAATTATTATTCAACGATTAGGAAGGATGTTTCCCCTCATATTACGCCATGGAAAATTGAAGTAATTGATACAAAAAGAAATCATTTCCGAGGCTTTAACATGCAAATTACATTTGAAATTGAACCTACGGATGGCGGACAATGGATTCCTATTGGAAGGGATCAAATGACCTATGAAATTTCTTCAGGACCAGATGTTAAATTGATTCATCACACGCATCTCAAAACGTATAAATATCCGCCTGAATAATACCTTCCCATTAAAATCATAGACTTGTCCCTTTATTTAATGTCGTGCGATTTTTTCATCTTTGGCAGATAAAAACACCCCGTCAAAGCTAGATTTTTTTGATGGGGTATTTCATCGTTATACTAAACTTTACTGTTGGTAAACTATCTATTTATTTTCTATCTCTTATTTCTTCTATTATTTCTATTATGCGATTGTTTTGCCTTTCAATCGATTTTAACTTTTTCTCTATTATGCTTGAAGAGAAAAACACAATTAGTACAATTGCTATTCCAATTAGTAAATCCATTTTAATTCCCCCACTGTTTATTTATGTAATTTCACTTCATCCTACGTAGATTTCAAAAGAAAAAGATGGCTCTATACGGAGGCCATCTTTAAGTAATGTATCCATGGTTGTGTACTAATAATGATAAACAACAATGAATTACCGAATTCGTGCCTTGCGGAAGCCGTCGAATATACTGATTGCCGCAGATACAACAAATATAATAATTATGCCGCCAATTAGCCATATTTCAAATTGCTTAGTAGATGTTGTAAATAATTTACTCATGTACGTGATACTTTCTTGGTTCATTAAATTCGGATTACTTACTATCACAATGAATACAACGGTTGCGAAAAGCTCCACAATTGTATTAAAGATTGCCACTTTCCTCGTCCATTGCCCTTTCAGTAGTTTATAGAGAGCTAACCCAATTTCGAGAGCAATGACAACGATTACAATGGGCCAATAACGAAGTAAAACATCCTGATTTAAAGCTGGCGTTACGAATTTGAGACCCTCTCCACCACCTTCATATATACCTAAAAGATGATTTGCATAAAAATATAGTGTTGCCCAAATGGCCGTCCACATTAAATAGCCAAATACTTCAAGCTTGGTAATTGCTTTTTTCTTCGGAATATAAATGACGGTTTTCAAATCCTCAGGAGTCCATTTTTTAAGACTTGCTGATAATGGATGCTGCTCTTTTCCTTTATCTGTTCGTTCCAAAATGACGAATACAAGTGTTAGCCAGAAAAAGACATGTATGCCTACTTCAATGATCCTCCATATTCCTTCACCCATCATATTGAGGACAGCATTCATAACTGCTTCTTCCCCACCAAATCCAATAAAATATTCAGCAATCATGGAGATGACCGCAATGACAGCGGCAATGGGAATAATCATTTTTAGTAGCGAGAGGTATACATCAAAATAGCGAGGGCCAATTAAATGCATTGGTTGATCACGATAACCGCTCGCTAACGCCGCTGGGTTCCCTAACTTTTCCAGCACTTCCTTTACATCATGCTCATTGTAATCATCAGGCAGCATATCCCCAATGGTTGATTGTAACTCAAGTGCAATATCCTCACGATTTTTTTCAGGCAGCCTCCGCGTGACTTCTTGAATATAAATTTCAGTCAGATTCATCTTTATCCTCATCTCCTTTTAGTAACTCATAAAGTTCTTTTGAATTATTAATCCATTCTCGTTTCAATTGCAAAAAGACGTCTAATCCATATTCACTTAATACATAATACTTGCGGGGTCTACTCTCAGAGGTTTCCCAGCTACTTGTCACTAACTCTTGTTTTTCTAAACGGCGAAGCAATGGATATAAGGTACTTTGATCGATGTTAATGCCCGAATCTTCTAATAATTGAACAAGTGAATATCCATACTGCGGTGTTCGTAATTGACTTAAAACTGCTAATGTCAGTGTTCCTCTCCTAAGTTCTGTCATTAATGAATTCAGTAACGTACTCATTTACTCACCTCAATTTCACTTACTATATGACATACACTGTATAACTTATACTATGTATCGTACACTATTATTGTTACAACAACAAGCAATTTTATTTTCCTTTATAGAAAAAAAGCTGTTTTTCAACACAGGAGTCTTTGTCTCTTTTACAGATACTTGCTTTCTACCAATTAAAAAGAAAGGGCAAAATTGATAGCAACCACGTTCCGTTAATTAAAGGTCCAATCACTGAATTATCGTCAAATTTCCAATACATAACATTTCAGACATTAGTCTGAAGACAATCATTGATGTTAGACGGTATATTGTATTTATACTTTTTAACTATAAAAGTATTAGGAGAAATCCTAGACAACCGTTACGTATAGAAAAAAATTACTACTAAAACGTTCAAGTATCTTAATTTATAAAAACTATACGTAATGTGTTTGTTAGTTTTGTACTTGAAAAATTACCAGCAGGTATACATCTTGTACAACGCAGCGTACAGTGATGTTTTTTTTATGCGATTTTTGCTATGAGCAAAACTGTATGTTCAGACCGATTAACTATTTATTAATAAGGAAATACAAATGTGTCGAGGTGACTTCTATGAAAGAGAAAATGCATTTTACAATTTTAAGTAACGATTCAACTGACGGAGATGGAGGTTACGGAGTAGGTACCCTTGATCTAAATAATGTAACGTCAATTATTATAGATTGTGAAAAAGAGCACGTGTTTATAGATTTAGACGCCTTACACGGACGAAGTAAAATTGAAAAAAAAGTTCGTTTTTCCCCTGACCTAGCCCATGCTAGCAGCGATTATTATCGTTACTGGATAGTTTGGGTAGCGATTCAGGTTAATCAAAATGGCCCCTATTATGCGGGATGTACCGCAAGTGAAGTACGGGTATCAAAGGAAGAACGTCGTATTAAGCTTGGCTATAAATCTTTGCCAGAGCAGGTAAATTTTTTAGATAAGGCACTGAAAGGGAAATTTCTTTTGCAGCATATGGATAGTCATTCAAAAAAGCTACTTTATCAGTTTTTATCTGAATTTAATGAAGCGTATTGGAAACACTCACCCGAAGAATTAAAACACCAGTTGTCTGTATAGGAGGATTTATAATGGCATTTGTAATTACAGAATTATGCAGGGATGAAAAAGCGGCTGTCTGTTTGGATGTCTGTCCAGTAAATTGCATTGTTATGACAGGTACCCAATATGTAATTGATCCAGATCTTTGCATTGATTGTGGCGCTTGTGAATTAGTTTGTCCAGTAGAAGCGATTTATTTTGAGGACGAGTTGCCTTCTGAATATCAGTCAGCTACACTGCTAGCACGAAATCATTTTCGAAATTAGCATTGTCTTTATCCCTTTAAATTGAATAGAAGCGAGAAAAAGTCGATTTTCTATATAATAAGAAATCGACTTTTTCGTATGGCTTACTTGATAATGCCGAATTTAGCCTAACTGGCGTTTAAATTGTTTAATGGCGAAAAAATAAGCAATGACCATGATGCCGATGCACCACATAAGAGCGAGCCAGATATCATTACTAACAGAGCCTTCATATAAGAGGGCACGAATTGCATTGACGATTGAGGTAACGGGCTGGTTCTCAGCAAACGCACGGATAATTGTAGGCATGGTTTCCGTGGGAACAAAGGCAGAACTGATAAAAGGTAGGAAAATCAGCGGGTATGAGTAAGCTGTTGCCCCCTCCATCGTGCCTGCTGCCAATCCAGGAATGACTGCCAACCATGTCAGTGCTAGCGTAAACAGCCCTAGTATGCCAGCTACCGCAAACCAATTCAAGAGATCCGTACTAGAACGGAAACCCATCAACAACGCAACAAGGATAACAACTACAACAGTAAGCGCGTTGGAAATAAGCGAGGCCAACACATGAGCCCACAATACAGACGAGCGCTTGATGGGCATGGCGATAAAACGTGCCATCAGCCCACTCTTTCTATCTGTAAACAACCGCGCGGAAGTGTAAGCGCAGCCCGATGCAATTGCCATCAGCAAGATTCCTGGCAATAAATAATTAACGTAGTTGGCTGTACCTGTGTCTATTGCGCCACCAAATACGTAGACAAATAGTAGCATCATGATAATTGGCGTAATCGCCACCGTGATTATTGTATCAGGACTGCGCATAATGTTACGCATTAAACGCCCTAGCAATACCCATGTTTTACTCTTCATTTAAATCTCCTCCTTTTTACCAATGATGGCGAGGAAAATGTCCTCCAGTGTTGGCTGCTTCTCAATGTACTCTACTTTCGCAGGTGGGAACATCTCTTTAAGTTCTAGAAGGGTGCCTGTCGTTATCATTTTTCCTTCATGTAGGATGGCAATACGATCCGCCAGTTGTTCGGCTTCCTCCAGGTACTGGGTCGTTAGCAAGATGGTCGTGCCACCATCGGCAAGCTCCTTGACTGTTTCCCAGACTTCCATTCGTGCTTCAGGATCAAGCCCTGTAGTTGGTTCGTCTAGAAATATAACTGCTGGCGTCCCAATCATGCTCATGGCAATGTCAAGTCGGCGCCGCATCCCGCCAGAGAAATTGTCTGCCCGACGATTGCCTGCATCTGTCAGGCTGAATCTTGCGAGTAGATTGTCTGCGGTTTGAGCGGGATTGGAAACCCCTCGCAACTTGGCAATCATGATCAGGTTTTCTCGCCCTGTGAGCGTACCGTCTAAAGTGGCGAACTGCCCTGTCAGGCTGATGCTCTGACGAACATGATCTGGTTGGTGCTGGACATCAAAACCACAAATCGCTACTTTGCCACCATCAGCCTTCATCAATGTGGAGAGAATATTGATTATCGTCGTCTTCCCTGCTCCATTTGAGCCTAACAATGCGAAAATTTCGCCACGCCGCACCTCAAAATCCACGCCCTTTAAAACTTCCTTTTCTTTAAAAGATTTATTTAACCCTTTTACAGAAATCGCACCTTCAATCATCCTTTTTCCTCCCTTTTTTTGCAGAGTAGATTGCCCTTCCTTAACTACTCAGTCTGACTGATAATCTGTATAACTTAGTACCACTTGAAATTAAAACTGAATAGCGAAGGCAACAATGAACAAGTAGCTATTCAGTCGGTATTACTGACCCATTTATTTTTTCCTAATCGATTTAAAATGCTTTGGTTTAAATCTTCACGATACTTGGCGATATAGGTTTTTGCGTTTGCCACTAGCTCATCAGCAAAAGACGCTACATCTTCGCCAGTGATTTCCAGCACTTTCCTGCCTTCTGCTGCCCCAGCCTCGAACAACTCGATCAATTCATATTGCATATGCAGCATATCCATCCCATTACCCACTGTGAAATTCCACATGTAGTTTTGAATTTTTTTAAACACAAATTGGTAATCCTCTGGTAGTTGTTCGACCCGTGCCATCATCATCTTGTACTCTTTTTTATCACCCATCATTTTTTTGAACAATTCGATCACGTTATTTTCCTCCTTTGTATTATCAAGCTAAAGATCAGACGCATTATCATATGAAACTAAAAAGACTTTAGAGCATTGATTTTTGACGAGATAAAATCCCACTTTTCCCAAAATAATTTTAGTTCGTCACGTCCAGCCTCATTAAGTGAGTAAAACTTGCGGGGTGGTCCCATATCTGATGGTTTCTTTTGAATATTCACCAGTTTTTTTCTCTAAACGCACGAGGATGGTGTAGACCGTCCCTTCCACGACTTCAGTGAACCCTAACTCGTTCAGGCGTCGGGTAATTTCGTATCCATAGGTTTCATGACGGCTAATGATTTCCAGTACGCAGCCTTCCAGGGACCCCTTCAGCATCTCTGTTAAATTTTCCATATGCAGAACCACCTCTATTTGCTTTACTATTCTGTACAACTTAGTACTTAGGTAAAATTTTTTCGCTTTCGAGAAGCTATTAAGTATTACTTATTACAACTACATAGTAACACCGAGTAGTTTGGGTGTCAATTACTTTTCTTATAAATTTTCTGATACCACTATTCAAGAAAGAAAAAAGAGCTGCCTACGCAACTCCATATTCTTTCATTAAAATTTCACAATCTTCTCAGGCGACTGACAGCAAATTTTTTATCTCATGTGATTGTAGATATAGGGAATTTAACTGTCTTAACCTTTTTAACTATTTACCTTCCTCATAGGCAAAGATGGTGTGAAATCCAGGATACCATCTTCTATTTTTCATGCTACTTAACGATTGCTAAAATATCCTTTGGCTCATAAAAAACGTAATCTGCCTCCTCAAAGCCAGTGGTGGATTTGGCTCCCCAATGGGCAAGGGCAAATTTAGCACCTGCCTGCTTTGCGCATTGAAAATCATAGATAGAATCACCGATATAGATGGCCTCTTCTGGTGCTACCTGTAATGCGTCCAGACATTTTAACAGCGGCTCTGGGTTTGGTTTATGCTTTTCCGTATCACTGGCACTTACAATATGTTGGAAATACTCACTTAACCCAAACGGCTCAAACTCATCCACTACCTCTTGCGCTGTTTTAGAAGTGACAATACCCAATTGTAGCGGCTTTGTTGTAAGGTGCTGAATAACTTCCTCTAGACTTTCGAAAACAGCCACTTCATGTGAAAAATCCAGCACAGCCGCAGACCATTTCTGATGCACAGCCTCTATGTCATCCACGTTGAGCCTCTGCAATGCATCTTTTCCTGGGATGCCTAAAGCAAATCGTAGCGCCTCAAACGGATAGTCCTGTTGTGTTTCTTCTCGTAAGGTTCTTTGCAATGACTGTAAAATCGCTTGCTCTGTATCCAAAATCGTTCCATCTACATCAAATATAATCGCTCTTAGCATGTATTCCCCTCCTAGTTAAAGCACGTTATTTACATATGTGCATAATTGCTGATACATTTCTTCTTCATAATCCTTCTGGCCTCTTATAAATTTCTCCTTTAAATTATAAAAACATATTTCAAGATATTCCTGATTATGATGCTGTTGAAAGGGTTTCCTATCCTTTACTGGACCTAAATCCTTAAAGTAGTTATTCTTTTTTTCGTAGGTTCGAATTTGATAACCCCGCTTCTTCATTTCATCCATGACTTTTTCTGTATACAAATACAAGTCTTCTTTCGGGTATTCGTATATATAATTAATCAGTATATGCTGATCCTCTTTCGCAAATATGCTATTTAGCTCTCTCCACTGCGACAGTAGTTGTCCCTTTGGTAGATACGCAATTAAATCTATATGCCATAACCTCATGTGCCTTCCCCTTTCTATTAATCAACCATTAATGTAAAATATTACTTACTATGATGCTAAAACTGACGGAGGGATAGTATGGAAATAAAAACTGCAACGCTCGATGAAATTCCACAAATTGAGCGTTTATACCAAAGCTTTTTTTGAGATGTCGATTCTTCAACCTAAATATATCAAACCTGCCAAACAAGATGCCAACTTTATCAGGTTTACGATCATTGAAGATGATTCAGATATTTTAATCGCAACATTCGAGAACGAAGTAGTAGGCTTTTTGCTTATTCAAGAAACAACGACCCCACCCTATACTTGCTTGGTTGAACACAAATATGCTTTTATTGTGGATGTGATTGTTGGCAATCATTACCAAAACAAAGGAATTGGCTCTGCTTTATTAGATGAAGCGAAAAAATGGGCAGCCTATCGTCACTTGGACTATTTGGAGTTAAATGTATTGACTGAAAATAAAGGCGCTAAATCCTTATATGAAAAACACGGGTTCAAGGATACGAACCAGACAATGCGCTTAGAATTTTAAGTATGTGATGAGAAAGAAGGGATTTCAATGGAAGAAATGAAAACCGTACAAAAGAAAGCCAACCTCGTCGTGCCTGTCTTTATTGGCATGGGATTAGGTGCGTTTATCGGTTTACATGCCTATATAAAGGATTGGCTGTAAAAAAATAGACAAAGCCCCTCAAACCGCTTTGTCTATTTTTCAGCTATAACACTATATTAGTTTACTTTCTTTCAGTAAATCATAAATGATTGTATCCTTTGTTTTATGAATACCCAATTTACCGATTTGCTTTAAGATAAATGGTGCATCAATATCTGTTAGTTTTTTACCATCCAGCAAACGAGCCGTCGATGCTAATAATGTGCGAACATCAAAGGCAGACGCAAACACCTCTGGCACACCTCGGTCAATCCTTAATAGTTGATAGACTGCCTCCATCGCCGTTCTTACGGAATATTCCGTAGTAAAGACAGTGTCTCTTGCTGTTTCACTGAAGTTGCCAATAAAGGCTAAATTAGCAGACCCTTCTGGCACAACAAGTGGACGATCACCCATTGCTCTTGGCATGAAATAAGAGGTGATGTAAGGCATATAGCATGGAATCGTATTGCAAGAATTTTGTGCAATGTCTGGAATTTCATCCACTGGTACACCCATATGGTATAACCACTCTTGTGCAATCTCAATGCCTGTACATTCCGTAATACTTTTTTTAATAAAATCACCTGGCTTGTTTGATAGTAAGCCATAAATCCAAACAACTAATTGGTCCTTTGGTTGATTTTTAAAGTGAGGTTGTCGGTTCAATGTATAGCTTAGCATCCAATTAGAATCGGTAGCTGTGACAATTCCTCCTGTTACGACCTTACCAGCGTATGGGTCCCTTTTACTGATTTTTTCAATATATGGAGCCACTCGATCATCTAATGTTGTCAGGGTAGCGGAAACAAACCAGCTTTCCTCTGGCAGATTATCGCAGAACTTTTCTGGTCGACCAAATTCTTCACCTTGGGCAGCGATATTTTTCCACAGGGACCAGCTGCCACCTAAATCTTTATTGATAGGGGCTGGCGTATTATTATCCCCGTATGTTGTACTTTCTGTAATACTACCATTTGTCACAAACACTAACTCATTTTCTGTTAGTTCAATATTCTTTTTCACACCGTCTTTTCTTAACACCAATGTATGAGCTACTTTTTTGTCTCCTACCCTATCAACTAAAACATTTTCTACTACCGTATTATATTGGAAATCAACATTATGACCTTCTAAATAGTTAATCATTGGAAGCACGAGCGATTCATACTGATTATACTTTGTAAATTTCAAGGCCGATAAATCTGGTAATCCGCCAATATGATGAATGAAGCGCATAATATAACGACGCATTTCCATCGCAGAATGCCATTTTTCAAACGCAAACATTGTGGACCAATAGAGCCAAAAATTCGATTCAAAAAATTCTTCAGAGAAAACATCTGTGATTTTTTTATCCTCTAATTGTTCCTCAGGCGTAAAGAATAATTTAATCATTTCTTCTGAGGATTTGTCTGATAAGGTGAACTTGCCATCATCCTCTAGTCTTTGGCCTCTATCCTTCATTAATCGACATTTTGAATAATTAGGATCCTCTTTATTGAGCCAGTAAAATTCATCTAAAACCGAAGCATTTTCTACTTCTAACGAAGGAATGGAACGGAATAAATCCCATAAGCATTCAAAATGATCTTCCATTTCTCGTCCACCGCGAATAATAAACCCTCTCGTTGGATTAAGTATGCCATCAAGACTTCCTCCTGAAATATCTAACTCTTCAAGAATATGAATGTTCTCACCTTTCATTTGGCCATCACGAATTAAAAAACATGCTGCTGACAGTGAGGCTAGACCTGAGCCAATCAGATAAGCAGATTTTTCATCGACTCCCTCAGGTTTTTTAGGACGTGCGAAAGCTTCATAGTTACCATTGCTGTAATACATATTACCGCCTCCTAATTTATTATTCTAATATAGAATATCATAGGTTATCGGCTAAATGGTAAAATGAGCTAATAATTAACAAAAAATTCAAATCCGATAATTGTTCGTTAATTTATCTCCCCTTCTCATTGGACAAAGCAAGTGCTTGTATTTTTATAAAAGAGAACCATACAGTAAATAATTGTTTTAATCCCCCTTAACTCTGGCCTTAAAAAGAAAAAACCACTCCAGTACGTTGATATTAGCTTTGCATAATTATTATCTCAATAAATCTTTTTTTAAACTTTATTCCCTTTTTTATGTTTAGCCAATTTTTCGAAACCCCGTTTAAAATTACCCGTAATTTTAGCTAACAATAGCTGGACTTCCTTTATCTGCCCCTCCACCTGCTGAATGTTTGCTAGTAGACGCTCAGCCTCTTTCTACTTGACGATTTTAATTTGCTTTCCTTCATAACGTGAATGGCTCCTCGTTTAGTCTATTACGTTTATCGATTTCACTCACAGCTTCATACCCAATTTCTTAATAAATCAATTAAAAATGAATCTTAGCTTACAACTTTTTCTATTTTCAATATATCATTATTAACATATATTATATAAATACGGTATTTTTAGTAACACTTCCAGCATAGTGATAAGGAGAGATGTATTTATATGGAATGGTTGAATGTACAAACACTTATTTGGTTGTTTCCTATTTTATTTATTATCCATGATTTTGAAGAAATTATTATGGTAGAGAAATGGTTACAAAATAATCGTCATAAGCTGTATGAAAGATTACCCCAAAAATAGCCGATAAAGTGGTAAAACAATTTTCAATGAGCACCGCACAATTTGCTGTTGCTGTATTATTTATCTTCTTGTTTGTCAGTCTCTCTACCATTCTGGCTAACTACTATTTTCTAAACGGAGTCGCATTTACTATTTATTTTTTCACAGCTGTCACACTTGTTTTCTTTATCCATGCTTTTACCCATATTGGACAATCGCTATTTTTTCGCTCTATCACACCAGGAGCGATAACATCAGCCATCATTATTATTCCCTATAGTATTATTTTATTTAAATCTTTGTTTACTAGTGGCATCCTTACTTGGCATATCGTTTTACTAAGCCTGCCTTTTGGTATACTATTTTTCCCAATTGTCTTTACTGCGCATTGGATAGGAAAAGAGTGATATAGATTCATGTTCATGAAAAGACAGAAAGGAGGCAGTAGAATGGCAAAAACTCCGATTTATTTAAAATTGATGATTGGGATTGGGATGCTTATTATTCTAGCCTTGTTGTACTTTTTAAAAGACCATCCTTATTACTTATGGGTTAGGTGGACAGGTAATATTTTATTGATCTTAGGCATTGTATGGATGCCGTTTACTAAAGAAATCGATAAAAAACATGTAAATTCTTAGCAGGAGTAAACCTTCTGCTTTTTTTACGGTAAATTTACCTACGATTATAATAAAGTGATAAAATCAGATAAAAAAGAAGGTCTTTGTATGTTAGAAAAACTAAATGTATTTCTCCAAAAATACATTGCGATCCTGACACCATTAAGTTTAATTGTAGGTGTATTCTTAGAAAGTATTGGACATCATTTATTATTCCTTGTCTCCTGGCTATTTGCCTTCATGACATTCTCAGGAAGCTTACATATGAAATTTAAAGATGTAAAAATTTTCATGAAGCACCCAGTACTCATTTTATCCTCCATCCTTTTTCTTCATCTCTTGATGCCTTTATGGGCATATTTCTTATCCACCGTTTTGTTTGATGACCATTTGTTGACTGTTGGTTTTGTCTTAGCGGTTGCACTCCCAACAGGCGTAACGAGTGTTATTTGGATCAATATTTGCAAAGGGAACTTACCGTTAGGCTTATCGATTATTTTAATTGATACCCTCCTTTCTCCCATCATCCTCCCCTTCATCCTCTATATCGTTTCGGGTGAAAAAATTGAGTTGGATGTGGCATCCCTGATTCTGAATTTACTATGGATGATTGTCTTACCCACGATTTTAGGTATCTTAGTGAATGAACTTTCGAAAGGAGCCATCCCCCAAAAAATCGGTAAAAAGCTTGCTCCTTTTTCAAAGCTATGTTTATTTGCGGTCATACTGATTAATAGCAGTGCCATTGCTCCCTACTTAAAGGATATCAACATGCATCTCTTCTTCGTGGTGCTTTTAGTGTTCTTGCTTGCAGTATCAGGCTATCTTTTTGCTTACCTCATAGGCCGATATCTGTTAAAAGACGGTCCACAAATGGCAACCTTTGTTTTTACTGGTGGCATGAGAAATATTGCAGTCGGTGTCATCGTAGCCACAACATACTTTCCAGGTAAAGTCGCCATGCCTGTTGTGTTCGGTATGCTGTTTCAACAGATACTAGCTTCCGTTTTTAGTAAGATGGTGAATCCGTTGTATAAACCAAATAAGAGCACCGTATAGACGGTGTTCTTATTTTAGGTTTGCACTTATACTAAATAGGAGGAGCTTTTATTTACATTTGAAGGGTGTGCTAATATGCCATACAATTTCCAACTTACCTCACCAAAAATACCTCCGAATCTTGACAAGGTAAATTTTCAGAATATTTTTTATGAGGAGGAACCCTATTTAACAAATTGCATGATTACGGATACCGTCATTGCTCACGAGGATGTTGAACGATTAATCGTCTCTAATGTTATCTTTAAAAATGTCACATTCATCGATTGTACCTTTCAAAAAATTGATTTAACGGACGTCATTTTTGAAAACTGTGATTTATCTAACACTAACTTAAGTGAAGGCATCATTCATAGAGTGGCCTTCAAAAACTGTAAATTATTAGGGTTGAATTTAACTGAAGCAAACCTCGGTAATGTTTCATTTGAAAATTGTCTTGCAAACTTATGCAATTTCCCCGAAGTGCGCTTTAAACAAGTGCTATTTGATAGCACCTCCCTGCAAGGTGCGAATTTTTATGATTGTTTACTAAATAAAGTAGCGTTTCAGGAAAGTGATCTAAATGATGTGGATTTCTCTCAAACTTCCTTAAAAGGAATAGACATCAGTACATGTAAATTTAAAAGACTTCAAGTAACTCCAGAAAGTTTAAATGGGTGTGAAGTCTCTACTGAACAAGCGATCGGTTTTGCTTCATTATTAGGATTGAAGGTTAAATACTAGTTTAAGGGCTTAAAAATTGAAGCGCTTATCCTTATGCTCGGATAGCGCTCAATTGTTGTAATTTGTAAAGCTTCTATTTTATCGTCTTTAGAATTTTATCCTTCCCTTTACAGGCTATCCCCCTAATTTGCTGGGCTATCCTTCACTTTAAGCGTTCTATCCGCTTCTTTTTCAGTTTTATCCTCCTCTTTTAGAATTCTATCCTGCTATTTGAGGGTTATCCCTCACTTTAAGCGTTCTATCCCCTTCTTTTTCAGTTCTATCCGACACTTTTAGAATTCTATCCTTCTATTTACAGGTTATCCTCCACTTTAAATGCAAGGCGTCCGATAATTTATGCTATCGGACGCCTTGTTTGTTCGTTATTAAATGAATATTATTATTCGACTGACAGCCTTTTATATAGCATTTCTATATGTTCTATTCCATCTTCTAAATAAACATCTGATGTCTTTTCAAATCCGAAGCCCTCATAGAATTTTAGCAAATATGCCTGCGCAGAAATGCGGATTGCGTCTTCTCCAATATCATCTAGAATGTAATCTATTGCTCTTTTAACCATTTCCAGAGCCAATCCCTTTTTTCTGTATGTTTGCTTTGTTAATACTCTTCCGATTGCTGCTTCTTGATATGCTATCCCTTTGGGTAGAATTCTTAAATACCCAACTACCTCTCCTTGGTCTTCACCAAATAAATGATAGGCATTTTCGTCTTTTGAATCGATATCCTGATAGACACACTCTTGCTCTACAACAAAAACTTCCGCACGAACCTTCAGTATTTCATATAGTTCTTTTACTGTTAACTCATCAAATTTTTTTATCTTCCAATCCACCTTTATATCCTCCTTATACTATTCAATTTAATAAAGTATAGCAAAAGTAGATATTAAAAGTGGATTATTGCATATTTATTCTCACCTTTTACAATGATTCATAATGTAAAAGATTAAACTACATATCTATCTAGAAATTTACTTGCGTCACTATTAAACTTCCATAGGATTCCGAATTCTAAATGATATGTTTTACATCTCTTCTATGAGCAGTTTTCGTTTGGCTAACATCACATCAATATGAAAAATCATTGCCACTCATTATCTCAGACCGTCAACTCATTTTCTAATTTTATATTCGTCACCTCTTGTAGAAGTCGTTGAAGGACAGCCGCAAAAATGGCGATAACCAATGAAGCAAAAATGATGAGGAGTCCCACTATTCCAAAAGGAGGATCCATTTTGTTTGTTATAAAATGAAAAAGTGGTGCACCTAATACATGCAAACCACTGATTATTATCGCACACCACTTTATGTACCTTAACGCTTTTACAGATAATTCCGAGAACGCTGTATTCGCATCAATGTATCGTAAAAGATTAAAAGCCTGATAGAGAGCAATGTAAAAAGGTACAGCCGATCCATACATCACAATGAAAATGAGATCGTTCATTGGGTAAAAATTCGGATATAAATTCGATGCGAAATGAGCCATTGGAGGTACAAAAAATATACATAGGGCAAAAATGACCATCCCAGCTAGAAGAATCATCACCTTTAAGAATGTTGTTAATCCTCGTTTACCATTCACATAAAGCACCTCACTTATTTTACGACACTACAAATTTAGCACAAAATTTATTGATTAACAATAAATAATAATTGTTTTCTATTATATTATTATTGTTATTTATATATTTGACATTCATTAAAAAAACAAAAAAATCGACCCATAATTAGTGGATCGACTCATATTTTTGATTTTATGTCTATTTTCTGCAGTAGAATAATTTTTTAATTCTTAGTCATAAGAAATGTTGTGGAGAGTTATACATGGACATGATGACTTTTGGTGGGATTCTTCTTTCGATAGATTTCTAATATAGTATAAATAACTAGTGCAAACAAAAGAGTATATAATCCAGACAAAATATTTGTATCTGGAATATAAACTTCCCATAATGAGTTGATTAATGCATGAAAAATAATACATAGAAAAATACTTCTCGTATATAAATATATGATTGTCATTAAAAATGATAATGCCAAAGCAATTAGAGTAAACCATAGAAAATTCATGCTCACTTGATTTGAACCAACTACAAACCATAACGGCAGATGCCAGATTGACCAAATCCCTCCCACAATGAGTGTACTTGTGAATGGTGACCATCTTTTTTGCAATGTAGGCTGTAAATACCCCCGCCACCCAATCTCTTCAAACCCTCCGCCGATAATCATAATTGGGAAGTTAATCAATACCAAATATAGGGGGTTCTCCATAGTTGCTCCTCCCCATAGAGTTGGCAAAAAACAAGCTACAAATGCAAATCCAATAGTAAATAAATACCATACTAATGGATGTCTAGGATTTTTACATTCCTAATAAACAGCTTAAACTCTTCCCTAGAGCTATACTTCTTTTTTAGCCAGATCTCACTAATACCAGGTGCGATACCACCGAGAATAAACATTAGTATTGATAATGTAGTTCCAAATTTAAGCAAATTGAATTGTGTTAAAATTGCTAAACTGCCCCAAAGACTCCATGACAAAGAAAATGTATAGAATAAGAATCTACCTACCTCTTTCCCCATATATCCTACCTCCTCATTTACAACCCAACAAAGCTTGAACAGATTTGCACAAAGTATTCATTAGTCTAGTCTCATCAATAAGTATTTGTTCATTTTGAAACATACCGTAACATTTATGTAAAACAACATCTCTTACAATTCCATCAATAGAAGCCATAATAAAAGTAAATAAATCTTCTATTGATACTTCAGGCTGAAAGATCCCTAAAGAAATACCTTTATGAATGGTATCAAGTATGCGCTTAATCAAGTATTGTCCACTCTCATTTTCAGTAATGTTGGGTAAAATTTTCTTTTGTCTATCTGGATTGTTCGCAAATAAGATTGTAAGTTCAAAATGTATTTTGCCAACTGTTGATAAGTTTTCTTTAATGTACCCCGAGAAAAGTAAATAATTTTTCTAACATCTCTTTAGGAGCTGCATTGTTTTCAATTATGGCATCTACATCTTTCTTATAGTCAGCATTTGCATTAGCTTGATTAATAATTTCAACAAGTATTTCATCTAAATCTGAATAATAGCGATAAATACCTCCTTGACTTACTCCAGATGCTCTAATAATATCTCTCATTGTAATTTCATAAAGTGGTTTATCTTTACAAACTGATAAAGCTGCTTCTAATATGACATTTCTCTTTCTTTTTACATAATCATGGCTGACTTTAGGCATAGTTACCTCCTTATACAATAAAAATGACAATAGTGTCATTTTTATTGTATAACTTGAATTATTTACCGTCAATAATTTATTTACTCACTTGTCTAATAGTTAAATTCAAAATTATCTATGTGTTAGAATTTTATAACTTTCCAAACTTTAGATGATAAAGATACTTAGCTATTCATGGACATCGATCCAAAACGGTGTACTCTAATGGAGACTGTTCTTTTGAAAAACCAAACTCTTGTACAAAATTGGTTACCAAGAACCCAATGTTTAAATCATTTGCTTTAACAGAGACGGAGCCTTACTACATTAGATTGTAGTAAAGCTCCATAAAGTTATTTAAAAAGCATTTGACTTTCCCCTGCACAGGAAACTGTATACTTGCATTAAGTTATTAGATTGGAGGTGATAGTTTGTTTAAAATCAGCGAATTTTCTAGGCTAAGCAAAGTATCTTTAAAAACATTGCGCTATTATGATCAGATTGGCATATTAAAGCCAAGAAAGGTGGACCATGATACTTGCTACCGATACTATTCAGCAGACCAGCTACTAGAGCTTAATCGAATCTTTCTCTATAAGGAATTGGGGTTTACCTTGCCACAGATTATACGCTTACTCCACGAAGATATTTCGTTAAAAGATATACAAGGGATGTTTAAGCTGAAAAAAGTGAGATTCAACATATTATTCAGACGGAACAGGCCAAGCTTGCACGAATTGAAGAACGTATGCAACTTTTAGAACGAGAGGGTCAGGTGGAATCAGATCAAGAAATCCGCATCAAGGCAGTGGATGCTCAGCAATTCCTTTCTTTGAAAGCACGCGGGAGAGAAGAAGATATTCCAGACCTGTTTCGTACATTTAATCAATTACTAACAAAGGAAATGCGCCAACTAGCTCAAAGTCCTCAGGTTGTTTTATGGAAAGAAATAGAGGAGAAAGAAGACGAATTTGAATTTGAAGTCGGCTATTTTTTAACCAAGGAACTTCCCTCATTCCATGATACATTTCAACTACGGACTCTTCCGTCTGAGCCGATGATGGCCACAATGACCTTTCGCTCAGATTCTAACTTTGCTTGTACAGCCTGTGTTGATTTAGCGAAATGGATTGTAGAAAATAACTATCAAGTCAAGGAAAACGAACCAGGTAGAGAAATCTATTTACCATTATCTACAACCCAGAACGTCCAATTAATGGAGATACAAATACCTATTATAAATAGCTGAAGGAAGCGTGAATTGAGTTGAAAAATAAGCTGATTATCTATGTTTTATCACTCGTTGTTTTTCTAATCGGAACCATTGAGTACATTATTACAGGCGTTATTGAAATGATTGCCGTAGATTTTGGCGTAACGATTTCAGAAGCTGGGTTATTAGTGACTTTATTTGCCCTGGCAGCAGCCATTTTCGCTCCAATTCTCATTGCGCTTACGATCAATATGGATCGCAAAAAGTTACTTATGACTACCGTTAGTTTGTTCATTATTAGTAACGGATTCATGTTTATCAGCTCTTCTTTTGAGTACGCACTAGGGATACGCATTATTCAAGGGGTTAGCGGAGGAATTGCTACAGTGGTAGCCATGGCAGTAGCTACTCGATTAGTTGAAAAAGAACGAAGAGGTCGTGCTATTGGCATAATTTTGATGGGCTTAAGCAGTTCGCTCGTGCTGGGTGTTCCAATTGGCACATTTTTTAGCGAATTATTTGGATGGAGAGTTTTGTTTATGTTGATCGGTCTATTAACCATTCTTCCACTGCTTATCATCTATAAAAAAATTCCAGTTATTAAGGAGGAAGAAGCTGTTACACTCAGGTCGCAGCTTTCGATTTTAAAAGATTCAAAAATTCTAACTGCCCTGGCTATTACTTTATTTTATGTCGGTGGCTACGCTACCCTATTTACTTATATTACGCCTTTCTTGCAAGCCACATCCCCTCTTTCTATGACCGAAATTAGTGGCATCCTATTTTTAGCTGGCATCTGTAGCTTTCTTGGCTCAAGAGTGGGCGGACAATTGGCTGATGCAAAGGGTTCGCGATTTACCATTTGTTTCGGATTGCTGTTACAAGCAGCAACGCTCCTCTTATTCGCACTAGCTGGTATCAATCTCTTTGTATTGATCTTGATTTTAATGATTTTTATGGTAGCAACTTGGAGTATTTCTCCTGCCCAGCAGCTCCTTCTTGTCACGCTGGTACCTCGAAATCCAGACATTGCCCTAAGCATAAATACCTCCTTTATCCAATTCGGTTTTGCCCTAGGGTCTGCATTAGGCGGGTTTGTCATCGGACATACCTCTGTCCTACATTTGAATTGGGTCGGTTTTGGTACTGTAAGCATGGCTTTATTCCTTGCCATCTGGCTATTCCAAAAATTGAATAGTAGAGTTGAAACCCCTATTATTACTAAAGTCAAATATTAATTTTTTTATCCTACCTTTATATTGAAAATGGCCTATTCAATATAAAGGTAGCTTTTCAAAATATGTACTCTTGATTAAATGTCCCTGTGGCAGCTTCCTCATCAATGCCATAGAGTCGGCAAAAGTTTCGGCTCTCTGCTGTATCAAGCGTAAACACATGAAATCCGCCTATATTATTTAAGGCATTAAAATCAGGCTTTAAAGCATACCGAGCATCCTTTGGTAGCTTTACATCCCAAAGACCTGTGCTAGAAGCTTGTGGTACTGGGCTGAAATTTTTATCTCCTATTTGACTTTTATCTATTTTAAAAAGGTTGCATAATCATCAAATGTTTTTCCTAGCTTAGGTTGATCGTTATCATCATGAATTTGACAGATAAACGATCATCCTTCTAAACAACAATAAAAATCATTTAAAATTCCTTTCTATAACGAAAAGGACTCGCACTTTTACTGACACAAAAGCACGAGTCCTTTTTGATGAAAGCTAGAGTTTTATACCCAGTCTCTATTTTTAAGATTGTTGCGTGAGCACGCCATCTTCCATACGATAAACATGGTCACAGAACTGTAGCATTCGTTCATCATGGGTGACCATTATGGCAGCTTTGTTACGTTCTTTTGCTTCTTTGGCAAGAAGCTTCACCACCTCAAGTGCCCGTTTAGAGTCAAGGCTAGCAGTTGGTTCATCGGCTAAAATCACTTTTGAGTTATTCATGAATGCGCGCGCAATGGCAACACGTTGACGCTCACCTCCTGATAATTCATTCGGCATTTTTTTAAGTTTATCACTTAAGCCAAGCTCTGTAAGTAGTTGCTTTGCAAACTCTTTATCATCTTTTGTCACTTTACCACCCATTTTTTTCACAAGTAGTAATTGATCAAGTACATTTAAGTAAGGTACTAAGTTTGATGTTTGTAAAATGAAACCAAGCTCTTTTAAACGGAAACTTGCTAATTGTTTTGCTGAAAGATCAACAATATTCCTGCCGTTAATTTCTACAGTACCCTCTGACATCTGTAATAGAGCGCCTGCAATGGAAAGTAGTGTACTTTTACCTGAACCTGATGGACCGATAATGGCTACTAGCTCCCCAGCTTCTACTTCAAGTGTTGCTTGTTTTAATGCTTGGACAGTGCTAGCGCCTTCTTTATAGCTTTTAGAAACATTTTGTAGTGATAATAGCGCCATTTATTCCACTCTCCCTAATGCTGTTAATGGATCGATTTTAACGATTTGACGTACAGAAACAATTGAACTTAATAATGCAATAATTAATAAAACAATCGCATAGGTAATGATTAATGTCGGTTCTAAGTCAAATGGCATTCCTTCTGGTAAAATTGTAGCCGTTAAGTAAGTAAGGACTATACCAATAACGATACCTAATACTGATAGAATCGCTACTTGTGCAACAATTGCTTTACCGATGAAACCATTGCTAGCGCCAATTGCTTTCATGACACCAAATTGTTGTGTCTTTTGCATTGTAATGACGTAGAAGAATACAGCGATAATGAATGCAGAGATAACGATACAAAAAGCAAGCATCATCATAATAGTGCCGTTTTCTTCTTTATAACCTGGCATACCGTTGATTGCTGTTTTCTTTGTAACTGTTTCAACACCTTTTACGGCTTTGTCGATAGTAGTTGGATCTTCTAAGTTGGGAGCCTTTAGGAAGAAGGCTTGTACAGCTTTGTCTGTATCATTGTCTGAGCCGGGAGCTGCATATTGATAATCACGCCAGTTTTCCATTACTGTGAAAATAGCAGGTAAGTGATTATAAGTTTCTCCTTTTACATAACCTACCACTTCTAATTTCATGTCAGAGTTTGCTACTAGTAAGATATCACCAATCTTGTAGCCTGCTTCTTTTAACGTATCGTTAATAACTACACCCTTTTGTTGTCGTATGATAATTTTTCACCTTCGATTACCTCTGGCATAAAAAATGCGTCTGGCTCAACGCCTAAAAATGCGACATCTTCCTTCGAATCGGCATCTTTTGACTTTGTTTTGCCGACTGCAATTGTAGAAGCGCCAAACGCAGCGACTTTATCTACATTGTTTTGCTTTTCTAAATCATCTTGTAGATTTTCTGACAGGATCGATTTTGCGAATGTAGCCCCTGCTGTTTCTTCATATACAACGTATTCTGCGTCGATATTTTTCAGTGTAGCGGCACTCAAAGTCGCTAAACCGTTGCCAAGTCCCGATAAAATGAACACGAGCCATGCGATTAAAATGATAATTGTCGTCATCATTACATAGCGGAACTTCGCATATTTTAATTCTTTTAATGCTAAAAACATGATGTAGCCTCCATATTAGAAATAGAATTTATATGAGCAAAGATTGTATCCTGCTAAATATGAATTCTTTCTCATTATACACAAAAGTTACACATGTGTAACTAAAATAAGTGACACATTTGTTACTTATTTTGAAATACCATGTAAAATAAGCAATTTGATCTCTTTTAAAAAGCTTTCTATAGGCATATTGAGATGGTTTGGCATATCAATTAATTGAAAAATGAAGCTAAGCAAAATAAAGTCGTTACGATCTTCTGCAATTATCCCCTCTTCCTTACCCTGCTTGATTACTTGTTGAAGTGGTATGTAAAGTCCACCATGCATGTTATTTAATACTTCCTTTTTTTGCTTCACAACTAGTGATACGTCATTAATCTGTGAGGTGAATCCTAAAATTTGATGTAGGTCGCGCATATCAAACATACGAACAAGTAAATCCTCAAGCTGTTGTTCAAATGATTGCGAAAAATTAACATTTGAAAGGTTCTCGATGCTTTTTTCCATTTGCCAAACCATAAATTGAATAATAAGTTCTTCTTTATTTGGATATTGTTTATAAATTGCGGCCCTTGATACGCCAATACTTTGTGCAAGCAAGCTCATTGTAAACCCTTGATATCCAACAGATAGCAAAAGCTGATGCGTATGATGCCAAAGGTCTTGTTCAGAAAATTTTTTATCTCGTCCCATATAATACCTCCAATATTCTACAATGCTAACATTGAGACAAAAAAAGCGAGTAACCTTTAAACATGCATGACGTTTGAGTAAATTGCGTTTTTGTTAGAGGTAATTACCATTCTATAGAAGGTGACGACTATTTCATTTTCCAATCCCAAAATTCTCCATAGGTACTTATAACGTAAGAAAGATAAAAGGAATGACTTTCTTTCACTAATCAACAATTTTAATAATAATCTTGGTCTTCCAGAATTTTTTAGGCAATGGATCGCAAACTTTTCTAAAAAATTCTATTTCAAATCATCTGTGGTAAAAATAGAAATATACTGGTATATTATAGGTTATATTCTATTTATTTCATGAAGGATGGTGTGTTGATGGATAAAACACTGGAAGATTTACAAAAGGAAATGATTGGTGAAGTAAAAAAGGGATTTCCCATTTTACTTTCTGGTGCGGTTGTCTTTTTACTTTTTACTCTAATGCCCTTAGTTTTACCAATTGAAGCTGTACATTTAAGTTGGATATTTGGCTTAGGTGCCATTTTCCCTATCGGTTTTGGTATTAGTAAAATTCTTGGGATTAATTTAAACGCTACTGGCAATCCTTTAGGGACGTTAGGAGGAATTGTTGCCGCTCCTCAAGCTTTTTACATACCTGTATTTATCATTGTGTATATGAACATACCTGAATACCTTCCCTTTACAATAGGTTTACTTGCAGGCTCTCATTTTCTGCCATACATATGGATTTATAAAAGTAAGGCTTATTTATTTGTGACTTTAGGCGTCTGCTTCTCTGCTTTGATTTTTGGTGGGTTCTTTGTCGATCAAGCCTTCACACTTGTACCTTTAGCCATTTCTATTGTGTATGGAATGGGCGTTCTTTTAATTCTAAGAGAACTTAAAGTCAATCCGATTTAATCACCTTCCTCTAGGTGATTTTTTTAATATTCCCGACCTCCTTCAACCTGAGAAATAAAGTATCCATTTCCTAGCCCGTACTTGTTCCTTTACAATAAACCTATTAATAAATGAAAGGATGTATAAATGTGCTATTTCCATATCGTAATGATCTTAGGAAAACGTTAATCCCTTACCTAAGCACACTTGATGAGGCATTTTGGTTTAAGACGTCTGATTTTTATCCAAATAATGTAGCATGGATTATTTCTCATTTATCAAGTAGCGAAGACTATTGGGTGAATGAAATTGGACTTAAAAATCCTTGTATATTAAACCTTCACGATGATTGTTCGCCTAAGGAAATACTAGATAGCTATATTCAAATTAGAAATTATACGGATGACATTCTACATACATTAGACGAATCGCAGCTCAATGAAATAGTCGAGGTGCCGAAGTTTACCGATGGTTGGACGCCACCTTCCGTCCCTACACTTAACTGGTTGTTTCATCATGTTTACTCACATGAAGCTTACCATGTTGGGCAAATCTCTGTTATCGCGCATCTTAGTGGATTGCCAAAGCCTTTATTTTAATAAAAGGCAAAGCAATGAAAGGAATAGCTTTTTCAATGGAGGAACAGTAGTGGGAAAAGGCGTTATTTCCGTAACTTATGGCGACAAACAACCACAGAGCTATCTATTGTAGACTTTGACGAAGAAGGTTGGTTTAATTTGTGGCACACTCACCTTGATTTTTACGGGTACGGCAATGATGGTTTAAAGATAAGAAGAGAGCACATCAAAGCACATATAGCCCTATATAACCGCTTATCAGAAAAGCTCTCGACATTCGGAAAACCTTATCAAATATGGATGGAGTTTGTAGTGGAGGATGCTGGTTTGGATTCAGTTAATATACTTACAGCTACATTTCCCACTAACAATAGTAAATGTAGATTGGAATTGCCCTGTCCCCAAATTCCTTAAGGATTTAATCAACCTGAATGAGTGGAATGTAGGGCACTATAAGCAGGTATCAACTAACAGCTATTTCATCCAGTCTAATTATAATGAAATAAAATTGTAAGGTCGGAAACCATTTGTGGGTTTCCGACCATTTCCTTTAATCCAGATATTCTTGAGCTAGTTGTTGATTTTTATAGATGGCCATACCCGTTTTCAATTTTCTAAAGCCCATTTTTGCATAAAACGGTTCATTCCCTGTTGTGGCGATTAACTGAATGCAGGATACCTCCCTTAACTGTGCGATCATATCCTCCAGCAGTAAACGAGCAATCCCTGTACCTTGATAAGCTTGATGCACAACCACATCGTAAATGGCGGCATTAAATACGCCATCTGACAAAGCTCTAGCAAAGCCCACTATTTTTCCATCTACCACGGCGAATACTTGATGTGTGCTTGCATCGAAAACTTGTTTGATAATCTGTTCATCATGTTTCCTCCACCCAACAGATTGATAGACTTCCTTTAATACTGGCAAATCCTTCTCTTCCATCTTGTATTGAAGTATTACCATTTTCATCCTCCCTCTTTTTGCTTTCATGAAATCTCCCTATGAAAACGATGTGTATTCTATTATACTAATAAAAAATGACTTGAGGATGGTGGGATAATTATGATGTTTGCTCCATTATTTGAACAGGACGTACCAGCACTTCTTCTTCCTTAACGGTAGAAGCGCTTTTTCTCCGTTAAGGGCATAGATATCTATGAAAACGGAGGAAAAAACATGAGAAATCTAGTAATCGGTGCCATCTTTTTATCGCTTGCTGCGAGTATTTGGGGTGCCATGTATGTAGTCGTTAAAGTAGTGGTGGAGGTTGTGCCACCATTAGAGCTTGTTTGGATGCGCTATTTAATTGCGGTGATTGCACTCGGTATCATTGGGATCATGATGAGGCAATCCTGGAAAATAGCTAAAAAAGATTGGCTGATCATTTTTCTTGTTGGCCTTATTGGGAACACGATTTCAATTGTGACACAGGAAATGGGCACAATGCTATCCACCGCGCAGATGGGAGCAATTATTACTGCTACAACCCCTGCTTTTATGGTTGTCTTCGCACGTTTGATTTTAAAAGAAAGTATTACGCTGAAAAAATGCTTGTCCATCGCTCTTGCCACGATTGGTGTTGGAATCATTGTAGGCAATGGTCAAATCGATGTGACACAGCAATTAGGCGGACTCTATTTACTGCTTGCTGCCTTAACGTGGGCATTGATGTCGGTATTAGTCAAAAAGATACCAAGCCATTACTCACAAATTGTTGTCACAACCTATACATCTATGATTGCCGTGATGCTGTTGACCCCTTTTGTCCTTCCAAGGCTAAAGAATTTAGATCTGGCAAGTGTTTTACAGCCGACCATTTCAGGGGGCTTGCTTTACTTAGGCATTATCTCAACAGCTGGTGGTTTTTTATTATGGAATAAAGGGCTTCAACTAATGAATGCGTCTAGTGGCGGCTTATTTTTCTTCTTTCAACCAATTGTTGGCACATTTTTAGGCTGGCTCTTATTGGGAGAGACGATTGGGCTTTCCTTTTGGATAGGCTCCCTATTAATTTTTAGTGGCGTTTTTATTGTCATTCGAGACGAATAAATCGAAGTGCGTTTCTATGTTAGATAGAGACGCACTTTTTATGTTGGCTCAGCTTATGGTCATTGAATGACATGTTGGCACATATATTGCCAATGCCTAAAGGAGTTGATATTCTGAACATCTTTTTAGATAACTTAAAGGATTTTACTTTATTAATTTTTTTACTTGCTAGTATGATCTATTGTCGACAGCTAAAATTAACGAGGTGGCAACGAAAATTATCGATTGGTGAATGGAGCATGTATATCCTGCTCTCGATTGCCCTTCCCCTTTATGCAATTCTTTATCTTGCTTTTCTTTTAGGTGCATAGGAAAATAAGACATCATAGGCTATTTTTGGAGGGATTTCATGTTTCAAACAATCGATCATTTTTTACAGTCTTGGGCATTTGAAGCCGCTGCTACGCAAAAATTACTTAATCACCTTACAGATGAATCGCTACATCAGGCAATCACTCCTGAAAACTGGACTTTAGGACGCGTTGCTTGGCACACGGTTACTGCAATTCGAATTATTACCTCGAATTCGAATTTAGCGTTTGAAGCCCCAGCAAAGGATTTTCCAGTTCCTACTTCTGCTCAGTTCATTGCAGATGGCTATCACCAAGCGAGTGAAGCCTTTGTGCAAGCGATACAATCGCAATGGACTGACAAGACAATGACTGAAACGATTGAATTTATTGGTCAACAAATGCCCAATGGTTCCCTGTTATTATTTTTACTACAGCATCAAAGTCATCATCGCGGTCAAATGACGGTTCTGATGCGTCAGGCTGGTTTAACTGTTCCAGGTATTTATGGTCCAGCGAAAGAGGAATGGGCTCAGTTTGGGTTGGAGGCTCCTCAAATGTAGCTAAGCTTGTGCCAAATTATAAAGAGGTTGTCTATTCTAAGACAACCTCTTTTAATTTATTGACTATAAAGATGCTAGCCAGTTATTAGTATCAGCGATGGTTGGGTTAGCGAGGTAATGTCCGCCTTCAATTTGCAATGTTTGGCCCGTCATAAATTTTGATTCGTCAGAGGCTAAAAATACAACTGCATGGCCAATATCATCCGCTTCTCCATGATATGGTAGCGCATTAAATTTCGCATAAATTGCCAGCATTTCTTCTGGCATATTGTTTTTCGCGGCTGGTGTTAAAATAAGACCTGGTGCAACCGCATTACAACGGATATGATCCTTCCCAAATTGTGTGGCAATGTTTCTTGTCATATTCACCACACCTGCTTTTGTTGCCCCATAGGCTGTTCGGATTTGGTCACTGGCGAACGCAGCCATAGAAGCCGTATTAATAATTGAGCCCCCGCCCGCTTTTTGCATATGTGGAATGGCAAAACGACTT
The DNA here is from genome assembly GCF_024628845.1 of Lysinibacillus sp. FN11. NCBI lineage: Bacteria > Bacillati > Bacillota > Bacilli > Caryophanales > Bacillaceae > Lysinibacillus > Lysinibacillus sp. FN11. The sequence goes on along the minus strand of NZ_CP102383.1, from coordinate 1,614,603 downwards.
CCTAGTAATATGGATTTTAAATTCACATTGACTAAGCGGTCCCACTCATCTAAATCAATATTTAATACATCTAAATCTTTCTTCAAGTTAGTTAGACCAACATTATTAAAGAGCACCGTTAATGAGCCGAATCGTTCTACAGTGAAGTTCACGGCCGCTTCAATGGAGGAAGCATCCCCTGCATCAAGGAAAACGGCTGCCGCCTCATACCCATCATTGACTAAATTTGCTGCTGCTTCTTTAGCACCCTCTACATTAAAATCAGCAATGACTACTTTTGCGCCCTCTTTTGCTAACAAGCTAGCTGCTGATAAACCAATACCAGATGCTCCACCTGTCACTAATGCCACTTTATTTTTTACTCGATTCATTTTCAATTCCTCCTTCAAATCACACGAAAAAGAGCAAATCAGCTCTCTTAACGTAAAATAGTTTAACATTAAACCATTTAATTTTAAACTAATATCCCTAAATGTGAACGCGTATATTTTCATCCTGAAACAAAATACTTCTATAAAGTGCTATTTAAATAAGGACGTGCAAGCAAATGCTAAAGAAAATTACTTTTTCACTATGTATTTTTTTAATTTACCAAACCATGGAACATGCAAGTGCGCAAACTAAGCCACCCACTTTTGAGGAAAAATTTGATGAAGCTGGCTATCAATCAGTAGAAGCTGCTGTGAAGGAATTTGAACAGCATTATAGTAAGGTTAAACTACCAACTGTTTTACCCCCGTTTTCCATCACACATAAGTTTGGTCGATTTTACAAAGATCATCAATATGGCATGAATGATTCACTTAACATTCTCTATGTTCATAACGAAATGAAACAGCATATTTTTAAAATGGATATTCGACCTATTCAACCAAAAGTGAGCTTTTCAGGAAAAGCATATACACTGCAAGATGGTAGTCAGGGAATTTATTTTGAGCACCTGCTTTTTAACTTCTTTGTCTTTGAAGAAAGCAATTTACAATATCTTCTCGGCATTTATAAAGATAGCACGAATCAGGAAACACCCAATCTTTTCGTACAAATAGCCAATTCGATAAAGTCAAATGAAGTCGCAACATCTATATATTTTCCTTCATCTATACAATGAATATGTTGTTATGCTATAATACTTTAGAAAACCTCAAAGGGTATCAACCAATTCTGAGCTACAGTGATGCATATCGCTGTAGTTTTTTCTATGCTATAATTTCCTTAAACTTACATTAAGAGGTGAGAATATGGAAACAAATACATATAGTTGTAAAGCCTGTGGCGGTCAATCTTTTCTGAAGGGAAATTAGATGGCTATGCTGCTTTAAGACCCGTGAATACTTTCTTTTCCTCAGGTTCACCCCTTATTTTCACTGTTTGTACGCAATGTGGAGAAATTGCCTCTATTAAAGCCACAAAACCTGAAAAGTTCAAGTAAAAAACAAGAGAGCATCATTTCAAAAAATGAAATTTGCTCTCTTGCTTTATGTTTCTTTCTTATTCTTCTTTCCCCATTGATACGGCTTTTTGGACCAATTCCACATCCAAACAAAGAAATAGATGAAGACCATTGTGATGACCATCATCGTCACATTTTCTCCCCATGCAATCGGCTCATGTTTCCTCCATTGATTCACCGTTCTAACAATGAAGTACAAAAAAGGATAAATAAAATAACCTACTTGATCCCGTCGCATCTAAACACGCCTCCTCTTAGAAAAGATGATTTTCCCTACTCACCAATCATCGTCGCAAGCTTCATCATCGTTTTCCAATTGCGAACTGTAGCAGGCACCTCTAGCTTATGCAGTTGTTGACTAAGCTTGGCATTGCGAATGCTATCGTAAAATAAAAGATAGACATCTCTCCCCTTGATAATGCAGCGCTCTTTTTCACTTACATACTGTAATAACTTAGCACCGTTCTCTTCAGTTGGAACTGTTGAAAGTAGTGCAACATGGAGACTTTCCCCTGTAGCTGTTGCACTTGCATCTGCTAAGTCTTGTTCTGAGAAAGGACAATTGTTCACAATAGAGCGGAATTCTTCAGCTGTACGGATGATCACTGTACTCGTAATAGTGAAGGTAGTTTGGATGGTCTCTTGAATTTGCTGTTGCAAAAGTTCTGCTGATTCACTCGATTCAAAAAGGATATTGCCACTTTGAATATAGGTCCGAATGTTTTGGAGCCCTAGTGGTTGCAGCGCGTCTCTCAATTCAGCCATTTTTAATTTATTGTGCCCACCTACATTAATACCTCTTAAAAGTGCTACGTATTTAGTCATTCACTTCCACCTTTCCTTTTATCTATAGTATAGCAATAATTAGGGAATAATAGGAAAAAACTGCATCCTTTCATGCAAGGTGCAGCTTGATTGGTTATACTAATTGGTGGATGTCGTCTATTAAACGATCCACATTTTCTTTGGTCGTAGCCCAGCTTGTGCAAAAGCGCACAACCGTATGAGTAGCATCGTATGCTTCCCAATGGGAGAAGGAATATTTTTCTTCCAGCGTTGGAAGTAGATGGTTTGGTAAAATTGGAAATTGCTGATTCGTTTTTGAATCATAACGCATTGTGAAGCCTTTATCGAGAAATGCCTGTCGTATCAGCATTGCCATATCTACCGCATGATGCGAAATATCCATATAGAGCGTATCTTCAAATAGCGTTTCGAACTGAATGCCTAATAATCGACCTTTGGCAAGCAGCCCCCTCTTTGCTTGATCATGTAGCGAAAATCCTTTTGATAAGCAGGATTCACGATGATGACTGCTTCGCCAAACAATGCACCCATTTTAGTGCCACCAATATAAAATACATCACAAAGCTTAGCGATGTCAGCGAGAGATAAATCACTGTCTTGTGCCACTAGCCCATAGCCTAAACGAGCACCATCGATAAACAGCGGTAAGTCACAGTCTCGGCAAACTTCATGTAAAGCTGTTAATTCTGCCTTACTATAGGTCGTGCCATTTTCCGTAGGATGAGATATGTACACTAAGCCTGGCTGCACCATATGCTCATGTGTGCTATCCAGCCAGTGCGCATCATAGCAGGCTTTCACCTGTGCCGCAGTTAGTTTGCCATCATCGCTAGGCAATGTCAGCACCTTATGACCCGTTGCCTCAATGGCTCCTGTTTCATGCACCGCAATATGCCCTGTACTCGCAGAAATGACGCCCTGATGAGGACGCAAAATAGACGCTATCACGGTTGTATTCGTTTGTGTACCACCAACTAAAAAGTGAATGTCTGACTGCTCCGCTGCAATCGCCTTTTTTATATAGGCTCTTGCTTTTTCGGAATGCTCGTCCATACCATACCCTGGAGATTGTTCTTCATTTGTTGCCACTAACCGCTGCAAAATTTGTGGATGGGAACCTTCTGCATAATCATTTTCGAATCGAATCATATCTACTACTACCTCCAAATTCTCTATCTATTACTCTATCTTACGCCTGTTGCTTCATTTTCGCTATATCTTAAAGACAGTAGTTGTTAGTTATGAGGTGATGAAATTTTAAATATGTACTTCGGAGGAGATCGATGCCCAGCAGATCTCATCCGCTTTGATCACGCTATAAACAATTTCCTCTTTGTTTGATTACTTTGAATCCTCTTTAGGGAGGTTCTACTACAGGGGAAGCAGGTTTCATCCTTTGTTAGATCACTTTGGATTCATTTTGGAGCAGATTCAACTTAGTTTGGATCACCTTGGACTCTCTTTAGAGCGGCTTCTCCTTAGTTTGGATCACCTTGGACTCTCTTTGGAGCGGCTTCTCCTTAGTTTGGATCACCTTGGACTCTCTTTGGAGCGGCTTCTCCTTAGTTTGGATCACCTTGGACTCTCTTTGGAGCGGCTTCTCCTTAGTTTGGATCACCTCAATCAATCTCTCAATAATTCAGAAGGGTCACTTTCATTCCCCGCCGGAGCCACAGGATGAGTCACTCGAAGTAGCACTAGAATCAGCACATTGTTGGCTGTCCTGGGAGGAAAGATATGCATCATTTGTTGAAAATTCGTTAGTGGAATGGATATGGTGGTTGTGCTCATTCGATTTCCTGTGATTTTTATTTGCATTACTGACGATGCCTATAACAACGACAACCCCAACAAATACGATAAATAAAATCATTTATTCCAGCTCCTTTCATTCATTCTATAAATTGTAACATTAAATCCACGATTGTTAGTAGAGATCTATGTAAACGTGGCAATAGATAAAATAACACCACAATCGAAAATGATTGTGGTGTTTACGTTATGATTGCGATTTGCGTGTGGCAGATTTTTTTGAACGATTTTCTTCGTTCGAATTTTTTTTTGCTCTTGTGTTAAAGCATTTTCTTCGCGCACATCTAAATCATCTGGACTTAAATCTGTCGCTAATTCCGCCAACTCTGACTGACGTTTATATTGCTTGCCCTTTGTCAAAATGATCACCTCCAAGTAGTATTACATTGCCCTATTTGGTTGGATCTATTCCCGCGACGGTATGAAATGATTATTTCTAGCTAAACTAATTGCACCATCTGCTGGTTCAAAAGATGGTGATAAACTTGTAAATCTTGCTCATATAAACGCTGATAGGTCGCTAGGCTATGCTGTTTGATATTGTCAAAGTCCTTTTCAGGAACTAAGCGATGTGTACGGTTAAGCATCCATGCATTTTCCCAAGCCGTTTGCTCAAATTGAATATTCATTTTATGTTCTTCAATCAGCATGGCTAGTAGTTGTTCCTGACGATATATTTCTTTTAAGGCATGTTGCTTTTTCATTGTAAAGATTTCTATTGTACGTGGAAGTGATGCCTGTAATGCTTCTCGATCCACTGCATGACCTAGCTCATGTAGGGTCATTGTTTTGACATAAATTTCAAGTGAAGTTGGAAGCATTAGTTCATTTCTTGCCTCTACTAATCGTTTCGCATCAAATCCTACATAATCCCCAATAAAGTTATAACTCATATTAATACCTGAATCGTCTTGTTTTATCTTAACCGTCATGTTCACAGTCTGCACGACGGATTGAATTACCTGAAATAGTTCTTTTTCTTTAAGTTGTGTCATTCTCTCTATCCTCATTTCCGCTAAAAACAAGTAGAAGCGGATTAAATATTATACTACAATTAGGAGAAATTCAACAAATTTATCCTGTGGATTGAGAGGAACTTAACAACAAAAAAGGCGCTTGTAGTTTAAAACTACAAACGCCCTGTGTGTGAAGGGTTTCGACCTATTTAAAAGTGATTAGTTATTATTGTTATTTCGACGATTTTGGTTGCCGTTGGAGTTGTTACTACGCTGTTTACTGCGTGCTTCTCCACCTTTACGTCCTATTTCTTCATAAAAATCGTCGTCGTGCTTTTCAGAAGTAGCTTCTCCGCCTTTGCGGCCAATTTCTTCATAAAATTCTTCGCCGTGGTTTTCAGCCGTAGCTTCTCCACCTTTGCGACCAATTTCTTGATAAAATTCATGTCCATGATTTTTAGACGTAGCCTCGCCGCCTTTACGTCCTATTTCTTCATAAAAATCACGGTCATGATTTCTGGAGGTAGCTTCTCCGCCTTTACGTCCCGCTTCTTCGACAGTCATGTTTTCATTGTTGTTTCTGTTGCGATTGTTTTGCTTGTTAGCCATTTCTATTCCTCCTAAATATTTTTTTGAGCTTTTTACTAGCTCGCTATTTATATTCCCAGTCAAAACACATCTAAACATATTTTTTTAAAAAATTGATTTTCTTATTGTAATAGAACACTGTTAGGAGCGGATTGTTAACAAACCCATCAATCATATACATGTACCCTTTCCAATATAATACTAATCTATAGTATGTCATCGATGATGAAAGAAGGGTGATGGAAACATGACGACGCTCACAAAGCCATCTATTGGTTTAACACAATTTACTGACTTCACAATGAAGGGAAGTGCAGCAAAAACAAAGTTTGTGAAGGATATAAAATATCAGGGAGAGTACCATCCAATAAAAGATTATTGGAAAGCCTTGCGTGATGGATTAAAAAAATACCATGAACATCGTTTTAATGATACCTATTTACTCGACCTCGTGGATAATGCCCTACCTGCACGCCAGAAAAATTACCAAGAAGCCGTTAAAGCCTATATAAAATTTGTAAAAAATAAAAACGTTCAGTGGTTTGAACCAGGTAAGGCGAATTGGTATTGCGACGATTTAATTGTGCGTTCCAATCCTGAGCTCGGTTTAATCATTGATGATGTACCCTATTTAATCAAGCTGTATTTTAAAGGAAAAAATGAGCGCATCGATAAACATAAATGTCGATCTGCCCTCACTCTTCTAAAAGACTCCACTATGCGATTGAACATCCAGACTCTGTTAAGCATGCTATTTTAAACGTGCAAAAAGGTCGCTTGATCACAGATGATGATTCAACGGACTATCATCAAATTGCCCTCGAATCGGATGCAGCTCAATTTATGTTTATTTGGAATAGGCTCTAGCTACTTGTAAATTGGTACTTCCTTCTCTATAAAGTGACTGACAAAAATATATTCAGATATGATATTTTATATTCTAATATGATATGCTTTTATTCCATTACAAAAAGACATTCTTTATAGGATAATAAAAATAATCTAGAAACCGAAAAAAGGAAGTGCTACTATGAATGCTGATTTAGTGATGCAAGAGCTAGAGGCTCTGGGCAAGGAACGGACGAAAAAAATGTATATGTCAAATGGCGCCCATGAGCCGTTATTTGGTGTGGCAACAGGTGCCATGAAGCCTATTGCGAAGAAAATTAAAATCGATCAAACTCTAGCAGAAGAGCTTTATGCTACTGGCAACTATGATGCAATGTACTTTGCTGGAATCATTGCAGATCCAAAAGCCATGACTGTGGAAGATTTTAATCGATGGATCGAGGCAGCTTATTTTTATATGCTGTCGGATTATGTAGTAGCGGTTACTTTAGCAGAGGCCCCAATTGCTCAGGAAGTGGCGGATGCGTGGATTGCCAGTGGTGAGGAATTGAAAATGTCTGCAGGCTGGAGCTGCTATTGCTGGCTATTAGGGAATCGCAAGGATAGCGAATTTTCCGAGAGCAAGCTAGCTCATATGCTGGAAATCGTGAAAAATACCATTCACGATGCACCTGAACGCACAAAATCGGCCATGAATAATTTTTTATACACAGTGGCTATTTCCTATTTGCCGCTCCACGAACAAGCAGTAGCAACCGCACAGGCGATTGGTCCTGTAGAAATGAAGCGAGACAACAAGAAAAGCACGCAGCTAAATGCTTATGAAACAATTCAAAAGGAAATAGAGCGAGGCAGAATTGGCTTTAAACGTAAATATGTAAGATGTTAATCATCGCACTTAAAAGGCATCTATCCTATAAGGATGGATGTCTTTTTAAATGAAAAATCAATGAATAATAATATATTTTTATTGAAAAACGATAAATTTTATTTTAAAATCAATATACCATTACCAGTGAGGTGTTTTGTATGAAACATAAAAAGGGGTCAACCATTTTCCTAAAGAGTGTGATTATGCTGCTAGGTATCCCTGTATTAGCTTTAGGGCTATTTTGGCTACCTGGGATAGCCAGTAGAGATGCAGCGGCACATCCCGAATCCTCCTATTTGTCTTATCTTTTTTTACTCTATGTGTATGCACTATGCATTCCCTATTACACGGCGTTGTATCAGGCCTATCGAATCTTAACGAACATCGACCAGCATAAAGCTTTCTCCAAATCATCTGTACGGGCTTTGAGAACGGTCAAAAATTGTGCTCTCACGATTGTAGCCGGCCTTGTGCTAGGTATTGCAACAATTATGATGATGTTTACTGGCAAGGAAGATATTACAGGAATTATTACGCTGACATTCATAAGCATCTTTGTAACCAGTACGATTGCAACCTTTGCAGCCGTTCTGCATCGACTACTCCAAAAAGCCATTGATCTCCAAAACGAAAATCAATTAACCATATAACAAAATGGCACTAACCATTCTTGACTGGTAGTGCCTTTTCATGTTTCGAAAGTATTTAAAACTAATTTCCTATAAAAACATATCAAAATTCTCTTTTTGATAGTATAATAATTACATATTTTGAGAATTGGAGGATTTATATGAAGAAATTGGTTTTACTGATGGCGATGCTTACATTATTTTTCACCACAGCCTCTATTGCGAGCGCACATCCAGGGCGTTTAGATAGCAACGGCGGTCACAACTGTTCTGACAAATCAAAGGCTAAAGGGCTTTGTTCTGGCTATCATTATCATAATGGCAATAGTGGCAATAATACAGGGTCTTCTTCAGGCGGTCAAAGTTATTCTACGCCAACACCTAAAGCAACGGTAGCGCCCGTATTAACGAAGGTTGCTGTCTATTTAAATGACGTGAAGCAAAATTATACACCTGGCGCTTATATGAAAAATGGCACAACCTTAGTGCCGATGAAGGCAATTTTTGAATCTCTTGGGGCAACGGTTAGCTATGATAATGCAACGAAAAAAGTAACGGCGACAAAGGACAGTAAAAAAATTGTGATTGGTGTGGGGAATAAAACGGCTTATGTTGATACAAATGGTTCTGCATCAACAATCACACTCAGCCATCCTGCTGAAATATATCAAGGTACAACAATGGTGCCTTTACGCTTTGTCAGTCAAGCACTTGGCGCAAATGTAACATTTGATGAGGCAGCACTGGTTGTTTATATCTCAACTAAATAATGGACAAGTCTTAAGCAGTATGCTCCTACAAGGTGCTGCTTTTTTATTGTTTCCTAAAGTTAAAATCATACTTCTTGTTGATTTTACCAGCAATCGTTTCTAGAAATAAAGCCACTGTCATATTCTCGACTTCATTTGTATACCATGCTAGCTTTGCACCATAGTTCTTTTTATTATAATTCACTTCTAATGGCCAGAAATTTTTTGTTTTATACGTATAATCAAATTTTACATAGAGTTGCTTACCATCGGGACATTCCATCACCACCTGGTATAATGGATTTTTTCTTTCTTGTTCAAATTTTACTTTTCTTATTTTGGTTAACATCAAAACCCCTCCTCTCTTCTACTACATTCGACAAAATTTTGAAAAAACCTTTATTTAATGAAAAAGGATAAAGCTCGTGATGACTAGGAGCTTTATCCTGCACAATTAGTTGGCTATAAATTTGTCGTAATAGCGTTTCAGCATGGTCGCCATTTGCTCTCTTGTTAAGGCGCCTGCTGGATTCATGTTCTTACTTCCGTCGCCTCGGATAATGCCTTGGCTAATAGCCCACTCCCAAGCCTCTTTATGGGCTGCCCCCACTTCTCTGCTTGTTTGTAAACTAGCTTTTTCAGCTAGTAAGCTTTTCAACGTCTCTATTTCTTGTTTTAGCTCATTATATTGTGACACTGTTAATCCCTCCTCAAGCCCATTTTTAATATCTTGCTGGAACTGTGCTTCTGTAATCCCCATACTTTTTAAATAGTCAAAAGGATCTTTGTGCGTAGTGCCTCCTAGATTTTCCGCAATCCATCGATGTGACTTAATGCCGTTGCCGCTACCATCTAAAACAGTTGGAACACCTGCCTCTATAGCAAGCTTACGTAACAGCCAAATATAAGCTGCATAGTCCTTTTTAAATTGTTCCTTGTCAGCAGTCCGTGCCAGTTCCACCTGGGCATAGCTATACGGATTTCCCTTTGGTCCACAGCCATATTGCACGCGATTGACTGGGGCTACTTGCACGATTCTTCCACCACCACCTACCCAGTGAGAAACAAAGGCATTGGCTTTATTTCGATTCATATAGGCGATTTCGTTTTCCAATGCATTTGGACCTGTATTGCTGCCATTACCTGATTCATGCGCCACAATGTATTTGACTGCCGTTAGCGTCAGATTCGGTAGCCCTGACATCATCTGTTTTTCAATAACATAACTCATATTGCACCATCCTTTCCTATTATTTTTTAGCGACTGACGCTATGTTATTTTTGTCTTTTTGTGTTTTTTTAGGGTAAGCAACAGATAATTAGAGGTTCCTTTTGAGGCTTATTAGCTTCTTTTCGCGCTCAAGGCTACTGCGATCGTTTCACCTCTCTTTCCTCGAAGCTATGAAGTGTGAATATCACAAGGACATCCACTTACTATTAGTAAATGCTCGCACAAAAGTGTTTTCTAGTTAGTTGTGCTCTTTTACTATTTTTTCATTATGATTTTATAACCGCTTTCCTCGATTCCAAGCATTGACAAAGTATTATTTCCTGTAGTATTTTAGATCTTCTAAAATATTGAAAGCGAGGAAAGAAAGTGTGCAGGCAATAGAGATTATTCGTCAATTACCAAGCTTAAACGGCTTTACACAGCTGGTGAAAATTAACAAAGGCTATTCACCTGATAGCAAATATCTGGTAACAGTTGGTGAAACACGCTATTTGGTGTGCTTGTCAGATCTAGCACATCATGACAAACGTGCAGTAGAGTTTTCCTTGCTCCAAGAGTTAGCAAAGCAGGGCGTAAGAACACATAAAGCCGTTGACTATAACTTGTTTCAGGAATACAACGTATCCACAATGGTCGTTAGCTTTTTAGAAGAAACACCAGCAGATGAAATTATTCAGGAACTTTCTGACTCTGAGCAATTCCACCTTGGTCTTGCGGCAGGGAAAGAATTGAAAAAAATACATCAAGTGAGCCCTCCGCAAATAATTCATTGGGAGACAACACAGCTCAAAAAGTTTTCTAGCTATTTGAAGGCATACCAACAAGATGCCTATCAACTTCCACAAGAAGCTAAACTATTACGCTTTATTGAAACGCACTTACCACTGTTAAAGCAACGCCCCATCACCCTGCTTCATGATGATTTTCATCTCGGTCACATTATTTGTAAAGGACATACTTACAATGGGGTGATAGATTTTAATGGCTATGATGTGGGTGATCCTTATCATGACTTTTATAATCTTGCCTTGTTTAGTAGACGACAAAGTATCCCCTATTGTATTGGGCAGATTGATGGCTATTTTTCATCTGCACCAGACGATATGTTTTGGCGGTTATATGCTCTCTATGCAGCCATGACTGTCTTTTCAACCATTGTTTGGACTCGTCACTATGACCCACGCTCCTTTGACGATGCGTTGGAAAGAATTTACATTATTTTACAGGACCATGATGACTTTTCATCAATTAAACCTTTATGGTATGTGGAGAATTTATTCACTCCGTAAGAGGGCTAATATTTTTTGTCGTTCTGCTGCAAAATCAATTGTTGGCTGAGATTTTGGTTCCTGATCGCCACGCTGCTGAAACCACTGCGGAATGATTTCCTGTCGTCTGGCTTTAGAATGTGATGACACTTGCTGCTTGCGGGCTTGAAAACGCTGCTGCTCGATAGCAATATCAGCAAGACTCTTTATGTTCTGATGGCGCCAATTTTGTAAGATGCTTTCTACATACCGCCAGCGTAAAACATTATGCTCCACCGCTAGCTTCATCGCATAGATGACCATGTCCTCTGAAAAAATAGTGAGCCAATGACGAATTTTACTAGCAATATAGGCTGTTTGTGTGCCAAAGCCTTGTTGCACATAAAAGTGGTAGGCAGTGTTAGTAGACTCCTTATCATCTTTATCTTTTAGTAATTGATTATTTAGTAAATTATTATTTAGTAGTGTGGGCTTTTCCGTCGATGGTACGACCGTTGACGAATTTCCCGTTGACGGTATAGCAGCACGTTTTGATGCTTCATAGACGAAAAATTCTACCCTACCGAACTTGCCGTCTTTTCCTCGTTCCTGTACTTTTTGAAGATAGCCCGCCTCTATGAGTTCATCCAAAATTTTGGCTGTCGCTTCCCGCCCACATTTACTACGTATTGCTAAATCTGCAAGACTAAATGACCAGTCATCTGGCAAAGACAGCATATAGGCAAGCAGACCCTTTGCTTTCCAGCTTAATTGCTCATCATTTAAAAATGCTTTATCCAAAACCACAAAATTCTCCTTTTTAGCTACTCGATAAATCATGACGCTCCCTCTTTCCATCTAATGTCCTTTCTAACTATATAAAGAAAATTTTTAAAAATGGGACATAAAAAAAAAGAACATGCCATGAAGCATGCCCTTTTAAGCAGATGAAATGAATTTTTTAGCGAATTCCTATTAAGACAAAGGCATTCCAATTCATGCTATAAAACGTTTTGATGACTTTGCCTACTTCAAGATTTAGATGGAAATATAATCATGATCTGTAAGGGTAATGAAAGCAGCAGAAACAAACAATTGCTTCTGCTTTTTTATTCATAAAGCTCTTTATAGACGATGACTTTTAAAGCGGCAATCTCTTCATCGGATAATTTGCCTTCCACCATTTGCAGAGCTTCTTCCTGCGTCATCGAGCCGTCCTGCAATTTAACACGCATGTCGTTCAAATCGGTAATGCCCACTTTTTGAATTAGGACTTTCGTTGCCTCTTCTTTTGTCGTAAACGGTAATGTACTGCTATCGACCGTTTTCGCCTCTTCCATATAGGCTTTTAATTGTGGGTCATTTTCAATGGTACTTTTGATGTTTTCCTTTTGTCCGCTATTTTCTAATTCTGTCGACAAGGTATCTACAATTTTTTCAGAGGCGAATTTTGTGCCGAAATGTAGCACACCATACCCCACTACACCAACGAATATAGCAATTACCACTAGAAATTTAATCAATCTCAACTACGCTCACTCCTTTATACACGTTCATCATACTATATGAAGCGGGTGTTGAGAAACAATTCTCCCTAGAAATTATGTAAAAAAACCCCATCTATGAAGATGAGGCTTATTTAACGTATTTCAAATACTTCCGCACAAATTCTACAATGTAGAGAACTTCCTCTTCTGTCATCGTTAGCAGCTTGCAAACACGCTGTAGTCTAGCAGGTAATGCTAATTGCTGACGCACCTGATGAATATACATATATTTACATTTTCGCGGATTTACTTTGTCTCGTATTTGCTTATATCGTAGATAAGCATAGCGGGCAAAGGCGTTGAGCATCTCCCGCTCCTGCTCATCACGCTCCCTTTTTTAGCAGCCTCATCAATGATATCCGTGTCAAATATCTGTGTACCATCTGTTAATTGCATAGTACCACCTCTCTATTGCAAATGTACTCCTCTCTATTAAATGCAACAAAAAAAGCCACACCTAGGGTAGATGTGACATTTTTTATGATTTTTATATGTAATGATTGATGGATAGAATTCTAAATGTGACGGATAGAATTCTATTTTTGACGGATACAATGTCTAATCTGACGGATACAATGTCTAATCTGACGGATACAATGTCTAATCTGACGGATACAACGCTTATTTTGATGGATAGGGTCGCTTAGATTGGATTGCTCATTCAAATCGGTGGATAGAATGCTATGTTTGACGGATACATTGCTCATTTCGATGGATAGGAACGCTTAGAAAGATTGCTCATTCAAATCAATGGTTTAATACAATGCTTATTCTGATTGTTGGCTACTAGTAGCTTCATAGATAATATGCAAAGATTGCTACAATAATGTTTGGTATGGCTAATAGTAAAGCGTTATTCATGAGGAGATTGCGTTCACTTCTATCTTCATTTGTTTCTGTTGCGAAATTGGCGCGCATTCTATCTCCGCTTGCTATGGCTCCTGACAATAACATGGCAGAAACGATGAAAATTCCACCGAGTAGCCCTGAAAGCAAATGGGCTTCCTCTGTACCCCATATGAGGATGGAGCATATCACACCTAGAATGGACAAGATGGTGCCAATGCCTATATACTTCATTTTCAGCCCCCCTTCGTTTATTATACGGCTAACCGCTCTTTTTCGTTTCAATAAACCCCTATTTACCTATACAAAATTTTTCCTTTTCCCGTAAAATAACTATAAAGAGGGAGGCTATGCAAATGAAAGACAAAATAAGTGCATTAACGAAAATGACCTTAGATGATTTAGTACATAATAGATATGAGAAACTTCAACAAGAGAAGATATTAACAGAGGATACTGCTATTTTTCTGCAGGAGGTTTTCGCCTTGCAAGGTACCTTAACATGGCCGCTGGATGAAGCTTCCGTTGCTATTGATGTGTATGAAATGGATGACCAAAGTTGCTTTACAACAGAAATTCGCTATTTATGGTTTGATGATGAAGAAAGTGCTGTGGTTCTTTTTTGCAAGGCCTATACAAATGCAGATCAAACGGAAATCACTGCTTTTATGATTGATACGGTTGATGCCTAGTATAGTATCCTCGCCAAACGTTCATAGTAAGTATGGTGTGAAACTCACGCCGAATCATACGACGGAGGGATCAATTTATGAATGGAATTCGTGAAGGTTTAATCCCCACTATACTTGGGTCAGCTGTTACAGCGGCAGGTTATGCAATGAAGCAAAAACATGGCTCTAACAAAATGGTAGCCAATACGATTTTTGGCTTTGGCTTAGCGCACATTGTGTTAGGTGCGATTGACCTGGTAGAGCATCGTCGTTAACGAGAGAAGGGCACGCTAGGTGCTCTTCTTTTTTTGTATTTTTTTCTATTAAATGCTAACATTGTCATAAAAGCTTAAGGAGTACAGTGATGGCGACAATAGAAGATTTTACAGCACTTGATATACGAATTGGCACGGTACTAGAGGCAGAGGAACTGCCAAAGGCTCGGGTTCCTGCGATTAAAATGAAAATTGATTTTGGTGAAGAGCTGGGTATTAAACAGTCTTCTGCACAAATTACGAAGCGTTACACACCCGAAGACATTATTGGGAAGCAAGTTGTGGCGATTGTGAATTTCCCACCACGTCGCGTTGCGGGTTTTAAGTCAGAGGTATTAGTGATTGGTGGTGTACCTGTGGAGGGTGATGTAATCCTGTTAACGCCCGATCAGCAGCTACCCAATGGAACGAAAATACAGTAAAAAGCCTCTCGCATTATGCAAGAGGCTTCTTTTTCTGAAGTGGTATCCAGATTTCACTTGTAAAGGTTGGTGAGGAAAAATCCGTGCTTGTATGGCGCACGATTTCTGGACCAGCAACCTGTTCATAGCCAGATGATGGGAACCACTCCGCATAAATGCGCCCCCATGTTTCCTGCAGTGTTTGTGGGAATGGTCCAACTGCTTCAAAGACAGCCCATGTACAAGCGGGTACTTCCAACTGTGAAAAATGGTGAGACGTTTCGGTTGTGGCTACGCCGATATAATGATCAAGCTCGCCCTTTTCCTCCATCCTGCTCTCGGAAAAGTTAGTGGAGGCTTGGATAATTCCCATTGGTTCTACATTCGCTAGCTTTTTTAGGTGCCCAATATCCTCCATTGTTAATGAACGTGCCATTTCAGTTATCGCTTGATTTTCTCCTTGAAAAACGATAGGTACTCTTTTCATAAGACCCACGATGTGAAACGCTTCTTTTTGTTCGAGTCGGTAATTCATTTCACAACCTCCTTGTATGGTAAGTTGGAAGGTCATTCGTGGAAACGCTTTTAGGTGCTGACCATTTTGCCTCGCCTCCGATGGCGTGATGCCATGCATTTGCTGAAAGGCTCTTGTAAATGCATCTGCAGAGCGATAGCCATAACGAATCGCGATATCGAGAATTCTCATAGATGAATCTGATAGTTCCAGTGCGGCAAGCGTTAGACGCCTACGACGAATATACTCGGACAGCGAGATGCCTGCCAGAAAGGAAAACATACGTTTAAAATGATATTCCGAGCAATAAGCTAATCTCGCAGCCTCTTGCACATCAATTTCCTCTGTTAGATTTGCCTCGATATACGCAATTGCCTCATTCAACCTTGTTAAAGAATCCACTTCTATCACCTTCCTTATCATTACTTTAGCAGGAATAGTAGCCCTCCATCCGACAATTGGTGCCCCATTTAGTCGCCTTCCAAAAAATAATCTATCGAACAGGCAGATAACTAGCTTTTAAAGCTACTTTCACATACATATAATAGTGTAAAGCTAATTTTAGCCTTACACCTCCTGACTTGATACTTAGGGTCACTGCTCGCACAGTGGCCCTATGAAAATAATAGATCATTGTGTCGCACCATAATTTCTGTTACAATATTTGTAAGAATTGTCTATTGAGCTGAAGGCAGTAACATGAATCGTCTTTTCCAGTGGTACAAGCATTTGCATACTCATTCCTATAATTATTTTAAAATCCTTTCATGATGAGGATGTTTTTCGCCATTCGTAAAAAAGCAAAATTTCTACTGCGTCTCATCCTATTGATTATTTTACTGTTTTTAGCTATAACTGCCATTGTGTATCAAGCGATAATGTCTATTATTTTTTTCAATCCTACTACTAGGCATGTTAGGTATGGCACTTTTTTTACATAGAAAAGATGAAGGAGAACAATAAATGGTGAATAGTAAGCTATTACTTCTAATATTAGGTTGGGTCAATGTGGTAGCTGCCCTTCTCCTATTCCAAGCTTTTAGTGGGCTCATGGCTATCTGTATGGGGATTGTACTTAAAAGGATTATCAAGCACCAACCCATGGGCTGGTCTTGATAGTAATTGGTATCTTGAGTACTGTTATAGGTTGGTTGCTCAATCACTTCTATATGTAAAAATGACCAAGAACCTAGATTCTTGGTCATTTTATAATTAGCGATAACTATTGTGTGTGGGTTCAAATAATGCTTCGTCGGCGTTTCGCACAAGTGAGAAATGATCCACATTATAATGGCCGTGCAGGATGTCGTTATGGTGTGCAACTGTATCTTCTGGTGATAAGTATTGGGAACCATTTGTTGAATGACCATCTCCCACCAATGTGACATCAAAGCCCTGAATAGTTGCTGCTCTAACTGCTGTATCCACGCAATGCTCGGTTTTGCAGCCCATCATCACCAAATGCTCTACCTTATTGGCCTGTAAATAATCGAGTAAGCCTGTCTTATAAAAAGCGTTCGTAGCCAGTTTATCAAAATAAACAGCGGTAGTCGGTACTTGGATCGCTTGATGTACCTGAAAGCCTTCCCCTTCTCCACCAGCTACATCCTGATCACGCACAAAGATAATATGTACCTCTGCCTCAATAGCTTTTTGAATAACGGCATTGATTGTTTTGAGCAATTCATCCTTGCGATAGACGGCTTGTTCATCCTGATTTCCCTCGATTAATTCTTGCTGTGTATCAATGACCACTAGTGCTTGCTTCAAAAGCATCTCTCCCTTATTGTTTGTTAACAATATTTTACCATTAATAGTTAATTCTGATATGCATTATTTTTTAACTTTTGAAACCGTCATGCCATCCCCAATGGCGCTTGGGTGTTGCCATAAACTAAATAATTTTCATAGTTATCCTTATCAGCATCAATGAAAAAGAAATCAAAACACTGTCCTGTTGCCACAAGCTTTTCAAGGCTTTCCAATGCAGGATCTGTCATATACGTTACCTGCTCAGCAAAGCCTGCCTTGGCAAAATTCTTGGCTGCCAGCTGTGCATATTTTTCCTTTGACTCTAGGGAGGTCACTTTGCCTTCCCCTTCCATTCCTCTCGCCAGACCAATTTCTAAAATAGCCTTTGACCTAGTAATCGATACAAGCATCGTCAACAGCTTTCCTGATGATCGAGACACAGAAATAGCAGGCATACCATTTTCGGCAATGGAGGACAGGACATCCTCTAATAGGGCATCGTACTGATAAAATACCTCATCTATATAATTTCATGTGTGTTATCTTCCTCTTGTAGACTGTCGTTGGTTACACTTTCTTGAATATCAAACAACTGGCTAAATTCTTGGATAACCAGATCGATTGCATCTAATCGACTAAAATTTGCTGAATGGATTGAAATTCTGGCTGTTCTAATTGCTGATTAATGATAGCCCGGTTCACATGCATCATTTCAAAAATGAAATCGCTTTGCCTTTTGCTCCTCGCTGTGGCGTCCTCCACGGTGATTTCCCTCTCTCATATGCTCTCTAAATCCAGATCCTTCATTTCTAAAACACCCCTTTTGTATACAAATTGCCAATTAAACATAATGCTTTCATGCTTCAACATATGTTAGACAATAGGGTAGACGTATCGAAATGGGGGTAAGATGAGTGAAAAGGGTTACAAAATATGTGTTGGGCATCGCGACATTATTGATACTGTCAGGCATATTTTTGATTGGGGCACAATCTCACTATAATCAGAAGGAAATTAAAATTGCCAGTAAGCTATGTCTTGAAAATGGCGGACAGCCTACTATCATACGCGATTATTTGGCTTTGAATTACTCCTTTTCCTGTCAGAAGAACTAAGGTAGTACATATTTGGATGGTGAACTGCGATGCTAGTAAATCGAGGAAATTTCATCTATCTGTCAGGCAAATGGCTAGCTAACAAGATTACTTTTACATACAAATAGTAGTGTAAAGCAAATCTAGCCTTTCCACAGCTCTCCTGTTTTGAGGTCACTTTCCTTGGAAGGTGGCCTTTTTGGCATGAAAAAAGACGTCATGTCGACGTCTTTAATGTTTGATCGATATCCTCAATCAACCTATCCACTTGTTCCTTTGTTATCTTGATGACATATAATTCTGTCGTTTCGATTCCATCAAGGCTTGTTAGGTGTTTAGGATATTGATAGTTATTTGATATCTCCTTGTCCATACAATCACCTCTTCAATAGATATATTCGACATAAAGTATAGCAAACCTTCTATAAAAAGGAAAATAACAGTATATTTTTTCACTAAAATAGCTATCATTTGGACGATTTAGGGTAAAAAAAGGTTAAAACGTTAAGTCCATTTAGACTATCCTTGTGTAAAAGTGATTATTGCTTACCAAATTTCGCAATTTTTTTGAGGTAGAATGACCCGGTGAAAACAATGATACCTCCATAGACTTTCAGCATCACATTTCTAACAGGCGCTTCTTCAATGGTTATACTGAGAAAGGCACACCAAGCGAAAATGATTACCATCCCGATGATGGCAAGAATATATTTCACCGTATCTCCCCTTTTCTAGTAGGCAAGTCCGACACGTGTTTTCATGAATTCCTCGCTAAAGATTTGTTGATAGGCAAAATCTGCTGTATCCGCTACAGAAATTTCGCTACCTCCCTCTGGCAAGAAGTTGCGTTCTGCTCGATAGTTTCCTGTCCAGGGTCCATCAGGTAAATAAGTAGGACAAACAATTGTCCAATCCATAGCAGATTGCTGTAACTGTTCGAATACACGCTGGTGCTCCTGTGCAGCAAAGGTCGATTTTCGTTTCGATTCCGTTGATTGGTAACGAAGAAGAGTCGGCGTTACACGACTTTGTAAGATCCCAGCTGTTCCAATCGTAATGATTCTTGTCACCTGTTGCTTTGTCATCGCTTCAAGAATCAATGGTAAGCTAGCCGATAATGTAGTGCCTCCATCTGTATTTAATGCACTCACCACCACATCGACATGATGCATTGCCTGCTCGATATCCTGCTTGTTTAAAACATCACCTTTTATTACACACAGCTGTTGGTGATGGTGCGGTAATTTATCAGGATTTCGAACTAAAAGGGTGACCTCATGCTGATCCTTTATTGCTAGTTCCACCAACTGGCTGCCGACACGTCCACTCGCGCCTAATATTAATATTTTCATTTCTTTCACCTCTTTTATCATTATATTACAATTCCCTTTATATGTAAAAAGTCACAGATCACAGTGCCTTCCCTCGACTATTCAAGCTCTATTAGTTGAACATCGACCATAAATAGATGCATATTATTCTTTTGGGCCAGCTCATCGATAATCGATTGAATTTCACTTTCTGTACTTACATCAATTTCTTCCCCATCGTGTAATTGAATAGTGATGACTTGATGCGCTGGAGAGTCTATTAGATAACCGACTGTACTATCAGGTGAGTAGCCTGCCGCTCGTATGGCCTGTAACACTTGTTTTGTAAAATTCGTAGCTTGTAATTTTTCGCCAAGCTCCTCTGCATAGGGAGTTGCTCTTTCAGGGCTCGGGGCTATAATAGAAGGCTCCTTTTGTGCCTTCCACAATGAAATCACAACCAGTAAGCACATGAATAAAAAGAAGATTTGCAGAACACTTTTCATACATTCGCTCCATTTCTCCATGAAATTTACAGGCGGAGGTCTAGCAATCTTTTGCCCTGAAATTGTTATTATTCTCACAGCTATGTATGGCTATTTCTCTCTTTAATTAGTAAAAAATAATTTTCTTCTTGTACAGAGGGCAAATTACCAAGAAGTTTTGTTTGTGGCTTCATAGATTAGAAATGTAAAGGTTAGCGCTACCATTACTAAAAAACTAACAAAAAGGGAGATTAAAAGATGCAGGATAGTAGATTTAGTCAAAATATGAATTGGAATCATAAAAAAGAAAAGTGCTGTGAACAATATGTAAAATGCTATTGTCATTTAGAAAAAAAATGTGAACACAAACAAGAAGAATGCAAATGCAAACAGAAGCATGAGCATTGCAAATGGGAACAGAAACACCAGCGATGTATGTGTCATGAAAAGGATGACCATTGTAAATGGGAACAGAAGAAGGATTCTTGCTCTTGCAAAAAAGAGGAGGAAGAGTACTACTACGAGATGGATTATTCCAAAGATCACAAGTGTAAAGGCTGTATTTGTCATCAATTAAGATGCTTATCTCCTGGCACTTTGGTAGATGTTATTTTAGCAGGTGGCGGTAGCTTTGTAGGAATTTTCTTCATCAGCTTAGATCCTAAAACTTGCTGTGCTACATTCTTAGAGGTAGATGCAGCAGCAGCAACACCACTTATCATTGATTGCCAGCAAATTATTGCCATTAGAAACGCGTAACTGTTCCATTATCCTATTTGACACCAATTCATATACCATAATCCTACCACTATAAGCACATTTAATCTTCTGCCAGGTTCGCGAAAACCATACCTGGCAGAATTCATATTTTTTCAGCTATTCATTGACAATGACTTTGACAATGGGCTCTAATTTTCCTCTATTCACATCGCCAAGATAATCAACATCCACTACGACAGCTCGTGGCTCAAAACGTTGGATACATTCAATGAGGCGTTTTGTGTTTATTTTCTTCATACGCTGGAAGGGTTTACGAATATCAGACCTTGTCACATATTCGCGGAGCGAACAAGGAATCGTAAACGTCGATAAAATAAATGCTACATTTTGTAATATACCTTCCACGCCTGTAGCATTACCATTAACATTACTTAAAGCCGTTACTTGATGTGTCATTCTATCAACCTTTCTTCTACGTTCATACGATTGGTACTTTGGAAAAAGAGCACTTTGTTATTTATGCTTGCTCATTAAAAATTATGAACGCTTTGTTTTTATGTACCCAATGTTATTTTTATTCAAACAACATTTTAGTTGATAGGTTGACCTACAGGCTTAGCGCATGATGGCATAGTAAATAACATACAGCCAGCTAAAACAGCCGTGGATAATTGCCCAAATGATGGAGTGATGCACACTCCATGAGATCGTAATCGCTAAAACCGAACCAAAGCCAATGCCATTTTTGACCACCGTTTTATGCTCCACTTTTCTCACCTTCCTTGTGCTTTTTAACTCTCCTTCTTGCTTTCGCAATCGGTTTCCCTCCTATCTTTTTCTATGTTTATGCATGAACGAACAAGGGCAATCTGAAAGAAAGGATGTGATATTATGACATTTTTCATGCTGATTGCCACGATTGGCATCCCCAGCCTTATGGTGTATCTTCAGCACAAATGGGCTAGCTTTCGATTTCTTTTCAACATACTAGGCATCATTGCTGCTATTCTGTTTAGCACGATTGCCGCTACAGCTATAACGAACATTATTCTTGAGGATGTGGTCTTTATGACAACGATTCATGCTGTGTTCTTAAACCCTGTCTTTCTGATTACAGGCGCATACGTTGGCTTATACCTGATTTATCGATTCATCATGATAACAATTCATGAAAGAGACAAGCCCTCCAAGCCCTCCACCCTTTAGTAGAAATCACAATAGACATGCCAAGTCTGGTTTGTTGGATTGTAGAAAAAATAAAAATTGCCATGATCCACAATGTTCAAACGTGCTTTTGCATCGGAGGCAATTTGAAGGACAAATGGCGCATCGTCACCAAAATCAACGCCACTTTGACAAAAGCTTGGATAGCCACCAATTTTATGGAACGGATAGAGGTCTTCCACGATATCCTCAAAATAGTCGAGCTGTTCTTCCTGCTCCAATGTCAGAATCTCTTCCTCCAATTGAGCAGGAATACCGCCCCCATCCCATGTTGGATAGTCATTTGTAATATGTTGCGGTAGGAGTGGAAACGCGCGAATTTGTTTATGCTGCCATTCGCGCTTCACCAAGCCTTCCAAAGTGGTGTACGTTCTAATATCAAAATAAGAACAAAGATCATCCTCCATGAGATGATCTAATAGACGTTCATCGACAAAGACTGTGACTAATTGAAAAGGCTTTAATGCCATCGGTACGTGGGGTAGGTCTTTTAGAAAGAACGTAGCGAGCGGCTGATAGCCAGATGTTGGCTGCTCTTCTGGTAAGGACCAGCCAACATAGCCAATCCAGCTTTCCAATAAATCATGCGTGGGTCGAATACCACCCGTTTGAAAAATCGTGGCCTGCTTGGCTAATTGAGCCCGAATTTGTTCAATTGCCATCCGCTAGCTCCTTTTGTCGACAGCAGCAATCCGTTGTATGGTCGTTTACCATGCCCACTGCCTGCATAAAGGAATAACATATTGTACTACCGATAAATTTAAAGCCATCTTTCTTCAATTGCTTGCTCATACGATCACTAACTTCTGTCGTCACAGGCACCTCTTTGATGGATGCCCACTCATTCATAACTGGTTTGTGATCTACAAAGCCCCAAATATAATCTGAGAATGAGCCATGCTTTTCCTGTAT
The DNA here is from genome assembly GCF_024628845.1 of Lysinibacillus sp. FN11. Lineage (NCBI taxonomy): Bacteria > Bacillati > Bacillota > Bacilli > Caryophanales > Bacillaceae > Lysinibacillus > Lysinibacillus sp. FN11. The sequence goes on along the minus strand of NZ_CP102383.1, from coordinate 1,591,663 downwards.
TTGGAGATATGCTTTAGCATTTGTCACCACGCTAGCTATTTTTAATTTATTGCGTACAATCCGTGTGTCTTGCTGCAATTCCTCTAGCTTGTCTGCTGTATAATGGATAATTTTTTCCACATCGAATTGATCAAATGCCTCACGATAGCCTTCACGCTTTTGGAGAATCGTCCACCAGCTCAAGCCAGCCTGTGCCCCCTCCAAGCAAAGCATCTCGAATAAATGCTGGTCATCATAGACCGGTACACCCCACTCCTTGTCATGGTATTCCACATATAAAGGCTCATCTAGCTTGACCCAATCACATCTTTTCATTTTTATACCCTCCATTTTATGTATCCTTTACTTAATAGCTGTAATGCAAAGCCATCCTTTACTTGATTTTTCCGTGACATAAACGGTTTGAAAACCGATACGTTCTAATAGTTGCTTCGTTGCCTCAGGTGTTTGATAGGCTTTCATATGATAGTTCATCTTGTAGAGCTCTGCTATGATAATAAATTTCCCACCGTTTTTCAGAACCCGCCATACTTCCTCTACATCCTGCTCCAAGGATGGCCAAAAATAGTGCGTTTGAAAGGCCGTAATCGCATCAAAAAACTGATCATCGTATGGAATGTTTGAAACACTTGCTTCTTTCACAAAGACCCTACCACTGGCAACATTTGCTTTATTCAATTTGATTGATTCCTTCACTGCCTGTGTGGAAAAATCTATCCCATATATTATACCATTTGGATTCAATTTGGATAAAATTTGGAGTGTTTTCCCACCACCACAACCTATGTCTAATACACGATCACCGTCATTGATAGCTCCTTGCCTAATGAACCATGCATTCATACCACGATGGGCAAAATTCATGATTTGTAGCATCGTTGAGCCAATCCATCCATTTGGCTTTTTCGCTTGTTCAATTAACGTTTGTAAGAGTGACATGATTGGATTCCCCCTTCAAGTAAGATTGTTAAAATAAAAATTAGAGCTTTAAAATAAAAACGCTTACTAGTTTGTACGTACTTCAAAACAATTTGTTTCATTTTTTACAAAGGAGGAAGATTTTATGATACAACAAGCAAAGCAGAGGGACGCTCATGCTGCTGCCTCATTAGCCTTACTGCTCTGGCCCAATCATACACTAGAGGAATTTACTGAAGAGATGACACAGCTGCTAAAGGAAGAAAACGCAGCTATTTTCCTTGCCTTTGATGATGACAAAGCAGTTGGATTTGCCCAATGCCAGTTAAGAACAGATTATGTAGAAGGCACCGACTCGAGTCCAGTCGGCTATTTAGAAGGCCTTTTCGTGAGGGAGGACTATCGCCAGCAGGGCTATGCAAGACTGCTTGTGGAGAAATGTGAGCAATGGGCAAAGCATAGGGGCTGTCTAGAGTTTGCCAGTGACTGTGAATGGGACAATGATGAAAGCCTAAGGGTTCATCTTCAGCTCGGTTTTACAGAAGCCAATCGCATCATTTGCTTCACAAAAAAATTATAAAAATGGCTGACAAAAAAATCACAGGCGTTGCAAACATAACACCTGTGATTTTTCGACATTTTTTTAGTTTAGATATGTATTGTTGGAAATATTTCGTTCGCGCTCATCTATGATTAAATGGATCATTAATGCGAGTTGTTGTTCGATTCGCATATTATTTAGATGTAAGATATCAGCAATCACATTCTTTTGCTTCTCTGCTAATTCCATCTCCTCTAGCATTAACATAATTTCTTCTTTTGTCAGCCCAAACATACTCATATCACCCCAATACTTTCTCTATTTATTATTGTAAAATCATTACTCCCATTTCATATTTAGCGAATTTTTATCTTATTTTGTGAACCATTTTTACTAATTATAGGTTTAAACATAGAAAATAATCAATCTATTATCCACATTTATTTAATATTTTTTTTACATTAAGTAAAAACTTTTATTATGTTTGTTATAACTTATACAAAGATTGTATAAGTTTTCCTGTGGAATATTTCAAAATATTGCAGTAATTGCAACAAGACATCTATACCATTATAAAAATATTCTTGCATTTTGTCGAATTATAGATTTTTTTTGCACAAATTATAATTAATATACAGCCCAAACGTATTCCTTTACCCATTTTTCACATATATAAAATATCAATACACGAATCCATAAAAAAAAGTAATTTCAAAATTGAAACTACTTGTCTTATTTGTATAATCGGCTTTTATATTATTTTTTTAATATCATGTTTCACTATTTTTATTTTCATGTCCTCAATTTGGGAAACCTTTGATGCTGTATCCTTCTGCCATGTCGCTGACTGTACATGTCCTTGCACAAATAATTGGCTGTTTTCCTGGACCACCGCTGGAGCCTTTACTGCAGCTATATCTGTATGACGCATTTCCAATAATGATTTATTGGACAACGCTAAAAATGGTCTAGCCGCCTTATCCACCCTACAATTTTCAATACGCCCCATTGATTGATCTGACCAAATCATGGCATAAGGGCTTTCTTGATCATCTTTAAAATAGCTATTAGCTATCTCAAAAATTGCATCAATGCACGTGATTCCGTTTCCTTCCATTTGTTCAAAGGTGCAATAGTGTGTAAATAATCGGGCATTGTTGATATAGATATGGTGGCTTTGCAGCTCTCGAATCGTTGTATGATGCATCATAATTTTGGCATGTTCATTACCATAAACACCACCTGATTGCCCAAATTGAATAATCGATTTCTGTAGCTTTAATCCACTAGCATCAACAATAATATGAAATTGCTGATGGTTTTGAATTTTACATTGGTTCATCGAAACATTTGCCTCATCCACAATGGTAAGCCCGACAGCCATGCCATTACGAACATGACATGTATGAAATTCCACCTTGCTATTTTCAATCAACACCTGTGCCTTGACATGCCGAGAAACTTGACAATCATAGAACTTGGCTTCGGTTTTTTCTCCAAGATACAGCCCATGACTTTGACCATCTGAAAAAATAGAATCAGATACCATTAGTTCACTGCGATGAACCACCATATTCGTATCAAGATGCTCTTTTATTTCACAGCCATCCATCCTGAAAGTCGTGCTATCAAACAATTGAATGCCTACCCCTTGCCCTTGGTGAACTAAACAATTGGTCATCGTCATCTCACTTGACGCAGCCATTACTTGTGCCTTGTCATGCCCATGAATTTCACAGTCCTCCATTGTCAGCTTGACATGACGAATCGCAAAAATACCATGCTTCTTCCCTTCCAACAGCATACAATTCGTCAGGCTTAGCTCACAGTTTTGAGCGATAATCTGTGCCTTCCTATGATGCTCAAATGTCGTGTCGACTAGAATAACACTAGAGCCATTCGCCACACGCAAACCAAAATGATTCAGTGGCGTTGCAAGCACTGCACAATTTTTCATCAGCAAACTACCATAGCTCACCATCATCTGCGTTCGAATCAATTGCTCCTCAATCACACAATTCTCAAGCTGTAAATCGCCTTTCACATACAGCCCCTGCCCTTGCCGGAACCGTAAATTACGCATCGCGACAGGTGTTTGATAGCGAATAAATACGCCACCCTTGATGGTCACATTGCCAACCCCATACAACGTCAGCCGCTTGGCAATATCCAAGCTTTCCTCATAAATCCCATCCCGAATTTCAATCATATCCCCAGGCGCCGCCTCTTCAATCGCCTGCCCGATACTTTGATAACGATGCATAATACTCCTCTTCACCACAAGTACAGCCATTTACACACTCCTAACCAAAAAATGTTCGTACCCTATTTATATACCGAACATGCTTGTGCTTATTCAATTTTGTGTAAAATTGCTGGAATATGCAGGCGTTTATTTGGAATGTTTGACGGTTTAATGAAAGTGGGGAAAAATGCAAAAAAACCAACAACAACCGAATCCCCCCGTGATATGCTCCCTATTAGGTAGACAGATGAAAAAATAAAATCTGTTTATCTAAGGAGTATTTTTTATGGGGCGAAGCAAACATTCACTCGAGTTGAAACTATATATCCTTCAATTGTTCGAAGAAGGTCACTATTCTATCAATGAATTGTGTGAAAGGTTTTCAATAGATCATCAAACTTTTCATAGATGGAAAATGAAATTTGAGGCAGGTGGACGTGAAGGATTACAAGAAGCTACTTCATGTAAGTTCTATTCAAAAGAGTTAAAATTAGCGGCTGTGGAGGACTACATTCAACGAAATTATTCACAGATGGAGGTGTTGGCGAAATACGAGATTAGCAGTACCTCCGTTTTAAAAAGCTGGGTAAAAAAGTATACTAGTCATAGTGAAATAAAAGATTCAGGTAAAGGAATGAGTCAAGCTATGACCGAAGGAAGAAAGACAACTTTTGAAGAACGTATTGAGATTGTCGAGTACTGTTTGAAGCACCAGAAAAATTATCAGTTGGCAGCGCATACCTATGGTGTTTCGTATCAACAGGTATATCAATGGACGAAGAAATTTGAAACGAATGGTGAAGAGGGATTACGTGATCGTCGTGGTCGCACAAAAGATGAAGTCGAATTAACCGTTGAGGAGAAATTGAAATTAGAGATTCAACGTATTGAACGTGAAAATGAACGTTTACGTGCAGAAAATTTATTTTTAAAAAAGTTAGAGGAAATCGAAAGGAGGCATCGTTAAGCCAAATACGTCTACAGCAACGCTATTTAGCGATTCAAGATTTACATCGAGAGGAAGAACTTTCGATTCTTTTACTATGTGAAATAGCTGATGTTTCGCGTGCAGCTTACTATAAGTGGTTAAGTCGCAAGCCTTCTAACAGAGAAGTTGAAAATGAAGCCATTTTAAAGGACATTCATCTCCTTTACCAACAAGTAGATGGTATTTACGGCTATCGTCGTACAACGTTGACAATCAATCGTCAGCGAAAAGAAAATAATCAAACGATGGTTAACGAAAAGCGTATTTATCGTTTAATGCAGATTAGTGGATTGAAGTCTGTTATTCGTAGAAAGCGCAAGCCTTATCGTAAATCCCCAGCACATCATGTGGCGGAGAACGTATTAAATAGAGCATTTACATCGAAAAAGCCCAATGAAAAATGGTGTACAGATGTCACAGAGTTTAAGTATGGAAATGGGAAAAAAGCTTATTTAAGTGCAATTATCGATTTATATGATGGTTCAATTGTGAGTTATGTGTTAGGTCATTCGAATAATAATTCCCTTGTTTTCAAAACAATAAAATTAGCTATTCAATCATTACAATCAGGCGAACAGCCCTTAATACATAGTGATCGAGGTTTTCAATATACATCAAAGGAATTTAAGCGAATTGTGGAAACTGCCAATATGACACAGAGTATGTCCCGTATTGGTCGATGTATTGATAACGGACCAATTGAATCATTTTGGGGCACATTGAAGTGTGAGAAATATTATTTACATAAGTACGATTCATATGAAGAGTTAAAACTAGCGATTGATGATTATATTCATTTTTATAATTACGATCGTTATCAGAAAAGGTTAAGCGGCTTGAGTCCGTTAGAATTCAGGACTCAAGCCGCTTAATACATTTTTTATTATTTCCACTGTCTACTTGACGGGGTGCAGTTCACCGGTCATTGCTGGTTTATTTCATTTACATTATTTCTTGCGTTTCACAAATACAATAACAAAAATAGCGGCTAGTGCTGCTAGGATGGCGATCATCCATACTGTGTTTGAGTTGGATGTTGTGTCATCTGCTGCGGCTGCTTGTTGCTCTTCTCTTGGTGTAGCGTTCGAAGACTCCATTTCTTTGGCATCCTCTTTCACCACTTGTGCAGTGCTAATTTGTACATATTGTAGTGTTGCTTCATTCGAGGCGGATGTTTCATGTTCGTGGCTATCGCCATGGCCTTCTGCATGATCCCCGTGGCTTTCCTCTTGCCCACCGTCATGACCATGATGGTGATCCGCTGCTGTTGTAAAAATAGAACGTTCTAGCTGTTGCCCTACCCAGCTTTTGGCATCTGTTGAATCGGCAAAGATGCGAGGGTGTCCTGACAGCATGTATGTTTTACCGTCGATGATGATTCCTGTTTGGTCACCTGTGACAACGTCTTCAATCGTACCCGTTGGTCCTTCTGCAAAGCCGCCCATTTGAATAAGCGTATGTCCGCCCATATCAAATGTAAGGTGCTCTGTTAAGAATGCAATGTATTCTTCTTTCGACATGGTTGCGTCAGGATTGGTTAGCTCAAGTTTATGATGAAAAAGTGCTGTATTTATTTCCTTGTACGTAATATCTCCCTCTAGAGAAGACACGTAATCCTCTTTTTGAGCTGCTTGTGCTAGCTCATCCACTGTTGCTCCGTCAAGGCCGAAAAAGCCACCTACCCAGCCTGCAAAGTCCTTGCGTGAGAGATTGTCTGTTGGGTTTAAGGCCATATCTTTGCCATTGTACCCAAGAAGCCCAATACTGTGTAGTACCATAATGTCTTGAATATTGGCGGCTGTTTCAGGGACATCCGTGAATAGTGTACTTTTATCCATCGTATGGGCGTAGGCAACGGGTGCCATGAATAAAGTACTCATCAATAATAAAAGTAAATATTTTCTCAAAATGATTCCACCTTCCAATGCCTTAGTATACAGATGAAATGTGAGGAAGTTTGAAATCAAGCACAATTTTCTATAGTTTGAATCGACGAATGAGGCCATTTAATTGTTCGGCCATTTCTGCTAAATGCTCGGCACTATGTTTAATTTCCTCCATAGAGCTTGCAGCCTGTTCAATGGTCGCCGATGTTTCCTGAATGCCTGCCGCTGACTGTTCAGAGACAGCCGCAATATCATCGACAGATTGGTGAATCGTAACAGTATAGTGAACTACCCCGTGCAAATCTGATGACATCCCATCAATGCTTGCTGCAATGGCATCTATCGCATCTGCAATACGATAGAATGTTGTATTGGTCGTGGCAATTTGCGCTGTGCCTTTTTCTACTTCCCCATAGCCTTGCTCTAATGAGGAGGTCACTGTCCTCGAATCATCCTGAATGGCTCCTACAATGGCTGTAATATCATCAACGGAGAAGGCCACCTGCTCGGCTAATGTGCGAACCTCGTCGGCTACCACCGCAAAGCCCTTTCCTTGTTCCCCAGCTCGGGCTGCTTCAATCGCTGCGTTCAGTGCTAATAAATTTGTCTGTGCCGCAATATTTTGAATGACCGCTACAAGCTTAGAAATTTCTTGTGTTTGTTTACTGAAACCAGTTACCTGATCCACCGCGTTCTTTACCATCTGCTGAATCGCTTCCATTTGCTTTGTGGAAGAGGTCATTGCATCTCTACCTTCTTCTGTTAAAGCTTTGACTTCCTGCGAATATAGTTGAACGTCTTTACTGCCGTCATGAATAGTCGTTACTTTGACAGCAAAGTCGTTTATGGAGGAAGCGACATCTGCTGCATGGTTTGCCTGTCGTTCTGTACCGCTGGCGATTTCTGTTACAGTATGGGCAACTTGTTCTGTACCTGTTTTTACCTCTGTGGTTGACTGCAAAAGCTCCTCACTATGAGCCGCTACCTCATCCGACACTGTTTGAATATGTTTCAAGAGTCGATTTAAAATATCTGCCATTGTGTTGGTCGCTTCCATCAACTGGCCCACTTCATCCTTTGATTGAATAGGTAAAGGGGGCTCGCTTAAATCCCCCTTCGTCATTCGTTGCATACGTTCTGTTAATGTAATAATGGGTCTTGAAATACCACGAGCACTTAATAGCTCAATTATCACTGCTAGAAGAACAATCACCACACCTACGATAATGGCAATTCGCTGTTTCTGTTCCCCAGCGGCAACACTGTCTTTCCCTACTTCATTAATGGCTAGTTTTCGTTGCTCAGCTAAGCCTTCGTAGCCTTCACGAATAGACGTGGCTGTGTCATCCATTTTTGTGAGGTTTTGAGTAGCCAGATTGGTGTTCCCTTGGTCATATACCGCAAATACCTCTTGTTCAATATAACGGTTCCATTCTTTAGACATCTCCGCAAATTGTCCGAATTCGCCTGAGGAAGATAATGCTGATCGTTTTTCTTCGTTGCTTAGTTCCTTTGCAACATTATCCTGAAATATCTCTTTATACTTTTCTCTACCAGAAAGCACATAGCCTCTAGCTGCCGCTATTCTTAAATCAATGGACTGTGCCTGCTCGTAATCGATGATTAATAGTTGTAATTCTTGCTGTACAATTTGCTCTGTCGCATCATTGCTTTGCTTGATGGCAAAGTAATTGTAAACAATGTATCCCATCACGATTGCAATCACAATGCTAAAGGAAAAAACAATGCGTCTACTAATTGTTTTGAACTTCATTTGCAAAAACCCCTTATTTTCCTAATCTATTCCATCATTAAAAATCTACCATTTAATAAGGGCGATTAGCGGTTTTAGGAATTTTTTCTATATTTCCAGAAATAACTTGGTCAATATAATGTTTTTTATAGCATCTTTTATCTTACGCCTTTAGCACTATTCTTAATCCCAGCCATTAAACATTACATCGCCAATGGTTTGGCTATTAAAATAAGAGACGTATTTCCATTCTGTAGTAGATAGACTATGTAACGCCTCATCCTTTATTAGTAATGTTGTAAGTGTCTCCGCTTCCAAGCATTTTCGCATAGGAAAATATTTATGCAGGTGAGGCTTGGATAAAAAGGTAAAGCTACTCTCCTCCTGCTTGGCAAAGGCGATGTACGGCATCAAACGATGATGAAGAATCGTCAGTGTTTCTCCATCGATTTCAATCAATGCCTGCATATAGACAAAGGGCGTTTGATCGATAAATTGCCGTACCTTCGCTCGTTGTTCGCTTGTCACTAAATGGTACACCATCGACTGAAACATGCGCATGTCCTGCTCAATTAAATGCGCTGCATCGAAACCAGAAATTCCTTTTGTTAAACGCAAGCCATCCATCACTCCTTGTTATTTGCCTCTATATAGGACCTTCTCGTTCGGATGAGGCATTTCCTGCCAATCTATGCATTTCTTTTAATGTGATAATCAATTTGTAAAAAGGGAATACCAAATAACGTCATCTGATGGCGTGCTGACAATGTCTTGTCATCTACCGCAGAAATTTGAAAATGCTCCTGTAAGGGTAGCCTCATTACATTTTTTCCTATCGCCAAATAAATTCCTGCATCTCCATCATGGCGACTTGTTAGGTGTAGCTGACCATTTTCTTCATAGGCATACAAAATGCCAACCATTGTTGAGAACGGGAGTGGTAAGGCTATATTCATATAGGTCGTTTCGTCGCTTGTGTGCTTCGAATAAATCGCGACAAAAACGGTTTGCTGTTGAATTGTCCGAATCCATGCACGTGGAGACGGACGGCTATCTTGTGCAGAATCAACCTGAACAATGCTACCCGTCATTTCAATTTGCTTACTGGAAAAGGGTAAATTGAGCTGTTGGAGAAAACGCCCCATGCCTTGATACAGAAAGGCAAAAGGTCGAAACCAAGTCTTCCATTGCACCGTCGAAAACAGACGATAGGTCGTTGTATGCTCATAAAAATGTGGAATGACAGGCGGTAGCTTTGCTGTATCGACAAAGTCCTGTAAGGCATCGACCAAGCCAGGGTGTGGTATATTCTCGTGATGTAGCTTTCCGCGAATTTGGCTTACAGGGAACTCAAACGGACGCTGTGTTGTTGGGGGGACAGCCATTAGCCAGGCGATGACCCCTAAAGCCCCAAAGAAAACACCATTGATCACACCATGGAATTGAAGCATTTCTGGAATGCCGATGGAAACGTTTCCGCTGACACGACTGTAAACATACAGACAAGACCCAAGAATTGTCAGACAGAGCGCTCCATAGGAAATCCTCAGCAATAGCCCCTGTCCAAAAGGAAGCTTTGTTTTGAGCGCTACGAAAAACAAGCCGTAAATGGCGAAAATATAAAGAGCAACGGCAATGATTTCGATGAGAACGGAAAAGGCAATACCTATCGCAACAAGGATTGGTCCTGCTAGCAATATCATCACCATGACACGATACCCATTACTATCATGTAATCGAACTAAAAGTCCTACGGAAATGGGTAATAAACAAGCTGAATAATGAAAGTGAATCGCTGTTAACCACGTTATTAATGGTGAAAAACCCGTATCCATGTTGGCGACATAGGCGAAAAACCACAAACCACCAAGAGCTAGGTAGAAAAGCCCCATGTCGATAGCAAACTCCGCAATATTCGTAAAGCCTCGTTGTAAAAATCTTTTCACGCCTTGTATGGCAATATAGAAGGTATACAGTAAATACATGCCTGCCAAAACATTAGCCAATAAGCCATCCGTTGACCAATGCAGCAGTGTAACGGCTAGCATCATCCCAATAATGATGGCTTTGCCCGCTTTTGTAACATCGACAACCATTGAAACCATGGTGGGAACGAAAATCAGTTGAGCAACTGTTAGTAACCATAAGTAATTGGGTTGTCCACTAAGCACAAAGCAAATCACCGTGAACAAAATCCCTAGTAAAAAAATAAAATTACTTCGATTGTTGCGTAAATTCACCAGCATACATCATGAGCCTCCCTATGAATGGATTATGGATGGAGACATGAATGGTAAAGACATTTTTCGATTCATCAAAGCCTTCCTCTACAAGGACTCGACCCTCTAACAGTCGAGGCATCGGGCATTCGAAACGCGAGAGGACAAAGCGCTGCTTACCTGACCGAATGACTAATGTCCCCTCTCGTGTCACCGTAAAGTGCAAATCGGAATAAAAAAGCGCGGGTATGCCTAAATAATCTTTCACAATTTTTTGGATTGGATCAAGGGTCATCCTTGCATCAAAATGCCTGGTTTTCTGCGGGAAATAAAAGGTACGCTCCCATAGCACCTCTAGTTCTCCACTTGGCAGGGCTCTGCATGTATTCGAAATGGTAAAGGGGATATCCTCCCCTGACTCTGGGAACAAAAATCGCGTTTTCGCAGCCAGTGTATAGAAGGGACGCATCCATTTAGCACCAGATTTTATTTGATGCATCACGCCCTGAGCAAAAAATGGTTCATCTATTGGTAACGCATAACGCTGCTGTAGCATCGGATGAAGTCTCGCAAAATCATCCCCTAATATTGTTTGATAGATCGTCATCCTTGTTATCCTCGCTTTCTTTTGCAACTTTTAGCACTTGGTACATCCTTACTTAAGCTAAATCCGACAATTGACAACACCCATAAAGCGCTATTAAAGGTAAGTGGATTAAAGGGTGCTTGTATACTTGTCGGGTCCGCAACAATAGCAGCTATCGTCAAGAGCGGAAAAATGATAATTTGCATGCCAAAGAGCCAGCGTTTTCCTCGCGGGTAAAGCCAACATAAAGCAAAGAGAATTTCCGCAACCCCTATCCACATAACTAGCTGATCTGCATGGTTTAGGAATGAAGCCGTCATCTTTAATTCCTGCGGATGTAAATGGATAATCTTCGGTACAAGACCATGATAGAACCAGACAAAGCAAAAGAATAGACGCATGAGCATCGTTAAAAAGAATCGTCTATACTGTGCGGCAGGATTTTCTCCTTTTTCTAGCCATCTTTTTAAAACATCAAAGCTGAGTGCCGTCGCCCACCCCATTAATGGACGAAAAAATAAATCAAAGAATACGCCAAGCTTGCCGTAGCGTGTGTCATAATCATATTGGGTCAGAAATGTCAGCCCCTGTTGATACGGGATATATTGCCAATAGCCCTTTCCCTCCGCTATGGGTGAGCGCTTTTGAGGCGTACCAAAATGCAGTGAGGATGTTCGCGTGCCATTTTCTTTATGATGCTCCCCTTGCTTTCTCCCCAGCCGCTTACCTGTAAGCCTGGCATGACCTTCGTTTCATAGGTAAAACGCTGTGGCTCTTCAGGTGCTTTTTTCGGACTATATGTAATGGATGTAAAACGTAAATCCCATTGTTCATGCAGCTGAGGATTTTGTGTATAATCCCATGCTTTCTCTATAGGAGCCTGAATGTCTATCTCGACATAAATAGGTTTTCTGCTCATAAACTCACTCCTTTTTTTGATGAAGCCACTATCATTATAGCAGTAAATTGATAACCTTCTATTAAATGGGTATGCAAATTACGTTTCTCAATAAAAATAAAAAACTTGAATCGAAATGATGACTTGAGTCTAATGGTATCGTTAGTACTATTAGTTTTAACGAGAATACGAGGCTTTATTGATGATGGTATACCCATGTCCTATGTCTTCTTCACATTAGGCATCATGAGCATGCCTTTATGTACTACACTCATTCACTCTCTAGAGGTTATGGGAGGAGCGGACAAAGCTAGAAATTTAAATAACAACAGCCCCTCTATTTAATAGAAGGGCTGTTGTCTTTCGTGTTCAAAATTAAGCTTTTGAAGGGTCCTTTCATAAAATGTTATGGTTTTTGACAAGCAAAATTATAGCCGCCGATTTTTCTAGCCTCTGTCGCATTGGTTTGTCCATTTACACCAGCATCATCTCGGAGTCAATGATTGGATTGCCTCCTGTGCAAAGCATTTGTTCATATAATTCATTTTTTCTTTATGTGTCAAGTATCGGTCCCAGAAGAAATAGCCTATGAAAGAAACCAAACCAATTCCTGCAAGCCATGCTATAACAGCATATGGTGTTACTTCTCCATCTTCATTTTCTTTATAAATAATTGTGCCTTCATAATTGTCCATGTCTAGCCCAAAGGTTAAAAGTTTATGATGAACCTCATTAGGAGATAGTGATTCAAGAGATTCGTAATAATTTAATTCTTCATCTGTGAAATGATATAATTTCTGAGCTGCTTCTTCATCAAACTCTAATGTTTGTGTAGCCAAGTTATAGTAGATGGATTCGGCTAAAACACTTTCTTTACGTCCATATTCATCAGCATTCGCAAAATTCGGAAAAATTGTAGCAACAATCAACGTAACAATCAAACTGCAAATAAAAAATTGAAGCTTCTTCATCACAATGAACCTCCTTGTTTTAATTTGTTTATGGTAAAATATTACATTAATGGATAATGTAACATTATCTTTATTATACATATAATCCAGATAAATGTATAATATATAAAGAAAGTGAGGTGTTTTTTTGTATTTCTCAAATATACAATTATTAATGCTTGTATTTGCTTTTGTTATTGCGATTTTCAGTGTGATTAAAGTGTATCAAAAAAAAAAGAGTATTTGATTAAACACAGAGAATTAGAGGTGGAATACGAAAGAATCCAACTGGAGAAACAAAAACAAAAGATTCTTTAATTTAGTATGAAACTTACTATATAAAAAGTGCACCTCGTCATTAGATTTTCCCTAACGATTGGGTGCACCTATTTTTTCCTAAATTGCTCTAGCTACTTATCTATTGATACTGACAATGATTTGTAATAGTTTATCGAACTTGGGCAAGCTTTATAGTAAAAATGCCTTCGTTGGATAACCCACTGACCGAAATCCTCTGATAGGCTTCAATCATTAACTACATCCTGCCACCAGTCGTCTACCTGATAGTGTAATAACTGTTCGGGGTGAGTCCCATGCCCGCGATATAAGGGCGCATAGCAAGTATAGCCTTGGTTATGTAGTGCAGTGGCTACTTTCTTCATATCTCTTGTATGCCTCGTAAAAGAATGTAAAAGTAATAGGGCATGCTCATTTCCCTGTAAATAAATTTCTTTTGCTGGTAGTATGTTTAGCACATCATCAAGCCCCTCATCTAACTTCATTTAAGCCCCAACAAACAGCACAGCCTGTCCGATCGCAATAAAAAAGGCTTCCTCCTGGATGGGACTACTGTCTTCAATTTCTAGTGTAATATAAAAATGCGTCTCACAGAAAGTCGCTTGCCAGCGGGCGATGGGCTGCTCATTCACAGTAAAAACAGACCAGCCCTCCATTTCCTTGTTGAGCTTGATCTGCTGTTCGCCATCGGTAATGACTAAATCAGGAATCATGATTTGCCAGCCATCGTAGGCAATCATATAGTCTTTCCCTGTCACCAAATCCTTACCACGAAAATGCACACGTCCGCGACGGGATACTTTTTTACACGTAAAAAGTTGTTGACCGTTGCGATCATTGACATCAAAGCGAACAAAATAACGATAGTCCATTGTGCGGTCAAATGCTTTTTTTAGAGCATTGGAATACACGCGTTGAACAGTGGACGATACCTCCCCCGCTTCATTTAAAATAGTAACGGTCTCTGTTGACTCGATGGCTGCTGGTTGCTTGTATGTATAGGTCTTCAATCTATTCGCTCCTTTAAAACAATTGCTTTCTTAAAGCTACCATAAAATAAGCGCCAAATACAAAGGATGTATTTGACGCCCCTATTATTGTACGGGTACTTCTACTGTAAATGGTTGGAAGTTCACTTCTTTATAGGCTGATGGATTGAATGGAAGATGTGTTTCTTTGCCATCAGCATCTATTTGAACGCTCCCACCCCCTGTTGGAATAGCAACATAAGGCGTAATGGTTAATTTTCCAACGTGTTGTGCTATTGGATCAAAGGCTTTCGTACTGCTTAATATCCACACCCCATCATCAAATTGCGCTTTTCCACCGCCCGAATGAGAGGCGATCTCCCTGCCTTGCCCATCTGTTATGAAAAATTCTATAGATGCTGGTGGGTTATCGAGGATTCCATTCATCTTTGCTTCATAGTCAAGGGAGATCCCCGATGGACTGAAGGAGATGTTGGATATATCAAGCTCAATGCCTTCAACCTCCTGTCGATGATTCACAGGAACATGGACAATCTCTGTAATCTTTTCAATCGGGGTCGAAAACGTCCATTTTTCTCCCTTTTCGCCTGCTAATATTAAGCCCAATTGAAAGAAATCTGGCATTTCCTCAACCTGTTTGACATCAAACGTCGCAATACCTGTCCGAACCGTAGGACTTAACCTCTGTTCAGAATAGCTACCTGAGCTGACAGTTGGTTGGGCGCCATTAATGGTAAATTCCAAACCTGCTCCAAAATATAGTTCACTCAATTCCTGCTCAGATTGCATCGTTACCCCAACCGTTATTCGAGAATCATCATAAAGCACCTCATCTACTGTGACCGAAATCCCATTGATGGTTTGTGTTTCGCCAACAGCTTTGGTTAGTCCCTGTTCACTGGCTTGTTTTAGCCCAGGCAAGCCTGAGTCATTGAATACGGAACCGATAATTGGTAGCTTGGACAATGTGCTCGCAAATGTTGGTGATACATAGGCTGTGCCAATGGTTAAACTAAAAACGGCAACAGTACTGGCAATAAATACGAATGGTTTACGCTTGCTTCTTCTTTTCATTTGAATTGGTTTACCTTGTGCTTGTTGAATACCTTGTGCAATCGCTGCTCGTACCTCATCCCGTGGAAATTCAGGTAGGGTCACTGACTTTTTCATTGAACATTGCACTCCTTTCTAATTGTCGTTTTAGCTGTTTTTTACCACGATGCAAATAGGTTTTGATGGTGTTCTCAGGCTTTTTCATCATGTCTGAAATTTCTTTAATAGGTAAATCGTGATAATAAAATAAAAGGAGCGCCATCTGCTGGGAATGGTTTAATTGTTGGATAGCTTCTGCTAAATCAATAGGATTCCCTATGACCTGCTCCTGATCATGCAACCGCTCTAATAATTCCCTCTCCTCATAGGGAATCATTTTCTTGCCCTTTTTCAGCAAACGATAGCATTCATGAATTAAAATGCGGAACAGCCATGTCGAGAAAAATGCTGGATTTTTTAGTTGATGAACGGTTAAATAGGCTTTACATGCCGCTTCTTGAATAGCATCTAGCGCATCCTCTTTTTGACCAACATACGATAACGCCGTGTAATATAGTTTTTCTTCCTCTAGCACAAGTAGCTGTTCAAAGGCTTCCTTCTGCCCCGCAATCGCTTGTTTAACGATAGATAAATCATGTTCCATGCTTGTTTCCCCTCCTTCCATACTTAGAGTCTTTTATCCAAGCAAAAGGTTTCACTTTTATTTATTTTTTGGCCATACAAAAAGAGACTACTTCAATGAAAGTAGCCTACTCCATTTTCTATCGATCTAACTTAAAGGTAATTTCCCCGATGCCCAATTCCGAATTGACCTCTAGCACGACATCCGCCTTGTCGTAAGCTTCGTTGACATAGACACCATTCCCTTTTGACATAAGACCCTCCACATTAGACGAGCCAATGCCTTTTTCCGTCGTTAGTTTCACGCCAACCTTTGAAGGTAAAATAACTGTTGTTTGACCGACACCTGTTTCAATAGTTGTTGTAAAGCTCTTTTTCCAGTCGCCACCTAGATTAACCGTTAGATCACCGACACCCGCTTCAATATCGAGTTTTTCCAGCTGAAGACCCTGTAAATCGAGGTTGGCAAGAGAGGCACCCGTTTCTACAGTCAGATCCATTGGGATGCTGTCGTTTAGTTGAATCGCCCACGTGTTTTTAATATTCGAGAGCCCTAGCTTTGTGGAGCCCTTATGCTTGATTTCCACTTCTCCTGTATCACCATGTACAGCATAGTCAACCTGAGGGGCTAGCTTTTTTACATTATATTCTGCGTTGCCCTCAACCCATTCCTTTGCACCACTAGATACATTCATTTCGCCAACACCTAAATCAATGTCTACCTCTAATGCTTTCGCTTTATCCTTTTCCACCAAAATGGCTTCCTCTCGCATTTTATTTGGAATAAAGGAAAAGCACCCCGATAATACCAATGCTGACGTGCCCATCACGACACCTAAACCAACTAATTTTTTCACTATTATTTCCTCCCGCCGTATAATCTACCAATAATTTCATTATATAGGAGAAGGGAAATTAAAATACGACCCTACGCTTGAATTTCATCTAAGACCTAAGACGTAGAGAGGCTTACTGATAAGGAATGTCATGCCCCTCCAGCAATGCCTTTAAATTCGCAAGAGAGGCATCATAGCCTGACGAATTAAAGCTCACCGTAGTGCCATTACCCTGTTCGGCTAGCGTAATAGCAATTAATGTTTCAGGAACTTCTAGATAGAAGGAAAATTCCTCATTTTTCTTCACTTGCTGAATCGTTAGCTCCATCGGCAGTTTTTCAGAAAGCTGATTATGTGCGTTTGGCATTAAAGTAAATGTCATTTTTTCTCCAGCTGCTAGAATAGGAATGTCCCATGTGGAGCCTGGTGCGTACCATCGGGAGAGGGATTGCTCCTCTGTAATCGCTTGCCATACTTTATCAATCTTTGCCTCAATCCAAATCGAACTGGTCATTCGCAGCAACCTCCATTTCCTCTTTTCCATTATTTTACCGAACTTTCAGGAGTTATACTACTTTGGGATGTTCTGTATAAGTGAAATGCCCCCAGTATGACCATCACAGCGATGACATCCAAAGCGAGCTGATAGCTGGAAAAAACAGCAACCAATAATCCATAAACTGTTGGTGCCAAAACAATAAAGAACTGATTAATCGTTAACGCTGCACTAACTGTCAGTCCTACTGCTTGCGAATCGGATTGTTCCGTGACACAGGTGATATATATGGAATACCAGCCAAGCGCTAAAAACCCAAATACACTGCAAAAAATAATCATGAGGCCCTTACTATGTATGACAAAGGGCAAACAGCCAACCATCAGAAATGTAGCGACCATGACGAGCACTAATAAAGGCTCTCGTTTTTGAGCGAAATAATGATCACTCATCCAAGCAAGTACAATTCTGCCAAGCATCCCACCAAGTAAAATCAGACTTAAATAGCGCCCTGCCTCGGTTAATGTATACCCACCTTCATGATGTAAATAGCTCATAAAGTGAGCAATAATAATCATTTGGAGGGACATCATGACCATGCCCACAAAAAATAAAGGATAGAGCGCTCGATTGTGCCGAATAGCACGCATTTTCTCTTTAAAAGGAATGAGAGGTGCCGTAGCGGTGTCATGCTGTTTTGGCTCTTTGTAAAGCAATAAAAATAATAGTCCCCCACCAACCGCCATCAAGCCCTGTGCTAAATGGACAGAGGAAAGATGATGATGTTGATACAAATAGGTCAACACAGTGGAAGCCAATGCACCACCAATTGGAATACCTGTTTGGCGAATCCCTATAGCCAGTCCTCGATGCTTATTAGGAAACCATTTCACAATAGCAGTACTGCCACCTGTTTGCGCACTGCCATACCATATCCCCACAACTATTAATACGAGAAGCAATGTCGTATAATGATTCACGGGTATTAGCAATAAGGCTGACAGGCCCAGTAATATCGAGCCCCATCCAATAATCTGCTTTTCTCCCTTCTTATCCATGAGATAGCCGAATAGCAGCATGGAGAAAATTGGCCCAATATTGACGGCTGAAACAATTAGCCCTGTTTGGAAGGACGTTAAGTGCCACTCCATTTGATAAAAAGAGGCAACTGGCCCCATTCCGTAGGTCACAAAGGTTGCGGCTGTCTGCGAAAGTGTAGCCACAAGCAAAATGACCCATCGATAATATGTATGCATAATAACCCTCCATCAGGTTACTGCTTTTGCAGTCTACCTTTTCATTATCTAGAGTGTACGTGGACAGCTAGCGTACGTAAAATGGAGGAAAATGATAGCGGCTATTAAAAAAATCTATAGGTATGTGAGGAACAACATGAACATTGAAGAAATTGCCTTAAAAATGGAGCTTTTAGAGAGGCAAAACTTGAGTAAATCGGCTGAAATCACCAATTATACACAATCTGCCTTAACAGCAAAGGTGAAAAAAATGGAGCGTGAAATTGGGCAGGACGTCTTTAAACGAACACCCCAAGGCTTAAAGCTGACAGAGGTAGGTCAACATTATTTACAGTTTTTAAAGAAAGTTGCCGAGCAGTATGAAGACTTTTTACATACCATCGGCCCTGCACAAACGAGTATTTTGGTTGGTACATCTCATACAACCATTAAAATTTATGGTCCATCCATCATGAACGCACTGCAAACTAGTCGAAGTCCGATAGATGTTGATTTCACTGTGGAATCAAGTACAGCCTTAAATCACAAAGTTCATCTGGCGGAAATAGATTGCGCATTAACAAGTAATCCAATCAAGCATTATAGCGATCTACACTATGATGTACTAGCCACAGAGACATTTGAAGTTATCTCAAGCACCGCTCCTATCATCGACTTTGAACAACGAACACCTGTCACATTGCTTGTGTTAAGTAAGGGCTGCATGTATACCCATGCATTAGCACAATGGCTCACTGACAAGCAGGTACCTTTTACGATGAAGGAGATTAAATCGGTTAGTAGTATTTTAGATTTTCTTGAAATCGAGCACACATTGGCTGTATTAAATACCAAATTACTAGCACTTTATCCTTGTCCTGACCTGCATTTTTATGATTTAGACGGGCTTCACAATGCGATCGAAACAGTTTATATCTATAAAAAAGATGACAGTAAGCAGCCCTTCATCCTGCAATTAAAACAGGTCATTGAATCCTTGCTTGAGCAGAATTAGCTCAATAAACCTATTTTGTGCTAATATTCTAAAAACCCTATATTATTCACACGGACTACACTATAATAGGTTTGTCATTATTAATCTTGTAAATTCTTAGGAGTACATCATGTTTTATTACATCTCGTTATTTTTTGCAGTATTTGCATTATCTACCTCAGCAATCTTTGTTAAGCTAGCTGATGCACCACCAGCGATTACGGCCTTTTATCGACTATTTTTTGCGATGCTAGTGCTTCTTCCATTTTTATTGGCAAAGAAGGACTTGCGGCAGGAGCTTGCTAGCCTATCGAAAAAGCAGTGGGGACTTGGCATTTTATCAGGCTTATTTTTGTCCTGTCATTATGTGTTATGGTTTGAATCATTAAACTACACCTCTGTGGCTAGTTCAACCGTCATTGTGACTCTACAGCCACTATTCTCTTTAGTAGGCAGCTATTTTTTATTTAAAGAGCGATTTTCAAAAGGAGCGATTTTGGGCTGCTTCGTAGCGATCATCGGCTGCTTCATTATTGGCTGGCAAGATTTCCAGATTAGTGGACAAGCCCTTTATGGCGATATTCTTGCCTTTATTGCGGCAGGTATTATTACAGCCTACTTTTTTATTGGGCAATCAGTGCGCAAGGATTTATCGCTCATTCCCTATTCCATTATCGGCTATGGCAGTAGCTCGATCTTTTTAGCCGTTTATGCCCTCTTTATGAAAGAATCGTTTTTCGATTATTCAGCCTCCACCTGGTGGTCCCTTGTAGGGCTGGCTGTCATTGCAACGATTTTCGGACAAACCATTTTTAATTGGCTGTTGAAATGGTTAAGTACAACGGTAATTTCCATGAGTATTTTAGGCGAAACAATCGGCACCTGTATATTAGCTTATTTTATTTTAGATGAGATAATTTCCGTTCAACAGGGGATCGGTATTTTGGTCATTTTACTAGGACTTGCCCTGTTCTTACTACAGCAACGAAAATCAGTGTAAAAGAAAAAACAACGGCAAAGGCTGCCGTTGTTTTTTATTGGTGTGTAAAGTAGAAGGTCGTGCCATTCTTGTTTGATTGTAAGGAAGCTTCGATGTTTAGTGTTTTAGCAATATCCTGAATGATTTTAAGTCCAAGTCCGCCATGCTCATTCTCAGGTGTAAAGCCAATACCATCATCACACATGACAACTTCCCCGTCCTTAATCGTCACCTCTAGCTTGGATGCTTGGGCATGCTTTAATGTATTTTGAAAGACATTATCGAATAAACGCTGTAGCCACAATTCATTGCTAAGCCAAGTTGCTTGTAAATCATCATGCTGAAAATGCAGCGTAATATTCTGCATGCGATATAGATACTGCCATTTCTTTATCATCATTTGGAACAATGGAACAAGTTGAACCTCCTCCTGCATGACATAGGACTGTTCACTCGTATCAAAGGACTGTAACTGAAATGCATTTGTTAAATTCGTGATATATTGAATTTGTGCATGTAAGGATTCCACCAATTTGGGCTGCCCCTGTAGCTGATCCTCTAGATAAAACAGCTGCAAGCGGATAGCCGTTAACGGCGTATGGATGTCATGTCGCAACTTTTGTAGCAGCTCTTTTTGAAGCTCCTGCTGCTGGGCAAGCTCTAATTCTCGGTAAGTTGTACGCTCAATTAAGAGATTGACAGATTGGCTAAGCTGCCCGATTTCATCCTCACTTTTTATCGTTAACGTGTCAGGTATTCGCTCATTACTCGCTAGTTCTCGTATTGTTTTATTAAGTAGTGTAATTTTGGATAGTAAAGAATGAATCGATGTGGAAAATAGCCATGCGAGCATTCCTAAAGCTAGCACAAACGCAATCAGCATCACAGGATAGGCATAGGACTCATGAAACGGAATACCCTCATTTTTCATTTTAAAGGCCTTGTCATACAAAATTGACATGGCCACACTAATGCCTAATAGTACAACCGGCACACTCCCAATGGCTACAAATAATAAAGTACGGTATTTTGTTTTTAATGTCATTTTTTATTATAGGTATTTAAACGATACCCTTCTCCATAAATATTTTGCACAATAGTGCCTGCTGGGTCCTGTAGCTTTGTTCGAATTTTTTTAATATGGACATTCAAAATATTATGATTGCGTTCATCGAGCGGCCAAAGATAATCGAAAAAGTGTTCCTTTGTTAACACTCTGTCTCGATTGTCAAATAAATAAAAGAAAATTTTTCGCTCGATTGCTGTCAGGGCGATTTCATCATGGATACTACGATGAAATACTTGACGGCGCTCCCCATCGATCAATAAATGCTGAATTTGCGTAAATGTACCATACTGTTGTGCTAGCATTTTTTGCATTCTTAGCAACAGCTCTCGCGGATCAAATGGCTTTGTCAGGTAATCCTCTCCGACCATCAACCCCTCTAGCTTACTTTCAATATCATTACGTGCTGATAGAAAAATGATTGGAATATTTAAGCCTAATCGTTTAATATTTTTGCTTAATTGATAGCCATCCTCTCCTGGCAGCATAATATCCATTATGACTAAATCCACCTGCTGAATCAGCGCCATCATATCCTTGCCATCTGTTTTCCAGATTGCCTCATAGCCCTCACGCTTCACTATTTTTTGCAGTAGATCACCAATCATGTGATCGTCTTCTATAATTAAGATTCTAAATCCTTTCATACTTATCGACCTTTCTCATCACCCGTTGTTTTCATAAATTCCATTGCCAGTTGATAGATTGCATCTGGCTGATAGAGATAAATACTATGTGTCCCACTGACCTCCTTCACCTGTGCATTAGTGAATTGCTTTGCAAAGTCGGCATAATCCTGTCGGTTTTGCTTCGTATATTTCGAATGTTTATTTTCTTCCGCAATCGCATCAATCAGTAAGATAGGCGTGTCTTGCGGCTTTTTGAGCTGTTCTGATTGTAAACTATTTTCGTAGACCTGTAACAGCTCATTTTGCATATCCTCATTAAAAAATTGCTTAAAGGACAATGCCTGATAGATTTCCTTTTCCTGTGCTGTTAAAAAGGACATGTTCAATATTTGCGGATTATAGACCTGAGATGGCATAAGTCGATGTAAGCCCAGCTTAGTAGCGAGATGCATTCCCCTTACCATCCAACGATCGACCGACCCCATTTTATGCTTTACATATTGACTAGGTAAGCCAATGTCCAGAGCGATGATGCTCTTTACTTCCTCTGGGTATTTTTGCGCCCAGTAAATGGCCTCTAGTCCAGAAATGGAATGTGGCACAAGAATATAGGGCGGTTCAAGCCCACTTTGCAGAAGTGCCTGTCGTGTTCGCGCTACAATAGTATCGATTCCTCTATCATCATGGGCTACGTCGCTATAGCCATAGCCAGCTCGATCCACTACCGCAATTTGATGATGCTGTGAAAACTTACGATACAGCCCTTTTAGCTCATATACGGGCGCTGCGATACCTGAGCCAGCCATAAAAACATAGGTATCCTCGCCAGCCCCCTCCTGATAAACATGGATGTTTTGTCCATCTACATTGTTTAATGTGCCGTTAGGTTGTAAAATAGCTGACTCCTTCTGTATTAAGCTATAGTGATATATACAAACGATCACCATTCCGAGCACAATCAATGCCCCCATATAGACAATTATTTTCTTTGCTTTCTTTTTCATACGTATCTCCTCTTTTCGTTGATACTTGCAAGGATACACGGTAAAAATAAATTTCTACTAAACTTTTGGAGAAAATAGATAAGTTTCATACAAAACGAGGCTGGGACAAAAAGAAAAAATGTTAGACCAAGATATAATTGGTCTAACATTTTTTTGATTTAGGAAGGCATATTTAACTGCTTGAAGTGGAAAAGTTAATATTCATTTTTATTGTTTTTCAATATAATCAAGTTATGTCCCAGCCTCTCTCTTGATTAAGCATCTGGATAGGTTTTTCGTAAAAAATCGATGGTTTGTTGAATAAGGGCTTTTAAGATGTCTTCATTCACATCAGCAAGCTTATTAATATAAACACAGGCCTTTCCTGTTGTATGTTTACCAAATTGTTGTAATAGTTGCTCCCGTTCATCCCCTGGGGCAAAATATAAGCTAATTTTCGCTTTGCGAGGGGAATAGGCAGCTAGTGGGGCATCCCCTTCATGGCCTGTTTGATATTTGTAATGATATTTACCAAAGCCTATAATGCTCGGTCCCCACATTTTGGCTTCATAGCCTGTGACCTCTGTAAAGATGTCCAATAATCGATAGGCGTCTTCTCGCTTTTTTGGATGGTCTACACTTTCAATAAATTCAATGACACTTACATCGGTTTCTTTGGTCTTTAATTCATACATGTCAATCCCTCGCCTTCCGGAAGATGTCCCTTTATTATTCCCTATTCTACCTGCTCTAACAATAGTTTGTGTTGAAGATGACGATAGATCCCCTGCTGCTGCATCAGCTCTTGATGATTGCCCTGCTCGACAATTTCTCCCTGCTGAATCACGAGGATTTGATCGGCATTTTCGATTGTTTTGAGTCGATGGGCAATGACAAAGCTTGTGCGTCCCTGCATTAAATGCTGTAAGCCTTTTTGAATATCCACCTCTGTTTGGGTATCCACGCTTGATGTCGCTTCATCCAAAATTAAAATATCTGCATTCTCTAATATCGCACGCGCGATCGCAATAAGCTGACGCTGCCCCTGACTTAAATTGGCTCCCCCTGCCTGTACGGGCGTTTCGTATTGAGCTGGTAAATATTTAATAAAATGATGGGCATTCGCAATTTTTGCCGCTTCCACAACCTCTTCATCTGTTGCATCTAGCTTACCAAAGCGAATATTGTCACGAATCGTTCCCGAGAACAAATAGGTGTCCTGTAAAACCACACCAACTCTTTGGCGAATCGTCTCCATCTGATAGTGCTCGATATTATGCCCATCAATCAAAATCTCACCTTGATCGACGTCATAAAAACGTGTTAATAAATTGATAATCGTTGTTTTGCCTGAGCCTGTTGGGCCAACTAGAGCAAATGTCTCCCCTGCCTTGGCATGGAAGTCAATGTTTTTTAACACAGGCTTATTTGACTCATAGCTAAATGATACTTGCTTAAAAACAACATCCCCCTTAAGCGATGCCGTCTTGATGGCATTAGGCTTATCGGCTACCTCAGAGGGTTCATCTAGTATCTCAAAAACACGCTCTGCCCCAGCAATAGCAGATTGGAAGGTGTTTAATAGATTAGATAGCTGATTAAGCGGACGGAAAAATTGCCGAGTATAGGTCACAAAGGCGGCAATAATCCCCACTGTAACAATACTCTTCACTGCTATAAAGGCACCTGTTCCGATGACGACAGCAAGGCCTAAATTATTCATAAAGTTATTAATCGGACCTAGTAAGCCAGAGGTAATTTCTGCTCGTTGGGCGGAGTTTCGTAGATTTTCGTTTTGCTGATGGAACGTATCAATCGTTTGCTGTTCCTTACCAAAAAGCGTAAGTACCTCCGAACCTGTAATCATTTCCTCAATATAGCCGTTCAGCTTCCCAAGATCCCGTTGCCGTGCAGCATAATTTTTACTGCTGCGTTTAATGATTTGCTTGGTTGTGAAAACGATCAGCGGAATAATAATCAATGTCACGATTGCCAATGGCCAGCTTAATGTAAACATGGCGATACTGACACCAATTACAGTTAAAATGGACGACACGATTTGCGTAACACTTTGCGCAAGTGCGGTATTTAAATTATCAATATCGTTGGTCACACGGCTCATTAGATCCCCAAGGGCCCGCTGATCAAAGAAACGTAATGTCAGCGTCTGAAGCTTTTGAAATAGTTCCAATCGCAAAGTCCGAATGGTTTTCATCGCCACATGAATCATGACATAGGTTTGCAGCCATGTCAGAATAGATGCCACTGTAAAAATAACAGCTAACACAATACCTAAACGAATCGTTCCATTAATATCTTTTTTCATAATGTAATCATCAATAATATGTCCGATCATATAGGGACCTGCAAGGCTTAAAAAGGTCGAGGCTATGACAAAAAAGATAGAGAAAAACAGCCCTACTTTTTGTTGCTTAACATAGTGCCATACACGCGACAATGTCTCCCTTTGATTTTTCGCCTTCTCAGCTGGTCCCCCCATACGCGGTCCACGTCCAAAATTCATTTGCTTTGATTGACCTTGACTCATCCTTGTTCACCAGCCTTTTGCTGTGACGCATAAATTGCTTGATAATGCGCATTTGATTGTAGAAGCTGCTGATGGGTTCCTTGCCCAACAATGTCGCCATCCTCTAGTACCAAAATAACATCTGCCTGCTGAATGGAGGCAATTTTCGACGCTACGATGAATGTCGTAGTGTCTTGATAATAGGTGGCAATAGCTCGTTGCACATGTTGTTCCGATGCACTATCGAGCGCTGACGTTGTATCATCCAGCACCAAAATGGCAGGCTTTCGAATCAACGCACGACTTAATGCAAGGCGCTGCTTCTGTCCACCTGAAAGATTCGTAGCACCCTGTGACAATTCATGCGCTAAGCCCTTATCAAGTCGCTCTACAAATTCACTGGCACAGGCGGCCTCTAATGCCTGCTGTATGTCCTCTGCTGTGGCATCATCCTTACCGAGACGAATATTTTTTTCAATCGGCCCAGAAAACAATAATGCTTTCTGTGAGGTAAATCCGATATGCTCACGTAGGGTTGCGAGTGAGTAGGATGTTAGCGGTTTTCCGTCTATGCGGATTTCGCCACCAGAGGGATCAACTAAGCGAGGTAATAGCTTCACCAGCGTCGATTTACCACTACCTGTTTTCCCAATAATACCGACCGTTTGCCCTGGTTTTACCGAAAATGAAATCTTTTTGAGGACATCCTCAGCTGTTTCATAGTAACGATAGCTCACCTGATCAAAGTCAATGGCCCCTTTTATTGGATCTGTCAGCGTATGTTCCGCTTCCTTAACAGCAATCTCTTTGTTTAACACGTCCACAATGCGTTCTCCTGAAGGCAAGGCTCGCGCGATTTGCATCAGCACCATACTAGAGGACATCAGTCCATTTAAAATAATCGTTAAATAGTTGATAAATGCAAGAATAACGCCCACTTGCAGCGTACCCGCGTCTACCTTAATGGCTCCAAGCCAAAGCGCGGCTACAATCCCTAGATTGACAACAAACATCGTAAAGGGTACAAGCACGCCGACAATTTGCTCAGCTGTAATAAAACGTTTCGTCAACGCCTCATTTAATTCTCCAAACTGTGCTACCTGCTGTGTTTCACGGCGAAAGGCTTTAACTACACGAATACCCGCCAAATTTTCCTGTAGCTTCGTATTGACGGCATCAATGGCCTCCTGAACACGACGATACAATACACCCGAATACCTCGTAAAAAAGTACATCGCTATAACCAATAATGGGACGATAATGAGCAATATGGAAAAAAGCTCACGTGCTGTGACAAACACAATAATCACTGCGCCGATAAAGAGCAAAGGTCCACGCACAAAAATACGCAGCGTCATCATAAAGGCACGCTGAATACTTTCCACATCACTCGTTAAAATCGTAATCAGCTTCCCCGTTGTAAAAGCATCTCGCTCCTTGGCTGAGTAAGTCATCATCTTCTCATAAAGAGCCTGTCGAATATCCGAGGCAAAATGAATCGCCGCCTTCGAGCTATAATACGAGCAACCAACCCCACCAATAAGCCCGAGCACTGCACTGCCAAGCATCCACACAAACATAGTCAATACGTATCCATTATCTCCATTGGCAATCCCCGTATCAATCATATGCTGCATGATGGTCGGCTGAATTAAATCCATCGTCACCTCCAGCACCATCAATAGCGGTGCAATCAGCGTGAAAAATTTATAAGGCCCCAAATATTGCCCTAATTGTTTAACTGCCTGCATACATTCGTCTCCGTTCTATTTAAATCCCATTCGTTCCTCATTATAACTGAAAATCATTCCCATTTGATAAATAATTTTTCGGGTCTCGTAATATTCTGGACTGGACTGGTTGGGGGGAGATTTGTGAGAAGAAGCGGCTTTTGGAGGGGGTGACTCTTTTATTGAGCGGGGTTCTCACATTTTGGAGCGGCTTTTCCCTGCTTAGGAGCGGCTTCCTCACATTTTGGAGCGGCTTTTCCCTGCTTAGGAGCGGCTTTCTTCCACTTTGGAGCGGGGTTCCCCTGCTTAGGAGCGACTTTCTTCCACTTTGGAGCGGGGTTCCCCTGCTTAAGAGCGGTTTCCATATACTTTGGAGCGGCTTTTCCCTGCTTAGGAGCGACTTCCTCACCTTTCAGAGCGGGCATTTCCCTTACAAGCAACAGCCAGCTACTTTAGATTCAGCGTCATCCTGTTAATTAAGTAAGGAACCACCCAGAGCAAGGATTATATCGAAGTAAAATAACACTCGCTCTGGATTATCTGGACCTGTCCCAAGAAACAATCATTTTCTCAAAACAAGCCCCATCACTTTTCAGAAATGTGTAGTTTCTCAAAATTTCGCAGGAAAATTTTTTGTGCCTGTGACTCATTGTCTGCAGCAATTCCTAGCAAAATGACCGTACAGGGGCCTGCTGATTTTGCACCATCAAGGGCGCATTCCACATGTCGCTCCCCAAACAGACGGGAAAATTCTCCTTGTAGCCCCCTTGATCCGACTGGCCATACTTGCTGAACAATTTCTGCCTGCCATGCCTTGAAAATAGGCAGCAACTGCGCCACATCTTTAGGCTGTGCCAACACCTCTTCGCCTACAAGCGGCAGGCCATAGGTGTACCAGCTAAGCTGATCGTGATCAAATGCTCGACGCTGCTGGATTTCTCCAAGCATTGTAACAGCTAAGCCTGACTGTAATGTGGGCATATTGGATTCCGTACTCCCGCAATGGCTGGACATGTAAGATCTGCCTCTGCAAACACTTGCTGTATACCTTTTTCATAGCGAGACCATGCGGCATCTCCAGAAAAATTCGCAAGTAGAACTTGAACAGGTAATGCCTGTGCCGCCAGCTGTTCTAAAAAGGTCACACGTGCTGTCATATAGGCCGTCAGTTGATCGGGTGCTGACACTACATCTTGCGGTTTTTGTCCAATGGCTGCGGCATTATCCATTGTTGCAATGAACGTGCCAACTTTCATCGCATTTCTCACTGTACACGACCTTCCTTACGCACAAAAACCTTTGACAGAATGGGCATAACTACCGCGACAATAATTAAATTGATCACCGTTGCCATCAGAATACTGCCTAAAGCACCCCAGAAAAATGCTGGACTAATAATAAAGTAGAATGGGAGTGGCGCTACAATCCCGTTTAATACTAAGGCAACAGGCCATTTCCAAAAGTGCATGCCTTTTTTATGCATCACCCCAAAGACCCATACGACAATCAACATTTCTACCGCGATAATGATATGTAATGGTCCTAATGGGAAGCCAGATGTTAATGCCGTAATAAAATGCCCGATCAATCCAGCAATCCCTGCTAAGATGGGAGATAGAAAGACAACACCTAAAAAGGCAGGAGCCGAATCCAGTGCAGCCGTTGAAATAAACGTTGGAACCTTAATCATTGCCCCTACTGCACAGATGGCCGCTACCATTGCTGTCAAAACCAATTTTCTTAATTTTTGTCGTTCCATTTCATTCCCTCTTTTCTGTTGAATGTCTACTTTACTTCAATGGCTCAGCTATTCCATACCAAATCCGTACAACTTGCTTCGCTTCCTTGAACAAAGCTTGGTATAGACGACCACAGGTATCGCGTAACTGTCGGGCTTGTTTTTCCATTGGCACAACTCCACGCCCCATATCCGTCACAATAAGTGCGAGTGTACATTGCTGCTCAAGCTCTTGTAAGGTTGCTAGCACCTTTTGTACGATTTGTTCATCTTCCTCCAAATTTTGTGTCACAAGCCATTTTTCTAAGTTCTTTAGGACAAGAACATCACAGACGGGCGCTACCTCAGGTAGTTCACCAGCAATCATAACCATCTGTTGCTGTTCATACAAGCGCCTCACATAGTCGGTTTTGCCGTTATAGGCACCTCCGATAAAGACATGCATCGTGCTCCCTCCTCCCAAGCCTTTCTTGTAAATGTTAAAGCAAATTGTTTATCATGTGGCACCTGATAGGACCAAAAAGGCTGTTCTGTTGGCGCAAACGCAACAAGTAAGGCACGAATGACCCCACCATGAACCACTAAATAATAGCTATCCTCATTTTTCGGTATATAATGAAATCCATCTACAACACGTTTCATAAAATCATCGAATGCCTCACCCTGTGGAGGGGGTGTACGGATTGGATCATCTATCCATGCCCGATAGTGAGCATCCATTTTTAGCTCCTCATAGGTTTTCCCTTCGAATGCACCAAAGTTCGTCTCTCGAAGGGATGCTTCTGCCTGGTAGCTAGCATTGGGAAAATAATGAGCAGCCGTTTGTCGGCAGCGCTGTAGATCACTGCCATATACCTTTTTAACATTTGCATCCACAACAGCAAGCTTGGCTGTATCTGCTAATGGTGCGTCCGTCCAACCAAGATAACGCTTTTCAAGATTCTCTTTTGTAGGCGCATGCCGCATTAAGCACACAGTAACAATGTCACCCATAGCACTACCTCCATTCCTTCAATGGAGGCACCCAGTAAATCGCCAGATACTCCACCAAAATTACGCAACGTAAATTGTCGAAAAATAAAAAGGGCAATGGCTAAAACGACGACTAAGACAACAGGAAGAAGTAAAAACTGCGTGCTGATAAAAACAACCGTCATTGCCAATATGAGCGACAACAGCATGATCGCTTTTAATCGAGTAGCATTGATATGAGACTTAAAAAAATAAGCAAGACCTTTTTCCTTTGAGCAATGGAGTGACATAAAATAAAAGCTCATGCCCACCCTTGTTAGAAAAGGGACGAATAGTACCATCCACAAGGCGAACCTCTGCTGCACGAAAAGCTCATGTAAAATAACAAATTTCCCCATCAATAAAAACACCACAGCCAATACTCCGAACGCTCCCACACGAGGGTCATCTAAAATCTCCAATCGTTTTTCTCGATCTCGATAGGAAAAATAGGCATCGCCCATATCAATAAAGCCGTCTAAGTGCAAACCACCTGTCCATAAAGCAAATAGCCCTATCACAGTGAAAGCTAGCATCACTTCACTGCTTGCTGTCCACTGCATAAGACTATAAAGCACGGCTGCCACCGTTGTTCCCATTAAAGCACCTATCCATGGTAAGCAAGCAAACATGCCTGTGATGGTGGACCTCGTTAACGGAAGCTCTTTATGTACTGGCAATACCGTAAAAAATTGAAATGCCAGTAGGAGGCTATGCCAAAAATTTTTCATCCTCTTGCCTTCCTTCTTAATTATTTCCATCTCTTTACAATGCCATAGTTCATTTCGTAGGCCTCTTGTGCCATAGAAACCAACCATTGATGGAATTGTCCGAGCGTTCGTCGGTATAATTCTACTTCATCACTAGCATAAGGAGGTTCATCAAACAGTTCATTGGATACCACAAAAAAGTCAAATCCTTCTTCAGTAGTGACAAGATCGCTTGCTTGACGGTCTGTAGCTTATTAGCTAAACACCCAGGCTGTTGTAAACAGGGTGTCCCCTTGTCATAGCCTTCGTAAAAAGCATTGGTCAGCCACGTTGTCACGCAATCCCACAGCACCACATCTCCCTCCTGAAGTGTCTCAAATACTTCTGAAATTGCATAGGGAGCCTCCACCGTCAGCCACTGAATAGGCTGTGCCTGGCGATCTGCCTGATGCCGTAAGATTCTTTTTCCATTTCACGATCTAAGGCAATACCCGAAGCCAAATAGAGCAAGCGTTTCGCTGTACATGCCTGCGCCTCATAATACTGAAGCGCTGCTTGCTCTGCAAAATGGGATTTACCACTACGTACACCACCTGTAATAAAAATAAGCGGCATGTAGGACACCTCCTATTGTAAATGCTGTAGATTACCAATATCCTTCACAAGCCATTGTTGACCTTGCCGTTCAATCACTGTCACACTTGTCCCATGAATGTACGGGGCTGCCCACAGCTCACTAATGCTGCGTTGTAAAATAGCATTGATAATGCATTTAATCGTTACGGCGTGGGAGACAATGAGGATCGTTTCATTCTGATGTTGGGCTGCTATTTTTTTTAATGTAAACATCGCTCTTTCTGTTACGGATCCAAAGCTTTCTGTATGACTCGCCACAAACTGCGCAGGGTAGTTCGTATATAGCTCATAATCGAGCTTATGTATCGCCAGTATATCGTCGATTGTCTGCCCCTGCCATTTCCCTAAATAGATCTCCCGTAAATCATCTTCATAGGCAATAGGCAGCTTGCGATTGGCCATCAAAATATCCATCGTCTCTCTTGCACGACCACTTGAACTACAATAAGCAGCGGTAAAAGGAATCTGTTGCAGATGCTTGTGAAGTTTTTCAGCCGCTGCTCTACCGTTTTCCGTTAATGGAGAATCCAGCCACCCCTGTAGTCGATGCCCCTGATTCCATTGTGTTTCCCCATGTCTTACTAGATAAAAAGTTGTCACTTTTCTCTCCCCTTACTTACGTTAAACCACGCTTGTAGACAATTATGTAAAGCTGTCATGGCTGCAATGTCTTTGATGCCAATACGGAACCACTCACCCTGCAAACCTTGAAAGTTTTTTGTGTGACGCAGCACAACACCCTGTGCAAGACAATAGGTGAAAAAGGCATCCGCTTGCTGTGTTTTCGGTAAGGAGAAGCACACATAATTCGTCACACTATTGGTTACTTGGCAGCCATTGTCCTGTAAGTAACGATGCAGCCATTCCCTTTGTGCTGCGGCATCGGTAATTGCCTGCTGACAATAGTGCTGCTCGTCTAAACAGCTTGCCCCAATTACAAGCGCAAAGGCATTTAAATTCCAATGCGGCAGCATATCTTTTAAGGCGCCCACAATAGTAGCATGTGCAACCATATACCCAAGTCGTAAACCTGGGATCGCATACATTTTAGTCATCGAACGAACGACAATAACATGTGGGTTTTGTGCACTAAACGGAATCAGCGAATGCGCCTCATCTACCCAATCCATAAATGCCTCATCGATCACAAGCTCACAGTTAACGATTGCTCCGTGTGCCATTAAGGCGAGTAAATCTTCCTTATTTGGCAGTACGCCAGTCGGATTATTAGGTGTACAAAGATAAACAGCATCAGCTGTCATCATTTCCTGCTGTAGCTGCTCTAATGGCAATGTGTAATCGATAAAATCCGTCACGACAATAGGAACAATCGTAGCACCTGCTGCACGCAATGTTCGCTCATACTCTGAAAAAGTAGGATGCACAATGATCACACGCTTATTGGCATAGCGTCTTGCTAGTACACTAAAAAGCTCTGAAGCCCCATTGCCTAGTAAAATCGTATTCTTCGCTACTTGATGAAAAGCAGCGACCTTTGTTAAAAAAGGTTCTCCATCTGGATCTGGATAGCGCTGAATTAGTGGATAGAAAGTACGCCAACGTGCCTCTACAAAGGCTGGTGGTCCTGCCGCATTGACATTTTCGCTGAAATCATACACCACCTCAGGCATCGTTAAGCCTAATTGCTGATAAACATTATGCGGATTTGCTCCGTGATTAGGTAACTGCATAAATTAACACCTCCACTGCTAACATAACAAGCGCAAACAGCACTGTGGCAATACGCATATGAATAATGGACGTTGCAATATGCTCTTTCGTTAATGGCACTAATTTTTCCCCCATAATTGCTCGATGAGAGACAACGCCCTGATACGTATTTTTCCCTCCTAGCTGTACACCAAGCTGCACTGCAGTCGCTGCCTCTAAATAGCCACTATTTGGACTAGGATGCTTCTTAGCGTCCTGTACCCAACGCTTTAAGCGCTTGCCAAGCGAACGATCTGTTTCATTTTTCGTACCAAGCACGAGCAGTAAGCCTGTAATGCGACTTGGAATAAAATTCAGTACATCATCAAGTTTGGCTGAAAACATACCAAAGTCTTTATATTTTTCATTTTTATAGCCCACCATCGAATCCAATGTATTGACAGCCTTATAGCCCCATAAACCAATTGCCCCAAATAAAAAGGCATAAAAGAGTGGAGCTGTCACACCATCACTTGTATTCTCAGAAACCGTTTCTACCACACCACGCACGATTTCACCCTCACCTAGTTTATCGGTATCACGTCCGACAATCCAAGACAGCTTAACACGTGCTTCGGCAAAATCCCCTTTGACAAGCGGCTCATAGACAGCCATCGCCGCCTCCTTCAAGCTACGCTGTGCCAGTCCGATACCAATCAGAAGACCCTCTACAAGAATGCCGAAAATGATACTCACCTGATAGCTTAGTAATAGAATCAGCGTCACCACAAACATGGTCGTGCCAACAACAGCAAGTGCCATCACCGTGCCACGTAGCTTGCGCCATTTGCCCTTATTCCATAAGGCTGTTTGCGATTGAATCAAGTGTCCAATCCAGCGTACTGGATGAGGAAGCTTCGGAGGGTCCCCTACTACTAAATCAAAAATTAGCCCTATGATGCAGGCAATCACAATAGCAATCATTTAGACCTCGCCTCTTTATCTTTTTTGTATTTCCTAACCGCCTCACACATCGTTTCATAAACACCATAGCCAATGACCTTGCCCAGCATGGTGATGGGACCTGCATATTGATGAAAGTCCCCTTCTTCTGTCGAGGCAATAAGTAAGCTATCAGTAGATGTACCTGTGGCTTGTGTGCCTGTCGTTGGATCTGTAACACCTTCATCTACTAAAGCCTTGACCTTGGCTTCTGTAGTTGAAATCATTGCCTGAAAAAGTGCTTCATCAGACAGCTTGCCATTAATCAGCACCCAAGTATTAATGGTGCCTGCATGGTACTGCTCCTCTCGATGAAAAGCACGGGTAATATCCACCGCATTGCCAAGCCCAGCGGTAATCATAATGACAAGGTGGATTCCCTCATATGTAAAGTCACGAATAGTCGCAAACTTGGCTTGGACAGCCGTCATCATAGCCACTGTATTGTCATGCGGGAAGTGCTGTGCCTGCAAAAACTGCAGCAATTCCTGATGTGGCTGTCGTTCATCATAGGTAATAGGCACCGTTCGATTCATCAGATGCGTATAATGACCAAAGCCTGGGTTATGCATGGCTGAGGATACAACCTTCATGGCTGAAGCTGTTTGAAGGGCAACATAATCGTCAAAAATATGAATGCAATCCTTAGTAAGTATAGGCAATCAATCGCCTCCTCGCGATAAAGTTATGACGGAACATAAAAAAACAAATTCTTACAAAGAAGAATTTGTACGGTCGATTCTTTATTAAAATTTGAACCTTCTGAACATTTGTACAGAATAACAACTTCATAATACTCAAATTATTTATTTTCTTTGAAATTGTATCACAACTTTGGCTATTGTCACAATTCCATTTTCAAAGTGTTATTGCTGCTTTTGTTTGAGATTCTTAAAGCGGATAACAGAGCCGACGATAATAAAGACCCACCCAATGCCTATGTAAACAATTTTCATTGTTTTTGTCGATGACGGTAAAATATCCATAATCGTTAAACAGACAAAAAGTATCCCGATGATTGAAAAAAGCATACCAATTGTTAAATTTTTCACAAATAACCCTCCCAACTATGTACGCCCTCGATTTTACCGTATTCTCAGCAAAAAGAAAACACTAATCCAAGCAAGAAACACTTGGATTAGTGATGATTGTGTCATTATGCTTTTGCATGGGCAAAAAACTCTTCATATAATGCTTGTAAAATGCGGTTTTCATATTCCTGAAGGACACCAAACACGAGGCTCACTTCAGAAGAACCTTGATTAATCATTTCAATATTTGCGCCAGTTTTTGAAATCGCTGTGGCAGCACGGGCAGCTAATCCTGTGTTATGACGCATCCCTTCGCCCACAATCACGATCATGGAAAAACCGTGACGCATTTCTACATACTCTGCATGTAGCTCTTCTTTCACACGACTAAGAATGCGTGCTTCATTTTCTGGTGTTAGTTGATTCGAACGCATGATGACAGAAATATCGTCTAAACCAGATGGTGTGTGTTCATAAGAAATATTCTCATCTTCTAAAATTTGGAGTAGCTTACGTCCAAAGCCTACCTCACGATTCATCAAATATTTAGAGACATATAAAGTTGAAAAGCCACTGTCTGCCGAAATCCCTGTAACTGGACGACCTGTTGCAGGACGGCTTGGTACAATACGTGTACCTGGGGCTGTTGGATTATTTGTATTTTTTATGTTAACGGGCACCCCAATCTTGTAGACAGGCATTAACGCTTCATCATGGAACACTGAAAAGCCTGCATATGATAATTCGCGCATTTCGCGATACGTAATTTCTTTAATTTCCACTGGATCGTTGACGACTTTCGGATTCGCGGAGAACACACAATCCACATCCGTAAAGTTTTCATACAGCTCCGCTTCAACGGCTGCTGCTAAAATGGAGCCTGTAATATCAGAGCCACCGCGGTCAAATGTTCGCAATACGCCCGCTTTAGTGTAACCGAAGAACCCTGGGAACACAATAATTTCTTTTGTGTCTTTTAAAGGGGCTAAATTAGCATACGCTTCAGGTAATGCAAAGGTTCTTTCTGGTAAATCATTAACCACTAAACCTTCTTTAGGACTGACATAGCGTGCGGGCATACCAATGGCATTAAAGTAAGCTGCAATAAGCTTGGCGTTATTATCTTCACCTGCTGCTTTAATACTATCGATGAATAATTCCACATTTGTTTTGTCACCTTGTACACGTTCACGTAAATCTTCTGCGATTACG
Organism: Lysinibacillus sp. FN11; assembly: GCF_024628845.1. NCBI lineage: Bacteria > Bacillati > Bacillota > Bacilli > Caryophanales > Bacillaceae > Lysinibacillus > Lysinibacillus sp. FN11. Next base: position 1,555,254 of record NZ_CP102383.1, on the reverse strand, counting down.
TCACAAATGGCATTATCTAGCCCCAAACCATCAGCAATCGCTCTAAAACGATCCACAACAGTTTGCAATTTTTCCTCTGTATTCTCTTGTTGTAACGCTGCATTTGCTAATTGTATTAATAGGTCTGTTACTTTTATATCGTCACCAGAACGTTTCCCTGGTGCTGAAACGGCAACAATCTTACGCGCCGGATTAGATTTTACAATGTTTGCTACTTTTTGTATTTGTTCTGCACTTGCTACAGATGTTCCACCAAATTTACACACGATCATATCTATCAAATCCTAACTTTTTCAAATTAATTGTATTCCTCCACAAAACAATTGACTGTACACAGTGTACAAATTATCGTTTCCTACGTCAATACAATTTAAAAAATTCACGCAATTTTTCGAGAAATATGGACAATTTTCGTACTGTTTGATTTATTATACGGATTTCACATGAAATAGTTAAGGTTTTTGTGAATTTTTTTTCGTGACGTTGACATAATCGTGAAATTTCTCATTTTGACTTTCTTCTATATAATGAAGAAAACGCTTTCTCCATTTATGATATGCACAAATATCCACTATGTTTGTGCTATTTTTGTATGTATCGTTGATTCCTTCAGCAAGGCTTTTTCTTTTATTTATGAGGGTTCTCTCTCGTATCGAGGGGTTATTGATCAATCGCGGGTATTTGCCTCTCTACCGCGTGTTTTTCCCTTCGATTCGCGGGTATTCATTTCTCTACCGCGTGTATCTTCACTCGATTCGCGGGTATTCACCCTCATCTGCATAAAAAAAACTAGGCTCACGTCGAGTGATGCCTAGTTTTGATACTGCTATTGGATTAAATGGCTGTCCAGCCGCCGTCGATTACGAGCTCTGCGCCTGTCATGAAGCGGGATTCGTCTGATGCTAGGAACACTACGCCATAAGCTACATCTTCAGGTTCACCGAAGTATGGTAATTGTGTGTAAGCTTGATAGTATGGCAATGCACCACCCTCCTCCATCGTAGGCGCTGTCATTGGTGTTACAATAATGCCTGGATGAACAGAATTCACACGAATTTTATCTTTACCATACTCGATCGCAGCCGATTTAGAAAGCACACGAAGCGCACCTTTTGCTGCTGTATAAGGGCTTGTACCAGCCATTCCCACGATTCCACCGATCGAAGAAATATTGATAATTGAACCACCGCCAGCTTTTTGCATTTGAGGAATCACATATTTCATGCCAATGATACAGCCATTCAGGTTAATATCCATAATTTTATTCCATTCAGCCATTTCCATGTCAGCAATCGTTTTTGGTGATGACACCCCTGCATTGTTGACGAGGATATCCACTTTGCCATATGCCTTTACAGCCTCCGCAATCACTGCTTTCCACTCATCCTCAGAAGTAACATTATGTTGAAGACCAATAATGTCCCCACCATTTTCTTTAATTTCTTTTACTAAATTATTCAAGGGCTCGATTTGTACATCTGTTGCGATGACCTTTGCGCCTTCTTGTGCAAATAGTTTTGCCTCAGAAGCACCCATTCCCATTGCTGCTCCTGTAATAATTGCTACTTTCCCATTTAAACGACCCATCATAAAACTCCCTTTCTTCTATATAAATGAACAATTCGTGAACACGTTAACAACTAGTTGTATTATCGACACGGTGTCGTTAATATGATTATAACGCGCAATTGAAAAAGGGCAAACAACACCACAGCCCATCATGACGCTTTCACAACACTTGCAATCGGACTGTTGTTTAAATAGAAAATTTAATACAAGGAGCTTCAAAATGTCGAAAAAAATGGACCCTCGCGTCATCAGAACGCGCCAATTATTAAGAGATGCACTAGTGGCATTAATTGATGAACAAGGCTATGAAAAGATTACGGTACAAGATATTACACAACAAAATGATATGCCCTATACCCCCAAATTTATGGCGACCCAGTTAATGCGTATTACCATTAAAGGCCCTTATATTGACAACCCTTTTGAAAGATAAGAGCACTTAATTCACGCTCAAACGAATTTTCAATTAACAGAAAAAGGTAATCACAACACATATGTGATTACCTTTTTCGTTCCCATTTGTCTCGGCCTCGGAAGTTATCGTATTTTCATGTTTAACTCTCTAGTAGGGTTATAGAGTTGTAACCATTTATCCGCTTCACTGACCATCCACGTTCCAAATTCATTTAAAAACAACAACAAAACGTTCGTATCGATTATGGGCGTTATTGCATATTCAAGTGCCCTTCTCATGTCGCTTTCCTTGTCAGGGAAATATTCCGAGAACCGTTTATAGGCGGGGTATAAATCCCTTGTATAGGTGTTTTCCTTCGTTATGACAAGTGCAAGTCCTGCTCTTACTATAATTTTCATAATCCACTTGCAACAATCTTTAATATCCTCTATATCCGCATTATCTTGAAGGTCATCACAGGCATTTTTTATTTGCCCCTGCAAATGAATAAGGTGGTCATTCGCTAAAGCCTCGTCCACCTTATATCTTGGTAATCGAGGTATTAAATCCTCTCCAAACACACATATACTATGGGTTTGGAGGATGAAACTAATGATTGAAAAAGATGTCGTATTTAAAATAGCTTCTTTGCCAAATACACTTAGCTCAATCCCATCTACACAATGATGGTTTTGAGTTAATGCTTGTTCTACTTCTTTTATTCGCTTTACCTGCTGTTTTTTAGGCTTTTGCTTCGTAACCGCTATGGTGTCTAAATCAGCTACTCCTTCAATACCTATACCCTTTGGAATTGATCCCCTTAGATAAATGCTATGTAAGTCATCTTGGAGAATTGTGCGATAGGTATGAATCACATCGTTGATGACAGCAAGAAAAATAGAGTTGATTTTATTCCAATCTGCATGATTAATTATGTATCCATCACTATCCGTCACACATAAGCTACCAATTTCTTTTATAGTCGTCATTACATCGCTCCTTTTAGGTGACTGATTTGCTTAAAAGTAGGATAGCATGTACTATATCAAACACGCTATCCAGCTTCCATGTTGGAAGTCCTTTGAAACTAGCAGCATTTACTTTTCATTAAACTCAAATTCAATTTTTCCTTCTACCAAACGTAGGGCTGCATTAAATGGTTTGCCATTCTTTGATTTAAAGCCTTTCATCAAAGCAGTTTTGCCACTCTTACATAAGTCATGAATGTTTTTTTCCGTTAGTTTTTTTCCTAATAGCCTTTGTGGGAACGTTTGCTTACAACCATTTTTATAATTCGAACAACTGTAAAAGCTTTTACGCAAGCCTATTTTCCCTTCCTTGCATGCTGGACAGATGGCAATATCTTTTACCACGGCTGGTTTAAACTGCTCTGCTTCAATTGTCAGTGCCTCTAATTGTTTAGGCACTTCCGCTATTAATTGATGAATAAACTTGCCTATGCTTTCAATAAAATGCTTGGCAGAGCCTTCCCCCTTACCAATTTTATGTAAGTAAATTTCCCATTTAGCCGTCATGGAAGGGCTTGACAGTAATGTCCCTTCAATTGCCTGACATAAAAGCTGTCCTTTCGGTGTAATGCTCACGATATTTTTTCGTACTTCAATAAATCCATGCTTCTTAATCGTCTCGATAATGCCACTCCGAGTTGCTTCCGTCCCAATCCCTTCAATCGATTTCAGCACCTCGATTTCCTCTTCATCCTCAACCGATTTACCACAGGTTTTCATCATCGTAATGAGTTGGCCTTCTGTATAGGGCTTCGGAGGTGTTGTCGTGCCTTCTAAAATAGCAATCTTACTTTGTACCAGCTCATCTTGGAAGACAACAGGTAAAGACTCCTCACGCGCCTGCACCTCTGTCTCATTTGAAAATAATTCTTTCCAGCCTTTGACAAGCTCTGTTTTCCCTACTGTTTTAAACTCTACATTTTTGACATTCGTGATAATCGTTTTTTCATCGTATTCATAATCCTGATGAAACATAGCGAGTGTCGTATTGAGGATTTCAAAATAAATATTTCGTTCATCAGCATTCATGGATTGCAACGCTTTGGCCGTCGGTATTTTTTTCGTTGGAATAATTGCATAGTGCTCCCCAACATTGGCACTGTCGACATAGCGCTTGTTCTTCCCTCGATTGATCGGCTGAAATGCTTTTCCCACAAGCTGCTGATAGTTTCCTAATGATTCATTTAAATAGAGAAACTCATTATGTGTAATGAGCTGTGAATCGGTACGTGGGTAAGAAACGAGCTTTTTCTCATAAAGTGATTGCGTAAGTTTCAACACATGCGATGGACTGTATTTCCAACGTTTATTGGCAGCCGCTTGTAATGTTGATAGCGCATGTAGTTTAGGTGGTGCCATCCGCTTCGTTTTGTTCGTGACACTTGTAATGAGACCTGTATCATGCGGTTCAATCCCATGCTGTTGCAATAACTGCACTGCCTCTGCACGCTCTTTTGTCTTTAGCTTCGCCTTCCCTTTATACACACCATGTTGAGCTTTAAATACCCCTTCGATTTCATAAAATTTTTCAGGCTTGAACTGTTCAATTTCCTGCTGTCTTTTATAAATTAAATAGACGGTTGGCGATTGTACTCGTCCGATGGAGATACTGCCCTTAAAGCCCTTTTTCTGCAACAGTAGCGTATAGAGGCGACTACAGTTCATACCTACTAACCAATCGCTAATTTGACGCGTTTTGGCTTCTTGGTACATCAGCAAATCACGCTCATTACCTTGCATATGATTAAAACCTTTTCGGATTTCCTCCACTTCTAATGAATTGATCCATAATCGTTTAACTGGCTTATTTACTTTTGTCATTTTCAAAAGGGAGTAGAAGATATTTGAACCCTCACGTTCACTATCACAGCAGTTATAAATCGTTGTTACTTGGGGATCACTAAAGATTTTTTTGACTGCATTGAATTGTGGATACATTTTAGAGACCACTTTATCTTCAAATTTTTGCGGAATGATCGGTAATGAAGCAAGCGACCACTTCTCCCATTCCTTGTGATATTCTTTCGGCTCCTTTAATTCAACAAGATGACCAACCGCCCAGGTAATAACTGCACCATGAGGAAAAGTAGAACAAGGTTCCAGTTCAATAAAGGTTTTCTCTTTTTGCTTCACTTTAAAGGCGTCTGCATATGCTCTTGCTTGAGATGGTTTCTCTGCTAATATCGCAATTTTCCCCATTAATCATCACATCTTCTTTACAATATATTAGTAGCTTTTTCTATAAAAACATAAAACTCAACTAATCAGATTAGTTGAGTTGATGGTGAATACCTTACTACTATTTTACTTTAAACCATATAAAATAGCACTTACTAAAATCTTTGACCACTTTTAAAGCAAATTATAAAGAATCAAAAATTTTCTTTACCCATTCAAGATACGCTCGCATATAGTATTCCTGCTTAAAGCCATGATTCTGACCCTCTGCTACTATCACAGTCACATCCGCGTCTGCGTTTCGTGCAGATTGGATATATTCCTGTGGACCTTTTACCCCAATTGCTAAATCCTTTGTCCCATAAGCTATAAACTGAGGTATATGAGCTGTCCTGAAATGCGTAGATAAATCTGTCTGCTGCAAGAGCTCTTCCCGCTTTTCTGGATTTCTGACATCTTCATCATTAAAAGAAGCAAAGAGCATGGGCACATTATAGCGATACGTCAATGCAGGGTAAATCATTGCAGCGGATGCTACTTGATCATCAACAGCATCAATGGCATCAGGCTGATAACTAGCAGGAAACAGATTTTCTCCCTGAATGAGGTTAATAAAGCTACCCGTTTGATAACCTCCAGCACTAAAACCTATCAAACCAATTCGATCTGGATGGAGACCATAATCATTGGCATGGTAACGTAGATAACGGACAGCACGTTGAACATCTAGCTGTGGAATAGGCCACTCATAGGGATTGGAACGATAGTGAAGAACGAATGCATTAATACCTGCTTTATTTAATGATGCAGCTATTTCCTTTCCTTCCGCTGTTCCTCCATCCATTTCCTTAAAGCCATAACCACCACCTGGCATAATAATGACGGCACTGTCACTGTTCGCGACCGTATAAGGAATCAGATAGGGCTCATCTTCATAGGTTGATTTTTCATAACCCCCTTCAATTTCATGGATATAGGTAAAGGTATCAATGGCCACTTCATTGTCTTTATAGTCTTCTCCCACGATGCCAGTGGAAAATTTGAATGTCGCCAAAAGTCTGTTAGGATTGCCCTTAATATTCATATCATCTAGCTTACTTCCCGAATGATTACCTGCCACTTCTTCTCCCCAAATCTCCACCTTGTCTTCAATATCCGCAACTGGCTTGCCTGGTTTATTTCCTAATGGATTAATCACAAGAATAGCGTATCCAATCCCCATAAACAAAGTCAGTATAACTAGAAGGATTCCTGCTATCTTGGCTATTTTCTTCGCTATCCTCATCATCATAACCTCCATTAAATTTACTTATGTATCGTTTACTATTTATTATCTCGGGTAAAGGATTATTAACCTTTAGCTCATTCTTTAGCAAATAACGATTGAAGATCTTGTATAGCATCAATACAGTGTTGTATTCTTGAATTTTCTAATGGATTAAAATGACCTTACTAAAGAAATGTCTGAAGACCAAAAATTTTTAAAAAACTGCATACGTACCTTGCGTAAACTATATTATTAAAACACAACAATAATTTTTTCTAAATATGGGGTAGGTATTGTAAAAAAAGGAGGGATACGATGTTTGATGAAGCTGCATATTTTATTTTTAGAGCGCTGTTAATTTTAACGGTTTTGGTTGTGGTGGTAGGAATCCCACTTGGTGAAATATTGATTAGAAAAAAATAAAACTGCATCTAAATGGATGCAGTTTTTGATTTTTATCCTACTTTGTGTCGATAATAGATTTTGGAATTGTTGAAATAATGAACTATATAGAAGTCTTAGAATGGATTTTCACCTTTTATAAAAGGGATAAAAACTACATAAATTGAACCAATAAAAATGAGCCAAAAGAGTACGGATGTACGTCGCTGTTTAAAGATATTACTTTCCTGAAAAATAAAAATACCGACAATCAACGAGTATAAGACGAATAAAATATACGATAATCCAAACCAGTTTACCCATACGTCACCTGTAAATTGAATTCCAAAATTCTCGTATATAGGTCTTAAAATATAAGTTGTAAAAAGTAAACCAATCGATAGAATTACAATGATTTCGAGTAAACTAAGTACAACTTTCTTCCATTCATCCAAATAAATTACCTCATTTCTTCTGACAACATGAAAATATAAATCTGCGTAATGGTACAAACAAAGTTGCAATTTTGTTTAAGTAGAAAAAGGCTCTACTCCTTATTAAAGTAATTCCGTTAAAACAATAGTAAAACACTATCATCCACCTTATGGAACTGTATTACTCATAACCGTCACAAAGCCGTTCATCGAGGCATTATCAATTAATTGAAGTATGCCTAGTCTTGCGGTATCACTGTATGCATACCAATGATTTGCAGTAGTATCATGCACCAATACTCCGCCTAAGTTCCCTGTTGAAAAATAAATATCAAACCGTTTGATACTGTTCGAGTCTTGGTCTAAAAAATCAAATTGCGCATTTTTATCATAGTCCCCTACTGGAATGGGATGAGTATCCCAAGGATTATAAGTAGGTGCTTCGACTTTACTTCCATTATTTTTTATAAAAGTATTATAAATAGCTTCGTTATAACCATTCCCATTAATTTGCTGTATGACTCCGCCTAATGTCATATGATATTCGTATTGCAAAGCTTTTACTTTTATACCATTAATAAAGAGAGGCTGTGTCTCAACTGTTACTGTACCGTTATTGTAAGTGACATTGCTGCCAAATGTTTCGGCAATAAAACGCATCGGAACAAAAGTACGATTATTTTTCATGTATGGCTCTACATCAAGCAGTTCAATTTTACCGTTTTTCACCACTTGATTACGATTAAGCTTTAGTATGACCTGCATATCGTTTTTAGTAAGGGTAATTTGAGCATCCGTCCAAGTAACATTTGCCCCTAAATTTTCGCTAATTACACGTAAAGGAACCATTGTCCGATTATTTTTAACTTCGGGGTTTACATCGGATGCAATGGTAACACCGTCAACTTTTATTTGAAAATCGGCTGCATATGTAGGTGATGAAGTCATGATTAAAATCAATGCAAGAAAAATTCCTGAGAACACTTTTTTCAACTTTAAACACTCCTTTTTTAAAACTCACTATTCTCCCAAAAAATACATTTCACTAAATATTTTACCATAAAAATCCACATATATCGTTAAACTATTCTACTCTTTATTCAATCTACATGACCTATTAAAAGAAGACGCGTTTCGAAATAAACGCGTCCGATTGTTAGATAAGGATACTGATGAAAATTATCCAATAACGCTTTAGGAAGGTTTTTGCCTTCATGCGTAAATTGATGTTCTTTCTAAAAAGCTAATAAATTCCTCTACTAAAGGCTGGCTGCCAAATTCCTTGGGCATTTTTTTCCATACTTAGCTCTATTGGTCCTTCAAGTGAAATAAATTTTATAACCCCTGTTGTATCTGTTTGCTGCTCAAACTCTGCATGTTCTAACCCCGCAAAGAGATTTGCGATAATAAGGCGATTTATTTCCTTTGTAAACAACTCCTGTCGTACGATTTTCGTTTTCTCATAATATCTTTGAACACTTTCTGTTTCATCGTTCCTATTTGTTGTGAACAATGCTTCATATGTTTCATAATCTTTTTCCATATCACTCATTAAAAACATTTTAGTAATCGCTTGGGGTGTCATATTTTTTAACTTTTCAATATTATAATCCTCTTTAAAGGCATTAAAAACTTGCTGCTCCTGTTCAGTCAATTCAAATGTTAGCTCAAAATTTTGGAAGCCTACGACCTTACCTACTAATTGCCCCTCACTAATTTTCATAATCGTATGGCCTTCGTCACTGTCATAAACAACCATTTCTTTTTCTTTCGCAGAAATCGATTTGTCATTGAATGGCGCTGGTCTTGTTCCAAAGTTATGAAAAAAGTAAGGGTTTTTCAATGGGTCATTGATATCCTCTTTTTTTATTTGCTCATTTAATCCATGAACTTTTAATGGGGTATCATCTACTAAAATTTGCCCTTGCTTCATTGTTACATGATCATTACCTAATCCTAATACAGTTGAAACGACAAGCCCATCCGTTCCATAAAAGGCAATATAATCTCCATACGTAATGGGGGCTTCCTTATCGATAATCATTGGCAAAAAATGCAGCATCCATTGTTCCCCAAGTAGATGAGCATATTGCGGTTGAATGATGTCTAAAGAAGAAACATCATCGACAATCGGTAATAGCTCAGTTTGCTGACTTGCGGTTTGTAGGTTATTCTTTTGAGAAAACTCAACGAATAGCATTAACCCAATAATGAAACAGGCTGCAATAGATACGGTGACAACCTGCCAGTTGAACTTTCTTTTTATGGGTTTCTTTTGCAATATACGGTGCTTGATGTCGTTTGTAAATGGGGCATCTTGTCGCAATTCTTCTTTTAGCTTGTTTTTAAATTCCTTCATAAAATATTGCCTCCAGTTCCTGATTTGTTTTCAACAATTCTCTCGCTCGACGAATCCTTGTACGAACGGTGTTTTGTGAGACATTTAATAAACTAGCAATTTCAGAAACATCAAATTCTTCATAGTAAAACAGTACAATGACTTCCCTATAATGAAGTGGTAATGCAAAGACAATTTGCTTTAAGGTTACAAAATCCTCAGTTGCTATATATGTTTGCTCAACTGAGGGTTCAGTTCTGCCTAGTGGTAAAAGTTTTGAAATAAATGATTTTCTCTTTTGTTTACGTAGTTCATCGTGACAGCAATTAATAGCGATACGGGTTAAATACGTTTTCAATGAAGCATCTTTTCTAAAATCGTCTTTACGTAATAAGTACTTCATGAGTACGTCCTGTGTAATCTCCTCTGCAAGCTGAAAATCCTTCATATATAAATAGCTAAGATGATACAAATATTCACCATATTGTTCTACGATTTTTTCCAACAACAACTCACCTCGTTTCAATCCTACTACTTAGACGCTCGTTTTCTAAAAAATTGTTCAATCTCCTGGAAATATTTTAGAGTAGCCTTTTTATCAAGGTTACAGAAGTATGTAATACACTCCTATGGTCATTTAGATGATGCAGCAGTGCCTATATTTGATAATGGCCCTTTTCATGAAGAAAGACGCTTTCCTATTATTTCAGAAAAGCGTCCGAGAAGATCGTTATTCAACTATAACTATAGTTCGTTCAAGAAGGACTGTTCTTTTTTTGATTGGTTAAATAAATCTATTCTTTCTTTTATACTTTCGTTCTTGCTAATATCCCACCATTCAACCACCACATAAATCTCATTTATATCTTCAAGTGTAATAAAGTCACCATTTTTATTGATGTATGGCCCTGCAATAGCACCAGTTGTATATTCTGCTATATTCGTCTCACCAGTAGCTGAACCAGTATGAACTACCGAATCATCACTCTCGATAACCACATGCGTTTCAAAGTGGAAGAAATCTGTCATATACGTATTGACGTTTTTCATTTTTAAGGTGCCAAATCCTGCTTTAAAGTCTTCTGGTGTGATAACAATTTCATATCCTGTTAGATTCCAGCTTTCACTTTCACCCATCAATAATAAATAATAAGTATTACCACTTTTTTGAGCATTGCAGCCAGATAGTACAAAGAACGACAACATCAAATAAATGCAAGGTACTAAACCTTTTATATGCTTCTTCATTCCATCCCCCTTTGACAAATTTTCGCATAAATATTAAATTCCCAAAAAGAATGCTATTCAACTCTTTAAAAGAAAAAGACACGTTCCTATATATTAACGCGCCCTTTTCTGGAATAAAAAATGAGTTACTCAATATTCATATACTTTTGTAGGCAACTTGAACGATTTGTTGTTCACCATTCTTCTCAAAAATATCATAATTTTCCATCCCTATTTTTTCCGCAACTTTTTGGGATGGGATATTTTTTAAGGTCGTGTATGAAAATATTTCGGAATAGCCCAGAACATTCCATGCATATTCCTTACAAGCACACGCCGCTTCTGTGGCATACCCTTTATTCCAATACGCTTTAATAATGTGAAACCCGATTTCAGGTAACCATACACCGTCAATGTTCTGCATGGTTATTCCACAATCACCGATAAATTTATGCCCATCTTTTAAAATAACTGCCCATAGTCCGTAATTATATTGCCTATAATTTTTCTCATTCCATCTGATCCAATTTTTAACCTCTTCTTGATTAAAGGGATGAGGATAATATTGCATAGACTCTGGGTCGGAAAGCACTTTTGATAATTCATGATGATCGTCCATTTTTAACGCTCTAAGATATAATCGTTCCGTCTCGATTATCTGCAAAATGCCCACCCTTTGCTTTTAATTTATTTTGCCACAAAATATCACGCATTCCTTTTTAGAAATGCGCAGTACCTGTTTTTAAGCACATTTGAAGCTAAAAGTTACCCAAAGTAATGATGAAAACACCAAACAACAAGAAACAGACTTACGATCCCCCAAGCAGTGGTACTCCATATCCACCAAACTACAGATTTAGCTTTTGATGAATTTTCCTCTTCTTCCATATTCAATTTTATAAAAGCGACCTTACTTTCCATATCTTTTTTCATAGAGGCGAGCACAACAAATCCAATTATTATGAAACCAATAGTTATCCAAAGTAGTAGGTCCACCAATACACTCCTTTATATAATTGAATTTCACCACAATTTATTATAATAATTAGATTCTACAAAGATAACAATAAACCCATTGTTCTTTAATGAAGAGAGCATTACTTATTAGCGAAATATGCTCCCTCTTAAAACACTGGAATCTACTATCCTACTTTTTGTTCTGTCGGTATACAATAAAAGTAAGTCCATTTAATATAAATGTAAAAATGAGAAGAACTGCTGTGGCTATCACGACTGCATGTGTCGTGTCCATGAGTGCCGTCCAATCCTCAATTTTTACTAAATGATAATTATAGAACATCTGAAAACTAATTGAAATAGCACAGGCACTGATGCTGAGAACAGTAAGGATGCCCCAATTAGAATGTTCATGTTTTTTATTTCCCATGAGATAAATAACTGGAAGTATCCAAGCGATTAGTCCTAGTAAGAGACTGCCAATATTAAGCCAACCAATCATAACGAATCCCTCTTTCTATTTTGTATTGCTGTTTAACAATACATAACGGTAAATTGTAGGAAAGGTTTCAAATAACTGTATTATTCAACAATATTGCCCTTTAAAAGAAAAAGACACGTTGATTAATAAACGCGCCCATTGCCGAAAACTATTATTCAATTAAAACTACCATTATAAACTTTATCTTTTCGCTTCACTTTTATTTGCGTAAATATTTTCACTATTAATATACCAACTATTCCACCAAGCATATTACATAATAAGTAGATACCATCTAGAGAACCAATGTTCCTAGGAACTAAACTAAACGACCCTAATAGTAGACGTAAAAGCTCTATTCCTAAACAACACAATATCACTATAAAAATGGCTTTATTTCTATTGTTAAAATGGAAAAGAACGAATAAAAATATCCCTAAAGGAAGTAATAATAAAAAATTATAAACTATAGCTGAATAGCTCCACAAATACATACTGAAGTGGATACCATCAAAAATTCCAAACCAATCATTAGCTGTAATAAAACTCCTACTTTTGTCTGCTGGATTTAGAGGTAAAAGTGTTATTCCCCCTACTTTAATTTGAAGTAAACATAGTAAATAGAAGAGAAAGCTATATAAAGTAACGCGTCTTTGATTAGGCTTGATTTCCTTTCTAAAGTAATCAAGAAATACATCTATAAAAATATAGACCAACAACACTAAAAATCCGAAAGGAACAATATTATATAGAACATAGTTTGTATGCAAGTAAACACCTCCTAAATTTTGTAACAACTATCATTTTACTTATTTTAACAATGTTAGTCAAAACCATTTTTCCATTTAGATGCTTTTAATGTCATATATAAAAAAATACCCCTATAGACCACCATATCTATAGGGAAAAAACGGTACGATATTATATGAAGTTTAGTAGGTTACCTCGGAATCTTTTCGCTTTGGCGTAAGTGCCGTAAAAAGTGCAATTAAATTAGGAGGAATACTAAATAATAAAAACAGCCAGTTTGTCGTCAGGATCGAGATGATCGTGAATACAATAATGGACGTCATGAAGACGAATAGGCCCACCTTCACACGCGAGGGCTGTAACGGGGCTGCACTGGACATATTGATGGTCAAAATAATCCCAATGATTCCCCAACTCGCTACGTGTGTTAATAAAAGGATACCTAAAACCATAGCAGTGCTTAATTCTATTCCAAAATTGAGTAACGTAAAGAAAACATACAGCGCTCCTAATGTCACATACCAAGAATAGGATCTGGCCTTTTGCCAAATATGATAGTACAGCTCGTCTAAACCACTGTTTTTTCTAGCTTTCTTTCGTCCTAGCCACCATCCAAGGAGTCCACCAATCACTCCCATACAAACCAATCATACCCCAGATATTAATCTCCATCATTCATTCTCCTCCTCTTCAAATATAAACACCTCTTCAATTGTGCTATTGAACGCTTTGGAAATGTTGTAGGCAAGTTCTAAGGATGGATTGAATTTTCCAGATTCAATAGCAATGATCGATTGCCGTGAAACGCCAACTTGTTTCGACAATTCTTCCTGTGTAATCTTCTTCAATTTTCGTAATTCTCGAATTCTGTTTTTCATAATGCCTCCTTTATAAATGTAAAGCAAACTATACATTTAATATTAAGTAAAGTTTACTTTACATCACTACATATGTCAAGCACACTTTACAATTTAATTTTAAATTAGAAAATGTCTAGGAGACATAACACCAAGATTCAAAAGATCATTAAAAGCTAAACAATGTCGATCTATTACTATGTACTATTTTTGGAAGATTTGATAAATTAAAAGTAAGGAATGTTTTGAGCGTTACAAAAAGGAGGTTATCCAAATGAGTAAAAAAGAACTCTTGCAAAATGGAGTCAATCAGGTGTTTTACGAAGAGGAATGGTACCCACCGTTATCAGACGCATTAAAGAATCTCACTGCTGTGCAAGCTAGTTGGCAACCAGAAGGTAATGCTGCTAATACGATTTGGGAAAACGTAAACCATTTATTAATCTTTAAAGAGCGCTTACTTTCTCGCTTACATAAAGATGAGACATTTGTTGCTCCACAAAATAATGATGAAACGTTTGTCCAAGGAGAAGCCCATGATGAAGATGCTTGGCAAGAAACAGTGAAACGAACACTTCACGTACATGATGCCTTAAAATCTTCATTAGCATCCCTTCAAGAAGAGGCATTAGATCAACCTAGTCCCGCTCTTCCAGTTTGGCAACAATATCTAAATATCCTTTTGCACGACGCTTACCATACAGGACAAATTGTTCAACTTCGTAAACTACAAGGTTCATGGCCAGCTAAGCGCTCCTACTTATAAACGATGATTCCAATTGGTGATTGAAAAGCAGATGCCCCCTAAAGTTAGAGACAAACTACTAACTGCAGGGGGCATATCATTTAGTTCGTTTTCATTATCAATCTTAAGCTGTTTATCTACCATACTCAGATCACTGATGTCGAGAGAGGTTTTATTAAGTTTACAAGTCTATCGGCTTACCACCTGTCACTCCATAAATCTGACCCGTGATATAACTTCCTTCATCGGAGGCAAGCAGAACATACACTGGTGCAAGCTCTACTGGCTGTCCCGCACGGCCAAGGGGCGTATTTTGGCCAAACTCAGGCATCTCTCCTTCCAATTTTCCATTATCCAACTGCAATGGCGTCCAAATTGGTCCTGGTGCAACACCATTGACACGCACCCCTTTCGAAGCAAAATAGGAGGACAGGGATACCATAAAGTTGCTTATTGCACCTTTTGTCGCAGCATAATCCATTAAAGATGAGGATGGATCGAAAGATTGAACCGATGTGGTGGTGATAATTGCACTTCCTGGTTCCAAATGTTCTTCAGCAGCTTTTACGGTCTCGAACATGCTGATGATGTTTACTTTGAAAGTATCTTGCACTTGTTTAATCGTTAAGTCACTTAGGGAGGGCTGTGCGATCTGTTGCGCAGCATTTAATACAAGAATGTCCAATCCACCAAAGGCTTCCACGGTTTTTGTAACAATCTCTGTCGCTGCGTTATCTTCTCGTAAGTCATACGGTAGCAGCAATGCTTTTCTTCCTGCTTTTTCGATTAATTCTTTAACGACGTTGGCATCTTCCTCTTCACCAGGGAAGAATTGGATGGCTACATTGGCTCCTTCACGTGCATAGGCAATAGCGGCAGCACGGCCAATCCCAGAATCGCCTCCTGTAATTAACGCATTACGCCCTTCTAGACGATTGTATCCTTTATATGATTCTTCTCCGCAGTCAGGTTTGGGGATCATTCCATGCTGTAGCGCTGGCGTGTTCTGTTCTTGATTTGGGAATTTTTCAGTATGAAATTTTTTACGTGGATCGGTTAGATGTGGGTTTCCCATCAACTATCATCTCCTATTTTGAATATTTAGTGACAAACACTTTGTTTGCTTGCACTATTTAAATCCTGTTACATTTTGTTGAATACCCTTTGAACATTTACTTTAAACAGTTTCAGAACTTATGATTGAGTCATTTACTCTTCTTACAAAAGAAAAAACACCCTATGGAAGCGAGCAGACTAGTCCAATGCTGAAATGGATAGTTTGAACACTTACATTGAGTGTTTTAAGTACCTCTATAAAGTAGGTGATGAAAGATATTTAATAACGCTTTGTATGTTTAAATTAACGCCTCAATTGCTTGAGCTACTTGTTCTTCGGTTAAATTGTGGCGCACGATATAGCGGTTGCGCGCATGCTTTGTACATTCAATGGTACAGCCACCTAAATGCTTTGCTTCATTTTCTTCTGATGCGATAATTTGCTTGTTACATTCAGGATTTGCACAGTTAATGTAACGTTCACAAGGTTCACCGTCATAGTGATCACGACCGACAATCACATGCTCTACTTGATTGATTGGCACTGTTAAACGCTCATCGAAAACGTACATTTGCCCATCCCATAATTGACCTTTTGCAACAGGATCTTTTCCATATGTTGCCACACCACCATGTAATTGACCAACATTGCCAAAGCCTTCACGTTTCATCCAACCTGAAAACTTCTCACAACGAATACCACCCGTGCAATAGGTTAAAACATTTTTCCCTTCGAATAGCTCACGGTTTGCACGGACCCATTCTGGTGTATCACGGAAATTTTTTACCTCTGGTCGAATCGCGCCACGAAAATGGCCGACATCGTATTCATACGTGTTACGCACATCTAATACTACTGTATTTTCATCTTGCATTTCAGCAAGGAATTGTTCTGGTGACAGGTAGCGACCTGTTAATTCATGTGGGTTGACGTCTTCTTCTAAGCCTAAGTTGACTAACTCAGGACGTGGGCGAACGTGCATTTTTTTGAATGCATGTCCTTCTGCCGCATCCATTTTAAAGACAATGCCTTCAAATAATGGGTCTGCTTGCATGTTTGCCATGTATTGCTCTGTTTGCTCAATCGTCCCCGAAACAGTCCCGTTAATACCCTCATTGGCTACTAAAATACGACCTTTTAAACCGATTTCTTTACACATTGCTAAGTGCGTTTCTGAAAACACCGCTGGGTCTTCAATCTTCGTGTAATGGTAATATAATAAAACTTGATAATTCATTGTTTTCCACCTATCATTTCAATATTTGCAGGATATTCCTGATAGTGTCTTTTACGACCTATTAACCATAAAGGATAATCCGTTAATATGCTATCGGTAATTAGACTGAAATGAGTAGAAATATTTTTCCATATTCCGCTAGATGAAAAAAGACACATTCATTAGTTAAACAAATTTTATATTTTTCTTCACCGCATTTTCTACTAAAGCGTAGAGGAAACCCGCAATCCCAAAAATAAGCATGGAATTGACAATACTTACATTATATTCTTCTATAAATCGCGAATCATAGATGATTGTTAAAGAAAAAGCCCCTATTGCCCCACCAAATAAAGTAAAGGGAACCACTTTGAACAGCCCATTTTTCATAAAACGATTCACAATAAATGTTAGCGGTAAAAACGAAATCGGATAGAGAATAAAAGCAAAAGAACCCATTAAGAACATATAACCAACGCCTAAATCACGAAATCCCGTCATATATTCTGATGTTCTGATTTTTCTTCCTTCTAAAACTTCTAAGCCAAATCCTGCTAAGGCAAACAGCACTATAAAAGGTATCCACATGATGAAACAATGATAAAAAATTTTCATTCTAATCCATCCTCTTATGATTTTTATACTTTTAGTACAATTAAACCTCATACTAGATCAAACGAAAATTGTGGAAGAAAGTTACAATATTTCTAACCCGTCAAAAGATCAAAAAAAGCATATTTTAGAGATTGATACGCCTAAAATATGCCCTTCTAATTTCTTCTATTTAAAACACAATCCCAATAATGATCGCGGATAGTACACTTACAAGTGAGGCACCGTATAGCAATTTTAATCCAAAGCGTGCCACCACGTTGCCCTGCTTTTCATTTAACCCTTTTACTGCACCTACGATAGTACCAATCGAGCCAACGTTAGCAAAGGATATGAGGAAAGCAGAGACAATGGCTGCTGTACGCTCACTGAAGCTATCTTGCTTGGATTTTAACGAAGTCCAGCATGGCAACGAATTCATATTTGAATTCGTTATCCCTATTCTCACCCCATCCATCATTCACAAAAAGGAACATACACCGGTAGCTGTATGTCCCTTTTCGCCTTTATTTCATATACGTATTCAAAACTTTTTCGATGTCCGTGTTAAGCTTGTTGATATCGACTGCTGGCACGGGCTGATTGACAAGCTGATATTTTTCTTTTAGTTTTAGGATTCTTTGGACACTTTCATTTATGCGATCCTCTGTTATTTCCCCATTGCTGACGGCTACCTTCACCGCTTCTACCGCTGCTGTAATATTGGCATATTCATGAGCGATTAAAATAATATCACTACCAGCCTTGATCGAATCAACAGCTGCTTGCCCGATCGCATAATGATTCGTGATGGCTTTCATCGTCATATCATCAGTCATCACAACACCATCAAAGCCCAGCTGCTTTCTTAGCATACCCGTGATAATTTCCTTCGACATTGAGGAAGGATACTGTGGATCAATTTTTGGCAATAAAATATGTGCGACCATGACGACATCTGCACCATTGTTAATGGCCTCTTTAAATGGGACAAGCTCTAGCTGATTCAAATCGTTCAAGCTTTTTGCCACCTTTGGCAATTCTAAGTGAGAGTCCACAGATGTGTCACCATGCCCAGGGAAATGCTTCACGACAGGAATAACCTGCTCCGACTCCAGACCCTTCATTGTTTGAATGCCCAATTTGCTGACGATAGCTGGATCATTGGAAAACGAACGATCCCCGATAATTGGATTATTCGGATTGCTATTGACATCTAATACAGGCGCAAAGTCCAGATTGAAGCCAAATGCCTTTAATTGCTCCCCTAATAATTGGCCTACTTCAAATGAAAACTTGGATTGGTTAATGTCCCCAATTTTTTGGTTCGTTGGGAAATTGTTTAAAGCGCCTGGTAATCTGACTACTTTTCCCCCTCTTGGTCGGTGCCAAGGAATAGTGGTAGCTGATTATTCGAATTGGCAGCCATTAAGTCATTCATCAATGTGACTGTTTGCTGGGGTGTTTCAAGATTATTGCCATAAAGGATCAAACCACCTACTTTAGCCTTTTGAATAAGGCTTGTTGTCTCCGGCTGAAGCGTCGTGCCTGAAACACCTGCAAACATCATTTGACCGATTTTCTCGTCCAATGTCATTTGTTCCAGCCTATCTGGCGCTTGTGGCTTAAGTTCCGTATAGACTGATATATGATGAACGGCAGGATTGGCATCACTGTCAGTCGGTTTGGGTAAAATCCACTTTAATTGATAGCTGGCATTTACTTGGTAGACAAGAATAATTTGATTGGTTGATGGATCCTGATAGTAACGAACTTCATCAGGTTCACCCAACTTATTTTTAATATCTGCTAAACGAATGCTTTTGATATTCTCTTTCGATGAACGGATATCGAAGGCCTGTGAACCTCGATAACCAATCGTCACATCCTCATAATCTTCATATTGTCCATTGGCGGATTCAGTGACCTGCTGCGGTTCTCCCCATTGCTCACGAACCGCTTGTTGTTCTGTATCTCCTGCTGCAAATGGCACATCAGGTACTTTTCCTTCTCGTGCTAATTGAGCAATCTCCTGTATGAGAACCTCAATATTCTCTGAACCACCTTCCTGTTCAGACGCATCCTCTTGAACGGGCGTTGTCTCAGGATTTCTAGTCGGTTGTGTGACTGGTCTCATTTTCATGCCGATAAAAAAGGCTAGACCCATTAACATCAGCACAAGAACTAGCAGCACACCACGTCTTCTTTTATGCATGTAAAAACCTCCTTCACCAAGCCATTTGGCGACATCGAAACAAATCTATCAACTAACGTTATCATAACTGTCAACTGAATTCAAAACTCACGCTGCGAACAGAATCGCAGCCTTCAATAGAAAATATTATCGTAAGCTAGCAAAAATGCAAAAGAAGATGTTAAAATATTCACATAAAGGGGGATATAACACATGGGGAAATTAAGTAAAAGAAATATATTGTGGATTGTGCCAATCGGTATCTTAGCGGTATTTTGGTACTTCTATGGTCCACAAAAGGATATTACCGACAATGAATATATTACATACGTAAAAAACTATTCCTATGAAAATAGTACAAAAACTTTGGAGAGTGCCTTTGCCTCTGCCTGTGAAAATCCATATTGGGTCTATTTTGAAACACAAAAGGGACAGGATGTTGTAGAGTTTGAGGGTGATTGCACGGTTAACAATGAAGTAGCCAAGGTCAATGTACAGTTTCTTGTAGACAACGACATCACAAGTGTTCAATCAGGTGCAATGCTTGTCGATAGTAAAATGCAGGAAGAAGCAGACCGCGATAAATTTTTGCTAGCACTTGCTAAATAATGAGGGTTTGCTCTAGGAAAGCGGATAAAATGTGCAAAGTAGTGGATAGCAATCCTAAAGTGACGGATAGAAAGGTAAAAGTGGCGGATAGATCCTGTAAATTGACGGATATAGCTCTGTGAAAGCAGAGTAATATTTTGATGCTGCAATCGAATAAAAATGGAGAGGGTTGATCCTCTCCAGAAGGTGGTTATTATTTTTTCTTAGCGATCCAAATCGTCCATCGATCCTTTTCCATGATGGAACCTTCTGTTGTGATCGCATTCCTTATATCCTCAAGAAGGGTCGATAATTGGTTGTCATTCAATTCATGTAATAGACTACGCCCAACCCTGCCCTGTAAATCAGCCAATAATTGCTCCTTATTGGCATAGACCTGTCTCGTCTCCCATAGTTTTAACTCACTCATTTCTTGAAAGCCTACTTCTTGTAAGCTTTCTGTCACCAACTGACTAGTGTGTCTGCGCTCTACTTCCTTTTGAATAAGCGAAGGAAAACTTTCAAAGAAATAGCCCCTTATATGATGAGCATCCCCTGGAAGTATGCAATCCTCTGGGGTGCGATCCTGTACGATAAAATAACCGCCTTGCTGTAAAAGCCGAAATGCCTCTTGAAAGCATGCTTTGACATCTTGTATATGATGAATTAAGGCTCGTTCAAGCACGATATCAAAAGTATCCCCTGCAAGCCCTGTATTGACAGCATTCCCTTGGACAAATGTGATTTGCGGATATGCTCGACAATTTTCTTTCGCTCCGTCTAGCATGGCTAGTGAAAAGTCTACACCTGTTACAGATGCCACCCCCATGTCGACAAGTGCCTTGGCATAAATTCCTCCGCCACAGCCGATATCTACTGCCTTTCCCATACGATGAAAAGGAATATGTTTCGCTAACGCTGCCTTCCATGAGCTATCTGCCTGTCTTGTTGTATAAGACGTACGATGTTGCTGATTGTGGAAATCAATCCCCATTCTCTTCACCCTCCCCTTTTATTTTAGTGTACTAGTAGATCAACCATAAGAAAAATCTATAATTATTATGAAAATACATAAGATTACCTTATCAAACGAAAAACCCATGCAAGGAAATGCATGGGTTGAACTTCCATTAACTATTTCTAGTAGGATGGGTGGACTTTAATATGGTCCGTTCAATTATTCTAATTTCGTTATTTAGTTTTGTAATCGCCGCTTCAATTTGTTGATACCGCTCCATTCGCTTGACCTTCTCAGTTGGAATGGAATCCTTTAAAGCAGCCTGTCCTGCGTATAAGCTTGACAGTAAATCTAGCTTTTGAAAATAAGCTGTGCTATATTGCTCCATAACACCCAGCCCCTCATCTGTTACTTTTTTACACGAACTTATGAATTGTTGTTCATATAAGAACTATAACCGAAAAAAGCAGCCTCAAAACTCGATCTAAATTATTATTTATTATCCATTTCCAAGTAAATGATTATTCTATAAAAGCGCTAAAGCTACGTTAATCATCTTTTTTTAACAAAGAATAGATAAATGTATCATGTGCTTGTCCCTTTTGATACATATAGTCCCTCAATATGCCTTCCTGTTGGAATCCAAG
Source organism: Lysinibacillus sp. FN11 (assembly GCF_024628845.1). Classification (NCBI taxonomy): domain Bacteria; kingdom Bacillati; phylum Bacillota; class Bacilli; order Caryophanales; family Bacillaceae; genus Lysinibacillus; species Lysinibacillus sp. FN11. Next base: position 1,533,397 of record NZ_CP102383.1, on the reverse strand, counting down.
CTGAATTAAAAGCTTGGAAGATGCCTCATTCTCTAAAAAAACAATGGCTCCAATCCTGTTTAAGTTCATATCCCCAAAACCATATGCAATTACTTTCTGCACAGCTTCTTTTGTATAACCCTGCCGCCAGTAATCAGGATGAATTTCATAGCCAATTTCTGCTCGTTGATGTGCCGCCGACCATAAATGGAAGCCAACTGTACCAATCACTTCATTCGAATCTTTTCGTTCAATTCCCCAACGAATCCCGCGCTTTTCTTCAAAGGTTTTGGCAAATTGCCTGATTAATTGCTCGGCCTGCTTTAAGTCGGCAAAAGGCTCCTGCCCATAATAGCGTGTTAAAGCCTCATTGGAAAAGCAACGAAAAATTGCAGGAACGTCCTCCTCTGTGAGTTCTCTTAACCTAAGTCTTGCTGTCTCTAATTCTGGAAACATGCTGTTCCCCTCCTCTACCATCCATATCATTCTCTACTCTTCCTTCAAAATCCTTTTTTGACAATACAAACGTGCAAACCCAAAGTAGGCTTGCACGTTTGATTACCCAAAAGCTTGTGCTGCTAGAGCAAATAATGTTTGATTTCTTGTAGGTATTTTTTTGGCGTTACGGATCATGATTGGTGGTGTTGCAGCCATCGTAAAACCACTTTGTTGTAAAATTGGACCAAGCTCCATTTGAACAGATGGACAGTCGATACGTAATTTCCCCTGATAGCCCTTAGCCAATTCATTGATAATATCATGCGCTATTTCTTTACTTGGCGCAACGATTGGTCCTAAAAGAAGATAAATCGGCCCCGCGATCGTTAAGCCATAGCCAATCATTTGATTGTCCTGATTTTTCACAACAACACAGCGCTGTGACTGCTGTATTCTTTTACGCAGAAAGATTCTTCTACTATCCCCAAAGGCTGCTGCGTCAAGCTTGGCAAGCTGTTCAAAATCCTGCTCTTGAAATTCTTTGATGGTGCCTAAAAAATCGGATTCTCTTGTCGTCTCAACAAATTTGTCTGCCAAATATTTATGTACATGCTCAACAGTCGTGAAGCCCATCTTTTGATATAAAGGTTGTCCTTCTTTTGTAGCTACGAGCATAATCGCTGTTTTCACTGAAACACTATCGATACAGGCTTGTGTAACGATTCTACCTAAGCCAAAACCTCTGCATTGCTCATGCACAATCACCATACCAATGGAAGCTACATTTGTATCGTAGGGAATAATGGCTGCACAGGAAACAATTTTCCCTTCCCTATTTTTATGTCCAACTATTCTACCTGCTGCCATAATCGTTTCAATTTCGTAGGCATCGTAATCCCATCCAACGGAAGCTGATAGCTCGATTAATCCCTGAATATCGGTAGAAGTAAATAAAGTTAGCTCAAAATTCAATTAGATACACCCTCTGTCATCCAAATTTAAAAGAACGTTTGTTCCATTTTACAAAATCCCCCTTCCATGTACAAGCAATATCTCTTAGCTTTAGCAATTATTACTATATAAGTATTGTAAAATAGCCTATAATAGTTGCTAGACTATGCACTCCTACTTCAAGCATATAAAGGTGATTTCAACATGACATCCTATGAACGTATTCTTATAATGGTCCCGCCGTTTCCCTAGCTACGCAATCTACTTGTATCTAACAAAGTAGAATTTTGCTTGTAGGAGGGCAATATGTTGAAAAAACAGGCAGTACCATCTTTATTATTAATGATTGTTCTTGTGGCTTTTCCACAAATTAGTGAAACAATATACACACCATCACTTCCGGACATTGCCTCTGCACTTGGTGTAGCCAATAGCTCTGTCCAATTAACATTAAGTATCTATTTTATTGGCTTTGCATTCGGCGTTTTCTGCTGGGGATGGATTTCTGATTTGATTGGCCGTAGACCTGCCATGCTAGGCGGTTTAATTTTTTATGGAATAGGTAGCCTACTCTGCTTTTATGCAGAGACAATTCCTTTTCTATTAGCAAGTCGATTGCTCCAAGCATTCGGCGCTGCCACTGGCTCCATTATTACGCAAACCATTTTGCGTGAAAGTGTGACGGGAAGTCAACGCCATGCAATGTTTGCTCAAATTTCAGCCGTCATTGCCTTTACCCCAGCGGTAGGGCCGTTGATTGGTGGTTGGGTGGATCAAGCACTAGGCTTTCGAGCCGTGTTTTTTGTCCTTGTCATCATGAGTATTTTGTTATTTATCTATGCTTATTGCAGACTTCCAGAAACAACCAATCCTGCAACAAGACAAAGAACTGCGATTTTGCCTGTCGTCAAACGCATTTTCGCTTCACCCATCGTGCTTGTCTATGGTCTACTAATTGGAGGCATCAATGGTATTCTATTTAGCTACTATGCCGAAGCACCCTTTATATTCATTGAGCATTTCCGACTGTCACCTGGCCTGTACGGATTTCTTGGCATTATCGTTGCCCTTGCTTCCATAATAGGGGCTATGATTTCAAAGCGACTCGTCATCAGCCATCCGCCACAAAAAATCATTCATGTTGGCTGTTTGGTAATGCTTGGTGGCACTTTGCTTTTGACCATCGTCTGTACGCTACCATTGCACGCGAGCATGATGGCCATTAGTATGCTGATTACTATTTTTATAACACTGCTAGGCTCGGGCATTGCACTTCCTAATTGCTTAAGTTTAGCGTTAGTAGATTTTCAGGATGTCATTGGCACAGCAGGCGCTATCTTTAGTCTCGGCTATTACTTACTCGTCAGTGCCATCACATCTGGTATGAGCTTACTGCATAACGGTTCTTTACTGACAATGCCACTCTATTTCTTAGGTCTATCCTTGATGATGTGGCTTTGCGGGAGAAAGTTTATTCGATAATGGAAGAAAGCGGGCTTCCAATCGCTATTGCTTTTAGATAGATGAAAGACTAGAACAAAACCTCTTCTCCGAATAGAAAAAGTGGGTGAAATTTTACTCTTCGTAAAATTTCACCCACTTTGATTATAGGATTGCCTAGCTCTAACTTTTTCCACTGGCACCTATTGAATTTTCTCACTCAAACTGTAAATGCTACTGACAAAGATTGAACTATGTCAGTAGGCATCGGGCAGTGATCTAACTATCTCCTGATGCATAAAACTGATATAATAGATATACCATTAAAGTGAGGGGTGTTATTTATGAAAGAAAATTCATCCTTAGAACGTAAAAAGCAAGTGCAATTCGCAGTTGGTATGGCGGCCATTGACGGTGGAAAACCGAGCGCATTTACACAGAACCTCTTAAACCAATATGAAAATGGTCAAGTATCATCCAGCCAATTGAAACAAGCGATTGTTGAAAAATATACAAGGGTTTCACAGTAGTTTATGGACCCATATATTTATCCTAATACAAATGTCTTAATCAACAAATTAAATATTCGAGATGAACAACAATTGATTGACGTTGAAGCACAACTGTTAATCGCTGGGATTATAGATATTTCTTCTATCACGCAGGATATTGACTTCCAAAAATATAAAAGTCTCCAAACGATTCATCACTTCCTTTTTCATGAGCTATATTCATGGGCAGGAGAATTCCGAACAGTCAATATTTATAAAAGTGAACATGTTTTAAATGGATTATCTGTTGCTTATAGTGATAAAGATCACATTGTATCTGATTTAAAAACTATTTTCAGTTGGTCTAAATCTAAGCAATGGAAGTATTCTAATCCTCGCCTTGTAGAGGACTTTTCTTCATTTATGACAAAACTTTGGCGTGTTCATCCTTTCCGAGAAGGAAATACGCGAACGGTATCGATTTTCATGAAGCTTTTTGCTGAAGCAAATAGGCTAGACTTCAATGCTCAATTACTCTCACAGCATTATTTACGAAATGCACTAGTTCTTACCGCAGTAGAAGAAGCTCCGGAACCACAATATTTATTGAAGATGATGACAGATGCACTGGATGTAGCTGATTTCAATAAATTTAAGGTTGACGATGAAACGTCTAGTAATTATCAATTAATTGGGCATTATGATGTTTCCAAATATAAAGAAAAGCCCTTTGAAACGGATTAAGGAATGATTTATTTACCGTTTAAGTATGTTTTAGTTATTTAACACACTAAAAAGGATGGTGATTTGTAATGGAATCATCATCCTTTTTATATTTATTTCACAAAAGGTATCAATTCATTCATTTAAAACCTTTTACTCTTAGAAAAATCACCTCCCAATTGAAATTTAGTTTTTAACCCCATATTCAATCGAAGGTGTTTTTTTATTTGTCTATACTGTTGAGGTCAGTCCTCAACATCAAGTTTCCACTTTTTATACACCTACTAGTTTTTCCTAGCTATTTCTCTATCCTTGAAAATAATAATCCAACACTTCCTGAGGGGTATGAAAAACTTTGTTGCTTTGCGTTTTATAAAGAAATTTGGGATTCGTACAGGCTTTCTCTAGACTTTTTGCTTGCTTTAGCTTATCCGTCATTTGCTCAATAATATCTGTGTAGCCATCGAGCTGGTTTGAAATTTTCGGTAGCATCGTTGGTGAGATATCGAGTACAATAGAGACTTGATCCTCAGCATAACTATTTAAATTGATAAAAAAGCATTCTTCCAAATGCTTTGAATGTTTATCTACATTAATGACAGCCTCTTGATAATTGGCGATTAACCCTGTTGATGTATTCGTAATTGTAAAGCCTTTCTGTGTCAAATGCTGTTCAACCAGCTTTAAAAACTGCTCGACCTCTGCATCTAGCTTTGGTGTAACATTGGATTGAATTAGATCATTACATTTTTGATAAATGGTATCTATTTCAGTCTGTTTTTCGACAAGTAATTTAAAATTAGACATTGAATACACGCTTCATCTCCCTTTTTACTAAGGTAGACATTCATAAAGCGTTTTAGTCATGATCACGAAAAATAACAATTAAAAGGAGAAGTCGATGATTAGAAATTCTGTCAAAGCCATCATCATCATGGATGGGAAACTATTGCTAACAAAAAATCAAGATGTCGAGGGCTACTTTTACCTTTGCCCAGGTGGTGGGCAGGAGCATGGAGAGACCTTTCACAAGACATTGCAAAGGGAATGCCTTGAGGAAATTGGCTCCTCCGTTCACATTGGAGAGCTGTTATTTATCCGTGAATACATCGGACAAAATCATGAGCATGCCGCCTTTGACGCTGATGTACATCAGGTAGAATATTATTTCCTCTGTCAGGTAAATGCGCAAACTTGTCAACCAACCAATCCAGATAGTTTTCAAATTGGAACCCAATGGATACCGATTGAAAAGCTTCATACATATAGACTTTACCCCAAAGCGCTTATCCAACCGTTACAGCAGTTTATACGAGGACAGCAAACAACAATCTATTTGGGCGATGTCAATTAAAACAGGCTGTCTATTTCCTTAGACAGCCTATTGTTAAGGAAGCACTTTCACCATCGTATAGTAGCTACTGCCTGGTGGATAATCTTTAATTTCTCCCACTACTTGATAGCCATGAGCCTCATAAAAGGAACGCGCTTGAAACTCGTAGGTTGTCAGTAGGGCTTTTGTTGCCCCCATGTCCTTGGCTACTAACTCTGCCTGAGCTAAGAGTTTTGTACCCATTCCCTTTCCACGATATTCTTCACTAAACCAAAATTTATGTATTTCTACCCATCCCCAGTAGACTTCAGCTGTTATACCACCTATCCATTGCTGCTGCTGATCTGTGACGATTAACTGTAAAGGAAGAACCGCATCCTTCTTTCTACTTTCACGATGATGAGGAGATTGCTCATTATTATAGGCACGAATTTTTCGCTTAAAAAATTCGTAAAATCCTCATGCTGTTCCCGTAAAACCTCTACTTGATATTCCATCTCGCTCCTCCTATTCCTGATAACGCTTTATCAGCTTGTCTTGATGAGCTGCAAATATTTTTTCTAATGGAATATCGTACTGATTAGCAATCACGATAAGATTTCCTAGGACATCCCCTAGCTCTTCAATTAGCTCCTGCTTATTTTCTTCAAAGGATTGTGTTTTTTCATCTGGTCGATCTCTACCAATCTCGATTGCTCGAATCGCCCTTGCTACCTCACCTGTTTCTTCTGCCAAGAAGCCAATACGTGTAAAAATATTAAGCTCTGACCAGCCACGTGCTTCATAGTAATCCTTTACCCAGCGTTGAAAGTCATTTAGTTCCAATTCTACTTCCTCCATTTCCTTCCTCTTCAAAATAAATTATACTATAAAAGAATTCGATCAGATATGGAGGAAATCAGCTATGAAAAGTATTGCCGTATTTTGTGGATCCAGTCTAGGGGCTTCCGACGCTTATCGTCAAGGAGCGATTTTACTAGGAAAAGAATTAGCTAAAAGACAAATTACGCTTATTTATGGTGGTGCTTCTGTAGGCATCATGGCAACAGTAGCGAATACAGTGCTAGAAGAAGGCGGCAAGGTTATTGGGGTGATTCCGACATTATTAGAAGAACGTGAAATTGCGCATCAACAGCTGACAGAGCTGATTGTTGTAAAGACGATGCATGAACGTAAAAGTAAAATGATGGAATTAGCAGATGGCTTTATTGCCCTTCCTGGTGGACCTGGAACATTAGAGGAATTTTTTGAAGTATTTACGTGGAATCAAATCGGTCTGCTTCAAAAACCTTGTGCTATTTTCAATATGGAACGCTATTTTGATTTATTAATATCATTCTTTGACCATATGCAAAATGAGCAATTTTTAAAAGCACAATATCGTGAGGCACTTATTGTTGATGAGGACGCAGCAGCCCTATTAGATAAATGCGAAAGCTTTGTTCCTCCAGCTGTGAAAACCTATGAATTAAGCAAATAATAACGTGGTGAGGTTGGACCTAATTGGACTAACCTCACCTTTTTCTTACCTAATCCCCAATACTATCCTACGTTACTATGCAAAACAAAAGATGGATCCGGTCGTTCAGATTACTAGAGATTTGGCTACTATGATTTCATAAGTCCGCCTTCTTTTCCCTCTTTTTCACTGCTACCACAGCAATCAATACCATCCCAAGCTTCACCACCCCAATAATGGCATACAGACTAAACGAAAGAATCGCTGGGAATAAGACGAACCACCACGACCATGTAATCACTTCTGTTAGCTTTAATACGACAAAGACAATAGTCAACACCTCTGCAATGCCCATCTTTTCACCACCTTACTGCCCATTCTTGACTATATAGGAACCATATACCTTACGATAAGGAACATCGCAGGAAACATTTTCACTATTTTTTCTAAATCATACAACAGGAGACAGTAAGATGACGAATATTTTTGTAAAAAGCGAGTTTGCCCCTTTAAAACGAGTTGTCATGGCGCAATCGGAATTTGCTTTTCCAGCTAAGGAGGCTCCACCAGATGATGAATTTTTAACAGAAGAAACTTTAGCTCTTTATGCAAGCGTTGATACACTCGGTAAAAATTTTAATGAGGTATTCCCAGAAAGACAGCAGCAAGGGGAATTGGAACAAGCAATTTTAAACAAAGTATTAGAAAAATAGAACTAGGGGTTCCCTTCGATTCCCACATAGACGCAACGAAATTTTGCCCGTACGCAATCTTTTAGTACAGGAAGCAAACGAAAATCAATGTTTCTATGTCTCCATTCCAAAGCCTGATATGGCAGATGGTTTTGATTCTGAAGCTGGCCCCTTTTTAGAGGGCGGCGATGTGTTAGTGTTAGATAAAACGATTTTCGTCGGAAATTCAGGACTAGCCTCCAATAAAAATGGTGTGCAATGGTTGCGTAATTTAGCAAGTAACTTTGATTATACGGTGGTTGAAGTGCCACTTCATCCAACCATTCTTCATCTTGACTGTGCGCTTAGCCTCGTTAGAGAGGGTCTAATGATTGTCTGCAAGGAAGCACTCATTGATGGTATTCCCGAACAGCTAAGAGATTGGGATAAAATTCACGTTTCCCTAGAGGATGCCGCAAAACTTGCTACTAACGGTTTACCTATTAATGAAAAAGTCTATATTACAGACAAAGAATTTACATGGATTGGCGAGCAGTTAGCGAAGAGAGGTATCACCGTAGAATCTGTTGATTTTACGATTTCTCGAAGCTTAGGCGGTTCTTTTAGATGTAGTACACAACCCCTATTACGCACGGATCTCTAGCAATTATCTCTCCCACTAAAAAATAGTATGAATAATGAGCAACCTGAAATGGCACATTACTTGTAGGAGGTGGACAAGAAATGTCTAGAATTATTGGTGTGGAACAATCATTAACGAATATCGAGGATGCTTTAAAAGCACAAGGCTATGAAGTCATCCAGCTTCGCAATGAAGAGGATGCGAAAAAATGTGATGCTTGTATTATTACAGGTCAGGATCGTGATGTCATGGGAATGAGTGATCCAGTTATGGAAGGTCCTGTGATTGATGCGGATGGACTATCGGCAAACGAGGTCGTTGAACGCGTCCAAAAATATTTCCACTAAAAACATTTGTGCTGTCTCTACGTCATTTTGACGAGAGCAGCACTTCCTACATAAATGGTCTCTACTTATAATACCTTGCATTCTTGTACAAACTAATATACACGAACTTCAAAAAGTAGGGAGATATATGAGCCAAAAACAGATTGCAATTGTTATTTTAATGCTGACGACTACACTACTGCTTTCAGGCTGTTGGGATGTAACAGAGCCACAACGAATGTATTACGTACAAGGTGTGGGGGTTGACTATAAGGATAATGAATATACAGCATACTTACAAATTATCAACTTTGCTAACGTAGCGAAAACAGAATCAGCTAACCCTAATGCAGCACCTACCGAAATTGGTCAAGCCAAGGGTAAGACAATAGAAGAAGCCATTTACAAATTGTATCGTTCAATGGACCAAGAAGTATTTTGGGGACATATGACCTTTCTTCTCTTCTCAGAGAGTGCTATGAAAGATGAACATGCGATTGCGGTTATTGATACTTTTCTACGCTTTCGAGAGACAAGATATCATATTTGGGTTTACTGTACCCAAGATCCTATTGAGGATGTTTTATTAGTTTCTCCATTGTTAGAGAAATCACCAACTGCCGCCAAATTAAGTAATCCTAAAAATACAGCGAAGCAGGAGTCATTTGTAGAGCCTGTTACTTTAAGACAGCTCGTCATTGGCTTAAATGAGCCCAACCACGAAATGAAAATTCCTTATGTAACCGTCAACGAAAACTGGGAGACAATGGATGGCCCCAAAAAAGAAACCTTTTTTGCTGGCGTTGGTATTCTTTCAAAGGATAGTTTTAAAGGCTATATTAAAGGCAAATCTGCACGTGGAATAGAGTGGATGAATGATGAAACAAAGCAAGGAGAAATCACCGTCGAATTAGAAAATAATGAAAAAAGTGATTACTTAACCGTCGATATTAAAAAGCTAGATGTTAAAGTCAAGCCAATTGTGAAAGGTAATGATGTAAAGTTTGAAGTAAATTTAAAGTTCGATACGATTTTAAATGGTTTTAAAGGGAAGCTGACACCCAATCAGGTAAGAAAAAAGTAGAAAAAGCCGTCAAGGAAGAAATCCTAACTACCTTTGAAGAAGGACTAAAAATAGATGCGGATATCTTTCGCCTATCCGAATATCTCTATCGTAGTAATGTAAAGGCTTGGAAGAGATTAGAGAAGGATGGCAAAATTCCTTTAAGCAAAGATTCCATTAGCAAAATCGATATTCATATTAATAAAGTAAGCCCTGGCCGTAAAACATTTGCAGAAACGATTACTGAATAATAGGTAGAGACCATCCAAAATGGCATGGTCTCTTTCTTATGGCCATCTTGTCATGCTCTATTAATGGAAAAGATTTAGGAAACTTTTAACAGACAGGAAATCAAGACGATGATAAAAAGGTTTGGAGGAATATTTTTGGCGAACAAAGAAGCTATATTATGTAAAATAACGGTAGATCGAAGCCTTGTGCTAGAATTAAACAATTGGAATGGGACAATCATTAAACCTCCAAACCTCTAGAGAGTATTAAATTTGGCAAGTTTATTAGGGCTAAAGATCCAATACGTTTTTTAGTTCAAAGAAAAATGGACCAGCACTTGAGACTGGTCCTTCTTCCTCTATTAATGGTTTGTTTTCTTATTAAGAATGTAATCCCGGTAGACTAACAGAGCGACAAGAAGGAAGCTTAGGCTAACAAGTCGGAAAATCATTTCTACACTTATCCACTCAGCTAAAATCCCTAAGATAAATGCGCTCATACCGACCCCAACATCAAAGCTGGAAAGAAAAGTGGCATTGGCTGCACCACTTTTGGCTTCACTTACTTTTTGAACAGCCCAAGTTTGTAGGCACGGCATAATGGTGCCATAGCCTGTACCAAATAAAATCGCAGCGAAAATCAAAGTGAAATTATTTGTAGTATAGGATAACACGATTAATGATAGAAAACCGAAAATCGCTGACACAATAATGATCGACCATGGTCCATGCTTATCAAAACATTTTCCTGTAAATGGGCGTATTAACGTGGAAACAAGTGCGTTGATAAGAAAGAATAGAAAAATATGCTTTAATCCCTTTTGTTCACCAAAAAGAACTAAGAATGTAATAATCGCGCCAAAACCAAGCGTCGTCACAACAGTCAATAATGCCTGAAACCTCACTTCTTTTTCAAATATCGCTTCCATAAATCGAAATGGCTGCTTGTCATTTTGAGTAGGTGCCGTGGCATGCACAAAGGAAAGCATTATGATCGCAAATAGACTTAGTAAGGCTGACGACCAAATCAGCGTGTGAAAAGAAAAAGTACTGTAAATAAGGATCCCGAGACTTGGTGCAACAATCGCTCCCACGGTTGTGGATACCGAGAAATAGCCCATCCCCTCTCCTAATCGAGCTTTAGGGATACTATCTACAGCCATTGTACTATTGGCTGTCGTGGATACACCCCACGCTGTTCCATGGAAAAGTCGAAGTAATAGGAAAATCCAAATCGTGTGAAGCAATGGATACAGCATTGTAATTATTAGTAATGCTATACTTGCCACAATCGCTAGTTTTTTCCGCTTATGATCCATTAAATAGTACCCTACAAAAGGTCTTATCGTAATGGCACCTAGTGTAAATACCGTCGTCACCAAGCCTACTTGCATCGGATTGGCGTTTATGCTTAATAAATAGGCTGGTAAAATAGGTAATAGCATTTCAAATCCTATAAAAATGAAAAAATTACTTATAAATAGAAAAAGAAATGATGAAGTAAAAATTGGTTGTTTTTTCATAGTTAATTCCTCGCTTCTAATTATTTTTCTAAATTAGAAGCGCTTGGAACACTGCAACATTCCTTAATTGTTTTAGTTTTTTTAGCAATTAGCTCACCCTCTCTCAGTTTTATCACAACAAAAAAGACGCCATAAAACCGGCGTCTACCAATTACTTTGTATGGTTAAAAAGTCATTTTTCACACATGACTAACAAAGGCAAAAAGCTTCCGGTTACTACCTTCACTATGCTGTTTTCTTAAAAAACCATAGACTGGTCCCTTTGAGCCTAAATCATCTAATTGTAAAAATGTCTTTACCTCAATCGCCGTTCTTCTGAAAATCGTTTCCATGACTTTTCGCCTCCTCTCTCAAGATCAATTCATAGCTTACTATAATTTAATACAACTTTACCATAAAAGCAAATGCAACGTTGAAACTATGTATTAGACGCAAAATATTTTCCACGCATCGACTATTTATAAAGTTCTTTCCTTGTCACCGTCAATTAATTGAACATGCATCTTGGAGGAGCTACCTCCCTCTATATGATTAGGAACATCTGTTAAATCAAGTATTTCCTTTAGATGAATAGCTTTTTCACGATTGGCCTCGATGGTCACATGATATGGCCCTGCTATATTCATCAGTGAATTCATCCGCTTATCGCCTTTAAAAAAATCCGTATCGATAAATTGTAAATCAAAGGACACAGCTTCATTGCTTCGATTATGTAGAACAATGGTACATTCCCCATTCATTAAGTCTTTTCCCACCATATCAAACCGACATTCTCCATCCCCTTTGTATGAAATGGCCATAATGCCACTAGCAAAGGTTTCTTGGTATGCCATGATGAGCAAATGGGGTAAAAAAGAATAGAGTAATACTACCATGACAAATATTCGAAAATGATATTTGTTTATGCTCCTAAGTAGTAAAATCATAGCAATTATAAATAAAATCGAGCCAAAGATGCCAAGTAACACATATCCATCTTGTGTTTCGATAGGAATTGACATGAAGGTAGTATGTGCCATCATCGCTTCATTGTAAGGATACGGAAAAAACAGACACATACAAATACCCAACATAACGATTGACCCTATAAACGTCTTTTTATTGTTTATCATATGCTGCCTCCTTTCTAAGGTAATCCACAATATGCACATACCAAATTTACCATATTTCCCCTAAATAAGAAATGAAGCCTATGAAAAACTTCTATTTTAAAAATAGTCAATCCGTCTGTAGGCTGAGATGTAGCACCGTCTATCGGACATTTCCAAATTTAAGTTAAATTGTTATAATTAAGCTCCTAGAGGGAATTACAAGAAGAAAGAGGTGTTCATATTGGGTATGAAAATATTCTGGTGGGCTGTAAATATTGTATGGTTATTGATCTTTTCCGGCATCGCCGTATTTATTGGGGCAAGAAATGTTGATGGTGCAGGGATTGTGCAAACACCTGAAGTGAAAATGGTGTCATTCATTATTCTGGGCATCATGTTTCTAATCGTTGTGCTTGTGCAATTAATTTTTCTTTCCTTTATTAAAAAAAGCACGAAAGCTCATTTTACGAAAATTTCTTAAAAAGAAGCGAGAGGCTATTTTAGCACTCGCTTCTTTTTCACCTTGATACACATAACTCCCTAAAATTACAGCCACGACAATGCCATTTTTCTTGTGTTTGTTCAAAGTCCTCGATGTCTACGGGCTAAAAGTTAGATTTTTGGCCTAACTTATGGGTGCTGTACATTTGAAATGTGGTTTTAGTATTTATTCATCAAAAAAATCACCTTTGAAAAAAGGTTTAATTCCAACTTCTCTATATAAATATTTTATTGGATGACAATCATCGACCAGATTTTTGTTGGGAATTAAAATTTTCTCCCTAAGTTCTTGAAATACTTCCGGATTAATTTCTGGAAACCATTCTTCATAAATCATATGTTTATCCTTTTCTATCAAAATTAAATACACAACAATAATCTCAAACATATAAGGAAATTCTTGTTTAATATTTTGATAGTTATCTAACAATGAAGTTATATAATCCTCAAAATTAAAAAATTTTGTTCCTTTTTCATTGTTGTATTTTAAACGTTCCTTTTCAGGTTTAAAGACAAAAGTAGACTTATTAAACCAGTTGCCTAACATGCATGTAAAAATTAATAATGCATATTTTTTAGTTTCTTTATCATCATCATTAAAATATTTAAAATACTCATCATAAATATAATTTTTGGCAGTGGTAAAATACCCAATTTCAATCCCAGAAATAGTTTGTTTCACATTTTGTATAATTTTATTTTCCATACCATAGTCACTTTCTTTTGAAATTTCCATAATGGTTATCCATCAAAACCTGCTGCTATAAATCTTGCCTGGAGAAGAATTATTGAAAAGTACAGTTTACCAAAGTTGGATTTTCACGCTTTACGACATTCATATGCCTCATTTATGGTCAGTCGGAATGTAAATTTTAAGATTATACAGGAGCAACTAGGTCACTCTGATATAAAAATGACAATCAATACATATAGTCATTTTAACCAAAAAGAATAAAAATGAAGTAAGCGACCATTTCGATGACTTTTTGGTCACTTGCTCAATGTTTCATCATATTTCTGCGCACATAACTCCCTAAAATTACAGCCACGACAATGCCATTTTTCTTGGGTTTGTTCAAAGTCCTCGATGTCTACGGGCTCGTTGGAAAAAATATCAGCCTGATACTTTTTCATTTCTAAAACGCTGCGCTGAAACGTATACAAAATATTCTCCATATCGATGTCTGTAAAACTATATTTCTTGCGCTTGCCTGTTAATAAATATTCATTATAGACCTCGATTTGCGCTAGAGACACACGGTATTTTTGCTGAACATAGTAAGCGTAGAGGGCTAATTGCTGACGGTCATCATCAGATTCTCCACCGGTCTTCCAGTCAACAATAATCCATTTATCCCTCAATTCATCATAATAATGAAAGTCCATAACAACAAATACCTGGACATCTTCTATTTTCATGGAGCGGAATTGCTCTGGTTCTCCGATACGGAGAGAGCCTTTTTGTGAGGTAATTTGCTGAAATGTTTCACTCATCAAAAAATGATTAAAGACAAGTCGTAAACGTTCTTTATAGTCTTGCACCAGCTCAGGAGAAAGGGTGCCATGATAATAGATTTCCTGCATCATATAATACTTATTCGGTTTTTGCCTCCAAAATTCAAGACGACGAGTGGAGTCAATAAAGGCTGCATTCAGCTGTCCGCGCCCCAATTGAATTAGCTCCTCTACAGTTGGAGCTTTTCCTGTTTGTAAATAATCATTAATGGCCTGCTCAATGTATCGATGGACAATTTGCCCAAATAAAATAGGCATCGATTGCAGCTTTTTTAAGCGATACACCTGTTGATGATATGGCTCCACATTGTAACTGAGCCACCCGTTATGTGAAAAGTAATATTCATAGCCGTATTTGCGGGCGCAGCTTGTCAATGTTTTATGACGCGATAGCGACCACGAAAAGGTTGGATAGGGTGAAATTTCAAACAGGACAATCACCTCCTAAAACTGATGGATGAAATCATAAACAAGCTGTATGATCAGCACAATCGTTACAATGCGCAGTAAAAGCTTTACCTGATGTGCTTTCACTTTTCTGGCTAGCACAAGCCCAATCTGTGCACCAATCGTCGAGCCAATCATTAAAATAAGTGTTAAGGGCCATTCGATTTTCCCTGTAGCAATATAGGTAATCGCTGCTCCTGAGCACATTGCAAATACCCCTACCCGTGATAGCCCGACTGCTTTAATATAGGAAATTTTCTCATGTGCATATGTATAAAGCGCCAATGTACTACTGCCAGGACCAAACATACCGTCATAAAAGCCAACCCCAAGAAGGATCGGACCGTTTTTTCGATTCATCGTAAAACGTTCCTTGTCGCCAAAATCAGCTCCACCCATAAAGGACATGACAAGCGCAAAGCCAAGTAAAATAATAGCAATGAACGTCAATGATTGACTACTCATGAATGAAGCGAAAAGTCCCCCCAATGTACCTCCGATTAAAGAGACAAGTAACACCGAACGCATTTCATTCCATGCTAATTCCTTACGTTGATAAATTGTATAAAAGCTTGAAAAAGCACTCACCATATTGGACACTTTATTTGCGCCAATAGCAGAATGGACGGGTACTCCCATTAGCATCATCGTTGGCAAGGTAATTAAGCCACCACCCCCAACTAACGTACCAATGACATTCCCAATGATGCCAATTAGTAAAAACAATAAGTATTCCATAATATCCTTCTTTCTCTAGCACAAAAAGCAAACATTCTATGATACAGTATAACAGATTGTTATTATCAATGATGATGGAAATGAGGAGCAAGGATGCATATACAACAAAAAACACCCACACCACGCTTTTGTCACCAGCTAACTGTTATTGTGGCGACTATTTTTTTAGCTGGTATTACAGCTACACTTATTCAATATGGCAAGCTCCCAGCCACAATTCCTGTCTTGCAAAGCTTTACGAGTGACCATGCCCAATTCGGTCCAAAAATCGCTATTTTTTATTTACCCTTTGTCGCTCTTATGCTCTTTCTACTTTTACACTATTTAGAGATAAAGGCCGCTTATCCTGTGATGCGTAAAAATAAAGCACCGCTATCCCATAGACAGCGACAAAATGGCATCCTAACGTTTTGTCTCATCAAAAATAGTATTCTATTGTATTTTACCTACTCCCTGTTCAATGATCTTACGGTGGCTTTAGGACGCGAACGTATTTTACAACAATGGCATGCTTACCTATTTTTACTGCTGTTATTTGGCATCTTCATGATGGGTATTGTGCGAGGCATTTTGTTGGATAAAAAAAGTTAATGTAAAAAAAGAGAGCATGTTTTAACAATGAACATGCTCTTCTTAGACTAATTATTATTCAATGGATGTCATTAATTCATAAAAATATTTTTTCTCCTGCGTCTCATAAAGCTTAAACCAAGCATGTAATGTTTCTGGTGTAAAAACATCGAGCAGCCTCAAAACATGGTAGGCAAAATTCAGCGGTGCAATGCCAGATGCCGTTACTAAATTCCCCTCAGTTACGGCTGGCTTCTGTTTAAAATATTCATCCCCCATATAATGTGGACAAAGCATCTTCAAGTATTCGAGATCGTTGCTCGTATGTTGTCTTGTATCAAGCAAACCAAGCTTTGCGAGACCGAACGTTGCACCACAAATTGCAGCTATGAAAACTTCTTCGTTCAACGCTTTTGAGACTTTATTCAATACAGGATCATGAATAGATTCTAGCCATGTATTGCCTCCTGGAAGAATCAAGACATCCATGCTATTCAAGTGACATTCAGCAACGGCAATAGTTGGAAGTATGGTGATGCCACCCATTGTCATAACAGGACTTCTATCAATCCCTACAGTTATCACCTCTAAAGGCTCTAGCCCCTTTTTAAAATACCTACCTGTATTTAATTCTGCCATTAAATACCCTATCTCCCAATCTGCCATCGTATCAAATACATAAAGATACACTTTTCTTGTCTGCATAATAAACACTCCTTTTATTGAAACTATGCTTAGTATAAAAAAACTTTACTGACATTCTCCGTCAGTAAAGTTTTCATTTCCATAAAAATGTATGAGCTCATATAGAACGTCAATTATCTTTTGCTTTAGACTTATGGGTTCTACTACTTGGATTGATTTTCCATAGGGAAAAAGTAAATAGGGTACATATGTATGGAGTGCTTCCTCATCTACTAAAAATATTGCGTTCTTATTGGTGCGTTCTTTGAGGTGATACTTTAAAAACCAATGCTGACTGATCGCATCCACAGCACTTGTCTTTCCACAAATGATGAAGGGCACAAGCTTCTGTTTATGTTCATCTTGGGGAAAAAGGCTATCCATAAAAAAATCACTGGCAGAGAAAGATTGTGGTCGTTGGAAGGGGATGACGGTTTGATGCAGACTGCTAATTCGGCCTACTTTAAAAGTACGGATTTCATTTCTTACATGACAAAATGCAACGATATACCAGTTTTGATTCCAATAAACCAAACCATATGGATTAACCACCCTACACTTAGATTGCTCTTCATTATTAGTATGGTATTCCATTTCTATAGAGGTTTCCTTTACTATACTCTCTTCTAATTTTTTTAATAGTGGCTCCAATGAGGTTTCTGTTGGACCGATTATCTCGAAACCTTGTAAATGCTGTTGAATCATTTTTTCTTGCTCCTGATTTGAATACATTGTAAGCTTTGCTGTTGCACTGTTTAATGCCTCATCTAAAAAATAACCAGCTTCTTTTGCAAAAATAGAAGCATGAAGTAATGCCGCTTTCTCATCAACATCAAAAATAAGAGGACTTTTAATAAAATTATTCAACAGGGTATATCCCCCATGATGACCTGTTTCAGCTATAATTGGCACACCACTGGCAGAAAGTGAGTTAATATAGCGGTAAACGGATCTGATATTTATCTCTAATTTTTCAGCAATTTCTTTCGCAGTAATTTTCCTACCTGAATTCAACATCCATAAAATCTGCATCATATGATCTATTTTAGACAAACATTTCCACCTCATTGAATTTATGATTTCTGACACAAAATCAGGCTACCTGATACTATTATCAAGTAGCCCTTCGATTATGCCTTTACCAATTCATCTTCCATTTGCTTAAAATTATGTATTAAAGCGTATTTCTGTATGCCACGTGCTTGTTGGATGCTGTCATCTGCGAATTGGCGGAACTTAGCCTGATCCTTTATTGTATAGGCATAGATGGCTTCAATTGCAGGTTGCATCCACGGCTGTGTTAGTTTATCACTTCTCATATCGGCTGATCGACCTTCAAGCGCAGCGATATAGCATAGTGCATAGCTAGTTAAAGGCTCCTTATCAATTTGTCTTGCGGCTGCTTTAGCAGCTCCAAGATTCTCCTCCATAATCGCCTTAATAAAGAGGTAATTGTACTTAATAGCTGGCTGCTTATAATGATGGATGATGACATCGATTGCCTGAATCTGTTCCTCTTTTGTCCCGTAAGCTGATGCATAGAGAGCAGCAAATATAGGCTCTTTTCGATGATTTTTTACCCATTGATCTACCTGCTCCATATTGTTTGTGCGATATAAAATATGTATATGGCGATAAATCATCCCTACCGCAATTAATGCAAATATTCCAAGTGAGATGGATAGACGAACACCCGCTAAGGACAGCGTCAATGCCAATAAAATAATAGCTAAATAAAAGAATGTTAATTTAACAATTTTCATATTACCTCCTACTGTAATTTCCTACGCATTTTACGAGAAAAGATATAACCTGCCCCTATAAAAAAGATAAGAGCCATCACTTTCATAATAGGAATAATAAACAGCTTGCTAATAACGACTACAACGAGGATATAATAGACAACCATCGCCAGTAAAAATAATGTCAGCTTATTCACGAGGTTCCCTACTTTCCTTTAGTGCCGCCTCAATCGCTGCTAAAGCTTTTGGACCCATTCCATGAAGATGAGCTAATGTAGAAAGCTCAACTCTTTCTAGCTGCTTCAATTCTGTATAGCCCGCGGCATGTAATGCGCGAATTGCTGGTTTTGCTACTCCCTTAGGCCACTCTGTCATGCTTGCACGTCCCTTCACGAAAAAATCTTCTCTGCCCTATTATGCAAGTGACAGCAAAGAAATGCAAATAAGTCAAAATATAAACATATACAAGCACGCCGCTATGAAATTTACGATACTATGGATACTCCAGCTAGCAATAATAGAGCCCCCAGCAATTCGTTCATTCACCCAGCCCATCACATAGCCAGCAAGCGCTGTTGTAAGCACAACTAATAAGATTACATGAAGCGGAAGCACCGACCATAGCATGGCCCCATGAACACAGCCAAAAACAAAACTTTGCACGACATTACCTACTTGAAAGCCAAAAGTCTTCATTACTCTCTTTAATAAAAAGCCGCGAAATAATAGCTCCTCTGATAAACCTGTTTGAATAATGGCATAGAAAAGCGCTGGAATGACTGCCGTCGCTCCAAGTCCCACGAATTGATTCGCTGCTAGTAAGGAGCGATCAATATAGAAAAAGATTAGCGCAAAGCTCGGTACGAACAGCGCGAAAATGGAGAGTACAATGTACATGGCATACCTTCCCTTGTGCAACACAATTGGCTTTTGCAATCCTATCCACGTTAAAAAGGTCTGTTTTTTTCTCGCTGTGCAAAGCCACCAAATAAATGGAATCACTGAAAATAACATCACTTGCAAAATGGCACTAATTAAACTATTCATCATCTTATTTCCCCTCCTGTTTACTACAAGCATAGAAGAAAGCACCATTATTTTCAATAGTAATTTAATGATAAACATTAAATTATTTATCTTTATTATTAATTTTTAAATGCTTTACATAAAAACTGCTGTCTACGGAGGTCTCCTTTGTCTTTTCAGTTATTTTCATTTATACTCTATTACAGACATTGAAGGTCTGTAATAGAGACATTAAAACACTGGAGGCTATCACAATGGGTACATTATCTACACATTTATTAGAAAAGGCACGAACTTATGAGCAAAGCACGCGGATATCAGTGCCTGCCTATGACACATTATTTGCCGTGACACAAGCCTATTTCCGCATGCATTTATGGGAACAAGAAGCTTCCCTACTTGTTGTAGGAGCTGGTGGGGGCAACGAGCTTTCTGCATGGGGACCAACAAACCCTAAATGGAAGTTCACTGGGGTTGACCTATCTGAGGAAATGCTCCAAATCGCACAACATAAAGCCGTACAACTCGATATTGAAAGTCGCGTTCAGCTACTACAAGGAACAATCGAGCGCTTGCCACAATCAACACCGAAATTCGATGCAGCAAGCTGTATCCTCGTTCTTCATTTTATTGAAGATCGACAGGAAAAACTTCATCTACTGCAAAACATTCACAAGCAATTAAAACCTGGAATGCCCTTTGTCCTCGCATGTGCCTACGGAGATCGAGAAAGTGACGAACTACAAGATCGCATCAAAATATGGCAAAGCTACTTTTTAGATGCCGGCTATACAAAAGAAAAGGTAGATAGCATGGGCAAGGGCATCATGAATATTTCCTTCCTCTCCGATCAAGAAATCCAACAGCTATTAAGTGAAGCGGGCTTTCAAAACATTACCCGCTTTTTCTCCTCAGGTCTCTTCGCAGGATGGATGAGCCACGCCTAAACACAAAGCCCCCTCCATTACACAATAAATGGTGGGGGCTGAAGTTTAGATATAAAAGGGCATTGAGCGTGCTCTTCTTCTGATGGATCACTTTCTCCTCATGTTTGAGCGGGTTCTCCTTCAGTTGGATCACTTTTCCTCATGTTTGAGCGGGTTCTCCTTCAGTTGGATCACTTTTCCTCATGTTTGAGCGGGTTCTCCTTCTGATGGATCACTTTCTCCTCACATTTGAGCGGGCTCTCCACCAACTCCCATCACATCGAAAAAAATCACCAATAAATACTGTAATAATAAACAGTTTCATCAACCGTCATGCCCATTTTTTCATAGAGCTTCTGTGCTTGGACATTATCTCTGGCGGTTTCAAGCATCATGTAACGAGCACCTTCCTGCTGACAATAGGCATAGCATTGCTCCATCAACGACTGTGCTATACCTTGTTTTCTGGCTTGTTCCGCCACAAATAAATCATTTAAGAGAAACGCTCGTTTCATAGCTACAGATGAAAAGACTGGAAACAATTGTGCAAATCCAACTGGCTTCTCCTCCAAATATGCCAGAAAAATAATAGACTCTCCTCCCATCACTCGCTCCTGTATAAACTGCTCGGCTTGCTGTAAATCAGATGATTGTCCATAAAATTCACGATAGGCATTAAATAATGGGACTACTTCTCCTATCGTTTCCTGTGTCACCTTACAAATTTTCATGTTATGCTCTCCATTTCCTTTTGATTGTCCTTCTAGTATGATGGTAGTAAATAATCTGACATTTCAAAAGAAACAGTTCCAAACATTTTAACATGTCAAGGTGGTGCCTTATGGACGATTTTATCTTTCTATTAACAGAAAAGGAGGCAAAATATAAGCAAGTGTATCAGCAAATTAAAGTACTTATTACGCAAGGTACACTTCAAACAGATGATTCCCTGCCCTCCATACGAAAACTTGCAGAAACTTTACAGGTCAGTCGTAATACTACATTAACCGCTTATGAACAGCTTGTCGCAGAAGGATACATACGTGGGGAGGGACGAAAAGGCTATTTCGTCAATGCACTAGAGCAGGTTTTTCTAAAGGAGCAGGAACAGCCCCCTATGACACAGCCAAAAAAGAAGGTTGCATCCTATCTTGTAGATTTTCGCGCAGGGGCTGTCGATCAGCAACATTTTCCCATGAAAACATGGCGCCAAATTGCCAATCAAGTATTACAGGAATCAACCTGTTACGAATATGGAGAACTGTTTGGAGAATCAGTGCTAAAGGAGCAGCTTGTGCCGTATTTACTACAAGCAAGAGGGGTTTATACAACGAGCGACAATATCATTATCGGTAGTAGCACACAGCAAATGCTCTTGTATCTTGGCTTTTTACTAAAAGATTCTTTTCCAAGCATTCTTTTGGAAGACCCTGGCTATGACGGTGCACGTGAAGCCTTCCAGTTACATCACTTCGAAATAGAGTCACTACCTGTAATGGAAACAGGAGCTCAACTTGATATACTCCAAAGCTGTCAATCACGCTTAATGTATGTCACCCCGTCACATCATTTCCCATACGGAGTGTCCATGTCTATTCAGCAGCGACAGACCTTAATACAATGGGCTCAACAAGTCGATGGTTATATTCTAGAGGATGATTATGATGGAGAGTTTCGCTATACGCAACAGCCATTTCCTGCCCTGGCCTCCATCGACTCATCAAGGGTAATCTATCTCGGCACCTTCTCAAAATCGTTTTTACCAGGTGTGCGTTTAAGCTATATGGTGCTACCAAATGCACTTGTTCAGCCATATAAAGAGCGTTTTGCTCACTTTGAACAAAATGCTTCGTCCCTCCATCAACGCACAATGGCCCAATTTATGGCGCAGGGAGAATGGACACGCCATATTAAACGAATGCGTTTGACCTATAAACAAAAAATGCAGCACCTTGTACAGGAGCTACAACGACATTTTGGGCAGCAAATATCCGTGTTAGGCGAGCAATCAGGCCTCTATGTATTAGTGAAAATAAAGTCTCCACTTTCCGAGCAGCAGCTAATCCAACGAGCGGCGACTTACGGTGTGAAGGTTTATCCGACAAGCCCCTTTTTTATCCATCAAACAAATAAGGAACCAATGCTGCAATTAGGCTTTAGTAAATTAGCGTTGGAAGAAATCAAGCTGGGGATTGAGCTGTTAAAAGAGGCGTGGCAGCCATAACCGTCAACGTTATGGCTTTAACCCCCATACCTCTTAAAAATAATCAATAAATGTTGGGATACCCACTGGTAAAACCGCCTCAAGCAATGCAATTTCCTCTGCACGTCCCTGTAATCGTTCAATTTTTTCTAAATAGGTTGGACGTTTGTAGCCTAACAGCATGGTAGCCAGTGTTTGCACTGTTAAATGCACAGCATTCGCGTTCAACGTCTCACTTACCTTCTGCACAGCAAGGTTTCCATCTTTCATTTTGATGATGTAGGTACCATTATTCCATGCCACAGTGCGATCACTGACAGCTAGCTGAAGCTCGAAATCCTGACCGATAAATGGATAGCGCAGTAAAAATTCTTTGACATCGACGATTCTTGCCATGAAATAAGGTGATACCTTTTGAATGATCTCGCTGTCCTCTAATAAAAAGGCTACCGCTTCATTTCCGGTTGTTTTCCCATAGACATTGTAGACCATCGAGCTGTGAGCCGAGACGAAATTCCATAAACCTTTACGAGCCTCTTCCTGCATATAGACGATTTCATCAATGTAATAATTTTCCTCCATAATACGATAGAACATATAGCCCTGCGCCACATCTTCTTCATCATAGTAGACCGCTGCCTGAAGGTTCACATCACTATCTATAAATTTCTCCTCCCAGAAATCCTCCTGAAATTTCTCGTTCCAGGCAATACTATTGCGCACCATTACGCCATGCGTTTTCTGTGCATAGCGTGCGTAGATATCCACCACATCCTCATGCTTCGGATCAACTCGGCGAATTTTCCCATTAAGACCAGCATAATGAGGAAGCTGTGTATCCTTCACTTGAAATTCCACAATATCACTCATAATTTCCCATCCCTTTTTGCGGTAATAAGGAATAGAATATGGAAATAAATAGGATATATACTGTCCTTCATTTCGCATACTTTGCAGACTTTCAATTATCAAACTCTCCATTAAGCCATGTCCTGAATATTCAGGGTATGTCCCAACTGCTGTGATGCCACCCATTTCATAAATCTTACCATGCACATTCACCTCAAAAGGCAAACTTAATATTTGCGATACAAGCTGTGAACCATCAAACCACCCGATGGCATGCCCTTCATTAAATTGCCTACTCTTCGCATTCACAAAGCGACGATCCTTGTGAATGGACATTGACATTTGAAAGACATAATTCAGTAAATCAATGGACTGTGCCATTTCATCTAATCGGATTTCTCGCATGATTAAGCCTTTTCGTTGATTCATGATTCTCTCTCCTCATCAAATAACTCTCTTAATATAGACTGTGGCGCATCTAAAAAACGTTTGGTCACGATGTAATGTATGGTATCCTCATAGCGAATGGATTCAATTTCTCCTTGATCAAAACTATAAATCGTTGCATTGGGATAGCCAAGCAAAATGGGTGAGTGTGTAGCAATAATAAATTGTGCCTCATGCTCAAGGTCCTTCATTATTTTCAGCAAACTCAGCTGCCTCGTTGGAGACAATGCCGCCTCAGGCTCATCCAATAAATAAATGGCTTTACCCTTAAAGCGATTCATAAATAACGCAAGAAAGGATTCACCATGAGATTGGTGGTGTAGAGATTTCCCACCAAAAGCGTTGTATCTCCTTGGATCTTCTATCAAATCAATATGGCTGGCAAATTGATAAAATGTTTCTGATCGAAGAAAAAACCCATTCGATATTTTCGGCAGCCACGACAAACGGATATATTCCCCCAATGAAGATTCCGCCTTATGTACTTCATATAAATTTTGACGACCGCCGCCAGCCGTATTGAAATCGCAGCGATCGGCAATCGCCTCCAGTAATGTTGATTTCCCCGAACCATTTTCCCCAACAAAGAACGTGACATTCGTCGGGAACTCCAGCTCATGCAAATCCTGCAAGCTTGGAATATTAAAAGGATACTCCTGTTTATTGGGAATCGTATCCTGTAACATCTTACATGATTTTAAATACATTTCATTTCCTCCTTACTCTTATTATAGCGAACATCCCCCAAGCTGAAACGTAATCCACCCACCTGTTTGATTGAAATGTAACTTTTTTATGTAGCCACCCGAGCCAGCCAAACATAAATAGCCTAAAACAGCTGACGAAGTCCCTACCATTTTCACAACTCGCTATGAGATATTTCCCGAGAAATAAATAAAAAACATGTCGAAAGTTGTAATTCTTACCTGTAGTATCATGTCATATTTTTGATTTTTTTATAAAATAACTGGACATTGACCTCCTCTCTAACTGACTGAGTGAATGATTTCCCCGCAACATGCAGTAGTGCTTCCATAGCAATTTTATTTCGCTGTGGCTTGCTAAATGATTGTTTCTAATAAGTGGGGTGCCTCTCTTTAAGATCACCTAGACTTCCTTTCTGAGGGGATATTTTGGATCACTTTCATTACCTAAATTGATCCGATTCAAAAAAAGGCTCAATACCCATTTCTTTTAGCAATAATTCCCAATTACTTCTTTTATCTGCCAAATGTTGTTTAGGTATTAAAATTTCTTCTCTTAATCGCTGAAACAAATTCGGGTTATGCTCTGGAAACCATTCTTCATAACTGATCCCTTGATTTAATTCTATTTTTATTAAAAACAAAACAATCTCTTCAAACATATAAGGAAATTCTTTCTCTATCTGCTCATGATGTGCTAACAGTGCATAAAGATAATCTTTAAAACGATAAAATCGCTTCTGGTCTAATGGATTTGAGCTCCATTTCTTATTTTCCTCCCACTCTTGAATTGGCTGAAATATCTGAAGAGAACCTGTTTCCCAAGTACCCAGCATACAAGTAAATGCAGCTATAGCGTACTTTCTCGTTTCATAATCTGGATCTCCAAAATATTTATAGTATTCCTCCCGATACTTACCAAAATTTCCGCTAGTATGATAACCTCCAATAGCAAAACCCTCCAACCCTCGTTTTGCTTGTTCGATGATATTATTTGTCATTCTTCTTTCTCGCCCCTTTTTCTAAATTTTTTTGTCATGGTAGTCTAATAACAATAACCTATCATAAAATTTCCATAGTTATTTTAACATAAATATCCAACAAAAAAATCAACTCACCTCTTAATCAATCTATCGAGGTAAGTTGATCTAAAATTAAACTTCATCAAAATAAATCAGCCTTCTTCACAATGATCAATTTATTTAACTATATTTTTTAGAAACTACAAACTCAGTAATTGGCATAGTAATCCAAGCAAGTCCTATGACAATAACAAGTGGAATATTCTTAATATCATTTAAAGCGGTTACTCTTTCTGAGATCACTAAAACAATAACCATAAATAACAGTAAAAGATAGTAACTAATTTTTGAACTAACAAGTGTTATATGTTTTTCTAATTCATCTTTTTTTCCTTCATTTACTCCGTTCATTTCTCCCCAAGTAATGGACTGAAATAAAAGACCTATTCCTAAGAATACAAAGAAAATTGTCGCTGCACCAATCATTTCTTTCGTGATCCATTCATATACACCGTAACTACCAATAGAAACAATAATAACTAAAGAACCGATTAAACTTACCTTTTTTGTAATCGTCACTTTTTCTCATTCCTTCCATATGTAAAAATAAATAATTCTTCTATAGGAGCACTTAAAATATAGGACAAAGTAAAAGCCAATTCCAAACTTGGATCATATTTATTATTTTCAATGGCATTAATGGTCTGCCTTGTCACATTGCATAACTCCGCTAATTTACCTTGTGAGAGGTTATTTTTTTCTCGATATACCCTTATTTTATTTTTCATTTCTAACACCACTCCGCTCCTAGCTTGTAAAAGATTTTTTACACCATAATATTAAGGTAGGACAAATAAGGTGCAAACATATTTTACACCCAATTATTTTATTAGCTCTTATCACATAGTTTTTTGTTATTTACTATGTCGTGAACCAAAATACTTCAGGTTTAAAAAACTGTACACCTAGAGACCCCTTTCAATTTTTAATTATCTTAAGCATCTATTCGTTGTTCTTCATTTTTTGATCACCACCTCCAAAGTTCTAACTATTATCCCTTGCTCATAAATTGAGTAACAATCAAAAGTCAGAAGGAGAATCGCGATGTTTGTGACTCATTATTACGAAAACAAGACGTCCGTTTTAAGTCAATTGCTCGTCAAGCTACCTACTGTGGAAGAAGATATTCGCATTAAAGGGCGTAAGGCAAAGGTATTGGAGGTACTACAAGTTGATGACAACAATTTTCATGTGAAGATATTGTTCGAAAAAATCCCTAAAAAGCAGCCTCTTAAAGAGCTTGGAAAGAAAAAGAGATAATCGACTAAAACATGGTTTATTCCCTTAAATTTCGGGAATAAAATAAGTAATGAGTGCGAATCATTCACTTTAAATTTCTTCAAGCTAAACCGTTGACTTTTTAATTGATAACAATTATCATTATCAATAGATTATTTCTTTCTCCAAATTGCTTCATTCAGAATCCCCCTCTTTTTTGAATAAGCATGTATCAAACGGATATTCTTACATCAGACTAAGAGTATCCGTTTTTATCTGTACATGAGGAGAACTTTACATACTAAAGGAGCTGTTTTGACATGGATTATCGTATTGAAAAAGATACTATGGGTGAAATTAAAGTACCTGCTAATAAAATTTGGGGCGCGCAAACACAGCGCAGTAAAGAAAATTTCCAAATTGGTACGGAACAAATGCCAATCGAGCTTGTGCAAGCTATGACGATCCTAAAGAAAAGTGCGGCCATTGCGAATAATAAATTAGGCAAACTTTCTGATATTAAAACAAATGCCATCGTGCAGGCTGCAGATGAAATTTTAAATGGTCAATGGGACGATCAATTCCCTCTTGTGGTTTGGCAGACTGGTAGTGGTACACAATCCAATATGAATGTGAACGAAGTCATTGCTCACCGTGCGAATCAACTATTAAAGGATGCTGGTGAAGCGGACCGTATTCATCCTAATGATGATGTCAATAAATCACAAAGCTCTAATGATACATTCCCAACAGCATTGCATATTGCGGCTGTTTTAAAAGTGGAAGATTATTTATTACCAAGACTACGTTTACTAAAAGCAACTTTGGAAGATAAAGCCGCTCAATTTAAGGACATTATTAAAATTGGTCGTACGCATTTACAGGATGCGACACCTCTTACATTAGGTCAAGAGATTAGCGGTTGGGCAGCCATGCTCGCAAAATCAGAGCATATGATTATCCATAATATTGACTATATGAAGGAGCTTGCAATTGGTGGAACAGCGGTCGGTACAGGAATCAATGCTCACCCTGAATTTGGTGATCGTGTGGCTGAGGAAATTAGTGTGCTAACAGGCAAACAATTCACATCGGCTGCAAATAAATTCCATGCCTTAACAAGTCATGATGAAGCTGTTGTAGCACATGGTGCATTAAAAGCTTTAGCGGCTGATTTAATGAAAATTGCCAATGACGTTCGCTGGTTAGCAAGTGGCCCTCGTTCAGGTATTGGGGAAATTACGATCCCAGAAAACGAACCAGGCTCTTCCATTATGCCAGGTAAAGTAAACCCTACCCAAAGTGAAGCAATGACAATGGTTGTCACGCAAGTAGTTGGAAATGACGCAACGATTGCCTTTGCCGCTTCTCAAGGTAACTTTGAATTAAACGTCTTTAAACCAGTCATCATTTACAACTTCTTACAATCAACTCGCCTATTAGCAGACACAATGAAATCATTTAACGACCATTGTGCAGTAGGCATTGAGCCAAACAAAGAAGTACTCGATCATAATTTACAAAATTCATTAATGCTTGTAACAGCATTAAATCCATATATTGGCTATGAAAACGCAGCAAAAATCGCAAAACAGGCCCACAAAGAAGGCACGACCTTAAAGGCAGCAGCCATCGCAAGCGGATTACTTACAGAAGAACAGTTCGATGAATATGTAGACCCAGCAACAATGATTTATCCGAACGTAAAATAGAAGAATGCACGTTGACTATGCAATTGATATATCATCATCTCTGATAATATCCCCTATTTTGAGCAACAAGTGTATTTTACAACATGTTAGTGTGGCTAATAAAAATACGGCTAGCGTATGTATAGGAATGCGTGAGTAAAAAAGATTGAGGCTAATCGCTTCAATCTTTTTTTCTTTATAACCCAGAACCCCTTTGAAGCTTTTTAGTCTTTAGCGTTATTTGCCTTTTCCTATAAACAATCAGACCAATAATAGAAAGAAGTAAAAGTACACTACTAGCAATTAAAAAGAATAAAGATAAACCTCTCTTTTCTCCCCAGTTGTTAAATGCTTGTGAGAAACCTATAAAAACCATTAAAAAAGATAGTACTAATTGAGGTTTTGAAACTTCTTTAAACAATAAGATACCTCCCTTTTTATTCACTTAATAATTTGAGGTGTTAAATGTAAATTAGGGCTGATTAAAACTGCAACGTGTGTAAAGTAACGCGTGAGTAAGGCTATTTAATTTATCTAGTTTCTATAAAAGTAAAAATGCTAGAATTTTGTTATAACCTTCTGGCGTATATGTATGATTTTTACGTTAGGTCAATGTTAGCTTATTTTGAATAGCAACCTAAACGAACGTTTACACCTCAAAAAAAAAAAAAAGCATATCATAATTTGGAATATGCCTTCATATTTAAATTCAAACTCTTTTAAGAAATTTATGATTGGATATGTGACTTTTAATAAATCAATCATACATAAACAAATTAAGACCACCCATCACGGATTGGCTTTTTTAAAAACGCCTCAGTTTACTATGAAAGATTATTTTTATTACTTATAAAGGAAATTTGTTCAGCTGATATAATAAAATCAATTAAATCCATCGTTTCATTTTGTAGCAAAACGTGAAATTCATATTTGTCATTCACTTTATATATTTCCTCATACAGCCACCATGCATCTTCTAACAAATTATCTTGTTTGATAATATTAAAATTTTTAAATATGACCTCATCTATATTTGTATAACTCCCGTTGTTATCAAGGAGTAAATTTAAGGATTTATCATTCTTGATTGATTTTATAATTTTGCAATCATGGAAGCTAAAATCCCCATCAATTTCTATATCCAGTAATGCTGAGTTTTCTTTTATATATCTTTTATAATCTTCAATTACTGTAGTTACAATTCT
This sequence comes from Lysinibacillus sp. FN11, assembly GCF_024628845.1. Classification (NCBI taxonomy): domain Bacteria; kingdom Bacillati; phylum Bacillota; class Bacilli; order Caryophanales; family Bacillaceae; genus Lysinibacillus; species Lysinibacillus sp. FN11. The sequence goes on along the minus strand of NZ_CP102383.1, from coordinate 1,503,488 downwards.
TTTATTTTCCTCGCAAAGTTGAGTTACAGCATTTATTACATTACGAGTTGCCTTATCTAAAGCAAACACCCTTATATCTGCAATCTGTTTTACTATTGTTTTTGGTAATTGCTTTTTTAAATACATAAGATTATGTATGAAAATATCATGGAATTGTTCTATTCCCTTCTCTTTATTAAAAGGTTCATAGTGATTATCTTCATCTCTGTTTGCTGTTTCATTAAATTTTAATATTAAATTAGCTTCTTCCTGTAAAGTAAGCCAACTATTTAATTCAAAGTCGTAAAGCTGTTGAAAATATTCTTCTGAGAATGTTTCAGCTTGCTTTTCTTCCTCTAAATGCAGATGAAGATTATTTTTTTGACACAGTTTATGCCATTCTTTAGTAAAATATTTCATTTTATTACCCTCGTCTCTCTAAGTAGATAAATTTTCCATTAACCTACCTCGCTAGCTTAATAATCTAATTAAACCCTAACTTGGCGATCCTGTAGTAAAAAACCACATGGTCAATAAAATCAACCAAATTATTACAATGCCAATAACTAAACGCTTCATACACAAGCCCCTCTCAGATCTTACTTCCACTAATCTGCTTTGTAATGTAATAATACCTCTTAACTCTTTCATTTGGATAACTATTTCCATTTATCACTCCAACCAATTAGCATGGATGAAAGCAAAATTAACAGACATGAATCCCGATAGGATATCGAATCTATGCCAAACAGCTTCCTAATGAAAATAATTGTATCTATCCTATGCAGTCACTTCATCGGAGAGTGGTTTATTCTTCCACCTATGTAATCCATCCTCCATTACAGATGCTTATAACAAATTAAAATTCTCTCAGCTTATCTCGTCCAGCTTTACATTAAACGACAATTCATCGTCAATTAGATTAAACGTATTAGCATTATCCTGTTTAGATAATATAGAGATATAATCATAGTAGTTTGGTAATATTTCAAAATCAGCATTTAAATACTCTCGTATTAATTGATCATCTTGAAACTTTGAAATATCCCCTATTAACAAATCATGTTTTATTAATTCTTTAGTATTGTTAGTAAAATCAGATACTACGTATGATAGAATATTGTTCTCATATTGCAATTTTTCAGAAGCACCTGAATAATTTAATAAAGATATCAGTGTTGCATTATTAAAATTTTGTTGATCAATTAAAGATGAAACCTTCATTAAATAAATAGATTCAAGGTGGTCATGATAAGGATTTTCAATATCTACATTTTTATACATTGATTGTTTTTCAAAGGGTCTAATTCTCCCGGTTTTTAACAGCAAAAAGTGATTATGATTGCTTAGATAGATGTTTTTGGAAGTATCTAATCTTAGTAAATTATCTCCGTTTGGAAGTAAAGGATTTAATTGTTTTATCTCTCCTGTTGAAGTGTCTACTAAAAAAATACATTGATAAAAAGGATGTCCATAGTTCATTTCTCTTTTCGTAATAAAATACAACAAATATTGATGATTAAGGTAAATTAACTTGGAATAATAGCTTTCATCCTTAAGTTCTTCAGAAGAAAAATAATTGTATAAATTTAATGTTACCGCATTTATTTGACTGAATGTTTGAAGATTAATTCTATGAAAATTTATGCTATTTTTATCTTTTAGACTAAAACAAAATTCATTATTCACAGTATCCAAAGCAAACTCGTCATAGCGGGTGTCTAAGCGTTGTTTGTTTTTGATCGTGCCGTTTTTTAAATGAATCACACATTGCGCAATACTATCATTTTCTACTAAAATGGCCTCAAACTCTTCTTTAATTTCATTTGTAGGAATTAGTTGTTTATTATTCAAAAATATTCCTCCTGATATTTTTCTTTATAGTAAATAAATCTATTTTACTTTTACTCCTTACCAGCCTCTGAATAAAGAAGTTTTTCGAGTTCGTCCACCTTGCTCCCGTCTAATTGGTGTGTGAGCCCATATGTTTCACCCTTGCCATCGTTATTGATGATTACGTTGAGATCGTGAAGTAATTCAGTGAAATACGTAAAACACTTAGTTAATTCTCCATAGAACTCAGCTGTATCAAGACCTTGCTGTTTCTCTACCGATATCACATAATCCAGATGTCCCATCAAAATCTGCAGTACATTTAAATTTTCAAAATCCTTTTGAAGGTCTTCCCTTGAACCCTAAAATAAATCATTTCCTTCGTGAGACGATCTGCCCTTAGATAATATTCGTCTACGTCTGTTGTTTTGTTAATATCTTGGGCATGATAGGCAATCCATGCTTCCAACGTTGGTTCAATTCCATAGTTATTGAAGCCTTCTGGGGTTGAAACATCCTTCCAGATTTTCGAAGGGTTTACTGTTGTTACTTGTTTGATTTTTGTTACTTCTGTTTTTACCTTTTCGCCTTTCGTTTCTTCGATACAACCTGTTAACAATCCACTAATCAATAGTCCTGTCAATACAACTTTTATGAGCTTCATCTCTCTCACTCCTTAGAAGGTTATCCATTACTTATAACAATACCTTACATTAGTTAATTTTATAATATTTTCCATTTAATAAATACGTGAAATATGGCTGATTTTCTATGTATCTCGCAGTAAAAAAAGCCACCCCTCATAATGAGTGCGACTTTTCTAACCACCTAAAATTCACTTTTCAATAGGGAAAAGATAGCGAGATCCACATACTTCCCTTTTTCAAATTCATGTTGCCTCAAAAGGCCCTCTTGAGAAAAGTTTAATTTTTCCAATAGTTTGATAGATGCTATGTTTTCTGGTTCTATTTTTGCTTCGATTTTATTGATTCCCATGGATGTAAAGGCAAAGTGGATGATCATGCTTAAAGCCTCTTGCATCACACCCTTCCCCCAATAGTCAGGGTTTAAATCATAGCCAATTTCTATACGATTATGCTCTTTTTCATAATTCAAATAGCCACATGTGCCAATCACCTTGTTGGTCTGAATTTCCTCGATTACCCATCTTAACCCTTTTTGTTCTTTAAAAATTTTCTCATACCAATTGATTTCATCAATAGCATCTTCAACTGAAGCAAACAATGGTAATGGCAGGTACTTCACTACATTTTCATTAGAATAAAGACTTAAAATATCTTGGGCATCATCCATTATCCCTTTTCGTAAAATAAAACGTTTTGTTTCCAATTGAGGAAAAACCGTAAATTCGAATTGTGTATGCATACTACCCTTTTTCACCATTTATTAGCATTTTACTATTGAATAATAACACAAAAACCTCTCATACTCTCTTTCTATTGCTATTACAAATCCTTCGTTATTATAGTAAATTGATTACAACCAAATAGCACCAACTCCGTCTAATAATTGAAAGGGTGTGGAAGATGCTTGAACATGTGAGAACATCAATAGAAGTTAGCAGTGAATGTAGTAAGGAGGAGAGGCTTGAATGGTTGATGAAGGCATACGGAGATGACATAGCACGTCTTGCCTTTACGTATATAAAGCACAAGCAGCTTTCGGAAGATATTGCGCAAGAAGTGTTTATAAAGTGCTATGAGCATTTAGATAATTTCAGGAATGAATCTTCCTATAAAACATGGTTATATCGAATTACTGTCAATCTATGTAAAGATAAATTAAAAAGCTGGTCTTATAGAAATATTGTTCTGACAGAATTTTTCTCAAAAATTAAGAGTACTAGTAAATCTCCTGAGCTGGAATTAGTCGGACAGGAGGATAAACGATTACTTTCTGAAAAGATTCTTGCTCTACCAATACGGTACAGAGAACTTATTATTTTATATTATTATGAAGAGCTGTCCTATAACCAAATAGCTGATTTGTTAGATTTGCGTTTACAAACCATTAAGTCTCGACTTCATAGGGCTCGCCTTTTGCTCAAAAAATCAATGGAGGGGTGCAAGATAAATGAATGATATGTTTAAAAATATAGGCAAGGCATTGGATGACACGGCATTCAAGGACATTCATTTTAATGAGAAACATAAAGAAAAAGTAAGGCAGAGGCTTCGAAAAGGTCACAAGAAACAACCCCAATTTCAATCCATTTTCAATCATTTGTTACCTATAGCTGTCATTGGTTTTTTTCTTATAGGGGCTAGCTATTTTATGGTCACGGAGCTGACAGAACAACCAGTTGCTAAGGGAGACCGTTCACACGAACCTACAATGGAAACTACTCTTTATCATCCCCCGATCCAAGAAGAATTTTATGGGGATATGACGAAAGAGGAAGTCGTGAGTAAATTATTAAATTCGATCGATTATTTTCACTCTGCAGCTGGAAAATTTGAAGAACATAAAATTTCTCAAGACGGTTCCACTAGAACATTAGGTGTTACTTATAAAGTAAGTACCAAAAAAGAAATTGGAGGCTATGAAAAAATAATCGCTTTAGATGATAACACGACGGGAATCAAGAACGATACACAGGAGTATTATTATAACAACAGAAAGAGCTGGTTAAAATATACAGCACTTAATGGACAAAAAGTTTCTACAGTTAGTGAAACGAAACAGAAATCAAAACGAGACATAGTTACTCCTGAGCAAGCTTTTAGTATTGACTTGAAATATCCGCCTATTTCATCTAATAAATTGAGAGAAAGACCTTCATTTGGAAGTTCAAGTATGTCGTTGTTCGCTTATGAGAAAGCAGCTAGTTATTTAAGAAATATGGAACATTGGGAGATTGAAAAACAAAATGAAGCGTTGTTAGGTCATAATACAATCGTATTAGCTGGGAAAATGGATGAAACGGTGACAAATAGTGAAAATTTAAAAGGCACGACAGAAGCGTTTCGTTTTTGGGTGGATAAAGATACTGGCATTCTCGTTAAAAGTGAAACATATGACCAAAATGGTGAGCTGACAAGCTATGTTCATCCAGAAAGGCTTGAAGTGAATGTGCCGATTGATCCACAAGAATTTATTCCAGACTTAGAGGGCTATCAGCTTCCTAGCAAACAGAAAAAAGATTGAGGCTTATTGCTTCAATCTTTTTTCTGTTTGAAGGTTTTAGTTTCTCAACATCATCAAACATTTCTCATCGATTTCTACCTCATCTACTGGCAGTTGGTCTAACCAAAGTTCGAATTTTTTCTCATGGTCCTCCCCTTCTTCTCCTATCCAGCAAATATAGATTTCGCAATAATCTCCTTTGGGAAGGAAATTCTTTAGAAAGTCACAAACATGAAGAAAAGTTTTTTTGGCTTTTTCATAGTTATGTGGGGAAGACACTTTATTCTCGTTATGCATTTGCCAAATGGGCTCTCCCTTTGTTTCGATTTCATATACATAGGGTGTTGTAAAATGCTTTGCCTGTACAATTTGGCGATTCTCTTCTACTGAGAAAAAATAAATTATGTCAACTTCATTTTCTGTATAGTCATCCTGTATTTCAACTGGAAAATTGAAGCCTATATAGGTTGCCATACTCATATTTTGCTCCTCCTATTAAAAAAACCCTGTAAATGTACAGGGTGTCAGCAACGTAGCTGTTGATAGTGTAAATAGACACGCTTTTGGGTTCGTGCTTCGATGAAATTTCCTTGCATCACCATTTCTTGGGCCACGCTTTGAAGAAATTGCTTGAAGGAAAAAGGCTTCGAGCGACGGGCTGTTCGCCTCTTTTTGTGAGGCTTGCTACCGTAGTTGGTCTACCGTGATGGCTGTTGCTTTGATGGTTTGGTATTGCGGCGGTGTTTTTGGTTCAATATAGAGCGTTGTATAATACGCATCCGCAATGACAATCACGTAAATAATGAATAGTAATCGTTTTGTTCAATGGTTCAAAAAAATCATTTCTCCCTTTTTTATAGCTGATAATGAAAACTTGTCTACTTATCATACGAGCAATTGATCAAAAGGTTTCAAAAATATTTAAAGGGAGACAAATTTCTGTCTCCCTCACGCCTCTAAGCTTCTGCCACCATCATTTTCCCAGCGATCAATGTCCCAGTGATCCTCATCTTTTCTCTCCTGATACCCATTGCATTCAATGGAACGAATGACATTTTGTCCCTCACCCTTTTCAAGCGTTCTTCTCTAGTTTATGAAGGGAAAGGGGTTTTCGTTCATCGTAAATAGGCTTAATTTTAAAGCCTAAGGCAATCGCAGCCCCAATACAGCTAAAAAGACAGCCTAGAATTAAATAAATACTAAGTGTTGATTCGCCAATGACAACTGAAGCAAAACCGCCAATTACGGGGAATAACGCAACCATATAGCCACTTTTTGCCCCGCCTATTCGTTCGACTAGTTTTAAGTAAAATAACCATGCGAGGAAGGATGCGATAAGCGTTAAGTACAAGAGAGCCGATAAGTAGGTAAAAGATTTAGGTATCACGACTGTTTGTCCCTGTAGCCAAACAATGGCACACATGACTGCACTGCCCAATGCAAAACCAATGGCATTGGCATAAACGGGGTTTATTTGATGCTTGGCATTTCGGGCAGAGCTTGCATCTCCGATGGCTGTCAGGACAGTCCCTACGAAGGCAATCAAAACTCCTTTTAACTCGATATTATGTAAAGCTGGATAAATCAGCACCCCCACGCCGATGACACCTAAAATGCCGCCAATTAAAACACGACGATGCAATGGCTCCTTGAGAAATATCCGTAGAGCGATGGGTGTTAGTATGACTTTTAATGAAAAAATTAATGTGACAATCGCAGCCGAGCTCCATATCGTCGCATAATACAGTGCTAAATAGCTGAATGCAAAATTACAAACGCCAAAAACGATGATAAACGGTACATCGCGCTGTTGTGGTTTACCCTGTGGTTTCAAGAACCAAGCAAGGATGAAAAATAAAAGGGCTGTCATGACTAAACGATAGGTTAAAGATAATTCTAAACTGACTGGCGTTCCTTAAATTTTGACTGCAATAAAATTAAGACCCCAGACAATTAAACAAAAGATATACATAAAATTTGTCATACTGTTTCAAATTCCTTCTACGTTGCTATTCCTGCCATCTTCCCATAATGATCGTATGATAGAACATACCATCTGCAAGGCATTTATCATTTTTCAGAATGCCTTCCACTAAAAAGCCCATTTTTTTATAGAGCTGTATCGCTTTTTCATTGGTTTCTAACACTTCTAGTGCTATTTTGCGAACACCATTGGCATCTGCCCAATCAATGGATTCTTGCAGCAAGGCTTTTCCGATGCCATAGCCCCAAAACTCTTTACTGACACCAACACCAAATGTTACTTTATGGGCAAGCCTTTTGAGTGGAGAGCCCTCACACCTTGAGAATCCAACGATCCGATCATCGACAACCGCTACTAAACATAGATTTTTGGGGCTTTCGCTATCCTGTTGAATAAGCCGCTCAAAGCCTGCTCGATCAATCAACGCCTCGCCCTGTTCACGATCGAAGTTTTCCGTTTCACCGTCTAATTGCAAGCGTAAATCTGATAAGGCTTGGGCATCTTCGCGTCGGGCACAGCGAATTGTATAGGATAGCTCTTTTATCTGGAGCTCTTTCTGATCAATCAGCATATTCGAATCCTCCAATTGACTGAATCCGCACAAAACGATTATGCCAAATGGATTCGTGATGTTGAATAATTTGTGGTGCTGCCAGTACATTACTATCTAAGGTGCTATGTGCATCTTCTATTAAAACATTATGCTGGTAGCCATGACTAAAAGCACTACGGATTGTTGTATCAAGACAAAACTCTGTTTGAGCACCCGCGAAAATCAATTGGTCGATGTGATGCGCTTGTAAATAAGCTGCAAGCTCCGTTTGATAGAAAGCGTCCCACGTTGTTTTTTGAATCACTTGATCCTCCGCCTGTCTAAGTAATCCATGATAGAGTTCCCAGCCTGGTTGACCTAATGCAAAATCCACATCATCTGCGTCTGTATGCTGAATAAAAATAACGGGTACTTCGTTGCGCCGTGCCCATGTAATGGAGGCATTAATATTTTTGATAATAGCTTCACTGTTCCAAAGATTTTGCTGGCTATCTAGAAAGAAAGCCTCTTGTATATCGATAATGATGAGTGCTTGTTTCATCGTGTCCTCCTTTGTGCATCAGTAGTAACATTTTTAATTGTACAGAAAACAATCTTCCATTAAAAGAAAATTTTGAACAACAAAAAGCACCTTTACAACATCGTAAGGTGCCTCAACTATGTACGGTACCATCTAATACATGTCACTATTAGATGGTGTCATGCGCTTGCATCATTTGATATAGGCTAATGTTTGATAAACTTGGTGAACCGAATGATTAAATGCTTGCTGTTCCTCTTCGTTTAAATGCAATTCAATTACACTTTCAATACCAGCTCCCCTAAAACAACGGGGACACCGATGCAGGCATTGTTTACTTGATATTCGCCCTGTAAATACGTAATGATGGGCAATACTTTCCGTTGATCCTTCACAATCGCTTCAATCATTTGGACAATGGCGGCGGCTGGGGCATAGTAAGCACTGCCATTGCCAAGTAGGGCGACAATTTCGCCTCCACCTTTTCGCGTTCGCTCCACTAATTGCTCAATCTGTGCTTGTGGCATTAATTTTTCTAGTGGTATTCCTCCGACATACGTATAGCGAACGAGTGGCACCATTTCATCGCCATGCCCACCCAAGACGAAGCTCGATATATCCTCGACAGCGAGCTGAAGAGCCTGTGCGATAAAGGTATTAAAGCGCGCTGTATCTAAAACACCTGATTGTCCCATGACACGATTTTTGGGAAAACCTGTAGTTTTCAGACAAACATAGGTCATGGCATCAACAGGGTTACTTAAGACGATAATATAGCTAGTTGGCGCATAACGTTTGATCTGTTCGCTTACCGTGCGGATGATTGCCGCATTTGTATGAATTAAATCCTGTCGTGTCATGCCAGGCTTTCTTGCAATACCTGCCGTGATAACCACAATATCAGCATGAGCTATTTCCTCATACTTTGAAGTAGCCGTCACCTGTACGTTAAATCTTTCTATGGGTCCAGTTTGGAGAATATCTAGCGCCTTCCCTTTCGCAGCATTTTCGAAATCTGGTAAATCGATAAGCACAATATCCCCGATCTGTTTCTGTGCGACCATTAACGCTACGGTTGCACCTGTATGTCCAGCGCCAATGATGGCGATTTTGGGTCGCCTAAAGCTCATCTGCCTCTCCCTCCTAACGACATAGATTCATTGCTAAAGATCGCCGATTACTTATCTGCCTGCTCATCCTCGACAAGTTTTGTTTGCTGAGGCTTCTGGCGAGCGCTTGTTTTTTTGGCTGCTGTCTCCGTCGCTTTTGTCGCTTGTTTTTCATCAATAATCGCTGTGAATACTTCATTGGCTGCTCGTGGAATTACATGTGCGCTTAGTAGCTTGCTCGTTCGCGTTGTTGCCGCTTTGCCAGCCTCAACCGCAGCCTGTACTGCACCCACATCTCCCTCGACAATAATGGTTACGATACCACCGTCTACTAGCTCCTGTTTCACTAATTGGACATTGGCTGCTTTTAGCATAGCGTCCGCAGCCTCAATGGAGCCAATCAAGCCATACGTTTCGATCATTCCTATCGCTTCTGTCACTGTGTTCACCTCACGATTCATCTGTGCCATCTATAATGCCAACAACAATGGCATCAATTGGACAAATACTGGTCGTAGAAAAACTTCGTACGGCAGCACTGCCCATTGTTAAAATGACATTATCCCCAACACCTGCACCTATACGATCTGCAGCAACAATTTGTTCATCACTCAGTTGACCATCCAGCTTTATTGGCTGGATAATGAGTAATTTCAATCCCTGTAGCCCTTCCTCTTTACGTGTTGCCCAGATATTTCCGACCACTGTTCCTATCCGCATGCATCCTCATCCTTTTTCGTGAAACTGAAGTTCAATTTCTAATTTTTCCACGGCCTCCTTCGCCAGTGCCGTCAACCTTGCCTCTTTGGGGACTATCACTGTCTCACCTTGATAACGGCTTACATCATTTGCCGTTATAATCTTGTGTTTAATTTCAATTGGAGGACGGACGAAGTTATTGTAAGGCTCTCCTGCCATCTTACCTGTTATAATTGAACCTGTTTCGCCCTGTTGGATGAAGCCTGCGTTTGCTTCATCTGTATCTATATGCATTTCTAATTGATAGTGATCAGCCACACGAATTTTCACTTGCTCAAAGGTAATGGGACGTCGCCCTTGCACCTTAACGGAGACATATTGACCGTTTTGAACACCTAACTGCTGTGCATCAGCAGGTGCCATATGAATATGTGCTTGTGCGATAATGACCCCTTCTTGTAAAATCAAACTTCCCCTAGGTCCTACCAGGATACAGCTAGCTGAGCCAGCAATTTCACCCGATTCACGCAAAGGTGGTTGAATTCCTAGGGCAATCGCATCAGTATGACTAATTTCAATTTGTGTGAAGGTGCGAGCTGGACCTAATACACGTACATTTTGGATGCTTCCTTTTGGTCCCACCACCTGTAGCGTTTCATGTGCTGCAAACTGGCCGGGTTGAGCTAACATTTTTTTCACACTTAACGTAGCACCTTTCCCAAATAGCTGCTCGACATGCTCTTGTTGTAAATGAATATGCCTTGCAGAGATACCTATAGGAATTTCATATGATGTAGGAGCTGCTTCTTTTTTAGGTAGTAATTCGGCTATGACATCATTAACAATTTGCGTTATTGCTTGTTCATTCATATAGCCACCTCACTCATTATTACACTTTTAAAATCGCTTCCAATTCTGCATGTGGTCGTGGAATCACATGTACAGATAATAGCTCTCCAACACGTTGTGCTGCTGCGGCTCCTGCATCTGTTGCGGCTTTCACAGCCCCTACATCCCCGCGAACAAGTACCGTGACAATACCGCCACCCACATGGACTTTACCAACAATATTCACATTGGCAGCCTTGACCATTGCATCGGCTGCTTCAATAGAGCCCACTAAGCCCTTTGTTTCAATCATTCCTAATGCGCCTAAATTCATCTCGTATCCCTCCTTCTCTTAAAATGCCTCTGCATCTTCAGGCAATGTTTGGCCACCATCAATAATGATCGATTGACCCGTAATAAAGCCTGCCTCCTTACTACTTAGGAACAATGCAGCATACGCTATATCCTCCACACGACCAAGGCTACCAAAAGGAATCGCCTTCGCCATCTTTTGTAGATAGGATTCACCAAGACCATCTAAGCCTTCTGTTGCAATATTTCCTGGCAACACGGCATTGACCGTAATATTATAAGGGGCTAATTCAAGAGCCGCAGTCCGCATAAAACCTAATTGAGCTGCCTTACTTGCGGCATAATGTGTCCATCCAGCATAGCCAGTCACCGGACCCGTTATCGATGAGGTAATAATGACCCTGCCAGCATTCGCTTTCTTTAAATGGGGCACGCAAGCTTTGACAGCAAACATCGTTCCTCTGGCATTGACATTTAATACCTGATCCCAATGGTCAGTGGTCATGTCCTCTAGTTTCATGGAGGGAAAAATACCAGCATTGGCACATAAAATATCGATGGAACCAAAGGAGCTAGCAACCTCCGTAGCCATGCTTTCAACAGATTCATAGTTTTCAACATCAACAGTGGCAGCAGAAGCTGAGAATCCTTGCGCTTGTAATTGATTTGCTACTTCTGTGGCAGCTTCAATACCTCTTGCTGCAATCACCACATGAGCACCCTGTTCCGCAAATACGGTAGCAATCCCCTTCCCAATTCCTTTACTACCACCAGTAACTATGACAACCTTCCCCGTTAAATCGACCTTCAACTCGTTCCTCCACCTTTCCTTTTCTTCATTTTAAGTACTTGGCTTTTTCGCAATTTCTGTTACTAATCCATTCACCGCAATATCTGGCCTTAAAATAGTCGAAGAGGCAATCCATTGGTTGGCTGCTTTAGCTAGTTGTGTACCAATGGCTATCGCTTCCTGAATGGCCGCTGTGTCCCCTTCAATGGCAATGGTTACTAGAGCCAAATCGATGGTTTCTTGTCGAAGTATTCGAATATCCGCTGCTTTGAGCATAGCATCTGCGATTCGTATGGAAATCGCAAGTCCTCTTGTCTCCACAATACCAATCGATTTCATCATGTAACAACACTCCTGCTAATATCTTTGTATCGTCATCCCTTTTTCCTGGATCATTTCTTGTGCTAGTGCTGTAAGTTTTGTGTGGGCAGGCAGTGTCAGCTGTTGCCCCTTGTACGATTGAAGCATCTCTGCTGTCAAATAGTTTGCCACTATAGTCGAACGAATAGGTTCCTCTTGCTGCTTTAAAAATCGAATAAGCTGTGCAAATAACTGAATGTCACAGCCAAACTCCTTTAGGCGCTCTATATGATGCAACAACATTTTCATGTAAGGATTCGGTTCCTTTGCTGTGACAACAGCAGATAATTTTTCATTAGGAATTAAAATTGCTGTTCGATTGTTCACCAGCAACTCAGACAGATACAAGGCTGCCGGTGTAGTAGGCAAGCCTTGGGCACTGCTGACGATAAATGTTTGATCCACTTCGAGAAAAACAATAGCATCGTAGAATAGCTGAGTGGGACTGATGGTATCATTTGCCTGCCACTCCTCAACATGGCAATAGCTTTGTAATACGCCCACCTGTTTCTCAGAAATGGTCGTATGAGAATGGACAAGCAAAAGTCTTTTATGCTTTTTTTCCATCATCGATGTGACTACTTCTTCGATGATTCTCTGTAATTCTTTTATATCCATACCTGTCACTCCATTTTGATAAGCTTGCCAATTGAATACTGTTGAAGAGCGGCTGCATTCGCCTCATCTGTATCTACATGCATCTCAAGAACGAATGCTGGTGAAACGCGTATGACCACATTCATTAATCGTAGTTGACGTACATCCCCACAGATTTCCACCGTCACGATTTCCTTATCTTGGACATTGAAGGCAATAGCATCGGATATATCCATGTGTATATGTGCTTGTGCAATAATCAATCCTTGCTTTTTATGGAGAGTTCCATGAGGCCCAATCAATGTAATCGATTCAGATTTTTCTAAGTCGCCTGACATACGAATCGGTGGTGTTACGCCAAGCTTGATGGCATCCGTTTGACTGATTTCGATTTGGGTTGCAGTGCGAAATGGGCCTAAAACCCGAACCTTGTCAATTTGACCTTTGGGTCCCTTTAGCGTTAGGACATGCTGTGATGCAAATTGACCTGGCTGGGAAAGATCCTTCCAGCTCTGTAACGCTGCCTCTCTACCAAATAAATAATAGAAATCCTCCTCATTAACATGACAATGACGGGCAGAAATCGCAATCGGGATACTTTGATTCGTAACAACAGCAGCATGTACTTGCTTGTTTTTCATCACACCTCACTTTTCACTTAGGTAAAATTGCGTATAATTCCGAATGAGGGCGTGGAATAACATGTACCGATAATAGCTCACCTACTCGACGTGCGGCCTCAGAGCCTGCATCCGTCGCTGCCTTGACTGCCCCGACATCACCTGTCACCAGCACCGTCACAATACCGCCACCAACATGTACTTTCCCTACAATATTGACGTTTGCTGCCTTTACCATGGCATCTGCCGCCTCAATTGATCCGATTAAGCCTCTTGTTTCAATCATGCCTAAAGCTCCATTTATCTCTACGCTCATTTCCTTTTCCTCCTCTAATTACTTAGCTTTGTGAGTACTTCCTCTACAATCTTTTCAATGGTTAGCCTGTCAATAGATACCCCTTCAATTGCTTGCATCGGTAGAGGCTGTATATTTTGTGGATGCCGTGGGGGAGGAATCGTTAGTGCCTTCACACCATAGGCCACTCTTTTTTTATTTAATAAATGATGTGCAGAAATATTATCACTCGTAATATTTCCCCCATAGGCCCCACAGCCCAATGTAAAGGAAGGCGTTAAACTTGTCGTACCGCCTGCTGCCCCAACAGATGCTAAAGTATTGACTACTATTCTGGACACGGGCATTTGAGCGGCAAACTGCTTAACAAAATGTTCGTCCTGTGCATGAATAGCCAAGCTATGTCCTCTTCCTCCAACGTCAAGCAAGCGACGGCAAATCTTTACGGCTTCTTCCTGCGAGCGAGCCGTATAAAGACCTAAGATAGGAGAAAGCTTTTCCATGGAAAATGGATACTCCTTCCCAATCTCCTGTTCCTCCGCCACTAATACACGTGTATGTCGAGGGACATCAATATTGGCCATTTGGGCAATTACGGTTGCTGGCTTCCCAACAATTTGGCTATTTAATGTACGAGCTACTGGTGAAATTACCTTTGCTAATTTTTCCTTGTCCTGCCCGCTAAGAAGGATGGCCCCATTTTCTGCTAAAGCAGCCATCACCTGCGCTTTTACCTCCTGATGCACGACAATAGCTTGCTCTGTGGCACAGATAGTACTATTATCAAAAGATTTACTATCGATAATTTGTTTCATTGCCTCGTTCACATTTGCTGTGCGATCAATATAGACAGGAACATTCCCAGGGCCAACACCATAGGCTGGTTTCCCTGAGCTGTAGGCAGCTTTGACAAGCCCTGCTCCACCAGTTGCTAAAATGAGCTGTACATCACGATGATGCATAAGTTCCTCTGTTCCTTTTAATGTTGGATGGCTAATCCATTGAATAAGTCCCTCTGGTGCTCCTGCCTGAACGGCTGCCTGCTGACAAATTTTCAATGCCTCAATGGTGCAGTTGACTGCTGTTGGATGAGGACTAAAGACAATGGCATTTTGCGCCTTTAAGGCAATTAGCGTTTTAAAAATGGCTGTAGCAGTCGGGTTTGTGACAGGTGTAACTGCCGCAATAACACCGAATGGATAAACAATTTCCACCTGCCTTGCTACCCTATCCTCGTGTATAATGCCTATTGTCTTTTCATGCCGAATGGCTTCATAGACACCTTGAGAAGCCAGTTCATTTTTTATTTTTTTATGTTCAATAATGCCCATCTTTGTTTCCGTAACAGCTAATACGGCTAGATTTTCTGCCTGTTTATACGCAGCTTGGGCAATGACCTCGACAATTCGATCGACCTGCTCTTGCGTAAAGCTGGCATACATTTTTTGCGCAATCGAAGCGGCTGCTATACCGTCTCTTGCCTCTTGTATCGAAACCAAATCTTGATCGCTCACCATATGACGAACCTCCCGTCATGTAAATTTTTTTAGGGCAATTAAGTCGCTCGAATTAGCTACAGAGACAGTGCCTGATGATTGCTGGTGCAGACTTTGCCAATGCTGTAATTCATGCGTAGATAATGCTTCATAGGAAGGGACAGTTGATTGCTGCATCTGATGGTGATTTTCTTTTATTAATCGAAATGATTGCCATTCCTGTAATTCTTCATTTGTTAATATTTTAGAAGCTAGTTCAGGCTGAGAGCCTTGCGATAGTTTTTCCAATACCAATTCAGTAATCTTGGCAATTAGCTGATTGTCCATATGCTCACTCCTTTTCGATTAGCATGGTGAGAACAGATTCGTCATACGCTTCAATGATTGTGGTTGCATCAGGTAAATAATCCTTTGGGTATGTGGCTACAGGAATAATGCCAATTGAAAAACACATGCCAGCATTTTTAGCAAAGAGCATATCTGCATTCGAATCGCCAATCATCACAGCTTTCTCAAGTGGTACTTGAAATTGTTCCTTTGCCACATATGCTAAGTCTGGGAAGGGCTTACTGGATGTAGCTTGGTCACTGCCTAGAACGAATTCAAACAAAGCTAATAACTCTAGCTGTTGTAAATGTGATTTGGCTCGTGCCGTTTGATCAGCTGTAATCACTCCTAATTTCATCCCTTGATTTTTTAAGGTTATTAAAAGATTACGAATACCAGGTAATGCCTGTACCTCGCTATTTTCCTGCTGTGATGTGGCTAAGTTGGAAGCTGCTCTCGCCAGTGTTACCCCTTTGCTCCATGGGATTCCCTGCTGATAGAGTAAAAATGCCACGATCGTCTCAGCTTCTTGTATACTTCCAATGGCTAGAGGACTCGTTGGGTCAATCGTTGCTCCATTGTCGTTAACCCCTATGTTTCTTAAAAAGGTTTGTAAGGAAAAACAGATTTTTAAGTCTGAATTTTCAGTTAAATTGACATATAAATTTTTTGCCCAGGCAATCCATAAAGAATCCATTTCAATGATTGTTCCATCCTTATCAAAAATGACCCATTCCACTTTTGTCATAGGAAAACCCATCCCTTTATTTATTCTCGTATAGCCTCTATTGGCGATACTGGTGCTTGCACCTCTACCTGCACCTTAGCGTCCTTCGCAAAGCGTTCCTCTGGTGCATCCTCATTAATATGGTGTCTTGCCCACACCCAATAATAGACCGTTGCCACAGCAAAAACAGCCAAACAAACGATGAAAAAAGTCAAATTTGCAAAGAAGCTCGCAAAGATAGCAATGACGGCTAGCACAAGTGAGACAATAGGCGTAAAGGGATACAGTGGTGTCTTAAAGGTACGCACTAAATGAGGTTCTTTTTTACGCAAAATCAGCACCGATAAATTCATCGTAATATACGATACTAATGCCCCAAATGTAGAAATTAAAATTAAATCATCTGGATTAAATAAAATGACTAACACTAACCCGATAAAGCCTGGCAAAATAATGGCCATATATGGTGTCTGACGCTTTTTATGCATCTTCGATAACATGCTTGGCAAATAGCCTGCACGTGATAAAGCATAGACCTGACGAGAGTAGGCCAAAATCACACCTGAAAAGCTTGCAATTAGTCCTACTAAGCCTACAGATGCTAAAATCTGCGCCAACCAATACGTATTTCCAAACACAGCGGCAATCGCTGCTGGCAATGGATCTTCAGCAACCGTCATAACATCGATGCCAGCTAGCCCAATGGCAACAGTTGTTGTCAAAATGGATAAAATCAGCAAGGTCACCATACCTGAAATTAACCCCTTTGGCATGTCCTTCTGTACATCTCTCGTCTCCTCCGATAACATAGGCAACATCTCGATTGCTAGGAATAGCCACATCGCATAGGGCAATGCTGACCAGATACCTTTAAATCCACCTGGTATAAGATCACCACTCTCAGGGAATAAATGGCCTACATTAATTTGCGGCAATCCAACGAAATACATTAATACTAATAACCCTAACGCGATAAAGACAAGCACCATTTCAATTGTGGCATATTCCTTAATGCCAATAATGTGAACACCCATGAACAGAGCATACATAAAGGCAGCTGCCACAACTGTCGGTACGGCTGGAAATAAAAAGCTAATATAACCCCCAATACCAATCGCAATAATTGGTGCGGCAATGACATATTGCAGCACGACACCAACCCCTGTAATAAAACCGATATAACGACCCATCGCCCGTCGAGCAAAGGAGTAAGGGCCTCCTGCATAAGGTAACATCGTCGATAATTCAGAAATACCTAAGGTCATCGTTAAATACATAATCGCCATAAATAATGTGGCAATGAGCATTCCTAAAAAACCAGATTGACTTAAACCAAAATTCCAGCCAAAGTAGTTACCAGAAATCACAATGCCGACGCCAATTGTCCATAAATGGATGGGTGTAAGGGCTTTCTTTAATACGATGATTTCATCCTTTTTCGAAGACATGTTATTCGCCACCTTTTATCGTTATTTAGTTGTTACAGTCTTGATACTTTTCTACATAGGCTTTCACTAAATCATCACTCTGAAGCGTGTAATTTTCACCAAGTAAGCGCGTTGTCTCATTATCTCGACTTCCAATCCACGAAATAAGCTGTAGTCTTCTCATTAATATAAAAGTTGGGATCATCTCTTTTTCTTCGTCTGTTAATAATCGAATTTTGCAGTAGCCCTTAACCCATGAAGCGATCAACTCATCAAGATACGGCATATGCTCAATAAAGCTCACCGATGTGGCTAAATCATATAAAAACCACCCAAAACCACAATCATCAAAATCAATCACTTTAATTTCATCCCCATAGATGAGTAAATTAGCTAAGCGTAGATCCGCATGGATAAGGCCAAATCTTGTTTTATCTTTCCCAAATGCCTCAAGCTTCTTTTGAATGATATGTGATGCTTCCTCATATAAAGCGATTCGTGCAGGGGTCATTCCAAGTCCATCCTGCCATCTCGCCCATTTCGGAGATTGACCTAGAATCGTATCATAATCCCATGTCATGCGCTGAAAGGCTTGGTAATAATCATGCTGCTCGATTGTATGTTTATGGAACATGGCTGTTATTTCGCCTAATGTTTCAAATTGCTGAATTAAATCATCTTCATTATTCTCATCAGGAGCAGTGCCCTCCAAAAATGTAAATAATGTGCTATAATATATCGTGTCATTATACGAATGAGCATGTACGTAGTCACCGTCATCTGCTCGCATCGGTAATGATACATCAATAGGAGATTGCTCATGGAGCGAGTTTAACCAGGCAATCTCCGCTTCGATTTCCTCTTTTTTATGGTAATTTGGTCGGCTGATCCTCAGAATATATTTTTTGCCCTGCACATCTTCTACGAGATACGTTGCATTTTCGGAATAATCAATCATTTTACAAGATGCTTCTAGTAAACAACTAAACTCCTTTAATGCATCATTTGCTGCTTGATGAAAGTTGGAAAGGACCAATTCTAAATCTATGAAATCCATTTGACCCATCTAGAAAACCCCTGTTTACTAAATTGACAAGCTTTCTTTCCTTTAATAGCGTGCAAATTTTACAAGCTGCGCTGCTTCTTTAATGCCCGCCTCACATTTTTCAAGCAATTCATCACAGTACGCTTTATCACATAATAGCCCTGGCTTAAATTGCAACACACGTGTATCCAGCATTGAATAAATAGCCCATACCCCATGTTTGTACAAGGAGCTCATCACATATTTAGCCCCTTCAGGATGATTAAACTCTAGGCCCATAACAACGCCAAGCTGACGAATGCCCACAAAGAAATCTGGATATTGTTGTTGAATACGCTCTAAGCCACTTCGTAGATAACGAGCAACATATTCTACATTCTTTACTACTTCAGGACGTTGGGAGATTTCTAATACTTTCATCGCCACTACACAACCTAGTTCTGCTCCACCAAATGTAGAAATATGAGCTAGTCCATCTTCTTCCATCCAGCCGCCTGCTCGTTCATTGACCACTGTAGCTGCAATTGGATAAATACCGCCACTTAGACCCTTTGCTGTCACCAGAATATCTGGTTTCACACCATAGTGCTCAATACCCCACAGTTTACCTGTTCTCATTAAGCCTGTTTGCACCTCATCTGCAATATATAATGTCCCGTATCGTTCACAAAGTGATTTGACATCAGCCAAGTAATTAGCAGTGGGCAAGGGGAACCCATATGTCGCAGGGATGGTCTCGATAATTACGCTAGCTACATCCCCTCTAGCAAGCTCACGTTCCATTGCCGCAAGATCATTGAATGGCACGTGCACAAATTCATGTGGACTGCCCTCACTTAAAAACGGTTTTGAATAGCGTTCATTGCCAAGCGAAACTGCAAGACCTGTGTGCCCATGATATCCATTTTTAATGGAAATCGTTTTCTTACGTTTTGTAGCATAACGCGCACACTTTAGGGCAACATCAATTGCTTCACTTCCACCACTAGAGAAAATAGAATATGTTAAGCCTTCTGGTGTGCAGGCTGCTAATTTTTCAGCTAACTGTGCACGTGCAGTAGATGGAAAATGATGATTGCCAATATCAAAATAATTGGTTCCTTCCACTAATGCAGCAATGACTTCTGGATTACGATGGCCAAGGTTATACGTTCCGCCATTGAGATGCGCATTCATTAATTTTTTGCCATCCACATCGTAAAAATAATAGCCCTCTCGTTTCCCGATAACGACATCGACACCATCGATTTGCCACTGTTTCGTTTTTCCTGGATTCCACCAGTCAATTGATTTTTGTAAGGTTGCCTGTTTATTTGCAAAATAGTCCATAGTTTCCACCTTCCTATACATTGACGTCATCCAACATTTCACCTGCAATGAATAACTCCACTTTTTTCTGCTGTAATCGTTCCTGCCATTGTGTGGAGCTCTTTTGATCTGTAATCACCATCGAAACGTCCTCTAAATGACAAATATGCGCAAATGTAGAGACACCAAATTTCGTATGGTCCGCTAAAATAATCGTATTTTCTGCCCGCTCTATTAATTTCTTTGAAATCGCTGCGCCCGTAATATCATAGTCGGTAATACCATCAGCTAACGAAATCCCACCTGCAGCAACAAAAGCTTTATTTGCCTTTAGTTGATTAAAAAATAAATCAGCTAATGGACCTCCCATAAATTTTTGTCGATGTTCATATTCTCCTCCCGCAAAGAGCACCTTCCCTTGAAAGCATTCTGCGGCTAATGATAAAACTGGGAGTGAATTGGTGACGACAATGACGTTGGGCTTATCACCTAAATAACGAACGATTTCATAGGCTGTTGTACCATGACCGATAAAAATAACATCACCGTCTTCCACAATACTTGCAGCAGCCTTACAAATCCTTCTCTTCTCTATATTGTTAAGTGACGTTTTCTGTTCAAAGGTCCTCTCATACTTTTCCTTTGCCTTCACAGCCCCCCCATAGACTTTGTGTAGAAGCCCTTCTTTCTCCAATCGATCCATATCTCTACGTATAGTCTCGCCTGAAACATTTAATAGCTGCTCTGCATCACTTACCTTTACTTTTCCTTCTAAATCTAAAATATCTAAAATCACTTTTTTACGTTCCTCAAACGAAAGAGACATACATCATCACTCCAAACACAAAGTTAAATCCAACAAAATCCACAAATCCAACACTTTATTTCTGTATTTATGTGGATTTGTTTTGAATTTTAAATAATAGTTCGATAATTGTCAATACTCAGGATTTTATTTTACGTATGATTTTTTCTCTCTAAAGCCACTTATTTCTCATAAGTGTAAAATGAATACTCCACAAAAAACCAATTTCAGTTGTCTCATAATGCTCTCTAAACCTTTTTCAAAATATTTTTCTACAACTATTTTTTCTCATAAAAAATCCCCCTTCATGGTAGAAACCATAAAGGGGGATGACGAGATTATTTTGTTAATTCTTCAACAAATTCAACAGGTACATATGTTTTGCCGGATTCTAATAAAGCAGGGGCTACTTTAAATTGGCGAAGCGCTTTATTATAACCATATTCTTTTTGACCTCGCGTAATTGTATACGAAAGGGCTCCTTTTGAAACAATGGCACCTTTTGGCGTTACTTCCACCTTAAAGCCTAGCTTTTCAGCGATTAAGCGTAGCGGCACCATTTTAGTCCCATCTACTTCGTAAAAGTCTTTATTGATAATTTCTTGAACCGCTGAATCAACTGGAGCTGGTTCTGGTGTTGGAACTGGATCCACTTCAACAGGTTCTTCCTTCTCAATCGTATCTAATACGATCACTTTTGATGGCGGTGTTTGAGCAGGGATGCTCATTGTTGCGATTGTGTAGAACACCACTAAATGCTGCTCTTTTAAATCGTCCACTTTCACATCTTTACCAGTAGCACTTGCTAGCTTCGTGTCTTCCCCAACATTTAACTTAAGGTTATTTTCAGTATCCACTAAATCTTTATTGAAGAAATCCACTTCCACGCTACCCATTTCTTCTGTTTCTACAATGATTACTTCTGGGTTGTATTGTGGTGGATAAATCGCAAGCATCGGCTTCTTGGCATAAGAGTAAGCTGAGACCTTATTTCCTTTTTGAAGCTTGGCTTCTTTTCCCATATTGTCGAAAACTAATGAGTCTTTATTGGCAATCACAATATTTGTATTGTCACCATCCACCACTGTATAGTATGTGGCATTTTCACGTACTTCTACGTTTTCAACAGTACCTGTCACTTTAATAAAAATAGGCTGCACTTGTTGCACTGAAGTTTCTGCGTTAATCACAGTAGGTTCCCCTTCGTTCGCTGATGCAGTTGGAGCTCCAATCGCGCCCCCTAATAATAATGCTGACATAGCAAATGGTACGACCTTCGTCATTTTCATACAAAAAGCATCTCCTTCATTTTCCCGAATTCAATAAAGTAGTCGTATACACAAGAAAAAGGTTACAAACTGTCTCCATTTTTATGGCTAGAGCTTTGCTTTCGCGGGTATCTACCTTCTCTCCGCGGATATTCGCTTCTTCGCGATTTTATTCTACCCCCATCAAAAGATAAATCTCAGCCGATTCAGGATGCGTTGTAAGAAATATTGGTTTTCGCTTTGCTGAGTTCTTAGCTCGCGGGCGACGTCAGGATGGTCGGTGATGACGCCGCTGACATTTTTTTCGATGAAGGTTTGCAGGGAGCGATCGTCATTGAGTGTCCAAACAAATAAATCGGTCGGATGTTGCTTCAATTCTTCGATAAGCTGCTCCGTTACCCAGGATTCCTCCAGTGCGATAAAATCAACATTTTCCTCCATTGGTCCAATATTGAGTGCATAAACAATACCGACACGCAAATTCGGCACCAATTTTTTTAATTGCGTCATTTTTTGTCCATCGGCGGATTGCACATAGTAGGAATCTAGCACCTTGTATTTTCGTAGCTTCTCTACTAATTTAGGTAAAACATCTTCCGTTTCCTGACCATGTACCTTTAATTCGATTAGTAGCGCCACATCTAACGCTTTGGCAATTTCAATACAATCATCTAATGAAGCAATTTTATCGCTAAAGCCATTTTGATGAATGGTTAACGTTTTTAGTTCGCTCAGGGTCATATTCGCAATGACACCATTTTTACCTGCTAACCTTCGTAATGTTCGATCATGGAAGACAACGAATTCCCCATCCACAGTTTGTTGAATGTCGATTTCAATTAAATCTGCCCCCGCATTGGCTGCACTCACCAATCCACTAATTGTATTTTCTACATTACCTGCTACATAGCCGCGGTGGGCAATAATTTTGGTATCTGGTGCATAGACACTTTTCTCTAAGGAATTGATATTCATCATACTTAATACGAGAAACACAATGCCACTGATCAACAGCAATGGCTTATAGCGCCGCTTCCGATGTGTAGTAGCGCTGATTTTACCCATCACTGGCGTATTATACGTGATGGCGACCATAACTTGTGAAAACATCGCCTGTAATAAACTAAATAGCACCACAAAGACCATTTCTAAAAAGGCTAGTGTCAGCCCAGCCGTAATCAAGGCTGCACTTGGCATTAAACGTTCAATTAAATAGAGTGGAAACGTAGCGACCACTGTTATACCAAGCATCATCAACAGATGACCTGTTAAAAGCATAGCTAGTAGCACGACTAGTTCAAATAATCCACGCTTGGAAAATCGCCAGCTTTGCTTAAAAGAACGCAAAATTGAGATGTTCGGCTGGATTGTAAAGATAGGTAACGTTAAGATACTTCGAATGCCTATCATCACAATGATGCTTGCCACCACAGCATATGCTAGCCTACCCGCTCGACTACTCATGATTTCTTCAGTTAGAAAAGGTGGTAGGGAGATGGATTGAGTCAATGTAAGGGGTAGCATAAAGGAAGCTAGTGGCATTAATAGCGCTAGATAGACGATGAGAAATAAAACTTGCACACTAAAAAAATAAACAACCTTGCGATTTAATTGTTGCCATAAAGGAAGAAATCGGTAGCGAAGTCCTCGTTGCTGATGAAAGGCCATGAGAAATAGAAAGCCCATCTCATAATATACAAATAATAAAAACAGCAAAATTAATAGACAAATCATTATCATCACAAAGGGATGCGTCACAAAGCTTTGCCAATTTTGCTCAGTAATATGTGTAAACCCAGTTACTCGTAGCATGAGCTTCAAGACGATAGAGGTTACAGGGATCATTAATAAAAACTGAAAGATTCTAATTAATGCGAAAACCTGTACATAATCGAATCGATAAACATAAATATTATGGACAGCCTGTCGCATTACTTGTCCTGCCTTGTGCACATACTCACCCCTATCATGCTGTTAAAATCGCTCACTACTAACGTATGTTTTGACTGCTATGGCCCATTCCTCAAAGCCAATAAAATAGCACTCCTCTACACCAAAGTAGGCGTCAATTTTTGTATTAATCGTGACATTCACCATTTTTTTGAAACTTTTTAGCATGTCACCCTGTATATAACTAGATACCCACTACAGAAAGGAGCGCAAACATGAAATTCAACCTTGGTGATATCATTAGTACAACCGTTCTTTTATGTATGTTTCTAGCAATCTTTTTCGTGATGATCCATATGATCAAAAAAATGAAATCCACTGCCCCTGTGTCTCCTCCACCAACCATGCAACAGCAAGTAGAGGACTTATCAAAACGTGTGTCGACCTTAGAACAACAAGTAAAACAACTAGCTGACAAACAATAGTCCCATAAAAAAATCGCTGTGAAGGATAACCTTCTCAGCGATTTTCATATACTATCTGACCATTCACAACCGTGCATGCGACTTGAATGTGTGGAAGCTGCTCCATCTCTACTGTAAAAACGTCCTCTTGTAAAATCGTAAAGTCTGCTGCAAAGCCTTCTGCAATTTTGCCACGCATAAATTGCTGTCCAATTATTTCAGCCGCCCCTACTGTGTACAAACGGACTGCCTCAAATCGGGAAATTTTCTCATGAGGGTTATAGCCATCATGTGTCTCCCCAAAATTTCTTCTAGTGACAGCCGCATATATACCATACAACGGGTTTGGCACTTCAATCGGAGCATCACTGCCGCCTGCGACAATCAGCCCTGTGTCAAGAAGCGACTTTAAAGGATGTAAGCCCTGTGCGCGCTCCTCCCCAAGTCTCGATAGCTCTGCTTGGTATTCTCCCTGTACAAACTGCGGCTGCATATCCACTGCCACTGGTAATGCAGCTAGCTTGGCTAATAGTTCCTCATCGACTAAGCTACAGTGAATCACGCGATCAAGCTGACCTTCCTGAGGAGGATATGCCGTAAAAACGTCTAAAATCGTGTCTATTGCTAAATCGCCAATGGCATGCACGGCAACGGTTTGTCCATATTGACGTGCCAGCTGAACATAGCTTGTTAATTGCTCAGTTGTATGAATAAGCATCCCTGCATTGTACGAATCATCACAGTAAGGCTGACGTAGTGCAGCCGTACGACCTCCAAAGGCTCCATCAATAAAAATTTTCATCGCACCAAACTCCAAAAATGGTGAGGAAGCTAAATCCATCTTCGCAACATCTTCAAAGACTGTATGATGCTGTAATAAATGCACCTTAAAGGATTGCTGTGCCTCTACTATTTTGCGATAAGCCTGAATCGGCTGGCCTGGCGGTCCATAATAGCTTAAATCCTCTGAATGTCCCCCTACTAAACCATAGGATTGCAATGAGGTCACCGCCTTTATCAGTGCATCCTCAATATACGCAGGTGTAATATGTGGCATCTGGTTAACAATTAAATACAATGCTGCATCCTTTAGTATCCCTGTGAGCTGACCATCTACTTTGTCAATGACACCCCCTCTGGCGAAGGAGTCTTATTTGTAATTCCTGCAAAAGCGAGTGCCTTGGAATTGGCTAGGATCAAATGATGACAGCTCCGTTTAATGATTAAATGAGCATCTCCAAGGGCATCTAGCTCCGCTAAGGTCGGGAAAATGGGCTCTTCAAATTGGTTTTCGTTTAGTCCAATCGCAATGACCCATTCATGTGCTGACGCCTCAGCCATTTGCTCCTGAAGTTTCACAAGCAACGCCTCTTTACTCGTAACTGCCGATACATCAAGATGCTTGAGCTTTTCCCCGTAGCCAATAATATGTAAATGACTGTCGACAAAGCCTGGATACATGATATTGCCCTCTAAATGTTGGATAGAAGCAGCTAGTGGCGACAAGCTCTCCACTGAGCCTGTCGCCACAATTTTTCCATCTTCAACAAGGACTGCATCCACTGTTTCACCAACCTGAGCCATCGTGTAAATCTTACCACCTGTCCATAATGTTGCCAAAACAATTCCTCCCATGTCCTATGCTATTGCTTCAATTAAGTGCGCTCTTTCTAAGCGACGACGAACAATTACACCAATCCATGCTGCAAGTACCGCTTTGACAATACCTACCACGATAAATGGTGCAACACCACCCATAAAGGCAGCTGTCCATGTATAATCTGCTACAATTTTTAACCACACTGTCCCAAACGCTAATGTAACAATCATCCCAATGATATTCGCAATAATAGCTTGAGTAAATGTAATACCAAATTTATCTAAGTATAAGCCCATAATAATAGCTGTGGCAAGGAAGCCTACAATATATCCACCTGTTGGACCAACTAAAATCCCAAGTCCACCTGACATACCGCTAAATACAGGTAAACCTGCTGCCCCTAGTAAAATATATAATAGAACAGATAACGTGCCTAATCTTGTCCCTAAAATCGTCACGATGATGCCAACTGCTAACGTTTGACCTGTAATCGGGATAAGTGGTAGTGGGATTGTTACCTGTGCTAAAACTGCGATTATTGCTGCCCCAAATGCTGCTAACACATATTGATATGTACTTCCTTTTTCAATGTAAAAAGCCTCCCCTTGTGCGTTAACTAATAATAAAAATAAGTTAACACAAAGATAAAGCAAATGAAAACCATTGTCAATCTATTTTAGAATAAAAAAAGAAATTGCTAGATTAGCCTAGCAATTTCCTGCCGAAATCATTACCATAAAGGTTCATTCATCGGATCTTTCTCTTGTAGCTTAAACACATATGGCGCAATTTGATAATGGTAAAAGAACATGCCCACTAAAAAGAAAATGAGACCAATAACAAAATGATGGAAAACATGCTGCAACATAATCAGCAACGGCACTGGCATCGTCATTACACCACTGATTTGCATGGATTTTTTTGTGCGGTATTGTTTTTGTCCACAATGAGGGCACACAATTTCACTATTTTTGCGATATAATTTACGTGCATCCTTCTCAGACCAACTCTCCCCACATTCAATACAAACAGGTAAACCATATCCCTTTTTCAATAGATAGCGTTTGACAATAATGGTCGCCCCTATAAAAATGCTCAATAAAATAAAGCCTCTTACATAATCCGAAGCAAAAAGTGACCACCAATGCCAAGTATCCGACTGTAGGCTAGCCGCCTGATGGCTTGAACTCTGTTGCCCCTTCTGCTGTGTCAAGATATAGCTAAAACCGATAACAAAAATAGTAAAGGTTGCGAATACGATACGATACGTCCATTGATTACCTGCTTTGCGTTGAACTTTTCGTTGTGCTTTCTCCGCGATTACTTGTTTGCGCTGCTGTGAAAGCTTGACATCTTGTAGCTCCTTTAATAGTTCCTCTTTAAATTGATTCATGGCGTAGCACCTCCCAATCAAAGTCACCCATTGCTGTTGCTAATTGTTTACGAGCTCGCTGTAATCTTGTGCGAATCGTTGCTTCTGGACAGTGTACAAGCTGTGCAATTTCCACTGTCGACATCTCCTCAAAATAATACAAAATCAAGACCTCTCGATAGGCAACTGATAATGTAAACAATGCCTCCACCAGCTCTTTTTTTACAGTTTTCTCTAGTATCTCCTTTTCAGGTGTCATAGCCGTTGTGCGTCCCGTGATCTTTTCAAACAATGTCAGTCGTTTACTTTTCC
The DNA here is from genome assembly GCF_024628845.1 of Lysinibacillus sp. FN11. NCBI lineage: Bacteria > Bacillati > Bacillota > Bacilli > Caryophanales > Bacillaceae > Lysinibacillus > Lysinibacillus sp. FN11. Next base: position 1,475,821 of record NZ_CP102383.1, on the reverse strand, counting down.
AACTTCGTAAATAATCGTGACTTCGATTAACCGTCATTTTCACTAGATATGTACGTAAGGATGCTTCCTGACGAAACTGTCCCTGCTTTTGATAAAAGGCGATGAACACATCCTGCACGATGTCCTCCGCCGTTGCCTTATTTTTCACATAGAGATAGGCGACCTTAAGTAAGTAATCACCGTGCTCCTCGATTATCTGTTCAATAGCCATCATTGCCCTCACCTACTTCCTACACTACTGACGGATGCCATAACGAATGCGATTCATTTTATCAAAAAAAAATCCGTAATTTTTAAATCATTACGGATTTCTTCAAGCTAAATACCTATTTTTTGCATAGAAGAGACAACTTTGACCATTCGATCGTCTAAATCGGCGCCTGTGAATCGAGGCAATCTCAGTTCATTCACGATAGCGCCATCAGACATAAAAAGGATACGCTCTGTTCTTGCGGCAATTTTTGGGTCATGGGTCACAAGCATCACCGTTGTGCCTTCACTATTGATGGAGGCTAATAAATCCATGATTTCCTGAGCAGACGTTGAATTCAATGCGCCTGTGGGCTCATCTCCAAAGATCACTTGCGGGTTGCTAATCAAGGCGCGGCAAATGCCTGCCCGTTGAAGCTGCCCACCAGAAACCTGTGTAATATCTCGCTTTGCCAAGTCTGCAATCCCCATTTTGTTCATAATCTGTAGTGCCCTTTCTGTCAAGGCCCTCACATTTTTTCGCTCATCACGCATCGCAGGTAACAGGATATTATCAAGGATATTTAAGCTTTTTAGAAAGGTCGGCTGCTGAAAGACAAAGCCCATTTTCGTTCTACGCAAATCAGCCAGTTCTTTGTCACTTAATGTCGTTAAATCCATTCCATCAAAGATGACCTGACCTTGATCAATACTGTCCATCCCGCTAAGGGCATACAACAATGTCGATTTACCACAGCCTGATGGGCCCATAATGGAGATAAACTCTCCTTGATTGATTGCAACTGATACATCCAGTAAAACGGGATGCTGTTCTTTGCCTACCTGAAACGTCTTTGCTATTTGCTCACCACTTACTATATTCATAGGTTCTACTCCTTTATATGCTCAATAATTTTTACCTGCCCTGCCCTTGACGTACCAATTAGCGTAGCTAGCAGTACAACGCTTGTAAGCGCTAGTGGGCAAAAAACATAAGCTGCTAGTGGATTAATCATAAAATCAAATGATGCCGCCCCGAATGAGGCAATGACCGTACTAGTTAAATATTCACCTAACGTGTTTGCGAGCAACGTCCCCATCGAGATGGCAAGCAGTAATACAAAAATCGAACGTGCTGCATATTGTGTAGCTATATCGACATTCGTGAATCCTAATGCCTTCATAATAGCGATGGGTGCTTGATCCTTCGCAATCAGCATATTTATAAATAATAATGTCACGAGCACACACAGCAATAAGGCAATGACGAGTGCTGCACGAGCTGCCTTTTCGATGGCATGAATCGTCGTGCCAAAAGTTTGATGAATATAATCATCAATACCTGACACCTTGGCAAACGAGAAGGTTTTTGCATATTCCGCCCGTTTATCTGCAACAAGCGATGGATTAGCCATCGTACTATAGATGACACTCCACATGCTATCCGTAGACTGGTCAGAGAAAGCTGCCTTAGCAGTCTTGCCGCCATTGGTAATATCTGAATAAATACCGCTGACCCTCAAATTTTTCTTCTCTCCATTAATGACTACTGCTAAACTATCGCCAACCTTTTTTTGAAGCTCCTCTGCATTGAGCACCGAAAGTGCCACTTCATTAGGAGCGACTGGAGCCTCTCCGTGTGCATATTCTAAGGGGAATATCGTATGGTCACCCAGCTCTATTTTTAGGTTTTGCGCTGTTCCGTCCTCGGCAATCGTTGTGAATTTTTTTGTTGTCAAAACAGTATAATTCTTAATGGCTGTGTCATGCTCAAGCATATCCTTCACCGCTGCCACCTGTTGTTCATTTTGCTTGCCTTGTGGGATATCAATTCGGATGTCACTGTTCCCAATACCCATATACGTAATAAAGCTTTTAGCTGCAATTGTGTTGTGTAAGTTTTGAGGCACGATAATAATAAATGTTGCCAATACTAATACTGCGAGCATTGTCGCATAAAGTGTTTTTCGTGATAATACATCCTTCATGCCAAGAAAAAGATTGATCGGTAGTCTTTTATTGGCGCTAAGGTTCAATAATTTTGTATGCTGCACTTTTCCTTGTGTTGTGCCAAAACGCATCGCCTGCGTGGCTGATAGCTTGCGAAACTGTTTGAGTACCGATCGTACATAGCCCATAATCACAAAAAATACGAGCAACAATCCCAGACCCGTGAACAACCAAATGAGTGAAACTTTGTCCGTTTCTCCCATGAACAGACGGATATTTTCTAATAGAATATCTCGAAGGAAGAAGGAACAGGCAAAACCGAGCATACAACCAATCACAGCTATAACGCCATATTTGGCTAGATACATTTTCTGTATATCTGCCACTCGTAGGCCAATTGCTTTCATCACACCGATTTCTCTATAATCCTCTTCTATTTTAGTGAGCAATGTAAATCGAATACACATAAAAGCAATAGCGACTACAAGGACACTGATGAGTAAGATAACAGCAATCATAAGTCCATCTGATATGGCATTCAGCATTTGAAAAAGCTTATAAGTAATGGTTGGTCCGTTTGCTTCTAGCCCTGCACTTGTATAGGCCTCTTCAAACTTCTTTAAATCCGCCAAATTTTTCAAACGAAACTCAATTAAATATTCAACTGTTCCCGCTTCCTGGATTGCTGCATAATCTTGTTCACTGACAAGAAAGCGTTTGGAGGAAGCCAGCATAGAGTTCATCTGTGAATCCCTTAGAAATCCAGCTATTGTAAAGGTTTGATCATGAACGATGACAGTATCCCCCAAGTCAGCGATGCCGTCCTTCCAATAGCTTACAGGTACATAAATATCACCATTTGCCACTTCAATCACATGACCATCAAGATCAAGTAAATAATCAAATTTCTCACTTTGTGTGCTGAAACCATTGTCCTGCACACTATGTGCCAAGGTGGTACCCGCAATATTGATCTTCGTGCCCTCCACATTTAGAAATTCATTCATTTGATATTCATCTACATATTTATTTTGCTCTGCAAATTCAGTCAGCCGCACTTGATCGATTTCCCCTGCATGCATCTGAAGAAAATGAGACGTTTCTGCTTGTTTCATCAGCGTGTCAATTGCACTTGTCAAATGGACAATAAGTATTGCTGATAGTGTGACAAGTAAAGCTGCTACCGCCACAAATAGCATGGTCATACCTGTAATTAGCTTGCTATTTGCCATATCATTTCGAACAATTTTCCAATACATAAGTCACCTCTTTGTATATTGTTAACCGCCATCAAACCTAACAAGACCTAAAAAACTTAGTTCGTACTGCCTTCTTCCTTATCTCCAAACATTTGCATCATATACAATAAGCTACCATTCTCCACCCCTAGCATTCTTTCAATATTAAAAATCAATGCCGGAATACGGGCAGCTCTTTCCTCATCTGTCATCAAGACGAGATCATCATCGAATACCGTATTGGTATAAGCAATAATCATTTCCATACACTCATAGGGATAAGGCGTTTGGTAAATACCTTGCTCAATGCCCTCACGAATAATGGCAGTGAGGATTGGTGGTACTTGATTGATGACCACTTGCTGTATTTTACGGTGCATCAAAGCATTTTGCGGCCTATGAACATGCTCCATCATTTCCTGTCCACCCTGTTCATTTTGCATATTCAATGCCATGACAACGCGCAATATCCGCTCATTTACAGCTATAGTCTTGTCTGCTGCAACGTTTTTCGCCTTTGCTAGCATCGTGCTTGTATAACGCTCAATGAGCGCATCCATAATATCTTCCTTAGATTTAAAATGATAATAGAGAGTGCCTCGAGCAATGCCTACTTTTTCCAAAATATTACTCGTACTAGTGCCATCAAATCCCTTCTGTGCAAATAATTCATCCGCAGCATCTAATATTTCATTTCTGCGTTCTTCCGCTTTTTTTATTTCCCTCATAAGACACCTCCTTATAATCGACCGACTGCCTGTCGATATATCTATTCTTTATCCTAGCATAGGATGACTTCATTTGGCAATAATTTCTACAAAAAAAGAATCTGCTTTACGCAGATCCTTATTTTTGTAGTTCCTCGTTCTTCCGATATTCCAAAATATCGCCAGGCTGGCAATCCAATGCCTCACAAATAGCCTCTAATGTTGAAAAGCGGATGGCTTTGGCCTTGCCGTTTTTTAAAATCGAAAGGTTCGCCATCGTGATGCCAACTTTTTCTGAAAGCTCTGTAACACTCATTTTTCGTTTCGCCAGCATTACATCAATGTTAATGATCATTGCCATAGTATTCACCTCAAACCGTTAGATCATTTTCTGATTTGATATCGATGGCATTTTTTAGAAGCTTTTGCAGCACAGCAGCAAAGACTGCCACGACAAAGGAAGCAAAAATAATGACCATTCCAATAAGTATAAGACCTGGGGCATCGTCTACTTCCGCAGCATAGTATATCAGTGGCATGCCAACCACGTAAACACTACTAATAAGAATTGCACAATATTTGATCTTAATTAAAGCTTTCACTGACAGCTCTGAAAATGCGATGTTTTGGTCAATATAGCTTAATAGCTTGATCGTTGTAAATAGCGCAACAAAATAAGCAATAGCCGTTGCATAGACGCCAATTAAAGCAACAATGGTTAGAATGGGAGAATGCTCCACTGTATTTAAAGCAACATGAGGCACCACCCATACACATAAGGCAAGAACGGGTATACCTATTAGAAAAACAGCTATCTTTAAAAAGAGCGTTTCTCGTTTCATCTTACGCACCTCTTTTATTTATTATCCTGTTTAATTTACCACATAATTTATCGTTTTTCAATAAATTTTTATTCCAATTCAAGATTTAATAAGATATCCATTATTTGGTTTACTTTGCTTTTTATTGTGCTATAATCAATCCAACCATTGAAAAGGGGGTATTCGATGATTTATTCGCCAACCGAAAAGACGATAGAAACGACACGTTTAATACTTCGACTCTTTACACAAGCAGATGCACAAGAAGTAAGTGTTTTATGTAACAATTATGCGATCTATAAAAGCACATTGAGTTTACCCTATCCTTATACATTAGAATGTGCATTATCATGGATTTCCACACATCAACAAAACTTTGAGGAAAATAGAAGTTACGAATTTGCGATAACAGACAAACAAAGTGGACAATTATATGGAGCGATAGGACTGTCAAATCAATCCCAACATCAAAGAGGAGAAATCGCTTATTGGATTGGAGAGCCCTATTGGGGTAATGGCTACGGAACAGAAGCTGCTCAAGCGATTATTGAATTTGCCTTTCAGGAGAAACAGTATCATCGTATTTATGCCCGGTATTTCCAATCTAATCCTGCCTCAGGGAAAATTATGGAGAAATGTGGCATGCACTATGAGGGAACATTAAAGGATCATATTTATAAAAACGGTACTTTTGAAGATATTGTGTTTTATGGCTTGCTTAATCCATCACACTAGCAACACTTTTACGAAAGAGGCACTTTCCGAGTAGATATGCCTCTCTCTCTTTTAAATACCATTTCCCACATCGCAATAATGATTATAGTGCGTAATTTGGTTGCGGCCGTTACGCTTTGACTTATAGAGCGCTTCATCCGCATGCTTGATAAGCTCCTCTACTTTCTGAATTTTGCCATGATCATTCGTACTGACACCAATACTAAATTCCAACTGAACAGTTTGATTATTCACTGTTAGTGATAGTGCCGTTAAGGTTTGATACAGGTTGTCAGCCAATGTTTGTACTGATTCACCTTCCTTTACTTGACTCAACACAATGAATTCATCCCCTCCAAAGCGAGCAACAATAGACTCAAAGGGCTGAAAATAGTCCTGTAAAGTTTTGGCTGTATTCGTCAAAGCATCATCGCCAAATAAATGGCCATTCATGTCATTGATTTCTTTAAAATGGTCTAAATCCACCATCATCAAGGCCAATTGCTGATGATTTTCAGCCGCCTTTTCGACCATCTTTTTGGCCTGTTCATCAAAATAGCGACGATTGTAAATATTCGTCAGAGGATCAATATAGGCATTTTTTTCAAACTGCTTCTTATGATCGTTATATTCCATTTCAAACAATACATGTGAATAGTTTTCACGCTGGATTTCTAACAAAATATTAATATATTCCTTTTGTATCGCACATAATACAATTTTATTGCCTTGCTCCTCAATGAGCTTCACTAAAGAATTATAAATTAGTTGAAGTAGAGAGAGGTCATTGTTTTGTAAAGCATAATGCTTTGTCTTTTGATATAAATCGATGGCCTCACTTATACGTCCCTGTCTTTCACACAGAAAGGCATAGGCATTGAGGACCTCAAGTTGTACTTTCGAATAGGGTGGATGATGAATCGTTGCCATTAATTCTTGTAATATCGTATTAGCTTCTTCAAATTCTTCAAGCCAAATAAGTGCCACAGCTAGATTTGTCTTTGGATGGATAATCCCTGTATAAGGCTCTTTATGCTTCATTTCAAACGCATTCGCATAATATAAACTCTTTAAGGCAAATTCCTTAGCTGTCCGATAGCTTCCCATGGATATTTCAAGGTCGCTTAGGTTATTATAGATTTTCCCCATGCTCTCCACGTGCTGGATTGCTTCAGCAATTTTTAAGCCTTTCAACATCAACTCTTCTGATTTCTTTAAATGACCAAATGTTCCCCAATAAATGGCTGCTAAATTGTAATATTGAATTAAATCAATATCGTTGCCATGTTGAAAAGTTAACTCACGATATTGTTCAAGGACACTTATAGAAAGCTGTAAATCACCCGTTTGAAAATAACTGGCACAGCTATAACGTAATAGAAGGATAGCCTTATCATACATTTCAAGCTTTATGGCACTTTCAATTGCGGCACTACTTATTTCTATATATTCTAAAAAACGATCCGCGTTATATAACTCATTAAGCGTAATCCATAGTTCTTCAAATTCTTGTGCGTTCATTCCGCCCCTCCTTTTCTTCATCCTTACTTCTTTAATACTACCTTCGCCCTTAAAATATTACAATTCTTTGGACTCATTTATTTTTTTAACATTAAGTAATTCAGCCTAATAATAAAAATCACTGTGTATTTTATCCTACATTCAATTAAAGGTTATTTTAACATGGTACTTTCACTATAATTTTCCCTAAATAAAAAACAAGCCTCTTTCAAGAGACTTGTTAAGATTCTTCTATGCCTAGGATGGCTATTAATTCCTTCGCTCTATTGGCACTAAGGTGAATTTCTCCGCTACCAGCCTTTTGGAGATAAATTGAACCACCATAGCCCTTCCACATTTCAATACGGACGCCTTCTACTTCAAATGAATATTCGGGTGGTCTTTTCATATAATTTGCGGGCTGCCAAGGGATATCCTGTAAAAACTGAGCAACCTCTTTATTATTTTCTAGCTCAAGCCTTTTTATATTGATTGGCTCTAGTTTTTCCAGTTTAGATAATAAACCATATTTTCTGACGACCCCGTTTTCCTCCATACTGCCTGTTCCCATAGAAGTTAAAGTAATATAATCCCCCTGCTTGACAGGAAAATCATCCAGCACAGGATACCAATTGGCCTGCTCATATTTTTCAGCAAGCTGTTCTTCCGTCATATGATCAAGGTCCTCAGGAATCACTCCTTCAATAAATAAGAAAACATTCGATTCAACCTTTGCAACTGTTCCGACCATTGAAGAGCCATGTGAACTAGCCCGTAATATGATGTTATGCTCATTTTGAAAGGCTGTTGCCTGCTCAGTATAATGCGCTTGGAAATATCGATTGGCATCAATATTGGCTACTTCTTGGTAAGCATAAAAAGTTGGATACTTTTCTTTATAGAGGGCATATAGCTTTGTTCTTGTTGTATACATTGGCAAAAGGGGCTCAAGATATGTTTCAACATACTGTTTCGGTGCTAATCCTTGAAATAGTGCTTCGTATTCAGATGCTTGATAAAGCATTTCCAACTGTTCTACCTGCTTCTTGCTCTCCACATCTAGCTCTGCCTTTGAATAATCAATCCCTAATGATTTCGCAAAATAGTAGGCAGCAACGAGCTTCTCATACGCTAGATAGGCTTCCTCTTTATAAAATTCCTGCTCTTTTCCTGGCCACATTAGCCGATTAATACGTTCGAAATGCTCAAGCTGTCTTTCATGAAATAATGAGGATGTTTGCTCTGTTTCGTTTGTAAGAAGCTGCACCATCATAAACCCAACCATACAAAGTGTCAGTACAATGGTTAATAGGGTGAAACGAAAAGGCTTCCTTCTATTGATAGACTGTTGTAGTACATGTTTTTTGACTCGTTCTTTGCTTGCTGTCATATCACCAGCGACTTTGAGTAATTCCTTCTGTATCTCATTCATGTCTAAGCACCTCCCATTCCTCCTGCTTCAGATGAGGCTTTAATGCTTCTCTTGCCCGCTTCAGTCTTGTTTTCACCGTATTCTCTGCAATGCCAAGTAGCTGGGCAATATCACGAATCTTCATTTCTTCAAAATAATAAAGGATAATGGGCTCCCGATAGGTAAGTGAAAGCTTTAAAATAGCTGCCCCAATGTGAGACCGTTCCTCTGCTGCCACGAGCGCATCTCGTTGTCTATTCCCCTGAACAGGAAATATTTTTTCTTGTAATAGTAATTTCTTATAATGCCAGCTTTTTAAATAATCCTTGCTTTGATTAATCGTTAGAGTGGATAAATACGCACGCAACTGCCCACGTTCTTCATAGCCACGCTGAGAAAATTTAATAAAGACCTCTTGCACAATATCCTCTGCGGTTTGTCGGTTCTTCACATAAAAATAGGCGAGACGTAATAAATGTGCTGCATGTTCTTCGATCATTTCCTCAAGTATGCCGTCCACCTCCCCTTCTTACACTATAAACGACTGCCACTGAATGACCGTTTCATTTTTTTAACTTTTTTCCTCAAGCATCTTGACCTTGGAGCATACTCCAATGTTAGGATGAATTTAGGAGGTACTTACATGAAAATTAAACAATTCGCTGAGAAATTTCAATTAACAACGGATACCGTTCGCTATTATGAAAAAGAAGGACTCTTAAAACCGCAAAAACAAGACAATGGCTACCGTGTGTATGATGCCATGTGTGAACATACAATGAAGTTTATTATCGTTTTACGTCAGCTAGGCTTTACGCTCCAAGAAATTAAACATTTACTGACACTCGAACAAAAGCCTATTTCAACAGCATGTAATGAAGAAACGGTACAGCTATTTTCCACAAAGATTGCCCAGATTGAGCAGCAACTACAATTCTACCAGCATGCGCTTCATTCGCTACAACTGACAAAAATGTTAATGGCTGACGGACAATACGAAGAAAACCAAGAAAAAATTTCCTTACTCATAGAGGATATGTATCAAAATTTACTGGAAGGTCGTGGTTAAATGTCACTACGTAAAATCATCTCAATAGAATATATCCTTGCTTTCATCATCACAGTTTCTTTCTATGGTCATCTAAATTTTCCATGGCTTTATTTTATTGTGTTTTTATTGCTACCAGACATTACAATGGTTGGCTATCTCCTCAATACAAAAATAGGCGCTCTTTTCTATAATATGGGACATAGCTTTGTGCTACCTGCCATGTTGATGGTGATTGGTTTACTAACGACTACACCAGTACTCCTGATGGCTGCCCTGATTTGGCTCGCACATATTTTCTTAGATCGCGCACTTGGCTATGGTTTAAAATATGAGGACGCTTTTAAGAAGACACATTTACAGCAAATTGCGTAATGAGGAGGAAAGTATGGCTATCCATTTAACACTACGATTTTTAGTAGAAATGGGGGTTCTACTCGCTATTGGAAACTGGGTGCCTATATAGAAACAAATCCCCTAATTAAATGCTTTCTTGGAGTGGGATTACCATTATTCATCATCGGAATATGGAGTATTTTTGGCTCTCCAAAAGCAAGAGTGCCCTTGAATCCCTTTACGCATGAACTAGTAGAAGCTGCTCTCTTTACGCTAGCTGTTCTTGCTTTGTATGAAACAGGCAGAACACTCATTGCTAGTGTGTTTGCAAGCATGGTCATTTTCAGTCAACTAGTCTCCTTTCACTTGCATCAAAAAACCATCTAAAAAAACAGCCGCCCTGCACAAACAGGCGGCCGATTTTAGCGAATTAAACTAATGATAGTATGCGGTTCATGTTTTATATCGTCATATTTATTGACCATATCCAACACGATAGCTCCATCCTGTGTTATAGCATACACCCAGACGGCATGAGGATTTTGTTCTACATAATCCTTCCATGTAAATACTTCTGTAATTTTCGTTTGACGAAGTTGTGCCCCTTGCTCGATCAGTTCATTGAGCTGATGAATATCATGTTGTGCATCGACAAGAAGCTGTCCCCCGTACTTCCGTGAGTAATTTTTTGGGTCTGTAGTATGTAAAGCCGTTTGAAAAATATTGAGACGCCCTAATTCTGGAACAAAGTCTGCACAAACAAGGACATTATAGGCGTCCTGCTTTGTCGCTACAATTAGTTGATCATAGGGAGTTAAATCAACATAAAATTCTGTATGCTCGCTTAGAATATCACCTGTTTCTGTCTTAATACCATTTTGTCGAGCAGCAGATAAATCTTCCCATGCACGATCCATCATCAACACATCAATCCCGTTATTTTGCAGGGACGTTGCGAGCTGTGTTGTAAATGGAGAAGCGCCTACAATCACAATACCTTTCCCTGTGGAAGCTTGTAGATCTAATTTTTTAGCAAGCCAGCCAATGCTAAAGCCATGAGCAACCACTGTCGCAAAAACAAGTGCTAATGTGAGCGCTGTTAATAATTGTGCACTTTGAAAACCTACGTCTTGTAGTGCCGTTGTAAAGTAACCTGAAACGGTTAATGCCACAATCCCTCTCGGTGCAATCCACCCAATTAAGGCCCGTTCTTCCAATGTTAAGCCCGTATTAATGGTCGCAATCCAAATCGATAACGGTCGAACAATAAACATCATCGCTAGTACGAATAGTAGCATACGCCAATCAATGATTTGCCATAACGTATCGATGGTTAAGGACGACGTCAGCATGATAAAGACACTTGAAATTAAAATAACCGAAATATTTTCTTTAAAATGCAACAGCTCATGATGACTTGTTAAATGCATATTGGCCATCACAAGCCCCATCACTGTCACAGCCAATAAGCCCGTTTCGTGCATGATGGCATCGCTTAGGGCAAAAACAAGTAAAATAGTAGCGAGTAACAAAGGTGATTTCAAAAACTCTGGAATCAAACCACGCTCCAAGCATTGTCCCATTCCATAACCGACGCCCCCTCCTAACAGGGCGGCTAAAAAGGCGGAAACAAAGAAAACGGTAAGTGATGTCCCACCTTCTAAATGATATATGCCCAAAACGACCTGATACGCAAATAGCGCTAACAACGCGCCAAATGGATCTACAACGATGCCTTCCCATTTTAAGATAGCTGCTGGTCGCTCCTTCAATTTTGCCTGTCTCAATAAAGGCAAAATAACGGTTGGACCTGTCACAATAAATAATCCACCAATGACAAAAGAGACTGGCCATGATAGCCCAGCAACAAAATGCGCCGCAGTAGAGCCTGCAATCCAAGCGATGGCTGCCCCTACTGTGGAAATACGCAATATAGACTTCTTAAAGCCACGTATTTCTCGAAAATCAAGGCTTAAACTTCCTTCAAATAATATTACGGCAACGGCCAGAGAAATAATGGTATGAAAAATAGGGCCAAATGTCTCTTTTGGCGACACTAACCCTGTAAACGGACCAATAATGAGCCCAGCGATACTCATAATGACAATGGCAGGCATGCGAAATCGCCATGCTAACCACTGTGAAAACAAACCGATAAAAATAATAAAAGGTAACTGAAATAGTAAATTGTCAAACATATGTACCACCTACAATATCCTAGGATGAATGTATATTCCCTCATTTTAGAATGACTAAACCTGTTACCTTACATTATGTACGTATTGTGCCAAAATTATCACTTTACCTCATCATGATCATGAACGTAATCACATTATAAAGAGCTGGTGCAACCAAAGCGAAAGCTAAACACACCACTGCTGCCCATTTTGTATTCTTAATATCACGGTCATCGTCTGTCTTGAGATGATGAAAATAAGTTAATGTGAAATAAAAGCATAAAATCATAAACAAGGGGAAAATGAGTTGTTGAGCAAAGCCATGTAGAAATGTAGCCATTGACGAAACCTCCTATTAGTATCCTCTTTATATAAATATTGTAATCTATGACCTATATTTCTACCATAAAAAAAGCAGGATCACCACTCGGATCCTGCTCCTAATTATTTAGATGAATCTTTTTAACAATGATTCATATAGACCCACCATTAATAATCCAATTACTATTGGAATGAGGGATGTAAAACTGAAATAAAAGCCTACGTCCTGATATTGTCCCGTAAAATGAAATTGTAGCCAAGACACCTCATATGTTTCCCCTACCCCATACAGGAAAATAGTGGTAAATAAAAATAGTGCCAGACATTTTAGTCCTTGCGCTTTTTTCATAGTATCACCTCATTGTATAACGGTCATTTGTTGCGCATAGCTTAAAAGATCCTCAACTGTTAATGCTGGATTTTGCCCAACCATACTATATTGGTAGCCGTTTTCTTGCCAAGCAAGGGAACGGAAATTTTCACCATCCATAACTGTGCCTTTTTGTCCACGAATATCGATTTCTTTTTCATTTAGAATGGGACCAATATCTGCAACGCTAGCATCTGCTTTAAAAATCGTAACAAAAAAAGCTAACTCTCCGTCTATGCTATAATCAAAAGAGTATTCTGGTCGATCCTCTATCCCTTTAACCATGGATATGTTGTCTAAGGTAAGACCATTTACTTCTGGCACTAATAAAAACTTTTCAAGCTGCTGCTTTACGTCGTCCAAAGAAATGGATGCTGAAGTGTCCTGTCCGCTAATTTCCTGAATCGTTACATCCTTTGGTAGATCTAGTGTAAATTGTTGAGCATCTATTTTTTCACCAAAATTAAGCTTAGAATACTCAGTGATCATATGAGTCCCTGCACTATCTGTCTTCATTTTTAAAGTCAGCCAAGTTTTTTTGTCAATCCATGCTTCGATATCTCCAAATAACGATTCCGTTTTCTTCGTTTTTCCGACGATTTTATACGTATCTCTACCTGCAACCTTCTCTTCCCCTGCTATCTTGATATCATGTGTATCTTTAACCATATTAAAAATAAGCTGTACCTGATCTTTAGGTGATTGCAAGCCGTCTAATTCGTGTTGTGAATAATCCATTGTGTAAGCCGTCTTTTCAGTGACATCATAGCTAATGACTTTAGCGTCATTTTTGACTGTGATAACATGTTCTCCATTATCACCTGTCATTTCTATCCGTCTATTGCTATCCTTTACCCATTCCTTCACTTGAGCTTTACCACCTAGCTCTCCCATATCTAACGTATATTCGCCATAATAAGTGAGTGGCTCTTTCGATTCTTGAAGGGCTTGGTCGATAATTTCCTGAGGTGTATAAGATGCCTCTGAATTACAGCCCACTAAACTAAATGTCATCACAGCAATTAAGCCTGCTGCTTGGCAAGATTTTTTCCAATTCATCATTCTTTTACTCCTTTATAAGGTGGTAGCCAGCAAATTACCGCTGTTCCAATGTTCTCTCTAGAAAGCAATTCGACAGTGCCACCATGTTTTTCAATAATTTGTTTTGTAATATTTAAGCCTAGTCCTGTTCCTCGTTCACCAGCCTTTGATCTCGCATAATCTGCTTGATACATAGGCTCGAATAATTTTACAATGTCCTGCTGTGGTATACCTCTTCCGTGATTTTGTACAATTATATACATACCCTCTTGTTTGTTTAAAGCCGACTTCAAGAAGTCAAAGCCCCATTTGGGATCATTTCCAGCATTGACTGCCGCTAAGCAGATTGTTGTCCCCTTTTCCCCATAACGCCATGCATTGCTTAATAAATTATCAATGACACGCTGAAGTTGTTTAGGATGCACAGCATAGAGCCCATCTACGGCACAGAAGACTTTTAATGTAAATCCTTCTTCCTCACATAAAGGTTCATAGTCAGACAGGGCCATGTCAAAAAATTCTTCTCCATCCACAGCAATGAGCTCTAATGTATAGTTCGTTGATTGAAGTAATGTAAACATCATTAAATCCTCTAGCATATGCTTCATCCGATCTGCCTTCGTAACGATGACCTGCTGATATTCTGCCTCCTGCTGTTCTGACAAGCCTTTATTTTGTAAAGATTCCGCATAGGCTTGGATGGCTGTAAGGGGTGTTTTCAAATCATGGGAAATACTTGCAATCATCATTTCTTTTTGCTGTTGTTCCGCTTTTAAAGAAGCCCGAGTCTTTTCAATTTCATCCTGCATCGCCTCAAATGTTTTGGCGAGTGCCCCAATCTCATCTTTTCTTACGCTTAGATTTGATTTAACTTGCTGACCTTTCGCAAAATTACGCATTTGCTGCATCAGTTCACGTAATGGCCGATTCAGTTTCCGATGAAGCAACAAGATGACAGTTAAATAAATGATAAAAAATAACAGGATCGTGCTTGCGATGACGAGCCACGAACGCTTTTCTACACCCTTTACCCAATCTGTTCGTAGTAATTGAATTTCATAGATGCCAAGCAAATCACCTTTTAGATATACAGGCTCCTTGTATGTAAAGGCGTTATATGCTTGCTGTAAATCATATAAACCATTTAACATGCGCTCTTTCCCTACATAGCCCGTTAGCAAGGGGTTGGAGGAATATAAAACATAGCCAGATTTCGTATAGAGGGTAATCGCCAGCTGCTCATTGGTAAGTTCCTCTATTTCCTCAAAATCGGCATTTTTTTGATAAAGCACTGGATTGTCAAGGACGTCTTTTACCTGATTTAGCTCTGTCCACTTGTCAAAATACTCCGCCACATTTTTATCTTGGTAATAAGCATTAATCCACACATAAAGGCTATAAGCCCCTACTATGGGTAATACCATTACAATAAAAAACATAATTAGTAACCACGCTTTTATTTTCATAATGGTTCACCAATAAAACGGTAGCCCTTACCCCACACAGTTTGAATGAAATTTGGGTTTTTCACAGAATCCTTGAGCTTTTCTCGCAAAGCCTTAATATGCACTGTGACAGTATGAGTGTCCTCTAACGTTGCTTGCTGCCAAATATGCTGATACAGTTCTTCTTTTGTAAAGGTTTGACTCGGATTTTTAGCTAGCAGCCTAACAAGAGCAAACTCCTTTTGAGTTAATGCAATTTCTTGCTGATAAACACATACTATTTCTCGTTGCCAATCTATTGTTAATCCATTCGCATAGGCAGTATGCTCTTCTATCACGTCTTGCTTGTGGTAGCGTCGCCATCGTCTAAGATGAGAGGCAACTCGTGCCTTTAATTCTTCTAAGCTAAATGGTTTAGCGATATAATCGTCTGCCCCCTGCAAGCCCTCCACCTTATCCGCATCTTCCTTGCGGGCACTCATCATTAGGATCGGCACATCACTCTCCCAACGGATATTTTGAGAAACCGTTAACCCATCCATTTCTGGCAGCATCCAATCCACTAGCACTAAATCGAAAGGTTGCGTTTGAAAATCTGCCAGTCCCTCAAGGCCCGTAGTAGCCCATGTCACATAATAGCCCTCCTGCTCCAGCGTATCCTTCACAATGCGTCCAATCGCTGTATCATCCTCAATCAGTAGTAACTTTTCCTTCATCATTTTCCTCCTGTATTCACCTTACTACGGAAAAAACGATTTTCTCCGAACTTTATACTTTCTTTATAATTACCTTAGAGCGTATCCGCACTTTACACAAGGGGAGGAGGCTACCGATTTCATCGAAGCAGTTTTTCTTCCTGCCCGGGCTATCCGCCACTTTTGTGGGGCTATCCTTCACTTTGCCGCTCCTATCCGCTACATCCTTCATTTTTATCCTATCACCCGCATCCATTTTCCAGCACCAAAAAAAGGAATGCACTATGATTGTGCATTCCTTAGCGAACTAGAAAAATAAACTTAAAATATAGTAAATCAATGCTGCCATGACAGCAGAGATTGGCATCGTGATGACCCATGTTGTAACGATTTTTCGTGCCATCCCCCATTTTACTCCTTTAACACGGTGTGCTGTTCCGACACCCATGATGGATGAAGAAATAACATGTGTTGTAGAAACTGGTAAATGGATTAAAGTGGCTCCAAAGATAATCGATGCAGAAGCTAAGTCTGCCGCTACCCCATTTACTGGGCGGATTTTCATGATTTTACCGCCAACGGTTTTGATAATTTTATAACCTCCGACAGATGTACCAAGACCCATCGCAGTTGCTGCAGCAAAACGTACCCAGAAAGGAATATCATCTCCTTGGTGTAGGCCGCCCGCGATTAACGCAAGGGTAATAATCCCCATCGCCTTCTGCGCATCATTTGTCCCGTGTGTAAAGGATTGTAAGGCTGCTGTCCCAATTTGCATTGTACGGAAGCCTTTATTCGTGCGATATAAATTCATATCTTTAAAGATGACCTTTAATAATGTCATCATCAGGAAACCAGCTGCGAATGCTAGTAATGGTGAAAAAATAAGTGCTTGAAGAATTTTAATAAACCCAGCATAGTTCAAAATATCAAATCCTGCTGCGGCAATAGCTGCCCCTGCAACAGAACCAATCAATGTATGAGAAGAACTTGATGGAATCCCAAAATACCATGTTAATAAATTCCATGTAATGGCAGATAATAACGCTGCTAAAATCACAACAGAACCTGTAATATCGCCATCATAGGCATTTAAAGAAAATGGGTCCACAATATCTTTTGTTAAGGCTTTGGCTACCCCAACGAATGTAATCGCTCCGACGAAGTTCATTACCGCTGCCATATAAACCGCAGTACGTGGCTTTAAGGCACGGGTAGATACAGAAGTAGCAATCGCATTTGCTGTATCATGGAAGCCGTTAATAAAGTCGAACACAAGTGCGAAAATAACGACTAATATGGTGATTAATAAGATCGTATCCATTTCGTACACTCCATCTTATGCATTACGCATAATTATTGTTTCAATTGTGTTTGCTACTGTTTGACAGCTGTCCGCAATGTCTTCAAATTGCTCATAAATATCCTTGAAAACAATCAAACGCATTGGGTCTTTTTCTTGGATGAATAATTGCTTCATTGAAGAACGGAAAATTTCATCACATTCACGTTCATTGTCCTTAATTTGAATAGCATGTTTACGCATTTCCACAAGCTTTTTACTATTTAACAGTTCCATGGCTTGTACCATTTCATCTGTACTCTTCGCAATATATGTGAGGAATTGGCGCATTGGCTCTGTTACTTCTGTTAGGTTGTACATATTGAAGTGCGCAATACAGCCTTCCATTCCATCAATTACATCATCTAATTTATTGGCTAAGGCTAAAATATCTTCACGCTCAATTGGCGTCATAAAAGATTTATTCAGCATAACAATTAGCTCATGGATTAATTTATCGCCACTTGTTTCGTATTGCTTCATTGTATCTGCGATTTCTTTTAGTGCATCTATATCTTGAATACGTGCATTATGAGCATAGTAAATACCCTCATTCACGTTTTTCGCGATTTTTAATAGTGATTGAAAAAATGGATCTTGCTTGTTTGAGTTGAACATCCTGTTCCTCCTGTTGAAAAAATATTGTCGATTTCTGAACCATCATAACAAAACATTTACACAATTCAACAAAATTTTAAACACTTAGCTGTTGATTTTACAAAACTGTAATATAAAATTTGCCACATTTATTTTCAAGCTATTTTCCAAGTTGCAAACGTTGGAAATCAAATATTAAAAATCACGATTTTTTCTTTAAAAACGCCCATTTTTTCTTTTATTTTTATAAAAATACTTGAAATAAACTTTTTCCTGCTTATTTGTTTACCTTGTGAAATGTTAAGGAATTGTAAACAAAATTTACATGAAAATGTTGGAATTTCATTGTGATTTTTTGACTTTCGCAGTACGCTATGTTAAAACGCGATGAAGAAAGATGGGAGCATATTTATGGATATTGATTTACTTTCACTCACAATATTATTACTACTTGCTTTTATCGCCTCTTTTTTAAATGCGATTGTTGGAGGTGGTGGGCTCATCTCCTTACCTGCATTAATGGCTGTTGGTTTACCTCCAAGTACAGCTATTGCCACAAATAAACTAGCCAATACCATTAGTAATGGTACAAGTATGCTAACTTTTTTACGTGCAGGTAAAGTAGACTTCAAGAAAATTGGAAAAATCCTCCCCTTTATCTTTGTAGGATCTTTACTCGGTGCCTTTACTGTCCATCTTGTATCCCCTGCTATTTTAAAACCACTTATGCTTGTTATGCTCGTCCTTGTAGCTGCTTATACAATGTTTAAAAAAGATTGGGGACAGCAATATCAAGAGCGTGTACTTAGCACAGCTAAAAATTTAGCCTTTATAGGTGCATTTGCGGCTATTGGCTTTTACGATGGCTTTTTTGGACCAGGTACGGGTTCATTTTTTATTTTTATTCTATTAATGATGGGCTATGATTTCCTCCAAGCTGCTGGTAATGCAAAAGCTTTTAATTTTACCTCAAATTTAGCGGCATTAATCATGTTTTTAGTTTTAGGAGAAGTTCATTTTCTATATGGTTTTTCGATGGGCTTTGTCATGATCTTTGGGGCAATTCTTGGATCCAAATTTGCGCTGAAGCGTGGAACGAACATGATGCGTGTCATTTTTATTGTCATGACATGTTTATTGATTTTGAAAAATGCTTGGGATTATCTCTTCTAAGACCACCAATTTTCAGTCAATTGACAAAAAATATTAGCGTGCTATAATACTTTTGGGCTTCACCGCATTGAAGCGCAGAAGTATGTATTAGGAGGATTCACATGTTTCGAATAGAAGCAAAGAGTAACCCTCGATTTCTTGAGGCAAGCTTTATCACTATTTTAATTATTGCCATAATGGCTTATAGTATTGGCTATTTAAAGGCTACGCCACATATCCCGATTTTTCTTGTGATTGCCATTTTACTCGCTTATGGACTACTGAAAAAAGTACCCTTTCGCGATCTTGAAGGTGGTATGATTGCGGGTGCTAGCGCTGGACTTGGCGCCGTTTTTATTTTCTTTTTTATCGGCATTTTAATTTCAAGCTGGATTATGGGCGGAACGATCCCAACCCTTATCTATTATGGCTTTTTAACTGTTTCGCCAAATTTTTTCTTTGCCATCGTGTTTTTAATTTGTAGTATCGTTGGTATTTCTATTGGAAGCTCCCTGACAACTGTCGCGACGGTTGGTGTGGCATTTATGGGCATTGCCGGTGCCATGGATATCTCGCTAACCATTACTGCTGGAGCGATTGTTTCTGGGGCCTTCTTTGGTGATAAAATGTCACCCTTATCCGATACAACCAATCTTGCTTCTGGTACAGTTGGTGTAGACCTTTTTGAGCATATTAAAAATATGGGCTGGACAACCATTCCTGCTTTTCTTATCTCCTTTGTAATCTATGCTATTATTTCGCCAACAGGAGCTGCTACATCCTTTGAGACTGTGGAACAATTTAAAGAAGGTTTATTGTCTACAGGACTTATTCATTGGTATACATTATTGCCAATTGTTGTTCTCGTTATCATGACTTTTTATAAGGCACCAGCAGTCATTACATTGGCTGTTGTATCCATTATTGGAGTAGGTCTTGGCTCTCTACTTGACCCAGTTCCCGCTTCAGATATCTTCAAGATTCTGTTTGATGGCTATGTCTCTCAAACTGGTAATAAAGATGTAGACGCCTTGCTCACTCGTGGTGGGATGAATAGTATGCTATTTACAATCGCGCTTGTTCTACTTGCTTTAACAATGGGTGGCCTTTTATTCACATTAGGCATTATTCAAAGCATTTTAGCGAAGGTACAAAGTTTATTTAAAAGTGCTGGATCGGTTATTACCGGTGCTGCGATCACTGGCATCGGTGTCAATACATTGATCGGTGAACAGTACTTATCCATTCTATTAACTGGTGAGGCCTTTAAGGCTCAATTTGCAAAGGTTGGTCTTGCACCAAAAAACCTTTCACGCGTCATGGAGGATGCAGGTACGGTCGTCAACCCACTTGTGCCTTGGAGTGTTTGTGGTATTTTTATCGCAAGTGTCCTCGGTATTTCCACATTGGATTACCTACCGTTCACCTTCTTCTGTTTACTTGGACCAATTCTTACGATCTTGTTTGGCTGGAGTGGCAAAACATTAACAAAGCTTTAACCATAACAAAAGGTAGCTGAAAAAACATCAGCTACCTTTTAATTTTACTCAAAAATTTTATGGACTTCATTTTTCATCGAATCGGAAATTTGATAGCGTGTAAAGCTAGCTGTTATAGAGAAAGCTATCATTCCAATTTGGAATCAAAATTCATGATTTTTCGCATTTCTGATGGTTGTCCTCCTTTGCTATGCTCTACTAAAGGAGATGAAATAGGATGACAACAAAAACAAAATGGAATGCTCATTTATATGATGAAAAGCATGATTTCGTGTCAAAATTGGGTACAAGCTTAGTCGATCTACTAGCGCCGCAGAAAAATGAACATATTTTAGATGTGGGTTGTGGTACAGGAGATTTGGCTAATGACATATCAGCACTTGGAGCTTCTGTGCTCGGAGTTGATGCGTCGGCTACGATGATTTTAGCTGCTCAGCAAAAATATCCTGCCATAAATTTCCAAACAATGGAAGCTACAGCGATGCATTTTTCTCAGCAATTTGATGCCGTTTTCTCCAATGCCGCACTTCATTGGATGAAGGAACCTGATGTAGTTATCGAAAACGTCTATGGCGCACTGAAGAACGATGGACGCTTTGTTGCTGAAATGGGTGGACAAGGCAATATTGCATCCATCGTTTGGGCCCTGCAAAAAAGTATGGAATCTTTACAATTTCCCTATATCGACCACTATTTCCCTTGGTATTTTCCAAGCGTCGAGGAATATCAATCAAAATTAGAAAATGCAGGCTTTGAGGTCGAGAATATCACACTCTATAAACGTCCTACACCACTTCAAGGGCAGGATGGGCTTCGCAACTGGTTGGTCATGTTTAGTGAAAATCTTCTACAACACTTAAAGGCGGATGAGAAAGAACAGGTTTATACGACATGTGAGGAATTATTAAAGCCAACGTGTTTTCAACAGAATGAATGGGTCATTGATTATTATCGTCTGAGCTTTATTGCTCGTAAAAATTAGATTAAAAAAGGTTACTATTCTGTTGTAGTAACCTTTTTTCCATGCTAAGAGCGAGGCAGCAATATCACAATGACGCCTATTAAGCATATCCCTGCGCCAATAAAGTCTAAATGATCGGGCTTTTTGCCATCAATGCCCCACCCCCATAAAATAGACAACACGATGAATACTCCACCATAGGCTGCATAAACTCTGCCAAAGGTAGGAAAGGACTGGAATGTTGCAACAACACCGTACAGAGCAAGTGCAATACCGCCAAAAATACCCCAATAAAAAGGTTTGCCCTCTCGTAACCAAAGCCAAATTAAATAGCCCCCACCTATTTCACCAATTCCCGCAAGCATAAATAATAATATAGCGATCATACTGTAACTCTCTTTCTCGTTTTGACTCTATTATACATGTCTTACATGCCCCAATATGTAATAGTGTCCGTTATTCCGATTAAAATTAATAGGATACCTGCTGTCATTTGAATAGCCCTTCCCATCTTCATACTTTTTCGTAGGATAAGGCGTTTGGCATCAAAGACATAGATCAACAGAAGCATGATGATAAGCGGTACAGCGGTCGCTACGCCAAAAATACTAGGTAAAAGCAACCCATAGGAAGTGCTCGCCACAAGGGGCATTAACCACACAAAGAATAAAACAAACATAGTGGGACAAAAGGCAATAGAAAAACTAGCACCCATTAAGAACGAGCCGATTTTCCCCTCTTTTACTACAGGCGGCAGCAGCAATGTTAAGCGTTGTAAAAAGGTTAATTTGAATAAACCGATTAGCACCAACCCTGTTAGTAGCATTATCGGCCCCATAGCCTGACGAAAGATTGGAAAATAAACGGTCATCTTTGTTTCAAATGATTGTCCAAAAAGCCAAGCACAAAAGCCAAGCGCACTAAAAACAACCACTTTCCCCACAATAAAAAACATAATTTCTTGCCAATTACTGCTCTTTTGAAGTGTTCGATTGCCATAAAATGTAATGGCACTCATATTACCTGTTAACTGACATGGAGCAAAGGCGCCTATTAAGCCAAGAAGAATGGCCATCATCAGGGCAGAATGCTCATAGCCTTGTACAAATTGCGTAAGCGGTTCACTAATCAACTGACTAATGCTGGACAATACACTATACACCTAAACACCCTCTATCTATTATTTCTACTAAAATAGTATAAAGGTACATTATGAAAAAACCGTGCAGAAAACGGCTTTACTCATACACGCTATTACACGCTACTAAAAAATCATCATAATCAGCTGAGACATACTTTGTAAGCAAGTAAGTATCCGATACAATATGAGAAAATTCTTTTACTGAATAGCTATGTAGAAGATGTTGCTGGCAATCCGCTTCAATCACACTCTTAGGCAGCAAGGCAATACCAAGACCATGCTTGACGAAATGCTTGATCACCTCTGTTTGATTAATATGCATTGTTTGATGGCTGGTAAATTGCTGTAGCACCTGTTGTACTTCCTGCCAATAGGGCGCATATTCATGTGTGAGAAGTGTTTCCTGCCGTAAAGAGTGAAAGCATCTAATTCCTTTTTACCAATAGGAGCAATTAAATGCAATGGTTCTTGTGCGAGCATCACCGTGTGAAGCTCACGAGTTGAGGTTAATTTGGATAAGCCAATATCGATTACACCCGTAAATACCGCTTCCCCGATTTCATTGGATTTTAAAAGTTCTATCACTACCTGAGTAGTTGGCTTTCGGTGCTGGAATGCTGTGATAATAGCTGGTAATGTTGAATTCGCTATTTGCGGAGCAACGCCAAGCGTAAGCTTAGCGGTGTAGCCTTTTACGAAGGAATCCATTTGTTGTAGCCCCTCATCTAAAGCGGACAGGATTTTTTGTGCCTGCTGACTAAAATAAGCACCCTGCCGATTTAACGTAACCTGTTTGCTCTGTCGATCAAATAACGGGGTTTGCAATGCCCTTTCTAAATGCTGGATATGCTTCGTTACAGTCGATTGTGTAATAAATCGTTTTTCAGCCGTTTCTCGAAAGTTTTCTGTTTGTGCTGCCACGATAAATGTGCGTAGCCACTCTGTTTCCATCGCCATCCCTCTTTCGTTTTCAACTAGTATAACGAAAAATTTGTAAGTCTTGAAACCTTTTTTCATCATAAGCGTATGTATAGCTAACGATGTCAGTAGGAGGAATGAAAAATGTCTTTTTTTCATAAAGCATTAGCAAGTATTGGTATAGGTTCAGCAACAGTGGATACAAGATTGGAGAAGGATACTTATCGTGCTGGAGAGGTCATGCAGGGGGAAATCATTGTGCGAGGCGGTCAAGTTGAGCAACAGGTCGACACGATTTACCTATCCGTCAATACGACGTATATCCGTGAGTCGAATGATCACAAACATACAGAGGTTGCCACACTACAGAAGGTCAAAGTAACAGAGCCTTTCACACTGGGCGCAGGCGAGGAAAAAGTTTTCCCAATTTCATTAACATTGCCATTTGAAACACCGATTAGTGCAGGTAAAACACAGGTATGGATTCAAACGGGCCTTGATATTAAAAATGCGGTCGATCCGAGTGATAAGGATTATATTCGTGTCGAGCCAACAGCACTAGCAGGTCATATATTAGATGCGATTCGTGGATTAGGTTTCCGTTTACGTGAAGCTGAATGTGAACAAGCTCCTTCACGCTTCCGAGGCTACTATCCATTTGTCCAAGAATTTGAATTTGTACCCACTGGACAATATAGAAGCCATTTAGATGAGCTTGAATTAGTTTTCCTTTCTCAATCCAACCATTCTGCAGAGATTTTAATGCAAATTGATCGCAAAGTAAAAGGCATTGGTAGCTTTTTTGCTGAAGCATTAGATATGGATGAAAGCTATGTTCGCACAACGGTTACGATGCATGACCTACCGACACTGCAAGCAAAGCTTCAGCAAATCATTTCAAAACACGCCTAATGGACTAACAAAGTAGTTGAAGCCTAACTTCAGCTACTTTTTTATGATCAAATAGGAGGGTGAAAAAGATGGTGATGAAAGCAGCATTATTTGATTTAGACGGAACATTATTAAATAGAGATGCATCTGTGGAACTCTTCATTGAGCAGCAATATGAGCGATTAAAGGCGGTATTAGGTAGTATTTCAAAAGAACAGTATATAACTCGCTTTATCCAACTAGATAAGCGAGGCTACGTTTGGAAGGACCATGTCTACCAGCAATTAGTAAAAGAATTTCATCTTGCTCATATTACGTGGGAAGAGCTTCTTCAAGATTACCTAAACGAATTTAAATATAGCTGTGTCCCTTTTCCTAACGTTATCCCTATGCTAGAACAATTGAAAAGGGATCAGTTGGCTTTAGGCATGATTACGAATGGCTATGGGCATTTTCAGATGGACACTATAAAGGCATTAGCAATTGAACATTATTTTGATGTCATTTTAGTTTCTGAATGGGCAGGAATGAAAAAACCCGATCCTCAACTGTTTTTAAATGCCATCGAAAAGCTGAATGTCCTTCCTCATGAATGTGTTTTTATCGGCGACCATCCTGTGAATGATGTCAAAGGTGCTCAACATGTGGGAATGAAGGGCATTTGGAAAAAGGATAAACAATGGGACGATGTTGAAGCGGATGCCATCGTGGAGGATTTATTAGAAATACCATTATTCATTAACTCTTTCAGCCAATAATGCTAAATAACCCATCTACTTGTTGGTAGATGGGTTATTGTTCTAATTTATTTTACAGCTTGCTTTACTTTTTCCAGCACTTCTTCAGCTGTCGCTAACTGTAATGCCTCTGTTGCTAAAGACTGCATCTCTGGGACAGATAATTGCTTTAGCAAGGCCCTCGTTTTTAGAATAGACGTAGCACTCATGGAGAACTCATCTAAGCCTAAGCCTAGCAAAAGTGGCACAGCATGCTCATCGCCAGCCATTTCTCCACACATTCCTACCCATTTCTGTTCTTGATGGGCAGCTTTAATGACCATTTGAATTAAACGTAAAATGGCTGGGTTATAGGGTTGGTATAAATAGGAAACTTTTTCATTCATCCGATCTGCCGCCATTGTATATTGAATTAAATCATTTGTGCCGATGGAGAAGAAATCCACTTCTTTTGCAAAAATATCTGCCATTACGGCTGTCGAAGGAATTTCAACCATCATCCCGACCTCTATGGAAGAGCCTACTGCAATACCTCCTGCTATCAGATTTTCTTTTTCCTCAAGCAAAATTTCTTTAGCCGCACGGAATTCTTGAATGGTCGCTATCATAGGAAACATAATTTTTAAGTTTCCGTAGACAGATGCTCGCAGTAGTGCACGCAATTGTGTGCGGAATAACTCCTGCTGGTCAAGACATAGACGAATGGCACGATGACCAAGGAATGGATTCATCTCTTCTTGCACAGGTAAATACGGCAGGTGCTTGTCGCCACCGATATCCAGTGTTCGAATAACAACTGGCTTGCCCTTCATACCTTCCAAGACTGTTTTATACGCTGTAAATTGTTCTTCCTCAGATGGCAAATTTTCTCGGCCCATATATAAAAACTCTGTTCGATATAAGCCAATTCCCTCTGCTCCATGACGCAATACCCCATCCAAATCACTTGGCGATCCAATATTAGCCGCTAGCTCAACATGCACGCCATCTTTAGATACGGTTTGCTCATTCACTAAAGTAGACCATTCCGCCTGCTGTGCCCGATAATTTTGTGCCTTTTCCTGATAGTCTGCAATCACTTCGGCACTTGGGTTCACTAGGACTTGACCCGTCAAACCGTCAACAATTAAATAATCGCCATCCTGAATTGTTGTCGTAGCAATCCCTGTTCCTACGACTGCTGGGATTTCTAAGCTACGAGCCATGATGGCTGAATGGGATGTACGCCCACCAATATCGGTAATAAAACCGAGAACAAAGTTGCGATCTAATTGGGCTGTCTCTGAAGGAGTCAAATCATTCGCTACGATAATTACCTGTTCGTTCATATTGCTTGGATTTGGAATATGTACACCGAGTAAGTGTGCTAATATGCGATTTGTCACATCTCTAATATCTGATGCTCGGGCACTCATGTATTCGTCATCCATACCTTCAAATAATGCCACAAACATAGAGGATACTTCATGCAATGCATACTCCGCATTCACCGCTTCGTCCGCAATTTTTTGATTGATAGGCCCAAGTAATTCGGGATCATGAACCACTAATAAATGTGCCTCAAAAATTGCGGCTTCTTCTGCACTAAATTTTTCGAATGTTTGCTGTCGAATGATAACTAGTTCTTGTTCTGCTTTGGCAAGAGCGGCTGCTAAACGTTGCTGCTCTGCCTCGATATCATGAATAGTTGTTTTAGCGAATGTTAAATCTGGTTGGACGAAACGATATGCCTTCGCAATGGCAATGCCGTCTGAAGCGGCAATACCAGTGAGTTGTGTCATTGTGCAAGCCCCATTTCCGTGATGAGTGTCGTTAGTGCTGCTAATGCTTGCTCTTCGTCTTCCCCCTCTACCACTAGTGTAAATTGTGAACCTTGCTTTAAGGCTAATCCCATCACACCTAAGATTGATTTCAAATTAGCGGCTTTTTCTTCTGTACGTATTTCTATAGATGAAGCAAACGGTGTTGCTTTTGCCACAAGCTGGCTCGCTGGTCGTGCATGAATACCTAAAGGATCGACTACTGTCAATTGTTGTGTTTTCATAATTTATTCTCCTCTTCTTGTAAGTCTGTTAAAATCATCACATTTGGATGTTTCGATAAAGCAGTTGCAGGTACGTCTTCTGTATAATCAGATGCCAGTAAACGCTCTAACACCTCACGCTTAGCTTCTCCCACTGCGAGTAACAAAATGCATTTTGCCCGCATAATCGATTGAATACCCATCGTGTAGGCCTGTGTTGGCACTTCGTCAATGGATGAAAAGAAACGCGCGTTAGCTTGACGAGTAGATTCTTCGAGTGTTACAAGATGTGTTAAAGAAGCAAATGACGTACCAGGCTCATTGAAGCCGATATGACCATTTTGACCGATACCAAGCAGTTGGAAATCTAAGGGATATTGTTGCAACAATCCTTCATAGCGAGCTGTTTCCATTAGAGGATCTACTGCTAATCCATCTGGTAAATACGATGCTAAAAATGGTTTTTGATTAAATAAATGTTTGTTCATATAATAGGCGTAGCTTTGCTTATGAGTTGCCTCAAGCCCAACATACTCATCCAAATTAAAGCTAATACAATGTGAAAAATCAATATCTGTTTTACAAATTTTAGCATATAGCGGTTCCATTGTTCCACCAGTAGCTAATCCGAACGTTGTGGCGCCATTATTTTTGGCTTCCGAAATAGTTGCTACTGCATATGAATATAAATCATCCATTGAGGAAAATCTTTTTACTTTCACCACATATCCTCCTTTGTACCCTAGAAATGAATACGCTGACCATACTGATCAATGAGTGCATCGTTATTATTTCCCCCTAAATTACTGCTACCAAACACTGGTACACGAGCGCCCTGTGCATGCATAAGCTCAATGATTTGAGCGAATAAAGCATTTAATAAAGTCGCACCTAACACCGTTGAAACAGGGGCATATTGCAATTGGTCAACGCTTAACACACCATCACCTAATGGCACATGCGTATTCAATACTTCATCTACTACTTGCTCTAAACGCTTTCCTGACGGATGGCGCGATGGCTGGTGCTGATATTCCAGTGATTGCAGTGAAATGGTCAAAGCGCCCGCTTCCTTTGCATAGATAGCCATATCAATGGGCGCTGGATTATTGGCAGAGGTCGAAATGATGATACAAACATCTCGGTCATCAAATTGCAGCTGATCCTTATAGGAGGCTAAAAAAGCCTGTTTTTTTTCATTTTGTGAGGATTGCCGTGCACCCTGATGTAGCATTAACGATTCTATGTGTATCGGTTTGACAGGCACTAAGCCACCTGCTCTGTAGTAACATTCCTGTGCTAATAGCATGGAATGACCAGAGCCAAAGAGCTGGATAATGCCCCCTTTGTAAGACGTTTAACAATTTGCTTGGCAATATGCATAAGCTGGTTGCTTTCCTGCTGTGCCATCATTGTTAAATATTGATTGACTTGTTGAAAATAGGTATTCATGTTCTATCACCTTTTCATTTCCATCGTTTCATGCCAGATGTTTGTACCTGATGCATATTAGTGACTATTGTCCGCTTGAATTTACATCATATAAGACCTTGCCCGCCTTAATCGTTTGATGGAGCCTTAGATGGTCATCTAAAATCACCGCGTCCGCATCATAGCCTTGTACAAGCTGACCCTTATTACCTAGCTTCAATTGCTCGGCAGCATTATAGCTGGACATTTTGACAAGCTCCTCCAGCGTACAATTCGTAATGTGATGCATATTCCGTACAGCCTGATCCATTTTTAAAATACTGCCTGCTAACGATCCATTTGACAAATGAGCACCTGCTTCTGTCACATGAACTGTTTGACCGCCTAAATCATATGCACCGTAGGGCATTCCCTTTGCGCGCATCGCATCGGTAATTAAAATAAGCCCGTCTGCTCCCTTTAAGCGGTAGGCCATTTCCACCGCACCTTCATGCATATGGATAAAGTCAACAATCAGTTCTGCCTTAATCGCATCTAGTAGCAGGACACCACCAACTACACCTGGATCTCGATGGTGGAATGGACGCATTTGGTTATATAAGTGTGTCCCCTGTGTGGCACCTAGTTGAGCGGCTTGTTGCATTTGCTCAAAGGTAGCATCCGAGTGACCAATTGAAACAATGACACCGCTAGCAGAAATACTTTGCACAGCTGCCATGCCATTCGGTTCTTCTGGTGCTAGCGTAATTTGCTTAATTTTATGGCCACTCAGTTGCTGCCATTTTGTCCATATATCCAAATCTAGCTCGACAATATATTCTAGAGGCTGTGCCCCTGCTCGCTGCTTCGAGACAAATGGCCCTTCGATATGAATACCCAGTACCTCTGCTTCATCTGGCTGTGGCTGGAACTGTGCCACATTTTCAATAGCTCGTTCAATGTTGTCATAGCTTTGTGTCATCGTTGTAGCTAAAAAGCTTGTCGTTCCTTCTTTTAAAAGGGATTGAGCCATCGTATGGAGCCCTTCATCAGAAGCATCCATCGTATCCATTTGAGCGGACCCATGAATGTGCAGATCAATAAATCCTGGCAATAAAAATTTCCCTGAACCATCAAGCTGTTCGACATTGTGGATATCAAGCTGAGGAGCAATTTGAGCAATTTTACCATCCTTCATCCATACATCTACCTGTTCTTCTCGTCCATTGCCATTTACTACTGTGATATTTCGAATGATTAAACTCAAGAAAAACATCTCCTTCTTGAACAAGGGCTGTCGAAAAGGCATCCGTGTGCAATAGCATTGCCTCTGTATACCTTCGCTAACAGCCCCATTAGTCGTTACTTCTTCATTGTAATAATATTCGTTGAGCCTGCTCGTTGATAGCCAGTCTTTTCAAGTGTTATCGCTTGCCCCATTAAGCTTGTGAAGACGACTGGTGTGATGACAGAAGGTACTTGACCTTCAATCTGTACAAGGTCTGCTTTTAATAACGCATCCCCACGCTTAACTTTTTGACCATCTGTCACGAACAGATCAAAACCATCACCATTTAGTTTGACCGTATCTAAGCCAACATGAATTAATACTTCAATGCCCGTATCAGATTTTAAGCCGATTGCATGCTTTGTTGGGAACACCATCACTACTTGACCATCGAATGGTGCATAGACTGCTCCATCTGTTGGACGAATCCCGAAACCTGGGCCCATCAAGCCTGCTGAAAATGCCTCATCAGGCACTTCTGTTAAAGGTAATAAATCGCCAGTCATTGGCATTTCGAAATCATGGAATGTCAACATGTCATTCTTCACTGTTTCTTCTAGGACAGGCTGTGCTGTTGGAAGTCCTGCATTGGCTGGTGCTGGATTGCCTTTTTTCAAACGTTCTTTTATGGCTTCAGCTAAAAACTCAACAGATGTCCCAATGATTACTTGGACATTGGTTTTACTGATACGCATAACACCTCTTGCACCTGTTTGCTTCAATGTTTTTTCATCGACGCTAGCAGAATCCTGTACTAATAAACGTAGGCGAGTTGTACAATAATCCACTTGCTTAATATTGTCTTTTCCACCTAATGCTTCAATTGTATAATATGCACGTAAATCGACATCATTAGCAATAGCATTTACTTCGCCATCCTCATCCTCATCGTCTTCACGTCCAGGTGTTTTTAAGTCTAATTTTTTGATTAAGAAATAGAATACTACAAAGTAAATCGCCCCAAAGCCTAAACCTAAAGGTAATAAGAGCAATGGTTTATCTGCCAGACCAAGGTTGAGTAAGTAGTCAATTAAGCCTGCGGAGAAGCCAAAGCCGTCACGGAATCCAACAAGATAGGCCACAGCCAATGAAATACCTGTTAATACCGCATGGATACCATAAAGAACTGGTGATAAGAACATAAAGGAAAATTCAATAGGCTCTGTAACACCCGTTAAAAAGGCTGTTAAAGCGATGGAAACGAACATCCCTCCAACGATTGGACGCTTTTCTTTTTTCGCCGCAAAATACATTGCTAGACAGGCTGCTGGTAAGCCAAACATCATGATTGGGAAGAAACCAGCTTGGAAATGTCCAGCTGATGTGTCTCCTGCTAGGAAGCGGTTGATATCTCCTTTCACGATTTCGCCTGCAGCATTTGTAAATTCACCGAAATCAAACCAAATAATTGTATTGATTACATGGTGGAGACCCACTGGAATTAATAGACGGTTGAAGAAGCCATACATCCCTACGCCAAGTGATCCTGCACCGATCATCCAATTGCCGACAGCATCAATGCCACCCTGAATTGGTCCCCAAACGATCGCTAAAATACTACCTAAAATGGCCATGGTGATGGACGTAATAATCGGTACAAAGCGCCGTCCACCGAAGAATGATAACCATTCTGGAAATTTCACATTATAATATTTGTTATATAATAAGCCTGCCGTAATACCGGCAATAATACCACCAAACACACCCATATTTAATTCTTCGTTAACAGTCCCTAAAACGGCGACTAAAACAAGATGCGCAATCGCACCCGCTAGAGCTGCGCCGCCACTACTATCATGTGCAAACCCCATCGCAATACCAATCGCAAAAATAATTGGTAAATTCCCTAGTATAGCATTACCAGAAGCGGCCATTATACTAGCAATGTACTGGATGGCTTCATTCGGTACGGCCCCAAGCATATCCGCTGAACCTAAACGCAATAGTAATGCTGCTGCTGGTAAAGTTGCGATTGGAAACATGAGCGACTTACCGATTTTTTGTAAGAAAGCAAACATTCATTATCCCCCTTTGGTATAGTTGTCTAGACCACTTTAGTAAAAAAAGCGTTTTCACTAAGTTGCTATTATTATAGGCGCAATTCAAAAAAAAATAAATACTTTTTTAATATTTCGTGATGTTAAACAAAAAAACCGCACCCTAATTCGAAATTAGGGCACAGTTCTTCTATAGCTTATGCCGTGACATCACGTTTCATAAAGGTTGAATAACTAATGACAAGGAAAACTACTGCGTAAATAGCAAGTACTGTTAATGAGAAGGGCAACGTCACATCAGCAATCACGGAGCCACCACCATGCTCATACTGTGTTAAATCAGAATGTGTGAGCCAAATATATTTGACGATGTCGTAGCGGCTTAAGAACATAACAATCATGCCGCCTGTAAAAGAAAGGAACATCGTTAAACCAATTGCTAAAGAGCTTGAACGGAATACTGAACCAATCAAAAAGGCAAATAATGTAGACATCACAAAATCGCCACCAGATAATAGGTAATGATAGGCTAAATCACTCCATACGGCCTTTTCAACGACCTGCCCATTGACCATTTCTAATTCCACACCTGTTCCCATGCCGAACAAGACTAAGCCGATAAGGGCACTTACCACAACATTCACCACATACAATAACAAACCAAAAAGAAATGTTGTCAGTAATTTAGACGTCAACACTTTTGCACGGGACATTGGGCGCGTTAAGAGCATTTTAATCGTCCCTGTTGAAAATTCGCTCGATACAATACTAGCTGCGGTAATGACTGTAAATAAAGTGACAAGCGTTAGCATACCGCTTGTAAAGGACATAAAGCTTGCAAGACTACTATCTTTTTGACTTGGTGCATCATTCGCTAAACGATATTCAGAAATAGCCATCTGCTCTTGAAAGTAAGCTTTATCTTCCTCCGTTAAATCTTCACCTGCTAGCGTCTCTTTATAGGATTGAATGGCCTCCTGCTCTATGTCTTTCCAGGAGCCTTCCGTCGGGGATTTTACTTCATAATATTTGGTGATTCCAGCAGGAACAAGAATGACAAGAATCAGCATGGCCACCATTGCCCATGTTCCTTTTTTATGCCATAATTTCATCCACTCATTTTGAATTAGCTTCAGCAATTTGTCCGCCTCCAGTCATTTCTAAGAATTGATCCTCTAATGTTTTTTGATGTGGCTGTACGGCAAATAATTGAATACCTGCTTGGACTAGTTGTGTAGTCATAGCCGGGACATCCTCTTTCTTCATTTCCACCACATAGCCCTGATTCTCTGCTACAAAGTTAAAGTCACGCTGTTCCAGATAAGCAGACACCTGCTCTTTTGGCTCTGCCTCCACATAATAAAACGATGAGCTTTCATTGTGAATATCGCGCAGATCAATCAGCTGCCCATTTTGAATCACGGCCACTCGATCACACATCAATTCAATTTCTGATAATAAGTGACTTGAGACAAAGACAGATACGCCCTCTTCTGAAGCAATCTTACGCAGGTACATACGAAACTCACGAATACCAGCAGGGTCTAAGCCATTCGTCGGTTCATCTAAAATCAAAAATTTCGGTCTGTGCAATAACGCCTGGGCTAATCCTAGTCGCTGTCTCATACCAAGTGAATACGTAGAGACCTTTTCATGTATACGATTTTCGAGCCCAACCTGTTGAATGACCTCCTGAATTCGTTCCTTCGTTACATTTTTATGCATACGTGCAAAATGTAGTAAATTTTTATAGCCTGACATAAATTTATACATTTCTGGATTTTCAACAATCACACCAACTTTACTAATGGCTTCCTCATAATGCTCCTTAAGTGAAAGCCCGTCGATGATGACATTGCCCTCTGTTGGATGCATAAGCCCTGTCATCATTCGGATCGTTGTTGTTTTCCCCGCTCCATTCGGTCCTAAAAACCCTGTAATTTGACCTGGATATAAATCAATGTTTAACTGTTGAATTAATTGCTTTCCTCGAATGGTTTTCGATAAATTTTGCAATTGTACAATTGGTTCTGTCATATTTTTCACCCTTTCTAATCTATTTCGCCTGAGCATTATGCAGTCTGGCACGACAACATTGCTTTATTGACGATTCTTTCTTCACCTTTAGCTGTCAATATTTTTTACTGAAGGCCGATAAAATCCTTTCATCCACTCAACTGCATCCTTATTAGCCACATCGCGTAATGTTTCCACGTTCTCATAGGCCATGATTGATCCTGCCTGCAATAAAATAATTTGATCTAAAATAGGCTCTACCTCATATAATTCATGTGTGGATAGCAAGATCGTTTGATTTTCGATGTCCGTAAATTGAATTAAGCCTTTAATCAGCTGCTCTCTGACAATAGGGTCTAGCCCAGCAAATGGTTCGTCCATGATATAATAAGGAACCTCTCGCCCAAGGGTGGCAGCCATTTTCATACGACCACGATTACCCTTTGATAATTGGCGTAGCTTTGTACGTGTATCTACCTGTAAAAATTGTGCGACGATACAGGCCTTATCATAGGAAAAATCTTCAAACTGCGAAGCATAATGCTGGAAAAGCTGTTCACCCGTGTAGTACTCAAAAAACAAATCTGTATCTGGTAAATAAGCAATTTTGTCAGCACTTCTACGTGTGACTGGTTCACCCTCTAGTGTGATCTCACCAGCAGTGGGTCGCAGTAAACCAGCTAAAACTTTCATAAGCGTAGATTTACCACTACCATTTTCCCCAACTAGTCCAATGATTTGTCCAATCGGAAAGGAAAAGGATAGATCCTGTAAAACTGGCTTTTTCTTATATTGAAAAGATACATTTAATAGCTGTAACATCCCTTCACCTCACGCTTTATTTTTCAAAACCACCAGCATTTCTTCCTTTGAAAAGCCTAATGCCTCAATCGATGTTAAAAAATTTTCAGCCAGCTGATTTTTCATCTCTTCCCGCAATAACTCAATGCGCTCCTCATTGCTCGTAATAAATGTACCCTGTCCTCGTTTGGTTTCCGTTATATTCATTGCCTCTAACTCCTTGTATACACGTTGCACCGTATTGACATTGACACCTGTTTCTACTGCATATTCTCGAACGGAGGGAAGTCGATCACCTAGCTGCAACTTCCCCTTCAAAATGTCTCCACAAATTCGATCGACAAGCTGGCTATAAATGGGTTTGTCACGCGAAAAATCCATCGTCATCGTAAAACCACCCTTTCAAGCCACTTCGATGCTGCTAAAAATAGCAGTAGTAGTAATAACGTAATGGCTACTTCCTCAACGACATAAATCGAGCCAAGCATCCATTCCATCGTCATTTCTTTCCCTGTTGGTAGATATTGTTCGATGCTTTGAAGCGAAACCTCTCCATGGAGGAAGATCGTTCGATACAGCTGACTCTCCGTTATCCGCACCCAACCAGCTGTGGTTACATAAAACGCAATCATTGTCAGCACAATCGAAAAACGACCTATTATGCGC
Source organism: Lysinibacillus sp. FN11 (assembly GCF_024628845.1). NCBI lineage: Bacteria > Bacillati > Bacillota > Bacilli > Caryophanales > Bacillaceae > Lysinibacillus > Lysinibacillus sp. FN11. Next base: position 1,440,419 of record NZ_CP102383.1, on the reverse strand, counting down.
TTTAATTGCAAATAAAAAGCTAAAAAGAATAAAAGAAGGATAAATAGCATTAATTGTAAAATAGTCAATATAATAACAACTATTACCAAAACCAATAAAATTTGTCCAGCGCTGGCAATCAGCTCATCCTTAATATTGAAAATGGCTATACTCGTAAAAAGGATAGTGAAGAGGACATATCCTACTAATGAGCAAACCAATTTTGCGCCGATAAGCTTTGTGATGGAGCTTGTTGAATGGAGCCAGCTCTCCTTTGCTTTAATATCCAATCGCATCGATGCCAAAAATTGTAAAACAGAATAAAATCCTCCTAGAAAAAGGACGAGCATCGTAAATACAAACTCTAGCTGATTTTCCTGTGCAAAGAGATCAACAAACCGATGTAACACATAGGGAACGATCCAAGATAGCATAAGTCCCATAAATATCCCTACTAGAAACCATGAGCGATAAAGTACCCACTCTTTTTTAAAAGTCCCGTAAAGCTTTTCAATCACAACACCTCGTGTCATAGTGTACTAGTCACATATTACACCATGACTTTTTCGTTGGCAAGTGGCAAATACAAGAAAAGGGAAATTTAGTTTGCACAACAATTATGCTTATTCTCAAAGAAGGTATTCACCTATTAAACACAGAATATATGGATAGCACGCTAACACTAAGCGTAAGGTGGTACTTGAATGGATAAAAGAGTTGTCTTTGATTTTGAAATTGAATTTACCAATGGTGGTGGCCTACAAGGGCAGGATTTTCGCCTTGATATTGATGGAGATGACATATCGGACGAAGAGCTAGCTAAGTATATTGTGGAAGATATGAGGTTGCTCATGGTTGGTAAGGTAACGATCCTAAACAAAAAAATTATGAATGAAAAACATAAACGAAAACCTCTTGATGAGCAAGAACGGATATGAAGCTCGTTGAAAGCGATACTATTTGATTTAGATGATACCTTACTTAATCGAGATCATGCTGTCGATAACCTGTTTTATATTATTTTGGAAAAATACTATGGTGCTATTCAGGGTATGCTCAAAAAGGACATGCTGGAAAAATTTAAGGAATACGATAAAAGAGACTATGGGATTGCCGATAAAACCAATGTTTTATCATCGTTTTTTGATGCGTTTCCATCAACTTTTCAATTGCCTCGCCATGACATGCAAGATTTTTGGGATCAGCAGTTTCCATATTGCTTTTCTATCGATCAACATACGTTGAATGTTCTCCAAACGATTAAGAGCAAGTACAAGTTAGAATTATCACAAACGGCTCTACACAGCGACAAAAGGCTAAAATCACACATACAGGTTTAGCTAGCTATTTTGATGTTATCCTTATTTCTGAGGAAGTAGGCTTAACTAAGCCTGACAAACGCATATTCGAATTAGCCTTAAATCAGCTTCATGTACAACCAGAAGAAGCCCTATTCGTTGGGGATGACCTAGAAAAGGATGTCGCTAGTTGTCAGCAAGCAAGGATGAAAGGGATATGGTTCAATCCTCATCGCCTCACGAATCCAACTGACATTAAACCTGATGCCGTGATTCATTCATTTGATCCATTAATAAAAGGAAGAGCCCTGTTTAACTAGGACTCTTCCTTTGACTGTTACACCATTTTCCCTACTACTTTTACCTTTAATCTGGTTGCATTTTCTGGATGATACGCGAGAGGTGTTTCTTCTACTTCCACTAGCTCAATGGTATCCTCAAGAGCACCTGCTAATACGGCTTGTTTCACAGCCTTGTTTTGTGCATCTTTTAAGGATTCCTCACGCGGTTCTTTGGAATAAATATAAATCTGCTCATATTGACCACTAATTTGTGCAATCGAGGCACCGATGGCATTCGCTACACCACCATATTCAGATTTTACTATTGTGGAAACGCCTCGAATTTTGTCTGGCACAATAATTCCACCACCTCCTACTAAGACTAGTGACACATCCTCTGAGGAAGTTTTCATCTTATCAATCGCCTGTTCTAGTAACGAAGAAATTTCTTCTTGAACAGCTTTGGCAAATGCTTCATCAATATGTGCAACTAACGTGCAATCGCCTACCTCTGCTAAGCCTAAACGGACAGCGATATCTGTTGTCGTTAAGGTCGAGCCACCGAAAACAAGGGCCTCCTCACTGATTTTATAGCCTACACTATCCGGCCCAACTGTAATTTTGTCACCATTCACACGAACAATACTACCCCCGCCCAGTCCGACTGAAATGATATCTGGCATCCTAAAGTTTGTCCGAATGTCCCCCACTTCAACTGCGACCGAGGATTCTCGCGGGAAACCATCCTGTAATACACCGATATCTGAAGTGGTACCTCCAACGTCCAATACCATAGTGTTTTGAATTTGGGATAAATACGATGCTCCACGGATACTATTGGTTGGTCCACAGGCAATTGTTAAAATTGGGAATTGCTTGGCGTAATCGATAGACATTAATGTACCGTCATTCTGGCATAGATAAACCTCTACATCAAAAATGCCTTCTGCTTGTAACGCCTGTATAAAGCCCTGTGTTGTTGTCTCAATCACCTTACATAATGCAGCATTCAGAATCGTAGCATTTTCACGTTCAATTAACCCGACTGAACCTATTAATGAGGAGCAGGAAATCGGGAATTCCTCACCATAGACTTCTTGAATCCATTCACGAACCTGCAATTCTTGATCATTTTTAATAGAGGAAAAGACACCAACAATTGCAATGGATTCCACTTGACTACGCCATTCCTCTAGTAGTTTTGTAATTTCCTGTTGATCAAGCGCACTTAATAATTGGCCGTCATATTCATAACCACCACGGGCAATGGCATAATGACCAGATAATTTATCAATCATATCCGCTGGCCAAGCTGTATAAGGGAGCACGGAAGCCGTCGCTGGATAACCTAGTCGAATGACACCCACCTTTGCAAGCTTTTTACGTTCCACAATGGCATTGGTGCATTGTGTTGTCCCTAACATCGCATGGGTAATTTTTGATTTATCGATATTTGCACCCTCTAGTAATTGTTGCAGTGACTTTTCAATTCCCGTTTTAATATCTAAGCTTGTAGGTGATTTCACACTGTAAATAAGCTGGCTATTATGGTCTAAAAGGATGGCATCTGTGTTTGTTCCACCTACATCGATTCCAATCTTATACATGCTCTGCTACCTCCTTTTTCACCAATTCCTCAATTGGCGTATACTCATATTCATAGCCAAAGTATTTGGGTCCAGCTGTTTCAATACCCTTTGCTGTACGCCATTTTTCATGTGCTGGTAAGCCAATCACACGCACACGTTTACCATATTTTAAGCTCTCTGTTGTAACAGGCAATAAGGTTTCATAATCCACCAAACAAATTAAGTCTGGTGTCATGGCTATAACCTGCTCGTTTTTCTCAGCTAATAAGTTTTCATTTTGGAAATGAACCTTCATTTGATCATTTTTATAAGATTCAATACCTTCAAGATTCATTTTACCTAGGTTAAAGCCACCTTTCGTTTCACGAATAACATCCACTATTTTTCCTTGGAAAAGCTCATATCCTTCCACAAGCTTTAAAAGGCTTTGTAGCTTATCGTTCACCTCTTGATCTTTCGAGGCAATAACTTCACCGATTTTTTCAGAAAGCGTCACTATATGATGAACACCGCTTTGTTTAATTTGTGCACCCGTTGTTGGGTAGAGGCTCACTAAGGAACTAGCGCCCATTTCTACTGTTGCTGTTCGGGCGATACGCTCGGTCCATTTATTATCAATCGTTTCAAAAATACCAATATTCCCTTTTTCATCGGTGATGGCCATTGGCGTTGCTGAAATCCCATCTAAGTGGAATGTCACCATTTGTAATTCTGGAAATGCACGCCCCATGCCATCACAATCAATCAATGGTAAGCCAAGTTGTGCAGCTACTACAATAGGAATCATCGAATTGACCCCACCTGCTTCCATTGGATAGGTGCCTGCAATTTTTTCTTTACCCAAATATTGCGCGAGCTTTTGGAAAACCTTAACAAACTCACCGCCACGTGGAAATTTTTCTACTAAAACCGATGGCGCCCCCATCATTGCGGCAGGAATGAAAAAATCATCATCCGCAATTTCATCCACTGAATACAACTTTACAGGGCCATTTTTTTCGATGGCAGAAAGCGCCATTAATTTTCCAATATAGGGATCTCCTCCCCCACCTGTTCCTAGAAATGCTGCCCCAATGGCAATATGTTCAATAGCTGCTTGATCTAAATATCTCATCTATGTTCCTCCAATATGACCGTTTTTTGTACAGATACACGATACCCAACATAATAAATCACGAATGAAATAATGATGCCAATCATCGGTTGGTTTGGTAGTGCTGGCAATGCAGGGAATAAGGAGAATACCACTGGCATACAGGCAATGACAGCTCCTACTAGCCAAGAAAATACACCTAATCGATTGACCCCTTCCACTTCATGCCAGCTATCTGCTTTGCCCTTATGAATGACCCAGTAGGAAGCAATCATCACCCCTGCAACAGGCGGAATCATCGCCGATAAAATTGACATGATGGGTGTAAAATAATTTAAAATCCCCACAACGGCTAAGATTGTGCCAATTGTACCCGCCACACCTATGGCTAATCGTTCTTTGTTTTTCGCAACATCAAATACATTAATTAAGGCAATTCCACCTGAAATTGCATTGACCAAGTTGGTTTTCCATGTTGCTAAAATCAGACCCACTCCACCAATAAAGGGTGTTGCGATATGCAGAAAGACTGCTGTAATATCACTTGTTTGATAGGCAATCGTTAAGACAGCTCCCACAGCAATCATTAGCACTCCTGCGGGAATAATCCCTAATGTAGCGGCTTTGAAAACGTCTGAACGTTTTTTGGAAAATTGCGAATAATCACCCGCTATAACAGCCCCTAATGCAAAGGACCCAATCGTTACAGCTAAACCATCCATAAAGTTCATATTGCCCTGTGGCTGATAATCGCGAATGAGTTGCAGTTGCTCACCAGTTAATATTTGGCCTAAACCGTACAGGCAAATGATGACGAGCAATGGTACGGCGATATAGCTTAAAATACGCAACACTTTCATCCCATAAAGTGCGGATACGACCATGACCATACCACTAATGAAGGAAGCGATTGGAATGGGTATATTCAAATGATAGATTGCTAATAAATTTGCTAAGGCTACGCCACACACATTGGCCTGAATGCCAAACCACCCTAAGCAAGCAATAGCTAAGATAATGGATAATATTGTACGAGAGCCCTTTTTACCAAACACCTGTCCTGCTATATGGACAGTGGGCTTTCCTAAATCACTGCTTTGCATGCCTTGCAAGATCATGATGATCACGACAATAGCATAGCCTACAAAAGCAACAGCCAGTGCCTTTGATAAACTCATATTGGTAATCAGTGCGTTACCGACTAATAAACTGGGAATACAAATCATGGCGCCAGCCCAAATAATGCCTAAGCTATACCAAGATTGACCTTTATTTTCATTTTGCATGTGACTCCTCCTTATTTGGTGATGGATTAATGTTTTTAATTATAGAAGATAGGTAAGAGTCGAGTCTTTTGCGCAAATGAAAAAAATAATCTGAAATTTTGTTCAAAATGACAAAATTTCAGATTATTCTAATCATTAATCAATCGATATAGCATGCAAGCCATATAGGCATCATAAAATTCCGAATACACGGTAACATCTGTGCCAATCAGCTCACTAATTTTTTTGATGCGGTATTTCACCGTGTTTTTATGGATATAGAGGAGCTCTGCACAGCGCTCCACACTAGCATTTGCATCTAATAAAAAGGTTATCAATGTCTGCAAGGAATCATGGTCGCGTAAAATGGGTTCAATTACAGACAAATATTCTTCAATCATTTCTTCGCCCTGCTTACTGACATCAATTGCCCTTTTCATGGAGCGCACTTCCGCTGCAGTAAACAATTTCCGCATCGGATAAATCGTATGGGCTTTGTCCCCCACCTGATTGACCAATTGATACATTTGACGAACAGACTTTGTATTTCTCATTTTAGGTGCATAAACAATTTCTGCGATTTGGGCGTCATACTGAGTCGTTTCACTATATTCAATGGCAATTTCAAACTCATGATGCTTATAAAAGCAATTGCCTACCAATACAATCATACAATGGTCAATGCATTGGATGACTCTTGTTTGATAATATTTGGACAGTTGCTCTTCTAATTCATCGCGAATTCTTTTTTCTTCTGCTAACTCATGGATGTAGACAAGCCACATCATTTGAATCGCGGAAACATCAATATGAAGGAGATTGGCTAATCTTCTCATTTTCTCCCCTCATCATTGATAATAGCTTTAACTAAGGCATATTCACTAACCTCATCATGCTTGTCTCCCCATAAATTTATAGCTACTTGCACAACCTCACTTACTTTTTCAATTGTCTTAGCAGGTAATTTTGTATTTTCTTTAATCAGAAATAAAAATAGCGGCTCACCATTTTTTTGGTGTACTCTTTTATAGTCTACGACACAGGCGACATCACTTCTTAGTAGCTCAAGCTTGCCTGCTTCTCTCTGAAAATTGGATTGGGAGCATTGTTCAATGACATTCGCTACATCTAATGATGAATTTCGTGGCCACATCACTTGGTTCACAATCTCAAAATGACTATTAGTGAGCACAATATTAGCCTTCAAACGATCTGAAAGCATTTTTAGTGTAATTTCAACACTTCTTAAATGCTCAGGTAGTAACGATACTTTTTCTAATGTCTCTTTGACAAAATGATCATTAACGCCTTGATTACTAACAATCGCTTCCATAACCTCATAAATAACCTCGTTATAGCGCAGTGAATAATCATTTCGCGGCATACAAATGATAATAAAGCCTTGCGCCTCCGCTAACGCAAGCACTTCCTGTGGAATATCAGGCAATACAATGCCGACATAATATAAAATAAGCCCCAGCTCTCCTAAATCATGTAAATGCTGAATCGTTTCACATTGCTGCTCCACACTATCTCGAATGGAGTAAAAAGAGCTAATGACAAGCTCCTCTGCATACCATTCCTCCTGTACACGGTTAATAATTTTCGAATAAAAATCAACATTCGATACCTCTAATACAGATAGAGATGATACGGTACGATGCAGATTATCTCGCCCTGTTAACACCTCTGCCCCTCGAAAAGATGGCAATTGTAATAATTCATTGACCGTTACCCCATGTTCCACCACCACTTTTCTTTACAACTCTTTTGAAGAAGAATACCATATCCCCTACTATCTTTCAAAATACAGTTTCTCTCTATTTTAACTGGTAGCTTGTTAGTGTTAAAATAGTAATTAAATGGATAAGATGAGAGAGGAAAATGAGGATGTCTAATCAGACAAAAAAAGAGACAACCGTTGGTACAAAAATCCGACATAGTCTACAGGCAGATTGTCAAAGCTGTTTTGGCTTGTGCTGTACCGCTTTAAATATTTTGGCTTCTAGTGATTTTGCGATCAATAAACCAGCAGGCACGCCATGTCCTAATTTGCAGGATAACTATAGCTGTCACATACATAGTCAGCTACGAGAGACTGGTTTTAAGGGCTGTACCGTTTTTGATTGCCTAGGCGCAGGTCAACAGGTTTCACAGGTGACATTTCATGGACAGGATTGGCGACAATCTCGTGAGCATGCGGACAAGATGTTTCATGTTTTTCCCATTATGGAACAGCTTTACGAAATGATTGCGTATGTGGCGGAGGCTTTGTCCTATCAGGTGGATAATATGCTTTATGAACAGCTTCTTGCTCAATTGAAGCACTTACAGCAGATCATAGCTCAGGATGCAGATACATTATTAGCCTTGGATATGGTAGCTAGTCGTATGCCGATCAATGCACTATTGCTCCAAACTAGCGAACAAATTCGCCAGCACAGTGTGAAGGGAAAGGCTTCTAGAAACTTGAATCAACGTGGGGCTGATTGGATGGGCAAAAATTTAAAAGGCAAGGATTTACGAGCGACTGATCTAAGGGGTTATTTAATCGCAGCAAATCTTCAAGATGCGAATTTACAAGGAGTAGATTTCATCGGAGCTGATTTACGAGATGCCAATTTACGCGGTGCTGATCTTTCAACAAGTCTGTTTCTAACCCAAATGCAAATCAACGCCGCGCAAGGGGATCGTTCGACTAAATTACCTTCTTACATAAAACGACCTGCTCATTGGCAATAAAAAAGGTAGATGGCGTTTTACGCTCATCTACCTTTTTCTTTAGGCTTGTTTCTTTTTATAGAGCACAGTAGCCGCCACTAACACGAGTAAAATAGACTGCCCTATGATTGTTTCCACTGTTGGATAGAAGCCAATCAAGCTAATAACAGGTAAGCCATCAACAATCGTTGTGGACAGATTATCTGTCAGCTGCAAAGTATGCAGACTGACCCCAATAATTTTAAAGGCTAGCACGTAAATTAAAATGGTTGCTACTGCGAAAAATTTGTGAATTGGAATTTTACCACTTGCTTTAAATAACACGACTGCAAGTACAGCCAGAATGAGTAGTGCAACCACAATCCCAAGAATAAACTGTGACGTTTCCATTTTTGGTGCAATCCCCGCATAAAAGACAAGCGTTTCTGCACCTTCACGGAAGACCGATAAAAAGCTAATCATAGCCATCGCAAAAATAGAGCCACTCGAAATGGCATTACCCATTTGTTTGGAAATATAGCGATTCCAGCTGACCACGCTTGATTTGCTATGTAGCCAGATACCAACACCGATCATCATCGCTGCAGCAACTAGCCCTACATACCCTTCCATTAACTCGCGATTCGTATCAATTGTTGCCGAATTTAAAATCGTCGACATAAGAATGGCTGCAATAGCAGACAATAGAACGCCGACAAACGCGCCGACATAAATCCATTTGCGCATCTTGTTCTGCCCTGATTTATTGAGGAATGACACTAAGGCTAAAATAATCAGTAATGCCTCTAGCCCTTCGCGTAATAAAATTAACGCAGCGTCCCAAATTGTGTAATCGGAATCCCCTTGAATCAGTTCAATCTCAGTGCGGAATGTATTTAATTGTTTGGTAATTGCTTGCTGATCGACGTTGGATTTTAATAGATCACTCGCGATCATCGGCATATCACTTTCAATTTTCGTATAAAGACTACTATTACGTGTGGAGATTTCAATTTCTACACTTGGCCAAATGGTAATAAACTCACGTATTTTATTTGAAGCTGCCTGGTAATCACCTGCATCCAGAAAATCATTGGCCTCATCTATATAGGCAATTAATGTAGCTAAAGAATACTCTCCCTCTACCACGTCGGCTGTTTCTTTGCCAGCTACAAAATCCTCAATCGTTTGCTTTAAATCATCGAATTGAGATTGCATAAGCGCTACATCAGGCTCCTCAGCAGAAATAGAGATACGAAGAAAAGCCATTTGTGTTTCGATTTGCCCGTACATTGCGATACTTTGTTCACGCACAGGTCGCTCATTTTTATTCCATTTACTATTAAAATCTTTGTAGGCTTCATCAATGGCCTGAATATCACCACTTGCTAATGCTTTTTCAAAGTCTGCCATGATCGGCTTAAATTTTTGCCCAAATTCTGCTCGCTGTGCCGCTTCATCCACTGGATTTTCAAGCTTTTCTAATGCACGCAATGCATTCGATAGTGCTGATAGCGCCTCTAAACGCTCATCCTTGGACGTTGCCTCAGTAGCCTGTGCAAGGATTTCATCCACCTTTGCTTTTGCCTCTTTCTGCTCTGAAGATACTTTAGCCCAATCAACAGCAAATTGTTCAAGTGCCTGCTTGGCCTCCGCCTCTTTATCCTGCTTTGTATTCATCAGTGCATCACTAATCGCAATATAGAGATGACTATAGGATTGCGCAGCTTGTACAGGTAAAGCTAAAGTCAGCATAAGGACAATCACGATACTACAGCGCGTTAAAAAGTGCTTCACCTAAATAACTCCCCTTTTGTACACCAGGGAAGCAAGCAAACACGGCACTGCCTCGATGGGTAATGTACTCATTCATTTTATCCATACGCCCTAAGCTATTTTGGATGGTTGTAAATTGGGCTGGGTCCTTTTGAAAAGAGATAAAGATTAGCCCTGCATCATGTGTCCCTGTATTTGACATCACGCCTGATGCATAGGAATAAGAGCGTCGCAAAATACGCGCACCTGATTTCCGCGCCAAATGGACATGTGATGTATCAGGCATAATATAATTGCCCTTATCATCCTTTGCCTCTACATCAAAATCATCGAATTCCTTTGTTTTGCCAAAAGGTGCCCCACTATCGCGGTAACGGCCAAATGTTGCCTCTTGATCTTTCAATGATGTACGATCCCACGTTTCAAGATGCATTTGAACCTTACGCGCAATTAAATAAGAGCCGCCCTTTAGCCAGCCTTTATCCACCCACACGACCTCCTTTAAGTCTTTTTCATCGGTAATAGCTGGGTTTACCGTACCATCCTTGAAGGCGAAGAGGTTTCGTGGTGTCCCTCCACTAGCTGGAAACGAGTTAAAGCCCGCCTGTGACCATTTTATTTCTACTTTACCTGAAGCAGCTCGTACTAAATTACGAACTGCATGGAAGGCCACCTGCGGATCATCTGCACAAGCCTGAATACACAAATCACCACCTGTGTATTCTTTTTGAAGCTGATCTTTAGGGAAATGTGGTAAATCCTTTAGCTCCGCTGGTTTTAAATGCTGGATGCCCAGTTTATCGAATAATGAAGGCCCGACACCAATGGTAATGGATAGATTAGATGCATCTAAGCCCTCTGCCTCTCCAGTATCCCCAGTTGGCACTCTTGTATTTGTCGATACATCGACCATGACTTCACCGTTCATTAAACGCACAACAAGGGGTGTCCATTGCTGGAACAACGCTTGTAGTTCCTTCTTTGATGTCACTAATACATCTAAAGAAGCAAAATAAATATTCGTCTGTACAGGTGTCACAATACCTGACTGATGCTTGCCATAGAAATTGACCTTATTGCTAGCCGTCTTGCTATCTGCTACTGGCTCAAAGACATCATAGCCCATTGCTTTCATGACACCACCCAAGCCAGAGGCACCGATGGCAACACCTGCCACACCGATACCTGTTAGCTTTAACATATCACGTCTAGAAATTTTTTTATTTATAAATTTTTCCTCGTTTGACGTTGTCATTGTTTATGTTCACTCCAAAATGATACCCATTTGACTTAATGGTTCTCCAAGCTGATTCACCGCTGCTGCAAGTGCTTTTGTATTTTCCTCCGTTAATTCTTCGTAAGATATATAGCCACCATCAGCCGTTGCATGCTGTGCTAATAAATCGTCCACTGCTTTGAATTTTTCATCAAGTGTTGCCACTAATGTGGCATCTTTTGCTTCTAATTTTGAGCGTAAAATCTCAAAGATTTTTTCTGCGCCTTCAATATTTGCTTTAAAATCATAAAGGTCTGTATGAGAGTAAATTTCTTCCTCACCTGTAATTTTAGATGTTGATACTTCATTTAATAAATCTACTGCACCTGTAATCATTAAGTCAGGTGTCACTTCCACTGTTTGCACAAGCGCATGCAATTCCTTCGCATCTGCAAGAAGCTGATCTGCTACAGCCTCATAACCTTTTGTTGTATTTTCTTCCCAAAGTGCATACTCAAGCTTATGGTAGCCTGACCATTCTTCCTCACCTTTACCTTCTTCCTGAATATCTGCTAAACGTCCGTCGATACGAGGGTCAAGATCACCGAAACTTTCCGCAATTGGCTCAGAACGTTCAAAAAACATACGTGCTGGCGCATACGCTGCCTTTGCCCCTTCAATATCGCCTGCTTTGAATAGGTTCACAAATTTCTCTGTGTCAAGTAAAAATTGATCCATTTGCTCTAACGCAAATTGTTGATAGGCTGATAGTTCAGAAGATAAATCCACCTCTTTTGAAGCTTGCTCCGCCTGTTCTGTTGCAGGCTTATCTTCTTTTTTACTTCTTCTGTATTGCCACAGCCAGCCATTAAAATGCCTCCTGCTACTAATACCGACAAAAATGATTTGTTTTTCATACTTCGTACCTACTTCCGAATTTGTTTTATATTGTGATGATAATGATTATCATCATCCATTGCAAGATATATTTTTGTAAATAGAAAAAAACGTCATTTTTCAGTTATTCTTTACGAACAACTAGAAAAAAGACGTTTTTTCTACAATATAATGATTCTAATCTACAAAATTTTTGCTTGTTTCAAATTTTCATATTTTCCATGTAAAAGGTAATAAAGCACAATCGACACTATAATAACAAAGACCATCGAAAAGAAAATCGAGCTGTAGCCCATAGATGGTACAAATAAGCCTAAGAAATAAGGCCCGACACCTAAGCCTAAATCATAAAAAATAAAATACGTAGATGTCGCAAGGCCTAAACGCTCATTTGGTGTTACTTTGATGGCAATTGCCTGTGCCACCGAGTTGAAGTTTCCATAGCCAATCCCGATACAAGCGGCAGCGATTAAAAAGGCAATCGTAGTGGTTGCTGAGCTAAAGGCATACATACCTATTGCAAACAACACTAAGCATGGATAGATAATTATATTCGCCCCTCTTGTATCAAGCAATTTCCCTGTAAATGGACGTGTAGCCAAAATGACAATGGCATAGATAATAAAGAAGTAGCTACCTGCTGATACTAAATCAAGCTCCTTTGCATAAAACGTCATAAACGACATCACACCTGAATAAGCAAAGCCAATCACAAGTGCCACAAAGGCAATCGGTACTGCGCGCATTTCAATAAAGTTCGTCACTTTAAAGCCTGCCTTTACAGCTGTATCCTTCGCTTTTTTCGGTGCATCTGGCACGGTCACAATGTAATACATAAAGAAACAAATAATCGCTAACACAGAATCAACTGCAAAAATCATACGATAATCTGCAAATAGCTGTGTTAATAATATGCCAACAAATGGGCCAATGGCTGTGGCTAAAATGGCGCTTAAGCTATAATAACCAATCCCTTCGCCACGACGCTCAGCTGGTAAAATTTGTGCAATAATGGTACCTGTTGCTGTACTTGCAATCCCTAGTGCAATCCCCTGTACTAAACGATTGATCATCAGCAGCGGTAAATTGCCTGCTATAAAATAAGACATTGTTGATAACATAAATAATAATAGTCCACAAAATAATGTTTTTTTGCTACCCCAGTCTCCAATAATACGCCCTGTCCCAAGACGACCTAATAGTGTCCCGATAATAAAAATACTCGATACAAGCCCCGCTGTACTTGTAGAGGCATTAAAATGCTCCACCGCATATGCTGCAATCGTAACCATTAATAAATAAAAGATTAACGTAATGGTAAAATTAATAAGTGAGACAATTAAAAAATCTTTTGTCCATAGTTTCTTTCTGGCTGCTTCCACGTTACTCTCTCCTATTGATTAATATTCATACAAATTCTTGCTAAAACCTGAGTCGCAATGTCAATATCTTGCTTTGGCACGCCTACCAAAGCCTGCTCAAAAAACGGATTTAGATGCGACTTTATTTCCAGCACAAGCTCTTCCCCATGCTTTGATAGGTGTACCAGCTTTTCACGCTTATCCTTGCCCGTCATCGTTTCCACATAGCCTAGCTCCACAAGTTTATGTACAAGCTTCGTGACACTTGGCTTCTCTATAGACATGAAATTCGCGATATCAACAAATGAATGTGGACCCTTATCATTCAAGAAACGAAGCACTGCCCACTGCGAGCTATATAACTGATAGGGTTCAAGCTGCACATTCAGCTGGTTAATAAACGGCCGATACATTAAGCGGTACTGATTAAAAAATTCCTGTTCAATTGTCACACTATCACTTCCTTTTATATTAGTTAGCCTAGCTAACTATATACCTAAAAACTCTATTTGTCTAGTAGGAAATAAGCGAAACACCGCTCTTGGGGGTGTGTACTGCTAGAGTGGGATAATTGCTGAGTGGTATCCTTCACTTTTATTGCTCTATCCGCTACTTTCCTTATTCTATCCGTCACTTTCAGCATTCTATCCACCTACTTCAAGTACCCTAACCCACTAGAACACTAAAAGCTACAATTCAGACCGCTTGAATTGTAGCTCTTAGTTCGTTATTCCTTAATCCAATATTTCCGATGCTTTTTGACACCCTCCGCTTTCAATGGGAGTTGTTGCAACAACTTGTATGCTAAATCGGGAGAGTCAATGCCAAAGAATTCGCGGAAGCTTCGATTGGTCAGCTGCTGCCCGATTAGTAACCTGTAGTCCTCTAATGTTCGAAGCAATGCATCATCATCCACCAATCCACAGCGTGGGCACGTCCATTTGTTATAGTGATATGATAATCGCTGCCCATTATCACATTGTGGACATAGCACACCTTTCACTATTTCCTTGAGCGGCACCTCTACCTCTTTTTTCAACTTTGTGTGCAGGGATAATAGAAGGTTGACTAATTGTAAAAGATCAACTCTTTCTCTAGGTTGATAATGCTCCATCCATTTTTGTAAATAAAATCGTAACCCTGCCACATGAAAGATAGGCAGCCCCTCAAATCCCTTTGTCAAAATACCATTTCTCGTTGCCAATACCACCGCATGCAAAACTGGTAAATCGATGCGTTCCTTCTGTAATAGCTTCTTCATCCATACTACATGCCGGTCTAGCTGAAGAAATGGATCTGTCATGCCTTCGACCGTATCATCTGCGGTCGTACGTGTTAATTGAGCGAACGAAGCATCGTATGAAAGTTTGCCTGTAATATTTTTGATTTCTAGAATGAGTACAAAATGAGGACAGAGAAAGATGGTGTCCATTTGATGGGTAGAACCGAAGTCATTCATTGTTTGAAAGTCATGAAGAAAATAGTGAGGGATTGGTAAGTCTAGTTCAAGCCATTTTGCATCAACGAGCTGTTCACCAGCGAGTCCTGCTTGTAGGCGCCTTAAATGCTCACAATATAATGTGTATTACTATGGGAAATAGGAAGTCTTTGTACAAGTGCCTCTAGCATCTTTTGCGTCTCTGATGTTTGACGTTCTAATAAAATCATCTAATCACCTCCTGCCATGATTATATAAAAAAAGAACCTCAATGAATGAGGTTCCTAAAAACTTGCTATATAGAATGCCTAAAATAAAAATTCCCCTATTTTCGCTAAAACAAAAGTCTTTTCTTTCTAGCATCACTCAATTTTGATTAGTACTTTTCTAGACACTCTTCCGCAATAAATACAGAAAATAAGGTGCGCCAATAAATGCAACAACAATCCCAGCAGGAACCGTTGCACTTGCAATAGCAACACGTCCAATGGTATCAGCGAGCATTAGCAAGCTTGCGCCAATGAATAGCGTCAGTGGTAAAAAGAATTGGTAGCGTGGACCAACGAGCTGTTTTGCAATATGGGGAGCCATCAAACCGATGAAGGCTACGCCCCCTGTTACGGATACAGCGGCAGCCGCTAGTGCAACCGCAACAATTAATAATCGGAAACGTTCTCGCCCAATGTTCATACCAAGACCGACTGCTGTTTGCTCCGTCATGGCTAAGACGTTTAACACGTTGGCTTTATAGAAAATGTAAGGGATGCCTAGTACAAGCCAAGGCATTAGCGCCCAGAAAAATGGCCAATCTGTGCCCCACACATTTCCGGCTAGCCATTGTGCAATAAATTGTACATCGCTCCGTTCAGCAGAGGAGATTAATACCATCATGACCCCGGATAAGGCTGATGCTACGCCTACCCCTACTAAAATAAACTGCACAGGATGGACACCCTTATTACGCTGATAAGAGAAAAAGTAAATACCCAGTGCTGTCACAAAGGCACTACAAAAGCCGACAATCGGTAAAATATAGGCAAAGTGAGGAAGGTCGCCATCTACTAACAAATAAAAGACAGTAATCCCAACACCTGCACCAGCACTGATACCTATAATTCCTGGGTCTGCTAAATCATTGCGGGTTACGCCCTGCAATACGGCCCCTGCCAGTGCTAATGCCATACCCGCAGCCGCTAGCACAAACATTCTAGGTAAACGGACTGAAAAGAGCACAAAGGACTCTTTAAAACTACCATCGCCCAGTAAGGTTGGAAGAATTCGGTCAATAGAAACCGAAGCAGCACCTAATGAAATCCCTAGAATAAAAATGAACAAGGTTACCACAAGCCATATGAGTAACCATTTACGTTGTTTTTTGCGACCTTCTTTAAACAAATTGACGTCCTCCCTTCCGCACTAATAATAGGAAGAATGGAAGACCTAAAATCGAAATAATAGCGACAACTGGCGTTTCATAAGGTGCGTTAATCATGCGCCCTGCAAAATCAGCCAACACCATAAACCAGCCACCAACAATGGCGCTCATCGGTAAGACAAAACGATAGTCTGTCCCAACAAACGCGCGGACAATATGCGGTACCATTAAGCCAACGAAAGCTAGATTTCCGACGAGGGCCACAGCAGAGCCTGCCAGAATAACTACAACGAACATCATTACACCCTTTACGAGCGTAGTATTTTGTCCGACACCTACTGCTACTTCCTCATTTAAGCTTAAAATCGTTAATTGACGACTAAAAGCAAATGAAAGCAGTAAGCCAATAATAATAACAGGTACGATCAATAATGCCTGCCATGTTGTGCCAATGAAACCGCCACTTGTCCACATGGATACATCCTTGGAAATTTGAAATAAAATGCCTGTCCCTTCAGCGATTGCCTGTAATAATGCTGTGACAGCTGCACCAGCTAAAACAAGCTTTAAAGGGGAAAAGCCTTTTTTAGTAGAGGCACCAATCCCATAAACTAACATCATTCCGATTCCCGCTCCAACAAAGCAGGCTAAAATTAACGTATAATACGAGAATTTAGGGATGAATGCCATTGTTAAAGCAAGGGCAGCATTTGCCCCTGCCGTTAAACCAAGCAGCCCTGGATCAGCTAATGGATTTCGTGTAACCCCTTGCATAATCGCCCCAGCGACAGCGAGGGCACTCCCAACAAAAATAGCTGCAATGATACGAGGAAATCGAATTTCACGTAAAATCGTGTAATGTTTACCTCCACTTTGTCCGACAATTGCTTGAAAGACATCTTGAATGCTTGTATTCGCTGCCCCTAAGCACAGCGAGATACTGGCAGTACCAATTAATACAAGCAATGCAAGCAATACCTGAAGCCAAAATGGAAGCTTTCGAAACTTTGTCATTCGCCTTCGCTACTCTCTACTAATTATTGTAAAAATTTCTCTTCAAAGAACTTCAGTTGATGTTCTAATGTGATAGGGTCATTGAAATAAAAGGCATTTGCATTCACTTCAAATAAATGACCATTTTTCACTGCTTCTAAATCTTTAAACCATGCTGCATCTGTAAAGGAATTATCTTGATCTTGGAACATACTAAAAATCACGTAGTCACCTGCATATTCCCCTAAAACTTCTTGAGAAATGGCATAGTAGCCAGGCTCTAACGCTGTTTCTTTTACTTTCTCAGGCATTTTCAAGCCCATTTCTTGATATAAAATCTCTGTTCCACGACCCCAGTTATCGCCATAAATATAGAACTGTTTATTAAAGTTCTCTGCTACTGTTACAGTCGCATCTTCACCGATTTTTTCTTTAATCTTTTTACCAGCTTCTGCTGCACGTGTTTTAAAATCTTCTACCCAAGCAGTTGCTTCTTTTTCTTTATTCACAACTTTACCGATTTCGATGAACTGCTGTAAATAGTCTACTTTACCATACGTAAATAATACAGTTGGCGCGATCTCTGCTAATTTATCAGCATTTTCAATACCATTTAAGCCAATAATTAAATCTGGTTCTAGCTCAAGAATTTTTTCAATATCTGTATTTTCAACTACGACAGCATCTTTAATTGCATCTTCAAAGTTGGGATTTTTTGCTGCCCATGCATCCACACCAACAACATTTACATCAAGCTGTAATAAGCTTCCTACAAAAGAAGATAGTACAACAACACGTTTCGGATTTGCTGGTACTTCTACAGGACCTGACTCTGATTGATATGTGATTGTTTCTGATGAAGCTTCCTCTTTTGAGCCCTCATCCGCCTTCTCTGTTTTTTCTTCCTTACTGCCACATGCTGCAAGTACTAGGACAAGCATCATAAACATTGGTAAAAGCCACTTTTTCATTGTTATTCTCCTTTTAAATGGTTTGTAATAAGTCATATGTAATGCACATTGGTTTGTTTGTTCGTGGATCTTTGCCAATAACTGCATCTATATTAAATACTTTTTTCAATACTTCTGGAACCATCACTTCTTCAGCCGTTCCGAATTTTACAAGCTCACCTTGTGAAAGCGCTACAATATAATCTGAAAAACGTGCCGCTTGATTTAAATCATGGAGGACCATGACAATTGTGCGCCCCTGTTCTTCATTCAGCTTGTAAAGTAGCTCTAAAACTTCTAGCTGATGAGCCATATCTAAATAAGTTGTTGGTTCATCTAAAAAGATAATGTCGGTTTCTTGGGCCAATGCCATCGCAATCCATACGCGCTGACGTTGTCCACCAGACAAAGCATCTACAGATTGTAAACGGAATTCTTCTGTTTTGGTTACCTGTAAAGCCCAGCCAATAACATCTTTATCTTTTTGTGATAAATTCCCGAAGCCCTTTTGATAAGGAAATCGACCGTAGGATACAAGCTCTTCCACTGTTAAACCATGTGCACTTTCTGGACTCTGTGGTAAGATTGCCAGCTCTTTTGCTAACTCTTTTGTTTTCATCTTGGAGATATTTTGACCATCTAATACGACCTGTCCACTCTCATGCTTTAAAATCCGTGTGATAGCCTTTAACAAGGTTGATTTTCCACAACCATTTGAACCAATGATTGTCGTGATTTTGCCATCAGGAATTTGCAGCGATAAGTCATGCACAATCGTTTTATTCTCATAACCAACACGAATCGATTCAACTTCTAAACGCAAATCGGACCCTCACTTTCTTTTTACTTCTTTCCATGCTATGATATTCAAAGTTAAAAATGATAATCATTATCACTAGAATTAGTCTAGTTATCTGATAAGATTTTGTCAATTACTTTTTTACTATTTGTTAAGGATGTGGCAATAAAAATGCAGCATGTGTATGATGTGACAATTATTGGCGGCGGTCCAGCTGGCTTATATAGTGCTTTTTATAGTGGTTTACGGGGTTTAAAAACAAAATTATTAGAAAGTCAACCACAGCTTGGCGGTAAAGTATTACTTTATCCTGAAAAGCTGATATGGGATATTGGGGGGCATCCTCCCGTCTTGGGCGAACAATTTGTTAAACAATTAATCGAGCAAGCTAAAACATTTGATCCTACTATTTTGACAGGTACAAAAGTGGATTTAATTGAACGTCACAATGATATTTTTGTGATACATACAGCAGCTGGTGAAAAGCATTATTCTAAAACGGTACTGTTAGCTGTAGGTGGCGGCATTATTAGCCCTCAAAAGCTAACACTTGAGGGCGCTGAAAAATATGAAATGGCCAATCTACATTACACTGTGCAATCATATAAACGTTTTGTCGATAAGGATATCATCATCTCAGGCGGTGGTAATGCAGCCATTGATTGGGCTGTTGAATTAAGTCCGATTGCCAAAAGCGTAACGGTTGTTTACCGCAAAGAGAATCTATCAGCTCACGAAGCCACTGTACAGGAAGCACTGGATGCAGGTGTGCGCATTGAGTGTAATACAACGATTACAAAGCTTTCCGCAAATACTGATAAAACGGCTATTCAATTAGTCACATGTGAGAATATGATAACGAAGCAAAGTTATACGCGTCAAATTGATGAGGTAATCGTCAGTCATGGCTATAATCGTGAGGCGTCTCTTGCATTTGATGAGGCCATTGCCATTCCAAAAAAGGATGATTATTATGTTGAAGGAAAAGCAACAGGTGAAACAGCACAGCCAGGTATTTTTGCAGCAGGTGATATTTTATCATTTGATGGAAAAATTAATTTGTTACTTGGCACTTTCCAAGATGCAGCCAATGCAGTCAATTCTATAAAAACGTATTTAGAACCAACTGCCTATCGTCATGGCATGGTGTCCTCACATAATGAGCTATTTAAAGAGAAAAATCGCTCTATTATCGAAAAGCAATTTGCACCAGCCCACTAAACCTAAATATAACCCTCTTAAGATCCTGATCTTAAGAGGGTTTCTGATTTTATCTAAATAAACTTAATAACGCTCCCATCTGTCTCAACATATTTACTCCATTTGTAATCGTCCCAGCATGCCCCATAATTGTATTTAAATGATCTGGTAAATTTCCTAATCTAGGACCTTGCTGTTGCTGATTGGGAGAATAGTATGGTTGCACCATCCTACCTCGAAAAGGTGGGCCAAAATATTGCCTATTGTTTGGCGGATATGGACCTCTTCTAGCATTCGGCTGAAAATATGGCATTTATACACCCCCTATCTGAAAGCTTCTAACTAGTATATGTGAAAATTTTTATAGCGAATTAGACTTTTGGAGAAGAGGTTAAAAATAATAAGGGAACCATACTAATTTCTCTGTCATACTATAAGAAAAAAGAAGGTGGTACTATTCAAGGCTCTCATTATCTTACCTTTTTAGCTAAGTTCGGGGTCGGAGGCGCACATCCTGGGGGCATTAATCTATCAAAGGCTGTCTTGCAAGCAGAGAATATCGAGCAAAACGCACATATTTTAGATGTGGGATGTGGTACAGGGCAAACGGCTGCTTATTTAGCATCTTCCTATCAAGCAAACGTCACAGGTCTCGATATTCAGCCCATCATGATAGAAAAGGCTCGTCAGCGTATGGATAAAGCGCGTCTACCTGTTAAACTTCTGCAAGGCTCTATTGAACAAACATCGTTAGCGAACGAGACATTTGACTTGATTCTAGCTGAGTCGGTTCTGGCTTTTGTTAATTTGCAGCAGGCTTTGCAGGAAATTTATCGTTTATTGAAAAAAGGTGGCCGCTTTATTGCTATCGAATTTACTATTCCTAAAACACTTCGTACCGAACTTGCAGACGACCTCCAACAATTTTACGGCTTTCAGTCTCTCCTCAGGAAAAAGGATTGGGTAAGACTACTGCAACAGGCTGGTTTTTATGATATCCATATACAAAAAAACAAATCCATCTCATCCAAGCCTGAATTTCAAGTTTCCACAGATCTAGAATCGGAATTCTATGAAATCATGGATCAGCATATTGCCATGAATGAAAAATACGAAGACATTTTAGACTATCGCATCTATACTTGTACAAAATAATGAGCCGGCAGCAAAAGCGTTGCTGGTTTTTTTGTGCTGTCACAGCATACTTTATGACACCTGTCATCAAGATTCTTTGACTGGTGTGAATAGGTTTTTTTTTGAGATTTTCTTATCCTTAAGGTAAGAAAACAAAGAAAGAGTGATCGAACTTATGCAAACACAACAAAGACTTCCCTTTATCGATATGTTAAGAGGCTTTGCCGTCTTAGGAACGCTTGGTACAAATATTTGGATATTTGCTTATCTTGGTGATTTATCGTATATCACCACAAGTGATTATTCTGGTTGGTGGTCCTTCAATGATTTTTTACGTATGGTTGTATTATTTTTCGTTAATGGCAAGCTGCTTGGATTGTTAACAATTATGTTCGGTGTAGGTCTACAATTAAAATATCAGCAAGCCTTACGTAGAGGTACAGCTTGGCCAGGAGTGTACCTGTGGACTATCGTTTTTTTAGGGTTAGAGGGGCTACTGCACTACACGCTTGTGATGGAGTATGATATTTTAATGAGTTATGCTGTTACAGCATTCATCGTCGCTTTTATTGTACGTTTGGGTGATAAGGTCATGACAGGAGCCTTTTATTTTTTTGGTGGCTTTCACATCCTATTGATTCTGCTTATTTTTATCAGTACCTTACAAGGAGCGGGTGTTTCCTTAAATGGCATGGCGTCCGTTACTGAGCTCTATGAACATGGTACATGGTTTGCACAGGTGCAGCATCGTCTCACAAACTTTTTATTTTATCGCTCAGAAGCTATATTTATTATCCCAATGAATGTCTTTTTATTTTTACTTGGCGTGAGGTTCATGCGTAATGGGGTATTTTCACCAACAGACAAAGGACGTCAAACTCGACAAAAGCTCTTTAAAATCGGTGTATTCATTGGCTTTCCTATCAATCTGCTTATTTTTATTCCTGGGGGGCTTTTTGATTTACCTGTTCGCTATCTTTGTGCCCCTATTCTATCCATTGGCTATATTGGAATTTTAGGTAAACTGGTAGAATATAAGAAGCTAGACTGGCTTTGGCAGCGCTTTGCTCATGTCGGTAAAATGTCTTTAAGCTGCTATGTCCTTCAAAACGTGCTTGCGTCGATTATTTTTTATGGCTGGGGGCTTGGCTTAGGTGGGCAAGTCAATAGCTTCTCTGTCATTGGTATTTGGCTATCTCTATCAATCTTACAACTTGTTATAGCATTTGCTTGGTTACAGCAATTTCAAATGGGCCCTATGGAATGGATTCGTAAAAAAGCCCTTCAAGCGATGACACAGCAATCAGCAACAAAGGATGGTGCTAGTAATAAAAATATATCCAAGAGAACAAATTAAGCATTATTTAATCATTGATGCAGCTTCTGTCATTTTCCTATTCGCACTAGTACTAGGGTCTCATTCCCTTCCCTTAGCTATGAAAATAACAGTGCTCCTTTTATACCTAATAGCCTTCTACATTGCTTTATGGCATCGAGATTGGAGGCTACTTGCTGCATCTCTAGTAGCCTTTGTCCTGATCACCTTACTTAGCATAATTGTCGATCCTTTTATGCTTATTTTTGGCTTTACCTTTGCCGATTTACTAGGACGGGCAAAATCAAAATGGCATATTGCCTGTGGAATTGTAGCCATCGCTGTCATGTTTTTGACGGTTTTGTACATGACAACCGACTCTCTTTTACCGAAGGAATCACAGGTACTAGTACCGGTTATGATGTTTCAACTAGTGCTCCCGATTCTCATTTATTTTGTGGAAAAGTCCAAAAATCTGCAAGCTGAACTGGCAGATGTAAATACTCAGCTTGTTCAGCAAGAGGAACGACAACGGATCGCTAGAGACCTTCATGATACAATTGGCCATACGCTCACAATGATTAAAGTAAAAACCGAACTAACGACCAAACTGATTGACCGAGATCCTTCAAGCGTGAAGCCTGAGCTACATGACATATTAGCCACTACCCGTACCGCCTTAAAACAAGTACGTGAGCTTGTGTCTGATATGAATTTTATTTCACTGCACACGGAGCTTATCCATTGCCAACAGCTTTTACAAAGCGCGAATATTACGACAACCCTTGACAATCATTGTCCTCAAATCGTACTTTCTAGTGTGGAGGAAACGATGCTTGCTCTATGTGTACGAGAGACGACTACGAATATTCTCAAGCATAGTCAGGCAAAAAAGTGCCATTTCACCATTCAATGTTGTGCTGGACACTATACACTTGTGATGAAAGACGATGGCATCGGTTTACAGTCACAAGGACGTGGGAATGGCATCCACTCCATAAAAGAAAGAATGCATATGCTGCAAGGCTATGCCCTGATTGAAAGTGACACACCAGTAGGCACCAGCGTCACACTTACTCTACCAATTCAAGATGGAAAGGAGCCTCTAACATGATACGTGTATTACTAGCAGAAGACCAACAAATGTTACGTGGTGCCCTAACTTCGCTACTAGCGTTTGAGCCTGATATTGAAGTCATAGCTGAGGTGGCGGATGGACAACAAGCATGGGAATTGATCCAGCAGGAGCCACCAGATATTTGCCTAGTCGATATTGAAATGCCCCATCTATCAGGGCTTGAGCTTGCTGAAAAGATTAAACAGGCCAACCTCCCTTGCAAGGTAATGATTGTGACAACCTTTGCACGCCCTGGCTATTTGCAGAAGGCAATGGATTGCGAGGTACACGGCTATCTATTGAAAGATGAACCCATTGATTATTTAATCGCTACTATACGAAAAATCATGCAGGGAGAAAAGGTGGTCAGCAAGGATTTAGCCGCCTCCTTATTTATGAAGGAGTCAAACCCTTTAAATGAACGAGAAATTGCGGTGCTTCAGCTAGTCAAAATAGGCTTGACCACAAACGAAATCAGTAAGCAATTATTTTTAACGAAGGGCACGATTCGCAACTATTTATCCACATCTATTCAAAAGCTACAAGTTGAATCTAGACAGCAAGCCGCACAGGTAGCAGGCGAAAAAGGCTGGCTATAAAAAATCTCGCCACAGCTGTGACGAGATTTTTACAATGGTAGCATAAGACACGTTCCTAGGTTTCAAATGACAGATTCATTATTAAGCAAAAGAACGTTTATTTTCCTTGTAGAACTAAATTGGTTGCTGTAGCCCAGTTGTTTAATGGGGTTACGGTATAGCTGACATTTGTTTTCAACGTACCACCATTCGTTAGATCAAAAATACCTATAGCACCTTTACGTGATGAATAACGATATTGTGCTTGCAATGTACTCCCATCACTGCCTTTTAACGCTACACTTCGGCCAGCAAGTAAATCAGATTGCGGATTGTTTCTTAATTGTAATTCAAAGGATTTTTCATCCATGGCCTTCACTGACTGCAGGCTGAGTGGCGCGATTTCGTTCGCTACAAAGCTCTTTACATCTATTTCCGCCCATTGTGCGTACACACGGTAAGTCACACCTGGTTTTAAAACTTTGCCAGCAGGGAGTCTAAATTGAGGAGCTTGTCTGCCATCAGCTGCTTGTGTAAATGGAACATAATTAGCTACAAATTCTTCTCCCTCACTTGTTTTCACTGTCACATAGCGATCACGTAATGAGGAAATAACATCAAAGCGTTTTCCGCTAGCATCTCGATTATGACGATCTAAGCTAAATGCTAAATCTCCTCGACTCGCGCGATAGGCTTCAATAATATTAGCATAATCTACTACGCCATCCTCCTGAAAGGATTCCAATGTGAATGTATCATTTGTGACTTGCTCCACATTGCGTACATATACCTTTTCATCTGTGCCATCAAAAACCTTATTGCGTTGCTCTTTATAGCTCAATGTATAGATAAAATCATCCTCTTGGAATGTTGTTGGTACAATATATGTACGCTTAGAGCCGGTCATTAAGCGTGGCACATTGACAATCTCTAAATCTCCATTAAACGTAAAATGTTTTTTTATAGCATCTAAATGATTGAGGTCTACATCAGCTGCTGCTAATGGCTGATTAAATGTTATTTGTAGGGTCATTGTATTTAATGGCTTGATGTTTGTAATTTTAGCTACTTGCTCGTTTTCCGCTGCTACTACTGCTTTATTGCTTGCCGCATCTGCATTTAATTGTTCGCCTATGGTGACTAGACCTGCTGATACTACGGATAAAGCTAATGCTGCTGGGACAATGCGTTTTCTTAATTTCATTTGTTGAACACTCCTTTTGGTGTTATTTGGTTTACAAAATTTATCATAAAGTCCATATCTAAACTACTAATAAATAAACTATTAAAAAAGAATTAAAAAATAGGAAAAAGAATTTAAGAACAAAAAAACTATAGAGAGCCATCTCTACAGTTTGAGTTATTTTGCGCCTGCTGCAAGTAGAATTTGTTCGATTTCTTTAAATCCTCGCTGTTTTGCATGTTGCAGTGGTGTCACGTTATTGTGTCACGTTATTTTGATCGGGAATATTTACATCAGCACCATGTTCAATTAGTCGTTGTATTACGCTTTGCTGTGTTGGATTGCCGTTATTTAAGACAATCGCCTCCATCAGGGCTGTCCAGCCTAAATGATTCACATGATTGACGTCAATATCGGTATTGCTCAATAGCTCCTCAATGACCTTCACATGACCGTGCTCTGCTGCTGGTATAAGTGCCGTTCCCCCATATCGATTTAAAATAGTCGGATCAGCACCAGCTTGAATGGTCATCTTTAAAATAGCCAGATAGCCCTCCGCACCTGCATAGAGAAATGGTGTATTTTGCTGATTATCCTGAATATTAACATCTGCACCTGCATCTATTATTAATTTCGCTGCCTCGATATCCTGATTATAGGTAGCTATCATCAAAGCTGTTCGATTATTTGAATCTTGTACGTTGATGTCCCCTTTTTGACTTAAAACATGTTGAAGTCTATCGATATCTCCCTTTTCAGCTGCCTTTAGCAACTCACTCGCCCAATCTGTTTGTATCACTTCACTCCCTCCTCTATCCTGTTGTATTGTATCCATTGTGGCACACCCTTGAAGCAAAAATGTTAATGCAATGATAACTGTCTGCCTTTTTTCAATATTTATACACCGCCTTTCTTTCCTCAGTGTAAGCGGTAATGCTAAATTGCCCATTAACGAATTCTTAAAAAAGTCTAAAAAAACTACCCCGCCACAAGGACGAGGTAGTTTTACTTAAACATTGAAGCGATAGCCTGCACCCCATACTGTTTCCAAAAACTTGGGATGCGCTGGCTCTCGTTCAATTTTTTCACGTAGCTTTCGTATATGAACAGTGACAGTCGAAACGTCTGCAGCTGATTCATAGCCCCAGTTTCGCTCATATAGCTGTTCCTTACTTAATACTTGATTGGGGTGTCTAACAAAAAAGACAAGTAAATCAAATTCCTTCGTTGTAAAGGCAATCTCCTCACCATTAACAAACACCTTTCTAGCCGAAGTATCGATTGTAATGCCATGAATGGACATCATATGATTTGTTTGTTGATGGCTCGCCAGACGCTCATATCTCGATAAATGGGCCTTGACCCTCGCTACTAATTCACTCGGACTAAATGGTTTTGTAATATAATCATCCGCTCCTAGTCCAAGACCACGAATTTTATCAATATCCTCCTTTTTAGCTGAAACAAATAAAATGGGAATATTGTGTACAGCTCGAATCTGTTTACAAATGTCAAAGCCACTTATGCCTGGGAGCATAATATCCAAGATGATTAAATCATAATTGCCTTTAAGTGCCTGCTGTAGCCCATCCTCTCCATGATGTTGGATATCTACTGTAAAGCCATTAATCTCTAAATAATCTCGTTGAAGCTCTGCTATGCTTACTTCGTCTTCAATTAGCAGAATTTTTTTCATGATGATTCACCTTCTCCTCAGCCTTTTTCAATGAAATGAATATGCTCGTCCCTTTCGCTAATTCACTCTTTGCCCAAATATCGCCACCCATTTCAACAACGATTTGCTTTGCAATGGCTAACCCTAAGCCACTGCCTCCTGTTTGCGAATTACGTGAAGGCTCCGCACGGTAAAATCGATCAAAAATATAGGGCAATGCGGCAGGATCAATGCCTGCACCATTATCTGTTACCTGAATAATCGCATCCTCTGCTCGCTCATGCAAGGAAATAATGATTTGCCTATACGGCTTATCCATATATTTTTCGCTATTACTTAAAAGGTTCGTCAGGACACGTCTTAATTTATCTCGGTCCACCATCGCCAAAAGCGGCGAGCCTGCTGATAGATATTGTAAATGAATGTCTCGTGCAATAAAATCAAAGCTTGCATCCTCTACATAATCATGCATATATTGCTGTAGATTGACGCTTTCTAATTGGAAGGGAATCTTTTTTAAGTCCAATTTAGAAAATAAGAATAGCTCATCAATTAATACATCCATATCCTTTGCCTTTGTATAGATAGTAGTTAAGTATTTATCCATTTTTTCCTCTGTATTTGCCACACCGTCTTTAATGCCCTCTACATAGCCGATAATGGAAGTCATCGGCGTTTTTAAATCATGGGAGATATTGGAGATGAGCTCCTTTCGATTTTCCTCGTATTGAAGCTGAAGCTGGATGGATTCTTTTAATTTGACTCTCATTTCCTCGAATGACCGATTCAGCTGACCAATTTCATCCTTCGAGTGGGTCGCAATCTCAAAATCCAAGTCGCCCGATTTAATTCGTTCTGCCCCTTCCTTTAATGCCGATATCGGTTTAATAATACTTCTTGAGACTAAATAATTTAAAAAGCCAATAATCATCATAAACAGGACAAATAAAATACCTAAAAGAATCGGTAACAGTTCCCTCGTTACCTCTGCATGGGAACTAACCTCTCTCAATACAAAAATACTGCCCTCTGTTTGATCTGGAAAATAAAAATCAAATTTGACATACGTATAAAAAGCTCGATTTATCATGATGGTGTCACGAGAATTAATATTGGTCTCTTCAAAGCTAGGTAAGCTTTGAAGCAATAATTGTTTATGCTCTTTCTGTGTTGAATACACGATTTGATGATCTTTTCGTACCACAATCTCTATCGAAGGCGCATTGATTTGTTCAAGCTGTTCGAGATCTAAAAGCTGCTGGGGACTTTTTTTAGCTAGTAATTTTAAATCTAGAAACGCATTTTCCTCTACTGTCGTCAAAGGCTTTTGGACATAAGATTTTTTATAAAAATGCTCAATCGCTTTGACATCACCTGTAATGGCAAAGGAAAAAAGAAAAACCGCTGCTAGTAATAGCGTGATGGCAATGATTATGACACCCACATATGATAGCAAAAACCTTGTTTTTATTGACATCTACATACCCCCATAAGCTGAAACTACTAGCAATGTACCATACAAATCTTAAAACTTTATAAAATCATGCTGAAAAATCTATAAACATTTTTATCGCTTCAGTATAGTATTGCGTTCCTATAAATGAAATAAACAAAAAAGATACGGCACAATCCCGCTGTGCCGTATCATCTTTGCTTTATTTAGTTTCTTGTGCTCTTAGCTTCTTCTTTGTTTGCCAACCTAAAATGATATATTCAATTAATGCCACAGCGATTAATGACGCACCAAATAGCGGCATCATAATCCCTAATATGACAAGGAAAATGATGAATGGCATGGATATTTTATGAGAAATTTGCGGTGGTGCAGACAGCTCCCCTTTTTTCTACGTAAAATCCAAGTGCGAATGCCCCACACGATTACGGCTAAAAAGGCTAAACAAACCACTAAGTTTAAAAGCTTATTCGGCCAGCCAAATAAATGCCCCTCATGTAATGGTATCCCCCACGTAAAGAATTTAGCTAATAGGCCATAATCGTCATAATTCACTTGATCGATAAACTTGCCACTATACTGATCAAAATACATTGTAGCTTCCGCTGTAGGTTTTACATCTAGCCCTGTTACACCAGAATTACTAGCCTTCGCCACTGTATAGACGCCCTCACCGTTTGACGGATAAATGATAGAGTAAGGCTTAGCAATGTTCATCGAATTGATTTCTTTTTCAAGCTGAGCAATCGTGATTTGGCTGTCGTTCGTATAACGGACAGCACCACCACCATGATGCTGTGCATGTTCCTCTTGTGAGGTCGGTGCCTCTAATTGACGAGTGGCCCACGGAATTTCAGAGACATCAGATGTTGGTGGCTTTTGTTGGAGTAATGGATACCCAAAAGTCGGATTTTCTGACGCTATATCTGCTAGCATGGAACCCTGAAAAGCAGACCATAATAGCCCAGTCGAAATGAACATCACCATTGGAATCGTAATGATTGTCCCAACAAGCGCATG
Organism: Lysinibacillus sp. FN11; assembly: GCF_024628845.1. Taxonomy (NCBI): domain Bacteria; kingdom Bacillati; phylum Bacillota; class Bacilli; order Caryophanales; family Bacillaceae; genus Lysinibacillus; species Lysinibacillus sp. FN11. The sequence continues at coordinate 1,410,734 of NZ_CP102383.1, read as the reverse complement.
CAATCTCTTACTTTTTTGCCTCTTATTCTCCGACTTGCCCTTCTTTAGGAGATTTCCTTTGAATGTCATATAAAGACCTGACAGTAATAAAAAGATCGTCCAGCAAGCTGCCAGCTCTACTAAATAGTTGACAAAGGTCCCACCAATAAAGAGAGAGCTATGCGTATTTCTCATAATATTTGAAAATGTATAATCGGCATCCTGACTACCAACCATTTGATTGTGATCATCTAAAAATACGTACTTTTGTTTAGCGCCATTTGATAAAGTTAAACGCGTATTATAAGGCTCCTCCAACATAATCACTTTTGTAGTAGAGTATCCTGCAAATGCCGCCTCCGCTTTTTCCACGGCCTCATCAATTGTTAAGACCTCTTCCTTATGGCTTTCACCAAAGAAATAATCGTCATATAATCGATTTTCTACATCTGTAAAAAACAAATAACCAATCCCACTTAATGTGAGAGACAGCAATAAAGGCGTAATAAAAAGTGCTGCGAAAAAATGCAACCGCCAAAACCTAGAATAAAGCAAATTTTTCATATTTGATCTCCAATCTCTCTATTTATAGCAGATTAATTATATAAATAAAAAGTGAAATATGAATGAAGTCCTAAAGGCAGTTTTATGACAAACAAATGTATTCCAATTGGTATTATGTTATTTACTCACAAAAATGGCTACTTCGTTTTTCGAAGTAGCCAAACATATTCTATCCTCTTAATTCTTTCAAAACATTGGCGTACGCTGCTAAAATAGATTGCTCATGTGAAGCATCGTGCCCAACATAATGTTCGACAAGCTCCTTTAAAGGTTTAGGCTCTAGCATAATTTCAAATTTGAATAAGCTTTCATAGTACTCAACAACTTGTGGATTCATGTGGACCGCTCCTTTAATTTTTTACATAAAAAAACATCTTTCTCTCATCAGAAAGATGTCTACTATGACAAATACACGACATAATACGGTGATTGCCAGATGGAAAGAAGCTTTCTAGTAAACATAGAAGCACCCTTTTTAGCAATCATCGTACTATGAGCATGCAGGAGAAATTCTCTAGTCACACTCAACACCCCCTATCCGCGTAGGTTTAACTTAAACAACATTGCTACGAATAGTTGAATAGAAGGTATGCTAAATAGTGTCCACAATACTTGATTATTATTAAATTTTATTGTAATGTGGTCGGTATTAAATGTCAAATTAAAAAGGACTACTCGATTAAGAGTAGCCCTATCAATTTATGTATTTCCTTCATTCCGAACAAAGTTTCTTTTGAGTTATTAGACAAATCGGTTTAAAACAAAACACCCTCTAATATCCTTCTTTTTGTAATCTTTCTGCTTCTTTGTATAAATCATGTTTGAACTTTGCGTCTTTCGCATCCCAATCAATTTCTTCGTTGTTATTACCACCTTTTAGAATACGGACACACGCCTTCTGGTCATACATAGGATTTTCGTCCCTTAGTTCATTACACTCCGTCATGTACTGATATTGCTTTATGGTATAGATGCCAATAAAGATAATTCCGATTAGACAAACAATAATATTGACCTTCATTTTATTAGATACTTTCAATCTACTTCATCCTCCTATGTCTTCATTATATATTGATTTTAGGATGAAGTTAACAATTTTTTCACCATCACCTTCCAGTGATGGAAACATAACACTTATATTCAATAATATCTATTTCTTTAGAAATACATTTTTTGTGGCTTCAAAAATACAGATTTTATTCCATCTGAAAAAATGGATTCAATTGTAACAGATAAACCATTTTCTCCTTTTTCATATTCAGCAATGTTAGTATTTTCAGTAGTTACAATTTGTTCTTCTAACATTGTACCTTCACCAAACATCGTTTCTTTATAAACTCTGAAACGATAACCTGCAAAACCTATGTATTTATTTTTATTAACTTCTACATTCCAAGTCACATCATAACTCATAAATGACTTTCCTACGTTTATAGTTCCAACATCAGTTGAAATACTTTCATCTGGTAGTTGTAACTCACCAGAGCCACCATCAGAACCGTCTTGTAAATGATACATCGAATCGTCTATATAATCTCCGAAGTTTGCAGGTGGATTGTAGATTTCATTATCATAATCATCTTTTTCTGTTTGGGTTGTTAAAGTACAAGTAATATCTAAAACACCTTTATTTGCAGTAGAAACACCTGTTATTTCATACGAACGTCTACCAAATACAATTCTTCCATTTATACTATTCGTTAATTCAATGACTTTTCTTGTCTTTACATTGTCTTGTATAAATACATGAATTTCGGAATTAACTGTAATTGTTTCTACTGTCCTTGAATATTCCATATTAAAATCAGATGTTTGTTGAATAATTGCAGGGCATTTAAGAAGATATCTGGTTTGAGGATTAGAAGTATATGATAAATTAAATATAATATCATGTTCTGCTTGTCTCATTAATGCTTTATACGATTCATATCGTGGTACGCCTACTTGTGTCATTATTATCCAATAAAGCGATTCATAATATACGATATCTCCACGAGACAAATTGTAATTTGTAGAGATGTATTTATCATTAAACTCATTAATATATCGTGTATTTGTAACTAAACCACGTTTTGGTTCACTATTCACATAAATGAATGAACTATTAATATCCAATAAAAACTGGAAATCGTCTTTATTAGTTTTGAATAAGTTGTATGGATTCAACTCATTTCCCCCTTTCCTTAACTTAATTAAATAGATTAAAAAAATTAGTAGGTGTAGCATCAGAATTTGGCATTTGACGCACTTTCATTTCTAATTGATTAATCCGATTTTGTAAGTGTTTAGCAAACTCTGACACTGTCATATCATCTTGTTTATAGTTTTTCATGAGGTGTGGTTGATTTGCTAATGAATTAAGTACAGACAATGCAGAAGCGTAGATTGCACGTTTGTTTGCAATCGAAGAAGCATTGTATTCCGAATATCTATCTAACCCTTCTTCTTGCAAATAAATATTTAATTCCTCATGTGGTAAATCTAATCCTACGATTTCCATTTGTAATCTTTCAATATTTAGCATAGTAAGATTCTCCTTTTCTAATGATTTATTATGTATTAAACATTCATATGAGTTACAAACAAATTTGTTAATATACTCTTGAATGTAATTAGGTACTTCTAATGATTGGTTATCAAGCAACCAAATACCCTCATATGTAAAAGTGAAATTATATGATTTCCAAGTTACATTATCAAAAAGAGTAAAGCCATTTAGTTTGTGATACTTGTTATCTATATCTGTATAGTGTTCAACGGTGACATCATATAATTTGATACTTTCAAATAAATGTTGAGCAATAAATGGATAGATTGCTTCGTACTGGTGAGTTGTCATTAATGGTCGTTTATTTTCAATTGGTCTAAGAAGCGGAAATGCCGTTAGTATCTTTTCCTTTAAAAATGCAATTGATTGTTTAGGAAGATTTATAGTTGTTTCTATCTTTTCAAACATTATGGGTACTCCTTTAAAATTTTCGGGTGTGTGTTGGGCAGTTGGCTAAAGGGGTATAAAGAAAAGATGGGGTAACGGCTTTATTTAGTTTCATACTGTTAAAACATCTAAAAACACTAATAAATACATACAAAAAAGGAACAATGAAATTAATCATTGCTCCTAGAAGTATCTCTATAATATAGGTTATGTATTACATTTAATAAAACCGAATCACCTTTAGTTAAATTTTCATTAGGTTAACATAATGCAGGTTATCGGAAGTAGATTCAATCATAATAAAATTCACTAGTTGAATAATTTATGCTATGTTTTTCAGCGTTAAAATTTTCTATTAACTACCTCGAATTATACAAGAAACCAAGCAAGTAATCAATATTGAAATAACAATTCAAACCACTTTAAGTATTTGAAAACTCTTTTAACATCACATACACATATTACTTAACAGAGTGTGTTGCGTTTAGCATATACCCTCACTTGATAAAAACCTATTTTATCAACGTTTTCAATTTACCGCTTTTGCTCTTATAAATGTCCTTTTCCTATACTCCTATTACTTTGTTTATATTTAATTCAACCTTATGTTAATCTGTTGTTATTACTTCTTCATCACTGTTACTTTCACTTGTTTGTCTGTTAATTCTATCTAACTCACGTTGACTATCACTTACCAATGGTGCAATATCCAAAATACTTTCAAGAGAAATAGCACCCATCTCATATAACTTAACGATGTTTTCAATTACATCTGTTTCATTAATCGGTCTAGCATAATGGAATACCATTTCCAATGACTCAATTGTATCTTCATCATATGATTTACCCATTCGATTTAAAAGTAATATAATCTTTTCAAACCGTTGCTCTAACCCCTCACGTAAATACTTCTCATTAATGCCTGCTTTCATATCTGCCAACTGATAAAGAATTTTCATAGATGTTTCTGATAAGTTACTGACATCTGCATTGTTTAAGGAAACAGCAGGCGTACTAGAGATATTAATTAACTCTTGCTTTAATGTCTTATATATTACTTCAAATGCTTGATGATTTAATTCATTACTCACCATCTTAAAATCTGCGCCATCATCTAAATTTAATCCTCCCCCTATTACATGAGGATTAAGTCCTTCACCAACTAATTGTTGACCTATTACAACAGGAATTGGATTATGATGTTTATAAAAACTATCACTAAATTTTGATAAAATATCTTCCATTGAATCAATGATATTAATGAAATCATCAAGGTCACTTTTACCAAAGATTAAATCCATTTCATTATCATTTCGATAGTGGATAGGTAAGCCACTAACATTTTTAAAAGTAGAAATTAATTTCAACTCTCCATTACCAACATTTGAATATTTCTCAACTCTGTTTTCATAATACACAATGTAGTAGTCCGATTCTAACGAAGTATAATACTCTACAAACGCTATCATTTCTAATTCATCATTGTAAATTGGGTATGCATTTTCTGGTTGAATTAACTTTGATTGAATATTTCCATACTTATTCATAAAGATGTATTCATAAGCATTTCCATATTTAACGATATGATTTAGAATATCAAAATCCACTTTGTTGTATTTTCCTTTTTTATAAACATTTTTGAAATCGGATACTATATCGTCTTTACCTGTTAATGTTAATGGATTCTTTAATAGATAAGTCGTTTCTAACTCAATAACTTTTTTGCCATATTGAAGAATTACTTTTCGGGGTTCGTATGGTGTTCCATTGTAGTTTTCTACTCCACGATTTAAGATTGCATGTTTACCATCCAAATATTCACGTTTACGAATCACATCTAAAATTCGTTTCTGATTAACGAAGTTATCTACTTCATCAATAAACCATTCTGTATTGCCATTATGGACAATTTTTATATATTCTTGTATATTCACTTTTCATTTTCCTTTCCAAAATAAAAAGCACCCTGTAAAGGATGCTTTGAATAAATGTATCTAATTTTTTCTTTCTTTAACTATAAGTGCTCCTGCAATAGTAATAATTGCACCTACCCCAAGTTGAAAAACCTTATTATTTTGTACATTATAGATTGTATCTTTCATTAATATAGTTCTTCTAATAGACCTTATTTCATTCATAATTTCTACTCTTTGGTTATCAGATATATTATCTTTCTCTAACATTTTATACAAAATCTTTTTTTCCTCAATTAAATCGTCTACAATTTTATTATATGATATATTTAGATTCTCCATATACTGTTTAGCAAGTTCTTGAAAATTCGGTATGTTTTTCAGCACACTTTCTAATGATTCTTTTGGTAACTTAGAGAAATTGTCGACTAATTTGGCAAATGTCTCATCCTGTATAATCTCATTAGGATTATTCATACCAATTTTATCTAAAATTTTGGAAAGTTTTATTTCACTTTTTTCTTCTTTGGATTTCATTACAATTCCCCTCAATTCCCCATATAGAAATGGAATACAATATTTATTCTAAATATACCATTTATTCGCTTTTTTTGCTTGTACTGCTAATGCAAGACCAATTACATTATCATCGTGGTTGCCTTCGCCCTTTTTGTTACCTGTCTTTCCATTACTTTCAATGAAAATTTGCATTTGCTCTAAAGTTTCTTTACAATGTATCAAAATTAAGTCGCATTCAAATTGTTCTTTTAAATCACTAATCATAATGCTTTTGCTTGTTTGGTCTGTGTTCCATCCTAGATAAAGCATCTTCTTTCCAGTTTGTTGATTGAAACGTTTATGTTTATATAAATTGAGGTACTTATATTCTTTTCTTAATCGTTCTAAAATAGGTGTTCCGTAGGAGTTTCTTTCAACTGCTAAAAAAGCGTAGTTGTACCACTTACCAATGGCATCAATTAATTTAGCAAATTCATAAACAGGTATCTTGTTATCATAGAAACTTAAAACTTGTTCACCATCTGAATTAATTAATGCAATAGTTGAGAAGTCGCCACCTACACCTGAAGAAGTATCAACACCACCGTAATATTTTTCCCCCGTAATTGGCAATTGATAAATCATTAGTGATTTACCCAAAAACCTCCTTAAGGTATCTGGAATATGTAATTTAATTTCTGAATAGGTTTTAGGTGTAGATATATATCTTAACCGTTCAATTATTTTAGATTGGTCAAATACACTTAATCCACTACTAATGAATGATTCCATTGGAGTTGATGGGAACTCTTGATAAAACTGTTGAATACTCATATCAAGTAACTTCCATCTACGCCACATCAATTGTTTTAGTGTTGCACCTTCTCTTATTAAAACTTCCTCTTCTGGCTCTAATTCATCTCTAGTAAGGCGTTTTCCTTTGTTACTATTTTTGTACCATTCTTCCGCTTCGTCATAATCATCCTTGAATTGCTTTGAGTATGAAGATGAGTAGAAAGGAAAAAAGAATGCTCTATATTTAGAGTTTCCTTTATATGCGTTCATGAAGAGTTTCTGGTAGTGGTTAAAACCATTTGAGGTTGTTTCAATAACTATCTTTGAGGTCTTAGATTTTGCCAATGCTTGTTCTGCTGATAGCAATATTTTTTCTTGATTTTCGTAAAATGCAAATTCTGACAACAGTATGTATTCGAATGTTGAGCCACGACCAACATCTTTACCTCCTGCTGTTGCAAGTGTAATAGACGAGCCGTTATCTAACTTTAATTTACCTCTATTGTTCTCAACATCTTTAGGAAACTTATATTTATCATGTGGTAAACTCCTGTACATATCTTTCAATTTTTCAAAGAGTAATGTTGAGGATTCTTGCTTATAAGATACAATCATGTAGTTTGTTCTTTCTCTTGTACATGCATAATATAAACATAACCCTAAAGATAAGGTTGAAAATCCAATTTGTCTTGCTTTAGAAATAATGTTAAAACGAATCATTTCATCAATAAAATATTCCTGTTGTTCGTTTAACGTAAATGGTACATAATCACCTGTATTAGTTGTAATTTTGACGAAGTTTTTCAACCAAAGAAAAGGATTTTGTTGAATCTTCTCTAACTTCTGTGCTGTAGTAAGTTTTTGCTTTACCATCTATTACAACTCCAATCCATCATCTTCTTCTGCTACATTTGCAACTGAAGAAGATGCCTTCACCATATTATTAATTTCTTTATTCAATTTTAAAAAAGTTGTGATTGCTTTATCATCACCTGTAATGGCTTTCTCTCTAACAGATGAATACATTTTATAAATGTCATCAATCATTTTTGATTGCAAATAAATAGCCACCAGATTAGCATATTCTGGTGACTTTTCCCATTCTAAAAATCCATTCATTGTTTTTCGATTAACAGATATTAGAAATTCTTTTTCTGTTTTTTGCTCAATGGTCTTATCAAATCGTGTATCTGGAAATTTATAGTGAAAGTACGCACGATTCTCTTTAGTAACTTTCTTTAATGCTTCTTTTAATGTCATTTTTTAACCTCCAATAAAGTACATATCTTAATCAAAGAAGATATGACTATCTACATTATTAATTTTTGGCTTATATGATGATGTAAAATCACTCTCATCCATTGATTCCATCAATGACTCCAGATGTTTATCCATCAACATCTTTTGTTGTTCATGATTTTGTTTTCTTTTTAAATAATCTTTTTCAAGGTTTTTCTTTAACCACGTTTGCCCTGCTTTTTCAAGGATTTCAAACTTCCTATTACCTGCTTCTTTCAAGATAGGGCAATCGGTTTCTTTCCACGCTTCGTAACCCTTCCACGTTAACTTTGTCTTGCTATCATTTAACTCCATTAACACTTCATCATCATGCATATATTTAATGTCGGTCACCTTTTCACGAAACTTTTCAAGATATGTCATATTGGTTGCCCTCTGGTCAGTACGTTCCATTTTACTTTTTACAGACACTTTTTTCTCTGGAATATATGTATTCGGCTCTTGCTTAACTTGACCATTTTCATCTTTGTACTTCACACCAGAAATCTTCACAACTGCTGTATTGTTAACGATTTCTCTTGCTGTTTTGTCAGTAACGTCTAATACTAATTCCCATTCTTTGTTTGCAATCTTGTAACCTTCTACTCCGCTTCTCCATAAAACATAAGCCACAACAATTAGTTTTTGGCCATCCTTCTCTGCTAGGTTATAGTCATCTCCATAAATTTCTGTGTAACCAAAGAATTTGAAAGAGTTAACTTTCCATTTTACAGATGCTTCTGCTTTCGTTTCTCTCATCTCTGCAACAATTGTGATTGTTAGAATACCTTTTGACATTTTTTCACTTGTACTTTCAATGGTGATATAACCTTTTGCTTCAAGAGATTCAAGGATTTTAACCATTTTACTTCTATCTCTTGATTCTTTTGAAGTCCACCAACCTAAATCATCAATCAACATATCAACTGTTGTTCTCGTAACCTCTGAATCTATTAAACCAACTTGCTTTGCAAACTGAATATGAATGTAAACCATTATCTCATCTGCTGTAAGATGAAATTTTGTACCGAAACCAAACGCCACGTTTGGAAGTTTTGCCTTTGTTTTTTTAGCCATTTTTAACATATGTATTTTCCTTCTTTCATTTACAATTGCACTATTTGTGCTTAAATTACTATTTATAAATTATCTAAGACCTAGTTATTGCTGTTTTTTGTGTACTCTGCTAACGCTATTTTTAATTCATCTGTTTTCTCAAATAACCAGAAACGTTTTTTTGTCTTGTGATGGAATGCGTTACAAATTGCTTCGATTCCTTTTTCTTCTCTTAGATACTCACTTAGATTAGTTGAGTAGCAGAAATAATATTCTTCTTTAATCATTTGTTTCTCCTAACGGGGTAAATTTATAAGTCAAACTTATCTTTCGTTTATTCGTTAATGCTAATGAAAATATCTCATTGTCATTCTTCTCTTCAATCTCTTCTTTTGAAAAATATTTATTCTTATAAAGATTTATTTCTGTACTAAAAAAACACTTTCTTAAATAAAAAGTGTTTTTAGAGTCAAGTCCAGACTCCTGTGTAAAATGCTATACAATGTTTTTACCATTTCTACTTATCAAAATTGATGTATTTTCTTGAAGAATAAATCCATTCATCATGTAGGTCCATAAGAACGGCTCCAATTAAGCGATTGGCTGATGTTTGATTGGGGAAGATGCGAATAATCTTTTCTCTTCTGCGTACTTCTTGATTCAGTCGTTCAATTAGATTGGTACTCTTTAGTCGATTGTGGGAATTTCCTTGTACGGTATATTGAAAGGCGTCTTCGAATCCATCATCCAATGATGCGCAAGCTTTTGAATATTTTGGTTGATCGATATAATCATGAATCAATCGATTTTTAGCCTCACGCGCTAAGTTAATATCTGTGAACTTAAAAATTCCTTTAACAGCTTCTCTGAAAGATTTTGAATTTTTTTAGGAATGGTGGTAAAGATATTTCTTAGGAAGTGAACTTGGCATCTTTGCCAACTTACGTTGGTGAAGGATTTTCTAATGGCAGAGACTAATCCTTTGTGCGCATCAGAAATAACGAGTTCCGTACCTTGTAAACCGCGTTCTTTTAGGTATTCAAAAAATGTTGTCCAGGTCTCTTCGCTTTCGCCACTTTGAATCATGAAGCCGATAATTTCACGGTCGCCATCTTTGGTTATTCCAATCGCTATATGACAGCTTTTTGAGAGTACTCGATTTTCTTCTCGTACTTTTATATAGAGTACATCGGTCATTAAGTAAGGATAATTTTTTTCTGATAATAAACGATTCTGCCACTCGTTAACCATAGGTTCTAGCTGTTCTGTTAAGCTAGAAACGAAGGACTTAGAGACGGATTTACCACAAAGTTCTTCCACAATTTTTGATACTTTACGAGTTGAAACGCCTGATACATACATTTCCAACATTGAAGCCATGAGGGCTTTTTCGTTTCGTTGATAACGTTCAAACACTGTGGGTGAAAAATGGCCATCACGTGTTCTGGGTACTTTTAATTCTAGCGTGCCTACACGTGTCGTAAAGCTGCGCTCATAATAGCCATTTCGTTGACTTTGTCGGTTTTCTGTTCGTTCATATTCTTTTGCTTGAATATATTCTGTTCGTTGATTTTCCATTAGTTGATTAAATACCGTTGTTAAAATATTTTTAGAAACGTCATCCTTTACAGAATATTCAATAATGCTTTGAATCTCTTCGCTTTTCAGTGTAAAATGTACTTGGGTCATGTAAAAGTCCTCCTGGGTATGTTTTTGTCGTTAAAAACATTGTACCGTAAAAGGACTGTTATATGGCCTTTTTACTTTTACACAATTATACGGACTTTATCGTTTTTAGGTAGTTCTATTTTCAGGTTTAATATTTCTGATATTGCTTCTATATTCATTATGTTCCCATCTCTATCTTTCTTAGGAATTAGAACACCATTTCTATCAAAACCAATTTTTAATGATGAATTATACTTCTTTTTTACTTTCACAAAATCTTTTAAGGTATATGTATTTTGAATATCAATCAATTCTTCAAAACCTAACTTTTCTAACCATCCATTTTGTACGCTTTTGAAATTTTCGTTATAATGTCCTAAATAACTAGAATCAATACTTAGTAATAATAGTTTCCCTTCGTCAGTTTCAGGAAGTGGTAAGTCAAATAATGACCACATTAATAAGGTTGTACTCATAGCATATTTTTCTGTGTAATTTTCTCTGCTAATATTTTCAATTACATTTGGATTTGCCGACAAAGTATTCACTCTATCATTCTTTGATAATCTTGTTACGTGATTATCGAACGTCATGCCGTTCTCTAATGCAATATCTACACCTACTGCTTTTCTATTATCATTATCCATTGAATAAAGATTATGAAAATCATAGAAATGCTTAATTTCCCATCCTTTAACATGCTTTAGAATACTCGCACCAACTAGACTATCTAAATCATCCGATAGACAAACCGTATAATCTCCATCTTCGAATACCCATGAAGGGAATTTATCTTTAAAATCTTTTAACATAATAAAGCGAAAGTGTTACTTCGCTCTTGAAACTGACACATCTAATAAAATATTTATAGATTGTGTTGAAAAAAATAATGTTAATATTCGTATATCCTTGTGTTTATGTACCAACACAAGAGATTAGTCATCTTTCACTATCTTCACATCCTTTGATTTACATTTATTTTTAATAAGAATCTATATAACTTTTATATTTTTCGACTTTTGCCTTATCCATATCACAATTACCTGTCTCATATTGGCTAATCAAAGATTGACTACAACCAATAAACTCTGCTATTTGACGTAATCTTATTTTCTTTTTTCGTCTTTGTAGTATGTACATATCTTTTATATCCATTAACCACACCCCACTTAAATTTTTAAATATCTAATAAAATAAATAAGGTAAGAGGAATATCCTCTCACCTTATTTCAAATTTTATTCAGTGTTACGCTTTTAAAGCATAAACAGCAACCGATTTCTTACTTGCTACTTCAAGTGTTGCTTCTGCAACTACTTGTCCTTTAATATTGTCGCCTGTTTTGCTAAGTTGTTCAAAAGTTGGTTTACGTAAGAAAGCAACTTTTACTGCATTAAGGTCAAACGCAACAATCTTATCGGCAGGAGCATGACGGTCAACTACAAATTGAATTTTCCCATAATTTGTAACGATACTTGATACAACAATTCCAAACTCATTTGTTACGTGTTGGTAGTTATAATTCCCTTTATAAAGTTCATCAATTTGCTCTTTAATATCAGCATTTACCAATGCATAAATATCTGCATTTTCATTACCTGCATCCCATAACTTACGAGCAAGTTGTTTTACTTCCGCTTCTGTAACCACATTTGCAGTTGCACCTGTGAGAGTATTTGAAGCATCAGCAAATTTTAATAGCCCATCCATTTTACGGACGCCCGAAACTGAGCCATCATCTTTCACACCATTAATTAGGCGTTTTTCAATCGCTACTTTAACTTCTGCTAAACGGTCATTGATTTCAGATGCAAATAAGTCACCAACTTTACCTGTTGCTTGTGCTGTACCAGATACAGAAGTTGATTTTAAGAAAATCTCCATAACATTATGTAATTCTGCACGAATACCATTTACGAAGTTTGTTGCTTCGCTACCTTCTGCAACTGAAACATCAGAGAAATCTAATGTTTTTTCTCTCCAAGTATGGATTTTACCTTGTCCGTCAACATATTGACCTTTACTCATTAGTAATGTCATTAGCGGAGTCGCTAATGGACTTACAACTGCGATTTCATCTGTAAGATGAATATTTTCTTGATTTGTTAATTTTGTAGAATCTAACATTTTTTCTTCCTCCTAATATTTTAAAAACTTAATTTTGCACCAATCATAGATTTTGCGTCTTTATTCTTTTTTGCAATTGAATAAGCATCAATAGGTTTATGATTGGTAGGTTGATATGAATTGGATAATTCCAACTTACCAACAGTTTCTTTTAATTTTGTGATTTGTTTATGTAATGAATCAGTATCATCCACTTCTGCTTTAATAAAATCAGCAAAAATTTCTAAACCTTCTTCTTTGAGAGTTTGATTAACCTCTCTTATCCAAATGGCTTCTAACTTCTGTTGAATATTAATTTCATTTTCTGTTAGTTCCTTTGGTTTATATTGAAGTAACTCATCAATCTGTGATTGAAGTGCATCAATATCTACTTGTGTATAAATTTTTTCTTCAACAACATCTTGTTTGTCTTCCGAATCTTCTGTATGTACATCTTTAACTTGCTCATCTGTTTGTTGAGTATCTTTAACAACATCTTCTACTTGTTCTTGTCCATCGATTTCTTCCATTTCGATTTACTCCTCTCATTTATTTTTTGTTATTTACCTTGGTTTCGATATGAGTTAGTCGAATATCCATCTTTTCCATAGTGTCTGTGATTTTATCTAACGCCTCACCTTGTCTTTCAATATGGTTAAGCAATCTATCTTCACGTTTTTTCGCTTCGCTTCGTGTGTCATAAAATAGCCATCCAAAAAGAAGAGCAAAGACACCGTTGTTAATTAGCATTTCACCAATAGAATTAAAATCTATATTGCTAACTGTCATCAATAAAATATCTAACATTTTAACTCACCACCTTAAACAAAACGGATATCGATTTTACTTCTCGCAAGAGTGGAATTGTTGTTATACATTCCACTAAATTCATAAATTAAGAAATTAGTTTCAAAATTAATTAGATTTTGTGGAATTGTGTAATCGTACAAATACTCACCCTCATTTTCTGTCTTATTATTAGAAGATAATGAAATAGTTGAAATCAACTCATATGAATTTTGGAAAGTAGGTTTATAAATTTTTAATTTAACATCTTCTGGTTCAATTGTTGTTCCATCAAAAGTTTTGAAATTAACTTTTAATCTAACTGTGTCACCTATGTAAGCCACAATATTCACCTCCGTTTTTGTGTTTAATTGATGAGAAGAAATTTCACCTTTAAATGTTGAAACGGCATTGCTATTTTCTTTCATATTTAAATCATTGGTAAAATAAGGAATAAAATCAACATCGTTAGCATTTTCAAATAGTTGCGTTAGAGTATCTAATTCAGTTGGTTTAATATTTGTGTAGACAATTGCTTGTCCTGTAAGTTTATTCATATAAGAAACGACACTATCAATTGATTTGATAATTTGCATTCTGTATGAATATGAATCTAGATTTTTCATACTCGAAGTAGTATTAATTTCTGCTCTTACTCCACTTATAAATTCTGCAAAAGCAATAGACCCACATGGGGTTGCATGTGAGCCAACTTGTATCGCTTTTTCAATTGGATGAATCAAATTGACCCACGCTGAATTATTCATCCTACTTGTATATGAATTGACCTTAACAGTGTGTTTTATGGCATTTGCTATAAATGATTTTGGTATTGGATAACCATCATTCATAGAGGAATCAATAACCCAATTCTTGTTAAAATCAAACAATAACAATTGAGATTGGTCTTTTATCTGAGTATCTGTGATTAGAATGCCACCTTGACTAGAAGCAACAGAATCTAAATAATAACTTTTTCTTACGTCTGCTGTATTTTGCCTTGCTGTAAATGCGCCATAACCACCTGTTTTAGCGTACATATTTCCTGCTAATGGATAGGAATAACATTGTTCAAATATCGAATTGTTACCATAACCTTGGTATACGCCAACATAACTATACGCTTTAACAACAACTCTTCTTATGCCTACATTTCTATAAGTTACAGGATTATTTGCGAAGCCAATTAATCCACCTGCATATGACCATTTTGAAGATGTTCCAGTTGGCGCATATGTTTGTGAAGATATTGTTCCAGATGTAAAAACATTTTCAATCAAACAGTTTGTGAATGATTCACCTGCCAATGCACCAACCTTCGCTTCACCCATAACATTGAAATTACTGATTTCGATGTTTTTAATTGTTGCATTCGAGATATGACCAAATAAGCCAACACCTATTGTTGTTGACTTATTTACATATAGACCAGAAATTCTTTTACCATTTCCATCTAACACGCCAGTAAATGATGCAATGGGGAATCTTGAATCATTAAAGGGTAATGAAATATCATTCATTAACTTAAAATAGACGCCTTCACCTTTATA
The DNA here is from genome assembly GCF_024628845.1 of Lysinibacillus sp. FN11. Taxonomy (NCBI): domain Bacteria; kingdom Bacillati; phylum Bacillota; class Bacilli; order Caryophanales; family Bacillaceae; genus Lysinibacillus; species Lysinibacillus sp. FN11. Next base: position 1,395,608 of record NZ_CP102383.1, on the reverse strand, counting down.
TGAGTAGATTTCTACAATGTCATTAACATTATGGATTTCATATGGATTTGTTTCTGTACCTGCTCCAATAAGTGCCATTTACAATCACCTACTGTACATTCGGTACTTCTAATGAATGTTCAACTGTTAATTCATCTATTTCTTGTGTTAATGTTGTGGTTTCGAAATCCGATACTGCTAATGCCGTACCTCCACTTGCAACATCAAAGATTGCTGATTTTGCAAATCTTTTAGGTAAGGAAATTTCTGAACCTTTAATTTTAATTTGTATTTTTAATGGATTTGTGTTTTCTGTATGTATCCAAGTAACTCTACTATCATCAATACCTAAACGTATGATTGCAGTACCTGTTTCATCTTGTAATTCAATGTAGTTCCAAGTTGCTTTAATATAATCTCTAATTTTGTGATACCCTGCATTACTAAATTCCGCCATCTCACTTCATTCCTTTCTCTTTCCATTCCGAAAATATAAGCAGACCCTCAAGTTCTTTATATAAAACTTCAATTTTTTCTTGTCTAAGGTCTATACGCTCTAATCGTTCATTTACTCGATTTAAAATTCGTTTATTCTCTGCTAAAACTAATTCAAATCCGTCTTCTTTTACACTGCCCATACCTTCAACTGTAAAGGTGTTATCGAGTGCCATGTCTTTCATTTACAATCACCTTTCGCTAAAAATTTCAAAAGAAAAAGAGTGTTGGTTAAACACTCTTTTAGAAATAAAAATATATTTAATTATTTGAGTACAATATTAAAGTAAATAATACCCCTCATATATTAGTGCTTAACTAGACGATTTTGTACCGCTTTTTAATGTATAAAACGAAAAATCATTCTTTAGTCCTACAATTTCCTTTGTCATTATATTATGTCGCTCTAAAAAAAATACCCTCTATCTATTAGTGGCTTTTGAAGGGTTTTTGTGTCACTTTTTGAGCCGAAAAGTAAAAAATCGTTCTTTAGTCCTACATACTTAGACAACCAGTTATTTGAACTGCTTTTTTTATTAACTCTACTGCTTAATTTTAGTCAATTCTACATTGGCTTGTTTATATAGTTCTACTGCAACTTCTAGATGTGCTAAAGATTCATCAATCAACTCAGTTTTACCTTCTATGATACCTTGTTCAAACAATTTAGAACCATTTCTATATTCTTCTATAGAACCCAACATTACAGCATGGTAATCCTTAAAAATATCTGGAGGCGTTAAAGATTGTAAATTATTAAAATTCGTTTCCATTGCTACTACTAATTCTTTCATTGTAGATAAAAATTCTCCATCCTTAACACTACTAGGGTCAGAATTTGCGCTTGTACTTAATCTTCCAATTATTTCAGTACCTAAAGAAATATTATCTGAAACCTCCGACATATACTTAGCATATTTATTTATATAATCTTCACTATTTACATCGACATTAAAATTATTGCTTGATGTTTCAACTTCTATATCGTCCGTATTACTGTTATTTGATACCTCAATACTTTCAGTTTCTTTATCATCTACACTTTTAGAATCCTTTTTATTATTAGAGTCACTACAACCTTCTAAAATACTCACTGTTACAGTTAACAAAAAGACAAACGTCAAAACACTTAATATCTTTTTAACTTTATACATTAGTTATTCTTCTCCATTTCTTTAGAGGTTTTATATTGTTTACCTATTATTAAAGTACCATTATTCTCTTTTATTAGGAATACTTTATTTTTATTGTTATTTTTATACAATTACTTGTAAAAGACGGGCGAAGCCCAACCGAACGTAGTGAGGTAGTGAGCGTTAGCGAAAAGAAAAATAGATGGAGCGAAGCGACTTATTTTATCTATTTTATTCGTTTCACTTTTATTCTTCTATACTCGGTAACTTGTGTCTTTTTTTCGGACATTAATTCCGAAAACCTTTGGAAAAAGTGTCCTGTTTTGACCCAAAAATTCCTAAAGGTAACGGAAAAAGTGTCCTTATATCGGACATTAATTCCAAAAGTAAGATTCTATATATCGAAATTATTCAAAGGATTATACTTCTCATTTTGTTCGTGTAATGCAGTTCCCCATAATGCTAGATACTTTTCTGTCATAGAAAGAGAAGAATGTCTAAGAATCTTCTGTAGTGTAAATACATCCATTCCATTAACTATACAACGGTGTGCAAAAGTATGTCTAAAAGTATGAGCAGAAAGTCGTACATCTTTGAAATTCATTACTTCTTGTAGTCGTTTAAATACACTTTTAGTTGCTTCATACGACATCTGAGTACCATTTCTATTAGCAAATATATAATCTGGTAAGTCGATAAAGTATCGGGTACAATACAATTTTAATTCTTCTAGTTCATTTAATACCCTTTTAGTCAATGGAACAGTTTCTTGTTTACGATTCTTACCAAAAACAACTAATTGATTTTCTATTACATCTGACCATTTTAAATTACGTAGTTCACCGATTCTAATTCCAGTTCCAAGTAAAGTAATGATAATCGCTGTATTTCGGTATGCTGTGTATTCATGGTCTTTACGTTTTAGCCTTCTGTAATACCTTAACATTTGGCGAATATGAACATCTGTAAATACTTCAATTCTTTCTTCTGTTTTCTGTTTAGTTATTTTAGAACAAGGATTCTTAGTAATATTTTCATTTTCAACTAAGTGATTAAAGAATGCTTTAAGATTTTTTAATTTGTTATTAATTGTTGAAGGTGCATTTCCTTTTTCTCTTTTACAATACACTAGATAACCCTTTATCGTACTTGCTGTAACGTCAGAAGCATCTAGTATGTCATTTTCCCTTAACCACGTCTGAAACTCTTTAAAAAATATTCTATAACCTTTTAAAGTTTCATCACTTAGATTCATCATTTCTCTTTCATCAATGAAATCTTGAATTGCAAATTTGATTAACATAAAAAAACCACCTTACAATAGATTTAATAATCTAAGCAAAGTGGTCACTATTTGCACACAATCCTAAACGAAGCACCCTTTTTAGCAATCATCGTACTATGAGCATGCAGGAGAAATTCTCTAGTCACACTCAACACCCCCTATCCGCGTAGGTTTTTTGGCTGTACTAGATAAAGGCAGGTCTCCTGGCTTATGTTCATCACACATTTCACCTTCCCATTACGACTCGTAACAGTGGCCTTTTGAAATGTGCTCCCATTTACAGTTGCGGGACAGCGTCGGCTTCACACCGATCTTCCCTTTTAAACAAATTAAAAAATCTAATTTGTACCTCTATCCTATTATTCCGTTTTTATTATTATACCATAGTATTAAATCTTAACAGAATAGAAATGTTGTGCTTTTAAGTTCCAAAGACTAAATTTGGAGCTCTATCCCTCTCTTTTGAGGTTTTATCCACTTAATTTGAAGCGCTATCCTCTAGTTTTGAAGTTCTATCCACCCGTTTAAATTCTATCCTGCAATTTGATGATTCTATCCACCAGTTTTAGAATCCTATCCTCCACTTTTGAAGTTCTATCCGCTAGTTTAAACTCTATCCTTCAATATGATCTTTTACAAATCTATCCTCTCCTCCATTTCAAATATCTAGGAATTACTCTATAATTAAGGAAAAAGGGGGCGGTTTGGGATGATTATGGGTTTACATCATGTGCAAATTACAATTCCGAAAGGCTGTGAGGAGCAAGGGAAGGATTTTTATTGTCATGTTTTAGGACTTCCAGAATTAGAGAAGCCTGACTCTCTTAAAGGACGCGGGGGATTTTGGTTACAGCTTGGTCAACAGGAAGTCCATGTAGGGACAGAGGATGGCTTCGATCGTTTGACCACAAAGGCGCATATTGCGTATCAAGTAGCGGATATTCAGTATTGGAGGAAGAAGCTCACAGCACATCAAATCAAGATACTCGATTCTGTGCCTATTCCTCATTACGAGCGTTTTGAATTCCGTGATCCCTTTGGTAATCGTGTAGAAATGATACAGAAAATCGTGTAGGCTGCCTCGTTTTGGGGCAGCTTTTTTCATGGAATTGTTCCATATTACATCTTACTGAAACATTTGTAATAAAACTGTAAATTCCTTTGATAAAGCCTTTTATAGCAAGTGTTGAAGCCCTCCCTTCAGTCACCCTGGTAACATTTACCGCCCAGAAGCCCTACTTTTTCATGCTACGATTATTTCCATGGCAAAGGTATACAGGAGAAATCCTACTAGATGCTTTAGGAGGTTACACAACATGAATAAACGATTTTTATCTACAACACTTGCATTAACAATTGGATTTAGTTCATTTGGAATGGTGCAAACAGCGATCCAGCCGATACAAGTAGAGGCTGCAACAACAAATGCTCAGAACAACGCACAGGCGGTAGCTGCAAAAGCAGACCAATTAATTCAGACTGGTAAAAGCTTAATGGGGCAAGCAACATACAGCAATTCGGTTTACAAGCCTACATACCCATACAAATTTTCTTGTGCTTCATTTTTAATGTACATCTTCGAGAAAAACGGGGTAGACCTTGGTACGTATAATGAAAATTATATGATTCAGCAAGGGACTTATGTAGCAAGAAACCAATTACAAAAAGGCGATTTAGTGTTCTTTAAAAGTAAAAAAACAGGAACTGACCCCGATCATGTCGGTATGTATATTGGCGACAATAAAATCATCCATATGGCTGATAGCAAACAAAATATAGTTATCTCTGATTTAAATAGTAAGCCATATTATACGGAAAACTATGTATCTGCACGTAGAGTATTACCTACTCTGCTATCTGCCAACCCTGCTACAAAAGGCGATAAAATTGTAGAGAATGCTCTATCCTATAAAAACAAAGTAACGATTAGTTCAACAACAAATGAGGCTAGCTTACGCTTTACAGCTCCAACTTTCGTTGATTTTATCTATCGTAAAAGTGGAGTGACACTAGGCGCAACGTCATTAAATCAATTAATGAACCAAGGATCCACTGTGGCACGTGCTAACTTGAAGAAAGGTGATCTAGTTTTCTTTAATAGTGTCAAAGGCTCTAAAACACCTTCACTTGTTGGGATTTACGCAGGAGATCACCGTATCATCATTCCTAATTCAGATGGTGTAATGACAAGAGTATTATTTGTAGATTACTATACTGAACATTATATTACAGCGAAGCGCGTTTTCTCTGATAGCACCTCTACGCCCAGCGTAAGTGCACCTTCAGCAAGTACATCTGCCGATAAAATTATTGCCACTGCTACTGGTTTAACAAGCAAAGCAAAATTCGGCTATACGTACAATGAGAGTGCACTGACTTTTACAAGTGCGGGTTTTACTTATTATGTCTTTAAAAAGCATGGTATTGATTTAAAAGATAAACTAGCAAGTAAACAGGCTTTAGTAGGGACACGTATTCAAAAATCACAACTACAAAAAGGGGATCTACTGTTCTTCTCTACGAATAATGGTGGACAAGAAATCACACAAACGGGTATCTATATAGGCAATAATCAATATATTAGTATGACAACGAATAATATTGTAAAACAAAACATGTCTTCAACGTGGGCACAAAAGAATTTTGTAACCGCTCGACGCGTCTTAAAATAAATGAGGATAGGGGTGTCTCAATCATGTTGAGACACCCTTTTTCTATGCGTTTTTCAGTTTATTGGCAAATTCAATCATGGATCTACTAGACATCGGTCCCTTAATTAAAACTATCGTGTCTGCATCAAGCTTTGGCTTCAATAATTCTAAAACGCCTGCTACCTCTTTAAACGTATGAACCTCTGCACTGGTTCCATCCTTTTGCGCTTGATCGGCAATCTTCTCTGCCCTTTTGCCGATGGTAATCAATGTATCGATCTTTCTTAGTGCTACCATGGAGCCGATTTCGCGATGATATTTTTCTTCAAAATTGCCTAATCGCTTTATATCCCCTAAAACTAGAATGACCTTTTTGTCTTTTCCTACCGTATCTAGCACTTTTAAGGCGGCCTCTACAGATGTTGGGTTATTTGTCCATGTATCATCAATAATCGTACTGTCACCAAGTCCTGTCGTAAATTCTAAATGTCTTGCCATCTGTTTAAATGTTCTGAGTCCTGCGATTGCCTGACGAATGGTCAGCCCCATTTCATGGCTAGCTGCAATCGCGGCTAAGGCATTATAGACCTGATGCTCACCATAGCCTGGGACAAACACATTGTATGTTTCATCCGCTACCTCTAAAACAAACTTCATGCCTGTATTGGCAAACTCCACTTTCGAAGCCTTGTAATCTGCCGTATCCTGTAAGCCAAACTTGATAATCTTCCCTTTAAATCTTTTCAATGAGATTTTTTTAGTATTGGCATCATCAGCATTGATGATTAACGTGCCATCCTCTTTAATGCCTTCCACAATTTCTGCCTTGGCCTTAATATAGCCCTCCAAATTGAGACAGCCATCTAGATGATGCACACCAATGTTTGTAATGATGCCAATAGTTGGTTGATAGATCATACATTGATGTTTAATATTCCCCGTATTCCCTAAGCCTAGTTCAAAGATAGCGGCTTGTGTTTTATCGTCAATGCCCGTTAAATAAGGTAATGATTGCCTTGGCTCGTTTTTACTGCTGACGGATGCTTGCACTTGCCAATGCTTACTAGCAATATGTTTTAACATCTCTTTTGTTGTTGTTTTCCCACAAGTTCCTGTTAAAGCCACAACGGGAATTTCAAAGAGCCCACGATAATACTCGATAAATGTCCAGTATGCCTGTGCAACACTTTTCACTTGTAAAACGGTTGTATTCTCCAGTGCATTTTTTAACTCTGTAGACGGTTTATCGGATATGATAAGAGACGGACCTTTCCGATCAATCTCTTGCCAGTTGATGTGATCGTTTCGACTAACAAACAGGAGCGAATGGCTCTTTGTTAAATCATGCCGATTATAATAGATCGCCTGCTTAACAGACCATTGTTCTGATCCGTGAATGAGCTTTCCCTGTAGGACATTCCTAAGTTTCTGCACACTAATGGATTGCAAGTGTACTACGCCTCCTCTCTTTATCGATCTTGTAGATGACTTATTTCTTCTCTTGATCTAGCGTGCTGCTTTTTGATCAATTACTATACCTTATTAGAAAGCTCCTCTATGTGGCACAGTCAATATCCTATATGGAAAGAAGCTAATCAGCAGGTGGTGGAGGCTTTAGCTTTAGCTCCGTTGCTAGTTTAGAGACCTGTTTGCTATACATATCTCCCTTTATGAGAATGATGGTATTTTCATCCACAATCTTCTGCAATAACGGATAGACTAGCGTACTATTTTTAAATGTGTAAACAGGCGCGCTAAATCCTAGCTTTACTGCGTGATCAGCCATAATCCTTGCGTGTTCTCCAATGGTAATCAGGACATCCACGCCAATACGTTGAATTAATTCACCCGCTTGTTCGTGAATAATGTAGCCCCAAGAACCTAAATCGGTAATCGTACCAATAACCGCAATCTTTTTCTTGCCGTCACCTAACTCATTCAACACCTTTAAGGCAGCCTCTAAGGAAGTGGTTGTAATACTCCATGTATCATCCAATAACATGGAATGATTAATGCCCTCAAAGAGTTGCAGCTGTTTTTTCAATTGACGGAATGATTGAAGCTGTTTTGCTGCGACTGGAATAGGCATCCCCATATCATGGACCGCGGCAATAGCAGCAAGAGCATTATAAACCTGATGCTCGCCAAACCCTGGTACAAGAATGTCATAGCTTTTTCTATCATGATGCAGGATAAATTTCATCCCTTTTTGATAGTAGTGGATATGGCTTGCTCGAAAATCACAGGAGTCATGCTTTCCTACCTTAATCAAACGCCCACGAAATCTCGAAACATCTATTTTTTTCGTATTCATATCTTCAGCATTGATAATTAATGTACCTTTTGGATGAATGATATCTACCATTTCTCCCTTTGCTTGAATATAGCCTTCTAATGTTTTGCAATAATTTAAATGATGGGCTCCGATATTCGTAATAATACCGATTGTCGGTTTGAAATATCTCCCTGCATTCATAACGTCTCCAGGTGAGCCTACTGCTGTTTCAAAAACGGCAGCCTCGGTATCATCCTCAATGCCCAGTAAATATTGCAAAGAAGCCGTTCTAGAATTGCTGCTCAATGTCGTCGCAGTCACTTTCCGATCAGCCGAAAGAATATGTTTAATCATCTCTTTTGTCGTTGTTTTACCTGATGTACCTGTAATCGCGACAATCGGAATATGAAACTGGCTGCGATAAAAATGAACAAATTTCCAATAGGCCTCTTCTGCATTCGCTACCTGTATCAGCATGACATGATCGGGAATGTCAGAAGGCCGATAAACTCTATCGGTCACTAGCACTAGAGGAGAAAGTGGCTCAAGACTTTTCCAATTAACAATACGTTTACTTGTAAAAAGGGCCGTATTGGATTTTTTCACTTGCTTTAATCGATAAGCCCCATGCTGAATCAGTGTATCCTCTGACCCGTGCACTAGATAGCCTGCCGTAATCATTGCTAAATTTTTCACCGAAAGAGGCTTCATATCTTTTCTCCCTCCTTTCTTTTCTAGTATATGTAACCTTTTAAAAGTTGCTTGGATGTAGACAAGATACATAACTAGAGGAAATCTATTTCATTGCATATATATAAAGGTGATTAAGTATCTAAGTACCAATAGAAGGAGTGATATACCTGAAAGCCATTGTATTTATCGGTACAAACAAATCTGGGTCTAGTCGTGAAGCAACAAGGGCAGCAGAAAAATTAGGCTACTTCACAGTACTTTTCACAAATAATGAAAAACAACTTGAACAGCGCAGAGCCTACCCCGACATCCATAAAATGATACTCATTGATACTTTTGATATCGAGAGCATGAAAGATGAAATTGAGAAACTAGGAAAAACTGGATTAAATATTAAAAGTATCGTTAGTTTTGTTGATCCATTTGTCCATATTGCTTCAACACTGTGTGATGAATTTTGTCAGAACTATACATCCTCCAGTGCGATTGAAACTATGGAGGATAAAGAAAAAACAAGAAATTTTTTACAAGATCAACCATACTCGCCAAAATTTTTGCTCATGAAACCGAACGAACCCATAGCTAAAAATTTGACCTTTCCATTAATCGTAAAATCTCCTAAATCAACAGGCTCAAAAGATGTCTTACTAGCAACGGATGCCGATCAGCTCAATAACCACCTCAAAGCACTACGCAGTAAAAATCCCTATGAAACCATCATGATTGAAGAATATCTAGATGGCCCTCAATATTTAGTAGAGGCGGTTGTTTATCAACGTCAACCACATGTCATTGGTATAATTGAGCAAGAAATTACGCAAGGAAAACGATTTATTATTACGGGTTATGGTGTTCTAGTGAAAGCCCCTAAAGACATCCAATCAGGCATCGAGGAGGTACTCCATTCCATCGTGAAAGCCTTTGATATTGAGAATGGAGCGCTTCATTTAGAACTTCGATTAACCCAAAATGGTTGGAAGCTTATCGAGATCAATCCTCGAATTTCAGGTGGCGCTATGAATAATATGCTACAAGCAGCTCTAGGTTTTAGTTTAGTAGAAGAGACATTGAAGATATTGCTAGGAGAACAGCCTAATCTGCAACCAAGACACAAAAAATTTGTTTATACAAAATATGTCATTGTGGAAAGTAGAGGAATATTAGAAAAGGTTATTGGCAAGGCAAGAGCGACAAGATCAACTGGCGTCGTTGAAGTATATGTCAAACCGAGAAGAGGCACTCTCCTCACCCCACCTTTATCAATGGGTCACCGTTATGCCTATGTCATTGCAGAGGGAGCAACCTTGAAGGAAGCAAGAAATCACGCAATCAATGCAGCGAAGGAAATAAAATTCATTTTGAGAGTTTGAAAAAAATATCCCGAATAATTGCCGCTTGCCAGTGGACAGTTACTCGGGCTTTTTTAATTTCATAAGTCGTAATCCATTATTCTTCTTTAAACGTTTGATCTAAAAATTTCACGGTTTCGAACATATTGGTTTTACTTGCACCCTTTACAAGAATGGTATCATGAGGCTTAACGAGCTTTTCAAGGAGGACATGCAATTGATCTTTATTAATAAAATGATGTACTCTGGATGGGTCCATACCCTTCGCGATGGCAGCATTACTCATTTCATCTGTCCTAAAGCCATAGGTAATAAATTCATCGATGCCTATGTCATATACGTATTCCCCAACCTTACGATACTCCTCTTCCCTCAAGACACCAAGTTCTCGCATTTGCCCAATAATGGCTACTTTTCGATTTGTCGCGATATTCGTCAGTACATCGAGCGCAGCACGAACCCCCTGCGGATGAGAGTGTACCGTATCATCAATAACCGTTATATCATCACGGCAATTATAAATCGTTAAGCGTCTTGGTGGTTTTTTGAAGTTGAGTCCAGCCTGAATATCAAGTGGACTAAATCCTAAAAGATCAGCCACTGCCACTGCATTCAATGCATTGTATACATGATGTTCTCCTAAAATAGGAATATATAATTCTATTTCTTGCCCATGCAGCTTCATTTTAAAGGACATGCCGACATCTTTATATTGCAAATCATATGCACGGTAATCCGCTTCTTTTTTAATGCCCACCGTGATGATTTTTCCTTTAAATTGTTGTGTCTCTAAGTATCTTGAATTGTCATCATCCTGATTGACAATGAGTAAGCCCTGTTGGTCCATGCCATGAATCAATTCCGATTTTGCCTTGGCAACACCCCTTACATCTCCATCAAAGTTCCCAACATGGGCTAAGCCTATATTCGTTACAATACTAATATTCGGCTGGATGATGCTACAGTGATTGGTAATAATGCCCGGGTAAGCCATACCATACTCTAATACAACGGCCTGATGTGAATCATTGATTTCTTCCTTATGCTTTTTCGTATGCTCTGTCGTATTCCAATAATCCTTTGATTCAAATACATTCCATTTTTTCGATAAGATGGAACCAACAAATGCCTTTGTTGTGGTTTTCCCTGCACTTCCTGTAATCGCAATAATAGGCAGGGTTTTCTTTGCCTCCACCTGCTTACTTTTTTGTTGGACAATTTTCTTTTTCAGAGGTTTTTGATTTTTGGCAAGATACATCGCATAACGGATGGAATGGATGACCACATCTAATTCCAAGTAAAAGGCAGGGGGACAGCCTGGTCGCCAATTGACCTCATACATCCAAATTTTTTGATGTTGATCTAAGCCCACATCAATGCCAATTTCATCAATAACCTCCCCAAATTTCGCCATTTGAATTTCATCCAGATGATGGGCCAGCGCTAGTGAAAAATGCTCAAGCATTCGCCGAATATTATAGGCCTCATCCTTAAACTCCTGCTCCAAAAAAGGATCTAAATAATTGGTATAACCACCATTATTAATATTCGGTATGATGGAGCCATTCGGTGCAATGCGTGGGTACACCGTTGTCACTACCCATTTACCTTCTCCATTTTTTTGAACATGCAGGCGGAAATCATAGACCTGACCAGATTTTGTAACAGATTGAATATACGGCTGCATAATAAAGGTGCCAGACGCAAGTTGCTCCTTTATCAATGAATCCAATTGTGGCTTTGTATAGGTTGTCGTGGTGCTATCCTTTCGCACCTCAAAATATTTGGCTCCCGCCTTCGTTATAAAATAAATACCCTTCCCTTTTCGTCCATCAATTGGCTTAAACACAACTCGTTTATAATAATTAACGAACTTATGAAATAAATCGGCATCCTTTACAATTTCAGAGGGAATCAAATACTGTTCAAATTCCTTCGCTTCCTTTAATCGTTTCATCACATTCCATTTGTTCCCGATTGAATAGGTTGTAAATGGAATCTCCTCTTTTAAACGGTCAATAATCTCCTTGGAGACAGATAATTTCTCAGGGCTTCCTGCATTATAGATAACATCAGGAAAGGGCATTGTTTTTCTTGCCATTGTCCATTCTCATAGACCTTTGCTCGAATAGAACGTTTGGCAAAATCCACACTTTTAGGTGTGAAATAGAAAAATGTTGCGCCTTCAACTTTCGCAACTGCTGCAAAGGCATAGGACTTGAGCACTGTTGTTGGATCAAGTCGATGATGCAGCATACCAATAATCGTCATAGCTAAACTTCCTTTCATTAGATTCTCTCTCTATTACATTCACTTTGTATCCCTTGCATATAGACAGATGCTCTAGCTTTAGTAGTTTAATATGGCACTACCATTTCGGCTCTATGATAAATTTCCCCTTCAACATATCTGGCTTTAAGAGCTGAATGGCCGATATACCACTGAGTTCAATAGATTTCTTTGTACTTGTTTTTTCTAACCTCACCACATCTGCAATCGAATTTGTATCGTTTCCTTCATAATCAAAAGCACGCAACAATGATACTGTGCCACGGCAACGCTCTCTATCAACAGCCTCAATACGGAAAAACTCTGTCTCAAATTGTTTCACTGTATCCAATAAGCTTAAATGAGCACCACTATGTGTAATTAAAAAAAATGGAATCGTATCACTCCCGACAATTTTAATAAGTAGCTGACCAAAATATTTAGAATGAAAATTCATCATAATATCCTGAAGATCCTTTAAATCACTTAAAGCTTCACATAAAAAGTGATTTCTTTTCTTATCACTATTCAATTCGTAGCCCCCTCTCTTAGTTTGACTATGCGATTTGATCCGTGTAAGTTGCCCTCTCGTTATCATATGTTGCGACAAAAAATATGGCGACTTCTTCCTAAAGAAACTAAAAAAACCTCCACCAATGAGGGGGAGGTTTTTGCAAAAGTTTACGTTGCAAAACATGCGAGGAGATCATGTATTGTATATTGTTCTAATGCAGTTACGGTATGGTGTTTTGTATTGAATGGTAATTGCTTGGTAATCTCGTTCGGAATGACCACTGTATAAAGCCCCGCTGCTACAGCGGCTTGTGCGCCATTCGGTGAATCCTCAATTGCCACGGCCTCATCAGCCTCTACTCCTAATTGTTCAAGCGCCTGCAAGTAAAGCTCTGGATCAGGCTTAACATTTGTCACCGTGTCAGCACTACAGAAGCAATCAAAGTATTGTCGGATACCCAGCCGATCCACATACAAATCAATCCACTGACGACTGGAGCTACTAGCAAGTCCAATCTTCAAACCCGCTCCCTTTGCCTGCTGTAGCAATGTTAAAATACCAGGTCTTAGCGTTTCCGTTTCCATCCATTGTGCATGGCGGTGCTGAATAGATGTTTGAAAAGCCTCCACATCCAGTTGTATGTGATGATGTGTAACAAGATATGTATAGGGATTAAAAGTTAGAAGATTGGTCCCAAGGCACTTAGCATAGGTTGCTAACGATAATTCAATACCATATTGTGCATAGGCATCCTTAAAAACGTTATACCATGCTGTTTCCGTATCAATGATAGTACCGTCAAAATCAAAAATTAGAGCTTTTATCATCAAATTCTCTCCATTCTATTGTTTTGCGCTGAATCAAGCCCAGGTTTTGGCCTGCTATCCGTCGATTTCCTAATCCTATGCATCAATTTAGACCCGCTATCCGCTACTTTCGCATTTCTATCCGCCTATCCTATCCACCACTTCTTCACCTTTATCCCCCTGATTCAACAATATAACGCCTCCAATAATGAGGGCAATACCGATCGCAGAATAAACAGTAAAAATATCGTGCCAAATGACAATGCCTACCAGAACGGTTAAGGCTGTGCCGACACCTGACCAGATAGCGTAGGCCAAGCTTAATGGCATGGTTTTTAAGCAGAGGGATAGGCTATAAAACGAAATACCATAGCCAATTGCTACCGCCAAGGATGGAACGAGGACAGTAAAGCCGTCTGAGAACTTCAACATGGTTGTTGCAAAGACCTCGCTTATAATCGATAGTGTTAAAAATAAATAGCCTTTCATCCTGTTCAGCCTCCTAATGACCACCAGCAAGATTGAGTACCACGACACCCAAGATAATGCATAGAATCCCTAATATCTTCTTGCGATTAAATCGTTCCTTATAAAGGACAACCCCCACAATAGCAGTTAACGCTGTCCCTAAACCTGCCCAAATTGCATAGGCTGTGCCAATAGGAATCACTTTTAATGTTAAGGCTAAACAATAAAACGCCGCTCCATAGCCTACTACTACGCCGATTGATGGTCCTATTCGTGTGAAGCCCTCAGTACGTTTGAGCATGGAACTGGCAAAAACCTCTGCTATGATAGCCAGAATTAAAAAACTAAAAGCCGTCATTCAAAAAATCCTTTCTGCTTTGCTTCTAGATGTCATCTTCTTCCTCTACATATTCCAATATGTCTCCTGGCTGGCAGCCCAAAGCTTTACAAATGGCATTTAATGTAGAAAAACGTACGGCTCTTACCTTGCCTGTTTTTAAATTAGAGAGATTGACAATCGATACATCCACCCTCTCTGCAAGTTCACTCAGCTGCATTTTACGATCCGCTAGCATACGATCTAATCGAATAATTATGGTCATGTTTTCACTTCCTAAGCTGTTGCATCATATTCATCCTGAAGGAATGCACCGTATCGGAAAATACGTGCAAAGATCCAAATCACCACACCACATAGTAAAAGAGTCCAGTGAATGCCTGTAAAATGATAGCTAATCCCCTTGATCAAACCCGTCTCTACAAATCGGGACTCCAATTGAAATTGTTGCATAATCAGATAGACGGTATATGTACGAAATGCATTCACTGTCAAGCTCAATACAATCACACAGTAGGCAATTCTCTCCATTTTTTTACTATTAGCGAGTGAAAATACAATACCTTTTGATAAATTACTTAAAATATTCCTTACTTGTACAATAATCATTAATAAAATAGCTATGTATATTGTAGCAATAAATAGAAAGGTCATGACATCTTTTTTTGAATAGTGAATGTCCCTTGTCACATGGTCTGCCAGCTTCATTTCCAATCCCTCTAACTGAACGGCAGCGGTCACACTGCCCTTTGTTAATAAATGATTCACTTGTTGCTCTGATACCACCATTGCTCCCACCATAAAAATCGCAAGCATCGTCAAGGCAAAAATCATCATCACCATGATGATGGTAAAAGCGGTACGAAGCCCCTTTGTCATCCATCGAAATTCTTTACTTTGAATTGTTTGCCCCATTATCAACCTCTCCCTCCCTTCTCTCTATTATACATCCCCTTTTATCTCTATCAATAATTTCTTAATGTTTATCATTAATAAATTATTGATAAAAATAAACCCTCTAAAGTTTAGAGGGTTTATTTTAGTAATCCTATTTTTACTAAATATTCTTTTGCTACTTCTGCTGCAAGCTTTCCTTCTACATTCACCTGATAATTCATTTCTCGCATTTCATCATCTGTAATGTGATCAGCTAGTTGATTTAACGCTTCTCCAATCTCTGGATAGTCAGTCAGCGTTTCTTTCCTTAGTAAAGGCGCTCCCTGGTATGGTGGGAATAATGCTTGATCATCCTCCAATACACGTAGCTTGTATTGACGAATTTCACTATCCGTTGAATAAGCATCAAGCAAATTAATATCACCTGATTGTATTGCCTGATAGCGAAGCTTGGGCTCCATCGTTGCAAGTGTCGTAAAGGCTATCCCATAGCGTTTTTGTATGCCCACATAGCCATCCTCACGGTCATTAAATTCTAATGTAAAGCCTGCTTTCACCTTCTGCTCTATTGGTTTGAGGTCAGAGATTTTTTGCAGTTGATAGCTCTCAGCCAGCTCCTCTGATACAGCGAGTGCATACGTATTGTTATAGCTCATAGGACTCAGCATGACCATATCGAATTGCTTCTGCATCCCCTCTTTTGCCTGAAGATAGACATCCTCTTGGTTATTATTAATGGCTTCTTCCTTTAAAAACTCCGAAATGGCGGTGCCTGTAAATTCAGGATAAATATCAATGCTGCCCGATTTCAATGCATTGAATACAAATGAAGTTTTACCAAGCCCTGGCTTTAATGTCACCGTTAAATCGGTCTCCTGCTCAATTAATAATTTATACATATTAATGAGAATCTCAGGCTCCGCACCAAGCTTTCCTGCAATGACAATTTCATCTTGCTGTTTACTGCTTAGAAGCGGGAAAAAAATCATTACCAGTGCCACTAAACTAATGAGACTTAATGTCGTTATGGTTTTTTTAAAGGACAGAGATTCTAATTTTTTAAGCGCCACATCAAAAATCAGGGCTAAAATAGCGGCGGGAATGGCTCCTATAAGAATGAGTGCCGTATTATTTCGGTCAATCCCAAGTAATATAATATCTCCTAAGCCTCCTGCACCAATTAAAGCGGCTAATGTTGCTGTCCCCACAATCAGCACCATTGCTGTGCGAATACCAGCCATCATAACAGGCATAGCAAGTGGTAGCTCTACCTTTACTAAACGCTTTGATCGATTCATTCCCATAGCTAATGCCGCTTCTTTCAGTGATGGGTCAACCTCATTGATGCCCGTATAGGTGTTTCGTAGAATAGGCAACAGCGCATAGACAACTAACGCAATAATTGCGGGAACTTTCCCAATACCGAATAAAGGAATTAATAAGCCGAGCAACGCTAAGGAAGGAATCGTTTGCAGCACAGCACTAATTCCAATAATACTCTCGGCTATTTTCTTTTTATTGGTTAAATAGATACCTAGGGGAATAGCGATGAGGACAGCAAAAAATAGCGCAATAAAAGAGATTTGGATATGCTCTAGTAATGCAGCCAGCAGCTGTGCCTTCCGTTCCTGAAATACATCTATCACATTAGCCACCATGCCCATGCCCTCTTTTCTTAGAATCCGCTGCTAAATAACGAAGCGTGGAAGCTCTTGTCACCATACCTATGAGTTTGCCATTCTCTTCGACACCTAACAAGTCATGCTCGGCTAATTTTTCAAGAATCATCGGAAATGGGGCATCAACAGGAATAGCATGCCCAAAGTCGTTTGTCACTGTGATTGGCTGTATCACATCATGGATCGTAAACAATTGATCCGTCTGCTTACCTCCAATAAACTGTTGGACAAAATCATTTACCGGATTTTGTAGCAATTGTTGTGGAGTGCCTATCTGAACAATTTCACCATCTTTCATAATACAGAGACGATCTCCTAATTTCAGTGCTTCCTGCATATCATGTGATACAAATACAATGGTTTTCTGGATGGTACGCTGCATCTCTAGTAGATCATCCTGTAGTTTGGAGCGACTAATAGGGTCTAGCGCACTAAATGGCTCATCCATTAAAATAATTTCTGGGTCAGCTGCCAAGGCACGAACAACGCCAACCCTTTGCTGTTCGCCTCCTGACAGCTCCTTTGGCTTCCGCTGACGATATTTCGCTGGCTCCAGCCCCACCAACGCTAATAGTTCGTCTACACGTTGATGGATTTTCGTTTTACTCCATTTCTTCAGTTCTGGTACAACCGCAATATTTTCCTCTATTGTCATATGCGGAAATAGGGCGATTTGCTGTAGTACATAGCCAATACTCCAACGTAGCTCATGGATATTATAATCGCTAATCCTTTTATCATTGATCCAGATGGTGCCTGCTGTTAGGGGGATTAATCGATTAATCATCTTCAACAAAGTAGTTTTGCCACATCCACTAGGGCCAATAATAACAAAGAATTCACCCTTTTTAATTTCTACATTTAGCGCTTTGACAGCTATTTGGTTGTTATCATATTGTTTTGAGACATTGTCAAATGTAATCATCTGTCATCTCCTTTAAAATGTGCTCATGAAATGCGTTCACTTTTTATATTTCACCAACAAAAATTATTTCAAACATTTGTAGATAGATGAAACTATTTCATTCTAAATACTTCGCCTTTAGGCACAAACGGTAGCTTGGCCCCCTGTGGTAGTACGAAGGCATGCTGTCTTTTAATGGCTAAACGATCACATTGTCCATCTGTAATAATCAGGATAGGACCATCCTTGGGAAAATCCTGTGCTGCTTCAAGTAGCTGTATACCAGGCTGTAACACTGTGCCTCCTCTACCTCTCACCTTCACTTTCGTTAATAGTTCTTCAGGTGCTAGATAGCCCGCATCATAGGCAACAGCATCACAAAATATAACGCGAACAAAGGGGACATCTCTAGCGATGCTATAGCTCGCTATTGTGCCGAGTGCTTTTCCTAGTAAGAGACGGTCCATGGAGCCTGATGTATCAATAAGGACTGCGAAAGTTCGTCCATCTTCCTCACCGCTTTGATGAATCCATCTTGGTCTAGCTATATCAGGTGTCGATGCTTGCCTTCTACTGGGGCGGGTATATGTTCTAACTTTCTCTATCGGTTGAAACATCCGATCAAACCATTTGGCTAATGCCACATCCCAGGCAATAGGAGGCTGTGCTAGGCTACGAATTTCCTCAATGAGCCCTTGTGGCAGATATCCTCTCTCTTGGGTCAAATGATAGCTTAACCCTTGACTCAATGCCCTTCTATAAAAAGCATCTAAATCCACACCTACCTTGCCTTCCCAAAAATCTGGTGGATTCGTTTCGATCATATCGCCTATGCCCTGCCCTCGAAAGGTTCTTAATTTGCGATACATCCTAATATCTGTAACAATACGATCATAAATAGATTCTGCTGAAAATCCTTTTAATGCTGGATCATATAGCCCGCCAAATGCTGGCATCTCGCCGATTTGCATATCGATGAGCCAGCCATTGATAACATAATCACAAGCAACATTCCATAAGTAGGGATCACGTCCTTGTCTGCGGGTAGCATGGCTTAAACCCGCATGCAGCAATTCGTGTGCCATTAGAAATCGCATTTCCTCATCGGTCATTCCCACAGCCGTATTCAAATAAATCTCCTTTGTTTCCACTGCAATGGCTGCGACCGAGATATCCATTCTTGTACAAATAAGTGGGTCTTCAATTATTGTAAAATCTGCTGCCAAAGCACCAAATAAGGGATAGGAGCTCATAAACCAAGCCTTTGCGCGTTGTGCTTGTGTTACCCTCGTTGTGCCTCCCAATGTGTTTTCTACCCCACCCGCTACTCGAATGGCACTTTGCACGGCTTTCGATAAACCTTCTGCAAATAATGCAGCGAAATCACTGTTCCCTCGATAAAGATAGCCTGTTTGATTTTGTGAAATCACAAAGTCCACTTGGCCTGGCATTGTACTATAGCCTTTCAAATCATCTGGTACACCTTCCCGTAATAATCTTTCATATAATTTTTCCTCAGAGCTAATGGCCTCAAAAAGAGGATTACTCATTTCCTTTGGTGCTTGACCAAATTTTAGCTCTGCTAAAAATTTTGTTATATAGCAGTCACAGGCAATATTCCACAGCTCCTGCTGCTCTTTTGGTTGATGATGATGTAAGCCAAGGTGTAGCAAGCAATGCGCTATCACATATGCCCATTCATTTGGCTGACCTTTTTTATCCTGATTCACATAAATAACACCTGCGCTTGTAACGTAAGCCCAATCCTTTTGAGGCATACTTTCGTACTGCATGTAAACAGCATGACACAACGCCTCGAAAAGGGGATGTGTACAGACAATGTCATGCCCACGTGCGATAGCTTTCTCATTTTTATGCTCCTGTTGTGATGCTTTCTTCTTTTTGGCCATAAGCTACCCTTCCTTTTTGGCTACTAAACGAGGTAAATCTCGGATAACCTCCAGCATAAACCAGGCAGGTAATGCTTCACCCTTTTGCTCTGATACAACCATCTGTGCAATTTCTAAGCTAATGGATGATAGGTCCTTGATCAAGTCTTTGGCTCGAAAGGCTAATTGCCGTTGATTGCCCTTCAATGTCGTATGCTCGTTCGGAAGCTCCTTCAGTAACTGAGCACGGAAGGATTGTGCCATGAAATAAAGCAAATCTCTTTCATCAGGTTGATCGGGCCAACGTAATTCTCCATGAATAATTTTAGCAAGATCATATTTACTCTGCACTTGCTTGATAAAGGCTTTAAATTGACTGGCAGTATGCGCGGATAGGCAGCTACTTGCTAATAGATCAATTGTTTGTTCTTGTAAGCTATTGCCATATGCATACAAACAATCACTTAACATATGCCATGAACGAGGCGTGGAGAAGGGTTCTTCTGTTTTCGGAGGTTCGCTCCATAAATGATCGGGACGCATTTGAATATACTCAATCACATATGGATGTATTTCATGTGTATAGGCCCATTCAAGCCAATCTTTGTGCGATGCCCTAAGCTGAACATGGACCATCCGATTGATTAATGCGGAGGACATCGGCTTAACAATCGCGTTATCCTCAGCCCGATTTCCTGCACCAATAACAATCGTACCCTCTGGCAATGTAAACTCTCCAATCCTGCGTTCATGAATAAGACTATAAAACGCTTTTTGTACTTCCTGTGAGCAAGCATTTAATTCATCTAAAAAAAGGCAATAAGGTTCATCGCGTGCAATCATTTTGGGTGGACAAAAAACACTGTAGCCATCCTTAATCTGCGGAACACCAATAATATCCTCAGGTGCTAGCTGACTGCCCAATAACGATACACAATGTAGCCCTAATTCACTAGCAAAGTTTTCAACAATCGCTGACTTCCCAATGCCAGGTGCTCCCCAAATAAAAACTGGTCTTATTGTCGCTACATTCAGTAGAAAATCATATAGTTGTTTTTGTGTCACATTAAAAATCGTATTCAATCAAAACGCCCTTTCAACTTATTGTTTTAAAGGTTAATAATACCATTTTCTATGAAATTATTCTTGTCTCTACCATTCTATGAAATTGACTGCCAATTACTAGCTGTGAGAAAATAATAAAAATTGTAGTAGAGAGGTCGTGACCTATGCATAATGGCTTTCAGTTTTTGGCGATTTCACAACTAGCAAAAAGGTTTCCAGCAGACTCTTGGTGGGCAAAGTTTTACAAGGATTTTAGTGAAGATGATCTAGTAGCGTACTATGAGGGGGATTTAACACTTCCCTCTCTTGATTTGGACTGGGATATGCCATTCCCACAACAGGACAAGACCATTCTCATTTTCATCAATGGTCATCTAACCGTAGACACCCTCTATAATTTAGAGACAGATGGGGCAATTGGACTGATAGTGATGGGCAATGTACTCGCTAAAAATATAGCTGTAGGTGGTCAGGAAATCTATGTGCACGGGCATCTGACAGTCGAGAATATATTATGTGGCTCCTACAACCATGGCGAAACGATCGTTAATGGCAATCTTCAGGCAGCAATATTGGTTCAGGATGATGAGTATCGCATCAACGTAAAGGGTCAGAAGTCGATTCCTTGTATCGTAAATATATGGCACGGAGATGGCGTTTTTCAGGAGCTCCCTATCCGTATTGAAGATGTATTAGTAGACGAGATATTTTTACCTGAGGATGAGGATGACATCGGCTTTTCCTTCACTTCACTCGTGGAAATTCTAAAACAAGGGTGTTCTGCACTCACTCAATTTACAAGCGTTCCTCAAAGGACAATAGCAGCTCCTATTTATTTCACGCACCATTCGATCAATGCGGAAAACATACTGAAACTGACTTCGTGTATTCTGATGACACCTGACAAACCTTCTTTCGATTTGACGGAACAGGATGTTTATTTTATGATCCAACGCGCACATACCAATGCTGATGGAGATGTACGCAATGATAGTATTTATATATTGACCTCGCAGTGTCATTATTTTATTTGGCTTAATGAGGATCAATCCGTCTCTCTCTTGACAAAAACACTAGATGAAGAAGCTGAATGGTGGGATATTACAGCATCTTCCCAGGAGGATTTAGTGGATTTACAACAGCACTGGCTGATGTTGTTAACCTGCATCAATGTAGCAGAACTTTACTTGCATAGTATCGAGGTGCGAGATGTACAACAAATTCTCCAGCATCCTGCGATTCTAGATTTAGACGATGAACATGATGGATTGTGGGATGGTTCCAAATGCTATAGCTTCCGTCAAACCTATTTGGATGATGAAGGCGATAGGATACATGCTCGCATTGAAATTATGACGCCTGATGAAGCGTATTATTTTTATACGCTCGAAAATCAATCCTATGTTGCTCGCCACTATCAGCCTCCTAACGTTCTTGGTCGACAAGAGCTATCTTATTTAAACACAACTCAATGGGAAGCGTCTGAGCGATATTTTGAGAGATTCAAACAATTTATGTCTCAGAATTTTAAGATAGATTTAGGAACTAATTAAGGCAAGAAACGTTCTATTAATGATGAAGTCTATTCAACTATACATCTCTTTCACTCTCTGTAATAATGAGAGATAGCTAAACTTTTAATAGAAGGGAGGGAGATGTGGTCACGACCAACATCCAGCTACAATGAAATACGTGCTAAACTTTTTTAAAGGACTTATGATTGCCGTTGTTGTTATTTGTATTTCGTTTTATATGGTGACACAGTTATTTAATACGACTGAAAGAGAAGAGTCTGTGGTTATTGATGATCGTCCAAGTGTGGAAGAGTTTATCGGTGAGATTGCAGAGACCGCACGAGATCTTGGTGCTGACAATGACTTATATGCATCCGTGATGATAGCCCAGGCGATTCTAGAAAGTGAGCATGGGCAAAGTGGACTTGGCTCTGCCCCTAATTATAATCTTTTTGGAATGAAAGGTAGCTACCAAAATAATTCCGTCACACTCGAAACCACAGAGGATGATGGGTCAGGCAACCTTTCTACCATCATGGCTGACTTCCGCAAATACCCTTCCTATGAAGCATCCATGCAGGATTATGTAAAATTAATGCGTAATGGCGTTTCATGGAATAAAGATTTTTACGCAGGCGTTTTCAAAAGCAACACAACTACCTATACAGATGCGACCAAGTTTTTAACAGGCTCCTATGCAACTGATTCGGCTTACAATGAAAAATTAAATACATTGATCGCAAAATATGACCTTCAACAATATGATAGTCCTGTAAAAGATAAGAAAACCATCACGGTGGCTGATGGCGATTCACTTATGAAGATTGCCGAAGCCTATAATGTGAAAGTGACATCACTTAAACAATGGAATCAGCTTCGAACAGAACGACTTGAAGCAGGCCAGCAACTCAATATTTATCATTATTAACACAAAACGTCCATGACTCATCTAGGAGTATGGACGTTTTTTCTCATGAAACTAATTCGTTTGTCAAAACGTCTTAGTGTAAAAATACGGAAAGGATAGGAACACAGTGAAGCGTACACAATTGCTCAGTCTTCTCGCCGTTAACCTTGTGCTATTGCCATTGATTCAGCTTAGCTACAACCTATATTTCATAACAAAAATAGCAGAGGGTTCCTTTTATCTTATTATTTTGCCCACTCTTATTATTTTATCGAACCTCTTACTATGTTGTAGTTGGCCAAGAGTAGCAGCTTCTATCCATTGGAGCTTTATCTATGCCGGACAGGCCACTTCTATAGCCTGTTATTTTGTGTGGCATTACGGGCAACTAGAGCCCTATCCAGATATGCCTCCAGGTGAAGCAGTCTTTGATTTATGCATGAGTACATTTTTAATTGGGCTATGGCAGTTCATCGTGTTAGTACTGGTCCATCTCAGTACATTTATCATCCTCAAAATGGGACTGACCTTTAAAAAAGCTTAACTAGTCCTTCTGTGAGTTATATAAAGTACCTACTGCTAGTATGGTCGTGGCCAAATCCTGTCGATAGAGGGGATGTTTGGCATCTAAACTATTAATCGTTACTTCATTCCCACCTAACGATGAATGGACATACAAATCATCGCCCATGTATAAAGCAATATGGCCTGGAAAATAGATTAAATCACCCATCTGCATTTGGTCTTGGTCTATGTTAACGATAGGGAAGCCCTCTACTATTCGGGCATCACGATAAATATAGACACCGTTTAACATATAGGCCATCGAACATAGACCAGAGCAATCAATACCTACTGGCGATTTGCCACCCCATCGATAAGGAGCCGTTAAATAGCTAAGCGCTGTGTCCACCACATTTTCTCGGAACTGCTTCTCTGATAATGACTGTACTGTTATTTTAGGCTGTAGCCATTTTGTTCGAACGTACCCTATTTGCCCTGCCACTAGCTGTACGGCTGACCATTCTTCAGGTACTGCATCGTCTGACATGACACGAATGGAAGAGCCTCTAACAAGCGTTAGCAGCTTTGTACTTTGAATACGTGGCTGCTGCAAAACATCTGCAAAGCTTTGACAGATTACATACTGTGCCTCTTGTTGCCATGTAGACGCAAGAGCCTCCTCTTGTAGTAAATCTGCCTTCTGACAATACCCCTCGTAACGATAGGCCGTTCGAATAGAAACCCATGCGTCATTGACATCCCTGATGATCTCGACGGTCATCCCATAAAGCACTTCATCGACTAATTCAGAAGCTTTATCTGGCATGGCATGCAGGCTAGCAATCATGGCTGTAACGATAGCCTTCATCCTTCTCCCCTTCCGCTTCACTAGCTGGTCATAGACAACTTTCGATAGACGACCAATGAGTTGGCGCGCCTGATCATTGTCCGTTACATTTGTTATAAAAACACCCATACTATAATCGACTGCATTCGTGTAAAATATCCCTACATCATGATCGATGGTATCCAGTCCGCCTGTTTTATGTGCCAGCCTCACATCATCTATTAGATAACGCTTTAGGGAGTCATGTACACGCTGACGGCTTAAAATATCAATGACTAGCTTATTGTAAGGAGGCGATAAAAGCTCTTGCTGATAGATACGTGTATAAAGATGCGCCATATCCCTTGCTGATGTGCGATTATCTACGCCCTTTGCTAGCCGATCCACATCCATCATTTTTCGCTGTAGCAATGTATCCTGTAAACCGATATGCTGAAAATAGTCATTCAAATATGCCATGCCAACTACATTGATTAAGACGTTCGTGGCTGTATTATCGCTTGTAATAATCATCCATACTAGCAGATCATAGAAAGTGCTTTGTGTAAGCCTTTGTTCACTAATCACACTAAAATCCACCCAATCAGCTGGTGAAATCATAAGCGTAGAATCAAGTGATAATTTGTTTTTCTCTATATGTGAGAGCAAGGCTAACAGAATCGGCACTTTGATTAAACTAGCACTTGAAAATGAAGCCTCTAGCTGATGACCAATGAGTAACTGATTCGTTGTTAAATTTTTAATAAACAAATGTACCTTGTAGGGCGATTCTTGAATAAGTGTCGTAATTCTCTGCTCCATAGACCACCTATCCAACTAAATGGATACGCTGATTGTCCGCATCCATCTTGATGGTTCTTCCTAAAGGAAGCGACATCGTTGGTAAACAATGACCACATGCCAAATCAGCAATAATAGGCTTCCCTAAAGGCATTAGAATTTCTTGAAAAATAGTTTGTAATGATAAGCTGTGTGCTGGCTTCTCGGGATTTTCAGGTTCGCAATTTGTCCAAGCGCCCAATAAAATGCCTGCCACGTCATCTAGCTTTCCTGCCAGTTTTAATTGTGTCAGCATACGATCCACCCGTTGCTCCGTTTCATCGATATCTTCTAAAAACAGAATCTTACCTCGTGTATCAATTTCATAGGGTGTGCCAAGTGAAGCTGTCACTAATGTTAAGTTGCCACCGATGAGTTGACCTGAAGCGCTCCCAGGAACCAGTGTGGACATGGGCTGGTGAGAAGGATTATTTAAGTAGTACGCCTTTCTTTCATTCTCCATAATCAGCTGAATGAACGACTGCCAAGTATAGTCATCCATCTCCTGTCTAATAAATTCTGTGGATGGCATCGGCGTATGATAGGTTACAAAGCCACATAGCTGATTAAAAGCTATATGTAGAGCGGTCACATCACTATAGCCAGCAAATACTTTTGGATTGGCACTTATCAAGTCAAAGTCTAATTGGGCTAGAATTTTCGTCGCTCCATAGCCCCCACGTATACAAAAAATGCCATCAATCATTGGATCACCAAACATACGATGAACATCTGCTACCCGTAAATCATCTGTGCCTGCTAAATAGCCATGTCTTGCGTGACAGGTCTCCCCAACGACTACATTGAGCCCTAGCTTTTCGATACTAGCAATAGCAGGTTGCAGCTTTTCGGGTGGCGTTGCTCCAGAAGCACTAATAAGACCAATTGTGTCACCCTTTTTCAATGCCTTTGGACAAATCATATCTTTTCCTCCCTTTTCAAAGAAGTACGATAATGGGCAAGTTCCTCTTCATTGGCTAAAATAAAATGACCTTCCTCTATTTCCACAAATGAGGGGGGATTTTCATCATAACGATGCTGTGACGGATCATACACTTCTACAACTTTCTCCCGCTCCTTATAGGGATTTGGCTCTGGTACTGCTGATAACAAAGCCCTTGTATAAGGATGTAGCGGATGAGCAAAAAGCTTTTCTGTTTCCGCTAGCTCTACAATCTTTCCCTTATAAATGACCGCCGTACGATCCGTAATAAAACGGACAATCGATAAATCATGGGCAATAAATAAATACGTTAAATGATTTCGCTGTTGAAGGCTTGCTAATAAATTTAATACTTGCGCTCGAATGGAGACGTCTAAGGCGGATATTGGCTCATCTGCAATGATAAACTCTGGCTCCATCACTAACGCGCGAGCAATACCAATACGTTGGCGTTGACCTCCTGAAAACTCATGTGGAAAGCGGCTTGAGAACTCTGGAAGTAGCCCAACGTTCAATAACGCATCGTGCACCTTTTGTTGCCGATCTGCCTCATCTTTATATTTTTTCGAAGGGTATAAGCCCTCTGAGACAATATAATCTACTTTTGCTCGTTCATTTAGAGATGCCATAGGGTCCTGGAATATCATTTGGATTTTTTGCGTAATTTCTCTATCCCAATCTTTAGGAATTTTCCCCTGAATACTTTTGCCATGGTACAAAATTTGTCCCTCTGTGACCTCATTGATGCGCATAATCGCTCGACCAATCGTTGTCTTCCCTGAGCCTGATTCACCTACAATGCCAAATGTTTCGCCTTTAAAAATTTGAAAGCTGACATCATCAATGGCTGTAAACTTATTTTTTCCTTTGCCAAAAACAACAGATAAATTTTTTACTTCTACAAGCACCTCTTTATCAGTCATTCGCATACTGCCTCCCCTCTGCAAAAAATGCTTGTAAGGCTGCTGGAGGCTCTACCTTTGGTGCAAGTGGGTCTAATAACCATGTACGAGCATAGTGGGTATCACTGACCTGAAAAAAAGGAGGTCGCTCGATAAAGTCAATTTTTAGTGCATATGGATTGCGTGGCGCAAAAGCATCACCTTTGATTTCTTGAAATAGATTAGGAGGCGTGCCCTTAATGGAATACAATTGTTCTCCCTTTGAGCCAAGTTGTGGTAAAGAGGAAATAAGCGCCCACGTATAAGGATGCTTACTATGAAAGAAAATTTCATGTGTTTTCCCAACCTCGATGACATCGCCCGCGTACATCACGGCAATACGGTCAGCCACTTTTGCGACTACGCCTAAATCATGCGTAATATAGACGATTGTTAAGCCGTATTTTTGCTGAAGACTTTTTAAGAGCTGTAAAATTTGTGCCTGAATGGTTACATCCAAAGCTGTCGTGGGCTCATCACATATTAAAATATTCGGCTTACAGGCAATCGCAATCGCAATAACAATACGTTGACGCATCCCTCCTGAAAATTCATGCGGATATTGCTTATAGCGCTTTTGCACATCGATAATGCCGACATCTGATAACAGTTTTAGTGTTTCCGCATAGGCTTCCTTGCCTCTTAAGCCCTGATGCATAACCACACATTCTTCAATTTGCTTTCCAATGGTTTTGAGCGGGTTTAACGATGTCATCGGATCCTGTGTCACCATCGCTATTTCCTTGCCACGAATCCCTAGCCATTCTTGCTCTGTTGTGAACTTGCCTAAATCCTGTGCATTGTAAATAATTTGTCCCTGCTTAATGCGACCATTTTTATCAAGCAAGCCCATAATGGATTTCATCAGCACGGATTTACCCGAACCTGATTCGCCCACAATGGCTAAACTTTCTCCTTGTAGAGGTCGAGTGAAATATCGCGAATCGCTGTTAAAACTCGACCACGTAGCGTAAACTGAATCACTAAATTTTGAATGCCTAATATGCGGGATTTTTTCAATGACACTCGCTTCCTCTCCTTATACATGGTTTTTCGGATCTGCTGCATCTGCAAAGGAATTACCAATAATATAAAATGCGATCGTAATAACGCTTAGTACAATACTTGGGAAAATAAGCTGATAACGTAGATCTGGTGACATCATAAGGACACGTCCTTCATTAATTAAATTTCCTAAGGATGGCTCACTGATCGGAAGCCCTAAGCCGATATACGTTAAAAAGACTTCGGCCCCAATTGCAAAGGGTATCGCTAAGCTCATGCGTAGCATAATGACAGAAATTAAATAAGGTAATAGATTTTTTAGGATAATACGATAATCAGGTGTGCCTAAGCACTTTGAGGCTAGATTGTATTCGCGGTCACGCAAAATAACAATTTGATTGCGGATAAACCTCGCCATTTCCACCCACCCCGTAATACACATGGCAATAATAATGGTTGAAATACTTGGCCGTAAGATATAGGACATTAAAATGAGCACAATGGTCGTGGGGATATTATCGACAACATTATAAAGCTGTGTTATAGGCGCTTCTAATTTCCTTGAAAAGCCCCACAGCGTACCGATTGTAATCCCCACAACTGCCTCCACTAAAGCTACAACACAGCCGATAAAGAGGGATGTCCGTGTGCCTGCCCAAATACGAGACCATAAATCCTGACCAATTGAATTCGTACCAAACCAAAATTCTGCATTAGGTACCATATTACGTGCCTGCATCCCCGTTTGTTCATCCAAGTAAATTTCAGTTGGTGATTTTTGCGCTGGTAAATAGGGTTGTAGAATCGTAAAGCCAACAATGATGATCACCCCAACTAATAAAAAAACGGCCAGTCGATTTTTCAAAAAGGATTGCCATGTAGACCGCCAATAAGAATAATTTGAATAGCCCGTTTCCTCCGCCTGCCTTGCATCTACTTCAGCAAATTCAAACAAGGTTTCACGCGATTTATTTGAAATATTATTGATTTCATCTGTATACATCCCCATTAACGCACACCCCCTCCCTTGCCTAATTTAATACGAGGGTCGACAAGTGCCATGGCAATATCCCCCAAAACAAGACCAATGATACCCAGGGAAGAGAACACTAACACTAGGCCTTGCACAATCGTATTATCCTGTCGCTGAATAGCATCCACAAGTAAGCCCCCCATCCCCGGAATGGAATACAACGACTCTATATAGATCGAGCCTGTTATCGTAAACAGAATCGTTGCAGGTAAATATTGTGCCATGGGAATAAAGGCATTACGTAATACATGCTTGAACATCAATGTCCGCTCCTTTACGCCCTTTGCCCTAGCTAGCTTAATATAGTCCTTGTTCAGTTCATCCACCATATAGCGTCGCATCCACATCGCGTAGGAGGCAGTTGGAGCCAATGCCATTGACGTAAGTGGAAGAATCCAAGTAACCGGCCTGTATTCATCAAACAGCATCGGTAATTGAAAGAGTTCTGTAATATACATTTGAATAACTAAGTAATAAACGGCTGCTGGGACTGCAACAACAAATACGATGTAGCCTGTCCCAAGTCGATCCAACCAACGTCCCTTACGATAGGCCATCATTATTCCTAACGGCACACCAATCAGGAGTGATAAAGCGACGGCTCCTAAACCAAAGAGCAGAGAATACGTGATTTTATCTGCAATAATCGTCACTACTGGGACATCGGTACGATAAGTCACTGATTTGCCCAAATCCCCCTGCATTAAATTCTTGTAAAAATTCCCCAGTTGGACGAGCATTGGGTCTCGCAAGCCTAGATTTGTTAAGTAAATTTCCTGCTGAGCAGGTGACATTTTATCGGCTGCCGCTCCTAAATAGCCTTCCTCTGGCATTAGCCGTAATAATGAAAAGACAATGGTGATGATAATAAAAAGGGTTAAAACGGATTGTAAGAGTCGTTTTCCTATATACTGCAACATCACGCCATCCTCCTTTGTCAAAAAGACGAAAGGAGATGCCGACTATTCTTTTCGGTATCTCCTTTTCATCTACGAAATTCTACTACTTTTCAGCATTGGCTAGTGCTTCCGCACGTTCTTGCTCCCATTCGGCAAGCGCTTTTTTAAATTCTTCATTACTCATCGGCTTTTCTAACACTTGCTGGCCTTTAAATTTCTCTGCCGTTACACCAAATGGCGAATATTGTGCCTCGAATGGATTTAATTTAGAAGCCATATAGCCACTACCACCAACTGAATAGGGAATAACAAAGGCTTCATCAATTAAAAATGCTTCTGCCTTCGCAAATAACTCATAGCGTTTGGCTGTGTCAATTGTTTCTTTCGCTTGATCTACAAGATTTTGATATGTTGTTTTTCCATTCGCCTCTTTATAGCCTTCTGCTAATTCTGGTTTATTGTAAGTACCATCTACTGTGAAAGGATCTGTATACGTAGATGGATCTGCAAAGTCAGGACCCCAGTTCGCCTCTAAGAGTGCAAATTTACCTGGACGACGTACCTCTGATAAGAAGCCTGTGGATGGACCAGCCTCTACAATAATGTCGACATAATCTGTCCCTAGTAGTTTTTCCATTTGCTGCTCGACTACTTGAGAGCGATTAGCCCAATCCGGCATACCAGCGTTATAAGGCATTAATACTTTCACAGGGAATGTAGCTTTACCCGCTAATGCCGTTTTTGCTTTTTCTTTATACTCCAGGGCCAGCTCTTTATTGAAGGAATCCTCATTGGAAATGGATGTAAGTGGTGCTAGTTGTGTATAATCCACGCCTTCCACATCAACAAAGTTTTTTGGTGTAATGGTATTGCTCAACAAATCTGCTGGATTATATGGCTCAACCGTTAGCATCGCGGACACACGATCAAGCGCATGGAATAAGGATTTGCGGAAATCTTTATTATTGACGGCGATTTTCCAGTTATCAGGCTCGTATTGTGCGTCAAACTGTGGGTTGAAGTTGAGTGCATAAAAGTAGGTATAGAAGTTATTTTGTGTTTGACGAACCTGAGATTTTTTCTTTTCATCTTTAAACCATTCATCAATGATAGAGGTAGGGATACTAGCCGAATCGATTTCGCCACGTAAAAACAGCTCAGGCGCCACAGTTGCCGCTTCTTTATTGTATTTATAGCGAATACGATCAATCAGCACCTTGTCTTTATCCCAGTACGTTTCATTTTTCACAAGAACGCGTTCATTTTGTGGCTCAAATTTATCTAAAATATAGGCACCGTTATAGAGGAAGTTTTCACGTGTTGTGCCAAAATCCTCTCCTTTTTCCGCAATGAACTTGCCATTTACAGGGAAGAAACAAACATAATTCAACATAGAAAGAAAATAGGGTGTCGGCGCCTCTAAAGTATATTCTACTGTATGTTCATCTAGCGCCTTTATGCCTACTTCCTTGAAATCGTTCATCTCGCCATTATAGAAGGCTTCCCCATTTTTCACCACCGTCGCAATCCAAGCTGTCGATGATTCATTTTTAGCATCAAGCACATAGTGTAAGCCATCCACAAAGTCTTGTGCTACAACAGCTGCATATTCCTTGCCCTCATGTGTTACCCATTTTGCGTCATCACGCAATTTGAATGTCCACACCGTAGCATCCTCATTCGAGGACCACTCTTTCGCTAATCCTGGCTGGACCACCCCATAGTTGTCATATTCAATGAGCCCATCCACCATATTCGCAGCCACCGCAAATTCATTTGTTTCTGACGTCTTTAAATAATTTAACGTTTTAATTTCCCCTGAATACACCACTCGATATTCTGATGCTTTTTCACTCGCTGACTTGTCATTACAGGCTACACAAAATAATACGACCAGACATACGAACAGCAACCAATATTTTCTCACAAGCATCCCCCTAGTCATCTTTTTATAATGAAAATCCTATTGGTAGGATGGATTGCACCTTCCCTAGGATCATTCAAACATAAGCTAGGTCTGTCTAAATCGACCATCTATCGATGAAATGAACAACGGTACATACTCGTTGTCACGGTTATGAGATTAAATTATCGGTTCTATCAACTATCAAACCACTCAGACAGCGTGTCCCACTGCTTTTTAATTATCCGTTTATGTGGGGTTAAACTAGATTAAGCGCTTTTCAGCTATATGTGAGCGGGTTCTTCGATTTTTTGATCACTTTTCACGTGATTATGAGCGGGTCTCTCAACCTTTTGATCACTTCTCCTGTCTTTGTGAGCGGGTCCACCACTTTTTTGATCACTTCTCACACTTTCAGGAGCGGGTCCCTCACCAAATGGATCACTTCTCACCTTTCAAGAAATAAAATCCTCACTTGATGTAAAAGCTCCCACTAGACCTTTCCATCATGTTAAAAATTGCAGGACACGCAGCACCTCATAAAAATCATGGGTCAAGAACTCCACGGTATTATGTGGTTTGAATTTGGCATTTGGATAAAATGAATTGCGATAGGCTCTTGTATGGTCACGATAAATAATCTCTACCATAAAGTGTTCTGGCAACGTTACCTGTAATGCGGCACGAGGGATCTTCATAGAAGACTCTACCAGTCGCTTGGTTTCCATTATGGTTAGTTGTGGACTGACACTAATCGTCGCATTGCCGATGCCTTCCTTTGTGGCAAACGTGACAATGTGTTCATTTATCGCCTGAATCTCTTCTGTCAACCCCACATCCCCACTTACGAAGGACACGGGCACATCGTGTAACGCTGCTGCATACGTATTGATCAGAAATTCGCTCGCATATTCGCCATTAATTTTGACATCTGCGTATGTGCAAAGCGTGTGGGCTAGTGGGTTACGCTCACTGCCACCCTTGCTGTGATAACCGATAAAAATAGCACGGTCAAAGCTTTGATCGAGACCTGCTACCATACACATAGGATCATATGTCCAGCCACGGATGACTTTACAGTTGATTGGTAAATTGGAAATGTCTAGATTGCGGGCTGAATCATGTGCGTCCTTTAATAAAATTTCAGTTGCTCCCCCTGCTATCGCTCCTTCAATGGCAGCTTCTACTTCTCGCGTCATTTGTCTTTGAAAAAACTGATAGTCAGGTGCGTTTAACTCGGTCTCACTCCACGAGGTTGTACCTGTAATCCCTTCAATATCTGCACTAATATAAACTTTCATAGAAATCGAAACTCCTTTACATTGTGATTTTGAATTGTTGCGTGTACTGCTCCGTAATGAGCTACCTGTGCATAAACACGTCTAGCCCATGCCACATTGCCATAATCGTAATGCCACCATTCCTCCGCATAGTTCGTAAATCCAGCACGTGTCATACAGTTATACAGCAAACGTCGGTGCTGACAGGCAAGCGGATTTTCTTGCGTATGCTGTTCAAAATAACGGGTCGCTGATTTTTCATTCATTTCATCAAACGCTGTCCCAAGATCGAGGGCTTTACCATGAACATCAGCCAGTGTTACATCGATGGCACCCCCTGTTAAATGGGGGCTAAATGGGCTGCATCTTTACTTGGAAATGCTACATATTTTTTGGTCGCCTGCATAATCTCTTGTGGTGTTAACTGCGGCATCCTTTTTGCTAATTGCTGAGAAAAATGGCTGAACAAATACTGCTGTACTTGAAATGGGCGATAGCCATCATAAAGTAATAAGCCATACTTTTGAGGTAATAATGTTAATACCTGTTGCAAACGCTCATAGACACCTTCTCTTACATAAATAACGCGTAAACTATTAGAAATCTGTTGCTGATAGTAGATTGGCTTCATAAATACCCTAGGATGAGCACCTGTAAGCTGGATAAGCGGCTCATTGTTTTCACATACAACTGGTGATGGCGAGGGGCTTCCATTTAGAGAGGGTGCTATTGGTTGAAAAAGATTAATAATAACCGAACCCCCCTTTAAATAGTTAGATAATTCAGTTTTTTAAGTTGAATATTATCACATCTCCCTATCATTGACTAGATAAAAAAAGAATAATTACAAAATAATGGATATATTCTTATAATGATACATATTCCAGCAATTGACGGGTCAAAAAAACACTTATATCCTCTAATTAAGAATTTTATTCATCTTATAGCTCGCTCATGCTAAAAAATTAACGAATCCTGTTTGGTTACCTAAAAAAAGCCATTGAACACATTTGCTGTTTCAATGGCTTTTTCTTTTATGCCTGATGAAAGGAGTAAGCTTGTACAGTATGACCATTGCGGCCAGTTGTTGTCTGTGCCTGCGATAACGAATTCAGTATCGCTTCCTCAGTCGCTTCCGCTGCGGCTGTAAACAGTTGATTCATGATGGGATGATCCTCACGAAGCTGAATTCTTGTCTCAATAAGCTGATCAGCGGTATGAGGAATACTATGTGCCGTCGTGAAGCCAATCACAATGTCACCACTACCATGTGAAAAATGACTGCCTGTCCGTCCTAAACCGATGCCACAGCGTTTAATGACACGTGTCAATTGTCGACTACTTAGTGGGGCATCTGTCGCAAGGACAATGATAATGGAGCCATCTGTTGGTGATAAGATAGATTGGTTTTGCGTAGTTGAGACTTTGTAATGCTCAGCTAAAAACTCCCACCTTGTCCAAAATTACTAAGAACTAGACAGCCTACTGTATAGTTCACTTCATTTGATTCTACTTTGACGATGCGAGAGGAAGAACCAATTCCTCCTTTATAACCGAAACACATCATCCCTTTTCCTGCACCAACAGCGCCTTCCTGTACCGTCTTTGTAGAGGCTTGACGAATGGCTTCTATGGCATGATCAGGTGTCACTGGACAAGCTCGAATCGAATTAAGATAACTATCATTACACTCGCCTACAACGAGATTAATGGTTCCTGTTGTCAGTCCAATGTCTTCATTCCTATCAAGCATATAGCTTAATGTACCTTGTGTAACAGCTGGTACGCCAAAAGTATTGGTTAACATAATGGGCGATTCCAGTACACCTAGTTCATTCACTTGCACAAGTCCCGTTGTTTTCCCAAAGCCATTTAGTACATAGCTTGCCGCTGTTACCTTTTGCTGAAATACATTGCCTCCATGCGGTAAAATGGCTGTAACGCCTGTACACGCATAGGCCCCATTCTGATCTAATGGCTCATCCAATGTCACATGTCCCACTTGGACTCCTTCTACATCGGTGATGCAGTTTTTCTGCCCAACTGGTAACATACCAATTTCAATGCCCAATTGTCTTACTTTTCCCTGCATATTATGCCTCCTCCTGAATCGCCATTAATACAGCAGCCTGTGCATGGATCGCCGTTGTATCAAACACCGGAATGCTGACATCCTCCTGCTGAATCAATAAGCCGATTTCTGTGCAGCCCAAAATTACCCCTTGTGCCCCCGCATGTACAAGCTCCTCGATCACTTGGCTATAGTACGTTTTAGATGCTGGTACAATGGTGCCAAGACACAATTCATCGTAAATAATTCGGTTTACTTCCATTCGGTCGTTGCTGTCAGGCACGATCACCTCTATGCCAAAGCTTTCTACCCTTGCCTTATAAAACGCTTGCTCCATTGTGTATTTTGTGCCAAGAAGCGCTATTTTCTGTAGCCCCGCTTCTTTGATTTGCTTAGCTGTCGCATCCGCAATATGTAAAATAGGAATGGTTATAGCAGGCTCGATAACATCAATGACCTTATGCATTGTATTGGTACAAATGATGACTAGGTCTGCACCTGCCCGCTCCAGTGCTTGTGCAGCTTGAGCTAGCACCTCACCTGCTTTGTCCCACTCACCGTTAGCTTGAAAATGCTCAATTTGCTGGAAATCTACACTAAACAAAATACATTTCGCAGAGTGTAAGCCCCCTAGTCTATGTTTAACCTGTTCATTGATAAGTCTGTAATATTCAGCAGATGACTCCCAGCTCATCCCTCCAATTAAGCCGATTGTTTTCATGTCTACACCACTCCTTTTTTTCTATTATTATACGCCTCTCTCACACAAAAATAAGAAAATTTTCCAAAAGCAATATATGACGCTTGGAAAATAATATATAAAAGGATTTTTCACAATTAATAAATTTGAAATATCAAAATTTTAGTATAATTCATTATATTAAAAAAAGTTGATTTTATATAAAAAAACAGTGTAGACTAAAGCGTATTGTGAAAGGAGGACAACTTATGGAATGGATCTCAACGATAGTTGATAGCGGAAATAATATTTTATGGACATATATCCTCATTATCTTACTTTTAGTAGCAGGATTATATTTTTCATTCGGTACGAAGTTTGTACAAATTCGTCTTTTTCCTGAAATGTTTCGTTTAATTGTAGAAAAAAGAGAGGGCGATTCGGGGGTTTCTCCGTTCCAGGCCTTTACCATTAGTGCTGCTTCACGTGTTGGCACAGGAAATATTACAGGGGTAGCCTTAGCCATTGGTGTAGGCGGACCTGGTGCAGTATTTTGGATGTGGATAATCGCAATTTTAGGGATGGCCACTGCCTTCATTGAAAGCACCTTAGCGCAGGTCTATAAAGTGAAGGATGGCG
This sequence comes from Lysinibacillus sp. FN11, assembly GCF_024628845.1. Taxonomy (NCBI): domain Bacteria; kingdom Bacillati; phylum Bacillota; class Bacilli; order Caryophanales; family Bacillaceae; genus Lysinibacillus; species Lysinibacillus sp. FN11. The sequence goes on along the minus strand of NZ_CP102383.1, from coordinate 1,358,937 downwards.
ATACATTCCGTGGTGGACCCGCCTACTATATGGAGAAAGCGTTAGGTCAACGAAAGCTTGGCATTATTTTTAGTATTTTATTAACATTAAGCTTTGGCTTTATTTTTAATGCTGTGCAATCTAACACAATTGCCACTTCAGTCGGCGAAGCCTTCGATGTAAGTCCTAAGATTATTGGGGCTATACTTGTCGTTTTAACTGCCTTAATTATTTTTGGTGGTGTCCATCGTATTGTAAAGGTGACACAAGTTCTTGTCCCGGTTATGGCCATCTTTTATTTGCTTGTTGCTCTTTTTGTTGTGGTGACCAATTTATCGGAAATTCCCCATGTTTTTTCATTAATTTTCACTCATGCATTTGGCCTACAGGAAGCTGCTGGTGGTGCAATTGGTGCTGCAATCATGCAGGGTGTACGTCGCGGTTTATTTTCCAATGAAGCAGGGATGGGGAGTGTGCCGAATGCTGCGGCAACTGCTAATACTTCACATCCTGCTAAGCAAGGACTTGTACAAAGCTTAGGTGTCTTTTTTGATACGATTATGATTTGTACTGCCACTGCGTTTATCATTATTTTAGCGGGCTTATATGATAAAGGTGAGAGTGATGGTATTATTTTGACGCAAAATTCTTTAGCTGTACATGTTGGTGATTGGGCTCCTTATTTTATTGCCATCTCCATCATTTTCTTTGCTTTTAGTTCGATTATTGGTAATTATTATTATGGTGAATCCAATATTGAATTTATGGATGCCCATAAAGCTTGGATGTTTTGCTATCGAATTTTAGTGTTAGTTATGGTTATGTTCGGCTCCATCGCACAAGTACAGCTTGTATGGAATCTTGCTGACCTCTTTATGGGGCTGATGGCGCTTATCAATATCGCCATTATTATGATGCTCGGTAAAATTGCCTTCCTTGTGCTAGACGACTTTACTGAACAACGTAGAGCAGGCAAAAATCCTGTCTTCTATGCAAAATCAATCCCAACCTTAAAAAATACTGACTGTTGGGAAGAAGAAGATCGATAAAATACTGAACGCCACTTCTAAAATTGGAGTGGCGTTTTTTGATAAAAACGGTTGCTTTGCTCTACTAGTACGGCATTTATCAACACTTAACGCCACCCCAAATTTGGAGTGGCGTTGTGCTTTAATATTTAAACTGACTAATCAGTAGCTTTAATTCATCCGCCATATGCGCGAGTGCTTGCGCAGAGGCATTGATTTCCTCCATTGAGGCTAATTGCTCCTCTGTTGATGCCGCTACATCCTCAGACGCCGCTGCATTGCCTTTCGCGGAGAATGCCAAATCTTCGGTTACTGCTGCTACCTCTTGAACACCTGCAGACATCTGCTCAGAGGCTGAAGAAACCTCCTCCATTTTAGGGGTAATTTCATTCATACTTGTCATAATGACTTGGAATTTTGCAATGGCTTCATCGGAAATATGCAATCCACTTTGCACATCATCTGTAACCTTCGCCATAATACTGACAGATTGCTCCGTTTCATGCTGAATCCCTCGGATAAGCTCAAATATTTGTTTAGCTGATTCCTGTGATTGCTCTGCAAGCTTCCGTACTTCGTCTGCCACGACTGCAAAGCCTTTCCCATGCTCTCCTGCTCTTGCTGCTTCGATAGCGGCATTTAAAGCAAGTAAATTTGTTTGATCTGCAATGCTTGTAATCACATCTAAAATGGATGTAATTTGCTGAGAGCGTTCATGCAATGTCTGGATTTTCGCATTGGAGTCTGCTACGGATAAATGAATGGATTGCATTTGATCCTTTGTATTTTGGACAGCTTGTCCGCCTTCGTCCGCCTGTAATGTCGCATGCTGTGAAAGGTCCGTCACTGCCGAAGAGATTTCAGCAATATGCAGAATGGCAGTAGAAAGCTCATGTAAAGAAGCTGCATTTTTAGTGGCACTCATCGTTTGAGAATCAGCGCTTGTTGCAACATCCTGAATGGAAATCGCCACTTTTTCCGTTGCAATGCTTGTCTGATTGGCATTGGCAGTTAGTTCTTCTGCTGAAGAAGCAACCTCCTCTGCATTTTGTTCAATTTTTTGAATTAGTGTCCGTAAGCTTTCTTGCATATCATTAAAGGCTTGTCCTAATTGACCAATCTCATCTTTTGACGTAATCGTTACTATTTCCGTGAGATCCCCTTTGCTGATTGTAACAGCACTATCCTTTAAGGCTTTAATTGGTTTAATGACAGCCCTCATTACAAAATAAAAAATGATGGAACTGATGATAATTGCTGCTATAAGGACTAGAATCGTATGGTATAAAATTGAGGAAGCAGACTCATCAATTTCTTTAGCAAAAATCGTTCCTGTTATTTTCCAATTTGTCAGCTCATTTGTCGTATAGAATAATAGACGATCATCACCATTAAAGACATATTCATACGTACCTGATGGACTTTCGTACATTTCATCAAGGAAGCTTTCTTTCAGCTCCCCTCCCGCTTCAAGTGTAGGATGTGAAATGACCATCTTGTCCTCTCCAAAAATAGAAGGATACCCATTTTTTCCGATTCGAATTGAATCAGCAATTTTTTGAAGATCGGTTAATTTAATATCAATTGCCACAACCCCAGCCTGATCCTTCGTCTGCTTAGCAACTGTTACCACCATATCACCCGTCCCCGCATCCTTGTAAGGGTTGGTAATTAAGGTTTCTCCTTTTAAAGCTGTCGCCTCTTTATACCAATCTCGATCTAATGGATTATAGTCTGCACCATTCAATTTTGGCTCCTGTGTAAATCGACCGTCATTCATGCCAATATAAACACTCAATACATCAGCATTAAGCTTTGTATATTGCTGAAATTTAGCCACAATCGAAGCTTGTGCTTCTTCATATTGGCGCGCATCTATTTCACTACTAAATACATTAATATCACTCATTTTCTCACTAATCGTTTTGTCAATGAGCTTATTTAAAATGCCTACACTTTCATTGGCACTAAATAAAATTTCTTCTTCAATCGAGTCTTTTGCAGATAAATAAGACAAACTCCCAACAGATATGACAGGGATAAGTAATACTAGTGCAAATAGCGTATAAAGCTTGCCCTTAAAACTGCTAAATAGTTTCTTCATATATCAATCTCCTTTTGATTTTTTCAAAACCTCTCCCTCTCTTTATCTGCTTAACATTTCTCCCAAAGCTTTTATCGGACAAAAAAATTTTTTTCTAACTTTTTTACGATTTTCATATTATTCAGGCTTTACCGACAAATAAAAACCCCTGTAACTAGACAGGGGTCAATTGGATTTAGTATTTAAACGACTGAATGGATTCTTGCAGGTCTATCGCCATCTTTGCTAGATGGGTAGAGGCTGCTGCAACCTCCTCCATCGCTGCATTTTGTTCCTCTGAAGAGGCTGCAACACTTTGCACATGATGGCTTGATTTCATCGACACTTCACTAATATAGTCGATTTCCTGCACTAACTTTTCAATATCTTGATGGATTGTTTGAATCGCTGCCGTTACTAGCTCGGTCTGTGCTTGTACATCATTAATAGCATCATCAATTTGTATAAAATTATCCCTTGCCATATTAACCTTTTCACGACCTACATGGACAGAATCATTACTATTAACCATATCTTCCTCGATAACCCTCGTGCTATCTGTAATTTGGGCCACTACTTTTTCAATATCAACCGCAGCAAGATTTGACTCATCTGCTAACTTGCGGACTTCCTCTGCCACTACCGCAAAGCCTTTCCCATGCTCCCCGCTCCTTGCGGCTTCAATGGAAGCATTGATTGCTAGTAAATTAGTCTGTGTCGCTATACTCTTAATGACATTTACTGCTGATACAATCGCCGCTGTATTGTCATCTAAATCTTGCACACGTGTATTTAGCTCACTTGTGTTAGTAGAGATTTCATTCATTTGCGCTGTAACATCATGCACAGAAGAACGACCTGTTTGTGCCATATTTTTCGTGTTGACTGTTGCTTGATTCACGCTTTGTATGCTTGTAGAAATATCATTCATTTTCTTCAAAATATGCGCAGATAAATTTCGTACATCACCTGTTAATGTATCCTGCTGATCAATACCTTGTGCAATATCATGAATAGATTCTGTTACCACCTCTGTCGCCTGTGTAACCTCCATGCTACTTGCTGTTAGCTGTTCGGATGTTGCGGCAACTTGCTCAGAGGAATTTCCGACTTGTTTCATCATCAGTCGAAGCTTTTCTGACATACTATTGAAGGAATCTGCTAAGTGCGCAAACTCATCCTTGGTTTTAAATTGTAAATGCGTATGCAAATTCCCTTCAGAAAACTTATCCATTTCAACCACTGTTTGTTGAATATTTTTTGCGATCCGTCTACCGAATAGTGTTGCGATGATAATGCTTATAAGTAGAGAAATAGCCACTAGAATCATAATTTCGAGGCCACTTCTTTCTCCTTTTTGCTTGGTAGCCTCAATATGAGCCTGCATATCTTCTTGCTGAGCTGTTGCCATTGTTTTTCCAAAGACAACCAATTTCTGAGAGCCCTCACCTAAAATCGGTAAAGCCATTTGTTGTGCTTGCTGGTGATCCCCTCGTTGATAAAGAGGCACAATCTGTCCATCTATAGCCTTTTCCCAGTCGTCAAGCTGCGATAAAAATTGATCAAAATCTTGATTACTATCGCCTATTTCCTGAAGTCGATTAATGGACGTATGTAAGGTATTTCGGATTTCATGATGATTGTTGAGCATTTCTTCCTTGCCATATAACATATACCCACGAATAGCCGCATTCGCTCGTACGGTTTGGAACGAGATATCTTGATATAAATGGATTAATTCCGTATTGTCTTCGATTTCTGCTAATGTCTGATTATTATTATTCAAGTAGTACATAGCAATCCCTGAAATAAGCAGTAAAAAGATGAGGACAATACCAAAAGCAAATTGCAATTTCCGTTCCACAGTTAGTCTCATATGATTCCCTCTATTCTTCTATAATCCACTTGAGTATAGCCTACCTAAACCTATTAGCCTATAAAATCTATGTTTCTCCTCCTAAACTATCGCTAAAATTTAACAATAATGAGAATTTCGCATCTAAGCTATTGACAATAATATCCACTATTTCACTAGTTGAAATAGGAAGTAATCATTTGGAAACCATAGAGATAACACCAAAAGAGCGGAAGAAGCAGGAGCATTTTCAGGAAATGACCTCTTTTTTCTAAAAACTCTCGCATGCCTGAAGTCAGCATCATCGCACTCAGTAATAGTAAGCTATGTTGAGCCCCATAAATCTGCATAGAGAATGTGATAATAAGCGGTAAGATGGCTGGATAAATAGAATCTGCTAGTGATCTTTTATCCTTCGTATTGGAGGGCATGCTTTCTTTCTCTGTGGATTTAGTGGCTACTAGTTTCTTTGCAAGCATATAGACAAGCCCAAAAAATAAAATTGTATAAACAATAAATAATAGCCACGGTATTTTGCTTTCATTATTTAACAAATGAAAATAATCCTCAGCTTCTTGTGCTTGCAGTACATAATACCGTCCTGTTTTTTGATCCATTAGGAAGAATCGTTCATCCTCGACTATTACTTTCAAGGCCGTTTCCTTGCCATTATGGAAGCGTATGTATAAATCACTTACTGCTTCATGGTCTGCTGGTCGACTGCTAAGGTCCTTTTTAGTTTGTAATACTTGCTGAAGGCGATCTGTATCTTTCACCTCATAGCGGTCGACATAAAATACTTGCTTTAACGGATATAAATAGTGCTCTTTGCCATTACTTCCAGACAAATACCAAGCCTCTTTAATCGATTGAATAGGAGTATGCAGCGGCACTAGCTCCTCCCGCTGCCTTTCATTGTAAAGGAAGAGTAGTAGTGTGCTTATACTCAGAACCATGCCCAGAATAAGTGTATAAATATAACCACCCTTATACACTTTATCACCTCCTTTACCACTTTACATTTATAGTAATTATTGTCATATACGATTTACTACGCTAATAAGTTTCAGCTATACTAAAATAGAGGTGATGATGTATGAGTAGACCAGAATTATACGTACATTTAGTAGTCGGTCCTGATTGTGATTTTGAATCCATGGCCATTCGAGCGGCACTGGAATCCTTTGGTGCAGGTGTGACACTTGATTTAATTGGCAGACCAAATGATTTAATTGATATTTTATCTGGAAATGATCTTCCTCACAAAATGGATTATTTGCTATTGAACTTTCATGGCGATGAGGGGCGATTTTGTCTGCCTGAGCTAGGAGAAGAGGTATATGAAGAAAATGAACCAAGGAGTATCTATTTTGAACCTCAAGATGTCTTAACCTATTGTCAGCTACAGGGTGTCAAGGTCATTGCGGCAGGCTGTACATTAGGCTGGCAGCAGCTAGCGACAGCCTTTTTAGAGAGTGGCTGTCATTCCTACCTAGCACCTGATGATTATATTGAGGGTAATGCCAATCTCATGTTTCTAATTCACTTTTTCTATGAGATAATCACAAATCATAGAAGTCAGCAGGAGGCATTTGAACTCGCTCAAGCGACCGATCTAGAAACAGCCTTATACAAGCTCTATTTAGCAGAAAAAAGATCGTAGCACCTACTACTTGGCTACGATCTTTCTTCTTTAGCGTTGATGTTTATCTAGCATAGCTTCAGTAAAAGCTTGTGACTGTCCTTTAGGAATACTGAGTGTTTGCCAATCAGAGCCCTTTACCAATTTGGCGATATAAATGATTTGACCGACGTGCTGTGCATAGTGTGCCATTTGTCTTTCAATAGCATCAATGATCGCTAGCCGCTCCCCTCTAATCGTGACATGCCCCTGTAAATCGGATTCTGTTAAACTCGCCAAGGCCTCTAAAAACACCTGCCACCCCTTGTCCCAAGCTGAGATGATTGCTTCTTTGGTGTGAAGACTATCCTCAAACTCATCATCCCGATTTCTCGTTGGCTTTTCTCCATCTGTCGTTAAAAAATCTGTCCAGCGGGAAATCATATTCCCACTTACATGCTTTACAATCACTGCAATACTGTTGGATTCTTCATTGTATGCCCAGTGCAATTGTGCCTCTTCCATTTGGGCAAGCGTTTTATCCCCTAGCTCTTTCACACTTTGAAATCTTTTCTGAACAACTTGTAAATAGGTTTGTGCAATTGTCATAGTCGAACCTCCATCCCTCTTTTCTATCATTCTATTATAGCTCAATTGAAATGTCTCATGACTTATTCGCCAAGAATAAAATCTCTTGCAAGGATCGCCATTTTTTCTTGAACCTCCTGAGGGTTTCCATCAAGTTGATACCCGATATGATAGACATAGCCGTTATAGTAAGAATAAAACTCATTGGCTCTAGTAGTCATTTGAAAGATTCGCTTATCCGTCTCATCGTAATTATAATAAGTATATACATAACCTTGTTCTGGTGACATCTCCCGATAAAACAGGGGATTCATAAAATTTAAGCCTATATTCGAAACTTTCATCCCTAAAGTTTCTTCCATACTTTTCGACTTCACATAGCTCGCTAAGGGATTATACTTTACATTTGTCACGGTAAAATTAATAAATTGTAAATCCACCCCAGTGGAGGATTTTTCTTTATAGCTAAATTGAAATTGCGTTTGTTGGCTACCATCCTCCATTTTTGCTGAAATTGCATAGACCTCCTGAATATTTGGTTGAAATGGTAAATTTTCAGGATCAGTGAGATGAACGACATCCTCCAGTGATGTGGCTACTGATTGCATTGCCTCTAAACCTTGAAGTGGTGCATAATATTGGATATCTTTTGCCTGACTTAAATAATTAGCAAGTGGAAGAAAATTACTGAATGCTGTGTCTTTTCCCTCCACTTCTGTTTGAAATAAATCCGTGAATGTAGGTGTTTCTCCTTCATCCTGTGTCGCCAGCTCATCCATCGGTTTTGCGGCTTGCCAGGCAATGAATAATAAAATAGAGCAGGTAAGCATCATCGTAACGACACGATATGTCCACTTCGGCTTGGACATAACAGGCTCTTGCTGAATTTGTTGTCGAACCTTATGAATAATGGCTTTCTTATGTGCTGAAACATCTTGTAGTATCTGCATTGTATGCTTATCCATGGAAAAGCACCTCCCACTCAATATGTTGTAACTCTACTTTTAATAGCTCCTTTCCTTTCTTTAAACGTGATTTCACAGTACCTTCAGGAATCGCAAGTAACTCCGCAATCTCTTTAATCGTCATCTCCTCCAAGTAAAAATAGACAATTGCTTCTCGTGGCTTAAGTGGTAAGCTTAAAATAGCATCATCTAACAGCGCTTGTTCATCTTGACGAATCAGTTTGTCCTGCAATGTTGATTTTTGTTTGGTAAAAAATTTATGCTGAAATGTTATTTTTCTGTATGCCCAGCTTTTTAAATAATCCTTGCATTTATTGATTGTCATGCGAGCTAAATATGCCTTCATCTCTCCTCGTTCCTCATAGTGTTTTTGATGATAGAACTTAATAAACACATCCTGTACAATATCCTCGGCTATTTGTAAATCCTTTGTATAGTAATAAGCAATTCGAAACAATTGCTCCGTATGTATAGCCATTAACCGCTCGAATTTTTCATGATCAGACACGCCATCACCCTCCTTCTACACTATAAACGACTCCCAACCAGAAAAAGATTATTTTTCCAGATAGAAAAATAAAAAAAAACCGCCTCAACCATTTGAGACGGTTTACTGTTACTTTATAAATTTTCATCAATATATGTTTCGATATCAGAAGCTATCGTATCTATCGGTACATCTTCAATGTTTTCAGCATAGCCATTATACATTTTGACGAGGATACCATCTTTATCGACTAAGAAAAATTGATTACCATGAATGACTTGGTCACTGTTAGGGTCGTTTTTCACTAAAATCTTTGTATTTTTCACCGCAAATTGTTCGATATATTTCTGTGAATATCCTGTAAGAAGGTTCCATTTAGATTCATCTGGAACATTGTATTTACTAAGATAATCCGCTAACACATCTGGCTGATCAACGTCTGGATCTACTGAAAAGGCAACGATGTTATAGTCCTCTACTCCTTTTTCTGAAGCTTTTCTTGGACTTGTGCCATGTTTAATGACATGGGCGGGCAGATGGACACACAGTTTGTGAAAATATACATGCCAATCCAAGGCTTACCTTTTAAGCTTTCAAGCGAAACCGTTTCACCACGTTGATTAACATGTTCGAAATCGGGTATTTCTAGACTATAATCTGCTTTAAATTTTGAGTTTCCACATGCGCCTAGCACAGTTGCACAGGCTAACAGCAGCACTAGCCCTATTAATTTACGTTTCATGTCAACACTCTCCCTAACCTACACTATCCCCATCCTAACGTAGGTTGTAAGCGTTGACAAGAACTTCTAAGTGACAGCTTTCGTACATCTTTGTGAAATCCATTTCATTTTAATGAAACGAGCGCAGCATGTATCGCATCAAGCTTTACTTCGACGCGGTGCAATAAATAAAATGACACTAAAATCGGAAAACCGATATCGGATATCATGTTCAACCACTGTTCCATCCTTCTCCTCCTCTCTTCCGTTAAAAATGGTCTTTGCACTTCTCGTAGCAAAGACCATTGTTGAATTATTCTGTTACTACTTCAAATTCTGTTACTTGACGATCTACAATACGAGCCCCCTTGATGGCTGACAGTGCACCACCTTGCCCAGTAAACACATTTTTAGCCATAATCGTTGCCATAGCCTGTTGAATTTCAGTCACCGTGATATTCGGCTTGGGTGCATCAATCGAAAGGGTTGTCGTTTTCCCATCAGTTGTTACAAATTGTAATTCTAGAACTTGTGTCATTCTGTGATCCCTCCTTAAGATAAATCGTGTGTTTCCTGTTTCGCAATGCCAGCTAGTGACTGTGATGAAAGACTAGCAATGGCATAAGCAACAGCTAACAAATCGTCCGCGCTATGTGTGTTGTTAATATTTCGATACGATTTCGTTGTGAACGTAGGCTTATTATTCTCATCATAGCCATCCACATATTTGAGACGCAGTGTAGCATTTACAAAGTTAACGTTAGCCATGTAGCATCACCTCCCTTCTGCATACTATATAAAGGCGAATTGCTAAAAAAGGGACATTAAGGATGAATTTTTTTTCAGAAGCTTTTATAATAGAGTGAGAGAAGGCAAAGAGGTGAACGATTTGTTACAAGGTTGGTTTTTATGGTTTATTTTATTTTGGGTTGTCGTCCTCATTTCATTGATGGCTATTGGTGGATTCTTCATGTTCCGCAAATTTTTAAAGGCACTCCCAAAGCAGGATGGAAAATCAGATTTAGATTGGCAAGAATATTATTTAGATAAAACCGTTCACTTGTGGGGACAAGCTGAAAAAGAATTACTCTATGAACTCGTAAGCCCTGTACCTGAGCTTTTTAGACAAGTGGCTAAGGAAAAAATTGCAGGAAAAATTGGCGAGCTCGCATTAGAAGAAAAAGCAGCAGCCATTAACAATGACCTCATTATTCGCGGCTATATCCAAGCAACACCAAAACGCGATCACAAATTTTTACGCAAAAAATTAGAGCAAATGCAAATTGACATCTCCCCCTATGAACATCTATTCGAATGAGTAAACGCTGCACAAAGATTTGTGCAGCGTTTTTTACTTAGCTATGCGATATTGTCCTGACCTGTATTTTTAAGAAGCTATCCCTTACTTTGCTAGCTTTAACCTCTTTAGTTGGACCTCTGTCCATGCTTTGCTGCTCTATCCTCTACTTTTATGAGGCTATCCTGCACTTTGCTAGCTTTATCCTCTTCATTTGGACCTCTATCCATGCTTTGCTGCTCTATCCGCTACTTTTGAAGTTCTATCCGCCACTTTTATGAAGCTATCCTGCACTTTGCTAGTTTTATCCTCTTCATTTGGACTCCTATCCGCGCTTTGCTGCCCTATCCGCCACTTTTATGAGGCTATCCTGCACTTTGCTAGCTTTATCCTCTTCATTTGGACCTCTATCCATGCTTTGCTGCTCTATCCGCTACTTTTGAAGTTCTATCCGCCACTTTTATGAAGCTATCCTGCACTTTGCTAGTTTTATCCTCTTCATTTGGACTCCTATCCGCGCTTTGCTGCCCTATCCGCCACTTTTATGAGGCTATCCTGCACTTTGCTAGCTTTATCCTCTTCATTTGGACTCATCTCCGCGCTTTGCTGCTCTATCCGCTACTTTTGAGGTTCTATCCGCTACTTTTATGAAACTATCCTGCACTTTGCTAGCTTTATCCTCTTCATTTGGACCTCTAACCGCGCTTTGCTGCCCTATCCGCCACTTTTATGAGGCTATCCTGCACTTTGCTAGCTTTATCCTCTTCATTTGGACTCCTATCCGCGCTTTGCTGCTCTATCCGCTACTTTTGAAGTTCTATCCGCCACTTTTATGAGGCTATCCAGTTCCTCCCGCGCTTAAAAGCATAAAAAAACTACACCAGCTTCAGTACTAGTGTAGTTTTGGAATTGTTTTTTTGACACGTTTAAACTGGATGAGCATTGCGATACGCCAAGGTACTAACATGGCAAAGGCTAATATCCAGAACATACCTGCTAATTCACCGACATCGATGGAGCTACTTAGAATCATTTTCGCCACCACTCGGAATATTAACAATCCGATTAATATAAAAGCGAATGCTTTTGAACGTTTTAAATAAATATCTCGACCCTTTACTTCAAATTTAGAAGTAGCAATTAATATTGTCGAGAACACCATTCCTACAGCTGCCGCCTCTAAGATTTGCATTGGTGGTACACGGAATTGTTCAAATAAAAACATCAGTGCACCAGAGGACATCGCTATTGGTGGAATAATAATTTTCTTCTCATTTGTCGGCATTTTGGAAGCTCTCATTCGTATGACCATCACAAAGCTCCCCATAAGAATGGCCATAATGGTCGACCCTATAACATAATAGTGAGAAGGGATACTGCTTAACATAAAAAAATCCTCCTCTAATGTCTAATTAACAATTTTGTCCAAGTAATTGATCAGCAACAGCCTTTAATCGTTCTGGCTCGAAAGGCTTTGTAATAAAATCCTTTGCCCCACTCTCAATCGCTTCTACGATTAATTTTTGCTGACCTAATGCTGTTACCATAATGATTTTTGCATCTGGAAATTCTGGGATGATTTTTTTTACGGCTGCAATACCTGTCATAACGGGCATCGTTACATCCATTGTGACTAAATCTGGTTGTAACTCTCGATACATCGCCACAGCTTCCTTACCATTTACTGCCTTACCGACTACCTCATAACCCCATTCTGTAAACATATTACTGATTGCAACACGCATAAATAGCGTATCATCTACTACTAAAACTGTAGGCACATGTTCATCTCCCTCCACGTTAAAGTTCGGTATGCCTCTTTAGTTTAACAAATTAAAACCCTGTAAATCCACCGAAAATAGGCTGTAAAACGCGTGTAATATACGTTAAGCCATCAAAGAATAATAAAATCCCAACGGCAATCATGATGTACCCACCGATTTTTACAATTTTCTGGCTGTGTGTACGAATCCAAGTCATTCGTGAAATGAAGAAAGATAGCACGAAGAATGGAATGGCGAATCCTAAATAATACGCAAACATATAGCTAAAGCCCGCACCTGGGTTTGTACTTGCTAACATGATAATCGATGCAAGGATTGGTCCTGTACATGGTGTCCAACCTGCCGCAAAGGCAATACCAATTAAGACAGACCCAAAATAGCCAGATGGTCTATTTTTAAATTGGAACTTTCGATCCTTCATTAAGAAGTCTATCTGCAATAATCCCACAATCATTAAACCGAATACGACGATTAAAATAGCCCCAACCTGTCGTAATAATGTTTGATAATTCAGGAAGAATTCTGCTGCATATGAAGCACTTAGTCCAATAATGATAAAGATAATGGAAAAGCCTAGTAAAAAGAATAGTGTGTGGAAAATGGCACGTTTTTGTAGCATACCTTTTTCGGATTTTAGCTCATCTAATGTCATACCCGTTATGTACGATAAAAATGCTGGATATAGTGGAAGAGTACATGGTGAAATAAAACTTAAGAACCCTGCACCAAAAGCTAAAAATACGTTAATATCAGATCCCATATTTTTTATTCGCTCCTTACAGTTACTGCATCCATCGTACCAAAAAATAAAATAAAAAGCGCCCTTCTAGTTTGTGAACGTTTCATGGCAAAATGATGAGATTTTTGAGAAGTCCCATCAAGCTCCTTCTGCATTATGCGCTCCTGTTGATTTTCTGTCAACAAAATCCGCCAATCTTCCCCCTTTTCAAAAAGAGTATAGCTAATTTTTCTACCTTTTTCTTGACAGTGTCGATTGCTTGTCATTAATGTTGAAAGAAGCTTCTGTTTTTCATAGACACTATCACGCTCATGTTATAGTAAAAAACTATTTATTTTATACTCATCGTTTAAATCATCTGGATATAAAGTCATCAGATGACCTTATTATAGGTTTATTATTCTTTCCTCAAATTTCGACAGTCTTCTACTCTACACAAAGTGTTCATGTTAAACCATGAGTAAATGACTTATTTTCATGTATAATAATGATAGCAAATGAGCGAAAAAAAGAGGTGTAGCCCTTGGAATTAAGAAAGATTAGACCAAAAAAGATCTATGAAGAAGTATCCGAAATATTGCATGACAAAATACGAGCTGGTGTCCTAAAGCCAGGTGATCGACTTGACTCAGTTGAGCAGCTTGCCGAGCAATTACAAGTGAGTCGTTCCGCTGTACGGGAGGCATTATCTGCCTTAAAAGCAATGGGATTAATTGAAATCAAACAAGGCTCTGGAACGTTTGTCAAAAGTGTGCCAGCCCATCAGCTTGACTTTCCTTTATCCACAGCTATGTTAACGAATAGACAGGATATCGCTCATTTACTAGAAGTGCGCAAAATTATTGAGGTGGGAGCAGCAGGACGTGCAGCGCTCCAACGTACAGATCAGGATATTCTAGCAATGGTACAAATTTTAGAGGATATGAAGCAGGCACATGGTGATGGTGAGCTTGGGGAAAAAGTAGATTATCAATTTCACGCAGCTATTTCCAATGCCTCTCAAAATCCCCTACTCACTACAATTTTAGATCAAATTTCTGGTTTAATGATCGAAACGATCAAAGAGACACGGCGAATTTGGTTGTACTCACAAAAAACAACGAGCGAACAATTATATGATGAACATATGCAGATTTTCCTCGCGATTAAACAGCAAAATGAAGAGCTAGCCAAACATGCAATGGCATCCCATCTAAGCAACGTTGAAAAAGTGCTATTACAATATTTCGAAACAACAGAATCCAATTCATACTAAAAACTACCTAGTACACGCTAGGTAGTTTTTCTTTTCTGAAAATTCATAAAAAACGTTTTCACTTTTTCAAATTTGTTGTAAGATTAAATTATCGATAAGTCATCTGATGACCAGTTGTCTAAAAAGGAGCGATGAATATGAAAGTCACACTATTCGCCACTTGCTTAGTGGATATGTTTCAAGGGGATGTGGGAAAAGCAGTTGTGGAAGTATTAGAAAGACTAGGCTGTGATATCGACTTTCCAGAGGATCAAATTTGCTGTGGGCAGCCTGCTTACAATAGCGGCTATGTCGAAGAATCAAAAAATGCGATGAAAAAAATGATCACAGCCTTTGAGCATGCTGAATATGTAGTCTCTCCCTCTGGTTCCTGCGCTTATATGTTGAAGGAATATCAAGAAGTTTTTAAAGGAGACCCCATATGGGAGCCAAAAGCGCAAGCATTAGCAGCTAAAACCTATGAATTCACAGAGTTTATTGTCAACGTATTAATGATAGAAGATGTAGGAGCGTATCTAGAAGGTAAAGCTACTTATCATACGTCATGCCATATGACAAGATTTCTTGGTGTGAAAGAGGCACCCTTCCAATTATTAAAGAACGTCAAGGGCTTGCACTATGTGGATCTCCCTGGTAAGGATCGATGCTGTGGATTTGGCGGTACATTTTCAGTGAAAATGGGCAATATTTCTGGAGAAATGGTCAATGAAAAAGTACTGAACGTGGAAGAAACAGGCGCTGACATTTTAATAGGAGCTGACGCAGGCTGCTTATTGAATATCGGTGGTCGCATTCAACGTCAGGGTAAGCCAATTAAAGTGATGCATATTGCAGAAGTGTTAAATTGCCGATAAAAGGGGGAAATAAACATGGCCATGAAAACAAGTGATGATCGGTTTCAACAACGTGTCATGAAAGAGCTAGATAATCAGTTTATGCGTCGTGCGGTTTCGAGTGCCCAAGAACGTTTTCAAACACGCCGCCTTCAACAAGCAGAGGAATTAGGACATTGGGAAGAATGGCGTTCTCATGGTGAGGAAATTCGCAAGCATGTTTTAGCAAATCTTGATTATTACCTTTATCAATTAAGTGAAAATGTTGCCCAACGAGGTGGGCATGTGTTCTTTGCGCAAACTGCAAAGGAAGCAACCGACTATATTCAAAGCATTGCTATAAAGAAAAATGCTGCAAAAATTGTGAAATCCAAATCAATGGTGACAGAAGAAATTAACTTAAATACAGCTTTAGAAGCGCTTGGTTGTGAAGTGATTGAGACAGACCTAGGTGAATATATTTTGCAGGTGGCAGATCACGAGCCCCCTTCGCATATTGTGGCGCCAGCCTTGCATAAAAATAAGGAGCAAATTCGAGATGTTTTTAAGGAAAAACAAGGCTACAGTCAAACAGAAAAGCCAGAGGAACTTGCCCTTTATGTACGTGAAAAATTAAGACAGGAATATTTAACAGCCGATATTGGTATTACAGGCTGTAATTTTGCTATTGCTGAAAGTGGATCCATTACACTCGTTACGAATGAGGGCAATGCTGATTTAGTAACAGCGCTGCCAAAAACACAAATCACAGTTATGGGAATGGAAAGAATAGTTCCTACCTTTGAAGAAATGGAGGTCCTTGTTAGTTTATTAACAAGAAGTGCTGTCGGTCAAAAGCTAACGAGCTATATTACTACGTTAACAGGCGTAAAAGACGAAGAGGATACGGATGGACCCGATGAATTTCATTTAGTTATTGTCGATAATGGACGCTCGGCTATTTTAGGTAGTGAATTCCAGCCTATTTTACAATGCATTCGCTGTGCTGCCTGTGTCAATGCTTGCCCTGTCTATCGTCATGTTGGTGGGCATACGTATGGCTCTATCTACTCTGGACCTGTAGGTGTTGTACTCTCTCCACTTTTAGGAGGCTACGATGATTTTAAAGAACTGCCCTATGCTTCTACATTGTGCGGTGCTTGTACAGATGCATGCCCTGTTAAAATACCATTACATCAGCTCATTCATCGCCATCGACAGGTCATTGTTGAAAATGAGGGCAAGGCACCTATCTCTGAAAAGCTTTTAATGAAGGCATTTGGTCTAGGGGCTGCCTCCCCTACCCTTTATAAAATGGCGACAAGAATGGCTGCACCTGCCATGTCTCCATTTACCAAAAACAAGACTATTTCTAAAGGACCAGGCCCACTAAAAGCATGGACCGAGGCAAGGGATTTCCCTGCACCAAGTAAAGACAGCTTTAGAGACTGGATGAAGCATCGTACAAAAGGAGGCGGGCAATAATGACTGGTATGATTCAGCATCGAGAAACCTTTTTAGCAAATATTGCGCAGCAGCTCGGGCGTTCGCCTAAGACAGAACTTCCGAGACCAACTTGGCAGTATCAGCCACAGGATCGTGTGCTCAAAGATGCGACAAAGGATGAATTGGTAGAAATATTAATCAAGCAGTGCACCAACATCCATACCAATATTGTCATTTCTAGCACTGCCACACTTCCAGAGGATTTACAGGATGTTGTTGACAATTATGGAGGTCAGTCCGTTATTACATGGAAGGATAAACGGTTCCAAGACTACGGATTATCCGCACTTATGAACGAGCAATGGCCACGAGCCAATATTCAGCTTTATGAATGGGATTCACAGCAACCTGAGGAAAATATCCGTCAAGCTGAAAAAGCAAATATCGGGATAACCATTAGTGAAATGACGTTAGCAGAATCGGGAACTGCCGTGCTTTTTAGTAGCAAAGATAGAGGGAGAAGCATTAGCTTTTTACCTGAAAAGTCGATCATTATCATTCCTAAAAGTACAATTGTGCCTCGTATGACACAGGCAGCTCGTTGGATTAGTGAAAAAATCCGTCAGGGTGAAAAAATTGCTTCCTGTATCAACTTTGTTACGGGACCAAGTAACTCAGCCGATATCGAAATGATTCTTATCGTTGGTGTCCATGGCCCTATTCAAGCAACCTATATTGTCATTGAGGATCAGTAAAAGAACAGGCATGCATTTCACCGCATGCCTGTTCTTTTAAGTTGTGGTGTTCGCGACCCCTTCTGGGAGAGCTGCTTTTTCATAATACTCTGGATGTGCCTCTTTTAAAATAGATGAGCGCAGCATCACAAGTGAAATGATAATAATAATGACACTCGTTACTGGTAAAATAATAGTTGCTGGTAATGTATCATATAACATGCCATAGACTACCATACCAATCGGCATCATAGACATCGCCATCGTTTCCATTAGCCCAAAAACACGCCCACGATACTCTTCCGCAATGATTTTTTGCATATACACACCGATGGGCATATTTATTCCCATTTCAAAAATTGCGAAAATAAAGTAAATGATGAGATAGAAGATCACGATAGCTATATAAGAAAAATCAGTGACTAATGGGATGACTGCTAAGCCGACACTTCCCGCCAATAGTAATAAGCTGATTTTCGAAAAGCGTAAAGGTACCTTTACTTCAGGTCTTGTTGCGAAATAAAGGGATGCTAAGAGCATACCTAAAGCACCAGATGCTTCAATAAAGCCAAAGTGTGTGGATTCTATTTTTAGCAATTCAATAATGATGTACGTTCCTCCAACAGCGATGGCAGAAAAGAATAGATTGATCCATAATGCTACCCACATAATGGTCTTAATGACGTTTCGTTGCTTGATATAATGAAAACCACTTTTCAGCCCTTCCCACATCTTTTCTTTTTTCGTATCTTCCCCTCTTGTACTATAAAGGTTAAAGTCCATTGTTGCCTCTAAACAAAAGGCAATCGCATAGGCCACCATATTCACCATTAAAAACACATCCATATTAAAAAACCCATACATCATACCACCAATGACTGGTCCTCCAATTGCAGCTACGGACATTGACATTTGGTTAAATGACATCGCACGTTGTAATCGCTCTGGATTGACAAGTGTGGCAATAGCAGATGAAAACGTTACACCAGAAAAGGCCGAGCAAATAGTATTAAAAACAGTAGCTATGTATATAGCATAAACAGACATTTCTACTGTTTCTGTATAAAGCAGTAATCCCCCTACTGTCAAAATGGTTCCTGCCTGTGCTATTAATATTGTGCGTTTTTTTGAAAAATTATCTGCGACATAGCCTGCTAAGGGTGCCACAAGTGCGCGTGGTAATACTGAACAAATCATATTGGTAGCGAAACTCATTGCCGACCCAGTCATCGCTAAAATATACAAGCTAATACCGAATGCCATGACATTTGCTCCCAACATGGCAATCATTTTACTCGCCGTGAACGTCCATAAGTGATAGGTCGCCTTTTTCAATTTTTCCGCTTCATTCATCTAAACCCCTCCATTATTTAACTAAATTAAAAAGTTTAATTAGGTTAAACAAAATATACCATAACTCCCTCTTTTCACGCAAGCAAAAGTTTAATATAATTAAACAAAAGGAGGCGAGGCAGTGGACTCTTTAGGCACACGAATTCGCAAATTAAGGAAAGATCAAAAATTAACATTAGAGGCACTTGCCGGTGATCGTCTAACTAAAGGAATGTTAAGCCAAATAGAAAATGATAAGGCCAAGCCTTCCATGGAAAGCCTTGACTATATTGCTGAACGTTTAGGTGTAAAAGCTAGTGCATTACTGGAAGAAGTAACCCCATCCTCCATTCGCCAGCTATTAGAGCAGGTTGAAAGTTTATTTGCAGAAGTAAAACGTGGTGATGCTGATCATCATCAAGAAATTGTCGATTTAATTAAGCCGTCTGTGGAGAGCCTGCCTCAAAGCTATGAAGCTGGCCGTTTATTGTATATTTACGCAGATGCCCAGTATGAAGCAGGATTAACAACATGGGAAGCCCCGCTTCAGCAAGCCCGCACTATTTTTAAGGAGATTAATTTACTCAGTCATTGGTTCAAAACCTTTATCCTAGAGATGGCTATTTTAGCAGCAAAACGTCAATATACATTAGCTTACGATCGTATCCTACAGGCAAAGGAAATTATCGAACAAGAGGACTATCAGCTCGATTCTCGTGATGCCTTATTAATGACTTATTATACAAGTATTTTCCAACTTGCAATTGGTGAGCATGAGGAAGGGAAAAAACTAATTCAAGAGACGATTGCCAATGCTCATAAAAACCAACTGTTCTATCAGATTGATAATATGTACAGAATTGGTGCCTATTGTGCCATGATTGATCGTGATTTTGAACAAACCAATCATATGTTTATGAAACTGGAGCAATATCAGGCATTTGCTGAACGTGTTGAGGTTGATGCTTTTATCTTTGTATTGAAGGCACATTATTATAATAATTACAGCTATAATTATGAGCAGGCTCTGATCGAAATAGAACGTTTTTATCAGCTTAGACACGATGAGTATTTAGACAAGCTAGATCCAAATTTTTATTATGCTGAAAAAGGAAAATCCTTATATTTACTTGGACAATATGAGGAGGCGAAGGCTGCATTCGAACAATATAAACACAGACCGATCTATATTAGTCATCCATATGATATTTTAAGCTTGAATGAATGCTTTTCCTATAAAGCCCTTTGCTATGCCCATTTTGGTGAGCTAACAACAGCCTATGAAATTGCAAAAATGGCCTATACAGATTCACTGGATTTAGTGGATTTGCCCTATAAACGAAAAATTGAGGAAGTCTATCGAACAATTAAGGCACAGATTGATTCCATAACTTAATTAGTAAAGGGATTGCACGAGGCTGTGCAATCCCTTGTTTTTATTGCTGACGATCACTCTTTATTTGTTTATGGATCTTGCGTAACGCTTTTTTCGAACCACGTTCGATATCATGCTGAAGCTTCCGATCCTGATAGTCTACAAATAATGTCTCTAAATCATATCCTTCAGGGTATAATTCTGTTGCAGGTAATTCAAGGGCAAGCCGCTTTACATTCACCTCTAGTATTTGCCCCTGATAGAATACGCTGACATTATTGTACGGATTCATTTCTTCATATACCAATCCCACATCATCATAGTCCAATAATTTCACACGATCCCCTTTGGCAAATGTATACGCTGCTGCCAAGCTTTTTTTCTCTTCTTTAGGCTTTCGAATTTTACTATCCTGAACGAGCGTCAGCTGATATTCTTTATTATTTATATAATCCTTTGCTCTTTGTAAAACAGTTTCGCGGACATTCATTTTTTTAGAAATCCATAAGGCATTGCTTTCTCCAGAGGTGCCGATGAGTAATTGGTACAAAGGCTCTAATGTTTCAGCATGGAAGCGCATTGCCGCATTCATAAAATCAGGATGCATTTCAGAAAATCGTTTAATTTCACCATAATGTGTAGTTGCCACAGTTATACAGCCCATTTGATAAAATTCTTCTAATATCGCAATGGCTAGTGCAGCTCCTTCATTTGGTTCTGTTCCACTGCCAATTTCATCAAACAGTAAGAGTGTATGATTATTAGCAGCTCTCATAATATCTGAAAGATTTTTCATATGAGAAGAAAACGTACTAAGTGCATTCTCTATACTTTGATTATCGCCAATATCAACAAATATATGATCAAATACAGCCATTTCCGTTCCTTCGTCCGCTACAATATGGAAGCCCGACATCGTAGCTAATGTTAAAAGGCCAATGGTTTTCAACACAACTGTTTTCCCACCAGCGTTTGGACCTGTAATAATTAAGCTACGGTAGTCTTTTGCAATGGAAAATTGAAGGGGTACCGCATTTCCTGGTAGTAATGGATGCTTACCATTGATCAGCTGAATATAACCGTAATCATTTATACGCGGCTCCCTACCACCAATTTGTCTACTGAACTTCGCTTTGGCAAAAACCATATCGTACTGACTGATTAACTCCATGTTAATGGTGATTGCATGAAGATGTTCCATCAGTAGCCCTGATAAAGACGCTAAAATCTGATATTCCTCTACGGCTTCCTCAGCCTTTAAGGTAGCTAATTCTACATTTAATTTAGCGATAACACTTGGCTCCATAAAAACGGTTGCCCCTTTTGAGGAAATTTCAACGACCGTTCCCTGTACATGATTTTTATAGGTCGCCTTAATCGGAATCGTATAGCGATCATCCTTTTGACTAATAAAAAATTCCTGAATATACGGTTTATTGGCACTGTTATTTAAAAATTTCGTTAAACGTTCTTTAATTTTTTCCTCTGTCGTTTCCATATGATGTCGGATGCGTTTTAATTCACGACTAGCAGCCGAATCTACACGATTGGCTTTGATCGCAAAATTAATCTCCTCCTCCACGCTTTTAAATTCAGCCATAGAATGAGCGTAAGAGGAAAGAACAGGCGCAAAAAATGTCTTATCTAACATAAATTTTTTGATGTTGCGGCAGCCCCGTAAAAAATCGGAGATACTCACTAGCTCACTGGGATCTAGAAGCATCCCCTTCTCAAGCTTCGTCATGATATGCTCAATATTTGATACCCCTAAAAACGGAACATGCCCCTCTGCATCCAATATTGCACGAGCTTCTGTTGTTTCATTCAACCTATTTTTTACCACTGCTAAGTTTGAGCTGGGCATTAATTTATCTAAAAGCTGTTTTCCTAACCCGCTGACACAGTAGGATTTAACGATGTCCTTTAATTCATGATATTGTAATTTTTCAAGTGTAGTATTATTCATTTCTTTTTGCTCCTCATTGTTATGTTTTATCATACATGAAGATACCTACCCAATAAATAGATAGCAATGATGGTTTAAACAACATAAAAAAGCTGCGAGGAATCCCCACAGCTCTATCTTTAAAAGGCGCGTTTTCCTGGCATCACAAATAAAACTTCAGCTAATTGAAGTTTCATCCTATATGCCACGCTTAATAAAGTATTGTAGGTATCTACATAGGTTGTTGAAATAGGTCCATGACAAAATAAGGGGTGTTCATAACATGTATCCCCTGCTGTCGTCATCGCCACTATTTCATTCAATTTTTACCTAGTTAGAACCTACTGCACTCACAAAAAGCACCTCTCATTAATTGATCATTGTTATCTAATTATTGACATTTTACTATATGCTAACAGGAAAGTAAAGGTACCTACCTTCAAAAGGTTTCTCCTATTTTTGTCAAATCTATCAAAAAAGACTTTATTGTTAGCCTCATCCTACTCAGAGCACTTATAATGGCTACCATTATTAATTGGCTATTCTTTAGAAGGCAAAAGAATGAACTGAAAAATTCAGCAGCCATCGTAATCGTTCTCCCATTCGCTCTAGCGATTTTAATAGTTATATTTTTTACCATATTAGTGGATGAATTTTATCGATCTTTAAGATACGATTAAACAAAATAGCAGGCAATTCAGTAGCCCAATCCGATAAGGAATAAAAAAGTTTTGTGCATTACAAAGCGAAGTGGTAAAAGTTACATAAAAAAGACCTGTAGAAAAATCTACAAGTCTTTTACGAAACTGATTTATGATGGGCTTTTCTTGTTTCTATAATTTTCGAACCAGAGAATAAAAGTAAAGCTGCCCAAATAATGCTGAATGCAAGGAGCTCAACTTGACTAAATGGCTCTTTGTATAGCACGATGCCTAAAATCAAGACAATAGTTGGCGATACATATTGGATAAACCCTAGTAAATATAAAGGAATATTTTGTGCTCCCTTCGCAAATAAAATAAGCGGGACGGCTGTTACTAAACCACTAAAGATCATCAAAATATCTGTTTTAACATCGACATGTAAAAACGAGGCTTGATGTGTAGCGAAAAGATAGACATAATAGCCTAATGCAAAGGGTAAAATCAATAACGTTTCAATGGCTAGCCCTCTTGTAGCATCCAGTGTAATTTTCTTTTTTAGCACACCATAAATAGCGAAAGATAGCGCAATCAATAAAGCTACCCAAGGTACTGAGCCGTAATTGATTGTTAAAATAATCACCGCAATAAATGCAATCCCTGTCGCTACCCATTGTGCACGACTCAGCGATTCTTTAAAGAAAATCACCCCAAAAATTACAGACAAAAGCGGATTAATGTAATAGCCTAAGCTCGTTTCAATGAGATGATTATGCGTCACTGCCCAAATATATAAATACCAGTTCATTGAAATGACAAAGGACGCACCTGCAAGCTGCCAGAAATGCTTTTGATGTGACCATAAATATTTTAAATCTACTATGAGATCCTGACGCATTCTAAATACGATCACTGCCAGCACCGTAAAGACAAAGGACCAAATGACACGGGATAATAAAATCTCCATACTTGGTACATGCTCAAGTAATTTCCAATATAGAGGGAATGCTCCCCAAAAGGCATAGGCAAAAAAGGCAGCCAAAACCTTTTTTCTCATTTGACATGATATTAACGCTCCTACTCTTACTGAAATCGGTTAACGATTTCCTATAATCTTAAACTAGTTAAAGAATAGACTCATTATAGGACTTTGAGTAGCTGCTGTAAATGCCAAATTTCTAGTTCCTTTTAAAAGCTGTTAACCTTTCTGTTCCGACTCTAGCTCAGAAATATACTTGCGTACAGTACTATAGCTAATCTCTGGATTGATTTGGCGCTTGATGCGAATATGGATTTCTTTAATTCCAACCCCTTGCTCACGCATATCTCGAATCATCGACTTCAAGGGCCCTGTCAATGACTCTCTTGACATCGCTGTATATTTACTTAGTTCAATGAGAAGATCTGTATTTTGTTGACGGAGCACCTTCATCTCCTCCACCACACAATTATATTCAGTGACCTTTTTCTGCAAAACCGTGTTTTGCTGCTTTAACTTTTGTAGATCCTCTGTTAGCTGTGCATTTTGTTTTTTTAGCATTTTTCGTTCTCGTTCTATACCATTTTGCTTGTTATCTAAATCTTTATACATAGCATTATATAACTCTTCCATATGCAAAAGTTCTAGATAGCGATTTTGCGGTACAATCATTAAGCTATCTGTCGTGTATAGAGCTAGCGTTCCATCTTTAAAAGGCTCATACGACAATGTAGAGGGATTCATTTTATTTGCCATTTATTTTTCACTCCTCCACGAATAATTACATGTAATCGAATATCTTTGTGCATCTTTCCGCTTCCTTTTTCACTTGATAATCATTCTCATTTAATATTATCATAATCACTATTTTGCTTTTTGTCAAAGATCATTTCCCTTGTGTGGAAGGAGCCTCTATCTGCCTACCCTTTCCATAAAAAAAGCCTCTTGCAACAATAGCTGCAAGAAGCTTTAGCCTTACATTTTTTTCAGTTTCTCATATTCCAATTGCAAACGCTCAATACGTTTACGACCTTCTTCACGGTTTCTTGCTGTTTCTGCTTGAATTTGCTTCGTTTCTTGAATACCAGCCATAATTGTTTGCCATGTTGTTTCAATGGTTTCAATTTTAATACTTGGGCTACCAGCTTGACGAGCGATATTCACACTGTTCTTACTAATATTTTCAGCATTACGGACAAGCATTTCATTCGTACGGCGATCTAGTTCCACCATAGAATCAGAAATCAACTTTTGACGCTTCAATGTCACTGCGTGAATTAACCCCTGCTTAAAGATCGGAATCGTTGTGACAAAGGCAGAATTAATCTTGGCAATTAGATGATTGTTCCCTTGCTGCATTAAGCGAATTTGTGGAGCTGATTGGAATGATACTTGTTGCGCCATTTCTAAATCGTAGCGACGTTGCTCTAATAATTCTACAGCGCGAAGCATTGTTTCATATTCCATAGCGGCCAATTGATCACCACTTTGAGCCTTTTGTTCAAGTGCTGGTAAAGACGCACGAACCTCTTCTGTTTTCACTTCAATAGCTGCAACAAATTTACTTAATGATTGGAAGTAGTTTAGGTTTTGGTCATACAAATTTTCCAGGTCAATGGTATTACGCTTCATTTCCCCTTCATATTTTTGGATTTCACGGTAAATGACATCCACTTCTTTATTCATGCTGTCATATTTAGATAAGAACCTTTCCAATTGCTCTTTTCCTTTGTTAAAGAGCTTGGAGATGAAACCGCCCTTTTTCTCTTCCGCAAAGTCCTGTGGATCGAATTTATCCATAATTTTATTCAGGTTATTTAATAACACACTCGATTCTTCCAGCTTACTAGCTTTCATAGTTGCGAGCATTTTATCGGAAAAGGTTGAAATACCACTTGCTGTTTCTTTACCAAGCTCTAGCATGGCAATTTGATCTTTGACATCAATTTTTTGTGCAAGTGTATGAACCTCTGGATCTTGCTTTAACATTAGCTGATTTTGAGCGATTTGTGATAGCTCTTGCTCTGATACAAGTACTGGCTTTTGCTCAGTTGCCTGCTGTAAAAGTGGTTTTGGCTGTAATAAAGGATTTTCTGAAGCGAATGGGTCCTTGGATTTTAAAAGATCATTGTTGAATTCAGACATATGTTTTACCCCCTGCAATTTATCTCTACTAATTACTTACGATTACCATGTAAAAAAGTTTCATTTTCTATAGGATGAAAAAATACGAATCTGCTATACAATAGCCATTCTGGTGTAGCTTATATTGCAAACTATATTGGTTAGGGTGAGCACTATTAATAAAAATTTCCACTTCAGTGCAATAGTGAAGAATTTCTTCTATTTCTTTACTATTAGGGTACAGCTGTTGAAGCTTTTGAAAGAGCTGCACTTTTTCTTCGCTTGTTGCTAAACGCTGATTTGATGCTCGGTTCAGGACTGCTTCCACCTCTGATTTAGCTAACATCATCTCATCCCCTTTTATAAATTATAGCTTCTTTCTATCCAAAATTCGACTGATTCCGCAAATTCCTTTACATTGTTTGCTAGCAATGGCACCATGACACCAAAAAAGCAGCTACATTATCCATGTAGCTGCCAATATATTATGTTGTTACCTTTAATACCGTTTTAATTTTTTGAATGACGCCGCCAGAGCTATATGTCAATACACTACGTTTATAGAACGATAAACTAAATAGGTATACGACAACAATCGTTACGATTAAAATTCCTAATGAAAGTAATGGTACAATGCCACCGATATCTGTAGCGCCAATACGCATTGGCATAATCATGCCAGAAGTTAGTGGGATATAAGAAAATATTTTAATAATAATTGTATCTGGATTCCCCATGCCTGTCAGCATAACATAGAAGCCAATGATCGTAATAATCATCGCAGGCATTAATACTTGACCCGCCTCTTCTACTTTCGATACTAAAGAGCCAAATAATGCACCGATGATAAGATAAAGGATAACTGTTAACAGTAGGAATACGATAGCATAGATGACATAGCCAATGGACAATTCCTTGATAATGCTAGCAGCTGCATCCCAAACCATCCCACCTTTGATAAACTTCGCATAGATAAGGAACACGATCGCAATAATGCCCATCTGTGTTAAAGCAAGCAATAAAACTCCAGCAATTTTTGCTTTAAAATGTGTCCCAGGTTTGACACTAACTAAAAGCATTTCCATTGCGCGTGAGCCTTTTTCAGAAGCTATTTCAGTCGTAATCATCGATAAGAATGTAGAAATGAAGAAATAGATT
Source organism: Lysinibacillus sp. FN11 (assembly GCF_024628845.1). Taxonomy (NCBI): domain Bacteria; kingdom Bacillati; phylum Bacillota; class Bacilli; order Caryophanales; family Bacillaceae; genus Lysinibacillus; species Lysinibacillus sp. FN11. Next base: position 1,331,989 of record NZ_CP102383.1, on the reverse strand, counting down.
AAAATCCCTACCGCATAGGAAACTACTAGCCCTGATTGCTTTTCTTCTTCACTTTTTCCACCGGCTGATTCCTCATTTAAGTTTTTCGTTGAAATTGTTGTTTGAGCTGCCATAATTTGTGCCGCTTGCTCAGATGAAAGTGATAATTGTTGTACGGCAAAGTGCTGTCCTGCATATTGTAATAAGGATGATAATGTAGATTGATCGTTTAATTTCAGTGGTGTGAACGTAGCAATTTCCGCATGTAATTGACTATTTTGATCGTTAATCGTCACAATCGCATCCAGCTTGCCGTCCTTTACTCTTTTTTCAAGGGTCGATACATCTTGCTCATCCTGAATAAAGTTCATATCTCCATTCGAGACAAATATACCACTTAGATCAGCAGAGGTTTCATTAATAATCGCGATTTGCTGTGCTTCATCATCACCTGTGAATAGTTCCTTAATTTCTGACCAGAAGACAGCCACTGACATGACAAGGACATATAAACAAGTCATTAAGATAAAGGATTTTGATTTAATTTTAGCTTTATATAATTGCTTCATTAATAAACTAAACTTCGACAACATGGCCACCTACCTTATCTTTAAAGATTTCATCTAATGATAAATAATCTAAGCTGAATTTTTCAATATACTTCCCATTGGATAGCTGCTCAAAGATACCTTGAGCAAAGCTTTCGTCTACTAATGTAAGCACTGTTTGCTCCTTCTCTACACGCACATCCTTGACACCCTCAAGTGCCAATAATTGTGTTGTTGACCAATCCGTACGAACTGCAAGCTTTGTTTTACCATATTGTTTCTTTAAATCTAGTAAGCTTCCAGAAAATAAAGAAACACCTCGTTTTAATAAACACAAATGATCACAAAGCTCCTCGACATTATCCATTTGGTGACTGGAGAACAAAATCGTCGTGCCTTGCTCTTTCAATAGTAAAATAGCATCCTTTAGTAAATCTTTGTTGACGGGATCTAGCCCACTGAACGGCTCATCTAAAATTAAAAACGCAGGTTTATGGATAAAACTTGCAATTAGCTGTACCTTTTGCTGATTCCCTTTTGACAATGTTTCTGCCTTATCTTTACGTTTTTCTTCCAATTCAAAACGTTGAATCCAAAAATCTATTTCCTTTTTCAGCTCTGCTCGCTTCATACCTCGTAGCTCACCAAAAAAGTAAAGCTGCTCCTCTACCTTCATTGTTGGGAAGATACCACGCTCCTCTGGTAAATAACCAAGGACATCTCGGTTAATGGCATTAACTGGCTTACCATCCCAAGTAATTGTCCCCGCCGTCGTCTCCTGTAAATCTAAAATCATTCGGAATGTCGTCGTTTTCCCTGCACCATTTTGACCAATTAGACCGAAAATTTCACCCTTTTCAATGGTAAAATTCAAATCATCCACAGCTGTAAAATCCTTATACTTCTTTGTAACATGCTGTAACTGTAACGTCATGTTGTCATCCTCCTTATCCTTCAAATATATGTAAGTCTTGTTTCAAGCCCTTTTTACGATTTCCATTTTTTACTATAGGAATGAATAGCAGTAAGGCTACAATCAAATTTATGCACCCCACGCTTGTGTTCATAGGTCCTGCAGCGAATTCCTGTAAACCTAGCGATAGATTGTAAATACCAATGATTAAATTTAACAGTAACACAAATATAAATATGCGATTCATGGATTTAATATAGTTTATTTTCGAGGAAGCATCTGAAAATATCTCAAAAGGCCCCTCCGATTTTGGTTTTCGATAATAGGCCCACCCACCAAACTTAGACACACACTCGATATTCATTTCATCTAAAAATTCAAAATAATCCTTCGACTTTCTATTAACAAATTCATTTCGATAAATATATTGACCTGGTGTCCCTTTTTCAAAAACAAAGTAGCCTACCACTGTCTTTTTAAGATTCCACCCCCGATCTGCCATGTCATTGACCCATCGTTCTTCCTTTTCGTAATCAATAAAAAAACGATACATTCTTTTTTTCATTTTGCATCACCCCTACTATAAAATCATGCTTCCTTTTTCATTATTTTCTGATTTCCCGGAAAATAATAGACGCTTCGTTAATCTGAAAATACATTTAATTCTCTCTTTAATCGATTGCGCATACGCATAAGCTTATAGAATGGGAGGGCAAATAATGCTACAACCACAAAATTCAGCGTATTTAACGTGAAACCAACCCAGTCTGTTGTTTGCTCCGAAAAATCGCCAATTAAACCGATCAGTCCAATGAACAAATTAAGTAGAATAAGAGAAAGTAAGAGCATCATCTTTTTTGACAGGTTACCAATTTTCGTTTTTTTATCTGTATACAGCTCAAATGGACCTTCCCGTGCTGCTTTTCTAAAAAATACAAAATTACCAGAACGGTCTACTTGCTCAATACCAGAGGTTTTAAGAAATTCGAGATATTCCTCTTCATAGTGCGTATCGAATCCCTCTAATTCATCATGGCGATAAACATAGTTATTTGGTTCTCCACGCTCAAACGTAAAGCGAATCCATGTAAATTTTTTCAAGTACCAGCCCTGACTAGCCATGTCATTGACCCACTTCTCTATTGCATAGGGATTAATCATCAATCGATATTTATGCATATTATTCAACTCCTCTCGTTATACGGATACCATTGTCAAAAAGTTCCCTTAATCTTAAAATTTCATATTCCACCATTGTTTTTCCAGTTTCGGTAATAACATATTCTTTCTTTCTGCCATCCCCACCGAGTGCCTCTATCCATCCTCGTTCCAACAATGTTTTAATCGCACCATATATGGTTCCTGCCCCTAAGCGCACTCTTCCATTGCTCATTTCTTCCACCAATTGCATAATGCCATAGCCATGCCTCGCCTCATATAATGCTAATAAAATATAATAAACGCCCTCTGTTAATGGCGGATGCTCCTGTGTCATACAAATCCTCCTTTATATCGTCCATCAATATATCGTCAGTCGATATACTAAAAATATATCAGCAGTCGATATAATTGTCAACGCTCATTCATAGTGTTGCAGTTCCTCGTACACTATGCTAGGATGTAAGTAATTACTTGCATGGAAGGAAGTATGTTTTTGACAACGAAAGGAACTGCACAACGAATTATCGAAGCTGCTCTACAATTGATTAGTGAAAAAGGCTATACAGCTGCAACTACCAAAACCATTGCAGAATTAGCAGGTGTCAATGAGGTCACTCTTTTCCGTCACTTTGGCAACAAACGTGGTTTATTAAAAGCCATTATTGAGCAATTTTCTTATTATCCGCTTCTACAGCAGGAGATCAATCAAAATGTAACGTGGGAATTAGAAAAGGATTTATTAAATTTCTCATTGAAGCATTTTCATTTTTTAATGTCGATAAAAGATTTTGTCATGATCGGCTTTAAGGAATCTATTCAATTTCCTGAAATTAGTGAGGAAATCGCCAATATCCCTCTCCTCATCAAAAAGGAGCTCATTCACTATTTTCAAGAGATGCATCGTCAGGGGAAAATAAGAGAAGTTGATTTTGAAGCAGCAGCATTATCGCTTATCGCTTTGAATTTTGGTCATTTTATGTCACGTGCTCAACTTGGAACAATCGTGTCTGACTTACCAACGGAAGAACTTTTACAAACTAGTGTTGCTATTTTTTCTAGGGGACTCGTTTCCTAGAAAAATTTTTCCAATCAATGCAAGTAAGTACTTACTTAATTTTAGGAGGAATAAAAAATGACAGGTTTACAAGCATTTTTACGAGTTCGCGAAACCTATATTGGCATTGTTGCAACCATTGCCTTTCAATTAATCTTCTTTACAATCTGGATGACTGCCTATGATGGTGTCAATGAAAGAGCTGAACAGTTAAGCATTGGCATTGTTGTGGAAGATTCTGTAATGGGGCAACAGGTAGCACATAACATCAAAGGCTCCATCCCCTTTGCAATGGAGGACTATTCTTCGATGAAGAAAGCTGAGAGCGCATTAAATGAACGAAAAATTAATATGATTATGCAGATTCCAGCCGATTTTACAAATCAAATCCAAGCAGGGAAAGAGGCTGAAATTATTTATGCGATTAATCAAGCCAATGCAAGTGTAGCGAAAAATATGATGGAGGGTGTTGCAAAGCAATTAACAGAAGAAATCAATCAAGCCCTTTATCCAATGCAGCAAAATCAAGCGGTTGCAGTCTTTGCTCAACAATTTGCTCAGCTTCCATTCGAGCAAGACACTGCCCAACAAATTACCACTTCTGTCAAAACGACTGTAATGAATGTCAAAGACCATCCCGTCGATGGTACAATTGTAAAAACCAATGATGTAAAGGGATTTGCTGCAAACTTCGTCCCATTTATGGTCATCATTTCCTCCTTTGTGGGAGCGATGGTCATGATTATGCAACACCAAGAAGCAGCACAGCTCGTTCAAGCAAGCCTATCAAAATGGCAATTGTTTCTCGCACGACAGCTACTCAATGTGGGCGTAGCCTTTACATTGCCATTCATAACAATTGGTTTGATGCACCTTTTTAATATCGATAGTCAAGAAAGCCTGTTGTCGATTTATCTCTTCCAATCTGTAATGTATCTTGCTTTCCTTAGCTTGGCCCAAGTATTTGTGATTGCCTTTGGGAATATGGGGATGATATTTAATATTTGTGCTCTCTCACTCCAATTAGTAACATCAGGTGTACTTGTTCCAAAAACCATGCTATCTGAAGGATACAAGCAGGTCGCTGCTATGCTACCTGCCACTTATGGAGCAGATGGCTACTACACGATCATCTTTGGTGGTAGTTCTGATAATCTCCTGCAAAACAGTAGCTCATTGGCCATCATCATCTTCGTGACACTAGCCATTGCTACGTTGATCGTCACATTTAAGCCAACAAATGATTTAATAGAAAAGAAAAGGTCTACAAGTTGATGTAGACCTTCTCTTTGAGGGGTTATCCGCTACTTCTTCTCTTCTATCCTTCAAATTCTGGCGTTCTATCCGCTACTTCTCTCTATCCTTCAATTCTAACGTTCTATCCACTGCTTCTTACTTTCTCACATTCTTTAAAATAGCTGCTAGCTGTTGATTTAACATGGTCACGCTATCGCTGAAATCGCCGCGATACCATTGAATGATGAGACCGATGATGGCGTTTGCTTGATAGGCGCTATAATAGTCGATCGATATATGATCCTCCATTTGATGTATGTGCTGTGTGGTAATATCTCGTTTTAGCAGAGAATAAATGCCATCAAAAAGCATGTAATAATAGGTCAGCGGGACATTTTTAGAAAAGACGATACGGTAAAACATTTTAAAGCGTTCGATATGATGAAAAATACGGATGGTATTGGGATCTAATTGATTTGTGTTCAATGTCGTGACCGCACGATAGGGTTCTTCATAGGATTGATATAAATCCGCCATTATCTCCTGAAAGTATTCTTCAAAGAGCCCCTCTTTTTGCTCGTAGTGTAAATAGAACGTTCCTCTATTGACCTTTGCTTCTCTACAAATTTCAGCAATGGAGATTTGCTCTAATGGCTTTTGGCTAAGCAAGGTCAATAAAGCATCGTGGAGAGCTTGCTTGGTTTTAATAATCCGTAAATCCGTTGTACGCAATTTTTTCAGCTCCTTAATAAACAGTTTGTCCAAATGTGTTGATTACTCAACACATCCCGTTTTTTTGCATATTGAAATCGCTTTCATTTTTATTATATGATTTTAATGAACAGATGTTCAATAAGTAAAGAAATTACTATGAGGAGGTCTTTGAGATGAGATTAGAAGGTAAAGTAGCCATTGTGACAGGTGCAGCTTCAGGTATGGGGAAAGCCATTGCAGAAGGATATGCAAAAGAAGGCGCTAAGGTTGCCGTTTCAGACTTAAATTTAGAGGGTGCCCAAGCGGTTGTGGAAGGTATTCAAGCGGCTGGAGGAACAGCATTTGCCATTCAAACCAATGTCGCATCTACAGAAGACTTACAACGCTTATTTGATGAAACAAAAACGAACTATGGTCAATTAGATATATTAGTCAACAATGCAGGTATTATGGATGGTATGGAGCCAGTTGGAGAAATTTCTGATGAACGATGGGAAAAAGTATTTGCAGTGAACACAACAGCTGTTATGCGCTCTATGCGTATGGCTACCGAAATTTTCCTTGCACAAGGTCACGGTGTCTTTGTCAATAATATTTCTGCAGGTGGCTTATATGGTGCACGGGCTGGGGCTGCTTATACAGCTTCAAAACATGCAGTAGTTGGTTTAACAAAAAATACAGCTTTTATGTATGCTGATAAAAATATTCGCTGTAATGGTATTGCGCCAGGAGCAGTGATGACCAATATCGCCTCTTCTATGACAAATATGAGCCAAACAGGAGCTGCACGACAAGCACTAGGACTATCCATCAATCCGCGGGCTGGTCAGCCAGAAGAAATCGCTCAATTAGCGATCTTCCTAGGCTCGGATGAGGCTAGCTTTGTGAATGGACAAGTTATTGCAGTTGATGGTGGCTGGACAGCTTACTAATTCATAAAGAAACACGCACAGAGACATTTTCTGTGCGTGTTTCTTTCATTATATAACTTTTCGAGACGGAATCATGCTTCCAATTACTGCCCCTATTAACGCTGGCAGTATCCATCCTAAGCCAATATCATAAAAAGGTAGCATCGCAGAATAGTATTTCTCTACTCCATCCAATACACCTAACTTCGCATCTGGCACACTTTCTACCAGGGCTTTATAGCCATCAATCAGGCTAATGAAAAATGTAAAAATCATCGCAATGGCATACACTGTTTGCTTATTCTTAAAGAAGGATGAGCTTAGAGCAAGCAAGATTAAGACGATTGCTAATGGATATAAGAACATTAAAACTGGAATAGCATATTTGATAATATTGTTTAAACCAAAATTCGCAATCGTAAAGGATACAGCACACAACAGGAACACAAACCATTTGTAACTGATTTTTGGAAATACCTCATGGAAAAACTCACTACAAGATGTAATTAAGCCGATACTTGTTTTTAAGCAAGCGAGCACAATGATGACCGCCAATAAAATAGCTCCAAATGAGCCGAAATAATGATCGGCCACTGCCGCAAAGATTAAACCACCATTATCAAAAGTCCCGACAGCATTAATACTAGAAGCGCCCATATAGGTTATGAGACCATAAATCAGCGTCATTAAAGCCATTGCAAAAATACCTGATGTCCATGTAGCCTTGGCAATTTCCTTACGATCTGTAATCCCCGCACTTTTAATTGCATTAATGACAACAATCCCGAAGGCTAGTGAGGCAAGGGCGTCCATCGTATTATAGCCCTCTTTAAAGCCTGTCATAAAGGCAGCATCCATATATTCACCGATTGGCTGCTGGAAATGGCCCATTGGCTTTGTAATGCTTGTAATAATTAAAATAAATAAAACAACTAAAAATGCAGGTGTTAAATATTTACCGATATAATCCATTATTTTTGCTGGGTTTAAAGAAAAATAGTAGACAATGGCAAAAAATATAAAGCTAAATACAGCTAGTAGCAGTGTTGCATGTTGTGCTTGAATATATGGCTCAAACCCTACTACAAAAGGTACAGTTGCTGTACGTGGGATGGCAAAGAATGGGCCGATTGTTAAGTACAGTGCTAATGAAAAAATAATACCAAATATAGGATGAACACGATTGGCTAGATCACGTAAACCATTACTACCTGATAAGCCAATTGCCAAAATTCCGAGGAATGGTAAGCCGATAGCAGTCACTAAAAATCCGATTAATCCAAACCAAAAATTAGTCCCAGCAAATTGACCCATTTGAATAGGAAAAATTAGGTTCCCTGCTCCAAAATACAGTCCAAATAACATGGTTCCAATGACTGCGTAAGTTGAAAAAGGTATTTTTTGTTGCATAATTGATGTGCTCCTTAGAAGTTTTAGACTATAGCAAATTATTTTAATCGAATGATTTTTCACTACAATTTCATCATGTTATCAAGCATTTATTATAATTACAATAGTTTTTTCGTTTATCCAGTGAGATTCAACAAAAAAAGAGCTGTCTGCTGACAGCCCCTTCTTAGTTTGCAACTGACCATTCAATATGATCTAAAAATTTATAAACATCTTCATACACTTTATCGCGTTCTTTATCCAATGTAATAATGTGGCCAGAGTTTTCATACCAAATGATTTCTTTGTCGTCTGTTTCCACAGTATTTAAAATAAAAGGTGCGCTTTCTTGATATAGGTCATCATCTAGTGAGCCTTGTAACACAAGAGTTGGTGCTTTGATCGTTGATAATTCTTCACGCGTTTCTGTTGTTAAACGTGTTACGCCGTCCAATGAATCCTTCGGTGAAATACGTAATTCATGTAATTCTGAAATAATTTGATCTTTTGATTTATTTTCAAAGTGTTTATATAAACGAGCATAGTGGTACAAACGTGTAAATAAGCCTTTTGAATTATCACGTGTAATCGGTGCACACATAGCTACACATGCTTTCACTGGGAATGTCTCTGCCACTTTTAATGAAAAGACGCCTCCAAGTGAAATCCCAACAACAGCGATTTCTTCATAGCCTTTCTCTTGTAGGAAGTTATAACCTTCTACTACATCGTTCCACCAATCTTCTGGTTTTGTTTCTAATAATGCTTCTGGTTCTACACCATGCCCACTATAAATTGGTGCATGCACAGTATAACCTCGTTGAGATAAAAATTCTCCTAGCTTTTTTACATCTTTTGTGCTACCTGTGAATCCATGCAGTAATAGTACGGCTTTTTTGCCTCCCTCGATTGTTAGAGGTTGTGGCTTTGTTAACTTCATTTTATGATATCCCCTTCACGGAAATTAATAATTGTGTATTTTATGTGTCTATCTTACCACCCTTTATTCATAATGTACAATTTATAGTTTTTATCAAATCAATGTGTATTATGCATGAATGATGTCAACTTAATGGCTGTACTATCACACTTTCTGCTACTTAACTTTTCCATTCTGCTAAATAATTGCAACGTCCTTTTAAAAATTTTTTGCTACCTATACTTCCCGTCTGTTTCCCGTTATAATGCAGATAACTCAAAATTCACAAGAAAAGTGGTGAAAAAAATGGAGTGGCAACAATTAGAATATTTTGTAACCGTTGCAAAGTTAGAGCATATGACACGGGCTGCCGAAGCATTAGCGATTTCACAGCCAGCACTTAGTCGTTCAATTTCAAAGCTGGAGGAAGAATTAGGTGTACCGCTTTTCGACAGACAAGGGCGCTCGATTATGCTAAACCGATATGGAGAGCTATTTTTATATCGTGTCCAGCGCATGCGTAAGGAATATGAAAAGGCTGTTTTAGAATTACAGGAACTTAATAATCCAGAACTCGGAGATGTATCACTCGGTTTTTTACATACACTTGGAACGAGTATTGTACCCGACTTGATTCGTGCCTTCCGTCAAAAACATCCCCATATACGTTTTCATTTCACACAAAACTACTCCCATTCACAGTTAAAACAATTACTGGCAGGTGAGTTAGACCTGTGCCTACTAGCTGCGATCGATACAGAGCCGCCAGTTTGTTGGAAGGAATTATGGCGAGATGAGCTCTTTATAATGGTCCCAATTGACCATCCATTAGCCCATCGTAAAAGCATCAAAATGAAAGAATTGGAGCATGAAAGTTTTGTCTTAATGAAAAAGGGCTATGCATTACGTCGCTCAGCTGATCGCTTATTAAATGCTGCGGGCATTAAGCCTAAAATTTCTTATGAAGGTGATGAAGTATCGACAATCGCTGGATTTGTTGGTGCGGGGCTTGGCGTTTCCTTACTACCCGATGATGAGGATTTAAACCCAAAAAAAATCGTTAAAATCCATGTTGAGGATATGGTATGTGAACGAATTATCGGCATGGCTTGGATAGAAAATCGTTATTTATCGCCATCTGCACGTCAGTTTAAACAATTTGTTTTCGATTTTTATGACAATAAATAAAAAGAGCGAGTAACAACATCATCTAGATGTCCTTGTTACTCGCTTTATTTTCTAAAAGGCACTGTTTCACCATACTAGGGAGGTAATAATTTGAATTTATTACTTAATACATTAGGTTTCTTTGTATTTTTATTTACCTTGATCGTATTATTCATTTTTGTAATCAAATTAATAAATTTCTTTTTTAAACAGAAAAACTTCCCTAAAAAAACATTAACAGCACTATTGACAGGTTTAGTCCTGTTTTTGGGAATATTTATATATATTCAATATTTTTTTACGTTTAGTACTTTAGATAAAGAAAATACGCAAAAGGTGGCCGAATCTGTGTTATCTCCTACAGGAGAATATACAGCGCACGCTTATTATGAACCATATGGTGGTGCAGGTCCAAGTGGTGGTGTTCATGTATGGATAGAAATTTTAAATAATAAAGCTCACACAAACAAAATCGTCTATTATGCAGAGGCTAAAAGTCAATTCTCGATGAAATGGCTAGACGAGGAAAAATTATCCATCGTTAATAAAGAGCCTAATTATACCAATTCAAATAGAAGTCTAGTATTAAATATTGATAAAGAAATTTATCATGAAAATGGCTTGGCATGTCAAAGTTTGTTGATGAAAGATGAATATGAAAAGTGTTATCAAAATTAAAAAGGTTAAGTTACTGTGCTGAATCATTATGTTGAAACGACTGACTTTGAGCACTACTCATACAAGCAGCTTCAAGCATTTGGAACAATAAAAAATCAGGCTTTGCTCGCCTGATTTTTTACTGTTCATTCACTTAAATGAATTAAAGTAATTTAACCTGATAGGAAAAAATATCCGTTGTATCGCCTTTCATGGAAAATACGCCCTGTTCGACGAGGGTCAGTAAGCGATACTCTACAAAATCATTTCCTACATAATGGACAAATGTTTCAAATATCTGTGCCAAAATATGCGTAGGCATTAGCCACTCTTCATTTTGCTGTAAATGCAATTTTTTTGCACTGGCGATAATGTATGCATCCATTGCATCTTCCTCTACATGCAATAGTTCACTTTTCCATAACCGTAATGTACTTGGCTGTTCTTTGATGTTCTCCCATTCCTTAGCGAGTTGCTGACATTCTTGCACAGAGAATCGTTTCGCACTAGGGCGAAGCTTCATGAGCATTTCCGAGGAAAGCTCGCCTGTATGGCGAATGTCTAGATTGGGCTGGATACTCTTTAGATTCTCCGTTGCATCAATACCATACACCATACTGCATTTATGAATTAACTCACTCATCACATAGCGCAGTCCTATTTGTTCATGTGTGTTGTGACTATACCAAATCCACACATCCACATCACAAGGTAAATTAGCGATCTTTTTCCTCCAGTTTTCATACATCTCATCATACAATTGCTGGTCATCATCATCTAAAATATGCGTGGTTAACCAAGTTTTACGTTCTTCAAAGTTTTGAAGAGGTCCAATCGAGAGATCATCATGGACACTTAGAACTGATTCATTTCGCTGCAAACGATGTTGACGGATTGCAAGTTTCATAGAACCCTGCGTTGCTAAGCTAAAGGTAATATGTAAAATAGCCATGTCCATTCCTCCCTACTGTTTGCTGATGGCAATTTGTATCCCGATAAATGTGAAGAGAATACCTTGAACCATATTTAGTCGTTTAGCAATCGCAGGTTTACCAATAATGACTTGTCTAACTTTCCCTGCAAATATACTAAACAATGAAAATAATACAAGTGCTTGTATTAAAAATACAATACCCAAAATAAGCATTTGAAACGCCACATGTCCTTGCGATGGATTAACAAACTGTGGTAACAGCGCTAGGAAAAATAACGATACTTTAGGATTTAAAATATTCATTAATATTCCCTTTTTATATAATTTAATATAAGCTTGCGTATTTTGCTGTTGCAACGTAAAAGGGTCTCCTTTAGCACGAAATGATTGCCAAGCTAGATATAATAAATACGCTGCTCCTGCAAATTTGACGATGGAAAAAATAATGGTCGATTGATAAATTATCGCAGAAATACCCAGTACTGCTGCACTAATATGAACAAGTAGTCCTGTACACAATCCAAGTGATGTGGCAATACCCGCTTTTTTATCTTGTGTAATACTTTGGGCAAGCACAAATAAATTATCGGGCCCTGGCATAATGGTTAAAATAATCGCAGCCCCTAAAAACGCAAATAACGTTGAAATGTCCAAAACTTTCCCTTCCTTCAACTTCTTTTAAAAAACTATTTACATTATACTACATGACGTTGTTCTCACTAGATGTAAGTTTATGACTTTATCCAAAACTTTTTTTCAATTTGGGTTTCACAATTTATGCTCGCTCAAGCGATACTTTTCTTCCCTAATCCATTATAATAGTAGAAACTCATGATAAAATAGATAACTTCCATAAGAGGTGATTGATAATGGCAGTAAGTGATATTGTCACGCAATATGAAGATGAGCATGGACAGGTCTACTATAAAATGAAATCCCATGACATTGAGGTAAAGGCCACACAAAACGCAGGCTTAGCACCTGTCATCACGTATTGGATGGCTGACAAAGAGATTACGGATTCCATTCGAAATTTACGCTTCAGTCCACGTGCCCCATCTAGCTATATACAAGATTACGAAGAATTTCAAGCAATGCTTTATGCAAAAGAGCAACGAGCCATTAACCAGCTGTATGAACAAATGAGTATTAAACCCAAAAATATGTCTTCAGGGAAACAAGTCATTTGGAGTTTCTTTGTCATTGTGCTGGCTATGCTTCCCCTTTTCATAGCTATTTGGTGGTTTAAATAAATGAATAAGCAGCCTCTTTATCATTTTAACGCATTCCTTTCTTAATTTATCAAAACTTTCAACTAATTTATCCGTTCAGCTTGACAGACTTATAGAAGTAGTGCATCCTTTAGTCAATAGATAAGAAAACGAACGAAGACCAGTAGTTAGCCACTGCTTGAAAAGAGAGCGATGCCCATCGGCTGGAAGGCATTGTACAAGAAAGACTAATGAAACCTACTTCGTGAAACGTCCTAGCCAAACTAGGCGCAGTCTCGAGCGTTATGAGAAAAGTGGAATGTCGCATGATATTCAATGTAGGTGGTACCACGGAAGGCAAGTCTTTTCGTCCTAATTTTTAGGATGAAAAGGCTTTTTTTATCTTGATTTAGCAATGATGGAGGTCGTGAGATGGAGAGAAAAAGAATTGTTGTTAAGATTGGTAGTAGCTCTTTAACGAATGCAAAGGGTGAAATCGATAAAGTTCGCTTAATGGACCATGTGCAGGCAATCGCCGAGTTGAAGAAATTGGGACATGAAGTGTTACTTGTCTCGTCAGGTGCTGTAGCGGCGGGTTTTAAACAACTTGGCTACCCTGCTCGCCCTGTGACAGTGAAAGGAAAGCAGGCAGCTGCTGCTGTAGGACAGAGCCTACTTATTCAAACGTACAGTGCCTTATTTAGTATTTACAATATCGTGCCTGCACAGATATTATTGACACGAATAGACTTTTCTAAAAAAGAATGCTATAAAAATGCCTATGCGACTTTCGAGGAATTGTTAGAACGATCCATACTACCGATTATTAATGAAAACGATACAGTATCTATTAGTGAATTAACCTTTGGGGATAACGATATGCTTTCAGCACTCGTCAGTGGACTTGTCCACGCGGATCAGCTCATCATTCTAACAGATATCAATGGCCTTTATAATGCCAATCCCAATAAAAACCCACAGGCAGTGCGCATTGATCGATTAGCTGCTATTACAGATGACCTGCTAAGCTTTGCGGATGGTACAGGTTCAAAGGTTGGCACAGGAGGCATGGCCTCTAAGCTTCTGGCTGCACGAACAGCGCTACGTGCAGGGGTGAAGGTATTTATCGGTACAGGTCATGGCGCACAGAAGCTCGTCGATATTTTAGCAGGGCATGGTGATGGCACTTATGTGGAGCATGATGAGCTTGCTGTATTAACAAATCATAAACAGTGGATTGCACTCACGGAAATTTCTGGTAAAATTTTTATAGATAGTGGTGCTGAACAGGCTTTAATGAATAATGGTAAAAGTCTATTACCTGCTGGCGTCTATCGTGTAGAAGGTGATTTCGTAAATGGTGATGTTGTAGAAGTCTATAGTGAAAAGGACTTACTAGGACGTGGCGAAGTGCTGTACTCTTCTCAAGAGCTTATCTCTGCCATGGGAAAACGGACTGATACATTGCTGAAAAGCCCTATTGAGGTAATTCACAGAGATAAATGGCTGAAAATTCAAACGAATTAAGGAGGAATGACAAATGACAAGTGAAATTCAAGAAAAAGGACAACGCGCAAAAGCCGCAAGCTACATGTTAAATATTAAAACGACCTGCGAGAAAAATGAGGCACTGAAAAAAATTGCAGAACAGCTATTAATCGATCAACATGACATTATGGCTGAAAATGCAAAGGATTTGGCACAGGGTGAGCAGCAAGGTATACCTGCATCTACGTTAGATCGCATCATGCTCAATGAAGAACGGATTGCGGCAATGGCCGATGCCATTCATTTACTCGTCTCCTTAAACGATCCAGTAGGTACAATTGTTGAACGTATTGAAAAAGACAATGGGCTACGCATCGAAAAACGAATTGTCCCACTTGGTGTTATTGGTATGATCTATGAAGCTCGACCAAATGTCACAATCGATGCAGCAACACTCACTCTAAAAACAGGCAATGCCGTTATTTTGCGCGGAAGCTCTTCCGCCAAGTTTTCTAATATGGCTCTTGTCGCAAGTATTCATCGAGCGCTTGCTAAAACATCCATCCCTATCGATGCTGTTCAATTAATTGAGGATACAAGCCGCGAAACAGCCAAAGAACTATTCCATTTAAAAGAGTACTTAGATGTGCTCATTCCACGCGGTGGCAAAGCCCTGATTGATTTAGTTGTCAATGAAGCGACTGTTCCTGTACTGGAAACAGGTGCAGGCAACTGCCACATTTACGTGGATGAAATGGCGGATTACATAAAAGCAGAAAAAATCTGTCTGAATGCTAAAACACAGCGTCCTTCTGTTTGTAATGCAGCAGAAAGCTTACTCATTCATCCTACTTGGTTTAAAGAACATGGCGTCCAGCTTTTAACGTCTCTTCATCATGCAGGTGTAACCATCATAGGGGATGAGCAAGTATGTCAGCAGTTTGAAGCTGCCCTTCCAGCTACGGCGGATGATTATGCGACAGAGTACCTTGATTTAAAAATAAGCGTTAAATTAGTGGAAAATGTCTATGAAGCGATTGAGCATATTCAATACTTTGGCACAAATCATTCTGAGGCCATCATTACAGAAGATCAATTAACCGCCGAGACATTCTTAAATAATGTCGATGCAGCAGCAGTGTATCATAATGCCTCCACCCGCTTCACAGACGGCTTTGAATTTGGTTATGGTGCAGAAATTGGTATTAGTACACAAAAGCTACATGCCCGTGGACCAATGGGCTTGCCCGCATTAACATCAACAAAATATGTTATTCATGGCAACGGCCAAATTCGTGAATAGTTCTTATAGTTTAATAAAATAATAGAAGGAAGGTTTCGTATGAACATCTCAGCAATCATTAAACTAACAGTCTCCATGGCACTGTTTGGTTCCATCGGCTTTTTTACCGTTCACACTGGTGTTCCCGCTACAGAGCTTGTCTTTGTTAGATGCATTTGCGCAACCCTCTTTCTAGGTGGTATGTGGCTCATTACGGGTGGACATAAAACAGAGGTATGGGATAAGAAAGAAATTTTTCAAACGCTTATTTGCGGTGTCTTTATTGTGTTAAATTGGGTATTTTTATTTAAAGCCTTTGAGGAAATGTCCATTTCGATTGCCATTTCCATCTATAATTTAGCCCCTATATTTGTGTTAATTTTAGGCGCTATCTTTTTAAAGGAAAAGATGACCATTCAGGCACTTGTTGCAACAATCACTTGCTTTATCGGTAGTATTTTTATCATCGGTCTCAATAATTTTGTATCGTTCTCAGAATTTATGCAATCTGGCTTTATCTGGGCATTACTGTCAGCGGTATTTTATGCCCTTACGATGCTAACAAGTAAAACCATCACGAAGCTTAGCTCGTATGCGTTAACCTATATTCAAACAACAGTTGGAATCGTGATACTACTGCCTTTTATCGACTTCTCGCTGTTCGATGGATTAACGTCAACCAATTGGTTTTATATACTCGGCACAGGCTTTATTCATACAGGATTTGTGTACTATTTATTTTTTGATAGTATTCGTAGCCTGTCTACGATTCTTGTCTCCGTATTGGTTTTTGTCGACCCTGTTGTCGCCATTTTACTGGATATGCTATTGCTTGATTTTATGCCAAGCTTTACGCAAACGATGGGGATCCTTCTCATTTTCGCTGGTATTTTTTATACGATTTATGTTCCAAAGAAAAAGCGTCTACCACAGGAGGTCTCATAATGGGCAAGCTCTTCACAATTGGAGAATTATTAATTGACTTTACACCGACACAGCAGCATGGCTCCCTAGCCAACATTGAGCATTTTACTAAACATGCAGGAGGGGCACCTGCCAATGTAGCCGCAGTCTGTGCAAAGCTAGGACAGCAGGCGGCCCTTCTCACACAAGTAGGTCAGGATGCCTTTGGTGACTTCCTAATCAAAACGTTGCAGCAAGCAGGTGTAGATACCCAGTTTATTCGTCAAACAACGGATGGCGAAACAAGTCTTGCCTTTGTTTCATTAAATGAACATGGCGATCGAGATTTTCAGTTTTATCGCCGACATGCTGCAGATCTCTTATACAAACAGGAATACCTCCCCTCGCAGCTATTAACAGCGCACGATATCGTTCACTTTTGCTCTGTTAATCTTGTAGAGAGTCCTATGAAACAAGCACATCTTGCCCTTATTGAACAGGCACATCAAGCAGGGAGCCTTATATCCTTTGATCCGAATGTGCGCCTTCCTTTATGGCAGGATAAGACGGCGTGTTGTGAAACCATTTTAGCCTTTTTACCAAAAGCCCATATTGTCAAGCTTTCAGAGGAAGAACTGCTGTTTTTAACTACTCTAGAAGATGAACAGGAAGCTGTTCAAACGTTATTCAAGGGATCTGTAAAAGTTATCATCATTACACATGGTGCTGCTGGGGCTACCCTATATACGAAAAAACATCATGTGAAGGCTCCTGCTGACAAGGTAAAAACCGTTGATACAACGGGGGCTGGTGATGCTTTTATTGGCGCGATTTTAAGTCAATTTCTTCATCATCAACTAACAGTAGCTCAAATGGTAGCTCATTGTGAACAGTATGCGATCTCTCTGCTTTCTTTTGCAAACGGATATGCAGGCATTTCAACCACAAAGCATGGGGCGATTCCATCCTATCCTGTACTTTCATTAGATATGAATTTAGGATAAATCGAAACTTTTTGTCCTTATTGTTCGTATGTACTAGTGACAGGTCATTAAAGGAGGGCTTATATGCAATCGATGACAAAAAAACGCACAGCTGCATTTTTAATCGATACAGCTGTTTCAACAGCTGTCACGTTGGGGGTTGAATACTTCCTACGAAAAAAAGTAAAAAACGAGGCTGTTCATGCACTTGTTACGCCAACTGTGGTATTGTGGGCACTAGAATATGCACAACTCCGTAAAAATGGACAAACGATTGGCTACAAAGCAATGGGTTTAACACTCGAAAATGAAGATGGTCGTCCATTATCAGAAGGTCAAATTATTAAACGCATGGCTTATCGAGACACTATCAGTACGTTCGATTATCTAAAAGATCGCCACGCCTTCGAGCAGCAGCAGGGTCAACGTCTTCCTCATGATAGCTTTGCAGGTACGGTTGTAAAGGAAAAATAAATGAAAGCTGCCTTATCGTTTGGGCAGCTTCCTTTAATTGGAGCATTTTGCTAAAGTGTGAATCTTCCTTATCGCCTGAACCATTACAGAAAGTAGCATGGAAATATACTTCAATATAAGCCTCTCTAGAGAAGTACGCTAATCTTTGGAAATAAATTGCTGTATATCATTCGATAAAATCGCGTTTTCTGACGGAAACCAAAAATAAGTAGTACCATCAAATTGTATGCCATATTGAAAAGCAATGGCATCGTCTGTATAAAGGAGTACATCATAACGGTTCGTATCTCCATTCGGCTCAAAGGATGGGGCTAGTTTACTGTTGGTTAAAATCGCCTTTATAGCTTCCATGTCAGACTGGTCTGTATAGCTAGCCGTTTTCCGATTGCCTTCTTCCATAGATGAGTAAAATTCTATTTTCTTCACTTCTTCTAATGGAACCTGATCAAAATTCTGTCGCAGCGGAGCTTCATCTCTTACCATATAAATTCGATAGCCATTAATAACCGACTGATCCTCTACGGCAATAGCATCTTCAAGACCCTTTATCGCATAAAGCTTTGTTCCCTTCTCATGGAAGGCTGCATCGCCATCCTTAAAGCGATAGGAGGTTCTTTTTACATGATCAGCCACTTTAAAATCAACTTCCCCTATTTCCTTTTCAATGAATGAACGATCGGCTAACGCGACTTCATAAACAGCTTCATATTGCTTACCATCCCATTTGATTAAATCAACCCATTCGATTATGACTTGACTACCGCAAGCTGTCAGTAACAAACTCATGATACAAAGGCATATCCATTTCTTCAACAACATCCCCCCTTTAAGCAGTAGACCCAAGCAACGATTAAAAAGTTACAAAGTATGACGCTAAGTCTGGCATGTTCTATAATCGTGTGAATTTCGTCTGCTACCAGTATTTCTTCATTAAAATATGAGGGATGCCACAATCCATAAATTCTTCGCCTTCACGCTGATAGCCTAATTTTTCATAAAAGCCTTCTGCATAGGACTGAGCATTTAATTTTGCTTTTGTTAGCCCTTTATCTCGAGCAATCTGCTCTAGGCCCACAATAACTTCCTTACCAAGGCCATATTTGCGGTATTCTTCTAATATACAAATACGCTCCAATTTGCCATAGTCCTCTACAACTCGAAGTCTCCCTGTTCCAACAGGTTGCTCATTGTAATACACCAAAATATGAGCGCATGGAGCATCCAGTGCATCAAATTCATCATATTCTTCTTCCTCAGGGACTTGCTGCTCTTCAATAAAAACGCTTCGTCTAAAGTCAAACGCTGTTTGTAATTCTGCTTCAGATGTTACTTTTTTTATAGTCATTACTATTCCTCCTAGGTTCTCCTGCCTTATCATCTTCTCGAGGTGCAATTTCACTTTGAAGATGATAGTATTAGTATAGAATGATTTTTATTGCAATTACAACAAAAATATCAGGAGGATCGCACATGAAAGAAATCTTACGTGAAATAGGTGCCATTGCACGGGCATTAGACTCAATAAGCAATATTGAATTCAAGGAATTAGATTTAACAAAGGGGCAATATTTATATGTCATCCGTATTTGTGAAAATCCAGGTATTATTCAAGAGAAAGTCGCAGAGCTATTGAAGGTAGACCGTACAACGGCTTCACGAGCTATTCAAAAATTGGAGACCAAAGGCTTTATTGAAAAACGAATTGAACAAGGTAATAAGAAAAATAAATTACTTTTTCCTACAGCTAAAAGCATGGACATCTATCCTTTTTTAAAACGGGAGGGCGAATATTCCAATGCTCGTGCGCTTGAGGGGTTTTCTAATGATGAGATGAACTGCATTCACAGACTTCTAACACGTGTGTTGCATAACATCGAGATTGACTGGGAAGAGGTGAAGAAAGGGCATAAACGACAGTATTAAAGGCGATTCCTCGTGTTTTTTGCACATTTGGAATCGCCTCAGGCTAGACATTGGCTGCAAATACTCGTTTTAATACAGCAACCATAAACTCAAAGTCCTCATCTGTACAGCACAGCGGTGGACTTAACGTAATGATATTATTGAAGCCTTCAACTGTATCGCCATTTCTTCCAATAATTAAGCCATTTGCTTGACAATCAGCCATGATTTTCGCGATTAGCTCAGGCTTGGCAGGTGTTTGAGATTGTTTATCTTCGACCAGCTCGATGCCAATGAGTAACCCAAGCCCACGAATATCGCCAACGAAAGGCAGCTCTAATAGGTCTTGCAAATCATGTAGGAATTGAATACCCAAATCTCTTGCTCGCTGCACAAGTCCTTCCTCCTCCATGATTTTTATATTTTCTAAGGCTACTGCACAAGCTGCTGGATTGCCACCAAACGTATTGATATGGCGAAAATGACTATAGCCGTCCGTCTCTTTAAATTTTTCATAAATGTCTTTCCGTATAGCTGTAATGGATAGTGGTAGGTAGGCACTCGTTAATCCTTTCGCCATGGTAATGACATCTGGTCGAATATCAAAATGCTGATGACCAAATAGCTTACCTGTCCGTCCGAAGCCACATATGACTTCATCCATGATGAGTAATACCCCATGCTTTCTACAAATGCGCTCGACTTCTTTGACATATGTAGGATGTGGAATAAGCACTCCACCACCCGTGATGAGTGGCTCCATAATGACAGCCGCAATGGTTTCTTTTTGCTCCCAAATAATTTTTTCTTCCATTTCTCGGGCAAGTGCTAGGCTGTATGCCTCAATTGACTGCCCTTTTGGACGACGATAGTGATCAGGTGGAGCAACATGTAAGAAGCCTGGTGTCAGCGGCTCGTACTTAAATTTACGTAAAGCCTGACCTGTAGCTGCTAATGCCCCAAGTGAACTGCCATGATAGCCCCGATAACGAGCAATGATTTTGTAGCGGTTCCCTTCCCCATTTTGTTGATGGTATTGACGTATTAACTTAAACGCTACTTCATTCGCATCTGAGCCACTATTGGAATAAAACATCATATAGTCATCATCAAGTAAGCTGTTAATTTTTTCAGCGAGCCTGATGGCAGGTTCATGGCTTTGTGTTAAAGGAGCATAGCAAAGCTTTTTTAGCTGCTCATACGCAACTCTGGCAAGACGCTCACGCCCATACCCTACATTCACTGCCCATAAGCCTGACATACCATCTAAAAAGCGATTGCCTAAACTATCAGTAATCCATGCCCCTTCTCCCTGTTCAATAATGGGAGGTGCTTTGTCATTATAGATAGACATGTGATGCCAAATGTGTTCATGATCTTTTTGCTGTAAAGTATGTGTAATCTGATCGTTTCGCTCCATATCATGACCTCCAATCGTGTATCATCGGTGTCTTTTTGTCTATCACCATTTTCCCTATTAAGCTAGATAATATTGAAATTTTCTGATTTCTCTAACATAATGAAATAGACATTGTACATTCGAAGGGCAGGTGCTAATTGATGTCGAAACATCCTCTACTCGTACGTGATGTCCTCAAGCGCAAGCATTTTGAATCGGCGAAGCTTATTGCAGGGCAGCATGGTCTTGATCGCCAAGTATTGTGGACACATATATTAGAAATTAAAGATTTTGAAACATTAATCAATGGTGGTGAATTAATATTAACCACGGGTGTCGGTTTACAGCTAGAACGAGAAACACAAATCGCCTACTTACAAAACCTTATTCGTAATGAGGCAGCTGGTCTTTGTATAGAAATTGGCGATTATTTTGACCATGTTCCCGTAGAATTGATTGCCATGGCAAATGCCCATCATTTCCCTATCATCATCTTTGAAGAAATTGTACGATTTATCGATATTACGCAAGATTTGCACACGTACATAATTAATCAACACCAGCAGGCACTTACACAGCTAGATACACTATCCAAAACCTTTATGGAATTATCATTAATGCCAAATGGTATTTTGAAAATATTACAAGTGCTCCATCAAGATACAAATGCTCCCTTTCTATTTGTTTCAGAAGATACAAAAAGCTTTTATTATCCTATGGAGGCTAAAAAATACTTACGTGTCATGGAGGAGCATTGTCAGCAGTTAGAACTACAAGAGCCCTTGCACCTTCTATCCTTGGGAAAAGACCATTTTGTCATTATTCCTGTTAATGGGCTTGGACAAGTGTGGGGCTATTTATGTATGCATTCTGAACTGCCAAAGCAGAGTGATTACACCTTGTTAAATCTTGAACGAGCAACTATGTCGATTGCCCATATTTTAATGCGTAACCGCATGCTTCAGGAGCGACAACAAAGCCGTGAAGATGAATTCATACTAGCGTTAATTCAAGGTCAGCCAGTAGATATTCAATACTATCAAAGCTATTTACCAATCGAAAGTCGTAATTTATTTTACCGAGTCGTTGTGTTCAATCTCCATGATGAAGCCAATACTGTGCCTGAAGAAGAATGGCAGGAAATCCAGCTCCAAAATGCCATGTATGTTCGTTCGATCCTGAAAAAGCTTGGATTTTTCCCTACTGTTTCAGTAAGACAGCACGAGATAATTATTTTAGCCTTTTTCATTGCTGCAGATTATATGAAAGACAATCGCGACGCTTTTGATCAAGCCATTTCACAAATTATTGCAAGAAAAGCAGCACAATTTTTTGAGCAACTTACCCTTAGCTGTGGTATTAGCAATGTCTATCAATCGATCGAAAGTGTTCATCTGGGCTATAAGGAAGCCAAATCAGCCATCCAAATGCAGCATCATCAATTAACGAGCTCCATCTATTATAAAGATTTAGGTGTTTATCGATTGTTATTACAGCAAGATCAAACAGCCCTCCTACAATTTGTAAAAGATTATTTACAGGAAATTTTAGTATTAGATCAAAAAAGTAGCCATGATTTATTTCAAACCTTGGCTGTTTATCTGACCTGTAATGGGGCTAAAAATGATACAGCAGAACAGCTGTTTATTGTCCGTCAAACACTTTACAAACGAATAGAACGATTAGAAAGTATACTAGGTGCTGATTTTTTACAAGCTCCTCATCGCCTCAATATTGAGATGGCTGTTAAGGCATATGAACTGTTGCAAAAGACAGCACCTGATCTATTACGATTTTGAACGCGGATCCATAAAATCTCGTAAAGCATTACTGAGCATATATAAGCCTAGAACAAGAATCGTAATGGCTCCCCCAGGGGCATACGTATACCAAGGGGCACCGATTAAATAGGCTTGTGAATCTTTTAACATTCTACCCCAGCTAGGGTTTGGTGGCTGTACGCCAAGCCCTAAATAGCTCAGTGCTGCCTCGGCTAACATTGCTGTCGCAAAAGTCACGGTTGCTGCAACAATAATTTGCGACGAAATGTTTGGCAAAATATGACGGAACATGATGCTATAAGGCTTAACACCAATTAACTTCGCTGCTAGCACATATTCCGAGTCACGTTGTTGCACAAAGCCACTGCGGGCAATCCTCGCAATAGCAGGTATCGCGATAATTCCAAGTGCTATCGCTGTATTCGTTATTCCTGGGCCGAATACCGCTACAAGCATTAATGCTAAGATGATTCCTGGAAAGGCCATTAAAGCGTCCATCGTGCGCATAAATATTTCATCGACCCAGCCACCAACATAGCCTGCAATTCCGCCTATGAGAATACCAAATATCGTTCCAATCGCAACCGTTAATAGACCCACGGCAAAGGCTGTTTGTGTCCCCTTCATAATGCGACTAAAAATATCTCGCCCAAATTCATCTGTTCCAAACATATAGGCACCACCTGGACCACGCAATTTTTCAGGTATATTCATCGCGTTGACATCATGGGGTGTATAAAAAAGCTAACAATCATGACGAGCAGAAAGCCAACAATGACGAGGAGACCAATGACTAAATTGATTTTTTTAGTATAGCGCTGTAATTGTTTCATAGTAGTCACCTCTTAACGTAATCGAATTCTCGGGTCCAACACAGAATATAAAACATCGACGATAAAATTAATCATGACAACAGCTACTGTAATATACATAACGATCCCTTGTACGAGTGGAAAATCACGATTACTGATAGCCGTAATCAATAACTGACCGATCCCTGGCAATGAAAACACCTGCTCCACAATAATCGTCCCTGCTACAACTTCTGCCATAATCAACCCAAAAACCGTCAATATCGGAATCATGGAATTTTTCAATACATGCTTATACATTACATTTTGTTCAGACATCCCTTTACTGCGAATCGTGCGGACATAATCGAGCTGGACCTGCTCCAAAATGGCTGTACGAACATAACGAAAATTCACCGCAATTTGTGGAATCGCAATGGTTAAAGCTGGAAGTATTAGCGTACTAAGCGCCCCTGCTACACTTTGTGTCCAAGGTATATAGCCACTAATTTTAAAGAAGCTGAACTGTAAGCCAATGTAAAGAATAAGCATCATCCCTAGCCAAAAGGATGGCACTGCCATACCGATTTGGGTTACTGTCGATAATGACACATCACTTAATTTATTTTGTCTTCTTGCTGCAAACATCCCTAAAGGTAAAGAGATGATTAAGACAATGATAAGGGTGAGTCCTGCTAATGACATGGTGACAGGAAGTCGATCAAATAATAGTTCTTTTACTGGCATGGAAAATCGAATGGAATTCCCTAATTGCCCTGTCAATAAGCCCTTCATCCAATCCACATATTGTTCATAAAGAGGACGATCCAAGCCAAGCTCAGATCGTAAATTTTCAATTTGAGTGGGATCCGCCTCTGTCCCTAGCATTGTGCGAACTGGATCACCAGGTAAAATTTGAAAAACACCAAATGTAATAATGGATACTAGAAGGATGGTTGTTATTAACAGGATGATTCGACGTAGGATATACATCATAAGCACTCATCCCTTTCTAGTTTGAAAACTTGACCTCTGACATATCGTGGAACCAGAATGGATAGCTCTTGAGCCCCGTCACCTGTTTGTCAGATCCCCAAACAATTTGATAATCCGCAATGTATACTGCTGTCGCCTGCTCAGCTAATATTTCCTGTGCACGATGATAGTACTCTATTTGCTTGGCTTGGTCGGTTTCCTTTAAAACATCAGCCATAATTTTGTCGTATTCTTCATTTTTAAATAAGAAGAAGTTTTCACTATCATTTGTAGAAATGTAATCATTCAACACTTCAAAAGCAGATGCACGACCCGTTAAATCAATCGTTGTCATTGCATAGTCACGACCAAAGTAAACGCGATCTAGCCAAATTCCCCATTCCACTACTTCAATTTCTACATCAATTCCGATCTCTTGTAGATTAGCTACGACAATTTGTGCAATATTTGAGTAAATATCATTGTGTGAAGAGACGGTAATTTTAGTTTTAAAGCCATCAGGATAGCCCGCTTCCGCTAATAGCGCCTTCGCTTTTTCCACATCTCGCTCATACATGCTTTCTAAACCCTTCTTTTGGAAATCACCCATCGCTGGACTCATATTAGAGCCAAGTGGCACAGCATAGCCTGCAAACACGGAGTCAATAATATCGGCTTTACTAATGGCGTAATTGATTGCTTGACGAACCTTCACATTATCAAATGGTGCCTTTGTTTCGTTAAATGTAACAATAAGAGAAGAGTTATTATTTTGGTGTGATAAACTATAGCTTCCCTCTACCTCGCTCACACGGTGCCAAGGAACACTCGTTAAATCTACTTCGTTTGCCATCAAGCTCATAATGGCTGCCTGATCATCTGATTGGAAGGCAAAGGTTACTTTATTCAAATAAGGCAATCCTTCTTGCCAGTACTGTTCATTTTTCTTAAGTTCTAAATTTGTACCTGGTGCATATTTCACAAAGGCAAATGGACCTGTACCAATTGGATTTTCATTATGCTTCCCATCATTGCTCTTTGGAATAATAGCTGATTGTCTCCCTGTTAAGGAATACAAGAAATTTGAATTTGGCTCTTTTAGCTTGATCACAAATGTACTTGCATCAGGCGCCTCTGTAGATGCTACGTTATCAAAGCTATTGGACATTTTTTCCCCACCATTTTTCCCCATTAAACGGTCAAAGGAATATTGAATATCCTCCATCGTTAAATCATCACCATTATGAAACTTCACACCTTGGCGAATTTTAAACGTATAGGTTAAGCCATCCTCAGAGATTTCATAGCTTTCAGCAAGTCCCTCTTTTAAGGAGCCATCTGTTTCAGGAGCCATTAGCCCTTCAAAGATATTTAGAATCATTTGATACGAAATGGATGCTGTCGCCTTATGTGGATCTAAAAAATCTGGATCATCATTCACACGTACAACAATTTCCTGTGGAACATCTGTTGCCGTTTGACCATCTGTAGTACCTGAAGTAGTCGTAGTTTTCTCTCCATCACTTGAACACGCTGCCATAACGATTGCCACTAACAGTGTTAGTAGTATCAATCCGCTTTTTTCCATTGCATGGCTGTTCCCCCTTTTTTAAGTGCTTGTCTTTTGAATGCTTGTATAACTCTCAACATCCGCCAATCGTTCAGCGGCTTTAATGCCAGCCAGAATCGCTTCCTCCATCACCTTTGTCGCTAGTTGGCCTAAATAATCAAGTGCATAGGATTGATCCCCTGTACCAAGCACAAAAATCGTATCGCCATCCAGCATCGTATGAACAGGATAAATCGTGCGTGCTAAGGCATTTTGCGTAAGCTGTGCAATCTTTTTAGCCTCCGCCTTCGTTAGCTTGGCGTTCATTGCCACAACACCAATGGTGGTATTAGTACCCGCTAAAGCCTCTGATTGTGCATGTTGCTCTAAATAGGCACAGCAATCCACCCATTGACCAGAATGTGTATCTCTTGCTCCAGCTAAAATTTGCCTCGTTGTGGGGTCCTTGACATCTCCAACTGCATTGACAGCCACGATAGCACCTACTACAAGACCATCTTTCCCCGCATAGGAAGCACTACCAAGCCCACCCTTCATTGCAAATGCTGGACCAGCTAATTTGCCTACAGTTGCTCCGTAGCCTGCGCCTACATTGCCGTTTGGAAATGAACCGACTTGTGCCGCTTGTGCCGCTTCATAGCCCATAAGTGCAGTAGGTCGTGCATGTGGATCACCGATAAACAAGTCAAAGAGTACAGCACCTGGTACAATCGGTATTTTCGCTACTCCTGCATCTACCCCAATCCCTTGCTCCTCTAAAAATTGCATGACGCCTGTAGCAGCATCTAACCCAAAAGCACTACCCCCAGCTAAACAAATGGCATGGACTCGGTCAATTTCATTGATGGGATCTAACGCATCTGTTTCACGAGTACCTGGTGCAGAACCCCGAACATCCACTCCACACACCGCTCCGTTTTCCACTAATAGCGCCGTACAGCCTGTGATGCCCTCTTTATTCTCGCGATGTCCTACCTTAACACCTGGCACATCCGTTATATTGCCAAACATCCTTCACACCTCACTTGTTAAATAATTGTAATTTTCTGATTTTTTATCATATAAAAAACAGGCTACTCGTTGATGATCATTTTCATCGTGAAGCTTCGGTCTCTCCTGATGGCATCTTTCCATCACATACGGGCAACGTGTATGAAAGACACAGCCAACAGGTGGATTCATCGGACTTGGTAACTCACCCTGTAAAAGTATTTCTTGCTTAGGCTCATCAAAATTAACAACTGGTATTGCAGATAGTAATGCTTGTGTATAGGGATGCAACGGATTGGCATATAGCTCCTTCTTTGTCCCAATCTCCACTACTCTGCCTAAATACAGCACTGCCACACGGTCACTAATATGCTTCACAACGCTTAAATCATGTGAGATAAATAAATAAGTTAATTGAAATTCATCCTGTAAATCCATCATGAGATTGAGCACTTGTGATTGCACCGACACATCCAGTGCTGAAACGGGCTCATCGGCAATAATAAATTCTGGATGAATCGCTAATGCCCGTGCAATCCCAATACGCTGCCGCTGCCCACCAGAAAATTCATGTGGAAACTTATGCATGGCATCCTCAGGTAGCCCTACCTTTTGTAATAGCTCCTTCACACGCTCTTTGCGTTGCTCCTTCGTCAAGGTTAATTGCAGCTTCATCGGTTCTTCGATAATAGAGCCGATTCGCATCCGTGGGTTGAGGGAGGCAAAGGGATCCTGAAAAATCATTTGCATTTGATTACGATAACTTTGCAGCTTATTCCCCTTTAAATGCTGGATGGGCTGTCCTTTATACAACACTTCCCCTGCTGTTGGTTCAACGAGCTTCAAAATTGTTCGCCCAAAGGTGGATTTTCCTGAGCCTGATTCGCCAACAATACCAAGCGTTTCCCCTCTATAAATCTCAATCGAAATATCATCCACCGCTTTAATGACCTTTGTCTCTTCCTTCATCGACTTACGTTTCACAGGAAAGTAGGCTTTTAAATGATTAATTTCCAGCAAAACTTCTTTCTCCGTCATGAGCCAGCTCTCCTTTCTCCGTGAATAAATGACAGCGTACCTTATGTGCCTCTTGAATGTGATGAACAGCAGGTTGCTCCTGATGACAATGTGCCAGCGCATGGGGACAACGTGGCGCAAAGCGACAGCCGTCAGGTAATGCATACGCAGGTGGCACTGTACCAGGAATCGATGGTAGCCTTTTGACATCTGTTTCAAGGCTTGGCATCGTCTTTAAAAGCGCTGTTGTATAAGGATGCTGTGGATTTAAAAAGAGCTCTCTTACTGGGGCTTCCTCGACAATCTGTCCCGCATACATCACCATAACGCGGTCAGCTGTCTCTGCAACAACGCTCATATCATGGGTAATGAATAAAATGGCTGATCGATGCTCTTCCTTCATTTTTAGCATCAGCTTTAAAATCTGTGCCTGAACCGTGACATCAAGTGCCGTAGTTGGCTCATCCGCAATCAATAGCTGCGGATTATTCGACATCGCAATGGCAATCATGACTCGTTGTCGCATCCCACCTGAGAGTTGGTGAGGATATTCGGCGATGACCTTTTCTGCATTCGCAATCCCGACTTCTTTTAAAAGCTGTAGCGCTTTATTCCATGCCTCTTTTTTCGATACCTTTTGGTGTCTTCGTATGCCTTCAATCATTTGATTGCCAATCGTAAAAACGGGATCTAAAGAGGTCATGGGCTCTTGAAAAATCATACTAATTTCATTGCCTCGAATACGGCTCATTTCTTTATTTTTTAAGGTAAGTAGATTTTTACCATTTAAAGTGATAGAACCTGACGTAATTTCTCCTGGAGGTATAGGCAGCAACCGCATAATGGCTAAGGATGTAATACTTTTGCCACTTCCCGATTCACCAACCAGTGCAACGGTTTCTCCTTTATGAATAGTAAAATTCACATCTTCCACAACTTTTGCCTCTTTGCCATTTTTTAAATGGAATTTAATTGATAAGTGATTGACCTCTAAAAGTACATCTTTTTCTTTTGGCTGTTCCATATGCGTCCCTCCATCTCAGTGTTGATTAGGTGGTGCATAGCGTATAGCGATATTTTTCATTTGCGTATAGTTTCGCAGTGCAACAAAGCCCTTCTCTCGACCAATTCCACTTTTTTTATAGCCGCCAAATGGCATTTGAATGCCTCCAGCAGCCCCATAATTATTGACAAATACTTGGCCAGCCTGCACACGACTTGCCACATAATGAGCCGTATCGATATTTTGTGACCAAATGCCCGCCACTAGGCCATAGTCCGTACTATTGGCTAATGCGATGGCCTCCTCTACAGTGGAAAATGTCAAGACGGTTAACACTGGACCAAAAATTTCCTCCTGAGCTAATGGATCATTTGGATCAACACCATCAAGTATAGTTGGCTGAACATAAAAACCATTCTCATAGCCTGCCAATGTCAATGGTTCCCCACCTGTCACAACATAGCCATCTACCTTTGCTTGCTGTAATAATGCAGTGATTTTCGTATATTGTTGTTCATTCAGTAACGGTCCCATCTCCATATCTGCCTCACCTGGTCCTACTTGGATCGCTTGGAACCTTTGTGCTAATCGGGAAATGAAGGACTCTTTTATTCGTTCCTCAATGAGTAAACGTGCCCCTGCTGAACAAGTTTGTCCAGCATTTTGGATAATCGCACGTACGACTCCTCTAATGCCTGCTCCATGTTAGCATCCGCAAAAACAATATTAGGAGATTTACCACCAAGCTCTAATGTCACAGGCACAACATTTTCTGCAGCCGCCTTCATCACCGCAATTCCTGTGGGAACAGAACCTGTAAACGTAATATGATTAATATCGGGATGTGAAGTTAAATAAGGACCAACTTCTCGTCCCAAGCCCGTAATATGCTGAAAAATCCCTTTCGGCAACTTATCGGCGAACCATTGTGCAATGGCATGTGTTGTTAGTGGTGTATCCTCCGCACTTTTCACAATGACTGCATTACCAGTTGCTATAGCGGCTGCTACACTTCTTGCCGTAATTTGAATCGGATAATTCCATGGCACAATATGTACCGTAATGCCCACTGGCTCTAGCACTACTGCATTTAATAGCCCATCCTCGATTGGAATGGTATCCCCCATCACCTTATCCGCTGCACCGCCATAAAATTCAAAATAGCGAGCCGCTGCTTCAATATCTGCTCTTGCCTGTGATAAGGGCTTGCCTACATCCCGACATTCGAGTAAACTCCATTCCTCAGCATGCTTACGAATATAATGAGCAAATTCGATCAATAACTGCCCACGTTCATAGGCTTTCCATTGACGCCAGTCCTCTCGTTCAAAGGCTACTCGTGCTGCACGCACTGCCTCTTCTACATGTTCTTTACTTGCGTTGCCAATTTGTGCAATCACTTCACCTGTTGAGGGATTCTTAACATCGAGGTATGTCTGTGCATCACCGTGAACCCACTCACCATCTATCAACATAGGAATTTTTTTCATTATACCCCTCCTATAATCCACGGCCACCATCTACATGTAATGTCGTCCCTGTGACCATGCTTGCTGCATCTGAGAGTAAATAACTAACAGCTCCTGCTATATCTGCTGGCTTCACTAATCGTCCTAATGGCACAGATTGCACAAAGACACTTTGTTTCGTCTGCTCTACATCTGCACCCTGTGCGGCGAATTGACCAAGCATTTGTGTGTCGGCTGGTCCTGGATGAATCGTATTAACCCGAATTTGACTAGATGCTAGTTCAATTGCCAGTCCTCTCGTAAAGCTCTCTGCTGCACCCTTGGATGCAATATAAGCCTGTAAGCCCGGTCTTGGTCGCACTGCTGAAATCGAGGCAATTGTAATAATAGAGCCCATTTGCTGTTTTTTCATAAAAGGGGCAACTGCCTTTGTCGTGATAAATAAACTTTTCACATTAACATCCATTAATCGATTCCATTCATCCATTGTGACCTCTTCAATCGGTGTAGCTGACTGGGCAATTCCCAGTGCATTAACAAGACCATCTATTCTGCCATACTTATCAAAAACCTGTTGGCAGATGTCTTGCACACGTTCCTCCTGTAACACATTGACTTCAAAGCATTGAAGGGCATCCTGTGCAATATCTGATAAGGCGTCTATTGATAGATCAAGTCCAACAACTCGATTGCCCTGCTTTAATTGCTCTTGAATAATGGCCTTTCCCATACCGCCTCCTGCACCAGTAACCACAATCACCTTTTGCTCAACTGCCATGCTAAACACCTCCTGCTGTTAAAGTTCTATTAATAATTTCCTGACAAATCGCATCGCCCATTTGTGCTGTTGTCGCTTGTCCACCAATATCTGCTGTTTTCACAACGCCTTCTTGCAGCACAGCTGTAATGGCTTTAACAATGAGCTGTTCTAAATCTGGTCTGCCTTGATGGCCAAGCAGTAAGGCAAGCGACCAAATTTGAGCGATTGGATTGGCAATACCCTTGCCTGCAATATCTGGTGCTGAGCCATGAACAGGCTCAAACATCGATGGAAAATCCTTTTCGGGGTTCAGGTTGGCTGATGGAGATAGACCAAGTCCTCCGACAATAGCAGAGCCTAAATCGGATAAAATATCGCCAAACAAATTGGACGCCACCACCACCTCAAAATTCTGTGGTCGTTCTACGAAATAAGCAACGAGTGCATCGATATAAATGGATTCGAGCTGTAGTGCTGGTGAACTTTGAGCCACCGTTTTGCTTGTATGCTCGTCCCAGAATTTCATTGAATGAATAATGGCATTTGATTTTGTCGCACTTGTTATTTTGGTTTTACCGTGTTGCTTCGCATAATCACAGGCAGCATGGACAATTTTTTCAATCCCCATTCGTGTCATGATGGTATTTTGAATCGTCATTTCCTGCGGCTGCAGTTGGTACAGTCGACCACCACTGTCCGAATATTCACCCTCTGCATTTTCACGGAAGATCACAAAGTCAATTTCTTTGCCGTTAGCCAACGGAGACGCGATCCCTGGCAGTGATTTAATAGGACGGAAATTCACATATTGCTGGAACTGTTTCCGAATCGGCATAATCAATTCCCAAACGGTCACATCATCGGGCACACGAGCATCGCCAATAGCTCCAAATAAAATCGCATCATATGTTTGAAGTGTTGTCAGTGCATCATTAGGCATCATACAGCCATGCTGCACGTAGTAATCGGAGCTCCAAGGAAAGATGGTTGTTTCAATTTGTAAGGAGCTATGTTGTTCTTGCAAACAATTTAAAACTTTTAACGCTTCCTGCATAACCTCTTTTCCTATGCCATCTCCTGGTATTACTGCAATTTTGATAGCCGTCATTGTGCATCACCCGCCAAAAATTTTAATGCTGCTAAACGGTAAATGGCCGTTGTTTCTGCCAATTCTTCAATATCCACATACTCATTGATTTGATGAGGGATTTCTCGATCTCCTGCCCCAACTGTTACAATTGGAATACCATGCACATGAAGAAACGTACCATCTGTCGCGCCTGGAACACCGTTATATTTTGGCTCCTTCTCTGTTACCTCTCCCACAGCCTCATATATAGCCTGTACAACAGGGTCTTCCTTCGCTGTTGCAGTTGCAGGTCGGTTATCAAGAACCGTCAGTTCAACTTTGAAATCAGGATCATCCGCTTGTAATCGTTTAATAATCGCTTCAATCTTACCCAGCAGTTCATCATGGTCCTGCGCAGGCACCGTACGAATATCGAGTGTTGTCATACAGTGATCCGGAATGACATTGATTTGAGCATCTCCCTTTACAGGCGCACGTAAAATCGTTGGTGTAATAGACGGCCAATTCAGCATTGGATCACGCCCTAATCGTGCTTGCTCCTCTTTTTCCAGCTTTTCAAGCTCTACGATGAAACGTGCCATACGCCAGTTAGGATTGATGCCACTCCACGAAATCGCACCATGCGCCATTTTACCGAAAATATCTACCTGTAAACGAATAGCCCCGCGTTGTGCAATACACACATTATTTTCCTGTGGCTCACAGATAATCGCACCATCCACACCATCAGCCCAGCCATTTTTAATAAAATGTTTTATGCCTAGCATAAGCCCTTCTTCATCACAAGGAATACATAAAATAATTTTGCCCGTAAACGCCTCTTGATCTAGTAGTAATGACTGACAAGCTGTAATCATACAAGCAAGATTCCCTTTTGTATCATTCGTTCCCCTGCCATACATACGCCCATCAATGATTTCTGCACCAAATGGATCGTAGGCCCAAGCCTCTCGATTGCCCTCTGTCACCACATCCGTATGTCCTTCGAAAAGTAATGTTTTCCCAGGCTTGCCCGAATCAATAATACCAATGACATTTGGTCGCCCTGGCACAACCTCCTCGATATGCGTCTCGATGCCAATATCTCGTAAATACGCCGCTACAAAAGTTGCCACCTCTTGCTCATTGCCCTTCGGATCATTCTCACGGTAAACGCTTTCAATGCGCACGAGCTTCTGTGTTAGGGCGATGACCGTCTCACGATCTCGCACATACGATTTTGTTGTCTTTAAACTAGTTACTGTCATGCAAAGGACCTCCTATTTTTAAAGAATATTCTGAATTTATGTTATTTTAACATTGTCCTTTCTCTATGAAACTAGACAATATGTTAATGATTCAAAGAACGCCTTTAACTTTTTGTTTAGCAATAAATCACTAGAAAACAACATTTTTTTCTGTTTTACACGTTTTTTCGATCAATTCATCGAATGATAGAGAGTATTGTTTTTGATTTTGAGGTGGTTAGAGAATTATAGTTTGGAAGAGGCAACACTTTTTTTGAGCGGGATTTCTTTAATTTGGAGAAAAAGTTTTGGTACTTTGGAGCGGCTTTCTCTCCTTTGAGAGCGGGTTCTCACTTCTTTGGAGCGGTTTCATCTCTTTTTAGAGCGGGTTCTCACTTCTTTTGAGCGGCTTCATCTCTTTTTAGAGCGGGTATCTGCTTCTTTGGAGCGGTTCACCCTTTTTAAGAGCGGGTTCCCACTTCATTGGAGTGGTTCGCTCACTTCTTGGAGGACCTATCACTATTCAGAAGCAACCTCACCCATTTATTAGAGCAAACGCCAACCATTACAAAATAGAAAAAAACCAGCATTTGCTGGTTTTTCCTGATTATTGTTGACGGGATTCGGTCATTTGCTTCCAAACCGAGCCTTTTGCTTCCTCGCCTTGTTCGATACGGGCAATGGCCATTTTCACTTGTAGCTTCACTTCGAATTCTTTGTCATCTTCAGCAGCCTTCAATGCAGGTAAGGACTGTTCTGTGCCGACCTCATATAAATACATTGCTGCGCGCCAGCGAACCAATTTGTTTTTGTCCTGTAAGGCTTGCAGCATGGCTTCTTCAAATTCTACAAAGCCAAGGTCACTCATGCAGTCACCTGCTGTTCGACGTACAGCTGCACTTTTATCTTGTAGGGCTCTTTCTAAATAAGGGACAACTGCCACATCCTCAATCATGCCTAAGTACACCGTCGCTAGTCGACGGATAGACATTTGTTCATCCTGTAAGGCTAAATCTAATAGCGGTAGATCGTCTAGCTCAGGATCAGCCATTTGATCGAGCAGTTGGAAGCGTTTCTCCCATTCAGGTTGCTTGAACTGTTCTACCGTCACTTTGAGTTTGTCCGTTTTCACAGCGGCTTTTTCACCATCATTATTGATAGCTGTGACAATTTCTGCTAAACGGTCTGCAGAATAAGTGACATCAATCTCCTGTTTGACTGTTTCAGCAATTTCCTCCAGCTCACCGTAGCGAACACCATAATCAATCCACTTACGTTGGAAAATATAGTTTTCATCTACTGCTGACTCAATAATTTGATTAAAAGCATCGACAAAACGGTCTCCGCAGCTAATACGATATTCACGTTGGTTATCAAAAACTTTTACTTGTAAAGGCACCTGCTTGTAAAATTGTACATGGACATAAACCTCTCCATAAAATTCATTGGCCACAATCGCTTCTTCTTGTGCTTGGACATCTTCCCCTAGCACTTGACGAATACTTGCTAGAATGCCTTCCCATGCATATTTGGCATTACGCTCAACAGCAAAGAAATCGGCTACATGGTAAACGCCCTTTACTCCTTCAATTGCTAAAATAGCAGCCGCCTCGCCTGTTGCTTCGTCTTTATTATCTTTTGTAAAATTATAGCTCTTCCCGAATGGTAGCTCTGTATCAACAACAATCTTCATAGAATTGGGACTTGGCGTCGGTTCAATGGTAATAATCTTCATGTCTATCGCTCCTTATCCGTTCACTATTTCATCTAAATACGACCATCTTTCAATAAGATGCTCATATTGTGCATTTAGCTCATCCAACTTAGCTGTTAATTCCTGTAGCTTGGTAAAATCTGAGCCTGCATTGGCGATTCCTTCTTCGGTCTCCATAATAGCCGTTTCTGTTTTCTCTATCTCATCTGCAATCGTTTCCCATTCTTTTTGCTCTTTAAACGATAGCTTTTTTTTGTCTGATTTTGGCTTTTCTGATTTGGCCTTTTCCACTTTTGGCGTTTCTACTTTGACAGTCGCTGCCTGCTCACGTTTCTCCAGATACTCACTGTATAGATCCAGTGTTTCCTCAACTTGTCCCTGACCATCTAGTATCCATAGCTTTTTCGCAATACGGTCGAGGAAGAAACGATCATGGGAAATTGTGATAACCACGCCTGGGAAATGCTCGATGAAATCCTCTAGCACACCTAATGTTTCAATATCTAAATCATTCGTTGGCTCATCAAGTAATAACACGTTTGGTTGCTCCATCAATAAACGTAATAAATGAAGACGCTTGCGCTCACCGCCCGATAATTTTCCAATTGGTGTACCATGAGCATGCAGCGGGAATAAAAAGCGCTCCAGCATTTGAGCTGCTGAGTAACGGACGCCCTCTGCATCTGTAATATCATTTGAAGCCTCACGTATATATTCAATCATGCGCTCATTTTCATTCATTTTCGGCAATGTTTGCTTAAAATGTGCCAACTTCACTGTTGACCCAACAAGAATTTCACCTTGATCGGGTGTCAGCTCTCCTGCTAGCATGTTCAATAAAGTTGATTTTCCTACACCGTTCGCGCCGATAATACCAATTCGATCACCTTGCTGTAGTAAAAATGAGAAATTTTCAAGGATTTTTTGCTGCCCAAAGGCTTTCGAAATTTTCTCAGCCTCCAGCACTCTACGTCCAAGACGTGTTGTCGCAAGTCGCATATCCAAGGAAACATCTTCTGATTTGCGCTCTAGGTTTTCTTCTAGCTTTTCAAAGCGTTGAATACGAGCTTTTTGCTTGGTTGAACGCGCCTTCGCACCACGACGAATCCATTTTAATTCTGAACGATAACGATTGCGATCCTTCTGTGCAGAAGCAGCTTGCATCTCCTCACGAATAGCTCGAGCCTCTAAATAATCACCGTAATTCCCTGTATGACGATACAAGGTTTGATTCGCTAACTCGTAAATATGTGTTGATAATTCATCTAAGAAATAACGATCATGGGTGATGAAAATCACTGCACCCTTTAATCGTAAGACCATCTCTTGAAGCCATTCGGTAGACTGTACATCTAAATGGTTTGTGGGCTCATCTAATAAGTAAAGATCCGCTGGTTCAATTAACACCTTCGCTAATGCAACACGTTTTTGCTGACCGCCAGATAGCGTTAGTACCTCTTTTTCAAAAGTTTCAATCCCAAGCTTTGTTAAAGCCGTCTTCGCAAGGGCATTGACATCCCATGCCTGCTCTTCATCCATGCGCTGTTGCAGACTAAATAACGTCTTTTGTAAACTCTCGGAAGTTGGGTTACTTGCTAGAGCAGCAACCGTTTCCTCATATTGACGATTCAGCTGTAAAATGGGCGAATCGCCTGAAAAGACAGCTTGTAAAACCGTTTCGCCTGCCTGAAATGTAGGCTCCTGAGGTAAATAAGCGACACGGTATTTATTCGGGCGATCTACTGTCATCGAATCCGCTTCCATGTCCCCAGCTAAAATGGATAACAGGGTTGATTTTCCCGTTCCATTTATACCGATTAAGCCTGCCCGCTCTCCCTCATAAATGGTAAATTCAATATTTTGAAAAAGCGTTTTATCGCCCACTGTTTTGGTTAAATTTTGTACAATTAAATGACTCATTCCACTATTCCATCTCTTTCATGTTAGGTATTGTTCATGCCCACACGATTTTTATGTAGACGATTATTGATATCCACTATTCATCATAACATCAAAACGCAGGTAAACAAAGAATTACAAACTAGCAACGAACTGGTGGCATGTCCTGTAAATAGGATTCCATAAGCTGACAAAGCTTGATGATTCCTTGTGTTAAGTCGTGCGGTTCAGGATAAGAATAACTAATTCTCAGATGGTGATATTGTGGCTCTCCTGGATAACAAGCTGAGCTTGGTAAAAAGGTAATTTGGGCTTGTTGGGCCTTCCATAACAGCTCATCCGTATTGCCATTACTAGGTAAAGACACCCAAATATTAAGCCCACCTTTTGGTTCGATCCACCTAACGCCCTTTGGTGCATACTTATTCAACAATGCAATCGTCTGATCCCTTCTTATCTCAAGCGCAATGCGCAGTTTTTCTAAATGGGCATGCATTCGGTCTGAACGTAAAAATGGAATCAGTGCCTTTTGCCTGCAAACGATGATATCTTAGCAAGTATCTCCGAACCAACAACAAAGGCATTGGTTGGAATGCTTATGGCAGAGAATAAAAAGCTCAAAAGAGAAAACTCTCTGCTTAAAGAACAAACAACCTTTACGATTGATATGCGTCCTATAAACGATCTAAGCAAAAATAAGGATGTCGTTATAGTCGAGCCTTCTTATAATCTGACAGATACCGAAATAGATGCACTGAGAAATGCCATATATGTAACTGCCATACAAAAAATTCTTAATGAGATATAAATGTAGCTTTAAAATAAAGTTTGTACAAAAACACCTCGTAAATCCTTAAATTAAGATTAATAAGAAGCAACCATTTTGAAAAAAGATTAATCAAAATGGTTGCTTCTTTAGCATTTTTTAGTTTGCTTATTATAAAAAAATTTGATCATTTTCTACAGCGTTACTTCATAAACGCGCCCGATTGTTGAATAGTATTATTGATAAATATGTCATTCATAACTTAGAAATGATTAAAATGATTTTTCAAAACAAACACATTGGTGAATACGTTTATTATTTGTAAATTGGTCAATATCTTTCCCAACGTAATGAGTAAAAGCATTAACTAAGTATAGATTGGGCATATTACTTTGAATTCGATGATTCATTTCATTTTCTTCAAAATAAACGTGATAATAGGAATCAACGATATTAAAATTCATTTTTTCATACCATTTCTGAACCCATAAATCATCTCTTGTCCAAGCCTCAAAACGATTTAAATTCGCTCTTCTAGCTTTATTTTCAGCAGCATAGAGTAATTGTTGTCCTATTCCACGCCGGGAGAAATCCGGATGAACAGCGATATGCCAAATCATCCCTCCTAACCCTTCTCCCCTGGAGCAAACTGTTCGTTCTTCTATTTCATATTCTACATCAATAAGCCCAACGATTTGACCGTCCAACTCTGCGACTAGCTCGATTGCTGGATTTTCATAACGTTCTTTCTTATTTAGTACATTATCAAAATAAGCAGTCTGTAAAAACGCAAGTGTTCGGCATCTTACCCAAC
Source organism: Lysinibacillus sp. FN11 (assembly GCF_024628845.1). Classification (NCBI taxonomy): domain Bacteria; kingdom Bacillati; phylum Bacillota; class Bacilli; order Caryophanales; family Bacillaceae; genus Lysinibacillus; species Lysinibacillus sp. FN11. Next base: position 1,292,900 of record NZ_CP102383.1, on the reverse strand, counting down.
CAGTCTCATCATTAACTCTATAGTCTCTAATAATCACTTTTTTCCCTCCGGATTTTAGGGACCACGTAGTTTATAGGGGATTTATACGCTCATCCCTTAAAATAGATTCACCCCATTAAATATGTTCGCGATTTTCATAATATACCGCCTCCTTCTAATTATAATTATTTTAAATTTTATCAGATTTTTCCAAAATATACACTGATAAATGACAGATTCCATACACTATAATATCCCCCCAAAAAAAGAAAAAGCACAATTCTTGCTACAGAATTGCGCCCGATTGTCGAATAACTTAACTGTAAATTAAACATTTTAAGTAAGTTCTAAAAGCACAGTCTCTATTTCTTTATTGAAGGTAGATTCTTTCCAAAGTGTAACGGCCTCTTTCTCTTGATACTTTTCAATTAAGATTTGAATCACATTGTATCCAATAAAATACCCTAAACGTGTGAAACCAAAGTAGGAACCTCCATTAATTGAAAACCATTCATGGATAACTTCAGGTTGTGTACGTTTATTTATATCTTCCAAAAAAGTAATGATAATATCATTTTTGTTATCTTTTGCAAATTTTAACCATTCTTCTCCATTATCTTCGTATAAAAAATAGACCGATTTGTCAGCATCAGCAACTTGTTCTGAAAAATACGTTGCACATCCTTCCTGAAACAACATTGTAAAGGGATGAAACCACTGAACTTTAGACCAATCCACCCCCTCCTGATCTGATAAAATATTATGAAGAGTATGACCAAATTCATGAGCAATAATTACTTTTAAATGTTTATCATCAGAAGAGAGCTTTTCTAAACAAAATGTCACTTCAGGAATAATTTGACGATGTGTAAATGCATTTGACCCATATGCTCCAACAATAATATGTACATCTTTAGTGAACTCGACATTATATTTTTGTCTGTAAGTTAACACCATTTCTTGAATTAGGCTTTCGATTTTTCCACTCGATTCCTTTATCTCACTCATTTTGGAAGGGTATCTTTGAATTGCGTTTTTAATCTTCTCATCTGGATTTTTACAATGATACAGAAAGTATTCCTTGAAGTGTTGTGAGAACTTTTCATGGTAGTGTTTTAAGAACCGCTCCGAGGGCATGTAGTTTAATAAAAAATATGGAACTGTATTATAAATTTTCATAATTACCGTCCTCCATTTCATAACAATCCTCTTCGTTAATTTGAACTATACTTTTATATTTCTCCTAATAATTATTAGTTCCTGCTTATTCCACAATCTGGCCCGATTGTGGAATAAGAAAACTGCATTCCATACAGTTTTTTTATCAAACTTTATTATAAATGATCGAACTTAATTATAAATCATCAATCTTTATTTAAAAAACCACAATAAAAAATACATCCATTATCTCAATAAAGATTTAATGGATGTATTTTTATATACGAAAAGTTTGATTATAAAGTTTGATTATATATAATCAAACTTAAATCCTCTAAACATAAGGTCTGGTTTTGTTTTGTTATACTATTTACCCTATATTATTTTAAAAAAGGCGGTTTTTGTATTATGTGCTACTGACCGATTTCGTGCTTCAGTTGCTTTAAAAAACTTTCCATAAATTGATGACGTTCAAGTGCCATTTGCTTGCCCTTTTCCGTCACCATTAAATCTTTTAGCAGTAATAATTTCTCATAAAAATGAGTAACAGACGCGGTATTTTTTTGACGATATTCGGACTCTGACATATTTGTGCGTACTTCTTCTTCCTTATCATAAAGCTTGCGACCTTTTGCTCCACCATAAGCAAATGTTCTGGCAATGCCAATAGCACCAATCGCATCTAAACGATCTGCATCTCGGACGATTTTTGCTTCCAATGATGTTGCTTCTAGCTCATTCCCACCATTAAATGACACTTGAGCGATGCAATCTCGAATATGTTGCTTTTTTCCCTCGCTAACAGGTAATTCCGCAATAAGCTGTTCTTCCTTTTCCTTGCTATCGGTATACTTTTTGTCACTGACATCATGTAAAAGTACAGCTATTTTCACAACTTCTTCATCTGCTGTTGGCTCGCTATGTAGGATAGCTAATGCATTTTGATAGACACGCTCAATATGTTGAAAATCATGACTAGCATCAAATTGCTCATATATTTCACGTACTTTATTCATTAAATGATTCATAGTCTACACTCATCCTTTCCTACAAATTATACTGTATTTTATTACATAAGAGGTAATCTAGAAAAATTAAAAATCAAATCTATTTCAATTGACTATTTTTTCAGAATATTGTATGATAAACGTACAGAACAGCTATCTGTTCTGTACCTCATATTTTTCAGCAATGTACAACAGCTGTGTGTTTAACAGATTTAACATTAACTTCAGCGGGCTTACAATTGAATAACCTGTTTAAAAGATGACGTGCGTATTGAAAACCTATCATCTAAACAAATAAAAGTGAACACTTTCCCTTAGAAATTCTTTGTTTAACCCGCATAGCCAAATGTACATGCCGAAAATGTGAACAACAAGTTAGTTTGTTGCATGACCAAAAGGATTTCGCCAGTTGTAGCAGAAGTGCATTGTTTTTTCATTACTGGTTGTTACCTTCTTCTAGTCAATTCCTTGATTATGTATGAACGTAGCTCCTCCCTTTATTGAAAATCGTACACGATAATTGCTTGCAGCTTGTGAATACCACGTTCGATGAGTTGTGCAAATCAGTAAGAAATTCATTTAAGCCATCAATGTATGAAGTGAAAAAGGAAGTAGGAACGATTGTGATAAAATGTATTACCATCCCGCTGAAGGACAAATAAAAGCTGCCCATCTTACATTCAAGTAGATGATGGCAGCTTTTACTGTTTTGTTTTCTTATTTCATAGAACGCCTTTGATCACTTCATCAATTTCCCGCAATAGAGCCTCGTTTTGCATGGTTGTACTTAATTTTAAGTTAGATTGGTCTACATGTATCACTGCGACATGCATTCCCTCTTTAATACTTGCACTTGGAACTGGCATCATTTTCTCTGTATCGAACGTCATGATGAGGTCTGGGAATTTGGATTGTACCTGCCCTTCCTTCGATAATGTCATATATTCATTCCAGAACGTCAGATGGTAATCACCCACTGATAATTCCCCTACATCGAAGCCATTTTCCTTTGTTAATGAATAATTTGTGACGGCACCTGATACGATGTGCACGCCATTCAAATATTGCAACACATGGGCTAACTTTTCTTCAAAGGTTTGCCCATTTAAGAAGCGATAGCCAAGTTCTATGGCCATAGTGATCGCATTTGGTGCGCCATGTTTTTGTAAATAGTCAATCGTCACAGGATTTCGAGTGACCCCTACTAGTCCGCCTGCTAATATAGAAGCTTGGCGTGCTGTCTTTGCGGTGCTGTGTAAATTTCCTTCCACAAAGCCATGGACAGCGAAGTCATCTTTTCCTCCTGCATAAAATTGTACGGATTGATATTTTTCTTGTTCATGAAGATTTAAAGAACCCATGATTCCCGTTGGATGTGCTCGTCCATTACAGGGAGCATCCACAACAGGTACATTTAATAAAACTGACTGCAACCAGCCATTGATCGTCGTGATGGCACCATTTTCATTGGTAATGATGCCCTTTAGACGTTGATTGATATGGTTGTTCATACTACGATAGCTCCAACAAAGCTGTTCATTTGAAATATATTGATCGACCGCTGATGGCGCACCTACCATTGCCACACAGGCAACTAGATCTTCTTGATCTAATTCGGTAATATCCACCATTTGAGGTTCACCTGCTGCAAAGATTTCCTCAACTAGCTTGAGTCCTTCCTCTAGGAGACCACCGCCGCCTCCGCCAAGGATTGCTCCTCCATAAACGGCCGCAATCCCATCCTCATAGGACAATACTTTAGTCATTCTTTATTCCCCCTTTCTATTTCCCTATTTTGATAATAGAAGTGAAGAAGCTATATAAAGCATCTCCGGCAATAACACCTGCTGCAAATACTGTCATTTCAGATTCTCTCTTACCTTTCGTCACATATGTGAAAATTACACGTAGTAAGATACCAACTAGGACAGCCCAACCAGCAATTGGATTGACAAGTAATAGACCTGTTGCAAATAAGATACCCATTTGACGTTTTGAACCACCGATGAGCTGAATTACTGCACCTGGAATCGCCCATATCATTAATTGTTTTGCTACATCGCCTGTAACGCCCGATTGAATTGTTGCTGCATACACATGGTTAACAGGTGCTACTAAATCCTGTGCAAAATAAGATTTATAGGATAGTAGTACTACAACTGCCGAAATTGCAAAAGCTAGCATACCAGCAATCAATTGTTGCTTGCGACCTTCTTTTTCTAATGCAACATCACTACCATTACCACGTAAAATGAAACCAGTTTTTAAGTCATAGCCCATATCCGCAAACGCTACCCCTGTAGCAGCACTATACCCTGCTAGTAATGCAAGTGCTGGCGCTGGGAAACCAATTAAAATACCAACAATCAATGTAATAAATGCCACTGCAAATGCTGGGAACCAACCCGCATGCATCGCTGCGATACCCACAATTAGCTCATGGACAAATGCAGCAATCGTTGCAAAGATGATGAATCCTATTAACATACCGAAAGACATGTGTGAAATAATACCGCCTAAAATAGCGATTAATAGAGCAATGGCTAAATAAGCTATAAAACCAACACCAAATGCTTGGCGAATTTCTTTTGCATCTTTTGAATAGCTTAACTCTTCTGACTTTTTAGCCGACTTTTTATTCAATAAGGCAAAAGCTACTTGGAAAAGTGCTACAATCCCAGCACCAATCATAACGCCATGTGGAATATAGTAAGCATTTAAGTCAACATTAAATAATTGAACAGAATAGCCTCTTAATAAAAGCCCAACACCAAACATCGTCAGTGCCCAAATATTACCGATGAACGCTACCCCAAAAGCTGACATTGGAATTTTCAAAACAGATCCCACGATACCAATTAACACACCACCAATTAATACTTTTGCATTCTTACCACCTTTATCGCCCGCCTTAATGGCTTCAGCTGTTGCAATTCCCGGTGGCCAAGTACCTGCTGCTGGGAAAATCTTTGTATCGAAAAATTTATATAATAATAAAGCATCAACAAACATCGCTAAAATGACACCGATAAACAATGGTAATACTAAATTTTCATAGCCTAATACATATGGAATACCAATTGGCAACATTAAACTACTTGCTGCACTGAACGTTGCTGCCGAAATGGCTGTTTGAATAATATTTTGTCTGTGTACAGATTTAAAGGCAATTAGCTTGCCAATCGGTATTCTTCCAAGAATCATCGCAAATATTGCCCCAACGATTGATGTATTGGCAGAAATCCCTAAAGTCGTAATCAGCTGTATCCCAATAATTGCCCCCACAACAGATGTTAAGACGATCATTAGTAGAGTTACAGGCTCTAAAGCCCTTGGATGTAATACTTTATTATTCATAGTGTCAGCTCCCCTATTGTTGTTATAATTTTGAAATGTGTGATTGAATTTGCTGAGCTACTTTCACTAACTGTTCAAGCATATTTTTCTCCCTTTGATCATCTAAATCATATACTAACCCAGAAATTGTAAGAGATGCAGTGATTTCCTTTTTATAGTTAAATAACGGTACACTGATGCCAAATGCATGTTCATTATACTCCCCGACGGTAACACACCAGTTGTTTTGGCGAATTTGTTGCAGCTCTTCCTTTAATGACGCTAGGAAAGAAACCTGCTCTTCCTTCGATTGTTCCTCATGAAAGAAGGCCATTAACTCCAGCTGTCTGTCCTCCTCTAAATAAGCAAACATGACCTTACAGGAAGCACCGATGTAAAGGGGTGTCTTTGTTCCTAAAGACACCGCATACTTTACATTTTTATTACTTTCGGCTATTTTCGTTGTGACACCGTATTCATTGTCCATATAAGTAAGAAATACTGATTCATTGATTTCACTGGCAAGATTTTGCATCAATTCATAAATGGTCGAGTGAGGGTCTTTTGAATTCGATAACACATCATAAAAAAGGTACATTTTATAACCTAATTTATATTTTTTCGTGTGTTCATCCTGTATTAAATAACCCGCTTCTGTAAATGTATTAATGGTTCTTTGCACGACACTTGTCGGCAGTTTCATCATGCGTGAAATTTCACGAACACCTAATGCATTTTCTTTCGTTGCAAAGCATTCTAGTATATCCAATGAGTTTTTTAATGTCTTGACAGTCATCTATTTCTCCCTTTAAACGTTTTGATAACCGTATCGCTCTTTCGCTACATCTACAGAAATATATTCATTTAATAAATCACGTATAATGGCCTCTGAGCTTCTTTCATGTGGAGGACCATAACCACCGCCCGTTGCTGTCACAAGCTCAATACGGTCGCCTTTTTGCAATTCATAATTGGCAAGTACGCCCACTGGTCCAATTTTCGTTCCATCCTTTTTATGAATGATTAAATAGTTGTGAGAGCCTTCTCCACCACCATTTAAGCCGAATGGCGCGAATTGATGTCTACCTAAGTTCACAGAAACCTTTTGACCATCATGATTGACTGTATAAACGCGACGAACACCTAAGCCACCTCTAAATTGACCAGCACCAGCACCGTCACAATTTAAGCTATATTCATCAATTTGAATACCGTATTTTGTTTCTGCAATTTCAACTGGAAGATTATATGTTTCACCATCTCCCATACAGTATTGCCCGCTTTGCCCATCCTCATCATTCGCTGCTCCCCAGCCACCAACAGATGGCTCTACAATTAGGAATGACTCATCATTATCAGGATTTTTTCCAGTGAGAATAAACGTACAAACAGATTGTAAATGCCCTGCCGATAAGCGTTCTGGTAAATGCGGCGCAAGAGCTTTCCAAATGAGATCAGCTGCCCCAATACGTGCCTCAAAGTTCATAGACACAGGATGTGGACGTTTAGCGGAAACAATCGAATTGTCATCTGTGATAATCGTTAAGCGTTTAAAAACACCTTCGTTAATTACGTCAATATCGCCAAGTAATGCTAGGAACATAACGCGCACACTTGCCATTAAACCAAACTGAGAACAGTTCATTGGCACATTGACTGCAGGATGTGAGCCTCTGAAGTCACAAATAAACGCCTCATCACTAATTGTGACTTTCACTTTTATTGGATAAGGTCCACCCTTTAATGGGTCCCCTTCAATAAAGTCCTCCGCATAAAATTCACCTTTAGGTAGGTGTTGAAGCTCATACTCTACAATTTTCTCACCCTTGTCCAATAATTTTTGAATGGACAATTTCACCGATTCCGCACCAAACTTCTGACAAAGCTCTGCGATTCGTTTTTCACCTGTTTTTAAGGCGGCTACTTGTGCAAACATATCACCGATTGAAAGCTCTGGTAAACGAACATTCGTAGAAATAATTTCATAGACTGCATCGTTCAACTCACCTTGATGATAAAGTTTGACACCTGGTAGCTGTAAACCTTCCTGATAGATTTCATTAGAATTACTTGTAAACGAACCCGGGTCCATGCCCCCTACCTCTGTCCAGTGTGCTTTATTGGCAGAGTACGCAATAATTTCACCGTTGTAGAAAATAGGGAGAACTAAGCCCACATCCGATAAATGTGAGCCGCCTCCAACATAAGGGTCATTGATAATAATGACATCACCTTCGTGTAGTTTTTTCCCATTATCAAACTTTTCAATTACACGCTGTACCATTGGACTTAACATCCCAATAAAACTCGTTACACCGTTTCCTTGACTAATTAAATTACCCTTGGCATCTGTTAAACCACAAGCATAGTCTAATACCTCATAGATAACTGGGCTCATAGAAGAGCGTGCTAGGGCAACAAACATCTCATCGCCTATAGCTAGCAATGAATCTTGAATAATTTCTACTGCAAAAACATCTTTTTTCATGTTTTATTTCCCCTCCATCTCTACAATCAAGTTGCCGTATTGATCAATTTCAATCGATTGCTTGTTATTGATTACGACCGTAGATGTTGGATTTTCCACAATTGCAGGACCTGTAATGACATAGCCAGGTACTAATTTTTGTTGGTCAAAGACATTGACCTCTACCCATCCTGTTCCCTTCACATATAAATTGCGTTGTGCCTTTATACATGTGGAATTGTCGATATGAGAGAAGTCTAGCTCTTTAAATTGAACCGCCTCATCTTTCCCGTAGATTGTAAGATGTAAGTTGACTAACTCAATTGGTGTAGCTGGTAAATCAAAAGAAAACTCTTGTTTATGTTTGATATGGAAGGCTTCAGCTAATGCAAGTAGCCCCTCTTCATCAAGCGTAATAGTTGATGCATTTAATTTAACGGCATGCTCTTGACCTTTGTAGCGTAAATCATAATTAATTTCAAAATAATAATGATCCTTTGATAATGGTGCATCTGCATAGGCAGTGGCAATCACTTGATCAATATTTTCTTGGATAGCCGCAAGATGGTCTTTGTCAAAGTTCATTAAACTTGTTTGAATGTAATCTTGTCGATATTCGGTCATCATCATTCCTAATGCTGAGAAGACGGATGAGCCATAAGGAATAATGACTTTTTTCATACCAAGTTCTTCTGCTAAATTAATCGCATGTAGAGGACCACCACCGCCAAATGCTACCATTGTAAAGTCTTCAGGGTCATAGCCTTTACGAATAGAGATCAGCTTCAGTGCATTTAACATATTGGAGTTTGCAATATCTAAAATACCTTGTGCTGCTTCTTCTGCTGACACATTAAATGGTTTCGCAATTGCTTCAACAAGAGCCTCCTCCACTTTGTCAATGGATACTGGGTTATCAAAGTTTTCTAAGGATAATCTTCCTAAATAAACATTGGCATCTGTAATTGTTGGCTGTGTATTCCCTAAGCCATATGCTACAGGCCCTGGATTTGCCCCAGCAGAATCTGGTCCAACCTTTAATGAGCCAAACTGATCTACACGTGCGATGGAGCCACCACCATTTCCGATTTCCACAATATCTACTACTGGTGTTTTAATTGGATAGCCCGCAAATTTTTCATTTCTTTCAATATAGTAATCTGTTGTGACATTGACTTTGCCATCTGTAATAAGCGAACATTTTGCTGTCGTCCCACCAACATCAAAAGCGATAATATTGGATTCTTTGAGAAGTTGACCTAATTTTGCAGCTCCAAACATACCTGCTACAGGACCAGATTCTACAAGATTAATCGGCAGCTCCATTGCTTTATCAAAGCTTGTAGTCCCGCCATTCGATTGCATAATTTTTAAATGGTCTGTAATGCCAATTGTGCTTAATTTCTCTTTTAGGCTTTTTAAGTAGGCATGTGCAATTGGCTTCACATAAGAATTGAGGACTGTTGTGTTTGTTCTTTCATACTCACGGTATTCTTTAATCGTTTCACTTGAAAGTGTGATATATACTTCCGGCCAAATTTTTAAAATGGCTTCTTTTAACTGTTGTTCATGAATTGGATTTTTATAGCCGTGTATGAGGGAAATGGCAATTGCCTCAACACCCAATTCCTTAAATTGATGAACGATCTCGTCAACTTCCTCGGTATTAAGCGCTTTCATAATATTTCCTTTAAAGTCGATTCGCTCATCAATTTCTTGACGTAAATAACGCTCTACAAATGGTTCTGGCTTTTTATATTTAAAGTTATATAAGTCTGGTCGATTTCCACGAGCAATTTCTATAACATCACGGAAACCCTTTGTTGTAATTAACCCAACTACGCCCCCCTTTCTTTCCGTTAATGTATTGATGATAACCGTCGATCCATGAATAAATGATTCAATTAAAGAATCTTCCGTTACATGTCGCCCTAATACATTTAATATGCCATCCTCAAAGTGACCAGGTGTCGTATGTCCCTTATCAAAATGAAGATTTCCTTTTTCATCTGTAAAAACTAGGTCAGTAAAAGTACCGCCAATATCTGTTGCGATTTTCAAGACTTCATCCCTCCGTGTTCCTATTATCGGTACAGTGTTCCGAATTAGAATTAAATAAATTATATTTAAAATAAAAAGAAAATTCAATGTATTTTTTAAATAAAAATTCATTTGACAATTATCCTTCGTTGTAAAAATCCGCTCTATCTTTCCAATATCAGATAAATATTGATAAAAAATACCAAACACATTTATATAAGGAAAGTTCTCATGATTTTTTTGCAACACAAAAAAGATCCTAGTTTTCACTAGAATCTTAAAAAAATTAATATTTTCGAATTTTTACTCAAGGGGTAGATAAAGTAATCATCCTAAATTTTACTTTTATACCATATTTGAGTTGTAGACAGTTGATGATTTTGCGAACGATGTTTACCAAAATTATCAAAAAAAGCTGCCCATTTAGTTAGGCAGCTTTAATATCGTTTAGAACAATCCTACCGCATGTCCTTCATTATCGACATTCATGCGTAGAGCAGCTGGTGCTTTTGGAAGTCCTGGCATTGTCATAATATCGCCAGTTAGACAAACTAAGAAGCCTGCACCAAGCTTTGGAATAACTTCGCGAATTGTGATGGTAAAGTCTTCTGGACGACCAAGTAAACTTGGTTGGTCTGATAAAGAATACTGGGTTTTCGCCATACAAATTGGAAGAGAGTCCCAGCCGAATTTTTCGATTTGGGCAATTTGTTTTTTGGCTTGGTCTGTAAATTGTACATCTTTCCCGCCATATACCTTTTGCACAATCGTACGCACCTTTTCTTCAATCGACTCTGTTACATCATATAAAGGAGAGAAGTTGTTTTCTTCCTCTAGCACAGCTAGTACTTGCTCAGCTAAGGCTAGACCACCTTTACCGCCCTCTTCCCAGACATTTGTACGGGCAATGCGAACATGATTTTCTTGACACCAGTGCAGAACGGCTTCTAGCTCAGCCTCTGTGTCCGTGATAAAACGATTCAAGGCAATAATTGGTTCAACGCCAAATGTACGAACTGTATCTACATGTTTAGCTAAGTTCTCAATCCCTTGTAGAAGTGCTTCCACATTTTCACCGACAAGTGATGTTTTTGGAACACCACCATGCATTTTTAGGGCACGAATTGTCGCTACAATGACAACTGCGCTTGGTTTAAAGCCTCCCTTACGAGCTTTAATGTTCATGAATTTTTCAGCACCTAAATCAGAGCCGAAGCCCGCTTCTGTCACCACAATATCAGCTAGCTTACGAGCGGTTTGAGTCGCCATAATGGAATTACAGCCGTGGGCAATATTCGCAAATGGACCACCATGAATAATAGCAGGTGTTCCCTCTAATGTTTGAACTAAGTTTGGCTTGAAGGCATCTTTTAATAAAAGTGTTAAGGCACCCTCTACCTGTAAATCACGCACAAAGACAGGCTCACGCTCGAAAGTATAGCCAATCACGATACTAGCGATGCGCTCACGTAAATCCTCAATGCTTGTTGCTAAACAGAATACCGCCATAATTTCAGAGGCAACCGTAATATCAAAGCCATCCTCACGCGGCATGCCTTGAACAGGACCACCTAATCCCACCACTACCTTACGAAGGGCACGATCATTTAAGTCCATGACACGCTTCCAAATAATGCGTCGTGGATCAATGTTGAGTGTATTTCCTTGGTGGATATGATTATCAATAAATGCGGATAAAGCATTGTTAGCTGTTGTAATCGCATGAAGGTCGCCAGTGAAATGTAAATTAATATCCTCCATTGGTATAACTTGTGCGTAACCTCCGCCAGTTGCGCCACCTTTTACGCCCATGACTGGACCTAATGATGGTTCACGTAATGCGACCATCACCTTCTTATCTAATTGATGAAGGGCATCTGCCAGTCCAACAGTCACAGTCGACTTTCCTTCACCAGCAGGGGTTGGACTAATAGCTGATACTAATACTACCTTTGCATCCTCGCCCTGAGCAGTAATTTTTAATGGGTCAATCTTTGCTTTGTAGCGTCCATACTGCTCAAGAGCATCCTCTGGAATACCCGCAGCATTGGCAATTTCCGTAATAGGTTTGATCACTGCTTGACTAGCGATTTCTAAATCTGATAATGGTTGATTTTTCGTTGTCATTTGGCATCCTACTTTCTATGTTGTTCATTTCCATTATAGTCTTAATTGTGAAAAAAAAGAAAGCCAGATATACAAGCATTTCGTCAATCAATTGACATCTTTGCTCAATTCCTGTATGTTCTAAGAGAAAATGCAATTTTTTCACATTTTCACAATGAGAGCACCATTTATTTAACTTTATTTTACATTCAAGCGCATTGGAGGCGAATGCTTATGCAACAGGGGATCGTAAAGTGGTTCAATAATGAAAAAGGTTATGGCTTTATTGAATGTGATGATGGCGAAGATGTATTTGTTCATTTTACGGGCATCCAGGAGGAAGGCTTCCGTACACTTGAAGAAGGTCAAAAGGTTTCATTTGATGTTGTGGAAGGCAATCGTGGACCCCAAGCATCAAATGTTGTAAAACTATAAGCATAATGGGGCTATCCGTGTAGTTCCAGATTAGCAGCGGATTAGGAAGTGCATCGTTTTCTTCATCCGCTTTTTGTGTTGTTTTAAGCTGAATGCCCCCTCCATGCTATAATAGAAGTAACAATACGTAAGGAGGGATTTCGATGCAATGACTGAAGTTATTTTGAAGCATAAAGAACGACAAAGTGTAGCAGAATTTGCAACAACACTGGAAACGATTGCAAAAAAGCTTAAAGAAAATGGTGAATTCACTTTTGTTCAAGGCACAGAGCCAACAGTTGTCAGCCCAAGTGAACAGCTCAAAATCGACTACTCCTATACAAAAAAGGGCGACAAGCATTCATTTGAAATTGAATTTGATTGGTATACAGGTACAGAAACGCCGAAAAAAATGACAATTGAATAATTATTGGCAACGAAAATCCACTTCTCTGATGAAGTGGATTTTTCCATTGTTGAATAAAGATCATGTCACTAGAAAAAGACCTTTTAGAAAAGTGATGGGTGACAGCACCTCTCGATAAAATGAGTAGTGAACACCTTTGCTAAAAAGTGAGTGGATTGTAGCGATAGCGGAGGAAGCGGCTCGCCCACAGGAAAGCAAGTAGCCTGCATTAGAAATTCTATGGATATTTTTGTTTTCAACACTATGTAAAGTGGCTGGGTCAAAAGTGTTTCAGCCAACAAAAATACCGAACTATCCACTGAAATGCTCACGAAGTGTTTTGGAATAGTTCGGTTTTTCTAGTTGTCATGTTTTGTTAATTTAGAGATTATTTAGCTTATGTTCCAGCCTTTTTCTCATTATCGATTTATCCAATAAAAAGCACCAGGACAAACTAATGTTTCCTTTGTTCGTTTAGGATCCTTTAATGTCACACCAAATGGTCCCTCTTTGACATGGCCAAGTGTCATTGCCATCGCACTCTCTTCCTCATAGAAATCTAAACGCATATTCGGTAGCTGTAGTGACATATACTGCTCATACTGCGTAGGCACTGGTAGCTGTAACACCTCTTGCCACAGTTTTACTGTTGCCTGCATGTCCTTGACGTAGAATTGGACGGATTCCATCGTGATAGCCTGTTTTACATCAATGGCACCACTTGCCTTTAATTGAACCAAACGCTCTTCATTTTCCTCCGCCCATTCAATTAAAAATGGAAAATCAATTGGCAGATCTGGCTTACCAAAATGCAGTAGCTTCCATTCTACCACCGTGCCATCTGGTCTTGTTCTGCTACATGCATCTGGTCCATATACTTCATAGCCCAATGCTCGCAAGCGTCGACCCTCTTCGTCAATATTTTTTGTGCGCAGAGCAATTCGAGAAAATCCCTGGCGCTCTTGATCACGTTTAAACGTATAATGTAGGGAATATGGGTATTGTGCCGCTTGCTCAAATAAATCACGATCATAGATAGCAATTTGTTCAATGTAGCTTAAGCCAAAGTAGCTTAACGTATTATAAGTCCCCCACATCGTGTGCTGCCCACCATTCACTGTATGGACATTTCGTTTATTGAAGAAAACCTTTATATTTTCTGGTGACTCCACTTGATGAACCAGATGATCAAAATATAAAGTCATGGCCATTCCCCTTTCTTTCCCCATTACCTTTACCTGTATGTTTGATTAGTTTAAAATTTACTCAAGAAAAGGAGTTACTAGTAGGATATGAAAAAAAGTTTCGTTTACCTACAAACTCCGTTCACTAATTTCATAAAGAGGTGATTTGAATGACAGATTTAGTAGCTGCTTTTAAATTGGCATTAGGTAATTATCCTACAGGCGTAACAGTTGTCACGACATGTCATGACACAAAACCGATTGGCTTAACCGTCAATTCCTTTGCATCTGTTTCAATCGACCCGCTCCTTATTTTGTGGTCACTCGATAAAAAATCTCAGCTCCATCCCTATTTCACGACTGCGCCAAATTTTGCGGTCAATATTTTAGCGAGTGATCAAGAGCATTTATGTACACTATTTGCTAGTAAAATCCCTGATCGCTTTGCACAAGCATCATGGTCAACTTCCTCTTTAGGACTACCGATTTTACATGATACCGCAGCTAATTTACAATGTAAAACATTTCAGCAAATCGATGCTGGCGACCATACCATTTTTATTGGGCAGGTCGTAGACACTACAAATGCTCAAAAAGAGCCTTTGCTGTATCATCGCCGCCATATCGGTCCCATACCAAAAAGCTTTTATAGCTAGCCTTTACACAAAAAAAGGCCACTTGTAAGCACAGGAAATCCTTCATGCTTATAGGTGGCCGTTTGACATAAGTTCTACTGAAATCATTGTTATTTTTTCTGCGGAAATCTCTGCTTTTCAAGCCTATTAATTTGCACAATCACACCATCTTGAATCGTAATATGCACTTCACCAAATTCAAGATTTTGAATCGCCTTCGCAATTGCCTCTAGTTTCTTATCATCTACTTTTACTGACTGAGCCATACGATACACCCCTTCTTTTTTATCCTTATTGTTCATAAAGAGGCCAACGCATCAAACTGATTGATAGCCCCTCCTATCTCTCAGACACCATCTGTTGGATTTGGCACCTGTTGTCCGGTTGCCGAGGCTTCATTGGGCCAAGTCCCTCCACCTCTCTTGATAAGAGTACTGCGTTTCTTGAAAATAATTCTATAATTCTGCTATAGGAATGTCAATACAAAATATTAGAAAACCTAGTTGAATACTATGCAATATGTCGTTTAGATTAAAAGACTCCCTATACCTAAAGTATTTTATGCCTAGTCAGTGAGAAATAGATGGCAATCCATTAATTTATTACAAGCTCCATTTCCTCATCATGAATTCAAGTGGGCCTCGATGATGTTTAGTCCTCCACCATACAGAAACCACGACACATCCTAAAAAATAACAGCAGGCATACAGCATGGAAAAAGCAAGTGTTTGGTTCTCCAGCTTTTGGCAAATAATTAGTATTCCAATGCCTATAACAACATGGCCAACATAATGCGTTAAAGACATTTGTCCAGTTAATATGAAAGATTGTATAACTTTATTTTTACATGTCTCTACAAGATAGATGGAGCCAACAATGATAACAATAGCCGAAGCCGAATTAGAGAGGACATACATCATATTCGGTGGAATCGGTCCTGTATCAAATAAATACAATGCACTCTCTACATCTAATAAATGAATGGTTGTCATCTTAATGAATAACGTTGAACAAGTCTCAGTCACGATGACTAGCAATAAGCCTATCACCAGTAAGTTTTTTCTTAATGTATGATTTGTTAAATCTAATGTGCCCATTACCATCCCTATCAGAAAGAAGCAAATCCAGGGGAATAGTGGATGATAGCCATTAAACATCAAATTTCTTATAAATCCAGCTGGTGTCCAAAAATCAAGATACTCTAGTAGCACATATGTTGGATGCCAACCAGCAAGGTAACTAAATTGAATTTGAAGCCATTGTGAAAGGATAAGGATGGCACCAATTATGAAGATCATCATTTTCTTGGATTGGGCAATCAAACAAGCAGCAACAAACATATACACGCCATAATAATGTAAGATATCTCCTGTCCAGCCGATTGCATATAATATAATCCCTATCGTAAATAACAAAAGCGCCCTCTTCCACAAAGTAAGTCGATTTTGACGAAGAAGGATTGGGTCCTTACTCTCTCTAGCCTGACGAGTCATTAAGGCTGTCCCTATTCCTGCTAGCATGACAAATACGGCCGAAGCACGTCCCTCGAAAAGATGTTGGAAGGCCATTAACCATGTTGAACCATTCGTTGTAGAACCTGTTATGACGCCAAAATTGACAATGAACATGCCAAGCATGGCGAGAGCTCTTGCAAAATCAAGACCTTCAATGCGCCGATCATCATTTCTTTTTGTCATCTTTGCCCCCTTGGATAACGCTATTCACTGCCTCCTTCCAAATAGCCCTATAGTTCAATTGGTTGCCTGTTAACATGAAATTACCGATATTATCATAGACGAGGGCTAGCATCTGTGCCTTCGCTTCTATATGGGGAGTATCCTCTAGCACGCCTAGCTGTACGCCATATCGTAGGATAGCAACAAAGCTCGTTAAAAAGCTTGTTTCTAGCTCTACTAATTGTCTTTTATAGTTTTCATCGCGGGCCGCTAATAGTACATATTGATTAAATATTTTATTAAAATAAGGGTCCTTGTCCTGTGCCTCAATAGATTTATAGCCTAGCTTAAGTAATTCCTCCTTAAAATTAGCAGAAGAAAGCTCTTTATACTCCACAGCGACATCATGTTGAATTTCTTTATACAATTCATCAAATATGAAAGCGATTAATTGATCTTTTGATTGAAAATAATAGTAAATGGCTGGTTTTGAAATACCGACCTCTGTAGCAATCATTGCTAAGCTTGTTTTTTCAAATCCATTTTCCGCAAACATCCCATAAGCAATTTCTATAATCTTTTGAAAAGTTTGTTCTTTATTTCCCATTATTACCCTCCTTTTTTACCGACCGTTAAGTAAATATTATAGGATGCTAACCTTTTAGACAAGAAAAAACTGCGTAGAAATATTTCTCTACACAGTTCATATTTATTGATTTTGTAAATACATCATTAAAGCTTCTGCTGTTTTTTGCTTGCCCATTACTTTAAGAGGCTGTCCATCAGCAGGTACAATCCAATGAGGTTCATCCCCCCATATAAAGACTGAGAGCTATTTGCTACCATAAATTGTGCATTGGCTGTTTCCATACGCAGTCTGGCACGAGCTAACAAGAATTCCTCATCATTCGTTGCTTCGAGCTTAAAGCCTACTAACGTTACATTCGGTTGCCATCCCTTAATTTGACCTAATACTTTTGGTGCTTTTTTAAAATGAATAATAGGTGGTTCGTCAGAAGGCATTTTCCCCGTTTCCTCCATTAAATTACCTGATTGATCATATACTTTGTCAATGACCCAATCAGAGCCCGCAGCCGCCATAATGACGATATCGACATGTTGTTGTTGAACTGCATGACGCACCTTTTGTCCTAAATCCTCTATGCCTTCAAATTGAATCAATGTCATATCATTTTGGTTTTCTGGGAGCTGTGCAAAGTAACCATGCATGTATACTACGTTAGCGCCAGCAGCCAGCGCCGCCTCTGCTAAATAACACCCCATTGTGCCTTTTGATAAATTCGTATGACCTCGTACACGATCCCATTTTTCAAGTGTTCCCCCACTTGTAATGAGTACGGTTTTGCCCTGTAATGTCAACATACACTCACCTATTTTCTGAAATATATACAAATACTATTTTAACGTAATGTAAGGATAGGCTTCAATAGCCACTATTTTAGGGAGCTGTTTTGTTCTTTTAGCCAAGCACTTAATATCTCTGCAAATTTCTTTGTGACGGGCGAAGCATGGTGTTTCATGGCAATACCAATTGTTCGGTAGCCACCTTGCTTTAATGGAATCGCTCTCAATGTTGGCGGTAAATTTTGAATAACCAACTGAGGTAAAATACTGATCCCTAAATGATGGGAAATCATGGAAAGAATCCCTACCTCCTCGGAAAGCTCAAAGCGGATATTCGGCTTAACATGATATTGCTCTAATAGCACCTTGACATCATTTGTCCCTTTATAGGAAGTCATAATAAATGGCATATCCTCTAAATCTACGATATCAATTTCTGTCTTATCAAACAATGGACTTTTATCCGAAACAATACATAATAATGGGTCTTGTTGGAGCTCAGTGAACTGATATTGCTCTGACTTTTGACCATTCAAAAATCCTGCTTCTACTTCACCACTTAAAAGCCATTGTTCAATTTCATAGTAATCTCCCTCTCGTAACTCCACCTGTATCCCTGGAAATTGATTATCCATAATTCGAACAATCTCTGGCATCCAATTGGAAGAAATACTCGATATCACACCAATTCGAACCTTACCTCGTGTCACGCCATGAATGTGAGCTGCTTCCTGTTGCAATAATTCTTGAGCATCCAAAACCTGACGCATTGCCCTTAGCATTGTTTGTCCCTCACTCGTTAATGTCACACCCACACGACTTCGATGAATGAGCGCAAAGCCAAACTCTTTTTCTAAACTCGACACGGCATGACTCACAGCAGATTGTGTTAACCCTAGCGCATCAGCTGCTTTTGTAAAGCTTGCCACCTCTGCCACCTTTGTTAAAATCTCATATTTCACTAAGCTCATCCGCAATCCCTCTATATACATGAATTTTTTTAATCCTATTCATTATAAACATTCGTTTTACTAATCACAACACAAGATATATAGTAATTTTTAGTATAAAACTGTTTTAGTACACAGATGGTAGGTGAACATAATGAGTATCCAAGGAAAAGCAAATGTATTGATGGTTATTGTCACAATGTTTTGGGGGCTCTCTTATACCTTTATGGTCATGGGGCTAGAAACGTTGGCAGTTTATAATGTGGTGGCATTACGTTGTATCATCGCATTTTTCGTAGCAGGACTTATTTTTTACAAACGGATGATCAAAGTAAATGGTAAAACATTAAAATATGCGGCTATTCAAGGATTTTTATTATTCATTGTGTTCGCGTTAAGTTTATTTGGTTTACAATCTACTTCTGTTTCAAATGCTGGCTTCATCTTGAGCCTAACGGTCGTGTTAGTGCCGATTTTTAGCAGCTTTATTGAAAAAAATTACCTTCTCGAGCAGTTAGCTTTGCGATCATTTGTACCATGATTGGTATTACCGTTTTAACAGCACACGGCTCATTCACATTCCATAAAGGTGATTTATTAGTAGCAATTGCTGCGTTATGTTATTCAATTTATTTACTTTTAAATAGCTCATTCACACGAAATGTAGAGTCCATTTCATACGGAATTTATCAGCTTGGCTTTGCTGGTATTTATGCACTTGTGTTAACCTTTCTATTCGAAACACCGACAATGCCAAATTCAGCAATATCCTGGATTGCAATTTTAGGGCTTGGCATCATCTGTAGTGCGTTTTGCTTTGTGGGTCAAACTGTTGCACAACAGTATACTTCTGCTACACATACAGGTCTTATATTCTCCTTAGAACCAATTTTTGCCGCTATGTTTGCCATGATGTTTATCGGAGAAGGCATAACAATGAAATTAATGATTGGTGGCAGCTTCATTCTTATAGGGAATTTAGTAGCACAATTAGAGCATTTCCATGTATTACGTTTTATGAAAAAGGATGCACAGGAAAAAGTCATACAATAAGATAGTGTATTTGAATAAAAAAGGAAGCTGAGAGTTATTTCTCAAGCTTCCTTTTACTATGTATTGAATTTATAGCACGATTACTTGTAAAATAGTATAATTTTTACAGAACGAAAATAAAGGAGATTCATACATGCAAATTCAAACCTTACATACAACACATTATTTACCAACCAAGGACAATCAACCGATTCAAACACAAAACTTACTGGATTTAATGAGACATGTGGATGACCGTGAAGTGGAAGACGAAAAAAAGAGCAAATCGAAAATTGAGGTCAGACACGAAAATGGCTATGTACGTCAATACCTTGTCAAACCAACAGGACAAAGGGTTCTCCTCATGGAAACTAAACAAAGTCCTGACATTGGGGAATCTACTAAATTACAAGACCTGTTTTCGCAACCTTTTAAAAAGAAAACAAGTGATCCTATTCTTTCAATACTAAATGCGAAGAATAACATTTCTAAATATAAAGATGGCATTTAAAAAACTGCCCTTCTTTTCAAGAAACGCTAGAAAAAATAATAGACAAAGTCGAAAGAATCGACTTTGTCTATATTCAAACGATTGAGAAATAGTCATATCTCGCTAGTTTGACTCATTATAAAAATCTTCTATATTGCTCTGCCTCTGCCATACGCTGTTGATTTCTTAAACGCTCCTCTTGCTCTTCAGCAGTCTCTGGATATGTTTGGAGTGTATCAACATCATCCTCATGTTCTGCGTATAAGACAATACTTCCTTGTTCTACAAGATGCGCATAGTAAGCGATTTGTCCCTCTGACAGATTAAATCGTTTTAAACCCTCTGTAACGGCTGAGTCGCCTGTAAACCAAGATTTAAATTGGTCTACCCAATTTCCAGCCTCATGCGTTTGCACATCGGCATCCCATTTTACATCCTCAAACTGTTGGGGATCTCTCGCAATAATATGAATATCGTCTTGGTGATAACCTTCCATTCGCATATTCTCTAAAATGTGAAGCATTTCATCCCTTGTATGGGCCACCTCAATTTTTGGATTTTGTTCATTCATCATGTTCAATTCCTCCTATGTTGTATGGCTTACTAGGTAATTACCCGCTCTACACACAAACAAACCCTTTTTACTAAACTGTAATAATTGTTAAATTGCCTTAAACTATGTTGCTGATTTGACATAATAAGTTTAGGGCAGAAAAAAAGCATGCTGGAGAGAATTTCTTCTTCAGCATGCAAATTGTCAATTTTTACTTGTCAAGAAAGGCCTTTAACATCCATGTATGCTTTTCAAGAGACTGATACATGGCATTGAGTAAATCCTCTGTACGGTCGTCTCCTTCTTCTGCAGCTAGCTCCATTGTAGAATTTAAAGCTTTCATCAGCTTTTGGAAATCTGAGATTGTCGTTGCAACCATGTCCTCTGTCGTTTCTTCACCTGTTGCTTCATCTACATAGGATAGCTCTAGATGCTCTTTTAATGTTGCCACTGGCTTGCCATCCTTTGATAAAATACGCTCTGCTATTTCATCTAAATTCAATGTTGTTTCATTATATAGCTCTTCAAATTTTGCATGCAGTGTAAAGAAGGCTGGACCTGTGACATACCAATGATAATTGTGTAGCTTTGTATAAAGCACAGACCACGTCGCCACTAGCTTATTTAATTGTTTGTTTAAGTTTTGTGTCATAATCAATTTCTCCTCCAATATGTCTTGTTCTAGCCATTAGTATGAGTCATAAAAGATGTTGGCTATACACTCATTGTTCCCGACCGACAATATTTCAAACATCCTTCATGAGAAACGATTTAGAGTAAGAATATTTCAACTATTCTATGAAATTATTTCACTTTCCGAAATAGTTTCGTTATAATGAAATCACTTATATGTAAAGGGGTGTCCATAAATGAAAGTTTTACCATTACGAAAAGATGTTGCAGTAGAGGAAACTTGGGATTTAACAGATTTATTGAGCAATGAGGCTGATTTTGAACCTACCTTAGCACAATTAGTGGAAGATGCACTTAGCTTCGAGCAACAATACAAAGGTACGATTACAAATGCACAAAAAGTAATCGACGTGTTAACAGCCTTTGAAGAGCTACAAAAAAGTTTGTTCCGATTGGCACATATGCAAGCTTAAATCTTGAGACAGATCGCACAAATGATGTAGCACAAATGCGTGCGGCAAAGTTTGGTACAGCTATCGGAAAAGTCAGCAGTGCACTATCCTTCGTGCGCAGCGAGTTACTGGCATTGGATGAAGCTGTTTTACAAGAAGCAGCGACATTAAGCCCTCTTTACAAACGATATCTAGAGGAATTATTAAAACGAAAACCACACCAGCTCCATCATGAAGTGGAAAAAGCGCTGGCAGCCTTCAGTGCCACATTTGATGCGCCATATAAAACGTACAATACGACAAAATTAGTGGACATGGATTTTGGCGAATTTGAAGCCAATGGCGAAAAGCATCCTCTTAGCTTTGTGCTGTACGAAAATGACTGGGAGTTTGAAGCAAATACAGATGTACGCCGTGCTGCCTTTCAAGCCTTTTCAAGCAAGCTACGCGATTACCAGCATACAACGGCACAAGTATATAACACACATATTCAACAAGAAAAAACAATGGCTGACCTAAGAGGCTTTCATTCTGTCATTGACTATTTACTATTTGATCAGGATGTCGATCGTTCACTCTATAATCGTCAAATTGATTTAATCACTAAAGAGCTTGCCCCACATATGCGTCGCTATGCAACGTTAATTCAAAAAGCCAACGGAATCGACCAAATGACATTTGCAGATTTAAAAATTGCACTTGACCCTGATTATGATCCAAGATTATCGATGGCTGAGGCAAAAGAATATGTTGAAAAGGCTTTAGCCGTTATGGGGAATGACTATAATCAATTAATGGAGAGAGCCTTTAATGAACGTTGGATAGACTATGCGCCAAACAAAGGAAAATCTACAGGGGCATTTTGTTCAAGCCCGTATGGTAGCCATCCTTATATTTTAATGTCCTGGAATGAACAAATGAATGAAGTCTTTACACTTATTCATGAGCTTGGTCATGCTGGGCATTTTGCAAATACGTATGAACATCAATCGTATCTTAATAGTCGTCCATCCCTATACTTTATTGAAGCGCCATCGACAATGAATGAAATGCTGTTAGCAAATTATTTACTAACACATAATGAAGATCTACGCTTTAAACGTTGGGTAATTTCCAATATTGTAGCGAAAACATATTATCATAACTTTGTGACACATTTACTAGAAGCTGCCTATCAACGCAAAGTATATGAATTAATTGATGCTGGAGAAGCAGTTAATGCAACCATCCTCAATCAATTAAAACGTTCCGTGTTGGAAGATTTCTGGGGAGATACAGTCGTTATTTCTGAAGGCGCTGAACTCACATGGATGCGTCAGCCGCACTATTATATGGGCCTTTATCCATACACATATAGTGCAGGGTTAACCATCTCCACACAAGTGTCTCAACGTATTTTAAAAGAGGGCGCTCCAGCTGTTGAAGATTGGCTAGCCGTTCTTCAGGCTGGCGGTACAAAATCACCAGTGGAGTTAGCGCAAATGGCTGGTGTTGATATTACGACCGACCAACCACTTCGTGATACAATTGCCTACATTGGCCATTTAATTGATGAGCTTGAACGCCTGACAGTTGAAATCGAAGCGGTTCAACAATAATTTAACTAGAAAACGGTCCTGCCTATTCAAGGTATAGATCGTTTTCTTTTTTTAGTTCTAAGTAGAAAAATACGTACATATACTAGAATCAGGGCGTCCCTCTATATTTTTTAGATATTTCAAAATAGACAATCATTTTTCTTCATACAAAAGTACCGTTATTATTAAGAGTACGCAAATTATTTAGCAATATACGATTAACAATGATTAAAGGAAGTGTTCTAATTATGGTAAAACGTAATGATCCATGCCCATGCGGTAGCGGCAAAAAATATAAAAAATGTTGTGAAGGCAAACAACAAGTAACAGTGGAAACAGTACAAATCGAAGAATTAGAGCGTGTGCTACAAACATTTTACTTAGAATATCCAGAACGTAAAGATGTTCGTGCCTATATTGAGCATGTGGGCACATGGCAGCCTAAATTAGAGAGCGTTTTACAGCGAGAGCTAATTGAAGCCATCGCTTTAGACGACTTTTTCTTCCACCAAGAGCCATCTATTTGGAAAAATTATTTGAAGAAAACGAAGAAAAAGGCGGTAAGACCTTCTACAGTCAAAGTACTTGAAGATTGGTCTCAGCCTACTTTATTTATTGGTACGGTGTCTGTTGTTGAGGAAAAATATTTCAAGGCTAATCATATACTTACAAATGATGAGCTTTATATTCGACGTGAAAATAACAAACCGATTCCTGAAGGTATGCATGTATTTGCCTTCATTTTACCAGATGGAACGAAGAAATCGGCTCATTATTTAGCTGTGTCTACACTGATTTTCTTCCCAGAGGATCATGCGAAGGTCTTTGAAGAATTCAAGAAGCGCTTTGAGGCTTCAGAGAAGAAGGCTGGCTCCTTCTTAAAAGAAGAGCACCTAGCATTTTGGGAGTTATTAGTATCAAATGGCTATAAAGGTGAGGAATTTTCAAACTTTGAGAGCAATGTCCTGACACAAGTAAAAGACTTCCTAGAGCAAAATGAGCGTGAAACAGCACCGATGCTTGAGCTTTTAGAGGACTATTTAATTGAAGGTCAACCGACTGCCCGTAAAGAAGCGGCCATTGCAGCTGGTGCAATTCGTTATGGCCAGGAAAAGGAGCTGTTTGAGTCCCTTTCTATGACCGTAAAAGAAATCGCTGCGACATTTGATATTTCGGCTTCCTCTCTTACAAAGTATTACCAAGATCTAAGCAGCTATGCTGAAACGAAATAATCATGACAATTAAAGAAGCTACATGTATTTGCTAATACATGTAGCTTTTTCTCATATGTTTATTTACTATAAACTTTTAAAAGTTCTTCCCCTAGGAACTGTAGCTTTTCTCCAACTGAACAGGCTTCAATGCAGAAACGATGAGCCCCTGGTTTACCACGCTCTTTACGTAATTGCTTAATCACTAAGCAATCCGAACAATACGTATCATGCAGTTCATCAATATCCTTCATAACCGTCACTTTATCCATGTAGAACTCTCGCTCCTTTCACGTCCAAAATTCACTTCCTACTATTATGAAGCGTTCAATTTCAACAAGCAACTATTTTGTTTACTTCCTACGTATTTTTTTCAACACGAATTGCTCACAAGGATGCTTTAAACCATAGCCTTGTTGTACAATTATAATGAAGTCAAAACGCAAAGTAGGGATAATATGTTAGAAGTTTATATAGATGCTGCCAGTGCAGGAAATCCTGGGCCAAGTGGGATAGGAGTATTTATTAAAGGTGAAGGTCACCATATCCAAATCAGCGAGTATATTGGTGAGACAAACAACCATATTGCTGAATTTTCAGCATTGGTTCGTGGTCTTGAAGAAGCACAAAAGCTAGGCTCCCCTCTTGTCTCGGTGCGTTCAGATTCCAAAATCGTTGTGGCTTCTATGGAAAAAGAATATGTGAAAAATGAGGAATTTAAACCTTATTTAGAAAAAGCTTTAGCGCTTGCCACTAGCTTTGATTTATTCTTTATCAAATGGGTGCCCGACTCACAAAACAAAGCGGCTGATGCCTTGGCACGAAAAGCAATCCAAAGCAAAAATGCCTAGCCTCATTTCCCAGGACTGTTCTATTGGAGCAGTCCTTTTTTCTTTTCCCTATTCTTCAGTTATTTACTATCCCCCAATTTCATTATTTTATGATATTCAAAAAAATGCTAGAAAACGCCACGCATTTTCTGATTAATCCAAAACGATATTGACATTGTTAGAGGACGATGTTATCCTTTAACACATTAGTAGTTTAGCAAGTAAAAGTGATAGATTATAGGGGGAAACAAAAATGAAACGTGTAGTGACTTTATTTATGATGCTGACAGCTGTCATCGTTTTAGCAGCGTGCGGCTCTTCAAAAGAAAAGACAGCAGAAAAAGACGAAACAGCAGCAGATCAAGAAAAAATTATTATTGGAATCGACGATAAATTTGCACCAATGGGCTTCCGCGATGATAAAAATGACATCGTTGGATTCGATATTGATTTAGCTCGAGCTGCAGCAGAGCATATGGGCGTTGAAGCAGAATTCCAGCCAATCGATTGGAAAACAAAAGAGGCTGAATTATTAAGTGGACGTATTGATTTAATTTGGAACGGTTATACCATTACAGATGAACGTAAGGAAAAGGTTTTATTTACAAAGCCTTATCTTGAAAACTCTCAAGTTGTGATAACAAAGGCAGATTCAAAGATTACGAAGCTAAGTGATTTAGCTGGACAAGAAGTAGGTATTCAATCCCTTTCTTCTGCGGCCGATGCATTAAACGGTAACCCAATTCATAAAGAAGTGAAAAAAATTACAGAATTTGCGGATAATGTTTTAGCATTATCAGACTTAAAAACAGGCCGTGTTGATGCTGTGGTAATTGATGCTGTAGTTGCAGAATATTACATGACGCAAGAGCCTGACACATTCAAATTATTAGAGGAATCACTCGCACCTGAGCAATACGGTATTGGTGTGAAACCAGGAAATGAAGCCTTATTAGAAAAACTACAAGCCGCGTTAGACAAAATGAATGAAGATGGTACTGCGGCTGACATTTCAACAAAATGGTTTGGTGAAGACAAAGTATTAAAATAATGACAGGATACATCAACTGTAAGAGTTTCCTTAGTGGAACTCTTACTCTTTTGGAGGGACATCGTTATGGCGGATTACTGGCAAACTATGATATTACCGATGCTAGAAGGGGCAAAAATGACAGTTTTACTGTTTTTCATCGCCATTCTGGTATCGATTCCATTCGGCTTTTTACTAACACTCGCCGTAAAAAGTCGGATAAAACCACTCGCTTGGCTTGCACATACGTATATTTATATCATGCGTGGTACACCACTATTACTACAATTATTATTGATTTGCTTCGGTTTACCTATGCTGCCAGTAATCGGTGAATATTTAGTATTGGATCGTTTTGTGGCCGCTTGTCTTGGCTTTATTTTAAATTATGCTGCCTACTTTGCAGAAATATTCCGTGGTGGTCTTCTTGCCATCGATAAAGGACAATATGAGGCAGCCCAGGTACTCGGCTTATCCAAATGGCAAACGACGACACGTGTTATTTTGCCACAAATGTTTCGTGTCGCCTTACCCGCATTATCAAATGAATCCGTTACACTAATTAAGGATACAGCCCTACTTTATGCAGTTGCTGTTCCCGAATTACTACATTTTGCGCAAACGGCTGTCAATCGGGACTTCACAATTACACCGTTCTTTATTGCTGGTGCAATTTACTTAGTCATGACCCTTGTCTTGACGGTGTTCTTTAAATGGCTAGAAAAACGCTTTAAATTCGAATAGAGGTGACACATATGGCATTAATGGAAGTAACAAATTTGAAGAAATCTTTCGATCAGGTGGAGGTTCTGAAACAAATTACATTTTCAGTAGAGAAGAATGATGTCATTGCAGTTATCGGTCCCTCTGGATCTGGGAAAAGTACAATGCTTCGAAGCTTAATACATTTAGAAGAAATCGATGGTGGCAGTATTGTAGTAGATGGCGATTATTTAGTGCAAGATGGTCGATATACAAAGCCACAAGACATCAAAGCAATCACAGCTAAAATGGGGATGGTCTTTCAACACTTTAACCTGTTCCCCCATTTAACCGTTCAGCAAAACCTTGAAATGGCACCGAGCTTATTAAAAACAGAATCGACAGAAGCCATTACAAAACGCTGTCAAGATTTACTACAAAAAATTGGTCTTGCCGACAAGGCCAAGGCTTATCCAGCCAATCTTTCTGGTGGTCAAAAACAGCGGGTAGCAATTGCACGTGCCCTTATGATGAATCCTCAAATTTTATTATTTGATGAGCCTACCTCTGCCTTAGATCCTGAGCTGACAGGCGAAGTATTAAAGGTTATGAAAAGCCTAGCAGAGGATCAGATGACGATGATTGTGGTAACACACGAAATGGGCTTTGCACGAGAGGTAGCAAATAAAGTCGTCTTTATGGATGGTGGTCAAATTATCGAATCTGATCATCCAGACAACTTCTTTACAAACCCTCAAAACGACCGTACAAAGGCGTTTTTACAAAAGAATCTTTAGTAGAGCGGCTTTTTGTTGCTCTACTTTTTATTTTTCTTACTTGTGTGTGCTTCGAAATAAAATTTTTTATAGACTCGTTAAGTTTTTTTAATCTCTATATTTCCCCACTGCTATGTATAGACCTATAAAAAGATACGATTGCAATCGTACCTTTTTTTATTAGTTTCAATGGAATTATCAACTCCTATTTCGGTACTTCATAAATGAACATACTTCCATCATCTGTTCTTCCTCTTAGTTTTTCATCAGATTTAACCTTTACTCCATTTAAAGCCCAAAAGCGATAGGTTTCACCCTTCATAAATTCATTTTTTGATGAACCTGTTGGGGATGTTATATGAAACTGTGCAACTTTACTTTTATCTACAACTAAGTTTGAAGCAAAGTGCATGTCAGAACCATTGCTAACACTTAGAAGACTTACGTCTCTACTTGGCTTGAATGTGTATTCATAGTAGATAGCGTAAACTCCTTTATTCAGAAAAGCTATATTGTTGCTTTCATTAAAAAACATATCTTTAAAAATACCTTTTGGTTTAGAGCCAGTTGTATCCACAAAAACAGCATGTTCAATTGTCGCAATACCAGTGTTATTTAAATACGTATGTGGTTTACCCAGAACATCTTCATATCCACCGTATTCTGATTTCTTAAAGTTGGAAATAGTTAAGATGTTCGTTCCTGTGCTAGCAACTTCACGAAGTTCTTTTAGCCCTGTGAAATCAGATGGCGCTTTTTTCATAGCATCCATGAAGCGGATAAGGATAGTTGCTACCTCGGCACGTGTTGTATTGCCATTTGGCTTGAATGTGAAATCTTCATAGCCTGATAGCAAGCCAGTACCAAGTGCCACCCCGATATACGGTAAATCCTTCTTGTTTACACCGCCACCATAAAACTCTGGAATCGGAATAATTGTAAGGCTTGAATTCGCCATTTCCTCGATTGCTTTTCCATAATCATCATTCGCATGGGCTAAACCATTTGCTAACCAACGAGACATTTCGCCACGAGTCATTGCTTTGTTTGGTTCAAATCTGTTATTCGAGAAATCACTAGCTTTAATGAATCCAACAGCTAGTCCCTCTTGAATAGCGTCATTTGCCCAATGCGATGCACCAACATCTGAAAATTTAGATGGTGTACGGTCGTTGCCATCGAATACGCGTGATAGGAACGTCGCAAACTCTGCACGAGTTACTTGAGCAGATGGTTTATATGTGCCATCGCTGTAACCTGCAACAAGACCTTTCTCTGCTACTTGCTTAATAGATTCATATGCCCAATGCGATTTAGGGACATCTTTAAATGTCGTTTTCGTTGCCGCTTCTGCAACCGAATAAGTAGCAGGAATAGCGTAAACAGGCGTCGCCACAGCTAGAGCTAAAGTCGCAAGTAATAATTTGTTTGAATTCTTTCTAAAAGTACCACGTTTCATATTTTTTACCTCCAAATGAATTAGATTCTTTTATACTCTAATTTTACCATTTTTAGAGGATCTATCAAATTCCCGAAGGTCATTAGTTAGTCCCCCCATTCCTGAAAAAGATTTTAATAAAATGAAAAACCCGCTTCAAAAAACCATCAATGAGCCATAACACAAAAGTTACGACAAATAGTGATTTTTGAAGCGGGTTCTTCCCATTAGTTAAATTACTATTATGTTTCATAGTTTTTTAAAATTGAACAATCTTGATTAGAAAAATCATAATAATTTTGGAGTTATAGATGAGTGTAAGTAACGTAATCCGAGAGGATATTGAAAGCTTTGAAATTAAGCTATTAAAAGAGAATTGTTATATTGACTATGTTATTAGATTTCAATGAGGGTTCCTATTTCATTTAACTAATAAGCATTTTTGAATACACATCTTAAATAACTGAACTTTATTACTTGTGGTTTCTATCCATGACAATTAAATTTACATTATTTGAAAAAAACCGATTATCCATGTTATAATTCTTAGTGAAGATGTATATAAGTAAATAAGACCATTGGTGCTGGAACACCAATGGTCCTAGTAACAAGATGAATCGCTTCAAAGGCGATTTGCAAAGTGATGAAAGTAAACCATCTCACATGCTGGCGAGGCAGGGGCGGTTTACTTTTTTTGTGTAAAAGTAAATGACAATGCAAGTACAGAAACAATAAGTGTTGAAAGACTTATCGCAACCATTATTGCTTCAAAAATAGTCAAAGGCATCAACTCCTTTCTCTTCCATAAGTTGAATGAGATAGGTTAATATTGTGCCAACCGCCCATGAAACCTCTATCTAGTTACTCTCTTATTATACCATATTTTGGTCTAAAACGGCCACGCTACATGATTGCCTATAATCATAAAAACAGTTGGGACAGGCCCAACTGTTTTACTATATATTCACTATTTTTTTCGGTTTCATCTTTGCAAGTCGTAATAGATAAATAATAAAGACAACCCCTAGTAAGCCTGCACCTGACAAGTAGACTGAAGCATAGCCTGCCTGCACGGCTACCATTCCTAAAATATAGGAACCTAGTGCGATTCCAAGGTCAAACATCGTAAAATAGGTTGCTGTAGCATAGCCACTTCGCTGGATGGCTGTGGATTGAACGGCTAATGCTTGCAAGCTTGTCGTCACAGCACCATAGCCGAAGCCTACAAAAATAGCAGCACTCAAAAATAATACGGGCCCCTCTACAAAAGCGAGCATAACGAGCCCGATGGCGAAGGAGATAATGCCGGGAATAATAACAAATTGTGGTCCCTTCGTATCATAAAGTTTACCTGTGTACGGACGCGTAATTAACATGGATGCAGCAAACACCGCATAAAAAAGACTGGCCACAGCCATTAAATCCTTTTGCTGTGCATAGACCGATAAAAAGGATAAAACACTGGCATACGAAAAGGCTACTAAACTAGCAATCGCAGCAACAGGTAACGCTTTTCGCTCAAACAAATCATCAAATTTAAAGGTTAGTTTTCCTTCATGTGCAGGTTTCGGTAGATCATCAGTATTGACCGTTAACGCTAGAATTCCTCCTGCTAGAATACAGATACTCATAACGATGAATAATACGTTAAAGGTACTATATTGTATTAATAATAGTCCGATAAATGGACCAATAACGACAGCTAGATTTGTAGACATCGTGAAATAGCCAAGGCCTGCTCCTTTTCGTTTAGCTGGAACGATATCAGCCGCTAAAGATCCTGCAGCTGTTGTAATAATACTAAAGAAAATCCCTTGTATAAAACGTAGACCAAGTAAAAGGCCGAATGGATGTATAAATAAATATAAGACGGTACATATAAAATAGCCCCCGATTGAGAGGACTAACAGTTTTTTCTTACCAAATACATCCAACAGTTTTCCTGAAAACGGGCGTACAATGATAGCTGACAATAAAAAGCCAGACAATAGAAGCCCTGCCTCCTTATCTGTCTGATGTAGCTCCCCTATTGCATAAAGCGGCAAAGTCGTTACAAGTCCATAAAATACAAAAAAAACTGAGATATTCGTTAAAAATAGACTAATGAAACGCTTCGTCCATATTTGTGTATTCTCTTCTTGCTGCATGTCCATCAACCTTTCATTTTTTCCAATAGCTTTAGAAATTGCTCTTGTTCCTCAGCAGTTAAAGATCCTACCATTTCCTCCTCAAACGCTCGAATAGTTGCTGTAATGGCTGGTAGGCGCTCCTCTGCTTGTGTGGATAAAGTCACTATCTTTTCTCGTTTATCCTCACCATCTAATCGTTGTACCCAGCCCAATGCCTCAAGCCTTGTAATCGCTCTTGTGATACTTGGCGCTTCCACATTTAAATATTTCCAAATTTGCGTCAATGTCATCGGTCCATTTTTATGTAAGCAATATAAAATGGTCCACTGAGAACTATATAAATGATGCTGCTTCAGCAC
Organism: Lysinibacillus sp. FN11; assembly: GCF_024628845.1. NCBI lineage: Bacteria > Bacillati > Bacillota > Bacilli > Caryophanales > Bacillaceae > Lysinibacillus > Lysinibacillus sp. FN11. The sequence continues at coordinate 1,260,965 of NZ_CP102383.1, read as the reverse complement.
TTCATTTAAGCAATTAGTTAAATAGCGATTTTTTTGGAATAAAGCATGGAAAATTGGATTCATCACTATCTACCTCCTAAAATTATTTACCTAGCTAAATAAATACTATACGCTTCATTTTTTTCTTTGTAAAGGAAGTAATTTGGAAAGATGGCTCGATCAGCAGCAGGAAATTTTTTGCATGTGTCGAATAAAAGTTAATAAACTTTCAATGTAAAGGAGAGGGAATCATGGGGAAAAAGGTTTTAATACTTGCAGGAGATGCCGTAGAGGCTTTAGAGATTTTTTATCCTTATTATCGTTGTCTTGAGGCAGGCTATGATGTCACAATTGCAGCACCATCAGCTAAGAAATTACAAACTGTACTACACGATTTTGTAGATGGCGTCGATACATACATCGAGCGACCTGCCTATGGCTTAGAGGCACATGCTTCTTTTGCTGATGTTGATCCAACCCATTTTGATGGATTGATTATTCCTGGTGGTCGTGCGCCAGAATATATTCGTTTAAATGAGCATGTGCCACCACTCGTGTCCCATTTTTTCGAAATGAATAAACCGATTGCAGCCGTTTGCCACGCAGCACAAATTTTCGCAACGATTCCTGAAGTGCTAAAAGGACGTGAGCTGACAGCCTATATTGCTTGCAAGCCAGAGGTGCAAGTGGCTGGCGCTACTTATATTGATGCCAATCTTCATACAGATGGCAATTTAGTAAGTGGACATGCATGGCCTGATTTACCAGGCTTGATGCGTGCGTTTATTCAAAAGCTTGAAGGTTAAATGAATGAGGATGCCTTTTCTGGGCATCCTTTTTTTCATGATGTGCTTTCTTGTAATTCAATTTTTTCTACCTTTTGTGTTGAACTTTGATAACTAATTCTTACATAGACACCAAATTCCTTATCAGGTTGCTTGAGCCAAAGCTTAAACTTTTCAATTGTTGACGCCCCATGTACTTCTTTACCCTCATGCAAATAATCGATAATTTTGGCTGATGGATATTTTGCCTTTACCTCTTTGATGGCCAGTTGTCCCCATTTGGCATAGGCTGGTGTTTCTTGTTGTGCATTTGCGACCATTGCTGTTTGTATGAACACAGTAAGACAAGCAAAAACAATCCCAAGTAAATATAACTTCCTCACTTGAATCACTCCTTTAAAAAAATAAGCGCTCCAAAAATTTTGGAGCAGCTTGTCTTTATTGCTTTGGCTGTTGAGGGTTATTATGAATGACTTGGTTAAACTCTGCTGAGTACTCCTCACGATCATTCTTTTTATGAGTATCTTCCTTCTTTTTCTTTTTAAAGCTTGTTTTTCTCTTTTTTGCCATGATTTGTACCTCCGTTATTTCGTTTTATTGGACTGCTGGTTTTTATCATGATTCGTTTTATTGTTTTTATTTTTAGCTTTCGCATCAAATTCTGCTGCGAATTCTTCGTTTAGGTTGTCATTCGGATTATTATTATTGCTATTACTTCGATCAAGATCTTTGCTTTTGTAGGTACCAAAAGGATTATGCGTTCGCATATTCATGGTTTTACTGTTATTCCGATTATTACGTTTGCCCACGTAACATCACCTCCTGCACATAATTTGTTCAAATAGAGGCGTTACTATGTAGATCAGTTTCTTCGCTAATTGTAAAAAATGAACATGACTAATGTACATTAGTCATGTTCATTCTTATTCGTCCCTAGACAATTGTATATTCTGTAATGTTTAGCAATGCTCCAACAGCACCTGAAAAACCATGATCGTTAATAAAAACAGGTGTATGCTTCTTAGTGCGTGTATAATTTGCAATCACACGGGCAAGATGAGCATTATTGCTGAGAGTTGATCCAATATAGACAATATGCTGAGCCTTTTTTCTTCCGCATATTGAATGCTAAGTGTTGTAATAACTTCGCCTACTAGACCCTGAACCGTCGCTATAATATCCTCTGCTGGATGTTTCATGGACCGTGTAATGCCTACTTTTCCAAAATTACTTGCAGTTAAATGACCATCAATAGGTGTATCCATTCCCTGATAAATGTCCTTAACTAATAAATCAATACTCTCACGATGGCCATTGTCAGCCATTTCTCGTATTTCATTGTAATCTGTAATCCCTGTTGTAAGCGCTGACAATCCAATTAACGTCCCACCACCAACGCCTGTCCCGCCAACGCGAATATGGGTATTGCCCTCCATGTAATGAATGGAAGTACCTGTCCCAATATTGGTAATCATGCTGCGCTCAAAAAAGTAGCCTTCTTTATTTAATAAAAATCGGACACCCTTTAATGTTGCTTCAAATTCCACTATATAATGAATCGATTTCATTGTTTTAATGACATCAAGTAATTGCTCTGTACGTCCCCCCGTAACACCAATATCCTCAATATCTGGATGATCAATAATCCATTTTTTTACAGACTGTAAATCATTAGACGGAAAGGTTGTTAAAACAAGTTCATTGTGTTGATCTAAATAAGCAACCTTTGTCAATGTGCCGCCTGCATCAATACCTATAGCCTTTGGCATACAATTCTCCTTTGTTTTTATTACGCAACTTTGTCATGTAATGATTGCAGTTTACGCGATGATTAAGGCAACTATTAAAGTACATGCCCTCTTTGGTTCGAAGGATTTTGCAAGGAGTTTTTTTGTGTGCCAAAATCCTGACCAATTAATTTGTTCGTACAAAAGCAAAACGCTTAGTACAATCCCCCAAATTGTGTAATGACATTTTCGCCCTTTCTAAACTTTAACGCTGTTGAAATGATTGTGCAATAACTTCGTAAACTTTCATGAAAAAATCATGGAAAATATCAAATTTTTTCTAATGGATAGCTGAATTTTATATTGCAATTCGAAAGCTTTATCATCATTCTACTAAAAAATAAAGCTTTGTTAAAGCATAATGCTGTTTTTGAAATTTAACGAATATTCAAAAGCGGAACACGAAGATTTATATAGACAGATTCCAGAAGAACGCTCATTAGTGCTTAAATGAGGAGTATAACCATGCAAGGCGTTTAGGTAGAAAAACGTGGCTTTTAAAAAATGGAAGCATCCGAATCTCAGGTTCCACTATTTAGCCTTGAAAAATGCAAAAAAAGTGAAAATGCACTGCTTGAACAGGCACTTTCACTTTCCTAAAACGATTAATTAGCGTGCTGAATAGCCACCATCAATGACAAGCTCAGCACCTGTAATGTAAGAAGCTTCATCAGATGCTAAAAATAAAATAGCATTCGCTACTTCTTCTGGTTGACCAAGGCGTCCCATTGGTGTCGCTCTTACTAACATATCCATTGCTTCTTTTGCTTCTGATAATTTAGCAGTCATTGGTGTTTCAATGACACCAGGGAATACTGTATTAACACGAACATTGAAAGCACCAAGCTCTGATGCCGCTGCACGAGCAATCGCTCGTAATGATCCCTTAGAAGCTGTATATGCATTAAAGCCTGCACCAATAATCGCTGTGTAAGAGGATGTATTAACGATAGAGCCTTTTCCAGCTTCTTTCATATAGTTAGAGGCATGTTTAATGCCCAAGAAAGGTCCAAAAGCATTGATATTATGCATGATTGACCAATCCGCTTGTGTAATTTGATCTGGTCCCTTTTCTGATGAAATACCAGCATTGTTAATTAAAATATCAATGCGACCATATTTCTCCACAATGGCTTTCGTCACTTCTGCCCAGTTTTCGTCAGATGAAACATCCAATTTCATCCCCTCTACATGGTCAAGCTCAGAAATTTTTGCTAGGTTATCTTCATTAATATCAGCTGCAATTACCGTAGCACCCTCTTGGGCAAACAATTTCGCCATTGCTGCACCCATACCAGATGCGCCACCAGTAATCATCGCAATTTTGTTATCTAAACGTCCCATTTTTCTAAACTTCCTCTCTTTTGTAATGTGGTTTAACTTATACTTTCGTCCACAATGAAAGTATAGGTTTAAATAGTTTACTATTAAACTATATCACTTTTAGGAAACGTTTTCAAAGAATATCTCTCTAAATATGAACAATCTGTTTTATCTTTCCCTATTTTTACGATACGATATACTATAGATGTGGAACCATTTGAACGGAGGAATACAAGTGAACGAGCAAAAAAGACTTTACAAAGAAGCGATGCAGGTTTTGAAAGATACAAGCCGCACGTTTTATATACCTATTACATTTTTAAAAAATGATTTAAAGATATCAGTGGCTGCAGCCTATTTAGCAATGCGTGCCATTGATGAAATTGAAGACCATGAAGAACTTTCTAATGATGTCAAATTTGATTTACTGTCAGCAATGAGTGAATTACTTAAGGACAATTTCAATAACGAAGCCTATCAGTCATTACTCGCACCTTATGCAGAGCAATTACCTGAAGTCTCCCTTCGTTTAGCAGATTGGCTGACATTTTGTCCTGAGGAATCCAGAAAAATTGTACAGGCTTCCACAAGTGAAATGGCTTTTGGGATGGCAAAATGGGCAAAGGCGAATTGGCAGGTCCGCACACGTGAGGATTTAGACGATTATACATACTACGTGGCTGGGCTTGTAGGGACGATGCTGTCTGAGCTTTGGGCATGGGGTGCAGGCGTTCAAACAGATCGCGAGCTAGCAATAGGCTACGGCCGTGGATTGCAGGCTGTCAACATCTTACGTAATCAGCATGAGGATTTAGATGAACGTGGTGTAAGTTTCGTACCAGAGGGATGGACACGTGAGGATTTATTTGCGTATGCAGAGGAAAATTTAACCAAAGCAGATTTATATATGAAGGATATCAATAAACGTACTATTCTGCTGTTCTGTCGCCTACCACTTGCCTTAGCTCACAAAACACTAAAGGCAATGCAAGAAGGACGAGAAAAAATGACTCGTGCCGAGGTAGAGCAAACTGTTGAAGAGGTACAGGCAGACTAACATGAAAAGCCCCAGTAAACGATTACTGGGGCTTTTCTTATTTATATCGCATCAATAAATCTTACAATTAATTCATAGCTGAAATAGATAGATAGCATCGATAACAACATCAGTACGACACCTTCTATCTTGCTACCCGTTTTCGTTGTAAGTGGAAAACGAATTGAGACAGTCGCAGGGAAAAATAGTTTAACCCCTTTTTTTGTACACATATCAAGTATGATATGACTAGCCATTCCGATAATTATTCCAATAGATATCGCTCGATAAGGAATCAACATATGTAATAACACCATCATACTTATTAAAAATAACAAACTATGTGTAAAGGAACGATGTCCAAATACTGTATTCACTAGCTTCGCGATGAGGGGAAATGTTCGACCTATTTTACTACCTCTATGACAAATATCTGGAAGTAACGCACCAATAACCCCCGCACCAACTAAGACAAGTGGGTTATCATTTGAAAACTGTGCAAAGGCAAGACTTGCTGTAATGCCCCCAACGATATGGGTATTCCCTTGCATAAATTACTTCCACTCCTTTTCTCTTATTTTCCCTTCTTAATGTAACATAATTCGACGCAAAAGGGAACATACATTCCGAACGTACGCTCGAAACTTTTTTCCTCTCTGATTGTATAGCTAGTTAAATTATGGATAAACATAGTGATGGAGGTTAAATATGAGAGCATATAAAGGGATACTTTTTATTTTCAGTATTTTGTGTGGTAGTGCTTTGCTTTGGTATTTTAGCAAACCTATGGCACCTATCCATCCGTTGAACACACTAAGTCATGTCATTGGAGGCTTAGCCATAACTTGTTTATTTCTTGTATTCTTATTAGCTACAAGAATAAAAATGTTGGAGCGTTGGTTTAGTGGTCTTGAGCATGTCTATTTTTATCATAAATTACTAGCAATCCTTTCACTTGTATTGATTCTTATTCACGGGCAATTACAAAAAATGATTCCTGATGAAGAGCTAACACAACAAACGCCACTCAACGAATTCGCAAAAGATCTTGGCGAGCTGGCTCAATACGGCTTTATCTTTCTAATCATTCTTGCCTTTATTGCAAAATTTCTGAAGTACGAGCATTGGCGCTGGCTTCATCGATTATTACTTGTGCCCTATACATTGGGTATTTACCATGCTTATTTTTCTAGCCACTATGATTTATTACAGCCCTCAGCTTTAGGGGTTTTTACAGCATTAACAACTACGATTGGATTTATGTCAGCTCTTTATATGCTGACAATGTATCAGGATATGTTCTTTCCCTATAAAGGTCAGATTTCATCCATTCAAAGGCTGACCCCTGAGATATTGGAAATTAAGTTGAAGCTTACAAAACAGCTGGATTATCGACCAGGACAATTTCTTTTTCTGAAAGTCTTTCAAGAGGGTATTGAAAAAGCACCACATCCCTTCTCTATTTCTGGGGGTGTGGACAACAAATCAATCTTACGATGAAAGCTATTGGAGACTATACTAAAGAGGTCTACAACCTTATTCAAGTCCATACAGAGGTTGCTGTAGATGGCCCCTATGGTCATTTTGACTTCGGCAACGGGAATGCACAGCAGCTATGGATTGCAGGTGGTATGGGCATCACCCCATTTCTTGCCTATTTACACACGAAGCCTGATAAGAAAATTGACTTATATTATTCTTTTCACGGGCAAGACAATGTCATCTACAAAGATTTTTTAGAGGATTATGCACAAGCAAACGACCATTTTACTGTCACGTTTATAGATACAACACAGCGAAATAGACTCTCTGTTGATGAGTTATCCATCTCTCCACAAACTAGTATTTATATATGTGGACCAGAAAAAATGATCAAGCATTTCAAATCGGCTGCACCTAAGAAAAATGTACAGTGGGAAGCTTTTTCATTTAGATCTTAAAAAGGTGTACACCTAAATCTAGATGTACACCTTACCATTAAATCGTGAATTTAGTTGCTTCTTCTTGCAAATTTTGAGCAAGTTGTGCTAACTGCTCAGAGGCTATGGACATCTCATTCATCGTTGATGCCTGCTCCTCCGTGATGGCTGATACATTTAATGTATGATCATTTGTTGCAAGTGCCTGTTTGCTAATTGCCTGTACTTTTTTGGTTACTGCCTGCAACTTTTCAAAAGCATCAGATGTCGTTTTGCTTGTCTTTTGCATGGTGTTTTGGAGACCTTCAATTGCACTGGCAATTGTATCGAAGGTCATGCCTGCTTGTTGAACAGAACCAATGCCTTGATGGGCTATTTTTCGACTTTGCTCCATCATCTCTACCGCGTCATTCATTTGTTCCTGAATCGTCTGCACAACCTTTGCAATATCTAACGAAGCACGGCTAGTTTGTTCGGCAAGTGCTTTGACCTCTCCTGCAACTACCGCAAAGCCTTTCCCTGCTTCCCCTGCTCGTGCTGCCTCAATGGCAGCATTAAGTGATAGTAAATTGGTTTGGTCGGTAATAGCTGAAATGAGCTGACTCATCTGCTCTATTTGAAGCGAATGCTCCTTCAAGCCATTCACCAGATTGGCACTACTGTCAACCTGTGCATGTAGGTGGACAATATCATTCACGAAACCATGTATTTTTTGTGATCCGCCAGTAGCAAGTTCAGAGGTTTTTTGCGATTGTTGGACTGCTTCATGTAAATCGTCCATGGCGGTCTTCATATCCCCACCTAGTTGTGTTGTTACACCCTCTAACTCCCCACTCACCTGTTGTTGCGAACTCGTATTTTCTGCCACCTCTTGCATAGAAATCGCAACTTCTGTAACAGTTTTATTGACCTCCTGCACACTTGCCGTTAATTCCTCTGCAGTAGAAGCAACTGTCTCGGTTTCAGCTACAATGCGCTGCATCATTGAACCTAATGCTTCCACAGAGTCATTATAATACTGCGCCATTTCACCAAATTCGTCCTTCGTATGAACGGCCATTTGTTGCGTTAAATCACCCGTAGCAAGATAGCCTAAATGCGTATTCATCGTTTTCACTTCCCCACGGATGTAACGAGCAAGGAAATAAATACTAATTGCGATAAGTAAAATTAGAACGACACTGATCACGATTTGCTGTTGGAGCATGGCCTGTATTTCGCCGTAAAGCTCAGTTGTCGGAACCAGTAAAACTAATTTCCACGGCATATCTTGTATTTGCATAAATTGTAAGGTAAAATCACTACCCTCACTGCTTGTATGTATTAACTTTTTTTGATCAGAAATCTGCTCCACAGGCATGTTCAACAACTGCTGGATCGTTTCTTTATTCACTTTATTTACATCAGGGTGCGTTAAAATTTTTCCACTATCATCAATTAAAAATGCATAACCACTCTCACGAATTTTCACGTCAGAAACAATGGATTGAATTGAATCTAATACATAATCTCCTGTAATAACGCCAATGGGCGTAGAATCTTTGACAATTTGTGTACCAAATGAGATAAACATTTCCCCCAGAGCTTCATCAAAATAAGGTGCTGTATGAACTACCTTATTAGATTGGATACTATTGCGATACCATTCTTGCTCGTGAAAATGATAGGCAGGATCTTCATAAGCATCCGTGGAGACAATTTTTTCTTCTTCCTTATAGACATACGGCCCAAAAATTTGTCCATTTGCCATATCCTTCTCTAGCCATAATCCCATACCATACGTTTCCTTATTGAAAGGCAATAGCTGCTGTACGTAGCGAATAAATTGCTCTCTGGTCATCATACTGTCAGCCGATTCTATTGTTGTCTTTGCACTATTTATGAGCTGAATGTGTGCATGCAATTTTCCCTCAACGGAACCTGCAACATCATCCGCTAGTATAGACATTTCATTTTCAATAGAGCTTTCAAGTTCATTGGATACGTTCAAATAGTTAAGGAAGGTCATACCACCTAAAAAAACAGTGATGACAGGAATAAGCATTGCAATTTTTGCCATAATATTCAAATTTCCTAACAGCTTTTTCATTCACCTTCACTCCATATCTATTATTATTGCTCTATTCCATCTCTAGTATAAATGGATTATGCCTACAAAAATATGTTTTTTTTGTAACTTTTAAATCCTAGATTCAAGACTCTTTAATTCGAGCAATTTACTTGGAAAATGAATTCATTTATCGTATAGTAAAAAACGCATCATACCATGAAGGAGACAAAATAATGACAGTGACAAAAAGTTCTTTAACTAAAGTTATGCACGAGCGTAAATCTGTTCGTAAATACGATGAAAACTTTAAAATCCCGCAACAACAATTAGAAGAATTACTTGTAGAAGCAACGTCTGCTCCATCGTCTAGTAACCTACAGCCTTGGCGCTTTTTAGTAATTCAGGATGAAGCGGTCAAAAAAGAGCTACGTGCTATTGCCAATAACCAAGAACAAGTAGAAACTTCCTCAGCAATTATTGCCGTTTTAGGTGATACAAAAATGTACGAAAATGCCGAGGCTGTCTATACAAAGAACTTCGATCTTGGCTATATCAATGAGGCAACAAAAGAGTTAATGATTAACAACTCGATCAATCTATATTCTCAACTTCCCCAAGAAGTGTTAAAAAATATCGTTACATTTGATGCTGGTCTAATTTCCATGCAAATCATGCTACTAGCTAAAGACATGGGCTATGATACAGTGCCAATGGGTGGATTTAATAAAGAAGCCTTTGCTCAACGCTTTGAATTAGCTGACCATATCGTCCCAGTTATTTTAATTGCGATTGGTAAGGCAGCCGCACCTGCTTACAATTCTTCCCGCATTGAACTTGAGCACATCGCCAAATTCATTTAATACACGTGAAAATAGTCATCTTACAATGTAGTTAAGATGGCTATTTTTATTTTTTGTGGCATTTCTTGTGCATCTACCATCATAGGATAGTAATGTTTTTCTATGTACTTTTTGAAATGAATAAAACGGAAAATGATTCTCAAAAACTAGCATAATAATGTTTCCAAGGATATTTTTTGCATTTTTATCATAAGGCACTCAAAAAATCATCATTAAAGTCTTAAATAACCAACTACATTCTAGTACATTTGTGCGATTTCTACTAAATATTACATCTAAATTGTTGTAGCTTAAACACTTGAGGATTGTTATGATTAGGAGGTATTTTCATATGAAGGGAGGTTTTTCTGATGAATTATGACTATAATGATTCTTATTATTACTCAGATTTAGATGCAGCCATGGGTGGTTTATTTTTTATCTTTATACTAGCCGGCCTTGCTATTGGTTTAATTGCCTACATTATTAGTGCACTTATTTATTTTATGACATCTAAAACAAATGGTTTTGGAGATGTAGCCTATATTGCTTGGATTCCCATTATTAATGTATATAGTCTCTTCCTGCTGACAGCTGGTGGGGATACTCGAGAAACAATACGTGCAACAGCTTTAAAAAATACGCTTATTTATGCGGGCTTGATCATTGTTTCGTTTATTCCATTTATCGGTATTCTGACTTCTTTAGGAGCGGCAGGCTTTACACTCTATTTCACGTATCGCCTATTCTACCGCTGGTGTGGTGAAACAGGTAAGGCTGTATTATACACAATCTTAATGGTAATAACAGGTGGATTGTTCTTTGCCATCTACGGCTTAATGCGCATGAACAGACCTTTCGTTGCTTAATTGTTTTAAAACCTCTTTATGCCACAGGCTAAAGAGGTTTTTTCCGTAATTTCACAGAGTAATGGTGCATTGATTTAGGAATTCCCTTTAACTCAAAGACCCCACTATATACTAAATAGCGAATTCTATATTCTAAAAAGAAGATATTTGGGGGAGCATCCATGCTTGTTAATAGCTCAGAGATAAATACACCTGTTTGTATAAAATCAGTATCCCCCTGCTCCTTATGACGTTGTCCAATCGTTGACATAATCAAATTATCATAATAACTCTCTTGGACTGCTTGAATTTGTTGATGTAGCCATAGACGACAAACATCCTTTGTCTGTGCTAAACTTTCCCACTGCTGCTGAAAAAATAGACGCTCCTTCGCGGACAATCGCTTTACATCATACATTTCCATGTTCCATTGGTGGTTTATAGCCCGTTGTTCACCTGTGTTGATAAAAACAACTTCATTGGTTTTATCACGTAATAAATAAAGAAGAAATCTAAGGCCACACTGTTCTTCTGCATTGGACCCACACCAAATGTAAATCGGCAGGTTGCTTGGAATATCCTGTATCTCTCTGATTGTGTTCATTAATTTATTCTGATTTACAAAATCATCCATTCCATCATTAATATTTTCTCTTAGCCACTCATCACGGAATGCCTGTCCTCTTTTTTCATCGAGTTTCCACAATGGTCCAATCGACAAATCCTCTGGAAACCCGATCACATATTTCGGTGGAACAAGTGCCGCTCGTAATGAGCCTGCTGCAGATTCCGAGCAAACAATATGTACCACTTGTGCTGAAGTAGTAGTTATGACCTGTTGAATATAATCATTAATAATTTCTACCAAATGATAGAGCTCTTCCTGCCCCATAAAGAGAGACCACCCCTGCTGAGGTATGCTTTGTTCATGATGAAATGCTGTAACAGATTCAGATGGCTCAAGCTCATACCCCTGCCATTCCCCCTTCTTCATCACATCTGCTACTGTGATATACTCTAACGCTTGAATTCTATACACTAGCACCTGGTTTGTGTCGTAGAAGAAATAGATAAATGGATAATGCATGGATGTTTCCATTAGCACTGCCTCCTTTTTAAAAATTGTACCACAATGACAATCTCTTCCATCATTTTTCAAAAAAGTAGTTAGCTAGCACCATAAATATGCTATTATTATAGTTAGAAAATTTTGAATTTATAGCAAAGGGGATTGATGAATATGCATGAAAATATTTTAAGACATCCGGGGCCAACACCCATTCCAAAAAAGGTACAGCTTGCGATGAATCAGAATATTTTTAGTCATCGTAGTCAGGAATTTGTAGAATTATACCGAGAAACAATTGAATTAGTAAAGCCTGTTTTCGGTACGACACAGGACATCTTACTATTACCTTCAGGTGGGACAGCTGCGCTTGAGGCTGCGGCTGTTAATACGGTATCTGCTGGTGAAGAGGTTGTTGTCATCACAGTTGGAGCTTTTGGCGACTATTTCGTTTCGATCTGTGAGCAATATGGCTTCCATGTACATAAGCTTGAAAAAGAATGGGGACAAGCTTGCACAGCCGAAGAACTACGAGCATTTTTACAGCCATTACAAAGTATTAAAGCCGTTTTTGTTACGTACAATGAAACATCCACAGGTATTTTAAACCCAGTTGCCGAACTAGCAAAAGTCATCCATGAAGAAACAAATGCCCTTGTGATCGTTGATGGTGTAAGCTGTATTGGTGGCGCTCCTGCTGAAATGGATGCTTGGGGCATTGATATTCTCGTGACAGGCTCTCAAAAAGCGATGATGCTCCCACCTGGACTCTCTCTTGTTAGCGTAAGCGAAAGAGCTTGGGGAGTCATTGAAGAAAATCAAACACCTGCTTATTATTTAAATCTTCAAAGCTATCGTAGCTGGGCGGAAAAGGGCATGACACCTAATACCCCTGCTATCACACTGATTTACGGACTGCATGAGGTGTGTAAGTTAATTGAACAGGAAGGTGGCTTTACGCAAACAGTTGCCCGCCATAACCTTATGAAAAACATGGTGCGAAATGCAATGCAAGCATTACACATTGAGCTATTAACTGAAGATCAATACGCTTCTCCAACTATTACAGCAATTAAAACACCTCTAGGAATTGATCTTGGTGAATTTTTGGCGCACCTTAAGCAACACTATCATTTAGATTTCGCAGGCGGACTAGGTCATCTGCAGGGTAAAATTTTTAGATTCGGCCATATGGGCTATTGTTTCCCAAGTGACATTTTACAAGCCGTTTCCCTACTTGAGGCTGCCTTACAAGACTTCTCCTATGATTTCGATCCAGGAGCAGGCGTACTTGCAGCACAAGAAGTATACTTAGCCGCACAACGTAAAGCACTACAACGTTAAACAGCAAAAACAGGTGGAGAAAAATGATCCCCACCTGTTTTTTAATTTGATTTTGTTTCTACTAAACTTGAAGTTGCGTTGCGCGTTTGTGGACGCTAATCTGAGCGGGATGCCTCACTTTTTGAGCGCTTAAGACCCCTGTTTGAGCGGGTCCTTACATTTTGTGAGCGCTTTGGACTCCTATTTGAGCGGGTCTACACATTTTGTGAGCGCTTTGGACTCCTACTTGAGCGGGTCCACATATTTTGCGAGCGCTTTGGGCTCCTACTTGAGCGGATCCACACATTTTGTGAGCACTTCGGACTCCTACTTGAGCAGGTCTACACATTTTGTGAGCACTTCGGACTCCTACTTGAGCAGGTCTACACATTTTGTGAGCGCTTTGGACTCCTATTTAAGCGGGTCCTTACATTTTGTGAGCGCTTTGGACTCCTATTTAAGCGGGTCCTTACATTTTGTGAGCGCTTTAGACCTTATTGGAGCGGGTCCACATATTTTGCGAGCGCTTTGGGCTCCTACTTGAGCGGATCCACACATTTTGTGAGCACTTCGGACCTTATTGGAGCGGGTCTACACATTTTGTGAGCACTTCTGACCCCTACTTGAGCGGGTCCATACATTTTGCGAGCGCTTTGGACTCCTATTTAAGCAGGTCCTTACATTTTGTGAGCGCTTTGGACTCCTATTTAAGCAGGTCCTTACATTTTGTGAGCGCTTTAGACTCCTATTGGAGCGGGTCCATACATTTTGTGAGCGCTTTGGACTCCTATTTGAGCGGGTCTACACATTTTGCGAGCACTTTGGACCTAGTTGAGCGGGTCTACACATTTTGTGAGCACTTTGGACCCCTACTTGAGCGGGTCTACACATTTTGTGAGCGCTTTGGACTCCTATTTAAGCGGGGCATCTCACTATTCGAATGCTTTACTGCATGCTCGAGCGGGATATAACTAATAGAGGTCGAGCTTCCACCCAAACATAGCTTCACATCGTCTTTAATTAAATTCCTTGGCCTTTGCTAAATAAGCAGCTCGCATTGTAGGTGGGACCATACTACCGCCAGTTGCCCATACGAGATGTGTGGCTTGTGGTAGCTGGTTTACTAATGCATTCTTTTCTAGATAGGATTGACCTTGTTGCAATAAACGAATGGCTCCATACATTCCTGCGTGTGCAGATGGCTCTAAAAATAAACCTTCACTTTCCATCGCTAATCCTAGAGATGTAAACAGCTCTTCATCTGATACAGTATAGCAACCACTTATATACGTCTCCATCACTTTTCCTACAAATTTGGAGGCGCGACCAACGGCTAACCCATCCGCTTCTGTTCGATTGTCAAGGCCAATATCTTCTACACTAATTGCGTCATGTAAGCCTGTCATCAGTCCGATCGTCATACAAGGAGAAGCGACAGGTTCTGCAAAGAAAATATGCACATGCTCTCCGTAAATTTCTTTTAATCCATAGGCAACACCACCTGGTCCTCCACCTACGCCACATGGTAAATAGACGAACAATGGATGTGCTTCATCCACTGTAATATTCGTCCTTTCGAGCTGTTCCTTTAAACGCTTGGCAGCTACGGCATAGCCAGCAAATAAATCCTTTGAATTTTCATCATCAATAAAATGACACTTTGGATCTTGCTCAGCTTCCTGTCGCCCCTGCTCAACAGCTACACTGTAATCAGCTTCATATTCAATGACTGTAGCACCCTTTTCCCGCAGTAAGGCTTTTTTCCATTCCTTGGCATCACTCGACATATGTACAACGACATTAAAGCCGAGCTTCTTGCCCATAATGCCGATACTTAATCCTAAATTCCCCGTAGAGCCTACTGCAATCGTATATTGTTGGAAGAACGACTGAAATTCCTCTGTTGCTAAAATCGCATAATCATCCACTTCTTTAAGTCTTCCACTTGCCAAAGCTAGCCTTTCCGCATGTTTTAATACCTCATAAATTCCTCCACGTGCTTTGATCGAGCCAGAGATCGGTAATGCATGATCACATTTTAAAAGCAATTGGCCGGGAATCGCCACACCATATGCTTGTTCAATAGCACTTTTCATTGAAGGAATTTCCTTGATCGTTGATTCAATTAAACCATCACTTTCTAGAAGCTCTGGAAATGCTACTTTTAAATAAGAAGAAAAACGTTGTAATGTTGCTTCCGCATCATCCACTTCAGCCATAGTAAAGAGCATTGTTCCAGGATTTGTCATCCAATTTGTATTTTCCCACAATACAGTAGCCTTTTTTGCTAGTTCGTTTAACTGCGGATATTGTTCGAATAGTTCGTGTTTATGTTCATTTTTCACCTGTAGATTCCTCCAGTTTATAGGCTAAAATTGCTCGTTCACAAATTTGTCGAAATTTCATTTCAAACGAAATATTGTTTTCTTGTGTTCTTTTTTTAGGTCCCTTTGTTCGTCCACCTGCCCTTCTAATTTTTTGACCAACATGACGCATATCGAGCAAACGTTCGATGTTTTCATTAGACATTTCTCGTCCATTTTGATCAATCGGATACCCCCTCGTGCTAAAACCATGGCTGCTAATCCGTAATCCTGTGTAATAACAATATCGTGTTTTGAAAGCGCGTTCACTAGCGTAAAATCAACCGAATCTGGACCTTTGGGTACAATAATTGTTATTACATTATCACGTTCAACACGATGTGATGTATCGCAAAACAAGATAGTTTCTATCTCAAACTCAGATGATATAGATAGCGCCAAATCCACTACTGGACAGGCATCAGCGTCTATAAGAACCTTCACAATAAGGCATCATTCCTTTCTCATAATCAGATGAATCACTTAGAACTAAATTATTTCAATATAATTTTAAAACAACCTCTCTTGCTCAATTTTTCACAAACTTTAAAAGTATTTTATTGAATAGTTTGAAAAATAGATATACGATACACCTATCAACTAAATGGGGGTTTTATTTATGACAATTACAACTGTTAGCAATGAACAATTAGCAAAAGAATACGTAGATGGCGTATTTGAGCAACTTAAACAACAGAATAGTCATCAAGCGGAATTTTTACAAGCAGCTGAAGAAATTTTCATCTCATTAGTACCTGTATTCGCGCAACATCCTGAATATATTAAGGCCAATATTTTATCTCGTATTGTGGAGCCAGATCGTATTATTTCTTTCCGTGTAGCATGGCAAGATGATAACAATCAAGTACAAGTGAATCGTGGCTATCGTGTACAATACAGCAATGTCATGGGCCCATATAAAGGCGGTCTTCGCTTCCACCCTTCTGTCAACGAATCCATCATTAAGTTCCTAGGCTTTGAGCAAATCTTTAAAAATGCTTTAACAGGGCAACCTATTGGTGGTGGTAAAGGTGGTTCAAACTTTGATCCGAAAGGAAAATCAGATTCAGAAATTATGCGTTTCTGCCAAGCATTCATGACTGAATTATACCGTCATATTGGTCCAGATGTCGATGTTCCTGCTGGTGATATTGGCGTAGGTGCTCGTGAAGTAGGTTATTTATGGGGCCAATATAAGCGTTTAACAAAAGCAAATGAATCAGGTGTATTAACTGGTAAGACTCCTGGCTACGGTGGCTCTTTAGCACGTAAGGAAGCAACTGGTTACGGTACTGTTTACTTTGTGAACGAAATGCTAAAGGATGCAAATGACTCATTCGAAGGAAAAACAGTGGTTGTTTCTGGATCTGGTAATGTATCTACGTATGCCATTGAAAAAGCGCAACAGTATGGTGCCAAAGTGGTTGCTTGCTCAGACTCTTCAGGCTATATCTATGACCCAGAGGGCTTAGATTTAGATGCCATCAAAGAAATTAAAGAAGTAAAAGGTGACCGTATCTCAACTTACGTTAATTACCGACCAAATGCTACTTTTACAGAAGGTTGTACAGGAATTTGGACGATTCCTTGTGATATTGCCCTACCGTGTGCTACGCAAAATGAAATTAACGGTGAATCAGCTCGTACATTAATTTCGAATGGCGTGAAAGCAATCGGTGAAGGTGCTAATATGCCATCAGACCTTGAAGCAATCAATGAATTCCTAGAGGCAGGCGTATTATTTGGTCCAGCAAAAGCAGCGAATGCTGGGGGAGTTGCGGTATCTGCTCTTGAAATGGCACAAGATTCTAGCCGCGTATTTTGGTCATTTGAAGAAGTAGATGCGAAACTTCATCAAATTATGAAAAATATTTATACAGACAGCAAAGCAGCAGCAGAAAAATATGGCTTCCCAGGTAACCTAGTAGTTGGTGCAAACATTGCTGGCTTTATCAAAGTAGCAGATGGAATGCTTACTGAAGGTGTCTATTAATAACATTCTATTTTCAATGTTTCCTAGGATTTGATTTCGGAATATTCTTAATTTCAACCAAGGTGATAACGAACATTCGTTATCACCTTATTTTTTATTTATAATCCAGTTATAAAACATTAAAATAAACGTTTTAAACGAACATTTTTATCATTAAACATTTAAAACATTCGTGTTATAATTTTAGAGTACTATGAAAAATATTGGAGGGTTTTTTGTGGAATTATTGTATACAGGTAAAACAAAAAATGTGTTTAAATTAGAAGATGGTCATTATTTATTAAAATTTAAAGACGATGTTACAGGAGAAAACGGTGTGTTTGATCCAGGTGCAAATACTGTCGGTTTAACCATTGATGGGGCTGGCTTGGCTGGTTTACGTTTAACTTCTTATTTTTATTCAAAATTAAACGAACAAGGTGTTCCTACGCATTTCGTTGATGCAAACTTTGAAGATGCAACAATGACTGTAAAACCGGCGACTGTTTTCGGTAATGGCTTAGAAGTGATTTGCCGCTTCAAGGCAGTTGGTTCATTCCTACGCCGTTATGGTGCCTATGTAAAAGAAGGACAAGATTTAGACTCCTTTGTAGAAGTAACAATCAAAGATGATGATCGTTTAGATCCTCCAATTTCTGAAGATGCTTTAGCGATGTTAAACCTGTTAACTCATGAAGAATACGCCATTTTAAAACAACGTACAATTGAAATTTCCAAATTTGTAGCGGCAGAGCTTGCTAAAAAAGGCTTAACGCTTTATGACATTAAATTAGAATTCGGCCGCGATGCGAAAACGAATGAAATTTTATTAATCGATGAAATTTCAGGCGGTAATATGCGTGCTTACAAAGGTGAGCAATATATTGAGCCGTTAGAACTTGAGAAAATTATGTTAGCTGAATAATAGAAACAACCTTTAAAAGAGTCGACAATTACGACTCTTTTTTTATGTGTGGGCTAATTTTTATTTTCCATGAAACTTTTCTTTACTTCTCTCGTATATTAACTATATGTAACAAGCAATTATTCTATTATTTTGGAGGTAGTTTGATGGAAAACTTGAATGAGACATCGAAAGAAGAAAGGTCAAAACTAAATCCATTTTTATCAGTTTGGATGCATCCAAAGCAAACGACTCGTTATATGATTAATGAAAAATCTATCGGCTTTGCAATTTTGGTTTTGTCTATTGGTTATATTGGCTCTCTTATGTCTGGATTAATTGATTCAGAATTTCTTCCTGATTTTTCTCCATGGCTTTTAGTCCTATTATGTGTCATTTTTGCTCCGATCGCAGGTGTGATTGGCACAGCTATTTCTGCACTCATCTCTTGGCTATTCGGGAAATTATTTAAAGGTACTGGGACTTACTCGGACTTATTTAAGGGGTTAAGCTTAACAGCAATCCCATATATCGTGCTGGTTCCACTGTATATTATTTGGTTAATGACTTCACCCGATTCATTATTGGATCCTAATTTTATGGGTTCATTACCGTGGATTTTTTGGCCGACTATTTTAGTAAGCATCATTGTGACGATTTGGTCATTTGTTATTTCTGTAGGTGTAGTCGCTGAAGCACACCAAATTTCGAACTGGATGGCTTTCTTCACCATCTTTATTCCAGCCATTATTATCTTCATCGTATTATTTGTTCTTTTCTTTGTCATACTCATCGGAATTATTGGTGTTGGCATGGTCTAAAAACTTGAGATAAGGCCTTTGTTAACTTGATACAGCATAATAATAAAAGCAGATAGAGAAAAAGCCTGAAACTTTTCTCTATCTGCTTTTTTAATTTTATTAGACAGAAAGTGCTGTACTTTGCTGGAATAGCTCAGATACGCCAGATTCAACAGCTGCCCCACTTACTGCGCGTGAGACGATAGCCACTACGCGTTCGTCCAAAGACTTAGGAACAATATATTCTTCCTTTAGTTCCTTATCACTCACAAGGGAGGCAATTGCTTCTACAGCAGCTAGCTTCATTGACTCATTAATATCCGTAGCACGCACATCTAAAGCTCCACGGAAAATACCAGGGAATGCGAGAACATTATTAATCTGATTTGGATAATCAGAACGTCCCGTTCCCATCACACGTACCCCCATGCTTTGGCATTTTCATACGTAATTTCAGGATTTGGATTAGCTAAGGCAAAGACAACTGGATTTTCATTCATGGACGCAATATGTGCCTCCGTTAATAGATTGGCTACAGAAACACCAATAAAGACATCTGCACCTGTTAGTGCATCCTCTAGTGTACCATGTTGCTTCTTAGGATTTGTCAAATGGGCAACCGCTTCTTTAATCGGATTCATTCCCTCTACACGACCCTCATAAATAATACCCTTTGTGTCGCACATATAAATATTCTTATAGCCCATTTGCACAAGTATACGTAAGATCGCAATGCCTGCAGCACCAGCACCATTAATCACAACCTTCATCGTTGCTACATCCTTTTTCACAATACGATTGGCATTAATCATCGCTGCTCCTACAACAATCGCTGTTCCATGCTGATCATCATGAAAAACTGGAATATCACATTCTTGACGTAGGCGATCTTCAATTTCAAAGCATCTTGGTGCTGAAATATCCTCTAAGTTTACCGCACCAAATGTCGGGGCAAGCGCCTTCACAATGCTGACGATTTCATCCGTATTTTTTGTATCTAAGCATATTGGAAAAGCATCAACATTGGCAAAACGCTTTAGTAAAATCGCCTTCCCTTCCATTACAGGTAATGCCGCTTTCGGTCCGATATCTCCTAACCCTAAAACCGCTGTCCCATCAGATACAACAGCTACCATATTCCCCTTCATTGTATAGTCGTACACAAGCGAAGGATTTTTCTCAATTTCCACACATGGCGCTGCTACCCCTGGTGAATAAGCTAAGCTAAGATCATAGGAATCTTGTACAGGTACCTTTGAGCTCACCTCTAATTTCCCGCTATAGTGTGCATGCATTTCTAAAGCCTTTTTCATTACGTCCATTCCATCCCATCCTTTTCCCTTTGATTTTTTATTATATTTCAGAATCATAATACTTTGTGAAAATATAGTCAACGAATTTTCTGTCAATTTATTTTTAACTTCAATAGTTCAATGTTTAATGACTTTCATTACATTTTTCTGTCAAATTAAACTTTTCACAATCAATTATTTTAAGATAATTAATGCAATTGTTAACACATTATAAAGTGTACACATAGAGCCATTTAGCCTGTTCAACTTTTCACATAGTATTTTTCTTATGTAAATGAGAATTTTTTCACAAACTTTTGTAAGCGCATCCATTGCCCTGATTGACTTCGTCACAATTTATTCACATTTTTTCACAAAGTTTTTTATTATACAGATCAAAGTATTTGTGAAATTCTTAACAAGCCAAAAAAAGAGCCCTATATATAGGACTCTTCGGTAAAATGATTAATAAAGGCCGTAATGATATGCTTGGAAGACCATTGCTCTCCCGAAACTTTTGTAATCGGATAATCACGAGGAAAAATTGTTTTGGTGATTTCTTCAACAGAATAACCTTGCATAAATAATTGTTTCACTTTTCCTTGCATGTCTTCCAAATAAGTAATTTTTTCTTGTATTTTCGTTCGACCATCCTCTATAAAGCCTGCATGACAGCAATAGACGACATTGAAATCATAGTTTACTATTTTCCTCAAAGACGCCAGGGTATGGACAATATTTTCTTCATCAAGCACAACCTTCGTCTTTGGCTGGATAAACAAATCTCCTGTAAACATAGCGCCTGTTTCTCGATTGTAAAAAGAAAGATGATCCGCTGTATGTCCAGGTGTTTCAATGACATCCCATGTTGCTGCGTTCGTTTGTAATGTTTGACCAAATGGTTGGGCAACAAACGCTGGTCGTTCCCCCCACAATGCCTGACGATAGAGTGGATATTCTCCATCCTCAGCACAAAGATTGACTGAATCACGATGAATATAAATAGGTACATTCTTATGATGTTGAATCCACGCTGCATTTCCAGCATGATCCTCATGTGAATGTGTTAATGCCAATTGCTCTATCGGTATATCCTTAAAAAAGGTTTGAAATTCCTGCGACAGTGAGTAGGAACCTGTATCAATCAGTAACCCATCCACAAAAAAGCTGTACACACTCATACCAACCCCTGAACTGCAACTTTCCCATGCGCACATTGTACACCGCGATGCTGCTGAATCTCGATACTTTTCTCCCGTTTAAACATCCTGCTCCCCCTTTGCCCCTTGTACAAAAAGTGTAGCATAAAATGAATGGTGAGTCATTTTTGTAAGTAGGTAACAACAAAGGATTTGCTTTTTACATGTTTACGAAGTGCTAACACATGAAGAAATAACCGTAAATTTACAGCCAATAAAAGCAATGCGCCCAGGAACAATAATCCCATCTGCCAATCACTTGTAACATTCATCAATAGTGTCCAACTAATAATGACGGCAAAGGATATCGCTATATATTTTTTCATCACTCTTGTAGTTGTACCCTGTACATCGTGTTTTTGTTCAATGCATAATAAAATTTTTCCAAATTCCATTATAATCAGCAATTCAATTCCTTGAATTAAAACCGTACTCCAATAAAAGAGAAGATGGAAAGAAAAGATGGTACTCATCAAGGTTATCATCAGAGCGCAGGCCATATATGTTTTGATAGGTGCCTTTTCTTTATAGAACGAAAGACTTTTTAAATAGGCCCCATAAACAAGGATATCTTGTACAAGATTAGCGTATTTAAAAACATTTAAATAGATCAATTGAAAAAAGAGCGCCACTGCTAACCATTGTAAAAGTTTTACCTGTTGTGTAGATTCACTCATTGTTTTCACGCACCTTTTTCACCAAATTTGTCGTAAAATACGCTTGTGAATATAATCTTTTAGTTAAATAACCATCCGGGCCACTAAAACCTATGGATGTATTGATATCTAAGGGGGCTTCCTTCAATTGAATAGTTATCTCCAAGCGTTGACCTTTCGTCACTGAAAAAGGAAAATCACTTGCTGTGTAACGCTGATCATTTAATCTCCATTCTTTCAATAGTATCTTACCCTCTAATGCAGCGGGAACATAAAATGCATCAAAAATAGCATCCTGTTGAAGGATAAATGAAATGATTTGTTCCGAATCATGTTGTGACTGACTATAGCTATTATTCATGATCTGTTTTTCATCAATGAAGACTTCCCTCGTAAAATGAATTGGGGCAGGCAATTTCATCCCGTCATTTAGTAAAAGATAAACAGTCTCACTTGCCATCACTTTTTTCATCGTGTTTAAATCAAGCTGAAAAAAAGCTAATCGAACATTTTGATAGAGTAAATCTTGCGAAGTATCGAATGGATAATAAAAACCATTTACTAAATTCTCTTGCTCCATTTGATCGTATACTATTGGTAATTGCACATCTTCTGCCTGCAAATATTTAACATATCGATGGTCATACTTGTTTGTAATATAGCGTATCTCTAAAGCATTCTGTGAGCTATCCGTAACTTCAATTACAGTAGGCACCACAACTGGTTTTCTTAATTGATGTTGTAAAAAAATCGTACTGTTACCGATCAGTAGAATCGAAACTATGGCAACACCAATTGTCTTTTTCTGATTAAGCTTTTTTCTAGAGATGAATAGTATGATGAATAGGCATAAAATAGCCAAAATCCAATACATCGGCGGAGGTAAATTATCTAATTGTGACATTAACGCACTAGCCCGAGCATTATCTAAGTGCTGTTCCCCCTTCATTAATGCCACAAATCCACCCGCCGCAAGTGTTACAGCAATCTTGGGCACCCAGCTCTTAGTTTTGTACTGCTCTTTTTTTGCTTGTTCAATGCCTTGTTGACTACGCTGATGTAACGATTCTGGAATGTCTATTAGATCCATCTGCTTTTTTAGATCGTTCACCCTTCCCCCTCCTGTTCCAGTGCCTGCTTAAATTTATAAAATGGTTTTGGTCGTCCCTAATTTCCGCTGCAATACTTAAGCCACCTGAGGCAATGTATAATCATGATAGAATCTCAATAAAGCTTCATTATCATATCCTCCAACACCCACCTCTCAGGAAGTTCTTCAGGGATTAAATTCTATCCACTACTTTCAAAGGGCTATCCTTCATTTTTTCATTCTTATCCACCACTTTGAGCAGGTTATCCGCTACATGAAATTTTATCAGTCACTTTTAACGTTCTATCCTCCACTTTTTCTTCCTTATCCGCCAATCTGAAGAGGTTATCCGCTACATTAAATTCTAACCTCTACTTTACGCTATATCCACCGCACTATATAAAAAAACGCCCACCGAAGTGAGCGTTTCTTTTTATTCGTTTGTGCCTTTTTCCACGTCATATTCTGTAATCCAATCACTGAAGCTACCTACATATAATTGGATGTTGTCATAGCCTTCATCTGCTAACACAGCATAAAGAGGAGAGGCGGTTACGCCGCTGCCACAGTAAACAACAACCTGCTCATCAGGTGAAACTTTTTGACGTAATGCATCATTTGCCTTTAGTTGACCATTTGACTTCAATTGCTCCCAGTCAAAGTTTTTCGCAGTTGGGATATGACCTGCTACTTTATCCAATGGCTCTACTTCTCCTCGGTACCTTGCAGCAGCACGCGCATCGAGTAAAGTGGCTTTCACCTCTCCATCCACAATGGCTTTTACGGCTTGGCGTGGTGCATAAAGCTCATCTTTCCAATCAAACTCAATGATGGTTGGGGGATATTTAATAATATCCTTGGTAAAAGGAATTTTCGCCTCTAGCGCTGGGGCACCTCCGTTTACAATCACTACATTTGGGAAACCAGCATAGGTTAGCATCCACCAGGCGCGTGGGGCAAATGGAGCTGCTCCTTGGTCATAAACTACAATCTGATCTTCATAGCGTAATCCTAGTTCTTGAAAAACGGATGCCAATTTTTCTTTGCTTGGCATCGGATGACGACCGTCTTTACTGTCCATATCCGATAACTGCTGTTCTAAATCAATATAGATAGCACCAGTAGCATGACCTTCCTCGAATGCCTTTTTGCCAGCCTCTTTGTCCTGAAGATCGTAACGAGCATCGATAAAACGGACACCATCAAATTGAATTTCATCCACTGATTTGAATACTTTTCCCATTGGAATCACCTCATGCGTATTGTAATTGTGCGTAAATCGCTTTCCAAGAAGCTAAACGACTCTCTTCTTGTAAGGCTAATCTTTCTGTGTCAATTTGTTCAAGCGCTTGATGATAAATATAGTAACGTAATTTTTCGGCTTCCTCTGCAATAAACGTAATCGCCCATGTCATGAGGGAAACTTTCTGTGCATCTAAATAATCTTGTGCATCGGGTTTTGTTACAGCTTCTAGTGCCTCACTTAGCTTCACTTTTTCGTTCTTTTCAAAGAAAGCTTTTTGATTGCGGAAATGAGATTTTACGCTAGCATATTTGGAAATATCCGCAAACGGTCCTTCAAAATCCAATAAATTTGGCTCAGAAGATTCAAAGGCTAGGAATGAGAAGCTTCGATTTAACTCTTTCAATTCGCGTACTTCATCTTTAAAACGTTGTTGCATCTTTTTGCTAATGAACTGCGATAAACGGAAGTTTGTTACACGCATTTCTTGAGTAAAATCAAAACGCAAGCTTTGCATCACTTCTTTTAATGCATGCTCCAATGCTTGTTGTGCTGGCATTGCAGCAAAGGTAGAAGGATTGTAGCCTTCCTTAAAGAACTCAGGGTAACGATAATAAACACGTTGAAGAACATAATAAAGTAGCTCATCAAGCTCCTGTTTTGTTTCACTCTCTAACATGCTCGTATTCAGTACACTGTACTTCGATTGAATATGTTGTTCAAGTGTTGTTAATTCCTCTAGTCGCTCATCTTTACGTTTTAAGTTTTCCTCTGTTTGGGCAATTAAATCCGCCAAACGTTGCTCCGTTTTATCAACTTCCTCTGCAAGAGCTTGAACGGCTAATGCACTCAACTCATCATTTAAGAATGTATGGAAGTCTTTTTCAAATGGTGGCATACCTGATGTTAAATCGGCACCTTCTACCTTTTCTTCCAACGCTAAAAGACTAGATACCCCATATAGTCTCGGGAAGCGAATGCCAAAGCGTTGTAACTCTGAGCGTACATAGCCTTTTACATCTTCCTGTTCTTCATCCGTTGTTGCCAAATCAATTGCATTGACAATAAAGAACATTTTATCTAGCTCAAATGCATCCTTCACACGACCAAGTTGTATTAAAAACTCTCGGTCAGCTTTGGCAAAGGCATGATTATAGTACGTAATAAATAGGATGGCATCAGCATTACGAATATATTCAAATGCTACGCCTGTATGGCGGGCATTAATAGAGTCCGCTCCTGGCGTGTCAACAAGTGTCACGCCCATACGTGTTAATGGACTATCATAATAGAAGTCGATATTGTCAACAAAGCAAGATTTATTTTCTTGTGCTACAAATTTTTCAAACTCTTCACGGTCTACGCGAAGGATAGAACCAAACTCAGACTTAAAGGTTGGATAGCCTTCTTTATAGGCACGAATAAATGATTTATGAACATTTAAACGTTCGTCCGTTAACTGAACTGCAAGCCCTTCATCAGCACGATTATAGGCTTCCTCCAATGTCGATACAGACAAACCAATCGCCGCATAGGAGCCTTGAATATCCTCTAGCATTTGTTCAGCAGTTTTAAGCTGTACATCCGCTGTTTCATGTGGATGTTCCGGTGTAACTGGACGAATTTTATTGATGGCCGCAGTTGTTGGGTTTGGTGATACAGGCAACACCTTGGCTCCCATTAAAGCGTTCGAGAAGGAAGATTTCCCAGCACTGAATGCGCCAAACAATGCAATGGTAAAATCTTTTTTCTGTAGTCGTTCTACTTTATTTTCAAGGTATTGGGCTACTTCGGCAAAGCCTTGCACCTCTTTGACTGCATTAGCAGTATGAAGTGCACGGTTAATCACACCATCGATTGGTAGAGTCGTTGCACTAGTAGCTTGCTGAGCTTCCTCTTGTTGGATGATTTGCTCTTTTGGCTGCAACATAGACTCGTCAAATAAACGAATTTCTGCTAAATCTTGTTTAAATGATTGTTCCCAATTAGTAAGCTGTTGATTGGCAACTGTACGAATTTCATTGCTCGCTTGATGCATAGTACTTGCACTATATTGCTGATAGCCTTCAATTTCAAGGACCGCATTAATGGCATCTACTTTGTCCTGCATACCCGCCATTTTTAATTTTGATGGTGCGGCAGTTTCTGTTGCAACAGCTTCAAGAGTTGTCGCTTGCGCATTTTTCCAGCTATCTGTCTCCTGAATGAAGTAGCGCTTTGTTGCTTCTGCGATACGGTTAGCGAAGTTTAACACAGCATCACCTGTTAAAATAGCGCCTGTTTGAACTTGCTGCTCAATCAATGAAAAAGGTAAGTCAAATACATAGGCATCAATGGCTGCGGCACGTTCCTCATTTAATGCACCAACGTCCTTCAATGCCTTTTTCATAAGACCTTTTAAATGCCCCGTGATTTGTGCATGGACCACATTTTGATAGGCACTATACGCATCTTCTTTGCGTCGGTTTCGCTCTTCCTCTGTTTTTTTCTTTGCAGTAAAGAGCCCCCAACTTTAAAACCTTCCTGCATGCTTTCTAAATAAAGGCGTAAGCGATCGCGTAAATCAGCTGGCATAATTGCAGCATTAGCGAGCAGCTCCTTACGTTGCTCCTCAAACGTTTCGTTCCAAGCTTCTACTGAGAATAATTCAACCTGACGATTTAATTTATTGTATTGCTCTAAAATATCCTGATGGTGTGCCCAGTCATCCGCACTTAAAATTTCTTCATCAATTGCCAAACGATCCTGTCTTTCTTCCATTAAATAATTGTCATGCTCGCTTTGCAATAAACGCAATGTATTCGTAGCTGTTTGTACAAGCTGCTCCTGCCAATCATTCATACTGTCCATCACAATTTTCTTAACTGCCTCAAAATCATTATGTGGATGCTCAGGCTCTCTTAATGAAGTAAAGAAAACACCTTTCGGTACAACACCCCATGCTGCAAAGGATTGATGAACAGTTGCTTTAAATTCTTCGAAGCTCAATTCATTATCTTTATGCTTATCAATCATGTTGACAATTAAATAAACATTTGGATTATATTTCATTAATTGCTTTGTGAATTGGAAATTTAATTCCGACTGCACATGGTTGTAGTCCATTGTATAAAATACGATATCGGCAATATGTAATGCTGATTCCGTTGACATGCGGTGCGCATCATCTGTGGAGTCTACCCCTGGCGTATCCATTACAGTGACACCTAGTGGTAGTGTAGAGGCACTGTGTCCAATCTCAATTTGTGACACTAAATCCCCATTTTTACTTAGCTCTTTTACTGTTTTAAAATCATAGCCAGCCTCAAATTTTACAGGCTTTTCATTGTGCATATAAACAATCGCATAGTCTTCCTCTGATTTATGAACTTTTACGATGTTTGCACTTGTTGGAATAGGACTAGATGCCAGCAGATTTTCACCAGACAGCGCATTAATCATACTGGACTTCCCTGCAGAGAAATGGCCTGCAAAGCCAATCACATACTCTTTTTGCTGAATTTTTCGAGCAAAAAGTGATGTTTTATCCATGCGCTCTGTATCACCATTATGCTGATAAATTATGTATTGCAAAGAGGCTTGCTTTAATAGCCCCTCCAATTGTTGTTCAAAATCTTTCATGAAACCAGTAACCCCTTTTTCATTAATTATTCATAATTAGTATTCTACCTTATTCAACTAGCAAAGTATAACACTAATTTAAAGCATATATGCCAACGTTTCCATCCTTAGAAAAACATGTTTATACAAAAAATCTATGCCAAATGATAGATGGTCAACTAGTTCTTTTTATTTTTTCTTCATATTTTATAGTAAGCATATTCGGGGCAAAGTTATTTTTTTATGAAGGGAGTGTGATGCCATATGATAAATCCTAAGTCTCATCAAATCATTGAAAAATATTGTTCATGTAACTGTGAGGAGCGATTTATCTGGCCCCGTATAAAAGCAACAAACGGAATACCCATTAATCCTCCTGAAATAGTCCCTGAATGTATGATTATCCCAACAATCCACCGATATTTTTATATCGTTACAGCTGATCTTGATCTATCTAATGGGGCAACTCTTCCAGCCGATCTCTTTTGGAATGATGAAGCAAATTCCGTTACTGAGTTTACAATTTTTTCACCCAATGGTTACGTTAACCTTTATATTAATGCAGTGATGCAGGAAGGCGGCATTTATACGGTAACCCCAGCCTCCCTGACAATCGTACCCTATAATGCCACATTGTATAGAGGAACACCCATCATTATTGAATCGCTAGGCTTTACAACAAAATAAAGGAAATGAAAGGAGGTGAATCGGGTGGCACTTTCCATTATTAATATTCACGTCAATGTAACAGGTACTTCTACAAGATTTTTTAACGTCTTAGCTGCACCCCTTGCCATTGCAGATGGCACAACAGTCGCTGCAACAACGTTTTTAAATGATAGCGGTACAGCAGCAACAGCATTCCCGGAAGTCGCAAATGGTTACTATAACTTATATATCAATGGTGTTCTACAGGAGGGTGGTGCCTATACAGTTTCTACAACTGAAATAACGTTCAATACTGTCACAGGTACTCTTTCTGCTGGTACGCCAATTGTGCTAGAAGCTGTGGAGCTAGTGACAACAATCTAAATAAAATGGATGCCTTGTTTAGGGCATCCATTTTTACGTTTTATTGTAATTACTTTTTGAGACCTGCAATTTTTTTCGCATAGTCTAGTGCATGTGAACCATCTCCATGTATACATAAGGTTTGGACTGCAACTTTAATTTTTTTGGACTGGACTGACAACACTTCATTAGCAGTCAAAATACCTTTTACATGCACTAGCATTTCTTCTTCCGATTGTATTAAGGCATTTGGTTCCTGTCTGTTCACTAAAGTGCCGTCATTGTTATAGCGTCGATCCGAAAAAACCTCCTCATATACTTGAAGCCCTTTGTCTCTAGCAATCTCTACGATGAGGCTACCAGATAAGGCATATAAAATAAGCTGTGGATTAAGATCATACACTGCATTGACTACAGCCAACGCTTTTTCATGGTCATTCGCGCATTGATTATAAAGTGCGCCATGTGGTTTAACATGATGAAGCGTACCATTTTCAATCTCCACAAATGCTTGTAAGGCACCAATTTGATAAACCATCATATCGTAAATTTCACCTGAGCTACATTCCATGTTACGGCGACCAAACCCCTCTCGATCTGGATAGCCTGGATGCGCACCAATGTGAACGTTTTTACGAATGGCGCTACGTACGATTTGATGCATGATTGTATGATGTCCCGCATGATAGCCGCATGCAATGTTGATGGACGTTACATAGTCTAATAGTTCTTCATCCTTACCCGTTATAAAAGCATCATGGCTTTCACCTAGATCACAATTGATATCAATTGACATCATGTTTCCTCCAGTACAAAGTGAATTGTGTTAAACATACGCATTTGCGCTACTTTATGTAAATCTTCTTCATGAACTGTTGCAATAATAGGATAGCCTCCTACTGTTTGAGCATCAGCCATTAGGATAATGGGATCACCACTTTGAGGCACTTGGATTGTTCCGAACTGTGTAGCTTCTGACAGAATATCCTTCATTTCCTGAAGTTGTAAGGCAGGTCCTTTGATGTAGTAGCCCATACGATTGCCGCCAATAAATTGAAAAGGATTTTGTAAAAATTGTTGCTGACTTTTTTCTGTAAATAAATGAAAATGAGGTCCTTTAAACAGTCGAGCAGTTATGGAACTGTCAAAACGCGGACGATAGGGTGCATATAGCCCTCTATTATTTTTTAGAGATGGTGATACTTGCCCATATAAAATACTTCCTTTTGTAATGCATGTTCCCAAATTCCCAAGCGGAAGGTAGGATTGGCTACCAAGCTCATCGTTTGTACGAAAACCTCCTAATGGAGTTAAGTAAACAATAGAGCCTTGATGGACACTCTTGATAGATAATCTATCTCCCCTTGTTAAATGGAATGTTTTCCACATTTCGATTGGTACTTGATTAACCAAGCATGTACCATGTCCTCCTGTTAATACATAAACACAATCAGCCAGCGCCTCAAATTCAAAACCACCTACAAACATTTCAAAAGACGTTTCATCATGATGGTGATGTAAGATTCTTTGAGCTGCATTAAACGATCGGTGATCCATTGGTCCAGATAACGGAATACCAAATGCCCGATAGCCGAACCTTCCTTTATCTTGTAAGCTTCCAAAAACCCCTTGTTTTGTTACAAGCAGAAGTGGCTTCAATTGCTACACTCCTTTGCTTTTCATTTCCCAAAATTGCTGTTGGGTTATTTCATAAAACTGAACTTCATCACCAAGTTCAAATAAAAATGGCTCTTTGCCATGAACATCAAATAAATCAAACGGTGTTTTCCCTATAATATTCCAGCCTCCAGGTGAATCAACAGGATAGATTCCCGTTTGTCCACCCCCAATCCCAACTGAACTCGCTGATACAGATGCCCTTGGTTTCTGTAAGCGTGGCACAAATAATTTAGAATCAAGCTCACCTAAGTATGGAAACCCTGGTAAAAAGCCGATTAAATACACATAATAGCTTTTGGACATATGCAATGTTTTAATGTCCTCAAAAGGTAATCCTGTGAAATTCATTACGCGCTTGCGATCTAAGGCAAATTCCTCATCATAGCAGACGGGTATTTTTAAAAGTCGATTCGTTCCTTCGTCAATGGTTGTGGAGGCTTGCATCTCAAGCCACTGCATCCTTAAACGTTCAACATCTATTTTTTGTTTAATATAAGCTGTCACAGTGTGGTAGCTTGCAACACTTTCGACTAGGTTATGCTGTAGCTGCTGTTTCAGAAATCGATTGAACGCTTGGACCGCGTGAAAGTTTGAGTGGGAAATTACCTCTTTGAATGCAAAACGAATAGTATGTTGACTAATCCACATGGAATGCGGAAAATCAATGATTGGTTGCACGTGCCGTCTCCTCAATACAAAGCTGTACCGCAGCTATCAAATCTCCGATACTCCAGCCTGGAATTTTGCCATGTTGGATTGCCAGCTCAAATGATGCTGGAATATGAATAAAGCCAGCACGAACCCCTTCATGTTGCTGCGCATAAGCAAGCCCCTCATACATAATGTTATTACATAAGTATGTACCCGCTGTATTGGAGATTTCCGCTGGATATCCTTCTGCCTGCAAACGATTTACCATACTGCGAATCGGTAAGTTTGTTAGATAAGCATCTGCCCCCTCCTCATGGATGCGCTCATCAACTGGTGTATAGCCATTATTATCAGGCTCTCCGTCTTTCACATTAATAGCAATGCGCTCGGGTGTCACTTTAAAACGTCCTCCAGCTAATCCTAATGAAATAATGATTTGTGGTTTCACTTCTTCTATATGTTGTTTTAATTGCTCCGCTGATTGCTGAAAATCTACAGATAGAATTCGTCCGACGATATCATAGCTATCTATCTTCTTTCCATTTAATGCTTTCACAATTTGCATCGTTGGATTTATTTTATAATCAAGAAATGGCTCAAACCCTGTTACTAATATTTTTGTCATATTTGTCACCTAATTTCTTTAAATAATCTTAAAGGTTTGCTTCATTTTACAATAGATTTCTGAAAAAACAAATATTTCCCTTGAACAAAAACATGTAAAAAAAGAGCCGATTCTTTTCCCTCCTATATACTATGGAGAAACTTTTGTAACTTGGTTGATTGCAGAGGAGACCGTGTCACTCATAGGCGATGAGTGTTACAGATAAGATCCTGGAGGGTAAGTGAAAATGGACACTTGCTAAAGCCCTTTTCTGCACATCTATTTTCTTTCTTAACATCATGAAAAAGAGTATGAAGCACAGCAGCTTCATACTCTTTTGTTTAGCTCTTATTTCAAATGTGCAGTTGCCTGGTTCATGACGTATTTTCCAACTCCAATATAGATCACGACAGCTGCTCCAATCAATACGAATGTCATTGCGAACCGCTCCTTCTTCGTTATTTTTCGTTAAGTTTTCAGACGTTTACATTGAATTTGAAAATCATTCTCATTAATATATTATAAATTTCATGTGAATTCGTCAAGACATACTTTCATCTTACCCTTTTTACATGGTAAGATGTAGAAAAGTCGGAAAAAGGATGCGGTAATGATGAGTAATTCGAAGTACTTTCAAACTATTTTAAACGGGACAATTCACGCTTTAAAAACCATTCTTCCTATGGATATAGAAGTAAAGTCGCCTAGTATTATTTCTGAACCCTTTCAACAACAACAAATGGGCGTATTAATTGGCTTAATCGGAGATTTAAAGGGACGCGTCATCATTGACTCCTCTCCCGAAGTGTTCAGCGGGATCGGTAGTACCATGTTCGGTATGCCGCTTGAAGGAGAAATGCTAGAATCCTTTACAGGGGAATTTGGTAACATGATTGCAGGAAATTTATGTACAGCTGTTGGGCAAGAAAGCTTAGAAATTGATATCACTCCGCCAACGGTGATGGTGGGCAATACAAAATTATATGGCTTTGAAAAGGCCTTTGCACTCCCAGTTTCGGTCCCAAGCGTCGGTGCCCTAACAGTTCTATTAACAATTGAAGAAGAAGCGGAATAGAGCTTAATAGGTTTTAAGTCTGTTCCAAATAAGACATTGTATGCAAGACTTTCAGCATTTATTTGTAAGACTTACCGTTTGCCCAAAAGAAATAAGAAGGACAGTTCTCCTTCCTTAAAATCTATTATTTTTATTAAAAAAAGTTAATTATAATCATTAAACAAGCCATCTCAATGACTTTTGAGATGGCTTGTTTTTTCTCTCTTAAATTCTTCACACTTTTTTCACATAATTCCCCTAGAAGTGTGATTTTTTTCACATCAAAATGTAGGAGATTTTTATATGATGACAGTAAGAAACACAACAATAAAAAGCGTAGGAGGAGCAAAAATGGCAAATAAAAAGAAGTCAGATGAAAATTTAAAAGGTTCACTCTATGCAGTTTTTGGAGTAGGTATTATCATCATTTTACTTTGGGTGTACTGCTTCGATTTGTTCATTGGACGGTTTTAATCTACGAAGAAGGGACAGAAACATATGCACATACATAAGTATGAGAAATACTGGCTTGTTTTTGGAGTTACCACTTTAGTGGCATTCCTGATCATTCTCGGTATCGGAGCATTTCATCAAGGCTCTCATCCAAACAATGGTAAAAAAACACTAGATTACGAGAAAGTGAAAGAGACAGCACCTTTTGATAATCCAGGTGTCCATAAGGTAGAAGGTAAGGATTGGGATTACGAAGTGGTGGTAGTTGCTTCTGCATTCAATTATAATCCTCCACAAATTGAGGTTCCACTTGGTGCAAAAGTGAAATTTATCGCAACAAGCGAGGATGTTATGCATGGTTTTGAGGTTGCAGGTACGAATATCAATATGATGCTTGAGCCTGGCTATATTTCGGAATATGTGACAGAAGTCAATAAGGTTGGCGAGTTTTTAATCGTATGTAATGAGTATTGTGGTACTGGACATACGATGATGCACTCTATGCTAAAGGTGGTGGATTCAAATGAGTCACACTAATTCAATGACAAAAGTGGATCGTCGAGATGCAAAGCTAGCAATGGCACATATTTACGTGGCATTTATCGCATTGTTATTAGGTGGTCTTGCAGGTTTATTACAGGTTTTTGTACGTTCTGGTCAATTTACTTTACCAGCAGGCATTGGTTATTATCAAGTATTAACAGTTCATGGTGTATTACTCGGTCTTATATTAACTACATTCTTTATTTACGGCTTCCAAATTGCAAGTGTAAGTCGAACATCTGGTACATTCACTGATACTCAGAGAAGACTTGGCTGGATTGGTTTCTGGTTAATGACTATCGGTACAGCTGCTGCCGCAACGATGGTGTTATTGAATAAAGCAACTGTTCTTTATACCTTCTATGCACCATTAAAGGCACATTGGATTTTCTATTTAGGTCTTACATTAGTCGTTGTTGGTTCTTGGGTTGGCGGCGCAGGTCAAATTTTACGTTATGTCCAGTGGCGCAAAGAAAATAAAGCGAGTGGACAACGTAGCCCGTTACTATCATTTATGGTAGTTGTTAATAATTTAATGTGGTTCGTGGCAACGCTTGGTGTTGCAGCTTCTGTTTTAATTCAATTATTACCATGGTCCTTAGGTTTAATTGAACGTGTCGATGTGGCATTATCACGTACCCTTTTCTGGTATTTTGGTCATGCACTTGTATACTTCTGGTTATTACCTGCCTATATGGTGTGGTACGTGATTATTCCAAAAGTAATTGGTGGAAAAATTTTCTCCGATTCTTTAGCAAGACTTTCGTTTATGCTATTCTTACTCTTCTCTATTCCTGTTGGGATTCACCATCAGTTAACAGAGCCTGGTATTGATGGTACATGGAAGTTCATTCAAGTTGTTTTAACATTTGCTGTAATCGTGCCTTCTCTAATGACTGCCTTCTCGATGTTTGCAATGTTCGAGTTACGTGGACGTGAATTAGGTGGCAAAGGACTATTTGGTTGGTTTAAAAAATTACCTTGGAAGGATGCTCGTTTCTTCGTACCATTTATCGGTATGGTGTCATTTATTCCAGGGGGTGCAGGCGGTATTGTCAATGCCTCTTATCAAATGAATCAATTAATTCATAATACCATTTGGGTTACAGGGCATTTCCATTTAACGATTGCAACAGCTGTTGTTTTAACTTACTTCGGTGCGGCATTCTGGTTAATTCCACATTTAACAGGTCGTACACTTTCGAAGTCTTTAAATAATCTTAGTAATTTCGCTGGTATCTTATGGGGTACTGGTATGACGATTATGTCTTCAGCAATGCATATTGCTGGTCTGTTTGGCGCACCTCGTCGCTCAGATTACTCAGAATATGGTGGCGCTCAGCAGGCTTACGATTGGATTCCTTATCAAATCGCGCAAGCTGTGGGTGGAACAATCCTCTTTATCGCCATCCTAGTGATCATTTATATCGTCGTGAAACTTGCTTGGTTCGCACCTAAAGGTGACGAAGAATTCCCTGTAGGTGACGTACATGAGCTTAGCGGTCCAACTCCAGCTATTTTAGAAAACTTTAAAATATGGCTTGTTATTTTAGTAGCCTTAATTTTATTCGCTTACACAGTACCAATTATCGATATTATTTCGAACTCACCAGCCGGCTCTAAAGGCTATCAATTGTGGTAAGCATCCAAACGCATCTTCCTATAAAAAAGCGATTTCTCTGTAACGAGAAATCGTTTTTTCACTTTATAATTGATAGAGTTTCGTATATTTTTCTTGTAAGTAGTCTGCCAGATACTTGGCATTTAAGCCTTCCCCTGTCGCTTCTTTCAGCAATTCAAACGGCTTTTTCAATGCTCCATATTGATGAACTTTATCAGTTAGCCACTCTAGAATTGGCAGTAGCTCTCCCTTTTCTAGTAGCTCGTCAAAGTTTGGAATATCCTTATCCATCGCATGCTTCCACTGTGCTGCATAAATCATCCCCAATGCATAGGATGGGAAATAGCCAAACATGCCGCCTGACCAATGCATATCTTGTAGCACACTTTGAGACCTGGGGTAGATCCTTCGCCTGTAAATCGCCATTGAAGGGGTGACGTTCAATTTCATAGCGAATCATGATATGTAATGGATATGTTAGTTCAGGTGAATGCTCTAAATTAGGGAACGCCAAAATTTGTTGAAGCTAGCTCTTGCTTAAAGGTAAAAAGTGGAGTTTCATCGAATATAATAAATTACCTAACCAGATGTTATATAAAGGTTAATTTCATGATTGTTGTGTTGGGTGAGGAAATACACTTATGGATAAAAGACCTGTTGTAAATGAACATTAGATGTCACACCCCCCTCCCAAAAAGTCCAAAACTTTCATCGATGTCCTAAAGGGAGGCAATTTTATGTTTCTAGGCTAGCCTGTTAAATTACTTAGGACTGTACTCATGGTTTATTGCTGTTTAAAGCTAACACATGCCTTGTTTAGAATTCTCTGATTGCTGTTTATAAAATTCCAAAATTAGATGAAAAGAGGAAAAAAATGAAAACAAAATGGCTTTTGAGTAGTAGTGCCGTGTTGATGGGTTTGTTTGGGTTGGCAGGAACCTTTTTTCCCGAAGAAATTTCAAAAATACTAGGGATTGACCCTTCACCCATTATTTTGATTCTTCTGCAAATCATCGGAGGACTATATTTAGGGTTCGCAATGTTAAACTGGTTTACACGTTCTGCCCTGATTGGCGGCATCTATAACAAACCTGTCATATTGGGAAATCTGATATATTGCATCGTTGTCTTTTTTGCCCTATTCCGGCAGTTGGCGGAGAAGTTTCATTTCATATTCGCTATTTTGACAGTAGTTTATCTTGGGTTTGCTGTTTGGTTTACATTGGTTCTGCGCTCGAATCCTTTTGACAATCAATCAAAAATGTCTGTCTAACTTTATAAATAAGGAATTTATATTGGGGTTCTCTTTTTTAAGTACGCTATGCTGTACTAGTCTTTTGAGCAACTCTAAGTATATTAAAACGACAAAAATTCCTACTTTTATATTGAAAGAAGGAATTTTTCTTTTTATTCCATTATGAGAATTTAAGTTAAAGATTACACTGTATTTAGCGGTCTATTTTTTTAAATAATGATAAATCTTTTCAAGCAATGGGTTATGAATTTAATAACAAGTTAAAGATTTTTGAATTTATTATGAACCTACTACATTCACGTTTAAAATATTGAATAGATCGTTTTAAAGGCGTTGATTCTAAATAACTCGATAATTACTTAGTGCGTTTTTTATTTATAGATAGTCATAGCAATGAAAGCACAAAAAAATGACAGAAACACATTGTAGTTTATGTCTGTTCAATGACTATTGAAGAATACCCAAATGCTTCTTGTTGATGTAGATTTGATTAGTAATAAAGTTTGATTAAATTAACGATATCAACCTTGATATGAGAACAAAACTAAAGAGCAAGTTTTGAAAAAATGATTGTTCAAAGCTTGCTCTTATTGAATGGCATCGATTAAATTTTTAAAGTTCGATAATTTTTGAAACTCTTGTT
Source organism: Lysinibacillus sp. FN11 (assembly GCF_024628845.1). NCBI lineage: Bacteria > Bacillati > Bacillota > Bacilli > Caryophanales > Bacillaceae > Lysinibacillus > Lysinibacillus sp. FN11. Next base: position 1,223,376 of record NZ_CP102383.1, on the reverse strand, counting down.
TTACAAAGCACCTCGTTAACTCAATTAGTAATACATTATTTAACCAACGTTTGAAGACTTATTAACACGGGGGCATACACAATTAGTGGAATAAGCAAAATTACTGCACCAATTTTTTTATTCCCCTTTTGTAATAATAAAAGAGTAGTCAAGAAAAATAATGGATAAATAATAAAAGTAATTATTAATACACCATCAACTACTTGATACAATTTTCCTGTAAATGCACTTATGAATGGGATTGAAATCCATTCTAATACGCAAAATGCAATAACCAATATCCACAACCATTTAAGTGTCACCACTAATCACCCCTAAATTATTGATTGGTCATAAAAGTAAAAACTATATACGGTTCATCATACATAAGCTACACAAATAAATATTTACACAACAATCTGGCCAGATTGTTTAACACAAGGGTTCAATTTAAAAATGACGCTTTATAATGTTGAACACTATATAAAAAATATTGATGTAACATGAAATGAAGCTTACTTTAATCTTGACTTGTAATTTTAGTAGCCTTATTTATATTCGCTTACACCATTCCAATCTTCGAAATTATTACAAATTCACCAGCGGGCTCAAAGGCTTTAAGCTTTGGTAAGAATATTTTCAAAGCAACAAGCGATTTCTCATTTTAGAGAAATCGCTTGTTTTTCTATAGCTGATATAGCTTTGTATATTTTTCTTGTAAATAATCTGCTAGGTACTTAGCATTTAAGCCTTCCCCTGTAGCCTCTTGTAATAGCGCGAACGGCTTTTTCAGCGCACCGTATTGATGTACTTTCTCTGTTAGCCACTCTCGAATTGGCAGTAACTCACCTTTTTCTAGTAATTCATCAAAATTAGGAATATCCTTGTCCATCGCATGCTTCCACTGCGCTGCATAGATCATTCCTAATGCATAGGATGGGAAATAGCCAAACATGCCGCCTGACCAATGCATGTCTTGTAGCACACCTTGTGCATCTGTCTCAGGACGAATACCTAAATATTCCTCATATTTATCATTCCATACCTGTGGTAGATCCTTCGCCTGTAAATCCCCATTGAACAAGTCACGTTCAATTTCATAGCGAATCATGATATGTAATGGATATGTTAGTTCATCTGCTTCAATGCGAATCAATGATGGTTCTACCATATTGATGGCACGTAAAAAATCTGCTAACGCCACATCACCAAATTGAGCTGGTGAGAAGTGCTGAAGACGCTCATAGTTATGCTCCCAGAACTTTTCATTTCTGCCGACAAAGTTTTCATAAAATAATGATTGTGATTCATGAATCCCCATCGATGTACCAGTCGCTAATGGCAGTCCTGCAAGCTTCTCATCAATATTTTGTTCATACATCGCATGACCACACTCATGAATCGTGCCAAAAATGGCCGAACGGAAATCACTTTCATCATATTTAGTCGTAATTCGCGCATCACCATAGTTTAAGCCGATCATAAATGGATGGACGCTTTCATCTAAGCGACCAGCATCGAAGTCATAGCCGAGCTGAGCAAGCAATTCTAACGATAATTCACGCTGTGCCTCACGCGGGAAATGCTTAAATAACATGCTAGTATCAGGTTTATTCGATGAATGAGCAATTTTTTGAACAAGCGTCACAATAGTCTCACGTAATTCACCAAATACTTGATCTATGACATCTGTTGTCATATCTGGCTCATATAAATCTAGTAATGTATTGTATGGAGATCCATTTTTAATGCCCCAATATTGAATGAATTTTTTCTGCCATTGTATGATTTCTTCTAGGTATGGTAGGAATAGAGCAAAATTATTCGTCGCCTTCGCTTCTTCCCAAGCCGTTTCTGCCTTCGATTGAAGAATGACGAATTCTTTGTATTCATTCGCAGGGATTTTTTTATTTTGATCGTAATTCTTTCTTACTTCTTCTACTAAACGTAGTGTTACATAGTCAAGATCAGCTTTTTGTGCCTCTAATGCTGCTAAAAGCTCTCCTAGTTCTTCACTAGTCTGCATATCAAATAAGGAGGCTGATAATGTACCAATTACCTCAGAACGTTGTGCTAACCCCTTTTTCGGTGCACCCGTCCGCATATCCCAATAAATCACATTGAGCGCTTCCTCATAATGCTGCATTTTCTTCACATAGTCTATAAATTGTTGAACAGTCATGCATTCATCCTCCTTTTCACGTTATAAGTTTATCATATTTTCGAAAATTTTGTATATTGCGGACTTTCTAGGATAATTATTCAGAATATTCATTTTTTAACTTCTCTATTATTTTGATGTATTGTCTATCCCCTAATCCATAGTGTGGAAAGAGGAAAAACAATTGCTTTAACAGGTCATTTTGAGATAGATTGAGGTGTTTTTTTATATACGTAGTGATCTCATTCTCTTCATTTAAATAGCTGAAAAATAATTGAATGCCCTGATACATGACAGGTATAAGCGTTGTCTTGGGTAGACGATGGTGCATCAATACTTCTTGATAGACCTCCCCATACGGACCAAGTTCTATCTCTGTTTCTTCCACATCATAGGTCATCTCCTTGACCATATAATAATAGACTTTGCCTTGATACCTTTGTTGCTCTAGGAAAGCGAGGACGGTCAATAAATTCATCTGACAAAACATATCATCTCCAAACCATAAAACAATACATTCATAGTCATTTGTTAACAATGGCTTCAATGGATTCAATGTCACCTGCTCATATTGCTGTAAAGACACCTCATGCCCTATAGCACGCAGTTTATTAAATTCTTCACTGAAAATCGGACTAATCGTGGGATTCGCACACATCGCTTCATTGAAAGGAACATAATCACTGTTGCCCATTAATTGTTGTTTTGCGAACTCCTCATACATCATTTGACCATTTAATACATTCAAGAGCTCTTGATCGTATTGCGCATTAATCTTCTCTTGTAATGCTTCAATTTTTAATTTCTGAGAAATATCCATCGTCAACCATCCTCCATCATCCTGTAATCTCAACTTTACAAAGGTTTGTAAAGGTTGAGGAGACTTTCTGTAATCATTCGGACTTATACCAAAGTACCTTTTAAAAGCTCTAGAAAAGGATTCCTGTGATGAAAAGCCGTAGTGAAAGGCGATGTCGATTATTTTCTTTTGGGGATTTTTTAATGCAAAAGTAGAAAGATAAATTTTACGTAGTGATCTATATTTTTTAATCGTCATCCCGGTCGTCTGATGGAATTTAAAAGAACAGTAATAAGGAGAATAGCCCATATCCTTTCCTAATTGCTCTAATGAAAATCCTTCTGATAGGTGACGCTCAATCCAATCTATCATCTCTGTACAATGTTGTTCATCCACATCCCTCCTAATTAAATTATAGTAGAAGCGATAATGATTTTTATGATATAAGTTGTGAATGAAAAAAACTGCAGCAAACTTTAAAGTCTGCTACAGCTTCTGCTCTCATAAATAGAGGAGAGCTTTCTATATAATTGGGGATTTATACTAGCCTTCAAGTCATGTTCGGTTTCCAATCAAACATTTTTTTGAGCTATCATGAAGTTATATTGGAAAGAAAGTTGGGGATCCTTTCGATCCATTGAAAAATAGAGTCTGTTTACTCTATTCAATGTTTTGGCAAATAGCAATTACCTGTTTCACAGCCTCTGCAGAGTGCTGAAGGGCTGCTTGTTCTTCATTTGTTAGGTGCAATTCGATGACAGATTCGATGCCATTGCCACCTAAAATAGTTGGTACCCCTAAAAAGAGATCGTGGTACCCATATTCTCCTTCTAATAGGGCAATAGAAGGGATAATTTTTCGTTGATCTTTGATAATAATTTCAACCATTTGGGCACACGCTGCTGCTGGTGCATAGTAGGCACTACCATTACCTAGTAAGCCAACAATTTCACCACCGCCTTTACGCGTACGCTCCACGATTTGCTGTAGTCGTTCCTGAGGAATTAGTTTCTCTAATGGAATACCGCCTGCATAGGAATAACGGATTAATGGTACCATTTCATCGCCATGTCCTCCTAGGACGAAGCCTGATACATCCTCTGGTGCAATGTGAAGCTCCTGCGCCACAAACGTGTTGAAGCGAGCTGTATCTAACACACCAGATTGACCAATGATACGATTTTTGGCAAAGCCTGTTTCCTTATGACATACATACGTCATGGCATCAACAGGATTACTCAACACAACAACAATACTATTTGGAGCATAGTGTTTAATTTGTCTTGAAACCTGTTGAATGATTTTAGCATTTGTTGTGACTAAGTCATCACGACTCATCCCTGGTTTACGTGGAATACCTGCTGTAATGACAACAATATCCGCGCCAGCGATATCTTCATATTGACTCGTGCCTTTAATGGACACATTGAATTTTTCGATGGGGCCTGTTTGTAGTAAATCCAAAGCTTTCCCTTTTGTTGGGTTCTCGGCTTCTGGAATATCAACAAGCACTACATCACCTAATTCTTTCTGTGCTAAAAATAAACTCAGTGTGGAGCCAGTGTGACCTGCTCCAATAACAGCGATTTTATTTTTACGAAATGCCATTATGCCTCACCTCGATTATCTGTCGACGATGTTGTTTCTGTTGTTTTTTTAGCACGCGTTGCTGCTGGTGCAGAAACAGTCTTTTTCTTTGGTGCTTCTGGTCCTTTAATCATTTTAAAGACATCTTCATCAGGTCTCGGAATGACGTGAGCGCCTAATAATTCACCAACACGCATAGCGGCTGCTTTTCCAGCCTCTACTGCGGCTTGTACAGAACCTACGTCACCCTTCACGACAATCGTCACGATACCACCATCTACAAATTCTTGTTTGACGATTGTGACATCTGACGCTTTAATCATCGCATCAGCAGCTTCATAAGAACCAACTAATCCTTTTGTTTCAATCATTCCAATTGCGCTACTCATTGTCCTCACCTCTCATTACTTCCGTAGAATCAATAATACCAATGACAACTGCATCAATCGGTAACGGATTATCTTTCATAATATAGCGAGATGACCCACCACTTGTAATCAGGACATCATCACCAATACCCGCTCCTATACGATCAGCTGCAACCATTTCTGTGCGAATCGGCTGTTGATTGGAATCAATAGGTTGAATGATTAGTAGCTTTAAACCATTCAGTCCCTCCTCCTTGCGTGTTGCCCATACACTGCCTATCACTCTTCCCATTTGCATGAACTTCACCCTCTTTATGCGACACAGACTGTCTTACTACTCTGAACGAATCGTTAATGTTTTATTTAACTCTCGCAGCTTATCATAAGCCAATGCTGTCACAATGGTTTTCTTTGGAACGACAATTTCTTGTGCATCGATATCGAGCACTTCTATTTGTGAAAGTAGCTTTTTGTCATAATGATAGACGGACGGTTGCTCTACTTTCTGTACGACTGGCGACTGCTCTTTCACAGTGATCATAGGTTCACTTACTTGATGATGCACGATTTCTGCAAGTGTTCCTTGTTGAATTAACCCTGCATTTGCTTCATCTGTATCAATATGCATTTCTAAGCGATAACGCTCTGAAACACGGATAACCACATTCGATAAAATAATTGGGCGAATACCTTCTACCTTAATTTGGACAGATTGCCCATCTACGACTTGGAATCTCGCACTATCCGCTGGGGACATATGAATATGTGCCTGTGCAATAATGAGTCCTTCATTTAACACAACACTTCCCTTTGGACCAATTAATGTAACAGGACTGGAACCTTGTATATCACCAGAAATTCTTAATGGTGGCTTCAGACCTAATTTCATAGCATCTGTCCAGCTTACTTCCACTTGGGATAAGGAACGAGCGGGACCAAGAATACGCACTCGCTCAATTGACCCTTTTGGACCTGCAATTACTACAGTTTCTTCCGCAGCAAATTGCCCTGGCTGTGAAAGCTCAAATTTTGGTGTGAGCTGATAATTTTCACCAAAGAGCTGTTCCACTTCTGCTTGTGCAAGATGGACATGACGAGCAGATACACCAATCGGAATTTTACCGTCATGTGGAGGGGAAGATTGATTTTTTAAGACTTGTTGCAAAACTTCTTCCACAATTTTTTGCACTAAATTTTCTTGCATCTTGCCTCCTCCTTACGATGATACTTTTATTAATTTACCCTGTGCCTGCTGTTCAATAAAACCAGCATTTGCTTCATCCGTATCAATGTGCATTTCCAGACTAAAATCATTGGAAACACGTACAACGACACCTCGGAAAGTGACAGGTCGATCACTTACAACTTCCACTGAAACTAATTCATTATTTCGTACTTCCAATTCTTTGGCATCTTCCTCAGTCATATGAATATGCGCCTGTGCAATGATGACTCGCTGGATCTCTATTTCTTTGTCTTGAGAAAGTATTTTAATGCCCGCAGAATTGTCAATATCACCTGATTGACGTAAAGGTGGTGTCACTCCTAGCTTCATGGCATCAGTGCGGCTTACCTCTACTTGGGTTGCTGGTCTTACAGGTCCAAGGACACGGACATTATGAATAACACCTTTGGGTCCCTCAATAGAGACGCGCTCTTTTGCAGCAAATTGCCCTGGCTGTGATAAGTCGAAATCTTTCGTTAGGGTTGCATTTGGACCAAAAAGTGCTTGTAAATCCGCTTCACTTAGATGGATATGACGCGCCGAAATGGCCACTGGAAAAGTTTTTGTTGCTGTTGTCATGTTAGCCACCTCTTTATTTTGTTGATGATTTTATCTGAACAAGGTGAGAGCTGTTCTAAAGATAGATCCAGCTCTCCTCTATAAATGGTAGTTATTTTTCCATCTATAGCGTTTAAACGAAACTGAAATTATGCTTCTGCTTTTGGTAAAATCATTTCTAATTCGTGGTGTGGACGTGGAATTACATGGACAGATAATAGCTCTCCTACACGTTGTGCTGCTGCTGCCCCTGCATCTGTTGCTGCTTTTACTGCACCTACATCACCACGTACAAGAACTGTTACGATCCCGCCACCTACATGTACTTTGCCTACTAAATTAACGCTTGCTGCCTTTACCATTGCATCTGCTGCTTCAATTGCTCCTACTAAACCTTTTGTTTCTACCATTCCTAATGCTGTACTCATTTGTCATTCCTCCAAATAATTTATTTTTTTTGTAATGTGATTTGTTTTAATACTTGATCGACAATTTGTTGAACCATCGTTGTATCAAGAGTAGGTTCTTGTGAAACTACCGACTCAACAACGGACTGTACTTCGAATTCTGGTTTTGGCACTTCGACATCTTTAATGCCATACGCCATACGTTTGATATTTAATAAATGTCTTGCTGTAATGTTGTCTGACGTAATATTGCCGCCAAATGTCCCACAGCCTAATGTAAAGGATGGCGCCAAGCCTGTTGTGCCACCTACTGCACCAATTGAGGATAATGTATTAACCACAATTCGTGATACTGGTAATTCGACAGAAAATTGCTCTGCTAATGCTGCATTTTCAGTGTGAATAGAGCATGTATGTCCGCGTCCTCCAATATTTAGCAGGTCAATCATCACCTGCTTGGCTTCTGTACTGTTTTCAACAACATAAAGCGCAAAGATTGGTGATAGTTTTTCAAGAGAAAACGGAATATTTTTACCAATCATTGTTTCGAAGCCCACAAGAACTTTTGTATCGTCTGGTACCGTGATACCAACAGAATCAGCTAGGCAAGTAGCTGATTTACCAACAATCTGAGGATTTACTTTCCCAGGAACTGGCGAGATCAATTTTTCCATTTTAGCTTTTTCTTCGGCATTTAATAGATAGGCACCATTTTTCTTTAATTCTGTTTGCACTTGCTCGGCAATCACCTTATCCACAATAATAGCTTGCTCTGTTGCACAGATTGTGCCATTATCGAACGATTTACTTTGCACCAATTGGCGTACAGACTTTTGAATATTAGCCGATTTTTCAATGTAAGCTGGTACATTTCCTGGCCCAACCCCATAGGCAGGTTTGCCAGAGCTATAGGCTGCCTTGACCAATGCACCACCACCCGTAGCTAAAATTAAATGGATGTTTGGATGCTTCATTAGCTGCTGTGTTGCTTCCATGGAGGACATTGTTAAACATTGTAGTAATCCTTCTGGCGCACCTGCTTTTTCAGCAGCTACTCGACAAATATCTAAAGCCTCTTTTGTACATTTCACTGCATATGGGTGTGGACTAAGCACTAAACCATTTCTCGTTTTTAAAGAAATAAGTGTCTTAAAGATCGCTGTAGAGGTTGGATTTGTTGTTGGTACGATACCAGCAATGACACCGAAAGGACTTGCAATTTCGGCTACTTTTTTCATCCGATCATAGCCCACAATACCAACTGTTTTTAATTCTTTAATATCTTCATAGACATCTCGTGAAGCTACTTCATTTTTCATCTTTTTATGGTTAGGAATACCCATTCCTGTTTCTTGCACAGCCATTTTTGCTAAACGCTCTGCTTCCTTAAAGGCAGCATCCGCGACAGCCTTTACAATGTTGTCTACTTGTTGCTGAGAAAATTGCATATAGGCAGCCTGTGCTGTATTAGCATGTTTAACGGCATCTCTCATTTCCTGAATCGCTAATAAGTCTTTGTCTAATGTGGCCATAAAGCCGCCTCCCTTCTAGATCACTGGGTTTCTAGCTATATTTTCAATAGCTTCTCTGAATGCATGTGCCGCAGCCTCGCAAGAAGATTGACTGCCAGTTAATAAGCCGCCCCCAAAATTGGTTTCAGATGGAGGACCAAAGAAAACCTTTAGCTCAACATCTGCAGCCTTTAATGCTGCATCTAATCCTACAACTGCTTCAAGCGGCGGTGCGATTAAATAAGCAAGTGGGGTGCCAACCTTTACATCTGCAAGCTCAGCAAGATACGTCCCACAGCTTGCCACAGTATGGGCAAACAAGGCATGATTGTCATTATTATTAATGGCTTCAAAATACGTATCAAATTCAATTTTTTGTTGAATGGCATCAAGACCACTACGAATTTCATCAGGTGAGCTTCCAGCAATAATGCCAATCACTTCACCTGACAATGGACCAGACGAATGTGCCGCTCCCGCATAAAAGCTTTTTGCATAGACAACATCGACATCTGCCTTTTTCGTCGCCTCATCGAAGGCTACATAGCCCACATCGTCGATTGTCAGTGTGACAAGTCCAATGCTATGATGATGTGGCTTTAAATCTAACTGCTCTGCTAGTTCACTATTGACTCTTGGAATGGTTTGCATCGCCAAGATTTGAGCCATAATTTTTTGAGGATACATATTTCAGCCTCCTAACCTTCTTTTGCGACAAGCTCTACGCCACTTGCCTGATAATGCAGGATTTTTTCTACGACTGTGCCAAGATAAGCTCCCGCTTCTAATGGTGGGATACCACCCTTATGGATATTTGAAATTACCATGCGTTCAGCTTCCACTGTCCCAATTCTTGGCTTGTAGCATAAATATGCACTCATCGATTCTGCCGATACGAGCCCTGGACGCTCACCAATTAGATAAACAATTACCTCTGCCTGTAGCAGCTCACCAATCTCATCCATTAAGGCAACACGCCCTTTATCGATATAGAACGTAGTACCGATGTCAATTTTTAAATTGCTAAGACTTTGCTGAAGGGCTAAGTAAACATCTTGAACATTCTCCTCAATCGCACTTGCACTCAAGCCATTCGAGATAATAATCTGTACCTTTGGCTGTGGTTTACATTTTTGCTGAATCAATGCCTTTGATTCTTCTGATAAACGACGCCCTAAGTCAGGTCTTGTAATGTATTCCTCTTTATCTGTGACTTTCGTTGTGACCTGAAAGACATCAAGCTTTTGTAAAAGTTCTTCTGTCACTTCGCCATATACAGCATCTACTGCAGCAGCATGATCGAGTCGGAATTTTAACCAGGTTTTCGTTTTCGGTCTTGTTCCCGCTCTCCCTACACCAATACGAGCTGGTGTATGTTTCTTAGCAGCCTGCACACTTTCACTTAACGATCCTGCCTCAAACTGAAAGGGCTTGATCGGCACAGCGTCATTTACTGGTTGGTCGAAAGTAGCAGAAGCAACCGTTGTTACTTGCTGTGGAGCTCCATGCTGATACAGCTGAATTAATGGCTCCTGTGATGTTGCGATAGCTTCTGTTGTTTCTGAAGAACGATTTTCTACTGTATCATAAAATTTAATAAGTGGTTGCTCTGTTGGAGTAGCTGCTATTTCAGGTGTTTGGCTACCTGTACTTTTCTCCATCTTCTCCATGACAAGCTGTGTAATCATAGAAACTAATTGATCATTCACTTGACTCACCTACCTTTCAAAAATGGATAAATCGCCAGCTCTTGCTGACAGTCGACCATTTTCATAAATGCCCATTTTCTCTAACCAGGCTAAATACTCTGGTGCTGGTTTTTTACCAAATGTTTGGAGTAATGTAGCCACATCATGGAAGCTCATCGATTGATAGTTGAGCATCACGTCATCGCCCATTGGCGCAGCAATAATAAAGTTAACGCCAGCAGCTGTCAGCAATACACTTAAATCTTCCACATCATTTTGGTCAGCTTTAATATGGTTGGTATAGCAAATATCTACCCCCATAGGAATACCATGCATCTTGCCCATGAAGTGATCCTCGAGACCTGCTCGAATGACTTGTTTATTGTTGTATAAATACTCTGGGCCAATAAAGCCAACTACGGTGTTCACAATATAAGGATTAAAATGTCTTGCAAATCCATAATTGCGCGATTCCAGAGTTACTTGGTCAATGCCCATATGTGCCTCTGCCGATAGCTCTGACCCTTGACCTGTTTCAAAGTAGAATAAATTTGGACCAGTACCTGTTCCTTGCTTTTTAATGAGCTCCTCTGCTTCTCTTATTAAATCAGCAGAAATACCGAACGAACGGTTAGCAATTTCTGTCCCTGCGATACTTTGGAAAATCATATCTGCTGGGGCGCCTTGTTTAATCGCCTTCATCTGTGTTGTAATATGAGCTAATACACAGTTTTGCGTAGGAATCGACCAATCATTGATGAATTCCTTTGTAGCCGTAAGTACTTTTTTGACACTTTCAACTGAATCATCTACAGGATTAATGCCGATAACAGCATCCCCAATACCATAGGACAGTCCTTCTTTTAGAGAAGCGATAATGCCATCAATATTATCTGTCGGATGATTTGGCTGTAGACGAGATGACAGCGTCCCTTTTTGGCCAATCGTAATATTACACGTTGAAAGTATTTCAACTTTATTGGCTGCATGTACAAGATCTAAATTGGACATTAGTTTTGTAACAGCGGCAATAATCTCGGAATTCATCCCTTTACTTAAACGCTTTAATTCACGATCACCCGTGTCATTTGATAGAATGTATTCACGCAGCTGCTCGATGCTCCAGTTTTTGATTTCTCCATATATTTGCTCATTAATATCGCCCTCAATAATGCGTGAAACCTCATCATTTTCTTGTGGCACTAATGGATTTTCGCGGATATCTTTAACTAAAAGCTCACTTAATACAGCCTTTGCTGCGATTCGTTGTTGAACCGTCTCAGCGGCAATACCTGCTAGCTGATCACCTGATTTTTCTTCATTGGCCTTAGCCATAACATCTTTTAATGATTTAAAATTATATTTTTCTCCACCAAATATCACCGATAAGTTCACATTCATCCTCCTTACTTTGAATGGAAGGCAAGGGTCTTCACCACAACAGGAACAACGCCAGATGGCAGAACCTCTCCAATGTCGATGTAATCGCCCGTTTCCACTTTAATTTGATCGATACAAATAATTGGTACTGTCGCATTTATGGCTTGTATGGTCTGTCCAATAATCTTTGCATAATCTGATTGAATGACTATGATAATTGGTATGTCCTTAGAGCATCTTGTTGCCAAATGTAGCAAAATGGCCTGACACAATGCATGTACATCCTGAAAGCTTAAATATGGCAATTCACTAAAATAGAGTGCAAATGGCGAACGATTGTCCTGTATAGAAAATAAATCATTTGCTCTCTCTACTGCTGTCCTTACCGTCGAGTTAAAGTCTGTTGAAGGATCTAGATGACAATTGAAGACAGGTACATTTTTTAGTGGTAACACTTGTGCATCCACCTGAATGGTTGCCCCACTGATTTCAGTGGTTTGCGTACCAGCACCAGTCACTGTTGCACGTGCTGTTTCCTCTGGTCGTAACCATAAAAATGATTGTAGCTGTTCATGCTGTTGTAGCATTTTCGCTAATTTTTCACCAATATCATCATATTGACGCTGTGTACATTCATTTTCATAAATACAAGAGGCCACTCCACCCGTAAAAACAATAGCATCCACAGGTTTATGCCAGTTTGGTAAATGCCCTAGTAATAACGGATGCTTTTCATCTCTGCATTGTCCATAAAGAATCATGGCAAGTGTTTGCACCATTTCTTCAATACAATGTGTCACTCGAATATCTTCGGCCGCATCACCAACCGCTAACGGATTAGCCCATCGTTCCATCAATCGCATGAGTGGCGGAGAAATTGATTGAATCTTGCCATCCTTAAACTCAATCAATCTACCACCAACATGTAAGGTACATGTACCTATGACCTCTCCAAATTGCATAACAGCAATATTCGCTGTCCCTCCACCAATGTCGATATTGGCGATGACTTTGGATGAATTCTTTGATTGCTGTAAAGTACCTGCCCCTTTGGCAGCAATGATGCCCTCTAAATCAGGACCTGCGGTAGCAACTAAAAAATGACCTGCGCCATCTGCAATGGTATGGACAACCTCACTTGCATTTTCCTTCGTAGCTGATTCACCAGTAATAATGATGGCCCCTGTTGCAATATCAGATGGAGCAATTTGTGCCAATTGATACTGTTGAGAAATAAATTCCTCTATCTTTTTCATATCAATGATGTCTTTATTGATGAAAGGTGTTCTGATAATTGGACTTTGATGCAACACCGTTTTCTCAATAATTTCAATCCTTGGCACATGTGTTACGCCAGCCACATTCTTTAACAGAAAACTACTGACAACCATTTTTGTGGTACTTGTCCCAATATCAATGCCTGCACTAAATATTTTTTCAGTTTTCACCCTACACCTCCCTCTCGCTACTGTGAGCAATACATGAGATACGGACTATCGCTTTCCTTAACAAATTGTCGAATTTCTTCATTTGTCTTGAGTTGAATCAATGGTTCAATTAATTCAATGCCAAGTTTTTGCCATGAAGAGGTTTTCACGATAGGGCCCTGCGTCATAACATTTTTTAATAAGGCGGTAGCCCTTTCTACATCTGCATTAGGGGCATCGATCTTGGTAATAACACCTATTTGTATTTTGGGAATCCCTAAGCTAAATTGCGGAGGGAATACATTCCTTGCTGATGTGGCATCCTGCAAGTAAATTACATGGGTTACTTCCAAAGATGTTGCCATAATATTTCTGTAATACATTGGATTTTCTACATATTCACCTGGTGTATCAACAATCCAGTCATCATAAACGAGTGCTTGTGTTTTGTTGGCACTGCTTTCTTTGCCCAACAATGTATTCATCAATGTTGACTTTCCTGCTTGCACACCGCCTATTATCATTACTCGATTTTTCATATGACACATCCTATGATTTTGTTATTTTTGATGGTGTATAACCTAATACCTCGGATAAAAAACGATTGATTTCTAACATCGCCATTTCTACCTCTGACACACTACCAACAATAACGAGACTACCTGTAAAACGATCTAAAAATCCTAATTTGACATTGGCAGCCTTGGTCGCTAAGTCTCCTGCAATAATTACCGTTTCACTTGGCGTACAAGTCATAATGCCAAGGGCACCTGCTTCTTGGATACCTAGCTTTTGAAACATTTCTGGATCAGGATTGGCAATAAGGTGACTCAATGTTAGCTGTTTACCCGGCACAAACTCCTGAATAAATCGTTTTTTCTCTTCACTCACACGTCATCACCTCACTTTTTCATTGATTATGATTTTGATCTGTTAAATACTCGCCTTCTTTAATAATGCCAGCCTTGCGATCCTCAATTTCTAGCCTTAATGCAGTTGGTACTGAAAGCTTATAGGCTAAAATAATCGCAATAACACCCGCTAAAAACTTTCCAGCGATAACAGGCAGGATAATCGTTGGCTGGAAGTTCGCCGTGAATGATAAGTGATCACCTAATAAGAAGGCCGAACATACACCAAACGCAATGTTAATTACTTTATCCTTTGGTGGCATATGGCGAACTAGTGTGAACATCGCCAAAATATTCGCAATCGTTGCTAATAACCCCGCACTTCCTACAGAGGATAAGCCTAATTTTTTACCACCTGCTTCAAGTGGCTTGGAAGCATATTTTCGAATTAGATACACCATTGGGAAGGCACCCGCTAGCATAATCCCGATATAACCGGCTGTTTCTAATGCTCGGAACTGATCGATTTCATCAGCCATGATTGGATCGAAGCCCCACGCGCCAAAAATCTTTGTAAAAATACCTGTAAAAATCTCAACAATAGAGAACACTAACACCAGTTTAATTCCGGCATCCATTACACGACCGAATACCATGAAGCCAGTAATCATGCCGTTTGGAATAAGCTTTAAGCCTAGTGCGATTAAGATAACGAAAATGAATAAAGGTAGTAAGTTAATTAATATTTGTAAAACAGAAATGGCAAATACATATGTAGGAGCCTCTGTTGTACTAATGACTTCACGTACTTCTGTGTTGAATAGCACAATCATGATAGAAGAAATAAATGCACCAATCGGAATTGTTAAAACGCCAGCCATAATCCCTAGCGCCATGTATTTATGATCACGTTTATCCAACATCGCAAGGCCCATTGGAATCGAGAATACGATAGTAGCACCTGACATAAAACCAACAACAAGAGCCATTACCCATCCCTCATAAGACTCCTTTAACGCATTGGCTAATTGGTAACCACCCATGTCCGATGCTAAAATCGTCGTCGCTGCAATTGCCGGATCTGCACCAATTAACTCAAAAATCGGACTAATAAAATGACTAATAAACCATGTTAAGTAAGGTATAGCTGCCATGATCCCTGCTGCTGGGACAAAAATATGACCAACTGTATGGATCCCATTCATAAATTCTTTCCCAATCCCATACTCAGCATCTCGGATAGCTCCGATTGCCCCTAAAACAGCACAAATCATAATAATATAAACGATAATCGTTCCTATCATTGCCATCTTACTCATCACCCCTTTTTTATTTATAAATTTATATAAAAAAAGGCACTTTAAAGAAGAAATCTCTTTAAAGCGCCTTTGCTTCAACTATTGACTTGTAGGTTGTTAATAATTTGCTGTGCAATATGCACCATTTCCTGTTGTGTTTGCATGCTTTCATTACGAATCTTACGGTAAGCCTCGTCCTCGCTTATATTTTCAGCCTGCATCAGCAAGCCCTTTGCTCGTTCAATGACTTTTCGCTTATCTAATTGTGTTTGCTTATGTAAGATCTCCCCATTGAGACGGTTGAATTTATCAATTTGATGAAAAGCAACCTCTAGCACAGGCAACACATTTTTTTCAGAAAACGGTTTCATTACATATCCTAATATATTATCCTGCTTCATGTATAGCAACAATTCTTTTTCACTATAGGCCGAGATGAAAAGAACGGGTATACCAAGCTGTTGTTCAATAATTTTACTTGCCTTTAAACCGTCAAGTTTAGGCATTTTAATGTCCATTAAGATTAACTGTGGTTTATGTAAAAAGGCTAATTCAATGGCTGTTTCCCCATTGTTCGCTTGAGCTACAACTTCGTAGCCGTTATCTTCTAACATAAACTTCAAATCAATCGCAATCAGTGATTCATCTTCGACAATCATAACTTTCCTAGTCATTTACGATAAATACCTCCTCACTTACAGGGAACTGAATTTGAGTATGTGTACCTTCATTACTAGGGATAATTGAAAATGAGCCAGCTAAATCATATTCTACAAGCCTTGTGATAATCTCCATACCAAAAGATGCCTTCACCTCTTGCATTCCAACGCCGTTGTCAGAAATATGAAGCGAAATTGTAGAATCTTCCTGAATGAATTGAATATCGATGACTCCTTCATCACGTCCGATAAACGCATACTTTAATGCATTTTGCAGTAGCTCACAAATAATGAGTGCTAAAGAGACTGCCTTTTTTGAATGGCAGAACAGCTGCAAATTTTCATGATGAAAGGCTAGTTGAATAGTTGCTGTATTAGACGTACCAATCATTTTATGACCAATTTTTTTAGCTAATGCGATAACATCCACTCTTTCTTCAGCGTTATCTTCATTTTCTAAAATCAGCTCATATACCGATGAAATACTATAGATTCGATTTAATGCCTCTTGAAACGCACTTGCATTTGAAGCAGACAGATCATTTCGCATTTGCAAACGTAATAGACTTGTCACTGTCTGAAGATTGTTTTTCACTCGGTGGTGAATTTCTCTTATCGCAAATGTTTTCATCATTAGCTCATTTTCTTTCAGCTTAAGCTCTGTTAGATCATGAATAATGAGTAGTGTGACTTTCTCGTTATGACTGCGAATAGGAATCTTCTTCACAATAAAGGATTTACGATCAATCGTAATTTCTAGGAAAAAGACATCGTCGCCTTTATCATAGACCTCCTGTAAAAAAGGTAAGATTTTATCCAACGCTATATTGTCAAAATTTTCTAATCCAGATAGCTCCGAAATAAAATGATAGCCTGCTGGATTACTATAAATCACTTTATTTTCGTGATTTGTGAGAATAATCGACTCTACGAGTAAATCAGAAACAACTGGAATTGGTTGAGAATTTGGTTCAACAATATGCTCAATTAATGCAAAGGGCATATTCTGAAAATCATCCTTCGGTGTCGTTTGCATCTTCACCATTTTTTCCTGAATCAACACAGCAATTACTTGCTGCTGCTCATTAAAAATTGGAATGACATTTTGCTCCACCGTTATGCCTTCCTGCGTAATTGCTCTGGAAATAGATGATTTTTCTTTATGTTTAAACGCAGCAAATACAGCTGGTTCAAAACTTTCAAATACGAATTTTCCGATAACTGATTTTTCGTATAAACCAATCTCTTTCTTCGGGAATGCCTCTGCCACAACAATTGCATGCGGTAAATTCTCCAACAGGCAATCTATGAACATGTAACAATCAGTCAACTCAGCATAATACGTTAGCGTAGCCTCTATTTCTATTAACTTGTCAATATCCGTTGCCGATAGATTTGTATATTTTCTACACAATGATTGAATGTTCGACAGGTTTAAGCCCCCTATCAATGAATAGTCAGCAAGCAATTTGACTATTCTTAAAAATCTTTGTCATTATTATAAACCTTTTGTGAAATTATTTTCAATATAAAAAATATATTCTTTCACAAGATTTCGTTGCATTACAAAGAACTATATAGCTTAAAAGAGAAATATTCAACAGTTTTTTAAAGATCCATAATTTAACTACACACATAATGTTATTTCAATATAATAAAAAAGAGCTTACCTTTTGGGTAAACTCGCTTCTTTCTATTTTATTTCTGGTACAACTGCTACTATATTTTCAAAGGCTGCACGCTGTTTTTGTTCATCTTCATTTAATAAAATGTGAATATCACCATGGTCATTCGATGTACGAATTAAGCGCCCCATCCCTTGCTGCAAGCGTAATTGCATGAAAGGTAATTCCACTTCCTCAAATGGGTTTTCTGCAAATGTACGTTTCGCATCAAACAATGGGTCCTGTGGAGGAAACGGTAAATCATAAATAATCACACGCGTTAATGCTTCCTCAGGCAAATCTAACCCTTCCCATAAATGATATGAACATAATGTTTTAACTGTTCCTTGCTGGAAGTCTCGAACAATGGCTGATAGCTCTCGATCTCCCTCAAATGCTACATACATACGTTCCATTATTGGTAATTCTGCCTTGAAGTTTAGCATGGCTTGCTTCGATTTAAATAAAATCAACGTTTGCTCGCCATCACGCAACAACTGCTGAACACGTGCTGTTTTGTCTCGTTGTGTAAGCTCATGTAAATAGATTTTCATAACCTCTTCATAGTCGAATGGGGATGGCACAGAAAATGATTGGTAATCTCGAATTCCTAAACTATAGGCAATATAAGAAAAGTCTTTATTGACCGATAGCGTGGCAGAAGAAAAAACGATTGGAAGCTTTTTAGAGAATAATTTTTCTGCTAAAACTTCTGTGATTAAACGAGGCATAATGACGAGCGTTTCTTCACCATCTGTTTCCTCTAACCAATCTACTGCATCTCCCTGTGCGATGAAAATACGCAACGAAGCCTCATATTGTTCTAAATATTCTTCTGCCATATTTAGCTCATATTCAGGAATCATGTACATTTCTGATTCAAAAACGAATTCTTCCATCAATGTTTCTACATCATCTATTAACTGCTTCCCGTAAGTAAGCAATGTTTTTGATTTGTTTATGCGTTTGCGATCTTCATTAGAAGCGACGATATCATCGCGAAGTTGATCAAAAAATAGCTCATGATCATCCTGTAATTTCTCCATTGCATACAGTGTGCGCTCGCGTACACCATCTACCATCAAGCGCTCCAGTAATTGCACAATAGTCGTCGCCTGTACTTTATAGGTCATCGCTTTTTGCGCAGCATACTCCAATAAATGTCCTTCATCCAGCACCATCATTGATACCTCAGGCAATAATGCTAGCTGACCTTCACGCTCACGAGATTCCTTTGTAGCCAAATGCTCCATTAGAAAATCTTGAGAACAAATAACAAGATCGGTTGATTTTCGATAATGAGAGCGATGCAACGTTTGCCCACAGCGATTCCGAAGATCACAAACCGAACATTGCATAATCGAATTGTAATTAACCTTTTGCCAATCCTCATCACTGACTGTTGGATAATCACTGCGTTCCCCATATGGATGAACAGCAATCATCGAACCTTGTGCATAAACACCATCAGGGATAGAAAAGGAAATATCATCAATCCATTCATCCGACTCCACTTTTTCTGCTTCCTCAAAGCGTTTTAAGCATAAATACTGATCTCTCGATTTTGCTAGGCGAACATCAATATCAAGTCCTAACGTTTTTTGGAGTTTATAAATATCGCCCCCCTCTTTTACAAGTTGGTCGATTAATGTTTCATCTGCACAAGCAATCAAGGCCGGTTTCCCTGTGTAACGTGCATAGGAAATAGCTGGAAGCAAATAAGCGATCGTTTTGCCAGTTCCCACTCCCGCCTCCGCAAAGAGAACATTTTTTTCTTTTAGTGCTTGTTCTATTTGATAAGCCATAAAGATTTGCTCATCACGGCATTCAAAGCCCTTTTCTGGTAATTCATCATAAAGAACATCGCCCATCCAGTCACCTAATGAATCAAAAAATGAACGGTCCTTTGATAATGCAAATGGTAAAGATTTACGCAATTAATGTTCCCCCTCTTACTATCTGTTGCTATTATACGCGACGAAACGGAAGATAAGAAAAAATCTTATCTTCCGTTACTATTCGTTAATCTCTTTTAGACTTTTGACCCCAGAACTGATAATAATTTGTTTCAATAAAACCATTAAATAATTTACGTTTTTTCGTCGCTTGGCGTCCATATAATTCTTCAAAATTCTTCATGGAGGATAGCATATAAACAGACCAAGTTGGATAGTTTTTCATGACCTTCCCAACATCACGGATCACCTGTTCCACTACTTCCACATCACCAATACGCTCTCCGTACGGCGGGTTCCCAATCATGACACCATCCGTTAACTGTGTTGTAAAATCACGTGCTTGCATTTGCTTAAACGTGATTAACTCTCCAAAGCCTGCTTCTATTGCGTTTTCTTGCGCAATGCTGACCATGCGGTGATCAATATCGGAACCAATAATTTCTAACGGCTGATCATAGTTCGCTAAACTATCTGCTTCATCACGAACCGTATCCCAGATTGCCGCTTTCATCCATGGCCATTCCTCAGAAATGAATTCACGGTTATAGCCTGGAGCTATATTTTGTCCAAACATCGCCGCTTCCAATGTAATAGTACCAGAGCCACAGAATGGGTCAACAAACGGACGATTTGGATTCCATTTTGAAATTTGTACAAGTGCAGCTGCTAATGTTTCTTTTAATGGTGCCTCACCTTGTGCCTGACGATAGCCACGCTTATGTAGGCCAGCACCAGATGTATCAATTGTTAGTGTCGCCACATCTTTTAAAATCGAAACCTCAACTTTGTAAGTCGCTCCAGATTCATCCAAAAAGCCAAGTCGCTTATAATGCTGTTTCATTCGCTCAACGATTGCCTTTTTGGTAATGGCTTGACAATCAGGTACACTAAACAATTTCGATTTTACGGACTTTCCTGAAACAGGAAAAGCAGCGTCCACTGGTAAATACTTCTCCCAAGGGAGTGCCTTCACACTTTCAAATAATTGTTCAAACGATTTTGCTGGGAATTGCCCAACGACAATCTTTACACGATCCGCTACACGTAGCCATAAATTGGTACGCGCAATCGCCGTTTCATCGCCTTCAAAATATACTTTGCCATTGTCAACGGTTGTTTCATAGCCAAGTGCTTTTACTTCTTGTGCCACAATAGCTTCTAAGCCCATTGCTGACGTAGCTACTAATTGATAGTTTGCCATAGATTATTTCCTTCCTTGATGCTCAATTTCCCAATACTCCATAAACTCCATCAATTCGTTTAATGGGAGTGGTTTGCTGTAATAATAGCCTTGGATTATATCACAGTTCATTTTACGTAGTATATCCACTTGTTGTGCTTGTTCTACACCTTCAGCAACAACTTTCATTTTTAAGCGATGGGACATTTGAATAATCGCATCTACAACTGCCTGTTTTTCATCGAGTGATCCAATATGCTGGATAAAGCTACGATCAATTTTTAAACAATCTAATGGGAAGCGAACTAAATAACTTAAAGATGAATAGCCAGTCCCAAAGTCATCGATTGAGATTTTAAAGCCTAATTGTTTTAAACGAACCAATTTACTAACTGTCTCATTGGCACTGTTCATCACCGTTCGCTCTGTCACTTCTATTTCAAAATTGTTAGCTGGCATATTATAGCGCTCTAATATTGTTTGGATCGACTCCAAAAAATTCTGCTGTTTAAAGTGAATGCTCGAGATATTAATGGCGACAGGTGTTTTCCAACCATATTGTCGCATTTGAATGACTGCCTCACATGCTTTTTCGATAATGAGCTCACTTAATGGAATGATTAGACCTGTATCCTCCGCATAAGTGATAAACTCAGCAGGTGAAACAAAGCCTAGCCTCTCGCTATTCCAGCGGACTAGTGCTTCTAAACCTTGAATTTGCTCATTTTCCATAGAAATCTTTGGCTGAAAATGTAGCTCAAATTCACGATTTTCTATTGCTCTTCTTAACTCAGAATCTAGCAATAGCACTCGTTGTGCGTCTGTTTGCAGCTCATCAAAATAGAAGGAATAGCCGTTTAATTCATTCTTTTTTGAATAAGTCATCGCTCTATCTGCACAATTGATCAGTTCTTCTGTGTTTTTACTATCAACTGGATAAACGCTAATACCAATACTCGTTGAAATAAAAACTTCCTGATCATTTATCATCATTGGCTGTTCAATACTACTAATAATTTGTTCAGCGAATTGTGCAGCCTCTTTAACATTTTTCACATTCGTTAATGTAATGACGAATTCATCTCCGCCATATCTTGCAATAATATCTTTATTTTTCAGTAATTTTTTTAGTCGATTTGCTACTTCTATTAAAATTGAATCTCCAACAGCATGGCCTAATGTATCATTAATTTGCTTAAATCGATCCAAATCTAAGAAATAGATCGCATGCTGCACTGAATGAGAAATAGCAGAAGTCGATTCCAAGAGATTATCCATTCTTTCGATATAGGCAAAACGATTGGATACATCTGTTAATGAATCCGTGAGCAAACGCTTTTCTAATTCATTTTCTACTATTTTTCTTTCAGACAAATCTGTGAAAATACCACAGTAATTTGTAACCTCACCCTCATCGTTGGTTACACAAACAATTGTTAACCATTCAGGATATACGTCTCCAGTTTTACGACGATTCCATATCTCACCTTGCCAAATGCCTTCTTGTCGTATCTGCTCCCACATCTCTAAATAGAACGGCAATTCATGTACACCAGATTGTAAAACGGCTGGCGTTTTTCCAACCACATCGTCACATGTATAGCCTGTCACAAATTCAAAGGCAGGATTAACCATTACTATTTTTTTGTACTCATCAGTAATCATGATACCTTCAGATACATTTTCGAAGATTTTAAGTATTAAGGTAGTCGGATATTTAGATATCAGTTTCAGTTTATCCGTACTTTCCCAATTGTTTACTCCGTTCATGTTTCCGCTCCATCCTATCTCTCTATACTCCTCTCAGAAGGGCATTTACGTCAGGCCAACCACTATGTAATCTATTACGCTCGGTGTAATTGTCACTGACGCTTCTCTTTCGTGCAATGAATGCGTCCAGATTTTTCGAACTTGCTCGAAAAGCGCCTCAAGTAAATCTATGACAATCGCCGAGGCATTCTCTTGATAAACAGGTAACCATACACCTTCAACTGATAAACCATTTAAAGAGGTGGTTGTTATTCCTGGCGTTTGCTTACATTACAAAATATGTGAGCAGTCAAGATCAATACATCACATTGATGCGATAACCGTTTTCAGATGTTGTGACTTAGAAGCGGTAGCGATACTTCTCAAACGTATAGCGCATACCAAGACTTGATTAACAAGGTTACTTTTTCCTCATGAATTCAAAATAAAAGCTCTCCACCGAATTGGAGAGCGCTTGTTATTTCGTAGATAAGCATCAAAAAATTCCATAAGCCATGTTTTGTTCCTGAGTACTCAAACAGCTTGCGCCTCGTACGATCAGGTGGTAATCATCTATCTACAGAGCAAACTCTGTCCCTCTATCCGTTCAATTCCTTCTAGAGAGTGCCCCTACCATAATTTGGGTTTCTCACTCGTGGGGTTTACCTCGTTCCACCTTGCAAGTTTCCAAGCAAGCTTCGTCACTGTGGCACTTTCAGGAAGTGTCAACCATATCCAGAGGACTTAGGTCTTCCTTCCGCCGTCAGCCTTAATAGCTGCCTTACCTTATTTTTTCAGTAAGCACGAACACTACGGTCATCTCAGAACCGTGCGAGCATGGACTTTCCTCTACGACGTCTAGCGCCGCAGCGATTACCAGAATTTCGTGATGATACGAAAGATTATACTAGAGTTTTATGTTAAATACAATATAATTAACTAAATTTATTCGTACAGCTTGCTACCAAATACATGTTTTTCTAAATTAGAAAGACGTTTTAAAATATCAAAATTCGTTGTACCAGCTGCCGCTGAAGCAACCGGTTGTCTCTTAGGTGTGCTTTCAATTTCTTCTTTTAACTGTCTATTTTCTTCACGTAGTTGGGCCACCACTTTTTCAAACGTTTCATAGTCTTGAATAATTTCATCAAGAAAAGAATCT
The DNA here is from genome assembly GCF_024628845.1 of Lysinibacillus sp. FN11. NCBI lineage: Bacteria > Bacillati > Bacillota > Bacilli > Caryophanales > Bacillaceae > Lysinibacillus > Lysinibacillus sp. FN11. The sequence continues at coordinate 1,199,765 of NZ_CP102383.1, read as the reverse complement.
ACTTCTTCTACATTGTAGCCTTTAAAGTTCTTTTTAAATTCCTTTTCAAGGATCATTTTTGACGTTAATTTAATGTCCATTCACATCGCCCTTCCTCACACTACATACACGAATACATTATAGCATACTTCATCACATTATATCGTCTGAAAATACTAATTGTAAGGCTAAACTTGTCGTTTCATGCGCTTACCCAAGAATTTATTTCTTATTTCCTAATCTGTGTAGTCTCTTTTCCCAAGAAATTTCCCATTTTTGTTTTTGTTCTACTCTCCATTGCCCATTATTTTGAATGAGACGTATGCCTTCTTGCGTATAATAAAGGGCCTGCTCATAATCCTTCATTTGGTGCTCATAAAGTATGGCTAGCTGCTCAAGGGCATGTAACTTTGTTCTTGCTTCAACAAAATGAAGGGAGGCCACGAATGAGTCAATAGCTTCACTATAGCGTTTATTTTTCTTGTGCTGCAAAGCTAAATAATATTGAGCATGACCCGCTTCTAGTGCATCAAATTTCGATGTCACCTTTTCTAAAATCCTCACACTTTGTGTGCTTTCTCTTAAATCACCATACCATTTCCCAATGTTGGTGAAAGTTTTTGCCGATTCTTCATGGTCCTGCTCGAACAATAAATACGTAGAATGACTATACAGTGTGATAAGTGATAGTAAATCCCACTCATTATGGTGCAAAACCTTTATAAGAGCATCTGGAATGCCACTTTTCACTGCATCCAAATAAATAATAGGTGCGAGATGGCCTGGAATATCCCCTTTACGCGAAAAACCAAGCTTTTCTTCCTCAACAGATTTTAATTTTAAGCGCTCCATATCATTTTTCCATAAACGCTTCGAACTATGCAACAAATCGATCTGTCGCTGAGAGCGTAATTTTGGTAAGGTTTTTTGATGCAATGTCCATCGTGTTTCAAGCTGTGGCCAATCAAAGCTTTTCCCATTATAGGTAATCACAGTAGCTGACTTTTGCCAAAGCTTGGATTCAAATAAGAAGGCTGCTTCATGTGCAGGATCTGCCATAATATATTGTGTGAGGATAAAGGATTCTTCAGCTACCTCTAAAAATCCAAGCAAAAAAATATGGGTACCAACACCCTTTAAACCTGTTGTTTCCGTGTCAAAAAATAAGACGGACTCTTCCATATCGAGCGCATAAGGATGCTCAAACTCAGCATCTTGCCATTTTTTCAGGGCTTCAAAGAATGATTGCAGTTGATAATGTCCATGCTGATAGCTAAACGGATAGCTTACCTGACGCTTAAATACGATGCCGAAATCATTTTCAACAACCGTTAATCCCGCCTGTTTCCATTGCTCTGTATAGCTTGGCCTAGCAGGTTTTTGGAACGCTGGTTCTTCAACTTTTTGTTTAGCGGACATCGTTTTTTTTCCCAGCATTTTTTTCATTTGTAATATTTTATTTTCGTAAGACATGAATTTCACTCATTTTCTGCTTATTGTATAAGACATCTCTCTTGCAAGAGTATCATGATTGTTACCCCATTCAAAGTCATTATGTCTAGCTTTTCACGACTTAGGAGCAGAAGCTAACTATGCTATCCGCGAAATCAAGATAAAAAACGCAATGGAAAAAATCCCACTGTGTTTCTAACTGTATCACTTTCAATTAAATACATAGGCTTCAATTTGATGTAACCAATCTGACGCGCTTTCCTGCAGGTTATCTTCTGTATAGCATTCTACATTATTGAGGATAATAATGGTAAAATCAGTCTCTACATAACGGCATAACATCGTAGAATAACCAGGCCAACCACCACTATGAAATACCTTTTTTCCTATTTTGGTGATTGATCAATGAACCAACCAAAGCCACATGGTGTTTTTTTGGCCATCCTTTGTTACAGTTGCGGACATAGCCAATTCTAGTGATGAAGCACAAAGCAAATGACCATTTTTTAAGCGCTCTGTCAATCGAAAATAAGTCCATTATCGTTGAATGACCCATTCCATCCCCTTGGATTCCGTCTAAATAGTTCACAAATTCATAACCTGGAAGATCGTCAGGAAAGGTAAATAATGCACGATTCACATCACGGATATAGCCAAAAGCAAAATCCTCAACCTTTTCAGGCTGATATCTCCGATTCATGACCCTTATTCGTTGCATGGCTGACGGTTTAAATATATGGTGTAACATGAACATGGTATAGGACATACCTGATACTTCTTCAATGACCATCGCTAGGCAAACATAGCCTGTATTACTATATTGATATTTTTCACCTGGCTCAAAATTGGCCTGTGGTCTATGTTCGGTTAGTAAACGAAGTACATCTGTATTTGTTGCAATATCTCGATGATCCTTCATTCCCCCTCACTAACAAAAAAACATACTGTGCTCAGGGGAAGTGTACGCTAAGCTAGCAACGGCATCTTGTACAGTCTGGTATTCTAACAACCATTTCCTTGCTTCCAGCTCTGTATCTAGGATTTTCGCAATCTCGAGCAACTTTTCACGCCATGATAAACTACTCCACGCAAGTCGATAAACATGCCCTCGCTTTTGTAATACTGTCAGCTGCTCATCCGTCACATTATCTAAGCAAAATATATAATCATAATGCGGATTTATAAAATGTCCTCTTTAAGGGGACTCTCTACCAGCGACATAAGACTGTTACAAAGACGGATGATTTCTTCTGTTTGTTCAAGATTTATCACTTCTCCTCCATCATTCGTCTCCCATCGCTTTGCACTTTGAGAGAGGGCATTAAAGGTAATAAGGTAAACTGTAGTTAGCTTCTCTAAATCCACCTTTAAGATGCGAGCACTTTCAGCAGAGCAGAGGTAAACACCATTTTTGGGCAGTCTGTATTGGTGATCTCCAAGCATTAAATTAGCAGTCCCCCTTTGTGGTAAACAGTAAGCAATGGCTCTCAAGGCTTTGCTTGATAAAATCTTAATATCAAGAAAATGAAAAAGAAACTGCGTCATATGATCGAATAGCAAATCGACTTCCTCCTCCCCACAAATCTAGAAGGTAACCTTCGTTTACGTAACTAATAATATTTATAAAACATAAAAGGGCTTGAGGAACGAACTTACTTATTCCTTAAGCCCTCTTTATCTAATTTAACATCCTAAGTAAATCTGAAGCAGTATCCACTGTACCATCCGATCTACAAGATAAAGGGATAGCGTATTTATGGTTATTCTTTATCAAAAGCAGATTACAATACAGCATAAATTGTTAAATATTAGTTCCACTTTTCCGTGCGAAAATACAAAAATTTAATTTAATGGAAAAAGAAGAATCCCACAGAAAAACTTAATAATTAAACGTTTCTTTGTGAAAAATGAATCGTAACTTTTTACAATCATCGTGACTTTATTTTAAATATCGTATCTTTTTTATAAACATCAGATCTTTATTTCAAAGCTACTTTTCAGAGTAAACTAATGACATAGAAAACTCCCCCTTAAGATAAATCAGATTTTTATATTTTATCTGTCTACCTTAAGGGGAGCATATCAATATTATATTTTTTCTAATAATTGAAAGCGCTGTTCAATTAGACACCTTCCACGCAGAAATGTTTATTGGGAAAACTCTTAAAAATACTCGATTTAGCTTAAAACACTTTCTGGTGGATATGCAAAAAAATTATCCATTATTTGAAAAGACTCTTGTTTTGCTGGTGGATGAAAATGAAGTAACTGACAGACTAATAATTGATAAGAAATCTCTTTATTCGTTATAAATTGCATTCCACCTAAAAGTCTTGTTGCATCAGAAGCAACACCCTTAATAATATCTTCAATACTTTTACGTACAAAAATTACTTCTGACAACACATTTTCAGTATAATTCATGCTAAACTTGTGTGCCAAACCTTCAATTGCATTCATCGCTGCCTCTATCAATGATACCATGTTCCTCATTTCATAGGGAGGCAAACTGCCTTTTGAAATTACTTTCTCAATTAATGAGGAACAAACACCAATATAAGATGTAGAAACTATTAATTCAAACCATATTAATCCTCTTACAATTGAAGGATGCAATTCTTCTTCATTACCTGCAACAAACATTGACTCTTTTGGTACTTTTACATCTGTTAATACAATTTCTTCAGTCTCACTACCCTTTAATATCCAATGTTTCCAAAAGTCTCTCACTTCGATACCCTGACTATCTTTAGGGATTGTGAAAACACCAAGTCTTCCATCAGGTAACTTTACACTACCTGTTAAAATATCCATTGATTTCGATAAAGTACACGGTTTTTTGGTACCGTTAACAATATAATACTCTCCTATGTCTTCAGCACTTACTGAAGGAGAAAAAGTATTATTTGCGTTTCCTTCCGCAAAACAAGAAGATAATAATAATTTTTCTTCAACTATTAATTTTAATACACTATCTAAGTCCCCATTTGATTGAACAATTTCTACTAAAGATGCAACTGAAAAATGGTGCATCGTATATGCAATTGCTAGCGATGGAGATCTTGTTGCTATTGCTCTTTGAATGGATAGACTTTCAATAATATTGGCTCCAAGACCACCATATTTTTTGGGAATCAACAAAGAAGTGCCATTTATGTTTCTAAACTTGTTTATGAGTATTTCCGTTTCTTCTTCACGTTTTTCAAAAGTGAAAGATTTTAAGTAATCATCAAAACCCGGGAAATATTTTTCTAATACCGCACGTTCTTTTGCTAGAAATTGTGTCATCAAATCTCCTCCTTCAAGGCTAATGTCTGTATATTAATACTCCTAAAATGAATATTATCAAAGAGCCCTTTTAATATTTCTTGTATTGTATGTGCAAGAATATCACCTGCAATTGGATCCAGTATATCTTCTAATAAAGACATGCCCAAATCATATTCTGCTTCAAATGTTATTACTGAATCCTCCTCTTCCTGTGACACAATCCAAGTCCCAATAAATTTATCAATATCACCTTCGAATTTTTCAAAATTAATTCTTAACGCAGCCCTATCAAAAGAATCTTTTTCTTTCCAGCACAGAACTCCATTTTCAAAATCTACTTCCCACTTCGATATACTTGAATTATCATTTATTACTTCTACTGATATATCTCGTATCACATCTATAAAATTTGAATACTCACTAAAATCTGAAATTTTAAGATAGGTTTCTAGTGCTTTTGTCGCTGGTATACAAGATGTAATTATAATTTTCCCCATCATATAACTCCTTCGTATAATTATATTTTTACTCTGGTATTCGCAATTTGGTTCACTACTTCTTTGATAGAATTTTCTATATATACTATTTGTTCATCATCTAAAATAGCAGGTGGCGTAATACGAACTACTTTATTAGAATTTAAGGAATTTGATACTATGATTTTTTTCTTCAAAAGCCCCATCATAAATCTCCCAGATAGCCCACTATCTTTAAATTCGAATCCCCATAGTAATCCTCTTCCTCGTATATCGGTAAGGACGGCTTTATTTTCTTCTAGAACTTCTTCAAAATTTTTTTGAAATCTTTCTCCTATTATTTTTGCTTTTAAAATAAGACCCTCTTCTTGAATCACACTAATTGTTTCTTGTACAGCTACCATCGCCAAAGCATTTCCCGAATATGTAGAGGTATGAAGCAAAGGATTTTTATTCAATTGCTCAAATGTTTTCTTATTTGCCAGAACGGCAGAAACAGGCATAATTCCTCCACTTAATATTTTTCCTGTTAGCAGCATATCAGGGATAACCCCCTCTTGGTTTATCCCCCACCAATCACCTAATCTACCCAGACCCGTTTGTATTTCGTCAATTATTAATAATGCTTCATATTTATCACATAACTCTCTAACACCTAGTAAGTAACCTTGTGGCGGTATGTTTACTCCACCTTCAGCTTGAATAGGTTCCAATATGACAACTGCATTTGCCTGATGATTTTTTAATGTTGCTTCAAGATCTTCCAACGATCCATATGTAACATGAAAAACATTAGGTAAGAGTGGTTTAAAAGGTTCTTGAAACTCCTTTCTACCGGTCGCACTAAGTGCTCCAAGTGTTTTCCCATGAAAGCCTTGTTTTGTGGAGATTATTGTACTTCGATTATTAAGTCTTGCTATTTTCAAACCCGCTTCAACTGCTTCTGTTCCTGAATTTAAAAACAGCACGTAATCCAAACTCTCGGGGGTAATTTCTACTAATGCTTTAGCAGCTTTACCAATTTCCGGATTTATTAATAGCTTATTTGATAGTGCATCCTTATCTATTTGTTGCTTTATTCTTTCAATAATACGATGATGAGAATGACCTAATAAAAAGACACCGTATCCTCCACAATCTAAATATCTCTCTCCAGTCTCGTCATACACATAAGGTCCATTGGACTTAACTTGTAAGGGTACTTGCATTAGTTCAGACAGTTTTGCAAAACCACTATTCACATGATCTCGATACATATTTATTACAACTTCTCTCTCAATTTCACACATAAGATTCTCCCTTAAGAAATGTTATTTTAGTATCATTAGGCAATGAAAGGTTCTAATTAGGCCACTTCAGCGAAACGATAAAAGTCATTCACCGCTTGAACCAGATATAAACTGAATACTTTTCTTATATAATGTATGAAATTTTTAGCTATATTCTCTTAACATTCCATGTAATATGGTCTTTTCAAGTGCCATTTAGTCTTTTTCAAAGCCTCTAAAGCTCCCTCAATATTCATACAGTTATATTCGATTAGTTCAATACCGACGAGAATTTTGCTTTTTTCGCATATTATACGTACAGCCAGAATTAGTAAATAAAATACTTTAAAACTTACATTTAATTGCTTAAAAAAGATTAGTTTTTAAATCGCGCGCCCTTAATTATCATTCTTGCCTTACTTTTTTCGATAACAATGCATATGACAAAAGTATTCTCTAAATCCATTGAACAGGTATATTCCTATACAGATGCTTTTAATAATTCATTTTCTAAAATATTCTTTACATTACTATATATAACACCACTTACATCGGGATGTTCTTCCATCCCAATGGTATCTCTCAGAAATTCCATTGAACTAGGTAAAGAGCCACTAATATTTATGTACTTAAACATATACAATGCCACTTTTATTTCTCTTCGATATTGAAAGGGTAGTTTTGGTAAAAATACTGGTTTAATTAATCGGTCAAATATCTCACCAGAAACTATTTTCGGCATTGTAAGCGCCTGGCCTGTAATTTCTATACCTGAATGTATAATATTACTGACTACTTCCTCCAATTTCGGTGCATTATTTCCCAGTGTCACAAAAATTCTCCTTCTCTATTGTTACTTCTTATTAAATGAGAAATAACATCTGCAACATAGTCTTGAGATACTATGTCTATTTTTGAATCAGCATCACCAGGTATAATAGGGATTCGATTTTGTAATAATAATTTGGCAATAAAGTGAAATCCTTGTTGATTAGCAATTTCTCCAGTTTTAGAATCACCTAAAATAATTGAAGGTCGGATTACTGTAAGAGGGATACCACTGTCACATAAGTATCTTTCAGCTTCTATTTTTGAATCCTCATAACCGTTGCCCTTTGTAATATAAGAATCCTCTTGATTGAAATTGTGAACATATGCAGTGCTAACATGATACAAAGGTACTTTTGCATCCTTTGCTAGTTGCAAAATATTTAAAGTCCCAGTTACATTTGTAGTACAAACTTTTTCATACGACATATTAAAATTTGTAAGTGCAGCCATATGAACAATCAAATCTATATTTTCACACAATTCTAAATAATCTTCGTTATTTAACCCTAATTGTGGTAAACGTATATCACCTATAATCGTATTAACATTATTTTTTTTTAAAGGAGTATTGTGAACTAAACAGTGTAATTTAAAATCATGTAGTTTCTCAATGACAGAGGTTCCAAGTACCCCACTTCCCCCAGTAATAAATATATTATTATACAAGGCAAACCCTCCTATTTTTTGTTATTATAGAATCCAGTAAAGAGAATTAATGAATATGCCCACATTAACCATGATGCGAAAAATCTATCTGTTTCGACAGACAAATTTACAAAAACTTGATCAAAATAGATTAATACAACGGAGTCTATTAGCATTCCAGGAAGAGCTATAAACACAGCGGCTTTTATTCTATCCTCATTCTCTTGAATTTTTTTCAACTTATAAATTGGAAATGTAAGAACTAGAATCAACGGAACGACAAAAATATAAGACAATACAATTAATAACGTGTTATCAGGAATAAAAAAAACTTGACCTAAAAACCTAAAAATAAGGCTTGCACCTAACCACACAAGGAATCCCCATAAAAAGAAAAATGGCATTTTAATACCTCCCTATAAAAACTGATATTTCAACGGGTTGAATCTTTCCTTTAAATAGTGAAGAAATTTATTCACTTCGAAATACATATAGTATTTTTCGATTTCCTTGATTCTTTGTAATTCAAAGGAATACGAAAAAATCTTTTTTTCATATTTTTATTTTCTTGCTAGATGCTAGACTATTTTGCATTTCCAAAATATAATGATTAGCAGCATCCCTTATATTACCGTTATATTTATGTGTATTTTCCATTATATTTTCCAATGATAACTTAATATTTTTTTCCACTTTATCAAATATGTCTTCGAAATTTGCTTGTCCAGAAGCCAACATTCCAAAAAAAGCAGCTGCTCCACTATTACAAATGAAATCTGGAACAATAATAGTTCCTTCGTTTATAAGGAGGTTTTCTATACCTTTTTCAATTGGTATGTTTGCTGCTTCAACAATTACAGAAGCTTTCACTCTATCTACATTTGTTTCATTTATAGAATGTTTAATAGCAGCAGGTATTAACAAATCTGCATCCTCTAACCATGCTCCATTTGGTTTTAATATATAATGATCAAATATTTTTTCACGATTAATTATTCCAAATTTATCTGTTTTTGATATTAAATAAGGAATATCCAAACCTCTGTCACAGTAAATACATCCTTTTTTATCTTCAATTGATATAATTTTTCCACCCAGATTATAGATAGCTTCTGCGCTTACCTGACCGATTGTTCCAAATCCTTGAATTCCTACCTTGGTATCCTCTATAGACTTCTCTAACTTTTTTAAAACCATCAGTGTCGAATTAATGATAGTGGAGCCTACCAACTTTATTGAATTTTCCTTATTAAATAGTACATTTAATGTTGTATCTTGAGGAACTTCCACTTTTATTCCTTGTAATTCAAGCTTACTTTTCATTGCTGAGACTGGGTCAAAGTAAATTGATTTATAAATATTTTCTATATCTTCTATTGTTATTCCTAAGTCTTCGCCTATTAAATAATTCTCTGTTAAAAATGGCTTCGCTAATTCTGCAAATCTCTTTAATAACTTCTCTCGGTCGTGCTTTTCTGGATCATATACAATTCCTGATTTGGCTCCACCCATGCGTGCTCCAGAGATAATGTATTTTTTCGTCATCACTTGAGCCAATTGTTCTACCTCTTCTAACGTAACGTTGCTCGTCATCCTAAGACCACCTGCACTCATTCCATTTACAATAGTATCTATAACAATATAAGCTTCTAAATTAATTTCAGGATCACATAAAATCACTTTATACACAGACATCATTTTTCACTTCCTTTTTTTAGTTTTCCAACTTCAAATGTAAAAGCAAAAGACCGATCATCATTATTTAACTGGTTTATAATATTCTCTTTTCTCTCAATCTGTTCAAAATATTTTTCCGGAATTTTTCTCGTTGCTAAAAAATTCCGATAACAAAAGATACTTTCATTCTCACCTGTACGAATTATTTCGTTAAGAATTTTGTCAAAAAGCTTATCAGAAACCCAGCCTGAAATATCAGAAAGAGAATACTTATTAAAGAAATTATCTGGCATTGATTTCAAATAACAATCAATTGGACTGGTTACAATTTCTACTCGATTTGCGTATTTACGAATTTTCTCGTAATTTTCTTTTAATAAATAAACCGGTAATGAACGTTCATATATGTAATTTCCTGTTAATAAAAATGTAAGCAAATGATTATCTTTAACCGGATGATTTTTAAGCGTGTATTCTAGTCGGGAATGCAAAAATTCACCTAAAGAATTCACCTCGCTATAAACGAAGTAGCTAGGATCTTTTAAAATGTGCTTGTAAAACCCCTTCTTGCATAGTAATTTTAGATTCTTCTCCCAACGACCATTATTTAATTTTTCATAAGCAATTCTTTGTTCTTCAATCGTTCTACAATTAAGAATTTCCTTTATTCCCGCTCTGTGAAATAGTTTTATCCCCGGACCAACTATATGACGATAAAAAAGTTCCTGCCTGCCAGTAAATAAAATGCCTTTTTCAATCTCTTTTTTATGCTTATTCCAAAATTCCAACGCATTAGATGACAAATCAACTTTAATTTTTTGATAATAATTTAATCTTTCTTTGGTATGATATATACCTAGGAAAGCTAAAAGTTCTTCATAAGTTAAATGTTGAAAGGCACTTAATTTTAATTCCATTAAATAATTTTGTTTTTCATCCGCATCTATAGAATATAATCTTTTAGGACCTTTTGTTAATAAAGCTAAACTTCTACATGCACTTCCAGTAATTGATACAACAGAATCAGTCTCTGTTATATTCAAAGCATTTAACTCTGATTGAGAATCTTCATTAGAGGTTGTATACAATAACCACGAATCATCAGTTTGTCTCATTAAATGAATTACTTCTTTAAAAAATTTAAACATAGATTTAAATACATCCCCCTAATTCTTAAATTAAATGTAGACTAAAACCTTCATGAAATTCACGCAAATGAAAAGTGATTATTCAGACAATCGAATGTGCAAAAGAAATGCACGAAGTCAACTAGTGCTCAAAATGAAAAACACTTCGTTTATTAAAAACTACTATGTTGTTTCTCTTCATTTCTGATGGCTATACGAAAAAAACCCTATCGCCATCTATCCTTAAAGTAAAACAGTTGAACCTAACTGAAGCACAATTTTGAAGATGGACTATTCGATATGGCGGTTTTGAACTCTGGTTTATTTTTAAAGAATACAAAATCATAAAAATAGTAAAAGTTTTTGTTTACTTGGCGTACTGGATTACGAAAAAGGTACAATTTTTTTGATTATAGAAGAATGTTTCGTATACGTATTTTCTGTGATTATTGATCTTAATCATGATTCAAAGTATTTTCAGCCGTTTTCGCAGAGACCAAAGAGTGATTCATGACCCCTCGTTTGAATTTAAAAACTATGCCTAAATTCTCACATTATCTACAAGCAGTTTTATCCATCTTTTCAGTGTTTTCAAAAGCGTGTCAATATGTTTATACATGTTTTTAATTGAAACCATGGAAAAGTGTTCAATCGATTACTTTTAGCGTATGTTTCTTTAGTTCTTTCTTAGATGAGGTGTGATGTGGTGTGGTGTGGTGATGTGAGGTCTGATTATTTTTTTTATCCCCCTTTCTAGTTAGTCAACTAACTATCTCTAACATCAATATAACATTTAATGTAATTAATGTAAATAAATATAATCTATTTTCCACTTAAAATTATTTTTTAGGAAAAGTCTTTTCTACGGTTTAAATGGACATTGTCCTTTTACTCAATGGCAAAATCTTGTTTCGATTGGATGTAGCGATCGATTTATAGATGGAAAAATAAGTACGATTGGCTACGATGATAAAACATAGATATTCTAACTACTGCATATAGTACCATCCTGTTTTAAATCTATTGATTCGAGGAAGAATGATACAGCGCCAATTGAGTGTCGAAACCTTACATTTATTTGTAGTACCTGTAAAATCAAATTCCGCTAAAATTGTTTGAACTTCTTCCTCCAAAAGAAAGTTTTGAAGTAGGTTGAAAATCATGCTTTTCTTAGCCAATAGAGATTCCTCCTTCGTAAAAAGTTTGTTATGGTGATTTCTACTTTAAAAGAGGAACTCTCTTTTAAAGTAGAAACTAGATCATCTACAGACGTGATATTTTTCCATTGATTTTACAACTTAATCAACATTGATCATTGACAGAATTACTATCCAGCAAATCTAAAAACTAAGTTTTCACTCAATTTAAAAATCTCCATGATAGAAAATATCTCATGTGAATCCTCCATTACTAATTAATTATCTAATTGATGGATAGTATTAAGTATTTTTTCTAGTTCTTCATAGAAAGTATCTAATGGGAAATTTTCACATGTAACAAGCTGTATTGCTATACCATCAATCAATGCATTAAAAAAAATGCTCCATGTTGTTAAAGACACGCCTTTAATTGGAGATGATTTCCATATTCTTTTTAAACCAATAAGTAAACTATCATTTTCATTCGTTAAAACTTGTCCAAGTTGTTCTTTTATTAAGCGATTATTAAATCCTAGTGCTACCAATGCAATTAATAATTTATGATAGAATACATCGTTTTCATAACGACTTTTTACAGATTCAAGAGCAGCGCTTATTGTGAATTGATCATTTGCAAGTAGTTTTCCCCAAGAATCCTCACATATAAATTTAATTATTTCTAAAAGAATTTGTTCTTTTGTCTTGAAATGGTAATAAATAGTACCTTGTGTTACATCAGCATATGATGCGACCAATTTCAATGTAAAATTTCCTATCCCGTTGTCTACTAAACATTGCATTGCCGCCTGTACTAATTCCTGCTTTGATTTTCCCATTGGTTTCGCCATTAAAACATCTCCGATTCAGATAAAGTTAGTTATTTATATAACTAACTTTATTTAAAATTATTATGATAATTCCGATTTTCAATTACCTATCAAACCTTATACTATCTCATTTTCTTAGCATCAATTTGCCAATAAAAAATTGTACCATATATCTTGGTAATAACTTTGTACTTAATATAGTAGCTTTGTAACGTTTACCGGGTATATTAATTATTTTTTTCTTTATTAATGTTTTATAAGCTATTTTTGCTACCTTGTCTGGTTGGGTACCAACAATATTTGCTATTTGATCCAATTTATTCATATTATTATTTTTTGAAAAGTTTGTTTTAGTTGGTCCAGGGCAAATAGTTGTTACTAAAAAATCTCCTTTGTTCTGAAGTTCTATATTTAATGCTTCTGAAAAAGACAATACATAAGCTTTAGTTGCTCCATAGACAGCCATACTAGGTGTTGCAACAAAAGATGAAATAGAAGCTATATTCATTACACGACCGTAACCACTATTAAGCATATCCTGAATGCATAAATGAGTAAGTTCAGTTAAAGTCATAATATTCAATTGAATCATACGTAGCTGTTCTTGCTCTGACATTTGGTGAAAATACCCTTGTAACCCCATCCCTGCATTATTAACAAGTATATCAATTTGTTCTCCTTTAGACTTTATTTCATCATAAATTTCCTTTGCCGCTCCAATTTCTGATAAATCTTTCTCAATTATAATTACTTCAGTAAGTTGATTGAGATTTCGAAACACTTCATTTAATTTCATATGGTTACGGGCAATCAAAATTAGTCTATCACCTTTTGCAGCAAATATTTTTGCTAGTTCCAAGCCTATCCCTTCACTAGCTCCTGTCAATAAAACTGTTTTCTTTTTCATTTTATAGTCCTCTCTTTTATAAGTTTTTCCACATATATTAAAGTTTCTACAACTAAAATCTCATTCAAAATTAGGAATTCCTTACATTTTAGTATATCGCACACTTAGAAGAAGTACATACTCTTTTCTCCAAATAATTATATATTTAGCTATTAATGTATGGAAAGACCTCAATTAATTCATTAGAATTTAGCAAAGAAAGGTCGTGTCTGAACATCTTAATCATAAATTTAAATAAGCAATAGTTGAACTCTAACACTCTTTATTTATAGATAAGTTTCTTTTTAATTTGATAATTTTTTCCTATTCTAGTTATAAATTAAAATAATTATTGGGATTTTCACAAAATTGCATGCACAAAAAAATTCACCGATTTTTGTATACTTTAATTGTCTAGAAACAAGTAATAGTAAGGTGAACTTATGAATCCCAATATAAAAGATGTAGAGATTACTATTTCTATTTTAAAAGCTATCGTTTTGAATAAATATGTTAATAAAACGATAGCTTTCTTTATTTTTAAGAACTCTTTTCATAAGAAAGATTGATTATTATAAATCTTCTTATTCCACGAAAGCCCCTGTTAGTTCTATAGGTAAAGCTAACCTTCTTCAAGAATCGCACCAATTGTTGAAGATCACTTATTAAAGGAGAACTACTCTTCTTAAATGACCCCAACTTAGGGTTTTTTCATTAATAATTCACAATTTCATTAATTACAACCAAGCATATACTATATAATGGTTCAGTCTGATATAAAAAAACAGTAAGTGTATGAAATTTCAAATTGTTTTATTTGGTGGGATCGATTAAATTGCTGCAATTACTTTTGAGTTTTTTGCACCTGCAGCAATTTTTTACCTAAAAATGTAATAGTAGAGTTTATAACAGTTGCAGGGAAAAGACTAGTCAAAAGTGGCGTTAATGACATAGAAATTGATGCCATAGGAATAACCGATCCGAACGCTGAAGGTACTATTTTAATTATGGGTGGAGCTGGAGATATGTATGGTAATGGTAACAATTCGAATTATGCGCATGATTTTAAAAAACTTAGATAATAAATGATTCAGAAAAAAACTGAGGATTTTTTGAAGAAGAATTTTAAAGTTTTAAGTTGTATAGTTGGACATTATTCGCTTGCATACTCTTTGCACTCATTTATAATGACTAATCCTTCTATACTTTTATAAAACTGAGGAGGATAGGTAAATGAAGCAACGCAAATTCCTAATTACGATTTTATTAATTATTTCAGGAATGTGGGTAATGCATACACTAACAAAGAATTTTGTAGTTGATCCAAGTTTTCAGGGATTCCTATCAAAAAAAGATGAACTTCTTTCTAATCAAATGCTATGGGTATTGATGATACGAGTTCATATTATACTTGCGATAATTGCACTTCTTACAGGACCTCTCGGAATAATTAAGAGATTACGTTTAAAATCTTTAACATTTCACCGATGGAATGGTCGAGTCTATGTTTTATCTATTGTGTTAAACTTTATAGCCGGTTTATACGTTTCGTTCTTTGCGACAGGTGGCTGGCCAAGTACAATAGGGTTTCTTATCTTAAATACACTTTGGCTTATAACAACAATATTAGGCTATATATATATAAAAAGAAAAGATGTCTTACGGCATAGTCAATGGATCATCCGAAGTTTCTTTCTATCCTTTGCCAATATGATTATTTATATCATGGTCGCAATTACACATAATGGATTAGATCTTTCCTATGATCTTTCATATACGATTGCAGTATGGCTTTGCTGGATTTTCAGTTTAGCAATAGCCGAAATTGTGATTAGAAAAAAATACTTGTATGATATAAAATAATTACAAGCCTTTTTGACATTTGTTAAAATCGAGGTAATTGTCATAAAAAATGCTTATCGTTGGAAATTCGCATTTTCTGATGTTACCCCAAATTCCCTTTCATCCCTATATTTTGAGCAGCAATCACATTATTTTTGGTGCGGTCTCCAACAAATATACATTAGGAGAAACATTCAGAAGCTCCAAGGCTTTCTTAAATATTTGAGTGTCAGATTTTTTAATTCCTTTTCATTCAGATAATAAAATTGGTTCAAAATACCTAAAGTCCTTATATTATTACCTTAAACCCCTTTTCAATTTGTAATCATTCCTAGAACAAGATTGTTACTTCGTAATTTTTCTAACATGCTAATAAGATTTGGAAATGGGACGCAACTATTCTTAAATTGGCTTATGTAAGCTTGAAGTAAATATAGGTTACAAGGTTAGTAGACATCGATTCCTTAAATTATGTGCACAACAGTACTGTTTGCCATAATCTCCACTCAATGATTTTCGAATGTCAAATTTCTGGCCCGGTATGAGATCAAAAACATCCTCATGCTTTAGGACTAACTGGTATTAACCTCAAAAAGATTTATAAATTAATAAATGGAGAAGGCTTAAGGAACTAACACGGTCATCCCTTAAGCCTTCTTTTAATTTCATTTTAATTTAATTTGGTTTAATCATTTAATATTCGAAGAAGTTCTATTACCCTCTTCTTCCCTTCATGTAAACTATCTTGAGCCCCTATACAGGATGGACACCCTGACTCACAAGGACAATTCGCCACATGTTGAAAAGTTTTAGTCAATAGATCCTCCCATAAATCATAGACTTTTTCACTTAGCCCGATACCACCAGGATACTTATCATAGACAAAAAACGTAGGCAGCTCATTATGGGATGCTTTTACTTGCGGAACTACTGCTACGTCACTGCTATCACACTGAATGAATATTGGAATAAACGCATTCATTGCGTAAGCAACTCCAGTCATTGCATCCGTAAGCTCTGCCTCTGACCACTGAGGTGTGTTATTGAACGATAACCACGAAGCACTTGTATGCATTTCATCTGGTGGCAAATGTATAGGTCCTGAGCCAATATTGTCATGTGTGCCGAAGCGTATTTTCTTGAAAATCGTTGCTTGTGCAACTAAGCCAACATCGCCAAAGCAAATTGTACCACCTGCATATGAACGGCTACGATCTTCCTCTAAAACTTTCATTTCAACTGCTAGATTGGCATCTGTATAGTAATCAACATCTACTTCACGTACATAGGCTTTCTTTTCTTCCCAGTCAAGCTTCTCTACTTGGAACTGAATACCTTGGTGCAAGTAAATGGCTTCTTCATGCAAGAGTGTCATGGCACTATGTCGATCCATTTCACCAATAACCTTTGTCTGTGCAGGAATGGTAAGATCAATAATGACTACATTTTCTTGTGACGCTGAACGTAGGCTAATATCATGCGCCGGGAAACGATCACTCATCCAATGCCATTTATCACTCGTCTTAAAAACTACCCCTTCCTCTGCTAAATACTCCAACAATTCCTGTATGTCATATTCTCCATACATATCGCCTGTTGAGAAAGGTAGCTCGAAGGCAGCACATTTCAAATGATCCATTAAAATCAGCATATTTTCTGGATAAATACGTGCTTCCTCTGGTGTACTGCCTAGTAAAAATAGTGGATGATTGACCACATACTGGTCCAACGCGGAAGATTGCGCAACATAAATAATCAATGCCTCATCCTGACGTCTCCCTGCACGTCCTGCTTGCTGCCAAGCACTCGCAATATTTCCTGGGTAACCTGTCATAATACATGCTTGTAATTGACCGATATCGACACCTAATTCTAATGCATTGGTGCTAACTACTGTTTGGATTGTCCCATCACGCAAGCCTTTTTCGATGACACGTCGCTCAGATGGCAGATACCCACCTCGATAGCCACGTACAGATTCATCGAGCAGCTTATTATTACGTGTAAGTTCCTTTAAATAGGTTACAATCATTTCTACGCGTACCCGGCTTTTGGCAAAAATAATGGATTGAATGCCAGCCGTGTACAACCTCTTAGCTAAATCACTTACCTCTAATACAGCACTTCTACGCACGCCAAATGTTTTATGAATAATCGGCGGATTGTAAAAAAGAAAGGTTTTCTTACCAACTGGAGCACCCGAATCAGCAATGAGCATGTGTGATTCATTCGTTAGCAGCTCAGCAAGCTCTTTAGGATTTTTAATGGTAGCGGATGTACAAATAAACACAGGTTTACTCCCATAAAACTCACAAATTCTTTTTAATCTCCGAATAACATGCGCCACATGGGAACCAAACACACCTTTGTATGTATGCAATTCATCAATCACAATATATTGTAGATTTTCAAAAAGTGAAACCCATTTTGTATGATGCGGCAAAATCCCCGAATGAAGCATATCAGGATTCGTCATCACGATATGCCCTGCCTTACGAACCTTTTGGCGAATGCCTGGAGCCGTATCTCCATCATAGGTATAGCTTAAAATCTCCTCACCGCTTTGCTCAATAAGTTCATTCAAATCATTTTTCTGGTCCTGTGCCAGTGCCTTTGTTGGAAATAAATAAATGGCACGTGCATTTTTATCCTCCATTATTTTTTGTAGCACTGGCAGATGATAGCAATAGGATTTACCTGAAGCAGTTGGTGTAACCGCAGTAAAAGACGTACCACTCTGTGCCAAATCAAATGCCTCTCGCTGATGGGTATAAAGCTGCTCAATACCCCTTGCCTGTAGGGCTTTCACTAAAGAGGGGTGTAAATTCCTAGGAAATGGTGCATAGTTAGCTGGACGCCCTTCTAATGTTTGCCAATGCAGGATACGCTCTTTAAGTTCTTCATCATATCTCCACTCATGTAAAAGCTCACTAATCGTTCGTTTCTTCGATAGCATCCTTCTCTCCCTCCTTAACTAATCGTTCAAATATTTTCAAAGTATAGGAAGTAGAATGAATGGCATCTAAAAAACGTTTTTTACTTGTTTCTTTATAAAAAGATTGCACAACAAATTGCTCCATCGATTCAACGACTGAAGCAATTTGTTGCGTATGCATGTATTTTGGTCGATTTTTTTGAATCCATTTATTGGCTTCTTGCTGCCATTCCTTCAAAAGTTGATGGATTTCATCTGCATGTGGCTTTACCTCTTGAAAAAAATCAGGTGTCCGATCTTCCTCACGCATTTGCCAAAAACGTGAAACACACTGATCACATTCATCTATTAATTTGGATGTTTGCTGGATAACTAACAATTTTGCACCTCATCTCTCAACAATTACACATAGCAAATATATTTCATAGTGACGGCATATACATGGTGAGTATGTTTTGTTTTGCACGTCAGCAATGGAAATATCACTGTTTATGACACCTATTTACCACACCTTTATGGAAAATAATGTCTCAATCTTCATGCTATTGCGTTAGTTCAATTGCTTATGAGATAAGTGTACCAAAGTCTATGATTTTTCACTACTAATAGGCGAACAAGCATTCTTTACTTGCCAGTTCTTTTCTGCTAAGCTTACTTTCTGGCTAACTGCTTTAAGTTGCATAAAAAAATGCAAACTATGAGCATTGTTTTCCAGCGACACTCTCGTGAAAAGTAATTGATTGACCAGATCTAACTGCGCAACTAATTGTTCTAACTTGTTCAAAATAACGCCTCCTTTGCTTTAACTTTAGTATTCCTCGTATGTATAGAATTACCTTCATGCGTGACAAAATAAGCGTAAGTTAGCTGAAAGAAGAAGATTTTCGATAAAATTTTAATAGTGAACCTCTGACAAAAAAAATCGTCATGAATGAAAGGTCACTGTGTGAGTATATTTTCATCCCAATGACCTACTTAAATTTATCAGTTATTTTGGCGATTCTAGTAAGAATAAAGCTGGCGATTTTTCGACGCAAATTATTCCTACTTACCATTTGTTTTCTACTATTCTAGTAACAATTTCATGAATGATTGAGGTAGAGAACAGCTATTAAAACATGGTAAACTAGTGGATAGAAAAGCAGTAAGGTAAAGGGTGAGCTTAATGACAATTCGTTATCCAAACGGGAAATTGTATACCCCAAATGCTTCTGTACAGAAAACAGAAAAAAAGAGCAAAAACAAAGATTTATCTTTTAGTAATCGTGGGAAGACGCTAGAAGATGAAATTAATGAAGCAAACGACTATTATATAAAAAGACGACTTGCTATCATTCATAAGAAACCTGTTCCTGTGCAAATCGTCAAAGTAGAGTACCCTTCACGAAGTGCTGCTGTCATTCGTGAAGCTTATTTTCGAACACCCTCTACAACCGACTACAATGGTGTTTGGGAAGGGCATTATATAGATTTTGATGCAAAGGAAACTGCTTCCAAAACAAGTTTCCCCTTAAAAAATATTCATGAGCATCAAATGACACATATGCAGCAAGTGACGGAACAAAATGGTGTGGCTTTTATTATCGTTCGTTTTTCTGCTTTTGAACGATATTTTATTGTGCCATACAAAGTTTTACAAAAGGCCTGGCAAGCAATGGAAAATGGCAATCGTAAATCGATACCCTTTTCGATTATCGAAGAAGAGGCATATGAAATTCCCACGAGCTATTATCCGCGTATCGATTATTTACCCATTATCCAACAATTGATTGATGCAAAATGCTACGGGTCTGAAAGTGAGGAGAAATAAGAATGACTGAACGTCGTCGAACACGTGGAGAGCATCAAAAAGCTCTCGCTGAAAAAAATAAAAATAAAAAAACGAAACCAGCCTCATCCGCTAAGTCATGGTTTAAACGCATTTTTTTAACAGTCTTAGCAATCGGTGTAGCAGGCTTAATTGGAGGAGCTGCATTATTTGCCTTCTATGCAAGCACGGCTCCAGAGCTCGATGAAGAATTACTGAAAGATCCTGTTTCTTCCAGAGTTCTACGATAAAAACGGTGAATTATTTGCAACAATCGGTGCTGAAAACCGTAAATATATAAAATATGAAGATATACCTGAAGATATGATCAATGCGATTCTGGCTACAGAAGATGTACGCTTTTTTGAGCATCATGGGATGGATTTTTATCGTCTAGGCGGTGCAATCCTTGCAAACTTCCGTGATGGCTTTGGTGCGCAAGGTGCATCGACTTTAACACAGCAAGTAGTTAAAAACTCATTTTTACAAAACGAGAAGAAATTAAAGCGTAAAGCACAGGAAGCATGGCTTGCCTTCCAATTAGAGCGTAAGTATACAAAAGAAGAAATTTTTGAAATGTACTTCAACAAAATGCTTATGTCAGGTCGTATCTATGGCTTCGGCACAGCCGCACAATACTTCTATGGTAAAGAATTAAAAGATTTAACATTAGATGAAGAAGCATTATTAGCAGGGTTAGTGCAACGACCAAATGCGTATAATCCATTAAAAAACCCTGAGCTTGCAAAAAAACGACGTAATACCGTTTTAGGATTAATGTATCAACACGGAAAAATTTCTAAAGCCGAAATGGAAGAAGCAAAAAAAGCAGAAGTTCAATCAGGTTTAGCGGATGATGCAACACGTCAATCATTTGCAGGTTCCAAATATGATGCCTTCCTGGATATTGTTATTAATGAATTAGAAAATAATGGTGACGGTTCGGCAATGGCAGAAGGAATCAAAGTCTATACGACACTTGATCCAAATGCTCAACAAGTTGTAGAAAATGTCATGAATGATGATAGTAATTTCCCAACTGAAGAAATTCAGTCAGGTGTGGCGGTCGTTGATACAAAAACTGGTGCCATTCAAGCCGTTGGTGGCGGTCGTAAATATGGTGCAGAACGTGGCTGGAATTATGCCGAGGACTTAACAAATAATCAACCAGGTTCCACAATGAAACCATTAGTCGACTATGGGCCAGCAATTGAATATTTAAAATGGTCTACAGGTCAAACACTTGTCGACGAACCAATGAACTATACAAACACAAAGCAAACAATCACAAACTGGGATGGCAGATATATGGGTGCCATGACTGCACGTAAAGCATTATATGCTTCAAGAAACGTTCCAGCTGTTAAAGCATTACAGGAGGTTGGCACTGAAAAAGCCAAGGAATTTGTTGGACGTTTAGGGATAGAAACAGAAAACCTCTATGAGTCCGATGCAATTGGTGGTGGTGCTATTACTATCTCCCCTATTCAAATGGCAGCTTCCTATGCTGCTTTCGGTAATAACGGGGTCTATACAGATCCGCATTCGATTACAAAAATTGTTTATCGTGATGGTAAAACGTCTAAAAACTATACACCTGAGTCTAAAGTGGCTATGAATGATTATACGGCTTACATGGTAACAGACATGCTACGTGATGTAGTCGGCAATAAGCCTGATGCCTCAGGAACTGCAGCCAATGTGCCTGGCTTAGATATCGCAGGTAAAACAGGTACAACTAACTATTCAGCAGAAGACTTTAACAAATATAATTTACCGAATACAAGTGTGCCAGATTCATGGTTTGCTGGTTACACAACTAACTATTCCATCGCTATATGGAGTGGCTATGAAAAACACTTTGATCCAATTACAACGTGGGAAGAACGTCGATTACCACAAAACCTATTTAAGACAATTATGCAAGAGATTTCAGCAAATGTTGAGACAGCTAGCTTCAAAAAGCCAAGTACTGTTGTAGAAGCAACGGTGGAAGTAGGCTCTAATCCTTTAAGATTGGCAAGTGACTATACACCTAGCGAACTACGTCAAACAGAGTTATTCGTTCGCGGAACTGAACCAACAGAGGTTTCTGAGGTCTATGAGGCGCCAGAGCTATCTACACCTTATAATGTTTCAGCAAGCTTAGATTTAGGAGCACAGTCGATCAATATTTCTTGGGAACATGATGCCATCCTAAATCCAGAAACCGATGAACCATTACCAACTTCATTTGAAGTTTCTGCCACACGTGAAGGTGGAGAAACGGTTATCCTTGGCACAGCAGACACGAAAGGCTTAACTGTTGCTAACACGCTTGAAGATGGTAACTATACAATCTCTGTCGTAGCCATTGTAGACGGCACACGCAGTGAGCCTGGGACAACTACCTTCCAGATCACAAGTACCCCTGAGGAAGATTTGGAAACGGAAGATCCAGATGAACCAGATATTCATTTACCGATTGATCCTGATCAAGAGGACAATGATCAAGGTAATAACAATAATGGCAATGGCGACAACGGCAATAACAACAATAATAACGGGAATGGCAATGGGCATGGAAATAACGGCAACGGTGGAAACAATGGCAATAATGATGGAAATCAGCAGCCAACACCTCCTACCGAGCCTACCAACCCAAATGAAGAAGACCAAAGCTCAGAATAAAGAAAAAAACCGAGAAGCAGTGAATGAACTGCTTCTCGGTTTTTTTATTGATGAAGGCTCTGAGGCTATCCGTCAGTTTTGACGATCTATCCGCCACTCTACACGGTCTATCCGTCACTTTTCGCGTCCTATCCTTCACTTTACCTGTTCTATCCATTAGCTTGAATTCGCAGTCGTGCTGCGCGCTTTTTCGTTTCTTTAAATAGCTCATCTAGTTGACGATAGCATGCATATTGACCTGGCTTAGCTTTAATAAAGGCTAGTCGCTCAACACCATTAATCGGTAGCACTTCATCGCCTGCAGCTTGCACAAGTTGTTCAAATAGCTCGATGGCATCTTCCATTAGCCCTTTTGCCAGTCCATTTCTTGCATCATGTGCTTTATGGATAGCGGCTTGTAGAGAAGTCCATTGGGCAAACCATGCATCAACCTTTTCTTTTGCTATGGCTTCACTATTCACGCATCCTTCACCAGGCCTTTCTTTAAACGCTTTTGCCCTTCACGACAATCGTCCAGTAAAGGGCAAGTACGGCATCCAGGATTTTGGGCCTTACAATGATAACGTCCAAAGAAAATTAATTGGTGATGCGTTTTTGACCATTTCTCCATTGGCGTTTTCTTCATAATCGTTTCTTCCACTTCAAGCACCGAATCTTTCCATCGACAGAGCCCTAGGCGTTTGGATACTCGCTCCACATGGGTATCCACTGCAAGTGCTGGAATATCGAAGGCTACTGAAAGCACAACATTGGCCGTTTTTCGTCCTACACCTGGTAATGTCACCAAGGCTTCACGTGTTGCAGGGATTTCACCATCGTACTCATCTAGTAAACGTTGACATAGAGCCTGAATGTTCTTCGCCTTATTGCGATAAAGGCCAATAGAGCGAATATCCTGTTGCAATTCCTCTATAGAAACAGCTAAATAATCTTCTGGTGTTTTATATTTTTGAAATAAGGTTTTCGTTACTTTATTGACAAGTACATCTGTACATTGCGCAGATAATAATGTGGCAATTGTTAGCTCAAAAGCATTATCATGAACGAGCTCACAATGTGCGTCGGGAAACATTCGATCCATTTCTTCTAGACAATGCTCCCACTGTTTTTTCGTTAACAAACTGGATGCCCCCTATTCTCTTTCTTCCAACCAATTATAAAATGGAACTCTCCCCGTTGATTGCGTTTCTTGTTGAACTGTTCGAGCTGGTGCTCTGTTAAATGTCTGTTTCTCACGGAACTGTTCACTTTGCTTTTGTGCGGCTTGTGGTGTTGTAATATTTTTCTTTTTCCATTCTAATAAAATGCGATCAATATAGCGAATACTCAGTTTCCCAGCAAAGACAGCCTCCTTTAGCGCCTCTTTGATGAGTGCGGGACTATGCTTGTCCTCATCAAGCCAACATCCAATTTTTTCAAGTTCTAAAGGAGATAAAAGACGCCCCATTTCCTCTTCAAAAAGACGGAATATCTCTCCTTCTTCTTGTTGAAGTGTCACTGCCGTTTGTTGCTGCTCTTTCATATCGATCATCTGTAAAATGCGCTCCCATAGCGGGTATACGGAATACTTTTCATATAGCTTGCCGCCCGCGTCGACATCTCGTGTAATTTCAAGAAAACCCTTTTGCATTAATCGCTGTAAACGTGATGTGATATCATTATCAGACATTGTGAGACGATTTTTTAGATCATTAGGTGTTGGGAAGTCATTCTCTTCCATATGAAAGGCCAATAAATGCATGACAATCAGTGCCTCTTCATCCTCCATATTTAACTCCTTATAAAACTGAAAAAAAAGCTGAGGAATGGGAACCATTCTCTGCTCAGTCCATGTACGGAGCCGATGATTATTTATGTTCATTATTCTCCAGACTCCTTCTTTTAAGTAGAAAAGCCGCGTAGATAGTTCACTACGCGACTTTTAAATTGATTAGCTTATGGATATAAGCGGTTTAGTAAACGTGGGAATGGAATTGTTTCACGGATATGCTCTGTGCCTGAAATCCATGCTACAGTTCGCTCTAACCCAAGACCAAAACCTGAATGTGGGACAGAGCCATGTTTGCGAAGCTCTAAATACCAAGCATAGGCCTCTAATGATAGGTTATGCTCTTCCAGACGTGATTTTAATAAATCGTAGTCATGAATTCGCTCAGAACCACCAATAATTTCTCCGTAACCCTCTGGTGCAATTAAATCAGCACATAATACAACATCATCACGATCTGGGTGTGGTTGCATATAGAACGGTTTAATGCCTACTGGGTAACAAGTAATAAATACTGGTTTGTCAAATGAATTCGCAATCGCTGTTTCATGTGGCGCACCAAAATCATCGCCCCACTCAATATCGTCGAAGCCTTGTTCGTGTAAAAGCTTAATCGCATCATCATAAGAAATTCGAGGGAATGGCGCTTTAATGTTTTCAAGTGTTGATGTATCACGGCCAAGTCGCTCTAGATCTAATTTGCAGTTTGCAAGTACAGATTGTACGATATGCGCTACATATTGCTCTTGTACTTCTAAATTTTCTTCAAACTCTACGAATGCCATTTCAGGCTCAATCATCCAAAACTCGATTAAATGACGACGAGTCTTAGATTTTTCAGCACGGAAAGTTGGACCGAATGAGAATACTTTTCCTAAAGCCATCGCAGCAGCTTCCATGTATAGCTGACCAGATTGAGATAGATAAGCATCTTCATCAAAATATTTTGTATGGAACAGCTCTGAAGTACCTTCAGGCGCAGAACCTGTTAAAATTGGTGGGTCCATTTTTGTAAAACCGTTGTTATTGAAAAATTCGTAAGTAGCGCGAATAATTTCATTCCGAATTTTCATAATGGCATGTTGTTTACGGGAGCGCAGCCATAAATGACGGTTATCCATTAAGAATTCTGGACCATGTTCTTTTGGTGTGATTGGGAAATCTGTTGCTGCATGTAGTACCTCGATACCAGTAATAGCAAGCTCACAGCCAAAGCTTGAACGTTCGTCAGCTTTCACCTCACCAATCACATACATAGAAGTTTCTTGTGTCATCCCTTTTGCCGTAGCAAAAATTTCTTCGCCTACTTCTTCTTTCACTACAACGCCCTGTACAAAGCCAGAGCCATCACGAAGCTGTAGGAACGCGATTTTTCCGCTTGAACGTTTATTGGCTAACCAAGCGCCAATTTTGACTGTTTCACCGATATGCTGTGGCATATCTTTAATCATAATTTTTTTCATAGAAATCCTCCAAAGTTGACTAGAAGGATTAGTCTTGCCATTTTGATTTTACGAATGTATCAATACGACGGACTGCCTCTTCTAATAAGTCTAAAGATGTAGCATAAGATAATCGCATAGTAGTTGGTGTACCGAAGCCAGAGCCTGGAATCACTGCTACGTTTGCTTCTGTTAAAATATCCGCAGCAAATGCATCTACTGAATCATAGCCAGTGTGAGCCATAGCTTCTGCTACGTCTGGTAATAGGTAGAATGCACCCTGTGGCTTTAATACATGGAAGCCAGGAATAGCACTTAACTGTGGGTAAATTTTTTCAAGACGAGATTCAAATGCCTGACGCATTTCCTCTACCGTATCCTGAGAGCCATTATACGCCTCCACAGTTGCATATTGTGCTGTTGTTGTCGCATTAGATGTTGAGTGTGATGCAAGGTCAGTCATTGCTTTAATAATGTCTGCGTCACCTGCAGCATATCCAATACGCCAGCCTGTCATAGAGTGAGATTTTGCCACACCATTAACAACGATTGTACGTGCTTTCACTGCATCAGAAAGTTGTGCAATTGAAAAATGCTCAATACCATTGTATACAAGCTTCTCATAAATTTCATCTGACACGATTAAAATATCTTTTTCTTCTGCAACAGCAGCAAGTTCTGCAAGCTCTTCACGAGAATAAATCATCCCTGATGGGTTACTAGGAGAATTTATAATCACTGCTTTTGTCTTGTCTGTCACAGCTGCTCTCAGTTGATCCGCTGTAATTTTATAGCTTTGTTCACGTGTACCTTCAACATAAACTGGTACGCCGCCAGCTAATTTCACTTGTTCTGGATAAGACACCCAATAAGGAATAGGAATAATAACCTCGTCGCCTTCATTTAAAATCACTTGGAATAGCGTGTATAAAATATGCTTTGCCCCTACACCAACAATGATTTCATTTGGCTGATAAGTAAGGTTATTGTCGCGTTGAAGCTTATCAATAATGGCTTTTTTCAGAACTGGAAGTCCGCCAGCGGGTGTATATTTTGTATAACCTTTTTCCATTGAATCAATGGCAGCATTTAAAATATTTTGAGGTGTATTAAAGTCTGGTTCACCAGCTCCAAGACCAATAACATCAATACCTTGCTCTTTCAATGCTTTTGCTTTTGCAGTAATCGCTAATGTTGAAGATGGTGTTAAAGTTTTTACACGTGTTGCTAATAAATTTTTCATTCGGGATCTACTCCTCTTATAAATTCGTAATGCGCTTCCACCAGTCGCCATCCTTAAACAGAATATAGACATAGTTGAGCTGGTCGTGGTCGTTCAGATACGTAATTTCCCAAACTGCGCCAGGCTCCTCATAGCCTAATTTCATGTGGAGGACTTTTTGTACATTTCCTTCATTTTTAAAAACCGATAATGCTTGCTTTTCCGTAATACCATCTTCTAATAACACTTCCTGAATGGAATCCTCGTCTAGATTCGTCGGAACAAAGACAGCTTTTTTATCACCGTATTCGTCTACCCCGAACACAGTAACATACGAATGTTTGCCATTATATGTGTAGGACTCCGATACAATTGCGAGGGCTTTGGCATCGAGTGCCAACTGTTCAGCCTGCTCTTCAATTGAACGGAACGGAGCCTCGGCTTTCCAGAGTACTAAAATACTAATGACAAGTGACAACGAAACAATAAAGACAGAAATGAAAATTAACCAGTTTTTCATCTATTCACCTTATGTTTCACATCGAGCTGTTTTGGCATAACACATAGCTGATGCATGTGTGTGTCTATAACTGTGTAACCATTCATTTTGCTTTCCATTTTGTCAACCTGCTTTCTTTCCTCATACCACAACATTATACAACAATTTTGTGCTGTCGTGTTTCTTAATTTCATATATTGTACGTTGCTAGAACAACGTTTTCAAATGATGACTACAGTAAATTTCATTCCACCTCATAGAAGCCTCGTTTTGGGCATAAAAACATGGTCCAATCACAAGAAAAATTCCTATTTAACTATGTAAATAGGAACCTGTCATTATGATAATTCGTATAGCACACAGCTAGCACGGCCATTCGCTTTTGCTTGGTATAAACAGCTATCTGCTTGCTCAAATAGCTCCTTGTATTGATAGTCTTTCTGATTATTCACACAAGCACCCATACTAACCCTTAAAGGATAACTTTGCTGTTCTTGTTCGAGCTTTAATGAGAGCAAATAGGCATGTGTGTTATGGACCAATGTTTTGATATAGTCCTTTTGCGAATGCCTGAAACAAAGGATAAATTCATCTCCGCCATAGCGAATAATTTTCACATCTTCATCCTGTAAAAAATCCTTCAAGCTGTTAGCTAAAAGCTGTAAAATCATATCTCCAAATAAATGACCATGCGTGTCGTTAAATAGTTTAAAATAATCGACATCCAAAACCGTAATACATACATAGGATTGCGCTATTTCGGCTGCATTGAGCCATTCCTGTAGCTCATAGTCTAAAAAATGACGATTTAAAACACCTGTTAATGGATCATAATGTGCTTTTATCTCAAGCTTTTCCTTTTGACGCTTAAATTCCAAGTTCATTACTTGTTGTAATAAATTTGCAACACTCATTTTTTCTGAGAGATCAATATATTCACGCTGTACATCAAAAATTTCATCTCGCCAATCCAATTGATACAATACGTTTAACAGTAAGCGCATCACTTTTTTGTTATCGGCTTATCTCCATAAGATTGGGCAAGATCTATGGCTTGTTTATAATAGAATACGGCTTCTTCAAGCTTTTCCTGTTTTTCAAATAAAAAACCGTAGCCAAACAATGCCGCTACTTTTTCTCGTTTATGATGATGAATAATTGCAGAGGATAAAGTACTGTCCAGCAATGCCTTCCCCTTTTTAAAATCCCCTTCTAAAATATACACATCTGCTAAATTATTATTAATACGAATATCATGTAATTTTGCTAGCTCAGGAATTGTTCTAGCAAGAGATTTATTATATTCTCTAGCTAATAGCCCTGCTTGAAGTGCTTCCTTTGTACAGCCCTTCTCTACCTCTAAATAGCACAGATTATTATGACAGCGAACAAGCATGACAGGATCTTGTAGCTCCTGTGCATAGGCGATAGATTTCTTCGTCATTTCCACCGTTTTTTCACGGATGCCCACTAAATCATAGATTAATGACATCACTAAATGATAATGCATTAAATCTTTTGTCGTACCATAATTTTGACAAATGGCCTCATAATCATGAATAAGATTAACCATGCTTAATGTGTCACCTAAAGAATGATGAACTAATATTTTTTGATAGTACAAATCCATGACATATGCATAGTTATTGCTCTCTAATGCGACTAAAAGACCTTGATCTGCAAGCTTTAGTGCTTTCGTTAAATACCCCTTTGTGCGCATCTCCATTATCGTTTTATTTAATTCTTCTAATGTTAATTCCACCGTTTCATCACTTCTCCATGCCCCATATCATCCAGTTTACTTTGTGCTTTCTCAATTATAAGACATATTTATTCACTTCGTCCCCTTTTTCGTAAGATACCAACTATTACCTACAACGCAAAAATCTCTTGTGACGATTGTTTTAAAATCTTCCATCTGTTTGCTTTAAAATGAATCATTTTATTCCTATAATATGTAATTAATTTTTTTATGTTCTTTACACATTTTTCTCCATTTTTGTCCTCGTTACCTGTTGTTTTTACCCATATGATGAGTTTATTAGCTATTTTAGTATCGAAAAGGGATGTGATGTTGTGAGTATGCAAATTAACCCTTCTGATCCAGCAACGATTCCAAAATTTGTAGATGAACTTCCAAAACCAATGATCGCCAAACCAAAATACAGCAGAGGGCAACAGAAGAATGATTATTACGAATTGGTCATGATGGAAGGCCAGCATCGTTTTCATAAGCATTTTCCAAACTCATTAATTTGGGGCTATAATGGACTTTACCCAGGGCCAACCATAGAAGCTTCAAAAGATAAAACTATCTATGTGAAATACAAAAATCAGCTGCCCTTACAGCACTTTTTGCCAGTAGATTTTACGCTTCATGCTGCAAACGATTCACAAGAAGTAAGAACAGTTACTCACCTACATGGTGCCAATGTGGATTGGCAGAGTGATGGTCATCCTGAAGCATGGTACACAAAAGACTATCGGCATACTGGTCCAAAATTTAATAAGGAAATACATGAATATACGAATCATCAGCCTGGCACTACCATGTGGTATCATGACCATGCCATGGCTTTAACACGTTTAAATGTTTATGCAGGATTAGCAGGCTTTTATTTATTAAGGGATGCCCTTGAGGAACGCTCTAATTTACCATGTGGAGACTATGAATATCCGATTTTGATACAAGATAAATCGTTTAATGAGGATGGCTCATTGTTTTATCCTGACGAACCACCATTTCCCGTGCCTGTTCACCCCTCTATCACACCAGGCTTTGTTGGCAATACGATAGTGGTTAATGGAAAACTATGGCCTTATTTAGATGTAGAGCCACGTAAATATAGATTTCGTTTCCTAAATGGATCTAATCGACGAGGCTATGTCATTAGTCTTTCCAATGGTCAACCAATGTTTCAAATTGGTACAGATGGCGGTTTACTACCAGCCCCACAGCTTATCCAATCTGTCGAGTTGCTGCCAGCTGAACGCACGGATGTCATTATCGATTTTTCAAGCTGTGCTGGACAGGAGATTACCTTACTTAATACTGATACCGATTTCAGTGATGAACATACAAACGTGATTATGCAGTTTCGAGTAATTTTACCTTTGAAATGTGAAGATACAAGTGAAATTCCAGAAAGACTTGCCGTTTCTATGGATCTACATCCACACCATGCACATATAGAAAGACAACTGCCATTGACGGCGACTACCGATGAATTTGGGCGACCTATGTTGCTATTAAATGATCGTATGTACCATGATCCAGCAACGGAAAAACCTTCTTTAGATAGTGTTGAAATCTGGAACTTTATTAATGCTACACCCTTTATCCACCCTATTCACCTACATCTCATTCAATTTAAAATTTTGGAACGAAGGCCGTTTGATTTAGATATCTATCAAAATGAAGGCATCGTACAATTTACAGGGCCGCCTGAAGAACCAAGAGACTATGAGCGAGGTTGGAAGGACACGGTGAAGGCTGACGCTGGAAAGGTTACAAAAATTATTATGCATTGGAAAGATCATGTCGGGAATTATATGTGGCATTGTCATTTCCTTGAGCATGAGGATCATGATATGATGCGACCCATTCTCGTTATGAAAGACGTCCATGCTGTTCAGCAGCCTCATGCAGCAGTAGAACATCCCGTAACACATCAAGAATCAACAGCTCCGACAAGTACTACAAGTACTACAAGTACTACAAGTACTACAAGTACTACAAGTACTACAAGTACTACCCATCATAGCGAATTTTCAGCACCACTATTAAATGAGGTAGAACACTCAGTACTTGAGGAAGAAAAGGTAGCCTTACCTAATGAAGAGGAATCCATTACTATTCATATAGGAGATAATACACGACATATGCCAACGCTACTGTTACCAACCCTTCCTACCAATACTCCTACCAACAGGCATAGTCCTCGTCGTAGAACCAGAAGATTTTAGCTAGGTATCGCTTTACAAAGAAAACTACCAATGAAAAGGTGGTTTTCTTTGTTCTAGCAATTTACTTGGCCTCCAATCGCCATATTCTTTTCGTTACGAAAGCTAATAATAATACACACACAGAGATCATCAGGACTGGTATATAGATATTGGCTTGAAAGTACTCAAATAGCAACCCATACCCCATCTGTCCAAGTGGTGCCATACACTGTGATACTGCCATCATAATCGCCATGACCTTCCCCAATTGTTCATTTGGTGTTTCTTTTTGGACAAGGGTCATTACGTAAATGGAGATGATCGTCATCATCATCGCAATGATAAGCGCACACCCAATAAATAAGCTATACGAGGGATAATAGCCAATTTGAAGGGCGTGAGGGAGTACAGACATAGCCATAGGAATCACCAAAAAGGCTGACACCAATACCCAAATATAGAGGGTGTGCATACGCAGCTTTTTTGCAAAGTAACCCATCGTTAACGCGCCTAAAATCGTCGCAAAATCAATAATCCCCATTCCTATTCCATACAATGTATCACTACTTTTCATCGTGACACGAAGAATAATAGGCACACCAACGATAAAAAGTGGGGTCAATAGTAAATTCAATAAAGCAGCAAGTAGCGTACATTTTAAAATAAATGTTTGCTTCACCACATAAGTAAAACCTTCTTTCATGTCTTTGATTAATGTCGGTACCAAATGACCATCATAGCTACGTTTCACAAATGGGATCGTCATAAACATTTCTACAATAGCCGTAATGAAAAATAATAAACCACTTACTATGACGAGAAGTTTGAGGCCGAGCATTCCATATAAAATCCCACCTAGCACAGGTGCTGTCACCCCCGCTAATGCCTGGACCCCATTGACGATCCCATTAGCCTGCTCAAGCTTTTGCTCACTAACCAATAGCGGAATACTAGCCATTACAGCTGGCGTGTACATCGCACTAATGAATGAAAGAAGCACCATAACCGACCCAATCCATAGCACAGAATGATTGTCTGTTAGTAATACAATAAAAAAAATCAATACAATGCCACTACTGACAAAATCAAATAGGACCATTAAATTTCGCCGATTAAAACGATCTGCTATTGCGCCACCAAATGGTGTAAGTAAAACAGGTAGGCTTGAAATAGCAAAAAGCACAGCAAAAAGATCTGCCCGTCCTGTTATATCTAAAACAAAAAGTGAAAGAGCAAACCTTAAAAGTGCAGAGCCTAAAATAGAAATAATTTGCCCAACTACCATAATGATAAAATCTTTCGAAAAGCCTTTTTCTTTGACTAGCATTTCCATATGAAAAACACCCCTTATTATTTTTAGACCGACAGTCGGTCATTTAATATGTTAAAAAATTGTAGGCACAAGTTGAGGCTTTACAGCTTCTTGAACTTGCCCTACAAATTAGACTGACTGTCGGTTTATAAATAGTATATGTGAACTCTCCAAAAAAAGGAACATTTTTTTATATCTTCCTTTTTGTTCATCCTATTTGCTTTTAAAGTAATGTTTAATTTGCTCAATCATAGCCGTTGTTGCCTGACTAACATAGCGATCTACACTGAAAATAATGGATAGGCTTCGGCTTTGAGCATCATTTGAAAATCATCACCCGATTTGGCATGTATCATATGTACACCCTCTTTATGTGTAGGAGTACTACTATTTCGCTCCTGCTTCTAGTAGAATTTTTTCAATTTCAGTAAATCCTTTTTCTTTAGCCATTGTTAATGGTGTCACACCATATTGATCTACTAATTGTGTATCTGCTCCATGTTCAACTAATAGACGAACTATTTCTTGTTGCTCTTCTCCACCATCATTGAGGAGAATGGCTTCAATCAATGGTGTCCAGCCACAAATATTTGTATGGTTGACATTGATGTCTGTAGTCGTTACAAGTTCACGAACTACCTCTACAAAGCCCTTCTCACTTGCTGGATGAATCCCTACACCGCCAAAGCGTGTTAAACGCTCTAAATCTGTGTTTGCTTGTAGCATTATTTTCACAAGCTCTAACTTTCCATTTATACATCCATACAAAAATGGGTTCAAACAAATTTGATCTTGAAGGTCAATATCTGCACCTTCCTGAATCAAAAATTTTACTGTTTCTAATTGATCATTCATTGCAGCAAGTATAATTGCTGTACGTTTGCGCTTATTTTGAGAATTAATATCCACACCTTGTTGTAAATAACCTTTCAGAGCATTAATATCACCTGCTTCAGCTGCAGTTAAAAATTCTGAGACCACATTTATATCTACCAATTTCATTCCTCCATTTCTCTGACCTATTGTTCATTTTGACTAAAAAGAAATAAACTGCGAGAATGTTATTACTTTCACATTTCCGTCTTACAAGCTTTATTTTATTCTCTTATCCTGTAGATATCATTGTTTAGCAAAACCAAAAAGAATGTAGATCATTTAGGCAATATGTACAATGTTTTGTGATAAGATTATGGCGAAGGAGTGAAATCATTTGCTAACAATTAAAGATATATTAGAGATAAAAGCACTTGAAGGAATTAAAATTGTTGCTGGAGAGCAAGGAATTCACAATGAAATTGCACTTGTGAACATTATCGAAAATCCCGATGCATTTGATTGGCTGACACCGAATGAATTACTGTTAACGACTGGTTACATCTTCCAAGATGACGAAGCCTTACAAAATAAAATCATCCAAGAAATCTCTAAAATCAATTGTGCAGGCCTTGTTATTAAAATGAGACGCTATTTACAAAAGACGCCTCAAAACATGATCGATATTGCCAATCAGCATGGATTGCCGTTATTAGAGTTACCTTATAATTACACCCTTTCCAAGGTCATCTCGATTATCAATGAAAAGGCATCTGGACGTTATGATCTATTAAATAGAAAATCTTAGGACATGCACAATACGCTATTTAAGGTGGCACTTGAAGGAGGAGGCATTGAATCCATTTCCTCTAAATTAGCTGAAACAATTAATAACCCGATAATCTTTTTAGATAATGACTGGAATTTACTGCATTATACAGATCTTGATACGAATCCTGTACCACTTGCCTATGGGATCAACCTACAGAAGAATCGTCCAACATTTTCAAAGGATTTTATTGATACCATTCCAAACGATCTCAACGAAATGCAAAAATCCATTACACGAATCTATCAATTAGAAGATCTAGCAGTAACCTGTAGAATTCTCCCTGTCGCAGTGGCCAACTATATTTATGGCTATATTGTCATTTGGCAAACTGTACGGGATCTGAATGAGTTTGATTTCATCGTTTTAGAGCAAGCCTCCACGATTGTGGCACTAGAAAGGATAAAACAGAAGGAAATTGAGGGTGTACGTTTAAAGATTAAACAAGAGTTTTTTGATGATTTATTGACTGGAAAAATCACTTCGCTTGAAACGCTACAAACACTATGTGATCTCCACGGCTTAAAGATCAACCATAAATATTTTTGCATCGTCATCTCTATTAGCCATGAAAATTTGCAAAACCAGCATGATTTAATCTCTAGAAAATACGAAACCGATAATATTGCAAAAAATTGTATGAACTTAATTTATGAGCACTCTAGCACAATTAATGGGGAAATTACATGCCTTTATCGCAATAACCAAATCATTATATTAGTTGGACAGCAAGACGACAAACAAGATTTCACGATCAATGAAACAAAGCAATACGCAGAAAACATTCTCCAATTATTAGTACAACAACATACGCAAACCTCCTTCTTAATTGGAATTGGCAAAGAATATAAACATATACGTTTTGTCCATAAAAGCTTTGCAGAGGCACATGAAGCTCTCCGTCTTATGCACCGCTTCGAAGAGCGTGGAGCAGTGGCTCATTATGCAGATCACTCCATTTATCATTTTTTAGATTCAAATATTAATGAAGTGCAGCTAAAGGACTTTTTCTTAGAAAGCTTGGGTTCTGTCTTTGAGCACGATCTATTACACGGGACAAGCTATCTACTTACATTAGAAAATTACTTTATCAATCATATGAATATAAGTGAAACAGCCAAGGAAATGTTTATCCATCGCAACACGTTAATTTATCGAATTGAAAAGATTAAAGAAATTTTAAAAACCGATCTAAAAAGCTATGAGGAGCTGTTACAAATCCAGCTAGCTTTGAGAATCTATCGCTTGCTTGGTAAGTCTTTATACCACGATGAATTCGCAGACTAGTATCAAAAGGTGGTGATCGCATCACCTTTTTTGATGACCATTCATTTCATATTCAGTTCATAAACGCATGCTATAGTAAAGCCATAGAAACGAAATACATTGTTTTCAGACAATGAAGGAGGCTTATTTCTTTGCAAGAAACATCAAATGATATGTCTAAACAAAAAGATTGGCGCCGTTTTATACAATTAGTAAAACGTGCCGAACCACCGATTTGGCTACTTGTCATCGCTTTAGTGATGAGTTTAGCAACGACAGGTGTAGGGTTTATTGTTCCATTATTTACAAAACAATTAGTGGATGGCTTTTCGTTAGAATCGCTTAATTATTGGCAAATCATTATACTGGGTATTGCCTTTATTGCACAGGCTATTGCCAGTGGATTATCCATCTACTATTTAAATCGAGTTGGACATCATGTTGTGGCAAAATTACGCGACCAGCTATGGAGAAAGCTGTTGCATTTACCAATCCCCTATTATGATGAACATGATACCGGTGAAACATTGAGCCGTGTTACGAATGACACAGCGGTTGTGAAAGAGCTTATAACAGAGCATTTAGCCAACTGTTTATCTGGCGTTATCTCCATAATAGGTTCTATTATCATTCTTCTATTTTTAGATTGGAAAATGACTTTAGTCATGCTGATTGCCGTGCCATTGGCTATGGTGATCTTAATGCTGCTAGGGCGACGCATGTTTGTGATTTCAAAAGGGATGCAAGATGAAACAGCGAAATTTACGTCTGTATTAAATCAAGTATTACCTGAAACGCGCCTAGTCAAGGCTTCAAATGCTGAGCAAATTGAATATGAGCGTGGAAAAAAGGGCATTACTAATCTCTTTACATTCGGCTTAAAAGAAGCAAAAATCCACGCACTGATTTCCCCGCTGATTTCATTCGTTCTGATGTCCGTGCTTGTAGCTATTATTGGCTATGGTGGTGTTCGTGTTTCCTCTGGAGAGCTGACGGCTGGCGATATGGTGGCATTTATTTTATATTTAATCCAAATCATTATGCCAATGACGCAATTAACGATGTTCTTTACCCAGCTCCAAAAAGCCATGGGTGCTACAGAACGAATTAGTGCATTACTTGAATACGAGGAAGAACATATTGAAGAAGGCTTAACTGTAGAAAAAGTAGATCAACCCATTTATGTTAAAAATGTTGATTTTTCTTATGGTGAGGAACCCATTTTATCCGATATTAATTTCACAATTGAGCCAGGCAAAGTAACAGCCATTGTGGGTCCAAGTGGTGGCGGTAAAACAACTACATTTTCTCTGCTCGAACGATATTATCAGCCAACAAACGGTAGTATCATGCTAGGAGATACACCTATCGAAACATTCTCACTCCACTCTTGGCGCAGTCAAATCGGCTATGTAGCGCAGGAAAGTGCCCTGCTATCAGGAACGATTCGAGAAAATATTTGCTATGGTATTGACCGTGAAGTGCAAGATGATGAGCTAGAAAAAGTGGCTAAAATGGCCTATGCGGATCAATTTATTAACGAACTTCCAGACAAGTTTGACACTGAAGTTGGAGAACGAGGCATCAAGCTTTCAGGAGGACAACGTCAGCGTATCTCTATCGCAAGAGCGCTATTACGTAATCCGCAAATATTAATGCTGGATGAAGCAACATCAAGCTTAGATAGTAAATCAGAAATTTATGTACAAAAAGCATTAGACAACTTAATGCAAGGACGCACAACACTAGTCATTGCGCATCGTTTATCGACAGTGGTAGATGCCGATCAAATATTGTTTATTGAGAAAGGGCATATTACTGGCTGTGGTACACACGAAACACTCTTTGAAACACATGCTATGTATCGTGAGTTTGCCATGCAGCAATTACGCATTAAAGACGTTGAATAGAGGGGTTTGTTGAGATGACAAAACTATTAGTCGTGGATGATGATGCACATATTCGAGAATTGGTAAAAGTGTTTCTGCAAAATGAGGGCTTAGAAGTGATAGAGGCTATCGATGGTGTCGATGCACTGTCTAAATTAGACACTGAGAAAATCGATATGGTCGTGATGGATATTATGATGCCCAATATGGATGGCTGGGCATTATGCGAGGAAATACGTTCATTCAATACAGATCTACCAATCCTTATGCTAACAGCTAAAGGAGAAACCTCTCAAAAAATCAAGGGCTTTCATTTAGGGACAGATGATTACCTTGTAAAGCCATTCGAGCCTGCCGAGCTAATCGTACGTGTTAAGTCTATTTTAAAAAGATATCGTATCTCCCTTTCTCAAGTTTTAGAGGCTGGTAATGTCAAATTAAATCGCCATACATATGAAGTGGAAATGAACGGCGAGACGATTCTACTTCGTCTGAAGGAGTTCGAGCTATTATTTACACTTGCAAGCTATGTTGGCAAAACCTTTTCCCGTGAACAATTAATCGAAGAAATATGGGGCTACGACTATGAGGGAGATGAACGAACAGTTGATGTCCATATCAAAAGAATACGAGAACGCTTTCCACAGGAGACGAGCGGTATTACCATTCGCACCATTCGTGGTCTTGGTTACCGCCTGGAACTAGGCACATGAGAAAACGAAGATTCTTGTTAAGATTAGTGATGGTCTTTTGCCTGTTTCTTGTAGCAAACACCGTTTTCGCTTTTATTTCCTATCATGTAACTACGTGGCTATATGGTCGGTTAGGGGTAGAGCCTCAGGGATTTTGGCTACAACTAGCAACAGTGATTGGTGTATTTGCACTCTTTGCCTGTTCAGCAGCCATTATCTTTTTCATCGGACTAAATCGACAACGCAACTATTGGGACACGATTGTAGATGCATTAAGCCGTATGGCAAAAGGTGATTTTGATGTTCAACTGGATTTAAGAGCAGATGAGGAGGATCAATTTGGGCAATTGATTCATGGTATTAATCATATGGCCGTTGAGTTAGGTGAACTGGAAAGAATGCGTCAGGAGTTCATTTCCAACGTCTCCCATGAGATTCAATCACCTTTAACGTCTATTAATGGCTTTGCAAAGGCGCTGAAAAATATTAACCTACCTGAAGAAAAACGTCAGCATTATTTAGCTATAATCGAATTAGAAAGTAATCGTTTATCAAAAATTAGCGACAATTTGCTCAAGCTAACTTCCTTAGAATCGCAGCATCATCCATTTGAACCTATAACTTATCGACTCGATAAACAATTACGTAATGTAGTGTTGGCACTGGAACCGAATTGGTTAGCCAAACAGATTGACTTTGATCTCGATCTTGATAACCTGAGCATCACTGCAGATGAGGATTTGATGAATCAAGTCTGGATGAATTTGCTGACAAACAGTATTAAGTTTACACCTACCAATGGAACCATCACATTATCTATGAAAAAGCAATTCCACACGATAATGGTGATGGTTCAAGACACTGGTATTGGCTTAACAGAAGAACAACAAAAGCATATTTTCGAAAGATTTTATAAGGCCGATCACTCGCGAACTGCTGGAAATGGCGGTAGCGGATTAGGGCTAGCCATTGTCAAAAAAATAATTGAGATGCATCATGGAACCATTGCTGTAGAAAGCAAAATAGCAGAATATACAAGATTTTTGATTACTGTCCCCATCAACAGTACGCCAACTCGTGCAAACGACTAACACCGTCTGCATGAGTTATTTTTTCTAATAAGCTACTTTGCTAAAGTATCGATATACTTTATTTAGTTTTTGCTGTTGCTTCCCCTTTTTACTTTCCATATTACCAAACTCAAAAAACTTCACTTTTTTCATTCCAACAAACTTAAACAACGCCCTTTTCATTAAAATTTTATGTGCATTGTTCAACCATAAAAATGGATAATTGGTTGGCCCCTTCATCGTGGACACACAAACTACAGACTTCCCTTTTAAAAGACCCTCTGGAAATAACCCCTTTGTATCTCGATAAGCAAAATTTGCTGCAAATAATTGGTCGATATACCCTAACAGCATGGCTGGCGGTCTCCCCCACCAGATCGGATAAACAAATACAATTTGATCTGCCCAAGAGAGCTGTTGGCGGTATTTCTCCATTTTCGGATCCCGATACATATCACGACGTCGTTTATGTTCATGGAAAATTAAGCGTGGATCAAACTCTTCTTCATATAAATCGAGTATCTGAATCTCCTCAATTGCAGGGTTCTCACGACACCCCTTTATCACTTCTTGTAAAAAAGCATAATTTAAACTTTTATGGTTGGGGTATGTATAAACAATTAACGTTTTCATTGTGTGCCTCCTCATTACTTATCATTTGATAACAAAATAATAGTTCATTTCATTTTAGTTGTCAAATGATAATTGTTTTAGGACAAGTTATTTGTTATCTTGACAGTAAGAGGTGATCCCATTGAATAAAAGCGCTTTATTTCATCAGTTTGTAGCATTTACAGCAACAGTCCATCAAGTGACACATGATCTCACACAAAATGTTACCGCTGCGAATATCACACCGCTACACTATAAAATTCTTGAATATATTAAAGTAAGCCAACCTGTCACACCAACCGAAATCAGTGAGTGTCAGCATATGTCCTTACCCAACACTAGCCGTGAACTTCGGAAATTGCAGGAACGGCAGCTAATCGAAAAATTTAGTGACACAGCCGATCGTAGAAAACAGTATGTCCGTTTGTCCAAAGAAGGTGAAAAATTGATGGAGGAGGCATTTGTCTGTATAGAAGAACGCTTTTTACAGCTTATTCACCACGCAACACAGGATGATCTAAAGGACATCCAGCATGCTCTAACCATTTTAGAGGAAAAGGTTTTTCATCAAAACGACTAAGACTATACTTCTTTGATCACTATTGGCGTAGCAGGGGACGAGATCTTTTTTTGACTGAATTGCTTTTTCTTTGGTTTGAAGTGATCATTTTTTATTCAAAACCGCTCTTTCTCTGGCTCGGAGTGCTCACTTTTGAACCGCTACCGCTCTTTCTTTGGTTTAAAGTGCTCACTTCTTATTCACAGCCGCTCTTTCCTTGGCTTGTAGCTCTCTCTTTTAAATTGCTCATCTCCTTGCTCGAAGTGATCACTTCTAAACCAAAAACTGCTCATTCTTCTTCATGGAATCATTTTTCTTTTCACGCAAAAAGGTTAGCCATAATTTGACTTGATTCATTAAAAATCTTTAGTGTCACGCACCACAGATTCGTAACCACTTTGTCTTTTCTTTAATAGTATAAAGGTGAGTAGAAGGAGGAGTCTCAAGTGGAAGTAGTAGTATTTGATCGGGAGTGGATTGAAGAACAGTTTGAAACACTTCCATTATGGCAACAGTCGGCCTATACAGATTTTGCTGCCACGATTGCGGATGAAGCGAATACGTTTCCATGTATACCAGCAAGAATGGGCTTTTTATCAAACCATTTGCGCTATAGTTTTATCGGGGATCCACGGGAAGAGCAATCGATTAAAATGTTAGCACAATGCTTAAAGGACTATACGAAAGCATCACGAACTTTCGGGAAGTATACAACTCTTACTGTGTTCTTTCATACCCCTCACGATATGCAAGATAGCTTTGAGGTGGCAGATTATCAGCAGTTATTTTGGTCCATATTAAATAATTTAACCAATTTGGATGAGATGAATTGGCCTGAGGGAATACCAATGGAGCCTACTCACCATGAATGGGAGTTTTGCTTTCATGGTGAACCCTATTTTATCTCTTGTGCAACACCAGCTCATAAATTACGAAAGAGTCGTCATTTTTCCACTTTATTAATGGCCATTCAACCACGTTGGATATTCGATGATATAAACGACACCACAGCCTTTGGGCGAAAAATCAAAAAGCTCATTCGTCAGCGGATTGCAGACTACGACACAGTCCCAGGACATCCAGATTTAAAATGGTATGGGCAAGAAGATAGTTATGAATGGAAACAATACTTCTTAAGTGATGATAACCATAGTCCATCCAAATGTCCTTTTTTAAGGATGTCTCAGGCAAATGGTTCATTACGTAATGTTTTTTTGCCTTTTCACAACAATCCAGGTCGCCACACTGATTAAGACTATAAAGAGCAGGCTCACGTAAAAACCGAGTCTGCTTGTTTTTTCACCTAAAGTTCCAGATACCGTCACAGCAATGAGCAACATCCCCATACCATTCTTTACATGCCCCCACTTTGTTAACTCCATGAGCTTCCAGTAGGTCACTAAAATAAAAAGCCAATTATAGATCAACATTAAACCCGCCGCTGTAATCAAATATTCAAAGATTTTTTCTGGCATCAAAAAACCAATCACAATTGTGATTACTAGTCCACTCGTTAAAAATAAAAGGGCTGGAAAAGGAACTTTCATTTTTCCTTTCTTTGCAAGTACTGCCGGTGCATCATGATCCTCTGCAAGTGTAGTGAGAATGGTGATAACCGCATAAAGCGAGGCCACCATTGTTGAAAAACCAGCAATGATTAGCACACCATTAAATATATCTGCCACATAAGGGATATGGTATCCTTGAAGCGCTGTAATAAAAGGACTTTCATCGATCGAAAAGTCTTTCCACGTAACGAGTGCTAATGAAAGGGCGATGGCCATGATGAAAATAACGGTAATCACGATCAGCATAATTCTCCCCGCTTTTGGCGCCTCTTTTGGATTTTTCAAATCGATGACCATTAAACCCATCACTTCAATTCCTCCATAGGCATAAAAGGCATAAAGTAATCCGAGCCAAATACCTTTTAGTCCTTGTGAAAAAAATGCTTCATAATTAGCCTGAAGTGAAGCCATTGTAGTAGATGGTGTACCTCTCATGATGATGAACACTGCTACAATAATGAACATAATGATGGCAGCTGCCTTTAAGGCACCGAAGATATTTTGGAAATTTTCAAAGCCCTTCATGCCTGTGAGAATAACAACTAAACCAATAGCAGCATAAATCGAGGCAGCAACCCACAGGGGCAGCGCCGGAAACCAAAATTTCGTAAAAATGCCGAGCGCCATCAGCTGGCTTCCCATGATTAATAGCTCAGAAATTAAGTACACCCAGCCATTGCTAAATCCTGCCCAGCGTCCAAAGGCTTGCTTGGCATAGGTACGAAATGAGCCTTTATCTGGGTTTTCCACAGACATTTTAACAAGTGCATCATACACGATATACGTACAAATGGCCGCTAATAAAAAAGGAATTAATACGGCAGGCCCACTTTTATGAATGGCCATACTTGTCCCAAGAAAAAAGCCAGTGCCCAAAGTACAACCAATACCTAGAAGCGAAAGCTGCCACCAGGCCATACTTCCTTTAGCTGATTTTGAAGTCATTGTTCTCAACCCTTCGTTACGTTCTTACCAATGGCAATGTCATACATCGAATGCCACCACCGCCTTTTTCAAGCTCAGTGACATCAACTTCAAGCAAGTTTTTATTCTTCAGTAGTGGATGCGCCAATAATTGTGGCTTTGCCTGCTTACTTATTATGATTGTTTCTGGATTCAGGTTAATAAAGTTGATGTCTGGAATGGTCTTATACGAGTCAAGCCAGTAAACATCCAAACCATGACGCTTTAAAAATGACTCTACCATATCAAAACGACTGCTTTGAACTGTTAATACCTGAACAGGATAATGGCGTACAAAGCTTTTAGCAACAACCAGATTCGCGTTTACAACATTACAATTCATATCTAAATGCAGCGTATCATTGCTTTTCGGTAAATCAATTACGGCAATTTCAGAAAACCCCTCCTGAAAAATGCTTTCCTTTAAGCTTTCGATAGCTTCTATCGATGTTCTCATTCCAAGATTAATAAGCACAGCATCTTTATTTAAAATTAACAAATCTCCGCATTCGAAGGAATGAAGCGGTTGCAAATTAGCTTTCCATTGTTGTGGAAACCATTTTTCTAATAGTGAATGTGCAAGAGGGTACTCTGGTTTTCTAAGTGAGCTTCCAGCATTTCCAAGTAAAAGTCGATTCCCAATGACACAGGCTAGGTCACGCACAAAATAACGATTAAGCAGCTGTTCACTTAATAGCTGCTGATCATGGGCTAGTTCCCTTGCATAATCAAGTACATGTACCCCTGCGTTTTCGAATGTTGTCTTTAATGCCATGAAATTATCCATTGCCTTCTGATGGTTGACTGCATCACTCCAACCAACCTGCTCTGCTATTGTTAAATCCGTTACATCTACGACGGAAGGTGCACAAAGCATCACCACTTTCAGTTCTCCATGTTCTGACCAACAATTTAGTTGAAATGAATCCATTCAAGTATTCTCTCCTTCTTCACAACAATCTCTGTTAGCGTTACCATTGACTTTAAGATTATACAAGGACCATAATCAAGAAAATTTCCCCAATTAAATGTAGGTATTAAACAATCGTTTTACCTGGTTTGGTGGTCTATTACTGTAAAAAAGATAGAAGGGAGGATGGGGACTTCCTGGTAGTTTGCTGAAATTAGGCAAGGGCTTAAAGAATACTGTTAAAAGGACTAGCCATTACGAATTTACAGTTACTAGGTGGTTTTTCACGTACTAATTGTTACCTTAAAGTCAATTGTACGCCGTTACCGCATTCTTCTATACAAGAGATGGACTCGGTCATTTAGTGATTGATTACAATGAATCAGAGATACAGCAATATTTATCTCTTCTCCATTTACCAAACGATTTAAAAGACCATCGATATATCGCATAATTAATTTAGAGAGAAAACAAGCCGTTCTCTCTCTAATTGTCATGTAAAATATTCTAATTTTGCTTGAGGGAAAA
Organism: Lysinibacillus sp. FN11; assembly: GCF_024628845.1. Taxonomy (NCBI): domain Bacteria; kingdom Bacillati; phylum Bacillota; class Bacilli; order Caryophanales; family Bacillaceae; genus Lysinibacillus; species Lysinibacillus sp. FN11. Next base: position 1,155,047 of record NZ_CP102383.1, on the reverse strand, counting down.
ACTTCTGCATGTAACCATACAGATGCTCTTTTATATCTTCCTCTTCCTCTTTTTGATAGATATATTTACCAATGCCGTATTTACCCCATTTATATCGTCTTACCGTCTCGTCGAGCTCTAGCTTTGTCATTGGATAATTTTTTTCAATCACTCGTTTTGCAGGTTTTGTAAAGCGATGTTGAATAAATTCAAAGGTGATGTCATCGCGCACATCCTTTGGCAATTCAGCATCCAATCGCTCAAACATACGATAATAGCCCTCCTGCCAGCCATCATGAAGATAGATTGGGGCAACAATAAATCCGAGTGGGTATCCAGCTCTTGCCACTTTCCCCGCTGCCTCAATGCGCTTTTCCAATGGTGATGTACCTGGCTCAAAGTGCTTAATCACATAATCAGCATTGACACTAAAACGAAACCTTGTACGACCATTATGCTTGGCATCTAATAAATGATCCACATGATGGAATTTTGTTACAAATCGTAACTGACCTAGCTCACTTTGTCCAAAATGCTCAATGGCTCGCTTTAAGGTATGTGTAAGATGATCAATCCCTACAATGTCAGAAGTACAGGATGCCTCAAAGCGAGTGATGTCAGGTGCTCGTTCTGCCATATAGTGATCGGCCTGTTCTAGGATTTCATCGACATTGACATACGTCCGAATATAAGGTTTGCTGCCCATAGTTGTTTGTAAATAGCAATAATGACAATGTCCCATACAGCCAGTCGCAAATGGGATGGCATATTCCGCTGAGGGCTTAGATGTATCAAACTTTAATGTTTTTCGGATACCCACTACTAAGGTCGATTTTGCTACCCGATACTTTTGAAAATCATTGTCTCCAGGAAGGTTTCTCACTTGATTATGGGAAGTGGTATAGCGAATTTCAATTCCCATCTGCTCAAACTTCTCTTTTAGCTCCTGACCTAATGGATACTGGAGGGCATCTGGCTCAAAATAAACAAGCTGAGGGGTAAATGGCTTCATCATGTGAGTCCTCCCTTAATGAAAATACTGGTGATAGGCCTGTTCAGCCGCCATCTCACTTGCAAAAATTACCATATCATTCGTGATTGGATAATAGGTTTCAAATAAAAATAGAGCTAGCTCCTCTGGTTTTTCTGGATGATAAACGACTGCTGCTTCCTGTATATTCGTTACATCTTGAATATGTGGATTGCGGTAAAAAATATAAACAATATCACCCACATCAAATGGTTGTTGCATCTCTTCACCTTCCTCTGCCTTTCCATTAGTTTGGTGAAAGTGTACAAAAAATATGTCATAAAAAATTTAGTTGGTAAAATCCAATATATTTTCGGTTATTTTTTAATAAAATAGCAAGCTAGTGATGGTATAAACAATTATGAGCAAGAAAATTGCCACTGCCTAAGCATTGTAACGTCGTCCTTCAATTTAACCTGCTTTATTCAACTCTCCTGCGTTGAATAGTGGGACGATATCCACTCAAAATCCCCTAACTCTTTTCAGTCCAGTTATAAGGAAAATAAGCCAGAAAAAGTATCAATACTGTGTGATGGTTAAATTTTCTTCAAAAGGTAAAAGAGTGAAACTTTTATGCTGCTCATACGTTAAATTAGGTGTCATGCTAAGTCAATCAAATGGCATGCAGAAGGGTGGAATTTATGAAAAAAATATGGACTTTACTTTTTGCTGCGATACTTATTGTACCGTTATTATTACAGCCGGCAACCGCACAAGCGGCAAAAGCCATCACAATTAATGTGGATGGGGTTCAATTAAAAACCGATCAGCCACCAGCGATGATTCAAGGACGTGTTATGTTGCCACTTAGAGCGATCTTTGAAGCATTGAATGCAAGCGTAAACTGGGACCAAAAGACTCAAACAGTCACAGGGATAAAAGGTGATACAACGGTAGTTCTCAAGATTAAATCAAAGACAGCTACTATTAATAACCAGACAGTAACGCTTGATGTACCAGCACAGGTATTAAAAGGTAGAACAATGGTGCCAGTACGCTTCGTCAGTGAAGCACTTGGTCAGGATGTTGATTGGAACTCGGAAAAGCAGCAAGTATCTATTAAAACTGACAAAGACATCCCAAGTAATAATAGTATTGCTCCAGTGAGCAATGTGTCAGTTCGAGATGTCAATGATCAGGGAGATGGGCGTGATCTTGAGGTTAACTTCTCTAAATCGTCTACAGAATCATACGTAGATCATTATCGGGTTATGGTTGTGAAGGCTTCTAAAAGTTTTAATGTTTCATCAGCTCTGAAAGTCTCCTCTTCTAATTATTCGGTGGTATCGACTTCAAATTCGAATCGTGCCGTAACTTTATCGCAAAGCACACGAGATGTGGACGGAGACTACATAAAAAATGATCAGTCTTATGTGGTTTATATACTTGCCATTGGCAAAGGTTCTTATTCTAGCGTATTATCAACTTCTTCACCGAAAATTACACTAACAAACATGTCTACTGTTACCGCGGTAACAAATGTGAAGATTAGCGATATTAATGATTTTGGCGATGGACGTGATGTCTCAGTTAGCTTTACTCGTCCACAAAATGATAGCAATACTTCCAATTACCGTGTGTTTATAGTAAAGACCAAGGATGCTAACAATTTTAGTCTTACCACTGCAAATAATTTATCCAGCAATTATTATACAACAGTGGACAAATCGGGAAGCAACGGCAGTACGTTGATAGCAACACTGTCCTCCTCAACACGAGATACTTCAGGTGACTTTATAAAGCATAACGAATCCTACACAGCGTTCGTTATGTCTGTAAGTAATACGAATTCGGGCATGAATAAACTCTCGCCTGCTTCATTATCAGTAACGCTTACTGTATCTACTCCGACTATTACACAAGTAGATGATGTTAATGATTTTGGTGATGGACGCGATTTGAGAGTTAGCTTCAACAAAGTGTCTGATGAATCTAATGTTAACTCTTACCGAATTTTTGTTGTAAGAGCTAACAACTATACGAACTTCACATTGACTAAAGCCAACAGTTTATCTAACACTTATTACACACAAGTGAACAAAACAGGCAACAATATTACTCAGGTACTCTCTGCAGGGGCAAAAGATACTGACGGTTATGCCATTCAAAATGGCGTTAGCTATCGTGTATTTATTATGGCAGTAACTAATAACTCTGCAAATAATGTGCTATCTTCAGCCTCCAATATGATTTCGCTGCTTAGCAACAATGTGGGTGCAGTGTCGAATATTATTGCCAGCGATGTGAGCGATTATGGTAACGGTCGCGACCTCTTTGTGTCATTCAATAAAGCTGTTGATGAGACACCTATTAATCACTATCGAATTATGGTGGTACCAACAGCAAATTACAATAGTTTTAGTCTGACGGATGCTAATAGCATATCCAGCAGCAATTACACGACTATTAACAAAACTGGGAAATCCACATATGAGCAAGCGTTATCTGAAAATACTCGGGATGTACGCGGAAATTCTATTAAAGAAGGTACGAACTACCGTATCTATGTATTGACGGTTGCCAATGGAAATACCATAGGAAACAATGCGCTAACTGCCGCAACATCTACGATTACACTAACTAAAAACTTCACTGTGCAAGCTGTAACTAATCTAAATGTTGCAGATATAGATGATAAAGGGGATGGCCGTGATGTGCAAGTAACATTCACGAAGCCTACGGATGAATCGAATGTTAATCATTATCGGATTCTAATGGTACCAACTGCATATTACAGTAGCTTTAATCTTTCACAAGCCAATAGTAGCTCTTATTACATCACAGAAGGCAAAGGTGGAAATTTAGTAGCAAATAGAACCTTGGATGGGATTAGGGATGTACGAGGTAATTTTATTACAGAAGGAACTAGCTATCGCGTCTATGTACTGACTGTTGCAAATGGTAATTCTTCAAATGCCTATGCACTGTCCTCTCCTTCATCTGTGATTACAATTAGTAAAAGCAAAGCTGTTCAGGCAGTAAGCAATATTAATGTAAGCGATGTTGGTGATTATGGAGATGGTCGAGATCTACAGATATCGTTTACAAAACCTTCTGATGAATCAAATATAGATAGCTACCGTATTCTAGTTGTACCCGCATCAAAGGCAAATAACTTTGATCTGAACACAGCTATTAGAGCAACTAATTATACAGGTTGGGGTAAAGGCCAGTATAGTATGAAATTGGGAGCTACTAGTAAAGATACAGACGGTAGACTTATAACGAATGGCGAAGAATATCGCGTATATATATTGTCTGTAGGCAGTGGGAATTCTAAGGAAATGTATAGCTTATCCTACCCATCTTCCTACATTGCTTTGGAAGACCTTTCAGCCTCTGGATCAGTGGAGAAAGTGACACTTAGTATTTTGAATAAGGGATATAAATATAACGATATAAACATTAGCTTTGATGTCAAAAATAGTCAAAGCGTAACGGAGTATAGAGTGTTTATGTTACCTAAGGATAAAGCAGATAGTTTCAAATTGGAGGATGCTATTAAAAGTACACATAGTACTAGAATTTTTCCGAATAGCCTTCCCAACGTTAGCCAAGCGCTAAGCACACCTTTAGATGCATTTGGTAATCAACTTGATTCATCTACAGAATATGTTGCTAAGGTTCTGATTTTGGCGAAAGGAACTTATTCGCTATCAAACACATCCAATAATTCAGTGCAACTCCAGAAATCTCCTGATAATATCAATAATGAGGCGGCCCAAGACCCTCAAATTAATTAATTGGTCCATTATTTTTTATAGCAGGTACTCCCTATGGCGTATACATCACCATAGGGAGTACTTTCTTGTTTTGTAATAATGGATTACTTTTTATGGCTCGTATACTGAACGACAACTTCCTATAGTTCCTTTGTCATCTGTACCTGCTCTGTTGTCACCTTTAATCCTTGCTTCAATAAATAGCTCGTTGCTGGATTGCTCGCTAAGAAATTCACTGTCGTCAAATGGACTTTATCTGTTGTAATACTTGCTAAAAACTGCGGGAGTAAATCTACATTACTATCTTCTAGTATTACCAATTGGTAAAGTAGAATACGTTCCACCTCACCACATTCATTCCACAAGGTTTTGTATAGCATATAGCCCAGTGGTTCATTGCTATCATTATAAAACACCCTTGCTTCTCCCTGCTTTACGCTCTGCCAGCTACACTGCCATGGAACATTTTCCTGATAGAAAGATCGATGTGCTAGCTGCTCTGGGCGAATGGCCTCTATTTGAAGGGCTACTGTAGGTATCGCCTTCGCTTCATACTCGCCGCTTAAAAATAGTAATTGATTGGCAACCACATAGCCATATTTTTTATACAAAGCAATGGCTACTTGATTTTCCTTAATCGCTTCTAACGTGCCCAATTCAACATTTTCTCTCTTATAGATAGCTAGGGTTTCCTCCATTAGTAGGCGCGAGACTCCCTTACCACGATACGCTGGAGAAATACCAGTCCCCCCATTCCAAGCTGTTTTTTGGCCATCGATGGTACGAAAGCCATTCACCACAATGGCAATTGGTTCCTCTTGATCAAAAACGACGATAGAATGCTCAGGAGATAGCCCCTCCCCCACTAGTCGCTGTAAAAACATTTCTGCTGTCATATTAATTTCAATAAAATAACCTTCAAAGCCTTTGTTCCATGCTTTCAATACTTCATCTAATGTGCATTGTGCAACTGTTTTAATCTTCATACTCTCCCTCTTTTCAAATGGAATCTAATGCTGCTAAATTTTCTAAGGTTAGTTTTTTCACAATCTCATAACCTTGTCCTTGACCTTTAGGCTTTATGACAACCGTCCCCATATTCGAAATGATACCCAGCCCCACATCTCTTGGAAAGCTATGACCAATAATTATGTTGTTTATGCCCTCGGGTGGGATGATTTCCAGCATTGTTGTAGAAATCGTTAATATACTGCTTTGCACTACTGTAGGAAGACTGCCACCTAGCATAAAGATTTCAAACAAGAAGGGGTCAATTTGGATATTGCTGTTTGGAAATGCCAAACGTGCTGTTTCAATGGTCCGACAAAAAGGACTGGTAGTGATGGTGGAAAGGATGGGAATTTGCCAATAGCGTAGCATTTGACCATAATAAATTGCCTCCCTACGACCTTGATCTGATAAATTCCGTTGATTTTGACAACTTTGAAATGTACTATATGCTTGATCTACACCAATAGTTGCTGTCCCGTGTCTTGCATATAAAGTGAGCCCACCCCTTCTCAATAACGCTAGGAGACCCTTTTCCATTTTCTTCATCTCCTTCATCATATCACTTTCTACTTTGTAATGTATGTGCTATACATAGAAAAAACTCCCACAACTTTTTGTAGGAAGCTTTTTTTCTGTTATTTTATTGGAATTCTGACAATAGCAGTCGTTTCTAAATGTTTTGATGAATCAATTGAAATATGACCATTATATTTAGTGATAATTTCTTTGACAATAAATAAGCCTTGTCCTCTTAGTCTACCATTCTCATGTTTTTTCGTTGAAAATCCTTGTTTAAATATTTGATCAGGATTCGCAATATTTGGCCCTGTATTGGTAATTTTAAATTCATACTGTGATTCATCTGCAGTACAGCAAATCTTAATTTTACGTTGTTCCTCAGGTAATTCAACAGCAGCATCAATCGCATTATCAATTAAATTGGATAGAATCTTGATTAAATCTGTCGTTTTAATCCTATTAAAGTCATTTTGAGAAATCGTAAAATCCATATCAATATGATGATTTTGAGCCGTTAATTTCTTCGTTTGCAATAAGATGGACAAACCTGGATGATCAATATTTAATTTTAATGACTTAATCGCTTGCACTTCTTTCGATAGTGAGGATAAATATTGTTTCGCCTGATCTGTTTTTTCTAATTGTAATAAACCATGTAACACTTGAATATGGTTTGTAAAATCATGACGTAGGGACGACACCGAAGTAATCAATGTTTTGATTTCTGCTAGATACGTGTCTTCTGTAGCGCCAACTTCCTTCGCCACCTCTTTTTGATACCATCTTTGTAAAAATAAAAAAGAACCGATGACAATTAAAATAAGTACACCATTAAAAATAAAATTAAATAGGTTGTCTTCAATGACTTTACCCTTAATACCATTTAGCGTATCTGCACTAATGTCAATGCCTAAATACCCGATAATTGTTCCATTATCATCTTTGATGGGTGCACCAACAGATAAATAAGACCCATGTTCAGAATCATGAATTACCTCTGTAACATAGGTTTCACCATTATAGGCCTTTTCTACATGCTTTGCAGGAACAGTACAAACTACTCCAATACCGAAGCCCTCTTTCATTTCTTTTGGCATGCCTGTAATCATGGCTATAGATACTTCAGGATTATCCACCTTTAAAGTGTAAACAAATAGTGCACCTAATTTTATCCTAGCATCGTTTAAATAATTTCTTACTTTCCAATAATAATCATTTTCCTGTGGATTATTTAAAAATTGCTGATAGGCATCCGTATCAATGGATGCAGCAATAGAATGGGCTGCCTCTAAACTTTGATTGGCAATCGACTCTTCAACGGTCTTTTTTATTTTTACATAGGATGTAAAGACGTTTAAACTTGTAAACAAACATAATAAAATCGTTGATAGAATTAATATTAGTTTTATTTTTCTATTTTTCATAAAAAACGGTACTTCCTCATCTATAAATATTCTAGAATATTATTATATTATAATTAACTCTATTTTTTTGTTTGTAAAGCAAACATTGCTTGTATATCCTACATAAATTAAAACACAAAATCAATTTTTATTTTATTCATACCCAAAATTACACACTGTAACAAATAGTTTAATAATCCCTGACAAGAAAGTAAACTAAAAAGGTAAGCAATAATGTTTTATGTCTCATTTCCTAATTTAAATGGAAAATTAAAAGACTAACAAAAAGATCAGGTATCCACTATACCTGATCTTTAATAAAATTACTTATTTTTTTTTTCTGAAGTACGTGTTCGATCCTGGGGCTTTAAAAAGGCAGGCCGTTTACTATAGCCCTTGGGAGAGAGTCGTAATAATGACTTACCAACATCCCCTTTTTCAAAATCTGCACTAAAGTTTACATACGGTACTCCTAAGACTTTCATATTTGTAGTATACAAAAGGATGAAAAACACGGCTATAAAAAAACCAAATAAACCAAAAAACGCCGAAGCCATAATAATGATTAATCGAAAAATACTCATAGCCGTTACAAACGATTGATTGACCAATGTAAATGCAGCGATACTGGAAATGGCAATTACAACAATCATTGAGGGGCTTGTAACACCTGCTTTAATAGCAGCATCTCCAATAATTAGCCCCCCTACCACACTAACTGAGCCACTGACTGCACTTGGAAGACGTAAGTTGGCTTCACGAAACAATTCAAACATAAATAGCATCATTAAAATTTCTAGAATAGTTGGAAAAGGCAATCCCGTTCTCGATTCGACAACTGTTGCAAGTAGTAGAAATGGAAGCTGTTCTTGATGATAAGTTGTCAATGCAAGCCAAAAACCTGGCAGCAGCATACTTATTAATATCCCGACAATTCTGAGTAATCGTTCCATCGAGCTAACAATGATTGGGTACTCATTATCCTCTGCCGATTTAAAGAGCAACATAATATTCGTAGGTGTAATTATAGCATAGGACACACCATCAATCATTAAGAGTATTCTTCCTCTAATTAACGCCTGCATTGCAAAATCAGGTCTACCTGTATAATCATGTCTTGGAAGAATTGTCGCTGTCTTTTCAACTGTTTCCATTAATAAGTCACCATTGATAACAATATCCGTATCAATTTTTTGTAATTGAAGTCGAATTTGTTCCAGCATATCTAAATTTACGATGTCTTCCATATATAAAATGGCTACGGTTGTTTTAGAACGCTTGCCAATTTCTAATGTCTCTACACTAAAAGAATTAGTGGGTAATCGTTTTCTTAATAAAGCAATATTAATAAAAACGTCTTCAATAAAGTCATCTCTAGGTCCCTTTACTACTAGTTCTAATGTTGTTTCCCCTGGCTCTCGATTGGGTCTTTTTGAAATATCACTAGAATAAAGTAATTGATTTTCTTCAAAATACAATAAGACATGTCCTTTATAGACCCTAGTTACCGCATCCTCTTTCGATAAAATCTTTTGTAAATAGGGAATGTGTAAATGCTGTTCGATTTCTTCCTCTAGCATGTCCTCAGTGACATTGCTTAACAAAGATTGAACACGTTGAACAACCACAGTTTGAAGAATTTGCTCATTGACCATTGCATCACAAGTTATCAAATGTACTGTATATTGCTGAAAATTATATTGTTGGAAAATCACATCAGCAGAGCGTTGAAATAGTGATTTCAACATTTTCAAATTAATTTGTTCCATTGATGAAATACTTCTCATCTCCTACTGAGCCAGCTCAAGATTAGTACATTTATGAAAACAATCACATTCAATAAATACACTTAAGCATATTTTTCCCATGGTTGTTCAAAATATTCAAAGAAACAAATGTTGTGACGACTATTTAAATTGTCCTGATCCAATCATTTTCTTTAGATTTGCCATCTCAATTGCAGACATTGCCGCATCATAGCCTTTATTACCAGATTTCGTTCCTGCACGTTCAATTGCCTGTTCAATATTTTCGGTAGTAACAATTCCAAAAATAACTGGTACATTCGTTGACAATGACACATTGGCAATGCCTTTTGCAGATTCATTACAAACATAATCATAGTGTGTTGTAGAGCCACGAATAACAGTACCTAAACCAATAATGGCATCATACTTCTTTGTTTCTGCTAGTTGTTTTGCCATAAAAGGAACTTCAAAAGCCCCTGGCACCCATGCAACATCAATAGATGCAGGATCAACCCCATGACGAATTAAACCATCCATTGCCCCATCCAATAATTTGCTAGTAATGAACTCATTAAAACGACCCACTACTACTGCAATTTTCAAATCCGTTCCAATTAATTGTGCTTCAAATGTTTGACCCATTGTTCTTTCTCCTTTTTACATAGAAATTTTAGATTTATTAGTGGATAATTGTTTACGATAAGCAACCAATGCTTCTATCGATATCATTTTTAAGCCATGATGTGCAGCGAACTTTGTCAGTTCTTCAAACCGAAGCATGTGCCCATCATCACCCATAATTTCGCAAATAACACCTGCAGTTACACTATGACAAAGCTTCGCTAGATCAATCGTCGCCTCTGTGTGCCCTCTCCGTTCCAGCACTCCTTGCTCTTTCGCAATCAACGGAAAAATATGGCCTGGTCGACGAAAATCAGTCGGCTTAGCTTGCTTTTCTATCATCCTTTGTATCGTTAGCGCACGCTCAAAGGCGCTAATCCCTGTCGTTGTTTCTACATGGTCGATACTTACCGTAAATGCGGTTTGATGGTTATCCGTATTGTGCTGAACCATCGGATATAAATCTAGCTGTTGTGCAAGCTGCTGCGAAATCGGCGTACAAATTAAACCTCTACCATTGGTTGCCATAAAGTTGATTGTTGCTGGTGTGATGAATTCAGCGAGTGCCAGAAGATCTCCTTCATTTTCCCGATCCTCATCATCAACCACCACAATCATATTGCCCTGCCTTAAATCCTCTATGGCTTCTTCAATTGAATGTAGCACGATGATCAACTCCTATTCTATGATTTAAAAACCATGTTGTGCTAAATAATCTCTTGTAATAGCTGGCGTTGTTTGCCCTTTTTTTAATTGCCCTATAATGTATTTTCCGACTAAATCGGTTTCGATATTAACGATTGCTCCAACCCTCTTCAAACCTAAAACGGTTTCTTTGTAAGTATGAGGAATGAGCGAAATCGTGACACTATTGGCTTCAACATGAAAAAGGGTTAAGCTTGTGCCATCAATTGTTATGGAACCCTTTGGAATACAAAAGTTGGTTAGTTCCTCTGACATTTCGATATCAATATAAACAGCGTTTGCCACTGGACGTTTTCGCAAAATTTTGCCGACTCCATCAACATGACCAGCAACAAAATGACCCCCAAATCGTCCATTAGCAGGCATGGCCCGCTCCAAATTAACAGAATCACCTATTGCCAGCTGCTGTAAATTTGTTGCTTTGACTGTTTCAAGCATAACATCCATCGTAAGCTGCTGTTGTGTGAAATGTGTCACCGTTAAACAAACTCCATTGACCGCTATACTGTCACCAAGCTTGACATCCTCCGTTATCTTGGCTGATTGAACCGTAATTTTCATACTGTTCCGATCGCTTTGCACGGCTTTTATGATACCAATATCCTCTACAAGTCCAGTAAACATTCCATCACCTACTCTACTTTATTAGCACTTCTATCCTTTACTTTTAAAGTTTATCCACCTGTTTTTGTGCCTTATCCTTCTCCCTTCTCTCGTTAACAATAAAAAATAAAAACCCCTTTACATCAAAGGGGTTTTGGGAGTATAAGACATCAACAAATAAGCCTATTTGAAAACAATTTTTTCATAGACTGTCATCTCATTCGTTCTTCTCCCATCCAGACTATCACTGTCGGTTTTGGATTTGCACCAAATCAGCTTGCGCTCACGGACTTTGAATTGCTTCATCACCGCCGATTGGGAATTTCACCCTACCCCGAAGAACATCTTCTATTCGATTGTAGCTAAATAAAAAAACTTCCCACAAGGTGATTGGGAAGTTTTGTAATAAATGCATAGTCAAATAAACCTTCTAAATTAGAATCAATTTAAAAAGTTCGCATTTTTACCCTTCTCCCATCCAGACTGTAACTGTCGGTTTTGGATTTGCACCAAATCAGCTTGCGCTCACGGACTTTGAATTGCTTCATCACCGCCGATCGGGAATTTCACCCTACCCCGAAGAATATTTTTATTTAGCTAGTCTTACGATAACACTATTTTATTATATTATCCATCCTTCTTTTTAAATTTTTTTGGAAGCATAAATTTTAAACAGCTCTGACGAGACTTAAAAAATGTAAAAGATGTTATTAAAATGATGACATTTAACCTGTTAATGGAACTTCTTAATCAAAAAAACGTTCCTTTACAAGTGACTATTCAGTCTAGCCGTTTGGAGGTCATTTACTTGACATTTTTAAAAAATATACCTTTTAAACAAGCTATTTGCTATGCCCTATTAGCATTCTGTTGTGGGGTTTCGATTGTTTTCGTACATCATAATGAACAATTTTATGATCGACCGATAGCGAAAATAACGCAAGTGGATGTAACAAAATCAGAACCAATGACAGACATGTATGAAAATAGGGATTTTTTATTTACACAGGAAATTATGGCCATTATCAAAAATGGTCAGCATAAGGGGCAATCCATTCATTTGACGAATGACTATTCTTCGTCTGGTGCTTTTGATCAAGAATACCATGTAGGCAATGAAATCTTTGTCACGCTAGATGATCGCACAGCACAATCAGTTTTAACAGGAACCATTGTCGATTTAAAACGTGATCAAACCATGGTAATGATTGCATGGATTTTTATTTTTGCCCTACTTATTATAGGTAAAAGACAAGGCTTATTTTCTATCATTAGCCTGGTGGTCAATGCTGTGATTTTATCATTCGCATTAGATCTTTATGTGAAGCATGGGGGCGTAAGCCTATTAGTAGTCAGCGGCATTTGTGCGGTGCTATTTACAATTATCTCGCTACTACTTATTAGTGGATTAAATACAAAAACATATGTAGCCATCGTGTCCACACTTTTAGGCACTATTCTAGCGCTTATCATAAGCTCTATTGTAATGTGGTTGACAGGTGAAAATGGTCTTCGTTATGAAGAAATGCAATTTTTAACGCGTCCCTATCGTACCGTCTTTATGGCAGGTTTATTTATTGGCTCACTCGGGGCAGTAATGGATGTTTCTATTACAATGGCTTCCTCGATTTTTGCTTTATACGAGCAAGATCCTACGATCCCTGTCAAAGCACTTAAATCTTCGGGACATGAAATCGGTAAAGATATCATGGGTACTATTACAAGTATTTTATTCTTTGCCTACCTTTGCGGCTCCATACCTATGATTATTCTCTATTTAAAAAATTCTTCCACATTAGGGCTTACATTGTCCTTAAATCTTTCTTTAGAATTAGCCCGTGCCTTAGCAGGGGGTATTGGTGTTGTCCTTACGATTCCTATTAGTCTGTATACCGCTATATTTTTCATTAATCGAAAGAGGGTTCGAGAATGAATGTTGTCGTCTTATTAGCAGTTATATTGTGCGTGTTAATGGTTCTAGTCGGCGGTAGACAGGGGATACGCTCATTTCTTTCTTTATTCCTAAACTTTGGTGTACTCTTTGTCACCATTTTTTTAATGACAAACCCTAAAAATAGCCCTATCATCTTGACGTTTATTGCCTGTACGATCATTAGCTGTATTAGCCTTTTCTATATCAATAAAACAAATAGTAAAACCATTACAGCCTTTATCTCGACGATGGTGACGATAGTTGTGTTACTACTCTTTATTACCTTTGTAACGGAAAAGTCGATGATCCAAGGGTTTGGCGAAGAATCAACTGAAGAAATCAGCATCTTTTCTCTCTACATTGGTGTTAATTTTGTGCAGATTGGTGCATCAGTCATCATTATGAGTACGATAGGTGCCATTATGGATGTAGCTATTTCTATCGCTACCTCCATGCATGAGATTTTTTATCGCAATCCTTCGATTAGTAGAAAAAAACTATTTGCAGCTGGCTTAAGTATAGGAAGAGATATATTAGGAACCGATACCAATACGTTATTTTTTGCTTTCTTTGGTGGCTATTTAAGCTTGTTAATCTGGTTCAAGGACCTCTCCTATTCGATTGGAGAAATTGTTAACTCCAAGGTTTTTAGTGCAGAAATGACAACCATTTTTTGTGCAGGTATCGGCATTGCACTGATTATTCCGATCGCCTCCTGCATCAATGCCTATTATTTAATTCGTACACGCGAAAAATCAGAAAAACTTTTATAAAAATTACCAGCACCTATCATAAAACAAACTTATGAGACACCTCTTTTTGTTGTAGCATTTCCATTGCAATCGCCTCATTTTCTGATAATATTTACCATAAGATGTTTACGTACGCTCAAAATGGTTGTTATTTCAGGATTACTAGATCGCCCATTCCATGTAACATTTTTTAGCATAGAACGTCAATACAACGAGATGAAAAAGGAGAAAGTTTGCAATGAAGCATATTATCTTTGATTTTGATGGGACGCTGGCAGATTCTACTGCTGTGTTTGCATCAGCATGGAATACTTTAGCCCAAAAATATAAATTTAAAGGCATTGAATTGAAGGAAATTGATACATTAAAAAAATTATCAATTTCAGAACGCAGTAAATTATTCGACTTTCCAATGTATAAGTTGCCTATGATTTTACCGCAATTTTATAAATTGTATCGCCAATCATTAAATGATGTTCATCTGTTCGAGGGAATGAAGGAAGTATTAATAGAGATTGATAAAAGAGGCTATAAAATCCTGATTATTTCCTCAAACTCTAAAGAGAATATTTTAGAATTTCTTAAAATGAACGGTATTCATTGTGTAGCAGATGTACTTTGCTCCAACCGCATTTTTGGTAAGGACAAAGTAATGAAAAAGTTTTTAAAGGAAGCGAATGTTGACTCATCTGACGTCGTATATATTGGAGACGAGCAAAGGGATATTGTTGCGTGTAAGAAAGCCGGAGTACCAATTATTTGGGTGGAATGGGGCTATGATGCCAAAGAGGTCGTGCAAAATGAAGAACCTGAATACAGTGTCACAACACCACAGGAAATTTTAGAGATCATTTAATCATGAAAAAGGATAATAGCACTTGTCTATTATCCTTTTTATATGACTATCCTTTGATGTCACTAATTTGCATAAGCTTTTCTGCTGTACTATTAACCCCTTTGTAGGCATCTGTTAATTCATGCATACTCGCAGCAAACTGCTGTGTAAACGCAGCAATTTGATTCGATGATGCATTGACCTGATCGATGGATTGTTTAATGTTTTCTAGTTGCACAGTTATGCTATCAGCACTTTCTGTACTACTCTGAGACATTTTTTGAATTTCAGAAGCGACCACCGCAAAGCCACGCCCATGCTCACCTGAACGTGCCGCTTCTATGGATGCGTTTAGACCAAGAATTCTCGATTTCATAGCTAAATCTTTTACTAAATGGACAATCACATTAATTTGCTCTATATCGCCTGTCATTGATTCTGAGAAATTAGACAACTCTTCCAAACGATTGGATACATCCTTACTGGCAGTGGCTAATCCTTCATTTGTAGCTGTCATTTCTTCTACAGCACTTGAAAGCTCGGTTGCCAGTAGGCGCATACTATCCATTTTTTCATTGGAAATAATGGCACTTACTACGCCAATAACACGTCCTCCTTCAAAAATAGGCTGGGCAGAGGCAATATAGGCCATACCAAAACCTTCTGCACCACGCTTCTCTTTTACAAATTTCCCTGAACTTAACGCTATTTCTGTTGCTGTACCTCGATATTTATGTACTGGATCACCAACCCCAACTTTTAAGTCAACCTTTTTTCCTGGTTTGTAGGCAAGCACTCTTTCCGTATCTGCCACGATGACACAAGCATCCTCTGGGTAAGTTGCTTGGTATAAATCAATCGAATCGATAGTTGCTTGTAGTTTAGGATGCATTGTCTTTTCCTCCCTAAAATTTTCTGAACTGTATCAATTTAACTATATCATGCGATCCGAAAAAAGACACCAACGTCCAGTGGTGTCTCATTACAAGATTATGATTTTTTCAATAATTCTACATATTTTTCTGCCGTTCGAATTTCAATTGTTAGAGAATTCGCTCCATAGCTTGCCTTAATTAAAAATGGTACATCATTTGAGTTTTGAAACCTAAAATCTAACGTATCATAAGATACCGTAGCATCTCTTCCTTTTGGGACATATCCTACATCTAACGAATGATGATGGCGCTCAACATATTTGATGGGAATTTGGTCTACTGCATTAAACAAGGTTGAAGAAGTTTGACAGATTCCACCGCCAATTCCCATGACTACCTTCTTATTAATAATTTCAGGTGCGGGTTGATAGCCATTTGCCTCATCTCTTGGACCTACAATTGTATTAAAAGAAAAATAATCGCCACTGCCTACAATCACATTATGAATGGCTCTGGCAGACAGCTCTATATTTTTATTTCTTCCTAAATCAGCACGATTGAAATAAGTAGTATAAGATGCAACAACCACTTCCTCTAATAAAGGAAGATCCTCAAAATAATAGCCACTTTCTGTTATATAGAGCGGCATTTCTACCTGACCACCAGTCGCAGAAGCTTCGAAAATACGCTCCACTAGCTCACTTTCCTTTAAAACAATTTGCGGCTTCCCCTTAATCACTTGCCCGTTTTCATCCAATCGATCAAGCAGCATACGCTGATCATAGCCATTTGATGTGTCCGTTCCTCTCGCCCATTCTCTTGCTAATTGTTCTAGATGTTTTTGATAGGCTTGTGGGTCAGTATCGAAGCCAAATTCCTTTGGAGATATTGTTTTAAGTAACTTACTCGTAGTTGGATCAACAACCTCTACAATAGGATCAATCATTTGTTCATATGTAACAGGTTGCTGAACTTCCTCACGTTGTTGAATTTCTTGTTCTAGCTTGTTATGATGGACTGCTTCTTTTTCACAACCTACTAGACCTATCATACAGATAACGCAGCATGTAGCTAACCACTTCTTTTTCAACCATAACACCACCTCTATCTTCATACTACAGAGACATCTTATTCGTCTATTGCTAATAGTGTGTTGTTTTTTGGTTATTTTTATTTGTCAAGACAGCAAAAACACGCTACATTATCCTTATACCTGACATATCTCCAGTTTGATGTTTCAAAAGATGATTATCAACCTGTAAAGTTGTTTTTACTGCTCAGTAAATTCCCATTTTTGCCTTGATTAACCTTTTAGTGATTTAGGAGAATTTAAAAAGTAATATACGCTTCCAATACGGTATACTTTAGAATTTAACGCGAAAAAGAGCATCTACTAGCTATCCCAAAAGCCAATAGATACTCTTTCTTTTTTATTTTTGAATAAACATTTGTGTCCAGTAGTTACCGTCCTGTACATAGCCTACACCAATATGTGTGTAGCTTTTATTAAGGATATTGGCACGGTGTCCTTCACTGTTCATCCAGGCCGTTACAACTTCCTGTGCGGAACGTTGGCCCTTCGCGATATTTTCGCCAGCAGATTTATACGCAATACCGAAGTTTTTCATCATTGTAAAAGGTGTACCATACGTTGGACTTGTGTGGTCAAAGTAATTTTTATCGTGCATATCTTGCGACTTATATTTAGCTACCCTTGATAGCTCCCAATCTTCTTGCAATGCTGATAGACCTGCTTTTGCCCGTTCTGCATTGACAAGTTTAACAACCTCTCGTTCAACTGTTGCCTGTTCTTTTACAGGGACGTTAATTTTTTGTCCTGGAGAAATTTGATTTGGGTTGGCAAGTTGTGGGTTGGCATCAATTAATTCCTGTACACCCGTTTCTGTTTTTAATGCTATTTTCCATAGAGTATCACCAGATGTCACTGTATAGGATTCGGCGGCCATTGCCGCAACTGGCACTAATAATAAAGTTGCTACTACTGAAGCTAGTGCTGCTTTTTTTAATTTTTTAAACATGTTAATCACCCTTCCTAATTGCTCTACCATTATCGTAAATAGTTTTTGAGCCATAATCATCACAAAATATTTGGAAGGATTTTTACAATTGTATGACAAGCTCGCCATATGTTTGGTTAAAGCCCTTTATCTCGCTATACTTTACCATTTGAATTGTCATCAAGTTGCAATATGTTTGTAATTGGCATACATTACTAATAGATTCAGTGATCAATAGCTGCACAATATATCCTACTTTGCTAATTGTTTACGCTGTAATCGATAAATTAAGAGAATATAAAGCCAATCATAAAAGAGCGTTGCTACAGAAATAATGGTAATTAATGGTGTGCGGAAGTATAGATAAAAGCCAACCGCTGCAAATAATGTACCTACCATCTTACAAACTGCTATCCCCATTGATTGACCAGCTAAATTCCCTCTTTGCAATAATAAAGCAATAAATAGTCCTGACATCATAAGATTTTGGAAGAATGCTACGTACTTTCCTTCGAAATCTTGAAATTCATAGACTATACCTAAAATGATCAGCATGCTAAAAATTAATGTGATCAAAAAGGAGAAATACAATAGCTTTTTTGATAGCATCTTTCGATATTCATTTGGAGCATACCGTAAAAATTGCATCAAGATAAAGACATCCAATACAAACCAAATCAGCGTAATATAGCGTTGCAGGTCATTTTGTGGATAGAAAAAGGCAAAGATAAATTCCCATGAAATATTGGCACAAATAGCGACCATAGGCATGCCATAGGTTTTATCTTGCCATCCTTTGTAAATAACAAGTATATATGTAAAAATCCAAAAAAGACCCATTCCTACTTGGCAAATTAATAATATGTCTTGTTCACTCAACATTCACGCTCTCCCCCTCTCTAGCATTCCTTCTACTATATGAGGGAATCGATTCTTTATGTCTAAAAGTTTGATAGACGGGTAAAGGAGTAGCTAAATAGTAAAAAACGGCAACCTATACATTCCATAAGCAATCCTATATAGTAAAATGAGGTGATTAAATGAAAATAAAAATGTATATAGATAATGAGCAATTTATCGCGGGAACGACCTTAAAAGATGAGATGGAAGTAGAACACAATAATATGGCTTTGCATAGTTGCCATGATATTCAAGCTATCATTAACAATCGTCAGCATTTAGCTGTGACATTGAACTGTGATTTACAAAATTTTATTTGTACAGAGCAAACACATAGTGCGAACTTTCATAAAGTCACATTAGCCGATCAAGGACGAGGAGCTGCGCAAATGGATACAGCGGTGAAGAATACAGACGCGCTTTATACCGTAGAGCCTAACTTACTATTATGTAGTTTTACGGCAGATTGCGTGCCCGTTATTTTTTATAATGCTGTGAATGGACTTGTCGGTGTGATTCATTCGGGATGGCAAGGAACAGTCAAAGAAATAACACCCAAACTGTTTCAGCATCTTATGAATGAAGAACAGTGTCAACCTGAGGACTTTCATGTTCAAATCGGTATGGCACTGAGTCAGCAGAAATTTGAGGTAGACGCAGATGTTTATGAAAAATTTCACAGTCTTGGTTATGCCGAAGAATTTATGTATTACAATGTAGAAACGAAAAAATACCATATTGATAATCAGCAAACAGTCAAAAAGCAATGTGAGCTTACGGGTATTCCAGCGAATCAAATACAAATTGATGAAACCTGTACATTCCTTAGTCCTGATGGCTTTTCTTATCGTCAAGACAAACAAGCTGGAAGACATTTAAGCTTTATTATGCGAAAAACACACTAACAGCAAAGACCTATTCTTATCGAATGGGTCTTTGCTGTTATTTTAAAGTACCTGTACTAATAATGGATGTTTCTACATGGACATTCACGTCTAATTTTCTAATAAGCTCTCTTGTTTTTTTCGATGTCCATTTTCCATGATGATACATTCTAAATTCTTCACTTAAGCCAGCTGGATCTACCTCTGTTTTATTTAATCGCGCTAAAAATTCACTAATATCCTGTTCCAGCTGTTTATTCACATCTTTTTCCAGATCACTAATCCTTTCAACTGTAAATAAATGTGATTCTCTTTCTCCCTTATATTCGCTTAATGTACCCTTTATTTTTAAGAAAATCGTTAATTTGGGTGATTCCATATTTTTATTACTCTCTTTTTTCACACTGCTCTCGATTAAATCAATCATTACCTTTTCCTCTCCATGTCCTGCATTTAAATCAAGGTGCAAAGGAGCAAGGTTTTTCTGTCCACTTAAAGCTTGAATAACTAGTGCTTCCTCAGGTTTAATTAATTCGTGCATATGATTCCCTTTAAATATGGCAACACCTTTAATCTCTAATTTCTCCCCTCGTTTTTCTACATAGGGTAATACTGTATCCACTACAGGATTTGTAATCGAGTACATAAAATCATGAATATTGGTATTGGGGTTAAAAGCAGTATTAATACTCGGCTCTAATAGATTGTTCAAATAAAAATTAATACTTGGCTTATCAGGATAATCCCCTTTTAAAATCGCTTCCGCATTATCCTTCACAACAGCTATTAATACTTTATTACCTACTTCCGCATTGCGATACAAGTGCTGAACAATTTTTCGAACATTCCCTTTCCGCGCAAAATCTTCGTTTACTAAGACAACGCGCAATTGATTAAAGACTATTTTCTTATCGGATTGCTTTTCTATTTCCACGATGCCGCTTGATACTAAATCTGTTGTGATAGAAAAAGTTTGTGTGTCTTTTTCTGCTTCCGGAGAATATTGGGGGATCGCTACTGTGAGTCTCATCTGGTTTTCATCGATATAATCAAAGGCCATCGAATCTACCATCCCAACATCCTCGAGAGGAACTTTTAATTCTTTTTTAGAACAGCCTGCAAGTAAAATTAAAATCAAAAAAGAAATGATGCATAGACGTTTATTTTTCATACCTGCACCTGCTTTTTGCGAATAACATATATCAGGATTAAAAGCACTGGCCAAATCAGCAGTACATAGCCCACATAGTTACTTGCCATAAATAATTTTTCTTGGAATTCACGCGAAAAGGGCATTTTTACAATAAAGAAAATGATACAGGCGATGATATACAGCTGATAACTTTGTTTTTTCTTTTTAAGGAAGGTATCCATACCCCTTTTTGCACACCATACATAGGCTGTAATCGAGGATAAGATTAGAAAAACCCAAAGCGTAATGCCAATAATATCGATTCGCTCGATAAAGGTAAATTCTCCTGCCTTAAATAGGTTTAATACTGAAAACTCTACATTTTTTAATTGCCACTCTGAATAATACATGACGCTAATAGCTGTTGTGATAAAACATAAAAATATACTAATCCAAATACCGATTAAGGAATGACGAAATGCCTTTTTTTGATCGATGATATATGGAAAATAAAATAGAATTAATTCGTAACCTAGTATAGAAAAATAACCTTGCTTTAACGCTTCATAAAATTCCCGAGGCGTAAAATTAAATAGAGGTAAAAAATGACTTGGATCACCTTTTTCAATGGCCCAGCGCGTAAAATAGAATAATCCAATGGTAATAAAAAATGTCATTATACAAAACCGTGCAATAGATTTAATACCCCCACTTACAATGTAAATTAGTAACACTAAAAAGCAAAGGACAGGCATGGTAATGGTTTGTTCTTGCAAAGCTGTACTTTGAATTAAGTGCATATAATTACTAATAATCCCTGCACTAAAAACAATAAATTGAATAATGACGAGTAGATTTATAAACTTTCCGAACCATTTCCCCAATAATAGTTCATTCATTCGAAATAAATCATCATTGGGAAACTTCGAACAAAGCCATACCATTGCAAATAGCGTCAGACTGGCAATCACGCCGAAGAGAAGTGGCATAAATGATTGTGTATAGCCCATGGAGCTTAATTTTTGAGGTAGTGAAAGGATACCAGTACCAATCATAATACTTTGTGCTAAGAAGATGACATGATAACGATTTAACACCTTTCCTTTTGTTGTATTCAAAGTTGACCACCTCATTCTCTTTTGGCGCTATTTTTTCTGTGCTTTTGAAATACCCGTCTTACTTCTTATATATTTAGTTGGAAATCGGATGACACTATCTAATAAATCGGTTGGCTTTCTTGGAATGGCAGGTGTCATATAATGCGTTCCTAAAGATTTGAGACTTAATAGATGGTGAATCAACCACGCAAAGGCGAGCATCTGTCCAAATAAGCCAAACAGCCCTGCTGATAAGATAAAAATATACCTTACAAAACGACTTGTATTACTCATTAAGAAAATTGGCGGTAAGAAGGAAAGTAGCGCTGAGGTAGCGACTAATACAATGAGTATATTACTAAGTAATCCAGCTTCTACAGCCGCTGTACCAATTACAATACCTCCTACGATACCAATTGTTTGTCCGACTTTGGCAGGCATTCGGGAGCCCGCTTCTCGCAACACTTCAATAATAAGCTCGATAAATAATACTTCAATCAGTGGAGGAAAAGGTACCTTACTTCTTGATTCCTGAAGATTTAGTAATAATTCGTATGGCAAAATTTCTGGATGGAAGGTTAAGGCTGATATATACATTGGTGTAATCATGATCGTTAAGAAAAAACCAAAAAAGCGCAGCATCCTTAATAAAGATGCTGTTGTCCAACGGTTGTAGTAATCCTCAATCGACACGAACATTTCAAAAAAAGATGTGGGACAGACAATGGCTAGTTGACTATTATCCATAAAAATGACGATTCTCCCATCCAGAAGATAACGGCAAATACTATCTGGACGGACTGTCATGTAGTATTGAGGAAAGGGCGATAATGGATTATCCTCAATTAATTGCTTCAACACGGATATATCCGTAAATAACGGATAATCTACCTGGTCAATACGGTTTCTTAAATCATCTAAATTTTCATGGCTCACGATATTATCCATATACATAATCGATATTTTAATATTGGCTTCTGACCCAACAATTCGATTTTCATTTTTTAGCATGGAGCTTTGAATACGTCTTCTCACTAACGATATATTCGTTTCTAATGATTCTGTAAATGCATCCTGTGGACCAATTACAGTCGACTCTGTTTCCGTATCCGTAATGGCCCTTGTAGGTGCGCTATACGTATCGACGCTTAATAGGGCGTTGGTTTCGTGAAAAAAAAGAAGGGTTTGCCCAGCATTCAATTTTTTAACGACACCTTTCACATCCTTCGGGTCCACATATTGAGCCATTTGATGAATTTGTTTCAAATTATTAGCTAGTGGAATCGTCACCATGGTTTGTAAGGTCATTTTTTCGATGAGTGAGGAGAAATAAATGACCGTCACATCCCCTTCTTCTGTAGCAATCATTTTCAGTTTTACGTCATCGACTTCGTTAATCTCCTGCTTTAATTTAGCGACAATCTGCTCGGGTATCTCGTTCATTTTCGCTCCACCCCTTTTGTTCCGATAAATACCAGTCCATATCATTCAATTTTTAGTAGTTTGTCTTTTTTTCATTTAATTATGTAAAAATTGTGCTAGCAAAAATAGCCATACAAAAAGGATGCATCCCATTTAGAGATGCATCCTTTTACGCTATTCTATAGAATCTTTGCTGTATCGGTTTTTACCAATACCAAATACGTAGTAGCTAATGGTTACAAGAACTAAGAAAATAATACCCACTATTAATGACACGCGTGTATCATCATTGAACCACATGCCGACTAGTACCATGATTAAAAAGATGATTGTTACATAGTTTGTAATCGGTGCGAACGGCATTTTGAAAGGATGCTTAGCTAGCTGCGCTCCCTTTTCTTTTCTAAAACGAATTTGACTTATTAAAATGATAAACCATGGAATCATCCCTGGTAAAACACTTGCACTATACACATAAACAAATAAGTTTTTAGGGGCAATATAGCTTAGTATAACACCAATAACTAACCCCACTAATACACCCGCTGTTCCAAATAAAGGCACGCCATTACTAGAAAGCTTTGCGAAAAATTTTGGTGCTTGTCCATTCATAGCAAGTGTATATAACATACGTCCAGCACTATAGATTCCACTGTTACACCCTGACATTGCAGCAGTGATGACGACGAAATTAATAATGCCTGCAGCAGCTGTGATACCTACCTTAGCAAATGTCGCAACGAAAGGACTACCAATTGTGCCAAGCTCGTCCCAAGGATACACTGTAACAATGACAAAGATTGCACCGATATAGAAAATTAAAATACGCCAAATGATACTTTGAATCGCATTGGTAATTGTTTTCTGCGGATTTTTTGCTTCTCCCGCCGTAATTCCAATGAGCTCCACCCCTTGATAGGCCGCAACAACTAAAGATAAGGCAAAGAAAAATCCTGTCCAGCCACCTGTAAAGAAGCCACCGTGACTCCACAGATTGGATAAGCCGATTGCTATCCCATCATTGCCAAAGCCAAAGAAGATAAGTCCGACCCCTGCAATAATCATTAAAATAATCGTAACAATTTTAATCATCGCAAACCAGAATTCAAATTCTCCAAATGATTTGACAGAAATGAAGTTCGCCACACCTAAAATCACCATTGCAATTAGACCAGGTATCCAAGCCGGTAATTCTGGATACCAATATTGCATATACGTTCCTACTGCTATAATTTCAGACATCCCAACAATAACCCATTGGAACCAGTTACTCCAAGCTGTTAAATACCCTGCTAAAGGATGAATATATTTATAGCCAAATGTGGCAAAAGAGCCTGTACTTGGCTCCATATAAAGCATCTCACCCATTGCCCTCATAATGAAAAAAATAAAAATACCTGCAATACCATAGGCAAGGAGTACAGAAGGTCCCGTCCATTGAATAGCACTTGCTGAGCCCATAAATAGCCCAACACCAATCGTACCGCCAAGTGCAATCATTTGAATATGACGTGCTTCTAATCCTCTTTTCAATTCCTTATTGGCCACTCCATAACGCCTCTTTTCCTGTTGTTCTTTCTACGATGTTTTTACTTTAAAATAATAATCAATTTTTCTAAAAAAGACAAATGTATTTTTAGGAAAAACAAAAAATATTGCTATTTTAATAGAATAACGAAAAATAGGTAATAACGACGATTTAATTGATGTTTGTACGAAATATGATGTTACTTCAACATTATTTAAATCAGAAAATTCAAAAAACTCTATTCCATTCAAGTCGAAAGGAATAGAGTTTGCTTCGTTATTGTAATAAAGTTTGTTCGTGTAATTTAGCAGAGAAGTATTTACGTGCATCTGCTGTTAGAATTTGTAGCAAAGTCACTTCTTCTTGACGTGCAAATTCTACAAACATCCCACTTAAATTTTCGTAGACATATTTGATTTTAAAGCCACTATCTAAATAATGATCTACTTTTTGAATTTCCTCTGTGCTTTGTTGGAATTCAGACATGCCATCACCTCACCTTCTTTTGAAAATGTCTTGATGTTGTCTCACTTACTCGGCACCCTTCATCTCTAACAGAGGATCTGGTTGCTCCACCAGTTCATCTTCATTTGGGACCGCCGTTGGAGCTGCTGGTTGGCCAAATATTTCATCTAAATTATATCCGACTGTAATACCTAAATATTTGGCATCACTTGGATCATCTAGCTCAGCTTGTGGATACTTTTTAAACCACCAATACTTCGCTAATACATAATATACAATCGCGCCTACAGCGAACCCTACTAAAGAAGAGTAAGTTGAAAATATATTGGCAACTGCACCACCGATTACCCAGGCGATTAACCCAGCCATATTAAAGCCCTTATAATATTTAAATTGCCCATCTAATTCATAAAGCTCTTTTACATGTACGCGCCGTTTACGAATCAGGTAGTAATCAGCAAATAAAATACCTACAATCGCTGTTAAAATACCGCCAATGATTAATAGGACATTGACCATGACATCAAATAGACTCCAAGGCTGTGCAAGAATACCAATAATCCCTGCAATAACTACCCCTACCCAGAATGGCACTTTTGGCCCCCCGATATTAGAGAAAATAGTAGCTGCTGGTACAACGTTGGCAGAGGTATTTGTCGACCATTGTGCTAATACAATCATCAGCAATAGAATCCCAAGAATAAAGCCGCTTGCACTTTGCTGTAAGGCATTAATTGGGTCTGCCGAGGCAACTGCCATATAGCAAACTGCACCAATCGTAACAATGAATGTGTTTGTAATGGGCATAACAATTAAAGAGCCTACAAGCTGTGTTTTATTACGCTTAAACCAATTACGCTCATTTTTAGGTGCCTTAAAGAATCGGGACAAGGATGGCATATCAGCTGCTAATGTTGCCCAAAAGCCCATATTTGCCATCACTACTACCATAAAGGCGGTAAAAGCAGCGAAGCCTGTTGTTGGGGTTTCCACCCACGTCCAAATATTTTTCCCCTGAGATGTTGCATTATCTGCCAATGTGTAATACATCCAACAAGAAATTAAAATAATGACAGGGGCTGCTAAATCGGCAAATCGCTCAATGGATTTAATACCAAGTGATGTATTAAAGAGTTGAAGCGCTGCAAACACAAGGAAGCAGATAAACCAATTATCAAAGTCAAACAATAAATTTAAAATTCCGTTTATCGCTAAGGCACCAAAGTACGTATTCAAACCAAACCAACAGGCAGCTGTAATACCACGTACAAGGGAAGGTATATGAGTACCGAATGTGCCAAATGGTGCACGCATATAAACAGGGAAAGATAATCCATGCTCTATTCCTATATCACCAATTAACGTCATAAAGACGCCAATTAAACAAGAACCTACCAATGTTGCCACAATCACCATGGGTAAGGATAAACTCATAATAGCCGAACCACCAATGGCAAAAGCCGCTAATACAATTGCCATTCCTATCCAAATTACCGCAAAACCAAATGTTCCAATATTTCTTTGTTGATGTGTCACTGGAAGTAAATCTGGGGATTTTAAATAATTCCCTTCACGTTCCATAATGTTTCTCTCCTTTTTTCCTAATTTCCGTGACAACCTACTTGAAGTGCCTTCCTTCACCCAAAATGCTGAAGGAAGGTGGAATTTCGATTTTAATCTTTCTTCAAAATTGAACAACGGTCCTTTATTTTGATAGACTGCTAAGAAGTGATTGGCGTTCATTCCATGTCATTGGCGGAATTGTGGATGGACGTTCAACCATTGAAATGGCACCATCGACAGGACAAACAATTGAGCATAAATTACAGCCTACGCAGTCTTCCTCACGAACCTTTAGCATTGGGCGACCATCCTCCGTATAAAGGTCAATACATTGATGGGATGTATCTTCGCAAGCAATATGACACTTATTGCAATTAATACAAACATCATTATTAATTTCTGCGACAATTTTATAATTTAAATCTAAATCACCCCAGTTTGAATACCTTTGCACAGAGCGACCAACTAATTCCATGACGGAAGCTAGACCTTTATCATCTAAATAATTATTTAGACCATCAATCATATCCTCTACAATACTAAAGCCATGGTGCATCGCTGCTGTACATACCTGCACGCCTGTCGCACCCATTAAAATAAATTCTGCTGCATCCTGCCAATTCGAGATGCCACCAATACCTGATATCGGTACATTGACTAATGGATTACGAGCACATTCTGCAACCATGTTTAGTGCAATTGGTTTAACTGCTGGACCACAATAGCCCCCATGAGCTCCTTTTCCAGCCACATGTGGTACGGTATTCCAAGAATCTAAATCAACACCGGCTAAACTGTTAATCGTATTAATCATACTCACAGCATCTGCTCCACCTCGTGTTGCCGCTTCCGCCGTCACGGTAATATCCGTAATGTTGGGCGTTAGTTTAACAATGACAGGTGTACGCGCCGCTTCCTTTACCCAGTACGTTTGTTTTTCCACCAATTCAGGGACTTGACCAGAGGCAGAACCCATGCCTCGTTCTGCCATCCCATGTGGACAACCAAAGTTAAGCTCAAGACCATCAACCCCCACATCTTCTACTCGTTTCACAATTTCATGCCATTTTTCTTGCTTTGGTTCCACCATTAACGAGGCAATAATTGCGTGGTTAGGAAACTTCTTTTTCGTTTCATAGATTTCTTGTAAATTC
Organism: Lysinibacillus sp. FN11; assembly: GCF_024628845.1. Classification (NCBI taxonomy): domain Bacteria; kingdom Bacillati; phylum Bacillota; class Bacilli; order Caryophanales; family Bacillaceae; genus Lysinibacillus; species Lysinibacillus sp. FN11. Next base: position 1,127,148 of record NZ_CP102383.1, on the reverse strand, counting down.
ACTTCTAATGGTCGATCCGTAATTAATTCAATATTGTTAAAGCCTGCTACACGTTGGCCATTATAGCTAACTGCTGCAAAACGGGAAGACACATTTAAAATAGGTTCTCCTAACGTTTTCCAAACTGCGCCACCCCAGCCCGCTTCAAATGCACGTTGTACTTGATAGCCTGAATTCGTTGGTGGAGCAGATGCTAGCCAAAATGGATTCGGCGATTTGATGCCCGCTAAATTAATGCGTAAGTCTGCCATATAAGTTCCCCCTCTAACCGTACTAACAATCTTTTGTCAACTGAAAGCATAGTGCCAGATACAGGCTGTATGACCACCATTTCAGAACATAGGATACTGTATAATCATTCTGAAGAGGGTTAACAGCCTGTAAAAACCCGATTGGTGAATCTAACAATCAGTGGAGGAAGAACCTCCACTGATTGAAGGTTCACTTTATGCAATCTCACTTGGTTTTCTTAAACGTTCATGAATCTTATATGCTGCATCTTTTCCTTGCTGTACAGCGGTCACTACCATCGCTTCACCCTGTCCATTACCAAAGACAACATCTCCACATGCAAATACTTTGTCATTGGACGTTTGCATTGTTGTCTCATCAATGTCTACGACACCATTTGTATGAGCTAAACCAAAGGCTTCAATTAACGATACAAAACGAGTTTGCCCGATGGCTTTAATAACAGCATCCACTTCAATGATAAAATTGGAGCCCTTTACTTCTTCAGGGCGTTGTCGACCATCAGGACCTGCCTCACCGAGCTTCATTTTCACACATTCAATGCCTGTCACCTTTCCTGCTTCGTTGCCAATAATTTTTTTAGGTGCAGTTAGCCATTTAAATTCCACACCATCCTGCTTGGCAAATTCATATTCAAATTTGTATGCTGTCATTTCTTTTTCTGTTCTGCGATAGAGAATTTGTACATTGTCTGCACCTAAACGTACAGCACTTGTAGCACCATCTATCGCCGTGTTTCCAGCACCGATTACGGCTACTCGTTTCCCTACAATATCATTTGTAAGCGGTCCCATTTTTGTTTTTCGAATAAACTCAATTGCATCATGTACCCCTTCTAAATCTTCTCCATCAATGCCCAAGTTTGGGACAGCACCCATACCAACAGCTAAAATCACACTGTCATAGTGCGCCAAAATTTCATCTGCAGAAATATCCACACCTACAGCTGTATTCGTTTGAATGTCCACACCAAGCTGTTCAATCTGCTCTACTTCCCAATCTACGACATCATTTGGTAATCGGAATGCTACAATTCCATAGCTTCCTAAGCCCCCAGCCTTCGCTTCAGCTTCATAAATAGTTACTTGATAGCCTAAGCGACTGAGCTCACGAGCTGCAGACAAACCAGCAGGACCTGCCCCTACAATGGCTATTTTCTGTCCATTATGTGGACCTGCCTTAAATAGCTGAGCATTGGTTTCCATTGCCCAATCCGTTGCATAACGTTGTAACTCACCAATTTTAATTGGCTTTGTTGAAGAATTTAAGACACACGCCCCTTCACACAGTTCTTCCGTTGGACAAACTCTTGCACAGCTTGCACCAATTGGGTTTGCTTCTAATATAGTCGTAGCAGAACCCTTCATATTACCAGATGCAATTTTTTTTATAAAATTGGGTATTTGAATACTTGTTGGACATGCTTTAATACATGGTGCGTCATAGCAATACAGACAACGATTGGCTTCCTCAATAGCCTCATTCTTTGTCATCTTACCCTTTAATTCTACAAAATTACGTCTAAGCTGAACGGTCATTGCATTTTCTTGAATCGGAACCATTTCCACATCCCCCTCATGTGTTCATTTTTTCCGTACCCTAATTACGTAGACCGATTGCTTTGCTCTCCAGTCAAAACAATCGGTCCTATCCTGCAGGAAGCTAAATGTTTAGTGCTTCCGCAGCTACTGTTTTTAATGGACGTTTGATGTATCGTCCACTGCCAAGTACACCTACAAATTCTTTATTTTTAATGACATATTCCCCACGTACGAGTACACTAACAGGCTCACCTGTTACCTCCCAGCCTTCATATGGGTTATAGTCCACATTCATATGATGTGTTTTAGCTGAAATTTGGCGCTGTGCCTCTGGGTCAAAAATGACGATATCCGCATCTGAACCAATTGCAATCGTTCCTTTTTGCGGGAATAAGCCAAATATTTTTGCGGCACTAGTAGAGATCATATCTACAAATTCATTGATGGAAATTCTGCCTTTTGCCACGCCCTCTGAGTATAAAATACTGAAGCGGTCTTCAATGAATGGTCCGCCATTTGGAATTTTCGAGAAATCATTTAAGCCTAACTGCTTTTTACCTTTAAAGCTAAAGGAGCATTGGTCTGAGCCAATCGTCTGTAGCTGTTTTGCCTTTAAGGCATTCCATAAATGTTCTTGATGATATTTAGGTCGAAGTGGCGGTGACCAAACATATTTGGCTCCTTCAAAGCCTGGTTGCGCTAATGCGGATTGATCGAGCGTTAAATACGGTGGACAAGTTTCGCCATAAACATCATAGCCCTTTTCACGAGCAGCAATAATTTCATCTACCGCTTCTTTACATGTCACATGCACCACATAGAGCTTCGCACCAGCTATATGCGCTAATTCGATAGCACGTTTTGTTGCCTCTCCCTCCAATTCCGCTGGACGAGTTAGTGCATGATAGATCGGTTCCTTATGTCCTGCACGTCTTGCCTCCTCTACTAACTCATCTATAACAGAGCCATTTTCACAATGAACCATCACTATCGCACCAAGATCCTTAGCGATTTTAAAGGCTTTAAATAGTGTACGATCTGTTGCTTGGAATTCTTTTGCATAAGCCATGAAGACCTTGACAGAAGTAATGCCCTCTTGCTCCAATAATTGTGGTAATTCAGCTTCGGTTTCAGGTGTTAGATCACCAATCATCAAGTGGAAGCCATAGTCAATAGCAGACTTTCCTTTTGCCTTGTCGTGCCATTTCTCTACGGCTGTCGATAATTTTTCTTCTCCTGCTGTTAAACAGAAATCTAAAATAGTAGTTGTCCCACCAAAAGCCGCTGCAATGGTGCCTGATTTCCAATCATCATCCGTCACCGTGTTATTGAATGGCATGTCTAAATGCGTATGGGGATCAATGCCACCAGGCAATACGTACTTGCCTGTAGCATCAATAATTTCAGCACCAGCTTCGATTAAATTTTGTCCAATCTGAACAATTTTACCGTTCTCAATTAAAATATCTGCCTCAAATACATCAGCAGCTGTTGCTACTCGTCCACCTTTAATGATTTTTTTCACTATGCCTCTCACCCTTCATCACAAAATTAGAGAATGCTTGATAGTTAATGCAGTGTATATGTTTCGCCCATACTAAACTTCGTTTGTAGCGTTAACACCGTTTCCAATAAAATATCTGCGCCCTTTGCACAATCTTCAAAGGCCGTTTCCTCTTCTTCACAATGACTCTTCCCTTGAATACTTGGAACAAAAATCATCGCGGAAGGAACCATACTTGCCATATACTGTGCATCATGTCCTGCGCCACTAAACATACGATGAGATGAATAGCCAAAGCTTTGACAAGCTCTTTCTACTTCATTGCAAATCGCACTATCAAAATATACGGTATCTCTTCCCCATAATTTGACAGGCTGAATATGGCATCCGCCTGCTGTCTCAGGAAGCGCGTTGAGAATATCCTCAACCTGTTGCATGACCATTGGTTTTTGATGACGTGAATCAATTGTAAATGTCACCTTATTTGGGATGACGGTATGAATATTTGGGGAAACATTCATACGACCAAAAGTAAAAACAAGTTGTTCGTCAATTTTTCCTAATTGTTCATATAGCTCTTTAATGATGGTTGATGCCACAATCATTGGGTCTTTACGCATTGACATTGGGGTTGTACCTGCATGGTTTGATTGCCCTCTAATTGTAATTTCATAGCAGACCATACCTAGCACACCCTCAACCACACCAATTTCCTGCTGTTTTGCTTCTAATACTGGCCCTTGTTCAATATGCAATTCGATATACGCAAGTGCTTCCTTCAGACGATTGGCTTGCTCTCCCTCATAGCCACTTGCTTGTAAAGCTTGTTGAAAACGAATGCCGTTTTTATCCGTAGATTGGAGCATTTTTTCTTTGTCAAATTTCGAGGTGATGACGCCTGAACTCATCATGGCTGGATCAAAACGTGCCCCTTCTTCATTCGTGAAATTGACAATCGTAAGAGGAATGTCCACTTCGATATCATTTTCCTTTATTGTTCGAATGGCCTCGATCGCTGTTAGTACACCTAACACACCATCAAATTTTCCACCTTTTTCTACTGAATCTAGATGGGAACCCATGACAATGGGTGGCACATTCTTTTTACCAGGAAGAGTGGCGTAAATGTTACCCATATCGTCCACCTGAATATCCATTCCTAACGCTTTGCAACACTCACAAAAATAGTTTCTTGCTAATACATCCTCATTCGAAAGAGACAAACGTGTGACGCCACCATTTTCAGTGGCCCCAAATTGACTAAATTGTTCAATTAACTCTTGCAATCGTCTACTATTACATTTATACATATGCAAGTCCTCTCTTTCACAGTAGTTAATAAACATTCTAAAATAGATAAAATTTGTGAGATATGGATAGTAAACTAAAAAAATATGTGCAACTGCACATCATATATGGTAAGTTATGTTCATAATTAAGGGGGGAACGTATGGGAACGATTCGTAAAATTGTAGAGGGAGTTCATTTCCCAATGCTCACATTAGTCGCTGGACATAGTGGTACGTATCGCAGAGTTACTGGTATTAATGTTGTGGAAAGCAGTGATTTAATCATGTTTTGTAGACCCAATGAATTGGTTGTCACAACAGGCATTCATTTAGATGCGCAGCAAGACTCCTTGGAACATCTTGTCAAACAGGCATACACGAAAAAAGTAGCTGGCTTTATCATTAATACAGGACCATTCATTCCTAGCATTCCAGAAGCCGTCATCTCTTTTGCCAATCAACATGATTTCCCTATTTTTCAAATGCCATGGAATTATCGCATTGCTGATCTATTAAAAACTACCTTTCAATTTATTGCCAATCACCATCAAGAGCTTTCTATCGAAGAAAAGGTTCTTTTCAATCTACTATTTCATTACAAACAAAACACTAACACAATGAAAGATCAACTAGCACAGCTAGGATTTCCTCAAGGAAGAGAATTAGCGATCATAACTTGTACAACCATCGGCTCTCAAACAGCTATTGACCGTTATGAGGTCATGATCCAATTCGCTTTTCAAAATCGCTATCAACGCTTCTTAAAATTAAAGCATAAAAATCACCTCATCTTTTTAATTGATAAAGCACAAATCAATACACCTAATATCCCCTTCTCAAAAGTTGTGGAAGAAATCTATGAAAAAATCACACTAAAAAATGGTTACTTGGATATTATTATCGGCAAAGGTAACTTTCATAAAGAGCTAGAAAATGTTCGCCAAAGCTATGATGAGTCCTTAACCGTCATCCATTTAGCACAGCTTCATAACAACCGTTATTTGTATAAGTATAAAGAAATCGGTGCCTATAAAATATTGATGGCTGTGAAAAATCAGCCCCTAATGAAATCGTTCAGTCAGGATATTTTAGGACAGCTTTATCGCTACGATGAATTACATGGGACAGACTATGTACCTTTTTTACGGATTTTCGTTGAGGAAAATGGCAGTACAAGCAGGATTAGTGAACGTCAATTTATACATCGAAACACGGTCCTCTATAAAATTAAGAAAATTGAAATGCTATTAGATATGGACTTAGGCAATCCCTTTACGAAGACTAATTTGTATATTGCCTTTTTAATTGAGGATGTCTTAATGCATCAATAGCCTGTCACAATTTTAAATTAACTGAATTATCTTTCTCGTTAAATACTCCTTCTAAAATTCTGGAAGCATACATATAAAGTACAAATGGGGGCGACTGTGCATTTTTGTTGTCCACATCTGAGGAAAACATATGCATGCTAATCAACTACCTGTTTAGAAGGAGTGAAGCTTCGTGACAAATGTAACAAGTCCCAATTGGCAAGTAAAAGATGAACAATTTGTATGGCATTCTATGAAGCCCTACAATCCAAATGCAACAATGATCGTCCAATCCTCTAAAGGAGCATGGATTACTGACATTGAAGGTAAGCGCTATTTAGATGCAATGGCAGGTTTATGGTGTGTGAACGTTGGCTATGGACGTGAGGAGATTGCCAAAGTTGCCTATGAGCAACTGCTAGAAAATACGTATACCCCATTATCTATTGGGCACATCCCTGCTATTCAATTAAGTGAAAAAATTAATGAGCTTTTAGGGGATGATTATGTCATCTTTTTCTCTAATAGTGGCTCTGAGGCAAATGAGGCAGCCTTCAAAATTGCTAGACAATATCATCAACAAAAAGGTCAAGTCAATCGAACGAAAATTATTTCTCGTTACCGTGCCTATCATGGTAGCTCGATGGGTGCTCTTGCAGCAACTGGACAAGCTCAACGAAAATATAAATATGAGCCACTGGCACCAGGTTTTTTACATGTCACACCACCTGACACTTATCGTGCTAATGAGGACCATATTCAAAGTAAGGACCCTTGTGCATTACCATCCGTCCAAGCAATCGATCATGTTATGACTTGGGAAATGTCAGATTCCATAGCAGCAGTCATTATGGAGCCTATTATTACTGGCGGTGGGGTAATTATGCCCCACGACCGTTACTTACAAGGAGTTAAAGCTGTTTGTGAGAAGCATGGCGCACTACTCATTGTCGATGAAGTCATTTGTGGTTTTGGTCGTACAGGCAAAGCTTTTGGATTCCAAAACTACGGCATCCAGCCTGATATTGTGACTATGGCGAAAGGCTTAACAAGCGCTTATATGCCACTGTCTGCTACAGCTGTTCGTCGTGAAATTTATGAGGCGTTTGCTGGAACTGAGGAATATGACTTTTTCCGTCATGTCAACACATTCGGTGGATCACCAGCAGCATGTGCCGTCGCATTAAAAAATATTGAAATAATGGAAAAGGAAAATTTATTTGCCCACTCGGCTGCTCTAGGTGCTACATTACTCACTACATTACAGGAGCAATTAAAGGAGCACCCGAATGTTGGGGATGTTCGTGGGAAAGGCTTATTAATTGGCGTAGAGCTAGTACAAGATAAAGACAGCAAAACACCGCTCGACATGACACTTGTGAACAAAGTAATCACACAATGCAAGGAACAAGGGTTAATCATTGGGAAAAACGGGGTAACCGTGGCAGGTTTCAATAATGTGTTAACCTTATCTCCTCCTCTGAATATTTCCTCAGATGAGAAGAATTTCATTGTTGAAAAATTTGTACAAGCCTTACATTCTATTAAACTGTAGGAGGAATAACTAGATGGTAACGAATACAGACATACAGGATTTAGGTCATTTTATCAATGGACAAACAGTTCTAGGGAAAAGCGGACAGTTTTCAGATGTATTCAACCCAAGCACTGGTACTGTCATTGCTCGCGTACCTTTGGCAACAAAACAAGAGGTACAGGAGGCGATTGCTGCTGCCCAAGCGGCTTTTCCTGCTTGGCGTGCCTTATCAGTTGGTAAACGAGCTGAAATTATCCTTAAATTCCGCCAACTCATAACAGAAAATATCGATGAACTAATTGATATGATTTGTACAGAGAGTGGCAAAACGATTGAGGATGCCAAGGGCGAAATTACTCGCGGGTTAGAATCTGTTGATTTAGCTATCAATGCTCCACATTTACTTAAAGGAGAGTATTCGGTGAATGTTGGTGGTCATATCAATGCCTATTCTCTGAAAGAACCATTAGGCATTGTAGCGGCTATTTCACCATTTAATTTCCCTGTCATGGTACCGCTAGCAATTACAAGCATGGCGGTGGCTGTAGGAAACTGTGTGATTCTGAAGCCGTCAGAGCGGGTTCCTTGCTCCGCATTATTTTTATCAGAGCTGTGGAAAGAGGCAGGCTTACCAGATGGGGTTTGGACTGTTATTAATGGGGACAAAGATGCTGTGAATGAGCTGTTATGCCATCCAGCCATTGAAGCGATTTCCTTTGTAGGCTCTACGCCAGTTGCAGAAGCCATTTATGCTACAGCCTCTAAACATGGGAAGCGTGTCACAGCACTAGGGGGAGGTAAAAATAATATGGTGGTTATGCCAGATGCTGACTTAGAGCATGTAGCAAATGCCTTTTTAGGGGCTGCCTATGGAGCTGCCTCCCAGCGTTGTATGGCACTGTCTACCATTATTCCTGTTGGTGAGGATACAGCCAATAAATTAGTGGGTATTCTTGCCGATAAAATTGCCAAATTAAAAGTGGGTCCCTATACAGATGCCGAAGTTGATTTTGGACCAGTCATTACTCAGCAATCTAAGGATGCCATCATTGGCTATATCGATCGTAGCCTAGAAGAAGGCGCAACACTGGTCTGCGATGGGCGAAATCCGGAAATTGCCAAACAATCGAACGGTTTCTATCTTGGACCTACATTACTCGATCATGTAAAGCCTGGGATGGAAATTTATGAACAAGAGGTTTTTGGACCTGCACGGAATGTCGTCCGCGTGGCAACATTAGAGGAAGCTATAGCCCTTATTAATGCCCATGAATTAGGAAATGGTGTAACCATCTTTACAAACAATGGTGCAGCAGCTCGAAAGTTTACCACTGAAATTGAAGTAGGTATGGTAGGTGTCAATGTACCGATTCCTATTCCAGTAGGTTATCATAACTTTGGTGGCTGGAAACGTTCAAGATTTGGTGAGGGGTATATGTTTGGACCTGACCAAGTACGTTTCTTCACAAAAGCGAAAACCATTTCAGAAAAATGGATAGAACAAGGGAATGACGTTACCTCTTCCTTTGCATTTCCAAGTAATCAGGACTAATCCTAAAAAATAAATATTCGCGTAGTCAATAACTACGCGAATATTTTGAAAAAACTGACATACCAACATGGTCATCAGTTTTTACAGTTTAACTACTTGTTCTCTTTTTTCTCTTCCGTTTTTCTTACTTCTGAGAAATCTGTTTCTTCCCCAGCCTCCATGCCATAGCTAGGATTTCTATCCATACGAGTGAATGTATCCACATCATCCTCGTCTTCAAATCGCTTTACAAGAATTGGAATCGAAACTAGCCCAGCAAGACCAACGAGTGCATAAATCCAACGAGATAAGACCGCCGTTTGTCCACCAAATAAATAAGCCACTAAATCAAATCTAAAGAATCCAATGAGTCCCCAGTTGATTGCACCTATAATAACTAGTACTAAGGCGATTCTATAAAGCACGCTCATGTGTACACCTCCTTTATTTTCAATACTCCAAGCTATATTTCTTAGCAGGGAGGTGTCATAAGAAGCGATAAAATGACAAAGACTAGTCATTACAACCGCCGTTTTGACGGTCTTATTTTTTGCAATAACCTCTTTTTTATACTGTGTACAAATGGCGAAATAACGTACGCTGATGAATGGCGTTACTTGGATGGATTTTTATGTGTCTGCTCATGCTGAAGCAGCCATTCTTTGCGCCACATCCCGCCTCCATAACCTGTTAGCGTTCCATTGGAGCCGATAATTCGATGACATGGCACAACAATGCTGATATTATTTTTACCATTCGCACTACCAACAGCCCTTACAGCTTTTTCATTGTTAATAGCAATGGCGATATCCTTATATGAAGCCGTTTCACCAAATCCTACACTCTGTAAAACATGCCAAACAGCTTGTTGAAAATCTGTACCTTGAAAAACATAAGGAAATGAGAACTCCTGACGATCACCTAGAAAATACTCATGCAATTGCTTAACACATTCTAGTAAAACTTCAGGTGTGTCTTGCTGAGGAGCATTGACGACTTGCTCTCGCTCTACAAAGTTAATGGCATCAATTGCTGTATCACTTCCCTCAACTTCTATAATCCCAATTGGTGATGGATAATCTAATTTATACCGTTTCATACAGTGACCTCCATAAATAAAAGGTGGCATAAGCTTGCCAGCCTTGCCAATGTTCCGCATAGTTCTTTAATTCTTCAATTGTTGGTTTTCGTTCTAAGCCTAGTTGTGTTTTTAAAGCATTATGCAGACCAACATCTGCTATAGGAAATGCTGTCGGTTGTTGCAGACACTTCATAAGCACATAATCTGCTGTCCATGCTCCAATACCTCGAATGTCCATTAATCTTTTTTTCATGGCTTCGTAGTCCTCTTGTTGACACAGCAAATCTTTTGTCAATTGACCGCTTGCGATCATTTTGGCAATATCAATAATGTATTCTGATTTCCGCCGTGTAAATTGGAGGTTGATCAAATTATCTACCTCAATAACAGCTATTCTCTCTGGCGTTGGAAACAGCCAATAGCTTTGCCCTTCAAAGTAAATATATTCTCCAAATTGCTCGACAAATCTCTTTTTTAACGTATAGGCAAAAGATAAATTTATTTGTTGACCAATAATTGCCCAAACTAATGCTTCAAATAAATCAGGAATCCCGATTAACCGTAATCCGCTATATTTTTTCACAAGTGAACTTAAGATTTGATCGTTTTCAGCCATCTGGTAATACCCCTGTAAATCCTTTGTTAAATCAAACCACTCTGCGACATATTTTGCGATGATTGCCTGTTCATGGCTAGCTGGCTGTTTCATTGGAAATGTTACTATTATTTTATGGGCTTGCTCAGTTATTTCACATAAAATAAACTGTTCATCAATCTTCAATAATTTGTAGAGCACATTATCCTTTATATGGTGAAGAATTTCGTGATGTGAGCGCTTTATGAACTGCAAACACTCTCTATAATTAAATGCTTGTGGTAACTTGATCACTAAATAACCAACATCGTTTGTCCATTTCATATCATGTCCCCCTGTTACGATAAGTTACGGTATTCTGTAGGTGAACAATTTTTCATCCGTCGAAAAACTTTATAAAAATTAGATGGACTTTGAAAGCCAGCTTCATAACATATCTCTAAATTTGTAAAGTCGGTATGTTTTAATAGATGGGCAGCCTTATCAATTCTGATTTTCTCTAAATACGTTCGGGGTGTCTCAGCAGTCTCTTGTTTAAATAGTCGTTCAAGGTGAAAGGGACTGAGGCCAACATGCTCAGCCATATCCTGTAAAGTCACTCTTTGTTTATATTCGTTCATCATAAAAGTCGTGACATTTTTAATCAATTGCGAGTGTGGGGAATGTTCGATTTCAGGCTGACATCGTTTACATGCCCGATAGCCAGCCGCCTCTACCTTTTGGATATCTTCATAAAATTCAACATTCATCTTTTTCGGTTTTCTGGATTTACAGGAAGGACGACAATAAATCTTAGTAGTTTTAACCGCTGTATAAAAAAGCCCATCATAGGTTTGATCACACGTTATAATCTTTTCCCATTTTTCCTCAAATGATAAATTGACTGCATCGTCCATGATTATTTCACCTCATTCCCATCGACTAAATATATAACACAGAAGTATCTTGGTCTTTTAATAATTTTGCAGCATGCTGTGTTAAATGCGCAATTATTTTATCTGAAAGTGCATTACCAAAGCTAAAACGTTTCACCCCTAATTCTTTTAACAGCTTGACATTCGTTAAATTAGGTAAAGAAAGAAGATTAATGGGCGCATTTATATTACAAGTCACCGTGCTTATTTCATTGGCATCTGTTAAGCCTGGGATAAATATACCACTTGCTCCGCTCTCAATATAAGCTTTTGCTCTTGTTATTGTTTCCTCAAATGGTTGCTCCAATTGAAAGTACGTATCCGTTCGAGCATTTATAAAGAAATCTTTATAGCCATGATTATCTAATTCTTTCCTCATGTTTGTTAATAAATAACAGTGTTCAATTATGCTTCTTAAGCCTGTTTGATGTTTAAGGGAATCTTCAATGTTAATCCCTGCTACTCCCACATCTGCCGTTCTCAAAACATTGTCGATAATACTTTGTTCATCATGGCCATACCCTGCTTCAATATCTGCTGATACGGGTATGTTGACTTGCTCTGTAATGGATTGAATAATTGTTAGATGTCGTTGAAAATCGATTTGTTCACCGTCCGCATAGCCAAGTGAGTTCGCTATGCCCCAGCTTGTTGTGCCGATTGCTTGAAAGCCTGCCTTTTCTAATGATAATGCTGATAAAACATCCCAAGCATTCCCAATAAATAATAGCTCTTGTGAAAAATGTAAATCATAGAATTGCTGAATTTTTGACATAATATAAGCCTCCATGCTGTTTGTTAGACCTTATATTATCAGGAACTATCCTTTTATTTCGTCCTCAATCTTGCTGTTATGGTCTATAATGATGTTGTGGCAAATATCTTGTAATAGGCTATTCAATTGTTTACATATAATCTAGTAACTGTAGAATAGGAGCTATGACCCTTACATGGAAAATAAAATAGTCAGAAGAATAAATTTATTCACACTTATTATCCTAGTTATGTTCGCTCTCATCCCCCCTGTTAGTGCAATCAGCCCAACAGATAAGCTGCTAGATCCTATTGTGTTAGGACAGCATTATGAAATTTTTCGAGACACTTCCAAAAAGGCCTCTATCGAAGATTTATTGAGTGGTGTTCATGACCATTCTTTTGTTGCTAGTAATCAATCGTATCCATTCTTCTGGCATACGGAAGATACTATTTGGTTACGTTTATCCATGGATGATATTTTAATAGATAAAAATAAATCCTATTGGCTAGAGGTAACTGATAAACTAGATAGCATTAATATGTATGTCATTAAAGCAGATGGGACCTACGAGGTACAAAAAAGAGGAATCGCCAATCTAGGGGAGCAATCGATACCTTCACGATCTAATTTATTTCAAATCAATGATCCTGCTATTCGTGAAATCTATTTCAAGTTAGACGGAGCATTACCATTCAGTATAACATCCTATCTTTATAGTGAAATCAGTTTCATCAACAAGATCAGCGAATATAAATTTTTAACAGGTATCTTTTATGGTTTTTTATCCGCCCTCTTAATTTATAATTTATTTTTATATTTTTCATTAAAAGACAAAGCATATTTCTTCTATGTTTTATATATGCTGAGCTTTATTTTCTATCAAGCTACGTTAAATTCACTAGACATTGAATTATTAGGATCATGGTTGCCTAAAGCGTTCTTTATCAAATCTTTAACAGTCAGTGGAAATCTTTTGCTTGTATTTATGCTTTTATTCTGCATTCAATTTTTAGAGTTAAAAAAATTTCTACCGCTATTCCACAAAATAGGGAAATTGCTTTTATGGATTACGATCTGTTCTTTAATGGCCTCCTTTATCATTCCGGATGTGTCCATCACCAATAATTTTACAACTAGCTTTGCTGTTGTTGTCTTTATTTTTTTATGGTTGTCAGGCATTTTTGTATTAGTAAAGGGCCAAAAAATGGCTCGATTTTATCTAATTGGTTGGACGGTTTTACTTGGCTCCATTATCGTTCAAGCACTAGCCTTTTTAAGTGTGATCCCGTTCCATCCACGTATATTTGAGGAGGTTCCGGCTATTGGAGCTATTTTTGAATCAATCTTTTTATCTTTAGCATTAGGAGATAAAATCAATATTATCAAGAAAGAGCATCAAATCATGCAAGAAACGTTAAATGAGCAACTTGAAGAGAAAGTACACGCTCGCACCCAAGAGCTTGAATTAGCGAAGCTGAAGCTTGAAGTATTAGCTAACACAGATCATCTAACACAGATTCCAAATCGTGTACGCCTAGATGATGTATTAGAAAAAGAATTAGAACAAGCTCAAAGAAATGGAACACCTCTTTCTACGATTCTGTTAGATATTGATCACTTCAAAGCCGTTAATGATGAACATGGTCATCAGGTAGGCGATATTGTATTACAAACTGTAGCAGAGCTATTGAAAAATAATGTACGAGCTGAGGACATCGTTGGTAGATGGGGTGGTGAAGAGTTTTTAGTCATTTGCCCATGTTCCCATTTAAAGGATGCTGTGCAGCTATCTGAAAATCTAAGACAGCAGCTTGAACAGCATTCATTTCCAGTTGTTGGTCACAAAACAGGAAGCTTTGGTGTGACATGCTTTGTGATGGGCGATACAATTCATTCCTTATTATCTAGATGTGACATGGCTTTATATCAGGCCAAACACCATGGTAGAAATCGTGTGGAATTTTTACTAGATCATACAAAACCGGAGACGAAAACAGAGGCGTCATTACCTTGACGCCTCTTTGTCCTTGTTTACACATTGACATTTGAATAATTAATATATCGGCACCTAAAATAGTAAAAAAACTATTCGCAGCCTTTTTTTGCTTTGGAAGAAACCAACGTTAGCTCTCTGTTTATCTAAATTAAGTAAGTGCCTGTTCCTTCGAAAGCTTTCGTTGTAAGGCAATTTCTCGGCGTTTTTCTTTCGTCACACGCTGCCAAATGACTACAGTAATGAATCCTATAATAGCTAAGCCTAATAAAATACCAAAGAATACTTTATAGCCCGCAGTGCCACCCCAGTAATCTAAACAGGCTCCTGCAATAATTGGCATAAAGATTTCACCACTATAACCAATTATCATCAGTGGCATAGACACAGTTCCTGTTGTTTCTACTGGATAATCGCCTTCTACTAGAATTGCAAAATGCATCGCTTGTAAAGCATACATAGATGTATAGATAATCCCAATGAACACTAAAAGCATAAGGATAAAAGAAGCTTTTCCTGGCAACAAAATGAGCCCTACTAAACCAAACGCTAATAAAATATAGCCGATTAACACCATATTCGACACACCAATTCGGTCGCCTATGATTCCTGCACTAAAACTACCAATTGGACGACAATATTGCGAAAAGTAGCCCAAAGCCGCAGCAATTAACGTAGACGCACCAAATGCGGCCGTTGCATAAGGTGTAATGTAATAATAGCTAATAATCATCGCATAGGACGTAAAGATAAGGATAGTCGCAAGCCAAGTAGTTGGCATCTTCAACACTTTCCAAAGGACTGCCCAATCAAACGTTTTACTGCTCTCCCTATCTTCTGGACTGACAGTTGCTTGATCTGGATCTTTATACAGCATCATAATCATGAGGCCCAACAAAAGACAAATGACAGAATACACCGTAATCACTGCTGAGAGAGCCATTTTATCACTCATATGTTTTGCAAAAAAAGCAAAGATTCCTAAAATCACAGCGGATTGAATAATATTGGTTACACCACGTCCGCCTTCAAAAAAACCAAAAGCTTTTCCTTGTTCATTTTCAGAGCCTAAAGAACGAACCGCTTTTACTAATGCTCCCCAGAACGTCATAATGGACGTGATTCCCCAAGCAGCATGTATTAGTAGAAGTACTGGATAGGGTGGATACAATAATAATGTAAACCCTAATAATCCTGTGGCTACTAAAGAAATGGTTAATAAATATTTCGTTTTCCAACGATCTGCACAAAAGCCTCCAAAAATGTAGGAAATTAAACAACAAACACCATACGCACTACCAAGTGTCCCCATTTGTGTATTGGTTAAATGAAATGCATCCAGAAAGACATCATAATAGTAGTTTCTAAAATAAGGCAATGCGTAAATTAATGCACCTGAAACAGCTAAAATAACTAAAGTAGCTGTATTCTTTTTTAACTTAGCCTCCATATGTTTACCCCTTATATGTTATTTACAAGCCATGACGTTTAATTTTTTGATTCCATTCCTTATGGAAGACTTGTTTGTCATTTTCTTTGATGGCCATTTCCCCAACAATTTGGAAGTTTTCCTGATCTGATGTTTTGGTAACAGTAATATCAGCGTCAATCCACCAGCCTTCACGACCAATTTTCATCTTTTGATAGATTGTATACTGAGCAGATAGTGGATCAGCATTCGTTAAGGTTAATTCTCGTTTCAAATTATGTTCTACAGTGACATCAATATCATCAAAGCGATAAATGCCTTCACCAAATACGCCTCCAACTCCATCTGTAATACATGTCCATGTATCTGTTAAAATATCATAGGCTATAGAACGATCGACTCTTCCTTCTTGTAGCGTTGTGATTGGTGTTAACGGTGCACTTTCAGGATTCATATTAGGTCCTACTACTTGCTGACCATGGAAGGTTGGCAATGATAAGGTAGCCGTTTCAAGATTCAATGTCAATGTAGCATCTTCCGGCATTGGCCAAAACATCGGCCAAAACGTTGTCGCTAAGGATAAGCGTAAACGATGCCCTGCTTTAAATTGATGTCCACAGCAATCTAACTGAACAAAGGCCTTCACTTTTTCACCAGGTGTTAACAGGTCAACACGATCATGCCCATTTAAGTGTGTTAAATTCATCACGCCATAGGATACACGTGTGACAGCTCCATTAGGCGCTACATCTGATAGCTGTGCAAACAGCATTGCATGTGGTTTGTCACTCATTAATTCCACTTCAAATTTTGGATAGCCCACAATCTCTAATGCATTCTCTAGCCTATCCGTTTCAAAAACCATTGCCATCCCATCATCTAATCGTTGGTCTGCTGGACTTTCTCCTAATACGCCAGCTCCCATCCATTCACCTGATAAAAGACCATGATTTTGAGGAGTTTTCAAGAGAACTTGCTCTTTTTGATCGCCGCGATTTTCTACTAGTTTGCCATGTGTCAGTTGATATCCCTTTGTTTGTACCGCTTCCGCAGTTGGCCACGATTCTAATCCAACCCAATAGCCTTTGCTGATTGGTTTCTTAACGGATGGTTCCATGCTTTCTTCTACCCAGACATTCACCATTGGTCCATCCATTACATCATTGTCTATTCCTTTTAACCAATGATCCCACCATTTCACAGCTTCTTGCAGAAAGCCCATTGCTGGACCTGGCACGCCATCATGTGGATAAACATGTGCCCATGGGCCAATGATGCCTTTTCTAGGAACAGAAAGCCCTTCCATTAAACTTAAGACTGTGTTTGTATAAGAATCTTCCCAGCCATCTAACGCAAAAACAGGGATTTCTATGTCATTATAATTCTCACAAACCGAACCATGTTTCCAATAGTCGTCTCTTGTTTGATGCTCCATCCATTGTGCCATCCACAAAGGCATATTTTCTAATCGTTCCATCCATTTATCACGCCAGCTATCGCCAACAATATGTGGATCAATCGGACGAAGCTGGTAGGCTAACATAATAGCGCCCCACCAGAAGTTATCGTTTAATAAACAACCGCCCTTATAGTGAATATCATTATTAGATGCCTCACTCGGGAAATCTGCTGAAATGTTTGTTGTGAAACCTCTTGAAAGTCAGTGTTCTCGGGGTTTTGATTTATACTCAAAAATATGCGTAGGAAAACAAAAGAAAAAGAATGAAGTTATTTGAGGAACTTTGTGGGGAACTAAAATCTAAACATTTAATATTTTAATTACACAGGCAGGTATGTATACAAGTCACTAAACAAAAGTGACTTGTGTAATTTATTGAACATGATATTTTTTAAAAGCTTGTTTTTTTCTTTCTTCTGATACGGGTGCGTATCTTAAAGTGGTGGCTGGATCTTCATGGCCCAACAAATGTTGTAAATCTGTTAATTCAATTCCTGAATCCATAGACAATGTGGCGAATGTATGACGCATGACATGTGGTGTTAATGGCTTTCCAACCTGTGAAAGCTGTTCTATTTTATTTACCTGATATTGAATTCCCCTATTAGTTAATCTTCGAATTGGGTGTCTAGAGGTAACAAATAAAGCGTTACATTCATCGTTTCGTGATTTTAAGTATCGTTTGAGATGATATAAAGCCTTGAAGCTAAAGAAAACCCTCCTCTCTTTATTTCCTTTTCCGATGACGACTGCGCTCATATCCTGCCAGTTAATATCCTCTATATTCAAATTCTTTAACTCGCTTAATCTACACGCTGTACTATAGAGTACTTCAATTAAAGCTCGCTGACGTAGTGAATCACATGACTCTCTCACTAATTCTAATTCCTCAATTGTCAGGCCCTCTCTTAATCGTTTAGGAACTTTTGGTTGCTTTATTCTCAGTGTGGGATTCTTTAAAAGTATTTCCTCTCGTACTAACCAAGCATAAAATGCTCTAATAATTGTTAATTTAGTGGCCACTGTTCCACTTTTTAGATGACCATATTCAGCAAGGTATTTTCGTATATCTGCTGTTTCAACTTTCAATAGTGATTTATTAATAAACTTCAAAAATCGTTTCAATTCATATTGGTAATTAGTGATAGTGGTATCAGAATAATTTTCTATCTTAATAGCATTTATGTACATACATAGATAGTCTGCATTATCAGATGTATATTGTCTTTCATCTTTTGGCTCTATACTATAGTTCGTCAATAAGTCATCTAAAAATAATGAAAGCTTTACCTCTTCGATTTCTTTCGAAGCCATTTTCACTACTGTAATTATTTCATTTAATAAAAGTAATTTTGACAAAAGTGTTTCCCCCTTTAACTAAACAAAATCAGTCATGCTAATGATCGCGGAATCAATTGACGAGGCTATTACTGTAGTAATGAAGGTCGTTCCTAAAAAAAAATAACCAGGTACTCATTCGAGCGCCTAGTTATTAGTTTATTGCTTCTGGAATTTTATCAAAATCGAAACCTTTAAATGATACAATCCTTAAAGAACCTGATGCGGTTTTCTCTAAATATTGAACTTTACAATGTAACCTTGGCTCTATCCACTTCACATCTCGCTCAACCTTGGTAACGATTTGTTTAGCTATTTCTCTGAATGCAGTTTTTTCTTCAGGCTTGAACCCGAATTCAACATTTGCAAGTGGTTTATATTTACCATTGTTTAACTGTTTACCAACCAACATAGTAAACGGATTTTCCTTATAACCTAAAATAACTGCATCTGTGATTTTAAAATGCTTATATTTTAACCAATCATGTGATCGATGATTAGTTTTGTATGTGGAGTTACTTCGCTTTCCCACAATACCTTCCATGTTTCGTTCTTTAGTTATCTTAAAGACATTACTGCCATTCCCTACAACTGATGGTGTGACAAGTAAACTGTTTGATGGTTCTATAATTGAAGATAATATTTCTTTCCGTTCCATTAATGGCTTGTTTGTGTGAGGTGTATCAGTCGCTAGTACATCGAATGTTATAAAAGTAGCTGGATGGGTTAAAGTAGCCTGTTCAATCTTGCTTGTGTTAGTGAGCCTACCCCTATATGCAAAGTCATCAAATACAGATACACCATTCCTTAACACCACACCTTCGCAATCAATAACTGCAGTATGTGACTGAATAGAACGGCCAATCTCTTGAAGTTCAGGAAACTTAGCTGTCACATTGTTACCATGTCGAGTGAAAGCCTCTATCCGTTCGCCTTGCTTGTGTAAAAGGATGCGCCAACCATCCCATTTTATATCGTAAATCCAACTTGGATCATCATTTATTTCATCGTTGTTACCCATGTGAAGTAACATTGGTTTAATTGGAGTAAATAACATTATCTATTCCCCCTCATGTACCATTATCTCATAGCAAAGAAGACAAAAATACATGTAAATCAAGGTACTAGTGGTAATCATTTAGATATCTAAATATCAACTCTTCTGTATGGGTTTTTAGCGCTTGATTGGCATATTGTTGCACTTCATCCTCGCCAGGTGTTCGTATTGTTACCTCGCTAAAATGCTCACTTATTTTCACCCACCTTACTACCTCAATCTTTTGTTTAGCAAGATAACGCTTTTTGTTGTAATAATCGTTTCGTATATCCTTTAAAAGTGCATCTATAATATTGATGTATACTTTGCCCATTTTCAGATTTGTTAAGCTGTCATAATCACGCTGCAATGATTTGATGGCCATATCTAATTTTATATACTCATAAAGTGCTTGGCGATCTTCTCTTTTAATCATCGCCGTCTACTATGGAAGCTTTTTGAATGTTATCGAATGTAACGCGTTTTATTGAAAAATCAGTGTCTAACAACAACTCTTTTTTATAAACGTCAGTACCAGTGACTGTGCCTACCTCATTATGCAATTTGTGATTATCCCATAAAGTTAATTTAACAAGCTTTTGCATCTTACAAGCACGCTGGATGATTTGCTCTATTTCTTCAAGTTCCCACTCTGTTAATTCTCGCTTTTTATCGTAAAATTGTTCCTCTTTCCACTTCTTAATCTCTACAAGATGCTCTGGAAGCATCATTGCTGTCCATTTCATGTTCCCACGGTCTCTTAGCATCACAAACAACCTCCACTAATATTCAGTATCTGAAATACTTAAAATATCTAAGAAATGTACCTTATGAATGCCCATATACCTGTCTTTTATGTGGATTAATTTAGTGTTAGCATCCATTTTTGTTATGGTACCTTCCAGATTTTCATCATGTTTATAGATGCTAAAGACTTTGGTTTGATTTTCTTCCAGCGCTTCAGTTAATGCGTTTGCGATTTCTTCTAAGTCGAATTCATCACGATCTGGGTGCTTAGGCTCCTTTTTCTTTGCAGGTGTTTTTGTTTTTGCCATTTAAACCTCTCCTTTTAAGAACATTTGTTTGTATACATTATAGAACTAATGTTCTGTTTTTGGCAATAAAAAAAGGACCTAAAATTTTAGATCCTAAAATAAATTTATCTCGCGCTTATATCGCTATTTAAACTTAATATTCCATCTGTAGGTAATATGTGGATTGGTGAATTTTTTTCATTCATCAATTCAACCACTTCAGTAAATAACGGTTCACATATATCAGGTCTAACCGTGGTTCTCATTTTAGTGGGTATTGTTACTCCACTTATACCGAACTTTTTATCACAATCAATAATCGACTTTCTTTGGAAAGGATTCCTAGTTACATCGGCATTTTCTATTATGTAATTAAAAGGTTCTTTATTATTTAGCAAATGATGTGGTTTATATGTTTGGCATTTTGCTAAATGCTTATCTTGACCGTCTTCTAAACATACATACATATGAGCAGAGATGGCGAGTGCCGAACTGATATTCGGAAATGGCACTCGCATCCTAACAACATCTTTCTTATTAATCAATTTCTAGAACGCCGTCCTCTCCTAAAGATACGAAAACCGGATTGTTTAATTCTTGATCTGCAATTGTGAATAAAGCCAATCTCTGCTCTTCTGTCAGCTGTTGATTTAAATTTTTTTCTAATACGAAATTAGTTTGATTAATCGTTAATACTTCTACTTCATTTAAATTGATATCTTGATACATATGGAATAATTCCGTTACGAAACTATGATCAGAAAAATCAATATCTGTTTCATACATTGGTATATGAAGTATTCCTCTATGAATATTACCTCTATGCACTTTCCACATATTAAGCTCATGTGTTAAATCAGATAATTCGTCTTCATTTAATATGGACACAATGAAATTAGCATAGTCTGCTAAATATTCCTCTACATCATTTCTAACATCTAGATTCTGTAGTACAGCGATAAAACTTTCTTGTCTATAGGTAAAATCACCATAAACATCACTGTAAACTGGCCCATTTTTATAAGCTTTTAGTGAGGAGAAATCAGCAGTACCTTTTTCAATTTTAGAAAACATTTCGTATAAAAATAAAAATTTCTGCAATTTCAACTGACTGAAAAATTGAGAATTATTCTTTTCTAAAAACCAAGCAGATAGTTGTTGACGATGGTTACTGGAAATCATCATAACATTATCAACTCCTTTAGCTGTTGTCGAAGTAAACAAAATGTCACCTCCTTTGTTAAATTATTCAATTTACCTTATCAAAATTCCTTCTTTTTTTCAATAAATATAATTCACGCTCTGTTAACGCCTTCTAAAACAAAAAAAGACCAGCTCAGCTAAAGTAGCTTTGCTGGTCCGTACATTTTAGTTACTACGCTGACTAATAATAATTTTCAAACCTTCATAATCACCTGTAGTTAATTCTCTTTTATCAAATTTTTCAAGCCATGACTTATCAATTTTCCCTTTATCTACAGCCTGTTTAATGTAATCACGTACTGCTGCTTTAGTTGTCTCGTTTGTGAATTTCATAAAATCATCATCCTTTTCATTTAGAATTGGCTTATTATCATCCTTGATCAATTGCACTTTAACAGAACTACTTGTAGGTACAGTCACTTGTCCCTCTAACTTGTAACCTTTAGGCATTGACCAATTCGTAGGTATTTCAAAATGAGGTGCATCATATTTTCCAGCTTCCCAATACCCACCCCATTCAATACCTAACTTCTTAGCAATGGCACCAATTTTTGAAAGTGTTGAAATATCATAAAGATTTCTAGGCGGTGCCACTGCAATATCCCATGCTCTGCGTGATGTATGATTACTGTTACGTGTCCAGGTAACTACTTGGCCTGGTCTTGTTCGACCTTGCTCATATAGATAATTTTGGCGTGCTTGGCTACGGTATGTCTCTGTGATGAAAACAAAGTCAATGCCTGCCTTGTAGCATTCTTGAAAGAGTAATCGGCATGCTGTTTGTGCTGCTGCTGTTAATTCGCTTAAGTCACGACATGTAGTAGTTACACTTGTCATTTTGCATCATCCTTCGGTTTTTTATATTTTAATGCTTGTTCACTATCACTGACATCGCTAGTGGTTGGATCAATGACAATACCTAACAAAATCAAAATGCTTAAAATGGTATTAAAAATAGCAGTGGCTTGTTCGCCAACTGCCTCAGGTAAATTGTATCCAAATGCTGTTGTCACTTGCTGTACCAGCAATAACAAAAATGCGAATAATGATACTAAAAATGGCTTGTGTTTTAATCGGACTTTCCAGTTGATTTTCATTTTATTTCCTCCTATAACATTTTATTTGCTGCAAAAATTATTCCTATTGCTCCAGTAATAATCCCAGTAACAATTCCACCAATAATCAAGCGAACAATCCAAGTTGTATTGGATTTAATTGCAGTCAAATCGTCTTTCATATCCTTAATGTTGTTTTCTGCAATAGAAATTCGAACCTCATGAGCATTTACTTTTTCTTTCAACATATTGTGTTCTGAGACACTTACATATGATCCTTCCATGCCCTCACCTATCCTTTGCCCTAAAATAAAAAGCCATGAGATGCATCAAGATACAGTAACATGTACTGCTGCCCATCTCGATTGCTCTCATAGCTATAAAAAACATAAAAAACAACGCTAAGCTTCTGCTTGCGTTTCACCTTCGTCTAACTTCTTATAAACAATTTCACGTAAATTAGATAGATTAGGTACCTGTTCGCGCTTGTCAGGATTCATTTTTACAAAGTTGCACCAAATTCCTACTAAGCCGCTGTTTTCATTAAACATCACTTTCACCCCCAGGTAACGACATGGAAATCAATGTGGAAAGCTCCATTATTGCATTCTCTTGTCCTTGTAGACGTTGTTCTTGCATTGCCATATAAGATGACATTTCCATCATGCTACCAAGTAACAATTTATTTTCTTGCTCTAAACGAGCAGCCTTTTCCTCTGCTGTTTCTTCAATCCCGAATTTTTTCATTGCACCTATAGATCCGTCTGGATTACGTACTTTGTACTCAAATGGCATTTAGTCCACCGCCCCTGATATTAAGTGAATTTTATGATTGAACGATAAATCTGTACGTGATGGCGTTATTTTTAGAATAATATTTTGCTTTTCTTCTGACACTGTGTATTCAAAAGTATCTTCTATAGTGTCATTATTAGTTGGTGCTGTATTAACTGGTGTGAGGGTGATGTATTGCTCCTGTTCTCCTGTCAAAGTCATTGATAACTCGACTTTTACTGCCAACCCTGCGTCACGTTCAATAAATAATAAAACACCCTTCGCTGATCCCCTCGGAGGCTCAATCTTATATCGAGCGACAGATTGCAAAATAGGCGTTTTTACTTCGTTTTTATTTAATTTAATAGTTTTGCTGACCTTAAAATTATAGCTATCTGTTAGTTCTA
Organism: Lysinibacillus sp. FN11; assembly: GCF_024628845.1. Classification (NCBI taxonomy): domain Bacteria; kingdom Bacillati; phylum Bacillota; class Bacilli; order Caryophanales; family Bacillaceae; genus Lysinibacillus; species Lysinibacillus sp. FN11. The sequence continues at coordinate 1,103,109 of NZ_CP102383.1, read as the reverse complement.
CAACGATAGTATTTTGACCTATGAGCAATTGAGCGAGTGCAATATCAAAAGCCCATTTACCCTCTACAATTTCTAAAGCTATGCTGTTTCCTCCATTAATACGATAAGAAGCAGTTAATGGATTGTCATCTGGGTCACTAGAAGTACCAGTGATTTTAAACTTATCAGTATTTATTATGCCACTTGGTTGTACAGCATCCACTGTTAAAATTGGAGGTCTATTTGGTACTACATAAAATGCACGTTCAACTATTGTGGATTGTCCACCATCACCATCTTGCGCCCAAATTTTTAAAGTGTGTGGTAAGCCATCGGTAAGATTACCTGTAATGACGGTATCGCCATCATACAGTTTGGCGCCCTTAAATTTGAGCTGCTTGCTAAAAGATATTGGAGTATTACTTAAGCCTATACCTAGCACGATACGTTGTTCCAAATTAATCTGGGCGTATATTGTTACTGATTGATTGGCATTAACATCAGAAGCTGAACCTGTGATATTAAAAACATCATTCTCATACAATGTGACGTTTGCAGAGGGCGATGATACAGATACCGTTGGTGCTGTATTTGTCACATTCAATGTAAATGTCTGTGATGTTGTTAATTTTCCATCGTTTGCTGTGACAGTTATTGTGACATTCCCAATTGTTTTACCTATTAGTGATAACGTATTGCCCGATACAGTTGCTGTAGCGATGTCAGTATTGCTTGACGATGCAGTATATGATAAAACATCATTATCAGCATCACTAGAGTAATTTGCGAGATTCAACGTTATGCTTTGATCTTTTTTTGTGCTCTGTGTCGGGATGTTTTGCCACATTGGAGGTGAGTTTTTTGATTCTCGTTCAACTATCAATGTTACATTCATGACTTGTCCAGTTCCAGGAATAGGGCTGTTAGTAGTAGGACCATAGATAGTTTGGTTTTCCGTTAAAGAATTTTCTATATTCAAGTAGTTAAAATAATTTTCATAGTTTAATATAGTAAAACGATATCGATAATGAGAGTAATCGAACTCAGATGACTGGTAAGGAACTAAAACTTGTGTAGATTCATTTTCTCCAACCCCTCCATGGCCAATATATATGACAAATCGTAATTGTGACGGCTGCGCCAATAGATAAAAATTTGTTTTTAAACCAGTTTTTCCTAACGTAACTGGAATTGTTTTAAATCTTTCCCACGCCATTCTTATACCACCTCCACTAATTCCACATTGTATAAATGCCAATAGCCAATACCCATCTCAGCGTTCGTAATATCAATATTTACATTACTACGAGCCACTTTAGAGCCCTTTTTATACGCAAAAGCAAGTGCCTGTACAGTGATAGTCTTAGTACTTGCATCAATTGCTGTAATTAATACATCTTCATTATTTACATCATCAAAAATAGTGACCTGTGTAAATGGTGTAAAACCATCAACACTAGCTACTTTTAAGGTAGTTGTGCTAGCTGTAACAGCTTCAATAATGTCCGTTAAGGCTTTATCCAAACTGATTTTGTTTGAGCTGCCATCTAACGTATCACTAAATGTTCCTGAATTACCTGGCACACGTCCATCTAACTCAAGTTGAACTTGTATACGTTGCATTTGACGAGCGTGTTCTATTAAAACACGATAAGCGTTGTAGATTCCCCACTCAAAATTGTTAGCATACTCAGACATGTATGGTGTGCCATCTTCAATGACTTCTCCGGTTACTGGGTCCGTTACGTCATCATGCCATTGTGTACGATCATACGGATTTTTCTTAAAATTCAATGGTATTTCACCATTCATTAGATTACGCATTTACTTTCACTTCCTTTGCTTCGAGCTGCAATGGGAATGCAATCACATACCCCTGAACCCCTTTTTGGTAGTTCATGGTTTTCACATACAACTCACGACCGTAGTTGTCTACCAATGCAGCACGTGTTACCAAGCCTTGTTCTATCGATAACTTTACGTACTTTCTTAGTCCAAACTTTGTGCTAGTATGATAGATTTCTTTGTCATGTACGACCCCATCAATCGTTACCTTGGCTCCTGCTACAAGATTACTTAAAAATTGCTGAGTTAAATCTATCATCAATGGTTGTATTTCATTCAATTCCTCACACCTCCTGCTCTAAATCGGCCACAAATACGATTGTTCATATCGAAACCATAAGCATCGTTTGAAACGCTTAATATTTCATTGCCTAATGCGCCGTGGGTTTTAGCTGTTTTAAATCGGCCACAAATTTTTGTTGGTAACGTCCATGAATATGATCCTCCTACCATCTGAATTACGTCTTTTAAAATCCCCTCTGCAATTATCATATAAATATTCAAAGGAATCATAGGCTCTAAAATTTCCGATACTTCACGATAATAATTCTGTTCACTCGGTAACAACAATTCTAAAATGTACTCTTGTGGGTCTAAGTTGATTTGATAATTACCCTCACCAAAAATAGAATTCAGTAATTGTTGTAACGAACGCCAAGTGTAAGGGAGTTTGTTATTAATTTTTGAAAGAACTTTCATTCGACGGGTTTCAAGTGTATCTGATGGACGTCGTTTTAACTTCAACATTTTCTCCCAACGAGCAATACCTATTTCGTCTGTTGCGTTTACAAATCGCATAGAAAATAGTTGTAATAACTCAATTTTAACCCGATTAAAATTAGTGTTTTCAACTTTAGCTATTTCAATAAATTCCTCAAAATCACTAATAGTCGTTGGGTAAAGTTTTGAAATATCCATCTCATTTGTTAACGGTTCATACATTAGTAACCTCACCTCTTTTTGGAATAGAATCGTTGTCTAAAGTGAAATTACTTGCAGTTCCGTTAATGGTTGTATTTTGCACATCAATTATTCCATTGATTTCAAGCATTCGAGATTCTAAATGTACTATTCGTAAAATAAGTGGTGATAAATCTTCCCAACTCTTTTTAAGCTCAAGCAAATAATCATCTACCATTTGTTGTACATCTATTTCAACATCTGCCCATTCAAACCCCTCATCAAAAGTGATGTTAGGGAAGTTAATATTAATTACTGTATTACTTACACCTTCAACTAATACGGTATGTCCGATTGGCGCAATACCTAACCCCTCACCTTGATTGGTTACTGGGTCTATATCAGTCTGCAATGATTCTAGCAATGTTGGTGAAGGGACATTGTAAGTTGCATCTAAAACAACCAATTTCGCATTGTAAATTCCTTCTCTTATGCGGTAAGCCTTTACACCACCCACACCTTGAAGTTTATGAACTTTATCCAAATAATCTTTTCGGTTTCCACCATAAGCTAATGCTTCAAAACTGTCTAAATACCGTTTTCGCAAGCTTTCTGTATCTTCCTCATCTTCACCAGGTATTAATAATTCAGTTAATTCAGCATTTGTTAATCCGTCTATATATTCAATTGGAATTAATGGACCGAAATAATTGTTACCAATCATTCCTGGCGTTTCACATTCCAATTTAAAAACACCGAAACTGATTTTTTCAGTAACGGTGTAATTGTGAATATCTAACGAAAAACGGCTTCCAATAGGTACGTCTAAATTAAATATTCCTTTTAAGATTGCCTTTTCAGCAGAATAGGGTGATATACCTCTATCTTTACATAAGCGAATTAAAAATTCTCTAGATGCTGTATCACCAAACATTTCTTGTAGCATACCTTCCATAGAAAGATATAGCTCATATAACTGTATAGTGTGAGGTGAAAGTGCATCCCAGATAATTGAACCTTCTCGCTTGTCTACGTTTGATTTCACCATTTCTAGTGCATCATCTAGTAATTGCTCCTGCGTAATATGCTCAAACATTAAGAAACCGCCACCTCTTTTGTTATTTCAATTTCGCCTGCTATTGTATGAGCTGTAAATTGCACATGTACTTTATTCTTTACGTGACTAAAAGAAAAAGCATCAACACTGTCGATTCGATCATCGTGTGTTAACGCTTCGGTTATAAGTCTTTTTAATTCACTGTATACATACGGAATAGGCTGACCAAACAGTTTTGCTATTTCGGCACCGTAGTTCCATGTGTAAATTAAATGATCATAGCGCTCTGTACTTAATGCTTTATAGATAGCCTGTTCAATGGCTTCTCGTCCATCACAATAACCGACAATACGCTTTCGTTCTAAATCTAATTTGTAGGTGCGAGAGGGTTGGACCACTTCTTCGAAATCCGCTGTTAACTCTTCATCCAAAATATTTTGTGGAATCATCAAACCACCTCTTTATTGATAATTAAGTACTGTTGACCGCCATGAGCACGAATCATAGTCACCTTGTCACCTTCAATAAGACCATTGTGGATTTTAATCTTCTTTCGGCCTTTATATTCGTGGATATGGCCGTCTGTTTCTTCCGTTTCATGGTCAACTGTTATTTCTACTTCATAATCCATCACAGCACGAGTGAGCTTTAACTGTTCTTCTTTTAGAGTAAGTTTTTGGTCAATTTGAACCTCCAACGGACTTACACTTAAAACAGTACCATACACAACCGTAGAGAGCTTTTGAGCATTGATAACACCAAGGACTAGCTTCTGAATTTCTTTTAAAATGTCTTCCATGCTACGCAATGAAATCACCGCCTATTAACTTCAAATCCATTCGATGATCAGATTCTTTGAAGATGTGTTTTACCGATTCAACCATCATGAAATTCGCCACAGTCAAATCACCAACATACAACTGGACAGCTACCTGACTGCCACCACGTACAATTGGATTGCCAAACACTTTATTAATGTGGAGCTTACGTGATTTGCGGTTATAAAGCTGTAACATGCCATCTGCCTTTGCTTTAGCGTTATCCTTTTCTCCTAACTTCTCTGTGAGTTGCAAAACGCCCCACTCGTTGATTTTGCTGCTGTCTTGGGCAATATAAATTTCACGTTTCCCTTTCTTCTTATCTTCACGTATCAGCTTAATTTTGTTGTACGTATTTTCATCAATGGATGTCGTGTATTCAAACGATTCACCTGTACTTTCATCAATCAGTAAGTCCGTTTTAAGTGTCCTGGCTTCACGTAAATTAAGAGAGCCGAAGTCATCATAAAGCACATATAAACTTTTAGTGTGTAGAGTCGTTTCAGCTAAAGCATTAGCCATTATAGTAAACAATTCTTGATTATCCTCGACCATAGAGGGAATGACATGCTTTGTATTATCTACAGTGCCTGTCTTTAATCTAAAGTCCTTCGCAATCATTTGAAGTACTTGAGCAGCCGTCTTTTTGGAATATACATATGTGTCCTTATTTTTAAAGTAGCGCAGCTGATCATAGCAAGTAACAGTAATAACCCTGTTATTCGTACGCTTCTTGGTAAAGACAAAACCGTAAAATATCTTATTACCGTCATATTCAAAACGAACTGCATCACCCTCATGAAAATTAAGTACATCGTCTTTGATCACTTTGAATGTCAATTTACCTGGTGTGCCTTTACGATGCGTTTCCCATTCAATACCTTCTTCGACTGCGCATTCGTATAGCTGCCCTCTACTCATGATATATAGTTTTGATTTAGCCAAGTTTGATCACCTGCCCTGCTTTAATGACGCTTGGATTACTGATGTTATTGATTTTTGCTAGCTCGGTATACTTCGATCCATCACCTAAATACTTTTTAGCAATCGCCCATAGTGTTTCTCCATCTTTTACGATATGAGTTTTCGGTGTCGTCTTACCTGTTGTTGGCCGTTTTTGCTCTACAACAGCTTTAGTAGCCGTCTTTGCAGTGCTTGTTGCACTACTAGCTTTAGCAGTAGCTTTCAAATTGATTTTTTTATTGCCATAAGCTTTATACTGCTTTAATTTGATTCTTACATTGACATCAAAGCCATTTTCAGCCGATTCTAATATCTCGTATTCTTCAAGTGCTACGGTCATGTTGGTGTCAAAAAGTAGGTTTCCATTAGGCATCATGCGATTGACAATAAACTGAAAGGGCTTGTCATCAACTTTCAGCTTTTCTAGTTTTTCGAGGTAGTAGGTAGCTTGCTGAAAACCGTTTGGATAAACAGAAAACGGATATTTGACGTTTGGGAGTAGTACCTCAAACTCAATATCCGTTAGTCCTGTTTTCTTTATTATGTTGACTTCGCCTTCGTTCATTAGAATAATCGTTTCGTTACGTCCATTTATCTTTGTACTAAGTTCAGCAGGGGCAACAGGAAACTGTACACCATCTACAAAAAAGTTATACATCTGTTGAACCTCCTTCTGCTAGCATTTCGGCAACTTCTTCTACACGTTCTCCGAATTTATCGATAATGCCATCAACATCTAACTCACTGTTGATATGATTTTCATTCTTCATATCCACTTTAATCTCAGCTGTTGTGTATCGGTTGATGGCTTCGCGCTCAGCGATGTCACGTAAATACTTTAAATCTTCATTCATCATTTTAATGCCATCAGCTGCTTTCTTCGTATTGTCAGCTGTTTTCTTACCTGCTTCGTTACCTTTGTCTAACTTGTCACCTAATCCAAGTGCATCATTAATCGACTTCATAAGTGCATCGGTGTTGCCACCTGTATTACCTTTGTCAAAGTTGAATAAATCAGCACCCCAGTTGTAACCTGTATCCCAAGCAGCACCTAGTGATTTCATCTCCATTTTAGGAGCTTCCCAGTAATCAGCAGGGGCTTCACCAACCCAATCTCCTAATGCACCTTTGAGACCTTTTAAATCACTTGTAATAGACGTTGTATGAGCGATTTCGCTACCTTTTCCAATACCAATTTTTGCAGCAATATCGGATGGTAATAAATCAACAAACCAGTTCCAAGCTTTAATAGCGCCATTTACCGCACTGACGATTGCGTTGACGAAATTTGTTGCGAAATTATCCCAACCACTTGTCATTGAAATTATAGAATCTAATACATTTGATGACAGATTATAAAACAATCTTTTTACAGAATACATCGGATGTTTCCATACATTTACAAAAAACTCTGCATAAGAAGCCCACATATTCCACAGATATGCTATCACATTAAAAATTGCGGAACCGAGGACCATAAATGCTCCAGCAATAATGCCTGTTGCACTTATAGAGGAACCTGTAAAATCATTTATTGCAGCTACAGCTAAGTATATTATTGCGATTAAAGCAATAATAGCTATTACTACCCATACAATAGGATTAGCTGCAAGCGCAGCATTCCAAGCCCAAACTGCCGCTGTTTTTAACAAAATAGCAGTTCGAACTATAATAATGTAACTAGCAAGAATAAGTAATGCACTTCCTACACCAAAGATAATAGGGGCAATCCATTGCCAATTATCATAAATAAAGGCTCCTATTGAAGCAATTGCATTCATTACAATGCCTATAACTCCAGCTATTAAATACAAAGCTTGCGTTGCGCTAGAAACAAATTCTTTAAATCTCTCACTATTTGCAACGTCATTTATTTGTTTTAAGACTGGACCAAATGCACGCAAGGCTTCATTTTGAAAATAAGTCCACATTTGCGACCAAGTTACTGGCATACTGTCAAACTTTTTATTTATTTCATCAGTTGCCGCAAACATTGCATTTTTTACAATATCTGCTGTAATCATTCCATCTGCAGCTAAGTCCCGAATCGCCCCTAGAGGTTCACCCATATAGTCAGCGATAGTAGATATTAAGTTTGGTGCTTGTTCAAATATCGAGTTAAGTTCGTCACCACGTAAAACTCCCGAAGCTAAAGCTTGAGATAACTGAATAGTTGCATTACTTGCTTCAACTGCACTTGCTCCAGCAATACCAAATTGCTTTTGTACTAGCTCTGTAAATGCTACCACTTCACCCAAACTTCCAAATGAATCACGAGCATTAGTACCAATTCTCGAAACCATGTCAGCGGTATCCTTAAATGAAGAAAATGATCGTTGTGCGGCATCGTGTATTAGTTGCTGCGCAATTTCAATATCGCTCATATCTCCGAGGCCGAAATCGACTTTAGCTAATTGATCTGGAATTACAGGCATTTCCTCTACAAGTAGTTGCACACGTGCCTTGGTATTTGTCAATTCGTCAGAAATCTCAATTAATTGACCCAAACCACGTAAAGATAAATAAGCGCCTATTAAAGTCATCACTTTACTGAGTAAACCATTCATCGCATCTGTACCATCACGTATACGATTGTTTAGCCCACCTTGCGCGTTATTAGCTGCATGAATTTCTCGTTCAATCTGATTCATTGAGTTAGCTGCATTAGCTAAATTTCTTCGCATCAACTCAATAGAAGAACTATCGAACATATCGCCAGAAGCTACATTCATATGCTCCATTTGGTTAACCATCATTGAAATAGCATTATGCATAGCTCGAATGGGTTGGCTTAAACGATCTTCAATTTGAATTGCGGTACGTATTGTAGCCATAACTACACCTCTTTTCAGGCATAAGAAAAAGCACTCATAATTGAGTGCTACTCTTTCGTAATATATGTTCCATCTGGCTGTTTGTAATGCTTAGTATGACAGAATGGACATTTTACTTTATTACCAAGCATTTTGAATTTCTTACCGCATTTATGACATTCTGATGATTTTGACATCCCGACTTTTATTAATGCGAATAAAAACATAATTACCACCAAAATAATTATGAGTGCTAACATCTGTACCCCTCCTCCTACACAAATATACATAACAAAGAGGGATTTCACTATAGCTATTTAGCATAATTAGCTAATTCCTATCGCTTCTTTCCTTTTCTGGAACCTCGTTTTGCTTCACGCTCTTGCTTTTTATCTTCTTCAATCTTGATCTGTAGCGAAGCAATAACACAAGCCTTATCTGCTAAAGATAGAGACATATATTCGGACGGTAGGCGACGCATTTTATGAACCCACCAATGCATGATATTAGCGTCACCATCACCGTCCTCAATTAGTTTTTTACTTCTTCAACCATATCCTCCAAATCGGCTTCATAACCGTTGGCTTCTTGTGCCGCAGCTGATGCATCTGCAATTTCACCGATTGTCAGCATCTTACCAAGTAGTGCATCTGCACCCATTGCATTATAAGAATCTTGTAACTCTTTGTCGTTTAGATTTGGAAATACAATAGATTCAACTGTTAATAAACGTTGGTATTTAAAATGGTCAAAGTCCGTGTTAAATTGTCCTTTACGTTTTCCTTGTGTAATCATAGAACGTTTTGTACATTCAGACTTTAATTCAGCATCACGCTCTGGCGAAACTGGCGCAAACTCCCATTCAATAGGTTTCCCTTGTTCATCCACAAAACTTTTAGAAACAGCTCTCTTAATATTTCCATTTTGCTTTTTATTGTGTGCAAAGAATGCAGTTAAGTTTGTCATTTATAATCACCTTTTCCTTATTATTTTTGTAATAAAAAAGAGACTAGATTTTTCTAGTCTCGAAAGCTCTATCAATATCCCAACCTCTTTTTACTATTCTTCCGTATAAGGTTGAATATTTTATATTCAACTCTTCTGACCACTGCTTTAACGTTTTCTCTTGTCCTTTATAAACTATATTTAAATTGTTCCGTTTATTATTATTTTGTACTTTCATAGTAACCCAACGACAATTCAAAGGTTCATAGTCTCCATTGACATCAATCCGATCAATGGTTAGATGTTCTTCATAACCGTTGTTATAGGCCCAGTTTTTAAACTTTTCAAAAGTAGACCATATATCATGAATTTTGATTCCACGACCACCATAATACTGAAAGCTTTTACTATTAGGGTTGTCACATCGTTCCTTCATTTTAGCATATGCCTTGTATAAACGAGTATTTGTCATACCATGTGTAATCGTTCTTTTAGTAGTTAGTTCAATTGCTAAACATCCACAACTATTTGTATCACCTTTTGATAAAGCTGCTGTCGTAACAACCGAATAATTCCCGCAATCACATTGGCAATACCATAAATTATGACTGTATTTATTCTTACCATAATGATACTTTACTGTAAGCCTACCGCATCGTTCTCCTGTTAAATCTTTAAACCGTTTATTTGTACCCTTCCATCCGGGAGAACAACCACAATGTGGTACTTTAGTGTTCTTTAGATTCCCTTCGGCCCTAATAACTATATTTCCACATTCACAACGGCACAGCCATTGCTTTTTGCTATGTTTATTTCTTCCTTGAAATTCTACTATGGTTAACTTTCCGACCACTTCACCTACCGCAAATTTCATAGGCTTATCCCACTTTCTTCAAAGTATAATATTTCCAATATATCATTTCTGAAAAGTGAAGTATAGTTTACAAATATAAATTATAACATTTCTGGCAACATATTGAAGGAAGTAGGCATTTCGAATCGTTCGAAAGTGAAGTCGAAAGAATCCTCTAAATATTCGGCATCAGCATCCAATGCCGCAACAATGCCTCCATCTATATTGCAATCAATCAAAATAGTTGTTTGACTACCAGCTTGAGAGGAACCATCTTCATTTGTCACTTGAATGTCAAAATAAGTGTCTTCTCCAGTATCTTGATAGTGTTTCAGCATTTTTCTAAAGATCGATGTGTTGAAGTAAAATGTTGCACTACCTGTATATTCAATACCGGTAGCCTTATTCCCCTTTGCCACTTGTCCCATAATGGGAATTTGGGTTTTCGTTTTGTCTGCTCTAGCCTCTATATTGATCAATTGAGCGAATTTATAACGATTCCCATCGATTGTCACCCACGCTACCCCTTGAGCACCATGAATAGCATCACGAGCATGCATGGTAGCATCTGCAAAATATTGTAGATTTAAAGGAATTAATACTTTGTTTTTATCCAATTACTTCTCCTCCTTACGCTACCATCGTCGTCACGTAAAGTTGTGACATCGTTAGTGTATTTATTACTTCCTCTTGTACAACAACTGCTCGTTTCGATTCACCTTGTCCTACCAATAGCTTTTCTTTATCGTAATTTTGGATTGCTCGAATACGTTGCATTTCTCCACGATGTTTACCAATATCATTCCACAATGAAATACGGCCATCTGCATCATTTGGCACTTTACCAAGATAGCGAGTATTGAATAGATGAGCTGTATCGATTGCAAGCTGATCTAGAACCCGAATCGTTTGGTTATATGAGAAGTCCTCATTTTTATCTGTGCTGAATGATGTAAATGTATTTACATCTTCTAACACATTAAAGTCATCACCCACTCGATGGAAAACGTATTTTCCTGCATTAAGTAATAGTGTTAATTGTGGTTGAGTCTTTGTTTCTGACATATCAAGCTCATGTTCACCATCATACGTACGATTTGTATTTGATTGATTAACAGCTACTCCTGCTTGTACACCTGTAACCCAATATACAGCTCCAAAAACTTCCTCATCAGCTCCAATTGCATCGTTTTGAATATCTATAATACCTTCATGATCTGCTTTTCCAAGTTTATGTCCGATTAATTGGAACTTACCACCGACCTCATCTCGAATACGCTTTGTATACTCCATATATAGCGATTTAATTATTGAATCCTCTGATAGACAGCCCAGAGTGTTGAAACCATATGCCTCTAATTCATCTAAGGCCATTTGGTGAGGTGTCCCTGCTGTTAGTGCAGTTGCTCCGTTATTTCCGCCTGTTAGTTTTGTCCCTGCTGTTGCTGCTAGGGTAGCATCCTTTTTAAAATAAACGAAATCATTATTTTTTAAATCAGCAGCAGTTGAAACAGCATTTTGTTCATCAATTAATGTTCCATCAATAAGAGTTTTCACGTCCCACTTTGACGGTTCGTCAACATTTGCTTGAATAACGATTGTAATATCGTTTCCACGTTCACCTTTGTATTTCGCTGTAGCAAAAGCATTAGTTGCCTTTGCCCCTCCGAGGTTTAGTTTGCAGAAGAAAACTGTAAGGGCTCCTTTGAATAGATCTCTAATACCTTTTAGCTTTGGATGAGTGTAATCGTAGCCAAAGATTTTTAAAGAGTCTTTTTGCATGTCCTCCTTAGTGACAGTCATTACTGCATCGTCTACTCCCCAATCAAGAGCAATTGGCAATGCTGCATAACCTCGATCAGATAAATTGAGGAATGCTCGTGCCTTACTAATAAAATTGTGATACGTACCTGGTAACACTTTGTTTTGTGTTAACCAAAAGCCTCCACCTAATGCCATTAAGCTTTCCCTCCTTCTTCAAACTGTTTTAAAATGCCATCCACCTCGGCAAATGAGTATAATTTATTGTCCTCTAGCAACGCATTTAAAGCATCACGTCGATGAACATATTTTTTACTTTTAACTAGTTGTTCTTTTGTGAAAGTTGGCAAATCATTTTTTACAGCATCTTTTCCCTGTACTTTAGTTGTCGCCATTCGGAATCACCCTTTGCTTATTGATGTATTGCTCTAATGAGCCCATGAAAATCTTTTCTTCAACCTCCTGCAAGAAGAAATTGAAATGAATGAAGTTATGACCAATACCGTCAACAACTTCGCTGTTTGCTCCTGTACCAAGCATTAGAGAACCATTTAACAGCGTTATTTCTTTTATGGCTTGCTGTATTTTCAAAGTCATATTAGACGCCTCAGACAAGCCATTTTTAGGGAAATATTGAACATCAAATAATGTTGTTACTTTCCACCGTTTACCGATTTGTCTGATCTGTTCTAGGTTTAAAAATTGAATAAAAAAAGCAGGAGTCACGAACCCCTGCGGTACTTCATCTATATATTTTTTGTAATCTGCTCCAAAAGCATCGTGGAGCTTAACAGATATAGCTTTTTGAATATCATTAATCTCCATCAATAGCCTCCTTTAACATGTTGAATAGCTTTCGTTCAAGAATAGCTGGCGCCTGCTGTTCTAGCTCATCTGCCGAAATTGTCATCATGAATCGGCCATTAACCCACCCAATATTACCTTGCAATCGGTGTCCAAATTCAACATAAGATGAATATGAAACTGGATTGATAATCTCAATCTCATACATATTTCCAACAACTTTAATACTTAATTCTTCTGCAAAGCTTACAGCACTTTTTCTACCGCTAGATTCGGCCTCTTGTTCACTTTTAGAAGTCCATCCACGTCTTAAAACACCGTCGTCAACTGGTGTGCGTTTAATTACTTTAGCTAATAATCTAGCTGCAAGTTCTTTAGCGCATGCTTCGCAAAACTTTTGATAATCAGCAGTTGCTAATTTAGCTAACTTTCTCTCAAATCTTTTTAACTGTTGGTAATTAACGCTCATTATGCGTACCCCTTAAATAACTCTAGGACAATTTCTTGATGATCCATAAAGATACCAGGTTTGCCCGAACGAGTGTATTCTTCTGTTACATTATCTTGTGTCACGATAATTTTACATCCAGCAGGTATTTCAAATTCGTTACCTAAGGATAACTTGATTTGTTCAGATATTTTTGCTGGCCCATCATTTGTTGAAGCGCTCGTTAACTTTTCATGAGACAACTTACATTTAAGGTCATCCTCATACAGTGCTACTTCTTTATGCGTTGTGACATGGGTTATTGGGTCTTCTACTTCTTTCCACACCTTAACTGTGCAATTGCCCCTCCAAAGCCGTTCCAATGCCTTGCGTCTTGCACTTACCATGTCAGTACCCTGTATTTTATAAAATCAGTTTTGTCGTGACGTAAATACTCTACAAAGGCATTAAATTGAGCTTCTGGAGTAGTATCTGCTTCAATAGCAAATACAGTATTGGTATCGCCATCTTGTACCTGTTTAGAAATCAAATCAAAATCTAAAGTGTCTATAGATAGGGCACCCATTGACTTCTTAGCATATAAAAATTCCCCAACGACCATATCCACTGCAATTTCATGGAGTCCTAGGGGAATTTCAGATAGATTTGTTTGATTATTAATGTGGTTTGTTACTTTATTGATACAAAAAAACAGCATCATTTCATCAGGGCTGTTAGGTTCACTTGAAATACTAACACCGAGTGAATTCAAACGAGATTTCACATCTTCATTCATATAACTCACTCACTTTCTATCTCTTGTAAGGCTTCAATCAATTGAGGTCGAAGCATAGAACTGTAACCTTTAATTTTATGTTTTTTAGCTATTTCTTTTAATTCATCAACATTTAATCCATCGTATTTATTTGTTGATTCAGCAGCTGTTTCTTGTTCAGAAATACTATCAGTTGTTTCTTCAGAGATAGTGGTAATTTCCTCCTGTGGTGACTCTTCATCTTTTACTTCATCAACGTGGTACCCCTTACGAGTAAACCATTTAAGTAACTTTGGATTTTCTGTCTCGCCTTCGCCATTAATAAAGCGCACAGTGGCTGTAATACCATTGTACGCCTTATTAGGAGCATAAATCTTTGCCATGAAAAGCCCTCCCTTATTGCACTTTGATTTTACGCATTACACCTGCCGCCTTTGTAGCTTTTAATGCCACACCAGCAACCATTTCTACTTCGCCTGTTTTTACTGCACCTGCTGTTTTATAGTCAGGTAGCCACGTATTGACAGGCGATTGACCTGCCATTGAAATAGCATGGAAACCATCTAAGCCTAGACGGGCCACATACAAAGAAGTCGTGCCATCTGCTTCAATATCAACTACGTTGGCATTTGAACCAGGTTTTGCTCCAAAGTCTACTAAAGGAATACCGTTGTATGACTCAACGTTTTGCCCAAATTCATTTTGAACGATTTGATACATACCAGCACGTCTAGCAGCTGCACGAATCTTAGCGATTAGTTTCAAGTTACCACCAATAAAGTTTGGCTTACCATCTAAGCCCATAAGAAACTCATCTAATTCATCAAGGAATCTAGCATAGTTTGTTGTTACTAAATCAGATGTAGATAAATCGATAATGGATGATGGTTCATATTCTGTTGATGAACCTGTCAAAGCCTTTTCTAAACCATCGAAGCCATTCGCTTCAATGCCCGTGTCCCCATTAATAACAGTATCGTTGAATAAAGCAGATGCAGCCTTAATTTTTTGTTGCATTTGAAGTGTAACTTCATCAACAATCCCACCCATATTAGCAATAATGCGGTCAATTTTGAACGAACCACCGAATACAGCTAAATCCGTAGTGATACGCTCTTTCTCTACTTCACTTGAAGTGTATTCGCTGTTAACAGCACGGAATGCAGCTGTTGGTTGTGTTTTCAAACGTGTATATCCATAAGTAAGGGTTGCACCTCCACCAGTAGGAGAAACAACATCATCGAATGTTAGGGCATTGAATAGGAAATTTGATTTCGCAAATTCATCGATAACACCCATCTGTAAATCATCTTGTACGTTTAACTTGGCTTGAGCTAATGTTACTGCCATTTAAATTACCACCTTTTCATATTTATTGATTTTGTGTGAAATGAGACTGTACCGCATCAGCTAATGAAGTTGGCGCAGATTCCTGTCCACCTCTTTCGCCTTTTTCCCCTGGCTTAAAGCCTCTATACTGTTGCTGTTTATCATTTGTAGAACTTTCAAAAAGGAATTTAGAATCTTCTCCTTCTTGTAATGCTTTAATCTGATCTGCTAAGCCTTTTACATCTTCACCGTCTAATTCTGCATTCTCTAAATCTAACAATGCTTTAACGGCTTTGATATTTTTAGCTTTGGCACCTGTAAGAGCACGTTCAACAGCACTAGATAGTTTTAATTGTTTTACTTCGGCCTCATACTTTTCTTTTGCAGCTGTGTTTTCACCTTGTAACTTTTCTATCTCTGCTTTTAGGTCATCAGTGGCACCCGCAGATTTTTTAAGTTCTTCTAATTGTTCATCTCGATCAGCAACATCTTTTTCTAGTTGTTTCTTGGCATCGTTTACCTCATCAAAACGACTCTTCGGAATCATTGTTCCAAAACCTTCAATAATATTTGTTGCTTGTTCTTCACTTAATCCTAATGCCATTAATTGTTCTTTAGTCATCTTTATTCCTCCATTTCGCATTCTCGTAGTACGCACGATAGAGTGTTTGCTCTATTAGCTTTTTACGTCTGTTTGAGCATTTGACGAATTATTCTCAAGTTTTATTTTTGCTTAACACCATACACACGGAACCATTCTTCGTACTTCATATTCGAAGGAACATAGTAAACATCGTCAGGATCACTACTATTCCCTCTACTCGCTGCTCGTTCTCCATAATTGTCATCAAAGTAAGGAACTGTAACTGTCCTACACCAAGCATGAAATGGTGGTGCTGTAATGCCTGGTGCATAGTCACTCATAGTTAATACCTTGCCATCTAACTGTCTGCAAATAGCACTTGTACGATGATCTAATGCTGATACAATTTCATATTGTTCTACACCTAAATTCTTATAAGCCTGTTGTTGTCCAGCAGACGCAAAAAAGCTGATTCCGTCATTACTAGACGACCAGCTTTCTTAGTAGAAACATCAAATTGTTTACTTATTTTCGCAATTAAGTTATTGAGAGACTCACCACGGATAGTTGCTTGTGTAAGTTCTCTGTGTAGTACATTTACTAATTCATCTTTAGCACGCCATATACGAGTACTAAAGGTTGCTCCATCCGTTGTCCAAGGTTTTGACACCATTAACTTTAATTGATTAGCATCAATAGAATGCAAACTATAACCTACCCCATATCCAGCTTGTACTTCAAAAGCTGTGTGGTAATAGGCTGAATGATAAACCTCTTTAGCTAAGCGTTCAACACCTTCAATTTGGCTACCATATAGTGCTTCAATATGTTGTTGAGTTTGTAATTTTATAGCTTCTAATCTGGAAATATGAACGCGTGCAGAGGCATTTTCTAATTCTTTTGCCCAAGCTGCATTGATGCCGTATTCCTCACCTCGGCGAATATACTCATGGACATCCCACTTGAACTCTTCTAAATCAGCACCTTTAATCCACTTCTTAGCTTCGGTAAATGTTATTTCATTATTATCCGCAAATCGAAGATACCAATATGTTATGTCTTTTTCGATGGATTTTAATGTTTCTTTGTAAATACGTTCTAAATCCTTGTAATAAGCTTCACCTTTGCTCATTTCTGCATTTGCAAGCATTTCAAAACGTTTCTGCCAATAAGTTCTACTCTTTGCCATCTGTTTTACCACCTACCAATTGATTTGGGAAGTTTTTTCGGTAATCATCGTATTCTTGCTGCTCCTTTTGATACTCTTTTTCTTTACGTTCCATTTCAAGTTGTGGATTCTTTGTCCAAGGATGCTGTGCAATAATACTTTCCATCGATAAGATTGGCATGGAATCAACTGCATTCTTTATGGCTTCACTTTCATTGATTAAAATGTCACGATTGAATATGACATTGACTTGTTCATCTTCAAAATCACCTTTTCCATTATTAACAAGATGGACATTCACAAACCATAGTAAATCCTCAAAGCTTGCTTGATATTCGGTTTCTATTCCATTGGCATCTAGATCAATATCACTGTACATACTTTGAATATTCATCTGATTTGGATTATTACTCATTCGTTCATCCTTAGCATCGTATCCACGGCCATTTTCAATCATTGCCTTTTTAAATAGTGCAATGATTGCCTTATAGTTATCTGCGTTCACCTCGATTGTTAGTGTACGTAAATCCCCTCTGGAACCTTCTGAACTACGAACTTTTACCGCAGCATATTGCGCTAGATTTCGTCTAAACTCACCTAAGTTCTGACCATCATAGTTCTCTAATACAAGAATAGTATTATGTGCATTTTCTTGCATATTGTTTTCAAAATCAGAAAGCATAATGTTAATACCATCTTGAAGTGATTTAACACGTTTGATGAGTGGTATTTCTTTATTGTTATACTTAAAGCCAACCAACGGAACGCGTTCCCAATTGAATACTAATGTTTCACCAGTTTCTTCATCTGTAGTTGATATATAATTTGTCTTAATATGTTCAACGTCAGGAATAAGACTATTATTTTGCCAAATAAAATGTGCAATACCATCAGTGGTGTACATTTCGACTTTATGAATAATAACTTCTTTATCCCCTTCATAAGCAGAAACAGGATACAATCGAATAGCAAACTCTAATTCTGTATGGTCCGCATCCTTCCAAAAAGGTAATATTTCATATGGAGGGAAACGTTTAAATGCTAATTTCCCACGTTCATCATAAAAGATATATAACCACGCTATGCCTCCATTTAAAGAATCCTCACCAAGATTACGAAAGGTTCTATGGAATTTCGCGTTAAAAACCAAATTAAGTTCTTCAAGATATTTTTCATCCTGTGTTTCAAATGTTAAAGGTTTTGCTAAGAGATAATTTACCTTTTGATCTACTAATTTTGCATATTGATTATCAACTATCCTGTTATTAGGTAAATTTTCAACTTCAACTAATTTTCCATCATCACCTATAACCTCACGTTTGCGCTCTAATATCTCATGTTCACCTATATAATAGGCCTCACCTAATTGCATTAATTTACGTTTAGGAGAATCAAGCCATTTCTTTATTTCCTTCTCCAACACATTCTTATTGGATATAGCCGTCTTTGCTCCAGTCTCTATAATCTTCTTAAACCTCATTCGATCTGTTACTTCTCCTAGAAATTCAAACATCTACTCACATCCTAATCAAAGCTAAATAAATCGCCTTTTAATTCTTCTAATGCATATCTCATGGCATCCATCAAATGGTTAAAGTCATCAACTGGCTTATTGAGCTTCTTACCAAACTTGTCTTGGTCCCAAGTATAGTTAGTGATTTCTGTCAAAAAATTAACGCATGATGGATGAATAATGATTTTGTAGTCTTGAATAGTTTGGATGCCGTTATTTATACTATCAGGACCTTTACGTGCCTTTTTAATGTTATACATACCCATGTTATACAAATCATCTATGGACTTTGGTTCTGCACTATCTGCACGTATTCGCTCTTTAATATAGCCCTTGCGTTTCACTTCTTCAAAAATCATACTGTTACTCATTCCTGTTTGGTAAATCTCATCAAAAACGTATATTTCTTTCGCTGTTTCATCTACTAAGGCAGCAAAGAAAGCTGTAGGGTCGTTGGTATACCCAAAATCTAGACCAAACATAGCTTTTATCCTTGGACGGTCTTTAATAAGCTTGTCCTTATCAAAGGCACTCTCTATCCAATTTTCAAACACAAGGCCATCAACAATGCCCCAATTTCCTAATCCAGCAACTTGGTAACGACGTGGGTTATCACGTTTCATTCGTTCAAACACCCTTTTGTCTGCGTCATCTAAAAACTCATTACATAAGTAATTGGTTGACTTTGCTAAAATATCATCATCTCTTTTTGCATCAAAAAAACGCTTCTTTATCCAGTGGCGTTCATTCCACGGATTGAGCGTTAGAGTAATTTGTTTAAATAGGTGTCCTGGTGCTGAACCACGAATTGATTCGTCCAACATATTAAAATCATCCTCATTTAGCAACTCGTATGCCTCCTCTATCCACATCCAACATAAGACACCTGTTTTAACAGTAATGGATGTTACCTTTAATGGATCATCAAGACCCCGAAAGTAAATTTTCTGTCCAGTAGGTAAATAGGTTAACTCTAAAGGTGATTCTTTCACTTGCCAGTACTTTTCAACATCTAATTGCGTAATCGCCCACTGTAATTCAGCAAAGCAAGAATCTTTTAGTGTGCGGTATGTTTTACGTATAACTAATAGGTTTGCAGCTGGATGCTTCATTATTTGAGTAATAAAGTAAATAGCTGTAGTTTTGGACTTTTTAGAAGCACGCGAACCCTTACAAACTCGATAACGGCCTTTAAAATTCCAGTAGTCAGCATACCCTTTACCAATTAGCTTTTGGATAGATATACGCTTTGCTTTACTCACTTACATCATCCTCAATGATAATTGGAATAGCACCTTCATGCTTTAATTTATCTGTCCACATGCCGTAGCGCCTTCCTAGAAGTTCAGCAGCCTTTATCCTGTCTTTGGCACTTACATCAATATCATCAATCGTTTGAGCGCCTTCTCCAATACCACGAAGTACTTCTTCTTGCTGTTCACCTCGCATAATTGATGATAAATACTCTAATACTTCTTGCTGATTTGCAACACGTTCTGATTTCAGTTCTTCCATACGGTTTTCTATATATGTTTTTATGCCGACATTTGCCAACAATTTATAAGATTGGCCTCTAGCATACGCTTTACTGTAACCAGCTCGAAGTGCAGCTTCTTCTGCGTTTCCTAATTCAATAAAGTAATCTGCGAATTCCTGTTGTCTTGGATTTAATTTTCTCACTTTCAATGGCATCACCTCATTGTGCTAATTGCTATTAAATAATAAAAAACCACACCTCTATAGATGTGGCTTTGCTGTGTTGACGTATCCGCAAACGTCTATTTAGTTGTTTTTGCCTGTTACTTCATCTATGAATATATCTCAACGTGTCAATAAATAATGTGGCATCGGTGTGGCATTCAAATTATTGAAGCTTCTCTCTTCCTACTCTTACTGGCAACTCGACGAATATGATCATGGGTATAGCCTAGCTCATCGGCAATCTCTTGATAAGTCATACCATCAATAAATCGTAGTTTTGCAATTTTATATTCTAAGCCCTCCAACTTCTCAACGTTTTCACGAATCTCTTTTTCAATAGCTTGATAATGCTCTAATTTAGTTTCTAATGATGAAATACGACCATTTAAACGATCTGTTCTCTGCGATGCAACATCAAGTCCATATTTTTCGGCACCAATCGAAGCAAATGGCAATTGTTCATTCTTACCTAACCAATATTCTCTGTCTACTTCTAACATTTCAATCTCTGCTTTTACAATATCTATAATACGTAATAAATCTGCGTAATTTTTCATGATTTCCATACCTCTTTTTGCCCCTTTCAGTTCACTTCAATGCGTATTCTGTTGAACTCGCCAATATATTATTTGCCTAGTACTCACAAGGCTTTACGCTTTATTCATAAAATCAGTTCACCATTGTATTTTTAAAGAGAACTGATTAGAAAAGTTAAATTCTAAAGTCTTTCATTGCTTTATCTATTTGATCTTGGTTTATGCCGATATACCGCAATGTGATTTTAGGTGATGAATGATTTAATATTTCCTGTAATAATGCAACGTCCTTTGTCTGCTTGTAAAAATGATACCCAAATGTTTTACGTAAAGTATGTGTCCCTATATTTTCATCAAGGCCAACTTCTACTGCTGCTTTATTTAATATCTTGTAGGCAGAACTACGACTAATCGGTTTATTAACTCCTTCACGGCTCTTAAATAAGTATTCATATTCTTCTTTCCCCTCAACATACTGCTTTAATTCCCGTTTTAATTGTGGTGTCATTTCAATACGTCTAGGTTTTTTTGTTTTTTTCTCTTTAACATTGAAATAGTCTCGCTTAGTATCAGATACTTTAAGCTGGAGAATATCTGATATACGAAGTCCACTGTTAATACCAAGAATAAACAGCATGTAATTTCTATAATTCCAATCAAACAAATACTTCTTAATAGCACGAATGTATTCTGGATCACGAATAGGTTGAACAAAATTCACCTGCTATCATCCTTTCTGTCTATATGCACCTTTTACTCGTTTGTAGGTACTGCGATTGACTCCCATTAGTTCTTCTATTTCTCTTCGACTCATCTGTTTTTTAGGTTGACGTCTTTTTGACGTTTGCCCTTTTGTTTCTTTTCTTAACCCCTTTTGTACCAACTCAGTTTGTATTGTTCTCATATTCTCCACCCCTTTAATAAAATAAAAAGAGGCACCAACAAAACAGGCCATTATCCTGTCTGTTAGTGCCTCCGGTATTTTCCGTAAAGGCTGTTATTTATTTAAAAACTTAATCCTCATATTGTGCAGTACAATTACTCTTGATTACTTTCAAACAAATCTCTGCAAGCACTTTTGAATAAATCTATCGTGATGCAAAAGTCTTTGAATGATTCAGAAGCATAAAAACACTCTCCATGATTTACTTCTGCTGCTATATTCGCAAATAGTTCTTTCATTTCTTCTCTTGGACTCATTAACAACATTCCTTTCGTGTTCAAATTGTTCAGTAACCTTTTAGCTTTAAATAATTATCATAAGTTGTAGGTTTTGGACATTCTTCTTTAGGTTTTGCCCCTACGTTAATAACCTTTTCTACAGTTTTTTGCTCCACTTTATAGCCCAAGTCACAATGAAAATAACCCCTATTGTTCTCTAATGCTCGACAACCGTTGCATGTCCTTTTCATATATTCTCCCTCTCTGTGTTACTGCACAATATCTTTCGAATGTCTGCTAATTAATGATTTCAATTTCTTCTGCACTTACAAAGTCGTCTACATCAAAGTACGGTGAATAACCTGTCACATTCCCGTCTGAATGAAGCACACCGTCATATACTCGACCAGCTACAAAAACTCGTCTCATATGCCCCCAATCTTCCCAGTAGATGTTTTTCTTCGCTTTGAAACGAATTGGTTTATCTGAACGTTTTTCATCACCTAAAGCTCTATCGTTTGCATGTGAATCCGTTTGATAACGTGCCATTTCACTCGCTCCCTTCGTATTGAACAATATCTTTCAATTCTGTTCTTTCAATTTTTCTACCTTAGACCGTTCAACCCATTCGTCATTTCTTCTATGGCTAACTATCGGGAAATAAACAGAATTATCGTTTGCCAATAACTTTAAAACTTCTAAAAAGACATCTGTTTTTGTATTGCCGTAAACTACCCAACAATCCCAAGAACCTCTATAGTGCATTTTTTTACTTCCAACAGGGCAGTACTTCTTCGTGTCATGTTTGCAATAAGGATACTTGTCAAATCCTTCTTTGCTATGTTCAATTTTCAATTGGTGATTCCCTAATACTACTAAAACTAATTTCTCGATTTCCTTTTGAACTTCTGCTTTTAGTGTTTTGTCAGCAAACACTCTTGCTTTCCAATGGATGTTTTCACTCATAAGCTACCTCCTGTACAATATTTATCGACTATTCCTCGTCCTCTTCTGGATACTTAATAAAATCTTCTGCACCTTCGAATATTTCTTCAAATACTTGTTCAATTACTTCCATCATTGGGCTTTCTCCAGTATCAGGATTACTGCCATCAACCAAATGTTGAGCCAAGTATTTTGCAAAATCTTGCCTATAACCACGTTTTACCTTTACTTCATCAAAGTTGTTAGGGCTTGCCTCAAATCCCTTAACCAAATTAGAGATAGGAATTTCTACTTTTAATTTTTGTTTTGTTACAGTTGCTGTAAATCCTAATGATTCATATTTTTCAGGCATTATTTCTCATCCCTTCTGTACAATATCTTTCAATTACTAAATACTTTTCTCGGAATGATTAGTAATCTTTTTTTAGTAAAGACATATCATATCCCGATTCCACGAATTTAATTGTCAGTGTTCGATTCACACAATTCCCTATTGGACCATAAATCGTGTCCATATCTTCTCTAGTGAAATTCGTACCTAACAATCTATTAAAATGACGTAACACATTATTTGCTGCTCGTGGGTGTAACCCTTTGCATATCGGTCTTGATAACCATTCAAACATTTTGCACTTGAAGATTAGTTCCGATTCACATTCATCTAATCTAAAAAAGCAATTGTATTTTGGCACTAAAATAATTTCTTTCGAACGATTAATAAACGCTCCTGGGAATGTATTCAACGCTCGATTAATGATACTTTTCAAAGCGATTTCTTGATTAAGTTTTTCTAATTCTTGTACTTGCTCCATACAAGCTCCTCCTCAACAATTTCTTTCATTTCTGATTTCCTTCATTTCGGATTGGTTCAATTCGATTAGTTTTTGTATATAGGTAATTGCCTTTTCTAAATCTCGAACGTTATAGCCATTCTTTTTCCCATACCGAGTTAAATATTTAATAGCATTAATTCTGTGAAAACCGATACATTCATCTAACTTGAAGTTTTCATCAGCAAACGCCCACACATCAATTTTGCCTTCATGGTAGTGCTCTGAATCTGGTCTATTCATTTTGCTTTAACCCTCTTCCAATATTGAAAAGTACTTACTATAGACTTAAACGTTGTTCTTCTTTCTCATCAAAGCTTTCAATTTTATTAATAATGTGATGCCATTGCTTGATTTCTGTTGCGTTTAAAATTCGTATAAGTTCAGCATGTTGAATGATGGTCTTTTTGTTAGAGCGTGTCAGTACCCTATGTTTATTACGACTAGCCATACACATTCGCCTCCACTGTATAAAATCTTATTTTTTTTTGCCTACACGTCTACGTTTGCTTTCGCTTACTTCAAACACCTTGCCATGTTGCCACTGGATAGAGTCTTGTCCATACTCTTTAGGCTCTAGAACCTCTACAATTGCTCCTTGCTGAATGATGTAAACTCCATCTCCTAATGCCCCTAAATTAACTGTGTTGCTCATGTAAGCCCCTCCCTGTTATAATTGCTATAGTGTATTAAACAAGAAGGTTTAAATGTGTAGGGTTACGGTTGCAGCCGCACCCTACGCTATCCATTCCAATTCACAAGCCTCGCATGGAATGATTTCTCCACTAATTTGCACCATTATTGTATTACCTCTCACTTCAATGACCGTTCCCATTTTTCCGATGAGTTGTTCAAAATAATGTTTTCGATAATTATAGATTTCAAAGTTAAATGTTTCTTCTACAAGCTGTAGTTTTACTTTGTCATGAACTTGAAAAATATTATTCCTATGGACTAGATCATCAAAGAGTGTTAATTGTTCCTGCATACATTATTCAGTCCTTTCATGAACTAACTATCTCAGCTATAAATTGCTTTGCTCATTTGTTCGTCATAGACTAACCACAATTCAGCATCTGTCATATTTTCAAAAAAGGACTCTGCTTTCCCAGTCAGTAGGCTGCATGTAAAAATCAGTTCTGAACGTTCTACTTGGCTCATTTTCACACCCCCAATCGATACAGGACATTCTCTTTTGCCTTGGCATGTCCCAAATATGCAGGAAATTGAACTATCTTTTTTCTATACTCGAACAAGGTCATTTCTAACCCTGTATCTGCAAAGAGCATTTTGTTTGGTAAAAGTCGAGTAGCATTAATGACCTTTTCACATTTACCAAATTTGTCATTGTGAAGTATGGTTGCGTCAAGCGATTGTTCAGCTAAATAAAATGCATATAAATCAGAATTAGGCGCTTTGACGACAAACAACTTTATTCGTCCAATACCAAGTGTATTATTCGAAACTAATTCTTTAATTGCATCACTGTTCACAGGAATGTTTTTTAGCATATCTACATCATCTTGAAGCTTTATGCCTTGCTGTGTAATTGCCCACCATGCATGATGCGCTACACCACTCATATCGCATTCGACTGCCAAATCTAATAATTCTTTTACTGTTGTCACTTTGAACCCCCCTGCCCCCAAACTACATTAGCAAGTCGCCCTGTCTCTTTAATGTAAACAGCCATTACAGTACCAGTTGGACCATTTCTATGCTTTGCAATGATGAATTCTAGCATATTTTTACTCTCTGATTCTTTGTCATAGTAGTCATCTCTGTAGAGGAACATAATTACATCTGCATCTTGCTCGATATTCCCTGAATCACGTAAGTCACTCATCATCGGACGTTTATCTTGCCTAGCTTCAACACTCCGATTTAACTGTGATAAACATACAACTGGGCAATCAAATTCTTTTGCCATTTGCTTTAAATCCCAACTGATTTGCCCAATAATTTGTGTTTGATTATCTTTAGGATTCGCCCCACGAATTATTTGTAGATAGTCGATAAAAATGATTGGCTGTCTGTTTGGGTTGGCCTTTATAATCTTTCTAGCGCTTGCACGTATTTGTGCAACCGTTAATCCTGCTCGGTCATCGATTTCAATTTTTGTATTGCTTAAATGTGTCAATGTTGGTAGCCAATTATTCTTTTGTTCCTCTGAAAAATGCTCGTACGGATTACGCATTTTTAATCGGTTAAAGTTACCTGCTGCTGCTATTAATCTGTTAAGTAATGTTTCTCGGCTCATTTCTAACGAAAAGATAATTGGTAAGTACCCTGCCCATCCAGCTGCCATTGCAAAATGATCAAGTGTGTCCGTTTTCCCCATTGAAGGACGAGCAGCAACTATAGTTAACTCTTTTCGTTGAAACCCATTTAACATTTTGTCTAAATCACTTAATCCAGAAGTTACACCTTTTCTGACAGCACTTTTTTTATATGGGGTATCTCCTAGTTCAACGAGATCGATCATGATACTTGTGTTTTGCTCTGTATCACTTCCTTGAATATCATCTAGAGCTTTTTGAATGTTATCAATTGTCCAAGCTTCTTGTTGTGCTTGTTGAAGAATAAAGGCTTTTTTTCGCTCTCTCCAATGGGCTACTAGAATTTCACGATAATTATCAAACTTTACTGTATTTGCAAAGTTACTTAGTTCTGCTAGATAATTGGCTCCACCCAATTCCATTGGCTCACGCATCGTCATTAGCGTGATATAATCAATGGTTTTCCCTGCTGATGCTAGTTCTTGCATACAAGAAAAAATGTTACGGTGTATTTGACTTGTAAAATGTTCTGAATCTAAACCACTATCAGAAATTAAGTAGTTTTCTACTAGCATTATTCCTAGTAAGCTTTTTTCTGCTAATTCAATACTTAGCTCATGCGTGTGGATCA
Organism: Lysinibacillus sp. FN11; assembly: GCF_024628845.1. NCBI lineage: Bacteria > Bacillati > Bacillota > Bacilli > Caryophanales > Bacillaceae > Lysinibacillus > Lysinibacillus sp. FN11. The sequence goes on along the minus strand of NZ_CP102383.1, from coordinate 1,076,493 downwards.
TCCGAAATCTTCTCCTTCGTTAAAATTCAACTCCACTGGCTTTGCAACAGGTGTTGCTACTTTTTGTTTAGGTGAAGTATTTTCGTTCAGGTAGTTTTCAAAATTTTTCGGAGCAAATAAAGTGCTCGGTCTTAAGTAGGCATTCATATCTGGGTTGTTTAGCCATTGGGCAACCTTTATATCAATAACTCTCTTAAAGTCATCCACTGTATATCCTTCTGCCAATCGACCATTAATAAATTTTTTTGTAGAGCCAGTAGATGCCTTGAAGTTTTTAGAAGCACTGATGTTTAAATACTCGATGATTAACTCGATATTCTTTTTATCATTACTTAGTAAAGAATCAGTAATTAGTAGTGCTTCCTTTCGTACATCTTCATTACCTACTTGTACATTTTGGGAAAGTAGAGAGCCCTCTTGCGTTTGTGGTACTTCAAAAACTACAGTTTCCCAATGATCTATTTTTTTATCTTTGTAGACTGGAAATCGTTTAACATAACCATGTGTTTTCAACTCATTAAAGCCAGAACGAAAGGACTTTTCTCCGTCTGTAGAATGCTTCATAAGCTCATTCAAATGGAAAACCCAATTGTCTGGCATCGATAACATATACGCTATGATTCCTTTTGCTTTCCAACTAAGACGGGTATCCTTTAGTGCTGCTTTATGAAGGACTGTGTAGTTACTATTTTTCTCAACCCTAACTATTCCTTGCATTTTCTAGCCCTCCCATGTTGCAACAAACTTCAATGCATCCTGCAACTCATGCTGTTTAACGTCACGATAGGACCCTACTTGATAGCGCTCTTTAATAGCAGAATAGATTGCTCTGAACAACGCTGGACGTGCGCGTTTATCTTTCGCTAAAGCATGAACACGCTCTCCTACGGCTGCTCGTAATCGGCTTTGCTCACCTGAATGCAATGTAACCTGTTGTTTTAGCATGTCCTCCAATGTAGTCACCCTGCTTTCTAATTGCTGATAGGCTTCTAGAGTAATAGCCAATGGAGCTTGTCCCTGTTGCATAATTGGTTGTGGTGGTGCTTCTAGAATGCTGTAGTAGCTGTCCACAAGTGCTGTAAAGGCTTCTTTTGCACGTTTTCCTTTGAGAAAGCTAGAGTGAAGCCATGCACCTTTTTCTGTCCACAAATTCAATGAAGACGCAAATTTAAGGCTAGCGTCATCTGGACGCTCGGCTTTAAATGCCTTTAATGTCTCGCCAGACAGTTGAAAGTAATGTTCACCTTCAATAAATTGGTCTTGGTTTCGACTGAAATTCCGATTGATAATCTTGGCGTTTGTGTTGTAGGATTCTGCAAGTTGTACACTTGTTAGAACTCTTGTGCCGCCATGTACAATAAGTTTTGACATTCATTGACCTCCCTTGTCAGCAGACGTACTAATTGCTATAATTTTGGTAATGTATTTTTTCATGTAGCTTACTCGCATGCCAGTGCTTGTAAGCTTTTTTTGTATCCTGATAGGCTGACGTCTCACAGACGCTTACCTTCTGCCCTCCTTCCTAGTGTAGAACCACCAATCTATTTACAAAGTGGTCTTGGCAACTTGGGCCACAATAGGGCTGTCGCTCGCCCAAAAGGTCATGGCGTACTGTGCTCGGCTTTATAAATAGATTGCTAGTCCTATTAAATTGATAAACTCATGTTCTCATGATGTGAAAATAATTATGTATTAAATGAAGTCCCATCAAGCAGTTCACAACAGGCAAAGCGCACCGATAAGGGGAGGAACGGTAGTTGTAAACTGCTGGATGAGAGCGAGGTCTATCTCGCTCAAATTCCTACTTAATTTGACTTTTCTAGAATGATTGTCCATAATAAGGTGTATACTCAAATGTCCAGAACTGATCTCCGTCAAGATTAGTTCAGAAATGCAGGTGCTGATGCGCTTGCATTTTTTATTTTTCTACAGGCCATACAATCCTCCTATCCCCCACATGATAATCATGGGTACTGTTTGTAAAAATTGAATAGCAGCATCTGAACTAAATAATGTTGCTACTACTACATCTTGAGAATTAGTAATCGCTGCTGCCCTTGCTAAAAACTTTGCCTCTACTGCCACAATATTTTTCTCAATACGACTAATTGTCGATTGTGTAGTGTGCATCAAATCAGCAAACGCCTCTTGTGATAATTTAGCCTTCTTACGGCACTTCTTAATTAATCCGCCAATATTAATGTCCATTTTGATTCCCGCCTTTACTATGCAAATAGTGCATATTATGCATGGATTGCATAGTTAAAAATTTCATTTATTACTAAAATATAGATGAGGTTACTGCCCAACCTCTTAGCCCATAACTCTTGCTAATCTAAATTCCTAAAACATACCTGCCTGGTGTTTTGTTTTTAGTTTTTAGATGTCCCAGTTATTCATGATGTAATCAACCATGAATTTCGATGTTGGCTCATATAACCAGATTCTTTTTCCATTTGGCCCACTACGGCGCTGATATTGTCTCCAACGTGGGTCCTGTTTAATAATTTTCTCTTCAATGGTTTTTTCACAGAAAGGAATATATTGAGTCATTTCTTCTAGGTCCCAAAACAGTAATTTTCTACGAGCATGCTCTCTTATGAAATCGTCTAGCTTTTGAATAACAAATTCTTCGGTGATTCCTGCCATTTCAAAAAGTGTTTTAACTAGGGTGCTTTCATTAACTTGAGTAGGTATCATCATGAACCTCCTTTTTAAGTTTATATACATACAAAATAACGAAATAGAGACAAACAATAATAAAGAATTCAAAATCTCTGATTGCTCAGATTAAAATTGCCAAAACGGCAAATCATTGTTTAAAAAAGTTTATCAATTGGTACCGCTAGAATCGAAGATATTTTTGCTATATCTTCAGCACTCATTTTTCGTACACCATTTTCTTTATAGTAGTAACCTTGATAACCTTTATAGCCCATTGCTGTTGACATTTCTTCTATAGAAATATTCTTTTGATTTCTAATTTGTTTGATTAGATTAAGGTCAACTACTGGATGTTTGATCAATATAGACACCTCCTAAAGAATTACCTTTTCGGTAACTTTAATTAAAATATATATTACCATTAAGGCAAAGTCAATACTCAAATTACCTTTTTGGTAATTTATTTTTTACCGTTGTGGTAAATGACTATATAATGATAAAATTATTTAAATAAATACATAAAAGAAGGTGCATTTTGGTGGAGACGTTAGGAAAGCGAATTAAGTATTTAAGAGAAAGAAGCAAAATTTCTCAAATAGATTTTGCTAAAAAAATCGGCGTTTCCAATGCTGTGTTGTCTAGGTATGAATCAGGTGATAGAAAACCTGATTATGATACATTACAGTTAATAGCTGATTTTTTTGAAGTCAGCACCGACTACCTTCTAGGTCGCACAGATACTCCTCTTTCACCAGTAGAGCAAGATGAAGCTGATTTTCAAACTTTTAAAGATAATCCAAAGTTAAATGTATTTTATAAAGAATTACCTGAATCTGAAGAAGAAGCTGTAGAACGACTACGTGAGATTTGGGAAATTATCAAACATGACTACAAGAAGAAATAGGACATGCATAATTGCATGTCCTTATTAACATCCAGTATTGTAAATATAATGAATTAATGTATTATTACTATATAAAAAAGAAAATTAATGAAGGTGAAAACAGATGAAAAAAATTAAATATTTAGCCTTGGTTTTATTTGCATTTTTTTTAGTTGCCTGTAATGACACAGAATCTAGTGAACCAAAAAAGGCATCTAGTGAATCAGGTAATGAAGAAAAGACAGAAAAAGGATTACCTAACCCTTATTATTATGCTGATAAAATAAGAGGTACATGGGAAGGAGTTATTGTCGAACAAAATTCTGAAAATGGAGAACATAAAGATGAAGAAATACCAGGTATTATTGAATTTGATTTCGATTACATGACATTGAGCCCTGTAGAAAGTAACGATATGGAAGAAGAAATTGTAGAATACGGAATTGTTGATTTTTTATTTCGTGTAAAAGACGATGACTCTGACTATGCGTATTATGAGATCATCCTAAAAGGTGATAACAAATTCCATTTTAGATCATTAAAAGAAAACCGTGTAGTATTAAAGTTAAACAAAAAGATTAGTGAGTAACTAACAACCTACAAAACTTTCTAATGCATAGTTGCATATTATTTTAAATAATATCTACTCACACCCCTACTTTTCAATTAGTAGGGTTTTATTGTACACTTGAACGGAACGCACGTTCTTATTATTGCAAATGGGGCTGTTTTAATGACTTATACTACTTATACTGAAGATTTTATAAAAAAAATGTACTACCAAATCGGAATCACGAAACCACATCAATTGCAAATATCAAGAATTGCTAATGCTTTAGACATCAAAGTATTTTATTGGAAGCGAACAAGCCAAGCGTTGTTTGAAGGACATTATGTATATATTTTTTTAGATGAAAGATTATCAGAATCTGAATTATGGCAAGATTTTTGTCATGAACTATCTCATATACTTCAACACAATGGACATCAGGGATATCGTGGTAAGATGCCGATTTTATGGGTAGAGTATCAAGAGTATAAAGCTAATAACTTTATGTATCATGCTTGTATGCCTAGTTTTATGTTAGATATGTTAAATATCACTGACTATACATTCCCCACCATATTGGTACTGCAAAGACTTTTTAATGTTGAATATGATTTTGCTTTAAAAAGAACCATGCAATATCTTAATAACAGAAAGCTGTTTTATTGGAGTTAATTCTACTAAACTATATTCTAGATTGAAAGGAGTGATGTACAAGCTTCCCTACACTCAAAGTTCCTAAAACATACCTGCCTGGTAAAAATAAAAGGACGTGAGTATATGGCTAGACCAAAATTGACGAAAACAAGAAGAAATAATATCTATAGTTACGTAGATTCGAATAAAAAGAAAAAGTATGCCTATCGCTACAAATACTATGACTCATTAGGCAAGCGTAAAGAGTTGTATAAACAAGGTTTTGATTCTGATCGTGATGCTGAGGTTGCATTAGCAAAATTGATCGCTAAAACTGAAAGTTATTTAAAATCCATTGAAAATAAAAATATGACAGTATCCCAGTGGATGGATATCTGGTTTGAAGCAAGACAAACCGATTGGGCTATCACTACAAAAACTTTAAACAAGCAGATGATTAGACTTCATATTAAACCAATTTTAGGTCATTTTAAAATTTCTAGTTTAGATTATTTGACTTATAAAAACCTCTTCGTTGATGCATTGTTAAAAACCAAAAGCGTCAATACTGTTAAATGTGCTCATAGAGTATTTAATAATGCCATGAATTTAGCTGTTAGAAATGAAATACTATCCAAAAATCGTTTTACATCTATGAATATTTCAAAGGAAAAAGTGACAAAGAAAGAGGGCTTTAATGAAGAAGAACAATTGAATTTCCTCAATGAAGTTGATTTAAAAAGGTTACTCAATTATCTAAAAAAGGCAGACGATATGACCCATACTGTGTTAATCTGGACCATCGCATTAACGGGGATGAGGAAAGGTGAAGCAGCTGCTCTACAATGGAAAGATATTGATTTAAAAAAATGTACAATCAATATTTATGAAACGAGAGACCCCTTAGGTCATCGTGAAGCCAAAACGAAAAATAGTTATCGGATTGTTGAAGTTGATCCAGAATTATGTGAATTACTAGAAGCTTATCGTAAGAAAACTATCGAAATGAAATTAGCGATAGGAAGGCAACATGTTACAAATGATTATGTATTTGTGAATCTTGATACACAAAATCCGATAGGTACAAATTTAGCAGGAAGAATATTGAAAAGGGCATATGAAGATAAGATTATTTCTAAACAAATATCGCCTCATGGACTTCGTCACTCATACGCTACAATTATGTGTGCTCAAGGAGTTCCGATTCCTGTCGTTGCTAAAATGATTGGCGATACTCCAAATACGGTGATGGCATATTATGCCCACTCCCTGAAAGAAAAAGAAAAGGAAGCTGTTCAACTATTATCTAAGGTCCTCCTTTAAACAGATTTGGGGAACTTTCTGGGGAACCGTTCCTTAAAAGGCATGAAAACCCTTATACTTAAAGGGTTTTCATGCCACTACGTATATATCATTATTATAACGATCATCTGTAAAGCCTACTGTAATAATCGCCTTTAACGCCTTTGGTCGACGAGCTGCTACTTGTAGAGAATTAAATCCGCCCCACGATTTCCCCATCATCCCGATATTGCCATCACACCAGCTTTGGTTAGCAATCCATTCAATGACTTCAAGAGCATCATCCTGCTCTTGCTTTAGATATTCATCTTTTAATAAACCGTCTGACTCACCTGAACCGCGCATATCTACTCGCACAACAGCATAGCCATGTCCTGCAAAATAACCGTGCATAGGTTCATCTCTCGCTCTTGTCCCATCTGTTTTACGATAAGGAATATACTCTAAAATGGCTGGTACTTTCTCTCCTGATTTCACTGTCGGAAGCCAAATACGACTAGAAAGCTTTGTGCCGTCTGCTAATTCGATCCATGTGTTTTCGATTGTTTCATATGTACACTCAAATTGTGTCACAATTTTTTTACTCATTGCATTATCCTCCCCTTGTGTCTAAGCACATGATTCTTTGTTCCAACATCCTCTTCGTCAAATTATTCAGAATCTTGATTATTTAGTAATCATGATTATAAAATAATTGTGATTAGTATATCACCTGAAATTCTAATGCACAACTCTTAAAATGACAAAAGCTAATGCTATAATGAAAGAAGATAAATAAAATTGTTATGCTATAATAAGTTTAAATTAGCTACAACAAGGTAAATATATACATTTAATTAATGATTTTACAGTAATTATTTGTTCGTTAGGGGGATACTACTTTGAAGAAAAAGGAAATACAAAGGAGTCGTATGTGGAAATACTTTGTAGATGCCACTGCGGAAATCATCGAAGAAGAAGGGCTGGAAAATGTCACGATCCGAAAGGTTGCTGATAAGGCGGGTTACAACAGCGCTACTATCTACAATTATTTTTCAGAAATCTCGCATCTTCTATTTTTTGCATCGATGAGATGCATGCAAGACTATACCAACGAAGTCGCTCGCTACATAGAAAGAGGCAAAGATCCTATTGAGAAATACTTATTGGCTTGGGAGTGCTTTTGCCAATATTCCTTCAAACAACCTCAGATTTTTCACGCAGTCTTTATCATGGATTTAGGGGAAACACCAGAGGCACTATTGGAGAATTATTATAATTTTTACCCCAATGATTTAATCAATATCCCTGAGGATTTAAAAACCATTTTATTTCAACACAGTCTAACGAAACGAGGGCGTTCTATGTTAGAGATCGCTTTAAAAGAAGGCTACTTAACAGAAGGGAATGTTGATGCCATCAATGAAATCACACTATTAATTTGGCAAGGCATGTTTACGAACCTATTGAATAATCGCAAAAGTTATGATGCCGAACAAGCAACGGCAATCACTATGAAATATATTACAGAAATCGTTCGTAATGCTAATCTTTTTGATGAGCAAAATAAAAACAAGCAACGAGAATCATAAACATCGCCACTCTTTTATGACTTCAACAATATGTAAAAAACCCCTTCTAGCAATGCTAAAAGGGGTTTCTATTATTTTTGCCAATGATTTAGTTCCTTTAACAATTCGGGTAGCTGCAATTTCTTGACATCGATAGGTGGCAATGCCTTAATAAACTCTTTCCCATATGACTTACTAGTAATTCGTCGGTCTAGGACAATAAAAGCTCCTTTATCCTGCGAAGAACGTATTAATCGACCAAAGCCTTGCTTAAACCTCATGATCGCTTCTGGTAGGGAAAGCTCAGTAAAGGAATTGCGGCCTTGAGTAGTTAGGTGCTTTGCCCTCGCCTTAAAAACAGGCTCTTCTGGTGAAGAAAATGGTAATCGTACGACAATGACAGAGGCCAGTGCATCTCCTGGAACATCTACACCCTCCCAAAAACTGTTTGTACCAAATAGAACGGCATGACTAAATTTTTGGAATGATTTTAGAATGCGCATACGGCTACCACCTGTTACACCTTGAGCAAATAGCATGTAATCATCTAATAGTTCACTATCTTGGATAAGCTCGACTGTTTTTCGTAGCATATCCTGTGCTGTAAAGAGTACAAAGCAACGCCCTTCTGTCATTCGAACAGTCCTCGTAATTGCATGGGCAACAGCCTCAATGTATTCTTCTTGGCTGACATGCTGAATATCTGGCATATCGGTGACGATAAATGCCTTAGCTCCAGCATAATAGGCTGGCGGAGCTTGTAGTTTCAAGACTTCAACATCATCAGAAATGCCCAACTGGCGTGTAACAAAGCGCTCATTGCCTGGTACCGTTAATGTGCCTGATGTCCAAACAATACTTGCTTGCTGACGTAATGGTGCTAATACTTGTTCAATTATCGGCGTTACATTGACAGGCTTCTTAAAGACATGGAGACTGCCTGGGACACTTCGTACATCAAATTCTAACCAAATAGAATTGCCTTCCTGTGGGGACAGAAAAATATCGTCCCATTCTGCAATTTTTATCTTCACTTCGCGAATCCAATATTGCCATTCAGATAATACATATTGATCGTTTTTATCTAGCTGCTCAATCGCATTTTCGAACGACTGTGTAATGGTAGTAGCGAGATCCAGCCATTGCTGGGTTAGTTTGCTTACTTGTGCAAACGATTCTTTCGCAAGTGAAACATCCTCTAAAAACAAGGTACATTTGCTACCTGCTTGTTTCCCTTTCATTTGCTGTTGCAATTTTTGAATTGTTCTCTGGATTGTATCATCAAATGTCCGCTGCAAACGTATAAATTGTGCATCAAGATGCTGTAAATTTCGCATGGCTACTCGCTGTTTTTTCTTCGCTGCCTGGCAAAACTGCTGAAATAAAGCCGTATCCTCCATCGTACCAATTTGTCCAAAAATATACTTCCATTGTGTGTAGGAGAAGACTACTTCATCCTGCTGCATAGCAGCCTGAATAAATTGATGCGCCTCGTCAATAATCCAGCCATCTATTTCTGTAAAGAGTGGTGTTTGACGCACTAAATCACTTAAAACCATGGCGTGATTCGTTACAATACAGTCAGCAACTGCACTGTTCTTTAAAGCTTGCTCATAGAAATCAAAGCCCTTTGAAGGCTTGTCATTCGGTATTTTTCGGATTTTTTCTAAAAACAGTTGTCCGCCACCAGAAACATTGAGCTCGCTCAACACACCTGTCTCTGTTTTGGTCAACCACACAAGTATTTGTAAAATAGTAAATGTATCATCATAGGATTCATCAGCATATGCCATACATTGCTCAAAGCGATCGAGATCAATATAATGCTGCATTCCCTTCAGCACACACAAATTCACCTTTGTCCCAAGGATTTTTCGATCTTTGGTAGCTCTTCTTCTACAAGCTGTTCTTGTAAATAGGAAGTATACGTACTGATGGCAATCTTTTTATTGACAGCACGGGCAAATAAGATGGCTGGAAGTAAATAGCCAGCAGTTTTACCAATACCTGTAGAAGCTTCAATCACGCACTCCTGTTGTTCATGTAATGCCCGCCAAATCGTGTCCATCATGTCAAATTGTGCAGGACGTTCCTCAAAATTTGGCAGTGCCTTTGCCATTAAAGTTATTTTCTCATCTACTGATTGAGGGTAGGCAATCGTTTCTGTCACATGCTCATGCTTATTTCGGCCATTACCAATGGCAAAATTACGGTAATAATGTACATTTTCGCGGCCCGTCGTATGCTGGCGCTTAATTTGCAACGCCTCAAAAAAAGCTGAGAAATATTTGATTTCAAGCGAAATGAACGCTTATGCATCTGTTCAAGTGTAAGCTGCGGTAAACTTAGTAGCTCCTTCCAGCAATGCTTGAATAGCTCAGCTGTCGCGCGTGCATCGTCATCCGCTCGATGTGCATTTGCTAACTCTATATTTAAATCGGCCGCTAAATCCCCTAGCTTAAAACCAAGTGACATAGGGAACAAAATTTTAGCTAGCTCCACCGTATCCATTTTTTTACCTTGCCATTTCGGTAGTCCAGCACGTTTAAACTCTGCTTGTAAAAAGGTTAAGTCAAAATCTGCATTATGTGCAACAAATACACAGTCAGCCAGTAGCTCATATATGTAATCCGCATGCGCTTCAAATGGGAAGGCATCCTTTACATCCTCATTTGTTATATGCGTTAAATCTTGAATGAAAGTTGGAATAGCTTTCCCTGGATTAATGAACTTCGTATAGGTACGCTCAATTTCCCAATCCTTCATAATAACAATGGCAATTTGAATCATCCGGTCCCCATTGGCTGGTGAATGACCAGTTGTCTCCAAATCTACAATTGCATATTTTTGACTTTCCATCATACATCTCAACTCACAGTTCACATTAGATAAGTTGAATTTTATCATATTATTGGCTCTGCGGCATCCTTTCTCCTCTTTGTTGAATCACCGCATCCATACAAAAACGCAACCTTAGAGAAATCCCCTAAGGTTGCGTTGTGGAATCGCTTATTGAGAACTTACTCAAACAAACATTAAGCTTATTGTTTTTTTGCTACATCAACAATACGGCCTTCAGTTGTTGTTTTCACTTCTTTTAATGATAATAAGTGTTCTTGGAAGTTTTCCCAGTCAGATAAACCTAAATCTGTTACACGGCCTTCTTCATAAATTTTTCTAAATACGTCATAGCCATCCCCACCTTGCTTAGCAGTAAATGCGTTTGTTGCTACTGTATATGTTTTATTATCTTCAAATGCTACATACTTACCTGTTGCTTGATCTAAATATTCAAACGATACAATGCGAGATCCTACTTCTTTTGAAGAATCATATTGTAATTTTGCACCTGCGATTTGTAGGAAGCCGCCAAATTGATTTGGTGCTTGTCCCACAGATAGTTCAAATGCTTCTTTTAATTGTGCACCCGTTATATCCATAAGTGCTAATGTGTTACCAAAAGGTAGTACTGTCATAACATGACCTACAGTAATTTCACCTGCTGGAATCGTCTCGCGAATGCCACCACCATTTGTAAAGGCCATCACAACTTTTTTATCTGTATATTGTTGTGATTTTGCTAACATACCATCTGTAATGATATTACCTAATGCCGCTTCTTGTGTACGTACTAATTCACGTGATCCATCTAATGCTTCATTAAGTTTTACACCAATCTCTTGTTTCATGATTGCATCTACTTTTTCTTTAAACGGTGCAAGTTTTTCTAATGCCGCTTTGTCCTCCGCTACTTTACCAAGGTCGATTAATTCTCCATCATATTCAGTCACAACACCATTTCCATCAAATGTTACATCTAGTGTACCTAGATACTTTACATACTCATTAGCTTGTACAATTAATGTAGCCTCTTTAGCTTCTCCAGCTGTATTTGTATCTACGATAAATGGTTTGTCTAGTTTTGTATGATCGTGTGCGCCTACAATAATATCAATACCATCTACATTTTTTGCTAATAATTGGTCATTATCAATATTGGCATTATCTTCAAATCCAATATGTGTTAAGGCGATAATTTTGTTAACACCCATACCTTCAAAAGCTGCTACTGCTTTTTTGGCCTCTTCAATGTAGTTTGAGAATGTTACTTTATCTGGAGATGCTACAGCTTTTGTTTCTTCTGTTGTTAAACCAAAAATACCAACTTTTTCTCCATCAATTTCTTTCACAATACCAGAGTAAATTTTACCATTTTCAGGTTCACTTGAAATTAAGTCTGTAAATAAACCAGTGAATTTATCATCTGCTGAAAAATCTGTATTGGCATCCACAAATGGGAATTTAGCACCTTTAATAAAATCTGCTAATGCTTGATGGCCTTCTGCTGATGCACCTAAATCAAATTCATGATTACCAAATACCATTGCGTCAAAGCCAATTTCATTTAATAGCGCTAAATCTGCTTGTCCATGGAATTCATTGAAATATAATGTACCATTAAATGCATCGCCAGCATGTAATGTTAATGTATTTTTCTTAACAGCACGCTGTTCCTTTACTGCTGTAGCTAATTTAGGTAAATTATCTGCATGAGCATGTGTATCATTCACATGTAAAATCGATAATGTGAAGGCATCTTCTGGTGTTTCAGGAGTCTCTGGAGTTACTGGTGTTTCTGGGTTTGACTTTGTTAGAGCCTCTGCAATGAATGTCGCCAGTTGTCCACGTGTAACTTTTTCACTAGCCTCATGATTTTTTGCACTTTCTAGCTCCGGTAATGTTGGAATAGATGCTAAGATTTTTGCTAAATCGCCATGTGTAATTGTTTGGTTTGGACGGAAAGTATTATCTCCATAGCCTGTAATGACATTTAATCCTACTAGAGCTGCAATCGAGCCATAATAAGGATTTGATGCACTAATATCCGTAAATTTTGGATCCTCTACTTCTTTTGTATCCAATTTTAATGCGCCTGCAATCATTTTTGTCGCTTGTCCACGTGTGACATTAGTATCTGGTTTGAATGTACCATCTGGGTAACCACTAATAATCCCTGCTGCATAAAGTGTAGAAATGCCTTCAAAATCTGCATGACTTTCCTTTACATCCGAAAAAGGGCTTGCTGCTGATGCTGGTACTACCGCTACCGCTGTTACAGCCAATGCTGCTGCAGTTACTGTTAAAAATTTGTTACGTTTATTTTCCATGACAAATGATACCTCCACTAGTAAAATGATGTACTAACAACTAAATTCTACATAAATATGACGCAAAATACTAGAACATTTGTAAAATTATAATTTTATAAACTAGTTTAATAGTAATAAAAGCAAAATTTTACCAGTTACTTTTATAACAAATTCAATCATAAAAAAGGAGGATTGGCTATGCTTTGCCATCCTCCTCTCTAGTATTAAGTTATACGATTGCTGAATTACATCACAGTTGCTTCTGGCTCGTGTGCAATCATTTCCTTAATTGTATTGCCCTCTCCCATGATGGCTACAGTTGGTTGATGGTCTTTAGCCTCATGATTATCCACATACACATAGGAAATAATGATGACAATATCACCACGCTGCACAAGTCTTGCTGCTGCGCCATTAACACAAATGACACCTGATCCTCGTTCACCAGCTATAATATATGTTTCAAAACGAGCGCCATTATTGTTATTCACAACATGTACTTTTTCGTTTGCCAGCATACCTACTGCATCTAAAATATCTTCATCTATTGTTATGGAGCCTACATAGTTTAAATCTGCCTGTGTCACTGTTGCACGGTGAATTTTACTATTCATCATCATACGTAACATACTATATTCCCTCTTTCACGGTAAAAATACAATTATCTATTAAACGTGTCTTACCTATATAAACAGCTGCTGCCAACAGTACTTGCTGAGTTGTAGCTGTCACTGGTGTTAAATCTGGATATGCTAATAATTCAATATAATCAATGCGGCCATGTGTTCTTGCATGAATATGAGCTTTTGCTTTAGCAAGTGCGCTATCAGCATCACCATTCACTAAAAAGCTATCGCGAGCCAACTGTAATGCTTCATTGATCGCTGGAGCCTCTTGTCGCTCTGACTTGCTTAAATAGACATTACGAGAAGATTTCGCCAAACCGTCCTCCTCGCGTACAATTGGGACAACACGCATTTCTAAAGGGAAATTAAAATCACGTACCATTGTCGCAATAATCGCAACCTGCTGTGCATCTTTTTGACCGAAATAAGCTCTTGTTGGCAGTGTTAAATGAAATAATTTAGAGACGACCTGTAAAACACCATCAAAATGACCAGGACGACTCGCACCACAAAGAATGGTAGCCTGCTCGCCTGCATGTAGACGAATGCCTCCATCTTGAGGATACATTTCCTCCACACTTGGTGCGAACACAATATCAACGCCCACAGATTCAGCTAATGCAGTATCTCTAGGCAAATCACGAGGATAACTTTCAAAATCCTCATTTGGCCCAAATTGTGTTGGGTTGACAAATATACTCATCACAACGACATCATTTTCTACACGAGCTGTTTGTGCTAATGTTAAATGACCTTCATGTAAATAGCCCATTGTCGGAACAAGTCCAATCGTTTTTTGAGCATGCTTAGCTGCTTGAATTTCTGTGGCTAATGCCTGTATGGTCGTGATGACTTTCATCATTTAACGCCTCCATATAGCTGATCTAATGCTTCCTCTTTCATTGTGAAGAAATGCTTTGGAGCTGGGAAAGTACCCGCTTTCACTGCTTCTACGTAACCCATCATCCCCGCGCTTGCTTCTTTGCCCATATCAGCAAATTGTTGAACAAATTTCGGTACATGGTGCGAACCGTAGCTTAGCATGTCATGATACACCAGCACTTGTCCATCAGCCTCAATACCAGCGCCTATGCCAATCGTTGGAATAACAAGACTAGCTGAAACAAGCTCTGTCAGCTGATGAGGGATACATTCCAACACGACTGCACATGCTCCAGCCGCTTCACACTGTTTTGCTTCTTCAAGCAGTGTAGCAGCCTGTTCAGCTGTTTTTCCTTGTACCTTATAACCACCAAGCACTCCAGCTGATTGAGGCAACAAGCCTAAGTGAGCTACTACTGGAATACCAGCTGACGTTAATTTACGAATGACAGGTATAACTTCACCTGCCCCCTCAACTTTTAAAGCATCTGCTCCTGTTTGTTGCATCATCGCAATGGCTGTTTTGAGTGTCTCATTGACATCGCCATGATAAGAACCAAAGGGCATATCAACAACAATAAACGTATCCTTTGCCCCTCGTCTTACTGCTTTTGCATGATGAACCATATCCGTTACAGTTACAGGCATTGTAGAATCATAGCCAAGCACGACCATTCCAAGTGAATCCCCGACTAGTATCATCTCAACACCAGCTTCTTCCGCGAATTTAGCAGCTGGATAATCATAGGCCGTCACCATCACGATTTTTTCGCCTGCCGCTTTCATCTTTAAAAAATCTGTTGTCGTTTTCATTTTGTAGTCCTCCTTTTTTAAAGGAAGAAAACAGAAAAACCCTTCTGGCCGAAAATAGACAGAAGGGTAGTGTGTCGTTCAATGATAAAAAGACCCCTTAAAGAGGCAATAGCTTGCAAAATGAAAGCTATATTTGAACGTATCGTTTTCTTCCGTCCCTGTCTAAAAGATCAAGGCAGATATTTGGTAGTATAGTCTATTGCGTTTTGAAGGTGCCGTTCACAATGGATACTGCCCTTCGCACATACTATAACAGATTTCCCTATTAATCTTCAAATATTATTTTCTTACAATATCTTCGTCTAACAACATTGGAAAAAATTTTCTTTTAGAATTGACAATCAATGTTATACGTCATATACTATCCACATACTATATGCCATATAATATAAAATGAAGTATAGGTATTACATGTGAGGTGAAAAGATGACATTTCAGCTTGGTTCAGCTTTACTTGATGCTTGTGTACTGGCTATTGTCGAGAAAGAGGACGCCTACGGTTATTCTTTAACACAGCAGGTACAATCAGTCATGGAGATTTCAGAGTCTACACTGTATCCTGTATTACGTCGCTTACAAAAAGCGCATTACTTAACAACGTACGATCAGCCTTATCAAGGTAGAAATAGACGCTATTATCAAATTACAGAGCAAGGACGTATACGATTATTAGAGCTATTAAAAGAATGGCAAATGTATAAGGAAAAGGTTGATTGTGTACTTTTAGGAGGGAATTTAGATGGATAGAGCAAGCTATTTGAAACAGCTACGAGGAAAATTACGTCGGCTTCCTGCGCATGAGTTAGACGCTGCGCTTGCCTATTATGAAGAATACTTTGAGGAAGCTGGAGAGGAAAATGAACATCAGGTTATTTCACAACTTGGCTCTCCTTCACATGTCGCCTCACAAATATTAGCTGATTTCGCATTAAAGGATTTAGAAACCTCCTCGGCAAAATCAACAAAAAAGAATATGTCTGCTATTTGGCTCATTATTCTAGCTATACTGTCTGCGCCCCTTTCATTGCCATTACTTGCAACAGCCATTGCACTCATTTTTTCATTTGGCGCAGTCATTATCAGCTTAATCTTTGCTATTGTCGCAACTGTAATTAGTATTTTTGCCGGTGGCGTTGTGGCAATCATATCAGGTTTCTTAATTTTAACAGAGCATTGGCCGACTGCCCTGCTCTTTATGGGTGTCGGGTTAATCGTAACAGGCTTGGGAGTCCTACTGTTCCCAGTTGTTGCTCGTGTTATCAAGAAAACCGTTGTTGTCTCTGTTGAAACATTAGGCAGACTATTCCACAAAATGACAAAGAAGCAAAAAAAGGGGGACTTCTAAATGACGTCAAAAAATACCCTTATTGCCATGACAATGATTGCATTAGGCATTCTACTCGCATTGATTGGCTATTTTTCAGGGGGGCGCTGGCTGATTCTAAAAGATTCAGAGGGTCTTTATGTCCCAAGTAATACTAAATTAGTAACTCAGTCTTATGCTTTAGATGCATTCACAAGTATTAATATCGTAAATGATTATGGAGATGTGGAGATTGTTGCAAGTGGTCGTGACTTTAAATTAGACACAAAGGTCCTTGAGCAAGCAGATGTAACATATCATATTGATAACGGAACTTTAACCATCGAAACAATGGCAAAGAAAAAGGATGGTTTTCAATTTGGCTTCGGGAACCTCTCTTCCCCTTCAATCAAACTCTATGTCCCAAAAGATACAAAAATAGAGGCGATTGTGATAGACAGTAATTTTGGCGATACAGCCATTCATGGGCTACAGTATCAGCAGCTTAATCTCATCCAGGATTATGGAGATATTACTTTCAACAACACGACTGGTGACAGAACAGAGATTAGGCAGTCCTTTGGTGATTTAACGCTTCAGCAACTTACTAGCAACGGCTTCACTATTGAGAGCGAGCATGGAGATATCGATATAGATGGCACATTAAATGGCCAATCAACCATTACCTCTAGTTTTGGCGATACAACGCTCCACTTACAAAACAAACAAAGTGATGTAGGCTATGATCTCAAAACAGACTTCGGTGATGTAACCATTAATGATGAAGAACAAAGTGGCACCGTGACACAAGTAATTAAGGGTGAGCACCAACTGAATGTTTCCTTATCACATGGTGATATAGATGTGTCATTAAAATAAAGAATAGACAATAAAAGAAGCTGCAAGTACAGGACGTTACTTGCAGCTTCTCATATTGTTGAAAAACAAAACCATTAATAGAATTTTTGTGAAAGGTGAAAATGGTTTCCGTTGCAGACTACTTTCTTTCCTGTAGGCGAGCGCCGAATCACTTCCTCCGCAACCGCTCCGTTTAGAGTTTTGGCTGTCTCGTGATCCCACGGGAGTCAAGTACCCTTCCACTTCAACCTACAAAAGTGTTACCTTTTAGCAAAGGTTTTCAAATAAAGTGAAGGTGTTCACGGCTCTTTATGAAGAGGTGCTGTTACGCATGACTTACCCACATTGAAAATAAGAGTCTATCGATTCTCTAATAATACTAATAATGGATTATTTTGTTCGCTACGGCCAGTATGAAAGATAAAGCAAAGACTCTTTTGCAGAATGGTTGATTGGAGTGGAGCCAGCGTCACTCCTAGGGGATTTAGCGTCACAGATGAGACCCTGGAGCGAACGTAAGTGAGTGAAGCGGCTCATCGGACGCCCCCTGGAAAGGACGCTGGCGGAACGGAAATCAACCCCTCACCTTGCAAAGTTGCTTTTTCTGCCGTTGACATCATCTTTTTGCAACAACATGAGAAGCCGCAAGTATAGGACATTACTTGCAGCTTCTTGTTTATAATATTTTGATGTCTCCCGCATAGATCGTGCGAATCGTTCCATCATCCTGTGTCAGTTGCAGAACACCATCGTCTGTAATGCCACTGGCAACCCCTTCAAAACGTTCACGTATCGTCGTTACCTCTATACGTTGACCAATTGTACAGGACAATTGCTGCCATAGTGTCTTTAGACTCGCAAAACCCTCTTTGACGTATAATTCTGTAAATTGTTCTAAATAGTGTAAGATAGAGGCAACAAGTGCTGCACGATTGATTTCTTCCCCTGCTTCTAATCGTAATGAAGTGGCAATATCCGCAATATCAGGTGAAAAGTCAGCTGTTGCTTGGTTCGCATTTATGCCAATTCCAACAAGTAAAGCTTGCACAAGATCCGCCTCTGCCTGCATTTCCGTTAAAATCCCTGTACATTTTTTGCCATTAATCAATAAATCATTGGGCCATTTAATGGCTGGCTCTACATGTTTATATAATGTTTTAATAGCCATTGTGACAGCTACTGCCACCACAAGTGTATAGGATGAGGCCTGCTGGGGTGTAACATCTGGCCGAACGATAACGGTCATCCAAATACCTGTCCCATGGGCAGACTCCCAAGGACGAGCCATACGACCTCGCCCCGCTGTTTGCTCCTCACCAATAATAATTGTACCGTGTGGAGCTCCTTCCTGTGCAAGCTTATGCGCAATCGTTTGTGTTGAATCAACTACATCGTAATAATGGATCTCACGTCCAAAATGCTCTGTCTTTAAAAAAGCTCAATCTGTGTGGGGCTCAAGCTATTTGGTACACCTGTCAATACATACCCCTTTTTCTTAATAGTTTCGAATGTATATCCTTCCTCTTGTAATGTTTGCATATGCTTCCAAACAGCGGTTCTTGAGACACCAAGAGAATTTGCTAATTCCTGACCTGAAACCGCTTCTCCATCAGCAGCCAATATTCTTTTTAAAATTTCGTCCTTCATGGAAATTGTCATCTTCACATCCATCCTTTAGTTAACTGTACTCTTGTTATGTAACTTATTTTGTCTTAATCATACTGTAAATTAACGTAAATGACCACCAACGATAGGAATTTAATAAAACCGCCTCCCGAAATGGGAGACGGCTTTTGACTATCATGTATTGGGCTTTAAGTAAGATCCTGCTGCTCAACCCAGCTTTTAATCTGTTGTCGATCATTTTGAAGTTCATGATGAAGAATGGCTGTCAGCAGATCCTCCAATGCGGCTTTTACCCACGGCCCACCCTTTTTGCCAGACCATTTCAGTAAATCAGCCCCATTCACCACTAATTCTTGCTTATGTTGAATCGGTAATTTTGCCTGTAATTCTCGAATAGATTGTTGAGGTATCGAAGCGTCTAATTGGCGAAGTTGGGCAAAATATTGTGCAGCCACTAGTTCTTGCTCTGTGTAGTTAAAATAATGGCGATTTGTCCAACCATCTTTTAAATCGTCATAAGCTGTTAAAACGGATTTAATAAACGCCATTTCCTTATTAGATAATCGATAATCGCGCACTACCTCACGCCATGCTGTTCCTTGCAGTAAAGCAAAGTATGCCCAGCCAAGAAGGGCATCCTTTGTTTGAAAATTACGCCATTGTGAAGCTTGAAAATCACCCGTTAAATAGGCCGTTAACCCACAGTCCTCTAGTTTTTGTATACCCCCAAAAACTGTTTGTCCTATCCAAAGCTTATCAAGCTCTGCTTTAATGCGTTCTTTTGCAATAAAGCTCAGATCAGCAGCCCTTTGCTGGATGGCTGTTATTGTATTCGCCTCGATTGTAAAATCAAGCTGTGCGGAGAAGCGAATTGCTCGCAGCATTCTTAGAGCATCTTCTGCAAACCGTTTTTCTGCCTCTCCTACCGCTCGTATAACGCGCTTTTCAATATCTTGTCGTCCACCATAATAATCTACAAAAGAGCCATCATGACGCATGGCAATGGCGTTCATCGTAAAATCTCGGCGTTGTAAATCCTCTTTTAGAGATCGAACAAAATGGACATTCTGTGGTCTTCGATGATCTGTATATTCCCCATCTGTCCGATAGGTAGTCACTTCCACAGGTCCAGCGGGTACGATAACAAGTACCGTCCCATGCTGAATCCCAATATCTACAGTCTTTTGAAACACAGTTTTTACTTCTTCAGGCAAGGCATTTGTAGCCACATCTACATCATGGGCAGGACGATTGAGTAAAGCATCTCTTACAGCTCCACCAACAATAACTGCTTCAAATCCCGCCTGTTCTAATTGTTCAATGACTGAATAGGCTGCTTGCCATTCTTTATTGTTTTGCATGATTTCTTTCCGCAACCTTCTCGTACAGATTTTCATATTGTTCCACAATTTTGGATGAGTGGAATTTTTCACTTACTGCACGGATGGCCGCTTCTCGGAAGCGCAGTAATTGTTCCTCATCTTGCAATAAATGGGTTGCATACGCCGCAACTGCCTCTGTATCACCTAATTCCACGATATAACCGTCTACACCGTGCTCAATGACTTCTGGAATACCACCTACATTTGTTCCAATACAAGGTACACCACAAGCCATTGCCTCTAGTAACACCAGTCCAAACGATTCTTGCTGTGATAATAATAGCTTTAGGTCACTAATCGCATACAGTTCAGCTAAGTTTTCTTGTTTCCCTAAAAATAAAACATCCTTCATATAAGGACTTCCTTTTACTTGATCCATGACACGATGCTTTTCTGGGCCATCACCTACTAATAAGAGCTTTGCTTTCATGTTGGCACGGATTTTCATAAAGGCGTCTACAATGTGTGGAAGGTTCTTTATTTTACGGAAGTTTGATACATGAATGAGGACTTTTTCATCTTCTTGAATACCAAATTGCTCTTTTAAGTTTCCTAAATTTCGTGGGAAGTATTCGCGTTCGTCCACAAAGTTATAAATCGTTTCAATTGGTTTTACTGTATCAATCAGTTCATAGGTTTGTTCTTTTAATGCCTGTGACACGGTTGTCACAATATCAGATTTATCAATCCCATACTTAATGGCCTGTGAGAGCGTAGAATCTTGCCCAAGCACCGATATATCTGTGCCATGAAGGGTTGTAACGATGCCAATGTCTCGGCCGCTCATTTCACGTGCTAGCACCGCACATACTGCATGTGGGATGGCATAATGCACATGTAGCACATCCAACTCTTCATCCTTGATGACGTCTGCCATTTTACTCGCTAATGCAATATCGTAGGGAGAATATTGAAATACTGAATAATTATTAACTTCGACTTCATGGAAAAAGACGGTTGGATAAATTTTATTCAATCGAAATGGTACGCTTGAGGTGATGAAGTGAATTTCATGTCCTCTTTCTGCAAGCATTTTGCCTAATTCTGTTGCAATGACACCAGAGCCACCAACTGTAGGATAACAGGTAATGCCTATTTTTAGCTTTTTCATTCGATGATCATCCTTTCTGAATCACGTCTTTTGTTAATTGCGTCTTTCTTGTATCAGTCTCCAATCCACAAAGCCTTCCTCGAGGCCTTTTAGTAATATTTCTGCTGTTCCCATATTGGTTGCCAGTGGCACTTGGTAAACATCACAAAGACGGATTAGTGCAGAAACATCTGGCTCATGTGGCTGTGCTGTTAAAGGATCACGGAAAAATATCACCATGTCCATATCATTATTGGCAATCATTGCGCCAATTTGTTGATCGCCACCAAGTGGCCCTGAACGAAAACGTGTAACTTCCAAACCAGTAGCTTCGATGACACGTTGTCCTGTTGTGCCGGTAGCATATAGTGTGTGTTCTTGTAAAATATTTTGGTAAGCAATAGCAAACTGTACTAAATTATCTTTTTTACGATCATGTGCAATCAATGCGATTTTCATATAGCTTCCATCCCAATCTTTAGATGATGTTTTCTAAACCATAAACAAGCTGATCCATTTTCATAACCTCTTCTATGCAAAATGCAACACCCGACATAAAAGAATTACGGTTTAATGAATCATGGCGAATCGTTAGTAGCTGCCCATCCCCTCCAAATAATACTTGCTGGTGTGCCACTAAACCAGGTAAACGTACGGAATGAATGCGCATACCGTCAAAGTCTCCACCTCTTGCACCTTTAATGGTTTCTTTCTCTTCTAGATGTCCTTGTGCCTTAGGCGTACGGACCTCTTGTATTAACTGAGCCGTTTTCACCGCTGTCCCAGATGGTGCATCAAGCTTCTGATCATGGTGCATTTCTATAATCTCTACATCTGGTAAGTATTTGGCTGCTTCTTTTGCAAACTTCATCATTAGGATAGCACCAATCGCAAAGTTTGGTGCAATAATGCAACCTAACTCTTTTTCTTTGGCCATGGCTGATAATTCCTCTAGTTGTGCATCTGTAAATCCTGTTGTACCAATTACAGGTCGTACATTTAAATTCAGTGCTTCCTTTGTATGTTTGTAGACTGCATGTGGATTAGTTAAATCCACTAGTACATCTGGTGCAGTTGCTTCTACAAGATCATGCATTTCTGTAAATATAGGCACTGTATAGCTTGCTGGAAACATATCTAAATCAGCTAAAGTTTTTCCTACTTCCTTATAATCTAGTACAGCTACTAATTCCATTTTGTCATGTTTCATGACCGTATGTACAGCCTCAGCTCCCATTTTTCCTCTTGCTCCCGCAATAGCTACACGAATCGACATCATTCTTCATCCTTTCTAGTCCAACGATCCTTATCTCTAGTTTCAAATTTATGTATGACGCGTAAAAGTGCTTCATCTAGTTTTATACCTTGAGCATTTGCAAAACAGACTAGTACAAAGAAAAAGTCTCCTAGTTCCTCTTCAATACTATTTATATCCTCAGTACTCTTTTTCTTTTTCTGTCCATAGACATCCTGAACTTCGCGTGATAGTTCACCTAATTCTTCTGTTAGACGTGCAAGTAATTCAAATGGTGGAAAATAGCCTTCTTTAAATTGTCCTATATAGTCATCGACACGCTGTTGTAAAGCTTGCATTGTTAGTTGATCTGCCATAAAAATCACACTCCTATTTACCATCGTATAAAATTTACACCATTGTTGTCAAAACCAATAAAATGTCAGATAATAGATAACACTACTTCATTTGTTTGGAACTACAGGAGGTCAAATGCTAAAACAGATTAAAATTCGTAATATTATCGCAATTATGCTCGGAGCAGCAGTTTTCAGCTTCGGCTTTGTTCACTTCAACATCCAAAATCAACTGGGTGAAGGTGGACTAAGTGGGATTACCCTCATACTATATTTTACATTAGGATGGGACCCCGCCTTAATGAACCTGTTATTAAATATTCCCATGTTTATCATAGGTTATCGATTACTTGGAAAAAAATCATTTGTCTATACGCTTGTCGGCACTTTATCTGTATCTCTTTTTCTAAAAATTTTTCAAAAATATCAATTTACCATCCATTTAGAGGATGACATGTTGCTTGTGGCACTTTTTGCTGGTGTCTTTGTTGGATTGGGACTTGGGATTGTCTTTCGTTTCGGTGGCACTACAGGTGGTGTCGATATTTTGGCCCGACTCGGACATAAATATTTTGGCTGGAGTATGGGGAAAACCATGTTTGTCTTCGATGCCATCGTCATCATCCTTTCTTGGCTGACGTTCTTGGATGCTCGTTCCATGATGTATACATTAGTAGCCGTATTTGTTGGAGCCCGTGTCATTGACTTTGTACAAGAAGGTGCTTATGCGGCTCGTGGTGCGCTTATCATATCAGAAAAGTCTGGAGCCATTGCTGAAACAATCGCTCTTCGAATGGAGCGTGGTATCACCATTTTAGAAGGACATGGTCATTTTACGAAACAACCTAAGGAGGTTATTTATTGTGTAATTGGCCGCAATGAAGTTGTACGGTTAAAATCTATTGTGCATGAAGTTGATCCGCACGCATTTGTTTCCATCATTGAAGTACGAGATGTGGCAGGAGAAGGCTTCACACTAGACGATCAAAAGCAACCCCTTCATTAAGCATACGAAGATAAAAAACTTGTTACAGTGGTGTACCACTATAACAAGTTTTTTCTTAGTCGTCGCTACGCATATTGGTAAAAATTAAAATTAAACGTAATAACTCTAGTACTGCTACCGCTGCCGCTGCTACATATGTTAATGCTGCAGCACTTAATACTTTTCGTGCTGGTCGTTCTTCTTCATTTGTAATAATGCCAAGTGAATTCATTTGAACTAATGCTCGCTTTGAGGCATCAAACTCCACCGGAAGTGTCACTAATTGGAAAACAACACCTGCTGCTAATAATATGATACCTAATAGCAAGAAATTCGTACTACTTGCAAAAATACCAATCATTACGAAAATCCAAGACGCATTAGAAGAAATATTTGCTACTGGGACTAGCTTACTACGTAATGTAAGCATGGAATAAGCTTCTTTATGTTGGATGGCGTGACCTACCTCATGGGCAGCAACCGCAGCACCTGCAACACTTGCTTCATAAAAGTTACTTTCTGATAAAGCCACTGTTTTGGTTGCTGGATTATAATGATCAGACAACACACCTTGTGTTGGCACAACTCGTACATCATATAAGCCGTTTGCATCTAAAATCGCACGCGCTACCTCTGCACCAGTTTGCCCCTTCATTGTACGTTGCTTTGCAAATTTATTATACGTACCCTTTACCTTCATTTGAGCATAAAGTGGAAGCAGCATAATAATCACAAAATAAACAATATACATGCTCGTTGACAATTTTCTAACCCCTTTCTACCTCGATACTATAATTCTATAATTTATACCCTAATTCGGCAAATATTTGCGCCACCTAATTGAGAAAATGGCAAGTAAAATACATGCAATTGATAACCAGAATGTAAAGTAACCTATATAGCTTGTGTAATTGGCTAAATCCCGATACATCGGCATTTGCCCAAATACATAGTCAATGACATCATTATGCAGTGTCCAAACAGCTGCTATCACAACATGCCAATAAGTGAAGACATATTTCTTCATATATAGTACAGCTTGTACAGCCATGGCAAAATGTGAACCAACTAGCATCCATCCCTGCCAGCCAATAGAACCTGTTTCAATTAATGTCCAAATATTCATCACATCTGCCCATAAGCCATATTTCACCAACGTAACAAGGGCAAGTACTTCCATCAGTGGCCAGCTTTTCCCCATAATCCAAGCAATTAACACAAAACAAAAGAATAAACTGGCTGTCGGACTATCTGGAACAAAAATATAAAAAATAGGCTCTGTGATGGCAAGCTGCCACCCATACCAATAATAGCCATAAATTGTACCTAGTAGATTAATAATTAGCAGCACTATCAAGAATGATTTATGGGTCAGAAGGTACCAAATATTTGCTTTTGTTAGTTGCACGATGTTAACTCCTTCCGATAAAAACAATCCATTATTTATGTATAGTTCTGAAATTCTAGAGCTTTACACTACCTTTCAATTCAATTGTATCTCACCATCAATATGTGTTATTTTATTGTTTTAATTCGCTTACTTGTTTCAAGAATAAATGTTTTTTCGACATCTTTCGCTAAAATCCTTTATACAAGGGAACCTTTTTGTATGGCTTCCAGTCCCAATAGTATAACAAGGTAGAAAAAAAAGAGCCAGTTTCCTGACTCTTTTACTATTACTCTGCTTTTAAGCTTTCGATGAATTCAGCAAGTTTTTGAAGATCTTCATCTGAACCTGTCCATAATCCTGGTGGCATGTTACCGCGACCATTATGAGCAATGTCCTTAATCTCATCAGCTGTTAATCCAGTGTTCATTAGAGATGGTGCACCTGCTCCACCTTCTAAGCCTTCACCGTGACATGTAATACAAGCTGAACCAGCGTATAGTTTATAACCTTCTGATTCTTTATCGAATTCAACTGTTTCTACGATTGCACCCATAGCTTTTTGAGCTTCCCAGTCGTGGTTAACAACTGACTCCCAAGTTAGGTAGAACATAGCAGCTAAAGTTAATAACATAAACGCTGTTGGCAATGGACGTTTAGATGGACGACGTTCTGGACCCTTGTCTAAAAATGGCATTAATAATAGCGCTCCAAATGCAAGACCTGGAATTACAATAGCTCCGATTACATTGTATGGACCAGAAGCAAATGAGTATTTTAAAAGTTGATACATAAATAAGAAGTACCAGTCCGGTAGTGGTGTATATGCTCTAGTTGGATCTGCCGGCCCTTCAAGTGGTGACGGGTGAGCGACAGTTAATAATAAGTATCCAATTAAAAATACAGCACCTACCATCCATTCCTTCAGTAAGAAGTTTGGCCAGAAAGCTTCCGTCTTACCTGGATATTCGGAATAATCCTTTGGAACGTTCGGCATTCTGTGATTCGCTTTAATACGAGAATCGCCGACAAATTTCATTCCTTTTCCGCGATGCATAGTGTCCCCTCCTTTTAAAGATCATCGAACCGTCAAGACAATCACAACGGTCCTGAAATTCCTTGACGACGAATCATGATAAAGTGCGCTGCAAGTAACCCAAACAATACTGCAGGTAAGAAGAATACATGAATCGCAAAGAATCGAGTTAACGTTTGAGCACCGAGAATCGTTGTGTCACCCGCTAATAATACTTTAATCATCCCACCGATAAACGGTACAGATGCTGCAATTTCGATACCTACTTTAGTAGCGAATAATGCTTTCATATCCCATGGTAATAAGTATCCTGTAAATCCAAGACCCATCATTACACCAAAAATACCTACACCAACCATCCAGTTTAATTCACGAGGTTTTTTATAAGAACCTGTGAAGAATACACGAAGTGTATGTAAGAACATCATTACGATAACTAATGAAGCTCCCCAGTGGTGCATACCGCGTACGATTTCACCAAAT
The DNA here is from genome assembly GCF_024628845.1 of Lysinibacillus sp. FN11. Lineage (NCBI taxonomy): Bacteria > Bacillati > Bacillota > Bacilli > Caryophanales > Bacillaceae > Lysinibacillus > Lysinibacillus sp. FN11. Next base: position 1,049,700 of record NZ_CP102383.1, on the reverse strand, counting down.
GCTACTTCGTTTTGTAAATAATAAACTGATTTCCATGCATTCACAACGTCTGGTACATAGTACATTGTTAGGAACATACCAGATAGAATTTGAATTACTGTGATGAAGAATGTTAATCCACCAAAGCAGTAAACGAATGCTGAAAAATGATGTGCAGGGTTAACGTGCTCTGGCACTTCGTGGTCGGCAATATCACGCCAAATCGGTGTAATATCTAGGCGTTCATCGACCCAATCATAAATTTTATTTAGCACTGTTGTCGTACCCCCTTACTTATTTAACTAGAGAATTTGCTTTAGCTGGACCAATCATTAAATAGCCATCTTGTTCTTGTACTTCAAATTCATCCAACGGACCTAGAGGCGGTGTACCTGCAATGTTTTTCCCGTTTTTCTCATAACGTCCTGCGTGGCATGGACAGAAGAATTGACCTGGGTGTGCAGAATCTCCATTCCAGTCAACCATACATCCTAAATGCTTACAAACAGGTGAAAGGGCAATGATTTGATCGCCACTTTTATAAACCCAAGCTACATCTGTAACCTGTGATTTATACCATGCATCCACTTGTTCATATGAAAAGTCCACTTTTACAGGCTCTTCAGTCAAGTCAGCGATTTTATGCTCTGTTTTTACAAAATCTCCACCCTCATGCTTTTGTAGCACAGGATCAATTGCAAAGCGAAGCATTGGCATTAGCATACCTGCCGCCATAAATCCACCTACACCAGTAAGAGTATAACTTAGAAATTGACGACGTGAAACTCGATTATTACTCATTATTTTCCCCCTCTAACTTAAAGGTCAGTCCAACGGACATACTTTTACAAATAGTAATACTAGGACATATATATGATATATCAAGTCCATAGCTTGGTCAATATAGCATTCTGTGGAAAGCTGGAGAATGTGAACATTTATTGAAACTAATTGTTAAATCTGTGCCCATTTAGTCGAAAGCATTGGAATCACTTGTCGCAACTGATCTTCTAGAATGGATTTTTTCACACTAGCATCCATACTTTCTAATGGAATCGCTGGTAACCAAATCATATTGACTATCTCTCCACTTTTTGTCCAATAATGGTCACAAGTAATGAAGAACACATGCCTAAATCCAGCATTATGTAATTGTGCTTCTAATTGCTGTGGTAAATCATCGTTTTTTAAAGTTGTCATATAAGAAAATGGTGGCATGACTAGTAGACGACCTTTAAACTGCTGCTCTATAAAAGAAGTTAAAGACATGACAAAATCTACCTCGGCGCCACTTTGTTTCATTTTTTCAGAAGAGAGATCAATGGATACAAGTGGAACTATCGCGGTATCAATAAAATCTTTTTGTGCCATAAACGATGTTACATCGTTTGCATTAAAATACATTCAACAAACCTCCTTTTATCGCAAAATAAAAATGTCCTTTTCCACTCTTCGATAGGATACCCAATTAAAAGTGAAAACAATCATTCACTAGTAATGTTACCATATTGAAATGGATAAAGGACATTCAATTTTTACCTATAATTAACGTAAATTAGCCGTTTCCTTCAATGCTTGTAACAAATTAGACAATTCATAAAATCGCGCTTCATCTCCCTGGTCGAGGGCTTCATCAATTTGTGCGAGTAATTTCTCTTCTTGGAATACGAGTAAGCTATTGGAAAGCAGCTCTTCTGCCAGTATACGATCTTTTTCACTGACGAGCAGTGTTTCTGGCATATAAGGGTTTTCTTCAAGAACTGCTAAGTATTGTGCACTTGGTGGTATATTAGGAAAATTCAATTGTATATACATATCTTCTTGTTCATGTAAGCGTAAATCATGGAAAGACTTCTCAGCATCTGCCGTCATCACATTGCCTTTATAGAAACGAAAAGGCACACCTGTTGAGTCTACTGTCGACATCACCATTGCCCTAGGACAATAGTGAGCTTCTTCCACAAAACGGATTCTTTTTAACAAGTCATCATTACTTAATAGGTAATTTAAAATCCATACACACTCACGACGTTTCAATTGATAATTTTTTAAAAACCATCGAACAAATGCTTTTTTATCAACAACTGATACAGAAGCAGTCATACCCACTCCCTCCTTTACTCAAATTCTAAGGTTTCTAACTTCTCCTGCCACTCTGGTTCACCCGGTTGAATGTTGATTAATTGTCCAAGAACCTCTTTTGCCTCTGAACGCTTTCCTTCTTCTAATAAGAAGTAAACATATTTTTCTAAAAATGTTGCGTCTTCCTTAAAATCATTATATGCCAAACGGTAAAATTCGTATGCACGGTCGTACAATTCTAAATTTTCATATGCCTCTGCCGCAAATGGATATAAAGTGCTCCATTCAAAATCATTTTGCTGTAATGTCTCAAATAACTCGATCACATCCTCATGGCGCTCCTGTTGTCCAAACACTGAAATAAGCGCCAGTACGGCTTCCATATATTCAGGATCGAGTGCTATAGCTTCTCTCAGATGTTGCTCAGCTTCTTCTGGCAAACCATTCTTCAATGCCATCTTACCAGCAAATAAATAAAGCGATTTATCATATTCATCACGCTTTAACCCCTCTTGAATGGCAGCATAAGCTTTTTGATTATCCTCTGTCATTGCATAGCTTTCCGCAAGCAATAAATAGGCTGAGAAGTAATCAGGATCTAATTCTTTCAATTCCTCTAGTTGTTTAATAGCCATCTCGTATTTTTGTGACTGGAAAGCTGAATAAGCAGCTCCAAATAAAATATCGGGCTTTACTTCATCTTCAAGAGCTTTGACATAATAATCGAATGCCGTCTCATAGGCTGCACCTGCACGATAAACCTCTGCTAGTCGTTCGACAAGTTGAATACCAGCAAATTCATTTTGCTGCTCATATAAGTCCTCATACAGTCTTGCTGCCTCTAAAAAACGACCTGTTTCAAATAAAAGTTCTGCTTTCGCAAAATGTAATAATGGCTCGTCTGGTAAAATCGCTAATGCTTCATTTATACGCTTTTCTGCAACCTCAAATAACCCTTGCATTTGATAATAATCAGCTAAAACCAATAACGCTTGTGGATATTCTGGTGAGGTTTCTTCAATTTCTAATAATAAATCTAATGCTTCATCTTCATTTCCAAGCTCCATTAGGACATTGGCACGATCTATTTTTAACTGTGCTTCTTCTGGGAATAAAAATTGTAAATGCTCCAGCACTCGGTCAGCTTCCTTCATGTACCCATACTGCATAAAAATTTCAGCAAGTGCGTAGATCTCCTCGGGTAACTCCTTCATTAAAAATGATTCTAGTAGCTGATCGATTAATGCTAAATCCCCTTGTTCAAGTGCTTGCATCATTTCAGTCATCGCATTGTTCACAGTCATTCACCTATTCTTTCGTTGATACCTTTATGCTACAAAACATTTACCTCTGAAACAAGAAAAAACTCCCCAAAAGCTTGGAGAGCCTCTCTTTAATTGTTACTTCACTGCCTCAATATGCTCAAAGAACGATGGGTAGGATACAGCAATACATTGTGCATCATCTAGTGTAACAGCGCCGTCTGTTAGTAAAGCTGCAACAGCACCCATCATGCCGATACGATGATCGCCATAAGTTTGAAGGTTTGCTCCTTTTAAAGGCGTTGGTCCCTCAATAATCATACCATCATCTGTTGCTTCGATCTGGGCACCAAGTTTCTTCAATTCAGTCACAACAGCTGTGATACGGTCAGTCTCCTTCACCTTTAGCTCTTCTGCATCTTTAATGATCGTTTGACCATGTGCTTGCGTAGCAAGTAATGCAAGAATTGGAATTTCATCAATTAAACGAGGAATAATGTCTCCCTCAATTATTGTACCAGTTAAAGAAGATGTAGCGATCTGGATTATTGCTGTTGGTTCAGCTTGATTATCATCATTTGGCGTTACTGTCATCGTGGCACCCATTTTTTGCAGCACCTCAATAATGCCATCACGTGTTGGATTAATGCCAACATTATTTAGTGTTAGCTGACTATTTTTGCAAATGGCTCCTGCCACTAAGAAAAAGGCAGCGGATGATATATCTCCTGGCACAGAAACATGCGTCCCATTGAGCGCTTGTCCTCCTTCAATGGATACTACGCCATTATCTACTTCTACCTGTGCACCAAATTGACGCAGCATTCGCTCTGTATGATCTCTCGAAACATCCATTTCTCTAACAATAGTTGTTCCTTCAGCACGCAAGCCCGCTAGTAAAATAGCAGATTTCACCTGTGCACTTGCTACAGGCATTTTGTAATCAATGGCTTGTAATTTTGTACCTTGAATGGCTAGTGGTGTATATTGCCCGTCTGCACGCCCTGTAATTCGTGCCCCCATCTGACGAAGTGGATCTATAACACGGCGCATTGGTCGTTTTCCAATGGATGCATCTCCTGTCATGACAGAATGGACAGTAGAACCAGCTAAAATGCCTAGCATTAAGCGTGTTGTTGTACCAGAGTTACCCGTATATAACACTTCTGTCGGCTCCTGCCAGCCATCCATCCCTGGACTATGAATGGTTACATTTGTTCCTTCCACCTCAATCTGAACGCCAAGTTTCTGGAAGCAATCAATTGTACTTAAACAATCTTCACCTAGTAAAAAGCCCTCTACGGTTGTTGTTCCACTAGCAATGGCGCCAAACATCACAGAGCGATGAGATACAGACTTATCGCCTGGAACAGTTAAAGAGCCCTGTAGAGAAGGCTTGTTGTATTGCAATACTTTTTCACTCATGAACTTTATTCCCTCCAATATGAAGATAGAAAGCGCCGAAATGCCGACGCTTTCTTATGCTAAGAAATATACGTTTCAAAATTTGCCCGTTTTTGAATACAGGCTGCAGCACGTTCGCGATCATTTTCACTTTGGAAGCTAATGACTAGAATACCGAAAACATCTTCTCTTGATTCAACAATGCGTAGATTTGTAATACTAATTGCTTCATCTGCTAAAAAGCCCGTCACTTCAGAAATAACACCTGGATAGTCAGGAACATCAACATATAGGTCAAATGGTGTATACATAGCCCCTGCACTAATCGGTAATTCATCTCTCAGTTCTTTGGCAACAGCAAAATAGTTTTCAATTTCCTGTGAAGAACCCTCCATCAGCAGTTCCTTAATGCGCGTCATTTCTTTTTCCCAACCATCTAATTGCGTGAGGAGCTCCTCGCGATTTTGCAGCGTAATATCTCGCCATAAGATGGGATTCGAAGAGGCGATTCGTGTCACATCACGAAACCCTCCTGCTGCAAGAGAACGTGTCATCGGGTATTCCCCATTTTCGCCACCTAATTGATGGACAAGTGATGCCGCAATAACATGTGGAAAATGACTCACCACCGCTGTCATATGATCATGCTCACTGGCAGATACACTGACTACTTTTGCATGGGTAAATTTCAGCAAACTTTCAAGCTGTGCCATATGAACAATTTCTTCCCCAGCAAGTGGCGTAAGCATGTAATATGCGTTTTCAAAAAGATGGGCCTTAGCAGCCAGCACACCACTTTTATGAGACCCCGCCATTGGATGTCCACCAATAAACGTTATGCCAAGTTCCCGTAATTCGCTGGCTTTTTGCATAATTAATTTCTTTGTACTCCCTGTATCTGTTACGATAACTTTATTTTTCAATGGCCATGATTTTAATTGCTCCATCCAATCCAGTGTTGCATTAACGGGCGTACCGAAGATAATAACATCAATCTCAGCCGCAACAGCCTGTGGATCTGGAACAATATCATGCACAATATTTAATGTTTTCGCATGCTCACGTGTTTGTGCGTCCATGTCATAGCCAATAATTTTTGTTTCAGGTGCTTTTTGCAAAGCAAGGGCAATAGAACCACCGATCAATCCCAGCCCTATAACGAGTACTTTGCGTGTCATGCAAATACCCCTTGTTGTTTTAACACTTCATCAAGTTGGCTAAGCAAAGCTGCATTTTGAGCCTCTGTTCCAATTGTCACACGGATAAATCCTGGTAATCCTAATGCATTACCACTGCGCACAATAAAGCCTCTTTTCATCAGCTCTTGGAAAACAACATCACTATCAGCATGGGTATCAAAGAAAATAAAGTTTGTATCAGATGGGAAGTATTTTAAATTATGCTTTTCACAAAATTCTACATATTGTTTTTTGCCTTTTTCATTGGCTTCACGGCATGCTTCAATATAATCTTGGTCACTAAGCGCAATGACAGCAACAGCTTGACTTAAGATTGTATTATTGAATGGTGCACGCACAGGATCGAGCTTAGCAATAACATCAGGTTGGCCAATTGCATAGCCAACGCGGAACGAGGCTAAGCCATATGCTTTAGAGAATGTACGCAGTAAAAGAACATTCGGATATTCGTCAATGATTGGTAACGTACCCTTGTGGTCTGGATGTGTAACATATTCAATGTATGCCTCATCAAGTACGACAAGGACATCGCTTGGAACCTTTGCAAGAAAGGCACGCAATGCAGCATCAGGAATGACAACTCCTGTAGGATTATTTGGACTACATACCCAAACAATAGAAGTTTGGTCATCAATTGCAGCCAACATCGCCTCTAAATCATGTGCTCCCTCTTGACAAGGAACTTTACGTACTTCAGCACCTTCAATTTCTGCATTGTGCCAGTATTGAGAGAAGGAAGGGTCGGCCATAACCGTGTTTACCCCTGGATACAACAGAGCACGAGTAATAATCGCAATGATGTCATCAGAGCCGTTACCAAAAAGAAGCTGTGTCTCTTTCACACCTAGATGATTTGCCACAGCAGTACGTAGGTTTTGTGCATAGCCATCTGGATAAAGTGCATGATTCACTGCATTATTTTGTAAATAAGCTGTTACCTTAGGTGAGCACCCGAATGGATTTTCATTCGATGCCAATTTAATAACTTCCTTTAAGCCATATTCACGTTGTACTTCTTCAATTGGTTTACCTGGCTTATATGCTTGCATACCGTCCAATTGTTGTTTCCACTTCATCTAAAACATCTCCTCTACTTATTTAGCCTGAGCCAAATCTGGTCTTAATTTCACTGCATCATTGAGATACAAGTGCTTTACATCTTTTTGTGCTACCTCTATGTTTGCATGTATTAATACACGAATGCATAACGGTAGCGCTTCTGGCACATCCATTTCATGTGTACACATTACAGGGACATATTGCCAGCCATCCATCAAGCGTACTGCACGAGCAGGAAATGCTGAGGTAATATCTGGCGTTGTTGAAATAAGGATTGATGCGATATCATCAATGTCCACATTATTTGCTGCCACAACCTCACGCACTAATCTTGCTGTCTCATCCCATACAAGCTCTGGCTTGTCAGATTCAATTGTTATTGCTCCTCTAAGTCCACGAATCATACAAGCACCTCCGCTAATAACTGTCTATATTCAGCATCTATTTCTTGACATTCTTCTATATCAATAGCTTTGACAAAAGGATTTCCAATTTTCCCCAAAAGAACAAACTGTAAAATGCCATATTCCGCTTTTTTATCTTTCATTAGGTAGCTAGATAATTGTTCAAATGAATAATCACCCACAGCCTCAAAAGGATAGCCGTTTTTTATCGCAAACTGTAAAAAGGATTGGGTGAACGTTCGATCAAGTTCTCCATATCGTTCACTCAATAGAAGACAATAGACGAGTCCAATCATAACCGCCTCACCATGAGCCACTTTGCCATAACCCGCAGCTGCTTCTATGGCATGTCCGTATGTATGGCCTAGGTTTAAAAATTTTCGAACGGATTGCTCTGTTTCGTCCTCAGCAACAATTTGTGCTTTCACTTCAATTCCTTTTTTTAGTTGCTTTGCTAGTTCATTTTGATTAAAATGGATCACCGAATCTCCTGTCATTAATTCCTCCAGCCAGTTCGGGTCAGAAATCATGGCATGCTTAATTAACTCTGCTGTTCCTGAACGTACCTCACGCTCTGATAAACTTTCTAAAAGAGCTGTATCATATATCACGCCTTCTGGCTGATAAAATGCGCCAATCATATTTTTTCCTAGTGGATGATTAATGGCAGTTTTTCCACCAACTGCGGAATCATGCGCTAGAATAGTCGTTGGAATTTGAATAAACGGAATCCCTCGCATATAGGTTGCCGCAACAAAACCTGTTAAATCGCCAACTGCTCCTCCTCCAAAAGCAAAAATGAAGGATTTTCGGGAGCATTTTTGCTCTAATAAAAATGTTTGAGCAGCGTTGTATTGATCAAAGGTTTTGCACGCTTCTCCACCTGGCAAAATAAAGGCCTCAAAATGGTACGGGAAATTTGCTTTGAAATACTCTCCCTGTGCTGCCCAAACATTGACATCTGTAAACACAAAGAGCTTATCCGCTTTTTGAAGTTTATCAGCAAATGCCTCCACAGCTTCAGCTAGAAATTGATGCCCAAGAACAACTTCATATTGATGCGATTTTGTTGCTACTGGTACACGCATAACTTAGAACCCCTTTGTATATTGACGATGCTCGTCAATTTGAGCTTGTAATTGTGGTAGTTGATCACTATGGAATTGCTCTAAAATTGCATTCGCTATTTCCCAGGCAATAACATGTTCTGCAACTACAGACGCTGCTGGTACTGCACAGCTATCAGAGCGCTCAACACTCGCTTTAAACGGCTCTTTTGTTTCAATATCTACACTTTGTAATGGTTTATATAAAGTAGGAATTGGCTTCATCACACCACGTACAACAATTGGCATACCTGTTGACATACCGCCTTCTAAGCCACCAAGTCGATTGGTTGCACGAGTATAACCTTCTTCTTCAGACCAGATGATTTCATCGTGTACTTCAGAACCTTTTCGACGTGCCATTTCAAAGCCAAGTCCAAATTCTACTCCTTTAAATGCATTAATGGATAGCATAGCAGCAGCAAGTTTCGCATCCAACTTGCGATCATAATGTACATAAGACCCTACACCTGCTGGCATGCCTTCTACAATGACTTCTACAACACCACCGATCGAATCGCCGGCTTTTTTCGCTTCATCAATTGCCTCAACCATTTTCGCAGAGGCGATTGGATCTACACAGTAGCAAGGATCTGCTTCGACAATTGCACGAATTTCTTCCGTTGTTTTTCCTTCTATTAAAGATGTATCGGCTTTAATTCCCACTATCTCTGTAACATGCGCAACCATGGAAATGCCTAGTTCATTAAGTAACGCCTTTGCTACGGACCCAACTGCTACACGAACAGTTGTTTCACGCGCAGAGGAGCGCTCTAATACATTCCTTAAATCTCGGTGACCATATTTCATGCCTCCGACTAAATCTGCATGACCTGGTCGAGGACGTGAGATTTGACGCTTGATATCTTCAGGATTGATATCATCAGCTAGTGGCTCTGCTCCCATAATTTTAGTCCAGTGCTTCCAGTCATCATTTGTGACAACGAGTGCAACAGGAGATCCAAGTGTCTGACCATGACGAACACCAGCTACAATCTCCACTGTATCTGTTTCGATTTGCATGCGGCGCCCACGTCCATGACCTCCTTGGCGACGTTTTAAATCGTGATTAATTTTTTCTGCTGTAATGGGTAAGAGTGACGGTAAACCCTCAATAATTGTCGTTAATTGAGGTCCGTGTGACTCACCTGCTGTTAAGTAACGCATAAACACTTTCTCCCTTCAACTCGCTAAAGTATGTATTTTTCACTATAACATATATTCTTTAAAAAAACAGTCCTTTTACGAATGTCTTTTAAGTAGTTACCATTTTCATAGATCTAAATGTGAATATTCTGAATGAAAGTTATAAAAAACACCTAGCTAAATTTTATAAAAAATACGCCTTTGCTTATGATAAGCGAAAAGCGTATGAATTATCTATGTTTAATGCTTGGTCAACTTTATGTACAATTGTGTCATTTGTACAAGGCTTTTCATCCATATTATTAATTATTTTTACGATAGAAGAATGTGTCTTCTACATCAAATTCATAACGTGCTGGATTAAAAATTTGCTCTGTCGATCCAACAAATAAAACGCCATCCTTACGCAGTGCTTTACTAAAATTATTATAAATTTGATCTTTCGCTTCTTCTGTAAAATAAATCATGACATTGCGACAAACAATTAAATCATAATTGCTGTCATAAGAGTCATTCAATAAATTATGTTTCTTAAAGGTTACACAACGCTTAATCTCATCCTTCACGCGATAGAAGGAGCCTTCTTGTTCAAAATACTTTGCTTTAATATCACTTGGCACCTCTGCTAAAGAGCGTTCAGGGTAGACACCTAACTTCGCCTTTTGTATTACATTCTCATCTAAATCAGTGGCAATAATTTGAATTTGAGATAAAGGCACCAATTGAGATAATACCATTACTAATGAATATGGTTCTTCTCCTGTCGAACAAGCAGCACTCCAAATTTTTAAACGCTTATTAGTTTGTAAAAGTTTCGGAAATATTTTCTTTTGTAATACTTCCCAGCGCTTTCCGTTGCGATAAAATTCAGAAACATTGATCGTCATACGATCTAAGAATTCATTCATTAAATCTCGATCTTGTTCGAGTGCCTTTAGAAAGTCTACAAAATTACGATAGCCCTTTTTCTCATAAAGAGAGGTTAATCGTCTTTTCATTTGCGCTTCTTTATATAACGCTAAATCTATTCCTGTTTTGCGCTTAATACCTTCTATAAACTGTTCATAATCAGACATATGGTCATCTTCCCCTCTAGCGTCGTATTACCATTATAGCGGAAAAGTCCCAATCCTGAAATAGTCTTTCTCATGCATACAAATCTACTTGCTTGCGTTTTGTTTTTCCTCTAAAAGTAATACTTTCGACTGTTCTAATTCAAGTCTCATTTTTTCTGTTTCAATCGTATAAGTTTCTAACCTAAGCTTTTCTAATTCTACTTCTTTTTCAACAGCTTTCAGTTTTATTTTTTGTTGTCTAGTATGAGCGTCTGTAAAAATTCCAGCTAGAGAAATAATAACGCCTCCAATTATCGCTACAATGGCAATTGACAATCCGTTCACTTCCTTTCGTTATTACGATTATACGGCAAAATGGAAAAAATAGTTTCATTTTTCAGGAATTTATTCCAATAAAAAATGAAGGTAGATTTTCACCACCCTCATTCTATCCATTATCGTTAGACTTGTATGCTATACTCTTTTAAATCTTCTCGTAATTTAGCCTTTAAGAATTTACCTACAGACGTTTTTGGTACTTCGTCAATGAAGATAATATCATCAGGAACCCATGTTTTATGGAATTGGTGCTGTAGACTCTCTAGTAACTCTTCTTTAGTAATCGAATCCTTAAACTCTGGCTTTGCTACGACACAAGCTAATGGTCGCTCCAACCACTTTTCATGTGGAATGGCAATAACAGCCGCCTCAAAGACCTTTGGATGTGACATTAATGCATTTTCAAGCTCTACTGAAGAAATCCATTCGCCACCACTCTTAATTAAATCCTTTGTACGGTCAGTGATTTTTATATAGCCATCTGTTGTCATCACAGCAATATCGCCTGTATAGAGCCAGCCGTCTTTAAAGGCCTCTTCCGTTCGTTCATCCTGATAATACTCGTTGGCAATCCATGGACCTCTAATCGTAAGCTCTCCCATCGTTTTGCCATCCCAAGGTACTTCACCATTTTCATTGACAATCCTTGTATCAATAAGAGGCATTGTCATACCTTGTGTAATCCGAACATTCATTTTTTCATCAGCCGTATAGTCCTGCATATGTGTTAAATACGTGGATAGGCTTACAAGTGGTGAGGTTTCTGTCATACCGTAACCTGTCATGTACGGGATATTAAGTTCTCGCTCAAAGCCTCGAACAAGACCAATTGGTGAAGCAGAACCTCCACAAACAATTAATCGCATAGACGATAGGTCACGAGGATTTTGACGCTGCTCCTGTAGAACGCCTAGCCATATAGTCGGTACCCCTGCTGTCAATGTAACTTTATATACATCAAATAATTCAAGCAATAGCTGTGGTGTAAACATAGGTCCCGGTAAGACCTGTGTAGAACCAAATGCGACACTGGCAAATGGTAATCCCCATGCATTCGCATGGAACATTGGTACAACAGGTAACACCACATCCGACTCACAAATCGCAATACTGTCAGCGAGACCAGCTGTTAAACTATGAAGTACAATACTGCGATGTGTATAGACTACTCCCTTTGGCATGCCCGTCGTTGCACTTGTATAGCACATGCCTGCGGGTGTATTTTCATCTAGATCTTCTGGGAATGTGAAATGTTCATCTGCCTCCGTAAGTAGCGATTCATAGGAAAGAGCATTTGGAATCGGTAAAGTTTCTACTGCAACAGCATCACCCATAATAATAAAATGCTTTACCGTTTTCAGCTGAGATACGATCGGTGCAATTAATGGCACCAGATTATCATCTATTAATAATATTTCATCCTCGGCATGATTGATGACATAGGCAATATGCTCGGGGGATAATCGAATATTAATCATATGCAATACTGCTCCTGCACATGGTACAGCAAAATAGGCTTCCAAATGGCGATGGTGGTTCCAAGCAAATGTGCCAACCTTCATTCCTTGCTCCATTCCTAGTTTCGTCAAAGCATCAGCTAATCGGCGAGTCCGTTTCACATATTCTTTATACGTAAATTCGTGAATAGTAGTGGCACTTGTTCGAGAATAGATTTTCTTTGAGTGAAAAAATCGTTCTGCGCGATTCAAAAAACTTGTTAATAATAAAGGTGTATCCATCATATGCATGATACCGCTTCCCTTCATCTACGATTTTAGAAACAATCAAAACAAAAACTATTTGAACTAGATTTTGACGCTACCTCGGTTGCATTCGAATGGCACCATCTAGTCGAATGACCTCTCCATTTAATAAGCCATTGTGGATAATACTTTCAACCAAAAGAGCATATTCCGAAGGTTTACCAAGTCGTTTAGGGAATGGTGTCATTTGAGCAAGAGCTGTTCGTGCAGGCTCAGGTAACGAAGCAAACATTGGTGTTTCAATTAATCCTGGCGCTATGGTCATCACTCGGACACCGATTTCCGCAAGCTCTCTTGCAATGGGCAACGTCATTGCTGCTACGCCCCCTTTTGACGCGCTATAAGCAGCTTGTCCGATTTGCCCATCAAATGCTGCCACAGACGCGGTATTAATAATGACACCACGCTGTCCATCTTCATTTGGCTCATTATGTTGCATTTTATCTGCCACTAGACGGATGACATTAAACGTGCCAACTAAATTAACAGCAATCACTTTTTCAAATAACCCAAGGGCATGTATACCACCCTTCGAAATAACTTTACTCGCATCTGCTATACCAGCACAGTTCACTGCGACATTGATCTTGCCAAAAGCTGAAATAGCCTGCTCAAGGCCCGTCGCCACGTCTTCTTCCTTTGTGACGTCCACTCGTGCATAAAGGACATTTTGACCTAATTCCTCCACTAGAGCTTGTCCACGCTCATCATTGACATCAAAAATAATTGCTTTGCCACCCTGCCCTACCAATTTCCGAACGGTTGCCTCTCCTAAACCAGAGGCACCCCCTGTTACGACTGCCACCACTTCATGTTCTTTCATCAGACATATCCCCTTTTACATTTTTTCAATGATCGTGGCATTGGCCATTCCCATTCCCTCACAAATCGCCAACAAGCCGTAACGATAATTCTCTCGCTCCATTCGATAGAGCATGGTCGTTAACAATTTCGTACCTGTTGCCCCTAATGGATGTCCCAGTGCAATGGCTCCACCATCAGGATTGAGCTTCTGTGGGTCTCCTCCTATTTCATGCAGCCATACGAGCGGTACAGGTGCAAAAGCTTCATTTACCTCATATGTGTCGATATCCTCAATGTTGAGACCTGACCGTTTTAATGCTTTTTTAGTAGCTTCGATTGGCCCAGTTAGCATTAATGTCGGATCAGAGCCCACGACCACTCTTGTCACAATTTTAGCGAGTGGTTGAATGCCTAGTTCTCTCGCTTTATCCAAAGCCATCACAACTACAGCTGAGGCCCCATCACTCATTTGGCTCGCATTGCCCGCAGTAATCGCACCATTCTCTTGAAAGACGGTTTTTAATCCATTTAAAATATCAACGGTAGTTTCTGCACGAGGACCCTCATCTACCGCAAATGTTGTCACTGAGCCATCCTCTTGTGGAACTTGAATGGGTAGTATTTCAGCTTGGAAATGACCCGCTCTAATGGCGGAAATCGCCCGTTGATGGCTTTGATAAGCATAGCTATTTAGCTGTTCTTTCGATAAAGACCATTGGGAAGCGATTTTCTCTGCTGATAATCCTTGATGGATAATATCATAATTTTCCTGTAAGCGGTTACTAGCATGGGCATGTTGCATGTTTGAGCCCATTGGTACTCTTGACATACTTTCTACCCCACCAGCAATGACAATGTCCATATCCCCCGCTAAAATTGCCTGTGCTGCGAAGTGCACCGCTTGTTGGCTTGAACCACACTGACGATCAATGGTTACTCCTGGCACACTCTCTGGGAAACCAGCCATTAATAAAGAGGTCCTCGCAATATTTGCGCCTTGTTCAGCTGTTTGCGTCACACACCCCAAAATGACATCGTCTACTTGTTCCTTACCAATGCCTGCACGCTTTACAACCTCCTGTAATACATCAGCTGCTAAATCATCTGCTCGAACTTGACTTAATGCGCCCTTACTTCTACCTACAGCAGTTCTCACAGCTGCTACAATCACCACTTCTCTCATGTCCATTACCCCTTTTCCTCGTCATCCTCATAGTTTATTGACGAGTCTACTCAACTATTCCTAACTTAATTATCAGAATATTACATTATTTATTGTACATGAGTAAGAAGTTTTTAACAATTCTATATGTATCTAGTAAGAAATTATTCGTCAGAATGATCCCTCTCCTTTTTTGCGCAATAAAAAAGCAATCTCAAAAAATGAGATTGCTTGATCTATTCGACATTAAACTAAATCTTCACCGAAGAATAAGCCGATTTCGCGCTCTGCAGAAGCAAGAGAGTCAGAACCGTGGATGATGTTGTGAGAAACAGTTGTTGCGTAGTCACCACGGATTGTACCTGGGTTACTACCAAGAAAATAGTCTTTAACTATTGTCTCTGAAATCACTAATATCATGGGTTCTCTGAAATAAACGAAAAAAACTAAATTAGAACCGAGCTTTTACCTTCTATTAATTAGTAACTATACATTACTTTTAGCCATGTTAGCAAGTAGAAGTGGAAAAATCCCCCCTATAATAAAGTCATCTATTTGCAAGTAAACTTTTAGACTCTTTACATTTTTATAAAGGCAGTACCATACCATCCTGTATATTTTTCATTGCTCTATTTTAAAATCCAATGTCATACTCTAATTTAGGTTTCCACTTTGCTCTACTTATGGTCTCCGCAAGTCTATACATTAGTTTTAAAAAATCTGCTCTTTGCTGTGGATTTTTACCTGTTCGCATAATAATCGTTTCTTTTAGCGGATGATTGCTTTCAATTAGATACTCATTACGCTTATACAATCGTTGTAAAAGAGGGTCTTCAGGTAGTCTAGCAAACTTCCCATTAGCTTCACCTCTATTGCAATCCTGACAGCTTAGAACTAGATTCCAAACACAATTTAAGTCTAAATCATGTGTACTGTTGAACTGTGTTGATAGCGGTACGAAATGGTCTATGTCACAAGTATTCAATTGGTTACTTTCAATTGAAATCGGTTTGTAGCAATAGAAGCATTTTCCCTTTTGATATCCGTTTAATGGCTTTCTAGCAGAAGTTAGATTTATTCTTTCATGAGACAACATGAACTGCTGTGGTGTCATAGGCTTTATAAAGAAAAACTGCTCAAGGTCTGTATCAAACTGAACTTCTAGTTTTGGATTTCGTTCAGTCCATGCGTTTTCAACTAAGTTCCATCTACCTTCAATTTCATTTAATATATTTATTTTTTGGGCGCTTCCGTTCAACAAAAATATACTATCAGTCAACGTAATTCCTAAAGTCTTTCCTTGTATGGACTTCTCATAAAAATTTTTATCAAGTTCACCATTAGGAATGTTATGAAAGGCATCTATCACATTGTTAAACCCTACTTTTTCAGTAACTTCAAGTAATTGTTCCCACGTAATTTGGTTTTGATGAAATAAATTCAAGGCACTAATAAACTTAGATGACTGACTTGTTATTTGTCGTTTCCCGTCCCTAATATGCTCTAACATGTACTTTGCAAATATAGGGGATAATTCTTCTAAACTCACAAAACTTTTATTACTCTCACCTAATTCAAGTAATGTTTTAGCAAACGCAAATTTATAAGTTGCAACATTTCTACCAAATAAGTATATCGAGCGAAAATTCGATTCCAAAGTATTATCATTGTCTAAGTAATTATTCATCTAAACACTCCATTGAAAATAGGTTACTTATCCTCTACATCAATTAAATAAATCGCCTTTTCAAATCCTCCACGTTTAGCCTTCTTCTGTCCTCTAATCGCTTCCAGTTCATCATAACTTACACCTAATGCATTAATAGCTGTATGTACTAATTCTAAAATATCTGCTAATTCTTCAATACTTTCTTGTACATTATCTGTTCCATGAAACTCTTTAGCTTCCTCGATCATTTTTGATTTTACTTCTACTAGAAGCTCCTGTGGTTCTAAAATTCTTGCATTATACTTTAATCCATCCGCTTCAATAATCTCTAAAATCTTATCTCGTACTAACTTATTATATACAGGCATTGTCATTCTCCTTTATAGTGGAATACACATTCTTCTCATTATACTAAATTACAAACTAATTCATAGCTCTTTTCAGAAGTTAACCATAGAAAAAGGCGCTTACTTGAACCTTTTAATAAGCACCTTTTTTATTAATCTACAAAAAAAAATATCACTACTAAAGTTTTAATTAGTCCCATAAGCATCCTTTAGATAACTAGCAATGTTTTCAAAATCAGGATAAATTACCGATTCATCCATGCTAAGATCACGTAACCATTTTTTTATTATTTTTTTCTTGCCAGAGGGTATAATATATTTCGTAATTACCTTATTAAAGCTGATATGTTTTTTTAAAGATTGTTTAAACTCATCATCTAGCAAGTTTAAAATATTATCTACATTTGATTGATAACCCTCGCCAGCGACACGATACATATCATTTCCATTACCATTATTAAATAAACCATTTACTATGAAAGCTCCTTGTTGCCTAATTATTCTATTATTATTTAATACAGGTTTAACAAAGCAGGCATCTAATAAATCTATTGGATTAATTTCCTTTAATACTATTTGTGTTTGCTTTTGAATTTCATGACTCAATTTCTTCACTATGGATTTTTCATTAAATTGAATTATTATAAGATTCATTTCTTCTAATAAATTTTTCAGAAAAGCTTTCTCGTTATTTTTTTGATTTAGGAAAAGAATTTACAATTAGTTTAATACTTGCTTCTATAGTATCTTGAAGTAAATTCTGTTTATCAGAATAACTTAAAGTTGATAGAGCTGATAACATTTCCACTGTATCACTATCAAAATACTTCAACTCATTCTTATAAAGATTATAAATTATCAATTCTCCGTCAATTTCAAAATTCCGTTCAACAGCAAAAAATAATGCTACCATCACGCTTGATGTAACGTCTAGTAATCTAGTTGGAAGAGAATAATGTTGCATACTGGTTAATTTTTCTAAATAACTTTTGGAATTAACCATTTCTGTTGAACATCTTACTTGTATCTCATGAAACATTATATGCTCATTTTCAATAAATCCTTGATTCCTGAATACGCTTGGAATAGACAAATAGTTAGAATCAGTATGCCCTCGGAAAAATAGCAGTGATTCATCCCTATTCTTATTATTTAATGACCTATTAATAGCAACTCGATAATACTCTAAAAATTTTTCTAATATCGGGGTAATCGTTTGATAATTATTGTATTTATATTTAAAGGGAAATTTTAAATAACCCTCCATTATACTAATATTAGTTAATAATTCCTCAAACAATTTCTCGTTAGTTCTTGAATCGTTATAATTGTTTACTTTATTTACATTTTCAATAATCTCATGTATTTTTCTAGTCTCTTCGATAAATATTAATTTGTATTTGAAAACATTATGAATATATAACTTCCCAGAATATATCGTGATCCTAAATATTATATAATTCAACAATTCTGTCATAGAATCACTAATTAATTTTTTATTTATATCAGCTCTTACTTTTTCTTGAGAAAGTATCGCAGTTAATCTACTCTCTTCTTCAATATAAATTTCTCTAGTATCTCTTAATTCATTTAATTTTTCCGTTAAATCATTTATTTGAGAATGATGTAATTCAATTTTCATTTGTAAATCATCTATTTGTGAAAGAATATCATTGAGTTCTGAATTTAAACTTTCAATTTCTTTATATCTTTCCTCAAGTCGTTCAACTTCATTTTTTCTGTATAATCTGTCTTTTCTTTTTTCAATTTCTTGATGTACATCTTCCAAGAAAAATCTTCTAAAATTATTTTCATTTAACTCTTTGTGCATATTTTCTAATTTTTGGGTAATATTCTGGCAATCAAAATCTAGGTTTACTAACTTTCTTTTGATTGAAATAAGTTTCTCTTCATTAATACTTGTTTGACTCTTCGTATATTTATTTTTCAAATCTTTATATTTATCAATAAAACTAAGCAACATATTTTTATTATATGCATCACTATCTCTATACTTTCTAATCAATTCTTCTTTTATTATATTTTTTATCTCTATTGATTCAGAAGAAATAAAATCATCCACACAAATATATCCATTTTTATATAATAAGATCTCTATTTCATTGCAGATCTTACTTACATCTTTCTCACTATTAACGTAAAATCTATTCATTACAATATACCTCAATCCTATTATTATAGCACAATAAATCTTCCTAATAATTTTCAAATAACCAATAATTATACTTCCAATTATAACAACTTAAAATGATTCTTCAAATAGTTATATATCTAATGACATACAAAAAGAGAAGCATATTAATTTCACTTCTCTTTTTGTATTATTACAAGATGAACACATTCTTCTTATGCCACTTAAAATACTTCTTATTTTCCTCATAGCGATTTACAAACATTTTTGGGTGAATACCATATTTCACATAATCCACTTCATTAATTCGCTTTGAGATATGAATCTTACCTGTACCATCAAATGCAATATAGCCTTTGTCATATAACGCGTCGTGGTTACAACATAGCAACAAACCATTATAAGCATCTAATCTTTCTTCATGTATGCTATCTTTCCACGGCTTTGAATGACTTGCTCTAAGCATTGCAGGTAAATCAATACCACATAATGCACATTGATGATTCCATAAAGGAGCTAACGCTTCTTTAAATTTCTGCTGACCTTTACGAATTTTTACTTTTGCTTCTGCTTCTGTCTCAGCTAGGATTGGTACAAGTTTATTACTTTTTCTACTTACAACAGAACCAATTGCAAACTCTAATTGCTCCTGATTTTCTTCATAAATATTTAAATCACTAGTCAATTCTAATAACTTAATTGCGAGTGTTTCATTACATGGGTATAAATAACCCTGATTTCCCTTTCCATCTTGCTGGAAAGGAGAATACTTTAAAGGTAGAAGCGGTAAAATCACATCAAAATTTGCTTTTATATTTAGCGGAATGTCTAACTCATGATATTTTAAGTCTACTAAATAACCTGCATCTTCCCATTGTAAATAACTTTGCATTTCTCCTGGTTTTGAAGCTTCATAATAATTTGACTGTGCGATACTAATAGCAACTAAGTCTCCACGTACATAATGAAATATACAATCCCCTTTTAATATTTCTTTCATTCGATCCCATGAGTGTGGTACTTTACCAGATTTATCTTTTTGCGGTGACCAAATAATGCCCGCTTCTTTCTCTTCTAAATAGGTGCGCCCTTGCATTACAATATAATAATTCATCTAATTATCCTTCCGGTTTGTTCTGCACTATTTTAAGTTAATCTTATTAAAGCTTACAGGAGTTGTACTGCTACCAAGTATTAGAAGAAACTTTATGGATTTAATACTATTAATAAGTCCATCATTGCTCTATATGTATACAAGGTAAAATTAGTTTAAAATTTCGCTTACAGTTAAGTATATATTTCCAGTTTGAGAAGCATGGCGTCTCTTTCTTACCATTAACGTTTTAAGATCTATTTGATTTTCTAATACCGCTAAGAGATCCCTTCCATCCATTAATAATATAGAGCTTCTTCCAGAAGAATATATCTTTACTGCCTCCTCCGAAAAACCATTTATAGATAGAAACAAACCTAATGTATTATCTAATTTTCTTCCAATCTTCCCTGAAAAAGCATCCAAATCTGATGCATTTACATAATAACTTTGCCATTTTGCTTCAAATAAATAATCTGTACCCTCCAGCGTAAATGCACCATCAATTTGCTCACCAATGTTTCTAAAGGAGGCCTTAGGATCAAGGTCGAACAATGCAAAGATGTCATAAAGTATTTTCTCTAACTCAAAACCTCTCTTTTGATATTCTTTTGAAATAACTAACTTTGAATATCTGCTTTTAATTTCATCTAACTGTGTTATTATTGCTTTTTTCTCTCTAATCTTCGCATGATTTATAATTCGATTATTTACAATCTCTTTTTCTTTCTTTAACTTTTTATCATGTTCTTCAATCAAGTTCTTTAGATCTGATACAGCTATTCTTGCCTTATCTGCTTTTTTCTTACCATCTTCAAGTTGTTCTAGATGTCTAAAATTATCCATATTAGATACTTCATAAAGTAATTTCCTAATCGATCCTAAATGCTTCTCTTGGTCAACCATAAGCTCATCTATAATATCAGAAACTGTTTGTCTTTTAGGATTATTCTCCCAATTCACCATATGTACAATAGATCTCTCAGATATACAATTTGCAAGAAAACTTTTTAGATCACTTTTAAACCAATAGATGTTACAAAGTGCTTCTTTTAAAGCCTGAATAGCTAAAACTGATACTTTAATTTCCATATAAAGAACTCCTTCAAACTTTTTTTGCTATAAACGCTAATTCTCATTATTCTTCTTAACTATATTATAACTTTAATCCAATATAATGCCATTTTATTAATTTAATACATTGCTCCATATGTTGGTACATATCATTTTATCAAAACCCCTATTATATTTTTACATGTATATCACACGACATATCATACTTGAAAAACACCTCTACTGAGAGGATTTATTAGCACATTCACACGTAGCTAACTATTTAACCTGATCGTGTAGATAGTAGACCTTCAATTTAAAGAAACCCCATTATATTATAAATGAGGTTTCACTTTTCTTACTTTTTGTTGAAATGCTTGATTTACATTATATGTTTTTGTGTTTTATATAAGGTTAATCAAAAATTACAAGACCTCATATTTTTGTTCTACACGATACAATCATTTTATTTAAAAGTGTGTCCATAGTATTCCTGTAATTCTTTAATTCGTTGTGTGTACAATCTATCAAAGTATAAAGCATAATATTTTTCATCATATGTATAATCTTGTCTTTTGTTATAATATTTTACTTCTCTCGTATTTGAATCGTAGATTTCCTTAACAGATTTGTCTAATTCAATTACTTTTATTTTTTCACTTAGAAAATTGTCTTCTCTCTTTTGTGCTTCACTCACAACATAATCATGTCTATTTTTATGAAACTTATTTTCATTTTCTTCTATAAATACTTGCGTGTCTTTTTTGAATTGCTCAATAACACCCATATTGTATTTTTCTAAATAATGTATAATTTTCTTCTTTCGCGCTTTTAAAATAATTGCGTATGTCTTATACCAATAACTTAGGCCAATAATATTCTCATTTTCATCTGTGATTAGCGCTAACCCTTTTTTCCATTCATCGCGATATTCCCGAGATCTTGATGAATTGTAAAATGTATTTAAATACCAATCGCTTACATTATAGCGTTCCATCAACTCTCTTTGAAGTGTTAGTATTTTCTTAACTGTACTTTCATGCAAATTGATTGTTTTATCATCTTCTTCAACATATCCTTTTGGTACAGAGTAATATTCGATTAGATTAGCTTTCTGCATTCTTTTCAATGTACCTGCTAATTGACTTTGTAAAGTTTTTAATTGATATATAAAATCGTTTAATATTCTATCTTCACCTTCACTAATAATGTTGTTTTCCTTTAATTCTTGTAAACATTGTTCTTTAAAATGTTGATTGTATTTAGCAGGTAATAATTCATATATCTTTAAAGATATTAATCCAAAATCAAAGCACCATTTACTCAAAGTTTGCGCTGTTTCTTCTACTAACCCTTGTTCTAAAACAGAAACAACCATAATATCCATGTTCTTTATGTATGGATTGCTCCATGCACCATTGCTTATTCTTCCATCTTCTTTTGGTGTAGGTTCATCTTTCTCGCCACTAAGCTCATAAACATAACCACGACCTTTTGCTGGTTTTACACTCTCAACTGTATCGTAATATCTTTTCATTTCATTAATTAAGGATATTTCAATATCCTTGTTTGTGAATTTTCCATATTTCAAAAAATGTCTCTTGCAATCCTCCGACCCGAATAATTCTACTGCTTCCTTTTTCGCTAAAACTAATTTTACCATTTCTCCATTCTCCTTTAACCATTAAGGTAAAGATAATTACGCATAATATAATTATTATTTTATTATTGGTGAATACCTTTACCTTAATTAACATACGTACTTTTTATCACCATCCTTTAACAAGCAAAAACCGCTTGTTAAAGCCTCGCCGAAAAAGTACCAAAACGGCGTAATTAAAATTGGTGTTTGGTGTTTGGTGTTTGGTGTTTGGTGTTTGGTGTTTGGTGTTTGGTGTTTGGTGTTTGGTGTTTGGTGTTTGGTGTTTTTAGCATGTAATCAATATCTTGATTACTATATTATTATATCACTTTTTTATACTTTATTCCAACTTAGTATGCTACATACATTATAAATTGAGAGTAAAATACCTTAATATAAAGTAATAAAAAAACCGCTTTATTAGCAGTTTTTTCAATAACCTTTATTATTCATTTTTTCTAAAATGAATTTCCCCTTTATTGATAAAATTACAATTTTATTTACTAACTGGCGAAGGAAATGCATCGACTGTAAGAAGCATCTGGGACATTAAATTATACATTGACCCTTTAAAGAACATTTATGTACGTACTTATAGGATAATTAACCAAATAGCATATACACAATATATAGACCCATTATTCATTTATTAAGTAGTCTTCACATTATTTCTCAATATTAAATTTTATTTATATCATTCTGTCCAAACTCATCTTCTAAATATGGTGACTTATAATCTTCCACGAATAACTGTGTCTTCTCTTCAATCCAATTAATTACAGGAGTGCAATTTTCATTTGAACCGATGTACATGTAATAATCAAAACCAAAATGAACAAATAATTTTGTGTCAGAGACTAATTTACACCATATAATATCCCGAAGAATTAGTCTACTAACTAAAGTCAAGTCCAGACTCCTGTGTAAAATGCTATACAATGTTTTTACCATTTCTACTTATCAAAATTGATGTATTTTCTTGAAGAATAAATCCATTCATCATGTAGGTCCATAAGAACGGCTCCAATTAAGCGATTGGCTGATGTTTGATTGGGGAAGATGCGAATAATCTTTTCTCTTCTGCGTACTTCTTGATTCAGTCGTTCAATTAGATTGGTACTCTTTAGTCGATTGTGGGAATTTCCTTGTACGGTATATTGAAAGGCGTCTTCGAATCCATCATCCAATGATGCGCAAGCTTTTGAATATTTTGGTTGATCGATATAATCATGAATCAATCGATTTTTAGCCTCACGCGCTAAGTTAATATCTGTGAACTTAAAAATTCCTTTAACAGCTTCTCTGAAAGATTTTGAATTTTTTTAGGAATGGTGGTAAAGATATTTCTTAGGAAGTGAACTTGGCATCTTTGCCAACTTACGTTGGTGAAGGATTTTCTAATGGCAGAGACTAATCCTTTGTGCGCATCAGAAATAACGAGTTCCGTACCTTGTAAACCGCGTTCTTTTAGGTATTCAAAAAATGTTGTCCAGGTCTCTTCGCTTTCGCCACTTTGAATCATGAAGCCGATAATTTCACGGTCGCCATCTTTGGTTATTCCAATCGCTATATGACAGCTTTTTGAGAGTACTCGATTTTCTTCTCGTACTTTTATATAGAGTACATCGGTCATTAAGTAAGGATAATTTTTTTCTGATAATAAACGATTCTGCCACTCGTTAACCATAGGTTCTAGCTGTTCTGTTAAGCTAGAAACGAAGGACTTAGAGACGGATTTACCACAAAGTTCTTCCACAATTTTTGATACTTTACGAGTTGAAACGCCTGATACATACATTTCCAACATTGAAGCCATGAGGGCTTTTTCGTTTCGTTGATAACGTTCAAACACTGTGGGTGAAAAATGGCCATCACGTGTTCTGGGTACTTTTAATTCTAGCGTGCCTACACGTGTCGTAAAGCTGCGCTCATAATAGCCATTTCGTTGACTTTGTCGGTTTTCTGTTCGTTCATATTCTTTTGCTTGAATATATTCTGTTCGTTGATTTTCCATTAGTTGATTAAATACCGTTGTTAAAATATTTTTAGAAACGTCATCCTTTACAGAATATTCAATAATGCTTTGAATCTCTTCGCTTTTCAGTGTAAAATGTACTTGGGTCATGTAAAAGTCCTCCTGGGTATGTTTTTGTCGTTAAAAACATTGTACCGTAAAAGGACTGTTATATGGCCTTTTTACTTTTACACAATTATACGGACTTTATCCTAACTAAACGCACTTTATTATTTGAAAGTTTCATCCCTTCATTTAGGGATTCTACAATTTCATATATATAATCATTTCTTTGTATATAAGGAAATCGATTATAATATATTTCTGGATTATCTAGAAAGGAAATATCGTTTTTTTCTAAGTCTTCCACTTTTAGATGCGATAAACTTAAGTACTCCATAAATTTTGATATTACATTTACGTACATACTCTCTACAGCTAAATACTCTCTAAAAGTTACAGATTTATAGAGATCAGAAAATGATGTCCATTCGTTATTTGAATAGTCACCACACCTGTTTCTAAAATTAGGATTATACTTTGTAATTCTCCATGTATATTTAATAATACTCAATCTCCCATCAAAGTTAATAAAGGGTCATACGTACCTAATCTCGTTTTTTTACTTCGTAAATCATCAGGAGTCCTAGCCATCTTCCAAACACCCCCTATATGAGAATCTAGATCATGTACAATGAAAAACCTCCCATCAGTATATACAAATTGCCCTTTTACCTTCTCATTAGTTCTTGTAAACCCTAAGTATTTTGCTAAATCATTTATTTCCTGATTTCTTAGAGATTGTGTAGTTTCTTTAACTTGAGGTTGTAATATAGTAGTGAATAGCAACTTGTTAAAAAGAAATTTTAACCTTGTAATTTTAATTAAGAAAACATCTAAAATTTTTGAAATTTTAATTATGCTATTTAGCACTTTATTAATTGGTTGATGATACATTTGCTTTTTAATTCTCTCCCTTCAAGCAAAAAAAATCTTCATTTTATAATTTTCTTCGTCTAGTGATACAATTTAATTGGTTCATATTTTATAGCATCTAAAGCCAACCTTAATAGTACAAATAATTTCATACAATCTTCTTTAGTTACACTTTCATAATCATGACTTCCATGCATGATGCTATTCCTGTTTAATCTCCGCTCTTTCTCTGTAGGATCAGGATTAAATAATATAGGATACGCCATAGCAATAGTAAATCTGGTTGAATCATCAAGATTTAAAGTCTGAATTGGATGATATTTGTCTTGAATTTTCCTTAATTTCCCTCCCAATGCTTTTACAAATATTTTATCGAAATTATTATATTCCTCAACTTTTCCCTTAATCCATCTTGTGAATAAATTATCAAAAGATGCAAAAAGAGGAAATAAAACTAAACTATAATTCTGGCACTTATAGAGTCTTACTGCTTCGTCAAGAATACTCTTTTGACCACTAAAAATAGCTGAATTTATAATTGGTTCTATGTACGTATCAAAATTTTCATTAATGTATTTGATGACAAATTTCTCATCAAATACAAACTTTTCATTAATACTGTATAAATCTAATAAATTTAATAAGATTTCTTCATCTATAAACCATAAATTATCTATACCTGAACCAATCAAATTGCACATATTTTCAATATATGTTTTTTCAAGCCCTTCTATTTTATCTAATTCTAATTGAGTTTTAATTAAAGCATTAGATATTTCAGATAAATTATCCCTCAACAGTTTTAAATTACTGTTATCAACCTCTGAGATCATGTTAGTTAACGAAGAGATATCAATCATCATTTCATTAACAAATTCCCTAAAGGAGCTTTGAAATTCCAACAGTTCATTTAGTTCATATTGCTTGAATAGTTTTTTATTACGTTCCTTCCCCATCTTATTCACACCTCAATTCTCTCAAATATAAGATTAATTTTATTTAAATTATAAAAAATATCTAAACAACTTACAATAAAATACCATCTATAAAATGGTAAAGATTCATTTATTCTAACTTTTTGTTATTTTCACTCCCTTAAAGGGCTGTGACTAAGATTACACATTGTAAAATAAAAGAAGCATCAAATACAAGAAAATGTACTTTGACGCTTTAATCTTGCTAACTATGTGTAGGGGCGGATGTGCTACCGTGTCTTTTGATATATAAATCAACGTATTTGGTCATTAATAACCCCGTACTACTCACACGCATAAAATATCTCTATTAACATTACTTATTCAATATCGCACGTGACGTATTTTTCATACATTTGCGTGGCTGACAGACTCTTTTTTCAGCTTACAGATGAGCTTAAACTTTGTTTATTTGAAAAGCACAGAGTATCATATCGCTTTATAATTAAATTGAATTACAGCTAGATTATAAAAGTTATTACTTAGAAACTCTAACTAGTTCGTTGGACGCTTCATTATAGAGTTTTATAGCTATAACAAAGTTTTCTAAGGATTCACCAACTAGTTCTGATTTACCATTTAAGATACCATCCTCGAACAGCTTTGCACCTTTACTATATTCTTCTAGTGAGCCTAACATTAGTGAATGATAGGTTTTAAACGCATCTGGAGGTGTAGTTTCTACTACAATCAAATGAACCTTGTTCATTACATCCACTAATTCACTAACAGTAGTTCTAAATTTACTGTCGTTGATAATTTGTGGGTTTTCATTAATACTCTTACTCATATTAGTTATTGTTTCTTCATTAACAAGAATAGATTCTGTTACTTCTTTCATAAAATCTATATAACTTAATGTATAATCGACACTATTATAATCTATAGCTGTTTGTGTTATTGTATCAATGGTTTCAGTATTCGCCTTATCTTCTCTTTCACCTTCTGGCACAACCGTATAATCATTTTCTTTCTCGGCAACCTCGATAATATTACTATCTTCATCAATAGTCGCACCTTCACACCCTGTTAATGTCGCACCTAGTAATAATAGAACTCCTAATTTTTTTAACATTATTCCCCTCCTGTAATTTTCATTATTGAAAACCCTATGACCCGCTTCAATTAAGACAAACACTCATATAGCTGTATATGTACCATCAATCTTCTTTCTCGCCATCTTTTTTCTTAGGCTTGGTTACACCCACAACTTGATTCGTTTGGGCAAACTCTAGTGCCTGTAAAATACCAAGTATATAACGCTTTCCTTCTTCATCTAACCTTTTAAAGCTGGACTCTAGTTGCTTGTATTGGTCTTCGTTTTCCATGAAACCCCTCCCATTCATCACGCCTTATGAGAGTATTATATAATTACATAGAGAGTAATTCAACTTCATTTTATTTATATTTACTTTCAATGTGAGTGAATATATGATATTTTGAATACTAACGAGGTGATATCTATTGTCTATTACTATCAATCAACGTGTTAAACAAGTACGAACTGAACTGAATTTATCGCAAGCCAAATTTGCTAAAGCTATTTCAATATCCAATAGTCATATAGCAGGCATTGAATTAGAGCATCGAAAGGTAAATGACCGCATCATCAGATTGATTTGTATCACTTTCAATGTGAATGAAAATTGGCTAAACACTGGTGAAGGTGAGATGTTTAAAAGCCCTGCTGATACTAAATTTGAAATGGCTATGACAATTTTCAAAGAGTTAAATCCTGAGTATCAAGAATTTGTGTTAAAACAAATTGATGAGCTACTGAAAATCCAAAATAATAGGAAAAATAAATAAACCAAGGAATAGGGCTATCATTAGTAGCCCTATTTTTCATCTCATTTAGACACATATATAAGTAGTTTTAGAAGCGGGCTTTGTAAACATAAACTTTTAGCTATCATTGGCTTGTATACGACTTTTAACTAAATCTGAGAAGAAGTATCGGTTATAAAAAATCACGTAAATTTTTTGCTACTGTATCAACATCTAACCCTAAATACCTTGTAGTTGTCGATAAATCAGAATGTGCTAAAGCATGAGATACTAAGTTTATATCCGCTCCACGTTTCACCAAATTCTGGGCATACAATCTTCTAATAGAGTGAGGGTTAATGTTCTTTAAATTCCACTTTTTACTGTACACCCATAAATTTTTTGCAATTAAATTGGACGGTGAAACTGTATTTGAAATTGGTATGCCTATGTTTGAAAGAAAAATATAATCATTCTTTTCTCTATGCTCCTTCCTGACATCATCGTTTATTGAAATCAATTCTCTTAATAAAGTACACATTTCATCATCTAAAGGGAGAATCAATGGTCTATGCGATTTCATTATCTCTCCTTGTAATTTCAAAAGCATATTTTCAAAATCAATATTCTGTTCTCTCAACGCTCCCAATGTTTTAATTCGAATACCTGTTTTGTATAAAAGTAAAATTCCTATACTATCACGTAATCCCGAATACGTTGATTTATCCAAAAGTGATAACAAAAGTGCCAGTTCTCTTTCCGTAGTAGCTTCCTTAACGCTTGTATTTACTTTTATTTTGATGTTTGTCCAAAACTTTGAGTTATACCAACCATTATCGTGACACTTGCTTAAAACGGCTTTAATTTGCTTTAAACGACCATGTAGAGATGTGTCCTTTGCATTTTTGAAACTTGATAAATATTGATAAATTTTTTCATTGTTGATTTCATGGAGATATTCAACTTTAGTAACTTCAACAAATCGCTTAAAATTATAGTTGTAACTATCAATTGTCCTTGGTCTTAATCCGTTTAGTCGCCATTGTTTATTTAAAATTTGTATGGCGTGTTTAATGGCAATATTTCTGTTGTCCAATTCATCATAAGTATCCATTTTAACTATTGAGTTATTGATTTTTGTCACCATTTCTTTCTTTGGTTCTTTTTCAGTTTTGATAGTCAATAAGCTTAAATCAATGTTTGTGTTAACTTTATTGAATGATTTTGACAAATAAAAAACCCCCTAACATTTTTTGTTAGAAGGTAAAAGTTACATCGGAAAAATAGATGATTTTTTTATTGAGTTCTATTCGTAGTTATTTTCGCTACGCTTCTTGTATTCACGAATTAAACTAAATCTTCACCGAAGAATAAGCCGATTTCGCGCTCTGCAGAAGCAAGAGAGTCAGAACCGTGGATGATGTTGTGAGAAACAGTTGTTGCGTAGTCACCACGGATTGTACCTGGGTTAGATTCTTCAGGTTTTGTTGCACCCATCATTGTACGAGCAAGCTTGATTACGTTCTCGCCTTCCCATACCATAGCGAATACAGGACCAGAAGTGATGAAATCAACTAATTCACCGAAGAATGGACGCTCAGCATGCTCAGCATAGTGCTTTTCTGCTAATTCTTTAGGAATTACCATTAATTTAGCACCTTTCATTACAAAACCGCGACGTTCGAAACGATCAACGATGTCTCCAATTACTTGACGTTCAACGCCGTCAGGCTTAACCATTAAAAAAGTTTGTTCAATTGCCATGTTTAAAACACTCCTTAAATTCGTCTAACAGGTTTTACACCTACCGATAAATATTAACAAAAAATGAGCTTTTGTACAACAAAAAGCTAGAATTTGCGCTTACCCATGAACAATGCTACATCACGTAATTTTTTCTTAACGGGATGTTTTGGTAAAGCATCAATTTCCTGTAAGGCTTTTTTCAAATATTTATCACTCATACGATTAGCTTGCTCAATTGCATGGGATTTACGCACATATTGCAACATATTTTGACGTTCCGATTCTGTTAACGTGCCTGCAAACACTTTAACTAAGTATGGTTGCATCTCGGGATCATCTTTCAATAATAAAATCGGTAAAGTAATATTCCCCTGTAGTAAGTCACTACCTGCCGGCTTCCCTAGTTCTTTATCGGTTGCCATAATATCTAAAACATCATCGATAATTTGAAAGCTCATGCCTACAAAGTAGCCGAAGCGCTTTAAATGCCGAACTGTTTTACTATCAACCCCCGCTGCCACAGCTCCTAGCTCACAGCTTGAGGAAATAAGTAATGCTGTTTTGCGTTTGATTCTTCTAAAATAATCTTTTAAACCTTGATCTAATCTAAATTTATCTTCAATTTGAATGACTTCACCGTTACAAATCTCCACCATCGTACGGGCTAAAATTTGATGTACAAGTGGGTCTTCTAACTTTGTTATATATTCCAGCGCACGTGCGAAAATAAAATCGCCTGTGTACATTGCTACCCTGTTATTCCACTGTGATTTGACAGTCGGGCGCCCTCTTCGCATATTGGAGTCGTCAATGACATCATCATGTACAAGCGATGCCATATGAATGAGTTCTAAAGGTACTGCTACATCCTTCATCTTCTCAATGTCATAATCACCAAATTTTGCGCCTAGTAACACAAAAATTGGTCTTATCCGTTTGCCACCAGCTTGTAATAAATGGAGAGAAGCATCGTTGATCAAATATGAAGACGAGTCCACCGCTTTTTCTAACTCTTGTTCAATGATTTCGATATCTGATTTCAAATCGGAATAGAGTAGTTTTAACTTCATTTTTTCCACGTGTGAAAACCTTCCCCCATTAACGTATCTTTTTAAAGCCCATATGCATTGCCGCAGCCCCGCCACTGTATGCTTTGTACGTTACTTTTTCTAATCCTGCCTGCTCAAACAATGCCGCTAACCTTTTCATACCTGGGAAATCATTCGCAGATTCTTGAAGCCAAGAATACTCCTTATAGCTTTTCGCAAATATTTTACCAAATATCGGCATTATATATTTAAAATAAAAACGGAACAACTGACGATAACCAGGAATTTCAGATTGAGATGTTTCTAAACAAACCACCATTCCACCTGGTTTAACAACACGATGCATTTCCTTCAAAACTTGTAAATAATCAGGTACATTGCGAAGACCAAAGCCGATTGTCACATAATCAAACGTATCATCTGGAAAAGGCAACTCCATCGCATTTCCATGAACTAGTTCAATTTGTGGGTATGGCTCTACCTTTTTTTCGCCAACTTTCAGCATGTTTTGACTAAAGTCTAGCCCTTTTACTTCTCCACTTTCACCAACAGCCTCTGCCAATGCGATTGTCCAGTCTGCGGTGCCACAGCATACATCAAGTGCTTTTGATCCAGGTTTTACAGCCATGTGCTTCATCGTATCGTTACGCCAGCCAACATGCATCTGGAAACTAATTACACCATTCATTTTATCGTAGTTTTCCGAAATACTTTCAAATACTTCGTGAACGTGTTCTTCTTTCGTTTTAGCCATTTTGAAAAACCTCTCTTATCCGTTAGTAGAAGCAATGGATGCCTCTACATGTGCATGTAAAGCTTGTTTGATATCACTTTGTAAAAAGGATGCCTGATTAATGATCTGTGATAGCTCTGTTTTTAAATGCACAATTTTCCCTTGGATGACGCTATTAAAGGTTGCGCCATTACGTCTGACACTTTCTTCTAGTGCCTTACCCATTAAAGACATTTGCCCACGTTGATAAGCTGTCCATTCTTTTTCTAAACGCAAGATTAATAAGCTTTTTTCTATAAGTGGTATATATTCACCGAAAGAATAAAGATCAAAAAATTGAGCAATTAACCCTGATTCTATCGTACTCATCGACGTATACCACTGTTCCATTGTTCGTTGTTTATTTTCATAAACTTTAATTTGGTTTTCACATCGTGCCACAATACCTTGTGACAAGTTTCGAATCAATGCGACATTCCCTGACATTGCTAATATTTCATAATAACGACCACTATAAAAATCCCCAGCTAAAACGGTAAGCTGCTGTTCTTTTGATGTTGCGTCTAATTCTTTTATATGATCGTGAGCCGCTAATGCTGCGTACACTATGCCAACAGTAATTGCAGCCTCTTGTTGCTCTTGTTGCCACTCTTCACCATTCAAAAACGGGATTAACAAATAAAACAGTTGATTTTCATCTAGCACAGGTACACCTGTGTATTTTTGCAAAGTTCTATGACGAACATCCATGAAAATCTCTGTTTTTAACTGTGCAATTGAATTTTGAATGTATGTTGCATTCATAGACCTTACTCCATTTCACTTTCAGATACGTTAGCCCTGTACAAGGCTAAACGCTTGCTTACTGAGTCATTATAGCATACGCAACGATGCGGAATAAAAAAAATTTGCTTTCTTCATAGCACAGGCAGTAAAGCTCTCCCAAAATTGAATGTTGGAATGCTAACTGCCCATAGACCTTATACTCAGTTTTTCACATCTAGTGTTTTTATATGTGCTGTAGAACGTTGAACAGCATTAAAACCTATCGTCAGAAACAAAGTCTCTTATTTTTTCGCTTCGCTATTAATCACGCCATGTGCTGTATGAATTTGCGCTTTACCGCGTATTTTCATGGCAGATGTGTGTTCTGTAAATTGAGCAATCATTACTTCGCCGGCATCTAATTTCTCTGAATGATGGAATTTCGTATCTGTTCCACGTGTTAATCCAATGACATGTACACCATCTTCTTCTGCTTGAATAACAATATAATCTTGTGACATCTTTGTACACTCCTTAAATCCGACAAATTCTTAGTTCATCATAACATAATTAGACACGCAATTTAAGACATTTGAATAAATGACAGCACTTCTCTACGTTTCACTTCATCTTCCTCATAAATACCACGTGCAACAGATGTCACCGTTTTGGAACCAGGTTTTTTCAATCCACGCATTGTCATACACATATGCTCTGCCTCGATCACAACATAAACACCTTTTGGCGAAAGCATCTCCATAATTGTGTCCGCTACTGAAGAGGTAATACGCTCTTGTAGTTGTGGTCTGCGGGCAATCGTCTCCACTGCACGTCCTAACTTACTCAGTCCTGCAACAACGCCGTCATTTGGTATGTATGCAACATGTGCTTTGCCATAGAAAGGTACTAGATGATGCTCACACATCGAATAAAAAGGTATATCTTTGACAAGCACCAGTTCTTCATGATCTTCATGAAACACCGTTTTAAAGTAATCTTTAGCATCCTCATGCAAGCCGCTGAACATTTCTGCATACATTTTTGCTACACGCTTCGGCGTATCCAATAAACCTTCACGATTAACATCTTCACCTACCGCTTCTAAAATCATTTTTACCGCTTCCTCTATTTTCAATAAATCAATATTCGACATCAAAAAAACCTCCTGCATATCAAAACATTACACATTTCCCTATGCATCGTAGCACATCCAAAAGGTAAGCGCAAAATGACTTACCTGATTCATCAGAAATTCGCTTCTAGATAAGCAAATCACTGTATATTATTATGTAAAATACAAATTTTGAAGCTAAAAAGAGCAGCCTTCATGTTCGTTAACATGAAGACTGCTCTATGTAACTACTAGACGTGTATTATTTTACCGCGTCTTTAAGCGCTTTACCTGGTTTGAAAGCAGGCACCTTGCTAGCAGCGATTTCGATTTCTTTACCAGTTTGTGGGTTACGACCTTTACGAGCCGCACGTTCACGTACTTCAAAGTTACCAAAACCAATTAATTGTACTTTGTCACCCTTTGCAAGAGCATCTTGAATTGTATCAAATACAGCTTCAACTGCTTTAGAAGCGTCTTTCTTAGAAAGACCTGCAGCTTCAGCAACAGAGTTTACTAATTCTGTTTTATTCACACCATTCACCTCCTCTCAAAGGGTCATGAACCAATTCTGTAAAAAGAGTAACACATAGAAAACCGCTACGCAACTGTATTCATACATGATTATAACCAAAAAATCAGTTTTTCACCCAAAAAACAAAAATAAAAGGACTTTTCGCATAAAAACGAAAAGCCCTGCGTATATTTTTTGCATTTTTTCTGAATTTTATTACTATAAAATAAATGTTACTAAACCACGATCCCCTTCATTAACCATACGTTCAATCGTCTGACGCATACGTTTTTTAGCAGTATGTGGAACTGCATCCATTTTATAGCGAATCCCCTCTTTTAATACTTCGTGCAATGGTGTGCCAAATAATTGTGTATTCCATAAGGCATCACGATCATGTAAATAAGCATGATTTAAATCTTTTAAAAGTTGCTGACTATGGAACTCTGAGCCAATTAACGGTGCAAATTCTGACTCCATATCAACCCGGATAATATGATAGGATGGTGCTTTTGCCTTCATTCGTACACCAAAGAAATTATTCTGTTTAATGAGCTCTGGGGCTGTTGGCTCAAATTCCTGCATCATTGGCAATGTCACCCCATATCCTGTCGTATCAGCATCGTGAATAGCACTTTTAAAGCGTTTTTGGGCCTCTTTTGCCTCTGCCGCCTCTTTGATAAAGAGTAACCAATCTTTTTTCGTTTCAATTGGTTCTTCTAGCCATTCATTACAAACTGATTTATACAATTCACCCTGTAGGGATACACGGATTACAGCTGTTCCTACACCTGCATCTACATGAACAACCTCACTTTGGTCAATAAAGTCAATCGCTTTGAAGGCATCTGACGCCTGTTGCACATCTCGAATTTTCATCACAGAAGATAGGACTTCCTCCATCGAATCAATCAATGCAACATTTAATGGATGTGTAGCATCTAATACATCCAGCCAGTCTGGTTTTTCCACTTCAATGGTACGAATTGGGAATTCAAATAACGCCTCTTGTAAAATATATTGAATATCCGCTTCTCTCATTTGATCAATGGACATCGCAATAACAGGTACATTGTAACGTTCAAACAATTCATTGCGAAGCTGAACCGTTTCTTCTCTCGCAGGCATTTGGCAATTGAGTAAGATGACAAATGGTTTGCCGATTTCTTTTAATTGCTCTACAATTTCCTCTTCTGCCTTCTCTGCTGCTCGTCGACTGATTCCGTTCACTGTACCATCAGTTGTTACGACAATACCAATATTCGCATGATCGCGAATCACCTTATCTGTGCCAATTTTAGCGGCTTCCTGAAATGGAATTGGCTCCGTATGCCAAGGAGTATGAACAAATTTAGGTCCATTTTCATCTTCATAGCCTTTTGTCCCATCAATAATATAACCCACACAATCTGCTAATCGAATTTGAAATGGCATTTCATCGTCACCGACCACAATACGGGTTGCTTGGGCAGGCACAAACTTCGGCTCAGCAGTCATAATGACTGGCCCCGGAGAACTTTGTGGCAACTCATCTTGTGCTCGCATTCTTTCCGTTTCATCCACAATGTTTGGTAACACGACTGATTCCATTACCTTTTTTACAAATGTTGATTTACCTACACGTACTGGACCGACAACACCAATATAAACATCGCCATTTGTGCGCTCTGCAATTTCTCTAAATACTGCTTCACTCAAGGTTTCTGCCTCCTTTATCTACGCTTTTTCACTATATGCGAGCCTGTAGACAAATATGAAAAAGCCCCTCACAAATGTAAGGAGCTTGTTTGCTATTTTTCTTTTTTCTCGGCGGCTTCTGCCTCTTGTTTTTGTTGTTCTTTCGCCTTTCTGACATCCGCATTATATGTTTTCATATCATAGATAGGCTCTCCATTCTCGTCCACTGTATAGGGAATAGAATAGGCAGGGACCACTGGAAATTTGTCGACAAGCAGTTGGCGAATATCATCGCCTGGCTTTACATTTGGCTTATCTTCTTTTAATAGCTGTCCTAAATCCACAGCATAGTCTACATGTAATTCACCATCACCAGTCATGAAAAGTGGTAACTCGACGCCAGAATAGGGACTTTTTACAGTTACCTCTGTTTTATAACCCAAATCTTTATAGTTGATCTGATAAACATTATCTGAAATTGACCCTTTTATTGGTAAATACTGTGTAGATAGTTTACGAATACCTATTTCACGTATACGCTCTGCCGCATTTAAATCTACTAATTTGACGGTTGCCTCATTTTCAGGGTCCCAAATGATATATTGATATATACCACCTTTTTCATAGGCATTTCCAGGGATTGTCGCCAAATACTTCGGCATAAGTTTTTCAAAATCGATTAAATATTTGATATAGATATCCGTATCTAGCTCGCTATTTTTAATTGGTACTAGTCCACCTGTTGCTTCACGATATTCATCCACGGCACGTTGAACTGCAGCTAGTTGATCGACATCAGGTGTGACCTTAGCCCTTTTTTCGTCTTCTGGGTACGCACATCCTACTAACAGTATGGCGGTTGCAAATACCAACAGCAAAGCACTTAGTTTTTTCATGTTACTGACACCTCATTATTTTTTATGCTGGCCAAGTGGCAACTACAAGTACCATTAAAAATGTGCCAAGTCCAAACAGTATGTATGCACATAAATTTACGACTGTTCGTAAAAATACATTTGAAATCTTATTTCGCGCTAAATAAATTAAGCCGACTGATATAATCATAAATGCGATGCAATAAAACGACACCCACATTACATCAAGCGCAGGCATATGAGCTAACGGGCCCATTTCAAAAAACCACCTTTCTTTGAATGTCAAGACACAATCAAAGTATATTATACTATGTGCTTTTGCTAAAAAGAAATAGTTGTCCTATAACTATCAAGAAATGGACAACTCTTTTAGCATGTATTTCTATTCAACTAGTGGCACACAATAAGGCGTCTCAACAGATTCGTTGAGACACCTTATTTATGTCCATTTTATGACAAGTCTAATCAAAAAATTAATATTAATGCTTCATATCGTCTATTTCTCGTTTTTTCATACGCATCATTAAGGCATCTACTGCCACTTTCGGTTCAACATCATTAAATAGCACACTATAGAGCTCTGTGGAAATCGGCATGGCGACACCATATTTCTCTGCTAATTGATAGGCTGCCTTCGTAGTACGGACACCTTCAACGACCATGCCCATTTGATCCAGCACTTCTTGTAGCTTCATACCTTGCCCTAACATATTTCCTGCACGCCAGTTCCGCGAGTGAACACTTGTACAGGTTACAATTAAATCCCCCATACCTGTAAGCCCTGAGAACGTAAATGGATTACCGCCCATTTTTACACCTAACCGTGAAATTTCTGCAAGACCTCGCGTGATAAGTGCCGCTTTCGCATTGTCTCCATAATTTAAGCCATCAGTAATACCTGCCGCTAAAGCGATAACGTTTTTCAACGCTCCTCCTATTTCCACACCAATGATATCTTCATTTGTATAGACGCGAAAGAACTGATTCATAAATAAATCCTGTACCTTTTCAGCAGCATCAATATTGGCACAAGCTGCCGTAACCGTAGTAGGATGATGCAGCACCACTTCTTCTGCATGACTTGGCCCAGAAAGAACAACAATTTCTTCCACATACATAGCTGGTAAGCTCTCTGCTAA
The DNA here is from genome assembly GCF_024628845.1 of Lysinibacillus sp. FN11. NCBI lineage: Bacteria > Bacillati > Bacillota > Bacilli > Caryophanales > Bacillaceae > Lysinibacillus > Lysinibacillus sp. FN11. Next base: position 1,011,680 of record NZ_CP102383.1, on the reverse strand, counting down.
AATTTCAGATATTCGTTTTAATGAGTCAGGCTCAATTCCTTTCGAAACATGGACAAACAACACTTTTTTTGTTAATTCAGCCGTTAGTTTCTCGCATACTTCACGAATCGCTTTGGTTGGAACAGCCACAACAATGGTTTCTGCATGAGTAGCTACCTTCGCCATATCACTCGTCGCATGTAAATTTACAGGTAGAATGGTTTCTGGTAAATATTTTTTATTCGTATGCAGTTGATTGATTTCTTCTGCCTGCTCAGCTCTATGTGTCCATACAAGCGTATCATGTCCATTTTCCGCTAGTACCATTGCCAGTGCAGTACCCCATGAGCCTGCCCCTAACACACAAACTTTTTCCATAACAAAATCCTCCCTTTGCTGGGTTGTCTATTAAGTAAGTTCTTTCTTGTAAAAAGACGCCACCCAACAATAATGTCGGGTTGGCGTATTGTATGTGTATAGCTATTGCCTTAAGCACGCGCACGTGTAATTAAACGAATTGGCGTCCCTTCAAAGTCAAATGTTTCGCGAATACGATTTTCTAAGAAGCGTTCGTATGAGAAATGCATAAGCTCAGGTTCATTCACAAAAATAACGAATGTTGGTGGCTTAATCGCTACCTGAGTAGCATAGTAAATACGTAAACGACGACCTTTATCTGTCGGTGCAGGATTACGAGCCACTGAGTCCTCAATCACTTCATTTAAAATAGAGGACTGAATACGCATCGCATGATTCTCGCTGACACGTTGGATAATCGGTAAAATTTGATGCACACGCTGTTTTGTATTCGCCGATACAAAAATAATTGGGGCATAATCTAAAAATAGGAAATGCTCACGAATTTGCTGTGTAAAGACATTCATTGTTTTTTCATCTTTTTCAATGGCATCCCATTTATTCACAACAATGATCACAGCTTTTCCAGCCTCATGTGCATAGCCAGCGATTTTTTTATCTTGCTCCTGAATACCTTCTTCTGCATTCAGCACTACTAAAACAACGTCTGAGCGTTCAATAGCACGTAGCGCACGTAACACAGAATATTTCTCGGTTGTTTCATAGATCTTTCCTTTTTTACGCATACCCGCCGTATCAATAATGACATATTCCTGTCCATCATATGCATAAGGCGTATCAATCGCATCACGTGTTGTCCCTGCAATATTACTAACTATAACACGTTCTTGCCCTAGGAAAGCATTCACTAAAGAGGATTTTCCAACATTCGGACGACCAATTAAAGAGAATTTAATGACATCATCACCATATTGCTCTTCATCTTCTTTCGGGAAATGTTTTGCACATTCGTCCAATAAATCCCCTAAACCTAAACCGTGGGAACCTGAGATTGGCCAAGGTTCACCGAAGCCAAGTGCATAAAAATCATAAATCATTTCACGCATATCAGGATTATCAATTTTATTAACCGCTAATACGACTGGTTTTTTTGTTTTGTATAGAATTTTAGCAACTTGCTCATCTGCTGCTGTTACCCCTTCACGACCATTTGTCATGAAAATAATAACGTCCGCTTCATCAATGGCAATTTCAGCTTGTTGACGAATCTGTTCTAAAAACGGCTCGTCCCCTATTTCAATGCCACCTGTATCAATAATATTAAAATCGTGTGTTAACCACTCTGCCGAACTATAAATACGGTCCCGTGTTACGCCTGGGATATCCTCCACAATCGAAACGCGTTCTCCAACGATACGATTAAAAATCGTCGACTTACCTACGTTCGGACGACCTACGATGGCTACTACTGGTTTCGTCATCTGTACTTCATCCTTCCAACTTCTTGTCTTTCGCTATTATACACGAAAAATGCCATTATATCATATCATATCCATAATGTAGAATGCTATGTATGGTGATAAACGGTGTTACCTCATTTTTTAAGCGTGCTATCAGATGTCATAAAGATTTTATCGCCTTTTTAATTAACTATCCTTTATTTTGAAAATCTTACCCGCTGCTGCTAAAATCTTATCCTTTAATTCAAATATTTCACATTTCTTAGTCGCTATCCTTCACTTTAAGATTCTTATCCGCTACTTTTAGAGTTTTATCCTTCATTTCAATGATTTTATCCATTTCTTAATTGCTATCCTTCACTTTAGAATTCTTATCCGCTACTTTTAAAGTTGTATCTTTCATTTCAAAGATTCTATCCTCTTTATAATTGCTATCCTTCACTTTAGGATTCTTATCTGCTACTTTTAGAGTTTTATCCTTCATTTCAAAGATTTTATCCTCTTCTTAAAATCCTTCACTTTCATAATCCTATCAACCACAAAAATAGCGAGGATACATTTATGCATCCTCGCTGTATACATTATTTAAAGTTTTTTAGTTTATCGCCAATGACATCACCGAATGAGAAGCCTGTATTCTCTTCAGGTAATTCATAGTCGATTACTTCTTCTGCTTCTGGATTTTCTAGTAATTCTTTAATACTTAGGGCTAGACGGCCTTCGTCAGCATTGACATCAAGGACCTTCACCTGTACTTCTTGTCCCTCTTTCAATGCTTCATGAGGCGTGTTAATGTGCTTATGCGCAATTTGCGATATATGCACTAAACCCTCCACGCCTGGGAATACTTCCACAAATGCGCCAAATGAAGTAAGTCGCTTCACTCTACCGTCTAAAATAGTGCCTTTTGCGGCACGTTCTTCAATATTGGACCATGGTCCAGGAATAGTTTCCTTAATAGATAAAGAAATTCGTTCATTTTCTGGGTCCACTGATAGAACTTTTACTTTTACATCTTGTCCTTCAGCTAAAACCTCACTCACATCACTCACATGCTCATGTGATACTTGCGAGATGTGTACAAGACCGTCAATACCACCTAGGTCGATAAATGCACCAAATGACGCGAGACGCTGTACTTTACCATCCAATACATCGCCAGCTTTTATTTGATTAATCACATTTTTCTTTTGTGAAGCTTTCTCTGCTTCAACCACTGCTCGATGAGATAAAATAAGGCGATTCTTATCCTTATCAAGCTCAACAATTTTAAAGCTTAATGTTTGCCCTTTATAGCCTTCAAAATCATCAACGAAATAGTCCTCTACAAGCGATGCTGGTACAAAGCCACGTACACCTAAATCTACGACAAGACCACCTTTAACAATATCCTTTACTTCCGCTTCAAAAATTTCCTCAGCGGCAAATTGCTGCTCCAGTGTATCCCATGCTTTTAAAGCATCCACTTTACGTTTTGATAGGACAAAGTTTTCTTCTTCAACCTTTGTAATCATCAACTCTAATTCATCTCCAACTGAGATGACATCAGACGCTTTCTCAATGTGTAAGCTTGATAATTCACTAATCGGTACAATACCATCAAACGGTGCACCTGGAATTGATACAGATACTGCCTTTTCATCAACTTGCGCGGCAATGCCTTTGACGATATCACCCTCGTTAAACGTTTGTTCTGCATAGTTCATTTCTTCAGACATATGTAACCCTCCTTCGCATCTTCCCTTACTATTTTATTCGATATTGAAGACAAAGACAAAAATAAATCCTTTAAATTCAAAAAATGTCTGAAATTTTAGGATTTATAGCATTTTTTCTTCTGCTAATTTTAAAATAGCTTGTGCTGCATCATCAATGGACAATGCTGTTGTATCTAAAAAGATCGCATCTTCAGCTTGAATCAGTGGCGATGCTTCACGCTCGCTATCCTTTTTATCACGTAGTGCAATTTCTTCCTGAAGTTTTTCAAGAGAGGAGTCAATTCCTCTTTTTTGATTATCAATCAAGCGTCGTCTAGCACGCTCCTCTACTGTTGCAGACATGAAAATCTTTAGTTCTGCATCCTTTAAGACATGTGTAGCAATATCGCGGCCATCCATGACAACACCACCATTAGCTGCAAGTTTTTGCTGTTGGGCAACTAATAGTTCACGAACCTTCGCATGGGCAGCTACTTGTGAGACTGATGAAGTGACCTCGTTAGAGCGTATTTCCGCTGACACATTGTGACCATCTAAAAAAACAAGCTGTCCCTGAGGTGACGGTTTTAATTCAATTGTGCTTACTTCAAGCATCTCTGCTAATTTTGCTTCATCATCTAAATGTATGTTTTGTTGCATCGCTTTATACGTAACTGCTCGATACATTGCGCCTGTGTCAATGTATGTAAAGCCAAGTGCTTCAGCAACAATTTTCGCGATTGTACTTTTGCCAGCACCAGCAGGCCCATCTATCGCAATTTGAATGTTTTTCTTCATATTCTTCCCTACTTTCTGCACCTCTTATTGTATCATATAACCTCAAAAAAGCCCTCTACTAGGAGAGGGCTTCATCAAAATATTCATAAAGGAAATTAAACATTAAAAGGGTTCATTTCTTTACGACGATTGACTAATTGACGTTCAAAGCAAAAACGGACGATATGCTGTTGATCGACGTCATCTGTATCTGTTAGTTGGATTGTTGCAATGCGTTTATCCTCTTTTTCAAAAATACGTACGATCAGCGCTTCTGTAATGACATACTTGACATCTCCATTGGCAAATGGCAATACAATGGTTAGTTTTACTTCATCACCCTCAGTGAAAGCTACTTGACCTTTCAACATGACAGCTAGGCCTCCTGCACTAATATCCACAGTCACAAGTTGATATTTATAGTCTTTCAACTGAATAGCAACGTCTACTTGTGTCTCTACACGAACATATTCTCGTCGCTGAATTTTTATAAACTCCTCTGGTGTTGGACAATGCAACATAATCATTGGTATATTACCTGCTTTACGGCCAACTACCTCTGTATTAAAGGCAAAGGATTGCTTATCCTCAGTACGAAAAGTTGCTCTAAATTCTGAGCCATCTATTAAAAATGCCGTTTTCTTTGTTACCATATTAACCGGATAATCAATATAAAGAATATTATCTTTTTGCTCTACAACTTTACAGCGGAATTTCTCCAACCGTTCTGTATAAGTTGGTTCAAGTTGTAATTGTGTACCAATTTTTATTTCCATGAGCATCTCCCCGTGCGAAAAATATAGTTTAATTATCTCATGAGAAGCTTATTTTGGCTATAAAAATTGGTAGTATTTTCATGTCAAGTTCATACAGAGCGGAGGCATCATTGATTAAGTTAGATATTCCACTTTTAATACATTATGGTTTTCCGCATCAATTACAATTCTAAATGTTTCCTGCGTATTACCATCACGCAATGCAATGACCTCATAGCAAAGACGTTGTTCAAATTGTCCATTATCTGTGTAGATATTTTTTACCTCTTGTACTTGAATATCGTCTTGGAAGAACGTTTTCCAATCAATCGGCTTAGCTGTTTGCTTTTTAATATTTTCTTCTTGAATATATTCCATTGCATTTGCACCTAACAGCTCACCTGTATCTTTCGCTACTTTCAATTGAACACCATCAGCGTAGATTAACGCATTATCTCCAGGATGGACACGAGCAAATGTCACATGCCAAGCTTGATGATTTTCGCGTGATTCCACATAGGCTACATCTTTCATGCCTAATTTCTTCACATATTCCTGCGCTTTTTTCATAACTTCCTCTTGTGATAACTTGGCTTCATCCACAGGACGTTCTACTAAATAGGATAATAAATGTCCACCCTTTTCTGTTAGATCAACATACCCTAATCGAATCCCTTGGTGGAATTGGATATGATAAAAAGGATATGGTGCTGTATCACTACTTTTTGTAACTGTAAATGTAGCATCTTTAATGACTGGGAATAAGTATTTCACTTTTTCTAGTGCTTCTTTTTCGGTAATAACCGCATCCTGTAATGCCTTTAACTCAATTTTTTTCTGCCAATCAGATTCAGATAAAGTTAACGGGAAATCCTTTTCGCCGTAGCCCTTTAATGTATCTTTTACAGTATCAAATTGGCTATTTGGATTTTTATTGTCCACTTGCTGTAGCCAAACATCCATTTTTCCATCATGCTTATAGAAATCGACGGTTGCAGCTGTCCATTCATCGGAAAGAGATTGTAAATTTGTTGAAACCTGGGGCATTTTTTCACGCCAAGCTTCATAATCCCCTGTTTTCGCTGTCCTTTTTGCTTCATCGCCAAGTCGACCTAGATAGTTCATCCATTCGCTTGATAGCTCTTGTCCTATTGGAATATTCGCAATAGAAGAACGAACTTCTGAGCTTAAACGCCAAACCGAATCTAGTTCATTGTGAATCGCCTGCTCATCTTGAAACAACAGGGATTGTGATACCGAGCGTTGAAGATGGGAAAGTTTTTCAGATGCATCCGTTAACTTATCTGTATATTGTGCTAGCACGGTACGTTGTAAATCTTCTTTATCTCCATGCAAATCAATGCTGTAAGCCCCTAACCCAATAACGGCAATCGTTAAGACCACGAGCCAAGTTTTCATCTAGGTTCCTCCTTTCTATGAACAGAAAATATGCTCTCCAATTTGTTTGATTTGTGGACGTGACCAAATCCATTTGCTCGTTGCAGTTTTTGGATTGAAATAATACAATGCATTTTCTGAAGGGTCCCAGCCGTTCATGGCATCAATAACCGCTTCTTTTGCTCGCTCATTTGGCTCAAGCCAAATTTGTCCATCTGCAACGGCCGTAAATGCTAACGGTTGGAAAATGATCCCTGAAATAGTATTCGGGAAATCTGGGCTTTCCAAACGATTCAAAATAACTGCAGCAACTGCTACTTGTCCTTCATATGGTTCTCCCCTTGCCTCTCCATATACCGCATTCGCCATTAGTTGTAAATCACGCTCTGTATATTTGGGAGGAACTTGTGTCTGTGTTCCATTATTATTACTACTTCCACTACTATTGCTAGTGCCACCACTAGTATTCTTTTTCACTTGCTGATCAAGTGGCTTCCCACCATAATAAGTAAATTGATTCCCTGCATTTAATTGAGCTTTCACCCATTTTTCATCATAATCTGAATTGCCCGTTAATGCTTTCTTTGTCTTAGCGCCTGCAATTCCGTCTACTGGTAACCCATAATTTTCTTGGAAATTACGTAAAGCCCAGTATGTGTTGTAGCCAAATTTTCCATCAATTTTACTCTTATAAAAACCTAAGTATTGTAGCCTCGCTTGCAATTCAACGACATCATCTCCATAGGCACCCCGAGTAATTTGCTGATCGCTAAATGCATTGGCATCATTTTGAGGAATCGCAATTATACTAATTCCTAATATCAAAGCAAAAAGTATGCTTACTAAACGCACTTTTATCACTCCTTTTTTATAGCTTGAAACAAAAGGAGTAATTTATACATGATAAAAATGAAATAAAGCGTAGAAATCTTTGACGATTTCTACGCTTTATATTTTCTTTTGCATATGCAAATGCTGCACCAGATGATAATGTGCAAGCTTCACTTTGCGCAAGCCAAACCACCATAAAAACAACATAAAAGGAATCATTAAATAAACCCAGTGACCTTTGAATGATAATATTGTATTGTATAGAATGTGAAGTACGACTGGTGCACAAAGCGCCATAGCAATCATTTCTTTTGTCTTAACAAGTTTCGAAAACTTAGCCCGTCCATAATAATAGCCCATTACGACACCGAACAAAGCATGACTTGATACTGGTAATAAGGCTCGCATAAATGCCGTGTCTAAGCCAAATGAAAGTAGATAAAGAACATTTTCAATCGTAGCAAAGCCGAGCGAAATGCTTGCCCCATACAATATACCATCGTAAGGGTCATCAAATTCTATATGATTATAGATGGCAATTAATAGCACAAACCATTTAAAAAATTCTTCAATGACACTTGAAAATAGTACGTCTTGAAGATAAAGATATCGAAAAACCCCTTCCTCTGTTAATACATACTGTAAAAACATGATTGGGAACGTTAAAAATGCGCCGTATAAAAACGTTTGTAGTAAAGTTCTTCTTGGCTCCGTAGCCATCTGATTGCGCAAATAGAAATAACTAAAAAGCGCTAGACCGGGAGCAATGGCAGCAGATAATAAAATGATCATGATGCCGGCTCCTTTCAACAATAGACTGCTATTATTATACCATGTAATGACAAAAAAACTTTTTAAAAGGAGATTTATTTTTTATGAAAAAAACAATTTTATTAATTCATACTGGCGGCACAATCTCCATGGCAATGAGTGCTGAAGGAGCGGTCATGCCAAATAAGGAAAATCCTCTAATGATGGAAAGTAATAAACTCGCTTCACTAGCAAGCATTATAGAAATAGAAGCTTTTAACCTTCCTTCTCCACATATTACGCCGAAAGAGATGCTTTTATTGCGTAACTTGATTTTGGAACAAATTGACGCACAGCCAATTGACGGCGTGGTCATCACACATGGTACAGATACATTGGAAGAAACCGCCTATTTCTTAGAGCTAACAACGAATTTAGCCATTCCTATTGTGCTAACAGGAGCTATGCGTTCATCTAACGAACTTGGAGCAGATGGGATTTATAATTTAGTGGAGGCAGTCCGAGTAGCTGTTGATGAAGAAGCACGTGATAAAGGTGTGCTTGTTGTGATGAATGATGAGGTTCATCTTGCTGTAAATACAACAAAAACAAGCACATTGAATGTTTTATTGTATTGTTCTTAATTACACAATATGTCCCTTATTTTCATATGTATTTTATTCCAACATACAGTATCTATTTTACAGTCTATCCCCTTAAAGAAAATTTACCGTTACCTCTATTTCATCCCATTCGGTTCGCTTCCATATTATTTCTGATATAATATTTTTAATGTAAGTATTCTGTTTGGCTTTATCGTTTTCATCACTACTTTTTTTCATGCGCTCAATAAATTCATCTATTCTTTTAATTCTGTCAGTGTTAGTCATATTAGAAAATGATTCAAACTTTTCTCTTTTCTTCCTAACAATATTTTCTAACTCATATACTTTCTCTTCTCTTTCTTTGATTTTTGATTTAGCTTTATCCGAAGAATATCTACCTTCTTCAAACCACAACTCAATATTCTCAATCGCTTTATATTGAGTATCTAATTTAGCATCTAACTTTTCTATCTCTTTAAGTAACATTGTCTTTTCTTTATCTTTTAGCTGGTCATTTTCTATATCCTTTAAAGCTCCTTTTATTGTGGCAGCAGATTTAAAAATAGAATTCATTACTATTTCAGCTCTACCACCTTTACATTGTTTACACTTAGAACAATTCGATATTTCATCTCTCCCGTCATGACTCGCCTTTCTTATTGTTAGAGTTGAATTACAATTGTAACATTTTACCATACCTGATAATACATTAACATTATTTTTTCTTGTATGAGTATTATTTTCATTTATTGTCTTTAAAATTCTTTCGTGTTCTTCCTGCGTTTTTATTGCTGGATGTGCATTATATACAGTTTTCCATTCGCTTTTAGGTACATACTCAAATTTCTTTTTTATAGTAGATTTTGATTTCCGATTACCTTTTGTTTTGTTGTAAACGATATGCCCAAGAGTAACTTCTGCTTTTAATTGTTGTAATATTGTTGCACCAGTCCACAATGTATTTTTAGGGGATGGTATCTGTTGTTTGTTTAATGACCATGCAATATCATTACTAGACATATTCTCGTTTAAATACATATCGTAAATCATTCTTAAAACTTTAGCTTGTTCATCATTCACATCTAATTTCTTAGTTTTTCTATTGTAATCATATCCATAAGGCGGGGATGAAAAAACCCATCTTCCCATCTCTACTGCCATTTTTCTTCCATGAGTCAACTTTTTGTTGATATTCTTATAATCTCGCCTTGCCATAAATTGTTTAAAAGCCAACATTTCTTCAGAAGCTTCATCCTCCATGTTGTAAATAGTGAATGGAGTAGTCTCTATAATCAACGTACTACTGTTTAAAAATACATTTGTAATTATGTCTTGATCTGTTCCACTACCTCTACCAAGTCTGTCATAATAAGTTACAACTACTGCATCATACAATCCTATTCCAACATCATCTAATAGTTCACACATTAATGGTCTAGCCTCAATAGAATCACCTGAACCAATTTCTTTATAAACTGTATAACTCCAGCCATATTTTTCACACACTTGGATAGAACTACGCTCATGTTTTATTAAATCCTCTGACTCTTCACCTCTTGAACGTCTGAGATAAATTGCTACATTTTTTATATCCTTTAATTCTTTCAATTTTCATACACCTACTGTCCCTTATAAATAATTTTTACTGAAAATATATCATCATCGTTAATTGTTATAGCTTGTGGATTCCAAAACAAATCTTTCTGAATTCTACATATTTTATACTTGTTGGCTTGTGAAATTATAGACTGTATACTTCTTTCTTTTTCTAGTTTCTTTTGCACTCCTATTGCACCTTCATGTGGATACACTTCTGATAATATTTTCAATTCCTCATCCGTCCATAAGTCTTGACGTTGTATTATCTTGTTTTGTTCACGAGATTCCTTTGCTACTAAAGGATCTTTCTTTAACCCTAATCTCTTAGCTCTCCTTAATATTTGAGTATTTGTATAATGAGGAAATATCTCAGCCAATTGATTGGCTGTCTTATATTTATAAACTTTTTTCAACAAATCACTCTCTTCTTGAGACCATCTGATACGACTCAAACTCATCACTCCTAAATATCAATATCACATAAAGATATAATAGCAAAAAACACTGACGCAATACAACATCAGTGCTAGTTGCTAATCCTAATCACAACTCATATAAGATTCAATTTCTAACAATCTTTCTACAGGTAAAGATTTTAAATACTTTAATAAAGCATCGTGGAATATCTTATCTATTTCTTCATTTGGGATAATGCAGCTTGAGTATTCTTTATTGTTTTTTTCAGTGTTTAATTTCTTCATCAAATATCATCCTTTCTTTCATAATTAATAAATTCAAACCTCAATCCATTTTCTTCATGTTCTTCACTATGTACTTTCTTAAATTGTTGCTTTACTTGTTGATAAGGAAAATATGTATCACCCTTTTTATTGTCGTGTATGTAAGTAATAAAAACTTTATCAGCATATGGTAATGCTTGCTCATATAAAGACTGCCCTCCACAAATCCATATATCCTTATCTTGATCACCTGATTCTATATAATGATTAATCACTTTATCAAATGATGATTCTATAACGACTTCCTTATGAGCTTTATACTTCTTATTAGTGGTTAAAACTACATTTAAACGTTTGTCTAACGGTTTTGGTAATTCCTCAAATGTTTTCTTCCCCATTAAACATATATTAGGATGACCACTATTACTTTGAGTAAGTTGCTTAAACCGTTGCAAATCTTTCTTAATCCTATATAGTAATTGTCCATTCTTACCTATTGAGTGTGTTTCATTTATTGCTGCGATAATATTTATACTCATTGAATCCTCCTGCTTAAAATTGACTGTTATGTACTTGAATTGTAAAATGTAATTGTGACTAGACCGCATCTTCCTTTTGATTTAGGAAGTCACTTCCATAGTTCTTTATTTAAGTGAGTGCTTAATTTGCATTCACTCTTTTTTGTTTAAAAAGCCTGTGGTGCTTTAATAGTTGGATGTGGATTGTAATTTAACAATTCGATATCATCAAAATCAATCTCTCCAATATCTCTAAATTGTTTAACACGTTTGCTCAATTTTAAGGTAGGTAATTCTTTAGGTTCACGTTCAGTTTGTTCTTTCAATGCATCTAAATGAGTAGAGTAGATGTGGGTGTCTCCCAATTGACCAATTAATCTTCCAACTTTTAAACCTGTCATTTCAGAGATGATATGAGTAATTAATGAATAACTAGCAACATTAAAGCTCCAACCATGAAAAACATCTGAACTTCTCATTTGGAATAAACAATCAAGATGTCCATTTCTTATATAGAATTGAAATGCATCATGACATGGTGGTAATGTTTGAGTATGAGCAACCGAGGGGTTAGCTGAATACACCTTTAATCTACGACTATCTGGATTATCTTTTATTTCATTAATCACATTCATTAATTGATCAGTTCCATCATTATTAAAATCACGCCAAATACTACCGTAAATTTTCCCTAAATCATAACCGTTTACTTTTGCATCTTCACGAAATTCATCTAATGTAAAGGTAGGAGTGTGAGAATGCTCATTCATTTCTTTTAAATATTTCTTATACGCATCACGAGTCCAAATATCTACATTCTGATCAAGTAAAAATTTCAAATTTGTAATGCCTTTTAAGAACATAATTGTCTCAGCTACTACACCTTTCCAATATACTCGTTTAGTTGTTAGTAGTGGAAATCCGTCCTGTAAATCAATTTCAATTTGATTACCAAATAAACTAATTGTACCTGTACCAGTTCTATCTCCTTTAATTACACCCTCTTCTAACACTTTAAATACTAAATCCTTATATACTAAATCAACATGTTTACCCAATGACATTCTCCTTTATGTAAAGTAACGAGAGTAGAAATTAATCCACTCTCGTATGTAATTATGTATTTTCTTATTTATTAAAAAGTTTCTTCAGTGCCTTTTTTAACTTACCCTTTTTCTTCTTTTTCTTAGGGGCTTCTTTAACTGTTTCACTTAAAGCTTCAACTACCTCAACTTTTTCTTCTTCATTACTTAGTAGACCTTCTGGAAGCAATAACTTGATCTTCAACTTTCTTATCAAATTTCACAAACTTATTATTAAATCGTTCTGAACCTGATCCATAGAAATCTTCAGAAGAAATTACCCCATTTCCGTTGTGTTGAGGTACAAATGGTAATCCCTTTTGTTTAGCTTCTAATTTACGTTGTTTACGTGATTTCTTCATTAAATCAATCTCCTCTTTAATTATGTATTTTTAATAATATCCATGATTTATTGAAAGTTAATTATACAAATTTGTTATTTATAGCATCATTCTGTTAGTTACATCAATTTATTGTTATAAAATTATAGTGCATCTACGACAAACTTAGACCAACTTTCCAATCTCTCATAATTTTCTTTTAATTCATTAATCGAGTACCATTTACCCTCTAATTGATCAGTTTCTGCAACTTCTACTTTAGCATCTTCTGATAACTCAATAGTAGCAAGTAGTCCAATGTGAACTCGACCAACCTCATTTTCATCATCATTAATTAATCCTACAACTTTGATTTCTAATTTCTCTGAATCAATCTCTAATTCTTCATTAAGCTCTCGATTTAAATTTTCCATTAGAAGTTCATTAAAATTGTCTAATCCTTCAATTACATTCATATGACCACCTATACCTAATGAAATACTACCGTGTAAACGTGTCTCCCCACCTCCAGATAAACGAGTATAACCAAAGTAACGATCACCTTTTTTGATTACTGCATATGGAATTGGTTGTTTGTATGTAACATCTTCTTCTGCATCTCCACGACGCATTGTACTAATATTGCTACTTAGATTATTTACAATTGAGTTAACTGTTTCAGGATTATCTTTAGCATTTAATACTCCTTGAAATAATAACTCTTCATTAGTAAATAATGATTTACGTTCAGTAACTAGAATGATTTCATCCATCTTGTTAATTGTCTTTGTCATAATTATTTATTTCCCCTTTTATTATTCTATTTATTTGTTTATGTATTTAAAAATTTATTTCTATCAAATTATGCTTCACAACTACTACATAGTTTATCTTTACTGAATTGTTGAGCTGCATTTGTACTATGTTGGTAATAAAGAGTTTTAATTTCATTTTTCCATGCAAAGATATGTAAATCATTAATTTCCTTTGCTGACATTTTAGGATTAACCATAATATTTAATGATTGTCCTTGGTCAATAAATTTTTGACGCATTGCAGCTTGTTCTAATACTACATATTGGTCAATCTCAGCGAAAGTTTTAAACACTTCTTTCTCATGCTCAGATAAGAAATCTAGATGTTGAACAGAACCATCATTACTACGAATACTATTCCAAGTTTCTTTATTATCTTTTCCATGCGATTTTAATGCTTCTTTAAGATATGGATTACGAATAGTCACTTTTGCTTTGGCTACATCTTTTACATAAATATTAGACCAAATCGGCTCAATTGATTGTGAAACTTGCCCTAAGATAAATGCAGAACTTGTAGTTGGAGCAATGGCTAGTAAGGTGCTGTTACGTCTACCATATCCCTTTAACACTTCAGGTTCTCCAAATAAAACACCTAATTCTTTAGAGGCTTTAATGGATTTCTTTTGAATAAATTTAGAGATGCGAACGTTTAATTGAGAAGCTTCAACACTTTCAAATGAAATCAATTTAGATTGTAAATATGAATGATATCCAAGTGTACCTAAACCTAATGCACGATGTTCTTTAGCAAAATTATATGCTCTTTCCATATAAGTGAATGCGTTTCTTTTTTCTGCTTCTTCAGAATCTCGCATTTCTTCTAGGTCACTAATAAATTCAGAAATAACTGCATCTAAGAAGTAAATCATTGTCTCTACTGCATCAGTATCTTTCCATTCATCAAAATGTAAAAGGTTCATAGAAGATAAGCAACATACAAATGAATATCTATTATTGTTTGGTAAAGCAATTTCTGAACATAAGTTTGAGTGATTAATTTTCATTCCTTTATCTTTATATGCGTCTACAGTATTATTGTTTACAGTATCAGTGAAGAAAATATATGGGTATCCAATTTCTACACGACTTTGAATAACTTTAGCCCAAATAGAACGTTTTTTACTATCGCCATCAATCATTTCTTTCATCCATTTATCAGTAACAGTTACTCCATGAGTCATTTTTTGAATAGGATTTCCTTCACTTCCTATTTGTAAGAATTCTTCAATGTCTGGGTGGTCGATAGGTAAGTATGGAGAAAAAGCACCTCTACGCATACTACCTTGACTAGCTACATCAATAAGAGTTTCAAACATATTCATAAAATGAACTGCACCTGAAGATTTACCATTATCAGAAATTGGTGCTCCACGATGACGTAAATTCCCGAAATAACCAGAAGTTCCTCCACCAAACTTACTCATCATACCAACTTCTCCATGAGTATATAAAATATTTGCCATATTATCATCAATTGATGATCCAAAACATGAGATACTTAAACCCTTTTTATTCCCAAAATTAGACCAAACTGGAGAAGATAATGAATAGTAGCCTTTACTTAAATATGTATAAAACTTATAAGAGAATCCTTCAATTCCTAAAATTTTCTCAGCATGGTCAGATATTTCTTTTAATCGTTGTTCAGCACTAACTCCTTCTTTTAAATATCCACCTTTTAAAAAGTTTCTACTATTTTCGTTTAACCATTCAAATGTCATAAGTTTATTAGACTCCCTTTTAATAATAAAATTTGGCAGTTTTATAACATACCAAGGTTCTATTATTAATTAAAACAAATCATCTGCTCCTATGCTTTTAGTTCTCTTTGTATAATTAACTGAACGTTTATCAAAGAAATCTACATGCTTCGTACTTTCTAATTCATCTGTAAACCAATCTGTCTGATCTACTAATTCTTCATTGATTTCAAAAATAGGCTCAAATCCAGTACTCTTTAATGAATTATTCAATCTATTTTTAATAAACTCTATAACTACTACTTTAGGTAAGAAATCTAAATCTCCATCTTCATAAATCCAATCCACTACAGACACTTCTGATTCAAACGTATTCTTACAAGCTTCATAAACTTTATTACTCAATTCTTCATCGAACCATTCGGGATTTTCATTTCTAATAATACCAACTAATTCAATACCGAACATTCCGTGTAATTGTTCTTCTTTGGATGTAGCTTCAATAGCATTAGATATACCTTTAAATAGATTCTTATACTTATTGAACGACATGATAATTAAGAACTGAGAGAATAGGGATACGTGTTCAATAAATAACGAAAATAGAATAAGTGATAATGTAAAATCTTTATTACTCTCAGTTTTAAGATATTTCACGGCACTCGTTAAACTATTAACTCTCTTAGATAGAGCAGGAATGTCTTGAATTTTATCAAACTCATTATTTAATCCTAAAATTTCTAATAGGTGAGAATAAGCATCACTATGTCGTACTTCTGATTCCGAGAAAGTAGCTCCTACTGCTCCTACTTCAGGTTTAGGCATACGATTATGCAAATCTCCCCAAAAGTTTTTAACTGCAACTTCTACCTGTGAAATAGCTAACATTGCATTCTTAATCGCATTACGTTCTTTGTCACTAATATTAACCTTATAGTCATGAATATCCGAAGTGTAATTAAACTCAGTATGCAGCCAGTATGAATGTTGGATCGCCTCTTTATATTCATTTAAGTGCGGATATTCATAAGGTTTTAAATTTATTCGACTCTTAAAAATATCTGGTTTTCGTTCTTGTGAGCGTTTTTCCCGATAAAGGATATACGCCTTAGCTGTTGCTTTATACTTAGAATTAAGAAGAACCATTTCTACAATATCTTGAACATACTCAACTGACAATTCATTTTCTTCATTATTTGATTTACCCAATGCTTCTAATACATCTTGAGCAAGTGCCTCTGACTCTTCACTGTCAAACTCCCCAGTTTCCTTCCCTGCTTTGCTAATAGCATTAATAACCTTCTCTAGTTTAAATTCGACTATGGAGTTATCTCTCTTTTTAATAGTTTTTGTTAATGTCAAATTATTTCCTCCTTGTTTATGTATCTGACTGATTCACTTTAATAGAAATTGTTATTTGTTATTCTTCAAGGAGTTCTTTGATAACTTCAATCGGCTGAATTCCATTTAATTTTAATTGTCCTTCATCACTATCTATTAGGATTACTGGTACACTTGATAAATTATACTTCTCAATCGCATCAATATCTTTAGCAATGTCTATTGTATTGAATGGAATACCCTCTCCTTCTAAGATGATTTGCATTTTATTGCAATCTGGACACATTGGTGTTGAACGTTTGATTAATGTTAATTTATTTTTCATAAATACTTCCTCTTTCTGCTTTTTTATTTTAATTTATGTATTTATTAATAATTAAGTAATATCTGCTCCACAATTTCTTTTGTAGTCATCTTACCTGTATCAAATTTTACTACTTCTAAATGTTCAACTTTATGTAATGCTTCTTCATATTTACCTTTAGCATATTTCAATTTCTCTAATGATACATAATCATCACCACGAGAATTAAATCGATTCTCTAATACTTCATCATCTGCATATAAGTAAATAACAATTGCATTACCTTTCATTTCTTGTTCAATGAATCTACGTTGTTCATCAGATAACATTGCAAAGTCATCATACATAGGTGCATATATCTCATTGCAAATATGAAATCTATCAAATATTACACTATCCATCTTAGTAAACTCTAGAAACTTTTCAAATAATTCATCTTGCGAACACTGACTGTGCTGAAATGAGCTGCCTTTCACTACTTTAAACTCTGTAATGTCAGATAGCATATCAACTAAACTTGTCTTACCACTACAATCAGTTCCTACTACAATATAATTTATATTAATCACCGCAATCCCTATGTATTTGTATATGTATTGTTACTTCCATATGTAATGTCTGTCAGTTCTCTAGGCTTATACTTCCTATTCTTTTGCTTATTAATAATTCCTCTTACATCACCTAATGTATTATTAAAAATACTTATGTTTGGAAGCTTTGGTTTTAACTTGTCATATGCACTCTTCATGACATCCAACATATCCTTGGCTTTCCTGCGTTCATTTCTAACTATATGTAATTTACGATCCGCTTCATATCCTTTATTAGCAGGTAAAGTTTCGAACTCAATATGATGTAATAAGTCTTCTTGTTCACGCTGCTTCTGATCAACTAATTGTGATAAATATTCAACCTCTTTAGGTAGCTTATCTAAAAAGTCTCTAACAAAAGCTAAATCCTTTTCAAACTGAATGACTTCTTTTAAAGTATCTTTGGTCAAATTAATCACCTAACTCTCGTTTGAGGTATTCCTCGAAAGTAATACCTTTAGTTTCACGAATTTTACTATTAACAAATTTATAGCCATAATATTCTAATGCTGAATCACTAATTTTCATATTCTCATCTCCTTTTTTTGTTGGTATGTGATTATTATAACATCACATTTCATAATTACAAGTATAAATTATGTATTTATTAATATTATTTTTAGTATCCATCCATATATGCTACTTCAAAATATAATCCATAATCATCTTCACCATAAATAAATTGGAGATCAGAGTATTTACTAATCTTTTCGCTAATGTAATTCTTTGTGAATATGAAAATTGTTTCTAAATATCTTGAATCAAACGGAGAACAATGTACTTTGTGATATAGTTCAATTTCAAATTTAAACGATTCATCACGCAATGTATTTGCGTCCATATAATATCTAATGGCAGTTTTATTGTTGTAAGCAAATTCATCTTTAATGTGCTGATATAAATGTTTGTAAAATGGTTTCTTAAAGCATAAATCCTTTAATTTAACTTTTAGTTTCATCGTCTTTTTTATCCACTTGATTCTTTTTCTAAACTTCAACAATTATTCACCTTCCTTGATAGTTGAGCAGAGAAAGAGTATTATCAATCTCTACTCAATAATTATATATTTATTTTAAACTCCCAATTACTCTATATTGACCATTGATTCTTCCAAATTGCTTAGCTTTAGATTCACTAGAAACTAGTACATCTAAAATTCCTGTATGAGATATTGCTCCACCTCTGTCCAAGATTACTGCATTTTCTGTTGTACCATTAGGGTATTTTAATTCTAATAAAGTGTATAGTGGAAGTCCTTTATAGCTTGCCACAACTCTATAACCTTGATAGTATTCAGAGTTACCTATGAAGACACCACTAGCAGATGTACCAGTACAGCCCTCTGGACAATATGCAGTGTAAGCTGTGAATTCAGCATTAATCCACCCTGATTGAGTACCAGTATCCACTTGTTTATTACTATTAACATTTTGTACTTGCTGCTTTTTATTTTCATTTGCTAATCGCACCTGTTCAGCCTTTTTAACTTCCTCAATTCTCTTGGCTTCAGCTAATTGTCTTTCTTTTTCAATCCTAGTCAATGTTTCTTGTTCGAGTTTAGCTTGTCTCTCCTTCTCTAAGCGTTGGCGTTCTAACTCCTCCAACCTTTTTCTTTCCTCTTCTTTTAAGCGTTCGTATTCTTTTTTAATATTGTCGAAAAGTGGTATAAATCGGTAAGCAGCTAACCTTTTCTCAACTTCATCAGAAGTGTATTTATGTACATTACTACTCTCTTCCTTATGATTCTCTTGTATAGCTTTAGATGCAAATACTCCCCAACCAAGGGTGCATACGATAATAGTTGGAACTGTCACAGACTTTTTAAGCTTTTTCATTTATTCGCTTATTCTCTACAAACACTTCTCATTCGAATCTCATATGACAATTATGTAATTGTGCGATTCTCTTGCAGAAATAAACTTCCCTACTTTCTAATTTTATGTATTTTCACTTATAATTAATTTAATTTTTCATGGATTGTAATAAATGTATTATCATTAGTAATTTTAGATGAAATGACATACCCACTCTTCAATAGTAAATTTTGTATAGTTTCAGCATCATACTCATCAATAATTTCTAGTGTGAATTGTCCTAGCATATTTTCAACTTCTTTTTCTAAAGTAGCATAACAAATGTCATCATTATTAATAACAAGAACATCTCCATTTTCCGATAATTCATATCCATTATCATACAGTATCTTTGTAAATGACTTTGTATAAACATTTTCTGAACCAAAGATAATCTTAGAAGGTAAATCTGATTTAAAGCGTGAATAGAGTTCTTCTGGAATATTTTCATGATAATTATAATACTTTACTGAAACATTCTTGATTTCTACTTTTACATTGGACAAGTCATCTGCTGTTAAAATTGTCATTACTGTCATACGATCAGCCCTTTCTAGTAATTCCTTTTCGTAAAATATGGTTTTTATTTAACTTTATAGCCTAATACAGTACCAATTAAACTAGGTGCTTCATAGCTATCCTTAACTTTTTGTAGCAATTTGACACATTGATCTAGTGCTTTGTATTCTCCTGTAAATTCAGGATGATATCTATTTTCCCAATAGACAGTCTCTCCAACTTCGAAACCTTCTCCAAATAAATACTTCTTTATTGCTTTTAATATTTTCATATTCACTTGCCTCGTTTTCTTTTATAAAATCAAAATATTATTTAATTATTCATTTTCTTCTCTTTCAAATTCACAGTCCATTCATTAGATACATCTACCCTCTAATATCCTTATGATCGTTTCAAGAACATCTATTTGATCATATAATTCTCTCTTCTTTTTTCTATTGTACCTAAGATAAGGGTCTTCAGCTTCATCCAGCAAAATACTAATCTGATTAGATAATTCTTTAATACGTTTATCTATATATGGAAACATAATTACCCTCCTGATTTTCCAATAATATTGTCATTTTATCTAAATTTCATATTAGGAATATGATAATAAAGTAATATTTTCACCATATTCCTAATATATTTACTAATTATTTTTCAATCAATTCTAATTCAAAGCTATTTCCGTCCTTATCCACATGAATGCTAAATACATGAGTGTATTCGTTAATATCAACGTTACTAAATTCAAATTCTAAACCAGATGTTAATACTGAATTATTGATTACTACTTTAAAATCATGAGATGGATCTCCAAGGTTATTGTATAAGATACCTTCAGCAATCAACTTAAACTGCTTCGCATTTTCATGGTTATATAGTGGTTTAAATTTAATTTTAGTTGATTTAGGAGTTAATTCTTTTTCGAAGTCAGTTAAGGTTTCAGTATTGTTAACTTCTCCAATAGCTTTTATCATATCGATATTAAAGTCTGTAATATTAATTGCGAAATACGATGCTTGATCAGTATGTACTAATATACCTTTTGTAGCAGTGTCTAACTTTGTGATAAATTTACCTTTATCATCAAACACTTTTAAATCCATTACATCCATTAAGAAATTCTTCATATTAATTGTTCTCCTCTAGCGTAAGTCGCCACCTATTTTATTTTTCAATAATTACTTTAACACCGATAAATTTATTATCTGGTAGTAATTTACTTACATCTTCATCTACTAATTCAAGATATTGATTCATCTCTACTTCATCACGATCAAAAATACCTGTCTCACATTTAATATTAATTTTTACACTTTCCATCTAATTTTCCTCCTTATTTTCTTCTAATTGTATTCTTGTACTTAGGTTTACGATTTTCAGTAAACTTTTCATACTTGCCTTTCCATGCACTAATCACACGTTTAAGCTGCTTAATTTGCCTATTCTTATTAATGAGTTGTTTCTTGAGGTGAAAGTTTTCTGCTTCCACCTTTTTATAATGTTCCCATACATTCTGTTCGGTTAATGTTTTCCCATCTTGCATAAGACTCAACTCCAATTATGTATTTGATAATACTAATCTTTTATGAAAATTTAAGTATTCCAATATCCAGTGTTTACAATGATTTTAAGATTATGTATTTTCAATATAAAAGCAATCTAGGTTCATAATGTCCTTCCAATCTATATTCCTCTTTCATATTGTAATCAACTGTAGAAGTTAGAATTCGATTATTTAAAAATTCCATGCCACGATCATCACTTAATGAGTATTTATCAATAAATGAATAATGATGTTTATTACCCCGTGTAGAATCGCTCATTGGTAGAGTTTTCAATACTACCTCATATCCATTTTTATCAATAATGACTTCACGATAGTCTCTACTTTTACGTTCTCGAACGACATTTTCATACTTTAATAACTCATCAATTAATTCTGAAGCTTTTTCAAAGTTAATGTAATAAATTGCAACTCCAATATGCTTATCTTCTTCGACTATTTTTGTATTTACGAAATTCAACATCAATCTTCCCCCTTATTTAAATATCTTGCTTTGCTTATTTCTTAATTCTAAATACTCTTTGTTATTCTTTGAATCAAATGCTTTGATCTCCAGATTAGGTAATTGAGCAATAAGCTTATCTTTAAAATACAATTCATATTTGTAATGGTAAACATAAGGAATTTTAGATACCCTATTTGTTATGTATTGAATTTCATCTTCAGTTTTTTTAACCCTAAATTTTGATAGTAGACTTGAATTAGCTAATTTCTTATAAGGATACTTCTTATAAATATTCTGTCTAATGTAACCTAACATAAATCCTGTTGTCTCATTATCGAAAACCATACGATATTTATTTAAAATATCAATCTCTCCATTCTTTTATAATAGTGTGATTTTATTTAGCCTCAGTACCATGAACATTACCCCATAAATAAGCTTCAACAATATCTCTATTTACACATCTATATAAGTGTTGTCGTTCACCATTCCCCATATCTACAAATACCTCGTACCAATTATATTTTCTTGATGATAAGAAATGTTTCTTAAAATGAAACTCTTGTCTTACTACGATAGGATATGTACGGTTCTTATTGATTATCTCTAAATACTCTATTAACACTTTGTCATCTTGAATATTTGTCTTTTCAGTATAATTTCCATAAGAGTAAATTCCCAAAGGTATTGATCATCCTTTCATTAATATGCGTGTATTATGGAACTCTAATAGAATACTCCATATCCAACTTGGTGATTTAACTCTTTATTCCAATATCCAACGATAGGTTCTGCATCAAGAGTTACTTGTTTGTATTCGAAATCGCTTGGCATACTATATTTTATAAACCACATGAATAAATCGAAAACTCCTTCTGAACTAAAATATGCTTCTTGAACTAAGTAATTATCATTTTCATCTGTCTCTCCGTCTACTCGACTGAATTCAAATCCATGATTCAGTAGAATTTCAACAGCTTCTTCACAAATACTTGACTGTTCATATTCAGATAGTAAGTATCTCCAATTATTATATCTCTCCATATTCTTAATTCCTGTATAATCCTCACCGTAATGTAATTGTAATCCAATCTTTTTACATGTATCTTTATACGCTTGTCTCATTTCAATTGCTGAATAGTTAGCTTCAACATAGTAATTCTCACATTTTCCATGTCCATCATCTGACCAATCCCCTACTGGCACTTTAAATAATTTTTCGTTTGTCATATTAGTTCATTCTCCATTCCGTTTTTTGTATTTATTTAAATAAAAGATGAATATCATTTAATCTAATTTTTCATCAATACATCTGTCCTTCGCTCTTTCTCGATACTTCTCATATTCACATTGAAATTCTTCAGTTATATCAACTGGTTCCAACTCTACCTCTATGCCATTCCTTAACCTTTCAATCATACTGTCGAATACCATTAGATCGCCTACTTTCAACAATATATTCCTTTTATTTAATTTGTTTATCTTTCAAATACACTTTGAAGCCTTTAATATTTCTTATGTACATGAATGCTCTAATATAGAATTCCTCATCATCCCATCCGTACATTCTACCATACCTATCATAACGTCTAGGAAGTACTCTCATAACTCCCTCTGCCGTAAATTCATCATTGACGAAATTATTATCTAAAATCTTTTGAATCATAGACTCTTTGGTTTCCATATCATCAACCCTTTCATAATAGGTTTCTTTTATTTTAATTCACTTATGTAATTTTATAATTTGTAATAATTAATTCTTTAAAATTAATTCGACCTGCATTCTGTTTCGAAATACCATAATAAACTTCGTGATTAACGATATTAAAGCCTTTAAATAATTCTTTTATGTATTCATCATCGTTTATAGTTAAAAGGAATTTTCCT
This sequence comes from Lysinibacillus sp. FN11, assembly GCF_024628845.1. NCBI lineage: Bacteria > Bacillati > Bacillota > Bacilli > Caryophanales > Bacillaceae > Lysinibacillus > Lysinibacillus sp. FN11. The sequence continues at coordinate 987,902 of NZ_CP102383.1, read as the reverse complement.
TTAATATTGAAACAGCAATCTCGTAAATCCTTATACATGGTGTCAGTAAACTCGCCTACTGGATATGACGCTCTAGCAGTAGCTCGATACGGTGGATCTAAATAGAAAAATGAATCTTCTGAATCAAATGAGTTAATAATATCTTTAAAATCACGATTTTCAATTGTTACTTTCTTTAATCTCATATAAGCCTCATTTATGTCTTTTCCTATATCTTCTAATCTCAATCTACTATTATCTTTCGCTATACCAAAACCGCACCCACCTCCATCTGGTAAACTAGCGCCAACACCTGCTTTGAGCAGATAGTATAAAATATGTGCCTGATGCATACTATCTTTATAGTGTTTATTTTTATAGATTTGTTTATATTCATTAAATGTTTTTCTACTAACTAACGTATATTCAAAACTAGATATAAACTCATCTTTATTATTTTTAATTACTTCCCACAGATTCATTAAATTATTATCTAAATCATTTAACACTTCCCACTTGGATTTTTCTTTACCAAATAATAACCAACCTGCACCACCAAAAACTTCAACATACCCTTTATGTTCTGGAATCAAAGGTAATAAAACTTTGAGTAGTTTACTTTTGCCACCTACCCATTTAATAGGACTCTTCATCGAAACACCTTACTTTCAATAATATTTAATTTTTATTTAAACTTTTATGTATTTTGTTAATTTTTTATACTTTCTGAATTATTTCCCACGAAGATAACCAATTCTGCATAATATTTGAAGCAACCCAACTACCATCAATTTTTTGCATTTTTGGCTTCGCTTCAACCTTGATAACCTTTATCAGATCACCAACTTTCAATAGTGTGTCGCCACTACCATCATAAAATAAACCTTTATTAATCTTTAACTCTACCTCTAAGCCACTGCTAACTACATACAATTTTAATGTTGGTGAATATCTAGCATTGATATCTGTAATTATTACATTAGATTTATGGAATGTGTTATCAATGGTTTGTGCATAGCCCAATATATCCAACTCATACAAGATTTTTTCGCTAATTGAATAATCCTCAACATTAATTAATGCTTTATCATATTCAGCAATCTCTGTCAGCCTTTGGAGTTTAGTTTTTAATTTATGTGTCTTCTTAAAACGTTCGTGAAACTTAACAAGCAACATTTCAAGATGCTTAGTATTACCAAATTCACTAAAGAATCCTAATCGAATTAGAATTTTTGTTTGATTTGTATTTACTGAGGTATTAGTCGTAATGTCTTCAAGCAATGCAATAAAATTCAAATAACAATTATTGATTGATAAATCATATAGTTCATCTGCAACCTTATCATTCATATACGAAATTGATTTTAATCCTTTATATATTTTACCGTCAGATTTATCGTATACGTATTTAGTTTTTGATTTGCCAAACTTTATTGGCTCAATGTGTATACCTTTATTTTTGGCATAATTTATTACGCTTGCACTCTTATCTTTATCATCCTCAAATACGTTTAATGCCGTTGCAATAAATTCTTTAGGATAATAATATCGTAAATATGCCCCGACGTAACCAATGTACGAGTAAGGTTGACTATGATTTAAAGAGAATCCATAATCACTTGCTGATTTAATTACTTCTAAGAACTGTTGTAAGATTCTTTCTGAATATTCTTCGGATTCATTATACTTATCCTTCATTAGTTGCAAGAATCCTTCTCTGATTTTAGGTAAAAATTGTTCTGTTCCTTCTTTTTTTGCTAATCCTCGACGAACACTGTCACTTTCTGAACCTGTATGATTGCAGAAGTCTGTGAGGAAGCGCATAATATCCTCTTGAAAAATCAAATATCCTAAATTAGATTTTAAAAACTCATTCAATGCTTCGTGTCCATTATCATTCACATATCCATTTGCCAATTGAGAACGATAAGAATCTCCTGCTGGACGGATAGCACCGTTAGCCATAGATAGTAAACTGATATAATCAATATCACCAACATTAGACTTTATTCTATTTAAAGAACTATTACTAAACAGTTTTTTAACATAATCGAAAGCAGATGGGGATTCAAACTGGAATACGCCTACAGTCGAATCTGTTAATGATTTCCACACTTCTACATCGTCAGCTTTCACGTTATCAGGAGTTAACCGTTCGATTCCTGCCATTTCACAAGCATCGTTAATCAGTTCTATATTATCTAAACCTAAGATATCTAATTTGACATAATTTAAGCCATCTAATTCCTTCATATTAATAGAAGTAACAGGATATTTACTCTTCTCTGTATAAATAGTTGAAATGTTTTCTTCTAACGGCGTTGGTGAAACAATAAATCCTGATGGGTGACTCCCCATTGATTTAATAGTCCCTTTGATTAAATCCACATACTCAAATAGTTCATGGTATTTATTTCTGTATCGATCTATCCCACCGTTATCTACTGATTTGGCTATTTCGTCAATAATATCATTCGGCATTTTTAATGCTCTACCAACATCTCGTATAGTTCCTTTTTCTGCTATCGTATTAAAAGTGATGATTTCTGCAAAGTATATCTTTCCTTTATATTGCTCTGCCAAAGATGCTACATAATCAATAACTTCTTGTCGTCTAGATGGTGGAAAGTCTATATCGATATCAGCTAAGCTTATACGTTCTGGATTGAGGAAACGGAAGAAGTTGAGGTTATGTTTGATGCTGTCCATCTCAGTAACGCCTAATAAATAGGCAATCAATGAACCATTTACAGATCCTCGTCCATAACCTTGATAGATCCCCTCTTTGTGACACCATTGAATGATATTGTCCTGCAATAACATATAGTTGATTGCGTCTAATTTCTCATATGTATCGTATTCTTCTCGCACTCGATCTAAGTACACTTTTCTCTCTTCTTTCGGTAATTTTACCAGTTCACGATTTATGAAACCTTCATTGATTCGTTCTTTGAAACGACTCTCTGGGTTGTCATATAACTCAGGATACTTAGCGGAGTAATCTAAATCAAACTCTTCTACCATTTCAGCCATGACATTTGTGTTATGGATAGCTTCCAAATAAACATCTCGACTTAATGCTCCTTGAATTTCAAACATATCAACTAGCTCTTTGTAAGATTTCATTGTTAAATCAAACTTATCTTCATCTCCATAACTAGCACCTTTAGAGTCTAATAGGATTTGTCTACCTTTTGCATGTTGTTTGTTTAAACAATGCGTATCAGTCCCTGCAATCAATGGTATCCCTGTCTCTTTTGATAATTGATACAACATCTTATTAAATTTAATCTGTTCTGGATGAGTGTGATACTGAACTTCAAAAAACATTCTATGCTTATTGTTTACAAAAAATTGCATTAAATCCTCATATTCTTCATGAAGACGTTGATCTTTTATATGTAAAATACCATTTATCTTTTCATATGCATTATTATAGAGCCTCCATATCGGAGAAGCTAAACATGCAGATGTCATTAATATGTTGTCTGATGTATTTTTTAATTCGTCAAAAAGCATACGAGGATTATAATAATTGTGCCCATCTGTTTTATCAAAAGATCCAGATGTGAGTTTATTTAATTCTTTTACTCCTGCCTCATTCTTAGCAATAGTCATGAAATGATAATTATCTCGTTCTCTGACTAACTTAACTTTTTCTCGATCAAATTTTATTTCGCTATGAAATCTATTAATATAGTTTTCAATTTCTGACACAGAACTGAACTCCTCATCAATCTTTGGGTAAGCATAATTAACTTTCTTTGTAAGATAAATTTCATTTGCATGAATGTATTTTAGTCCTCGTTTTTCTGTCTCTTGTTTCTTTTTAACCCAATTCATAACACTGCCATGTTCGGAAAATGCAATAGCAGACATACCATATTCTTGTGCCAAGTCTAGATAATCATCAAACCTTGTAATACTGTCTGCTCCTGTCCCTGCTGTTAAATTTGATAGCATAGAATGAAGGTGGTAGATAGTATAGTTGTCCAAGTTATAACCTCCATTACTTAATAATATTTATATCATCAATAATAAATTGATATTGCTTGATCTCCTTATACTTATTAACACTACATGTTCCAACAATCTCAATTTCTTTTGTATTTTTTAATTTTAAAATAACATCTTCATTCTGTTTGAACATTATGTACGTAATATTTCCACGCTGCATTTGAATTGTATCTAATTTAGAACCAATGATTTCTAGGTTCACATCATTTAATTTAAAATCATTAATTACAATCTTTGGCTCAGATATATCTTTACCCCAAACAGGAGAAAGCTCACTAATTTCTTCGATAATAGATGAATTCATTGATTTTAAAGGTATTAAAAAATCAACTTTATACTTCTTACTAAAATCAACATTAGACATCATATCATTTAAATGTGTTGAAACACCTTCAATATTTTCCTTGCTGATTCCTATTCCAAATGCTGATCCATGACCCTTAGCGTATTCAATGTGTTCACTATCATTTAATATGTCCCTTAATTCATCAAATCCTCCGTAACTACGACCACTACCAGTATACAAATCTTCTTTTTTATTGTAGTCTACGATAATAATAGGTTTCATAAATTTGCTTGCTAATTGATTTGCAATTAAACCTTTCGAACCGTTATCAATTTGCATGTCTTTTAGCAATACAATCTTGTCATCCTCATTAACATTTACGTTCTCGATAATATTATCAACCATCTTGTTTTTTGCTCGATCTTGTCGAGACTTTATATTTACACATTGTCTTGCGAAATCACTTATAAATGGAACTAATTCTGACTTATTTTTTCCTCTAGGCTTATATTCCACAAGCTCTTTATGTTCAATAAATGCCTTAAACATATCTTCTCTTTCCTTGATAGTACCTATACGAGTAACGGCATTAATAAGTGGTGCAATATAAAAACCTATTGTAGTTGGATTTAATTTACTCTTCATTGAGTAATCTTGTTTGGCTATTAATGCTTGCAAAAAGGAGTTATTAATATTTAATAAACCTTCATTAATTAAATAGCGTGTCTCTAATTCTTTTAGAGACATCATATCTGCAATATTCCCAACTGCCACCAAATCTAAGAAGTGGTCTGCAAAATCAGTACCATAATGGTCATCTAATGCCTGACATACTTTATATGCAATTCCTGCGCCACTTAACGATAGGTTACCTTCGTTGTTTAAATATGGATTAACAATCGTTGCATATTTACTTTCTTTACAATCAATTTCATGATGATCGATTACTACTACATCTATGCCTTTTTCATAAAATCGCTTATGTTCTTCTTCTTCATTTGATGAGGCATCTGGTACTAGTAGTAAATCTATTTCTAAATCATCGCTTACATTAGAAATTCCATGTGTTTTTTTATCGTGTATATGATAAGTAATGTTTAATTCTTCATTTTGTAATTTTAAGTATTGATACAATATTGATGCACTGGTGTAACCATCTGCATCTGCATCAACAACTATATGTATATTTGAATCATTATCGATATGTTTAGCAATTGTATTTTTAACATTATGTATATTCTTTAATATTTTCCAATCCTGAGTAACCGATTTATCTAAATCAAGATAGTCGTGAAGGTTTGATACATTTCTGTTTTGTGAAAGAGTACCAACAATATCAAATATGTAATCATTGTCTCCGATTAATTCGTATTTAAACAATCAACCACGCACCTTTCTTTTTGCTTTATAAAGCTTCTTCCAATTATCAAAATTATCACTAGGGCTTTCCTTGTCTTTTAATAGGTTCTCTGTATCATAAATACAATACAATTCTTGACTCTTCATAAACTTATCAAATTCATCACGATAAAAACTCTTATCTATGAGTCCATCTCTTCCTATTTCTACTCCTTTATCATATGCTATTACAATTCTCACACCTAACAAAGTTAGTTTCTTTACTTGTGTTTTTGATAATTTATGACCGCCAATAGCAACTGCATTTCTTATCCCCTTATCCCATAACTGCTGAACACTTTTTTCAGCCTCCAATACTATTACCTCTTTTTGCTTTAATATGTAATGTTTCGCTTTGTCTAAACCATAAAGAATTTTAGTCTTAGCGCAAGGGTGTAGATATATGTATTTGTTTTCATGTGGTAGAACAACTTCGCTATTCAACCTTCCTTTAACCCCTACTAAATTCCCTAATTCATCTCGAATCGGTATAGTAATCATGTTTGATTCAATATCATAACCCAATTCAAATTCTTCTTGTGTGTGATAACCTATTCCATCATTTTTAAATAAATCAGTCACATATAAACCGTAATAACTTAAAATTTCTTCATCTATAGGCTCAAGATGTTCGTCGACAGATTCTCTTTCTCTATTCTTCACTCTTATCATATCTCTTGTCCATGCTGCTAATTTTGACTTAGGTTGCTGTTTTTCATAGTAATTGTATCCACAAACATCGCATATCCACTTTAAACTGTCTGAAAAATATGATTCATTTATGTATGATACTAATGAAATAATATCGCTGTTCCCATAAGCATCTTTTATATTTCTTGTATATGCATCAACCTTTAAATTGTCTTTGTATACTACGGTGGAATTTTGATTATCACCGTCAGGCATACCACAAGAATAATACCTACTATTAGATTCAATTGAATGCATTCCCAATTCTTCTAGGATTAATCTAACTTTATCATCATCTATAATCCTTTCTTTTAGATCTAAAGCATCCAAAGTATTCACCTCAATTACATATAAAGTTATTTATCGTTCTTCGGTTTAAACACCTTGGTTAGAAACCCTACTTCATACCATGTATTCCTATCTAGATTTACCTCAGTTACTAAGACAGTTCCCTTACCTGTACCTCGGTTTTTTGCTATTTTTTGACCGTAGTATGTTTTGTTTTTATCTAATTCATATGTACCCCATTCATTAGTAATTCTGTATTTATGATAATCGTTTGGATTTAATCGTTTCTCCAAAATCATGTGATCAACTACGTGATAGAGCTGCTTGGCATTTGCAATGTTGTTCGAGTTTAAATCAAAAATGTCGATATTGTGTGTCTCGTCGGTTAATTGGATTGTACAGTACCCTGCAACATTCATTTCACCACAAACATTTTTTATCATTGTCGTTGTCTGCTTTACTGTTTCCCACTGATCGCCCTTGTATCCTTTTAATGTATCGTAATAGATTACTTCTACACCTAACCCTAATACATGCTTTTTTATTTCACGTTGTAAATCTTCGTCTGAATATTTATTTAGCTCTAAAAAGTAAACTCTTGTATTTTCTTTAATCCACTCACCAACAATTTCAGTAATTAAGCGATATTGATCTTCTGATTCGTAAACACCATTTAATATATCTGATTCAGTGATATTAGTTAGTGACTCTTTATTATCTGGATTTGAATTTAAGAAATTAAACTCATGATTATTACAGATTGTTGATGCCTGCATGGCATACCATTCATCTTCATCTTGCTCATTAACTAAGACTAAAACAGGAATTCGTTTTAATACACCAATAAAATTAACAACCTTCGCCATACGTCTACTTTTACCTTCATTTGATAACATACCATCAACCAGTACTTTCTTTTTACGTAACCCTCTAAAGTACTCATCCCACTTAGGAAAAGGTAGTGGGTGTCCGATATCTGGAGTCTGTTTCCATGATTCTAATTTATCTTTAAATTTACTACCTAACAGCGTTGCTTGCTTACCTCCACCGATTACAGTGTTGATATTATCTACCGCATAACGCATTGTGCTAATAATGTCCTCTGCTTTCATTTGAGGGAACTTAGGATGCTGCAACATCTTATCTGTTGGGAAGTTTTTTCTAGCGAATTCACGTATTAGTGAGTACTTTTTCACTGTGTCAAAATATTTATCGACATCTTTATCATCAGCTAGGCTCATTTGATATTCTATTGTTCGCCAACCGCCTATATCTTTATATCTCTTTGCTCGCTCATTATCCTGATTCATAAAAATTGTAAACTTCGATTCATTCATTTCTTGAGAGAATGTCATATAAAACAGTTCAAACATATCGTACAAATATCTAAGCTCTTCATCATAAAAATCGTACTTTGATTTAATTAAATCTGCATATTCTATGTATAAATCTACATTCTTATATAATGAACCGACCAGTAATGCTTCAGAAGCATAGTCATTATCTTTTCTTTTTTCAACCATTTGTTTCCTCCTAAATCAATTCATCGTGAATGTCTGCCACTCTGAAATCTTCTGCATCTTTTCTAGCTTTTTCAACCACTTGATTAAACTTGTTAGATGATTCAATTTTAGACTTAATGTCAACTACTTGATAATTTTTCTCTTCTAACTTTTCTTTGTAATTCTTATAGTCCTCATATTTACTAATAACAATAGCTAACTCATAATTCATTCTCTGGGAAGTGTTTTTGAATTTTTTATTTAATGTTTGCTTTGCTAGGTAATTGACTAACATAGAGTACATTTCTAGAAATTCATCATAGGAAATCGAACCATAAACCCTCTCATCTCTCCCTTGTGTGATCTTATCAATCCTCATACAATAATAATTGGGCAATGTAACTTGATAATGCTCTTTTATCCATTCATAAAATCTATTTTTAGATATGGCTAACAATTTGTCTTTACGTTGTTCTAATTGACAGCCAATAATCATGTTATCTATTTCCTCCTTGCTCATCTTACCTTTCTTAATTAATTCATTTCTAAAACACTCCTCATGGTAATACCTTCCGTTTATTTTTAAGTATGAATCCTTTTCAGTATCAATTGATTGTAATCTAATCGACTTTCCATCTTTATCTTTATCTAATCCTTGTAATTTTAATTCTTTTAGCTTTTTTGTATCACATGAATGGCACTTGTATTTCATAGCAGCTACACCTCATTTTAAAAAATAAGGGGAAAGAGAAAGCTCAATCCCCTATTGTTGTATGTATTATTCTTTAACTAATTTTAGGAATTTCTCCAAATCTGAAATAGCTTCAATTTGATTAAAATCGATATCTAAGCCAGATGCCTTAACTTTTGCACCTAATGACTTCTTTTTCAACGGAGTTAACGTAGAAATTAATTTTCCAATCTCATTACGTAAACCATCTACAGTTACATCCGAAGTAGTTTCTTCCTCTTGCACTTTCTCTTTTTTGTTTGTCATTGATTCAGACAGTAAGTCTTCATCTTTTTTGATAGAGTCTGACATACTATTTCCTACAATATTTGATTTTTTACCTTTATTTTTATCAATTACCTCTTGCCATAATAGAGGTGAAGGATCGTCAATTACAACATTCTGAGCATAAACTTGTGTTCGGTCTTTACGCATTACCTGTGCTTTGATTTGACCCATATCATCTTCAAAGTGTCGTAGTACTGTAAAGAATTCATATTCAACTCCATCCCACGTATCAGGAACTTTACCAACCTCAACTAACTGCATTTTTCCATCAACATCAACCATCTGCTTTTTAGTTTTCTCACGAGAAGTTACTACTACATATTTATCTGTACCAGTAATAAGGCTACGTAATAAATTTTTACCTTTCATTTTGATTTTATCGTGATCTTTAAACTCTAACCCTGCTGTAGATTCAGCTACAAATTGCTCTGTTGCTGTTTTATCTTGAGATTTAGCTTTTAACTTTGCACGTTTTTCGGATACATTAATTGCTGCAAACTTTACATTATCACTAATTACAGTAATACCATCTACTACAATTACATCTGCAACGAATGGATTTCCGTCTGCGTCAAGCACTTCTTCTAAATTGCCATCATCATCTTCTATGTAAAGCGTTTCTTCTTGCATTGCTTTTTGTGCCCACTCTTCAACTTCTGAGTAAGATGTTGTATATACAAGTAAAAGGTTGTCTAGGTTAATACCTTGCTCTTCAAGTGATTCAAGATAGTTATCTACACTACCTGCTTCACAATCGATATACAATACACGTAACGGTTTTCCGTTTTCACTTTTCATCTTCATGAAGTCTAATGCAAATGTAGATTTCCAAGTTCCTGCTTCACCAAAATTAAAGAATTTTAAACCTTTTTTTACTGTACTGCCACGTTTAGCTTTTGCCATGAATAAATTACACTCCTATTAATTATGTATTTTTTACTTTAATTAAAAATGTTATGACTGTTTTATTAAATCCCACTTATCTTTATACACGTCATATTTACTTCTCATTCCTACACTAAAATTATAAGATCGTAGTTCCTTAGAAGGAATAATTAAAGTTTTAAATATTTCCTCATCAAGAACGCAATGTGCTATATAATAATCGCAATTATGCTTTTTGCTCCAAATATTAAACTTGAAGAACGAACCAGTTTTAGTGTTATGCAAATTAGATGTCTTAACATCAATTTTAGTTTCTTTATTTACTAATAAATCGTATGGATGCTTAACACTCATTTTTTCAACTTCAAAACCTTTATTTAATAACATGTCTAGTGTTTTAAATTCATAATCTATTCCAAAATTGGTTTCAGAAGTTTGTAAATCTAAGTTTAATAAGTTAGCGTAGTATCTATAGCCGTTACCTTTAGAGATTAATCCTGTTATGCTGCAACCGTTCTCTAAAGTTGTTCTAATTTGACTATATGTTGGCATACAGTTTATCTTTAATATTTCCTGAACCTGTTTAATGCCTCTGATTATCTCTTCTTCTTTTGTCAAACTGGTATCTATATATATCTTTTTCTTTGTGGGCAAATTTAATTTTTTCGCCCACAAAGTCATACCACCATTAGAATATATCATTCTTTCCAATTCACGATAATTTGAGTTCCTTATTTCTTCAATTGTTGGCATTCTATCAATATTTAATTCATCCATTATGTATAAAGTAATATTTTTTATATCTTCCGTAATGTCTGTTACCAAGGTAATAAGTCTTCCTCAATCTCAACTTCCTCTTTTTTGCCTTTACCCCAAGTATCAGTTGATTTTTGTTGACCTTCAGCATTCAATTTCTCTAATGCTTCATCTACAATTGATTGAGTATAAGTTTCAACATCAATTGTTTCTGGGTTAGCACCTTCGATTACATATTCGCGAGTATACGATGTATTAGCTCTGTCAAATGAGTTTGTTTTTCCCCAAGAATCAGTTTCTTTTACTTCTTCTACGTCAGCCTTATTAATGATCTTTCCACTAACGGCAATAGCTGTGTATGGCTTTAGATTCTTTTTAATCATATTTGCTAAAGATTTCTCATAAATTACAAACTCAGCATTCTCGATTGAATTTTGAGTAATAATCTTTGCTTCAACTAGGAACTTATCTACATTTTCTGCTTTTTCAATTCCAATAAACACAATGGTCTGTTTGAAATCTGATAATGATTCAAAACCTTCCTCTTCAAAGTCAATATCTTTAGAATTTAAGAACACTGCATCAGCAAGCAGTTTTTTATTACGAATTGCATCACCTTCACGATTTTTAAATGAAGAGTATTCGATTTGACCTTGCACATAAATAGAGGTGTCATCGCTTAAACCGCCAATTACTTCTTCTGCTGCATCATATTGTGCAAATGTAGAAATGATGTTCTTACCTTTATCATCTTTTTCTAATCCTAAACGAGTACCGATAACTTTAAATCCTTCTTCTTCGTAGTTATATCGATCATCCCAAGGTACAACTTTTTGTTGTGACTTCTCTCCTTTAACTTCTGACTGTTTGAACAAATAAGCATTCTTACTTTTAAAACCTTCTACATTAACAAAGATGATTGATTCTTGGTCTACCTTTACACCAAATTTTGCTGTATTCTTTTCAGCTCCAGATGGGAATGTCTGTGGTTTAAGTGCGTCTTCCTTTTTTAATCCTGTTGCTAGTCCTCGTAATCGGAAGAACCCTTTTGTTTCTGGTAAACCATGAGTTGTTTTAGCCATATTAATAAATCTCTCCATTTCAATTATGTATTTTCTTTTTTTAATTATCGAACCAATCACAATATACCTAACTAAAGTTTAAATAATATTAGGAATTTATTGAGAACATTTTAAATTTGAGAACATGTGTTATTTTATATATTACCTAACAATAGATAAATTTTAATTATTTACATCGTTCATGGTTCGATAGTTTAACTAGTTTATGTATCATATCTTACTTATCTTCAATAAGACAATCCTTTTCTTCTAAACCTTCACGTTTAAAGTAATACTTACTCCTTTTATTCATCCAAGGAGGAGGTTTAACTTCTTTCCATTGCTCTTTGTTCAAAATACTATTTTTAACTATTTTCACTACTTGTTTCTCATACTCTCTTAATCCAACATATTCATTACCTTGATCAATGGCTTTAGCAATCTCTGACAATATAAATGCATCAGTAACATTATCGCTTGGATGTTTAAATCCCCATCGTCTTTCTATTGGTGCTACCATTGTCTTTTTAGAAGAGTTTCCATTTCCAGTTGCAAACTTCTTTAATGTTTTTGGAGCTACATCGTAATAAGAGAATCCTGCCTTATGAAGATGTTCTCTTATAATCCAGCCTACACCGTACTGATAATCAATTCCTTGTCCTAATGAGTTATAACTAAAATTTTCGATACAAATAATATCAGTATTTATGTTTAGCTTTTTAATTATTTCCTCGGCAATGTAAATCATTCTTTCAGGGTCTTTTTTATATGTATAGAATAAATCAGTTTCAACTATAATCTTACCTAATTCGTCTTGTATGAAGAATCCTGTCATTGAAGATGGGTCAATTCCAACATAACGCTTCGTCAATCAGCATCACCGTCATTAACTTCATCTTCTAAAACCTCAATACCTTTTACCTTCTTGCGTCCTCGACCACTTGTAGATTCACCTAAATCAATAATAACTTTATCGTTTATGTATTCATACATTTCATTAGCAACTTTATTGATATGGTCAGATGCCTTGTCTAACGCTGCAATAAATTTATCAACACTCGATATATCCTCGGTAGTTAAGCCTTCTCTAAATTCTTCTTCTAATAAACGATGTGTCAATGTCTTAAAGTTTCCGAAGTGTTTCTCATTACCGTATGCGTACTCCTCGATTAAAGGAGCATTTTTTCCTTTTCCACCACGCTTTTGATACTTAAAGCTAAGTGTTTTATTATAACGATCAAAGCTGATTCTATGCTGTGATGTTAACTGTACTTGATTGGATTCTAATGGAGGTTCAATCATTATATCACCTTACTTTCTATGTATTTTCTTTATTTATAATATCATTTCTCATAAAATGTAATTCTAGTAGCAGCTTTTTGATTATCTTACTACACCAAACAGCATTTTCACGATTAAATTCTGTCTGATCATTTATGTAATCCAATCCGTTTAAAATTCCCTGTTCTTCTTCATAAGTTAATCTACTGACCATAGTCCTCACTCCCTTTCTTAACTATACTCTTATTATAACATCACCATTTTTTATTTCAAGCATTTTTATGTATTTATTTAATTAATTTTTAATATCAGATTTTACAGCAGCTAATTCTTTTTGTAACTGCTCGATTTGAGCTTCTAAATTACTAACCTTTTCTAATTTCTTCTTATGTAGTATTTCTTTTTCATAATCAGTAAGCCATTTTTCTTCTAATTCCCATAGATCACATTCATATCCCTGAAACTCATGATTAATCACTTTAACTTCTTTAATAATAGATACTTTAGGTAAATGTGCATCGCAAAGAATCCCACAGCAACCTTTATTAGAGTTGTAACCTTCGTCATCAGGATTGCATTGACAATAATGACCTTTCATTTCACCAATATCTAATTCAATCGTAAATGAGGTAGAATCATTGTGACTGTAAATTTCTAACCAACCATTAGAATGCCAATCATTCTCTTCAGCATCATTATAGTCAATCGTATACTCTTTTTTCTGATAAGTATCTAATAGCTCTTTCATTTCTTGATAATTACTGAGTTGAAATAACGTTTCATAGTAAGGAATCAAAGTCTTTTTATTCAACTCATCTTGATTAAGGATCAGTTCTTTTAAATCCTCATAAAATTTATGCATCTATCTTCCTCCAATTTTTTATAAAATGTGATTATTATTTAAGATAAGAAATTAACAAGTCAAGTCCAGACTCCTGTGTAAAATGCTATACAATGTTTTTACCATTTCTACTTATCAAAATTGATGTATTTTCTTGAAGAATAAATCCATTCATCATGTAGGTCCATAAGAACGGCTCCAATTAAGCGATTGGCTGATGTTTGATTGGGGAAGATGCGAATAATCTTTTCTCTTCTGCGTACTTCTTGATTCAGTCGTTCAATTAGATTGGTACTCTTTAGTCGATTGTGGGAATTTCCTTGTACGGTATATTGAAAGGCGTCTTCGAATCCATCATCCAATGATGCGCAAGCTTTTGAATATTTTGGTTGATCGATATAATCATGAATCAATCGATTTTTAGCCTCACGCGCTAAGTTAATATCTGTGAACTTAAAAATTCCTTTAACAGCTTCTCTGAAAGATTTTGAATTTTTTTAGGAATGGTGGTAAAGATATTTCTTAGGAAGTGAACTTGGCATCTTTGCCAACTTACGTTGGTGAAGGATTTTCTAATGGCAGAGACTAATCCTTTGTGCGCATCAGAAATAACGAGTTCCGTACCTTGTAAACCGCGTTCTTTTAGGTATTCAAAAAATGTTGTCCAGGTCTCTTCGCTTTCGCCACTTTGAATCATGAAGCCGATAATTTCACGGTCGCCATCTTTGGTTATTCCAATCGCTATATGACAGCTTTTTGAGAGTACTCGATTTTCTTCTCGTACTTTTATATAGAGTACATCGGTCATTAAGTAAGGATAATTTTTTTCTGATAATAAACGATTCTGCCACTCGTTAACCATAGGTTCTAGCTGTTCTGTTAAGCTAGAAACGAAGGACTTAGAGACGGATTTACCACAAAGTTCTTCCACAATTTTTGATACTTTACGAGTTGAAACGCCTGATACATACATTTCCAACATTGAAGCCATGAGGGCTTTTTCGTTTCGTTGATAACGTTCAAACACTGTGGGTGAAAAATGGCCATCACGTGTTCTGGGTACTTTTAATTCTAGCGTGCCTACACGTGTCGTAAAGCTGCGCTCATAATAGCCATTTCGTTGACTTTGTCGGTTTTCTGTTCGTTCATATTCTTTTGCTTGAATATATTCTGTTCGTTGATTTTCCATTAGTTGATTAAATACCGTTGTTAAAATATTTTTAGAAACGTCATCCTTTACAGAATATTCAATAATGCTTTGAATCTCTTCGCTTTTCAGTGTAAAATGTACTTGGGTCATGTAAAAGTCCTCCTGGGTATGTTTTTGTCGTTAAAAACATTGTACCGTAAAAGGACTGTTATATGGCCTTTTTACTTTTACACAATTATACGGACTTTATCAATTAACAATATCGCTAATCTGTTCTTTAGACAGTTCTTTAATGTACACATCACCACTGTATTCATGGATTGAAATGTTAACACTATCATCTGTTTTATATAGAACTATTTCTTTACCAGTATCGATTTTTAATTTAATTTCATTATCAAAACAAATACATTTTCTTCCATCATATAAATCAATTAATCCCTCACTAAAACCTAAGGACAAGATGCAGAATGTTTCTTCATCACCATATTGATTGATCGTATCACTTGAAATACCTACTTCATTTAGTATTTCATGATTTTCTTTACTATTTTCAACTAGTACGTATGCACAATCTCCTCCACTAGCTTCAATAACCTCTAGACTATTTAACGCATTGACAACTTCCTTTTTGTTTAACTTATTCATAATATTATTCTCCCTCTTTCAATTTAGGTTTATAAACATCTGGTCGTGTATCTTTATACCACTTGATAAATTGTTTCTTATATCTGATGAACTGAACAAAATAAGATACACCTTTAATACGTTTATATAACCAGAAGTTAAATACGTACCAAATAGGATATAAAAGTAAACTAATTACTACTAGACATCCTAAAACTATAATTAATACTGTTGATATGTATGTACTAACTGATAAGATATTGATTACATAGTCATTCAAGCTATATCACTCTCCTCTTTTAATAAAACTGAAATATTATCTAATTAGTAAGGAAAATCTTCTACATCTACTACTTCCACGCTAGGCTCATCCTTAATTCCAAGCCACTCTTTCCATTCTGCATCTGGTACTTCTCTAACAACCTTACATTTAGTAGCAGTGATTTCATTCGAGCTATCTTCAATCACATTTGCTCCATCAATTTCAACTTCAATTAATACCTTATCAGTATTACTAAAATATGTTGAACTCTTTAATTCGTATTTATGATTGAAGAATAATTTGCCGTGAGCACCGTATGAATTATTAGGATATTCTTTTTCAGCAGTCACTTCTTCTCCAATTACATATTTAAATGTGGAACGGAAGAAACTCTGTAATGATTCTCCTGATTTTTGAACAAACTTATAGAATTTCTTATCTTTATAAAACTCTTGAACATCAACTTCAGTTGCTTCCTTTTCTGATGAATATTCTCCAATTACTTCACCATTAATAACTCTGTATTCATTACCATCCTTTAATTTAACAACGAATCTTTCACCCTTATCTAAATCATCTAAAATGTCATCAATATCATAATCGATAGGTCGGTACTCTTTGAAGTAGGATTCTGATTTAGAGAAGTTTGCAATACGATCAATAGCTACTTGTAAATCAAACTTTTCATCCTTTACATCATCGAATAGTCGATCATAAGATTCACCATACATACCACCTAGTTGTTCTTTTAGCTCATCATAAGATTTAATATCCAATGTCATACAAGTCATTAGAATACGGAAATATTCTGCCTTTGTGATTTTATAGCCTTTATCTTCATACTTTTGTGTACGAATAGCTGAAATTAATGGATAGCTAGTGTTTGAATTAAATCGTAAAATACGTTGTGAATTATGCTTTAAGAACTCTGGATGTAGAATGAATTCTTCAATTTCAAAATCATAAGCACCCATACAAACTGTAAAATCATATGTATCAAAAATATCTTCAACTTTTCCATATGTGCGATAATGAATGATCTGTACTAAAATTTGATTATCTAAGTATTTCTTAATAAATTGTGTAGCTTTATTTGTGTGTGAGACTACATGACTCCCTGATAAAGTTTGTTCAGCAAATAAATAAAGTGAATTATAATCACGGAAATATACATCTACATCATTAATTTCTTTATTAGTAAATAAGCTTGAAATCATACCTCCTGCAATGATAGCTTTTGATTTCTTTAGTGAGCTGTATAAGTCTTCTCCTAAATATGCTTTCAGTTTATTCTTCTCAAATGTAAAATCGAATTGACTATTTAAAATATCTTTTTTAATTTCATTGTATTGATCTTTAGTTAAAGTAAATTGCACCATACACCATTCCTTTTTATGTATTTTATTTAATTAAGAGGATTAAAATTATTAACCCCATCCAACTTATTGTATTCAGCAATAATTATTTCGACTTGTTTTCTAAACTTCTCTGGGAATCTATCATTCTTACCATAGTTCTTACTTGAATATCTAAAATCACTTTCTACTTTCTTATGAAACTCAGCTTCAGTAAAAATTCTATCTCCATACTTATCGTTACCTAATACACTTACTGTAAGTCTGGTATGTTTATTCTCATTTTCTTTTATGTACGCATATGCCCATTGATGAAATGATCCATCTTTATCTTCTTTATAATTAGTTGGGATTACATATAGATCACTATCTATTAATTTATATTGGTACTCCTCACCAAGACCATTCATAAATTCAGGTATTACAATTTCTACCCCATCAATAATCTTAGTTTTTAATCTATGTCTATTCCGACTATCGTGTTCTTCATTCCAAATTTTATCCTTAACTACCCTTACTACTTTTGATAATTCATTATGTAAATACTTATCTTCTGTACTTGATGTTTTATATGTATTACGAAAAATCATAATATTGTCCAGTTGCTCTTTTAGATACTCTGTATTCAAATTTACACCTCCTAATCAAAATGTCCATGTCTCTTCATAACATTAATAATTTCATTAATATAAGGTTCATCTGTATTAATTACTATATAAGAGTTATAAGGCTTCTTACCATCTTTTTCACGACCATCCTCAATATTTCCTAAAATTCTATCCAATACAATCGCTAAATCCTGTCGTTCACTGATACTTAAATATTTTTCAACATCACGCTCATTAATTATTGTATAACGTCTTTCTTTTCCCTCTAAAACAGTACCTTCAAATGCTTGTTCTGCCATTTCACATATCTCCTTTTTACTTTTTATTATTACGAGTCATTATCTTTTAATTTACAAATTTCCAATTTGACACTAAATAATGATACCCTCTACCATATGTACCATCTAGATAATCTGCTTCAAAGTCATTACTTCCATTTTTTTAATTTTGTAACTTTAGCTTCCTTTCTGGCATCTAAGTCAAAAATAATCGTACCAATTGTTAACTTAGATTTAATTTCGTTCAATCTTGCTTCTTTGTCTTCTAATTCTTTAACTCTTGCTTTTAACTTTGGCAGATTGTAATAAAAATCATTCATTAAGATATCTCCTCATTTTTTATATTTTTGATAATACGTGTATTTTATTATTTTTTATTTATGTATTTTCTGTATTAAAATTATTTAACCATTTATATATCTTGTCCTGTCTTGATTTATCATATATTTCATTTCCATCGTTATACCATTCCTCTAATTTATATGTCCATTTATTACTGTTGCACATTTTACAAGATGGAACACAATTTTCTATTCCGTTACTTCCATTATGATCAACATGTTCTTTATGGAAATCAGACCATTTAAGTTCTCCCCCATATCTATTGAAGTGATTGTCAATATGTAATCCACAATAAGCACACTTGTTATTAAAGAACTCTTTGCATACTTTCCATTCCTCGTTAGTAATTGTGTGAGTCTTATGTTGTTGTCTTTTTAATCGATAACTGGTAAGTTTATCCTTATTATTCATTTGCCATTTTTTAAATGTACCATCATTTAAATACTCAGTATTCTTCTTTTTCCTTCTCAATTTACTATTCTCTTTTGCATTGTCTCTTTTTATATATTCTTTTCTTTTTTCTGGATTATTCTTTACCCATGCAGCAGTCCTTTTCTTAGCACAGTCTTTACATTCTCTATGATAAGAAATAGTCACATTCCCGTCTTTCCTCTTGTATTTTTGAGAATAATAGTAGTTTAAATCTTTAGTTTCACCACATGTATAGCACTTCTTAATTCTTATCTCTCCTTTCTTTCATAAAAGTGAATTATTATTTAACTTCGTTCTTCTCATACAATTCTAATTCATCAAGAATTTCATTTAAAAATACAAACCTATTGAACTCTTCTGATGATTTAGCAACAAAATTACTCTTCTCTGACTGTTTATAAAGAGTATCGATTTCTCTCAATACATGGGACTTAAAACCATCTAAGCTCATGAGTGTCACCTCTTAATTAATATTTATCATTTTCAATTGCATTTAACATATAATCGATATCTACATATGTGCAATTTCCAACCTTCTTCATCTGAACTAAATCTTTATGTATTTTACCTAATTTGTTTAATAATTTCGGAACATTAAATGCCATGCTCGTATGGGTATCGATGTCCATATAATCACTTTCACCAAATTCTGTCTCATATTTATTCCATTGCTTCTTAATTATTTCTAATTTATTCATTATCAGTTTCCTTTCGATAATACTTATTTTTTATTTAAATTTAAGAAACGATCTCACCACTTGAGTAATGGTAAATAAACTCACGTACATGTTCTCTAAACATTGTTGTTGTATAATGTACTGTTCTTGGACTGACTCCAATGAATGGCGCTACTTCATTTGTAGTTGTTTCTCTGAACATTAAAGGTAGTAAGTAAGGATGATACTTTTCATGTATCCAAGATTTCGCATATTCAACTGCATTATGTAAGTATGTAAAGTCTTTCTTATGTAAAACATCTTTATCTGACACATCTAATATTTCTATTAATAAAGAATTTTTATTATCACCTGACACTTCTATGTCTAAAGATGAAATAGTTAAATTTGTATCATCATTTTTCTTATACTGATAATGCTGCAAACATCTACAAATTTCATTTTTCATAGAGTTATAGCAATATGTAGTAAATTTAATTCCTTTTGATATATCAAATAATTTGATAGCATTTGAAAATCCATAATACGCTGCACTTTCAATATCTTCTTTACTCAACCTGCATTTGTTGTTAAATTTTAAAATAACGTCATATACTAATCCTTTATTCCTGTTAAACAATTCGTTCCCAGCATCGTTAGATCCATTGTTAAACAATTCTACTAATTCTTCATTTGTCAATTTATCCATTGCATTACCTCTCTTAAAATGTACGTACTGGTAGTACTAATTGTAGTGCCTTGTTGCTTTCTTCAGTTATTACAAATGGTCTCATTGCTCCATTAATTGAAAGTTTAATACTGTTACTATTCAACGCTTTAATTGCCTCTTTGAGATATGCGTTATTAAATGAAATCTCAATGTTTTCTCCATTAAACTCGCCTTTTAAATCGGCACTCATATTTCCTAATTCTATATTGCTCGCAGATAATTTAATACCTTTGTCATTGCCACTTAAACGAACAACACTATTTCTATCTTCTTTACTTATGTATTCTAACTGGGATAAACTTTCTAATGTTTGTTTTGAATCTAATTCAATATATGTATTAAAGTCTTCGGGAATTAAGCGTGTTGTATCTGGATAATTACCTTCAATATTCTTAACAATTAATTCACTGTCATCAAATGATAGTTTACTGTAATTTTCATCAATGTTGAAGTTAATTTCTTTTGTATTCTTATCCATCATTTTTAATGACTTTTTAAGACTTTTACCATCAATGGCTTTGCGGATATCACCATCCACTTCAACATTGAAATTATATAATCCTAAACGATGCGAATTAGTTGCTACAAATTTAACTAAATTCTTACTTACTTCAATATTTACGCCTTTTAGGATTGGACGTGAATCTGATTTAGCTACTGCGAACGATGTATTTTTAATTCCTGTTGTATACTCATCTTTATTGATCTTAAACTGAGTTCCAATGATTTCAGGCATTATTGGATAATTGTCATGACACTCATGTAAAGTATAATTAACATTACCTGCTTTTACGTTTACTTTGTTTTCATCCAATTTTTCAATATTAACCATATTAGCTTTAGATTTGTTGATGAAATTAAACAGTTGCTTAAAATTGATTAACAGTGAATTATTTGATTTAATTTCAATGTTTTCATCTTTTACTGTAGTAATTAAGAATTTATCACCATCTCCACCTGTCAATTTCAAACTACTTGAATCGATACTCATATTTACATTATCGTAAATTGGATTACTAGCTTTATTATTCATTACCTGTCCAATCTTTTTTAAACCTTCTAATAATTCGATTCGAGATACTTCAATACTCAATTTTCATCATCCTTTTTATGTATTTTTTTAAATAAAAACATCCTATTATTAAACGTCATCATTTATATCACATTCTTTAACCTTGTCCCATAGTAGTCCTCCGTATGATTCATCATCTCTCTTATTGAATGCTAAACATACTCCGTTACTTTGATAATGGTTAGCTTTATCAACTCTCCAGAATGGACAGTATTTAATGTCACCGCCTTCTCCTACCCACTCATAACAATATAGTCCTTTTGGTATTAATGTTTTTTTATTTTTAAATTTACGTCTCTTGCCTCTAAGTTTCATTTTTGTTCTATGGTAGTTTTTCATATTTATTTACCTACCAAATCAAAATAATCATTTAAATAATGGTATTTTCTTTTGTTTTTAGTGAATTTCTTAGCGAGATCATTCTTTTTTATATGTACAATTTTATTACCTATCACACGTATCTCCATCGACCCGTAATTAAATACATGTCTTCTATTGAATACTTTTGGTCTTCCTTGACCAAAATTCCTTGATAAAATAATGTTACGAGTTAACTTCTTTTTAGCCACTTCTAATGAAGTGTTTTCGTTATTTAAAAAAGTCTCGCAGTAATATTTGTAAGCATCTTCTGAAAGATTAAGTGGATGTTTTAATATATATTCTTCAACAATTTTCCAATATTCTTTTCTTTCTTCAAGTGTTGCTCGACGAACAACACTTTTTGTGGGTTTATATTTTTTATTATTACTGTATTCTACAAAATTAGCGAGCTGGTGTTTACCTTGACTATCTACTAAGATTACATCACCTCTTTTTAAATTCTTAATGTCAGTATTAAAATAATAGATTACTCCCTTATCTTGTCCACTTATTAAATTAAAAGTTACTTCTACAATCATATCACTATTCCCCTTTCCAAATACCTTCATTAATTGATTCAGCCTCATTTTCAACACTGTACCACTCATTAACTATATCTAGATTAATTTTAGCCATTTCTTGATATCCGATTTCCATTTGCTTGATCCATGCTTCTCGAAGCTTGTCCTGTATTCTAGAATCTTCACTTAGCTGCTTTATTTCTTCAATCATTCCACCCATCTCCATTCATTATTATGTATTTATTTAGTTAATCACCGACAATTTGCTACATAACAACTTTACTACTGATTGAGAATGGATTTACATTCCTATATTTCTACTAGAATATGTATACCTTACTATATTAAGTTTAAATAATCAATAGTTTTATGTATTTATTTATATAAAATTCCACTATTATTCAATCTTCTTTGTACTCTGGATGTTCTTCTAACCATTCAAGATATCTTGGTAAATCATAAGAATTATAACCTTCTATGCTTGCTTCCATAAATGACTCTGCAACTTTTTTCAATTTTAATAAATCATTCTTAGTCATACATATTTTAATAGAAGTTTTTACATTCTCTGATTTATCTCTCCATCTATTCATTATCATCTTTGGTTCAGAGATAGTCATATAGTAGTAATCAAATGTTTGATATTCTGTTTCAAAATGTTGTTTGACTATACATCTTTCTACTTCAAATACATACCCATACTCCATCTCGAAATGATCTTCATGTTTAACTCTTTTATAATAATCCTTAGCATGGAATCCAAATTCTACACCTCTTTCATTCTCTAACATGAATCCTTTATCTGATAATAAATAATCAATTGTATTAGCCAATGAATTAATTTTAGGGAAATCGTGAGTGTGACTATGCATTACTAGATTCCCTTTATATAGAATATCTATGTTGTAATAAAAATACATTATTTCATTATCTTTATTTACTAATCTTCCCTCTCTAAATGGTTGGATTGATGGCTTTGAGTATGTAATTATTAAATCATCTTTAATAAATGTACTTCTTATTGTTTTTTCTCTCATCATAATTACTCATCTCCTTTTTTAATAATAGAGTGGTTTTATTAAATTCCTTTGTGTATATTCCAAGCCTGTATAGCTTCATCCCTACTTTCATAAAGATATACTCCAATTGTTGCGTCATCTACATCATAAGTGGCAATTGGACAGCCTTCATTTTCTTCGTGAACATGCCGTATTTTAAATGATAAACCTGACCACGGATCTTTCTCATATTCCTCGTCACGCAGATTTCCTTCGTCATCGCTAACAACAAGTTGAGCTTGTCCACCGCAAAACGGACACGGTTTAAGCTTATTGATATTACTCATCTCGATTACTCCTTTGTTAAAAATTTTTCATTCTAAAAATCTAGCCTATATAAACATCTTCAAATACTACTCTTTCATTAGATAGTTTCATATTAAAATCTTTAATCTTCTTAGTTAATGTATACTTTTTACACTCTCCGCACCAAGCATATGGATATGTACTATTAACTTTATTTCCCAATTTATGTTCTATGTATTTGTTAAACTTATCAATGTCATGTTTTCGCCAAAAGAAAATCTTATTACACTCGTATTGCTCTTCAAAGCTTTTATCATATTTAACTTCCATATCGGTACAAGTATCAACAGATCCTCCATAAATTTCAAAACTCTCTTGGGGATGCGATTCGCTTACCCAGATATCGCCTAGCTTTAATTTCATACAAATAACCCCTTCCAGTGTATGTGTATGGCATGTATTGTTAAAATCCTACGTACTTCATTAATATCTGAAATGGACGGTAATCGTTAGATATGTATCGCATATTACTACCTACTTGCCATCCATTTTTATTGCATTCTACAATGTTTTCATAAAGCTCAATTTCATTACTTGCTTTAAGAATCTTCTTTCCGTTAAATTTATTGAATTCCATATTTGTATCCTCTTTTATGTATAATTAATTTTTAATAAAATCTATATATTATGTTATTATGTATTTATTTAATATCTAACTTCTTTTACTGCTCCAACACTCAGCATGTATTTTGTATAACAAATTGAATCACAGTATAAATTTGAATCATCAATAAGGTATTCATCTTTTCTGGTTAACTCATTAGAACAATCCTTATTCGCACAACAACCAATCACATTAATATCGTGATATTTATTCAGATTCTTCACCCTCTCCAACTTTGTTATTTTCTTGGAGTGGATTGTATTCCCTTTGTAGCTCAAAATACTTGAATCCTGCCCCTACTTTAATGTCAACCATCTGTTTAACAAACCATTCACATTTAGCAATCCAAGTCTTCATACTGTCATCATTTTTAAACATTGATCCATTATCATAGTCATCGATAATATAATCAAATGTATTTCGTAAATTTACAATATCTTTATTCATTTTAATCTCACCTTTATGTATATGTATTTTTAGATTACTACTCTTCTAAGTTTTGTTTGCATCATCTTTCGACATTCTGTATCAGCAATTTTAATTCTATAATGCTTTCTGTTCTTCCACATAATATTTGATTTTGTCACCTTGAGTAAATGTGCTATGTATCGATAATCCTCATTACTAAACTTTCCATGTTTTACTCCAAATACTGTAACTAATGAATCTGTATAGATCGTCACCCCTTCCCAATCTTTCTTTAAAACCATTTGTAACGCTTTAATAATTGTAGTTGCTTCTGCTTTTGTAGAGGAAGAATCAAAACCTATAAAAGTTCTTCGCTTGATTTTATTATTTCCTTTCATTACAAAATAGTGATGAGTTGATACACCGTCTTTGTAACTACTGTCTGTATAAATTTTTAACATATGATTACTCACCTTCCTTATTTAAAATTTAAATCCATTAACACTCAATATATGTATTTTGATCTAACTTCGAATTACTTAATAAATCATTTATGTATAATATCCAATCGTTTGCAGCCTTTATTGAATTGTATGTTTTTTCATAAACATAACCACTTTCATCTCTAATTTTGTATCCCTCTCCACAAATATTGGAGATAACGAAGAGATTATTTTTAACAGATGTACACAACATTTTAAAACCACCTTTATGTATTTATTTTAATTATATATTTATTGATGTGATATTGGCGCTCTGTACCATTACCACATCAGTTTTTCACAAAGACAACATAATAAGTCTCACCCCTTGATTTTCCTTAGCACCTCATAACTTGGATAGTTAACATTTAAGTATTTTTTTATCTCATCTATGTTAGATGCACCATCAGTTTCAATTGTAGTTAAATCTTCTGTATTATACAAAAAAATATTACTATGCATCAATATTAAAGTATAATCTCCTTTTCCATCAATTCTTATCATATCTGTCATGTCAAACAACTTATTATTAGATAGATAGTATTTTACTTCTGGTGTCCGTTTAAGAATACTAATTACATCTCCATCTTCAGTTATTTCTGCGATTTCAACAAAATGAAAATCTGTACAGTCAGAGATTAACTTATTCCCTTTTACATTTGTTACGCTTAATCCATTAGTAGGTATTAAACCATCATAAAGCGCTAATAACTCTTCTGGGCTATTGTTCTGAATTACTACATCAGATTGAATCTTTGCTACTATTGTCATAATCATATACTCCCCCTTTTGGCTTATACATAGTATAAATAGTTACTTTATTAATACAATTTTACCAATTGTCTAAAATAATGTCAATCTAAAAATGAAAACATTTGTTCGTATTTTTGTTCGATATTTTTTAAGAACATTTAAATAGTTATTTTCTTTCTCATAATTTATATCCTCTTAAAAAGCATCGAATATCATTAATATATTTATATATTTATATGTATAAGAGAGCTGAATGATAATTTCATTCAGTCTTTCTATTCTTTATATCTTAACCTCAAAATGCCCATATTCATCTTGCATGAAATCAAAATCCATTGTTTCTCTGATTCGTTGAAGTTGAGGATATTCTTTATTATTAGATATTATAGTACTCAAATTGTATTTTTTAACTAACTCTTCTACAATGTTTAAATCAAAAACACGTTCGCCTTTTTTATTCATCCATTCATTTGCATAATACATCATTCCAGAAATCTCAATAGTTGTTGCAGTTACGTTACTGTCCTCAAATGTATCTTTTATTCTCTGCATAATTATTGTACTAATCATGGATGCTGTAATACGAATATCATTGTCTTTTCCCAATCTATTCTTTCTAAATACATATTCGCCATCAACTAATCGAGCCATTTTTCCACTTGGACTTTTAATTTCTGTAGTATTATAAGTTTTAATTAATAAATCATAAAGGTCTTTAGATACTTCAATTTGTCTACTATCTAAGTTTATTTCATCTGAAAGTACATTTAAAAAATATTTATCATCTTTTGTAGTAATGTCATCAATTCTTAAATTTCTTATTTCAGAAAAAGATGATCCTACTATTCCTTCAAACAATAAAAGCACAATAGCCTTATCCCTATTATTATCTAGTAATTCAATTTTATTAAGAAGTTCTTCTCTTGTGTAATAATGTTTACCTGCATTCCAAACATAAGTAGAAACATACTCATCATTAATTACATCAACAATTGGATGTGTTGGAGAAGCGCTATGACCATTATCGATAGCCCATGTTATATAATTTTTTATAGTATTAATAAATATAATTGCAGATCTCTTTGTCTGTCTTTTTGCTTGTCTAAATAATAAATCTAACATGGAGTTATCCATATCGTATAAATCTGTTTCATGTTTTCTTTCAAATGATTCAGTACGATTAAAGATTGAGTAATATGTTTTCTTAGATGAATCTGATAAATTTAATGTTTCAAGAAATGATTTCTTGTATTCCTCGTTATACATAATCACTTCACGCCTTTCTTATACATATCTGTAAATATCTTTATCAAAGCTTTTCTATCTTTAACATTTAACTTCATTTTTCCACTAACTATCTTACTTAACTTAGATTCTGATTTATGGAATTCATTTATGTCAATAATATCTTCTATTTTTTCAAATGGAATTTCATTATCCTTCATTAATTTAATTAAATGTAGGTGTCCTTCAAATACATCAGCGTCAAACAGTAGACTGTAATCACTTACCATATAGTTTTTATAAATACCAAATAGATATACTAAATATTCATTTATAGCTTTTGCAAGTTTTCTTGCATCTAATATACTATCTAATTTAAATACATTGTTTATTTGAGTATTAATTATTTTATAAGTTGTAAAGTCGCTACCTTTTATAGAGGATTTAGCATCACTAGCTGATGTTATTCGATTCTTTAATTGTCCTTCTACTTTTAAAATATTCACAACTTCATTTGAGTATGATTTATTGTCTAATTCTTCTACTCGACTTCTTGATAATGGAGTATGTTTATCTAAATCAACTTGATATCTCTTAACTTCTGCATCTGATTTATTAGAAATTGTTATTGGGAAAGAACCTTTAATATTAGAGTCTTTATTATAAGCACTGTAATTACCTAATAGTCTATGCATTCCATCAACAATATCTAAAACAGTGCCTTCATTTATTTTTAGAGTATGATTTTTATCATCGTATACAAGTTCTACCCCTTCTAGAGCAGTCATTTGATGTGCATTAAGTGTAATTGTAGTTGGTCTTAAAACACCTTTTAAAATCTCATTTCTAATCTGTGTAATTTTACTTTGATAAATAATAGGCTTCTCTATTTCTACACCAAAACGAACAACTTTCTTCATACCACGTTGAACATTAGCGTTGTAATCTAATTTTCCTGATTTATATAATCTAGCTAATTCTTTTCTTGTTAGGGTTGCATTATAATAACCGTCACCTAAGTCAGTTACATTATGAATTGTCATTGGGAAATCAATAATATCTGTTGATGAAGATCCTACAAATTGATATCCGCCAATTTCTTTTTGTTCACGATCAGTAAACCATTCATTCATCCATTCACTCTGGTTCATTCCTAATTTAACGACTAATTGCTGCCCAAATAATGCAATCTCTTCAAATTCTAACTTACTTACATTATTAACATTGTTAAATAAGGAATAAATCTTAGCACTTTCAATACCATGTTTCATATTTAGGTGTTCAACAATTAAATCTACTTCATCTTTGTCTACATTAGATGAGAAAGCATTTATTAAACTTTTAACTTCAATCTCTAATTGTTCATTATCTTTACCTAATTTCATTAATTTCCCTCCCTTAATTACAAGAGATATTTTATCATCTAGTAATTAATTTTTCATTAAATATTACATATTATTTTTCTTATTTTTTATTTTATTATTTAAAAGTAGAAGCATTTCTGGACGCATTTCACTTAATGCTTCTAAAAGTAATCCGTGTGATACTGTTTTATAAATATCTTCATCAGTACTCATTTTTGCTGAAATAATACCTGTAACATTTAAATTAGTTAATCTTAAATACCTCATTGTTGTATTAACATTACTATGTCTAGCCTTCTTCTTTGCTGAATCTATACAGTTTCCATTATTAAGATAGCACATTGTTACAGCTAGTTTTTTAAATGAGTGGAAACTGTAGTCTATCCCTGTTTTATTTAATAATTTATTTCCTCTTTCCATCATACCTACTAATTGTTTATATGTTAGAGTAAATAATTTTTTATCATTTCCAATTGTTTTTAATTGTAAGAGTTCATTGTATAACTCTTTACTTATCTTATCAATCCATTCTTGATTACCTTTACCCTTGTTAAAACCATAGGATTTTAGAATAACTCCATCCTCAACCTCTATAAAATTTGACCATTCAACTGACAATAACTCACTTGCTCTCATGCCTGTTTCAGCAGCTAAGTTTATTATTAATGATTTTTCTAATCCTTGATCTTCTTTTCCAAAGTAATCAGCATATTCCATTGCTAAATCAAAAGGAATCATTTCTATTTCTTCACTTGTATCAGGTAATGATTTTATCACTGATAAATCATTTAAATCGTATTTAATTACTTTTCTACCTCTTAAGTGTTCAATAAGAGATTTGATTGCCGACTGACGATTATTTATAGTTTGATTTGAATATTTTCTTTTTCCATCCTCTTTTTCAAGGTAAAACAGATCATCGAAATATTCAAATAAAACATCTGAGTTTAATCCATTTTCAATATCACTTACTGTTATATATTTATAATCACTTTTAAACAATATGTCTTTAAAAACCCTATTCAATGCAGAACGATAAGTTTTTTCTGTATTTATTGATTTTTTACCCTTAAATTTTAAAAAATCTTCAATGTGAGAACCTATATAATTATCTATATATGTTGTCGTTGCATAATCAGTCATAGCCATTCATTACAACTCCTTCTCATGTTATATGTATTAATGCTATTATACATAATCGATTCTACAATTTCAAGTATTTTATGTATTTATTTTAATTACAACATGAGAAGGATGTTTTTTATAATGTGTTCCAATTATTTAAAGTCGCTCATTAATCATTTGATTTGATACTTTGGTATGTAACTCAACAACACTTTCCAATCCATATAGTACATTATATTGCTTTTCAATATTGTCGTCATTCCAAAGTAACGTTTCCCAACCCCAAGCTTCAAAATTAGGATTAGAGAACTTTCTGTAAATACTAGAGATTCTATAATTCGTATTTATTCTGGTATTAATACTTGTGCTACAATAACCGTATTCTTCAGCAAAATCTTTATAATACATCACTACATTCCCCCTTTCCGTAAAAGTTAAATATTATTCAATCCCGATACATTGTCCAATGAAAATCATCATCATCTTCAATTTTATCCTTAAATATTTCTTTAACTGTTTCAGTTTTATGTATAACAATAAACAACGATCCATTTACCTTACTAACAATGGATGTTTGAGCTTCATTATTATACTCATCCTCCCCTTCCCAGTTTGGATAGAAAACCTCAGAAGTATTATCTTCAAAGTTTAATACTAATTGAGCAATATCGTTATATGCTAATACTCGATCAAACGGAAGCCCAGAATCTATAAAGTTAATATTTCTATTCTCATTTGTATTAGCGTCTTTATGTATTTCAATATAAAATTTATTAGCTGATTCAATATCACTAATTGAATTACATGCGATTCTAGAGTAGCTTTTCTCAAATTCTCCTAAATAGAAGTCACCTATTTCATTTTTATACACAGTGAAGTCATCACAATTCTCAAATGCTAACATAATACTTACTAACTCTTTACTCATTAATTATCCACTCTCCTTTTCCATAATACTTACCTATTATATAATTTTATATTTATTTACTTTTCAAAAATTGTACGACTATATAACTTTCCACTACCTGTATATAAATATGTATGCATAAATAACAGTGAAGCGTAATCTAAATATTCTTGTTCATCATCTATATAGAAAATAATCTTGCCAAAATTCTTGTATGCAATGTCTTTTAATTTACTGATCTTTTTTTTCTTGCCTTTATTTGCGCAAATTAAATTCGGACGTTTTAATTCATGTTTGTCTAAATAATTATGTATTGTTTCTAATGATGGGTTAGCACTATTGATAATTACTCTATACCTTTCATTCATCAAATACTTATACAATGAATGGAATTTCGGATTAGTAATTGTCTTATCAAAATCTAAAACAACAATCGGTTGGGTACCTTTATATATATCCAAATTCTTGCAGAAACTACCTCTATTCTGCTTTACAATTTTATCCACATCATCCACTTCATATTCTCTAGGTAGTTTGTAAATACCTCTTAATTTATTGGTTGCAAACGCAAAGTAATCGAACATTGATTTGAATTGTAACCTCTCTAATTTTTTATTTAATTCTTCTTCATTACCATATACGAATATATTCTTCATTACGTGTTTCATGAATATTGTTTCTCGTCTAGTTAATAACGTTTTACTTAACCCGAATTCATTTAGAATATCTGTGGGCATACCTGTTAAGTATGTACTATCAATTGTGGTTGTCATATTTTTTCTCCTTCTTTGTATTTATTGCAATAATATTTAGTTATTATTTAATGTTAAAATAATCACTTCCTTGATGAAAGTTAATCACCATACCGACTTCTCCATACATTTTTACTGACTTCCCATTATTATATGGTACACCTTTGTAATGCTTATCTTTTTCAAAATAAATTCCACTGTCTACTTTCCAATCTTTAATACATAGATATTGTTGACTTTTAGACATTAAGCATTACCTCCCTGTTTTAGCTGTTCCTTAATCCAATATAATCATTTATAGCAAACAACAATCTATCCAATTCTCTTTTAGAACGTCTATTTGACAGTGTTCCATTTAAATTGATATTCAACTTACCTTCTTTTCTCATGATTACTCCTATTCTTTAATTAATTTCTTTTATTTTGATGTTTAACATGTCCATTACATATAACATTCCTTCAACGTATTCATCCCACCCCTTCGACTTCATCAATTTGAGTTGTTTAAAAATCATTTCTTCTGGTTTTTCATCATTATACTCTTCTGAACTCTTCTCTAGTTCACATTTTGAAATACATCTTACCTGATCAGGCTGCACCCTAGTACTTTCTGCACGCCAAACTACAGTACCTTGTTTAGATATTTTATCAAAATGCATTATGTATTCTTTATCGAAAGTATCATAATCAGTAATTTGACCTGTTCTTCCGAAATGTTGATGATTTGTGTATGTAATTCTAACGAAACTAAATAATCCTACCTTCATGTTTATCTCTCTCTTTCGTAATATATCTCTTTTATTTAATGCGTTTTATTCGAATTTTATTTGATTCTTGTTATAGTAACTTCTCTACCAATATCGTCTTCTACAATCATTGGATTATTTAAATTTAATCTCATCATAGAGAAATGTAATCCTGTCTCTTCTGCAAATTCAGCAAGTAGGACATACTTAGTTTGTAGAAAAGCTATACATTCGTAAAGCGATCCTTCATAATTATAAGATTCTGATTTTATACTAAACTCCACTTTATTACCTCCTCAGCAATTTGAATTTTTCTTCATATGTCTAGCTAAATCAAACCAACTTTGCATACTCTTAATATCTTTTTCACAAGCTCTCAACTGAATTTCTTCGCCACCCACTACAGATTTCATAACAATTTCATTTGTTTCATAATCCATTGTAAATGACCAGTGTTTAATTTTTATCAACAAATCAACTCCTCAACCTTATAATCTTTCTTCAGTTAAATTATCTACTACTTCATATGTATTTTTTAATATGCACAACCTGCTAACATAGTACAATCCATTTCTCCATTCTACGTAATACTCACCATGAGCATACTGGATCACACCCGTACCTAACCTGTGTTTGATGACATCATTTAGAAATACTTCTTTCCCATTCTTATCTGTTTCACCAATTGAAGATTCTGGTTTTCCAACCATAACTACTCCATCCCCATCTTCATCGCCTATATACCACCAAATCGAGTGGTCTTTTTCATCTTGTATAAATGCCGTTCCATAAATCCAGTCTCCACCGTCATAAGCTCTATGTAATTGCATCAATGTTTCTCCTTTTTAATCAGATTACCGTCTGTTCTTTGTTGATATTGATTGTATGACTCCATAAACTCAGAAGTGATCTCAGGTTCAGGAGGCATGCCATCAGAAACGCTCTTGATGAATGATTCATCTTTTAGATTATCAATCATTTTACCAAAAACGTTCACTTTAGCTTCCGTTACTTCTATTGACTTCATTACTACATTCCACCTTTTAGATAATACATCTGCTTTATGTAACTTTCTTTTTAAAAACTAATTACTTTAACGTCATTTTCTTGTACTTTACGATTGTAGAAGCTGCTTATTTCATCCAATTTATTTCTAGCTACTTTTTTGTCTTTAAATATTAATCTACTCATAATATTTAACACCTGCATATTAGGATGATATTTACCTTCTTTTATCTCATTAATTAATTCTAAATCGTTTCTGTACCATGCATATGCTATTGCAATGGCAGGACTTCTACTAACACCTGCATGACAATGTATAACTAGCTCATCAAACTGATCAATTTCATCAAATAATTTTATAAGCATTTTTCCATCGCTCATATTAAACCAGTTCCAATTAGAAGGTAAGCCTACTCTCGGTTCAATATCATAAAAAACCATAGATAAAACAATCTGATATGGATAGTTCAAGCTTTCTAATTCATATCCTCCATCCGATACCCTGACAATTGCTGATTTACCTTGTGGTACATAATTTTGTGCTTGGCTCATACTTAAAATAGTAACTTTCATATTCAATTTCACTCCTTTTGATTTCATAATAGACGGCTTTTATTTAATTTCTACATCTTATCTAAGTAATACTGAAACAAGACACTGCCATACATACCCATACCAAGCTTTCTACCATATTTAAATATTTCTTCATCTGTAGGATTATTATATTTAAATTTATAAACCTTTTTACACTCATCCATATTTGAAAGTAATAATTTATCAAGTCTTTCAAAAAGATCACAAATTAGTTTGTATCCTTTATCTGGACGCATTTTGAAAGCGTGTAGAGTTACACCTACATAATTACTATGCAACATTTCATCTTGTCTCCTATGTATTAAATTTGAATTCCTAAAACATCATTTAATCCATCAAAATTCTTATCATCTAAATATTTGTTAATTAAATTCTCTTTATTGTAGTTCATCATTTCTGTAATCAATTTATTTGTTTCAGGTTTGAATTTATCTGGAATACCATACTCCCACTTTCTTGACCCTTGTGTTTCTAAATCAAACTTCTCTGTATTTACCTCAATAATAATCAGATCTAAATTGTAGCCTTGTCTCTTCATTTCATTATGTATTATCGGATTAATAAACTCATATGTATTAGAGATTTCAAAGAACTGTCTCAACGACAATCTTACAAACTTATTGCCACTTTGAAAAACAAAAGTGTCAGAAGGATTTTCTAGTTGCTGCGTGTTGAGATTTATTATTATTTCTTTATCTTCTGTAGGGATGAAATGATAAATTAAACTATCTCTCAAGATTGATAAATATTGATGTGCAAATACAATTCTTAATTTATCTCCAGTTACCTTTGTATAAAATGGTTTCATATATTGAACTTGCATAATCTCATCTCCCTTTGTTTTAATAAGATTAAATGACAATTATTTACAATTACCTTTCAAATTCTTAATTTCATGACTATCAAAGTTTATCCATTTTAATATTCTATCGAGTTTATTTTTCTCAAATAATTCATTATCGACATTATACCATTCGTGTAATTTCTGTTTCCTCTTTCTACTATTGCAACTTTTACAAGATGGTACACAATTAGTTACATCGTTCAATCCATCGTGTTGAACATGTTCTTTATGTAATCTTTGTTTATAAAATTCTTTATGTTCTTCTTCAGTCATCCCACAATATGCACAAGAGTAACTAAAGTATCTTTTACATTCTTCCCACTCAAATTCTGTTATCTCATGATTCCTGTGGTTCTCTGCCCACTCTTTAAATTTATCTATATTATCCTTTCTGTATTGCTTATACCATCCTTCGGCGTATTTCTTTTTATTGTATTCTAACCTCTTCTTTTTAGAATGTTCTCTACTATCCCTTATTCTTGCAGCCTCACGATGTCTTTCTCTGTTATTCCTAATCCAATCAGCAGTTCTCTTTCGTTGACACTCTTTACATTCCGAACTATAAATTTGTTTCTTTTCTTCTTTTTTATTTTTATAATTTATTGTGTAAAATAGATCTACACTTTTGTTGTCTTTACATGTTTTACATATTTTGTTCAACTGCAATTGATCTCCCTTCTTTTAATAATCTGCGACTATCATTTAATCTTTGTAGTAAAAAACCTCTTTAACCAATCATCATTATCCTCATTATTAACATCTTCTGTAGTCAAAAAGTTATTTAACGAAGACTTAACTAATGAATTCATATGATTCAATTCAGTTTCTATTTTAATAAACTTCTCATAATTATCTTCATATTGTTTTTGCATCTCTTTAGCTACCCATTCAACATTAGAAATTAAATCTTCAATTCTCCAATTTTCAGATTTAGCAGCACTTATGAAGGTCAATAATTGGTCTGAAGAGTCTTTAACATTGTACTTAAATATTCTACTTATCTTTTTATCCATCAAAAACACCTCTTATGTATTTGTTTATATAAAATGAAATTATTATTAAATCTTATAAACTACCCCAATAATCCAAATCAATAGCATCTTTAATATCCTGAATTAAATCACCATTTTCACTTTTATCTTCCAATACTTTTTCCTCCACTGAAGAACCGCATAAAGTGCATCTTGTTACTGGTCTAACCATAGTGTGATATTCTACTTTAGAACATTGCCAAACTTTCATCATAACTCTTCATCCTTTCGTAAAAGTAATCTATTATTTAAGCTTTAATCTAACTTTCCATTTCTTTTCAGCCATTTAATTTCTAATAGCAAATCTGGAATAGTATGTTTAACGAATGTCTCAACATAGTCAATGTCTTCAAGCTTTTCGATGACACTTGTTTCATTTATACATTTTAATTGATATTCTGCTCGTTTAACTAATTCGTCAAATAAATTCGTTGTCATAAAAACATCTCCTTTGGCTTTCATAAAAGCGTTCTATTATTTAATAATATTCAACTTTGCTTTCTCGCCTTTTAATTCAATTGCACCTTTGTTATAAGCTATCGCAGCTTCATTTTCACAATCATATGTACCCATGTTAACATTTCTTTTGCTATTATTATCCCAAACCTGCGCTAACCACTTACCATTAAAGAAACTGACTCCTCTATAAGCAGATGTTGTTTTTCTTCTTGATATGTAAGATTCCCATTCTTCTACATCCATAAGTGGACAATCATTCAGTTGAGAGAACTCTCCGAACATTTTTTCAGCGTAATAATTATAACAATTAGCGGCGGCGATCTCATTTGTGTAACCGCCTTTATTGCTGTATTTTTCGCCATCTGTTATTTTTACAATCCATAATTTTCTAACCTTATCCCAAACCACTCCTTTATATTTAGACGTTGTTGGTTTGTTTTTGTACATTCTATGAGGTTTCTTATTCCTCATATTCTCTTGATGACTACAGATTCGTAAATTTTCACGCCTATTATCTAGTTTATCACCATTTATATGGTCAATATGAACTCCTTTTTCTCTCGAAGGATTCATTAATATCCTATGTAAATTATCGTATGGTAATTTCAAACTTTTATCAATCGGAGTACAATATACGTATCCATCTTTATATATCTTACATGTATATTTATCATTTATTAAATTAAAATCTTCATTAGATACTAAAAATAATGTTCCATCAGTAGTCATAATTTCTTTCAATTTACCATCTCCTACTACACTGTATTATTTACGTGATATCAACTTATTATAAAACTTCTAATTCTAAAGCACTGAATTGACGAGGTGTATCAGTGATTAATTTATTCAAGTTAGGATCATCTAACTTCACAATGTATGGGAAAATAAAACTGTTAATCTCTGAAATAACACCTGTAGCACCTTGAATCTTCTCATCGATACCCATACCATTTGTTGCAAAATCACCGATATTCACCTTTACTTTTTGATCAACTTTTAACATAAAAACAACTCCTTTATACTAAGTCTGAATCAGTCAAAATATTTATCGTTTCTATTTCAAGAAACTCTGCACCTAACGATAATCCATCTGTAGTAACTTTGTGTATAACAATACCATCATTACCTAGAGCGTTTTTCCTAGCATATAATTTCAATCCGTTTTTCTTAGTTCCGATTAACTTGAAACCATCATCTAATAAGTCATTCTCTGTCACCATAAACATTTCCTCCTCTCTCATTAAAATACGAATATTATTCAATTATTCTTATTACCGTTAATGGTCTACTATTTAAATCAAAAGCCTTAGTTATTGCTAATATAAATGATTCACTTTCAGTTTGAGCACCTACCCTACTCCAATTTACTTCATACCATCTGCCGTTTCTCCTACCTTCAATTGGAAGATCGCCTAATATAATTATTCCATATTCTTCAGTATCAACAATTTTAGCTACATGTTCATGTTTATAAAATGGATTAATCATTACTTCCCCTCCTAATATTTAGTAATGTCGATTTCTTAACCTAAGTATAATTGAATAAATACATAAAATCAACAATTAAATATGTATTTATATAATTAATTTTATAAAAGGGAAATATTATAAGAAAGAGTTTGTAGAATGAATTTTCAATACCACTACAAATAATAGGTATAATTCTGCTCAATTCCACAAACTCTTTCATTTTATGTATTTATCATTTTTACAAAACTAACAATGAAAGCCCTCTTACTGCTGCTATGTATAAAATCTTGATCGGATTAGTTCAATTGGAATCCATCTAATACTAATTCTTCATAAATCATATCAATACCAGAAGATTTCACTCGTGTTTGTGATTTACTGAAATCATCATTTACATTACGTGAAACTACATCAAAATATTCCTCATATGGTTGATTCGGTAAATTTGTATAAGATTTTCCTGATTTAGTTTTACTTAGTATGCCTTTTTCACGTAAATATTTAGTCAGTGCAATTCCACTAATTTTAAACTTATTACCATATTCTTCATCTGCTTTAGTTGATAGCATCTTGCTTACTTCAACAAAGTTATACGTGCTGTCGATATTTAAAAACTTATCATGTTTATCCGCTTTTACTTTTAATTTTTCATTATTATTTTGCAACTCTTTAAATACTTGCAGTTTTAACTCATCACTTAACCCATAGAAATATTTATCAACTACCTCTTGCTCACGATCCTTTTCGATATAAGCACCTGTCTCACGTAATGTCGGAATCACCTCATTAGTAATCCAGCGTTTGAACTCTCGTGACAACGTATAACGCTCTGCGTCTTTCTTTGTAATAGAACCTACAACCTGATATAACCCACCTTCATTTATGAAAGTTACATGATTACCACCCTTAGTATTCAAGTTACCCAAGTTCGGTAAGTTGCTTCTTGGAATCTTAACAATATCATCATCATCCACTTTGTCAGTTACTTTTTGTGTCGTTGTGTATTTTAATACTTGTGAGACATCTTTCGCTACAAACCAAATAATTTTATTTTCTTTAATTGCTCGCACTTCTCCAAATTTTTCACTTAAAAACTGTTCAATTTTGTTTGTCATTATAAGTTTTCTCCATTCTTTTTAAATTTTATGCATTTACTATAATAGATAACTATTATTAGATTGCTCGCATTTCTAAAAACTTCTGTTCAATCTCTGGTGTTCGTTCATCCATAACCTTAAATAATTCATCGATATGTATAAGCTCTCCAAATGGTTTATGTGAAAATATTGGACTGTCTACTCCAACATTAAGTTGATTTAAATAGGTGTTAGGCTCACTATGAATATGTCCAGATATACTCCACTTTCTTGGGCGCAATCCTATTTCCATAGGATAATGAGTTAACCACATTGAATGCTTATTGTATTTAATTTCAATTCCAACTTCATGATACTCATCAACTAAATGCAATTTATTAATTTTAGACCATGTTTTAGAGTAATCATGGTTGCCTTTAATCAATCGAATTTTACCGTTTAAACGCTGCAGAATATTTACTGTCTGTTCATAGTTACCTAGACAGAAATCGCCTAGGTGGTAGACAATATCGTTATAATTGATTTGATTATTCCATTTATTGATCATATCCTCTGTCATCTCATCTACAGTAGAATAAGGTCGATTTTCAAAATCTAAAATTTTCTTATGATGAAAGTGTGTATCACTTGTAAACCACGTGTTCATTACATTGTCCTCCTTTATTTCATCATTGAAATACTTGTACCTGCTTTCACGTCTCCACCAACATTACCACAGCTTACTGAAGTTCCTGCATTAACTGAACCATTAATATTTTGGCATGTAATTGATGTCCCACTCTTAACATCGCCTAATACGTCACCTTTAATTGTTGCAGAAGTTCCTGTTTCTAATTTATTTATATTCCCATCTACAATTATATGTACGTCTCCTGATAATTCACCTGTTTTAATAATGTTGCTGTCAACATAAATTTTATTATTAATTACTGAAATATTATTACCTTTTACATTTATTGTTTTACCGTTAATTGTTACTGAATTAAATGATTTTCCAAACATTATTTCACTCCTTATTATTTTTCACAAACAATATCCTCATATGCTTCTGGATTTGTTGTTATTGAATATCCAGTAAGGAATACTCCACCTATAAACGATAATAGTGAAACTAAAAGAAATGCTGAAATAAGCCCAACACTTATCCATGCTTTTACAAATTTACTCATTATGTATTTTCTCCTTTATCAATGTCACGCTTGATTCTTTCTAAAAAACTCAAAACAGTACTGTATGCCTCTTTAGCTCCAATACCATAGCCAAACAAATCATTATCAATTTCTATCACATAATTCTCTTTATCAATTTTTCGTTGTATGAAACTTATAAGTAAATCTATTTCCACTAAATATTTATTCATTACATACCTCCAAACTGTTTTATAATATTCTCATTTTACTTAATGTTAACTCTTGTAAAGTTATTACCAGTACCATTCTTTTCAATAAGTCTCATGTGGATTTCTTTAGAAGCAATAGACACTTCAAATTGATTGGTTGTAAATATGGTAGATCCATATTCAATAGTTTTAACTTCTACTTCTGAAATAGGAACATCATATTCTAATGATAAGTCATATTTAATTTCGTCAACCAAATGCTTCCCTTCATCTCCACATCCTGATAATAATGCTAATGTAGTAAAACCGATTAAGAACAATTTTGTCTTTTTCATCGCATATTCCAACCTTTCATAATAGGCTCGTTTTATCTAAACTGCTACCTCATTTTTCTTTTTCATTAATTTTTCAATGTATGTAATTCCCTTTGGCGTAACAAATGTTTGACTATGTACTTTAACAAATGAACCTTTAGTTATGGTATTTTCTTTAACTACAAAATAACCTGAATCAATAAATCGTTGATATGGAATATTATCTGATTTCAAAATTTTATTATCACGTAAAAATTCATACATTTTATTTCTACCTTTACCCAATAGTTTACCTGTCTTTTCAATGTTATGATATCCGTCAGCATCGATAAATGTATCAAACGATTCTACTTTAGGCTGTTGAATTTGTAATTGTTCTTCTAACTTTTCTTTCTCTTCAATATTCTCAATTAGCGCTAATAGAGCTTCTTTGTATGTAGTTGGAACTGTTTGTTTAACGCCTCTGATAAATGCATCTGCTAGTACATCTTTAGCTTTCAGTTGATATTCAATTAAATTATTGACAACATTTGGTGACTCGCTTTGCATCTTTGGAGTGATAGAAATTTTAGCCAACCAAAGTGGAAGCACTTCTAATTCAATACATATAATATCTCTACCCTGCCCCTTAAATTTGAGGGGAAGCTTTTTAACTCCACTTTTCAAAACTAAATCTTCTTGAATTTTCTTTACTTGTGCATCCTTTTGTTTTTCTGTCAACCCTATACCGTCACAAACCCAACTAACCGCAACGTAAATCTTTTCATCATTAATGCTCTGTACCGCCATCAGTGTTGATCCTTGAAAATCCACTTCTTTCACTGTTAATTCATTGTTCATCAATTTATCTCCTTTTATTTATTTTTTTATAATACTTTGTTTTTATTCAATGTCATTTCTATTAAAAACAACATCAACCATTCTAGTTTCTGTAATAGCAATAGGTGACCCGTCTTTGTCAGTGACATGTAGTTTTATAGTGTCATACCTCTTTAAATATTTGTTATTTGGTGTCTCAACAACATTTGCACCTTTCATTAACTTAAATTTCAAGTCACCTTTTAGAATCATTTCTTTAACTACTTTCCTTATGTACCATTTAATCATTATTATATATTCCTTTCGTTTTATGACTTAGTACTGTTCCTGATTTATTAGTAGATGTATGAGTAGTAAATTCATAATCCGCATACCCGTTGCATTGCTCACATTTAGAATTACCTAAATCAAACTCTACTACATTGCTTGTATGTACGTATCTATTACTACATTTGCTGCACGTTCTTATTTCTTCAATCGGAAATAAAGACATTTAGACACTTCCTCCATTCTTATTTAATAAAATGACTGTATTAATTAATCCCAACCATACTTTTCACCTTGACTAATAAACCACTGTTCTCCTTTTACTTTTTCTGGAGTGTCTTGATTTTTCCACATTTCAATAAACTCTCCTACAACCTCTTTATAGTTTGAAAAATCGTATTCAATTTTTGGTTGATTTCCATATGTATAACCACTAATTTCTTTATGATGACCTCGAATATTAATACCCCCTGCACTCACATCACAGAAATCAATCCCTTCAAAATTAGGATAATCTAATAGTCCTTCAGTAATACTTTTTTCAATTTCTAATAACTTATTTATATTATTCGAAAGTAATTCTTC
Organism: Lysinibacillus sp. FN11; assembly: GCF_024628845.1. Lineage (NCBI taxonomy): Bacteria > Bacillati > Bacillota > Bacilli > Caryophanales > Bacillaceae > Lysinibacillus > Lysinibacillus sp. FN11. Next base: position 945,954 of record NZ_CP102383.1, on the reverse strand, counting down.
ATTTAAAAAAGGCTTATATTTAAATAATTCATAGTAAATCTTATTTAGATATTTAGCTCTCTTTTCTGCTTTGTCTAACTCTTTGAATAAATTTTTGCTGTTGCAATTTCTGCTGAAATTCTCTAGTTCTCCATTCTCTTTTAATGGTCTAAAGAAATAATATGAATTAGCTAAAATACCTTTTGTTATTTTACTACCGTAATTTTCAACAAGGTAATACCATTCTTTCTTCTCTACTTGTTCTTCCCATTCTTTCTTTGATATCTTCATACAGTAGTCCTCCCTTATTAAAATAAAAATCCAATATTATTTAACGTCAAACTTAAATCCTGTACCTTCAATAATGTTCAACAGCTTCGTATATTGTTTAATATTTATAAGTTTTCCATTTTTCATTACTAAATCAGTATTACCTCTATTTTTATAGTGAACGATTAAGAATTGATCAAACTTCCAATTTGTACTCTCATCACCATTGTAACCATACCAGTGAGTTGTAATTTGTATGTAATTGTAATCTTCTTGATATGAGTGAGTAGCTAAAAATCTTCCTTCATATCCACTACTTTTGCTTGTATTAACAGCAAACTCTTTTGACTCCTTACCATCTTCAACTTCATGAATAAGGTAACCTGTATACTGACGAATAATATCATCTCCACCATTCCAGTTACGCTCATTGAATTTACCATCTTCATTAAACATTGGTATTGTATTTGAACCGTAGCCTTCTTTTCTTGACTTAGATATCTCTAAACGATCTTCTGCACGTTTGCGTAAATGTTTTACTTTAATCATTGAACTCACTCCTGTTACGTATTATTTAACTTCAAATGACTTAATCGTATTCCACTTTGAAGCAAATTTCTGACGTTCTTCCTTGCTGTACTCAAGTGGATTCATGTGATTCGCCCATTCATTCGGATAGCTTAAAGCATTAATGTAGAATTTAATTCCTGCTTTATCGTACACGCTTTGTTCGTGACAATGACCGAATATATTATGCTTTGCCTTTATCTGCTTTAATTCATTTAAATAGCACGATGAGTTACCATATTTATGATGGCTATTAATCAATATAGAAGGTACGTGTGTGATTAATACATCTACTTCTTCCATATTTTCATATGCTAAACCTTCATGATAATTTTCGTTTCCAATATTCATTCCATAAATTAAGCGTGAATCATTTGATGCTGTATTGAAGAAATTGACAACATTAAATTCCGTCAAAGGATACCACGAAGTTGATCCAGAAAATTTTAAACCTTTATAAATGAAAGGCTTAAAATTATATAACATAGTTACATTCGTTAAATGGAATATTAAACTTTGCAATTCATACTCACGTGCTTTACTATTCTTCTTATATTTATCACGCTGCCCATTTGAAACTAAGTAGTAATCATGATTTCCTAATACAAAGAATACATGCTCATACTGTTTAGAAAAGTACTCTAAACACCATTTCGATTGAATGTTATAGTGCGATAAATCACCCGCAATAACTAGTACTTCTCCCTTAGTGTCTGGTGACAACTTTTCTAAGAATAACTGAGTTTTATTCTCCCATTTTTCATAATTCCCATTATGCTTTATATGAAAATCTAAGTGTAAATCTGAAATGTAATCAATTTTCACTTTATCAATCCTTTAATATGTATTTTTAATAATAAATCTAGTTATTTAATCTTTATAATTCAGAATCCAATGAATTACTTCATCAAAAACTTTACCGACCCTACTAACGCACCAGATTATAATCAAACTCCAAATAATTAAAATACCTACAGTAAGTGTTCCAGTGAAGAAGCTTATTCCATCATTCTTTATAACTCCTATAAAAATTGATATTGGAAATATATAAACAGTAATCCCTAGCAAATACAATAGTATTTTTGTTAATTTGAATATAATAAGATCATACTCCTTTCAATAATAAGTCTCTTTCATTAAAACGGACTAAAATTCCCATTCTTCAGTATAGACTTATATTCTTCTTCGCTAACATCTTGAATTGTATACCCATCGTCTATAAATCGTTGAATCATTTTACTTTCATCGTCTGCAACATTTTTATCAATTACAACTGCTGCTTTACCTTTTAAATTAAAAATAATTGTATATGGTTTATTCATCACCAATTCTCCTTTACATGTTATAATTTTTTAGAGGTGAAGTAATATGTCATTCCATTCAAGATTAAGAAAATGTAGAGAATCACAAGGATTTTCTCAAATCGAATTTGCACAAAAATTAGAAGTGTCAAACACAGTATTATCTAGGTATGAATCTGGTGACAGAGAACCTAATTTTGACATGTTAATAAAAATTTCAAGTATTTTAAATGTTAGTGTTGATTATTTGCTTTTTGGAAGTACTAATAATAAAGCATTGTTTCATAGTGAATCCTCTGTAACCAAATTGAAGAATTTTCATAAAGAATTAGTTCATGCAGATGAAGAATTACTGGATAAAATCATCACTATTTGGAATGTTATTAAAAAGTAGCATTCCTTTTCATACCATTCGTCACTCTATTTTTTATGAATCATTATTATGTTTAGTCTTTGGCTCGAATGAATAATTCCAACACCCACTCGGTACGTCTATTAATTCATATCCAAGCTTAAACATTAAATCTACACTTGATTCGGTCACATTTATCATTCCCTGAATAAGACCATGACCACAGCATGAACCTGTTGTAACAACTCCATTTTCCCATAGTTGTTTGATTTCGTTAACTAAACAACAGTCCACTTGACAACCGACTTTATTCGTATAATACCCACCGTTTTCTTTTAACATGTGATCAGGAAACCTTAGTTCTATCATAGAATCATATATTCCGAATTCATTTGGACAGTTCAACATCAATCATCCTTTCATAAAAGTTTAGTATTATGTAATGTTTAATTTAGTCTGAGTGTCTAGTTAAATAACATTCCCATCTCCACAATAATCACAAATTCCTTCATAAGCTTGATCTTCATCCGTTAACGGCTCTTTGCAAATTTCGCAGTATTCAATTTCATCTACTTCAACCATATAGTTCACCTCATTTACCTTTCAACTTGTTTCAACCGTTTCCATAAAAGCATGATTTTACTGAATCCAAAAAGTAGTATGTGTGTTATTGAACGATACTCCATCTCCTGCAATTTGTTTAATCATGTCTATACATTGTTTAGATAAATTGATTAGATGATATTCAGTATTAATAAATGAGTTCGGCTTAATCTTAATATTATAAACATCTCCAACATATTGACTTTCATCATGAACAATCATAAGGATACCTCCATCTGCATCAAAATTATTCTGAATCTTTTCTAACTGTGAAATTGATAATTTAGCCATTCTCCGTTCCTCCTATTTTTTCTTTAAAATATTGGTTTCATTTAATTGCTTCTTTATATGCATCAGCTAAATGTTTTTCCTGTCCCTCTGAATATGTAGGATTAAATTCATTTGCAACTTTCTCTAACCTTCCTGCAATATCAATTAAAAATTTTATATCCTGATGATTGATCTCATGTGTTAATCCATTATCTGATAATCCTTTTATGTATTTAATTCTATCTCGTTCATTCATTTTGAATCACTCCTTATCTTATCTACCTAAATATTACCACAACAATAATGCAAATACAACTATTATTATGTATTTATTTAATTAAAAGACGTAAGAAATTTAATCCTACGTCTCAGTTGTTTATTTTATCTATATAGCATTACTCAGTAAGTTTTCTGTATTAATATTACCAAATTCCTTCATTACAAATTCTTTAGCTTTAGGATCATTCATTTCTTCCTCTTGTGGCAACCAATTGAAATGTTGACCACATACATAGTTAAATTTTGAGAGAGTGTCTAAATCTTTGAACCAAATATGTATTGTGCCTTTTTTGAATATCTTAAATTTCAACCAATCGGTTTCAAATTCATTATTACCATCTGTTTCGAATTCATTATTGATTTCAGAATTAAATAACTGCATCATTCTCACAATATCATCTATTAAACTTTTAATCTTATAATCAATTTTATTATACGAATCCTTAATCCAAGCCCCAAACATAAGATCAAACCCTCCGTAATTAATAGGAATGATTATCTTAGGATTAACTTTGAATGCATTATTAGTTTTCCATCCATTGTAATAATGTAGGTTCTTGCTATACTCATTCATATGATATCTTGTAATACGTTCAAACAAAGCAACGCAGCTATCTATCAATAAATCCTTTTGATTGTATTGCAATGACATAATTAACATTTCAATATTCACCATGTTAATTTCCATATTTTCAGCCATAGCAATTTGCTTTTCTAATTTCTCAATACCTCCATTAGTTAGGATGTCTCTAATCTTCTTTGTATTTAAAATTTTTCTCCAATACAATGATCGTAATGAGTGTATTTCTTGATTCAATAATGCATATGTATATTCTAATTTATTTACACCTAACATACTGTGATCAAATTTGTTAACACTTTCTAAATAATTCAGAAATTGTTTTCGTTCATGCATCTGAACATAGGATGATTTAATTAATTTTACAGCTTGTTCATATTCATTTACATATCTTTCAATGTCATCTAACCGTTGCTGTAGTTCCTGTGAATGCACTTGTGTAGAAAGTCCACGTTCTATGTTTGTGGTGTCTTTCTTTTTAAAACCCTTCATTATTCGATCATATAAATCACAACCTTTAGTGAGTGTGTCAACATTTAAGTATATCAATGCTACTTCTACGTCTGTTTTACGCTCGCTGTCAGAAAAAGCATTATGTCTATATTCAATTTTAGCATTGTATAATTCTAATTTATTCACTAACAATTTTCTTTCATTTGAAAATGGATTCTTAATTGTTTCAGCATTTACAATCGCAAATACTTGGCAATTTGTACTGATTTGTTTTTCTGCTACCTCTATCGCTTTTAATAAGTGTTTAGCGCCTTCATCAAAAGGTGGATTCATGATAATGTCAGTATACTCCTTATGTGATTCAAATGTAAGAAAATCCTCCCATATCACATTATATCCTGAACCAAATAACAAATTTCGTAATTCTGGATCAGTTTCAATAACATCAATTTTGTAAGTTTGATAATGACGTTTTCGTGATATTATGTATTTTACGATATCACCCTTACCTGCTGATGGTTCTAGAATATTACTTCCTATACTTCCACCTAATGAAAGTAGATCTCTACATACATCATCAGGCGTAGGATAAAAGTTTTTATTAAACATTTGAATTCTCCTTTTATGTATTTATATTTATTAAAACAAATATTTTATAAAACCTTGATTACAAACTGACCGTCGAACACTTCGGCTACTTCAACTTCTAATCCTTGTTGCTTTAATTCAGATTGATGATAACGTGCTACAGTACTTTTGAACAGAACTTCATTAGATACATAGTTTACAATCTTCACATTCGTTCGATATGAAAAGTCCGTTAGTAAATCATTCAGCTTACGACGATTCATGTAATCTAACCCACTCTCGATAGTATCTGCATTTTTTAGTTCTAGTGTCATTTATTAATCCTCCGTTTTTTTGTATTTTCTTTGATAATACGTGACTATTATTTAAACAATTCATGTGTTAATTCGGATATATCTAAACCTATTTCTTCATTTGAATAATACTTATTTAGAACTCTACTTACTTTATTAATGCACTTTTTCTTTGAAATATCTCCATCTATGTAATATCTATGCCACACTTCCGATATTTCATGAATATATCCTCTCAGAACTTTTATTTCATCAGCTAATTCTTCTCTGGAAGGCTTTAATTCATTCATCCAAACAGTCCTCCTTATTTTTATTAACAAACTCTGTATAATTTTTAATTGCTTTAGTTACATCCTCTTGAGTAAGTTCTTTAGGACAATCAGGAATATCGCCTATGTAAAGTTCATTTTGAAATATCATTTCATCTAATAATTTATCAGCTTCTCTAGCTTTTATAATATTGTCTGAAATATGAGATCCACTCCACCACATATAAAATTCTTTATCTTTGTAATACCATTTACAATAATATTCATTACTTTTAAAATAGCAACCTAAAGACTCCCACTTTTCAGTAAGTTTTATATATTCTATTGCATCCAGTTCCCATTGAGGAATGGTTTTTGGCTTTGTTAGCTTCTTTATTTGACGCTCTAACGCTCTTATTTTCATATCAAAATCATAAAAGTTGTCTAAACCTTTATAATGATTTAAAAGGAATTCACACTCTGCTAAATCACAACTATATGGACTTTTATTGACTAATTCTAAAATATTCAAAATACATTATTCTCCTTTTTGTTATGTATTTTACTTTATAATATTCAGCTATTATATAAGTCTACTTTATCTCTCGAAACCATTGTGGGTTCAACATAATATGTATAGCTTTCATTAGCATTGGAATATCGAAATAATCAAAATGACATTGATTCTGTTCGATTCCTAATAAGATTGACATTCTTCGATAAACCTCGCTACGTCCTAATAATTTCTTCTTCCAGACAATATCAAATAGATCGTGACAAGCAGTTTTTAGTACTTTCATTTCTTTAGTCGCTAATACTCCTAATGGCTTACCATTGTCATGACAGCCTACACTCGCTTTACAGTTTCTACATAAATAACATTTTCCATTACCATACTCTTTCCCATATAGCTCTTTATTTGAAGTAAATACAATATCGTGGTTACAGTAAGGACATTGCTTTGGTACTTCCAATATGATTCTTCCTCTCTTTTGTTAATATCTATCTTTCATTTAACTTTTAATATTGATTCCAATTGATTTTAGACGTTTTAATACTTTTAAGCACACTTTGTATACTATTCAGACAAAAGCTCTCTAAAGACTTGATAGCACCTAAATTCATTAATAAAGCCAATTACCACTATTGCTAATTGAAATGCAACATCTCTCAAAGTTAATTACCATTAAAGGTTGCAAAATTCTTTGTGTATAAAGAAGAATATTTAATAATCATTAATAACCAGTATATACGATTTAAAATTTCACCTTTTCAGGTAAAATTCCAATCGTGAAATTTTTCCACTTTCTATATCATATGTAAATTTACACTGTAATGATTATTGAATCTTTCTAATCCACCATCTCCAAATGGATCATACTCTACTTTATGTTTTGTAATAGTAATTAGTTTTTCTTTTACTAATAGTTTATTATATTTCGTTACAGAAAAATTACTTATACCTAAATCCTCTTGAATAGTTTCGTAACTAGGGTAACAAAATTGTTTAGTTACATTCTCTCTGTTAATAAACGACTCATAATAATACATCAATCTAAATCCAATTACACCAATGGTATCTAATGATTTTAGTAAATTTAAAGGTATTTGCGTAAAGTAGTTTTCTTTATATGGTTTTAACATTTTAAAATGTATTGGATTATTAATTGGTAAACTATCAAAATCAACCCTAATTAAGTCTTGATCACTTAAAATTGAAAAACACTTCTTCACGGTTCTGTTATCTGTAATCCCTGTCACAAATTTTATATCTTTAAGTAAAACATCTATTTCGCCATTATTGTAAGCTTGAAACCTTTTGAAAAGTAAAAATGCATAAATAGCAAATGACTTTTCATCGATATTAAATCCCGTGTTGCGTATTATTTCATTTGGTATCTGTAACCATATTCTTTTCTCCTTACTCATATTAATTAAATCCTTTTATGTATTTTCATATTTATATTTTCCTTTATTTCACCTTTATATAGACTAGATGATACTTCACCTCCTTCACAATTTAAATTTTGAATAATTTAATACATCTTTCTCTTTTCTATTCTCAATCTTATAGAAGTCCTACCTTCTCCTTCAATTGTGATATTTTCGAAGTATGGAATACAGACCAATTCATTACCTTCAGGTCTTACAAAACCTTCACCGACAGCGATAGCTTTTATTGCTTGATTAATTGCACCAGCACCAACACCAGCTATTTCTATACTAGGATTTTCTCTTAAAGTTGCTACAATTGCTCCGGCTAATGAATTTGGATTTGATTTACTTGATACTTTTAATGTTGTCATCTATATTTCTCCTCTATGTGCTAATTAGTTATTTACGTTGATTTTAAAGCCATTTATAGTGTGCTTGATATATTTTATCATCTTTTAAAGAAAATGAGCTTATACGTAATGGAAATAATTAAAATCGCTATCCTATTTAACCATCTTTCCAATGAGTCAACTCATATTCAACTTTCTCCAATAAATCTTTAGAGAAAATTCTGACTTCTAAAGATGTGTGTCGCAAACTTGCCCATCTTAGTTCTTGCAAAATTGTGAAAATGATGATGTTATTTTTAATCTTTTTATCCATACAAACACCCCTAATTAATTATTCATCAATAAATGATGTATGTAGCTTATGGGCATTGTACCACGTAACTAGTATATAGTTAGTGTTAATATTGAGTAAAAGATGTGTTTTATTAAACCTGTACGGGTCTGGATATATTCACATCACCTTGTAAATAAAAATCAATAGCCTTATCTACACTATCTATTAGTGATACTTCATCTTCTTTCATTTGCCAATTAAATTTATTAGCTACTGCCTTATGCATTGCAAATATTTCATTTTCTGCTTCAATTATCACAACCTCAATATCCTCTTCAAAACTACAAAGTCCAATCGCATACCTTTTCATATTATCGCTCCTTTTAAATAATAGTTCTATTTTAATAATTTTTATTTTCTATTTAACTCTTTGTAAATTTCTTCAAGATCGCCTTTTATTGTATAAGTTTCACCATTGGTCAGTCTTAATTTTAAAAGTCCATGACTTATTTTCTCAATGGCTAATAAGTCGCTTTTGGTAAATGCTTTATGTTCATTTAATGGATAAAGAAAAAGTGGAATAACATTACTTGAAATCCACATATCCTCACCGTTTATCTTTACAGCTTTCAAATTCATATTTACCATCCTTTCAATAATAACTTCATTTTACATAACTCAAAGGATATTGATTTATTTATTCTTCCTTCGAGCTATGTAGATTATATTTACAAAGTATAATTATGATATCTCCCATCTTCAAAATCATAAAGGTTAATATTGTTACCTCTCACAGTTCCATTGTAAAATTGTCCAGATGAAAAATCATATCCTTTAAATTTATCGCCATCTATTGTCAAATCTATAAAATTACCAATTGAGTGGTGATATAGTTTAAAGGTATTTCCACTTTTATTTCCTGTAATATAATTATTTAATTGATTATCATACACATTGACTCTTTCAGCAGATAACTGTCCAGAAAATTGAATGTAGTTACCATTATCATACGAATATATTGAAGTTTTTTTCTTATTAGATATAATGCTCCCTGCTACATATGAAACAACGTCCCTAAGTTCTTTTTTCATTTGTTTTACCCCTTTTTTAAAATATTTGCAATAGACTTATTTGATTATCACCATCGTTTTCTTAATACTGAATCATCTAGCCACAATCCTTTGTTATCCTTTACCAATCCATTACAGTCATGTAAAAGATCTTCGTCTTCATCGTCAAAATCAAATCGAACAGCGTATAACTCATCTTCTTCGTTATAACCCATTATCATGCCTGTTTCGCCTTCTAACAGATCGTAGTCTTTTAAATCCTTGTTTAATTCTACTTTGTCATATTTCTCAAATTTAACCATTTAAAACATCTCCATTTCTTCTCTCATAAAATGCTGATATTAATTATTATGATTTCTTAACAATTGTTACTTCTTGTTTAACACCTAAAATTTCAATTACATGCACTTCAGTCGTTACTTTCTTCATTTCTAACACTCCTTCTTTTTAGATAATATTATACTTTTATAGATCAATTTTACTTGATGCTGAAATGGTATACAACTTCCAACTACAAATATTAATTTGTACTTATAATTAGTTGCTGCCTCCATTTATACTTAACCTGATATTACCATACGTCTAAAATTAAAGTCAAATACAATTATGTATTTTTATATTTAATTTTAGTGTGGTTAAAGTAAATCAAAAATTCTATACGATTGACGTTTCAAAATCATACAATTAATAAATCAAGATTTTGTCTATCTCTATATTCGTATTAAACATTCTACATATCCTAATTCTCTAAATGTAAAATTCTACGATTTTGATTTTTTAATTCTACAGTTTTGATTTTTCAAATACTGCCATCTTTGAATGATTAACTAAGCGTTGGCTCACATTGATCAAACAACTATTGTAATTTAGAAATGACTACTGCTTATATATATTAATTAGCTAATAACTTCATGTACCCCTTTTGCAGCTCTTTCATTTGATCCTTATAATAATCAACTTCTTCCTTTGTAAAATTTGGTGTAAATAGTGCTGGAACTTCAACTTCTACATCTGAGTTATTTACTGAGATTTCATAACGAGCAAAATCATATTTATCCACTAATTCAAAACCATACTCTTTATTTATATTGTTAATACACTCTTCTCTAACCTCATTACTCATTTGTAATAAAGCATTATATACTTCGTACTTATTATAACTAACCCCAGTAGTGTAATCTGCTGCATTATTAACAACTAATTTTAATTGATCCATCATGTTTTATATCTCCTTTATCATTTTAAGTATTTATTCATACAAATTATATCACAACAACTTAACTTGTTTCTTTGTAAGATTAGCTCATTTTAATATCAATATTCCAATTATCAATAAAAAATTACATTTTTATGTATTTTATATTTTTAATAAACTAAAGAATAATCGAGTTGAAATAGCTTTAACCTTACTCTAAGTAGATTATTGGAACTCTAACCGAAATTTATCTTACTTGTAAGCTATAAGTAAATTATATATAAGATACCAGTAAGATACAAGTGTTTTTTATATTTATTTTTGTATATTTTGGAAGTATTAATTATTCTTGACTACTTCCTTCTTATTTATTCACATGTATTTGAATTAATTTGAATTAGTTGTTTGTTGATCCAGTTTTAATTCTCTTTTTTTCTAATTAGATTTATTCTGGCAAATTGATCTGGTGATTAAATAAGAAGACCATTATCTTTGCAGCTATAATTAAAAATTGCTTTTAATAGGTAGAAACTAAATATTTTATTGAAATAATCCTTGTGGAACTAGATAATCAAACTTTTTATTTAAATAAATATATAAATTATGTTGACGGAGATATTTTAAAGTGATAAGATAAACTCAAGTTAAACAAATAAATACATAAATAAACTTTAGGAGGAAATAAAAATGAAATTACAAAACAAAATCAGCGCACTATCTGGTATGACAGCTAAGGAATTACAAATAGCAGCAAACAAAGAAGGCTTAGCGTGGTACAACCGTGAGGAAAAGCGAAAAATGCATAAAGATGAAATTGTTACTTTGTTAACTGAACACTACTCAAACTTAATTGAACAGGATCAAATCAAGGATTTAGAAATAGAAAATTCAACAACTGTACAGTTAGTTACGCACTTTAAAGAATTAGCTTCTAATGCAATAACTGTAGCTAAAGAAGACTATAATCAAGCAGCGCAACAATTAAGGGATGTTAAAGAACTACTATCAGATGCATTAATAAAGTTACATGATAAGCTTACAGACAAGAAAAACAAATTACTGGCTCGTAATTGGGCTTTAACAATTAATAATATCAAATGTATTGTGAATACAGCAGAACGAAAAATAAACGCTGTAGGAGCTTAAATAAAAATACTATTTTATAAAATATAAAACGAATGGAGAAATAAGAATGGCAAACAAAATAAATGTATTACTTCATACTAACAATATACAACACAATGGAAAATATGAAGAATATTCTTATAATGAATTAAGATTGAATGAAACAAGTGGTAAACGACTATATTTCTCAGCAATTAAAAACGGTATGAAAATGATTACAATAATTAAAAATATGCAATTCATGGATGGTAAGGTGTATGTGTCGTTTGGAAAAGTAAAATATGAAATAGGATCGTATGAGGAGGTTTCAATATGAAGATAGAGCAATATTTTTAAGTAAGGAAGTATTAAAATGAATAAATATAAAATCGAATTAATTGCACAATCTTTTTCATTTTATTATGAAAGTACAGAAATGGTTCATGCTGACAACTTGCTTGAAGCTGAGAAAAAAGCAATTAAACAATTTTCTGAAAGAATGGGTATCGATAAATATTTAATTAGAGTTGTTTAAATAAAAAGTAAATATTATCTAATTAAAATTATATTCAAAATAAATTAATTAATAAAATACATAAACTAAAGGAGAATGTTAATTATGAAAACAACAATTAATCGCATCGAATTATTAGAAGGTCTTAAAAAGTTAGGTCATATTATTGACGGTAAGACTAGTATACCTATCTTAACTGGAGTAAAGATTTCGACTTCAACAGATGGTAAATTACAACTTATCGGAGGAAGTACAATAGCAATTGCAAGCGTTGAAATAGAAACTATTCATACTGAAACAAATGGATCGCTAGTATTAAGTTATAAAAAGTTTACCGACTTTTTAAAGAAGTCAAAGGCAAACAACATCGAGATTGAAACACTAGACAATAACCAGTCAAGTATTAAGGCAGGAAATATTGATTATAAGTTAATGTACGATGACTCAAGTAACTACCCTCTTTTACCTAAAGCACAATTCGAATACATGAATTTAGATGTAAATGAATATAAGCGCATTATCAGCAATACAGCATTTACAGTAGCTAAAAGCGACTCAAGACCAGTTTTAAAAGGTATTAGTATTCGTACAGATAGCAACAAACTTAACTTTGTAGGTACTGACTCGCACCGTTTAGGACGTTACACAATTGATACCGAATTAGAAAACATCGATGTTGTACCTGACGGTAAAATGTTAGAAAAATCTATTAAGATGCTCAATAAGAACACTAAATCAATAACTATTGGAATCGATGAGAATTATACTTTAATACAATTTGATGATGTGAATTTATTTATTAAAAATATTGAAGGTAACTACCCTGATGTTAACCGGCTAATTCCTGACAACTATACGACAGAAATTAAAATTGATAGCAAACAAACAATTGAGTCCGTATCAATGCTATCCACAATAGCAAAAGAAGATCGTAACAATGTAATTCGTATGGAACTAAACGGTAAAATTGAAATGTATACAAATAGTCCTGAAATAGGATCAATGACTGCTAAATTAGAAGGAGAAAAACAAGGAGAAGATTTGAAAATCTCTATGAATGCGGTATATCTTGATGAGGCAATTAAAGCGATTAATGAGCCTAAAACTTCTATGAGATTTAGTGGAAGCATGAGACCGTTTGTAGCGTTATCAAATGACTATAAAGCTATGCAATTAATTTTGCCAGTACGTACTTATTAAAAAATGGAGGGTTCTTCCCTCCTCTCTTCTTAAAATAATAAAATACAAAAGGATGGTAATTAATAATGAATATCAAAAACATTTTACTTTCAATCGTTACGGCTTTTACACTTTTCACTGGATTAATTACAAGTACAGATGTTTCAGCTAAAGAAGTAAGTAATGCTTCAAATAAATGCTCACAGGTGCAATCAAACAACTTAAAAGTCAACCAAACTGAATTATTCTATATGTACAGCAATAAAGAAGGACATTTCTTCCTTGATCCAAAAGCCGAAACAGAAAATGTTATCTTTGTTGGATTGAATGATTTTAAGACAGATAAGAATTTTACAATTGATACAACTACCTTGCATCATGGTAAAAAGTTTATTGGAACATTTGCAGATGATGGTTTATGGGAATTGATAAAGATAGAAGAAGTTAAATGATTACTAAGAGTAAAGTATCTCTACCCTATTCATAAAGTGAGGTGAAAAGTAACTTGATGCAAAAATGTATAGCTGTAATTGACAATTATTTTTGGACACCAGAAGATGATTCACATGACAAAGTATCGTTTTATAAGGTAGCTTTATCAGTCAATGCACTAGCAATTTTGATGTTTGTATTTATTCTTTCGAAAATTAATTAAATAAATACATAAAAACTATTGTGTTTTATTTATAGTAGTGTATAATAAGAATTAAGAAAAAGAAATAAAACGTGTATAATAATTATAATATAATTACATAAAATAATTGGAGGTTTTACAATTGATAAACTACTACGAAATCGAAACTTTTACAAATGAAACTAAATATGAAGAAGCATTACATGATATTAATGAGTTCATGATTATGGATGGATTTGAAAGTAAAGCAGTTTCTACAAGTAAATACACTGGAGTAGTTACAGTAGTATACTTCTAAATAAATAAATACATATAAAATAATTTTGTTTTATGTGTACTAGTGTATAAAAAGAATTAAGAAAAAGATTTATTAAAATTTAATCAGAGTAAATAAGCCAGATATAAACCTACATTGTTTATTGTGATTAAATTTTAAATACGGTAATAGTAAAGCTACATATTAAATTTTAGGAGGATTTAAAAATGACAAATACAATCGATTTAAAATCAATTTTTCGCACGGAATTGGAACAACGCTTACTTGAAAACTTATCGGAAGAATGTGTAGAAGTGATCAATGATAATTTTAAAGATTTATTAGAAGATTATGACGCTTCTGAATTAGATATCGAAACTGCACTGTATAGTCCAATATTTATTAGTATTATCGAAGTCATCAAAGAAGGCAATAAACAATTACAAAATAATCCTCATTACAAAAAACTATTAAATGTAGATGAAATTAATGATTCTTTTGCAGATGACTTTACAATAAAGCTATCTGAATCCGATGGAATGTTCTCTGGAGGAGTTAAATTAGAAATCAATATTCTATTAAAACCTGACGTAACTAATGTATTACTAGCTTTTGGTTTAATTAATGAACTACATGTTAAAATCCAAGAAGAAAATATTTACTGTGCTGAAGTTTATGTAAATGGCGCATTAGCTGAAAAGTTCTAAAATAACATCAAGGGAGCTAATACCTCCCTTCTATTTTTTGTAATATATGCTTTTTATCTAAAAAATTAAACATAAAGGATGATTATGAAGACAATGTTAAAATCTGATTTAATAAAGCATTTAGAAAGTAATTTAAATAAGTATGGTGACAGTGAAATTCAGGTTGAATTATTGAATGATCTAGGTTCGAATGGAAAAGTGTATGATATTATTGATGTGGTAAATGTAACAGGCCTTGATTTTGAAGCAGATTATATTGCTGTATTTGATTACAGTAAGAATAGTATAGATTCAAAAAAGTTAATATCCTTTTTAAATAAATCAAGAGAGTCATTTTTACAGTCTCAGGAAAATAGTAAATTTGAAGACACTAAAGAGTATTATAGTGGACTAGCAGATGGAATGCTAAATGTATTGGAGTTTATACAAGATAACGTTAAAGAATCAAAAGGTGAATTTTTAGATATCAAAATACATAAGGAGTGAACGATAATGAGTTTGCCAAATATCAAAGAATTAATTTTAACAAATGAACAATTAACGGTACATACTTCTTATGGCATGATATACATTAATCATAAGAAGATAATCAAACATGATTTAAAAAAGTTAATAAAACTTCATGCTGAAATCGTTAAATTGTGCAAGGAAAATAAAATTAAAGTCTCTTACAAAGATAAATCAAAAGCCTATTTAACTGAAGTATTGAAAAATGGTGAATTTGAAAAGACTTATGAAGAATACAATAAGATATATGAACAATTACTTGAAGGATGGAAAGATAAACTATACAGTAGTGATTATGATGGTTTTATAGAAGATGATTTTTACAAAGAATTCCTTCAAGGTAAAAAATTTGCAATTGATAAAATGTTTTATAGAGATACAGTCTTAGATAAAATAAATTCTATATCTCATAATTTAAATGAGTTAAAGAACAGCCTAGAATCATATCCAGATGAATATCTATGCGTTATGATCTAACCACCATTATTGGTGGTTTTATTTTATTAAATACATAAAATACATTGTATTACATGTTGGATTTTTGTATAATATATGTAGAAAGAATTTATAAGGAGTGAATAGAACATGACAAATACAGCAATTTGTGATCGTTGCAAAGGTTCTGGAAAAGTAAAATACAAACATATTGCAGACGGTGTTTGTTTCCAATGCGAAGGTTTAGGAAAGATTAAAGTATCTAATGAGTTGTATAAAAATGTTCAAAAAGAAAAAACAATTGACACATACATTAAATTTTATAAAGGTACAATAACTGACGTTTTAACTTCATTAGAAGTAGTTGAACCTGATAAAGAAAACGGTGACAACATAATGTATGAGCATCTTAAAATCGGAAACAATGTTGTTTTATTTAAAACTAAATGGAATAGTTTCACAAAGAAAAATGAAGTTTATAGTGCATCTTTTAAAGTTATCGACTATGATAATACGTTAGAAGTAGTTACTCGTTTAATTACTTGTCATTACAAGGACGAATTAAGCCTATGGAAAACGTTTGAAGCTACAGGCAAAGAATTAAATCAAGAAATATTGGAAGCTTTAAATAACAAACTCTTAAACGCTGAGAACGAAGCAATTGAACAGCTTAAAAAGTTTAACCTGACTAGCTGATATAGTTAGTCTTTTTTTTTACTTCCCTTCCCTATTTCCTCACTACTTAACAATTAATAACATAATTATAAAAATATATTGTTTAGATTTATTTTTCGTGGTAAACTATATTTAAGTAAGTAAATACATAAACCACTAAAAGTTATAAACTAGGAGGAAATATAAATGAGTACAGATATTAACACAATGGTTGCTGAGTTTTTGCGTTTGGAGACTTTAGAAAATGAATTAGATGATCAAATGCAATTCGAAAAGGCTCAAGACACAAACGAAAAGAAGTGGAAAATTAAAAAGTTAGCACGTAGCTATAATGTCGAAAAAGAATTTTCAGAAGCTTTAAAATCGGCACGTAAATAATAATTACAACTGCTTTCCTTAATAGTAAGGCTTTTAAATTTATTAATGAAAAAATAAATATATAAATAAAAGTAGATGCTTCAACTGGTCTCCTTCCTTATCTAAAAAAGGAGGAATATGAAATATGCTAAAATCAGAATTAATCAAGCACCTGCAAAGTAATTTAAATAAACATGGAGATGGAGAAATACAGATTGAATTAGTGGATCACTTAAGTGAAATTGGTAAGGTATATGAAATTAAAAATGTAACTGATGCAGTGGGATTAAATTTTGAAGTTGATTACATTACTATATTTGATGTAAATAAAAATAAAAAGCCCTATTAGGACTCTCTATTTAATATACTATTCGATACCTCTTCTGCTATCGTTCGATCATATACAGTAAAAAGAACATCATCTTCTGGAGGATAATCATCATCTAATTCTAAGTAGTAACAATTGTGCATATGAGCTAAACGTAAAAGATACAATAAATCATTTGGAATCTTAGAGTTGTCTGTTTTCTCAAGACCAACCATAATAAAATAACCATGTTCATCTTTTGGATATATCAATAAATCTAAATTTTCAATGTGATTTTTTAATATAAATCTTGTGCTGGATGATATGTGTAGTGTGGATAATGTTAATATGTTTCGACTTAAAATTTTAACCATTCCTTTCGTTAATTCAGAAAAGTATTTTATCATTTTGTTTTCAAATAATCAATATTATCTCATTATTGATAATAATATTACCATACTCACTTAAAATATGCTAAAGAAAATCGGTTATCTAAATTTATTTTTTATCTTATTCATGCCGTTCTTGATGTATCAATGGATTGATTTTAAAAATTTAAACGCATTTGATTGGGTTGTAA
Source organism: Lysinibacillus sp. FN11 (assembly GCF_024628845.1). Lineage (NCBI taxonomy): Bacteria > Bacillati > Bacillota > Bacilli > Caryophanales > Bacillaceae > Lysinibacillus > Lysinibacillus sp. FN11. Next base: position 928,092 of record NZ_CP102383.1, on the reverse strand, counting down.
TTGTATTGTATGGAATGCTTGTGATTGTATTTATAGTTAGAATTGTAATTACGATGATTGGATCAAGGGAAAGTTAAATATGAAAGTTACGATACTTTGAGCAGCTAATTTAATTTTGAGCTGCTCTCTTTTTGCCGTTACTGTTAGTTATGAGTTATTTCTATTATAATTAAGTATATAAATACATAACAAAGGAATGATTTTGATTGAATATGATTAGAGCTGATACATTGCACATTCTCTTCCCTACTCTGCTACGCAAATAAAATTGAAAAGGATGATTAGATATTAAATTAGAAAACATTAAAGCTGGAGACGTAATTAAGAATTATAAGGAATTATGTAAGTTGTTAGAGGTTAAAGCTAGCACTGGAAACAGTAAAGTGTATCAAATGATTGACTTTGAAAGATACTTCAGTTGGAATAAGGATGGATACAAATTTATAATTACAGAAGTATTTGAAGAAACTAAAACTAAAATTGATAATAGAGGAAAGCATAATCAATTACCATTCATTGAAGAGATGGAGTTACTCCTAATAGATATGATGATTAAGGATAAAGACTTGGTTATTTCAGATAGTAGATTGATGTTAGAGTTGTGTATGATCAATCCTAATTATCATAAGTACTTCATGGACAATGAAAAATTATCAGAACTATTGAATATGGATTTAGAATACATAGTTGACTTCTACGATACTACAAACGGAACATTTAAAGGTGCAATTGAAACGGTTATTAAAAAATTAGAGATAAAGAAGTTAATGCTTCATCAAAGTGTTTATATGGTTAATCATATCAGTATGCCAGATATAGATAATGTAAGTGAGTTATTTGATTATGATGAGTGTACAGGATTACTCAAAGGTAAAGCAATAAAACCTATAATAACTCATAGACAAGCAACTAAAGAGGAATCAGAAGCTATCCTAGGTATAGAAAGAAGAACATTAGTGGATGAATTCAATTGTGATAATGTTGGTCAAGTAATACGTAAAGGCATGGGAAATCAATACTATACAAGAGTAAATAAGTTAATACTGGATCATTTGAGTATCGTTAAATTTTATCAGGCTAATAAATTTATATATAATATTCATGAGTTAGCTAGACAAAAATATAAAGTATTAAACCAACACAAGGTAAAAGAGATACAAGATTTACTTAACTTAAAAGTAATGATTCGTATTGATAAGAATGCCACTAACAGGTACGAGAAAGCTATAGGTTTATTGAAGGAATATGACGATAAGATTCACAGGATAGATGATGACTACATAGATAATATTAATACTCTTAGTAACAACTTAATAGATATACATAACATAGATGGAATTTAAGATGTAAAAGTTTGTCCGTTCTTGTTCACTATAGTTATTATTAAGTGGGTAAGAACGGACAATATTAATAAGATAAATACATAATAGATTAAAATATATTACAATTACAAAGGAGACAATTATATGACTAAAGCTAGAGAATATAAGGGATTAAAGTTTGGAGATTATACAGTAATCGAAAGGACGGAAGCACCAGATTATGTTAAAAATAAAAGAAGTGCATTCTGGTTAATTAAATGTGATAAATGCGAAGACGAGAAAGTAACTACTTCTTCTCGCCTAACAAATGGAGATATTAATGTATGTAGAAAGTGTAAAGTTGAGAATAATAAAATAGAACGTGAAAAATGGAAAAAGGATAATATAGAATTAGTTAGATTCAAAAGAATTTGGTATGGAATTAAAGAAAGATGTAAACCTGAATGGGCAGAATCTCAGTGGTACTATGATAAAGGTATTAAAGTGTGCGATAGATGGTTTGAATTTGAAAACTTTAAGGAAGATATGTTTAAGGACTACATAGAATTTGAAAAAGAACATGGTGAAAATTCAGCAACAATAGATAGAATTGATTCCGACAAAGGTTATTCCACAGACAATTGTAAATGGGCAACGTATACCGAACAAGCTAGAAATAGAAGCAGTAATATTAAAATCGAATTGAATGGGATTAAATATAATACTCTTACTGAATTAGGAGAAGCATATGGAATAAAACAAAGTGTTATTATAAGTAGATACGGAAGAGGTAAAAGAGGATTAGATTTAGTTAAAACTCCGAGAAAGTCTCCTACAAAAAAACAATAATACATAAGTTTTAACATTTTCAAATAGATAATTAAGTACTTAACTTTATAACAGATAAAACACAATATTATTTAACCGTACTAGTTTCCCCTAAAAATTATAAGACTAGTGCGGTTATTTTTTAGATTAATTAATTAATAAAGAAATGTGAATATATAATTGTATCACTTAGAGCTTTCTGTCCATGTTATACAACGATTAGAACAGTTTAAAATTTGCATAGTTTTAGATTATACATTATTGATTTTGGAACATTCGTTTGCTTTTATTCATCTTATTTGGTGCTGACTATACTGTAAATAAGTGGGTATTATAGGTAAAATAATATACATTATATCCTTATCACCATTGAATATAGGGGGGTATGTTTACATTTTAAAGTTTACTAACTGCTCCAGTATCACCCCTACCTCTTCCATCCACACAGCATGTATAATTTTATTACTTAATACCTAACCACTACCCTACTCATACTCGTTTTTGTAATCGTACTTTACCTTCAATTCCCTTATAATCATTGAATATTAGCCTATAGTACTTTTGTCACTTTTTACTCATTTCCCCTTCTTTTCACCTTCCAATAAGCACAAAACCCTTATGAACATTGAGAATTACGATTAATTTCTAACGACTAATATTCTAGCGATCCTCTACCCGCACAGAAATCCCTTATAAACATTGAATATTCTCCTACTTTTAATGTAAATCAGCAGAAAATAAAATAACTCGAAAAATAACGATAAATCATCTCAAATCCCTTATAAACACTACACATTAGTTGCAGGATTTCGTTAGTCAAACGACTAAAGATGAAATTATTGAATATCGTCTTTTCGAGTTCAAAAAGTACCTATTATTTTATTGTTAAGTATCCATACAAATTAACTTATGATATTTATTTGTTGTTATAAATATAAATTTGACAATATAAACTAACTTAATAATCTCCCATTCTCTACAATATCAATTGCATACTTTAATACACTTTTCTTAGGGAGATCATCTTTGGCGCACATTGCCAATAACCTTAATGACTCTTCAGGTTGAGTTATAGATAATTTACTTATAATTAATAATAGTGCAGAATCTACTGAATCATTTTCACTTAAATCAATAGTTTTTATTTCTTTCATATATACTACTCCACCTTTCTATAGTTTTAATTATTGGTATAACTTCTATAAATTACAAGAAAAATACACGTCATTTCATTTATTATACAAACAAACATTAATCTTACAGTTTAAATAATACACCATAATACCTATCAAAGCTATTCAGATATTACATAATTCTACATAATTCGACAAAAAATCGATACAAATTTTGCCAACATATAGATTTTAACGGTTTTAACGAATTAATACTACTCATATAGTGAATATTAAAAAATAATTTTTAAGTTTGACTGTCACTTCTCCAAATTTTACATTATAATATTAATAAATACATAAAAAAATAAATTTAAAGGAGATTTTATATGACTACAAAATTTAACAAAGAGGACGTTTTATTTTATTTAGAGGAAATGGTGCAAATGGAGATGGCTACTTCTATTGAGGAAGATGTCTACTATTCACTTAAACAAGATACAAAGATTTCTAGAGACCAATTAAGAACTGTATTAAAGCGTATGAATAAATGGTATAATACTAAATTTTAATTACATAAATACATAATAAAACAATTTGTATTTTTAAAGGAGAGTTGATTAATTGGTAAGTGCTTTAGAAAAACAGGTTTATATCTATAGTATTGGTACAGAAAGCTTTTATACTGACAAGGAACATGAAATACATAAAAAATTAGTTAGGTTATACATATTAAGAGGAAAATTAGATAAAGCAATTAAGAAGAAAAAAGACAATCGTAAAACACGTAAAGAACGACTAATTAAAACTAAAAAAAATATTAATAAGATTATACATAATTATAAAAAAGAACTGACTTCACTTCTTAATGATTTTAAAGGTATAAGGGATTTACGAATTGATTCTTTAACAGACAATAGAATTATCGGAATGTTTGATTCAGCTTTAACTAGAACAGTTGGAATGAAGGTAGATAGTTTATCCACCGATTTATTTATTGTGAGAGCTTTTTACTTCAGTGTACTTAACAATATTATGAAAGATGGATTTACTTACAATGGTGAGAAATATATTTACTTTTCATCTAGTGCAGGTCAAATAAGAACTAAAAAGGTGGTCTTTATAAAAGAATCACTATGGGACAAGTATGAAGGATCTTTAACCTGTGGATTGAGTATAGATGAGATAAATAGTAAAGGTGGCTGCAATGTTAATAAATTACTAGCTTATAAAGCTTTAACTGCTTCAGCAAGTATAAAATGGAATGGCTTTGATATAGATAAAACCATTGTCGTTCCTGATTTAGAGACTAAAGTTAATTCCATCTTTGATTACATTGATCGAGATACCTATGAGATTACTCGTAAAGCAATGGATGTACCAATTGAACACACTGATGGTTGCGGAATGATACTTCCTAGAAAATCAAAAAAAGCTTTTATGACTAGGCTACCCTATGTAAAAGGTTTATTAGTCCCCTTTCCATTTGACGAGTTTGCTAAATTACATGGCAATACTAAAGTGAAGGACATATATGGTAAGGAATGGGATGTCATTGAAGATGATATCCAAGTCATATTCACTAAATCTCAATTTAAAATGAAAGCATATTATGATGATTGGGACGATTATAAAAGAAGATTTAAAGATAATAATTGTCAAGCTGTAAAGTTAAATGAAGAAGATATTGGTGAGAACGCCACGTTAAATTATCAAATGCTACAGACATTAACTGATGTATCGAATCAGGAATTAAAAGAGATATCTCAAGCTACTAGTGAAGACATCTTGAAAATCGGAAATGATAAAGAAACAATGTTGAGAATTTTAGGTGCTACTGAAACAAATAAAAAGAAAAATCATTTTCAAATAGCACTTACCCTCTATCCAGAATTATTGAATGATGAGCACTCTAAAAAGGTTATAAAAGATAAGAAAAAATCAATGGTTAATGATGCAAGAGCAGGTAAATTAAGAATAAATGGACGTTATCTTTATCTGATTCCAGACCTATATGCATTTTGTCAAAGACTATTCTTAGGTAAAGTTAAACCAACAGGATTATTATCAAATGGTGATGTATTTTGTAATGTATATGCTGAAGGTAAAGTAGATATTTTACGAAGCCCTCACTTATATAAAGAACATTGTGTACGTAATGTCATAAAGGAAGATAAAATGAATAAATGGTTTATTACTAATGGTATTTACACTAGCATTCATGATCCAATTTCTAAAATTCTACAGTTTGATAACGATGGTGATAAAGCTCTTGTTATTCAAGATGAATTATTTGTATCGATTGCAGAAAGAAATATGAAGGATATCTACCCTCTTTATTATGAAATGGGTTCTGCTGAACCTGAAATAATTGATAATACAAGGATTTATGACAGTCTACTGTTAGCATTTAAAGCTAATATAGGTGAAGTTAGTAATAATATCACTAAGATATTTAATTCTGAAAAAGAGATTGATTTAGATGTTGTTAAATGGCTTACTGCTGAAAACAATTACATAATTGATTATGCCAAAACATTGTATATGCCTAAACGTCCAGAGGAAGTAGAAGAAAAAATTAAAGAGAGTATAAAAGGTAAAGTTCCCTACTTCTTTATTGAAGCTAAAAATAAAGATAAAGACAATGTTTCTGACATTACACAAAGTACTGTTAATAGACTAAGAAAGATAATCCCTAATAGAAATATTAAATTCGAAGCAATTGCAGGTGAATTTGATTATAAAATGTTAATGAGTAATAATATTATCTATATTAATCGAAAGATTATAGAAACATATCGTAAATTAGATCGTTCTAAGAAATTTCTCATTAGGGATACAAATATCAAAGATAGAAATGAAGGTTTATTGTATGTAAACAAATACATAATAAACGAATTATCAAAGATTGAATCTAATAAAGATAAAATCGTAAACGTTCTAGTTAAGGAACTCTATGGTAATTCTAAATCATCTAACAAATCAACGTTATGGGATTGCTATGGTGATATCTTGGTGTCAAACATTCGTCAAAATTTAAAAGGCACTAAACAATGCGAATCTTGCGGTATTAGAATCGAAGCAGTTAATAACAGAGTTAAGTTTTGTGCTGAATGTGCCACAAATATTAATAGAGAAAAAACAAGAGAAAGAATGCGAAAATCAAGGGGAAATGTTTGAGATAGAAACTCTCATAAACATTGAAATATTAAGAAGTTTGTTCAATTTAGAAACATGCATTACCGTTAAAACCTTGATAAATCAGCGTTTATAAGCACTTTTCAAGAATGTTCTCTAAAGGAATAAAAAACTAAAGTACAAAGAAAAATGGTTCGCACCCCCCCTTTTTTTAAATAAAAAAATACATAAAATTTATAATAATATAAGGAGAGTATAATTTATGACAGTATTAAACTTAACAGAATTAGGAAAGCTAACAAAAGATGCTTTAGGAGTAAAAGGTATTGAATTGGATTCCAAAGAATCTAAAACTACAGTAGAGACTGTTTTTGAGGTTATTCGTGATCGCTTGCTTGCAGGTGATGATATTGATATCTATGGATTTGGAAAACTGGAAAACAAATCTCGTGCAGCACGTAAAGGAAGAAATCCTCAGACGGGTGTAGAAATTGATATTGAAGAAAAACGTACTGTAGGTCTTAAACTTAAACCTAAATTTAAAGAACAGTTAAACAGCTAATTTTAATACATTGCAAATTAATACAGACGTTTTAACATTTGGATAGAGTTAGAGTCAGGGTTCTCCCCTTCTCTACTCTATCCTTTTAATTTTAATTAAAAATCATTATATGGAGAAAAGGTGAGATTGTGGAGAAGTTAACAAAAAACTATAAATTTAAAAATGCAGAGGTTAATTTAGAAGATGGATTAATTTATGAATATGGTAAAACCGATGATGAAATACAAACTCATTCATTAAATGAAGTTCTAAAAGAATTAGCTTCTCGTGGACGTACCAATTTTTCCATTAATACAACAACTATTCCTACTCCAATTGAAGATTAAGGAGTGATCATATGCTAACTAAACTCCCTAACGAGACTAATCAAGAATGGAAATTTCGGTTAATTGAAGAAAAACTAACTGGAACTATTAATGATGATTGGCAAGATATTGTTGAAGCTTTAAATCTGAATGTACATCGTGATACTTTACGTAAAGGCTCAGTATTCTTCTTAGAAATCAAAGAGTATTTTGAAAAGAAACTCAAAGATGGTATGACAAATGAACAATTAGATGAAATGAAGCAATTAGAAAAGGAATTGTTCAAACTTAAAGTTCAATTATCTGATGAACGTAGAGAAATACGTAAGTATATGACTCATGAGGCACGTCTGGACAACTTGCTTCGTAAGTTACTAGATGAAATTAAAGATGATATACATATTAATAAGCCTTTACAATGGGTTAAACCCCTTCCCTCCTCTTCTACAAAAGGAGCGTTGACTTTATTATTAAGCGATTTACATAAAGGTATGGTAACAGATAACTATTGGAACAAATATAATGATGAAATCTTTTATGAACGTCTGAATCAGGTTAGAAATGAAGTACTTGAATATAAAGAGTTGTTAAATGTAAAAGAAATTCATGTATTTGAACTTGGTGATGTTATTAGTGGATGTATTCATCGTTTGACAAAGTTAAGTGAGACAGAAAATGCTGTTACTTCTACTCAAAAAGTGGCTGAAGCTTTAAGTGAATTAGTATCGGTTTTAGCAAACAATTTCGAAACAGTTCATTATTATAACGTTAAAGGTAATCACGATCGTGTCGCAGCTCGTAAAGAAGAGGAAGTTCGTACAGAGTCATTCCACAGCTTTATTATGTGGTACATGGAAATGAGATTAGAGAAATTTGAAAATGTTATATTCCATAAAAATGATATTGATAGCGAAATTATTGTTGCCGAAATTTTAGGGAACAAATACTACGGTGTACATGGTCATTTAGATAGTGTGAATACAGTTATAAATAATCTTTCATTGATGTTAGACAAGAAACCAAAAGCAATTTTTGCAGGACACATACATAAGAATTTTGAAAATGAAGTACATGGTGTTGATTTAATTGTTAACGGATCATTTGGAGGCGTTGATGATTACGCAAAAGATGGTCGAATGACAGGTAAAGCACATCAAAAACTACTTTGGATTACTGAAAAAGGTCGTAAAGGTACATTCTTTATAGAATTTAATTAGGTGAAACATATGAGAAATCTAATATTCGAAGTTAGATTTAAAGTTTATTTTTACATACTTAAATTTAAGAATTACTTAAAACTGTTATTTTATTCAAATTAATACATATGAAAATTAATAAATGGAATGAGGTGAATTATATTTGCCTACTCTATTAGATAAGGATAAATATAAGAACTGTTCCATGTGTGGCGACAACAAAAGGTTAACTGATTATTATAAGTCATATAGTCCATTAGATAAAATAGATGAGCGTCTAAGGGTTTGTAAAGTTTGTCTTAAAAAAGAGTCTGATATTAATAATGTAGATAGTGTAAAAAATATTTTAAGGATGGTAGATAAACCATTCAATATTTTACTATGGGAGTCTGCATTAACTAAACCAGATGTTATCGGAGAGTATTTTAAACTTATTAATGCTAAAGACTATAGACATGAAACATGGGAACAGAGCATTTTCGAGAAACAAGATGATCGTAAAAGTGAAATAGAACAACAGGACAATTTATCAATAGAGAATATAGATGATGCTTTGTTAGGCGAATTAAAAGAAAAGTATGGTTATGGTTATCCTGATGAAGAATACATACTGTTTGAAAAGAAATTTATTAACTTAAAACCTAGCTTTCAACTTCCTACTACAATGCATGAAGAGTACTTACGTGAATATTGTGTTAACAAAGTTAAGGAGACCATCGCTAAAGCTAAAGGTGAATTTAAAGAAGCTAAAGAATGGGCTGCAATGGCAAAAGAATCGGCTGAGGCAGGAAAACTAAAACCAAGTCAGATGAGTAAAGCAGATTTATCACAGGGATTAGATGGATTTGGACAACTTGCTCGTATGGTAGAAGAACATCAAGACATAATCCCCTTACTACCTAAGTTCGTTCAGCAGCCTAAAGATAAAGTTGATATTACTCTATGGATGTATATTAACTATGTTCGTGATTTAAAAGGAATGCCTGACGCAAAGTATGAAGATTTGTATGAATTCTATGAAGAAAGAAGAAAAGATTACGAAAATCAGGAGTTAGACGAAACAGAACTAAAAGAGGATAACGGAGATGGCTAGTTATAAAAACTTTCAAGATGACAATTTCAAATATAGTAAAGATAGCTCTCGTTCATTCGATAATCCTTCTTTTAATTCACAAGTAAAAATAAATGATTTAAAAAAGAACTCATTTGAAGATAGTTTTGATAAATGGCTAGAATTTGTTCAATGGGCTAGATGGTTTCCAGATCTATTCTACGATTTAATTAAACCTGAAACTGGTGGAATGAGATTAGATTTAGACCAGCGTATGTTTTTAAGGTGTATGAGTAGATTTATAAGTACATATGGTGTTTTCCCTCGTGGTTTTGGTAAAACAATGTTGGAATTAATGTCAATATATCACACTTGCATATTCTTCCCAGATATCACCATCGCAATGTCAGCTCAAACAAAAGAAAACGCAGCCTCTATTAGTGAGGAAAAACATAATGAAATAATGAAATGGTTTCCATTGATGAAAAATGAATTGGCGAAACCACCAAGCTTCACTAAAGACAGTGTAGAAGTTGAATTTAAATCAGGTGCTACTTATTCTATTTTAGCTAATTCACAAACTAGTAAAGGACAACGGAGACGCAGATTAAATGTAGAAGAAAGTGCATTATTGGACAATTTTCTATTCAAAGATGCTTTAGAGCCTGTAGTCAATGTACCAAGAAGGACTATTGGAAAATTAGCTACTATAAATCCATTTGAGCTAAATGGTATGATTAATTATTTGACTACATCAGGATATAGAGGGTCTGACGAATTTAATAGAATACTAAACATGCTTGATGAAATGGCTGATTTAAAAGGAAAAATTGTATTGGGGGCTAGTTGGGAATTACCTTGTCATTATGGACGTGGAGAAACTAGAAATCAATTATTAGCAAAGAAGAACGACCCTACCACTTCTGCTACTGCGTTTGCTATGAATTATGAATCTAAGTGGGTTGGCGCAACGGACGGAGCATTAGTTAACATTACTAAATTACTTAATTTAAGAACGCTACCAAAAGTAGAACTAGGATGTCCAAAAGACAGTCGAGGGAATTTTGAACTTACTGAATATGTCATAGGAGTTGACGTTGCACGTTCTTCTGCACAAAGTAATAATAAAACAGCTATAGTAATTCTTAAAATCATAAGAAATCCTAAAGGATTAATTAGACAAATACAGTTAGTGAACTTAATAGAACCTCCGAACGGTCTAAATTTCAAAGAACAGAGTATAATTGTTAAAAGATTGTTCAAAAAGTATGGTGGCAATGAGAACTTAGATAAATCTCGAGTTAAAGCAATAGTTATTGATGGAAACGTTATTGGTAAAGGGTTAATAGATAGACTTTTAGAGGATGTTACCGACCCAGATACTAATGAAGAGCTTGGTTGTTTTGACACGATAAATACAGACCAAAAACCAGACCATGAAAAAGCTATAAAAATAGTTTATGATTTAACCTCCACAGGTATTAATGATGAGATTATACGTACATTTATTGATTATGTGGAAACTGAAAAGTTGAAATTACTTAAAATAAATGATGAAATTAAAAAGACTTCAGTATACGGTGATGATAGTTTGGTTGAAGAAGAAAGAGCTAGACTACATACTCAATATTTAATTGATGAGGTCTCAAATCTTAAACTAAAAAAAACAAAGAATTCAATAACAGTTGAACAAGTTCAAAAGAAAATTGATAAGGATAGGTATTCTGCATTAGCATATGCACTATATTATATCTTTTTATTTTTGGAAAAAGAAGCAGAAGAAACGAGTGTATATGAAGAAGATGATGAATTAATTTATTTCTAAAGATAAAAAAATACATAATGCTAATTCAACCGTATCGGAGGTGAATAAATGTCAGAAATTGTAAAATTAGATACAGAGACAGAAGAATACAAAAGAATGGTGAACGATTATAACGACTATATTAGCACTTTTGTTTCTGGTTTTGTTACCAATTTATTCTCACAAGGAATAATTGAAGAAGTGGATGCAGAAACACTAAAAAAGTATTTTTCTAATCCTGATACTTTTCAAAAAGAAATTGAGGATTTAGCACAGTATTATTATATTTCTTCAGGTGAAATACATCAATTATTCGAATTAATCGAAGCACTTCCCTCTTTAAATTACAAAATAGATTCGTTCGATAAGAATAAACATACAGATAAATATATCGGAATAATTAACAAAGCACTCCACAAAATTAAACATAAACGTTTGACTCGTGATTTACTTAAACAAACATCAGCATCTGGAACGTTAGTTGGAATTTGGCTAGGTGATAAAAATAATGTTTATCCTTATGTGTTTGATGATGTGAGAATGGCATTTCCTGCTTATAGAAAAAATGGTGAGTGGCAATGTGTTATAGACATGGAGTATTTCTCAAAATTACAAGATGATTTTCGTAATGAACAATTTAACAACATGTCTCCTTACTTAACAATAGAAGATTTTGAGAAATATCAAACCGATACTTCAAAACACAAATATAAAGAGTTACCACAAGATAGAACCTTTGTATTGAGAACTGGAACATTAAAAAGAAATCAAGGGTTAGGTACATCATTAGTTACCTCTGGATTATATGACGTATTACATAAGAAGAAATTGAAAGATGTAGAATATTCTATTGCTAATAAAATCATCAATGCTGTAGCTGTACTAACAGTTGGTGTAAATGGTGATGAAAAGTATGACACAATGACAAACTTGAAATTACCTAAAGCTGTGAAACAAAAAGTTCACTCTGGAGTTAAACAAGCATTAGAAAAAAGTAATACTAAAGGGGTAACTGTAGTAACAATACCAGACTTCGCCAAGTTAGATTTTCCTGATGTTTCTACGGATGGATTAGGTGACAAGAAGTATGGAAATGTTAATTCAGATATTAAGACAGCGTATGGTATATCTGGAGCTTTGTTAAATGGTGACGGTGGTAACTTTAGCGCATCTAAACTTAATCTTGATACTTTATACAAGAGACTTGGAGTTATGTTAGAAGACATTGAACAAGAATGTTATCAGAAATTAATTAACCTAATCCTCCCTCTTCACAAAAAGACAATTTTGTAATGGAATATGACAAGTCGACTCCACTTACTCATAAAGAGAAAGTGGATATTTTAATGAGATTGAATGACAAAGGATGGTCAATCAAGCATGTGGTAGATCAACTAGATGGAGTTTCATGGGAGAGTTTCTTTGAACAGACTATATATGAAACTGAAGAACTTCATTTACAAGACCGAATTCGTCCTTATCAAAGCACTTATACTATGACTAGCGATAAAGGCGGAAGACCTGAAATGGATTCCAATAACGACAATACCGTTAAATCAAAGACAAGTAATGGTAATGATTTACCTGAATAAGTAGAATTTGTCTTTCAAAGGAGGTGAAATATTAATTTGGTCAAAAAACAAACATTAAATTTAGTTTTAAATGAAATAAAACAAAGTGATGACCCAACTATTCTTCCTTGCACTTTTATAATAATGGACTTCGAAAAGTCAGGAAATAATGTTGTAGTTGCAGAAGACGTAGTACTTGAAGGTGGTAAATCCCTTTTAAACAAGCCTATAGTTGCTGCATACAAAGATGTTGTAGAAGCAAATACCAAAACAGATAACTTCGAGGGTCATAATCAATATATCAGTGAAGATAGGTATGGTAATCAAATAATTAAATCTAATACAGTTCCCATCGGGGTATTTACAACTGAGGGGTATAAACTTTCTGTAAATATTGATGGTGAACAAAAAGATGTGATGGCTTGTGATGCTGTACTTTGGAAAACTAGATTTCCAGATGCTTGCGATTTGTTATTAGAGTGGTATGAAAGTGGTATTAAAATCAATACAAGTTGCGAATATTTGTATTCAAACTATTCTTATCAAGATGGCATTGAATATCATTACTCCCCTATTTATTTTGAAGGTCATGCTATTTTAGCAAGTGAAAATCGAGGTGATCAAGATATAGTATTACCTGCCTATGAGTCATCAAAATTGTTAAGTTTTAATGAAATAAATAAATTTAATAAATTAGTTGCACAAGCGATTAATCAGAAAGACGAGGAGGAAAAAGAAAATATGAAATTCTTTAAGAAAGTATACGAATTATCTCACAGTGATGTTCGTTCCCTACTTTATACACAACTTGAAACATTCTTAGATAAAAAAGAATACTCTTATATTTCAGACGTGTATGAGACGTACTTTGTAGTTAATACATATAAATATGATGAGGATGACAATTTAGAATATGATAAATACTTTAAGTTCAATTATTCTAAAGGCGAAAACGACACAATTACTATTGATGGTGATTCAAAAGTAGAGGTTACTATTAAACGTGATTGGGTAGAAGTTAGTCAATTTGAGTCAATTCAAAATGAAGTGAAAGATTTAACTAATCAGTTAAACGAGAAAGAATTAAAATTAACTGAATTAGAACAACAATTAAATACTATTTCATCAGACAAGAAAAATATTGAAGAAAAATTCAATACTGCGTCTGAAACAATCATTCAATTAAATTCTAAAGTGGATGAACTTACACCATTTAAAGATCAGTTTGAACAGCAAGAGTTAGAAAAGGCTTTAAATGAGAAGAAAGAATTTTATAGTGGTAAATTTGAAGCATTAAACGCTAAAGAAAAATTCGAATCTGAAGAAGTACAAGAACTAATTGATAAAACAATTTATAAAAATGAAGAAGGTTCTAAAGCAATTCTTCAGTTAAATTCGATATTGGTTGATATGGTTGTATCAAACAAAGAAGCGAATTCGGAAAAACCTACAATCAGAGAAGTTTCTAGTAAACGTGAAAATCTAATTCCGACTAGTGACGATTTTGATAGTAGATATTCATTATAAAAAAATACATAATAATTGGAGGAATTCAAAAATGGCAAGTGATATTTTAAAAGCATTAACACAAGTAGGTACACATTCTGTAGGTAATTTGAACAGCCTAAAAATTAAAACAATAGCACATGGGGCTATTGTCGAAGGAGCAGATATTGATAATTTTACATTGGGAGAATTAGGTTTTAATGCAGAAGGAGAACGTACAGTAAAACAACTATCAGCAAATGACAAAAAAGCTGTATTAGTAGCTTCTCCTGAAACACGTTATCTTGGTGAGGAAATCACAAAATTCTACAACGCAGTTGGAGAACGTGTTCGATGTGTAATTTTAGAGGAAGGTTATACTCGTTTTGAAACTTCTGCATTTACTAAAAATTCAGGTGTTAGCGAAATTAAAAATGGACAGGTTGCTCACTTTGATGTAATTTCTAAAAAGTTCATTGTTTCTGATGCAGCTTCAGCACATGCTGATTATACTTCTGCTTCAGCTCAATTCTTAGTTGTGAATAATGAAGAAGACATGCAATATACATTAGGAAAACCAATGATTCGTCTTGAAGTAATTAAGTCTTAATATTAAAAATACATAACGTACATTAAAGGAGATTAAAATAATGGCATTAGACAATACAAAATTAAAAGGTTTATTTAATCGTGTAATTAACAATAAAATGGAAGAAACGGATTCAACTGATATTAAAGCGTATATCACAAAAGTATTTGGTGACGGTGGCGCTAACCCAGACCCAACGATGTTACACCAATTCAATCAATTAGTTGTTGAGACAGCAGATCAAATTGCAAAACCAATGGTATCCGATTTACTATCGCTATTTGCAAATACTCAAACTCGACAACGTGGCGATTTAGTTGAGTTACGAATTCCACAAAAAAATAAAGCAAAAGTAGTTTGGTCTGCAACTGGTTCAGGAGTAGACTTAGTGCGTGTAGAAGGTCGCAAATCAATTATTGCCGTACCTGCTCACTTTTCTACTGGTTTTTATTATGAACCCCTTGATTTAGTGAAAGAGTCTGAAGAATATTTCCGCAAATTAGTAAATGAAGTAGCTAATGCAAAAGTAAAATTATTCCTTGATAAAATTAATGAAATAACTTCTTCTGCTATCACTTCTGGTAAAATTCCAGCAGCGAATGTTGTTACTGGTACTAATTTAACTTTAGCACAGTATAATAAGGCTGCTTCTGTACTCCAACGTTACGGAGGTCGTCCAGTATTTGTTGCAGATTCATTGCTTATTGACCATTTTGCATTCCAACAAGCTTCTGACACAACTGTTAAAGAATTACTTACTGAAGGTGTTAAAGAGGAATTACTTACTTCTCTTAACCCTACTACTATTCAACGTACAACTGCTGTAAACCTTGTGAATCCATTTACTGACGAGACTAACTCTAAAGTTGAATTACCAGTAAACAAAGGTTATATGTTTGCAGGTAGTGTTACGCAAAAACCGTTCTCTATTGTAGAATACGGTGGTCTACGTCAAATGACTGAACAGGATATTGAAGATGAACGAATTAAAGTTAAAATCACTCAAGATGCAGCAATTAACCTTGTATTCGGTGAAGCAATTGCAGTAATTGAAGATGATAGTATTACTTTATAAAAAATACATAAACCTATAAGGTGACTGCTAAATGTAGTCACCTTTTATTTAAAGGATTATAGGAGGAAAATATAAAAATGAATGAGACTGTTAAATTAGCACGTTATCGCAATACTTCTTATTTCGTAAAATACACTGGAAACGGACAAGAAAGACAATATACTTGGAGTGGAAGTAAGAAGGGTCGCCCAGATATTATAACAGTTCCTCGTGAAGTAGTGGATTGGTTAACTATGAATACTTCATGCTTTGATAAAGGACAATTAGTGATTCTTGAAGATGAAGTGGTTGTAAAAGAAATAAAAGATACTATTACTGAAGTAGATGCGTATGAAAATAACACTCATACAAAGGATGAGATTGAAAAACTATTGGGCGGTAACATCAACAAACTTAAAGCTGAATTAAAGAAAATCACGGTTGATTCTGAAAAACAATTTGTAATTGACACAGCTTCTGATATGAAAGATGACTTGACGAAAGGTAAATTAGACGCTCTAGCTGAATGGATGGGAGTTAGTGCAGATATTCTATTCGATTAAGGGGTGGTGTAAATGAATACCACTTTCGATGATGTATGGAGTTGTTTCTTGAATAACTGTAAAGTATCCGATATAGATTTGCCTAATACTAATGAAAAAATTCACGAAACGATTAAAAATGCAACTATGTATTTTAACAATAGAATGCGAACATCAATTCAATGTGATACAAGTATTGAAACTTTTAGTGAAGAATTATCAGAAGATTTCCTTTTAATTCTAGCTAATTTTATCAGGTTAGCATTTTTAATTAATCAACGTACATATTTTGAATCATTATGGCAACCATTTGCTTCGGATGTTGGATTAAGAAATTTCGGCACTCAACTGAACTCTTTAAAAGCATCTGTTCAAGAGCAAGAAAAGAAAATTGATAATTTGATTATTAATACAATGGAGGACTTTCTATGACTGATATTAAAGTAAAATCCTCTCATATTAATAGTGATTTTGAAGATGAAAATGTTTATTCTTATTGTTCTAAATTGGGTAAAAGAAACAATGCGATTCTCTACTTACTTGAAACATATCTAAATACAAAGCTACTTAGTGACAGCGAATTAGCTGAAATTAGAGGTATCATTTTGACAGTTAGTGCTGACATAGTAAGGTTACCTTCCCTACTGTATGTTGAGAGTGGTGATAAAAATGAAAGATTATAGTAATTATCATAATATCAATACTGGAGATAAAATTACTCATGATGCATTACTGTTACTTAATAAAACACTAGATAGTTACGCATCGTATGAAGTTGTAGTTAATTATGATAAATCTACAAAGATTTTAATGAATCAGAAGTGGGATGCAGATGGTGAGGCAGTTAAAATAATTGGACATATTGCAGATATCGAAAGAGGAAACTTAATTGAGCATAATGGTGAATATTGGTTAGTAGTAACTAAACCAGAGGATAATAGGATCTATCGAAAAGCTGAAGCAAGGTTATGTAGTGCAGAATTTCCTGTAAAGTATGCTGATCAAAAAGTAGAAATCAGTAAGGATGATTTAGGTAGACCTGTTTATAAAATTATTGAAGGTGAAGTTAAGATGCTTCCATGTGTTCCTAAGATGAATGATGCTTCCACTTCTATTGCTGATACAAATAATCCAATAAATCTTTTAGACAATCAAGTAATGATTACTATCCCCTACACTGAAGCCCCGTCGATCAAGTACAATGAGAAATTTAAACTGTTCAATGATACATACCGAATTATCCGTATCGATCCTTCTAAATCAATCAATAAAGTTGGCGTTCTTAGAATTACTGGAGAACGAGTTGAAAGTGTTGGTGATAGTTAATGGGTTTAAGAGGAAGTCTTAAGAAATTATTTATCACATTGTCCTCTAATGAAAATTTACTACGCTTGCTTCATTACATACCTGAGAATGCACTAGACAACCCACTAGATACAAAGAAGCCTAATATCAATTCACTGCCTGACAAGTATGACATTGTTGAAAAGGTATTAATGCCTTCTGACAAAAAATATGATTTAGATTTAAAGTCTGAGTTATGCAGGATTTGTTTCTATACAGGAACTAGGAAACCTCAAGAAAGCTACAACCCTGCTGCACGTAGACAACAAGATAATGTTTACGTTGCAGACCAAGTATATAATTTTGATGTTTATGTACATGTAGATATCGACATTAAAGATTTCAGAATGGCTTGGATTTGTGATACGTTGAACGAAATTCTAGACAAGAAGAATGTAACAGATATAGGTGAGTTTAGATTGGCATTTTCATCCCCTATTAACAATACTCCTGATGGTTTCATTGGCTATAAAATGGCATATGTTACAAACTCAGTTCAGTGAGGTGAGTTTTTTGTGAATATTGATTTAGATAACGTATGGGGAGATCCTAAGTTTATAAATGGAGTTCCTATATATCCAGTCCTTATGAAAGACATACTTAATCTCTATGAAGCAAGCACTTGTCTTTTGATACCTAAAAATTCTATGAGTGACCCCAAGATAATTAAAATGTCATACCTGTCATTTTTAATTGAACAAGGACGTTATAAAGAAAATGAACATTTACTAGATAAACTAGATAACCTTCTTAAACTAGTAACTAGAGCAGACTTCATTGATTATGATATTGACGAAAAGAAAAAGCTGATAATTTTAGTAGATGGCAAGGATTTAATCAGGGACAGGGATTTTGAAATACTTCGAGAAATTATAAGTGCTCAAAATTTAATTGAAACTAAAGATGACTCATTAGGTAGTGATTTTGATAAAGCAAAAGCAAATGCCAAAGCTTATTTGTCAAAACGTAATGGACGTATGGCTGATTTAGAACAACAAATCATTGCGTATAGATGTGTTCAAAAGTTACCTTATGACGAAATAAAAAATATGACAATCTATCAATTCAGAAAAGAGTTGGAAAGAATTGATTTAATCAAATCAGCAGATGTTTTACAAAATGCACAGTATTCTGGGATGGTTTCATTCAAAGATGGTACTGCAATTCCTCATTGGCTTGATTATATTAAAGACAAAAATCCTGATGATGGTGTAGTATTGACTGGCGAACAACTGAAACAGATAAATAAGAAAAATGGTTTAGTAAACAAATAAAAATACATAAAAAAGAAAGAGGTTATTTTATTATGGAAGAACTTTATGCTGTATCAACCGCAGATGCTTTATTACTCGACCCATCTAATGATACGTTGGTTATTAAAGCAACAGCACTATTAAACTCAAGTATGGAACAAACGATGCAACAAACAGAGCTTAATGCAGGTCGAGGTTCAAAATTAAAATTCATTTATAACTATCAAAAGGTCTTAGCTTTTCAAATTGAAGCTGCCGATTTCTCCCCTGTTTATTTAGCTTTACAAACTGGTTCAGAAATTAAGAATAAAATGAGTAAATACTTTACCGAAGAGACTGTTAAATTTGACTCAACTGGTAAAGGCACTTTATCACAAACACCTATTGGTAACGTGTATGTAGAATCCCCTGCAAACCATGTCACTAAAACACCTACTGGATCAGTAATTACAGACATTGCTTATGCAGATAAAGAGTTAAAAGTTGTGTATCAGTACAATGCACAAGTTGACGAGCTTACAATCGGTGCAAATGATTTCCCTAAAGCATATAAGCTTGTTTTAACTTCAGACATCTTTAATGCGGATGGAGACAAAGCTTATGAGCAACAAATTGAAGTACCTCGTTACAAACTAGATGGAGCTTTAAATGTAAATTTAGCTCATGACAGCGTAGCTCAATTTGCATTGAATGGTAAAGCATTAACAGACGATGATATGTACGCAACAGTTAAATGGATACCTGTAAATGGTACGGTTATTAAATTAGCTTCATTGGCTACCGATGTTGCAGAAGTTACTCTAGGAGTTGGAGAAAAACAGAAAGTAATCACATATGGGGTTCGAGGTGCAGGATATGGTAACGTATTAATGAATAATACCAAACTTACTTTCACTTCTGATGATGAAGCCGTTGCAACTTTTGTAAATGGTGAAATTACTGGTATTGGTGCAGGAGAAACTAATGTAAAAGTTTCCGATGGTACTTATACGGATGTAATTGAAGTTGTGGTATCTTAATCTAATAAATACATATTAATGAGTAGGGTTAACCCCCTACTCTATTTTATTATACTGGAGAAAAGGAGTATTTCAATATGGGACAACTAAAGTTATCTGATATTCAAAAACAAGTAGCAGAGTTAGATAATAAAAAGAAGTTTTATCTAGATAAAGAAAATGACCATTTCATTTACTATTATCCCAAGTTCGCTGAAGATAAGATTAATGAAATTTTTGAAGAATTAATTTCAACTGGTGAGTATTGCAAAGAAAACAAATTAGATAAATTAAGCACTTATGATAAAGCAATGGAATATCTTCAGTTCCTAATCATTAAACACTTTACTTCTCTTAAAGATGAACTAGAAAATGAGACATTTGATACTCACTACAAAACAATGAAAGCTTTAGAAAAGAAAGGTCTTCATCGTGTGTTCTTAGACCATATGTTTGATTCTGCTGAAGTTATCAAAGTTTTAGAACGGAAAAATGGAGTAGAAAAATTAGGTGAATTAGTGATGATTGAACTTGAAAAAGATGAGAGAAATAAGAATAGACAATTACATGTTTTAGGTAAGTAAAAATGCAATTTAAAGATTTAGATCATTTACAAAGATATTTAGAGCGTAATTCAAATCAAGTTTTTAAAGATAAAAATATTGAAAAAGTGTTAGCTTCTACAATGTCTCAAGCTGTATACGATGTTGTTTATAGAAGATATGTACCTGTCGAATACAAGCGTAGACGTAATGACGGTGGGTTATCTGACGTTCGTAACATGAAGATTACAAAAGTTGAAGTGAAGAACGGAAAAATTGTTGTGTTATTCGAAAACTTAACACTAGGACAAGGACACTTCTCCCCTATTTATGAACAAAGTCATGATTCAATGTATGGACAATTTATTACAGATGTAATTAATGATGGAGAAACTGATGGTAGCAGTTGGTACAGACATGGTAAATGGAGTGAGGCTAGACCGTTTATTCAAGAAACCATAGCTAGAATCGAAGCTAATCCTTACTATTTAATAAATGCAATCAAGAATGCTTATAAAAAATTAGGATTTGAAGTTAAATGACTTCGAGTCTTTTTTCATTCTTTTGAAAGGAGAATGATGAATTGATTGAAAAAGAACTAGAAATTAATAAAAACATGCTACGTGAAAGAGCAAAGAAGCTTCCAGAAGTAACTGATAAAATGTGGGAGCAAGTGAACAAAGAATATAGAAATCTGATTGACGAGTATATTTCTTCTCAATCACATTCCCCTCAAACTAAAAAACAATATAGATCAATGCTACGTCAATTTGGATGGTTTATTTATGAGTCACTTAACAATAAACCTATTTATAAAATTAAAAAGCGTGATATAATTCGATATTTGTCTTACCTACGAGATGATAGAAAAATGTCTCCTTCGGCTATTGGTACTCGAAAAGCAGTTATTTCAAGTTTATGTAATTATATTGAAAATGTCGTTATGGATGATTTTGATGAAGATGAGATCAACCCATATAAAAACTTCAGAAACTTTACTCGTGGATTACCTGCTATTCCTAAAAGCTCTGTATACGAAAAGGTTAAAGTAACAAAAGACGAGTATCTTGAGATGATGAAGGTCTTAGAAGATGATGAGAATTATTTAGGTATGGCTTGGTTAGCTGTAGCATTTAATGTTGGAGCTAGGCGTAATGAGATTATACAGTTTAAATCTGAAATTGTAGAATACAAAGTTGATGAAGAAGCTACATATATTATGAGTCATAACGTTCGGTTAAAAGGTCGTGGAGAAGACGGTAAAATTGAACCTTATATGATTAATTTTGAAGCATTAAAATACATAAAGTTATGGCTTGAAAAGCGTGGATACGAGCATGAATATATTTTTACTAAAAAATATGGTAATGAAATTAAAGTTGTCGAAGAAGGTTGGGCAAATTACTTCTGTTCAAGCGTACTTTCACACATACTTGAGAGACGTATAAACCCACATTTATTCAAAGCAAGTGCTGTTACCTACTTATTAGAACAAGGAGTGCCTTTAGAATTAGTAAGTAAATTTATTGCTCACCATGAAAATGTGGCTACCACAATCGCTCATTATGACCTTAGAGATCATGCAGAAGAAAAGAATAATATCTTCGGTAATATGTAATAAATAATTGAAATACTCCCCTACTTTAATTTAGGGGATTACTTGAGTTATTTAATCAAATAAGAATTTTATTTAAATTAATACATAAAATAAACTTGAAAAAAATTTCTCCTCATGTTAGTATTTAGACATAGAGATAAATCAGTAATTGATTTTATTCTTTATAATAATAAATACATAAAATAAGGAGAGGTTAAATGAAAAGTGTTGAATTGTTTCAAAGTGGCATCGTAAAAAGTAAAGACAGAGAATTTACACGTTTAGTTGGTGGATTCGGTAATGATAGTCCGATTATTACAACTAAGCAAATTGCTGAATTAATGGGATATGAGAACAGTATAGTTAATAGAACGATAAAGAGAAACTTTGATTCATTTGAAGAGAATGTTGATATTTTAGACTTAAAATCCGCTATGCCTGAGTGGCAGAACGAAATTGGGTATACAAAGAACGCATATAATGCTAGTAAGAACGTTTATATCTTATCAAAATCAGGATTTCTACTCTACCTAAAGTTTGCTGAAGGCGATAAGGCTGTTGAGATTTATAAAGACTTCTTAGAAGATTACTTCCAGACTAAAGCTGAAAATGAACATATGAAATCAGGCATTCAAGAACAAATTGAAAAGTGGAAAGAAAAGAAGGCTTTCGCATTCGGTATGAGCATCATGTCTCAATCAGATGATGATAAGGTTAAATATTTAAATGAAGTAGAAGAAGCTAACGCTCAAATTTTAGAATTGGAGAAGATTGTTTCTAAAGAAGAAGTAGTTAAAAGTTTACAGTCTAAAATTCATATGAGTGAACTGATTGAAAATACTGATGGTCATTTTGATATTGGAAACTTTGCTAAAATAATCGGAGTTGAAGGATTAGGTAGAAATAATTTATTCAAATGGCTACGTGAACAAAAGATTCTACAAAGTAATAATATCCCCTATCAAAAGTATATGGATTACTTTAAAGTCATTCCAGTTGTAAATCAGTTTGGAAAAACAAATGATAAACCTCTACTTAAATCAAAAGGTGTAGACTTCTTAGTCAAAAGATTAATTAAGGATGATAAAATTGTAACCAAGTCTGTTAGTCAAATACTTAATGAATTACCTCAAGCAAATTAATATAAATACATAATAAGAGGTGAGAATAACCACTCACCTCCCCTATTATTAATCAATATAACTTAAAGAAAATCACCTACTTCTACACTTACAATTTTAGTTACAGTCATACAGGAGTCAAAGAAATAACAGTCATCCTTGAAGATAAATGTATCAATTGTAAGGTTAGCTGGAGTTACGAGTGAGTCAATATCGTCGACTAGATCATCTGATACATTTTCAATCAATACACATAATTCAAATTCTACCTCACCTTCTGATAATACATTGAATGTAAAGTAATCGGTAAATCTGTATGTACAATCTGAGATGTTGGGTATAGACATGTTGAAATTTTCAATACTGTAGTCTAGACTGTTTACTTCTTGATAGTTGTAAGGTTGATGAATAATCTCGAATGATATTAATTTACCATTTTCGTAGATCGGTTGTCCTAACACTTCAACTTGTGATGGGATGTCCCCTTTTGCAATAAGCTTGATTGATGTGATTAGTGTATTCATGACCATTCTCCCCTTCTTTGTATATTATAGTGGTGTTTTTGCACATCGAAGTGTGCTTTATGAGTTAAATAATATACACTACAATGTGCATTGTCAACCTTAAATTGTAAAAATGCACTCCTCAGTGTAAAATAAGCTATAGAGGTGAATCATAATGATAAAAGTACACTTATCACGATTATTAGGTGAACGTAAAATGAAAGTTTCAGAACTTGCCGAAAAAACTGGACTACATCGTAATGGATTATCCAGACTTTACAACGAAGAAACTGATGGCATTAAATTTCAAACACTAGAATTAATTTGCAAAGCATTGGATTGTCAAATAACTGATTTGATTGAAATAGTAGAAGATCAAGACTAATATTATTTCAACATTTGTCATTAAAGGAATATTTTAGTAATTAAGAACTATTTTTATATCCTAAAAATTGAATACAAACACCCTCTTTTTACATTGAACAAAATAATTTCGTATCAAAAATATAACATAATTACAGAAATACGTAAATATGTAATAAATTGAAATCTATTCCTCTTGTGCATATAATGATTTTTAGTAGATTTTTATATACATTAGAGGTGTAGAATATTGATAAAATTGACAATTGATAAGGCAGCTAGTTCCAAGGGAATTAGTTCTCAAAAAGAGTTGAGGGAATTGATTATAGAAAAAACTGGAGTGGAATTAAGAGCAGCTACAATTTCAGATTTATACAGAAACAATAAAAATCAAATTAACAGAGAACACCTTTTTGTTGTAATGGAAGCATTAGAAATTACAGATTTTAACGAAGTCCTTACAATCAAGAGGAGATAATTTCTAAAATCTTTCATTAATTACATAATCATGTTATCATATAGTAAATATGTATTTGGAGGAATGGTGGCGAAATCTTTAGATTTCCTTAACATTCTAAACCATTTACCTCGTATAGATGAGGAGTGTTTACTGTATGAGCAATAACAAAACATTAAACTGGCTTGTACCTTTTGTAGTTCTTATCTTGGGCGTACTGTTATTGGTTTTGGCATTTAATTTTATTGATCAATCTGTAGAAATTGGAACCACCTTAGGAATAATAGGATTAATTGTATCTGCTGTAGCGATAGGTTTATTCTTTAGATTTAACGAAAATAATCCACAGTCAGTAAAGAAACTTAAAGATGAGATAAAATTTAAATACCAACTAGATGATATTTTAGTTTCAAATGACTTAAGTGGAGTCGTTGGGTTTTCAAAAGAAAGAAATACTTTGTACTTGATGACTAGAGCAGATATATCAACAGGAATAGAAATTTTAAATAATCACTATATGATTAATGCTTTTCCATTAGAAAGTGTTAACAATGTTAATATTATTGAAAATGATATCGTCATAGTAAACTCAACTAATAAAGCTTCAATAGACAAATCTGTTAGTGGCGGATTCGGTAATGAAGGAATCCAGAACAAAAAAGTAATATTTAAAGTTCGATTCCTAGCCTTAACGAAGGATGTTCTACATCCTTCTTCGGATGTCTTTTTATATAACAGCAACATTGGTCTTAAGCGTAATTCTAATGAACATTTGGAGTTATACAAATCAATAAATGAGTTTTTTGATAAGATGAAGATAGTTTTAAATAAACAAACGTCTTATTAAACACTTCCCACTTCGAAAGTGGGTTTAATTTTAAATAATATTATAATAAATACATAAAGGAGAATTGTATATGTCTAACAAAATAAATACAGTAGATACTTCATTTTTTACTCAAAGAGCTAAGAACGTTAATCGAAAAGAGGTTTATCATTTTGATGAAGAAAAAGGACATAGTATCACTTACTTCCCTGTATTCTCTAAATCTAAGAAAGATAAGCTAATCATAGAATTAATTGAAACTATTCAATATTGCAAAGACAATAATATTGACTATCTTAAAGATGATGCGGATATGGAACAATATCTTGGGTATCTAATCATTAAGCACTTCACTTCCCTATACGATACTTTATCCAAATGGTCTGTAGAAGATAATATTGCATACTTGAAAGGGTTATATGATAGCGGAGATTTTGAGTTGTTCTTTGATGAGATTTTTACTTTCGAAGAAGTAACGAAAGTTTTTGATCAACTAAGAAAAACAAACGAAATCGCAAATGTCTATAAGAAAGAATTAGATAAGCAAAAACAATTAATTGAGTCCAATGTAAAGAATGATAAGTTAAAAGAAAAAGCCTTAAATCAATTATCTAATTAAATGTGATATAGAATTAAAATAAATATAAATAAATACATAATAACTAGGTTGACATATAATTAATTTATGTTAAAATTTAACTATAGGGATAGAAAAGGAAGTAGCTAGCCTTCTCGACAAGTAGGATATCCCAAACCTACTTCCCTATTTAATTAATTTGGGATATTACTTTTTGGGAGATAATTAAAATATGTGTAAAACTACATATGTAAATATTCAAACAGGTGAAGTTTTGGATATGGAGAAAGTGTCAACCTTGAAAGATAACGCAATATTGAAAATAAGAGCTGAATTGTTTGTAGAATGGGATTTTGAAAAAAATAACGAGTTAGGTTTGAATATTTATAATGCAACTAAAGGTAGTCAAAAAAAGGTATGGTGGATTTGTCCCAAATGTGAGAGTAGTTATGATGCCAATTTTAATAATAGATTTAACAATAGTAAATGTCCTTATTGTACTGGTAAAAAGGCTAATCATACAAATTCCTTAGTTTCATTACGACCTGATTTAGCGAAACAGTGGCATCCTACTAAAAACGGTGAATTAACACCGTATGATGTTACTCATAGAAGTAATAAAAAAGTTTGGTGGATGGGTAAATGTGGACATGAGTGGGATACGATAGTTAGACATAGATCAAAAGGTACTAATTGCCCATATTGTTCTAATGTTTTAACATTAAAAGGATTCAATGATATGTGGACTACTAATCCAGAGTTAGCTTCCCTACTTGCTGACCCAGAAGATGGATATAAATATATGCAGAATAGTCATAAAAAACTAGATTGGAAATGTCCTAATTGTAAAGAAATAGTGAAAAATAAAGCTATCAGAAGCGTAAATAATCAAAGATTGTCTTGTTTAAAATGTGTAGATGGTAAAAGCTATCCAGAAAAAATATTAACAAATATATTAAATGAATTAGACATTGAATATGAAAATGAGAAAACATTCAATTGGAGTAAAGGTAAAAGGTTTGATTTTCTATTGTCGATAAACTCCTCTAGTATAATAATAGAAATTCATGGCGCACAACATTCAGTTGATAGAGGGTTCGAACGAACTGGCGGAAGAACTATTGAAGAAGAACAAGCGAATGACAAATTTAAAGAAGATCTGGCGAAAGAGAATGGAATTGAGCATTACATTGTTATTGATGCTAGATATAGTGATTTTGAATATATTAAGAATAATATTTTAAATAGCGAATTAAGCAAACTTATTAATCTTAATGAAATTAACTGGACTAAAATTAATAACCTATCTGAGTCTAGTAATGTTAAAATTGTTTGTGATATATGGAATGATGGGTTTAAGAATATAAAATTAATATGTGAAAAATCAAACTTAAATAGAAACACAGTATCAAGATATCTAAAAAGAGGTAGCGTGTTAGGTTGGTGTGACTATAAAATTATAAATGGAGCAGAGTATACAAAACGAAAAGTAATAAGAATATCTTTAGATGGAAATGTAGTAGTAAAATATAACAGTATAACAGATGCAAAAATAAAAAATAATTTTAAACACCATTCGGGCATAAGCAGAGTTTGTCGAGGAATAACAAAAAGTTATAAAAATTATCGCTGGATGTATCTCGAAGATTACGAAAAGCAGTATGGAAAAATAGATGAATAGTTTTCATATACATCTCCCCTACTCTAACTATTAACTCTTGTCGATAAAAAAGTTTACTTTCTTGATAATATGGCAATATATGCTATAATTCTATCTAATAAACTCTATCAAACTCTAATATACTAGATAGTATTAGATAGTTATCTATTATTAGGGAGTGATGAGATGAAAGAAAGGGATGATAAAGATATGTTAGGAGTTCTAAACGGTAACAGATATGAAGCAAAAAAGAAGAATACTCCACAATACAAACTTGATAGTAAACGTATTAAAGAACTTGTAGCAAGTAAAGATATTGTAAAAGTTAAGAATGGAGTAATTCAAATCGATCCTTCTCATCCTGATTATGATTTTTGGATGGAGGATTAATTGATTTATGAAAGCAAGAGAAATATATCGACTTAACCATCGTTACCAAGAAGGACATGGTGATAAAGTTCGCCCTGTCCTTGTCTTTATTTTAACTTCAACACCAAAAGAATTTATTGCATTAAAAATAACTAAAACACCAAGACCTCAAAATAGAGTTGAAATAGAACATTGGGAAAAAGCAAATTTAGACTATGTTTCCTATGTCCAATGTGATGTATTTACTGTGTTTTCTTTAGAAGGAGAAGCTGAATTAATAGGAACTCTAGAACAAAGTGACTATGATAAAGTTGTCTTGAAGTTTAATGAATTCTATCCTATTTTAATGATGCAAAAAGAGTATGAAGAAAGTTTAAAACGTCCATAGAAATTACATACATATCTCTATCCCCCTTCTGTGAATCAATGGAAGGGTTTTATTATTCTTATAGAATAATAAATACATAAAAAAATAAAAAGAAGAAGTTGAGTGATTATTTCGCTTACCTTCTTCTTTTTATTTTTTATAAATTATAAGGAGGATGCGAATGGCTACTAAAAATCCTATAGAATTATTGATTGCTTTGGGTGTTAATAACAGTACATCTCAACAAAATGTCAATCAATACATACAATCATTAAAGAAATATTACGACAGAAATCCACTACTCGTATCTCTTGGTATTAATAAAGGTAATTTAGAAAAAGAGTTAAATGAAGTCGCTAAATTAATAAGCAAAAAACAAAATGAGTTAAATGTTAATATTGGATCAAGTAATGCTTCTAAAGGCATGAAAGACTTAGAGGGTCAAATTGATAAAGTCATATTAAAATTAACAGAACTAGATAGAAAATTGAAATCCGTTGGATCTGGCTCAAGTAGTTCTAGCAATTTAAACAGTTTATCAACTACTTCCATAGGAAACTCTATATCTCAATTACAAGCATTTAATACTACTTCAAGTCAATCAGCAAATAATTTAAATAATTTACAACGAGCTGTAGGAAATGCTTCACAAGGATTATCTAATATTGGTAATAACGCTAACCAAGCAGCTAGATCAACAAATGAATTAGGCAATGCGTTCCAACAGGCTTTCACGAAGTTTCCGATTTGGTTAATCGCATCTTCGTCTGTATTCTTACCAATACAGGCTATAAGTGATATGACTGAACGAGTGGTGGAACTAGACACGGCTATGACAAATTTAAGGCGTGTCATGGACATACCTGAGTATAAATTTAATGAAATACTAGAGAAGTCTATAGAGAATACTGAGCGATTATCAGGGAAAGTAGAAGACTATCTTAGATTAGTTGGTGAATTCGGAAGAACTGGAAGAAACGACAAGGAATCACTTGATTTAGCTAATGTTTCAACTATCTTACAAAATATATCTGAATTAACAGCAGATGAAGCTGTAAATAGTTTAACTGCTGCTATGATTTCATTTGGAATTGCTGCTGAAGACAGTATAACTATTGCAAATAAATTAAATGAAGTAGACAATAACTATTCCATTACTACACGTGATTTGAGTTTATCCATGAATAAAGCAGCTAGTACTGCGCGAACATTTGGCGTAAGTCTTGATGAATTATTAGGATATACCACTGCTATTGGTGCTGCTACAAGAGAATCTGGTAACATTGTCGGTAATAGTTTAAAAACCATTTTCTCACGAATAACAACTAATAGTTCAGCAATTGGTGCGTTAAATGATATAGGTATTTCAATTGAAGATATGGAAGGAAAAGTTAAACCTGTCTCCAGTATAATACAAGAAATTGCTGGAAAGTGGAATCAATTATCTGATGCTGAGAGACAAAATACTGCTGTTAAAGTCGCAGGGACATATCAGTTATCGAGATTTAACGCTCTTATGCTTAATTATCAAATGGCACAATCAGCGACAGCTACCTCTATGGACTCATTTAACTCTGCTATGCGGGAACAGGAAGAGTATGGAAAGAGTTTGCAGGCTAGATTAAACCAACTCGACGCGGCCTGGTGGTCTTTTTCTAGCGCTGTTGGAGAAACCGTCCTTTATGACTCAATTATTGTGATAACTTCTGCCTTAGAAACAATGACAGATTCAGGTAATGGAGTTGTCTCAACTATTGGATTATTACCACCTGTAATTACAGTAGCTACAGTTGCTGTATATGCATTTAGTGGTAGTTTCAGAGCATTAGTTGCTTCTACATATGCTTCCACATCTGCAACTGTTGCTGCTACAGGTGCTACAGGTGTATTTTCTGGAGCTTTGGTTGGTCTCAGAACAGTAGCTGGATTAGCTACTGTAGCGCTAAAAGGTTTAGCTATTGCTACAGGTATAGGTATGGTGTTTGCAGTAGCAGGTGTTGCTATTGAGAAGTTGACAAATATAATATCAGAGAACATTCAAAAACAAGAAGAACTGGATTTGTATTTAGAAAAGAATACAACTGCACTATCGAGTAACAAAGAAGAAGTAGAAAAACTAATCACTCAATATAATTCTTTATCTGATGCTAAGGCAAACGACAGTTCTTGGGATTCAACTAAAGAAGAAGAATATTTAAAAGTACAACAAAAACTTGGTGAAATATTCCCTGCTTTAATCGCTAGTGTGGACTCTACTGGACAAACGCACTTAAAGAATAAAGATGCTATTGAACAAGAAATAAAAGCTACAGAAAAATTAATTGATGCTCAAAATAAAGTAACAGCAAACACAGCAATTGAAGAATTTGAAAAACTCAATGATGAAATTAATGGTTCATGGTATGATTCATTATCTAATTTCATTTATGGTAGTTTAGAATCTAGAATAAAACAACAAAAACAAATAATTGAATCAATGCAAAAAAATGGCGTTGATACATCTGTTCAAGAACTTGAGTTATTACAACTAGAACAACTATATCAACAAGCTAGTGAAAAAATTAAAGCAAAAATATTTGAAGTCGCAGATGCTCAATCTTCCTTAGAAATTGATTCCAATGTTTCTGAGTCCTTACAAAATTTTGTATCTTCATTAGATTTTTCTGGTTTTGATAATGCTCAATTAAAGGGTTTTGCAGATGAATTTGGTAGAATTCAAGAAAATATACAAAAAGCAATTAATACTAATGACGCAGATTTGTATGCAGATAGCATTAAGAGTTTAAATGATTTAGCTTCGACTAGTAGGGGTTTCGATAGGGATCTAAATTCATTCACATTGAGTTATGAAGAATTTACGAACGCAATTGAAAAAGGACAAATTAAAATTGTTGATGGCGAAGTTGTAATCGAAGATATGTCTAATTCAATGGGCAGTGCTGCAAATTCAGCTTCAGATTTAGCTTCAAAAATGAAGGATTTCAAAGACGTCACCGAATCTTTAGCAGGAGTATCTCAATCTGGCGTCGATGCTTTAGATGAATTAATTTTCCAGTATGATATGCTAACCAATCAATTAGCAGGATATACAGATCAACAATTACAAGACATATATACTAAAGAAAATTTAACTTCTAAAGAACGTGAAGTTAAAAAAGTTCTAGATGACCGTGTTGCAGTAATGAAGGAAATGTCTAGTCTTTATCCTGACTTATTTGGTAAGGATGGAAAAGCAATTGCTTTAACCTCAGAAAAAATTAACGCCATTAAAGCTGAAAATAAAGCAAATGAAACCTTACTTAAAGCTTATAAACTTGCTCGTGATGGAAAGCTAACTGCTGAACAACAAGCAACATTAGCTTCTGCAAGTGGTACTAAGGCACGTATAGAGAATTTGAAAACTGAGATTCGTATGCTTGATAAATATACAAAAGCCAACAATATAGCAGCTAAAGTAGCAGGTGCAATATCATTAGTAGCTGGCGTTGCCATGACTGCTCAACAAATTGCTGCTGAACAAGCATTATCAGGTTATAGAGCTGAGTTAGATGGTTTAATCGGAAGCCTAAATACAGACATTGGTAAAATTGATTCCTTCACTGATGCTATTGAAAATTCAGGCAAAGCTACTAAAGATAGTACCAACGCCCAAAAAGATAAAAACTCTACAACTAAAGATTCAATATACATAACTGATAAATATAAACAATCACTCGAAGCATTAACTCTAGAAATTGAGAAACAGCAAAAGTTACAAGCTAAGTATCCTGAGCATTCTAAAGAGTATCGTAAGCATCTTGAAGCACAAATTAAACTTGAAAAAGATAAATTAGCTTTACAAGAGAAGCAAGCTAAAGCGTTACAGTCCCAAATTGCATCAGGTAAAATTCAGCAAACTGGTTCGATATCAACTAACTCCTCCTCCACTTCTAATCAAAATTTAAGTGGTTGGAATGGTACTATTTCAAGTGGTTATGGTAATCGAACATTAAACGGTAAAAATGAATTCCATCGTGGCATTGATATTGCAATGGCTAAAGGTACTCGTTTAGATGCAAACATTGGCGGTAAAGTTGTAGCTAGTGGTGATGCTAAGAAAAATGGTATGAGTAGTACATATGGTAATGTAGTAGTTATTCAAGACACTAATGGTATGAAACATATCTACGCTCATTTAGATAAAGCTATAGCTAAACTTGGTGACACTATTACAGCAGGTATGCAGATTGGTACAATTGGCTCAACTGGTACTTCTACAGGTAATCATCTACATTACGAAATAAATAAAAACGGTAATCCTATCGATCCATCTAATTATTTAAATGATGCTAGAAATGGAAAAGTATCAGCCTCCTACTCATCTTCAAGTAGTCAACAAGCTGTTGTTTGGAATTACTTTAAAAATAAAGGATTAAACGATAAAGCAATTGCTGGAATCATGGGTAATATCCAACAAGAATCAGGCTTTAATTCTAGTGCTGTAAATAAATCTAGCGGTGCTTCAGGTATCTTCCAATGGTTAGGTGGACGCAAGAACGGATTACAAGACTACGCTAAATCGGTAGGTAAATCTTGGTCTGATTTACAGGTTCAATTGGATTATGCGTGGAAAGAGTTGCAGGGTTCAGAAAAGAAATCTTTAGCTTCCTTACAGCGAAATGACTTATCGGCTTCCCAACATGCATCTGAATTTGATAGACTATTTGAACGTTCTGGTGGTTCAGCAGTTGGAAAACGTCAAGATTATGCTAACCAATACTTCAATCAATTTCAAGGTACTAATGGTGGTTCAGGAATTGGTATTGATACTTCTCAGCAAGCTATCGATCAAGCTAAATCAGATTTTTACGGAGTACAAAATGATGCACTAAATACTAGAGAAATAATTGAAGATTTAAATGAAAAATTAGTCAAATCAAATATTGCTTATTATAATCATTTATCGGAAGGCGTAGATCGTTCGATTAAGAAATCGAACATTCTTGCTGACCAACAACTTGAACATTCCCAAGCTTACCGTGATGAGTTAGAAAAAGAAACTAAACACTTAGAATACAAGCAATCTTTATTACATAAAGAAGCAAACTTCATTCGTGAGCAACTTAAACGTACTGACCTCTCCCCTGCTTTCAAAGACGAATTAACAACTCAATTGAGTGAGTTATCTCTTTCTTGGTGGGATGTCGAAGAAAGCATCAAAAGTGTAAACGAGCAAATTGAAAATAGTAAAATAGCTGAATTTGATAAGAAAATTGAAAGTATGAATGATTCGATTTCTAAATCAAACAAGTTAATGGAGTTATACGCAAAAGGTTCAAAAGAATATAATGCAGAACAGAAAAATATTGTCACTACATTATACGAAAAGCAAAAAGCATACGAATCTGAAGCCGAAGCATTACGTAAATCTATTCAACTGGATAAATTATCAATTAGAGAAATTGAACGTAAAAAGAATCGTCTTAAAGAATTATCTTCAACTTGGTTAGAACTTCAGTCTGAAATTGTAAAAATTAATTCTGATATTGCTGATGAGTTAATTAACACAATGAAAGATGCATATGGTCAACAACGTGATTATGAATTAGCATTAAAAGACAAGCAAATTGAAGACTTAGAGGAATTACGCGATGCTAAATTAAATGCTCTTGACGAAGAAAGTAAAGCTTATGAAGAGTCAATCAAAGAGCAAATGGATTCTCTAGATAAAGCTCATAAAGACAAGTTGGATAAATTAGAAGAAGAGTCCAAAGCTTTTGAAGATGCTATTAATCGTCAACTTGAATTAATGAGAAAGCAACGTGATGAAGAAGACTTTAATAAGGATATTGGCAAACTTCAAAAGAAGAAGCTAATATTGTTGCTAAAATTAATGAATTATCAATGGATGATTCTAGAGAGGCTAAACTACAGCGTAAAAAACTTGAAGAAGAATTGGTTAATATTCGTGAACAGATTGCTGATAAACAAAACGATAGACAGTATGAGCTACGTGAGCAAAATCTTCAAGATGAACTAGACGCTTATAAATCACAACAAGATGCTAAGAAAGAAACTGAAGACAATAATTATAATACGTCTAAAGAAGCATTAGACAATCAGTTGGAGTTATATAAAAAGGAATTAGAAGCTAAGAAAAAGTTAGAAGAAGAAAAGTTTAAAGCAACTAAAGCACAATTAGAAAGAGAACGTAAAGACATTGTTAATCATTATGATCAATTAATCAACAATGAACAAGAATATGCTAATTTACGTGCTCAAATTATTAACGGAAACGTTGATGGAATGAGTGAAAAACTTTCAACTTTCTTAACTGACTTTAAGGGTATGAATAAGGATTTAATCAATGAATTAGGCATAAGTTGGCAAGAGTTAGAGAATAAAATTTACAGAATTACTCAAATGCAAGGTAATTTAGGTAATGTATCTGCTCCTAATCAAAACTTAGACTTAAATACTGGTTCAATTATTGATTCAAATTCAAGCTCTAATAATTCATCGTCTAATACTGTTAGAGATAACGCATGGCAACAATACTTAGCTAATAAAAAAGCATGGGAATCAGCGTCAGCAGCAGAAAAAGCACGTTTGAATAAAGAGAATGAGAAATTACGTAATCAATATGGTTTCCAAGATGGATCATACAATTCATTAAAGAATCTCAAAAAGTATCACGTTGGAGGAATTGTTGGTGGTAAAGGTAATAAATTAACTGAACTAGCTAACAGATTAGCTAACAATAAACCTAATGAACAAACTGTGATTGCTCTTAAACGTGAGTTATTTATTCCAGAGAATAATGTACCAAATATGTTTGCTAATATTCGTTCGGCAATGCCTGATTTCAAAGTAAATAACCCTCAAGGCGGTATGATTAAAATTGATAATTTACTTTCTATAGATAGCGTTTCTCAGAATGCTAATTTAGATATAGTTAGATTGACTAATCAAGTTATGGATACATTAATTGATAAAATGAGACCTTACGGATTCAATATACGATAAACAATTTGAGGTGGAGCTTAGTCTCCCCTCTTTTTATATTTAGGAGGTGGAATTATAAATTGAGTTCAATTCATTTTTACTATAATGGTAGGCATTCGTCAGAGATGGGCGTATGTATGGTAAACCTTGAAGGTGGAATGTCCAAATCAAATTACTTATCAAATAAGAAAATTGTATCTGAAGTAGTTGCAGGTAATCCTACGCCTTATGTATATGGTTCTGAATATGAGCCATTAGAATATAAGCTAACTTTAGCCTGTGTTGATGGTGAAAGATGGACTGATACAAAACGTAGAGAAATTGCTAGATGGTTAGATACAAATAATTTCGAAGAGTTTTATACAGATGATGAACCAGATAGATACTACTATCTTCAATATCAAGGATTAGTTGAACTAACCCATAATGATGCATGGGATGGTTATGTGGAAGTTTCGATGATAAATGACTCCCCTTTCATCTATTCTCCTATTCAAGAAAAACGATACGAGTTAACAACCATTACAACTCCTACAATTATCGAATTTAATAATATTGGTGATGATGTACTCTACCCTGAAATGTGGATTTATTTAATGAATGACGGTGATTTCCAGATTAGAAACTTAAGTAATGGTGGTAAGGATTTTAAATTTAAGAATCTAGTGAATGCTGAAACTATTTATGTAGATAATAAGAATCATTACATTGAATCTGATATTACACTCACCTACCGTTATGATAATTTTAATCACAATTACCTTGAATTAGTGAGAGGTATAAATAGATTAGAAGTAACAGGAGCATGTAGCTTAGCGTTTAGGTATCAACTAATTTTGAAAGGATAAGGAGGAAATTACACTGTTAGGAACAATTGATAGATATAAAAAGCCTGAAAAGTCTAGGTTGTATTTATGTAAACCAGATAGAACAACAATTGCAGAACTATCGGAAGCGTATAATAAAAATTTATCAACAAACTACAATGGTATTCATGAATTAACTTTTGACATCCCCTATTTAGTTAATCGTAATCACAAGTATGTTCGAAATAAAAATGTCGATTTGATACGTGGTCATTACCTAATTCGATATGAACGTGGACATGAAAAAGAATACTTTATTATTACTAATCCTAAAAATACTACTAATAATGGCGTAGAAGTTAAAAATGTTCAATGTTACCTACTCCCCTATGAATTGAATAAGAAGATCATTCGTGAATTTAGTGGTACGAAACCATTATATTCTGACGTTGGTTCAGAGGGCGTTTTAAATGAAACTTTACTTGTTAAATCTGATTGGACAGTTGGTTACATTGACGTAGATATTGCTAATAAGCATCGAACATTTGACGTTAGCGAACAAAGTTTAATTGAATTCATCGGTGAGTTATCTGATTTATATGATGCTGTAATTATATGGGATACGATTAATAAGAAAATCAACTTTTACAAGAATGAGAATATCGGTACAAATAAAGGATTATATATTGAACATGGAAAGTATTTAAAATCATTAGAGGAAAATCCTGACTTCGATTCAGTAGTTACGAGATTATATGTATATGGTAATGAAGGTATCTCTTTTGCAAGTGTAAATCCTACAGGGGTTCCGTTCATAGAGTCATTTGACTTCTATATGTACCCTTTCAAACGTGATGAAAATACAAGAGAAATAATCTCACACTCTAACTATATGACTGATTCACTATGTCATGCCATCCTTGACTACAATGCGTTGTTGGATAGTAAACAAGGTGAGTTTACAAATATGCTTGAACGTAAAAAACCTATCCAAGAAAATTTACAGACAAAGCAAAATGAATTATTTGTTTTGCAGACTCAACTACATACAATTGAAGATGAATTATCATCAGCAAATGCTGCACAATTACCTGTTGATGGATTAATTACACAAAAGATAAATAAATTAGCTGAAATCGCAAGTAAAAATAATGAAATTGACACTATCAAAGCCTCATTAAAGAGTATTGACGATGAGATTGTAGTATTAAAGAATACTATTTCAATTGAGAACAACTTTACTCATGAGCAAATTATTGAGCGTGAAAGATTTGTTAATGAATTAGTGTGGTCAAATACAAGTATTTTTGAAGTGGATGATTTGTACGAAGAAGGTAAAAAGGAATTATTGAAAGTTAGTCAACCTCGTATCTCCTACTCTATTGATGTTGTTGATTTTTTAAATGTATCTAGATGTCAAAGAGATTGGGATAAATTAGTGTTAGGTGACTTAGTTACTGTCAAATACCCTAACTTTGGCATTGATGTATTAGCTAAAATAATTTCAATTAAGCATGGTGAAGATAGTAACAATTTAAGCATTGAGATCGCTAATGCTCATGATATTAAGAATGGATTTATGACGCTTAAAGAGTTATTTAATCGTACTGTTTCAAGCTCTACTACTCTTGATATGTCTAAGTTTAAGTGGGATAAAACTACTGTGAATACTCATGAAATTGGTCAAATTTTGGAAAACGTTTGGGATGCTACGAAACGTGAAATTGAGGCAGGATATAATAATAAAATTTCAATAGACAGAAAAGGAATAGTTATCACAGACCCTAATGATCCATTAAGATTATTAGTCATGCAAAATGGCGTAATCGGAATGTCGTTGGACGGAGGTAGCCGATGGGCGACAGCAATAAATGCAGATGGAGTACATGCAGAAAGAATAATAGGCAAACTCCTTCTTGGTGAAAAATTAATTATTGGCGACAATAATGGTACATTCACTATCAATGGTAATCTTTTAACCATTAAAGACCTAAATGATAAACCACGAGTTAAATTAGGTGAATATTCTAAAGGTGTGTATGGTTTACAAGTATTCGATAAAACTGGAAATCAAACCATATTAGATGAAAATGGAATATTACAAACTTGGCAACAAAATTCAGTAGATAATGTGGATGGGTATAATCCTCTTACATTGGAAGTATTTATTCCATCAGAAACGCTATCAATAAAAAAGGTAATGTTACGTTTCAAACTGCTCCAATTTAGAGCATATAGTCAAACTACTGAAAGTGGGGGTGGTACATACTCGTCTACTGATGGAGGCGGTGGTGCTTATACGTCCACTGGATCTGGGGGTGGAACATATGGTTCTACAGATAGTGGTGGGGGAACATTTTCATCTACTGAAAGTGGAGGAAGTGCAATTGTAACCTCTGGTGATAGTGGTATTGATGTTATATATGGAACAGCTCAAACTGATCCAGCAGCAGGACACAGTCACACATTTAGAGATGTTATTGGTCATAAGCACAATATATCTCTACCATCACATACTCATTCATTTTCTGTACCATCTCACTCGCACATGCTTAGTGTCCCTTCTCACTCTCACATGGTGGACATACCTTCTCATTCACATTCATTTACTGTACCATCTCATTCTCACCCTATTCAACATGGTATTTATAAAAGTACATATGCTAGACAGCTATCTGTACATATCAATGGTGTGAATCGGGATTATGAATTGGGAGGAAAATTTGATGTTGACAGACATGATTTGAATATTACTCCCTACTTAGTTAAAGGTCAGTGGAATACTATTGATTTGTATAGTAGTCAACTAGGAAGAATAGATGCAACTGTATTTGTTCAAGCATTAATGGGATACAATAATTAATTTATTACATAAAATATAAATATTATTTAAAATTAATATTAGAATTTTATTATTTTTATAGCTATTTTAAAAATAATATCAAATAACCGATATTAAAAAATACATAATAATTGGAGGAATTAAAGTTATGGTTAGAATTAAGATTGTACTACAGAACAATAAAGATTTTGAAACGGATGTGGAGACTTATGACGCAGTTGAATTACATAAGGCTATCAAAGCGTGGGATGATACACTCGTTCCAATAGGTAATTTAGTGATCAACAAACATCACATTGAATGTATCTATGAGATTAAATAAAGTGTCTAGTTTTATACTAGATGCTTTTTATTTTATAAAGGAGGCGAATACATGAATAGATATGAAGGTAGTCCTGCCGTAATTATTGAAAGACGAAAAGGTACGCCTGACTCCCCTTTCAATAATATGAATGAATCACTGGTTGTTTCAAATGATGGTAAAGTAATACTATCAGAAATTCCCAATGAATTGAATCGAGTCATTATCACATCCGATGACGAAGCTACTTGGTTTGAAGTTGTAGAAGGACAAATACCTGAAAATGGATTTAAAGTAGATTACATTAACAAAATTGTAACCTTTAACACAATTAATGTAGGTAAGCAACTACACTTTAAATATTTAGGAGAAGGTAATCATTACTACAGTCCAAACTCTATTTATACAAAACTAAATGAAGGCACTGTTGTAGAGACTTTAGGTGGTTTAATTGAAAATAGTCATGAAGCTTTAGATGCTTTAGAGAGATTGGATGAAAAGTTAAACGAGGTAACACAAGCTACAAATAATGCAATTACAGCAACCAATGATACTAAAGAAGTAATTACTGAAGGTAATCAAGTCATCTCTACTTCCAATGAAAAGATAACTGAAATGGACAGTAAAATTAGCGAAGCTACCTCTAAAATGTCAGAGTTAGATACTAAATTAAATCAAGCAGAAAATACTATTTCAGACGTTCAGCAGAAATCCACTATGGTAGAAGCCATTATCAATGATGGACAAGAAGTAATTGATAATGCAGAACTGCTCATCAATGAAGTAAAATCAGCAGGAAAATTTAATTTATCTACACTTTATAAGAAAAATAATACCGTCCTAGATAACGGTTCAACTTGGATTGCATTACAAGATACACAAAATAATCCTTTACCTGTATTACCTATTGTAGAAAATACATATTGGAGATTAGCAGCATTACATGGTTCAAAAGGTGATAAAGGAGACACTGGTGCAGCATTAAGTATTTTAGGCAAATTGACAGACCCTTCACAGCTCCCTCCTACTGGTCAAGCAGGTCAGGCTTATACGGTTAATGGTGAACTATATGTATGGTCAGAGAATCTGGACACTTGGGAAAACGTAGGTAACATTAAAGGTGAGAAAGGCGATACAGGAGCTACTGGTGAAGATGGTAAATCTGCATATGAAGTAGCAGTTGTAAATGGTTTCATTGGTACTCAAGAACAATGGTTAGCTTCTCTAAAGGGTGAAAAAGGTGATAAGGGACAGGACGCTGACCTTACAGAAGTGAATCAAGAAATAACAAATTTACAGCAAACTGTAACAAACAATCAGCAAGTCGTTACTGAACATTTGGGACAAATGGCTACCACCGAAGTAGCAGGACATGTCATGTTAGTTAATGACCTTATAACAGGTGGAGCAGATAAGGCAGCTTCTGCAGATACTGTTAAAGCCCTTAAAACAAATCAAGACATGATTGAACAAACATTGGGTAGTAAATTTCATGTTGCTATAGACTATTTCAGTGGTGATTTAGATGTTTTAAAGAAAGATGGTTTCTATAAAGGATACAATTTCACCAATGGAGCAGAGATATCCATTAGTGTTATTTTAGTAAAGTCTTATTCGCCAGATTGGATTGTACAAATACAATACACAGTAGGTACTAGACCATTAATGTACATTCGTGCGTTTCATAGTGGGACTACATGGACTGCATGGAATCGAATTATGGATAAGATTGACTACGACCAACTTTTTACATCTGTCAGTAATGGTAAGGCAACAGTCAATCAGGCGGTTACTGACATGGGAGTTTACACTGCGCCTGACGCACCATTTGCGACGACTGCTGCAAACATTAAAGTTATACCTAAAGGAAAAACAGTACAAGAGAGCACTATGAACGTTCCATCTTTTTCAGGAACTGGTCAGGTTCAGGTGGACGTTACATTTGCAGGTGGGACAGTACGAAACGCTATGGTTCAATGTGGCGGTGTATTATTCATACACGGACTGTATTATGGAAACGCTCAAGTGTCAAGTGGGCTGTACGTCTCTAATATAGAGTTTATAGGCTCTACTGTACGTTTCACTTTCCGTTTGGGAAGTGGACTTGGAAATTGGGTAGGTGGTTCTATAAGGTATACGATAACTTCTTAAATTGGAGGGAAATGCATGTTCAATCGAATATTTTACGATAGAAGTACAGGTAAAATACTGTACCAGCATTTTATGGAAGAGCCTGAAGTAATAACAGATTTCGCTATTTTA
Source organism: Lysinibacillus sp. FN11 (assembly GCF_024628845.1). Classification (NCBI taxonomy): domain Bacteria; kingdom Bacillati; phylum Bacillota; class Bacilli; order Caryophanales; family Bacillaceae; genus Lysinibacillus; species Lysinibacillus sp. FN11. The sequence continues at coordinate 886,382 of NZ_CP102383.1, read as the reverse complement.
GAGATACACGAGGGTGAAATTAACTATAATACTCATTTCATTGATTCTATCAATAGTGAAGGGGTTCCAGTAGTAAAAGCAAAAGAATTAACTCCAACGGAAATGGAGAATGAAAAACTGAAAGAAGATATTCTCTTATTACAAACAGATGCACAAGTAGGAGGGATTTTATAATGATTAATCAAATTGTTGTGCGAATTGCAGCAGAACGAATTATGTCGGGTGGTCTCAATCCAAAAACAGGACAAGTATATGTTCTAGATGATATTACGAATGAGGATTACCGTGTTGCTGTTGAGGACTACATTTTAGCAAATACAGAAGGCATTTAAGTGTATCTAATGACTACTGTATATTAATGTCGAATTAAAGAAGGAATCCTTTCCTTTTCGTCGAAAAATATTGTAGTACGGAAAGACGAAAGGAGTTTTTATGAATTCTGAAGAGTGGGTAACGGATTTAAAAGATCTTGTTGTACAAGGTGCTAGTTTAATGGGAGAATATACCCCTTTAATAAGCAAACTTGTAACGGGAGTTAGATTAAATAGGTTTGAAAATAGACTAAAGAAAAAACGAAAAAAACTAAATGAAATATTTTATTATCTAAAAATGATGTTGAATTTTTTGTAGATAAAGTAGGAGTTCCTGTTTTTGAAAAGATTATGCAGGATCAAGAAGATGATAAGGCAGAGTTCTTATTATTGGGATTTGAGAATTGTGTAAAGAATAACATTAAGAATGAAGATATAATCGTCTACTATTTTGATTTAATATCCGAAATGAGGGTTTTAGAATTAAAACGTTTTGTAACACTTTCAAGAAGAACCGAAGAAGGACCTATAATTCCGATTGTAGGATCTGATCAAGAAATACTTATAAATTCTGCAGACAATAAATTAAAAAGAGCTGGACTTATTTGTGCTAAAACTAGTTGGAGTTCTGAAAATGGTGAGTATATTAATCCTGGGACAATTACAATTAGTCAAAGTGGAAATAAATTATTAGATTTCTTAGGTTTTTGATAATATTTGTTCCATATTGTTCAGTAAGCGCTACTCACATCGAGTAGCGTATTTTTATTAAATTTGAATACCAGGAAGGAGCTTTATAATGGACGAACTAGTATTAAATGAATTAAAAAAAGTAAAAGAACTGCTCCAGGTTGTTATGAGTAGCCAAGAGCAGAATGAAAATCGCATTATTCAAATGTTATCAATTATAGAGGGACGCCTATATTCTATTGAGGAGAATACAATATGTATAAAAAATGGTGGTAGGTTTCTTGGTGATGCAAAAGGACATGCAGGTGTACCAGGATTATAGAGCAACTCTGAAATTTCGACTATAAATATTGAGTTTCATATTGTTCAATAAAAATATCGTTTATGTAATAGACATATATTATTTAAATTACATTGTATATTAATACAGAAATAATGAATAAAATATGCATAAGTACATAAAAATTGCATGAAAATACACATAACTTTAGAGTAGGTGTGAGTTTAATCTCCCCTACTCTTTTTATTATTTTAGAAAAGTCGGTGATTAAATTGAGTAATGAAATGTATGGAGAAAGATTAACTAGAGTTGAAGTCATCATAGAAGATCATAAAGATGAAATTAATCGATTAAAGGATGACAACGTTGCACTCCATCGTTTAACAGCAAATCAAGAAACCTTAATGGGTTTAGTTAAAGATAATCAATTGCAGATGAAAGAGTTCTCAAGTACTCTGACAAGTATTAATTCAAATTTAACAAATCTTAATACTTCTTCAGATGAAATGAGAGAAGATTTAAATAGTCTTGAGAATGAATTAAAAGATGTAAGAGAGAATAACAACCAAAATAGTAATAGAGGTAAATTTGATGTAATTGAATTTCTTTCAAAAGATGTGCCTAAATATATTGGAATAGCTATTTTAGCTGCTTTACTAGCTTATATAGGATTAAAGTAAATACATAAAAAGGAGTGACGAGAAAGTATGAAACAAAAATTTTCTGCATTGATTGAAGTTAGAAAACTAATTGCGCTATTAACAGTTTTATTATTTGTTACCCTTTCACTTATGGGAAATCTTGAAACTAATTTTATTCAAACCGTTGTCATTAGTGTGATTTCTTTCTATTTTGGTAAAACATCAAATGTAAATGAAAGAGGTGAAAAATAATGTCTTATGTATATAGAAAACAGTGGCTCCCTAATTCTAAATACTCAATTAAATGTCCTTACAACATGACTGCTGAATTTATAACAATTCACAATAGTTATAATGACGCTAGTGCAAGTAATGAGGCGAAGTATCATAATTCTAACAATAATCAAGTGTCGTTCCATATAGCCGTTGATGATATAGAAGCTATAGAGGTTGTTCCTTTAAATAGAAATGCTTGGCATTGTGGAGATGGTCAAGGAAATGGTAACAGAAAAAGTATTGGTATTGAAATTTGTTACTCTAAATCAGGTGGGATTAGATACATAAAAGCAGAAGAAAATGCAGTACAATTAACAGCTAAATTACTCTTTGAGCGTAAATGGGGTATTGAAAGAGTTAAAAAACATCAAGATTGGTCAGGAAAATACTGTCCTCATCGTATTCTCGACGAAGCTAGATGGAAGTCTTTCCTTAGTAGAGTTCAAACTGCATTGAATAATTTAAACAATGAAGAAAATGGAGGATTAACTATGTCTCAATATGAAGAGTTGTTAAATAAAATAACAAAACTTGAAGAAGCACTAGTAAATAAAATTGACAAGCAAGAATCACGAGAACCATTAAAATATCATGTAGATGATTGGCAATGGATGAAGGCTAATGGTATCACAGACGGTTCAAATCCACAGAATTACATTACTCGTGAACAGGTATCTACCCTACTTCACAATATGGATAAGTTTAATACAAAGAAATTCGGAAAATAATTACATAATAAATATAATCCCCTACTTCTTAATAGTTGTAGGGGATTTTTATGTGTACGGAAGATGATCAAAATTAATTTAAAGGCGGTAAATGATATGAAAAAATATTACATTGTTCAATCTGACAATTATGCTAAGACAATTCACTTTTTATCAGGTATTCCTTATTACACATTCCCTGACAAGAAAATCGAAGGTGGAATAGTGTATAGCTTTGAAAACAGTGAAAAGTTACAAGAAGTTTTATCACTAATTAATAAAACGATTAAAAAATACAGAACACAATAGAAATAAGGAGAATTAATCATTATGATGAATAAATTTAAACAGTTACAAGTAGGACAAGTTGTAAAGAATTATAAAGAAATGTGCAAAATTTTAGAACAGGAAGTTGTTAGCGGAAAATCTAAACAGTTACAAATTAAAGACTGGGAAAGATATATTAAATATACTAAACAAGGGCATAAATTCATTATAGAAGAAATATATGATGAAGAGATTATAAAAGCTGAAACTAGAGGAAGAAAACGAATAGTTATTCCTCTGTCTGAATCCAATCCGTTATTAAGTAGTGAGTGGAATGTAAGCAAGAATGGAGAATTAACAAATAATATAACTAGGACTACTGATAAAAAATATTGGTGGATATGTCATAAATGTAAAACTGATATTTATGAATTTCCTAACAACAGGTTTAATAAAAATAAAGCTCCTATATTTGGATTTACTGATGATTGTATTACTTGTCACTATTGTAACCTTTCTAAAGGGGCTAAAAAGATTCATGACTTACTTTCAAAATATGATATAGATTTTGTAATGGAATATACATATAAAGATTTACTTAGTGATAAAGGGAATTTGTTGCGCTTTGATTTTGCTATCATTAAAGATAATGAAGTTATTTCTTTAATTGAATACGATGGAGAATATCATGATTTTTCAGAAATAGTACAGTATCATGACAAAATCAAAGACGAATATTGCAAGGCGAACAATATTACACTATATAGAATACATCATACAGAAAATCCTCATAATCTTGCTTCTAAGTATCTACTGGAATTATGTTTAATTTCTAAAGATGATTACATAAATGAATACGATAACTCTGAAATTAATGACCTACTTAATGAATTGGAAATCCATAAAGCCAATATTGTTGAAATAGAATCTAAATTACGTTTACTAAAAAGTGAAGTAGATGTGATAATCTAGTGCATATAAATTAAAAAAATATACATTATTCAAGAATTATAAAGAAATGAGCATACAGTGAGAAACGGGAGTTAAAGTGAGCACTTATTTCACATCTATATTAATACAACAAATACATAATTATTGACAAGAATATAAAAGAGCAAAACTATATAAAAGTACAGTAATTCCCTTATAAATCAAGGGTTTTAAAGTAATTAATAGTAGTCAAATTTGACCATAGTTGTAGTTTATAAATGCTGATATATCAACATCAAAAAATTCAACAGTTGTCATTTTTGACTACTATTAGAATGATTTAATTCCTCCACTTACACAATTCATCTTCACCAACTATAAGTCTATAACCAGACTGCTTAGTTTTTGGCGATTCTAACCATCCTTCTTCAACCAATTCCTTCATCATATCATTCAATTTATTTATATTTATTTTCATAATTTCACGTAACTCTGCAATTTTTGTAGTGTTATGATTAGCAATTACTCTTTTTAATTTATCTAAATCGCTATCCTCATTCACAACCTTTACTACTGGTAATTCAAACTTACTCTCACCTGTTCCTATTGTATCAGCTATTCTTTTTATCAATTCAGATTCTATTCCTTCATCAAATGGATCATCGACAATTAAGCAACCTTGAAATCTAATATGATCTTCCATTTGCCCTTCAAAACTCATCACACCATCTCCATTACCTAATAGTTCAAAGTTTGGAGAAGTGTTTAAGAATGTTAGATAACTACGTTTATTAGCGCATCTAAATCCTATTTTACTTGGTAAGTTAGATTTAATAACTCCAGATATAATATCAACGGACGGTCTTTGTGTTGCAATTATTAAATGAATTCCACATGCTCGTGATAGCTGCGTTAATGATTGAATATAGTTATCTATGCCACTATTCCTATTTTTCAATTCTGCATATTCGTCAATAACAACTACAATGTATGGTAATTTGCTTTTAGCTTTCTTATTGTATAAAGCTATATTTTTAACATTAGCATTTTTGAATAAATCATATCGTCTATCCATTTCTTTAATTAATTGGTTCAATAGCTTTACTGCTTCATCTGCATCTGTTACTACTTTTTGTACTTGATTGAATATTGAAAATTGTACTAATTCAACTTGTTTAATATCAATCATAAACATTTGTAATTGTGTTGAATTCTTGAACATGAGTAATGTTAGAATTAATTGATTGAGCCATATAGACTTTCCACTTCCTGTTGAACCAGCTACAAGTAAGTGTTTTATTTTATTCATACAACCATAAATAGGATTACCTACTTCATCTACGCCAACAAGAAACGGTAGAGGATTGTTATTCGCAAATTCTATAAACTTGGAATCATTGACGAAATTGGCTAAGAATACTTTTTGTCTGCTTTCTAATGGCAATATAACATCTAATTCCCCTACATCTTCCCCTTGTTTAATCTGCAAATGTTTAATTCCCATTCTCATCTGAATATCATTTATTACATTGACTTTGATTATTTCGGATAACTTTAACTGTTTAGGTATTCTAAATGTAATTTTCATAGTGATTGAACCTGATTGATATTTCAACAGCTCCATTGTACCTTTGAATGGCTTTAACTCTTTTACTGCGTTAATGAATTTATTTGCTAATTCAGTTCCATCAAATTGCTCCAGATCGTCTCCTTTAGGTAGCAAATCAAATATAGTATTGTTGTTGGATTGTATAACTTCATCGCCTTTAGTTGATACAGATATACTTTCTAATTGACAGTTTTTCTCTATTGTGAGAAAAGGAAGTAATTCAGATTCACATAATGTATAATTCTTTGACTGATAATCTAATCGTCTTTGATTGAATGATTCTGAACCATACTTAAAGTCAATTTTATAATCAATTATCCACTCATTAGTGTATGAGAATTCATTTATCTTGTCTTTTATTTTGGTTATCGAATATTCCCTTTCTAATTTACTTCCTCCGATCAAAGCAAATTTGATATTAAATCTAAAACCATTCTCCTCTATTTTCTGTTTAACCTCATTTATATCTGAATGTTTTTGCTCCCATTTTAATATGCTGTCAACTTTTTCAGTAATTCCTCTTTGTAGCTTTCTAAATAATCCACTATTGGATGGACTTTGTACACCATTTAAGTAGTCGTGATACTGTTCTATTATCCTATCTTTCCAATTGTCTTGTCTGTATACAAGGAGTAACTGGTATTTAATATTAATGTGTGATGGAACAATTGAACATAGAATATCCCAAAACGATTCATTCGATTTCATATCAATTGGAAATACGGATGATTTAGAGGTAAACATATTGACGAATGTAGTATTATCTTTATTTGAATTTAAGTATTGTGCTGAATTATTAGTTATTATATTTAGGTTACACTTATAATTAGGTTGAGAAAAGAAGGTGAATAACTGGTCATTGAACACCCTTGATAATTCAATTCCAAATACACCATCAATAAATGATGATAATATTTCCTTCGATTGTTCTTGCGATATTGAGTTAACTAAATAATCGACATACTTTTCATTTTTGACAACGCTTGAATTAACCAGTCTATTCAATATCATTTTTTAGCCACCTTTAACTTTTTCTTTCTAAGTATACTTAAAGGTCTGATTACTTTACTAGCACCGTCCCACATAGTCTTAATATCTCCACCTCTGTCTATATTTCTACTTATAATCATCGGAGGAGAATTTAAACGCCATAACCCACCTATAACAATTCCAAGTTGAATTAAAATATCCCAACCACTGTTAGGTAGCTTTGTTCCGAATAGTAAAGTACCAATTACTAATAGGAATACTGCATATACAATTTGAACAGAAGCACATTTCTTAATATGTTCCCACCACATAGTAAATAAATGTTCATAAGCATTGAATACCCAACATGATAATGCTAAAGGTGTCATTGCTCCAAGTGTAAGTAAGTCAAACCATCGTCTGAAATTCTGTAACAGTATTGGTATTAATATTGAAATTAAAGCTATATCAAAGCCAATTAAACCTATGATTTGTAAAAGAGTGATGTCGTCTATATTTATATTCTGAATACCTTTATCCATCTGATGCTTACCGAAGTCAATAATTATGTTAGTGAGACCGTTTAGTCCTTTAAATGTGTAATAGAATAAGCTAGGTGCTAATGCTGAACCTATGACAACAAGAGGAAATCTTTTGATGATACGTCTTAAGTCAGTAACTTGCTTATTTTTAATTAACCCACCTGACATCCTTTGAAATCCTTCAAACATCGCTAATACAATTGACATAGCTATTGATAGTCCAGAAAATGTAACTATGTTATTTTTAAACCAATCAGAATCAAATAAAAAAGATGGAGTATGTAGAACTACTTTGGTCAGTGTTTCGTATGTCCATATCATAAGGTCAGTAGATATTTCAACCATATTTTCTTTTATATTCTTAAACCACAATATTACTTTTGTGAATGTATCTATGATGATACTTATCTTTTCTTGAGATTCAGGTGATATGGGATTAAATCTATCGTACCAAGCAGCAGAAGCCTTCATTTGATTTATTGAAAGTGTAGCAAAAGGTACTGAAAACATTAGAAGAACGCCTCTAAGCCATGAACGTTTTTGAATATTAAAGCTGTTAGAGTGGCTAGTATTAGAATGATTACTGGTGCTAATAACACTTGACCAAAACCCTTTATTATATCCACTGTCCACTCTCTCGCTTTTACCTTGTTCCCCACCATCCTGTACACCCCTGCTCCCATTAGAAAAAGTATCGCCAATGCTACTGAAATTGTTCCGCAAGCTAAAATTAATTGTTTCAGAATATCCACTATTTCTGGAGGAAGTAAGTCTGACTCTTTGTTGTTTAGTAATGGATAATTGCTCATTTGTTGAGCATGTGCTTTCTTTGTAGAATGAAGAATTGGAATTATTGAAAGAGAAACTACTTGAAGTGTTTTGTAAAACTTCTTCTGATTTTTCTTGGAAAGACAATTCACCTCCTTTGACAGTTTGTTTATAAAAGGAATAACGTCATCCACTTTATGATCGTTTAATTTAGAAATATACTTACCGTCTATAATCATCTTGCGAGTACCATCGTTATAAGTGAAGTTTATTATTGTTTTTGTCATTTTTCTTATCCCCTTCCTTATGATACCAACTCAATAAAGAAGCCATTCCTAAAAATCCACCCATGACAACTCCAATTTGACCAAATAAGTAAGCTATACCACTCATTATGTTCCTCCCTTTTTCATGTATAAAATAATTTAAAATGGACAGATTAACACCAATAAACCATTAAGGAGATTCGACAGATGATGAAATCCTTTTACGAATGGCTCCATCAACCTCAACCTGATTGGAAAATTAATTTAGACAATTGTGACTCAAGAGTTTTTCGTGAATTAAAAATGGAAAGAATACAAGTGGAAGAAATATTAGAAGTATTACATGAGTTCGGTGTATTTGAAAAAGTTGCTACAGATGATTAATTTACTCAAATTATCAAATGACATGTGTTTGAATGCTTAATTATTGGCTAATTATCGCTGATAATTTGATAAATGAATAATTAGAAATCGTGAAGTTGAACCATATTTAATGCCATATTATCTAAAATAAATTGAAAATATACCTTAATTTTTAAAAACAGTTTTGATGTTTGGTTAATGTAGCCTCATTGCTTAATTGCGATGAGTTTTTTTGTTTAAAATTATTTTAAATTGTTTTGAACTTACTCGTAATGTATGTGGGTATGTTAAAAATAATTCCTAATAATTTAAAATAATTTTAAAAAATTTCAAACATATCTCCTTCAAATTAGACATAAGTATTAAATATGGAGGGAGTGGTATGTCATGGCTATAGTCAGATCAGAACAAGAAGCTGAACGTATAATAGAAGAACTATTGAATAAAGGTAATGGAAAATACATCACTCAAAGTGTCCTTTTCAAGAAGGATAGTCCACAACAATTAGAACTGCTGAAGAATGTTTTAATGAGGTCAACTTCATTCGGTGAGTATGCGAGGAAGGCTTTAATTGAATACATTGAAACTGAAAAGTAAATAAAGGTAAGAAGCCATCTAATTTCACTAAGTTAAGTGATTGTAGGTGGTTTTTGTTCATTTTAGGCTAAATTTATCACTTTTGATAATATCCCCATTTTATTTAATTTTAAGGACTTTAAAACTCAATGTTTACAAGGGTTTTGCAAATCAAAAAAGTTTAAAACATCTCAAATATCTTTAAAATTATACTCATTTTTATAAATCGGAGTCATATGCTAAATTAACATCAACAAAATGAGCGAAAGGGGATTTTATTGAATAACACAGTTGTAGGCGTAGTTGCAATTGATGACGGAGGTAATTCAACATGCGTGGTTACGAAAGATGTGAAAGAAAGCTTCCCTAGCGTAAAAGGATACTATGGTAAAAGAAACTTAACCGAAATAACACATAAACATGATTTTATAGTTGATTATAAAGGACAGAAATATGTTGCAGGAATGTTAGCTAAGTATGATTGCACCATGCCTTTACAGATGCACACTGAAACAAAACAACATGATTTCTATGACTTGTCCGTATTAATTGCACTTCATCAGTATGGTTATCCTGCTAACAACATTGTGGTCTCAGTTCCAATAAAAAGCTATTCATTAGAAGAAAGAGATGGTCGATTACAAAGATTAAAAGGTTCACATACAATTTCTATAAATGGTGTAAGTAAAACCTTCTCGATTAATGATGTAAAAGTTGCACCTGAAACTGCTTCAGCATTTTTCATAAATGAACCTAATGGAAAGACACATTACATTGATTTTGGTTCAAGGACTATTGGGGCTGCGACAACTATAAAAGAAGGTGATGTAATCAGATTTATTGATACTGAAAGTGATACTTTCTTTGGTAAAGGTTTAGAAGCATTAGACGGTAGTTACAGCCCTAAAGGTTTAGCTGACTATGTATGTGGGATGTTATCTAAAATGTGGAACAAACATGATATTGTTTATCTTCTAGGTGGAGGAGCATTAGATACTCAATTAGTTACTTATGTTAAGGAATTTTTCCCAAATGCAGAAGTAATGGAAAATCCTAAAATGTGTAATGCTGTTGGAATGTACAACTCAGGGAGGTCAGCTTATGGGATATCTTAGATCAGAAGAAGAAGCCGAAGCAATGATTAATGAAATGAAGAGAAAATCTAAAGGTAAATATATAACTCAAGCTGTGACATTTAGTAAAGAAAGTGATCGTCAAATGGAGTTATTGAAATTTGCATTAATGCATTCAACATCTTTCAGTGGATTTGGAAAAGAGCTGATTGCTGAAAAGTACGAAAGCGAAACTAAGCATCAAACAAATAATAACTCTCCTTTACCTACTTTTAAGCATACAGAAATAGTTGAAAAGAAAAATACAGGGAACTTTCTTTTATAGATTTAAAATATGATAATAATTTAATTAAGTGTGGAATAATTATTTTAGAAATGTTATTATGACAGAGGTTTAACGGTTAACTTAACTGTAATACTAGGTCATAACCAATTTAAATCCCTATCCTGAAACATTTAGATAGGGATTTTCTTATTTTAATGCATAAATGTATCATACATATCATTATTATTTGCAAGCATAAGCATTAGCTTAATTCGTGCTTTCTTTGCATCATAATCCCCACCCATACTAACGCCAATCTCTTTAAGATTATTTGCGCTACCATAGTAATCATAAGATGGAAATACCCTTCCCTCTTCAGTGGAAGTTGTGAGTACGATTTTAACATTTTTCGCAATTAACTTTTCAATTGATTTTGTCATGCTTGGAGTTATTTGACCTCTACCAGATCCAACTAAAACTATACCATCTATATCAGAAGTATATAGTGCGTCTAATAAAAAACCTGTACATCCTAAATAAGCGTTAACGATTTCCACATTTGGATATGTTTGTTTTATGTCATAGCATTCTCTTTTAGTTGGCTTTTGATAAATTACAACCTCATCATTATCAATGAATCCCAATCTACCATAACCTATAGAGCCAAATCCATTTATACTTGAAGAGTGGATTTTCTTCACATATTTTGAATGGAAAATTTCATCATTGAAAACAACTACCGTACCAAAATTGTTTGCATTTTCATTTGATGCGACAAGAATAGAATTTCTCAAATTTGAATAAACGTCAGTTCCAATATCTTCAGGAGATTTTTGAGAACCTGTAACAACAATTGGTCTAGTGTCATTAGTTGTTAATTCTAAGAAATAGGCAGTCTCTTCTAATGAGTCAGTACCATGAGTAACCACTATACCATTCACTGATTCATCTTTTAATTGCTCATTTATAGTTTGTGTTAAAGTATTAAGATTGTCGAATGACATATGCATTGACGGTAAATGTAATAAGTCAATTAATACTATTTCAATATCATTTTCTAAATTACACATTGATAGAATTTCATTTCCATCCAATACTCCAGATTCTAATTTACCAGAAATGTTTCTTTTACTAGCTATCGTTCCTCCAGTTGTGATCAATACTACTTTTTTTGTCATTTTTATTTCACCTCACTTGTATTATATAGTATAAGTACTTCTATATCACCTTATATTTTATGTATTGTGGATAACTTTCTGAATGTTACCCACATCGTATAAACCCTTATATATCAACGTTTGTAGGGGATAGACCAACTGTACCTTTTTAAATACATATGAATTACCGTATATACAAGTTCAGTGAATACTTTCCAATCTCCACAATATGGACCGATTGGACTTATTACTAAATCCCGAATCTTATTCCATCACGCACCAATTCGTCGACAATATGTAGATGTTAACAATTTATCCAAGCGTGTCGCCATGCTAAAAGTGTATGCTGGTATGGAAGAAGATTTATTGGATGTCGTGCTTGCATGTAAATATGATGGTGTTGTGCTAGAAGGACTAGGTCAAGGGAATGTCCCACCATCTGTTGTAAAGGGAATTGAAAGCCTTATACAGCGAGACATCCCAGTTGTACTTGTTTCCCGCTGCTTTAATGGAATTGCAGAAGGTGTTTATGGCTATGTGGGTGGTGGTAAAATGCTAGAAGACTTAGGCGCCATATTCGCCACAGGTATTAATGGCCAAAAGGCACGTTTAAAATTATTAATAGGCCTTAACACAACTGGCTCGCCTTTAAATTTAAAGGACTTTTTCCTGTAATATTTTTCCTCACACCTCGATCACCTGTTCATAATAGCTCAGTATCTCGCTAAGTCGAGCAAAAGCTTCATCAAAATCTGGTTGTATCACAGAAAATTGAATGAAATTCTTTTGACGTAAATACTGGCTTTCACCATGAAGGAATAGTCCATTTAATGCTAAATCCATAAGTAGGTTAGCATAAGTATTAGGCAATTGAACCGTAATCAGCATCGGATATTGAATTGTTGGATATTGAAATTGCATGATTGGTAGCTGCAGTAGCGATTGAAAGCGTTGCTGTAGCTGCTCATAACGTGCTGGATAGGCTTGCAATGCCGTCTCCACATTGCTCAGTAATACAGCAGGTAATGTAAATGGTATGGCATCTTGCTGATAATTTGCTAAATCAAGATAAGCGGGTAGATCGGCAGATGAGGGTACAAGTGATTGCGAAAATACAAATGCTAGCCCACTTAATGCACCAATGGCCTTACCACTCACAGCCGTAGCTAAATAGCAGTCCTGTAAAGAAAACGGCATGGCACCGAACGAACTAATACAATCTATACATAACTTTACATTGTATTGTTTAGCAAGCTTTTTAAGAATATCTAAGTTATTACAAGTTCCCGTGGAAGTCTCCCCATGCACTGCCAACATCCACTGATAAGACCCCGTCTCAAGCTTTGAAGCCAGTTCTTTGTCATCAAATACCGTTCCCCACTCTTTTTCTACCACCTCAAACTGTAATGACCAACGAGCGGCTTGCTTCCGTAAACGCTCACCGAATTCTCCATTTGTTAGAATAAGCCCTTTTCCTAATTGCTGTGCCTTTAGTTGTGCAAGCATCACTTCATTTGCTAGCGTTCCCGTCCCTACAATTACACCAACATGATTGGCCTTCGATAATTGCAGCAACTTCTTCTGCACGCGTTCATAAAGCGCATAAAAAGCTAATGAACGATGTGATAATTCTGAATAAGCAATTGTCTCTAATTGCTTCACTGGTCCAGGATAAAATGTAGAGGGTTCCGTCGTTAGTCTATGTTGTAATGATTGTTCAAATTCATGCCTAGTGAGCACCATCGGTAAAAACATCGCCCCCTCTTCCCCGACAGCTGGCGCAAACTGCTTAAAACCCATCTGCTTATATAGTTTTTCCTCTCTCGTTGTACCTGAAATCACTGCCGCAGAATAGCCTTTTTCGTAGGCGAATGTAGTTAAGGCCTGAGTAAGCTTCAATAGAACTCGACCCGTTCGATAACCTTTCTTCACGGAAAGCAAACGAATTTCACAAAGCTTCTCACAATTTTCCTTCGATAAATACTGCTCGACCTTACCAATCTTTTCATCAATAGAAAATGGTCGTTGATCTCTAAACGCCACCATGCCAATTAATTCTGTTTGATTATAAACAACGACATAGGTATTCTCCTGATGAAATCGGTCAACTTTTTTCGCGATGCATTTACCTCATGCTGAGGAATTTCTTCTACAAATGTTTCATAATTCAATCGAGCAATCGCCTCAAATTCCTCATTTGTCTTGGCAATTTTACACCAATACATTTCCTTCACTTCCCTCTTTTCAATGATTCCTGAATATTAGACATATGCTTAATAAGCATACACACGATGGCCATGATTAAAAGTACATATGGCTCTAATTTCCCTGCTTGTATAATTGCGGCTATATAAAAAACAAAGCCACCAACCATGCCAAGTGTCAGACTTCTAGTAAATGCAGATATAAGTGCTGTACCAATGATCATCCATAAAAAAAGACTTGGTGATAAGGCGAGACCCACACCAATAAAAGTAGCTACACCTTTCCCTCCATTCCATTTCAGCCAGATCGGAAATAGATGCCCTATGATCACCCATGCAGCTCCGCCAATAACGACCCATTCATCCAGTTGCCACATGCGTCCTAATCCGACAACAAGTACACCTTTTAATGAATCGCCAAGAAGCGTCAAAATAAACGCTGTTTTCCCAATCACACTTCCTGCATTACGTGCGCCTAAATTTTTACTCCGCTCTTCCTGCAAATTGACACCGTATATCTTACCAACGAAATAAGCCGTCAAGATGTTTCCTATTAAATAACTCAAGAGCCAATACAAGCCAATCATTGAGTTGCCTCCTTGCTAAAAAGGCTGTATAAGCTACATGCCTATACAGCCTCGATCATTATTTTTTTCTCTGCTCAATAATTCGGGCGATACATTCGCCATGGAAACGACCATTTTCAATAAAAATTTCATTGGCATTATTTCCTGCAGCAATAACACCTGCAATGAATAGTCCTTCAACATTGGTTTCCATTGTTTCAGGCGTAACATAAGGGCGACCCGTTTCTTCCTCTATCTCCACTCCCATCGCTTTGATAAAGGAGTGGTCAGGATGATAGCCAGTCATAGCAAAAACGAAATCATTTTTTACTACTTTCTCTTGGCCCTCTACTTCTAAAACAACTTCATGCTCTCGTATTTCCAATACATTTGTATTAAAAAGCATGTCAACTTCTCCAGTTTTGACTACCCCTTCAAATTCGGGCAATACCCATGGCTTGATGCTTGAAGAGTATTCGCTACCACGATAGGCTACGGTTACACGAGCACCCGCTTTATTTAATTCTAACGCGGCATCAATCGCTGAATTTTTGCCACCTATAACTAGAACATCCGTATCAAAAAATTCATGGCCCTCTTTAAAGTAATGGAAAACTTTAGGCAACTGCTCACCATGGATATTTAAATAATTTGGATGATCATAATAACCTGTTGCAATGACAACATAGGGCGTTTCATACGTTTCCTTCTCGGAGGTAACAGTGAACAAATCATTATTTTTTACAACACTTTGTACTTTTTCGAAGCGATTAACTTGTATATTTTTTAAACGGACGACCTCTCGATAGTAGACAAGGGCTTGATTGCGTTTCGGCTTACGTCCTTCAATAATAAATGGTACATCACCAATGGCTAACCGTTCACTCGTACTAAAAAATGTTTGATGTGTAGGGTAATGATAGATGGCATTGACGATATTTCCTTTTTCAATCACAATAGGTTGTAAACCAATATTTTGCAAAGCTATTGCTGCTGCTAAGCCACATGGGCCTCCTCCAACAATAATTGCATCTGCTTGCTGCATTTCTTGACACTCCAATCGAATTTGAACAGCAACAATTGCTGCTCCATGCTTTCACATTATCATAGAATAGACGATACCTTTTTATTATACGCCTTCTCACACGTTTTGGTTGTTTATTTACTCGAAATATCAATATCAATTATATGACATTGGGGCTTTGCACCAAATCGAAAAGGTACTAATGTCGTCCCATAGCCATTGCTTACTAATGTCATGACACCATCACGCTGACGATAGGAACCATTTGGATGGACACCATATGGGCCGAATCGGATTTGCCCTCCGTGTAAATGTCCCCCCATCATTAAATCCGCACGGAACTTAGCCCGAACTTTCGCAAAAACCTCTGGATTATGAGCGATGAAAACAACGAAATCCTGATCTCCTATCTTTGCAAAAGCTTTTACAAAACTATATTCTTTTACTGTTGTATCCTCAATGGCACTTAACCAAAAGCTATTTTTAAGCGGCAGTTGTACAGCATCATTGACAATAATTTGAACATGGTATGCCTGTAAAATGTCCTTCAGTCTTTCTTCCCCAATTTCTCTGTCATTATTGCCCCAAATAAAATAGGTTGGTCCAAGGGACGTTAATAATGTTAAATTTCCATGAATGCGATCAATCGGTGTACGGCTATCCGCAAAATCACCGCCAATAATTACTGCATCAAAATGATGTCCCTGTAATTGTGCAATCATTTTCTTACTTATTTTACGTAAATGAACATCTGAAATAAAAAATAATCGTACCTTCTCCTGTTCACCCTGTAATGAAAGCTGGTGAGACAATACATTATTTTCATGTGCCACCTTCCACATATAAAGTAGAAGGGCGATGACTACCAAAAGAAATAGCCCTAAATATAGCATTTTCTCACTTCTCCTTACGACAGCAAAAAGGCGATTCTTCTTAAAAAACGAATCGCCTTTTTGCTAAATCAGACGTACGTTTTGGTGTGAACGTTTGTCTGTAGTTTTATACTAGAAAAACTATATAACGAAAGAAAAATTCTATTAAGGTAACTTAATGACTTGCCCCACCATTACAGTATTAGAGGACATCCCATTAGCAGCACGAATTTTAGCTAAAGTCGCTTCACTGCCATCGCCATAGTGATTTAATGCAATTCGGTATAAGTTCTCATTTGCTTTTACAGTATGTGTCGTTGCTTTAGCATTTTGTTTTGCTTCTTCCGCTTTTCTAGCCTCTTCTGCTTTTCTTGCTGCCTCTGCTTGTTGTTGAGCTATTCTTGCTTCTTCAGCTTTTCGAGCTTCTTCGGCTTTTTTTGCTTCCTCTGCCTTTTTCGCCTCTTGAGCCTTTTTCGCTTCTTCAGCAGCTTTTTGCTCCGCTGCTAATTTATCAGCATCTTTTTGAGATTGCTCTTGAGCCTTCTTATCCCCCTGAGCGTCTTGACCCTTATCATCTTTATCCTTATCTGACGCAGATGCTTCTGAAGGATCTAATTCGACAACCTGTTCAGCTGTATCCTTTTCGGCTTGTTCAATTGTTTTTCCAGGTTCATAAAATTTCCAAAAATAAATAAGAATTGTTAATGGTATCAAGATAAAAATAACAAAAAGAATCGTCATTAACGGTGTCTTACGTTTCGAATTTTTGGGCTTTTTGTCTTTATTACCGTTTTTATTCATTCTGGAAACTCTTGATAAGGATTGCTGTTCTTTTTGCTCATCTTCAAATGATTGACGATGCTCTTCTATTTTATCGCGATAATCTTCTTTATTCATTCGCCTTTCCCCCAACCTTACTACGCTTTCTATCATCTCTATTATGACGAATTTTAAGAAAAAAGTAAATGACCGTCAGTTTTAGTCTAATTACCCATTAATAGTTGTTGCAATCGACTTTCCCACGTTGCCATTTCTACTTTTTTTTTCTCTTTTAAGCGTACTTTCTTGATTACATCATAATGGATTCCACAATTTTCACAACAGTTTTCCGGCTTTTTCTGCAATTTTTGCCCAAAATACCCGACTAAATGTTCACGAATACAGTCTTTTGTCTGTATGATTTGAAGCATTTCATTCACTGCATTGTATTTCTCTAGTGCTAAATGATTTAATCGGACCTTCACTTGTTCCGAAGACTCTCGCTGCAGCCAATAGTCTAACACACGGAAGGCTGTCTCACTTAACTCCCCATTTTTCAGCATTTGGATTGGCTGTATTTGCTGATATAGCAGCTCCTGATAGCGGTCAACATGATGTAAAGTTGGTAAATCGCCTGTCACAACAAATTTAGCCAGCTCCTCATCACCTTCAGCATACAGTAAAATAGCAAGTGCAGAATGACCATCCCGTCCTGCACGTCCAATTTCCTGCATATAATTCGCTATATTGGCAGGCATTGATTCATGAATGACCTGCCGTATATCAAGCTTATTAATGCCCATGCCAAAAGCATTTGTTGCAACAATCCAATCAAGTTCACCAGCTATAAATTGCTGTTGAATAAATTGACGGTCCTCCACCCCATAGCCAGCATGATACGCAGCAACACGAACGCCCGCTTGTAATAAGGCTTCGCTATATTGTTGCGCCCGTTTACGTGAGGAAACATATAAAATACCAGGTCCTGCCGTTTCCGTAACATGGCGCATGAGCCATCTAGCTTTATCAGCCTTATCCTCCACTACTACACGACCAAGATGAATATTCGGGCGGTCAACATTATACATAAACTCGAATGGAGCTTTGAGAGATAGAGTTTCCCATATATCTCGAACAACCTTCTTTGTTGCTGTAGCAGATAATGCCAAAATTGGCGGACGATTTTCTCTCGATAGCCAGTCACCTATTCGTAAATAATCTGGTCGAAAATCAAAGCCCCATTGTGAGATACAATGTGCCTCATCTACTACGATTAAACCTAGCTTCATCTGCGTCAGTTTCTCTTGTACCTGTTGCTGGAGCAGCATCTCTGGGGAAGTAAAAATAAAACGATATTGCTCTAAATAATGTAATACATAACGTTTCTCTGTTAGCGATAAAAAGGAATTTAAAGCTACCACCCTTTTTTCCCCAAAACGCTTCAGCTCTTCTACTTGATCCTGCATTAATGAGAGTAATGGTGAAACAATTAGTACAGGCTTATCTAGTGTATAGGCTGGTAGCTGGTAGCAGAGTGATTTTCCCATTCCCGTTGGCAATAACGCAATAACATCTTGTTCTTGCAGTAAGGCCTCAATGACTTCTTTCTGTCCTGGTCGAAATGATGAATAACCAAAATGCTTATACAATAATTGTTCAAGTTCCATTTATACTTCTCCTTTCGCAAGGACAAGCCTTAATTGAAAATAGCTCATATCGTTTAAAGCTTCATGTAATATTTTCAATTTTTTTGTTTGATACTGCTTCGATGCCTGCCACACTTTTTGAGCTTCATCATAGGAGACGAATGGGCCAATAGAAAAGTTCGGTTCATACATAGCTAATTCCACAAAATGATCTTCAATTGTACTTTGCTTTAGTTTTCTCACATGAACAATTTGCTCCATCGAATAACCTTGTTCATATAATTGTGCGGTTTGTTGTGCAGAATCTGTTAGCAATATTTTAACTTTTAATCCTTCTGCCACATGCCCTAGTAATGGGTAATCATCGATTTTTGGATGCACTTCATTTAATAATATATGTAGGGTTTCAATAAAAGCTAATTGACTATCCATTACAGTTTCCTTCCGTTCATCTGCAAGTTGTTGCCATGTCCATCCTGGTAATTGATAACCACTTAAACGATACAGAACAAGCTGTTTGCTTGCATCTGACACAGGGAGAATAGTTAGCAAATGATTACATTCTGTCAATAATTGCTGCTGTAAATGACCTTCCTTATAGTGATGTGCCTGTAAAAAAGTTCGCACCCACGCTTGAATCATTGTATCTCTACTAATCGGTGAAAAGGTACGAACAGCTGCAGCTTGATGTGACAAACTTTGTACAATGAGAGAGAGCCTCGAAAAAAACACATGCTCATTTCCCCGATAGTGCCAACCATCAAAGAAAAAGGGTGGCGTTTGTTGTGCATGTTGTAATCCTAGCGTTTCCATGTAAAAATGACCAGATTCCTGCACATTTAACCAACTATTCTGCACAAATAAGTTTACAGCCTCATCAAATGTAGTACGAGATAGTTTTGGCAATAGGCCAAAATATTGATGCAGTTGAAAAAGGCCAATATCTTGAATCGTCTGGCCTGAACGCTTCCCTCTTAGGACATGATAGGCAGCCGAAATCGTCCGCTCTTTATTGAGTTTTTGAAAGATTTGCAATAAAATTTGATGAAACATTGACGCAAATTCCTCCAATTTAATAGTATTTAAGTTGAAATGTAAGATAAACATCTTTAAAATGAGTATGAAGCTTTATAGGAACATCGTTAAAGGAGAGAATAAAATGGCTAAATACACAATAGTTGATAAAGATACATGCATCGCTTGTGGCGCATGTGGAGCCGCAGCGCCAGACATTTATGATTATGATGATGAAGGCATTGCCTTCGTTATTTTAGATGATAACATGGGAACTGCTGAAGTTCCAGAGGATCTATTGGAAGATATGCAAGACGCTTTTGAAGGTTGTCCAACAGACTCTATCAAAGTAGCAGATGAAACATTCGATGGTGATTCATTAAAATTTGAATAGTCTTCAGTTGATGTATATCTTAAAAGGCATCCTTTAGGGGATGCCTTCTTATTGATTAAAAAATTGCTATCTTTTGCATCAAGATAATAGGTATATGGTCCATTGCTATACATACCAATCTATTGGAGGAATGTGAATGTTTGAGCAGTTACAAGTTGAGCATAGTTTATTTTATATTGATCAAGACCATATGAATAGATTTAAAAATCTTGCTGCAAAGTGGCAATCAATATTTCCCGATGTTTGTGCGAAATGTTTGAATACTGTGGACGCATGGGCAAACGTGTTAAATAACTGGGTTTTCTTAAAATCGCAGCAGACCGATGAGCTCATTCTCAATCCCTCTAAAGCCATCTATTATTCCATCAATACATTCTTATTAGATGAGCTTCAAAAAATTCAGATAATTCAAAAAATAAAAGAATGCGAGAATGATGATTTTCAGTATTTTGCGGCCTTCCACTTAGGAAATGCCATCGATTTATGGGTGTACAAAACACTTGAAAAAAGTGCAGAATCTGATTTGTTAAAACCACAAAACCGAATACCTTATTATCTTGCCTTTTTAGACGATGATTTTCAAACTGACAATGCTTTATTCCATAAAAATCAAACAAGAGCAATCAAAATATTGGCACAGGTCATTCGGTCACAAAATTGCTTTCGAATCACTGTCAGTAGTGCTGTTAATCGAGCAGTAGATTTGTATGATCATTGTGTAACAAAATAAAATAGCATACTTTTCAATTCGTCTCTACTGCAAAGAGATGAATTTTTTTTGCTCCCTAAACTACTTCTCTTTTCATCTTGTTATTGCAACGATATTTTATGTATGATAAGATTTTAGTAGTTGGTACTAATAACAGATATTATCTCACAAAGGAGTTCTTCATAATGATGGATAATTTATTACAATTAAAAGATAAGAACATTGTTGTCATGGGCGTAGCAAATGATCGCAGTATTGCTTGGGGCATTGCAAAACGTTTATTTGACGTTGGTGCAAATGTCATCTTTACGTATCGTCAAGAACGCTCATTAAAAAAATTACAAAAACAATTAGAAAATATCGGACAATCCGATTCTCTTGTTGTTCAATGTGATGTGAATAGTGACGACAGCACAAAAGCAGCCTTTGAAGAAATCGGCTCAAAGGTTGGCGTTATTCATGGGATTGTCCATTCAGTGGCTTTTGCGCATGCAGAAGATTTACACAACCGCTTCCTTGAAACAACTCGAGAAGGCTATGCATTCGCACAAGATACAAGCGCCTATTCACTTATTTCCACAGCAAAAGCAGCTCATCCATACATGACAGAGGGTGGCTCTATCGTTACGATGAGTTACTTAGGTGCAGAACGAGTACTTGATGGCTACAATGTGATGGGCGTTGCAAAAGCTGCATTAGAGGCTTCTATGCGCTACCTTGCTGCTGATATTGGCCAAGATAATATTCGCGTCAATGCTATCTCAGCTGGTGCTATTCGTACACTTGCTGCAAAAGGTGTTCCTTCCTTTAACACAATTTTACACAAAATTGAAGAAACAGCTCCTTTAAAACGTAATGTTCAACAAGATGAAGTAGCAGATATGACGATTGTTATGCTATCTCACCTATCACGTGGTGTGACTGGTGAGACGATCTACATCGACGCTGGCTACAATATTATGGGTTAACAATAAAGAAGTATGGGAGGATGTATCATCCTTCCATACTTCTTTTTGTTGTTTATAGCATTGACCATAAACTTTGGATCAACAAAATTAAGCCTGCTGCTACTAATAGAAAATAAATTAAGATTTTAAACAATTTTTGATTTAATCGAGTAAATAGCATTTGTCCAAAAATAAGTCCTAAGAAAACAATTGGCAAAGCATACATACTATATACCCAAACCATTTTACTTGTACCCTCAAAAATGACTTGAGAAAGTAAGCTAATAAGATAGATAAATATATAGTAGGCTAGTGAAACAGCTCTAATGGTTTCTTTATTTCTATGTGTGCTCGCAAAATAGAGCAACAGTGGTGGTCCAGCCATCCCAATACTTGTTGTGAACATTCCTGATATAAAACCAACGCCATAATCTCTACTCCTTGTTTGTTGAATAGAGAGATTTTTAATCAACAGAATCGTAAGCCCTATAAGAAGGATGGCGATGAGCAGCTTAAATGTCGTCACATCGACTAAGGCAAAGAGTATACTACCAAAAGGAGCACCTACAACACTACCGATCATCACCTTTTTAAGCAACGCTACATCAATATCATGTCTCACCTTCCATATGAGAGAAAACGAAATAACAAGGGACAGTATTATATTTATTTGCATCGCCTCTTGTGGTGTAAAAAGCAACAGTAAAAAAGGCGTAGCCATAACGGAAAAGCCAAAACCTGTACTGGTTTGTAAAATAGAAGCTGCTAGGATAATGAAAAAGTATAAAAATAATTCCTGCAAAATGACACCTCACATCATGTTGTGATACGTTGTCTAACAATGAATCTTTTTAATAAAAATGATAGGACACAAGCAATGAATAAAAACAGAGCAATCATCACGATAACACCCATCCACCCATATTTCATCCAAAAAACGCCTCCTACCGTTCCTCCAACACTTGAACCAAAATAATAGAAAAATAAATAGAGAGAAGATGCTTGTGCTTTATCGTGGGATGCTCGTTTGCTCACCCATCCACTTGCGATTGAATGAGCTGCAAAAAAGCCAAAGGTAAAAACTGTTATCCCTATAACCTTTAAGGTAAGGAGCCCATTAAGCGTTACTATAGCTCCAGCTAACATAATGGCAATGGCCAGTAAAAGCATTCGTTGGCGACCAAAACGATCGGCTAAACTGCCAAACCATGCTGAGCTAAATGTCCCAACTAAATAAATGACAAATATCCAACCTACAATTGTAGCACTTAAATTATAGGGAGGCGCCATTAGTTTAAAGCCAATATAATTATAGAGTGTGACAAAGCTTCCCATTAAAAGAAACCCCATCCCATAAAGACACAGCATAGAAGGATCTCTTAAATGTTGCAGTAGGGTTTTGGTTAATGCTTTTAATTGTAAAGGTCGCGCGCTGAAATGTTTGGAGCTTGGTAACATCCAGACAAACAACAAACTAACTAGCAGGCTGATTCCTCCTAGTACTATCATGCCTGTATGCCAGTTATAATGGTCCGTTAAGGTACCAATAATAACGCGGCCACTAAGTCCCCCTACTGAATTACCGCTAATATATAAGCCCATAGCAACCCCTAAGCTTGCTGGTTCCATTTCTTCTCCCAAATAAGCCATAGCGATTGCAGGTAAACCAGCAAAAACGATGCCTTGTACAACACGCAAAACTAAAATTGTTTCAAAGTTAGGTGAAAATGCAAGAGCTAGGGTCAGGACAGAAGCTGCAAAAATAGAAATCGTCATCAATGATTTTCTTCCCCATGCTTCTGATAACGAACTGACAATGATTAAACTCACCGCTAATGCAAAGGTAGTTACCGAAAGAGATAAACTTGCTACAGCTGGTGAGACGTCAAATGCTTCTGAAAACGTTGGTAGTAATGGTTGCGTTACATATAGGTTAGCAAACGTAATAAAGCCTGCTAAAAATAAGGCCCAATTCGCTTTATGAAACGCCCTCGTACCCTTTTGTATATAGTCCATGAAACTCTCTCCTTAGCTTCTTCCACATGCTACTATTATTCTAATACAATATTTCGCAAAACACACGTCTCCTTGTCAAATTTCAGACAAAAAGACCCACATTTCCACCTATGAATCACAAAAAATAATTGACAAATAAAAGCATATCAAATTTGTATAAACGTCTTTTAATAAAAAAATAAATAGTTATTTTGACTTGGCAAATATTGTGCTACAGTAAAAGTAATCATCTAGAACCATTGTCACAATGAAGATAGATGACACAACCATTTTCATTGACGAGACTTGGAGGAATTTTTATGAAAATTATTGAAGCTTTAGCCCTCGCAACACCTTATATTCATCTAGCATTAAAGCAAGAAGCCATTGTAGCTGTTGTTGAAAAGGAAAGTGAAACAGTCGTTAAATATTTAGCAGGTAAACGTGTGGATTCCGGCTACCATGATGGACAAAAAGTTAACGCCAATGACCAAAATGTTTTCATCGCCTTTAATGGACAAAATGCAGATGTGGTGATACCAGAGGATGTTTATGGTGTAGCAATCAATGCTTTTTCATTCCCCATTCGTGAAAATGGTCAAGTAGTAGGCGCATTAGCTTTTGGCTTACCAATAGATAATGAGCTCAAACTTGAAGATTATATGGCTACGATGGATAAGATCGTCAACAGTCTACAGGATAAAGTACATACAATCGCTTCCCATTCTGAGGAATTAGCGGCCACTAGTGAGGAAATTAATAAGCAAGCACAGCATGCCCTAGAAGACTCTGAAAAAACAAATGCCGTGACAGATTTAATTAAAAGTATATCTCGCCAAACTAATTTACTAGGTTTAAATGCATCCATCGAGGCTGCACGTGCTGGACAGCATGGCGCTGGCTTTAATATTGTGGCACAAGAAGTTCGAAAACTGTCCTTTGAGACATCTAGTGCTACCGAAAATATAGAATCATCATTACGAAATATCAATAGAAATCTTGATAATCTCAAGCAAAATATGGGACAAATCAATGATGCAACAAATGAGCAAGCACAGCTCGTACAGGATTTCAGCGAAATTATAGAAGAATTAACTTTACTTAGCCGAGAAATGAAAGGCTTTATGCACAATGCATTAAAATAAAAATGAGGTGAACAATAATGCAGATTACCATTAACCAAGATTTAGTTTTACGGATGATCACACCTGAGGATGCAGAGAAGGTTTTTGCATTAACGGATGCCTCGAGGGAATATCTGAAAGAATGGCTACCATGGCTGGATTTTACGAAAGAACTGGCGGATACAAAAGCCTATATTGATAGCTGTATTAAGGGGCATGAAGCGAACAGTAGCCTCTCCCTGGTCATTCTCTTTAAAAATGAAATTGTTGGCATTGCGGGCTTTAACGCGATTAACCCGAGCAATAAAATAGGCACTATTGGCTATTGGTTGAGCGAAGGAGCACAAGGACATGGCATCATGACGAAAACGGTAAAAGCTTTATTACAATATGCCTTTGAAACATTTAAGCTTCATAAGGTTGAAATTCGCGTTGCTGAAGCCAATCACAAAAGTCGCGCAATCCCAGAACGTCTTGGTTTCATGCAAGAAGGAACAATTCGAGCTGCAGAATGGCTCTACGATCATTATGTAAATCACGTTATTTATGGCATGCTTGTAAGTGAATGGCAGCAACAACAATAAAAAAAACGACCTGATGATCTCATCAGGTCGTTTTTTGTTAGGATTGTTCTACCGCTTCTTTCGTTTCTTCAGGTGCCTGCTTTTTTCAAGACCTAAAGCAATCTGCTCTAATTCTGGACGCAATGTGTGCTTCCCAGCATAGCTTTCGATCAGCTCTTTTACATCAAGACCAGAAGTTTCCTTTAATGTTTCTTGAAGTGTAGACATTAAATTGGTTGCATAAGACGTCACCTTATTTGCTCCGCTACCTTCTCCACCACCAGTATCGACCACTGTAATCTTATCGATATTGCCAAGTGGGCTTGCAAGCTCTTTTGCATACTCTGGCATCATGCGCACAACCATATCCAGCACAGCTGCTTGACCATAGTATTCAAAGGCTTCGGCAATCTTACGTTTAGCTTCAGCTTCCGCCAGACCGCGTAAACGAATGATATCTGCCTCCGTTTCCCCTTGTGCTCGCTCTGCATCTGCTTTGGCAAGACCATCCAAACGAATTTTCTCTGCCTCTGCTTTTGCTAATGATTCAATACGATATTTTTCCGCATCAGCCTGTGCAAGCTCGCGCATCTTTTCAGCTGCGGCATTTTGCTCCACTGCATAGCGATCTGCATCTGCTTTCTTTTTAACCTCAGAGTCATATTGCTTTTCTCTACGTAAAATTTCTTTTTCTTCTAATTCAATTTGCTTTTGACGCTCGATAATGCGAATTTGCATTTCTTGCTCTGTTACTTCCTGCTTGGCACGAGCAGTTTCAAGCTCATACGCTTGGTCAGCACGGGCTTTCGCAATATCCTGCTCACGTCGGAACTCAGCTACTTTTAACTGATTTTCTTTTTCTGCTTCTGCAATTTCCGTCGCACGCTCAAGTTCTGCCTTTTGTGCTTCCTTAGACGCTTCTGCACGTTTAATACGTGTTTCTTTTTCTGCATCTGCTGTCGCAATATCAGCATCTCGCTTTACCTGTGCGATTCTCGGTTTCCCTAGTGAGTCTAAGTAGCCATTTTTATCTCGTACATCCTTGATCGTGAAGGATACAATGACAAGACCCATCTTTGCTAAATCTTGTGAAGCAACACGTTGAACTTCCTGTGAGAATTTATCGCGATTTTTGTAGATTTCTTCAACCGTCATAGACCCTAAAATGGAACGTAAATGACCTTCTAATACTTCACGTGCTTCCCCTTCGCGCTCCGCTTTTTGCTTTCCTAAAAACTGCTCTGCTGCTGTCGCAATTTCTGAAATGGAACCGCCAATTTTAATAATGGCTGTACCGTCTGCCATAACAGGAACACCTTGCTCTGTATATACCTCAGGCGTTGTCACTTCTAGTTTACTAGAAAGTAAGCTTAACGGCTGTGCTTGTTGGAAAATAGGGAATACAAATGTACCGCCCCCACGTATGATTTTAATGCGATTTCCCGACTCATCCTTATGTACATTTTTAGAGCCGAGATAGCTACCTGTCACAATCAGTGCTTCATCAGGACCCGCCGTACGATACTTTGTCACATATAAGCCGACTAGGGCAATTAATACAAATGCTACAATTCCTAAAACAATTAAGATATCGGTTGACATAGACATATCTCTCCTTTAAACAAATTTTTTCTCATACGTTCTAACAAAAAGTGTTCCGTCCTTCACATCCACAACAAGAACCGTTTCATCATAGTCAATGGCTTCATTATCATAGCCCGTTGCCCGTTTTGAAATCATGCCACTTGTCGTTTCGATAACAACCTCGCCAAAACCATCTACTGGAATTGGCACAATAACTCTTCCTAATTGCCCGCCTAGCGATTCCTCTGTGTAAGCTAAAGAAACATCAGCGGAGCGGAGCGGAACGAGAACAAATAAATAAAAGATGGAACTTAAAATAGCACCGATGATACATGCAGCAATAATGTTCCAAACGCTAGAGAACCAGGCTAGTTTTTCTAAAATAAAACCTGCTGCTGACATCAACGTAATGAAAGATAGAATGACACTCGGATTAAAAATGGGTAGTCCTTCCCCAATACCTTCGACTGCATCACCAAAAAACATAACCAATACTGTGGCAAGGCCAGCGAAAATCAAAACCACCAAAAAGATCTGCTCGAGTGAATAGCCAAATAGCGTCAAGTTGCTCACCCCTTTTCATCATATTACCTACTATACGGATGTACCTCAGGAAAAGTTTCAAAATTTTTCAAACTCTTCTTTAAAGTATTATTTTTTGCTTTCATTAGAACCATGTTACAATAGAAAAGTATTCTGACAACTAAGGAGAAACGGCATGAAGCTTTCGACAATCTTAAATTTTGTAATTCTAGTATTTTTCACGTTATTATTCGTTAATGATTTCTTCCCTGATACAGCTATTGCTGCGATGCTGACTAAAAAAATAATATTGCTTATATTAGTTGTGCTTGTCATCATTCAGCTAGCCTTCGACAAGGGTAGATATAAAAAATTATCAAAAAAGGCTTATATCGGATTAACATTGTATACAGTTGGATTATGGATTGTTTTAACATTACTTGGCGGTCAGTCACAAATTGGCCTATCGTTCACAAGTCCTCTATTCTATATTATTGTTGTGCTGCTTGGATTGGATTTAATCCGCCTTTCACGCCAAACTAAGCGGGATCAAACAGAGGAGAAAGCGAAGTAAAGCATAGCTATCCGTCAATCTTACGAAGCTATCCACCACTTTCGCACTGCTAACCGCTACATTCACAGCACTAACCGTCACTTTTGTCCTTCTATCCGACAACAACATAAAAAGCATGTCTCCGATTTTGACAGAGACATGCTTTTCTTATGATTCTAATACATTTAAAATGGCATCCAGTTCATGGACAGCTAGATCTAAGCGTTCCTTCGCTTCGATATTTTGCTGTTTTAAGTGACTAAACTCTAGTAAATTTTTCTCATGTTTTAACTTAATAGATGATAAACGTTCGATTCGTGCTTCTACTTTTTCTATTGCTTGCTCACAGACTGTTGTCCATAGCTTTTCTGATTGTTGCATTTCCGTAGTAGATGGGTTGTGCTGACGCATAATTCGTGCGTAAACCATTTCTATTTGTTCAATTAGCTCCGAATAAAAATGGCGCTCGACGCGTGTTGTTTGGAATGTTGGATGCTCTACCTCTTTGGCATATGGCGTTATTTGACGAAGTAGCTTGCCAGCATTTTCTCCAAAAGCATGGGATAAATTCAAGACATTCATTAATTGCAATAATAAGCGTATTTCTTCTAGATTAATAAGTTGAGAATCGATGCTTTCCTTTAACTTTAATGACTCCATGTAGCGTCGATCAAAATGTTCAATTTCACCGTTGCGCTGCTCTACTAAATGGACACTTGCATTGTCTTTCAAGCTTTTAATATAGCGAATGGCATGGTTTTTTAGCTCCTCTTTTGACAGCAAGTTATCATTGTCTTGTTGTGGTTTTCCTCGTTGAACATACGCAAATGCATCCATTTTTTTGGGCCATTGTGCTGCTGGGGTTTCATCTGAGACATTATAGCGTATATAAATTCCGTGCATTTCATATCCTCCAAGTCCATTAAACAAGTATCTCTAAAGACAATAAATCGAATACGGCATTTTTTCAAGTAAAAAACTTTTAATAATTGAAAATCCTTCTTTTTAACAATAAAACAAAAATCCCGAATAGTCGATACTATTCAGGATTTTACTAGTTTTCATTTATTCCTACTTATCCTTTAACACCTATCCACCTGCTCCAACTAAGCCATGTATAGTTGCATCTCGCAAATTCATATCAAAGCGATAGATGACAATGGATAAACAATGCTGTTAACTGAGACCTGAGGAATTTGGCGAGCTTTATGTGTAGCTATTTAAGCCTGTTGGCGGATGTCTTGAATGCTCTTCCCTTCTGTAAACGCATGAATCGATGCTATGGAGCCAACTGATTTAAAATTTGCCTTTTCATATACTTTGGCAACCTGTTCACTAATCGGTAATATCCAAAGATCGTCCAATCCCAGCTTGACTGATTGCTGTTGGATATACTGCAGCATATAGCCAATTAAACCACGACCACGATAGCTTTCAGTGGTTGCTACACTTTCAATCCTTCCTTGATTTCCTGACACAAAAATAGTTGCTGAGCAGCACGCCACCCCATCTAGTCTTAGTAGATAATACGTAAAATGTGACGAATGATAGGTTTGCTCAAATGCCTTTTTTATTAATGAAGGCTCCCCAAATGCAGAAATACTCATTTCTACTGCTAATGCTTCCTCCATATTTGCATCCGTTACACGCTCAATTTGAATGGCAGGGTTAGGTGGAAGTATCGCATATTCACCGTCCCAATATTGAATTTCATTGACAAAATGCTCATATTGAAAGCCATGCGTCTCTAATGCCTCTATACATAGCTGATTTTCTTCCAGATTATATAAATAAATCCGCGGAATCAGAGACTTTGATTGGTAGAAATCTTTGATGTCTTGTAAAAATAAATCAGGTTGTTCAATCTTTCTCCAAATCTGTGCATGATTTGCATCATAATAGGATGGGATAGCCTGATTATAAAATAAGATCCCCTCCCTACAAACCTCCACTTCACTGAAACTCTTCACATACTCTATATCAAGCTGCATAATGCGTTCTAAATTAAACATGCTCTGTGCCTCCTTCTAACCATCTTTCATATAAATTTTCTAATTGAAGTTCAAGCTTCTGCCGCTGTTCTTTAGCAAGCGATGGTTGTTGTAGTTTTGTCTCTAATTTTTCAATTTGCTGTTCAATCGGTAATTCTTTTTTAGGTGGCTGCGTTTTATTGGCTGGTTGTTTTTCAATCGTTTTCATTGCAAGTTCCTGTCGTTTTTCTCTAGCCCACTCATAATCTCCCTCAAAAACCTGAATAGCCTGGTTTTCAATCCACGCTGTTTTCGTAAAAATTTTCTGTAAGAAATAGCGGTCATGTGAAACTCCAATAATCGTGCCTTCAAAGGATTCTAGTGTCTCTTCCAATACTTCTCTTGCTTCAATATCTAAATGGTTCGTTGGCTCATCTAAGATTAAGACATTGATATCCTCATGCATTAATTGTGCTAAACGAAGACGCATTTTTTCTCCACCACTTAAGTCCTTCACTTTTTTAAAAACATCATAGCCATAGAACAAAAATCGTGCGAGTATATGGCGAGCTTCCGCCTCAGACACGGCGACACTTTCACGAAAGGCATCGATTAATCGAATAGCAGGATTTGGATGTTCAAATTGCTGGGAAAGGTAGCCAAATTTCACATTGCTTCCAATCTGACACATTCCCTGATTAGGAATGATTTCCCCTAACATCATTTTTAATAATGTAGATTTTCCACTACCATTGCCCCCAACAATTGCTAATCTTTCGCCAAAATAAATAGCTAGATTGCTGTCCTTCAATAAAGGCTTATCAAAGCCATGATCAATGGCTTGCAATAGCACAACCTCTTTACCACTGCGTTCAGCCATCGTTAACGCTAAATTCATTTTCTTTTTAGTGAGGGGCTTCTTTACTCGCTCGATACGTGCTAATGCTTTTTCCATACTCTTAGCACGTCGATGCATCGATGCGTTTGGTGGATTCGCCTCATTTGCCCACTGCTTTAATCGTTTAATTGTTTCTTGCATCTTTTTAATTTTCTTTTGCTGCTCTTCATAATTTGCAAACTGTTGCTCAATTTTTGCTTCTTTTTGTGCTATAAAAGCATCATAATGGCCGTTATACGTAAAAGCCTCCCCATCCTCAATTTCAATAATCTTCTGGGCTACTTGATTCATGAATTGACGATCATGGGATACGACAATGACAATCCCCTCAAAGTTTCGCACATAATGTTCAAGCCACTCAATGGCTTGCATATCCAGATGGTTAGTTGGTTCATCCAATAACAAAATAGAGGGCTTTTTCAATAAAATTTGTCCAAGCATAACCTTTGTTTTTTCCCCACCACTTAAACTACTAAATGGCTGCGCTAGCATATCTGAAATACCCAGTCCATTTGCAATCATTGCCAGCTGCGCATCTACTTCATAGCCCCCTAATAGCATAAATTGCTCCTGCAATTGTCCATATTGCAGTAATATTTTATCCGTGACCGTCGACTGCATCTCTTGCTCAAGTGCCGTCATTTTTGCCTTTATTGCATAAATATCCGCAAATGCTTCCTCCAGCACTTCTTTCACAGCATGTAGTGGATAATGTGGAATCTGATGTAAATAGCCAATCGTCGCTTCTTTACTTTTAATTATTCGTCCCTTGTCAGGTATCTCTACCCCTGCAAGCAGTTGTAATAAAGTCGTTTTACCACTGCCATTTACACCAACAATCGCCACGTGTTCGCCACTATTTACCTCTAGCTGTAAGTTCTCGAATAATATATTTCCACCCATAATTTTTTGGATTTGTTCAGCTTTCATTTGCATCGTTTTTTCCTCCAATGAAACGTGCGAAAACATCTTTAGAACACAAAAAAGACTGCTCATTAACAAGCAGTCCTCTTCTCAATTAAATGTGTGAAAAAGAATGGTTAATTCGCTACGTTTGTTATTTGATTTTGCTTAAAAATGGACAGACCTATCCCGTTGTTCGCAAAATCGAAAGTAATCACACGTGCAAAATACATAGCCGTATCCACTTTTACACATGTTTTCGTAGCGTTTTTATTCATTCCTTCTCACCTCCGTTCATAGTAGTTATGGCTATCATAACATTATTCGGATTATTTGGAAAGGGAAATTTTAACGTTCGTTTATCATTATTCAAAAGTTCTATTTGATCGAAATTCGCACAAAGAAAAACATAAGAGATTGATTCGTAGCCCCCCTCATGTTTTCACTTTTTTCACAAACATTTTTACCACAGGCACCAGGAAAATCGAGACAACTAGTACACGAAAAAGCTGAAAGGCCGTGACAATCGTGACATTTGCATGGACCGAAGCGGCAATAATCCCCATTTGATCAAGACCACCAGGAACAATACTTAAAAAGCTTGTCCTAAAATCAAGGCTGTACAACGCTGCCATCACAAATGTTAAACCATAGGCTGCCCCTATAAAAATGCCCGCTGAAACAAACGCATAAAAGATATGCTTCTTCGATAAATGTAAATCCTCTTTTTTCAATAATAATCCGATATAAATTCCTAGCATGAGTTGAGCAATATGCAGAAGTGATAATGGTAATTTTGGTACTTCTATCCCTGCCATATTAATGCCCATTAGTAAAAACACTGGGCCTAGCATATAGCCTGTTGGAATTTTTAGCTTTTGTGCTAGCCATCCTGCGCCACCACATACCACAAGTATGCCAACAAGGTTCCATGTGTATGTTCCATCAATCATAGAACTATTGCCACCTGCTCCTGCCACCATTAAAGGAACAAAGCCAACGATTAAAAGAACGCGAAGGATTTGAAAGAATGTGATGACCACCATATCCATCTCTTGTTGCTCTTCCGCAAATGCCACAACCTGCGACATGCCCCCAGGAACACAACACGTTAAGGCAGTCGCAAAATCTAAATCTGTACGCTTGGCAACAAGGAAACTTACCGCAAAAAACAATAAAATAAATATGATATTTAACACGACCATGCTTCCTAAAAAAAGCTTGATGTCCTGTACAGCTTCTGGTGTAAAGGCATAGCCGATAGAATAACCTGCTACGACTAAACCAAAATTGCGGAAAGAATGATGCCATTTTAATTGGACATTGGTGGATAGCTGCACGATGAGCACCGCTGTAATCGCTCCTAACAGCCAAGGCATCGGTATATGGAAAAATTGAAAAAATACAGTACCTATTAAACCAATGCATAATGTGATGAACATATGCTTATCAAAAATAAACATGGTAGCAACCCCTTCAACTCGATAAGCCTATTATGACCTTTATAAACCGCTTTTTCTACTGGACCGACTTTTGAGCTGTTTGCTATCGTTGAAAAAGAACCTGTTATCCATCAAATAAAACCTCTTATCGAACAATTTATCCTTGCTAAAATTTTCTATGCTACATTAGTAATACCTGATTCAGCGTTTTTAAGGAGGCCTCCTATGAAAATTCATTTAACCATCAATCATGAGCTCGAGGAAACTGAGGTTCATATTCATGTCAAGGAATATAATGAGCAAATTGAAAGATTGATGAGACAGCTTCAAACATCCCAAACTACGATGCTAGATGGGTATGACCAACAAGAAATTCATCTCTTAAAAATTTCCGATATTTATTCCATTTACGCAGAGGATGCCAAAGTATTTTTACAGACAGATGAGCAAGAGTTTGAGTCCAAGCGAAAATTATATGAGCTTGAGGCTCAGCTAGCCAAAGATTTTGTGCGCGTGAGTAAGTCTACACTCGTCAATATCCATAAAATATCCTCTATTCAAATGGGCAAAATCGGCACTACACAGCTATTACTTGAAAATGACGTAGCCATTCATGTCAGCCGAAAATATTTAAAAGAATTAAAGAGACACTTAGGTATTGGGAGGGATTCATAGCATGAAGTATTTACGTATGATGATTATCGGTCTACTCATTTCCCTTAGCTCTTCTTATGTCTTAGTGACGTTTAGCCTCCTATCAAATAATGCGGGGGCGTCAGGAACAGAATTATTGGAGCAAATTGTTATCGCGGCCATTCTTGGTATTGCCATTGGTTTGCTATCCGTCATTTTTGATATGGAGCAATTGCCTTTTACAGTTCAGATTCTTCTACACTTAGTAGCGGTGACAGCATGTGTATTAACAGCAGGCTATTTTGGTAGTTGGTTTGATTCAGGTGTATGGTATGTACTTATTGCGGAAGCCATTATTTACTTGATTGTTTGGTGTATTCTGTATGTTTTTCAATTAAATGATATTGAAAAAATCAATAAAGAAATTCAAAAGAGAAGGGATTAAACACTTATGACGTTTGCGATAAAAGTTGAAAATTTATGTAAACAATATGGAAAACAGCAAGCTGTCAAAGGCATTTCTTTTACAGTCGAACAAGGCACCCTATTCGCTTTTTTAGGTGAAAACGGTGCAGGTAAATCTACAACGATTGAAATACTTTGTACTTTACTAAAAAAATCGAGTGGTCAAGTAACTATTAATGGTTTCACACTCGACGCAAGCAATGATAACGCGGATATCCGTAAATCTATTGGTGTCGTTTTCCAGCAAAGTCTATTAGATGAGCGCTTAACTGTACGTGAAAATATCCTCCATCGAGGGAAAACATATGGTTTATCGAAAACACAGCTTACCGATAACTATCAATTTGTTTCCACCTATTTGCATTTAGAGGATATTGAAAAGAAAAAATATGGAACATTATCAGGTGGACAAAAAAGGCGAGCAGATATTGCTCGGGCACTGATTCACCGTCCAAGTATTTTATTTCTGGATGAACCTACAACGGGTTTAGATCCACAAACACGTCAATTTGTTTGGCAGGCAATTAAGCAGCTTCAACTGGAAACCAATATGACTGTTTTTTTAACGACCCATTATATGGAGGAAGCGGCAGTCGCTCACCAAGTCACTGTCATAAAGAAAGGAAAAATTGTCGCACAGGGAACGCCCGATGCACTAAAAACAAAATATGCCTATGATTCAATGGCTCTCGTTTTTCAAAATGCACAGGAGGGTGTAAAGTTTCTTGAAGAAAATGCAGTCTCCTACACAGAGAATCAAGGGATATACACCATCCGTTTATCTTCTACCTTACAAGCACTTCCCCTTTTAAAAAAAGCTGAGCCACTTATCGCCTCCTTTGAAGTCATTAAAGGATCAATGGACGATGTCTTTCTTCATATTATGGCAGAGGAGGAGGTTGCATAGTGGAAGCATTATTTAGTTTAGTTCTGCGTAATAACAAAATTTTTAGACGGGATAAAACACAGGTGTTCTTCTCCCTACTGTCAGTCATTATTGTCATTGTGCTGTACGCTGTTTTTCTCCAAAAAATGCAGGTAGATGCCATTGAACAACTAACAGAAGCTACACCTGGATTGATCACCATGGTCAATGAATGGCTAGTAGCAGGCTTACTCTCCATGATTGCTGTTTCGACTACACTTGGTGCTTATGGTATCGCTGTTAAAGACCAAGAATCCAAGGTACAAGCCGACTTTTTAACAGCTCCCCTTTCTCGTGCAACCATTCAGTTGAGCTATGTGCTCAATGCATTTATTATCGGCTGTATTTTTTCCTTTATCGCGCTCATCGGCTGTGAAATCTTTATTGTCACAACGGGAGGTAAGCTTCTAAGTTTCGGAGATTTTGTTCAGGTATTGAGCATATTGTTTTTATCTGTCTTGCTTGCAAGTGTTTTTAATTTATTTCTTTCGTTATTTGTGTCGACCCAAAATGCTTTCTCAACACTTGGCACAATTGTTGGTACATTACTTGGATTTTTATGTGGTGTTTATGTACCTCTTGGAGCTCTACCAAGCTTTGCACAACATGTAATCATGTACTTCCCAATTAGCCATACAACACTATTATTACGCAATGCATTTATGGAGAGCTCTATTGCAAATGTTTTTGATGGTGTGCCCGTTTCTTATGTGGAGGATTATAAAATGAATTATGGCATTGTTTATGAACTAAATGGACATATACTTAGCTCCACAACAAGTCTAATTGTGATTGCCTGCACAATTGTAGTTCTTTCTCTAGCATCTATGATCTTATTTAAGAGAAAATATAACTAAATATGAGCCAACAATTTTACACATCGTTTAGTATACGATGTGTTTTTTATTGCATTATAACAAACAATTTGTTATTTTAAATATTAAATAACAAACAAATTTAAAATTCGTTTGTTTTACCAAGGAGGGGTTGCAATGGATGTAAATGAATTATTTTGGCAAGCTCCTATCGATGATCTTAAAAAGGGATATATCGATCAAGCGACACACTTCACCTGCCTACTATGCGGTGAAAAAGTAGAAAAAGGCATTATTTATCCTCAAGAGGGCTTATTATATGAAGCAGAGAAAATGATGCAACACCATATTACATTGGCTCACCATTCTGTTTTTCATTATTTAAACGGTCTCAATAAAAAAATGACAGGCTTAACAGAACATCAAAGTCATATTTTACGCTTATTTTATGAGGGAAAATCAGATCAAGAGATAAAAGAAGAATTAGAGATTGGCAGCGCCACAACGATTCGCCATCACCGTTTTGCTTTAAAGGAAAAGGAACGCCAAGCTAAAACATTGATGGTGATGATGGAGTTACTAAAAGAACAAGATCAGAAGGAGGAACCATTTGTGCCTATTCATAAAACAGCTACTATGGTTGACGATCGCTATAACGTAACCCTCACGGAAGAACAGCAATTATTAGAGAAGCTATTTCCAAACGGTGTTGGCAAGGAACTGGTACGCTTTCCAAAGCGCGAAAAACAGAAAATTGTAGTACTGCGTGCAATTGCAAATCTTTTTGACGAGGAAAAGCATTATACTGAAAAAGAATTAAATGAAGTGATTAAACCGATGTATGAAGACTATGTTCATATACGTCGTTACTTAATTGAATACGGTTTTCTTGACCGGAAAGCAGATGGCAGTGCCTATTGGGTAAAAAAATAAGAAAGTAGGTTAATAATAATGGATCATAAAAAAGAGTTAAAAGAAATGTATAAAGAGCTGAAAATTGAAGCTGGCGTCTTTACAATGACCAATACACAAACAGGCAAAGTTTTTGTGGGGAGCTTTAATAATTTAAAGCGTTTAAATGGCTTTCAATTTATGCTAAAAACCAATACACATACGAACAAGGAGCTTCAGGCAGATTACAATTTATATGGTCAAGAAGCTTTTGAGGTGGAAATCGTTGAATATTTAAAGAAAAAAGAAGAAGGCTATTTCGATGAAAAAAAAGAACTCGAAAAGCTGGAGCAAAAATGGCTTGAGACACTAAAGCCTTATGGTGAGCGTGGTTATAATTAGTCATTAGCGCATTTGCCAAAAAGGTAAATGCGCTATTCATTACTTGTTTGATGCATTGCCAATCAATTGAATTTCCTGCTGTGCTTTCTTCGTTAGTTTATTGAAAACAAGCTCATAGGAATGTTGGATAAGATTCTCTACCAAATCCATCGGGACATCCTCAGCATCCATATAAATGGAATTCCAATGGGTTTTATTCATATAGTAACCAGGTATAATGCT
This sequence comes from Lysinibacillus sp. FN11, assembly GCF_024628845.1. Classification (NCBI taxonomy): domain Bacteria; kingdom Bacillati; phylum Bacillota; class Bacilli; order Caryophanales; family Bacillaceae; genus Lysinibacillus; species Lysinibacillus sp. FN11. The sequence continues at coordinate 848,650 of NZ_CP102383.1, read as the reverse complement.
TGCATAGGCTTCTCGTAATTCCTCCGCTCGAGAAGGCTCACATTTCAATGTAAGAACAGGTTTACCTGTTCTATTTCCTCCAAGCATGGCATACATTTTTCCACCGATATGATAGCGATCTGCTTGCCACTCCTCTTGGTAGTCATACGTTGTTCCATGAAGCTGTATACAGTAAGCATGAATTATTTCTTTTTCCATCTTTACGTTCCCCTTCCCCAAATAAAAACACACGTTCGATTATGGTAAGTATAACCTAAAACGTGTGTAGAGAATAGCATTATTTAGTTGTACCACGATCAAACATCCCGATTACTTCCGTCGTCTGTAAAATATTCACAAACGACTTTGGATCAGTTTCCTTAATCGTGCTTTTCACATCAGCTAGTTGGTAACGCGTAATAACAGTAATTAATACTTTCCTACCCTCGCCTGAATACGCTCCCTTTGCATCGATAATCGTTACCCCACGATGTAGCTTTTCTAATAGCTGCTGTTTGACCTCGTCCCCTTTACTCGTAATAATCATCAGCGTTAATTTAATATGGCTCGTATGAATTGTATCCACTACTTTTCCAGTTGCATAAATGGACACAAGGGTTAACAACGCCGCATCCCAGCTAAAGACAAAGCCAGAAGCAGCCACTACGATTCCATTCATAGCGGCAATTAACGTACCGAGCGGAAAATCACGTTTCCGACTAAGTAGCATAGCAATAATATCAAAGCCCCCTGAGGAGCCAGCTGCTCGGAAAATCATGCCCATTGCAAACCCTACAATAACACCGCCAAATAAGGACGCTAGGATCGGCTCTTGTGTCGTTTTGTGTATTGGAATAATATATAAACTCACTGACAACACAGCCACAGAAAGAATGGTGTAGCTAATAAATCGCTTGCCGAGCTTCATCACACCTAAAATCAGTAAAGGCAGGTTAAGCAGTAAATTTAACACGCCTGTATTCAAAGGGGTAATAATCCCAAGCATGATGGCAATACCACTCAACCCACCACTCAAAATTTCATGGGGAATCAATAAATAATTATAGGCAAAGGCCACTAAAATGGAAGAAAGTGTAATTATAATCACATTTCGCATATTGCTATCCCCTATCAATCAACGACCAAATTTTGATACATCTTTGTCATAGACTACCCAATTTACTCTCCTGAAAAACCTATCCTCTTACTTTTTCTTCTGTTCTTCCTTTAAAGGCATATTTTGTTTAAGTTCCCCGGTATCCGCAACTTTATAGATTCGCTCAAGCATCGGTGGATGTGTATAACGGAACCACTTCACTAAAAGTGGTGGGTTCACTTCACTTAAGCCTGAAATCGTTAGCTTTTGAAATGCTGTTACAGCCGCTTCTCGATCATTCATAAGGTTAATCGCATATTGATCGGCTCTCGTTTCCTGATATCTCGATATAAAATTGGATACTGGATTGGAAGCAAATAGTAAAATAGAAGTAATGAGTAAAAATAATGGATAGGAACGAATGCTACTGATTTTATTAATTTTTAAAACCTGTCCATATCGTGAAATCAAGCGACGCATAATTTTCGCTGTTAGCCATAGCCCTATTAACATTAAGAATAAATAGCCTGCAATGCCAAAATAAATATGCTTCTCTACATAATGTCCCATTTCATGTGCCATGATAAATAAAATTTCATTGTCCGTTAGTCTATTTAATGTAGTATCCCATAGCACAATTCTCGAATTGCTCCCAATTCCTGTCACATAAGCATTTAAGGCATTGGTCTTTTCTGCCATGTTGACCTCATAAACATGCTCTGCCGGAATATTGGCCTGTGTAGCAAGTGTAAGTATCTTTGTTTCCAGCTCTTTATTTTTTAGTGGATAAAAATCATTGTACAAAGGATCAATGACAACAGGCTGAATGAACATCACAAAGATTGTAAAAGGGATAGTTAAAAGCCAAGCATAGAGCCACCATCTTTTTTCGCTCTTTTTAATGAGCCAATAAATCACTGTAACAATAATCAAGCTAGTGCCAAAATTCACCCAAAAATCAATGACACCATCTTTCATCCAAGATGCAAATGCTTGTGTACTAATGCCATAGCTTTTGCTAAGATGATAGCGATAATAATCAAGCGGGAATAGCACAATATAGAGCAATAAAGATAATAAGAATAAGTAACCTGCATTTTGCAACAGCTTCCACTTCGTTTGGGAGGTCGTCACTTTTTCAAAATAACGAGATACGCCCAATAGTAAAATCAAGAAGTAGATAAGCCATTCTAAAGGTGTGGCTACAAAGAATACAAAGTTCCGTATTTTTGAATATTCACCACTTAAAAAAAGCTCCTTGCCAGACATAAACATCACGGGATCTGCCGCCGTTCCTTGTAAGGCACTTGGTATTTTACCACCACCGCTGTGGAATATATACCAGTACATACAAAGCACGTAAACACCGAAAAGTAGTAGTGTAACAATGCCCATTTTTTTCGCTATGTTATTTCCCCCTCATATCACCCAAAGTTCGTCCTATAGTAAGTGTAAGCGAAATTATCAAAGTTAGAACAAACATGGACCTACTTTTTTAATCTCTCTGTTGCCAAAGAAAAATTTCGCCTCATTTCTATATGAGGCGAAATCATTATTGTCCTATTCATTTATCCATAACAAATGCCGTTTTACCTCGTTGATCCGCGCTTAAATAGCCAGTGGATAATAGTTGCTCATACCATTGCTTTTCTATAGTAGCTGCTTGAGCCACATCATCTACCTTCGTAGAAAGTTCAACCATAATGTCTCCTTTGTACTGCCACATCTCTATATCCGCTTCATGTCCTAAAAAGCTTCCTTTATAGGTCATAGCATTAGCAGGCCCATATACGACAACTTGAGACAACGTATTTTTATACCATGCTTCAGAATTCCAATTTACAATTTTCTTTGGCGCATTTTCAAGAATGAGTTTTTTCGCAACATTTGTAGGAACTGAATCATAAGAGACCTCAGCTGATGTCTTCAAGGATTCCTTCCGGCTAATCGTAAATGTACGATGGTCTCCCTTAATATCTAGCTCAAACTTATAATTTGATTCAGAACCAGTAAAACCATGATTCATTGTTTCTGCTATTGCTTCACTTAAGGGTGTGTTTAAAAAACGCTTTTTGTAGGTTATATCCATTTTATTACTGCCCTTATAGACACGTAAGCGATGTATATAATCATTAAGAAGAAACGATTGGTCAAGCGTATCATAAAAATAAACTTTTACATCATCCTTTTTAGTTGCTTGAAAAACCTGGACAATAGTTGATTCCTTAAAAATCTCAGGTTTAATATTGAATTTAATTTCATGGCCTGGCACAATGGCTGCTTGCGCTTGTGTTGTATTCACACTCATCATACTAATCAACATCAAGCCCAAGACACACAGATAAAATGCCCATTTTTTTAGTTTAGTCACGCTTTAATTCCTCCTTCGGAAATGTGGTTGTTAAATTTGTATGTGTACTGTGAAAATAGATCGTTTGTCGTGCACGAAGTCTCTGCGACAGTGCCACTATATCCCAATAGTCTGGATGTGTTTTATAAAAGAACTCCTCAGAGAAATGCTTTAAACTAGCTGAATTGTATGCATGACGAGAATAGCCTGTATGAACAAAAATTGCTGTAGGATACTCCTTTGCAAGCGCCTCCACTTGAGCCTCATCCTGCTCTGAGACAAAATACAGTACATGATCACTGTCCTGTTTTTGCTTGAGTCGTTCTAAAAGCATCACTTTATTCGGCCAAATATTTTCATGTTCTTCATCATAATACGCCAATAAAGGTTGTAGCTTGGCATCTACCCTAATTGCTCGAGTTGTATGTTCGGAAAGATACGTCATAATATCGACTGTTTTGCCCGAAAAAGAGGAGGGGAATATAAATGAATGATTGGGATGAGCCTTTACATACATAGCCATTTGCTGTAACACCTCAAGATTTCGAATGCATTTTTCCGCATGTCCACTATCAATAAGCGCTACATCATAAACCGTTCCATCCCCCTCTGGCAAGGTCGCCTTTAATAAATACGAATCGACTACATAATCACCAGAGAAAAAAATCATTTCCTCAAAGAAACGAATTTTGTACCACACGCTTCCAATTAAATGCCCACTATATCCCCATTGAAAGGCAAGATATTCATTGACCTCTATCCATTTTCCAATCGTATCTGGATAGAAAGTTCGGATTTGTGGAATAGGCAGTGGAAGCTGCTGAGCAGTTGTATGACTCATTAGTATCGGTCCGGTATAGCCCATGTTCTTTAGTAATGGCAATGCCCCCACATGATCAATATGTGAATGAGAAATAAAGACAGCAGCTAGCTTTTCAATATGATTAGATGTAATATTTGGTGGCGTTTTTTGTGTATTTTTCATAATGCCACAATCCAATAAAATGGCCTGTCTCTGATTTTCAATATAAAAACAATTGCGCCCATATTCGCCTACACCACCTAAAATTTCAACACTAAGCATTTGCCTGCCCTCCTCGTTTTTGCAGCCAACCCAATAGCAACATAAAAATGACAGTCATAAGGACGGTTATAACAGCTACTGCCATTCCAACTCCTACATTACCTTGCTCAAATTGGCTATAGATAAAGGTTGCCCCAGTCTCTACGGATGGTGGCAAAATTAAAAGGCCAGCTACAAGCTCTCGCATTGATATAATAAAAGTCATCATCATTCCTGTTAAAATACCCTGCATCAAAAGTGGTAGGATGATACGACGGTAAACCGCAATGTTACTACGCCCAAAAATAGCAGCTGATTGAAAAATAGAGGCATCTAATTGTGAAAAAGAAGATTTTATATACTGCACCGAATAAGGTAAAAACAGTACACAGTATGTGACTACTACCATTGCCTTTGTGTTATAAATTGTTGCGGGAAGCCAAGGAGCATTCCAAAACATAATTAAACCTACAACAAAGACAATCCCCGGAATAATATTAGGCATTAAACTAAAGAAGTCTAATATTTGCTGCTTTCTAGTTTCTCCTTTTTTAATATAAAGAGCGATGAATAAACCTATTATGGCGGTTATCAAGGCTGTCATGATAGAAAAAACGATGCTATTTAAAAATGCTGTCAATCCTGCACTTCCACTGGTGAAAACCTCTTGATAAGAAGCCAAACTGAAATTCCCTGCCTGTAAACCATCTCCCCGAACCTTTTGCAAAGAGGTCACGATAATAGAGAAATAAGGAATGCCGATCGATAATAATAGGACAAGCCCTACAAAAGTCCACGAAGCTGTTTTTATATACCATTTATCTTTGATCTCACGTCTAGCAGGCGTTTTTCCTGATAGCACACCATATGTATACTTGCGTCCAATGAGATTCTGGAAATACCAAATGACTAAGCAAACAGACAATAAGAATAAGGATAGCGAGGTTGCCATGCGAATATCGACTGGCCATCTTGATAAATAGGAATGAATTTCGGTTGTAAACACTTGAAACCCAATCCGACTGCCGAATGTAGCTGGCGTTCCAAATTCAGCAAGCGTCTTAATAAAAATAAGCAGACTTCCCAAAACATAGCTTGAAAGTAAAAGGGGTAACACAACCTTTAGCCAATTTTGCCAAGAGCTTCGCCCAAAAATCAGCGTTGCATCTAGAAATGAACCATTTATGCGAAGCAATGTATTTTTCAGCATTAAATACAAAAACGGAAACAGGTGTAGACTCATGATCACTACCATGCCAAATAAGGAAAAGAAGGAATCTGTCATCCAAGCAGCACTTGGAATAAGCTGCTGTAAAAAACCATTGTGCTGCATAAACAAAATCCAGCCCATTGAACCAATATAGGGAGGTGTCATAAATGGAATCGTTAACACAATATCAAGCCATTCATATTGATATAAACTTGTTTTCGTGCGAATGAAAGCCATAGGTAATGCGATAATTGTTGTCCCAATTATCACGAAAACCCCTAAAACCATCGAATTTCCAAGCGTTTTCCATAGTCTATCATGTGCAAACAATCGACTAAACTGTGATATATCAACATGTCCCTCTTTTATAAAGGTATAAAATAAAATGGCCATCAACGGAGCGATAGCAAATATGATGACAATTGTCAGTAAAAATCCAAAAGCTCGTCTTCCTTCCATTATCATGACGATTTCAACCCTTCTCTCTGAAAACTAGAAGGAGGTATATCAACCTCCCTTTATTTAACGAAATAAATCCGTAAACTTTGTTAGTACTTCCAGCTGTTTCGCTTCCGCACCCATCCAATCAACTGTTAACTGTGGAATCTCATCTAATGCTGCACGATTTTTCACAGCAATATCTTTATTCCCTGGTAATAAGTAAGCATCTGCTACTAGCTTTTGCCCTTCATCTGACAATAAAAAATCAACATAGGCTTGCGCAGATTCTACATGTTGCGCATCCTTTAAAATACCTACTGCTCTTGGACTAACCACTGTCCCACTCGTCGGATAGATAATTTCCACTGGCTCACCGTCTGCTTTTGCTTTATAAGCCATATAATCTACACCTGCAATCGTGGCATTTTTCTCGCCTGTAATAACCGCATCCAAGGCTTCTTTATTCGCACCATTGACTTGTAAGCCATTTTTCTTCCAACTATCAATCGTGCTCCAAGCTGTTTTTTCTGCTGCTGTGTAACCAAATAAGAAATCAACAGCAGAGCCTGACAGACTTGGATCGGGAATATTAATTTTATTATGCCAATCAGCTTTTGCTAAATCAGACCAATCCGTAGGCGCCTGTGTCGTATTTTTCGTATTATAGGCAATCCCTAAAGCAGAGGCACTGTAGCCATAAAAATATCCATCTTGATCCGACCAATCACTGTTGATTTTGTCCTTGTTTTTAGCCTCTTCGTAGCTTTGCAATTGATCTGTTGCTTTTAACCCATCCATTGAGGCAACAGAGGCAAGTACAACAATGTCAGCTACAGGATTATTTTTTTCCGCTTCTAAACGAGAGAGAATTTTACCCGTAGTTCCTTGAAACATTTCCACTTTAATCCCTGTTTTTTCTTCAAATGCTTGCTGAATATTTGCAGCTAAACCATCTGGCCCAGCAGAATACACTGTCAGTACTTTCTCCTCCTGTGTCTTTGCACTTGCTTCATTCGTCTCTTTTGCCTCTTTATTACCACAGCCAGCTAATGCTAAGGTCAATAAAATGCCAGCAGTTGCCCATAATTTAAAATGTCGTTTCTTCAATGTAAACCCTCCAATTGATAGATTTGTTTTTCATCAATAAAAACTTGCAATCTTTTTCCATGCTCTAATGGCTGCTTCTCATAAAAGCTCCAAGACTGTCCTTCTACCTGTGCTTGTACTAAATAACGATCGCCAACAAATGTACTTTTCACAATCTGCGCTTGTTTAGCAATCGTCCCAGGACGCGATACTCTCGAAACACCTTCAGGTCGCACAATTGATTGTCGATTGTGAAGCCAATTCACTTTGCCAATAAAATCTGCCACATAGGGCGTTGCCGGAGCACGATAAATTTCCTCAGGCGAGCCAATTTGAGCAATTCTTCCTGCCTCCATAACGATAATTTGATCAGACATTGTCATAGCCTCTGTTTGATCATGTGTTACGAAAATGGCTTGGCAATTAAGCTCATGAATGAGGTGCATAATTTCATCTTGCATTTGCTCTCTTAGAACAGCATCAAGAGCAGATAAAGGCTCATCAAATAAAATCAATTGCGGTTTGGTTGCTAAAGCTCTTGCTAATGCCACTCGTTGCTGTTGTCCACCCGATAATTCACCTGGCTTTCGTTGCTCATAGCCTTGCATTTTTACCAATCGCATCACATGCTCGACTCGTTCAGGAATAGCTGATTTTGGAATAATGCCCTTTAAGCCAAAGGCAATATTTTGGAAGATGGTCATATGTGGCCATAGAGCAAAATCTTGAAAAACCATGGCAATATTACGCTTATTTGGTTTGACATTTTTACGAGACGCCGAAGAATAAATGACGGTGTCATCAAATCGAATTTCTCCTTTTGTTGGTTGTTCAAGACCAGCCATCAACTTTAATAAGGTTGTTTTGCCACAGCCTGATTGTCCTAGGATCGTAATAAATTGCTGATCTAACTCCACATCAATCGGCCATAATGCTTGAAACTGCCCATATTTTTTCTCGATATTTTTTAATGAGATTTTCATAAGTATCCTCCTCGTTACTTACAACTATAAATTCCAGATATTTAGAAAATATTAATCTACTATTAATAACACGTTAAAAAAAATCTAATAAACTAAAGCAAATACAAGATTTTTTCTAATTTCCTTTAGGAGGATAAAATGAACAATAGTAAATTACAGGCATTTTGCTTACTTGTAGAATTAAAAAAATTAGCCCCTGTCGCCAAAGCACTTGGCATTACAGCCCCCACCGTATCCTTTCATATTCGCTCTATAGAGGAGGAATACGGTATTCGTTTATTTCGAACAAATGCAGGAGGATATCGTTTAACAGAAGCGGGCGAAGGTGTGTATCATTACGCTCGTCAAATGGTTCAACTTCAAAAGGATATGGATCGTTTTATTGAAAATCTTTTAGCAGGCCATATCGGTTCATTACGACTTGGGGCGAGTGGCTTACCTGCCCATATTTTTATGCCAGATTTAATTCATCAAGTTTCAACGACCTATCCTGAGATTCGCATTTCACTAGAAGTAAAAACAGCACCCGAAATTGAAAGAAAGGTAGCACTACAAGAATTAGATTTCGGGCTCATCATGGAGACTAAGCAGGAAAATCCTTTACTTCAGTACGAAACTATCGGTGAAGATGCACTTGTATTGGCATTTAGCCCATCTCACGAGCTAGCAGCACAAAACGACATCACCAAAGAAGATATTCTTAAGTACAAGCTATTGTTGCATACATCCTCTAGCTCCACGAATCACTTCATTGAAAAGTGGATGGACCCATTTCAGCCTTCTATTTACACAATTGAGCTAGATTCTGTGAGCACGATTAAAAAGATGCTGACCTTTGGCAAAAACTTGGCGTTTCTATCTGTTTCCTTAATAGAAGAAGAATTAAAATCAGGTGTACTGATGAAGAAAGATCTACATGATGTAACACTGAATAGAAAAATTCAATTGATTTATCCGAAAACGCGCTTAGACCATAAAATGGATGAATTTGTCAAAGTGTCGGTTTATGAAATAGCAAAGCAATTAAAAATGTCTTCTACGATGACATAATTCCACATACAGTCGTAATAACATGGAATGGGAAGATATTTTTATGAAAGGAGGGTTGTCCTTGCTAACCAAGCTGTTGACAAAAGATTGTATACAGCTTGCAAACTTTGTCCGATCATGGCAAGAAGCAATTCATTTAGCGGCTAGCCCATTAGTACAACAACACAAAATTGAACAGCGCTATGTCGAAGCCATGATTCGATCTATTGAACATTATGGTCCTTACGTTGTCATCACACCCAAAGTAGCCATTCCTCATGCACGGCCATCTGATGGAGTTCATGAACTAGCTATAAGCTTGCTACGTTTACAAAAGCCTGTTTTTTTCAGCCCTAATCAGCCCGTCTACCTACTAATTGTGTTAGCTGCCATTGACAATGCTTCACATCTACAGGTGTTGGCTGATTTGGCATTAGTCTTACAAGAACCCGATCAGATTGATGACCTAATCGCCTGTCAACATGCGGACATGATATGGGAGAAAATCAAACAATATACGACAAAGGAGTCAACAGAATGAAAATTTTAGTCGTGTGTGGAAGCGGTTTAGGAAGTAGCTTTATTTTAGAATTGAATGTTAAAAAAGCATTAGAAGTATTGGGGAAAGATGCAGAGGTAACGCATACAGATTTAGCGTCTGCCAAGGCGGAGAAAGCAGATATTTATTTAGGGGCAGCAGATATCGTGAATGAATTAGCGAAAGACAAAGGAATCATTGTGAGCATCATTAATATGATGAGTATTTCAGAAATAAAAGAAAAGCTTGAACCGTTGCTTTAAGCATAAAAATTTGGATAGGATGAGGTGTTGGTATGTTAGATGTTATCATGCATGACATTTTAGGAACACCAGCTATATTAGTCGGCCTATTCGCTTTTATTGGTTTACTCATTCAAAAAAATCAAGTTCCACTGTTCTGTCAGGTACATTAAAAACGATAATGGGCTTTGTCATCCTCGGAGCTGGTGCCACTGTCTTAATTGGCTCTTTAGATCATTTTAGTAAAATGTTCGATCATGCCTTTCAAGTACAGGGAGTCATTCCCAACAATGAAGCCATCGTGGCAGCTGCTCAGACTAATTTTGGTACAGCTACTGCATTAATCATGGTATTTGGTATGATTATGAATCTACTATTTGCGCGATTTACGCCATTAAAATATATCTTTTTAACTGGACATCATACATTATTTATGGCTTGTTTAATCGCTGCTTCATTGTCAGTTGGAGGGATGAGTGGTACACCACTTATTCTTGTCGGGTCTATTATTCTTGGGCTTTGTATGGTCGTGTTCCCTGCCATTTTACAGCCGACAGTTCGGCAAATAACAGGTAGTGACGACTTTGCTGTTGGTCACTTTGGCAGTGTTGGCTATTATGTTTCAGCAAAGATTGGTAAGCTCTTTGGTAATAAAATGAAATCCACAGAGGATATACAGGTTCCGAAATCATTAGGCTTTTTACGAGATACCTCCGTTGCTATTTCTTTAACAATGAGTGTGTTCTTTGTGATTGTTGCCCTTTTCGCTGGCCCTTCCTATATTGAGACTCAATTATCTGCAGGCTCTAATTTTATTATTTTCGCTATTATGCAAGCGATTACATTTGCAGCAGGTGTTTATATTATTTTAGCAGGTGTACGGATGTTAATTGCTGAAATTATTCCAGCCTTCAAAGGCATTGCAGATAAACTTGTACCAAACACAAAACCAGCACTTGATTGTCCAACCATCTTCCCTTTTGCACCAAATGCCGTTATTATTGGTTTCATTTTTAGTTTTATAGCAGGACTGGTTTCCATGTTTATTCTCCCCTTCATCGGACTAAAAGTCATCGTGCCAGGTCTTGTTCCACATTTCTTCACAGGTGCTGCGGCGGGTGTCTTTGGAAATGCTACTGGTGGTAGAATTGGTGCGATGTCCGGAGCCTTTGCCAATGGTTTATTAATTAGCTTTATTCCAGCCATACTCCTTATCTTTATGGGAGACATTGGTTATGAGGGCACAACCTTCGGCGATTCAGACTTTGGGGTAATTGGCATTATTATTATAAATTTATTAAAATTATTCGGCGCTGTTTAGAACATGTAGTAAAGCCTAACGCTATTTTCGTTAGGCTTTTATAGTACTGTACATAGAAGAAGTGCTACGGAAACCTTTTATTAGTAATCTTGCTTTATATTATTAACTTATTATGTATATAGAAATGAATCATTATTCTTAGACATGCTAAAAAATTTATTTTTATGGATGTCTGACATCAGACTAAAAATATTAAGTTTTTGCCGATATATATTTTATACACAACAGGAGGTACACATAATTTGAAGAAATTAATCACTAGCTTTCTTTTGATCACACTGTTGATAGCAGGCTGTTCCTCAGCACCGACAGAAACATCAACGAAAGGATATAAGATAGGGATTTTACTATCAGATGCAGGACTAGGAGATGAATCATTTAATGATTCTGCTTTTAAAGGCTTAGAAAAGGCGCGCGATGAGCTAGGTATTTTGTTTGATTACAAAGAGGCTCCTGATGGTAAATACGAGGAAAAGCTGAATGAGCTTGTAGCAGAAAAATATGATATCATCATTGGTCTCGGGTTCTCTGTGCAAGAAGCACTAGAAAAGACAGCGAAACAAAATCCCTCTCAGCAATTTATACTGATTGACGGACAATCTGAAATTGACAACATCATATCAATTACTTTTAAAGAACAAGAAGGTAGTTTTTTAGTTGGGATGATTGCCGCTATGACAAGCAAAACAGGAAAAGTTGGCTTCATTGGTGGAGCAGATGCTCCTGTTATCCACCATTTTGAAAATGGTTTTATCGAAGGAGCTCGTTATGTAGAGCCATCGATTGAAATTATGAGTGATTATGCTGGTACCTTTGACGATACCCAGGCTGGTGCAGCAATAGCAGAAAGGTATATCAAAAATAACGTTGATTTTATCTACCATGCAGCAGGCTTTACTGGCTTTGGGGCGATAAAAAAGGCCGAGGAAATGGGGATCTATGCAGCGGGTGTTGATATCGATCAGTTTTTTGTTGCAGAAAAAACAGTTGTCACATCCATGCTTAAAAATGTTGACCTTGCCGTCTATCAACTTGCAAAGACATTAGTCGAAAATGGAAAAATTACGGAAAAATCCTTTGCATTAGGTTTAGCGGATCAAGGTGTGGGACTAGCAGATATTCGTGTAATTCAACTGACAGCTGAGCAACAGACAGCCATCGAAAAAGCCAAAGAAGCCATTATTTCAGGTACGATAAAAGTTACTGCGGAAAAGGGGAATGACCAGTGACACTACGTAAGAAATTATTTATGAACACATTGATTCCAATCGTACTGGCTATGGCTATGATTGGCTTTATTATCCTACAAACATTTACGATCCAAACAACAGCACAGGATGATACGAAACTTTTACTTGCAGTAAAAGAACTAGAGCAAAGCTTAGTTGTTGCCAGTCAATCTTTAAATAATTTTACCTACTTAGATAGTGAGGCCAATAAAAATGAAGCGCTCGCTATTTTACAAGAAACAAAAAGTAATTTAGAGGCATTAGCCTCTCTAACGAGATTACCTGAACATCAGAAAATCGTCGAAAAAATAGCTAGTAAATTTGAAAATCTAGAAAAGGCGACTGAAAGCGGGTTTCAAGAAAACAATCGCTCTGAAATTAAAAAGCAGTCCATCCGAATTAAAGGAATTTTAAACGATATGCATTTGCTCAAAAAAGAAACAAACGAATGGTATCAAGAAATGATCCAAGTAACGAAGCAAAAAATAGGTTTCATTACAACCACTACCATCATAGGTAGTGTGCTATTAATTATTGCTACGATACTTTATTCCTATGTGGCTGCGAAAAGAATTACCAAACCCATTAATCAGATTGTAGATTGCGCACAGGCCGCAGCAACAGGAAACTTAACTATTGATACCTCCACCCTTTCCTATCAAGCTAACAGTCGATATGAGATTGATCAATTAACAAAAAACTTTGCAGACATGATGAATAATTTAAAAAGTACCGTACAATCCATCGATTATATTGGAAAGGATGTTAATTTGTTTACACAAGAAGTAACGAGCCATATGAACAATATTCATGAAAGTAGTAATCAAGTCGCTACCTCAACCGACGAATTAGCAAAAGGCAGCTATACGATGTCAGAAGACATTCAATCAGTGGCACTCCAAATGAATACTATGGCAGATCAATTTAAGGATGTAATGCGTACAAGTGAGCAATCGGCTGACACTGGCAAACAAGCTCTGGAGGCTGTTCAAAATGGTCAATATTCATTAGAAAAACAATCTTCCATTGCAAAGGATATTTCAACGACATCACTTGATATTAAGGAAGCTGTAACTCAATTCTCTCAATTTACTTCGGAAATTGAAGGCGCAGCCAATGCTGTCCATACGATTGCCAGCCAAACAAATTTATTAGCCCTAAATGCTGCCATCGAGGCTGCACGAGCTGGAGAAGCAGGCAAAGGGTTTGCCATTGTTGCCGAGGAGGTTAAAAAGCTCTCTACTGAAACGGAGAATGCTACGAATTTAATCACCTCAATGGTCTCGCATATTCAAGATGGCATTATGCACATCCTTACTACGGCTGAACGAGGTTATCTGCTATCAAATGAGCAATCTCAATCCATGGTAGAAACAGAACAATCATTCTCAGTTATTACCATGCACATAACAAATATCTATCGCGATTTACAAAATCTCACAAAAGAAATGGCACAAACGAATGAAATGAGCCAACAAGTAAATAGTACTATTGAAAATATTTCTGCTATTACAGAAGAAACGGCTGCTGGCACAGAAGAAATATCGGCATCAACGCAAGAGCAGCTACTATCCTTACAAAAAATTAGTACTAAAATAGACGAGCTTCAAGCTATGACGGATACATTGATGAATGAGCTCAAAAAGTTCACCCTATAGCATATTAATTCATTACCTAAAGAAATCCAGTGAAAATGTTTCACTGGACTTCTTCATGTTGTTAAAAAAGCTCATGTCTCTAACAGAAAAAACCCTTTAGCAAGGTGAGGGATTGATTTCCGTTCCGCCAGCGTCCTTTCCAGGGGGCGTCCGTTGAGCCGCTTTACTCCAATCAACATTTCTGCAAAAGTGTCTTTTCTTATCTTTCGCACTAGCTGTAGAAAACAAAATAGCCATGATTTGTATAATTAGAGTAAGAATAGGCTCTTATTTCAATTTGGAGAAGCGATGAATGACACCACCCTTCAAAAAAAGAACAGGGAAAATCTTTGCTAAAAAGATACATTTTTCTAGGATTACCCCTAAACAATATAGAACTAAGTATTCTCATAAATAATTCGATATAGAGGGAAAGTAAAAAGATGGTAGGTATCAATTTTTACTTTCTCTTTCCTTTTTTGAAGTACTAACAATATCATCTATGTCATATCTTAAATTAAAACGTAACCATTACACTTTAAGGAGGTCTATGTGGAACGTCTCCATTTTTCCAAATATGTATTGAATTTTTGGTTGCTCTTCATTCTATTCATAGGCATGCTACCACTACTGTTATTCAATGTTTCAGCACTAAACGACCTTAGTTCCTCTCTACTCAATTTAAATACAATATTTTTAAGTATTTTAATTGAAGCATTACCATTTGTCTTAATTGGAATACTGATTGCTGGCTTTATTCAGATTTTTATAACAGAGGAACATATCCAAAGGTGGATTCCTCGAAACCCTGTGATGGCCGTTATCATGAGTTGTCTTGTAGGTGCATTATTTCCAGCCTGTGAATGTGGGATTGTTCCGATTGTTAGAAGATTGATTGTCAAAGGTGTACCTATACATGCAGCTATAGGCTTTATGTTAACTGGTCCACTTATTAATCCCGTTGTTATTCTTTCTACTTATATGGCATTTGGAAATGATTTAAGAATAGCGAGCCTTCGAATGCTTGTTGGCTTTGTCATCGCTATTGTAGTAGCATTACTTATCAGTTTATTTTTTAAAGGCTCCCAATTTAAGAGCTCTTTACAGCCCTACTCATTAACAACCTCTAGTCAACAGATATCCTTCTTCACCAAATTATTAAATATGGTAAAACATGCCATCGATGAATTTTTTGATATGGGTAAATACTTAATTATCGGGGCATTTTTAGCTGCCTTTGTACAAACCTATGTATCTACCAAAACACTTGTAGCCATTGGAGAAGGTGAACCCTCCTCCATTCTAGTTATGATGGGCTTAGCCTTCATTCTGTCACTTTGCTCTGAGGCAGATGCCTTTATTGGTGCATCCTTTAGTGCCATTTTCTCCACCCCATCCATTCTGGCCTTTCTTATTTTTGGCCCTATGATCGATTTGAAAAATACCATTATGTTGATGAGCGTATTTCGTTTAAAATTTGTTTTTTGGTTAATCGCCTTAGTGGCTATAGTTGTCTACATTAGTATATGGATTCTTTCAGCGTATCTCTAAGGGGGAAAACCATGAAATTTCACGTTCAACAAGCGCTAAGAGCCTTAATGTTACTCGCCTTTTCGGCTATGATTGCCAACCTGCATTGGACCGGAGAACTAGCAAAATTTATCAACCCTAAATATGAAGGGCTGAGTAAAACAGCCGCCATTTTATTTTTTATACTATTTCTTGTTCAAGTGACAAGAGTTATATCTTTTTCAAAGGTTCCCCATTCATGTGATCAAACGGGACAAGCATGCTGCTCCCATCACGATCATGGTCACACAGCCTTTACCCGAAAAAAAATAATAGCCTACCTCATTATTATGACACCAATAATGACAGGCTTCTTCGTGCCAGCAAAAATTTTAGATGCATCCATCGCTGATAAAAAGGGTGGTGCATTTATTCTCACTCAGCAAAACCGATCAACTAAAATTGAGGATTACCTCACTTCAAATGAAACGATTGATGAAAACATCTATGATGAGCATGATGCTGATCCCAGACTGATGGAAGAAAAACAGGAAATGACAAAAAAGCAATATGACAAATTAAAGCAACAGTTATCCCAACAATCTATGCTGAAAATGACTGATGAGGACTATACGATCTATTACGAGGAAATTAATCAACATTTGGCTAACTATTTAGGGAAGAAAATACAGTTGAAGGGCTTTGTTTTAAAAGAAGAAAGTTTTACAGAAAAGCAACTAGTGATTTCAAGGTTTCTTATTACGCATTGTGTCGCCGATGCCAGTATCGTTGGCTTTCTGACAGAGTTTTCGGACGCTCCTACACTCACAGAAGATACATGGATTGAAGCGGTCGGTACAATTAGTCAAACAACATATGAGGGTGCAAGCTTACCTGTTATCCATATTGATGATTGGGTAACAATCGAACAACCCGAATCACCTTATCTTTATCCTATTAATATTCGAATGAGTTTCTAGCAACAAAAGGGCAAAGCTTATGGCTTGCCCTTTCTCAGCTATTAATGGGAGAGCGCACATCTAAGCCTAAATGGGAACGTAATGTGCTACCTTTATATTCAGCTCTGAATAACCCCCGCTCTACTAACATGGGAATAACGTTGCTAAAGAACAAATCCAAAGATTTTGCAGGTCCACCTGGTATGGCAATAAAGCCATCCAATGCACCCTCTTCATAAAAAGTAACGATTTGATCGACAATATCCTGTGGTGTACCGATTGCTACAAGGTGGGCTGAGCCAATTACCTCTGGACGTGCTAACAATACTGCGACAGTTGGTTCATTGTTTATAATATAACGACGTACCAATTCTGCATGTGTTTTACTACGTACTTGTTGATCTTTTGATGGCAGCATATCAACCGTTACCTGATCTTCAAGTGCCAAATGACGAACATCCATACCAATCACAGATTCTAAAGCTCTGTAGCGTCGCTCAAGTGTTAAATGTGCATATGCTTGTCGGTGCATTTCGAGTGCTTCTTCATATGTATCCCCTATAAAGAAATAGAGTCCAGGTAATAAGCGAATATCGTCGGCTGAACGACCTACTTCTATAGCCTGCTGACGTAAATCATTACGCATCTCAATACCCACCTCCATGGCTGGTGTAGCCGCAAAAATCGCATTGGAAACCGTAGCCGCAAATCGCCGCCCAACATCCGACGCACCTGCTTGGAAGAGCGGAATCTCTCCTGCTGGATGCATAGGTAGATTTAGGGGACCCTTTATATGGAAAAATTCGCCCTCATGCTCAATTGGCTTAACAAGCTCTATTATTTTCTCTAATTTTCCATCCATTTCTAATGTTTCATAGGGATGACTATGCCATAGCTGCTTGACCACCGCTGTACATTCTGCAGCTTTAGCATAACGCTCCTCGGAAGAAGGCATGGGCTCATTGCTGAAATTATGGGCGCCATCTATAGAGGTGACGATATTCCATCCAACTCGTCCTTCGCTAATCCAATTTAAGGATTGCAATTGACGCGCAATCAGATAAGGTGGCGTAAAGGATGTGGAAATCGTTGTTACTAAGCCAATCTGTTTCGTTTCTCTTGCCACCATCGCCATTAAAAAGCTAGGATCTAAGCCAACTGTTCCTTTCATTTTAGCCATTAATTCTGGATGAGCTATTAAATAATCCGCTTTAAATACAAAATCTAATTTCGCTGCCTCAGCACGCTGCGCAAATGCAATATGTTCGTCTATCAAGGCGCCCTGTTTGCCATGATTCCCGTAAACAGCTAAATGCATTCCAATAATAAGGTGTCTTTTCATTGCTACTCTCCTCCTCTATAATTGAAAATGATTATCATTTTCATAATAACTATTCGTGGCAGAGATTGCAATAAAATACACTTTACAAATGAAAAATGCATATACAAAATAATATTTACTACAAAGTTAAATAAAGGTATTATTGAGATAATTTAATAATATTTAAGCGGAGGAATCATGAGAAAATTTGCCTCTTTATTTATAGTTACTCTTTTAATATTTCCAATTGGTGGAGCATCTTTTATAGAAGATCCTATACACAAATCATCTATTCCGCCAAACCTTGGTGCTTCTGCTGAGGAATCTCATTCTACCCTCACAGCTGAAAAAAGTGATTCTCTTCTTACAACGTCTTCTACCTTTCCAACTGGCCAGGGTTCGATGAGCTTTAATTTTAAAGCGCCTAGTAATGGCACTGCTACAATTCAAATTTATGTGAAAAATAACAGCTCACAATCTATTAGGTTTATATTAACTGCACCTAATGGAACGGTTTGGATAGACGGAGAGATCATTAAATCTGGACAATCATTGACTTCAACTTACGAGTTGGATGCAAGCCAAGCTGGTCAATGGTTCATGAAATTTGATAATAATGATGGTTCTTCAATTACAGTCGATATAAATACAAGTTACGAAATTTAAAATATTCAAATAGGTGATGCAAAAATTTGTTTTTCCGTTGGGTCCCAGAGAACAATTCCAACATCCTGCTTCTGATCGATTACCCGAATGGTAATGGGGATATAGTCAAATAAAATTGTATTTATTTTTGTACTAGTGAGCTGTAACAAGCCAATTAATTCAATATCGTTAACCAGTGGTACATGTATTTCTAGATTAATATCTGTTAATTTACCATCTTCATAACGAAGTTTTCCCATGATTTTAGGATTTAAATGTTTAAATCCACCTTGAATATCCTCTTTAAAAATTAATAATTTATTATACATATTTTGGTCCAAACTATATAAAGCATCTGATGGGAATACATAATGCTTTTTATCTATATCAAGCCATTTTGTTATGGTATCTGCATCTTTAGGTATAAAGGTTTCAGCTAAAAATATGCCCGGAATAATATCGTTTATATTAGATTCTTGATATAAAGTTAAATAAATAGGAACTCTCGGATATTTTTCATTTTTTCTAATATCCTCAAGAATCCTTTTAGCTACTTCCTTACCGTAATTTTTAACGTCGTTGATATCATCATCATTTTGGTCTACTTTCACTTGGCCTGTGTAAATTAAACCATTGGCATCGGAAACTCGTATATCATAAAACTCATTTAATGAGATGGCGATTGACAGCCCCTCTACTTTGTTATTTTCCTTATTAATAAAATTTTGTTCTAACACATGTGAGAGAATCAAAGGATACTTTTTTTCATCCTCTAGTACATTGTCACTTCTAGTTTCAATGGCTGGATTTAACCCAATACCTTCCTCTGTCTTTCTACTTAACCATTGGTTGATCGTTTTCTCTTCTAAATATTGGCCTTGCTGCATATAAAACTTGTCTGTTGAGAAATGATTCACCGATAAATTCATGAGTCCTCTTTCTATTTCATTAATATTTAAAGCATTATTCATATTTTTGATAAATGAACCTCTAGCAATATTGACTTTTGCAGGCTGTTGAATCTCATATACTTCCTTTTTCTGAATCGATGAAATATACTTTTTCTCATTAGCAGTAACACTTTCGTCCTCACTACTACAAGATGCTAAAATCAATATTGGTGCGAATAAAAATAACATACGCCTTCTTTTTTTCATTGCTATTTCTCCTTGCATATTATGTATCATTTGATAACTTACCTCATTTAACGATACCAAATTTACCAAAATAAAACATTACATATTTACAAATCTCCACATTTACCTATCGGATGATCAAAAAAGACCTATGCTCGTTTTCTCGAACATAGGTCTTACTGCTTTATAGTTTTTTCAACTTATGAGTGGGTTTTTCACTACTTTGGAGCGGCTCTCAACTCTTTAAGAGCGAGTTCCCGCTTCTTTGGAGCGACTCTCACACTTTTAGGAGCGGGTTCTCGCTTCTTTGGAGCGGCTCTCACACTTTTAGGAGCGGATTCCCACTTCTTTGGAGCGGCTCTCAACTCTTTTAGAGCGGATTTCCCCCCTCAATACTATTTGGCATTTTTATCGGGCTGGTGAATACCAAATACATTGCCTTCCGTATCAAGATAGTAGCCTTGCCATGCCATTCCTGGTAGTGCGTACT
Organism: Lysinibacillus sp. FN11; assembly: GCF_024628845.1. Taxonomy (NCBI): domain Bacteria; kingdom Bacillati; phylum Bacillota; class Bacilli; order Caryophanales; family Bacillaceae; genus Lysinibacillus; species Lysinibacillus sp. FN11. Next base: position 828,386 of record NZ_CP102383.1, on the reverse strand, counting down.
TTGGCATGGCTACTTTGCCCCCGTTTTCAAGAATTTTTGCTTCCGTTACATCATAACTTTCAACACCCATTGTACAAGCAAAGCCATTCAACGCTTGGTTTGTTTCTGGTGAAGGACCTTGACGTTGCATTAAAGCACCGTTAATCCCAAGTTCATCATCTTCACCTGTCACAGCACCGAAGTAAGGCATTCCTGCATATTCACTCCAGTCCTGAAATGACCATCCAAAAACTTCCCCATAAAAATCCTTTGCCCGCTCCATATCACTTACATGAATTTCAAAATGAACTAATCTCCCCATAGTATCCTCCTTAAAGATGAATGTATTTGATCATATTTACTATATATCATTTTTCTGAAAATTAAAATTAATAAATTATCTATCTATTAATGTACCTTCCGATTCGAATGATTCCACAATAAATCAGATACTACTCCTTTAAACGGCTGTCAGAGGCATCTTTATTTCTGCAATACCAACAACAAGTTGGTTTATAGAGAATTATTATAACTACAAAAAAATGTGTGATTAGAAAATGAAATATTCTCCAATCACACTCTATTAGGGGCTAGCAATTTAGTAATGAAGTTATAATTGACTAAAAACCGAAATGGCATCGGTAATATTATATTGCTCCGTTCTAGGGCTACCGTCCGCTCCTACTGTCACTAGCACATATTCTTGTCCATTTATAAGAGCTAAGCTTGCTAAACATAAGCCTGCAACTTCTGTATAGCCAGTTTTTCCACCTAAAAATTCCCCTCCTGGCAATGCACTTGATGTCATATGTTGAAACATGCGACTGGTAAAAGTAATGCCTTCAGGATGAAGGTTTGTTGATTTTATAGAATATCTTTCTGCTGTATAAACATTTCGAAAATCATCGTTTGTTAAGGCGTATTGTAAAAGTAAAGACATATCCTTTACAGTTGTATAATGATCTGAATGGTGCAGTCCAGTTGTATTCACAAAGTGCGTATTTTTCATGCCTAGTTGCTGCGCCTTTTCGTTCATCAGTTTCACGAATCCACGTTCTGACCCGGCAACATATTCAGCTAAACCTAGTGATGCCTCTGCACCTGATGGCAACATAGAGCCATACAACAAATCTTCTACTGTCAGCTTTTCATTTGGGAGAAAGCCCGCCACTGACGCATTTTCCTCTAATAAATCCCGAAAGATATGTTTAGGTAAAATGATTTCTTCTTGTAAATTGGATATCTGCTCAATCGCGACTAGAACCGTCATCATTTTTGTCAAAGAAGCAGGATAAATCTTTTCCTCACTTTTTTTATCTAAGAGAATTTGATTTTCATCCAAATTCACTAAAATTGCATTCGAACTGTATAAATCAAAATCGAGCATATGCTGACTGGCTGTTTGAACTACTTTTGATGCTTGATCTGTTTCCTGACGTAAAGTCATTGGCGATTCTTTCAATTGAAAATAAATAAATATCATCATGAATAAGAACAATAAACTCAAAATACCTTTTCTCTTGAACATAAAAACAACTCCTTCTCTTTATGCTTTTATTCAACCATAAAAAAAGGAGCTTATTTTTAATTTACTATTAGTGAATTCTTAAGGTTTCTTAAGAATTGGTTGGAATCATCACGGTGAATACGGTTGTATCATTACTAGAAGTTGCGGTAATCGTTCCGCCATGGGCCTGTACAATTTCATTAGAAATGGCTAAACCAAGCCCAGCACCTCCTGTTTGGGTAGACCTTGCACTATCTAAGCGGTAAAACTTTTCAAATATCATTTTTAATTTTTCAGGAGGGATCGTCTTCCCTGTATTCGTAAACGAAATAAATGTCTGATTATTTTCGCTTTGCGCACTAATTTCAATTGTACTATTTGGATCACTGTAGGCAATTGCATTTTTTAAAATATTATTAAATACCCTTGCTAATTTATTACCGTCTGCATAGATAGTAATAGCTTCATCTAATTTGACGATGGCTTTTTGACCCTTTGGTGCGAGCAATGGATAAAACTCGTCGGCCACTTGCATTAACATATGATGTAAAGGAATAGAATCTTTCTCTAAAATGATGGATTGTAAATTAAATCTGGTTATTTCAAAAAATTCATTGATTAGTTGTTCCAGTCTATAAGCTTTTTCTAATGTAATCGTCACATATTTTTCCTTCTGCTCTACAGGCATATCCCTCGCTTCATCTAAAAGACTTAAGTAGCCAATAATGGATGTTAAGGGTGTTTTAATATCATGCGCTAAATAGACAACTAAATCATTCTTTCGTTGCTCAGCTTCTTGCGCATCCCTTGCACGCTTTTCTAATTTATATTTCACGTTATTTAATTTTTTCTCCAAAAAATCGAGTTCGGCTGGGAGCTCAATTTCCTTTCCTGACTCATCTGCAAGCATGGTAATACTTGAACTAATTTGATGAAAATATCGGGTAAATCGAGACAAGGCGATATAGAAAATAATCAATAATAATAAAATAAATCCTATCGCTAGCCAAAGCGATTTATTTTGTCGAAATAACACATGATAGGCATTGCTTGCAGCATAATAATCAAGTTGCAAGACATTTTCACAAAAAGCAATAAAAGCATCTGCAAAGGGAGCTTGTAAGACCCCATCAATAAATGCAAAATTGATAAAAAGGCCTATGATGCTAGCTATGACAAGTATCGAAATAATTTGTAAAACCATTTTCCTTTTCAGTTTGCCAAACTCATTTTTCAATGGTATACCCCACTCCCCAAACCGTTTTAATATACTTTGGGTTCTCCGCAGCATCCTTCATTTTTTCCCGTAAATGTCGAATGTGAACCATTACCGTGTTATTACTGCTAAAGTACTTTTCCCCCCAAATTTCTTGGAATAATTGCTCTGAGCTAATAACTGTCCCTCGATTTGCGCATAAATACCAAAGAATAGCGAATTCCGTAGGTGTAAGGGATATGGGCCTTTCATTTAAAAAGACTTGTCGTGTGTTTTTATTAATCACCAAGCCAGCAAAATCAATGATATCTTCTTGCTGCTTCGAACCTTGGTTGTAGAAAGTAAATCTTCGTATTTGTGCCTTTACACGAGCAACCAACTCTAATGGACGAAATGGCTTTGTTATATAATCATCTGCTCCCAGAGAAAAGCCATTTATTTTATCGATTTCTTCTTCCTTTGCCGTAAGCATTATCACTGGAAAATTCAATGTTTCTCGGATTTTTCGTAAAATAGTAAAGCCATCTATATCAGGCATCATAATATCCAGAACAGCTAAATCTACTTTCTCATGCTCAATACATGCCAAAGCCTCTTGAGCTGTATAAAACTTAAATACATGATAGTTTTCATTTTTTAAGTAAAGTTCTATTAAATCTGCAATTTCCTTTTCATCGTCAACAACTAAAATATTCAACCGTATTGCCCTCTCCTTCTTCCCACTTGTTTTCCAATGATTTTTCACTGGGATTATAGCACTTACGCATGACTATATCTATTATTAAGGTAGTTAGATGAAAACATCTTTCCAACTCTACTTTTGATAGGTTTATGTTAGCAAACTCATAGATAGTTTCATAATGAACTATAACTACATCAAAAATAGGCTTAGGTAAAATCCCAAGCCTTACATTTTTCCGATAATTAATTTGTTGGATTGTTTGCTGTAGCAGTAGATTTTTGACTCATATCCTGTGTCACCACTCTGCCTGCGTAATATAGCATTTGTTTATTTAATTTATTCTCCTTTGCAGTTATACTGCTCGGTTTCACTTTCAGAATAAGGGTCGCACTCCCTAAAGATGATTGATATTTTTCGATATGCTTTTTTGATAAAGGTGCTTGGTAATAATTTGGCACATATTTATCAAGCATTGCCTGCATAGCAGCAGTAGCTTCATTTAAATCTGTAACAATTTCCACTAAACCATTTGCAACTACACTCATATAAGCAGTATCAGTCTTAGCAGGAATAGGGTCTACCGTAGTTCCATAATTTTCACTTATTGTAATACATGCATTTTGATTGGTTGTTAAAATGTCTATTTTTCTTCCCTCGTTGGCACCATGGAAATAAAAGCTTCCATCTTTGTAGACATAATTTAGCGGAATAACATATGGCATATGTTGATCCACTAAACCAAGAAATGCAGTTTGTGCACCTTCTAAAAATTGCTTAATTTGCATTTCATCTGTACAAGCTCGTTTTTTCATTCGAATATCTGTTACCATCCTATTTCCCCCTATCCTCTTCTAAAAAGGAGTCTACAGCAGTGTTGCACGCTAAAAAAGGGACAGTTTGATGAAAGGACATGGGTACAAGGTAAAAAAATACTAGTTTATCAGAAGCCCATACTATCTTTCTTAGACGCTTTGCAATTCTCTAGTTCTACAAATGAATCTCATATATTGAATGATTTCTACTCCAAATTTCCCTCTACATCACGATAGAATAATTTAAGTTGTGCAACAATCATAATGCTAATGACTACAAGTAAAAACCATGAACTGATTTTACCAAAATGAACAATCGACCAAGACGCCTCTTGATTCGGATATGACCAAGCTCCAAAGAACGTCGCAATATTTTCAGCAATCCAAATGAAAAAGCCAATCAAAAAGAACGATGCAACGATGGGCATTTTAAAGATTTTGTTCCGTACTGTAAATTTTACAATAGTACGATAAAACACAATAAATAGTAGTGCCATTAACAGCCATCTAAAATCATAAATAAAATGGTGTGTGAAAAAATTCAAGTAGATTACGGCTCCAAGTGGAATAGCTACATAACTTTTTGGCCAACTTACAATTTTTAAATCAAACCTACGCCAGGCTTGGCAAATATAACTTGCCACACTCGCATACATAAATCCACTATATAAAGGCACACCCCCTATTTTTGTCCACGCCTCTTCAGGATATGACCATGAATTGAAATTCACTTTATATAATTCGAGCACGAGCCCAATAATGTGAAACAAGCAAATGACTTTTATTTCATCCTTTGTTTCTAAACCAAATTTATACATCAAGTACTGAGTCAATAGACAGATTGCCAGAATAAAGTCATATCTTCCTACCCCAGGTATTTGAATGGCTTTAGATAGCGCAAGTGTAGCAAATATCACAACAGGAAAAATACACGATAATGATTGATGATACGTAAAGACTCCTAAGTTTTTAATAAAATTCTTCAACATGAATCCACCTCAAATAAACTTGTTCAATTATTTAATTGCTTCTTGTATGAAGAATAAACGATAAATTATCTTATTTCAATATTTTTTTATCGAAAAACAATAAATTTTTTCTCTTAACACTGGAACAATTCCTTGTTAAATACGTCTTTGCTGTTGCTTATCTATAAAGAAAAGAGTAGCCATATAAGTGGCTACTCTTGGATATTAAAGATATATTTTTTGATTTAATTTTAATTGGACTTCTTGTTGGTTTATTTCTAGGTTTGTCACTTTTTTCACTTTTAAATAATAAACGATATAACAACCAATGAAGAATGCTCCACCACAGTAGAGTGCTAAACGTTGAGCTGGATCAAAAGCCAAGCTTGCCATAACAATACAGTTCGCTAATAAACCTAAAATAGGGATTACTGGATACAATGGCGCTTTGAATTTTAAATCCTCTACTTTTCCTCCTTGGCGTATATAGGAGCGTCTAAATGCAATTTGAGATGCTGTAATCGCAATCCAACCAATTTGTGCACCTAAGCCTGCTAGAGATAATAACCACACAAAGACTGTATTAGCAGCAAATACACTTGACAGTAATGACAGACCTGCTACAGCGAGTGTGATTAATAACGCATTCATTGGAATACCTCTTTTATTAACTTTCCCTAAAACGGGACTTGCCATCTTTTCGACAGATAGTGAGAACAGCATACGTGTTGCAGCATAAAGACCAGAGTTTGCGACAGATAATAAGGCTGTTAGGATAACAAAATTCATAATATCTGCTGCATATGGAATACCAATGCTATCTAATACGACTACAAATGGACTTTCCACCACCCCTGCTTTATCCATTGGTATCATTGCTGCAAGTACAAATACGGATAACACAAAGAAGAACAACGTACGCCAAACAGTTTGCTTAATAGATTTAGGGATAGTCTTTTCAGGATTTTCACTCTCCCCAGCAGCAATACCAATCAATTCTGTACCCTGAAATGAAAAATTCACGGTAATCATTGTAATAAGCAGTGCTGTTACACCATTAGGAAATAATCCTCCCTCATAAAAATGTGTAAGGAATGGGGCATTTGTTCCATCTTTCATATCGATTAGCCCAAACATAGCTGCTCCACCAACCGCTAGGAACATAATAATTGCCAATATCTTAATGCTGGAGAAAACAAATTCTGCTTCACCAAATGCTTTTGCTGATAAACCATTCAATACAAAGAGTAGTGCAGCAAATACTAGGCACCACATCCATACCGGTGAATCAGGAAACCATCTTTGCATAAGTTGTCCAGCCCCTAAAAACTCAAGAGCAACAGTTACTGCCCAACCTAGCCAGTATAGCCATCCAACGGCAAAACCAGTAGCAGGACCGATAAACTTTGTTGTATACGTTTGGAATGAGCCTGATACTGGCATAGCAACAGACAATTCACCCAAACATAGCATTGTTAAATACATAACTGCTCCGCCTACTAAGTAAGCTAGGATGGCACCAGTTGGCCCAGCTTGGTTAATCGTGTAGCCTGATCCAAGAAAGAAACCAGTTCCAATACATCCGCCAAGTGAAATCATAAATAAGTGTCTTGCTTTCATACTTCTTTTTAATTCATATTGTTCTGCTGCCATAAAAAACTCCTTACATTCATTATCTGTGTAAGCACTTTCTTTTTTTCGTGCAAAAAAGATAACAATCAAAATTTGAATGATTAATAGATAAACTGTTTTATATATTTTATGAACTGTCAATTTTCTGACAAAATAAAGGCTATTGATTAGCTAAATTATATTGTAAACTTACTATAGGGAGAGCTACTTTCTTATAGTTGGTTGTCGCGACCTAATTTTCTAAGAAAAGTTCTTCCTTTTGAGATACCAAATGACTTCTATTCATGGCTTAAAGTAATGTATCGCCAAATAGTGAGCTGATTAAAGCTACCGCAGCAATAGCCGTTTTATTGTATTGATCTAATACTGGGTTTGTCTCAACAAATTCTGCTGAAGTAATAATATTTGCTTCTGATAGCATTTCCATAGCCAAATGACTTTCACGATAGCTAATACCACCTGCTACTGGCGTGCCTACGCCTGGTGCATCATTTGGATCAAGTCCATCTAAATCTAATGATAGGTGAACACCGTCTGTGCGCTCCTTTAAATAGTCAATCGTTTCGGACATCACTTTCGTCATTCCTAAACGATCAATTTCATGCATCGTGTATACTTTAATACCAATTTCCTTAATAAGCTTTTTTTCTCCTGGATCTAAATCACGAGCACCAATAATAACAACGTTTTCAGGCTTTACTTTTGGAGCATAGCCTCCGATATTTGTAAGTGCTGGATGACCAAGACCCAAGCTTACAGCTAAAGACATGCCATGGATATTTCCTGAAGGAGATGTTTCACCAGTATTTAAATCGCCATGGGCATCATACCAAATGACACCTAGATTCTCATAATGCTTGGAAACTCCTGCTAATGTTCCAATAGCAATACTATGATCTCCACCTAATACTAAAGGAAAACGATTTAAAGAAATTTCATGGTCTACTTTTTGGCCTAGCTTCTCGTTACTTTCTGTGACAGTTTTTAAATTTTTTAAGTTTGTCTTTCCTTCTGCGTCTTTATCTTCGTGTACAAAGTCAATAGTTAAATCCCCTTCGTCATAAATCGAATAACCAAGGCTCTCAAGTCGTTCAGTTACCCCCGCATATCTGATAGCACTTGGTCCCATGTCTACGCCTCTTCTTGTTTGACCTAAATCCATGGGCACCCCAATAATTGTCACTTCTTTATTCATGATGTTTTCTCCTCTCCAATAATTACTTTCACAGTATAAAGAAATTGCAACATTGACTCAACTCGACATTATTTTAAATTTTTATACAGTTTTAATTATTAAAAACATAGATTTATTCTTGTATAAACGAATGCATAAACGCTATTTCAATGCATAACAAAACATTTTTTCCCTATTAAATACGTTTTTTTGTAAGAAATTACTAAACAAAATATTAAAACTGTTCTTTTTTTATAGTTTTTTCCGAAAATTTTGACGGTAATTTTATCTATAAATGCAATATGTTCATAATTATTTTCCAAAATCACTCAATTATTCTTCTTTTTAACGGCAAAAAAAAGCCTTACTACAATAGTAATAAGGCTTTTCAATTACCTATTTTAATAATCGCACAATACTATTCAAACAGGTTTCTTTATAAAATTTATGTTGTTCTTCTAAATCGCAGGTTAACCACTGAATTAATGAACCATCAATCATTGCCCGCATCATTTTTGCATAGGTTAAGGAATCAATGTCTGAACTAAAGACCCCTTCTTTTTTTCCTAATTCAATAATTTCTTCTCCAATTCCCCAGCAATTCTCATAAAATTTTAAGTTAATTCTTTTGTACTCTTCATTGCTATTTGCCTGAGCTAAAAAATCTAAATAAACTCTGTAAAATTTTTTATTTTCTATAGGGGATACAAATACAGCACTTAAGTAAGCATGAAGCTTGTCTATAGCTGTTTGATGCTGGCCTATTTCTTGTATTTCATAGCTGTAGATTTTGTTCGTAGTGGATTCAAGTAATTCTAATAAAATGTTTTGTTTGCTTGTAAAGTAGTAGTGAACTACTCCTTTTGAGACACTGGCATGATTGGCTATGTCTTGTAGTGTAACCTTATCATAACCTAATTGTGAAACAGCGTTAAACGCTGCTTTCATAATCTGTTTTTTACGTTCTTCCTCTTTCTTTTTCATAGGAGCCTCCGATGACTTGATAGAAGTTATTATACATGAAGAGTAGCAACAATCCAATTTTATATTGACCGGTCAGAATAATTTTGGTACTGTTTAATGGAATAAAATTGTAGGGGGACGTTTACGATGATGGCAGAAAATTTTAGTGCACTAGTAGTCAATAAAGATGATACATTTACAGTGAAAGTGAACAAATTAACTTTAGAAGATCTACCAAAGGGTGAGGTATTAATTAAAGTTAGTTATTCAGGTATTAATTATAAAGATAGTCTTGCCTCTATTCCTGATGGTAAAATCGTTGCGTCTTATCCTTTTGTCCCTGGTATTGATTTAGCTGGGACTGTTGTTTCTTCAGAGGATCCACGCTTTAAAATTGGTGACGAGGTCATTGCAACTAGCTATGAAATAGGTGTTTCCCATTTTGGTGGCTTTAGTGAATATGCCCGCATCCCAGCACAATGGATTGTACCGCTTCCAAAAGGACTTTCCCTTAAAGAGGCTATGGTAATTGGTACTGCAGGATTTACAGCTGCATTATCTGTTCAAAAGTTAGAGGAAAATGGTATTCATCCTGAAAAAGGGAAAATTCTTGTGACAGGGGCTACAGGTGGTGTAGGTAGCTTTGCCGTCTCTATTCTTTCAACACTGGGTTATCAAGTTGAAGCGAGCACAGGAAAAGAATCTGAACATGAATATTTACAATTACTCGGAGCTACTACAATCGTAAATCGTGAAGAGGTTTATGATGGAAAAATTAGAGCATTAGGAAAACAAAAATGGGCTGCTGCTGTTGATTCTGTTGGTGGAGAGCCACTTGCCTCATTATTAAGCCAAATTCAATATGGTGGGGCTGTTGCAAGTAGTGGTTTAACAGCAGGTACACAGCTTCCTACAAGTGTATTTCCCTTTATTTTAAGAGGCGTAAATTTACTTGGAGTTGATTCTGTTTATTGCCCAATGGACATTCGATTGAACATTTGGCATCGTTTAGCGACTGATTTCAAACCAGCCAACCTTAATGATTTCATTCAGCAAGAAGTAACACTACAACAACTTCCTGATGTTTTACCTATTTTACTGAAGGGTCAAGCAAGAGGTAGAATCCTTGTTGCATTATAAGGAGTTTCATCAAGCTCCCTTCTCCATTCTATTTCCCAGAAAATAATTCTAGTTGTCAAATAACAACATAAAGCTTCTACGCATAGCGAGCGTGGTAGCTTTTTTTATTGTTGACATCTCCCTGACATATAAGCACTTTATAGTAACTCATGAACGCCCAGCCTGTTTCCTTTAGACAAATTTAGGCAACAAAACTTGTCTAAATTTGTACGAACAAGCATACCAATAGAGTATGTAGGCAGTATTATGGGAATTCAATACTATAATTAATAATTTGGAGATGATCGTATGAAGCGAGCACATATTAATGAATTAGCTATTACACGGGCTTTAGCCATTCTAGCTGTTCTTCTTATTCATTCTACTAGTACACCTGTAACGGCTTTATCTAGTGACTCAAAATTATATCCATTTTATGTATTTTTCAATATCGCCCCAAAATTCGCTGTCCCTGCTTTTATTTTTTTAAGTGGCTTTGTATTATTTTACAATTATATACAAAAGGATTTAACAAAGGAGCTTATCATTCATTTTTATAAAAAAAGAGTGACCCAAATACTCATTCCTTACCTCGTTTTTTCTATTTTTTATTATGCAGCTATGCAATTTTATGGAACACATGATTTAGCAGACACTTGGCGCTCCCTATTTAGTGTCGAATTTCTTGAAAAACTATTGCTAGGCAAAGCATATACCCATCTATACTATATATTTATAATCGTCCAATTCTATCTTATGTTTCCATTATTCCTATATATTTTAAAGAAAAAACCAGCCCTATCTCCTTATTTAATTTGGATTGGGTTTGTTCTTCAATGGGTCTTTATTCTATTAAACGCAGAGTTTTGGCAGTATCCCTATAGAGGGAGTATCGCTTTCTCTTATCTCTTATATTTCTTAGCAGGGGCATTTTTAGGAATTTATTTTGAAAAATACAAAGGATGGCTTCAAGTAAAAAAAGAAAATTTTCCAATCACGATACTTTTTCTTTGGTGTATATGGCTAATTTCTACTATGTATAATGTTTATTTATATTACTTTGTTTATTCATCCCAATCCTATTTAGTGAACAGCAACGTATTTGAATTAGTTTTTCAGCTACAATCTTTTACAGCCTGTATTGTCTTCTTACAGCTTTCTTTCTGGATCTATGATAAATGGAACCAAGCTGTTGTAAATGGCTTAATCAATCTGGGAACAGTATCATTTGGCATCTATCTACTACATCCATTTTTCCTTTTCCTTTATAGACAATTAAATACTGGTGGTAATAGTATTATGTATCATCTTTGGAGCATGGGGGGCTTTATTTTTGCCCTTTTCGTTCCATGGATGGTCGTGCTATTGATGGGCAGATTCTTTAAGTACCATTGGATTGCCTTTGGTCCTATCCCGAGCAAATTCCCTTACAAATAGCTGTTCAATATGCACAGCCAGTCGTCGATTAGTTTCCGTCAACTGGCTGTGTATTTAGTTGAGAACCTGTTATTTTGTGCTTACCGTTACTGAAATACTAGTGTTTCTTCTGTGGTACATTATTAAACTAAGAAGAAACTAATTAAAAAGGCCCTGTGGAAATCTCCCAAGGGGTTTCATAGTGTTAAAAAAACAATCAATAAAATTTTTGTATAAAGTGAAAATGAATTTCCGTTGCAGGCTACTTACTTTCCTGTGGGCGAGCGCCGAATTGCTTCCTCCGCTACCACTCCGTTTAGAGTTTTGCCTGTCTTGCTATCCCAAGAGAGTCAAGTAGCCCTCCCCTCACCCACAAAAGTGTTACCTTTTTAGCAAAGGTTTTCAAATAAAGTGAAGGTTTATGAAGAGGTGTTGTCACGCATCACTTCTCTACATTGAAAATAAAAACCTATCCTTTCTCTAATCATGCAAATCATGGGCTATTTTGATCGCTACCGCTAGTATGAAAAATAAGGAAAAAATACTTTTGCAGAATGGTTGATTGGAGTGGAGCCAGCGTCACTCTTAGGGGGTTTAGCATCACAGTGAAGCGGGCTGCTCATCGGACGCCCCCTGGAAAGGACGCTGGCGGAACGGAAATCAACCTCTCGCCTTGCCTAAAGGTCTTTCTCTCCTATTAGCATGATCTTATTTAAACACTAAAAAAACCCTGTGGAAATCTCCACAGGGCTTTTCAATGAACGCTTTAATTATTTTGCAATTGAACCGTCTTTTACTTTGTTGTTATTAGCATCAACTAAGTTTGTTGCTTTGAATTCAACTACAATGCTGTCTGTTAATGCATAGTCAGCTTTAGTTGTTGCAGTAAGTTTACCACCAGCTACTGTAATAGAAGTAAGTTCTACAGTTGATCCTGCAATTTTAACAGTAACACCTGTTGGTGCAGCTTGATCAGCAATATTTTCAGAGAAATCTACTGTAAATGTTTTGCTATCTACTGCAGTTACTTTAGTAGCAACAGGAACAATATTTTCTTTAAGTGCTACTTGAGTTGTCACTTTTCCACCTTTAAGAGTGTTACCTTTTGTATCTACTACATTGCTAGCTTCAAGTACATAATTACCATTAGCTGTGATAGAACCTTCTGGTAAAGTGAATCTTACTTTCTTAGTACCATCTACAAACTGAAGTTGCGTACCTGCAGGAAGTTCTTTTCCTCCAAGTGTATAGTTAGCAGCATTTGTTGCTGTTGCAGTCACATCTTTAGCATACTCAACTGTGAATACGTTATTGTCAGTTACAACAACTGGAGTAGCTCCGAATACTAATGAATCTGTTGGTGTTTCAGGTGTAGCTTCAAATACGCCTGTTGTTACATTGAACGTAACAGTATCAGCAGTTACATTGCCAGCTAAATCTGTTACTGCTTTAGCAGATAACTCGAAAGTGTATGTTGAATTGCTATCTAGATCAATGTCAACTTTTACAGTGTTTTTCTCTGTACCCTCGATTTTACCGTTACCATCTACATCGAAACCAGCATCTGCTTTTACTGCTGTTTCTTTTCCAGTAGTGTAAGCAATACCATTTTGTGTTTTAACTGTTAATTTTCCGTCTACTTTTACTGGCTCACTAAAAGTAAGGTATAGTGCATCAACGTCTGTAGTAGCATTCACATCATCAGCTACTAACATTTTAGTAGCAGTAGCTACAAGTGTAGCAGGCGTTAAATCTTTTGAAAGAATAGCATTGAACTCAAATGCATCGCCTGCATTACCAGCTAAATCTTTTTGTCCTTCAACTTTAATGTTTGTATTAATGAATGTAGCTGTACCTAAAGCAGATTTAGCATCAATCGTGAATACAGTTTTATCCTCAGTATCTTTAATATCAGCATCTGTTAAATAGAATACAGTTGATCCTACTGTTACTTTTGCATATTCTTTAGTCTCTGCATCTGCATTAAGATTTTGTTTCATTAATTCTTCAGAGAAATCAAACGTAATTTCTGTACCATTCACTGCTGTAGAAACAGTTGGTTTTGAATTATCAACGTCTGCTTTCAAAACTGTGAAGTTAACTGCGATAGGATTTGCGATATTATTAGCGAAGTCAGTTGCACCAACAATGTCTACTTTATAAGATTGTTCTGCTGTTAATCCAGTAATTGTTAATTTCTTACCAGATAAAGTATAGCGATCTTTTGATAGTTCTGTACCATTTAAGCTGATTGTTCCTTCACTTTGTACAGGCTCGTCGAAAGTGATAACAGCTGTAGTGCCTTTCGCTTCTACAGAATTAACGCTTACAGGAGTCGTATCTGCAAATGTGATTAATTTGTTAAACTCTTCAGTTAGAACTTTAGCATCCGCTTTTGTTTTAATTGGTTTTACAGTTACTTTACCATTTGTTAATTTTACTTCTTTATCTGTTGTTAAAATAACAGTCATACCGTCTTCAGATACTACTGCGTTAGTGATTGCTACACCTTCAACAGCATATTTCGTTGTGATTGCTGCATCTTTTGCATCAACAGCTGTGTTGAATTTCACTTCAAGTTCTTTTGCATTAAGCCCTTTTACAGCTTCTACAGCTGGTGTTACTTCTTGAACTGCATCAATCGTACGTTTTACCATTGTAGCGAATTCTTCGCGGCTAATTTTATCTTGTGGTGCTAATAAAGAGCCTTTCCCATTGATTACACCATTTTCTACAGCTGTTTCTAAGTAAGATACAGCCCATTTAGAAGCTTTAGAAGCATCTGCAAATTGGCTAAGATCTGCTTTACCTGTTAATTGGTAGCCTTGAACGATAACTTTAGCAGCTTGTTCTCTTGTTAATTGAGCTTTAGGCTCAAATTTACCATTGCCCATACCATCAAATAATTCTGGTGAAGTTGCAAGTACTGCATTATAGAACCAATCATTTTCACTAACATCAGAAAAATCTTCAGTGCCAGTAGCTTTTAAATCTAATGCTTTTGATAAAATTTCAGCTGCTTCTGCACGTGTAAGTGTACCAGCTGGGTTGAAGTTTCCTTTTTCATCGCCTTGGATGTAGCCTTTATCAGCTAAAAATTGTACAGCTTCTTTTGCCCAAGTTGAAATGCTAGCTGCATCTTGAAATTCAGCAGCTGATGCTACTGGTACGATTGCTGATGCTACAAGTGCTGCTGTAGCTGTAGTTGCGAAAAATTTACGACCTTTGTTTTGTTTTGTCATAGTATATTCCTCCAGAATTTTAATAAATTATATTATTCTGTGAGAACAATATTATCGCGCTATTTAATTATAAGATTATAAAAATATGTATAAATCGTTCCCACAAATAATAATTCAACCAATTATATGTAAAGCAATCTTCTAAATTTTTCATGATTAAATATCCCAATCAAACTGTAATTTGCTTTACAAGACAATAATATAACTTCATTACCAATAAATAAACGCTAAAAATAAGGTAATTTTAATACTGCATTGGTTATATAGGGAATCTTTTCATAAAAAATTTCTATAATTTAGAAATGTTATATCCTTTAACGACAAAAGTATCTGTTTCAATCAAATTTACAAATAACTCCTTTTTCAGTCTAATCCGATTTCGTTATTATTTTGATATAACGATGTACCGTATCATAAATTACTATCCTCCTGAAGTTACATCTACGATTTTAAGCTTCTATTCAATTGAGTATCTGAAAATAAACTATTTGCTTTGATTGCAAATTCTTCATTTAACACATTATCCTATCTTCCATAAAGAATAGATTGCCTTAGCTGAATCTATTAATAAAAAGAAACGGATTGGGAAAATGCTATTTCCCAATCCGTTTTATAATTTTGAGCATAAAAGCGCAACAAGCAGTACTTACTTTGAAAGATCCAGTCTTAATGAGATCTACTAACAACAGACCAAACTTGTTCAAACAAATGTAGATGGTCCCCCTGATTCCACCGCTCAGCAAAATACGGATTATGGAAGTAAGTAAAAGCGATAATAACTGCCATCCCCTTATTTTCCCAACCACTAATTTCTTCAACTTTTTTGGCAAGATGCTGGAGGTGATCTTTAATTAAATCTTTATTTGTTTCTATATAATTTGTATACAGCAGAAACATTTTTTGATGATTTTCATACAGATTTCTTTTAGTTACGTGAAGAAGCCATAGCCAATCATGTAAAGCGATTTCCGCATCAACGCCTTTTTTAGGACTCCATTCAAACAAATCTTTAGAAGTATTATCCAACCACTTAAGGGCAAGCTTTTGGAGCAAATCTTCTTTATTCTTATAGTGTTTATAAAGCGCAGCATGTGTAACGCCTAGCATCTTTGCAATATCTGATAATGTTGTTTTATTTATACCTTTGCTTAAAATTATTGCTTCAGCCGTAGAAAAAATCTTCTCTTCTGAAAGAATAGCCATTAAATATACTCCTTTCACTTCTCGTAGTTACATTTTGTTGACAATGTAACTATAACATGTGTAATATACAATAACAAAGTTACAAAAAATAAGAATTGTAACTTTCAATACTGGATTGTGGAGGATGAATTTTATGGTGAAAGAAATGTATAAACGTGTTGCTTTGGTATTAGGCGGATCTGGAGGAATAGGACGTACTGTTGTAACAAAATTAGCAGAAGAAGGTTATGCAGTTGGCGTTCACTTTTCTTCAAGTGAATCAAAGGCTAATGAATTAGTGGAAGAAATATTAGCTGATAAAGGACATGCTATAAGTGTGGGAGGTGATGTGGCAAATGAAATAGAAATGAGTATGGCTTTTGACCAAGTGGAAAACGCTTTTGGTGGTATAGATGTCGTGATAAATACAGCGGGAATCATGTTACTTAGTCCAATAGCAGATTTGAATTTAAGTGATTTAGATAAAATGCATCGCACAAACATCCGAGGTACATTTGTTATCTCACAATTAGCAGCACAACGAGTAAGGAGAGGTGGCTCCATAATTAATTTCTCTACCTCTGTTACTCGTAGCCAATTTCCAAACTATGGTGCTTATGTAGCAAGTAAAGCAGCTGTTGAATCTATTTCAATGATTCTAGCTCGTGAATTAAGAGGAAAAGATATAACTGTTAATGCAATAGCTCCGGGACCAACGGCAACACCTTTGTTCTTCCATGGAAAAGATGAAAAACAAATTCATCATTTAGCAAATGCTGTACCATTAGAAAGACTAGGAGAACCTAGGGATATTTCAGAAGTTGTTTCTTTTTTAGCTGGTCCAGCACGTTGGGTAAATGGACAAGTAATCTTCGTAAATGGTGGTTTAGCTTAATAACGAACTAAATTCCCAAGGTAAATACCCCTTTAGATTAATCGAAAGGGGTATGATAAAAAATTATCTATCTCTTTTTGTTAGTCTGGTAATGCCTACTTGACCTTAGGCTCCACAAGCATAATATGGCATTCCTTTTCAGCAAAAGGCATTTGTTCCGCTCCTCCAGGAACAATAAACATCTCACCTTTGGATATTTTCACCTGACCATCCCGAAAAGCAATGAACATCTCCCCTTCGAGCACAATAAATACCTTATCAGCTCCTTGATGTTCATGCCATATAAAATCCCCAGCAATCTTCACCACTTTGAATTGAAAATCGTGTATTTCGCCAATAATTTTCGGTGACCAAAGCTCCTTTAATTCCGATAATTTCTCATTTATATTGATAACTTGATGTTGCATATTCATCTCTCCTTATTTACTTTTGGAAAAGGTTTTTCCTATTATTCGTCCTTTTGTAAGGCTTCTGTTATATTTTGCAAAGCATATTCGATAGCTAATGGACCTCCAGTAATAGCGGAAGTATCCATTAAATGAATATTCCCTTTTTTTACGGCATTCATATTATTCCAGACATTGCTTTGATTTAACTCATTCATTAATGCTTCCTTTTTTGTAATATCACCAATAAGGAAAATATGGTCTGCTTGAATAGTTGAGATTCCTTCAAATGCAGCGAATTGGTTATTCTTCCCCTTAAATGTCTGATCTGGTGTTAGACCCAAGCCCTTTTCTTTATCAAAAGCAAGTGTATAAACAGGGTTATCTTCACCAAGAACATTAAACGTTTTTCCATCCCAAGACAAAATAAGTGCTACTGACTCTCCTTGAATTGACTTTAATGCTTCACGTCCTGTTGAGATAGCTTTCATCATTTTATCAATTACTTTTTCCGCCTCATCGTCTTTTCCGATAATCTCGGCTACTGTACGAAGTCCATATTGCCAGTCTTCGTAGATGTCCTGAGATTGCAACGTAATGACTGGGGCAATTTTTTCTAGTGATTCATACAATTTTTCATGATGTTCTGTTGCTAATATATAATCAGGACCAATCGATAGCGTTTTTTCAATACTAGGAGACAATTTATCACCTAATTCCTCTGTTGAATCTAGCTTACCGTTTAAATAAGACAAAGTGGATAAATATTCTTTATCAGTAGAAGCTGTAGGTGGCTCACCTAATGCAACTAAAATTTCAGGGTAAAAATACCATAATGAAACAATTTTTTCTGGTTTTTTCTCGATGACAAATTCTTTATCTAGGGCATCTTTAATTGTTCTAGGCCAATCAGTTGCTTCTACATCCACTGCTGATGAAGATATGTCTTCTGTAGTTAACGCCTTATTTTCTGCAGGTGATTTATGGCAACCTCCCAATATACCTGCTAGTAATAGCAATAAAAATAACAGTCCTTTAATCTTTTGCATTGAAATTCCTCCAACATAAAATCTCTGATATACACTTAGTATAGTAAAGTCATGTTTGGCGGAGAATGGATGCTTGCTGAACTTAGCATGGATTATTGATGAACTTATCTCGATATTCAGTAGGAGAGATACCAAATTGCTTCTTGAATACTCTACTAAAATAAAAGGGGTCAGTAATTCCCACCGTTTCCGCAATTTGTTGTACAGGCACATCACTTGTAAATAGCATTTTTTGAGCCATGTTTATACGATAGTTTAATAAATATTCTGCTGGACCCATCCCTGCATGCTTTCTAAATATATAAGTTAGTCGATTTCGATTGACGTTATATTGTTCGGCAAGAGAGGTAATGGAAAGGCTTTGATAATAGTTTGCATGAATATATGTAGTTATTCGTTCGAATAGAGTGTATGATTCACAGCTATTTTGTCGATTAGCTACACATAATAATGCTTCATTCAGTACATCACGAAATAGCATTTCGGTCTGAAACATTGATATACCGCCTCGCTGATTATATACATGCCATAGACGCATAATTAACTCCATTAGTCGAGGAGATTGTCCTATCGGTAATTCAAAATGCTGATGTGAAAAGCTTGTCTCTGCCAATTTCTCCGTACATATCCTGTATAAAACCAGAATATATTCCCAATTTGTATCATCAAAATTTTTTTGATTGAGTTTCATCTTCGCTCCCCCGTGCACAACTTTTCCTGGCGAAAAGATATAAGGGGTGCCATTAAAGTGAAATTCTATTTTTCCAGAAAGAGGAAAAACAAATCCTGGAAAAGAATCTGTATAATCAGCGTAAGGTACACCTGTATTTCTAGAATATCGATAGATTCCTTTTACTTGGAAAGGTGTGTTTGCTAAATGCTCGGCAAGCTGATTTACGTCGATTTCCATACTTATATACCTCATTTCAATAATAGTTTGCTTGGAAAACCATAATTTGTCATACGGCAAACAGCAAATAACATAATAAGTTACTGCTTTTTCAAGGTGTAGTCCTCTGTAGTTGGGTTCAATTATAGTTTTCAACATATTCATTACTAAAAATATGAAAAGGTAAGAATGACGACTCTCACCTATCCCCACCTTATCGATAACGATTATCATTGTCAATTAAATTAGAGCCTCCCTTTTATACCTGAACGATCCATCAACCTCACTCATGTCATTTCTCTATCTTTTGTCCTCTTCCTAAAAGCAATTCCTTGCAAATCTTCTCTATTTCTTGTGAAAAAGATTTTATGTGGAAGGCTTCTGTAAACCTTTGATTCCCAGATAAAGCTACTATTTATAACAATTTTACTTCATAAGTTTGTACAAAATGATCAAGCGTCGGACTCAGGACTTTCGCAATATGGAGACTTTAAATTTCTTTGCTCAATATTATTAGTTAGAAGTATTAATTTTGTAATCAACACTTCGATGAACGTCGAAATGTTTATATTTTACAATAAGTCTGACAGTGAAAACATTTATGGGAGGAACTAAAAATGAAAATAATGAAACAAATGCCAAATACAAAAATAATAAATCCTAAAATTTTATATTATGGATTTCCTGTAATTTTACTAAGTACGTTAAATGAGGATGGAACAGTAAATATTAGCCCTTTATCTTCTTCTTGGGTATTAGGAGACTGTATTATCTTAGGGATTGGTCTTGGAGGAAAGGCAATTGAAAACTTAGAACATCATCCTGAATGTGTCATAAATATCCCAGACCCCTCTCTATGGGAAAACGTGGAACAGTTAGCTCCTTACACAGGAAAAAATCCAGTTCCAGATTTTAAGAAACAGATCGGTTTTACATTTAGAAAAGAGAAATGTGATATTAGTTGCTTAACACCTATTGGGTCCACAACGGTTATTCCTACTCGAATTATGGAGTGTCCTATTCAAATCGAAGCAAAGGTAAAACATATACGTATTCCAGATTATTCTCCTAATTTTGCTATCGTCGAGACCCAAATGACACAAGTCCATGCCCACGAAGAAATAATTATGGATGAAAATCATATTGATCCAAATAAATGGAGTCCACTCATTTATAATTTTCGTCAATACTTTGGTTTGGGTAGCGACCTTGGTAATAACTTCCGTTCTGAGAGCTAAACATGGGGCTTAAAACATATGGTTCACAAAAAAAGACCAGGTTCTCATTTGAGCGCCTGGTTATTTGTTAAAACTTCCTATAATTAGGTGCAGAATAATATGCTTGCTGCACATACAATACAATAGTTAAATCTGTTTTTTTCCATTTATAAATGTAAAATCTTTCTTAGAACAGTCACTTTATCTCTTTCATAAATTCTCTAAAGTTTTCAACGATGTCTTTTGCTTTTGTACGATATAAGTAATGATCCCCTTCAAATGTCATCACTTTCCCATGGATAGAATTGACTATTTGTCTTTTATGCTCTGGTGTCCATCTGTCCGTTACTGGATGGTTCTCTTGTATAAAGAAAATAACTGGGAGATTTTTAGGAAATGTTAAACTTTCAGCCGCTTTAAAGTTAGCATACATCATTTCAGCTTCATTTAACTGGCTGAGATTATACATATTTTTGTGCTTAAGAATTTTCATTTGTTCTTTTGTTTTCTCATCATAGGGTAGTTCGGTATATGGGTCATCACTAAGCTTCACCTGCAATCTAGCTAAACCTGATTTTTTTAGTAGTTTTAAAGTAGTTATTACTAAAGGTTCAATCTTTCTTTCACTTATCGTTGGAACACTACTATCAAGCCCGACAAATGCACTTACTTCGTTTGGATATTTGTTCACATAATCCAATCCGTAAAGGCCTGAAATGGAATGACCCATTAGAATATAACGCTCAATATGAAGGCGCTGTAATGCTTCATGGATTTCACTAACAATATTCTCAGTGCTTCTTTCTTTTTCGGTAAGAGCACTTAATCCATAACCAAAAGGCTCAATGACCACAACTTTGTAAAATGGAGATAATTCATCTACTAGTAGTTGAAAATCAAGTGCTGGTGCTGCTGTTCCATAACCAGGTAAGAGTACGACGGTTTCTTCTCCTTTTCCCTGAATGAAGACATTCATTTTTTTCCCATCTACGGTTACAGACTGACCATAAGTTTCTAGTTTTCCTTGCTCCATTTTGCTACAAACAATATGAACAAGGAAAACAACCGCTAAAAAAAGTAATATGGCTATAATTAAACCTACTACTATTTTACTTATAAAGGTTATCGTTTTTTTCATTATATTGGCACGAGAGTGTAGAACGGCAAGCGATAACCGTGTTTTCCTTTCTTCTCGTACCGCACCTCCCTTTCATACTCTCTTTTCTCTATCAATCTATCTCGGCTACTTTCATAAACCGTTAAGGATAGCTTATACAATGAAGGTGTACTGCCTATGACAACAAAATGAACAGGGTATGAACAAAAAAATAGTATGTCATTAAATAAATAAAGGACCCAATGATTCTTTTGCTATGACATTGCTTAATTGACATGAAAAAAGGATCTTCAAATCGAAGATCCTTTTGCTACTTTGTCAGATTTTCTGTATTTAGATTTTACATTTTTTAACAATCCATCTTTATCAAGCAAAGTTGGTAAACTGATACCGATAACGATTGTGACAATACCTGCTATCTGCAAAGTTGTAACCGTTTCGCTTAAGAGGATAACTGATACCATCACCGCGATTGGCAATTCAACAGCACTCAATATGGATGACATACCTAATCCCACTTTAGGCACTGCAATTGTGAATAAGAAAACCGGTATAATCATGCCAAATAACCCTAATGCTAAACCATAAATCCACAGTCCTTCGTTAAACAAAGTGCCATTCCAAATAATTTCTGGAGACTGAAAAGCCGCAGTCGTCATGAAAGCAAAGAAAGAAACCAATACTAAACGATTAGAGGTTGTCATACTTGCTGTTGTCTTTCCGTTTACATATAAAAATAAGGAGTAACAAAGAGCAGCTGCTAAACCCCATAACCACCCTTGAAAAGGTATTTGAGACAAATCAACATCAATTATGCCTGCAGCTGGTATCGTTCCAGCTACTAATATAATTAAAGAGATGAATTCAATTCTACTTGGAACTTGCCGTTTTATAATACAAGAAATCAGCATACCAATCCATGTAAATTGGAACAGTAATACTACTGCCAAGGAAGCAGTCAAAAAGTTTAAAGAATGACCATATAAAATATTTGTTAACCCTGTTAACATACCTGCAAATAGAAGGATTTTAACACCTTTAAAGCTAAAATTTGATCGATTTGTAACTAAGGAAATACATACTGCTATACAAAAGCCGATAAAAAACTGACTTGTAACTGCCTCAGATACAGAAAAGCCACTACGCATTGCCAGTTTTATAATAGTTGAAACGATACCAAAACTACTAGCTGCAATCACTACTAATAGGGGATAAAGATACATCTTGATTATTCACTTCCCTCTCAAAACTTGTCTTGATGAAATTTTGTCTATGATTTTGAGATGTCGAAAAAAATCATAATCTCCAATATATATCACTGATTGTTATTTTACAATCTTTTTTTCGTTAATAATGAATCCTCCCATAGAGGAAAGTCTAATTTTAAAAATGATAAAAAAGCCAAAACCCGCATGTATCAAGGGCTTGGCTTTTATCTTTGTATCTCATAAATAAGAATGTTAAATTGAATATTTTTTCTCAATTTTCTTCAGCATGATCAATCTTATTCTGATAATCCAATCAAAAAAACATCCCCCTCTATAAAGAATATAGAAGTGAGATATTTTTAATGTTCACTAATATTATTATTGAACGGCCGCAAAGCGTTTAGCGTGACTCTTTTGGCGGTTGGCATACATCACATTTTCGTTGGTTTTTATTTTTAAATTTCGTAAATGTTTTTTCAAAGTTATTACCACATGCACATTTAAATAGTAGCTTTTGAGAAAAACCATGGTATTCAGTCGTTAGCAACTTACTTTCTGAATTGTTCGCAACAAATTTCTGAATTTCACCAATCGTCCAACGTTTATTCATTTCCTTACACCTCCATATTTGATCGTTCTGCGGAGGCTTTTCTTGGCATCCGTTATAAAAAAGTGCTTAAGTATCTTAAGTGCCTCATTATAACATGACCTGACTCACATTAAAATAGATGTTTGACAAGCCTTTGACTAGTACTGGAGGTGATACTCTTGCATGTTACGATTCGAGCTAGCCTCCTAGCACTTGGCATTCTATGGAACCTTCATCTTTAATTTTTAAGATTCAAAGCTTTTGAATCTGCTCTTTAATATCCATCTTGCATATTCCTCCGTGATAACAAATCACAGATTCAATGTCTAGGTCTGCATATTTCTTTAAAGATTGTTGAGCAACCTCTATATCCAAAGTGGTTGGAACATGAATCCCTCCCAATACACCATTTACACTATACATCGAATCGCCTGCAACAAGCGTTTTACTTTGCTTCAAATATAAACTAATATGGCCAGGCGTATGTCCTGGCGTATGGATAACTTGTATTCCCCCACAATATGGTAGTTCTTGACCGTCTTTCAAGGTCTCATCCACTTTCCCCTTGGGTGGATTCTCTATGTGCCCGTCTTTCAAAAGTGGTAAATCCCCCTGAATATAAGGCTTATCTAGCTCGTGTGCATAAACTTTTATATGACTACCGCAATTTTGCAATATTTCAGGAAGACTGCCTATATGATCGATATCCTGATGTGTCAAAATCACAACTTTGAGTTGGTTGAACGACACGCCTACCTTTTCCATTGCTATACGTAAATCTTCCATTTGACCTGAACATCCAGTATCAATTAAAACAGCCATCTCCTGATCCCATAAAAGCGTTGGATAAATGAAAGCTCCATTAAATTCAAGCTCCAGAATCTCTACTCCTCTAGAAATTTTCATCATTTCATCCCCTTTATCATTAGATTTTATTATTCTTTTACATCCTGAAGAACAGTCCTCTTCCGCCAAAGCAACTCTCTCAATGTTTCAAAATTGACTAGAATCGTTCCAACAATAATCGTCAGAGTACCTATTCCTGTTAGCCACGAAAGATATTCATGATAGAAGGTAACACCTAATATAACGGCAATTACTGGTGAAATATACAGCCATGTGGACGGAAAAACAGGATTTGTTCGTGACACAAGCCAATAATAAATGCTGTGACCGATCATTGAACCAAAAATAATCAAATAAAAAAGAGAACCAATTGAAGCTGGACTTAAAAGATGCTGTAGCTGAATGTTCTCAGTTAAAAGTGACAAAATGATTAATAAAATCCCTCCATACATCATTTGTGCCGCATTTAAAGCAATTGGAGATGTTGTTCCAAATTTTTGGATGACATGCTTCGTATAAATTGTTCCAGATGCGTAAAAAACTTCACCTAAAATAATAGCGAAACAACCAACCATCCAGAAGGGACTAATCTCTATTGCAAAACTTGGTAAGATTAAGAACATAACACCAATGACTCCGACAACACATCCAATAAATGATTTTCGGTCTCCTTTTTGCTTCAATATAAATGTCTGAATAACAATTATCATCATTGGACCTGTAGCAGATAAGACAGCTGCGATTCCAGATGTTACATACTGTTCAGCCCAGTATAATGTGGCAAATGTTCCAAAGGTTAAGCCCATTCCTGTAAAAAACATTTCTTTCCGAAATAATAACCGAATTGTCGTTTTTTTGCGCCAAACCATAAAACTAAATAGTAGTAAACCGGCAATGAGAAAACGAAGACCAGCTGATAAAAACGGAGGAACTCCTGCATCAACACCAACTTTAATTGCTAAAAATGTTGTCCCAAAAATCAAACACATAAAGAAATAATTAATCATTACCATATCAAACTCCCCCTCTTTTTCTATCATAAAAGAAGTTGGATAGAACAGATTAAAAAGGATAGAACAGATCAGTTTGGTTCGTGGTACAATCGGTGTGAATAGGAGGAATCGATGTGGGCAAAGCAATTCAAAATGAAGATTATCTTTTTAAGAAAGTCTATGATGATGTACTGCACCGAATAGAGCGAAAAGAATGGAAAGAACATGAAAAGCTTCCCTCCGTCCGGCAATTAGCATCTGAAATGAATGTCCATCGGCTAACGGTATTAAAAGCTTATCAATTATTAAAACAGCATGACAAAGTTTATGTAAAAGATAAATCAGGCTATTTTGTCCAATCAACAGTAACAAAATATATTGAATATCTAGATCAGGACAATCCCATTGTTTCAGCATATGTAAAAAAAAATCATTTATCCGAAATCCATCAACCATCTGTTTCCTATCATTTTTCTCAGGCATTGATTGATCCCAATCTTTTGCCTAATCACTATTTTTCAAATTACGTGAAGGAAGTGTTTGACCTTTATCCGAAAGTACTGGCAACCTACTCAACGGTGCAAGGTGATTTAGAGCTACGTGAGACACTGACCCAATATTTTATCAACCACTATAAAACACATTTGAGTCCAGAAGAACTGTTAATAACATCTGGCTCACAGCAAGCCATTCACTTAATTGCTCAAGCTTTTATTAAGTCACGGGACGTCGTTTTATTTGAACGCCCAAGCTATAGTGCTGCGATTGATATCTTTAAAGCACAAGGCGCACAGATTGTTACGGTTGATATCCATCCTGAGGGCTACGATTTAGAACAGGTCGAATACTATATTAAAAAATACAAGCCCCGCCTATTTTATCTTAACCCCTCCTTCCATAATCCAACTGGTTATACGGTTTCTGTCGAGCAGCGTAAAAGATTAGTGGAATTAGCTGAGCACTATCGCTTTCTATTAATAGAAGATGATGCCTATCACGACATTTATTTTGACCAAGCCCCACCACCTCCAATTTACACATTTGATAGTGCTGGGACGGTCATTTACATCCGAAGCTTTTGCAAATACATCTCTCCTGGTTTGAGAATTGCAACTGTTATTTGTCCATCATCATTAATGAAATCACTATTAACAGAAAAATCGCTAGCTGATAATGGCTCACCACTTCTCAATCAAAAAATTTTTCTCCATTACTTCTCCTCACTAAGATTGCAACAACATTTGGAGAAAATTCGGATTGCCCTACAGATTCGAAAGGAAATTATGGAAGAGGAGCTAGCTGTAACAGGCTGGCGATGGAACAGTCCAAAAGGCGGTCTAAATTTATGGGTACAGCTCCCAGATGATTTTCCAACTGAATTATTATTATCTAAAAGTATCGAACAATCGATATCCTTTGTGCCTGGTCAAGTTTGTGATCCATTAAAACAACTATCCTCCTGGATACGTTTAAGCTATTCCTATGCAAATGAAAAACAACTAAGAGAAGGAGTAAAAAAGTTGGTTACAGTGGCGCAATCGCTTTCTATGTGAGCGGACTAGCGATTTATTTTCATCTAAAAACGGTGGTATTCACAGCTTTATCAACCATTTCAATTATTTTGTTCATCAGTGGCACAAATCGTAATAAGCGGTGGACACAGCAACAACAGGCAGACATATACATCTAACATATTTAGCTGTCTATTTGAATAATATAGAAAAAGTTAGACACGTAGCTCTTATTTGTACAAAATAATTGCAGCAAAAAGGTTCTCCGTGTAGGACACAATTTTACCAAGGAATGATAAGAGAGCCTTCAGATTTGATGAAGCCATATTGACTCTTTATTCCAGCAAAATAAAAGCCAAATTAAAGCAGCCTCCTTTAAGGAGAATATTGAAGAACGAGAATTAGAGAAATTTCTATTCTCATAACCTCCCTGTAGAATGATAGAATGTTTTTATACAGTGATAGAAGGAGGAGAAAGATATTGTCTAATCAAAATGATTCTTCATTAGATAAGGAAAAACAGCCTGATCCGAAAATTAAAGTAGAAAGAAAAGAGGGAGAACCAACTGCTGCTTTCAAGGGGGCTTCCTGGGCAGCATTGTTAGTAGGTGTTACGGCATATTTTATAGGCTTGTTTAATGCAACGATGCAACTAAACGAAAAAGGATATTACATAGCTGTTTTAGTATTTGGACTCTATTCAGCAATATCCTTACAAAAAGCAGTAAGAGATAAAGAAGAGGGAATACCCGTTACTAATATTTATTATGGTATTAGTTGGGTTGCACTTATTGTATCTATATCATTAATGGGCATTGGATTATATAATGCTGGGAGTATTGTTTTAAGCGAAAAAGGGTTCTATGGTATGTCATTTGTTCTAAGTTTGTTTGCATCCATCACGGTTCAAAAGAATATTAGAGACACACAGAGAGCAAGAGAAAGAGATTAAGTTACTGAAAGAGTCGAGAAGTTCATTCTCGATTCCTTTTGTCATTTTTTCTTAAGCTCCCTGCTCCTCCAAACTATAAAAAAGAGCATGGCTGTCATCAGCCATACTCCTCTCAATTTTATTAATTTTCTCCGCTTATTTCGACTAAAATTTTAGATTGTGTTTTGTCATTCGTTAACGTTTTGAATCCTTTTTCAACAATCTCATCTAGTTCAATTTGACTTGTGATGATCCCTTGTGGATTAAGTTGACCAGCGCTCATTGCATCAATTGTTCTTTGGAAAATTGATGGTGTATAAACAATGGAAGATAATACATTAACACCTGTGTTTGTAAGTTGCATTGGATTCCATTCGATTGGTCTTGCAAAAATCGACACAATCATCATGTTACCACGGGGTTTTGTTACATCAATTGCTTGTTTAAAGGTAGGAGCAACTCCTGCCACCTCAAAGGATACATCCACCCCATCTGCAACAATCGCACGAACTGCTTGAACAGGATTTTCTTTACCTGAATTAATAGCATGTGTTGCACCCAATTCTTTTGCCTTTTCTAATCGATCATCGGATAAATCTAATACGATAACTTTGCTAGCACCTGATGCTTTTGCAGCGATTACTGTTAATAATCCAATTGGTCCAGCCCCAAATACAGCAACAGAATCACCTAATGTAACCCCAGCATCCTTGACAGCTTGTACTGCAACAGCCATTGGTTCTACCAATGCACCATCTTGTAATGTTAAGTTATCTGCTAAACGATGTATATTCGTTACAGGGACATTAACATATTCTGCAAATCCACCATTTCCATGTAAACCGATGAAGTTAAATCCATCATAACGATCGACTTCTTCATGTTTATTTCTATATGTTAATGTAGGATTGATGACAACTCGGTCCCCAGCCTTAAAGTCAGTAACCTTAGAGCCAACTTCTTCGATGATACCAGCAAATTCATGTCCCATTGTAAGTGGGGCAACTTCACCTGTTAATTCAGCTTTTTCATCAACTGGTACGAAAACCGGACCTTCTTCGTATTCATGTAAATCACTTCCACAAATACCAGCCCACGCTACTTTTACTTTCACTTCTTCTTCTCTTAAAGCGCGTAATTCAACCTCTTCAACTCTAATATCTTTCACACCATGCCAAACTGCAGCTTTCATTTATGTTACCCCCATAAAATTATTTAAATTGGTACCATAAAATAACATCCTTAATAGCTACTCGTGCATGATCAAAATCCGACACTTCTATACACTTGATAAAAGTATTGATGGACATATGATAGGATTCAACTAGATTCATCTTCCATTTTGTTTGTGCAGCTACATTTGTAACAAATATTGTTTCTTTAAAGAATCGTAGCATAGCAATATTTCCTGTAACATCAAAAAACAATTGTAACAAGTGGGCAAACGAAACAACATATTCATAAATATTTTCAGCGGACTTTCTTTGTTTCATAGCTTCAAATCGAAATAATAGTTCATTTTGCAAATCAGCAGTCCATTTAGATTCACATTTGGTTAGTGCTATATCCAATAGATGATAAAGCGCTTCCAAATAATCCTTTAATTCCTGATCCGTTATAATCTTCACTCTTACACCTTTATGTTGTACTTTTTCAACTACACCATCTTTTTGTAAAAGATAAAGGGCCTCACGGACAGGTGCATGACTTACTTGTAACTCCTTTGCAATTTCTGCCTCTATTAAGCGCTGACCTTGTTCATAGTAACCAGAAAATATGCGGAATAATAATCGTTCAGCTATTTGCTCAGAAATTGTTTTTTTTGAAATTGAATTTTCATCAAACCCCATTAAACCACTCCAATAAATTTATATCTTTTTATTTTAACATAGTTCAGTGTATAGGGTGATTAGCTAAAAGCGTTATATATTATGGATTATAGATTATCGATAATCTATAAAAGTATTTTAATCTATAACTTCATTTCTTTCAAATATCTTGTTTTGGGTGTAACTTAAAATACCTTTTTGGTTGTTGTTTCGCTTTCGCCCAAGTTAAATTTTTTAAAATCATCACCATCTTTTTTTATCTTCATATTCTATAGAATCAGAATATTGAGGGGGAAACGTATGGGGATTGAATTCACAGCTCTCCATTGGATTTACGTGGTCTTTATTGTGCTCATCATCGGATTTATGGTTAAACGTCGTGATACCACCCTCATTTGTGTAGTAGGCATCTTTATGCTAGCGATTGTTGCGACTGGTGATTTTACCTCGTCCATAAGTGGTGTGTTTAACAGCTTTATTTATGCCATAACTGAGCTGCTATCAACGATTCTTATTATTTCGATTATTGTGGCGATGAGCCGGGTCATGATGTCTTCAGGTATTAATGAGGTTATGGTGGCCCCTTTCACAAAGATCATTAAAACACCCGCACTCGCTTATTGGACGATTGGACTATTAATGATGTTTATTTCTTGGTTTTTCTGGCCATCACCTGCCGTAGCGCTATTAGGAGCAGTGCTCTTGCCTGTTGCCATTCGGGCGGGTCTCCCAGCACTGGGGGTTGCCATGGCGATGAACTTATTTGGTCATGGTATTGCGTTATCGAGTGATTTTGTCATTCAAGGGGCTCCAAAATTAACGGCTGATGCTGCTGGTATCCCTGTTGGAGATGTTGTTTCAGCCAGTATTCCGCTTGTGATCACAATGGGCGTTGTAACGACAATTGTTGCTTATATTTTTTTACGACGTGATATGAAACGAGGAACGCTACTTTTAAATACTGGCAACAATGAAGAGGAGAATGGTGAACAAGAGACTGCGGAAAACTTACTGTCAATTGGGCAAAAGCGATTCTTCGCCGTCCTTATTCCTATTGCTTTTATCTTAGACGTTATCGCTATGTCAGTATTCAATTTAACGGGCGGAGATGCAACGGCTTTAATCGGGGGAACCTCTGTTTTTATTTTATTGTTGCTTAGTATGGTTGCTCATAAATCAGCGGGATTAGAAAAGACAACAAGTTATTTGATTCAAGGATTTCAATTCGGCTTTAAAGTCTTCGGACCCGTAATACCAATTGCTGCTTTCTTCTATCTTGGAGATGCTGGCTTTACACAAATTCTCGGCGACCACCTCCCCGCAACTTCACACGGTATTGTCAATGATCTTGGTGTCGGTCTTGCAGCAATAGTTCCGTTAACAAAGGAAATTGCTGTTGTCACGCTAGCAGTTGTTGGCGCTATTACTGGATTAGATGGTTCTGGCTTTTCAGGAATTTCTTTAGCAGGTTCGGTTGGTAGTCTATTCGGGAATGCCATTGGTGGGGGAACAGCCACTTTAACTGCTTTAGGACAAATCACAGCTATATGGGTAGGCGGCGGTGCACTGATTCCTTGGGCATTAATCCCAGCAGCTGCTATTTGTAATGTCAGCCCATTTGAGCTAGCAAGACGAAATTTAATTCCTGTAGTCATTGGTCTGATTGTGACAACGATAGTTGCTGTGTTTTTGATTTAATTTGATAAAATTGTAAAAGAGATGGTCACTAGATTATCAGTAGCCATCTCTTTCACTCTCCGTATAATACTTTTGTAAAATGTCATAAAACATTTCTTTTAGTTGAGATTTTTTCATGCCTAAAATATAAGCCTCTAACAATAATTGCTCCACATTCGTAGCTATTTGGTGAAATGAAACAGTCGTTGCTTTATTAGGATCTACGATAACAAATGCTCTAGAATGAGCTTTAATGGTGATGATTCCCTTTTTTTGAAGCTCTTTGTAGCTTTTATGAACTGTATGCAGATTGAGGTTTGTTTGTGCCGCTAGCTGGCGTATAGAAGGCAAATGGTCCCCCTTTTTTAAATTTCCAGTCGCTATGGATAAAAGCAGCTGCTGTGCGAGTTGTTGATAATATGGAATTTTGCTTCTTCGATTTACTTTTACATTCATTTGTCGAGGATTTCCTCCATATTAAAATTTCTTTTTGGCAATAAAATGATGCATGATAGCCATCATGAATAGTACAAGTAACAGTGTGACAACAATATGAAAGCTATACCATGTTTCTATGTCACCTGTCATTATTATCGTTGTAGCATACAAACTATTACTAGCTGGATTTATGACATCTAAGAATGGATGTAAGCCAGCACAAAAACGACAAATAAATAAGACACCAATACTGATTAAAGCGATAAATGGTGTACTATTAAAAAATGTACTCATCATGGCAACAAATGTAATGACAAACAACAGCCAAATACAATAAAATGCTAAAGCTATCAATGCGCGCGTTATCGGTACAGAGGTAAATAAATAAGATGTATAGCCAAGGGACATTGCAAAGCCAAGCGTAATACATAGAACAGCTAAAACATAATGAGTAAGCAGTTTACTGTTTAAGTATGATGTGATAGATACTGGCCTTGTTAAAATGAATGCCATCATCCCATTGGCTTTTTCTCCTTGAATAATTCCCATCGTTGCAATAACAAGTATGATTATACCTAATTGATCAAATTGCGAATTAAGGGTTGAAGCAAGCACTTCTTCTCCCCTGGCTTTGTCATTGATGGATCAATTATAATCCCTTCTATACCACCCATTGATTGTAAAATAGCAGGCAAGAAATACATCATGATCGGCTGAGTTAAACCTAGGAGAATATAAACGATTGGTAGCCAAACGACTTTATATTCCTTTGTCATTTGATTCATTTCTTTTTTTCTTAGTGCGATAAACGTATTCACTTTAAATTACACCACCAATTCTAAAAATATTTCTTCTAAGCTTTCTTGAAGATCAAGATCAAACTTTGTAAATAGTACATTTGAATCCAATCCGTACTGTAGCAATCGATGGGCGTCTGCTTCCAAGTGATTGACATATACTTTAAAACCATCCCCACAATTTTCGACTTTCTTTACATAAGGTAAATTTTCAATCGTTGTTAGCCATTTTACATCTTTATTTTGAACCGCTAAAAAGATAGCTGAATCTTGATAGCGATTTAGTAACTCTAATTTTGTTGCATCTTCTATTTTGTAACCATTTTTAATTACCACAAAGCGCTCACAAACTTCTTCCGCATCGCCTAAAATATGTGTAGAAAGTAGTATGGTCGTTTCTTTTTTTATATCTTTTAATAGATTCAGCACTTCACGTCTACCGATTGGATCTAGGGCTGATACGGGTTCATCCATAATGATGAGAGCTGGCTTGTGTAATAAAGCTTGTGCGATACCAAGACGCTGTTTCATACCTCCTGAAAATGTTCCAACATGAGCATGTGCTTCTTTCCCTAAGCCTACCTTTTCCAGAAGAATTGGGATATCTTTTTGTAATTGATTTTTCGAAATACCCGAAAGTGTCCCCATAAAGGCTAAAGTTTCTGATGCTGTCATCCACGAGAAGAAATTAGGATACTGTGGTAAATAACCAATATGATTTTTCATCTTTGAAATTTTTTGTCCATCAAGTACAATGTCCCCTTCATCTGCATAAAGAATATCAGCAATGATCTGAATTAATGTGGATTTCCCTGCCCCGTTTGGTCCAATAAGCCCTACACATTCATTCGAATCAATAACCATTGAAAAACTACTTACTGCCGTTTTCTGTTTAAATTTTTTCGTTATATTATTAATTTCTAAGCGCACGTTTATTGACATCCTTTCTACCTATCACGAAATATAGAACAGAACCAATTGTATTAAAGAACAAAATAATAATTGCCCACATTAGTATGTTTTCTCTGCTATCTCTATGTTTATATAAATCTATGAGTGCAACAGTGATAAGTAAAAAACCTACGAGTACAAATGGTAAAAGGATTGGTAGTATGCTTGCCCAATCAATTTGATTTAAGTCTTCAAAACCATAGTGTAATTTCATTTTTATAACCCCTTTCATTATCATTATCAATAATGATAACAAAAGAATGAAAAAATTTCATTACCTTTTTACTGTACATCTTTAAAAAAACGCTATAGTATATTTTTTGATAATGTTCTCAAATTGATAACATTTGAATGCTTCCCTTGATACTATCTCATTTTCTGGTAGGAGGATTGGTTTATGCGAAATAAAGCAGAGGTATTAATGCACCCTGTGAGAATGAAAATTTTACAAGCTCTGATGCACAATAAAGAAGAGGGTTTAAGCACATTGGAGATGATTTCTGTCATTAAAGATGTACCACAAGCCACTCTATATCGTCACATCCAAATTTTAGTCGATGAAAATATTATAAAAATTGTGAAAGAGCGAAAAGTTCGTTCTGTTACAGAGAAGTTTTATGCATTAAATGAAGGAGCAGCAAAACTTAGTAAGGAGGATTGGACGCAACTCACAACCAAGCAAAAATTAAATTATATTTCCTACTATCAATTGGCTTTACTATCTCAATATCAAAATTATTTACATTCACTTGATGAAAAAGAAAGCACAACAGATTTAGCAACTTTTTCTTTAATCGACCTAACGTTAACGGACGATCAATTCAAAAACTTTGAAATTGAATTAAACGATTTATTAACTAAATACTATAATATGACCGAGTCAAATAAAGGTTTTGAAACTAAAACAATTGCTTTAAATATTATTCCAAAACCTTAGGTACTATTGACGTAAAGAAATGGAGAAGATTTATGAAAAAAGGAAAGTCACTAGAAAATATACGAAAATTAATTATGATCATTATTGGGGCAGTTATAGCCGCTTACGGACTAGAGGCCGTGTTAATTCCGAATGCTGTCATTGATGGCGGTGTAACAGGTCTTAGTATTATGGGCGCGCACCTCTTTGGTATCCCATTAGGCGTACTGCTCTTTGTCTTAAATATTCCGTTCATTTATATTGGCTACAAGCAAGTCGGAAAAACCTTTGCCTTAATGAGTAGTGCTGGTATTGCAGCTTTATCGATTTCTACAGTGCTTTTACATGACGTCAAAACCATTTTAGGCCCAAATGATCCCCTCCTAATTGTTTTATCTGGTGGTATGCTTCTTGGTGTGGGGATTGGGATTGTCCTACGAAATGGTGGCGCTTTAGATGGCTCAGAGGTTTTAGCTGTACTATTGTCACGTAAGATTCCATTTTCAGTCGGCGATATTATATTATTTATCAATGCCTTTATTTTCATAGGGGCAAGCTTTATCTTTGGCTTAGAGAGTGCTCTTTACTCAGCGTTAACTTACTATATTGCCAAAAATGTTATCGATATAATCCAAGTTGGTTTAGAAAAATCAAAAGAAGTTCGTGTGGTTAGTGGAAAATCCGAGGAGATTGGAGACGCTATTCAAGCCCGCTTAGGCCGT
Source organism: Lysinibacillus sp. FN11 (assembly GCF_024628845.1). Classification (NCBI taxonomy): domain Bacteria; kingdom Bacillati; phylum Bacillota; class Bacilli; order Caryophanales; family Bacillaceae; genus Lysinibacillus; species Lysinibacillus sp. FN11. Next base: position 793,534 of record NZ_CP102383.1, on the reverse strand, counting down.
GGTGTTACCTATACACATGGACGTGGTGGTTTCTCCAATGAACCAACAGAAATCTTAAACTGTGTCATTAACCGTATGGAAGAAAATAAATTAGTTTCGATTATTAAAGACATCGACGAAGGCGCTTTTGTTGTCATTTCTGATGTATCAGAAGTTCGTGGTGGTAACTTTAAGAAACGAGATATCCATTAATTTCAAAGTAAGTAAGGCGCAACATACCTTACTTACTTTTTTAGGTGCTTCTATCATATTTTATGCCACCTATTAAACATAATCCTCCCAGCATTACAACTAAGGAAGCCCCAACTAAGGCGTACTGATAGCTATTTGTGTAGCTTGCAAGTGTTCCTGCAATGGATGGACCAATCATTTGTCCGAGCGCATAGCCAGCGGTTAAATAGCCTATCATTTGATGACTATTAACTGGTGCAAGTTTCCTCGCTAATGTTGTACAAACAGTTGTAATTCCCATAAAGGTTGCCCCGAAAATAAAGGCACTAGCATAAAGGGTCATCGAATTTGTAGCTAACGCAGGTAAAATAATACCTATCGCTTGCAGTAGCATAGAGATGAGCAAAATTTTCACATAGCCATAACGCTGTGCTAGCTTAGACCAGACGATACATGAGGGAATTGCTGCAACACCCACAACAAACCATACAAAGGCTGCATCTCCATGAAAGCTTGTCGACTCCTGTGCAATTGATACAATAAATGTACCTGTGACAATATAGCCAAGTCCCTCTAAGCTATAAGCGATGATTAACCATTTCATCCAAGACTGAGGAGGCGTTTTCTGTGAAATTATCTGGCTTTCCACTAGTTGTTTACTTGGTGTAATAGGCTTGATGAATAGCACAATCAAGACAAACAATACAATACTAAATAAAGCTAATACGATCCAAGTTCCATTCCAATGGAAAACTGCTTGGATTGGTGAAACAATCACCGCACTTAATGCAATCCCTACTCCCACCCCACTATAGAACAGCCCCGATAGATGCATATGACTACTGCTAGCTAACTGGTCTAGTATTAGGCTTGTTATAACAACAAAAATAAAAGCACTCACAACCCCCGAGATAAATCGTAATAAATACCAAATGATGATTGCATTTGTAAAGCCCATGAAGGCTGTTGTTAAAATGCTGATAACAAGGGTAATTTGCAAAAAGAGGATTCGTTTATTCCCTATTGGTAAACGGCCTGCCACCCAGGCTCCAACCAAATAGCCTAAGTAATTACTCGTTGCTAAGTAACCTGCTGTTGCTCGGCTAAATTCAAAAGCTTCTTGCATATAAGGTAAAATAACCGTATACGAAAAACGGCCGATCCCCATAGCGATTACTAAAGCAAAAATGCCCCCGATTAAATATCGTACTGTTTGCTTGTGCATATCATCACTCCTTCTATTTCACTATATCGAATATCTAGGTATCAAAAATAGATCCAATTCTTTATAATAAGTATCAATAAAATTGATAGCTGGAGGGCATATGAATATTAATGATTTAACGATTTTTCGAACAGTCGTCCAAACAGGTAGCTTTTCTAAAGCTGCCACGGCACTTAATTACACGCAATCCAACATCTCTATGAAAATACAAAGTCTTGAGGCGCTCTACGAAACAACCTTTTTTTATCGTGGACATCGAGGGATACGGCTAACACCAAAAGGAGAACAATTCTACGAGTTAGTCCTAAAAATGCTTCATCTCTATGAAAAAACCTTTGAGATCATACATGATACGGAGGAACAACGAGGCGTTTTACGAATTGGTTCGATGGAAACAACTGCTGCATTACATTTACCAACTTTGTTAAGCACATTTCATCAAGCACATGAACAAGTGGATATCACCATATTAACAAGCCCTTCTCAGCACAATATTGAACGGGTTGAAAACTATGAACTAGATGGCGCATTTGTTACCGGGCCTGTTTATAAAGAAAATATAATGATGAAAGAGTTTGTCTGTGAAGAGCTTGTTATTCTCACTTCTAACAAGCATAAGCCTATTAAACATCTACAGGATTTAGAGGGAAGCTCCGTGATTACATTCCGCCATGGCTGTTCCTATCGAGCCATCTTGGAACATTGGTTACATGAAGAAGGAGTTCGACCACAAAATCGAATGGAGCTTGGTACGCTTGACGGTATTATTGGCTGTGTTACTGCTGGGTTAGGTATTACCTTACTACCACGTGCCATTGCAGAAAAACACATGGCAACACAAGCATTAACTTTGCACAAGATAAAGAACAAGCAAGCACATATTCCTACATGGTTTATTTATCGTAAAGACGAAGTAAAATCCCCCATCCTAATGTATTTTTTAGAAGCCATAGAAGCTTATAACTATCCGACAGTTTGAGGGTTCTATCCGTCAGTTTTGAAATTCTATCCGTCAATTTTAGGAATTTATTCCGTCAGTTTAATAATTCTATCCTTCCCCAAAAAAAAAAGCTGTTCAGCAGATTATCTCCTCTGAACAGCTTTATATTAGGCAATAACGGTTTCCGCTATGTTAGAAGCATGATCACCGATTCTTTCTAAATTACTCACAATATCCGCAAATACAATACCTGCTGAACCTGAGCAAACTCCTTCATTTAATCGCTTAATATGCAATTTACGTAAACGTCTCTCCATATTATCAATTTCATTTTCTTTTTCTATCACTTGCTGTGCTAAGGAAAGATCACGCTTATCAAGTGATTCGATAGACATTTTCACAGTTTCTAATGTAAAAACAAACATATCCTCTAACTCCTGCATCGCTTGTTCACTTAAACGAACGCGATTACTATCCTTGTATTGTAGCAGCTCTATTATATTTTCTACATGATCACCAATTCGTTCGATATCACGAATATTTTCAAATAATGCATGGTGCACTTGGGAATCATGGGTTGATAAAGATTGTTTTGATAACTCCACTAAATATTCCGTTGATTTGCGATCTAAATTATTAATGGCTTCCTCCAATTGGTTGACCTTACCTATTAACTTAGCATCATCCGTTTTCAAAATCTTTAATGTTTCTTCTAGACCTTGAATACTATACTCGCCCATGCGTACTACTTCCATTTTTGCTTGACCTAATGCCACTGACGGTGATTTGATAATTAAATTTTTATCCAAAAATTTTGGTTTGTATTCAATGATTGAATCTTCGCCCGGAATTAGTTTCGTTACGACATAAGCCCAAACACCTATGAATGGTAATTGAATGATTGTATTGAGGACATTAAACGTTCCATGTGCAAAGGCTATTTGCATTTTCGGCTCTAAATTGAGCACCCCTGCAATCCATTCCACATAGTTCGTAAATAATCCTAATATGAGCATAAAGATAATTGTACCCACTACATTAAATAGTAAATGTGTGGCAGCTGCTCGTTTTGCTGCAATGGAAGCACCTAAAGCTGCTAGGATGGCTGTGATCGTTGTGCCAATATTATCTCCAAACAAGACAGGTAATGCCCCATGTAATGTTATCAAATCTTCAGCATAAAGCCCTTGTAAAATCCCTACTGTAGCCGAGGAAGATTGAACAACCAGAGTGAATATCGTTCCTACTAATACGCCTAAAATCGGCACATCAGACATTTGTACAGTTAAATCTAAAAATGGTTGCCAATCTCTAAGCGGCTTCATTCCACCACTCATCAGCTCTAAACCAATAAATAAACCTGCAAAGCCAAATAATACTTGCCCCATATTTTGAATGAAACTTTTCTTAAAGAAAAATAAACATATTGCGCCCACTGCCATAATTGGATATGCGTAAGCACCTACATCTATTCCTATAATAAATGCAGTAATGGTTGTCCCAATATTAGCACCCATAATCACGCCAATTGCTTGGCGCAGTTTCATAAGTCCTGCGCTCACTAGTCCAACGGTAATAACAGTCGTACCTGAACTTGATTGTATGAGAACTGTAACTACAATACCAACTAGTACACCCATTAATGGGTTTGTTGTAAATTTATCTAAAATATCTCTTAGTCGATCACCTGCAGCCTTCTGCAAGCCATCTCCCATAAATTTAATAGCGAAAAGAAATAAGCCTAACCCTCCAAGAAATTGGAAAATCATCTCCTGTACATTGATAGCCAATCTATTCAACCCTTTCCTTGTTGTCAGACTTTATTATTAATAGTTTTAAGCTAGCTGTACATATCATTTACAATGGATTAAATTAATATTTACACGCCCTTTACAATTAGTCCAAAAAACGGACATATTCAAATCAAATTCAACAAAAAACAAACAAAAAAACATGAAAAAATCTTCAATCAGATTTTCACATGTTTTCTTTTGACGACTGTATGCATTTCCATTAGGCTGTAATTAGACACTGAAGGGAGTTTTTTATGGATATTTTTATCGCTAGTAACCGCCAATTACCTATCCGCTACTATGTGCAGGAAGCAATTTGGATTCGACGTGGCGGTAGTATTAAGCTACCAGATTTAACACTGCCATTTTTCGTCGAGGTAGAGATTAAAAATCAATATAATTTACATATTATTGCAGATTATATTCTGGACTTTCAACGACAATACAAGCAGACAGAAATCCAATTATTAATCAGAAACACAGCTACCCTAGCAACCCTACAAGATATGCTTTCACAACATAAACAAATACAACATGCCATTACTATTCTTCCATTGTAGTCAGTTATGAAGCTGCTAATGGCAAGGTGATAATAAAGTACAGTGTCTCGTTTTTGTATTTTGCGTGAATCGTTCCTCCGTGAAGCTCCACTATGCTCTTCGCAATCGCTAGTCCAAGCCCTGAGCCCTCGGTTACATTTGTTCTCGATTGATCTTTTTTATAAAATCTCTCAAATAAACTAGCAAGCTCCACAGATGTAAAGGCATCACTTTGGTTCGCTACACAAATACGCACATGGTTTGCTTGTCCATCAAGGGAAACCATAATTTTTCCTTCAGCTGTACTATAATTGATGGCATTGATGAGTAGATTATCAAATACTCGTACAATTTTTTCCGAATCCAGGGCAGCAAAAATTCGTTTCTCTGGAAAATTTTTTATAAAAATACGTTGTTTCTCCTCTGCTATTGGTACTAATTCCTCCATTAGTTGTTCGAGTAGCTCATTTATACAAACCTGTTGTCGCATTAAAGTATTTTTATCATTCGTGAGCTTAGTATACTCAAATAAATCGTCTATTAAATTTTTTAATTGCTCGGATTTAGAAAAGGCTATTTTCAAATATTCGTCATATTGCTCTTTCGTCTCATACTTCTCCTCTCTTAATAAACGCAAATAACCCATGATTGAGGTAAGAGGTGTTCTAAGGTCATGTGAAACATTTGTAATGAGCTCGTTTTTTTGTTGTTCAATTTTCCTCTCCATCTCGATACTTGTCATAATTTCTTCTGCCATTTGATTAACATTATCCGTGAGTAAAGCAATTTCATCCTGGCCTTTTTTCTCAATACGAAAGGCTAAATTTCCTTTTGCGATTTCCATAACCCCCTCCGCTAATGCCTCAATTTGATTCATTTTGCGTTTTGTTATAGAGAAAAATGATACGATAAACAACATAACACCAATGAAAAAAGGTATGGGGCCTTCATTCGTACTTGTGATGGCTTCTCCTTGTGGAAGCCCACTAACAAAGAAATAATAATTTTTATCTTGTAAAGTTAGTGGCACTAATGTTGTAAACTCCTCACGAGACGTTTCGATCACATGATAGGCATTTTCAAAAGGTTGATTCATTGTAAAGTCCATGACATGCCTTATCTCTTCGTGCAAATCGATTTGTTGCTCCTTCACCTGCTTTGTTTTATATAAGATCTTCCCTGTCTCATCTGTGACGACTATTTTTAATGCATTATCCTCATTTTCTATTTTTCCATTTTCTTGATCGATCAATTCTCTTAATGCTTTAACACTATTTTCTTGAGTTGCCATTGCTGCTGTATCCTGCGCATGATAATACATCAACTTCATACTACCACTATAATCCACAATCACTGTCTCATTGATATTCTCAAAAAATGGCACTATTGCACGTGCCACTAAAAAACTGCCGAGTGCACATAATAAAAACGTTGTAAATAGTTGAATACGAATGCTACGTTGAATATTATTTTTTATTTTCGCACCAATATGCTTCAGAAACCTTGGGATCTTTAAAAGCCTAAAGAACTTTTTCAACTTTATACCCTACTCCCATACGGTTTTAATATATTGTGGATTCCTTGGATTTGTCTCAATTCGCTCTCGAATTTTTCGAATATGTACCATTACAGTATTTTCCGATTGAAATGCTTCCTCTTTCCAAACTTTTTCATAGATTTGCTCTGCACTCATGACAATGCCAGGATTACTAACAAGCAATTCCAAAATAGCAAATTCCCTAGGTGTCAGCTTTACTCTTTCATTGTTAACAAAAACTTCATGTGTCGCCGTATTGATACGTAAATCACCAACTTCCAGCTCCTCTTTATAGCTGCTATGTAAGCCACTCATTTTCAGATAGCGACGAAGCTGTGATTTAATGCGGGCAATCAGCTCTAACGGATTAAAGGGCTTCGTCACATAATCATCAGCACCTATTGTTAAACCACCAATCTTATCCATATCTTGAGATTTGGCAGTTAGCATAATAATAGGCATTTCTGCTACTTCTCTTACCTTCATACACATTTTAATGCCATCTACTTTAGGCATCATTAAATCCAATACAATTAAATGTACTTTATGCTTCTTTACTAACTGTAAACCCTCTTCTCCATCACATGCCTCTAACACCTGAAACCCCTCATTTTTCAAATAAATTGAAATCAGATTTCTTATCTCTTTTTCATCATCTACAATTAAAATTGTTTCATTACTCATCTAATCCCACCATTAATCAAATATTTTCCATTCAAAATGTTCCTCCATTTTAGCTATTTTTTAAATTTCCGTATATAAAAATAATAAATACAGCTAACAGTCACGATGAATAACCCAAAGTAAATACCATATTTCGTAGCAATAACAGAAATATATTCAATTTGACTGCCGAACAATAAACCTAGTGTAAAATAAATCAATGTCCAAACAAAGCCTGTTGTATAGGAAAATAAGGCATATGTTTTAAAAGGCATATTATTCATTCCCACCAAGTAAGGGAGAATATGTCGAACAATTGGAATAAAGTAACTCAGGACTAATGCAAAACGTCCATATTGATCTAACAATTCTTTTGATTTAGATAAGTACTTTGCCTTTTTCTTTTTCACAAGTTTATCGAGTACACGATGACCAAACAGTTTTCCAAGTATAAATCCTAGAGAAAGCCCTGAAACAACGCCTAAATAAGTAAGTAAAAAAGATTTCCATATGACCAATTTTCCTAGCGAAGATAGAAAACCACCACTCATGACAATCATTTCATCTGGTAGCGGCATGCCTATGATCCCTAGCCATAAACTAAAAAACAAAGCAAAATAGCCATATTGTTCTATAAATAATAAAAGATCCTGTAGCTCCATTAGCTGACCCTCGTATTTCCTAACCTACAGCTCAATACATACGCTGGTGGCATATTGATCCATACTTTCTCATGTGAAATATCCTGAAAATAGGTTTGAAAAAATGATTTTTTCACAAGTGAATATTGGAAAGTAATGAATTTTCCATTATACAAACAATCCCTCACATTTCTTAAAATGCAACACGATACTTCCGCCTTTAACGATGTAAATGGCAGTCCAGAAATAACATAATCTATATTTTCGATATTTAAGTCCGTCAAATATTGCTTCAAATTTTCTGCTGAACCATGGATCACTACAACATTAGCTACATGAGCAAATTGCCTACGCAGTTTCTCACAAAAAATCGCATTATGTTCAATGAGAACAAGCCATGTAGCTGGCTTTTTTCTTTTCACAAGCTCCTTTGTAAAGGCCCCCATCCCTGGGCCAAGCTCTATAATGCATTGAGCCGTTTCAAAGCAAATAGGTTGCACCATTTTATGCGCTAATTTCTTAGAACTAGGTGATATGGCGCCTATTGTTTTTGGATGCTTTATAAATTCAGTAAGGAAGGTGATAAGCTGCATTTCGTTGTCTCCTCGCTTTGCGTTCTTTATTGATGGTTTTAACTATAAAGAGACTTTCTTAAAGATTTGCAAGGAGAATTCTTAACTTTTTCTTAATAATTGACATTATTTAGTTAGTAGATTAACACGATACCCTATGGTGAAAACAAAAAAAGTCGCTCACTTTTATTCATGAGTGACTTAATTGCTTAATTTCTATATTCATCTTCATTTTTCGCTCATAAAATTCCATTTCATTAGTATTGAACTCACACCAAAATCATGAATATACGCATATTGACGCTCTATTAAAGAATGGAATGAAGGTGCACATTCAATACCAACGACAGCAAAGCCTATAATGAAACATCTGGATCACAGATTCAACATTTTTAAAAACTGTTGGCCCTTTCATAGCTTGTTCTTCGTGCTCTTCTGCTCACAAGATGATTAAACACAATATAATCTTCATTTTTAGGTGTATCCTCTTTTCTTAACAGCAGTATAAAGACATGATCCTTTCTTATATAACTAATTGTTATTTTCATCATTTACTTTATTTCCCATGATTCCGTTATTAATCCCTCTTATAATTAATTGCCCTAAAACATAAAAGAATGAAACAAAGATAATGGCTACATCTCTTCCAAAAGGCTTAAACCAACTTCCATCATCATCTATAAAAAAATGGCCTAACATTAAAGACAAAGCAGTCATTAAAAAATTTAGGACAATGAACAAAGGTAGATGATCATTTCTAGATACTATGCCAACTCCAATGATGAAAAAAAGAAATAATGGAAATAAGTAGCTAGCCTCTTGATTTGAGAGGTGGCTATTATACTCATAAAAATGAAATAAAAACGGAAATGGAAATAGCGACAAAATACGTTGAATAAATCTTTTCATTTCAGCTACACCTCGATAAAAATATAATATGATTATTAAAGTGTAATTTTACACTAAAAATAATCTTTTATCTATAAAAAATAAAATGTATAGGACGGTAATTCTTCTGCATTAACTTCCTCCTGAACATCAGTACAATTTCCCTTAAGGTTCATAAAAGATTAAAAGGTACTTCGTTCTAATGACAATTTCCTACATAAAATAGGCATACAATTGCTGCCAATCGAATAGAAACCTATATAGAGACCATTAGTCATGGGAAAAATAAAGTGGGGTGTGTAAGGATGCTTAAGGTAAATGATGCAAAAGAAATGGTACTTGAAATTGTGCAAGATGACCCATTGTATGTTGCACTGCAACATACACCTTTAGAGGAAAACCTCTATAATGATGGGTATTTAGCAGAGATCGATGAATCGAAACACTATACAATTGCAGAAGTCGCGGGCTGGTTTGATATTACAGACGCCATGCTTCGCTACTATTTAAAGCCGTTTGAACAGTATATTTTTGACAATGCTTCGCCCAATACAAATAGTAATATTCGTTTAAACCTACCTGCTATATTGAGATTGCGCATGATTTTATTATTGAAGGATGAGTATCGTGTCAGGGGGATTAAATTATTGCTAGGTATTGATGATAACGGACAGCTGCTGAAACACCAAATTACCGCAACGACCATGGATTCTGAGGATTTATCACATAAAATTGATTTGCTTGGAAACGTCCTACAGCAGATGATTCAAACAGGTCTTTTTCAGATTTTGCCGAATGAAGAGCAAGGGACGTTACAAGTTAACATTAATCAGGACTTTCTTGACAAAAACATTCAACGTTTTTCGACCGATTCTGCCCTTCAAGTGGAAGAAATTCAAAAAGAAACGTTGGAACTAAAGCAGGAAAATGAACATCTTCAAAAGCAAATTACCGAGCTGCAAGAAAATAGCGTGAAAGACATTGTACAAAAGATTAGAGAGCGTCATATAGAAAATGAAATCGTTTCTACATTACGAACAGAAGCATTACAGCAATATTCCCAAAATAATAAAGTCGGTTTTTTCACCAAATTTTTTAAGTCCGCACAAATTGAAATGGACAAAGAGCAATTCGTTCTAAGCTATATTTCAAAGCATTTAGAAGAACGTTTAGAAATTGCATTGAACGATTATTATGATAAGTAAACTAGAGCAATGGAGAGCATGAGTGAGACTATTAGAAATGGTCACAATCATGTTCTTTTTTATTTTTCCAAATCACATTGACCATAGTAGTCAATTTCTATATAATGGCATAAAATAGCATGGGAAGGAGTAAAAAATTGTATCAAGCTTTTATGAATTTAACCGAAGAAAAGCGCCAAGCAATTATTAATGCTGCCTTAAGGGAATTTTCACTCAATAACTATGCTACCGCTTCAACAAACAAAATTGTGAGCAATGCTAATATTTCAAAGGGCATTTTATATCACTATTTTGGTAGTAAAAAAAATTTATATCTTTTCTTATATGACTATACAACTACTATATTCTCCGAGGCACTTAATCGCCAAATTGATTTAGCAGAGCCTGATATTTTTAAGCGTTATGAACAGATCATGAAAATTAAAATTGATCTTATGAAGCAATATCATGCGCTGTTTGATTTTTTGAAAAAGGCCTATGCTGAAACAAGCTCTGAGGTACGAGATGAACTAAATCATTACAATGCCGCTTTTCAAAAAAATGCTTATGCAACTGCATTTGAAGGAATTGATACGAGTTTATTCCGAGAAAATTTGGAAATAAAAAAGGCAATTGATACCATTCAATGGGTAACAGATGGCATCAGTCATCGTTATGAGGAAAGATTAAAAGCGCATGCAGATAATCAAGAGCTCTTTAACGAATTAATTGAGCAATGCATGGAGGAGGCTAGTGAATATTTTCTATTTTTGAAAACATTATTGTATCAATAAAATGGGGTGTGTGTCGTGTCCATGATTGAAGTAAACCATTTAACTAAAAAGTTTGGCGATTTTTATAGTATACAAAATGTTCATCTACAAATCCCAAAGGGTGAAGTGTTCGGTTTTTTAGGACCAAATGGGGCAGGAAAATCCACAACCATTCGCCATTTAATGGGTTTTTTACAGCCAACTGAGGGCTCTTGTTTCATTAACGGTTTAAATTGTCGGGAAGCATCTGCAACCATTCAACAATTTGTTGGCTATTTACCTGGAGAAATTGCGTTTATTGATAAAATGACGGGTAAGCAATTTATTCACTTTATTGCTAAGTTAAGAGGTATGAATGATTACACGCATGCCGAGGAATTAATGCATTTCTTTGAATTAGATGCTTCTGGGCTCATAAAAAAAATGTCGAAAGGTATGAAGCAGAAGGTTGGCTTAGTTTGTGCCTTCATGCATCATCCCGAAATTGTCATTCTAGATGAACCTACTAGTGGTTTAGACCCGCTCATGCAAACAAAATTTATTGAATTCATTTTAGCTGAAAAGAACAAAGGAACAACCATTTTTATGTCCTCCCATATGATTGAAGAAGTAGAGAAAACTTGTGATCGTGTAGCGATTATTAATGCAGGTAAAATCGTGGCGACTGAAACCATTACAGATTTAAAGAAACGTAAATCTAAAAAATACATGCTTGAGTTTCAAGATGAGCAAGAGCTGACTCGCTTCCTTGATGAGGAATATGTACTTGAACGAATCTCTTCTACAAAAGTGATGATTACTATAATGGGAGACCTTCAAGCATTTCTCCATACGCTATCTAATTATAAAATTATAGACTTAGACGTTATTTCCCAATCACTTGAAGATATTTTTATGCATTATTACGAAAGTGGAGGTGCTCAATCATGAATTTTACCTTATTCAAGTATGAGTTATTAGCCTCTCTTAAACTATTCACCATTATTATAGGTGTACTAATGCTATATATTGTCAGTGTGATTTATATGTATAACCCAGAAATGACGGATATGCTAAAAAAATTAACAGAAACAATGCCTGAGATGATGGCAGCCTTTGGTATGACCAGCATTGGCGATACCTTGATAGAATTTCTCTCCACCTATTTATATGGATTTTTATTAATGATTCTTCCTATGGTATTTTCTATCATGTTAGCCAATAAGCTCATCATGGGCTATATTGATAATGGTTCGATGGCATATTTAATCGCTACACCGAATACACGTTTTAAAATTGTCTTTACACAAGCACTATTTTTGATCATTAGTCTTTTTACACTTCTTGCTGTTACTACGTTGGTCATGATTGTCTTTGCGGAAATATTATTCCCTAATGAGCTGGACATAACGGCTCTACTGCTGTTAAATTTCGGGCTATTTTTATTGCACTTTGCCATTAGTGGATTCTGCTTTCTTATGTCTTGCAGCAGCAAAGATTTAAGAACATCTTATGCCTATAGTGCTGGCATTCCCATTGTCTTTTATCTGATTGAGGCACTGAGCAATATGGGTGGTTCACTAGACAAATTACAATACATTACAATCTATTCATTGTTCGATTCCGTTCAATTAATCCAACAAAATAGCTCTTGCTGGTGGATGCTAGGTACACTTTTACTTATTGGTTTGCTTTGCTATAGTCTAGCCATTCGTTTTTTTGTAAAGCGAGATTTACATCTCTAATTTCTAATCGCTACAGTTCCAGTACTGTAGCGGTTTTCCATTAAATAGTACCTACTACATTTCCTAAAAAACGTATTAATCGAAAATGTAGAGCGACCATTTCTTCTACCGTTAAGTTCTCGTTCCCCTTGTCCAACCACTGCTGAATGACCCCTAAAATGGCGGATGCTATAAAGGCTTGTATATATTGCTGAAACTCGGGATCTTGTGCTTCCTTGCGTATAAGCGATAATCTGTCCAAAATATGACTCCCAAAGATCATTTTCACCTTTTGTGTAAAGCTAGGACTCCCCTGCTCTCCTAATAACATACGAAAAGCTGGTGCATGCTCTTTTATACACGTTATCACCTTGATAAATGGCTGATAGAGTTGCCCCATTTTTAGCGTTTGAAAAGCATCCAACGGCTGAACATGTTTGACATAGCGCTCCAACTCCATTAATAGCTCTTGCTGCAAGTCCTCCATCACATCATATTTATCTGAATAATGTAAGTAAAACGTGCCACGATTAATTTCAGCTACTAACGCTAAATTCTTTACAGTCACACGCTCAAAGCCTACCTCCTCTACTTGTTGTATAAAAGCATTTTTAATGGCTTGCTTCGTTTCAAAATTCATTTTTTCATGTACAGACACATAATTCCATCCATTTACTTAACACTTGCTGGCAAACTGTTGATTGTATTTGCTCACATGCTACCGTAAAATTTTTATCAAATCAACATTGTGTTCAGTGAAGGAGTGAGGACCATATGGGCAACCAGGCAATCTCTATTCAATCTCTCGAAAAACGATTTCAACATAAGCAAGTTATTGCTCCCCTATCTTTGGATGTTCCTAGAGGACAGTTAATGGGCTTACTCGGTCCGTCAGGCTGTGGGAAAACAACACTAATCAAAATGATTATGGGAATGCTGAAACCTGATGGTGGTACTATTCAAGTGTTAGATTTGAATGTTCCTCATAGACAATTATTAAATGACATTGGCTATATGGCACAATCAGATGCACTTTATACAGATTTAACTGGGGAAGAAAATCTACATTTTTTTGCAAAGCTTTATTCCTTAGCAAAGGCGGAACGAATAGAAAGAGTAGCCTATGCGGCAAGCCTCGTTCGTTTAACAGATGACTTACGACTAAAAGTGGAAAATTATTCGGGAGGAATGAAACGTCGATTATCTCTTGCTATTGCCCTTATTCAAAATCCTAAATTACTCATTTTGGATGAACCAACGGTGGGGATAGATCCTGTCTTAAAAAAGGAAATTTGGCAAGAACTTATTCGTTTAAAAGATCAAGAACAAAAAACCATTTTAGTGACGACACATGCGATGGATGAAGCGGAAAGATGTGATCAATTGGCCATGCTGAGAAGTGGGCATATTATTGCACAGGGTACCCCACAAGAGTTAAAAGATCATTATCAAGCAAAAGACTTTGATGAGGTGTTTGTAAAAGCTGGAGGTGACGTTCAATGAGAATAGGTGCTATCATCACAAGAATCATCCAACAAATGAAAAGAGATAGACGGACACTTGCTCTATTATTTTTAGCTCCACTTCTTGTCTTGTCCTTAATGTATTTTATTTTTAATAGTAACGAGGTTTCCGTCACACTTGTTGTCTCTAATGCGCCCGCCCCATTAATCGACAAATTAAAAGAGGCTGATCTTACCATTATCGTGGACAATGGTTTTTCAAAAAAACAGCTACAAGATAAAGAGTATAGTGGTTGGCTAGCTGTAGAGCAAAATACTAGTAAGTTAACTTTATTAAATGATGATCCTTCTCGTGCAAAGGCTTTAACGATGCAACTTGCTCAAATCTTACAGCCTACACAAGCCTCTATAGGTAGTATGAAAACGGACTATGTTTATGGAGATCAGGATACGGCTATTTTTGATATATTTAGTCCTATGCTCATTGGCTTCTTTGTTTTTTTCTTTGTTTTTTTAATTACTGGCATTGCCTTATTAAAGGAGCGTACTTCTGGAACATTGGAGCGTTTACTAGCGACACCGATTAAACGCTCAGAAATTGTAGCAGGCTATATGGTTGGCTATGGTTTATTTGCGTTCCTGCAAACAATTATTATCGTCCTGTTTGGTATTTATGTGCTCGATATTGTTCATGTAGGCTCCATCTGGCTTGTCCTACTCATCAATATGATGGTCGCTCTTGTATCGTTATCCTTAGGTGCGTTGCTATCTAGCTTTGCCGCTTCAGAATTTCAAATGATGCAATTTATTCCGCTTGTTATTGTTCCTCAAGTGTTCTTTTCGGGTATTTTCCCGCTGGATAGTATGGCGGAATGGCTTCAAAATATTGGGCGTATCATGCCTCTATACTATGCTGCGGACGCATTGAATGGTGTGATGTATAAAGGTTATTCACTTCCTGATATTATAGTGAATCTCAGCATTCTTACTTGTTTTGCCATTGTTTTCATTACATTAAATATTATCAGTTTAAAAAAATATCGTTCGTTGTAATCAATCCTTAAAAGTTCTGCTATTTGAAAGGCAGAGCTTTTTTATGTAATTGAAATAACTAAAAACAGGAAATATAACCAATTTAATTGAAGTGAATGGTCGATTTTCATTATAATTATTTTATGGAGAAGAATTATCCAAAAATAAAGGTGTGTGAAGATGACTACTATTTTGGAAGTACAAAACATCTGTAAACAATACAATGGGAAAAAAATTTTAGAGAATGTATCGTTTTCAATTGCGTCCAATCAAATCATTGCTCTAGTAGGGAAAAATGGTTCTGGAAAAAGCACTTTACTCAAAATTATTGCAGCATTCATTAAACCAGACAGTGGTTCTATTGTGAAGCTTAAAACATCATTAAAAGTTGGCTATGTACCAGAAATAACTCCTACTCATATTTTATTTACGCCTCAAGAATATCTTTATCACATGGGCTGTATACGAGGTATGGCTAAAAAGCAGCTTTTGCAGAAGATAGAAGAATTACTTGAGATGTTTCAACTAAAAGAGGAAAAAGATACAAGGATTGTCCATTTCTCTAAAGGGATGAAGCAAAAGGTGATGATTATGCAGGCGATGCTAGAAGAAACTGATCTACTGATAATGGATGAACCATTGTCAGGACTTGATGCCAAGGCACAAAATGATTTCGAACAAATCTTAGCTAGAGTAAGAAGCAAAGGACTCAGTATCCTCTTAACCTGTCATGAAACCAAATTACTCGAAAACCTTGTAGACTCCGTTTTACTTATTCAAGAGAATACGATCTTTCAGATAGAGGATTTCGATCGCAATCCAACGCATCGATTAATTTTTGAGATTGCTAGCCTATCATTACTCGATGAAATCATACCTTCGATAGAGATTCAACAACAACAACTTTTAGTGAATGGACATTATGAAATAGTGACGATTGTTCCAGCAAAGGATTCAGATCAAATTTTACTGAAATTATTACAACAAAATGCTTCAATTAAATATTTAGCTACTGTCCACTACAAAAAAGAACAATTCTCTTCTCATTTTTGAAAGGAGGAATCGAAAGAGATGAGCAGTTTAGTACGTTATCAATTGATAAATTATTTAAGAACCTATCAATACGTTCCACCTTTTACAATCTTCATTCTATGTCTTATCGTTAATTATACTTTTGTCCCTAATCCAATATTAGATAGTTATTCATTTACATCTCTTGTGCTCTTTTTTTTAATGGGCTGGTTTACTGTTACATTATTTCATGCTGAAGATGAAGGACAAAAAATGATTACTACCCTTCATACGAAAAAAACATTAGACTACAATTTAGGGATATTCATAATTTGTGGGCTGCTTGCCTTTAGCCTAAGCTGTGTTTCTGTCATCTATCCAATCCTAATAGAGGCATTTTTTGAGAAGCCTAAACTATTACATATTTTACTTGGTTTCTTGTCTCATTTTAGTTTATCGTTACTTGCCATTGCACTCACTGCTTTATTTACTAGGGAACTCGTGAAAAATAGAAGAAATACGTGGTGGGGTGTAATAGGCATCCTTATTATTTCTGTCGTTATCGCTACTTTAAAAGATTCTATTCTAACTGGACTTCTTTGGTTACTTCCTCCTCTTCATTTTTCATTAGAAATGATGAGTGTGGGCGATCAAATTGAAGTGATACCCAATGTTTTTTATTGGCAATACACATGGATTATAATTTATGCATTCCTTATCATTGTTTTGTTTTTTTTCCTAGTCAACCGAAGAAAATGATTTAGACATCTTACTAAGGAGAGATAGTATGTATGAGCAACAGGAACATCACAGTACTAATTGTTGAAGACGAAAATGATATAGCTAATATTATAAGGGACTACTTAAGTGTTCATCAGTTCGATTCTCATATTGTTCGAACAGGTCATGAAGCAATCCATTATTTGCAAGAATCTAAACCTGATTTCATTATCCTTGATCTTTCTCTACCAGATTGTGATGGCATTGAAATATGTCGTAAAATCCGTGAAAATAGCAATGTTGCCATTCTTATTTTAAGTGCTAGAGGAAGTGAGACAGATAAAGTACTGGGTTTAGGTTTTGGAGCAGATGATTATATGACAAAACCATTCTCTTTAAGTGAACTTGTCGCGAGAATAAACGCTCATTTACGAAGACAGGATAGATGGCTTCAGCATAATGGTGGTCAAATGGGAGTAGATGTCATTCACATAGATAATATGGTCATAAATAAACAGGAATATATTTTTTTACGTGATAGCAAGCCAATACCACTGTCAGCAAAAGAGTTTGAACTGCTATTTTTCCTAGCTAAAAATAGAAATCAAGTTTTCTCTAAAGGTCAGTTACTTGATGCCGTTTGGGGTTATGAGACCTATGGAGATGAAAATACAATTACGGTTTATATTAGAAGGCTTCGAGAAAAAATTGAAGTCAGCCCTTCTCATCCTGTTTATCTTCAAACAGTTTGGGGAGTCGGATATAAATTCAGTACAGCCAATCACTCATAGGAGAATCAAATGTACCTAAAAAATTGGATGAGTAAGTGGATATGGGCCCTATTAATCTGTGTTGTACTATTGTTTATCGTTGTCCTTTCACTATTCTTTGCAACAGAGCCTTCTCAAGAAGAATCACAAGATAAATATGTTATTAATCAAATTCGTTTATCAGTAAATCCATTATTATTGTACATAGAAGATCATTTTCCAAATTTAGCATTAGATTCGGCTATACGTAGCACGCTACAACAAATGAGTGATGACAAGAATATTGATATTACAGTAGTTCAACTAGATGGAACAGTAAGTTACACTTCAATTAAAAATGATGTTTCAACTATTCATATTAAACATGATATACATTATGATTTATTTACCTCACAACAAGAGCTTGGAAAGATTAATATAGCCTTTCCGATTATGAATGGAGAAAACAATGAACAAATAGGTAATGCTATTTTTTCCCTGAACAAAGACATTCTCTTTCCTTTAAAACAGACGAATTCCAGCTCAATTCTTTTATTAGTCTTTATTAGCTTCTTGAGTCTTTTGATTATTTGCCTTGCCCTATTCATAGTAAGGAAAGTTCATCAAGATATTTTAAAGCCTTTACATGAGCTGAAGGACAACACAGAGGAAATTGTAAAAGGAAATTACGAACAAATTACCATCCACTCGAAAATTGATGAGATTGGTGAATTGTATGCAGTATTTGATCAAATGCGATTAGAGATTAAACAGTTAGCCATCCAGCACAATGAACAAGAGCAAACTCAAAAGAAACTCATATCTAATATATCTCATGAAGTGAGAACTCCCTTAACCACCATCAAAGCATATTTAGACGCTATTTCAGAGGGGATTTGTCGAGATGAAGATTCGCTTATGGCCTATATTCAAATCATGCAGTCTAATACGGATAAGATGTCGAGGCTAGTTGATGATTTATTTATTCATACCTTAAAGGAGCTTGGTCATATCCCGATCCATTTAAAAGAACAATATAGCCAAGACGTTCTTACAAACATTTTGAAACCAATTCAATATTATGTCCAAACAACCAATATTCATTTTATAAGACCTACTAGGATTCCTAATGTCCTTATTCTAGTAGATGCGGATCGACTAGAGCAGGTGATCTCCAACCTTATTACCAATGCGTTAAAGCATTCTTCTCATGAAGATACCATCACCATTACTACCTATATCAAAAATCAATCACTCTATATCCAAGTAATAGATACTGGAAATGGGATGCTTCCCGAAGATATGCCTTTTATTTTTGAACGTTACTTTAGAGGTCGGCAACCTGGAAGTGAATCAGTCATTAAAAATGAAGGAGCAGGACTTGGCCTATCCATTTGTCAGCATATTATGGAAGCGCACCATGGGTCCATTTCATTTCATAGTAAACCTGATGAAGGCACTACCTTTACACTTATACTTCCAATCTCGTAAAAAGACTCCCGTTTTAGGAAGTCTTTTTTTCTTTCAACGTTCTTTTCTTATATGCTAAAAAGAAAGAAAGGGTAAGTATACTACCAAAAAATGAATCGATAATACGAACAACCCATACTCCATAATTTCTTAAAGGAATGCCGTTAATAAGCTGCCATAGACATACATATCCGAGCGTTAAAACAGCTAGTAAACTCCAAAAGATGATTTTTTTCCGTGAAGATATAGCTGGTGTTTTTTTATCTTTGCTTAAAGTTGCTCTGTAATATACATATCCAAAGATTAGCACAATTCCTAGCAATGTACTCCCGTGTTGTAGAAATTTATAAATCGGTATTTGATAGCCAAAGAAAGTATATGTTTGAGTAAGAACTCGGAGTTTTGTCACCATAAGCCCATTTTGATGTGTAAATGAATCCCATATGACATGTGTTAACATGCCCAGCAATGCAGAATAGCCAAAAACAAAGATTTTCCATATGTTATTTCCTGCAATTTGATGGCTTTCTGTATCTTGTAAAAACTGTGGTAAATGGCTCATGATTGGCTGTTGGATAAACCTTTGATAAATCCAGTAGATTAAAAGAACGAGCGGAAGATTGAATAAAAAGAACCCTGCAAAGGTATGACCAATCTCCCCTATCGGCCGACCTCTTAAAAAATATTCAAAATCTGGAGCCATACTTCCTAAAACCAATGCAGAAAAATGGATATATTTACTTTTTCGAGAAAAAGGTAAGACTGCCGCTGGATGAGCAAATGTTAAGGGCATATCTCTAACCTCCTTATTTATTACATCTATTAAATCGCATATTATAACGTTTACTATTAAGAAAGGTTACTCTTCTGTAAGAATTTATTAATAATTTCATAAGGGCTTACTAATAATTACATATTACACTAAAGAAAATGAGTCAAGGAGGCCTTATCATGGAAAAAGAGATACTGATTCGAGCCCAAAATTTATGTAAAACCTATTCAACAGGCAGCGAACAATTCCATGCTATTAAGAATATGAATGTGGACATTTATAAAGGGGATTTCACCGTTATTATGGGGAATTCTGGTTCTGGTAAATCAACGCTTCTTTATCTTTTAAGTGGGCTTGATGCCCTTACAGCAGGTGAAGTTTATTTTCAAGGAGAAAAACTTGATACCTTTTCTGAACGAAAGTTAGCTACCTTTCGTTCACAGAAGGTTGGCTATATCTATCAAAGTAGCAATCTCATTCCAGATATGACGCTACTAGAAAATATTGCTCTTCCTGGATACATTGCGAAAAAAAATAAAAAGGAAGTCATACAAAAAGCGGAGCAACTACTAAGTTTAATGGGACTTGAAAAGCAAAGAAATCGATTACCCTCTCAAACATCAGGTGGACAGCAACAAAGAGCTGCCATTGCTAGAGCATTGGTCAACAATCCTGAAGTGTTATTTGCAGATGAACCTACTGGCAGTTTAAATTTTGATCAAGGTGTAGCAGTATTAGATACCTTAACGAATTTAAATAGAAATGGGCAATCCATTGTCATGATTACACATGATATGAAGGCAGCTTGTCGTGCGAATCGCCTAATCATCATTCAGGATGGAAAGATAGATGGGATCTTAAACTTTGAAAAATATGATCATACCAACATACAAGAACGGGAACACATTATCTTTTCTTATGTTGCCGGGAAGGAGTAAAAAATGTACGCGATTATTACCCTTTGCTCTTCCTATATAAGAAAACGGAAAATACAAAATGGACTAATGGTTGTCCTTATTTTTCTATCAACACTTTTACTGGCGACTTCTGTCACTATACTGACCAATACAAACAATATTTTTGAAAAGGCCCATCATGATTCAAATGGTGCCCATCAAATTTTAACAATGGGTAACAATATTCATAACCCGATCGCTGTAAACGATTGGTGGCAGGGGCAACCAGGCGTGACTACCTCCAGTCTCATACCCTATAGAAATTTATCTAGATTTACGCTCAATGGGAAAGAAATATCCAATATCTATTTATTTATGATGAATACGCCAAATACACCGTTTATAATTGATCAATTACTATTTTCTGAGGGTGAAAAGCAACTCTCTCCTCCTGAGGGTACGATTTGGATTCCCACATCATTGGCATCAAGCGCTACCATTTCGCTCGGTGATGCAATTGAATTTCATACAGGTGAGAGCACGTTTAATTTAACAGTGTCAGGTATTGTGGTTGATATGCCATATGGAGGCCCTTTTACAACAAATGCCCGTATCTGGATGAACAATACTGACTATCAACAGCATTTAGCAACCATAACAGGTTCTGATCAGTACATGATGGCATTACGCTTTAATGACTATCAGCAAAACACCAATTATTGGGCTGATTTTGAAAAATATCTGCAGGGACCTTATCTTGAATCTAAAATGGAATATGAAGAAATGGCTTCTTTTTATTTGATTATTAATAAATTCATTGGCTTTATTATGATCGCCTTTGGTATAGCTATGCTTTTGGTTTCCTTGTTTGTTATTGGTTTTAGCATTTCCGATGCCATTTTAACGAATTACAGAACAATAGGTGTTATAAAATCATTGGGTCTTTCTTCTCGAGAGATAAGTATCACTTATGTATTGCAATTCGGATTGTTGTCTGCTGTCGCGATTATTCCTGGCATCATCATTAGTAAATTCCTTTCCAGAATAATTATAGAAAGCTCCTTATCCTATATGAAGGCAGGAAATCATTTAACCATACATCAAGATACTCTACTCAATATGGTGATTGCTCTCATCTTATTTGGCATTGTGCTACTCACTGCCTATTTCTACTCACACAAGGCTCGAAATGTAGAGCCTGTTCAAGCCATCAAATATGGGATGTCAGAAAGTGCAAATAGTAAAATGAATCGGCGCAGAAACAGCTCGAATAGATTATTTCGATTAAGTAGTCTACCGATTCAACTTCAAATTGGTCTTAAAAGTATCACCAAAAACATAAAAAGTTCTATCCTTGTCATTGCACTTACTTCCATTACATCTGCCATACTAGTCTTTAGTGTAGTCATATTAAATAGTTTTATTTCCATCAAGGAAACATCTCCTTCATGGGGATATGATGACTCACATTTAGTAGTAACAGTATCTAATAAAGAAACCTTCTCAAAACGACATTTTGAAGATTTTTTAAAGGCTGATGAACGGGTTAAGGATCATGCATGGCTTGATCAATTCACAGGCGTACTTCCTAATGACAGCCATCCTCCATTAAATATTAATGTCAATGTAATCGAGGGTAGTTTTGATGCTGCTGGCTATAAAACAATGTCTGGCCGTAATCCAATCAGTAAGAACGAAATCGCGATTGGACTCAATGTCGCTCGCGCTTTAAATAAAAATATAGGCGATATTGTAGAAGTTTATCTTGAGGGGAAACCGCATTTTCTTATTGTGACCGGAATCTATCAATCGATAGCGAACATGTCGAATTCAGCAAGAATTACAGCAGAGGTTATTAAAGTTTATAACACTACCTATACTACTTCAGAGGTAAGTATGATTAATCTTTTAGATGAAACAGTCGCTACGCCATTCGTTGAGGATTTAAATACGCACTTTAAAAGTTCTGTATCAGCTGTCACACAACAGCTATTATTAGATGCCGTCTTTAAAGAAGTCGTGGCCGATTTAGTCATTCCCCTTTCAATCGTTGGTATTTTATTTATCATCGTAACCTGCATTATTATTTTTAGTGTATCGCGAATTAATGTTAGAAAAGAAAGTAGCACGTATGGCATTTATAAATCCATTGGAATGAGCTCTACAAATATTAGATGGTCGATTACAATAGGTATTTTAATTCTATCCATAATAGGTGCATTAGCAGGAATCTTTATCGGGATAAAATTAATTCCTCTTGCACTTCAGTCGATTATTTTAGATTATGGCTTACTCGAACTACCGCTTGTTATCAACTGGCCAACAAGTATCGGTATAAGCTTTGTAAGTGTGATAGCTGCCATTTTGGGCGGCTGGATTTCGACCAAAGTAATTGCTAAAACGTCGCCTCGCATATTAATTGTTGAATAAATATTTTGGCCCCTACTAGTTTAGGGGCCTCTTCTTTAATCATTCCAAAAAATTCTCTTCAGATAGCACGATAATATTGTTTCTTCGCAGCAAAGCCGTAGTTACTCCTTCACCAGCTCGTTTTGTTCCGTTAAACTTACCATTATAAATCTTTGCACTGCCACAGGATGGACTATATTCCTTTAAAATGACATGAGTTGCTCCCACCTCAAGCGCTTTTTGTAAGGTTGCATAGGCTCCTTCAGATATAAATCTGTGACATCTTGTCCAGAACTTTCAACCACTGTTGCGTTGCCATCAAGTACATCTTGTCCATTGCCTCCCACAATTTCAGCGGGCTCACGGGGCGTTGAAAAGCCTCCCATCAGCTCTGGACAAACCGAACTGACCTAGAAAAGTGAGACAAATAAAAACACCTTTCGTTGAAAAACGGGTATAAGCATACCAAACAATCAACGGAGGTGTTTTTTCTATGGGAACAAGAGTAAGCTATCCAATAGAAATAAAAATGAAAGCAATTGAAATGAGATTAGCAGGAATCCCGGTCAAACAGGTATTAGAAGAATTAAAGATTAAAAATAAAACACAATTGAAAACATGGATGTGGTGGTATCGCAAGGGAGAAATACATCGATTACACCAACCTGTGGGGAAACAGTACGCTTATGGAAAAGGGCCTGAACATGCATCAGAAGAAGCTCGTTTACAAGCTGAAAATCGTTATTTAAAACAACAAATTGAAGTGCTAAAAAAGTACGAAGAATTGGAAAGGAAGTGGTTGGACAAGTACTTGTAGAGGCTGTTGAAGAATTGAAGGGACAGATGCCTATTCAGACAATTTGTGAATTCCTAGGGGTTTCACGCGCTACCTATTATCGTTGGAAAAAAGAACTGGGGAAAATCTCTAAAAAAGAGTTGCGTGATCAAGCAATCGGAAAAGTTTGTGCAGCCCATCAATTTCGTTATGGTTATCGCAAAATCGCTACGTTTTTCTCAGGTATTAGCGAAAAGACAATCCAACGTGTGATGCAAAAATATAATTGGTCATGTCGTGTAAAAGTGAAGAAACGAAAACGTACAGGGCAGCCCGCACAAATAGCTGATAATAAATTGGCTCGAGATTTTCACGCAGACCAGCCCTTACAGAAGCTCGTAACAGATATTACTTACTTGCCTTTTGGACAATCTGTGTTGTATCTTTCAAGCATTATGGATTTGTTTAACGGTGAAATTATTGCGTATACAATTGGTCCTGTTCAAGATACGAACTTTGTCTTAGATACGCTTCATCAACTCCACCATCTTCCAGAAAGGGTTACCTTGCATAGTGATCAAGGCTCTGTATATACATCGTATGACTATCAAAAAGCAGTAAAAGAAAAAGGAATTACCATGAGCATGTCTCGTAAAGGCACGCCCGCAGATAATTCCCCAATCGAAACGTTTCACTCCTCGCTAAAGTCAGAAACGTTCTACCTTGACGGCATACACAGCACAACGAATGCATGTGTAAAACAAATCGTCGAAGATTATATTACTTATTATAACAATATCCGTATTCAAACGAAACTAAACAACCAGTCGCCCGTTAAATACCGGCAACTGGCTGTTTAAAAGGTGTTTTCTTACTGTCTCAAAAACGACAGTCAGTGCCAACCGTGACAGCTTTATTTTCTAACACAAGCTTTTGTATTTTTTCATCTAGACTGTTTGTGCCATTATAACGAACATTTAAACCTGCTAAGCAAGCACTTATTAAAATCATCGTTTTCTCACTCCCTCTACTATCTTTATTCCACTATAACACGCGTGCTACAATAATTTTATGAGGACTAAGGGAGGAGATAAAATGCCTGATCCTATTTTGATTTTACCTTATACAGATGAATGGGCAAAGGAATTTCATAGCATAGGCTGTCAATTGAGGGAGGCCTTAGGAAACATAGCGCTGAGAATTGATCATATTGGCTCAACCGCTGTAACCGGCTTAGCAGCAAAACCTGTAATTGATATACAAATATCCGTCGCATCGTTTACACCATTGGCAGCATTTAAAGCTCCATTAGAATCTCTAGGTTTTAGCTATCGAGTAGAAAATCCAGACAAGTCTAAACGCTATTTTCGAGAGGCTTCAGGAGATAAACGAGTACATATTCATGTTCGACAAGCTGGGAGTTGGGCAGAGCAGCTAGCCTTATTATTTCGAGATTTTTTGCGCTGTCATCCAGATTACTGTCATCGCTATGAGCAGGTAAAATATTAATTGGCTAAGAAATACAAACTTAATCGTCAACACTATACAAAATCTAAAGAATCGATTATATGGGAAATTTTAAAACAAGCAAATCATTGGAGTCAGCAGACTGGCTGGTCTCCTGCCAATTCAGATAACTAAAAAAGGAGGAACAAAATTGGCTGAATTTACAATTTGTTTTCTGAAGAAGGGTGATGATATCCTTTTACTAAATAGAGACAAGCCACAATGGATGGGAGCATGGAATGGTGTAGGTGGCAAAATTGAACAGAATGAAACACCATTAGCTGGTGCCTTACGAGAAATTAAAGAAGAAACAGGCATTACGGTTGAGGATATTACCTATAAGGGTAAAATAACCTGGACAGATGGCGTTGTTAATTATGGCTGTATGTATGCATTTATAGCGGAACTACCTGAATCTTTTCCATATGTAACACCGATAAAGGTTGCTGAGGGCATTCTTGATTGGAAGGAGCTTACTTGGATTTTCCACCCTGAAAATGTAGGGATTGCGGACTTAAAATATTATTTACCTACGATGCTCAATGAAACAACTAACTATGATTATATTTTTACCTATCAAGACAAGAAATTAGTCAATATCTCTTCAGCATCAATTGAACAAACATCTACTGTCTAATAAAAAATAAGCCTCGTCCATGCAATAGGTGCATAACGAGGCTTGATTTTAGAATCTCGGTTGTGCAAAGCGCATTCTGCACATCGACCAATTTAAGCTTGTATTTTGGATTTCATCATGTATTTCCCATAAGCTATCTACGATTCGCAATTCAACATTCCGTTCTCTTAATGCTTTCGTTATATCGTTGATCTCAGAGACATTGAAGGGCATTTGTGTTATTTCACTCGTATAATAGCCTGCAATATCATCCTGTAAAGTGAATCCATTACTATCAAACTCATATAGGTAAAGACTTGTAGTCTTCAATACTTCCAACCACTTGTTTTCTATAACTACTACATGTGAAGCTTGAGGTAGATAGTGCTGCCTGTCCTGCTCTGTTGTTTGGTCTCCTGCATGAAAGCAGACACGCGGACAATCTCTTGGCGTTAAATAGTTTGGCAAGCATCTTTCGCTGATTGCCCATACTAGCCCTTTTGTGGCATCTAAATCTGGTCGCTCAGGCAGTCGAGGATGAAAAATCATAATAGTAGGGTCTTCACTGACATGAAATAAACGCATGGCTATTTCTCCTTTATTTCCTTAATTTAAAAACAATAAAATCTGCACAATGCAAATCTTCCACAAATTGAGGATACTTCTCTAGCATGTCTTGTGATGGCTTGGGCTCTACAATAGCCTCAATAGTAAATCCAGCTTGCCTAATTGCTTGCACATAGCTTGTTAATGTTCGATGGTATAGAACGATCGGTGGGTCAGCATCTAGCTGGTGATACTCCCCTTCATAAAAATAACGTTGGACTTTCCAATACTGTTGATCTAGCTGCTCATGTCTTATCCATCCACTATTTGGTGTCACAAAGCATGGGTGTAAAATTGAAAAAATAAAAGTGCAATTAGGTTTTAATAATCGATACATCTCACATAGAGCACCCTGATAATCCTCTAAATCTTGGAGAACCATATTTGAAACAATACCATCAAATTGTTCATCTGCTAAAAATGATAGATTTTCACAATTCCCGTGTAAAAATTGAATAGCTTCCTGCTGTGGTGTTCTTTCCATGGCAATATCTAGCATTTTTTGCGAAAAATCAACAGCTGTTACTCTTGCACCCTTCTTTCCCAGCAATCTGCTTAAATAGCCTTCTCCACATCCTGCATCTAATAGATGCTTTCCATCTACCTCTCCTAGCAAAGAAAAGATAGTGGGATTTAACAGTACGACACGATGTATGTCACCCTGCTCATCGTAGTTAGCTGTATACCTTTCCGCATATCGATTCCAGCGTTGAATGGCTTGTTCTGTGTTCATATAAAGTCCCCATTTCAAAGTAAAATCGTAACGTTACGTTCTTTGTGCACTTGTCTATTTTTCCATATAAAGAAAAAAATATATAGACTTTTATTTTATTTTTTAATATCATGTAGATAGAGGCACGGCTTCTTTAAGTAAATGATAAAGCCAGAAATCCAAATAGGATTTCTGGCTTTTATGCGTTATATAGAAATTGTATGTTCAGCAACAGCTTCTTTTTTTACAGTTAGCCATCTACCAATTACCATAACGAGCAATGCAAGAAACACAATGACACCAGCAAATACAAGTGCTGCTTTATAGCTACTATAAACTTCAACCAGTTTTCCTGCGATGATCGGTCCAATAATTTGTCCAAAAGCATAAAAGGTTGTTAATAAGGAAACAACCAATCCGCTCTTTGTCGGGAAAAGCTGTCTTGCATAGGAAGTAGTTAGCGTGACAATTCCTACAAAGGTTAGACCGAATAAAAACGATGCTAGTAAAACGCTCCATACCGTTTGCGCAAAAACAGGTAGCAGGATACCAACCACCTGCAGTATGTACGCCACAAACAAAATTTTTATAGCTGAAAACTTCTCTAATAAGACCGTCCAAACAGGAGCAGATGGAATAGCCGCTAGCCCCACAATGACCCAGCTATAGGAAGAGTAAGCTTGAAGAGAAGGAATATTATGAATAATATCGACTAAAAAAGTACCTGTAATAATATAGCCTAACCCCTCTAAGCCATAGGATAAAATCAGCCATGGCATAAAACCCTTTGTCATTTTTGTATCAAGAGATTTCGTAACTTTTGTGCTGTCCTGCACCACTAAACTTCTCCATAAATAAGAGGTGATAAATAAAAAAATCGCTGATAAAATTCCTAAGCCCAACCATGCACCCTGCCAAGCAAATCTTGCTTCTATAGCAGGTACACATAAACCTGAAATAGCAATCCCTAAGCCTATGCCACTAAATACATAGCCAGACCATCGTGATAATGAATGCTTCGCCAAGTAATCCATAATAATACTCGATGTTAACACAAAAATAAGGCCCCCTGTAATGCCAGCAATTAAACGCAGAACTAGCCAGACACTATACACTTCTATTAAGCCCATTAATATAACAGATAGGACATTGGTAACAACACTTGCCATTAAAACATTTTTACGTTGACGATAAATGAACCCTGCCCATAATGCGCCAATGAAATAACCAATATAATTGCTTGAAGCTAAAAACCCAGCCACTTCCAATGAAAATCCTACATCATGACGCATAAAGGGTAGAATCGGTGTGAAGGCAAATCGACTAATCCCCATTGCAACAACCAATAATAAAATTCCTCCAAAGACAATCCCTATATGTTGTCGATTCATGATGAACCCCCTCCCATATTATTCTACTGTAATTAAAAGGATACAGAGCGCAAATTAATAAATCTAATATATAATGTATATAAAAGCATAAAAAAAATTTATGAAAGGTGTAACGACATGAATTTACATGCTCTACGTTTATTTACAAAGGTGGCTGAACACAATAGTGTTTCCAAAGCGGCACAGACACTTATGATTAGTCAGCCTGCTGTAACCATTCAAATTCGAAATTTAGAGAAAGAACTAGGTTTGACATTGTTAGAAGCCAAAGGTAGGGGCATTTCGCTAACACAAAATGGTACTTTTTTATACAAACAAGCACAGCGCTTATTTGATCTAGAAACTGATATTGAAAATAAAGTTGAACAGCTTAAAAATACAGGCAATGAAGAATTGCAAATTGCCTCGACACATGTTCCCTCCCATTTTTTACTACCTAAGTGGTTAGCTCAATTTAAACAAGTTTATCCAGCCACACATATTCATTTAAAGACCGCCAATTCCCAGCAAGTGATTGAGGATTTACTTCATTATAAAGCTGATTTAGCTTTTATCGTCAAAGAAGATGGACATCATGCTGATATTAATTATCAATTTCTAATGAATTTGGATTATTGGTTTATTGTGCCGTACAATCATCATCTGGCAGGTCAAACAGTATCCCTTGCAGAACTTATGCAGCAGCCCTTCGTCACAAGGGAGGATGGTAGTTCCACAAAAGAATACTTAAATGCCCTATGTAAAGTGCATAAAATTCCTCCACCGAAAGTAGGTTTACAACTAGACGGGATTAATGAATCCATACATGCCATTGCAGCAGGTTTTGGTACGATGCTAGCACCATCCATAGCAGCTTCTAGCTTTATACTACAGCAGCAAGTTGCCCGCGTTTTTATTAAGGACATTGATATCCAACGACCGATCTACCTTTGTACAAGAAAAAATGAATTGCATCACTCCACATCCTTTAATAACTTTCTTCACATCATCAATGAATCCATCATGTAGTAAGAAGGCACTCTCAAAAAGGTGCCTTCTTTTGTTATCCATCAACACTTGTCAAAGCTGTAAAAATGTAGTTAAAAAGGTGCATGTATTTCTTTAGTCACCATACTAATATTCGTTTTTTTGTAGACTTAATAGTTTTTATAGCCTATAATAATCCGTATTATTATCAATAAACGAACATTAAGGTGGTTTTTATGTCTGAATATACGCATATTTTCAAAGGAACAGCTTTTACTAGTAAATCTGCTACTGACGTTCACATTTTAAAGGATTATTTATTTTTCATTAATGCTGACGGCATGATTGTTAAAACTGTCGCTCCTGAACAAGCTGATTACCAACAACTATTAATTACATATCAAGATCAAAATTACTTCCACGCATTAGCTGAAGGGCAATATTTCCTACCAGGATTTGTCGATTTGCATGTACATGCACCTCAATGGGCACAATCTGGGACAGCTTTAGACATTCCCCTTTACGATTGGTTAAACACATATACTTTCCCTATCGAATCAAAATTCTCCGATTTAGCATTTGCTCAAGAAGTTTATGAGGATTTAGTAAGCACACTACTTGCCAATGGTACAACTACATCATTATATTTCGCGACAGTTCATAAGGAGGCCAGTGTACTTTTAGCGAAAATCTGTGCTGAAAAGGGTCAGCGAGGATTAGTCGGAAAAGTAGTCATGGACGATCCTGAACAGAATCCAGATTTTTATCGAGATGAAAACACAAAAACCGCATTAGAGGATACGGAGGAATTTATTTTAGCTGTAAAAAATTTAGCCAAAGCGACTAAACAGGGTGTTTATCCTGTTGTCACTCCTCGCTTTATTCCAAGCTGTACAGACGGTGCCTTAAAGGGTTTGGGTGAATTAGCTGCGAAATACGATACACATATTCAATCACACTGTAGTGAAAGTGACTGGGAGCACAGCTACGTCAAAGAACGATTCAACAAAAATGATGCCGTTGCCTTACATGACTTTGGTTTGTTAGGTGATAAATCTGTCATGGCTCATTGTAATTTCTTAAGCGATGAGGATGCCAGATTATTTGCTGAAACTGGCACTGCCATAGGCCATTGTCCAATCTCTAATGCCTATTTTGCTAACAGCGTGATTCCAATCGCCCGCTTTCATGCAATGGGCGTTGATATTGGACTAGGTTCAGATGTTTCAGGCGGATTTTCTCCAAGTCTTTTTGATAATGCAAGACAAGCTGTTATGTCATCGAGAATGCTAGAGGATGGTGTAGATACATCCATTTCCGCCGAAAAGCGTGGTGTCCCAAATTCACGCATTACAATAAATGAGGCCTTCTATCTTGCTACAGCTGGTGGTGGAGAAAGCTTAAGTCTTCCAATTGGCCGTTTACAGGAAAACTATACATGGGATGTACAAATTATCGATACAAAAATTCCTACTGCTAGGCTTCCGATTTTTGATCAAAATGAAGGTTTACACGATATATTCCAAAAAATCATGTATCTTGTACGCCCAGAAAATATCCGCGAGGTATGGGTGCAAGGAAATAAAGTTCATACGAGAGGCTAATCATTCTCTTAATCTCTAATAAAAATCTATCATTTTGAGGTGGCAACATCGTGGAAACACAACATAGAAAACTAACTAATCAAACAAAACAAACACAATTAACCGTATTACCAGATGAAAAAATTTCGCTCGGTCAGTCTGCTCTTCTCGGTTTACAGCATGTTATGGCGATGGATGTTTATGTGGTGCCTTTTTTAATTGCCATGCTAATCGGTCTACAAACTGGTCAGGCAAGCGCATTGATTCAATCAACCTTTATTGCTGCTGGGATCGCGACAATTGTGCAAACACATTTTTGTATGAAATTACCGATGGCACAAGGTCCATCTTATGTTCCACTTGGTGCCATTGTTGGGATCTATGCAGCAAGTGGTAGTGGTGATTTAGGCTGGAGTACTGTGTTAGGTGCTAGTTTAATTGGAGCCATTTTGGTTATTATTTTAGGTTATACAGGAATCTTCAATAAAATTGTCCAAACATTTATTCCACCAATTGTTGGTGGAACGATTATCTTTGTAGTAGGACTATCCTTAATGCCTGTTGGTTTAAGTGATAATATTTTTAATGGAGCAGGTGCATCCATAAATCAAAACATTTATTTAGCGCTGATCACAGCATTCGTGTTAATTATTTGTGTCATGTTAGGCACAGTCTTCCATCAAAAAGGACGTCTATTCCGAATTGCTTCTGTCATCATTGCCTTAATTGCTGGTAGTATTGCAGCAAATATCATGGGTGTTTTAGATTTATCTCCTGTATCGCAAGCCAAATGGTTTAGCATGCCACAAATTCCATTTGCAGATTTT
Source organism: Lysinibacillus sp. FN11 (assembly GCF_024628845.1). NCBI lineage: Bacteria > Bacillati > Bacillota > Bacilli > Caryophanales > Bacillaceae > Lysinibacillus > Lysinibacillus sp. FN11. The sequence goes on along the minus strand of NZ_CP102383.1, from coordinate 761,401 downwards.
AGTTTTAGCTTTAATTTTTCTGCTATTATCACAATGGTCATTATATATATTGTCTTAATGGCAGAAACAACAGGAACATGGTTTGCTATTAGCAATGTCATCGACCAACCTTTGACAAATAAACAAATTAATCGTGGTGTTATTGGTGAAGGAATTGGCTGCTTTATTGCTTCTTTATTTGGTTCCACTCCTGTTACTGGTTACTCAACAAATGCGGGTGTTATCTCTATTACTGGGATTGCGAGCCGTCGTGTCTTTATAGCTGCAGGTATTTGGTTTATCGTTTTCGGCTTCTCTGGTAAACTAGCAGCACTCATCTCAGCAATTCCTTCAGCTGTTATCGGTGGTGTATTTGTGATCGTCTGCGGCATCATTGCCATTAGTGGTTTACAGGTCATGAAAAATGAACATATTGGTGAAAAGGAAATGTATGTCATCGCGATTCCTGTTATTTTAACGTTAGCATTGACATTATTGCCTGATGATTTCCTGTATTCCTTACCTACAACTGTGCAGTATTTATTTGGTTCGCCTATTGCAACCGCTGCGCTCGTAGCGATTTTCCTTAATAAAATTTTACCAAGCTCAAAATAGTAGCTATCTACAACACACAGCATCTTTAGTCCATTCGGATTGCAGGTGCTGTGTCTATTTATTTTCTAAAATTTCTGTTTCCTTTTCTAAAAATCTGTTATACTAGAGCAAAAAAGTAGGGATTAGAATGGACTATGATGTCATAATAGTTGGTGCTGGCTCCATGGGGATGGCGGCTGGTTACTATTTAGCAAAGGAAGGGAAAAATGTACTTATGCTAGATGCCTTTACTCCACCACATGAAGAAGGTAGTCATCATGGGGATACAAGAATCATTCGCTTTGCTTATGGTGAAGGAGCTAGCTATGTACCTTTTGTAAAAAGAGCTGGCGAGCTTTGGCAAGAGCTAGAGTCATTAGCAAATGAAAGCTTATTTTTACAAACTGGTGTAGTTAATATTGGAGCGCCAACATGTGCCTTTATTCAAAATGTGAAGGCTAGTGCTGCGCTCTATAATTTAGCACTTGAACACTATTCACCTGCTGAGGCGATGAACAAATGGCCAGGGTTATTCTTACCAAAAAATTTAGTTGCTTGCTTTGAACCAACTGCTGGTGTCCTTCGTATTGAAGCATGTATCCAAGCCTATAAAAAATTAGCCTTAGAGGCGGGTGCAAGCCTCCGAACAAATGAAAAAGTATTGGCTATCCAAGCTAGTGATATTGTACAGGTACAAACTGTACATAGTAGCTATAAAGCAAAGCAATTAATAGTAACGGCGGGTGCATGGGCAACAGAGCTACTACAAACAGTGGACGTGAGCATACCCGTTACACCAACGCGGAAAACCTTTGCATGGTTTGAGGCAGATGAGCAGCTGTATCGTGATGAAGTTTTTCCAGCCTATTGCTTTGAATTTGCCGATTCAACCTACTACGGTTTTCCAAGTATTGAAGGAGCGGGGTTAAAACTTGGACGACACGATGGTGGTGATATAGTTAATCCAAACGACCCTCTACGTCCGTTTGATGCGTCTGATGCTGTTGACTTACAAAACTTCATTGATCAGTTTATGCCTCAGCATGGAACGCTTAAATACGGAAAAACATGTAAGTATTCGATGACACCAGATGAAGATTTCATTATCGACTTTTTACCTGAACATCAGAATATTGTGATTGCTGCAGGTTTTTCTGGTCATGGTTTTAAATTTAGTAGTGCCGTTGGGGAAGCTCTTGCAGATTTAATTGTAGAAGGCAAAAGTAAACAAGATTTATCTCCCTTTAAACTTAGTCGATTTTAGCAAAAAAGGATTGGTACAACGGTTAGACGTTGCACCAATCCTTTATTTTGTTAACATTGTTTGAAACTGTTGCCAATCATATAAACGTGGAAGATTTACATGCTGGTTATAAGATTGATTCTTTAAGATTACCTTAGTTGTCACATCATGAAGTGTCTCAAGTACTGCTGGTTTATCATCTACATAAATATCTAAAGCAAGCTCTTTTATAATGGCTACTTTTTCTTTATCTTGCATGCCACAGAAAAAATGACCGTCTGTTATTGGAAAGCCCTGTGCTTCCATCCAAGCTTTTGTTTGCGCACAATATTGTTTTTGACGAGATGTAATATAGTAAATGTCATGTCCCTGCTCTGCTAAAGCTTGGAGGGTTTTTAATGCACCATCAAAAGATGGACAGTCCGTAAAATAGATTTCTTCCAATGCGCTATTCCACATGGCTGAACCTTCCCCATCCGTTAATCCAAATGGTTCATGAATTTCTACTCGTTGTATCGCTTGAAAGGTTTCAAAGGAAACATTTTTGCCAAGCTTTTTATTATAAAGCGAAAAGGCATGTGCTCGTAAATCAATTAATGTGTCATCTATATCAAAGCCAAACTTCATCTAGTTGTTCGTCCTTTCACGAAGCCTTGTTTATAAAGTTAGAAGCAAATGTCTGCTCTTTTTCAATTTGTTTTGCTAATACTTCCTCAATGGCTTGCTCACGCATTTGTTGAAAATATTGTACGTTAAATTGTGCTAGTGTATCTTTATTTAGCAAGGATGCAAGACAATCTGCATCTTTTAGTGCACTATTCAGCCCAAAAGCGCCTGTTGGTGTCATTGTGTGAACGGCGTCCCCTAGCAAGACAAGGCCCTTTGTCCCCCAACTATTACAATGGCTACTAAAGACATCAAGCAAAACAAAATCCTGCCAGGAAGTTATCTGTTCCTGTACTGTCTTCGTTAATTCTGGAAATGCCTCCACAAGCTGCTGGATAAAGGGTGTAAATGCAAGTTTTCGAAGCTGAGGGAAACTACCTTGCTCAATATTCCAGCCTATTTGAAGATAACCACCAACTTGTGTAAACAATGACAGCTGCTTATAATCGATGAGTGCCATTTTTATAGATGGTTCCCAATCAGCTGGTGCAGGGATTTTAGCCCACAGTAAATCAAAGCCATGCTTCTGTTTCTGAACATCAATATGTGCTTGCTTACGAATAGTAGAATAACGACCATCCGCACCGATAATTAACTGACTATCGATTTTTATAGGGTCTCCGCTTTTTATCGCCATAACGCCTCTATAATGACCTGTAGCATCCGCAATCAGCTTTGTAACCTTTGTATGTAGCAGGCATGTAAAGTTAGGGAACAGCTGTGCTTTTTGTAAAATTCCTTTTAATAAATTTGCCTGTGGTACATGAATGCCTAAATGTCCTATTGCTTCATCTGGAAGAATTGTTTTAAATGCTCTGCCACCAGCATAATACTCGAGCTTCTCCATTCGTAATATACCGAGTGCCTCGACTGCTTCGAAAAGATGGTGGCTTTTTAAAACAGCCTCCCCCTCCTCATTTAAATGCTCGCCACGAAATGCCTGACCAAGTGCTACATTTTGCTCTAATAAAATCACTGACAGCCCTTTTTTAGCAAGTAGGTAGGATAACAATGCACCAGCAGGCCCTGCCCCTACTATACAGACATCTGCTTGATAGTTCACTTTTCTTCACCCTGCTCTGGATAAGCAATAATACGCAAATCCTCGCCTATTTTATCAAATGAAGCAAACTCAACATTCCATGCCTCATCCATGAGAGAGGGATTATAGCCAGCAAACGGCGTTAACGATAGATTTCCACCCAAAACTTTAGGTGCTATATATACTACATATTTATCGATTGCACCCTGCTGTAAAAAGGAAGCATTTATTTTACTTCCACCTTCTAGCAAAATATCTGTTATACCGTGAATATAAAGTTTTTCAAGCATCTCATCAATCTGTAGTCCATATTCATTTTTTTGTACAGGTAAAACTGTAACACCTTTTTCTGTAAATAAATGAATCTTTTCTTGGCTTACGTCGTCACTACAAACAAGAATCGTTGGTGCATCCTCTGTATTTAAGACATTTGCATTGTCAGGTGTACGTAGAGAACTATCCATAATAATACGTGTTGGATTTTTTCCATATCCTTCTTTTAGTCTTGTTGTTAAAGAAGGATTATCAGCAACGACTGTACCCACGCCAACTAAAATTCCATCTACTTCATGACGAATATTGTGAACATCCTCACGTGCAGCCTCTCCAGTTACCCATTTTGAATGTCCTGTATGCGTAGCAATTTTCCCATCTAAAGTCATAGCGAATTTTGAAATAACAAAAGGACGGTGCTTAAGCATATTGTGAATAAAACGCTCATTTAAACGGCGCGCTTGTTGCTCTAAAACCCCTACTTCGACCACTATTCCTGCATCTTGTAGCAATTGAATGCCACGACCTGCTACAGCTGGATTTGGATCTTGCATAGCAACTACCACTCGACTGACACCAGATTCCTTCACTAAATTGGCACAAGGTGGTGTCTTACCATAATGTGAACAAGGCTCTAATGTTACATATAATGTAGCACCCATTGCATGCTCTCCAGCCATTCGAAAAGCATGCACTTCAGCATGTGGTTCCCCTGCTTTTCTGTGTAAACCTGTGCCTACAATCACACCGTTCTTCACGATTACAGCTCCAACAAGTGGATTAGGGTTCGTATTTCCTTTAGCACTAGCTGCTAAATCCAAAGCCAGTTGCATATACTTTTCATCTACATTCATCATCATCGCAACCTCCACCTATTGCTTTTCACGCATATGTCCAGATTTTTCAACTTTCGTTTCTAAATAAAAACGATTCGTCTCTGTCAAACCGCCCCATAAAGGAACATGCCCTTCCGCAGCCATGCCACGAGCCTGTAATGCAGCCAATTTCTTCGGATTATTTGTAATGAGTGTTACTGGTTTGGTACGCAGTGTAGCTAATACCGCAAGTGCTTCGTCATAGGATCGTGTATCATCTGGAAAGCCAAGTGCATGGTTTGCTTCAACTGTATCGAGCCCTTCCTCTTGCAATAAATAAGCAAGAGATTTAGAGAATAGTCCAATACCACGACCTTCATGATCAGCTAAATAAAATATAGCTCCACAGCCATGCTCAACTATCATTTTCATAGATTCATGCAACTGGTATCCACAATCACAACGCTGGCTGCCAAATATGTCGCCTGTGTGACAAATACTATGCATTCGGATTAAAGCACCTTCTGAATGGGTAAAATCACCATATACAAGCACAGAGGATTGTTGTAAAAATGCTAAATTGGCAGCGGCTAATCCATCAATGATTTCTTCTTTAGTTAAATCCGCATCAATTTTAAGCCAGTTATACCATTGAAAAGTTGCAGAAAAATCACCTTGTTTTACAGGTAATTTCACTGGCCCAACTAGGCAAATATTCTCTGTATTTGTATGCTTTACTAATGTCATTTTATCTTTCACTAAGTCCATCACTTTAGTCGTAATTGTCATATTAATCTCCAACCTTCTATAGAAACAGTTGGCTAAATTCACCAACTGAGCACATGTATTTTCACATCACTTACATAACGTAACTTAGTTTATAATAATAACTAAAAAGTGTCAATCAACAGCTATTACTCTTTCATTATAATTATTAGAGATGAGAATTTTATTATTACTTTTTCATCATATACTACTAGCTTATGGAGATGCTATTTTTTCTGTGCAGGCTAGTCTATAATAAGCTGTGGTACTGTAATGACGAAAGGAAGTTTAACATGAACTTAGAAAAAAATGTTCAACTAAAGCAACCAAAATATCAACAAATAGCCATTGATCTCGCCTCCAAGATTGTTGAAAGAAAATACAGCATTGGCGATAAAATATATGCAAGATCCTCTCTTGCCAGTCAATATAATGTTTCCGCTGAGACTGCAAGAAGAGCTATTGCCGTTTTGCAAGACTTAGAAATTGTTGAAGCTTCAAAAGGTAGTGGTGTAATTATAAAATCGTATGAAAAAGCGGCTCATTTCGTCAGACAGTTTCATGATGTACAATCGATTCATGAAATACAAAATGAGCTTTTGACAAGTATTCAAAAGCAACATCATGAATTGATTAATTTACAAGACAAGGCAAAGCAACTAATTAGCCGCACAGAGCATTACCGATCAGTCAATCCGTTCATTCCTTATCAATTAGAAATGACAGCTGATAGTCCATGCATTCATCAAACTGTACAAGCTTTAAATTTTTGGCAAAATACTTCTAGTACGATCGTAGGTATTCGACGTGGCAATGAATTATTACTATCCCCCGGTCCTTATGTCTCATTTGAAGAAGGGGACATTATTTATTTTGTTGGAAATGATGAAAGTTTCGCTAGAGTTCAAAGCTTTTTATACCCAAATTAAAATCCGTTTAAGCGCTGATATAACAGCGTTTAAGCGGATTTTTTCTTATTTGTCGATTTGACAAAAGTAACAACCCTTTGCTACAGTAAGGTTGTTACTTGTTTATTTTTGGGTATCATTATCCTCACATAGTAATAATCTACGAAAGGAGTGCTTCTATGGAAAAAATTAAAATAGAACACGTATCAAAAGTGTTTGGCAAACATATTCCCCAAGCACTAGAACTCGTTAAGCAACAAAAAAGTAAGACTGATATCTTAAAAGAAACAGGTGCAACTGTTGGTGTATACGATGCAAGCTTTACTGTCAACGAAGGAGAAATCTTCGTTATTATGGGATTGTCAGGAAGTGGCAAATCCACGCTTATACGGCTTTTAAACCGCCTAATTGAACCAACGAGCGGAAATATATATATCGATGGAGAAAATATTTCTACCATGGGAAAAGAAAGTCTACGGTCTGTAAGAAGAAACAAAATGAGCATGGTTTTCCAAAACTTCGGTTTATTCCCCCATCGTACATTACTTCAAAATACCGAATATGGCCTTGAAATTCGAGGTATTCCAAAAGAAGAACGGCAAGCAAAAGCTGAACAGGCTTTAGAAAATGCCGGATTACTCGCTTATAAAGACCAGTATCCAAATCAGTTATCAGGTGGTATGCAACAGCGTGTTGGTTTAGCACGAGCCCTTGCTAATGATCCTGAAATATTACTAATGGATGAAGCATTTTCAGCCCTTGATCCATTGATTCGCAAGGAAATGCAAGATGAGCTACTCGATCTACAACAAACATTGAAAAAAACAATTTTATTTATCACACATGATTTAAATGAAGCATTACGCATCGGGGATCGCATTGCCATTATGAAGGATGGCTCTATCATTCAGATTGGTACGGGAGAAGAAATATTAACCAACCCAGCAAATGATTATGTTAAAACATTCGTGGAAGATGTGGATCGTTCTAAAGTATTGACAGCTGAAAATGTCATGGTACGGCCCGTTTATGTCAATACAGACCTAGATGGCCCTAAAGTGGCACTAAAGCGGATGCGTCAAGAGGCTGTTAGTTTATTAATGGCTGTTGATAAAAATAGACATTTAAAAGGCTATATTACTGCTGACGATGCACTGGCTGCAGCAAAGAAACAAGAGCAAACCGTCCATTCTATTGTGCAATCAGAAGTGTTAACCGTTCCACCAGATATGCTACTACAGGATATTTTAGGGATGATTTATAATTCTCCTACTCCTATTGCCGTTGTGAAAGATGGTCGCTTGCTTGGTGTACTAATTAGGGGCGTTGTCATCCAAGCACTGTCAACTAGCGATGAGGAGGCCGAAGCACATGAATAACTTTTTAGATAATATTCCAACATTACCACTAGCTCCGTGGGTAGAATCAGCTATGGACTGGTTGACGAGTAATTTTTCAGCGTTCTTTAACTCTATTCAGCAATTCGGAAAACTACTCATGAATCAGGTCACTGATTTATTAATTAGTATCCCAGCCATTATTCTTATACTTCTTGTCGTGATATTTGCCTTCTTCGTTTCAGGCAAAAAGTTAGGGCTTGCTGCATTCTCATTAATAGGCTTGTTGTTTATTTATAACCAAGGATTATGGACTCATCTTATGGAAACAACCACGCTTGTGATCTTTTCCAGTATTATATCCATCATCATCGGTATTCCACTAGGTATCTTAATGTCAAAATCAACGGTAGCTGAAAACATTATTAAACCAATACTAGATTTCATGCAAACAATGCCTGGCTTTGTCTATTTAATTCCGGCTGTCGCCTTTTTTGGCATTGGTATCGTACCTGGAGTCTTTGCATCCGTTATCTTTGCTTTACCCCCTACTGTACGTATGACAAACCTCGGTATTCGTCAAGTACCAAAAGAATTAGTGGAAGCTGCAGACTCCTATGGTAGTACAGCTAGCCAAAAATTATTTAAAGTAGAAATCCCACTTGCTAAATCAACCATTATGGCAGGGATTAACCAAACCGTTATGCTGTCACTTTCTATGGTAGTTATTGCCTCTATGATCGGAGCTCCTGGTCTAGGACGTGAAGTATTAACAGCCCTACAACGTACCCAAGTTGGGAATGGCTTCGTTGCAGGTTTAGGTTTAGTTATTTTCGCGATCATTATTGACCGTTTAACACAAAGCTTCAATAAAAAGAAAGCATTATAGAAATGTCATCTTTCTTGCTACCATCCATCCTCCGATGGATGTCGGCAGTTTGATACAAAATGATGAAGAGAAAGGGAGATTCGATGAAACTGAAAACACTATCAAAGTTAGGAATGGCTCTAGGTCTAGGCTTCATGCTTGCTGCATGTAGTGGAGGCGACTCAGGCTCAAGTTCTGGAAAAAACAGTGATTCTAAGGAGGTAAACCTAGCCTATGTTGAGTGGGATACAGAAATTGCCTCAACGAATGTTGTTGGGCAGGTACTCGAAGATTTAGGTTATGATGTAACATTAACTCCTTTGGATAATGCGATCATGTGGGAGGCTGTCTCCAAAGGAGAGGCTGATGGAATGGTTGCTGCTTGGCTACCACATACACATGCTTCACAATATGAAAAATATAAAGCTGATTTAGATGAGCTAGGTGAAAACCTTGCTGGTGCAAAAATCGGTTTAGTTGTACCAAGCTATATGAATGTCAATTCAATTGAAGATTTATCTAATGAAGCAGATCATACAATCACTGGTATTGAGCCAGGTGCGGGCATTACTGCTGCTACCGAAAAAGCATTAGAAGAATATGATAATTTAGCAGACTGGAACTTTATTACTTCTTCTTCTGGTGCGATGACAACTGCATTATCCAAAGCGCTGAAAGATAAGGAAGAGATTATTGTCACAGGCTGGTCACCACACTGGAAATTTGCCAAATATGATCTTAAATACTTAGAAGATCCAAAAGGTGTTTATGGTGGAGAAGAAACGATAAATACATTCGTACGTAAAGGCTTAAAAGAAGATTTACCAGATGTATATTCGGTACTTGATAACTTCCACTGGACAGCAGAAGATTTAGAAAGTGTTATGTTAGAAGTAATGGATGGTAAAGATCCAAAAGACGCTGCAAAAGAATGGGTTGATGCTAATCCAGATAAAGTGGCCGAATGGACAAAAGATGTAAAAAAATAATATAAAAACAGGCACTCCTTTTATGCAGGAGTGCCTGTTTAATTATGATAGCAATTTCAACATTATTGCTGCTCCTAATACAAGGACAATACAAACGATGCGTCGCCAATCCTTAGATTCATTAAAAAACAGCATACCTAGCAACGCTCCTCCAGCTGCACCAATCCCTGTCCAGATCGCATAGGCAGTACCCATTGGTAATGTTCCCATCGCATAGGCAAGGCCTGCAAAACTTAAGGTGAATGCACCAATCAACAGTCCTAAATTTTTCATACTCTTCGTCTTATTATATTTACTAATCATATATACGCCCAACATCTCACATAACCCTGCAACAACTAATGCCATCCATGCCATTATTCACTCACCTCTTGTTCCTTAGGCTCTCCTGTTACTAGCTTTAAGCCTACAACTCCTGCAAGTAACACAACAATACATAGGATTTTTGCTAATTTCCACGGCTCTCCAAATAGCAAGCTATCCGCACATACAGTACCAGCTGTCCCTAATCCGACAAAGATTGCATAGACGGTCCCAACTGGTAGATGCTCACCTGCTTTAATGAGCAAATAAAAACTAATAAAAATGGCAATTGCTGTACCAATCCATTCTAGTACACTTGTTGCATGCTTTAACCCAATGACCCAGCCAACTTCAAAGCAAGCCGCTATAATGACGCTGATCCATTGTTTATTCATCATAAATCCCTCCATTTTATAAGACACGGCCGACTAATTGGATGGTCCAACTACTTTTTCAGCATTCGCCAAATGACTTGATTTTAGCCAAACAAAAAAACCTGAAGAAACTGTCTTTAAACAGTATCTCCCAGGCTTTTATCCTTCCGTGTCACAAAATCAATTTGTGGTTTTCTCTCGGACCAGACTAGCAAGCGCTACGGAACCCTAGAAAACTTTTATTCGATTATTACTCTTAGTATAGCAAACTATTCAATGATTTTCCACTGGTACATAGCCGACCTTTTCTACCATTGCCTGCCCTTCCTCAGAAAGTATCCAATCAATCAGTTTCTGTACATTTTGATTTTCTGTTCCTGCTGTGATGGCATAAAATTCAGACATTAAAGGATATGTACCATTTTGAATATTTTCTTTTGTTGGTGCTACTCCATCAATAGATAGTAATTTGATCTTTTTGTTACCAACCATCTCTGTAGAATAATATCGAAACGTAAAGCCCAAGGCATTTTTATAATTTCGATATTGCGACACTTCACGAATGATTCCGCCCATTCCTGATGCAACATCTTCAGTGGGTGCCTCCATGATAGGCGTATTGCCCATCAGTTTTTCTAGTGTCGTTTGGCTTCCACTATCCGCTGGGCGTTGGAAAGCACGAATGGACTCATCCTCCCCACCTACTTCACGCCAATTAGTTATTTCTCCAGCATATATTTTTTTGACCTGCTCAAGTGTTAAATTATCGATTTTATTTTTACGATGCACAAAAAAGACAAATGCCTCTCGACCAATTGGCGTCATATCAAATGTAAGTCCTTCCTTTTCTGCTTGCCATTCTTGTGAGGTGGACGGGGCTGCCACAAAGATCAAATCAACATCTCCAGCTATTAAATTTTGATAGGCCTCTGGTGTACGACTTACTTGAACTCTACTATTATATGGAGGATATTCACCTTTGGGATAAGTAGCCTCCACAAAAGCCGCATATAAAGGGTACATGGCTGTTGCACCATCTAGTCGTGGTAATGACTCTGTCAATTGTAAGGAAGCTTTATTTTTCACTATTTCATTGCCAGGGACAAATGGCTGATAGACTGTTACATCAATTTCCGCATCAACAGTGGGAATACTCATTTTATAATAATGTTGAATCGGTTTAATGGCTGCAATCAACAGGGCGATTCCCATGACACCAAATAGCAAGCCCCTTCGTTTTTTTGTGTTGGTCCATTTAAACATGCTACAAACAATCCAGACAAATAAACAAACGGGTATAGTAAAGACCAAATTAATTAAATGTAGCCCACCACTTAATGTGATAATGAATGCAACCATTAATGTCACAACGGATAAACCAAATAGTATCGATACTATTTGTATAAACTTAAGCATACAAAACCTCCCTAGTGTAATTTTACACTCCTTACACCAATGGTACCCGAAAGCTAAAGCATTCACAACTATATATTCTGAAAATTATGGTAAAATTAATTTTGTCTTGATTTTAATGAATGCTTTTTGTACGAATGTGGTATATCAAATATAGAAAACGCTCTTTATAGAAAAGGAAGCTTTTCGAATAATCTCAAAAAATCTCGACAACTATGCTAAGGCATAATTGATATAAGTAGGAGGATGTACATATGGCAATTGAAAAAGTACGTCGCCATTTAGCACAATGGCATGTAGAACACAAAATACAAGAATTAGAAGAAAGCTCCGCAACAGTTGAATTAGCAGCACAGGCGCTTGGCTGCGAGCCAGAGCGCATAGCAAAATCTTTATCTTTTCTTGTAAACGATGGAGCGATCTTAATTGTGGCTGCTGGTGATGCTAAGATCGATAATGCAAAATATAAAGCCGTATTTGGTACGAAGGCAAAGATGTTATCCAAAGATGATGTAGAGACGATGATTGGTCATGATGTCGGAGGTGTATGTCCTTTTGGTGTGAACGAGGGCGTAGCCATTTATTTAGATGAATCTTTAAAACGTTTTACTACAGTATTTCCAGCGTGCGGTAGTAGTAATTCAGCCATTGAGGTAACCATTTCAGAACTTGAAACATATGCTCCCTATAAAGAATGGATTAATGTCTGTAAAGGCTGGAATGAATAAGGACCAAACGATTGGCGAGACTTTTAAAAGTCTCGCCAATTCATGTTGTTGAAAAAAGATAATATCGCTAGGAGAAATAATACCTTTTGGCAAGGTAAGGGTTGATTTCCGTTCCGCCAGCGTCCTTTCCAGGGGGCGTTCCAATGAGCCGCTTCTCTCACTTACGTTTGCTCCAGGGACTCATCAGTGACGCTAAATCTCCTAGGAGTGACGCTGGCTCCTCTCCAATCAACCATTCTGCAAAGTGTCTTTACTTTTTTAATAGTAGCATAGTAATAAAATCGCCCATTATCTGTATTCATAGAGAGGGGATAAGCTCTTATTTTCAATGTGGAGAAGTGATGAGTGACAAGAAGTGAACACCTTCACTTTATTTGAAAACCTTTGCTAAAAAGATAACATTTTTGTAGGTTGGAGTGGAAGGCTACTTGACTCCCGTGGGATAGCGAGTCAGGCGAAACCCTGCACGGAGCGGAGCGAAGGAAGCGGTTCGGCGCTCGCCCACAGGAAAGCAAGTAGCCTGCAACGGCAATCCATTTTCACCTTCTAAAAAAATTTTATGGGTGGTTTTGTTTTTCAGCACGATAGATTTGCTATTCCTTGTAACCAACGGCTAACCAATGTGAATCCCATTCTGTAATTTGATTGCCTACCCGACAACTTAAACCACATGCTCGATTATCAGCAACAAATGAGCCAATTAGCCACTTCTTAGCGTGATATCCTTCTTTTAACTGCACTGTTATGCTAGGCATCTCCACATATTGTTGATAAATAAACAAATTATCAACATAGTGCTTGGATGTGGAAGCATTTACTCTCCGCCCACTTCCTGCGTAAATTTCTACTGTATTTCCCTCACGTGAATAAACAGGCTTCTTGACATAAGGTACATCATCTCGAATAAATGGTTCTGCTGTAAGGTATGTAGGAAGCATATATTGCAAAATAGCTGCTCGTTCCTCGGAAGTAAAGAGCAATGGATCATTTCTCCGCTCCCATATTAACCATAATAAGATTTTCGATTGTAATACATAGGCAGCAGGTGGATTAATAATTGCCAGCTGTCGTTTTTTGACAAGCTCTAAAAGATGCAATCCAATGCGATCACCATCCGCTGCCACATCATCTATTAAAAACTCTACAGGGTGTGCGGGTCTAAATAAAATATCAATTTTCTCCATTGTAGGTGTATAAAGACCTTGTGCTACCTCAGACGTGTCACTAGAAAAGATGATAAGTTCTTGAATGGGCACATACTCAATGGCAAAAGGAATACAGGACTTGATAAACTGTACCTGGCAATACTCTTCGTAGTCCTCTTTCGCTGTTTTTCCTGTGATGACAATCTTTGGCTTTTTGACATTATGTAAGTATTGGATGGCAGCAAAAAGGGCGCCCGACAATGCTTTTTGTAAGGCTGTTACATCATTAGGATTTTTATAGCCAAAATGCTGACATAATGCGTCATTCATCTTGAAGGTTTCTTGTACAAGAAAAGGTGTTTCTCCATTTAGCTCTAAACATTTAATGTAGCCCTCCTCTGTACAAATAAAATCAAAGCGTGCCAGAATTGATTGCTGCTGTAAATAATCTAACTGAATATATGGGATCATTTCCGGTCGAATACCTAAGGCTAAGAGCTGATCGACCGATAAATGTTTAAATTGTTTCCCGACTTTTAAAAAGATGCGCCAAAGTATTTGTGTTGCATAATGAAGTTGATCAATTTGTTGCTTTGGCAATTCTAAAACATCATATAATGCATACTCTAAATCCTCAAAGTCAGGAAAGAAGTCAGGGAATTTTGAGTAAAATGCTTGTCGTTGCTGTATGTGATTCATCTTGTTCTTCACTCCCTATCCAAACCTTACGAGGAGGACGAGCCGCCACGAGATGCCCCACCAGAACCAAAGCCCGATTTCCCTGTGCTTGAGGAAGAGCTATTGGAGTAGGAATTGGAACTCTTAGATGAACTATCCGTCGAATAGGAGCGTTGTCCACTCGAATAAGAATTTGAACCACTTGGAGTTGAGCTACCTGAAGTTGAACTAGCCTTATTTTGCGTACTGTTTGTTATACCATTTGTTGGTTTACTTTCATCCTTAGCGTTTGTTGACGATCGTGGCACTGCTGAGCCGCCACCATTGCTTTGCTCATGTCGATCTGTACCATTTTTTAAATTGCGACTTTTATATATCGCACTTCCTATCATAGCTCCAGCCGTTGCATACATCAAACCATTAAAGAAATGCTGTGCATAGTAAGGTGAATTTTCATCGATACATTCAAAGGAACCATCATCACCTTCTTGCCATTCATCACAGGCATCAGCTATTTCACTATTGTAAACACTTTCTATTTCATCACTTGTAATTGCTTGATTTTGATCTTCAGTTACATGATTAGAAGTAGCTAAAGGGTATTCTTCTGTTGTCTGAGTTTCACTATTTCCACATGCTGCTAGCTGTACAGCCATTAAAGATGCCGTTGTCACAGCCATATATTTTTTTATTTGCTTTGCCATATTATAAACGCTCCTTTATTTCTGGTACCTAGTTTACGATTATCTCCTATTTTAGGTTTCATTTTTTACAAAAACATACAATTTATTTTAGCAGAAAAAATCCCAAACAGTAGGATTGTTTGGGATTTACAGTGTTTTATGATTGTTTTGACACAACTTTTTTTCCATAAGTCATATATCGCCATAATTTTTCAAATGGTCCTATTGTAAAGAACTTAAACCAAATCACGCTAAAAATTATTTGAATGAGAAACGTAATACTCGCTATCACTACAATATCTGATGGTGAAACTACTTCTAGCCCCATTAATGAAATGAAGGCTGTTCCAATAAAGCTTTGCGCCAAATAATTTGTAAAGGCCATTTGCCCCACACGTCCAATTGGCTGAAGTAGCTTCGCTATTGTTTTATGTTCTAATAGAATAAACAAACAACTTAGGTAAAAATAGGTTGTCGGAACAACCCCTAAGCCAATGATAGATTGAAGCTGTTGGTCATCTGCTTGTGAGGCAAACCAAATCCATAATGAGAATCCAATAAAGAACGGGAAAGTACTATAAAGCAACCATTTTATTTTTTGACTATGCGCTCCCATGTGCCCAATCCAATCAGCTTTTGCTACTAAAAATCCACTTAAAAACATAATAAATATGGCTACGGCATCATTGCCTAAAAAGCCAAATATAGCTGAAGAAACCGCATTAGACGGCATATACATTTGTCCTAATAATGTCAGAATATGCAGTGTGATAATCGTAAACAACCATTTAGAAATGGTTGAAACCTTCGCAGAGTAAAATGGTAGCAATAAAAAACCAATCACTGCGTAAATGGCTAGAATAGAGCCCCAAAAAATAAAAATATGAATAATACCTATAACCAATAAAGCAACTAAGCGTCTTGCAAAGCGCATTCTCGGTCTATCGCCTCGCGCTTCTGCACGTGTAGCAAAAATATAAAAACCAACCCCAAATAGGAATGAAAAGATTGAGAAAAATTTCTTTTCTATAAAAATATTAATAAGTGAATCAATAACCCCATTGATTCCACTCATATCAGGCATTGGTGCACCCTCTATTATGAGCTGATAGGCACCTACATTAATAAATAAAATACCAAATAACGCTAATCCTCGTATAATATCCAAGGAAATGATTCGTTCTTTTTGTGTAACGGATGGCTTCATGCTGAAAAACTCCTTATCTTTTATGCTATAGCTAGCATAACTCCCCATCCTTACAACTAATTATTTTTAAGCTTACAGGAACCTTACAAATCAAAAAGAATAGTCTTATAGTTTTTTATCCTCTTCTACGATGAAATATTACATATTTTATAGTAAAAATATCGAAAAGAGAGGTTTAGGAGATGAATAGAAATCGCAAGCTCGGTTTTTGTTATCCTGGCTACCGATACTGTGGCCCTGGCTGCTCAGGATCAGGCACCCCTACAAATGCAGTGGATGCTTGCTGTAAACTGCATGATGAATGCTATGAACGCCACGGTAGCACAAAATACTGTGATGAATTGTTTCAACAATGCCTCCGTCCCCATATGAACGCTCCAAATAAAATGGCTAGAGACGCTAGACTGTTCTATCGAGTTTTTGAATTACGCAATCGTTTCTTTTAAAAGCAGATAAAGCTCACGATGTTTTTAATAACCGCGTGGGCTAGCTTTTCGTATAGATAGCATATTTTTGTGGACTCTTAAAACCAAGTTTTGTGCCTAGGTGAATGGATCCTGTATTCGAAATATCACAATCCCAACAAGGCTTTAGCTGGTTGACAAGACAATGGTCTATAAATGTTTCTGCAATGTTACTTGCTAATCCTTGTCCTCTAAAATTTGAATCTGTCATAATATCAATTTCTGCATACTCATTTGATTTAAATATAGAGACGGCTTCGCTAATGATTTGTTCTTTATGTACGAAACAAAAGCCAAAGCCATTTTTGAGGAAATTAGAGGTAGAATCCCAATATTCCTCATAATATATCTGATCAAATTCCAGTGAATTTTTAATCAGGGGTTCAGTAATAGATTTGACTTCGTAATCACCTTCCCCACGCTTCTCTCGATGATTATAAATATTCTCATCAAATGTAAATGTATAGCGTTCTAGCTTTCTCAGCTGATTATTTAACAATTGTTCGATTTTAGTATTCCACTGTTCCGAATAAGAAAATAAGGTAAACCGTTTCTGTTGTTCTATAGCCTGTTGAAAGCCATAGGTAAGCTGATGATCAATCGAAGTCTTACTTTCATCGCCATATACATAGTATATCCCTGATTTCGTGTGGAATAATAATGTTCGAAAAGCAGCTGTATCGGAATAGACAGCTCCTTCTATCATTCGATCTAGTATACTATAAACAAATGTCGGGGCTCTTGAAATAAATTGTTTAATAATAGGATATTGCTCTTCCGAGACTTTTATCATGCTATTTCCTCCAGTATTTTGCAGTATGTATCATTTCTATTATAATAAACTTAAATTATATGAAGGGACTGAATTATGTGCAGATAGCAATATTTTTCATCCAACATCATCATAATTTTGGAGGTAAAAGTATTGATTGAAAATATCGACACGGAAAGATTACGGTTACGAAAAATGGGTAAAGCTGATGCTAAAAGTTTATTAGCTATTTGGTCTGATCCCGATGTAACCAAGTATATGAACATTACTCAGTTTACACAAGAAGAGCAGGCCTTGGAAATGATTGAACTTCTAGAACAATTAGCTAAGCAACACAAGGCAATCCGCTTCTCTATTTTTGACAAGGCATCCAATCATATCATTGGCTCATGTGGCTTTAATATGCTTGATTATGACAATGCTCTGACAGAGATTGGCTATGATTTGGGCAAGGAATATTGGGGAAAAGGCTATGCAACAGAAGCTATAACTGCTTTAATTGATTATGCCTTTAAGCACTTAAAAATGGAAAAAATTGTGGCGGAAGTTGACGCTGCCAATATCAATTCAATCAAGGTTTTAAAAAAATTGAATTTCATTTATCAAGAGAAGCACAATACTGAAGATACTCTACAACTTTACACTTTAACAAAATCGTAATAAGAAAAGGCTAAGCATGGTAGAATTCAACCAATACTTAGCCTTTTTGATTAATGATGCATGCCGTGATTAATTTTCCCTGTCAGCTTTTCTATTTGTACTTCAAATAGTTCAATTTTTGGCATAATCGGATAGCCTTCTCTTTCAAATGTCCATTCAGGATTGCCATACTTCTCCAGTAACGCATCAAAGAACCATTCTTTTTTAGATTCCTCTTCAATCCTTACAATATGCCCAAACAGCACCACACTTTGATAAACTAGTGCGGATTGACAGGCATATTTTTTGCCTGGATGTAGATCACCCATTTCGCAAACTTCTATACAAATTTTAGGATTATGTTTGATATTTGACCAAAAGTGACTTTCTCGAAGATTACCAATATGCAAGTATAGTTTGTCCTCCCCTTCATATACATAGACAAACGGAATAACATAAGGAAAACCTTCCTCATCAACTGTTGCAACATGCGCCACTTTTCCCAACTTTAAGTATTGCTGTGCGTCCTCTTGTGAAATTTCCACACGTTTGTTTTGAATCGTACCTCTCATCATTTCTTAACCCCCTCATGAAAATATGTACCGATTAATAAACGTCGTTAAACCGTTTATTCCAAACATATATATATTTTACATCTTTAACAAAACTAAAAAAAGGGTAAATTTTTCAGTAGAATAATAAAAGCCAAGGATGCACTAGTATAGCATCCTTGGCTTTCTTGTTATTTAATTGGAATCCAAATTTCTGAATACGAATCAGGGCTATAAGCATCCTCTTCAGGATAAACCTCCAACTCCGCTGTTCCTGCTGGTTCATATGGGTTGGATGGAAACCACTCTGAATAAATTTGTTTCCACGTATTTTGCATTGCATCAGGCATAGGTCCATGTACTTCAAAGATAACCCATTTGGATGCAGGTACTTCCATTGTTAAGAGATCTTCTCCTACTTCTCCTACATGATCAGTAGCAATCCAATAATCAATGAAGCCCTTTTTTCCCTGTTCAGTATTTGGTACACAAACACCTAATACGCCATTAACCGTGCCATTATTTAATTGGTATAGCTGGTGATCAAAGCCACTTTGGTTTACCTCTTGCCAAAATAGAGGTATTTCCGTTGTGTTCTCCCCATTTTGACAGTTGTATGTTCTTTTTACACCCACAATTTGAAACTTGTCTTTTTCAATAATTTTATATTTCATTGGTTCTGCTCCCTTCAAGCTTACCTGTATGACCAGGCGATTATATGATTGTAATGGTCCTTGCTTCTTTCTTGCTTCACTAGGCGTAACATGGTGCTGTTTTCGAAACGCTTTAGTAAAGGCTTCAGGAGTTTCATAGCCGTATTTGTAGGCGAGATCGATTATTTTTTGTTCAGTACCCAGCAATTCTTGTGCAGCTAATGTTAATCTTCTTCGCCGCAGATAATCTGCAATAGACATATCTGTCAAAATGGCAAATGTTCGTTGAAAATGAAAGACAGATGAATTAACCTCCTGCGCAATCTGTTCAATCGTAATATCTTCTAATAAATGTTCCTCCATATAATTAATGGCCTTTTGTATCGACTCAATCCAACTCATTGCTCTCACTCCTTGATTCCATCTTAAAATAGATCTTGCTATATAACCTGTCTTTTTATGCTAACTTCGGACAGGTTAAGATCTAACCGTATTGTTAGTATCTCTCCTTTGCTTAACCAACATAAAAAATATTGTAGGCTATAGAATGCATATTTTATAGTTAAGTTTAGTATAAACAGAAATGAAATGGAGGTTTTTTCTTGGTAAAATGGAAAGATCTGCTACTATTTGCTTGAACGAAAGACAATCAATTATTAATTGTTTTGGAGGAAAAAAAAACGTGGGCTGATCCATCAGGTGGTAAGAGGCAGTAGACACTTTGAGGCACGCTACATTCGGGAGGATTTATAAAGAAACAGGCTATCTCATAAAGATTATTAAAGAAATTATGAAGTTGTGGATGTTCATGACTTTGAAACTGTCCTTGTTGGGGGGAAATAATCCAAGATCCAGATGAATTAATTTATGACATTGCATGGAAATCAAAGGGAGGAGGAAACCCGATTGCCATTAACCTTTCCAAACAATCGAGTATATTTTTTATTAAAAAAAGTCACGTCTCATCGACATGACCCCTCTTGTTAAATGGTGTAATTGTTTTGCTGATAAATAATTAAAGCGGAATGGATGACCGTCTGCTCTCCAATAAAGAGCGTATTGTATTTGATATCAAGTATGAAAAAGCTTTTTAAATCTACTAAAGCTCGGTTAATATCAAGTTCAAATTGCACAATATCATTGTTTTGTATTGTCACAACTTGAGTTATCTGTGTCATTGTCCACACTCCTTTAATCTTATGATAGAGCAAAAAGAAGTACATGTCACATAAAAAAGTTGGAGCTAAAAATAAACTGTACCCTATAAGATAGACACTTGAAAAAGGTCATCTTATAGGGCATTTTTGTTTATAATTGAAAAAAACAAGATTCGGAGCCACTACTATGACTAAGAACTTTTTAACACCCCACCAACAAAATGAATTAAAAAAGAATCCTTATGTAAAAGCTGTGAGCGATAAAGCGATTACGTATACGGATGAGTTTAAACGCTTATTTATTGCACAATCTGAAACAGGAAAATTACCAAGAGAAATTTTTGAAGAAGCGGGATTTGACGTGGAAGCGATTGGTATAACACGTATTCACAGAGCAGGTACTAGGTGGAGAACAGCTTATAAAAAACGATGAATCACCGGTTTAGAAGATTCTCGAAAACACAGTACAGGACGTCCTATCGAGCGAGAATTAAGTATAGAGGAAAAGTATGCACGACTTGAAGCAAAAATGCGTTTACTAGAAGCGGAAAACGAACTATTAAAAAAGGTCGATTTACTCGAAAGGCAGATGTTGAAAAAGAAATAAAACTCGCACCAGAACTGAAATTTGAACTGATTGGTCAAACGATTGAAACGTATGGATTGAAGCGAATGGTACGCTATCTTTGTGAAGTGTTGGAGGTATCACGCTCAGGCTATTATAACTATTTTAAGGAAGAATCTCTTCAAAAAAGAGCGATGAAACACCAAGCAGATGAAGTCGTAAAGGAAGTGATTTTAAAAGCGTATCGATTCCGACGACGTCACAAAGGAGCACGTCAAATCAAAATGACGCTTCACCATCAATATGGTATTACCTATAATCTGAAGCGAATTCGCCGCATTATGAAGAAGTTCGGGGTTATCTGTCCAATTCGTAAAGCGAATCCTTACCGTCGTCTAGCCAAAGCCACACAAGAACATCGTACGTGTCCACATATGCTCGAACGCCAATTTAAACAAGGCGTGGCTGGTAAAGTCCTCTTAACAGATATCACGTATTTGACATATAAAAATGGTAAACGTGCTTATTTATCAACGATTAAAGACGCTGAGACGAATGAGATTTTGGCGTATGAAGTAGCAGCTAGCATCACAATGGAAATTGTGCTCCACACTTTGAAAAAATTGAAAAAGCTAAAGCATCTAGCTCAGGACGCCCTCATCCATTCAGACCAAGGTTTTCATTATACCAATCCAGCGTTCCAAAAACTCGTGAAACAAATGGGCTTAGGTCAATCGATGTCACGCCGAGGAAACTGTTGGGACAACGCACCTCAAGAATCATTCTTTGGGCATTTTAAAGATGAGACGAATATAAAAGATTGTGAGACATTAGAAGATGTAAAAAAAGAAGTGAAAAGCTATATGATCTATTATAACCATTATCGAGGTCAGTGGAATTTAAAAAAGCTGCCGCCTGTAAAATACAGACTGCAGCTTCAAGAAGTTGCCTAACCTTTTTCAAAATGTCCTTTACAAAGGGTACACTTTAAAAAGCCCCAACACCTTTAGTACATCGTTAAATATTCCTCACGCTCCCAGTTATGGACACGTGTGCGATATTTATTCCATTCAATTTCTTTGGCAGCTGTAAATTTATCATAAATATGGTCACCCAATGCATTACGAACAATGGCATCCATCTCTAATTCGATAAGCGCAAATTCTAATGAGGATGGTAAACTATCAATCCCGTTCAACTCCCGATCTGCTGCTGTCATTTTATAAATATTACGGTCTACCGCAGCTGGTGGCGTTAAATCTTTTCGTATGCCATCCAGCCCAGATGCTAGAATAACAGCCATTGCTAAATAGGGGTTTGCTGCTGGATCAACTGAACGCAATTCAATTCGTGTAGATAGTCCACGTGCTGCTGGAATGCGAATTAATGGTGAGCGGTTTTGAGCAGACCACGCTACATAGCAAGGGGCTTCATAGCCAGGTACTAATCGTTTATAGGAATTGACAAGTGGATTCGTGATAGCCGTAAAGCCATGCACATGCTTCATAACTCCTGCCATAAAGCTACGTGCGGTTGTACTTAATTGCAAGTCTGCATGTTCATCGTAAAAGGCATTTTTATCACCTTCAAATAATGAGAGATTAAAATGCATTCCTGATCCATTGACCCCAAATAGTGGCTTTGGCATAAATGTTGCGTGGAGACCATGCTGTGCAGCAATCGTTTTTACTACCAGTTTAAATGTTTGGATATTGTCACATGCCTCAATAGCACTCGCATACTTAAAGTCGATTTCATGTTGGCCTGGTGCTACCTCATGATGAGACGCTTCAATTTCAAAGCCCATTCCCTCTAGCTCTAAAACAATATCACGACGACAGTTCTCTCCCAAATCAGTTGGCGCTAAATCAAAATAGCCCCCACTATCATTTAATTCCAGTGTCGGATGCCCCTTTTCATCCAACTTGAATAGGAAAAATTCAGGCTCTGGCCCTAAATTAAACGACGTAAAGCCCAGCTCCTCCATTTCCTTCAATACGCGTTTTAAATTGGAGCGCGGATCTCCTTCAAACGGTGTGCCATCTGGTCTTGCAATATCACATATAAAGCGAGCTACCTTCCCCTTTTCAGCAGTCCAAGGAAAAATCACGAAGGTATTGATATCAGGCTTTAAATACATATCTGATTCTTCAATACGCACAAAGCCTTCGATTGAAGAGCCGTCAAACATAACTTTATTATCTAGCGCTTTTTCTAATTGGCTGACAGGAACTTCCACATTTTTGATTGTCCCTAAAATATCCGTAAATTGTAGGCGAATAAATTTCACATTTTCTTCCTTCACTCGGCGTATAATATCTTCTTTGGTATAATGTTTCATTCTTCACCACTCCAATGTAATTTTAATTAACACGTATTTTTATAACTGATCTTAAAATACATTAAATTTTTAGAATAAGCAATATTTATGTAAGGTTTTATAACATACATTTTATCGAATATATTAATCCCTATTTTAGATTAATTTTTCTAACCACATTCCATCTCAAATAGCGATCTTTCATCTTTAAATAAGGGCAAAATTACTACTTTTTACAAAAGGCCTTTAGTCTTACAAAATTCTCCGTCCCTCTAAAAACAAACAGTCTAGTATCATGACTAGAGAGGAGGGATTCATTTCTTCCACATGTATCAAATGTAGATATATCAAGAACATCGTTAAAAAGATAACGCGTGAACACGATCCAAGAACCAAGATGTCAAAAATCCTATTGATTAAGTTTTACTTTATATCACAAAAGCCTTGTATAATGCGATATTTATTGGTAAATTTATAGCAAATTAGAATTTTATTTTATTCATATTATAAGTAAATACGGAGTATATAATTATGGTTAGAAATCATTATGTTGGCTTCCAGGAAATATTTAGTTATAGATACATAAGGCGGTGAATTTAGTAGGCATGTCAGTATTAATTATTGGCAGCGTAAGTAATGATGTGCTACGTCTGCAAAAGTATTTTCATCGTATAAGCATCCCAAATATTCATTGCTTTTCAACAACGGAAGCAGCAATGAACTATTTAGTAGATTCATCTTTGAAAGATGAACTGGAATTAATCGTACTTGACACTAAAATGACACTCAGCAATTGCGAGGAAATTTGTCAGCACATTCATGTACTTAAAAATTGGATAGATGTCCCTATCCTACTATCTACTACCTACGAAAAAAACATAACAATCGATAGGGTTTTTGAAGCAGGAATTTTCGACTTTATTTTAAAGCCGTTTGATTTTACTCATTTTAAGACTCGAATTCAAGTAGCCTTAAAATATCAGAGGGAAGCTAAGCTTCGAAAGCAGCAAGAAAGTATGATTCAAAAAGATTTGTTTGTTGCAAAAAAATTCCAAAAGAACGCACTATCTCCTCCATTAAATCTTGAGCAACTTCAGGTTGATGGTCTTTATGTAACATCCAATACACTAGGAGGTGACATGTACTGTTGGTTTAAGATTAATGACCATTTAACCGCCATTCTTCTGTACGATGCAATGGGGCATGGCATAGCTGCATCACTCGTTACTATGTCTATCAGATCATTACTAAAAGGAATGATTACTAAGTTAATTGATCCAGTAGCAGTAATCCAAGAACTTAACCGCCAAATATACGAGCTATTTTCTGATGAAGATATGGACCGTTTTTTAATGACAGCAATCTACATACTTCTAGATACAAAAAACGGAACTTTGCACTATGTGAATGCGGCTCATCCTTCTGGTTTTTTATTTGGAAAATATGGAGAAACAGTCTTCCTCCCAGCGAATACGCCTATCCTCGGACTATTCCCTACTATTCAAATAAATAAAAAAACAATACCTTTATCAGGCTGGCATCGTATTATTCTTTATACGGATGGACTATTAACATTGAACGAGCAAAACTCAATTGATATGGACTTTTTCTACGCTTATGCTTCACAGGATAACAGCTATGCACTACAAAAGTTTTCTCAAAAGTACAATTTATTTGATAATGATTACAGCGATGACATCACAGTCGTTTCAATAACAATTACATTAAAGGGTAGGTGATTGAAGATGGAATTCACACTCAATGTAAATCCTGATACACAAGCTATAGCCTTTATTGATCAAGTTATGGAGAATTATACAGATTTATATAATCTACCTTATAAACGAGAATTAAGATTTGTTGTTCATGAACTAGTCATCAATGCCGTAGAGGCTATGGGAAAAATTAATACACCCGTTCAAAAGGAGATTCAAATACATGTAGCCCAATCAAACGAAGAAATAAAAATAACAGTCACTGACGAAGCAAAAGGCATTGACCAAAAGGACTGGGACAAAGTTCTTCAATTCGATTTAGACAAACTTGATTATGCTGATCGTGGACGCGGTTTATTTTTTGTCAAAAATATGGTCGACCATATTTGGTTCGAAAATATTTCTAAAACAAAATTTTTAGTTGGTATTTCCAAAAAGATTCATCTATAAAGTAAACGTAAAATTGGGGGCGTTTTAATGAAGTTATCTATACGAAAGAAAATGAATCTGCTTATATTTGGGTGTATTATTTTACTTACTTCCCTTTTAGCAGGAGTCAATTTTTTTGTTGCCAAGAACAATCTATTAGAAAGTGCTGATACAAAGCTTTTATCAGATATACAGTTAAGCTATGAATATTTAGACGCTAAATATCCTGGAGAATGGTCCATTAAAAACAACCAACTCTATAAGGGCGATATCAATATGGTAGAAAACTTTGAGGTAGCTGATAAAGTTGGAGAACTCACAAACGGGAATGCTGTCTCCATCTTTCAAAACGATACGCGTATAAGTACCAATATAGTGGATAATGGTCAACGCGCTTTAAATACCAAGGTTTCCGACGAGGTTGCTACTGTTGTGCTAGGAGAAAAAAAGCGCTTTATCGGTTCTGCAAATGTCTTAGGAAGCTTGCATCAAGCAGCCTATGATCCGATTGTAAATAGTCAAGGCGAGGTTATCGGTGTATGGGCAACCGCTGTCCCTACCGCTCCTTATATAAGCATTGCCACAAAATCAGCACTGGAGAATGTAGCTATTTCCTTAGTAATCGCCATTGTAATGATCGGAGGAATTAGTTGGTTCTTACAAAAGCAAATTGTTAATCCTATTAACATTCTAAGTACCAATGCCAAGGAACTAGCAGAACTAAATTTAAATGTTAAACTGTTAAACCCTAAAGGCAAAGATGAAATCGCTGAATTAGCTCGCGCATTTAGTAGTATGAAAAATCATTTAACAGAGACGATAAAGATTGTGGCTGGTAGTGCACATCAAATTGCAAAGTCGTCACACACTTTGGCAGAATCATCACATCAAACAAGTGAAGCATCTAATCAGATCGCACTAACAATGAATGAAATCGCCGTTGGTACTACCACTCAATCTGATCAGGCTGAGCGAATAGTTTCAATGATGAAAAAAACGATTGAAGAAGTATCAAAGAGCTTACAAAAGGCCGAAATCACTTTAAACAGCGCTATCGAATCCACACATATCGCGCGTAAAGGAGAAGAAGCCATCAATGAAGCGATTATGCATCTAAGTGATGTTACGAAAACAGTGTCTTATGCAACTGATTCTATCCAAAAATTAGGCAAGCGCTCTGAAGAAATTGGTGGTATTATTACCGTTATCACTGGCATCGCAGAACAAACGAATCTGTTAGCACTCAATGCGGCCATCGAGGCAGCACGAGCAGGAGATCAAGGAAAAGGTTTTGCTGTCGTTGCATCAGAGGTTCGTCAGTTAGCTGAACAGTCAAGTTTAGCAGCTGGACAAATTACTAATCTTATTAATGATATCCAAGCGGAAACATCTGTGACCGTACGGACAATGGAAAGTAATTTACTAGCTGTCGAGGAGCAAGTAACAATCATCAATAAAGGCGGAAGTGCCTTAAAAGAAATTGTGGAGAAAGTTGTCGAAACTGAAGAAGGTGTCGAACAAATGAAAGTGGCATTTACACATGTTAACGACAACTCCTTAGGTGTGCAACAGGCTATCCAAGATATTTCTCGCATCATCGAGGATGCTGCAGCAGCTACAGAAGAGATTGCCGCAACCTCAGAAGAGCAATATGCGACTGTTGCAGAAATTACACAAAGCTCAGATGAGTTATCATCAATTGCTGATAAATTACAAAATGAAGTGAATAAATTTAAGTTTGAATAAATCCCCAAACAAGAAAAGAAAAATGGAGGCGCTATAGGATGAATCAGAAGAAAATTGCAATGAATATTGACACAAAGGCTGATTATATTGTGATTGCGTTTACAGGCGATTTAGAATACGGGATGATTGAAGAAATAAAGTCAGAGCTTCAAACACTTAGCTTAGACACAAAACACGGATACATTATCGATATGCAAAGGGTAACAAATATTGATAGTACTGGATTCGGTATGATCGTTAATTTCGCTAAGAAGGTGTCTGTAAAAGATAAGAAAATCGCCATTATTGTCGTCGATGATTTCATTCGCAACTTATTCGCTATTTCACAGGTTGATAAAGTATTCCCTATTGCCGAAAGTGAAGAACAAGCAAGGAAGATTATTAAAGAAGATTGGCTAGGTGAGCTATCGCTTAACGACTATTAATTTTTGTTATTCTAATAAAAAGGTGTATTCCGTCTAATAGGAATACACCTTTTCTTTAATACTGCAGTAGCATATTAACAAACACAACTAGAATGATAATCGGTACAACAACTAACATTAACATACGATATGTCGAATAATAGCCTTGTCCCATTTGACTACCCGTTAGCAATTCTCTCTTCACAAATTCTTTATCTACTACATAGGCAATAAAAATAGCAATGAATAAATTCCCTAGTGGAAGCATGATATTTGACACTAAAAAATCAGTTGCATCAAAAATACTTTTCTCAAAAATCATTATATCCGACAAAACACTCGAAGAAAGTGCAGCTGGAATAGCTGCAATAAATACGACTATACCAAGTAAAAGTGTCCACATTGGACGGGATTTCTGACTATTCTCCATAAATGCTGCGACAATAATCTCATATAAACTAAATGATGACGTTAATGTAGCAAATAAAAATAGCAATAAAAACATAGCTAAAAACACTTCACCGAATGGCATTTGACTAAAAGCTGTTGGTAGCACCATAAATAGCAAACCCGGACCTGCTGCTGGCTCTAAATCAAAGGCGAACACCACAGGGAAAATTGCTAATCCTGCTAAAAATGAAACAAGCACGGTTAACAACACTACAGAACCTGCTGAATTCGGCAGACTGACATCTTTTTTTAGATAAGAGCTATATGTAACTAGACAAGAAAAGCCTACTGCTAACCCAAAGAACGATTGCCCTAGGGCTTCTAATAATGCCTTACCCGTAATATTCGAGAAATCAGGCCATAAGAAGAATTTTACCCCTTCCATTGCCCCATCTAATGTAACAGCACGCACAACAAGGACAATGAACATTATGAAAAGTAACGGCATCATCCATTTATTGGCCTTTTCAATCCCATTTTGTACACCTAATGAAATCACAAGTACGTTGACCAATGTAAACAACACTAGACCAACTAGCGTAATCCAAGGTGTGCCTATAATTTTTCCAAATAATTCAGTTGGATCTACTGCCGGATCAATTACCGCGCCAGCTACACCTAGCCCACTATAAATAAAGATCCAACCTCCAACTACGCTATAAAAAGTTAATAATAAAAAACAACCTAGCACGCCCATTCGACCAATCCAAGCCCAGCCTGGCTTAGTTGGAGCAATTTTTTTATACGCTGTTACAGCCTCGGATTGTGTACCACGTCCTAAAACATACTCGGATAATAACATCGGTAGCCCTATTAACAAGGTAAATAACACAAAGATAAGGAAAAATGCTCCCCCACCACTTTGTCCTGTTACATAGGGAAGTTTCCAAATTGCCCCTAGTCCGATCGCTGCACCAGCTGATGCTAAAATAAAACCTAATTTACTAGACCATTGTCCTTTTTTTCCACTCATCTCTTCAAACTCCTCAAACATTCTAAACTCTTCTCTATTTTACATGAAAATGTAGCTTTCGACTAGGTTATAATCATAAAGTACTATTTAGCTATTTTACTCTATTACTTTTTTCTATATTTATCCGTTAGTTTTGCCTTTCTATTCTTCACACCTTTTCCTATCCATCGTTCCTTCCAACAAAAAAACCTCAGGTATATTGACCCGAGGTTAGTAAAAATTATTTTGTTATATAGATAGAACGCTGGCGGTCGATCCATTTGCGCATTGTTGTAAATAAAAATGCCATAATAGCCGTTAATAAAATACCTTTCACAATGTTAAATGGTAAAATCCCAGCGATAATCATTTTATAAAGTGAGTCACCTACAACAGGCTCCATACCTAAGAAGTATGTGTACATTGGTAAAAATACTGCGTAATTTAAAATACTCATGCCTACTGCCATTACAACTGTCCCAGTCGCTAAACCTCCAACAAGACCAGCAATTGTTTTAAAGCGATTAAAAATAAAGCTTACTGGTAAAATAAATAAAATACCTGTTGCAAAGTTGGCCATATGACCTACTGGCACACCTGTTGGCGTTCCAGAGAAAATCCAATCCAATACATTTTTAAATAATTCTACTAAAATACCAGCTACAGGCCCCATTGTGATGGCTGCTATTAATGCAGGCATATCACTAAAGTCCACTTCCAAAAATGCTGGGAATGGTGGAATTGGGAAATTAAAAAGCATTAATAAAAACGAAATACTGCTCAGCATGCCAATCGTAATAAACGATTGGAGTTTAACATTTTTCTTCATAGAAAACTCTCTCCTCTTTGCTGATTCAATCTCGCAAGAAGAAAGGTGACGATCTTTCAATTGTTAGCACGAAAAAACCCTTATGCATGAAGAGCACAAGGGAGAAAGGCATGACGAATAAGCGTCAATTTAAACTATTTTTGAGCACCATTTAAAAAGCCATACAAAAAAAGCGCTCGGTCATAGTTTATTTCATAACAATGAATGACGATCGTACCTCCATCTTCTCCCATCCAGACTTTAACTGTCGGCCTCGGAATCACACCAAGTCAGCCATGCAAATAAATTTGCACAGGTCGCGGGCTGAAGAGCGAAGCATAAACCATTCGAGTTAATGGAAACATTAACGGTTCACCACTCTATTACCGCCGGTCGGGATTTTCACCCTGCCCCGAAGATGAATCATATTATTTTATACTACAACCTTACTATAATTAATTATTAAGAAAAAGTAAATAGTTCTGCTTAAAAAAATCCGATTAGATTTGTATGTATTATAAAAATGGAGCATTCCATGTTACAGGGATGCTCCATTTTTGATTCTGACTAAGGCATAGATTGTTTATTTGGCCCCACAGGCTTTGGCAAATACGTTTTTAAATCGAATCCTTCCCAGCTTTCTTGGACCACATTATCTAAGCGTAATTGTTGGTCAAAGCTAGCAGCAGTTAACATCATAGCTTCAATCAATTGGGTAGCGCGAATTGGCTCCATCGATGCTAAATCTAAGGGAATATCGAATGTTACGACTACACCTTCCGCTTCCTCTTTCACGGTATATGTTACGTTTTCAGGAACCACTGTTACATAAACATCATCATTTTTGTTTTTCATTAGTGTAAGTGCCTCTGTAACATTAGCAAATGTTTGA
Organism: Lysinibacillus sp. FN11; assembly: GCF_024628845.1. Lineage (NCBI taxonomy): Bacteria > Bacillati > Bacillota > Bacilli > Caryophanales > Bacillaceae > Lysinibacillus > Lysinibacillus sp. FN11. Next base: position 730,874 of record NZ_CP102383.1, on the reverse strand, counting down.
CGGAAATCTGGTGACAGATATTCTGCCCCATTACCATCTTGGTATAAATAATAATTAAAATGCTTAGCGTTTGTTAATGACATGGCTTGACTTGGCTCACCCTCTTGAGAAAACTCATAAGGTGTGCCATCTTCATTTTGAATCTCAACTTCCGTATATTCAGAATCCGAGAAGGTATCCTCTAAAGTCCCTTTGTATTCATTAACGGTAGCTGATGCAACATCATAGTCATTGTCCTTTGGTAAAACGTGGACAAGCTTGTCTTCCTTCTCCTTCAGTTCACCTTTAAAAGGATGATATTCCGTAAACCCTTTGGCTTCTTCATCTATTTGAGGAGCATATTTTTCATACATCTGTAAGGTAGAAGGCTTTTCTGTTCCAAAATCAGTTGCTACACGCTCATTTGGTATCACATATGTCATCGGAACACTTTCTGCATCGCGTCCTGCCAAACCAATACGGAAAACGACAGCATCTTTCACATCTTCCTCATAGACAGACGACCGTAAAGATAACATACGCTCATGCTCCGATACAATACTGGATTGAAGTGCCTCATCCTGGGTTGCTGCCTCTTTAGCAGAACGATCTTCCTGTAACGTAGCGTAATTAGCCTTTTCTGGCGTACTAGCGAGATCTTTTTGGCTAGCGCCATTATTCATGAACATGAAGCCAACGAGTACCGTTATCGCGAAAACTGCTGCTACACTCGTAAAAATCGGCATTTTTCGGAACTTTAAGCGTGATGATCGTTCATCTTGAATTAAAGGTTTACTTTCTGGTTGTGCTTCTTCATTCTCTATAGGTTGTTGTATTGCTTCTTGAAGGTGACTATTATCCTGCAAGCGAGCATCTGCCATTAACCGATTTAATATTTCTTCTTTTGAACGGCGGTCAGAAAGCTTAGGGGCATTGTTCAAGACATGTTCAAGCTGTTCATCATCAAATGGCTTATGTGTCATTGCCGTTTCGCCTCCTGTTCTCTAATCGGCTGTAGCTGTTGCCTTAAAAATTTAATGGCTCGATGCTGGGTCGTTTTTACCTTAGCTTCTGTCCAATCTAGTATTTGCGCTGTTTCTGCAATCGATAAATCTTGAAAATAGCGCATTATAATGACCATTTTTTGGTCGCCTGTGCAGTTTTCAAGTGCTGATTCTACCTGCATAAATTCATCACTGGCCTGTAGCATATCTTCCGGTGATGGCGTGGTTGAATGGAGCTGTTCCGTTTCCCAGTCAAAGAAATCATGTGAATGCTTTTGACGTACAGCTTGCTTTCTAAAATGATCAATCGCTACATTTTTAGCAATAGCAAATAGCCAAGTTTTCTCACTACTATTCCCTGCAAATTGATCGTATGAGCGCAACACTCGTACATAAACTTCATGTGCTAAATCTTCGGCAAGTGTACGGTTTTTTACTAAATAGATTAAAAACTGAAACACGTCTTGGTGATATGCATCGTATAGTCGATGGAACACGGAGTCATTCAAAGCACTCCACCCCCGTTCTATAATATTTGTCGTCTTACATTCATAGAAGTTACAGCCAATTAATAGCAATACTTGTTATTAATCGAACGGTAAATAAAACGTGAAGGTCGTACCCTCTTTCAACACACTGTCTACCATAATATTACCTGAGTGTGCCTTCACAATATTTCTAGCGATGGCTAAGCCGAGACCAGTTCCACCCTTGGAACGAGTACGTGCCTTATCGGCTTTATAAAAACGTTCAAAGACATAGGGTAAGTCCTCTTGAGGAATGCCATGTCCTGTATCTTGAACAGATATTTTAGCAAATGTCGGCTCCTGCTCTACTTTCACAGACACAGACCCTTCATCTGTATGTCTAAGGGCATTGTCGACTAAATTTGTAAGCACTTGTTCAATGCGATCCTCATCTATATTAATCATGGCCTCGTCATTAAATTCACTTTCAAACAACAAACGAACGTGCTTTTCTTTTGCTACTTGTGAAAACTTTTGTGTAATACGTTCAAATGTAGAATTAATTGGTAATTCATCTTTATAAAGCGTCATATGCCCTGATTCCATGCGTGCCAAATCTAATAGATCTGTCACAAGGCGGCCCATTCGCTTCGATTCATCATAAATAATCTTGGTAATCTCATTTCGCTCTTCCTGATCCTGAATAAAATCGTCATCCATTAATGCTTCCGAGTAACCTTGAAGCATGGCAATCGGTGTTCGGAGCTCATGGGAGACATTGGCAATAAAATCGGATCTTAGTTTTTCTAAGCGATGCTGTTCAGTCATATCACGAATTACAGCCACAGCGCCACGTATCATTTCACCACTATAAAGGGGACTAATAGTAAATGTATAATAGCTGCCATCCATTTCAATTTCCTCTTCTAGTTTATCCTCAAACATCAGCACATGATCAAGCATATGATACAGCTCTGGCGGGATAGGTTTTGCACTTTGTGAGCCTTTATTCACAAACCACTTTTGCATTAGACGTTCAGCTGGTGGATTACTTAATAATATTGTACGATCCCGATTAAATGTAATCACTGCATCTGTCATGGATGTCAAAATATTAGAAAGCTGTTCGTTTTCTTGATTGATAACCTCTAAATTATGCTTTAATTGACGGCCCATTTGGTTGAAGGCAACGGCAAGCTGACCAATTTCGTCATTTTGGGTAGTAGGCATTTTTGCTTCAAAATTCCCTTTTGCAATTTCAAAAGCTAATTCACGCATTTTTCTTAATGGCGAAGTTATACGTGAAGAAAGGAAGAATGCGAAGAATGTCGTCAACACAAATGCTATGAAGGCTGCTAAAAAGACAATTTTCGTTGTTTCCTTAGACGTTTTATGTAGCGCATCTGGGCTTTGATAGATGAAGACAGCTCCATGTACTGCATTTTCCACATTTAAGGGAAAACCAAGTACGACATAAGATTCCATCTTTTCTTGATCAGTTGAAGAAGGCATCATCATTTCTTTAATAATTGGTTCATCTGATTGAAACACTTCATGAAAAGATTTATTGGCTAAAATAGTATCTTGTATTTCTTTTTTGTTGACACCCTCTTGCATCGCAAAAGACACTTCAACATGACTGATCGCGATCAATGCATTGGTCCCTGTAGGTAAAATATCTTTTAATAATTCCGAGGTAGATTCGGCTGTTTCATTGTCATCTACTATACTTGCTACCGTTGCAGCTGTTTGTCGCAATGAAATTTCCGCTTGCTGCATATGATAATTTTGAAGAAATTCAAGCATTAATACCGTGAAAACAAATAATACAAATGAAACGAGAAGCAATATGGTTACCCATAGCTTCCCGACAACACTATTCCATATTCTATTCATTGACAACCTCAAATTTGTATCCAACGCCCCAAACCGTCACAATCATTTTAGCAGCGTTTTCAGAAACTCGGTTGAGTTTTTCACGTAAACGTTTTACATGTGTGTCCACTGTACGTAAATCACCAAAGAAGTCATAATGCCATACCTCTTTTAGTAGTTGTTCACGGTCAAATACTTTGTCTGGTGATTTCGCTAAAAAGTACAGCAATTCATACTCTTTCGGTGTTAAATTAACCTCAATGCCCTCTGCAGTCACACGGTGTGCATCATGATCAATCATTAAGTGTTGGAACACCACTAAATCTTTTGAAGAAGACGCATTAGTCGTTGGTGAGAAAGCCTGTGAACGACGTAAAATAGCCTTCACACGTAACACAACCTCACGAGGACTAAATGGTTTTACGATATAGTCATCTGCACCAAGCTCAAAGCCTTGTACACGGTTTGCTTCTTCGCCTTTGGCAGTTAATAAAATAATTGGCGTTGCTGCGCGCTCTCGAATTTCTGCACACACTTCTAGCCCATCTTTTTCAGGCATCATAATATCAAGTAAAATACAGTGATACTCTTTTTCTAAAGATTTCTCGATCGCTTGTTCTCCGTTTTCGGCCTCGTCAACAAGGTATCCTTCTCGCTCAAGATACATTTTTAATAAGCGGCGAATACGATCCTCGTCATCTACTACTAATACTGAAATATTTTCTGACACTTTCACGATCCCTCTCTTCCAATCTTTCTCTAACTTCTATTGTACATGGTGTGACACATATTGAAAAGAAAAGAAAGCCTCTTCGCTACAGCGAAAAGGCTTGTTGCTTCACAGGTTACGCGTAGGAGTGTAAACCTGCAAGAATTAAGTTAACAGCAATTAGATTGAATAAAATAATCCCAAAACCAATTAGTGCTAACCAAGCAGATTTTCGACCTTCCCAGCCTTTTGATAGACGTAAATGCAGGAATGCTGCATAGAATAACCATGTAATAAGAGCCCATACTTCTTTTGGATCCCAACCCCAGAAACGACTCCAAGCAATTTGTGCCCAAATCATCGCAAAGATTAAAGCACCAAGGGAGAATACAGGGAAACCAATCAGCACTGAACGATAACCAATTTCATCAAGTAATTGTAAATTGACACGTTTAACAAGTGGTTGGAAAATGGCACTAATTCGACGGCGAGCAATTAAACGAATTAATAAATACAACACAGATCCTACCATTAATGACCAAACAACAGTTGTTAATTTTTTAGCATTAATTAACGCTGGCATTTCTACTAATGGTGACATGCCATGTTCTTCTATCACTTCATATTCATTCATACCGAATACTGGAGGTAAATTGTAAATAATTTTACGAGTAGTTCCTTCTTTATCCACATAATTATAGCTAGACTCATAATCCATAGCACTAAATGTAGATGTTACCGCAACAAATCCAATAACTACTACAAGACAGTACATGACTGCTTCTAACCAAAAACGTTGTTTAGAGGGCTTTGTTAAATCTACTACTTTTAATAAGTAAATAAGTCCTGCCACAGCACTAATGGCTAAAATAGATTGCCCTAATGCTGCTGTAATAACGTGAATTGTTAACCAATGACTTTGTAATGAAGGCACTAATGGACTTACTTCTTTCGGGAACATTGCTGCATAAGCAATAATTAAAAGCGCTACAGGTAATGCCACTAATCCAAGTGCAGTCAAACGATAAATAAAATAAATTAAGATAAACGCGCCAACAATGAACATACCAAAGGCAGTTGTAAATTCAAACATATTACTTACTGGCGCATGTCCTGTATAAATCCAACGCGTAATAAAATAGCCAAGCTGTGATAGGAAACCAATAATAGTAACCACAATGGCAAGCTTGCCCCATTTGCCAGTATTTTTACCAGTAGCATTACCTTGCTTAATTGAACCACCAAATAATAATGTCGCAACTAGATAAGCAATAAACGCTACAAATAGTAAGTTTCCACTTAAGTCAATCAAACTCATAAGGTGTTGTCACCTTCCTTTTCTTTAATGCCACCATTAGTGGACTCTTCGCCAGCCTCATCTTTCTCTAACTGATCTTTATACGGAGGCAATGCAGCAAATGTTGTAACAGCATCTAAATCCTTTTTCATGCTGAACATATTTTTGTTGACATGGGCAGCCATTAACACACGGCCGTCTGGTTCCACTTGAAGCCATAAACGACGATGATTCCAGTAAGAGCCAATGGCAACACCGATCATAAAGATGACCCCACCAACAAACAGAATAGGGATGGTGCTATCTTTTCGCACCGTAATACCTGACATATCACGCATCTCTGCACTAGCAAATTTCATTCTATATTTATTTTCACCCAGTGGTTCTAAAGGAGGCTGCATAATTTCAACAAAGCTTACTTCTCCTTCAGGTGTTTCTGGTGTAGTCATTTTAAATAAAAATGCAGGATTATTTGGAATAGACGTTTTTGTCTGAGGTTCACCATTTTCAAATCCATCAAAATCAGGTGTATAGACAAGAATTTGAACGGATGAACCATTCCCTAAATCATATTCTTTTTTAGGATTTGTTAAATCAATCTCTACCTTACCTAATGATTTCTCTGTCGTCTTATTAATTAATTCAAAGTTCATCTGTTTTAATTCATTTAGACGATAATCCATCTGGTAAAGAGCAAAGCCATCTTCTTTCAAAGGATGGTTTACACGAATGGAATAGTCTTTTACTTTTTCTAGATTTTCCGTATCCCCAGGCAATGCGTCTTCAGGTTGCTTGTATAGTGTAATATCGGTTTGGAAGTTTTTAGCCACTACATTCACACCCTGTTTAACTTGCTCACCTTGAGGTGTATTATCATGTGTTTCTAAAACAAAATCACGGTTTTCAATGAAATAGCCTTCCATTCCAGTGATAGCACGTGTTTCACCTTCACGCACCCATATCGATTCATCAACATAGAATCCTGGGACTAGACGTAGCATGACCCCACCTAAAAAAATGATGAGACCTACATGGTTTATGTACGGACCGTAACGAGAAAAGCGTCCTTTTTCAGCTAAGAGAGCGCTACCATCTCGACGAACAGAATACTTCATCTCAGTCATTTTTTGAGCCACTTTATCAAGCGTTTCCTCCGCACTTGCTGACACTTGTCCTTCTGCAACAATGCGCTGACGCTTCATAAAGCTTTCATGTCTTTTAACACGTTGATTCTTTAATGATTTATAAAGTGGAATGCCTCGGTCAAGACTTGCCACTATAATTGATACCGCTAGCATACCAACCAAAATCTGGAACCACCATGAGCTATATAAATCCGAAAGCCCCAACGTATAATAGATTTTACCGAATGTACCATATACGTCTGCGTAGTAAGCCCCCTTCTCCATATCAGAAGCTTTTACGTAAAACTCTTGTGGTAGTAATGTTCCGACTGAAGCAGCAATTAATGTGATAATAATTAAGGATATACCAACTTTAACACTGGAGAAGAAATTCCATATTTTATCAACAAATGATTTGTTATATGTTTTGGAGCGAATGGCCATACCATCATAGCGCATATCAACAACCTTATTTTGTTTTTCTTCTTCAGTTAAAGGACGACCACATTTCTCACAAAGCTTCGTGCCGTATGGATTACTATGACCACAAGCACAAATGATTTTTTCCATCGTCATTTACTCCTTATTTGGCTTCACTAATTCCATGTACGAAGCAATATCTTTCTCCGTCATTTCACCTGTAATAATTTTGGCCACTTTGCCTTCTGGATCAATTAGCACTGTTGCAGGTAATTGTCCTACATTATAAGCAGTCATAACACTTTTTGTTTTGTCGATAACTACTGGAAATGACAACCCATATCGATCGACAAAATTCTGTACTTCAAAATCTGTTTGAGCAATATTAACAGCTAATGTTTGTACACCGTGATCTTTAAATTCTTGATACTGATTGTCCATTGCGGGCATTTCTTTCTCACAAGGCTTACACCAAGTTCCCCAGAAATTTAAAAATACCCCTTGTCCTTTATAATCCGACAATTTATGTTTTTCACCGTTTAAATCTACTAACGTGAAGTCAGGTGCCTCAGAGCCCACTGCTACTAACTCTACTTTTTCCTTTGTTGCTGTTCCATATACTGTGTACCCGATTGCCAACGCTAACACAGCTAAAATGACAGTTCGCAGTACAAGACGCTTTTTCTTTTTCTCCAAGTTAATAAACCCCCTATCAATTACGGCTTGCGTTGTTTTTACATATTGAAGAGACAAATAGAACTTTTTCACTCTCTATACGTCTATAAGTATGTAAAAACTTCTTTCACATTGACGTCAACAATACCGGATTAAATGTGTTACAGCTTATTTGAACAAACTGCTACTAGGTGTACTATTCTCACCTATTATAGCAAAATGATACAAAAACACTTAGCTATTAATTATGAATGATTTATGAACGATTTCACCACAAAGAAAGTGTAAACATCCAAATACCTCTTGTGGTATCCACACTTTCTTCTAGCAAAATTGCATTAATCAAGCTTTCCTGTTTCTGCTAACACACGTAGTTGCTTTACTTCATGCTTTGATAATTCACGGTATTCTCCTGGAGCAAGGCCAAATAAATCTAAGAAAGCAAAGCGTTCGCGTTTTAATTTAACAACGGGTGTTCCAATCGCTTCAAACATACGACGAACTTGGCGATTGCGCCCTTCATGAATCGTGATTTCACAAATAGCTTTGCCCGCTTTTTCATCGAAAGATGTCATACTTACCTTAGCAGGTGCTGTCTTACCATCCTCTAATTTGATCCCTCGTTGAAGCTTTTTAAGCCCTTCAATTGTTGGCACACCTTTGACACGAGCGATATATGTTTTGTCAATTTTAAATTTCGGATGTGTCAACATATAGGAAAATTCTCCATCATTTGTCAATAGCAATAATCCAGATGTATCATAATCAAGACGACCAACTGGGAAAATACGTTGCGGAATATGATGAAATAAATCTGTGACAGTTTTGCGTCCTTTATCATCTGTAACTGCAGAAATTGTTCCACGTGGTTTGTAAAGCAAGAAATATACCTTATCTTCTTTTTCTAGTTTCACACCTTCTACTTCAATTGTATCGGAATTAGATACCTTTGTTCCTAACTCACGTACCACTACACCATTTACTTTAACTTTACCTTCTAAAATCAATTGCTCTGCCTTGCGCCTTGACGCAACGCCTGCATAGGCAATGACCTTTTGTAATCTTTCCATTTTTTCACCTCTAGTTTTCTTTCACATTGACACGTTCGTCATCATTCGATTTCGATCCAATGAATAGGGTTATTTTTCCCGCTAATCTGTGAAAATTATGTCATACTTTTAGACATTATTAAAGAAAAACAAATTTCACATTTTTTAATTGAGTATTCCAAATAATTTTTCATTCGCTAATTTCTCAACATTTGAACCCGGATTTTGTTTTGTTTACTAGCAGTATGCACATTTGGTAATCATGCGAATCGATTGTAAAATGTTTATTTTGACAGAAAAAAAGCTACCATTCGGCAGCTTTTATTTGTAAACATTTTCAATTGTTAGACCACGCTGCTTTAACTCATTGGCGATATAGTTTTTAGCCAACATCATTTTACCTGCCAAAGGTTCCTCAATTGTTGAACCGTCTTGTAACGTAAAAACTAATCGATCAGGCTTTGTCACACCACTTTTTTCTAGATTAACCTGCTCAACTTTCACTATTTCTTCCCACTCGATAAAATTTACTTTTAAACTAAATAATGGATTCATATGAATACCTCTTGAATCTATCCATTTATAAGTATTAAAGCTTAATGCGATGAAACCTACGGCAATTAATAAGGAAGTAGACACCAGACCACGTTGAATATTCTTGCTTTTTTGCGTTTTAGGTATGATCAAATAATTGATTAGTAGTATGAGGGCCATGACAAATAAAGAGACCATAAAGATAAGATAAGCATTAAAATAAGGTGCAAAATAATAAAATTCATTAGGTCGATATAGTATCTCTTGAATTGGATATAGTAGAATGACAGGGACAATTAAACTTGATAAGAATAAGATAATGATTAGACCAAACTGAATTTGCCTACCATTACTTTCCATAGAAGCATTCCTCAATTTCCTCACCATCTTTCCGAAAATTAAGAATTTTACATTCATTATCATTTTACCAAATTTAATAGCAATTAATCAAATAATGTAAAAAATCAGCAAATCGTTTTTAACGATCCGCTGATTCAACTTTTACTGGTGTTGCATAAATACGTTCTTCTCCAATAAAGATCGACAAGACTGCTTCTTGGCGTTTCCTTGAAACATGTAATACTTGCCTCACCTGTTCTTTTTCCTCTTTATTTAACTGTAGTCGAACGGGCTCTTGTAAACGAATAGCCAACTTTTTATTGACATTGTATTTACCCTTTTTCACTACTGTTTCAAGACTATAATCTTGCCATACTTTATTGGATAAGCCTCGATGTACATTCCAATCGTCTGATTCATTTAATGTAACGACAATGCAGATTTGCCCGTCCTTTTGAAAGGCCGTTGCAAGTGTTCGTCCAGCAACCTTAGTAAAGCCCGTTTTTCCAGCGAAAGCAGTACCAGTGGCTGACTTTAAGGAACTTACAGGCTGTTCTGTCTCATCATCTATATCTGCCGCCATTCCTGAGCCTTCTCTTAATAGTCGGTGTTTATTTTCCCATAGCATTCCATTTACTGTATTTGCCCGATAAAGTACCGTTGAAGCAATTTTCTCAAATGTTTTATTTTGCAAAGCAAGTCTTAACATCTCAGCAGTATCTCTTGCAGACGATAAATGCTCATCATGATGAAGACCAGAAGGATTCATAAAGACGGTATTGGTAAGACCTGCAATAACAGCTCTTTCATTCATTAATTTGACAAAACCCTCTAGAGACCCTCCTACATGTTCGGCTAAAGCTGTTGCAGCATCATTGCCGGAACGTAGCATTAAGCCGTACAATAACGTTTCAACTGTCACCGTTTCACCAGCCTGTAAGTAAATAGAACTCCCCTCAGCCATAGCAGCCTTCGGAGATATGACAACTTCTTCCTGCAAGTCACTATTTTCAATTGCCACAAGTGCTGTCCAAATTTTCGTTAGACTAGCAATAGGTAATCGTTCATCGCTATTGGACCCTATTAAAATCCGTCCAGTCTCGCCATCTAAGACAGCATAGCCGCTTCCTCCTCTTGCTAAACTAGTCTGAGGAAGCATTACCATTAACACAATGATCATAAACAGTGTTAAACGAAATAACCGAAGCAAGGAGCCACTCCTTATTCAATGTGATAGGAAATTATAGATATTATTTATGTTGAAGACAACGCATTATAACATTATTTTGCCACACTAAATGTTTCTTGGAATTTGGTCATAAATAAATCTGTTTCTTGTTCTGTTTCAACAAGATCCTCCTCAGGTAGAGGAGGCATTTCTTCTATACTATTTAAGCCAAAATAATGTAAAAACTCTTTTGTTGTTCCATATAAGATGGCACGTCCAGTCCCTTCTGACCGACCTACCTCTTTAATTAATCCTCGCGAAACTAACGTCTGGATTGGACGCTCACACTTGACACCGCGCAAATCTTCTATCGCTACACGTGTAATGGGCTGTTTGTATGCCACTATTGCCAACACTTCGAGGGAGGCCTGGGATAAGGATTGCGCAGTTGGATTTTCTACTAATCTTTGAATCGTATCGGCAAACTCAGATTTTGTAATGAGCTGATAGACGCCTGCAATTTCTTTCACCGTAATTCCTCTTGCTAAATCTTCATCATACGCTTCCCTTAATGTATTCATTGTTTGAAGGATCAACTCTTCCTGTTCTCCTAAAAGTTGTGAGAGTTGTTTAATCGTTAAGCCATCATCTCCCACAACAAACAATAAGGCTTCAATTCTACTCTGTAACATTGATGTTTTCGTCATCTTCCCATTCCTCCTTCTGTAAGGTAACCGTTAATTCTTCAAAGTTACCATCTTGCTCTACGATGACGACCTGACGTTTCATCAGTTCAAGAAGAGATACAAACGTCAGAATAAGTGTTGGCTTATCTTCATAGGGAAAAAGCTCGAAAAATGATGCACGTCCACCTGTTAATCGTAACGAATCCACAACAGAGCGCATTTGATCTCTTACTGATCGCTCCTGCCTTGCTACAGTAGTTTTTAATGGTTTTTTTAATTTTTTGCGACGCATCAATTTTTGAAATGCGCCAAGCATATCATAGATATTCACATTCAAATCAAATAAAGCCATCTGTTCTTCTGAGGCTAATCCTGTTAAATCAGCAGGTGGCCTCGTAAATACCTGTGCTCGGTCTGTTTCAAGCTCCTGCAAATTACTAGCTGCTTCTTTGTATTTTTTATATTCGATTAAGCGTTGCACCAGTTCTTCACGAGGGTCAGGGCCGTCCACTTCTAATTCTGCGTCCTCCATCTCTCCTTCGTGAATTGGCAATAACATGCGGCTTTTAATTGCCAGTAACGTTGCTGCCATCACTAAATATTCACTTGCTTCATTTAACTCTAGTACTTGCATTGCGTGTATATGGTCGATATATTGTTGTGTAATTTCAGCCATTGGGATATCATAGATATCAATTTCCAATCTGTGAATTAAATGCAATAATAAATCAAGAGGCCCTGAAAAGGCTTCTAATTTTACTTCATAAGACATTATTTTACCACCCTGAGATTCTATGTTCTTTAAGTATAGTGGAAAGGAGTCCAAAATGCATCCACAGCATCATACTTTATTTATAGATTACTGTGCCTATTTTAATGGCAATCAAGATTTTTTTGAATGCCATGAAGTGCTAGAGGAATATTGGAAGGAAATTGCACCTGGCGATAAAATGCATCCACTTGTCGGCTATGTGCAGCTGGCAACAGGTTTCTATCATTGGCGACGTGGTAACAACACTGGTGCTATACGAATACTAGAAAAAGCACTTCATAACTTTCAAGAAAATGAAGGGCATGTTTTTTTCCAAGAAATTGATTATCTTGAACTCCTAACACAAATAACAAAAGCTATCACTTCGATTAAAACGGGCAAGTCCTTTCAAACTTTCCAGCTCCCTCTTTCACCTCACTTGCTGGATTTAGCCCTAGCACGTATAAAGCTTTTGCCATCAAATAGCTCAAATTATCTTCTTCATAAACATATGCTTCGAGATCGCTCACATATTCTTGCAGAGCGACAAGAAAGCAAACAAAGAAAAAGCAGACGTTGTTAATCGTCTGCTTTTTCATCGATACAATGAATACATTTTTGAACAAAACTACGTGTTTCATCTGTAGCACGCATACTTTCATATTGGCCAAGTTCCGCCACTTCTTGAAGCATCTCCGTTGCTACCCTCTCCCCTATAGGAAGGGATCACCGACACGTGTTGGATTGTAGCTATATTATGCTCGTCAACAACAAGCCCTACAATGCCAACATATTCATCATTCTTTTTCCATAAGTATAAAACCCAATTATCGTCATTTTCATAGGAGTGGATGGTTTCTGTAAGCTTTTTTACGTCTTTTTCGTTAGGCATAAATGAAAGTAGCCCCATTGCTATTTTCTCTAAAGCTTTTTTATATCGAATTAACATATTTGTCTATTCCCTCTTTTTCTAGCTGTACATAATCTTTGACTATCCTACACGATTTGTACTTTTACCGCAAGCCAATTTCTGTCTTACGAACCAGGTCCGAGAATACCTTTCGACGCCAACACCCAATAGACTACGCCCCATAATAAAATAAATGTTGTAATGGACGCTAGTAATACCCACTTATTTTTCCTCAAATTTACTCACCCTTTTTTAAAGTTAGCGGGAGATCGTTTTGCACAATATCTTCATAACTTTCGCGGCGAATAGCTAGTTGATGCTGTCCATCCTCTACAAATACAACTGCAGGTCTTGGTACACGATTATAGTTACTAGCCATCGAATAACCATACGCACCTGTACAGAAGATGGCTAACACATCACCTGAAGCAGCATCTTGTAGTTTAGCATCAATAATTAATTTATCGCCAGATTCACATAATTTACCAGCAACTGTATAGAGCTCATCTTTCGGCTCGTTCGCCTTACTTGCGATGACTGCCTCATACTTAGCGTCGTATAATGCGGGACGGATATTATCGCTCATACCTCCATCAACAGCAATATATTTTCGCACATCTGGCACAGTTTTTTGTGAACCGATTGTATAAAGAGATGTTCCTGCATCACCTACAAGTGATCGACCTGGTTCAATCCAAATTTCCGGCATCTTCAGTCCAAGAACAGTTGCTTTATTTTTGACAACTGTAATCATATCCTCTACATATACTTGTGGTTCAAGCGGTGCATCTTCTTCAGTATAACGAATACCAAAGCCCCCACCTAAGTTTAACACAGTACATGTAAATCCGTGAGTCTTGTTCCAATCAGAAATTTTGTCAATCAATTTTTCTCCAGCCAACCCAAAACCTGCAGTGTCAAAAATTTGTGAGCCAATATGGCAATGTAAACCAAGTAGCTCTAGGAATTCATGGTTAAATGTTTGTTGGAATGCTTCATCTGCTTGACCATTGTTTAAGTCAAAGCCGAATTTTGAATCTGCTTGACCTGTCGTGATGAAATCATGCGTATGTGCTTCAACACCTGGTGTAACACGTAATAATATACGCATTTTTTGCTGACGGCGCTCCGAAATATCTTTTAAAAGCTGTATTTCATAGAAATTATCTACAACAATACATCCAATCTTGGAGTCAAAAGCTAGCTCTATTTCAGCAATGCTTTTATTGTTACCATGAAAATGAATGCGCTCTGCAGGGAAACCAGCCTTTAAGGCCGTAAATAATTCGCCACCAGATACAACATCCAATGATAAATTTTCTTCTGCTGCTAATTGATACACCGCTACACATGCAAATGCTTTTGAAGCATAAGCTACTTCTGCTTTTACACCTAGTTTTTTAAACGTATCGATAAAGCTGCGCGCACGCTTACGAATAAGTGCCGTATCATACACGAAAAGTGGTGTACCATACTCTTTTGCTAGCTCTAATGTGTCTACCTGTCCAATTGTTAAATGACCATCTTCAGAAATCGCTTGTGTTCCATATAAATGCATGTGCATCTCTCCCTTTTCACATCGTTCCATCTTGTTATTTTTACGGTTTGAAAGTGGAATGGTTCTTTACTATATTAGAACCATTCCATCAAAAAAATTATTTCCTTCAAATGTATAGTTCTTGCTTTTTCTTGAATGAAAATAATTTTTGCAAAAATCACAAAATACTATATGTGAACTTTATCACATGAAAAAAACGAGTGCAACGGCTCCTATGATCTTTTTCGCTGTTTGGAAGCGACTACATAAGGTCTTAGTGCATCCGCTGTCATTGGGAAACGAATAATGACGCGAAGCATTGCGGTTGGAAAGAATGGAACAAGCGGCCATAAATAAGGTGCCTGCATTGGTCGTAATGAACATAAATACGTAAACAATAAAAATAAACCAATAAATAACCCATTGACACCCCAGAGACCCGTCATCAGAAGTAACAGTAACCTAAAAATTTTAATGGAGATACTAAGCTCATAGGATGGAATAATGAAAATAAGAATGGCTGCAACTGCTGTATAGAGAACCACCTCTGAAGAGAATAATCCAACATCAATCGCAATTTGACCAATGATTACCCCCGCAACCAACCCCATCGCTGTGGACAATGGTGACGGAGTATGAATGGCGGCCATCCTCAAAAACTCTATTCCAATATCTGCAATCAAAATTTGTAGTAATAAAGGTACATGCGATTTCTCCTCTGTTCCTAAAAAGGAGAGGGCATCTGGAAGTAGGGATTCATTCGTTGCAAATACATACCACAATGGCAATAAAAGTAAACCCATAATGGAACCAAAATATCGCATTAAACGTACAAATGTCCCTACAGTTGGCGCCTGTCGATATTCCTCTGCATGCTGTAATAAATGAAACATGGTAACAGGCACTAAAATAACGGATGGAGAAGTATCGACTAATATAGCTATATGCCCTTCAAGCAGATGAGCTGCAGCAATATCGGGTCTCTCCGTATAACGTACAAATGGAACTGGGTGGAACTTTTGTTTAAATAGCCATTCTTCTAATGATTTATCGGCCATCGTCAAGCCATCATGATTTATTTGTCCAAGACGCTGTCGTATACTTTCGAGCATATCTTCATTGGCAACATCCTTCATAAACGCGATCGCCACGTCGGTTTGACCGATTTTGGATATTTTATGTAGCTCGAAACGTAGATTACTATTACGAATTCGCCTACGTATTAAGGCTGTGTTTTGAGAAATCCCTTCTGTAAAGCCATCTCTTGATCCACGGATAACTTTTTCATTATCTGGCTCTTCTGGAGAACGCCCTGGATAGTTTCTAAGCTCTGCAACATAGCAATAGCCACTTTTAGTAATAAAGGTGACTTGTCCACTTAAAATGGCTAGTAAATAGGCTTTACGCTCTGTTTCTTCTGAACGTCCATGGAAATTAAAGTAAGACTCAAAATATTCCTTCTCATCCTCTACATCAATTTCAATGTCCTCATCAGGAAGCATGCTAGACAGTAACTGTGTTAAAGCTTCTCCATCTACAAGCCCGCTAATATATGCACAAAGGACCGGCAAATCTTTGACATATAAGTGTTTAATACCAACGTCAAACGATTCGCCGTCACCAAATTGTTCTATAAGAAAATCTTCGGCTTCTTCTAAGCTGTTAAATAATTTATTTGTCATGCTGTCACCATTTTCTTAGATGTCTTTTTTTATTATTTCCTGCTCCACTGTTGCACTTGTTGCCATCCAACTTTTCAGCTGGGCAAGGATTTTTTTCTCTAAACGGGAGACCTGTACCTGCGAAATACCTAATCTATTTGCAATTTCAGTTTGCGTGCAATCTGAAAAATAGCGAAGATATATGATAGACTGCTCTCTTGGCTCAAGTCTCGTTAGTACTTCTTTCAATGGGATGTAATCAAAGGGTTGCTCGGATTTTTCATCCTTCATTTGATCCATTAGTGTAATGGAATCCCCCTCACTCTCATACAATTGCTCATGAAGAGAGGCAGGGTCTCTCAGTGCATCGGATGCGGTAACAATTTCCTCTGTTGTCACACCAAGCACCTGAGCAAGCTCTTGAATGGTTGGTGGATGTTCGTTCTTTTTAATAAATTCATCTGTAGCATGACGGATTTTAAAATTGAGCTCACGAATAGAGCGGCTCACCTTCACCATGCCATCATCCCTTAAAAAGCGCTGAATTTCTCCAATTATCATCGGTACAGCATAGGTTGAAAATTTCACATCATAGGTTAAATCAAATTTATCCACAGATTTCATGAGCCCTATGCAGCCAATCTGGAATAAATCCTCAAGCTCAACACCTCTCGTTGTAAAACGTTGAACAATGGACCACACAAGTCTCGTATTGCCTTCTACCATTCGTTTACGAGCCTCGTGATCGCCCTGCTGTGCGCGTGCAATTAAATCACGCATTTCCTCCTGAGACAATAGCTTATCGGACGACTGTTCTAACGGCTTCACGGGTTTAACCTCACATTACCGCTGTGCGAACTGTGTAAAATTTCTTCGTGAATGTTACAGTTGTTCCTTCTTGCCATTTTGATATAACTGTCAGCTGATCTGAGAAGCTATCCATAATCGTGAAGCCCATACCCGAACGCTCCATCATACTTTTTGTTGTAAATAATGGTTCCATCGCTCGACTAACGTCTTCAATTCCTATCCCTTTATCCATGACAGATACTGTCACAATATCATCCTCACGTTTAGCATGAACTGTCACAACACCCTTACCATCTTCTTCATAGCCATGAATAATAGCATTGGAAACTGCTTCTGAGACAACTGTTTTAAATTCTGATAGCTCATCAATAGTTGGGTCTAATTGTGCAATAAAGCCTGTAACAGCTACACGCGCTAAAGCTTCATTTTCACTAAGTGCCAAAAAAGTTAATGTCATTTCGTTATCCATTTACAATCCCCCTTACGCGATCAATCGCTTGTTCCTCTGTTGCATCCATCATCCACGGTCCTAACCCTGAAAATTGAAATACTTTTCGCATTGTTGGCGATGGATTCAATAATATAGTTCGCCCAGCAACTGCCTCTAACTCACGCATACGACCAAGCACTAAACCAACTCCCGAACTATCCATGAAAGATAGTCCTTCCAAGTTCCAAATGATGGTCGTCACAGTGCCTTGAAAAATTGCTGCAGAAATTTTCGCTCGAATTTGTTCAACGGCATGATGATCGAGCTCCCCAAACAAACGTATAACGACTGTCTCTCTTGTGACCATTTCTAATTGATAATGCATGAACATCGCCTCCTCCTCGTGCAATTCCACATTCAATAGGTTGAATCCTTGTGGCTGACAGAACTAGTGCAAAGTCTTCTGAAATAGTGTCTAATCGACATACTTATAGCTTTTTAGGTTAAGTGCAGTATGGGATAAATCTACAATTTCTAAACGCTATCGAGCTCTAAATTTTGGCGATTCATCGAACACACAAAAAAGCGAGAACCCTCATAAGTGAGGGCTCTCGCTAATAATCTTTATGCAATTGTATAAGCTTGCTGAATTTTATTAATTGTCTCTTCGTCAATCGGCTGATTTGAATACAAATAAGCAATCGTATCGCCATTAGTGACATGATCACCTTTTTTGGCGATTAGCTGAATACCTGCATCATAATCTAGCTTTGATTCTTTCGTTAAACGTCCAGCGCCTAGACTAACACTTGCTTCACCAACTAATAAAGCATTTATAGTTTCCACAGTGCCTTCTGAAACCGCTGTCACTGCAACTTTATGAGCTGTGTCATTTTGAACAATATCAGTGACTACTCCGCCTTGCGCCACAATAAACTCCTCGAATTTTGCAGCTGCAGAGCCATCTGCTAGCACTCGCTTAACAGCAGCTGTCGCTTCCGCTTCATTCACACCAGCCGCAATTTGGTACATCAAGGAAGCGATGACAACACATTCATCAACCAAATCTTCATGCGTTTCTTCCAAGCGTCCACTTAATAGGGCATAAGCCTCTACTACCTCAAGCTTATTACCAATCATTTTCCCTAATGGATTATCCATATCACTAATATGTGCGATGACTTTACGGCCAAGTTTTTCTCCAATGGCCGTCATTGTATCTGCTAAACGCTGTGCTTCTTCCTGCGTCTTCATAAACGCACCTGAGCCACATTTTACATCTAGTACAATACCATCGGCACCACTAGCAATTTTTTTACTCATAATTGATGCGGCGATTAGTGGAATAGAATCGACAGTACCTGTCACATCACGCAATGCATATAATTTTTTGTCGGCTGGTACAAGATTACCTGTTTGTCCAGCAACTGCAATTTTATGCTGATTGACATTATCAATGAATTCCTGGGATGAAAGCTCTGTTTTAAAGCCCTGAATGGATTCAAGTTTATCAATTGTTCCCCCAGTAATCCCTAAGCCTTTACCACTAAATTTCGCAACAGGAATTCCGAGAGCAGCAATAATTGGCGTAACAACAAGTGTGACCTTGTCACCAACTCCTCCTGTTGAGTGTTTATCAATTTTAAAGCCTTCAATAGATGTTAAATCAATGACATCGCCTGATTCGATCATTGCCTTTGTTAAATAAAATGTCTCATCATCTGACATGCCTAGTAAACGTATCGCCATTAATAAAGAGCTTGCTTGATAATCTGGGATTGAGCCTGTCGTATAGCCTTCAACAAAATACTGAATTTCAGCTTGAGAAAGCTCTAATCCTTGTTTTTTCTTTTCAAACAATTGAACCATATTCATACAAAAAAACCCCCTTATTTCAAATCATGTAAGAAACTTTTACCGAATGGTGGTGCTTCTACATGAAAGTTTTCTGCAACTGTTGCCGCAATATCAGCAAAAGTTTCTCGAAGCGGAAGTTCCGCTCCACCTTTGAAACGTGGTGAATAGACAATTAGTGGTACATATTCACGTGTATGATCTGTCCCTGGGAAGGTTGGATCATTGCCGTGATCTGCTGTAATGATTAATAAATCGTCCTCTGACATTGCCTCTAGAATTTCTGGTAGACGCGCATCAAATTCCTGTAATGCCTGTCCATAGCCTAGTGGATCACGACGATGGCCAAAATTGGCGTCAAAGTCCACTAAATTTAAGAAGCTCAGACCGTGGAAGTCACGACGTACAACTTCTGCAAATTGATCCATACCATCTCTATTATTTTTTGTACGTACAGAATCTGTCACACCTTCACCGTTGAAAATATCCGAGATTTTTCCAATAGCAATCACATCTAATCCCGCATCCTTCAAAACATTCATCGTTGTTCGACCAAATGGCTTTAACGCATAATCATGACGATTGGATGTACGAGTAAAGTTTCCAGGCGTACCTACAAATGGTCGAGCGATGACGCGACCTACTAAATATTCAGGTTGTAATGTTAATTCACGAGCAATTTCGCAAATTTTGTATAGCTCTTCTAGTGGAATGATTTCCTCATGAGCAGCAATTTGTAAAACAGGATCGGCTGATGTGTAAACAATAATCGCACCTGTTTCCATATGCTCCTTCCCGAAATCTTCAATTACTTGTGTACCACTTGCTGGCTGATTGCATAGCACTTTGCGACCTGTACGTTTCTCTAGCTCATCAATTAGCTCCGCTGGAAACCCATCTGGATACACTTTAAATGGTTTATCAATATTTAATCCCATGATTTCCCAATGGCCTGTCATCGTATCTTTACCAACTGATGCTTCTTGCATTTTACCGTAGTATGCTTTAGGGTCAGTAGTTGCATGCATTCCATGCAATGGTTCAATATTCGCTAAACCAAATGACTCCATTACTGGCATTGTAAGCCCATTCATTTTTTCAGCGATATGTCCTAGTGTATGTGCGCCAACATCCCCAAAATTTGCAGCGTCTGGCGCTTCACCAATACCTACGGAATCCATGACAACAACATGGATTTTGTTAAATGGTTTATTCATAATGGTTGCCTCCTAATCTCATGACTCTATTTTACCAAAAAAATGCGAAAAATAAAGGTCAGACATCCGACTGAAATATAATTTTTTCCTATTAACTTTTAAGCACGTGGATGGAATTGCTTATAGACCTCAGATAATCTTGTTTTGCTAATATGTGTATAAATCTGCGTAGTAGAAATATCTGCATGACCAAGCATCTCCTGCACCGCTCGTAAATCGGCTCCATTTTCAACCAAATGAGTGGCAAAGGAATGACGCAATGTATGTGGTGTTAATTCATGTTGGATGCCTGCCTTTAACGCATGCTCCTTCATTAATTTCCAACAACCCTGCCTTGTTAAACGTTTCCCTCTTTGATTAATAAAAAACGCATCTGTTTTGGGGTACTTTCCCTGTAATTGACCACGAGCACCATTTAAATAGGCATTTATTGCCGAAAGTGCGCTTTTGCCGAGCGGTATGATTCGCTCCTTGCCACCCTTCCCAAATACACGTACAAAGCCCATGGTTAAATGAATATCAGCTAAATCCAGTGCAATAAGTTCACTGATGCGCATACCAGACCCATATAATAACTCCAGCATGGCAAGATCACGTATACCTTGTGGCTTACTTTTATTCGGAGCTGTTAGTAAAGCTTCAATCTCTTCGATAGATAAAATATTAGGTAATTTTTGCTCAATTGTCGGCATCTCCAAATGGACTGTCGGATCAGTTTCTGCGCGCTTTTCTCGTAGTAAAAATTGGTGGAAACTCCGAATCGATGAAATATGACGGGCAACGGTACGACTAGTCTTTCCCTGTGCCCGTAATTGCTCTAAATGGCGTAATATAGTTGTCCGTTCCACCACACTAAAATCAGACATACCTTCTGCTTCCTGTAAAAAATGTACATAGCTTTCTAAATCTCGGCGATAGGATGCTAATGTATTAACAGATAACTGCCTTTCCACCTGAATAAAATGGATATAGTCCTCTACTGCATATTGAAATTCATTCATCACAACGCCCCCTCACTGTCAATTATTCTCTATTTTAGCATGGCCTTAAGAAATGTGCTAAAGGACCCTCCATTCGACATAAACCACCAACCATAATGGTGTCTATACTTCAATAAAAAAACAAAAAACTGCCCGATTCAATCTATACCAAAGATTAAAACAGACAGTTTTTCGTTATTTTTCTTCATTCGATTCGTCGTTTTTATCATGACAGCGCCAGCATATGCCGTGGAAAGTTAGTCGGTGATCTTTTATGATAAAGTTCCAACGTTTTTCAACAACGGCTTCCACATCTTCAAGTAAATCTTCTTGAATTTCATCAACAGCACCACATTCGATACAAACAAGATGATGGTGGAAATGGGCAGCTCCCTCTTGGCGTAAATCATAGCGCGATACGCCATCGCCAAAGTTGATTTTGTCGACAATTTTGAGCTCAGTTAATAATTCTAACGTTCTATAAACAGTAGCTAGACCAATCTCAGGTGCTTTTTCTTTTACTAAAAGATAAACATCTTCAGCACTTAGGTGGTCCTCTTCGTGCTCAAGCAAAACAGCAACTGTTGCTTCTCGCTGCGGCGTCAGCTTGTAACTAGCACTATGCAACTGTTTTTTTATACGATCAATTCGGCTCTCCATGTGACGCCCCCCTAAACTCTTTCCATTATACCAAAGGAGTAAATCCTATTACAAGATAGTGAATAGATTTCTAACATGCTTCTACTTTTTTATCTGATCACAATTTTGGTCTATTCAATCCATCATTTTAACACATAAGAAATAACAATAAACTCAGCAACTATTATGATGAAAAATGCGATAAAATTCAACAAAATTGTCCGACCAGATACTTGTTTCCCGATTTTTCGCTTTGACCAAGCGGGTACAAGTAAATTGCATAGGACTAGCAACAATATACAATAGATGAGCTGAAATGGAAACCACCAAATCGTATAAAGCCAAAAAGCTTCAAGTTTTTGTAATAAAAAAACCGAACTAAAGCCAAAAAAGTGGCACGCATGGCTACAGTCACACGCACTAACACCTTTAAGACGCTATGTGTTGCTAGTAATAATATAAGACCTATGGAAATAGCAACAGGCAGTACTAAACGAAAAATGGATTGCCTGTCCCCATCTGCTAAACGAGGCTCTATAAATAATATAAAGGGTTCCGCTTTCGGTCCACCAATAATATGAAAGAAAATAACGCCACAAACAAAACTTACTGCAATGATGGAAGCGTGATAAAAAATAGACACCGTACGAGACATAAACATGCTCCTTTTCTATCAAGGTTTGTACAGCTTATGCTCGTCCGTCTCTATTATGCTAAAAGATTATTTTCTAAATTTGCAGCTAGCCATAGCACTGCGAATGCTGTTTTAGCATCATATATACGCTGGTCAGCCACCATTACTTGTGCTTCTTCCAACGAAACTTCTAATAGTTCGACAAATTCATCCTCATCTAAATCTGCTTTATTGTCTATTGTATATAATCCCTTCGCCACAAATAAATGAATAACTTCATCCGCAAAGCCTGGTGATGTTGCAAATGTTTGTAAAAAAGTAAGTTGATGCGCGCCATAACCTGTCTCTTCCTCTAATTCTCGACGTGCTGTCATCACTGGCTCCTCACCTGGCTCAAGCTTTCCAGCCGGAATTTCAATAATAGAACGCTCCAGCGCTTTGCGATATTGCTCTACTAACACTAGTTTACCCTCGTCCGTAACAGCAATCACTGCTACGGCACCTGGATGCTTAATTATTTCACGCTTTGCAACCTGTCCATTTGGTAAAGTGACATCATCAATTTGTAGTTTTATTATTCTTCCGTCATAGATCGGTGTCGTTTTCGTTGTTTTTTCCTCAAACTTTTTCATTGACGATAACCTCGCTTGTTCTTCAGATATGTTCATTGTACCATTACAAGTAGAGAAATCGAAGGAGGTCATTCGTATGAAAAAAAGACAGCTTGGTACAAGTGAATTGTTTATTTCAGAGATTAGTTTAGGAGGCATGTCTCTTTCGACAGATAAAACACAAGCAGCTGCCATTGTCGATATGGCATTAGATGCTGGCATTAACTATATAGATACAGCTGATTTATATGATTATGGTGCAAACGAAAAGATCATTGGCGCAACGTTAGGTAAGCGTCGTCACGATGTCATTCTAGCAACAAAGGTAGGTAATCGGTGGGCAGAAGGGATAGATGGCTGGCATTGGGATGCATCACCATCCTATATAAAAGAAGCTGTCCATGCTAGCTTACGACGTTTAGGAACAGACTACATTGATGTATATCAATTACACGGTGGTACAATCGAAGATGATTGGGACGGGATAATTGATACATTTGAAGGACTTAAAAAAGAAGGGCTTATTCGTGAATATGGTATATCCTCCATTCGTCCGAATGTATTGCAGCGATTTTTACCTGCAAGCTCGGCTAGAAGCGTCATGATGCAATACAGTGCCCTCGATCGC
This sequence comes from Lysinibacillus sp. FN11, assembly GCF_024628845.1. Taxonomy (NCBI): domain Bacteria; kingdom Bacillati; phylum Bacillota; class Bacilli; order Caryophanales; family Bacillaceae; genus Lysinibacillus; species Lysinibacillus sp. FN11. The sequence continues at coordinate 706,886 of NZ_CP102383.1, read as the reverse complement.
CGCCCTGAAGAATGGTTTAACTTTATTGCGAAACAGGGTGCATCTGTTGTCACACGTGGCACAGTGGCAAAGGGCTTATTAACGAATAGCTGGCAACAACGTCTACAACATGTTAATGGTTTTAACACCTATACTGCTGAGGAGTTAACAACAACGTTAACAGACTTAGCTTTACACTATGATGACTTGCATGCTTTGGCTATCGCTTTTAATCTGAAAGAGCCAACAATCGCTTCTACGGTCATTGGCGCAAGCTCACAACAACAACTAACACAAACACTTGCTTCCTACGAGAAAATTAATTCAATAGCAGATTTCAAAATAGCTAATGAGCTAACAAAAAATGAGTACTATCATGAACATCGATGAAAAAATGGCTAATTTTGCTCATTTGTCTAGTAGTACTAGTAATCTCCTCTAGTATGACCTATGAGCAACAGAGTATACTACCAGAATTAGAAGATTTGCTCGCCAATAAACCTTTTGAAAAACAACTATCTATTTTAAAAATTCCCTATTGGGGAACCATCGTTTCAGTGGAAGAGCGAGGTTATTTTCCATTTGTAGAGTTTTTAATTCGTAAATTGACACACTTCATAGGATTTGGATGCATCGCACTTGGCCTTTACTTTGCCTGGGGAAAAAGGCGTTTTGCAGCAAGTATTGCTATCGGTGGAACAGCTATAATTGCGGTGCTTGATGAATTTCGTCAAGGCTTTACGCCAGGTCGTACAATGAGTGCTCAAGATGTGCTTGTCGATACAGCTGGAGCCATTGTTTTTGTTAGTCTCGTTGTTGCAGTAAGAAAAATACTCAAAAACAAAAGACAAAAGGCTCAATTATAGCCTTTTGTCTTTTATTTTAAAGGTGGAACCGCCAAAAATAGAGAGACTTCGTTTCTTTAAACAAGACAGCCCCTGCTTTTTCCAAAACTCGATGGGAAGCCATATTTTCTTTTTCCGTGTCAGCGATAACGTATTTTGCATTTGGCTGATGGAGTAACCAGTCTTTAAGAGCTATGATTGATTCTGTCATATAGCCCTGCCCCCAATAAGGAGGTAAAGTATAATACCCGATCATAACTTCCTCTTGCTCATTTGGCGTACCTTTTAGCATGATGCCACCAACAGCACAATTTTTTTCTTTTAATACAAGTAACCAATTCGTGTGCCACAGATAATTTTGCTCATCTTCTAATACTTTGGAAAGTCTAAAATACAACGCTTGTTTAAGCTCGCAATCTAAACCCCCTACACCTTTACTCAATGACAACTCCGCCGCCATTTGCTCCTCATGCTCTATTAGTAACTTTAGATACTTGGCGTTTAAAGGAATTAATCTTATTCTTTCTGTTTGTAATTCTACCATGTTGTTCTCCTAACATAATTTAATTGATACTAAACTATAATTAGGTATATGTTATTGGCAGCGTCTCCCGTTCCATTAATTTCAAAAATCACTCCCTATATATCGACCACAACCATATAGATTTTATGCTGTAAAATATAAAACAGTGAACCCACCTATGTGAATTCACTGTTCTCTCTTAATATTTAGTACCTTTATCGCCGTATTCGTTCAAAAGTTCTTCAAACGATTTGTTTTTTTCTCGTTGTTTACGTTCAAAGGCTAGTTTTGCCTGACGCTCTTCTTCTGCCGCCTGCTCTTTAGCAGTTAAATCTTGCTTCGCTGCCTTTAGTTTTGCTAGCACATCGCCACCTAGCTGATCTGCTAATGTAACGGCCTCTTGCTTAGGTAGACTAGCTGTTATGCTATTGTCAGTATGTTGTTGCTGTTTAAGTTTCTTTCCCATTTTATTCACCTTCTTATTGACATCAAGGGCGCTTCACAACTGTTGCTACGCCTTGTCCACCACCGATACATAATGTGGCTAAGCCCGTTTTCACATCACGCTTTTCCATCTCATGTAATAGCGTTACCAAAATCCGAGCACCACTAGCACCGATTGGGTGACCAAGAGCAATGGCACCCCCGTTAACATTTAGTTTATCATGATTAAAGCTTAATTCACGATCTACAGCAATTGATTGTGCTGCAAATGCTTCATTTGCTTCAATTAAATCGATATCGTTTAAAGTAATCTCAGCCTTTGTCAGCGCTTTTTGTACTGCTTTTACAGGACCTGTACCCATAATTGCAGGATCTACACCAGCACTAGCATTCGCTGTAATGATCGCCATTGGTTGAATGCCTAGCTCTTGTGCTTTTTCCTTTGACATCACCACTACCGCTGCCGCACCATCATTAATACCAGACGCGTTCGCCGCTGTGACAGAGCCATCCTTTTTAAATGCTGGTCGTAGCTTACCTAATGATTCCGCTGTCACACCTGCTCGTGGAAATTCATCTTTATTGAAAAGAAGTGGCTCTCCCTTGCGCTGTGGAATCTCGACAGCAACGATTTCATTTTCAAACTTGCCCGCTGCAATCGCTGCCTCTGCACGTTGCTGAGAACGAGCTGCAAAAGCATCCTGCTCTTCTCGAGAGATTTGATACATATCACATAAATTTTCAGCTGTAATGCCCATATGATAATCGTTAAAAGCACACCATAGGCCATCATGAATCATTGTATCTACTACCTTTTGGTCGCCCATTCGGAAGCCTTCTCGTGCATTTTTTAAGACGTATGGAGCCTGGCTCATATTTTCAAATCCACCTGCAACAACAATCTCTGCATCTCCCGCTAAAATCGCCTGTGTTGCTAAATGAACAGCCTTTAAACCAGATCCACATACTTTATTAATTGTTAAGGCTGATACCTCTTGAGGTAACCCCGCTTTAATTGCCGCTTGACGCGCTGGATTTTGTCCAAGTCCAGCCGATAAAACATTCCCCATAATGACCTCATCGACCTGTTCTCCTGCTACGCCAGCACGCGCTATTGCTTCTTTAATGACAATGCTACCTAACGTTGTCGCTGGTACGTCTTTTAATGTCCCCTGAAATGAGCCGATTGCTGTACGCACCGCACTCACGATTACTACCTCGTTTGTCATAATCATTCTCCCCTTTTCCCCGTTCAAGAATCAACACTGCATGCATATGCTACTAGCAGATATGTATATTTTAACAAATATTATGACGATTTTCGATAATAGAAATAATCGCAGTTTTGCCAAAGATATTGTAAAATGTTGACGTGTTTTAAACAATCTTAGTTGGGAACATTACAAATAAGAAACAGCATGTGGAGGTGTTTTATGATGAAAAAGAAGATGCTTTTATTCTCTGGTATTACAACAACGCTAGCCGCCGCTGCAACAGGTCTGTTCGGCTTCGCGCTTTCCAATAAATTAATGTATATCCAACAAAAAGACCCTGAATTTATACGGGAACGAGAAACGACCGCAAAGCGCTTTGATGAGGCTTGGTACAATAAAAACTTGAAATGTGCACTGAATATTGATTCTCCAAGTGGCTATACAATTCGAGGCATTATGTTTCAGCCATTGCAAACAAATAACACGATCATCATTTGCCACGGTGTTACCGAAAATAAAATAAATTCCGTGAAATATGCGCGTCTTTTTGAAAGACTTGGCTATAATTCTGTTATATTTGACCACCGCCGCCATGGTGAATCTGGAGGCAAGACAACAAGCTATGGCTACTATGAGAAAAACGATCTTGATGCTGTAGTGAAAACAGTAAAAGCCATGATTGGAGAGGATGCTATTCTTGGTATTCACGGGGAATCGATGGGTGCTGCAACCATGCTCCTCTATGCAGGAACAGTCGAGGATGGAGCTGATTTTTATATCTCAGATTGTGCGTTCTCCGACTTTTCTATGTTACTCAAACAAATTGCAAAAACTGAATTTAAATATGGCTCCATTATTCCTATTCGTTTTGCTGACTTTTTTGTTCGTCTCAGAGATGGTTACTCATTTAAAAGTGTAACACCTGCAGAAGCTGTCACACATATTGAAAAACCTGTGCTCTTTATCCATAGTATTCCCGATACGTTTATTCCAGCTTCCATGTCACTTGATCTCTACAATAAAAAATCCGGTCCAAAAAAATTAAAACTTTTTGATACGGGAGCACATGCACAGTCCTTTAATGAAAATATGGATGAATATGAGGATTTAATTCATGATTTTTTAGACAATTTTATTTATCAAAAAATCAATCGAGATTCTTCTTCTTCCAATGTCATTCCATTCCATTTTTAGTGCATTGAAAAACCTTGCGTCATTTTACTCGCAAGGTTTTTATTTTATTCAATCTTCAAAAATAATATGCCATTCATTACGTTTCGCTAAAAACTCTTTTGCTAATGCTTGAGCTCCTTCTAAACTATGGCTAGCAGCCCAGCCACATTGCACTTCATTGCAGGCAGGAACTGCGGTTGCCTTTGTAACATCTGTAAATGTGTTCTCTAAAATCGTTAATAAATCCTCATAATCATTATGATTGATCAATGATACATAGAAGCCTGTTTGACAACCCATTGGACTGAAATCAACAATATGATCAGAGTAATTACGGATAATGTCAGCAGATAAATGCTCTAAAGAATGTAATGCAGGCATTTCCATATGCTCCTTATTTGGCTGTTTAAAGCGAATATCATATTTATAAACTTCATCGCCATTTTTGCCAGTTTTAACACCTGCTAAACGAACATAAGGTGCCTTCACTTTTGTATGATCTAGATCAAAACTTTCTACATTTGTTTTTTCTTTTTGCAAAATACGCAACTCCCTTCCGTATAGTAACTCCATTATACATAGTTTCCCGATAGAGTTGTGTGATTTTTAAGAATTATTTAAATACTATTAAAAATAAAAAAACAACTAGTTAAGCTTGAACTAGTTGCTCTGATCATTCCAAATTACTTCTGGAATTTATTCATTTGCGCCATCATTTGACGTACTTGCTTTTCAGACGGCGTACGACCCATTTGCGCCATCATCATACGAATCATTTGCTCATTAATAGGTGGGTTTTCTTTCAAATATTTCATCATAGCTTGACGAGCGAAATAGAAACCAAGTGCTGCGCCCGCTGCTAATGCGATAATTACGATAATAATCCAGCCCCATGTAGGCATACAACCAACCTCCTCCACTACAATATACCGAGAAAAAACTCTCCACGCTCCATTATACACCAAATAATAGCGTGTTACTATATATTGTAGTGAATTTTCCTAGTGCATTGTATACTTCATCGGCTTTAACCACCCACACTCATTATCCTGTTTATTAAAAGCAATAAAACGTTCACTCATTTTAGCAAGCATTTGAAATAAATCTAAATCTAGCATTCGCGAACCTTCACAATAAACACAAATTTTACGATCTACTAAATAAATAGCCATTTTACCTTTTATCGGATGTTCTAAAAACAAAGCATTACGAGCTCTTTCTAGGTGTGCATATTTGGAATCAAGTTGATGCTCTAACATGGCTGCAATCTCCTCAAAACGAACGGATTCACATATATATGCAAGCTCTTTTAAGGATTTCTCATTGGCATCTTCACAACCTTGCATCATCTCTAACAACTTACGCTCTCTGCCAAAAATAAACGTTAAATGCTCTTCTTTTATCTTATATATAGAATAGGTTCTCACCAGAAATCCTCCTTCGCTCAGTTTCTTTTTCATAAGTATAGCTCATTCAATCTTGTTTATTTGTCAAACGAAGGAGGGATCTCTCTTCTATTTTTGTCGAAAAAATTCTAGTTTCGGGTCTATAAATGACTTTATGACAAATGGTATTTCCATCCAAAAAATAATTAATATTTTTCCAAAAACAAGAAAAAAAGCTTGTTAAACACGGTCAAAAACCTTTTATTGCGGTTGCTTAGATGACTCTCAGCCTCAAGACCTAGTTCAAAATCAATTTCGAGTCCGTTTTAGACAATCTTGTAAATAGGTAACATAAAGGTACAAACGAAAGGAGCTAAAACAAATGAAAAAATTTCTTTTATTAACAGGAGGCGTCATTGCAGCATGTGTTGCACTAGCGTTAATTGGACCACTGGCAGGGTTATTATTCTCTGGATTATTTGTAGCACTGGGCATGCACTTCTACATTGCTAGTAAGTCATCTTTCGGTAAAATTTTCTGGTTTACAGTTGGTCTAATCGGTGTCCTATCAGCAGTGTCTAACATTCCAGCAATGGTGGGTCTTGCTGCGATCGCCATTATCTATGTTATCTATAAAAAATGGAATGGCGAAGATGTAAAAATCCCAACAATTGAAGGGAAAAAGAAGAAGATCCATTTACAAACTTTGAAAAAGAATGGTCAAATTTATCAAAATAAAAGGAGCGATTTTAAATGAACTTATTTCAACGTTTTAGATATACAGTAGAGGCAGACTTACACCAGTTATTTGATAAGAAGGAACAAAAAAATCCGATTGCGATGTTAAATCAATACATTCGTGAAGCAGAAAAGCAAACAGAACAAACAGGAAAATTATTAGAGCGACAAGGGCAATTAAAAGAAAAGCTAGAGCAAGAATATAAAGAGAACGCTGATTTACTAGCAAAGCGTGAATCTCAATTAGCATTAGCAAAATCTAGCGGAGAGCAGGACTTAATTGATTTCGCTACGGATGAAGTAACAGCTTATTCAGCTCGTAACCTTACATTACAAGCTAGCATTGAAGCAAGCACTCGCGAATACTTCGAGCTTGAGCGTAAATTTGAAACAATGAAGCATAAAATTAAAGATATGAAAGTGCGTCAATTACAGCTGATGGGGAAAGAAAATGTAACTCGTGCCCATCATCAAATGGATGGAATGATTGCCAAAAATAATAAAACAAACTTTGAAGATTTAGAAGCATATATCGATAAATTAGCTTATCAAATCGATAAAGACCATGAGCTTACAACTTTTGAGGCAAGACTGGCAGAATTAGAAAAAAAAGCAGTAGAAGAAAGCTCACCACTGCTAATTGAAAATAAATAACATGGTATAATGAAACCAATGCGCCAACATTAAAAGGCGCATTCTTTCACGTTTAAGAATAGAGGGTCCATTCCCTCTCTTATACTATTAGTAGAAGGAAGGGTGACCCTCATGCAAAATTTCACAACAAATAAGCTCACATTTTGGGTTCTTTGCTTCTTTTTACTCGTCTTTGTGGAGCTAACTATATTTAATAATGGTGGCGCCTTCTGTTTATTGATTGGGGCTGTACTTCTTTATTTAAGTTTTTCCAAAAAAGTTCGATTTTTTAAATGGACAGGAATTTTCTTTATTGCCATTGCTTTGTTCACGATGTGGAGCTTACGTTTATTTATCGTCATCATGCTCTTATATATGCTCTATCAATACTTGCAAAGAGAAAACGAGCCAAAAGTAGTTGGCGCAGAGCTTTTTGAAAAACTCCCTGCGATTAAAAATGACTTAATTGGTACAATGCCAGCGCCTATAGAAGCTTATAAATGGCAAGATGTACAAATTCAGCGCCTCGCTGGAGATATTACCATCGATACAACGCAAACGATTTTACCAGCTGGCACTAGTCTTATTACAATTCGACAAGGTATTGGTAAAGTTCAAATTTATGTTCCTTATGAAATTCCATTCCGTTTACAGTATACGACGTTATTTGGTGAGCTTACCTGCTTACATGTAGGGCCGCAACGTATAGTAAATGAAAGTATTACTTTCTCAGACGGCAACCCTGAGGATGCTAAACGTGTACTGATTATTCATGTCGCAACCTGGCTTGGAGATTTGGAGGTGCTACGAAAATGATTGCCTTTATCTCAAGATTATTTACATTATTTTTTGTTTTAATGAGTGCTGTTTTCGGTCTTCTTGTTGCACTATGGGGCAATCCTGATGAAAAAACATGGCAGCCCTTATGGCAGCAGAATTACGATAATATCCCTCTAGGTGGCATCATCATAGTTAGCCTGTTTATACTTAGCTTCCTGTTTGCCAGCTGGATTAGTATGACGGCAAGGGCACGAGAAGCGCAGGCAACACGAATAGTGAAACAACTGATCGAGCCTGATTTTGTTTTTCCTAAAAAAGAAGCTCTTCCGAAATCGTTAAAAAAGGCACTTGTCCAAACGAGTGAATTAATCGATACGCAACGTAAAAGTCTACAGCGCTTGTCCAATGAACGGGCTGAGGCCAATGATAAAATTATTCAGGAGCGTATTATTGCTGAACGCCAACGACTAGCTAGAGAACTACATGATTCTGTCTCACAGCAACTATTTGCTGCTTCTATGTTACTCTCTGCATTAACTGAAAATGACGAACATGCTACTAGCTTAAAACAGGTGGAGAAAATCGTTCAGCAGGCACAGCTAGAAATGCGTGCATTACTGCTACACTTACGACCTGTAGCTTTACACAATAAAACATTGGCACAAGGCTTAGAGGAATTAATTATTGAACTTCAGCAAAAAGTTTATTTCCATATAGAATATGAATTAGAAGAAATGGCCTTAACTAAAGCAGAGGAAGATCATTTATTTCGTATTGCACAGGAGGCTCTCTCCAATACGCTGCGTCATGCCAAAGCAAGTGAGGTGGAATTACTTCTTGTGGCACGAGACGACTTAGCTATTTTACGAATTCAAGATAATGGTTTAGGCTTTGATGTGGAGGAAGATAAATCCACATCATACGGTTTACAAAATATAGCTGAACGAGCAGTTGAAATTGGCTGCACCTATAAAATTGTATCAGTGCCTGGTGAAGGAACAATTGTAGAGGTTAAAATTCCTTTACAAAAGGAGGAGGTCAATGTCGATGATACAAGTGCTCATAGTGGATGATCATGAAATGGTACGGATTGGTGTGTCAGCCTATCTTTCAGCACAGCCAGATATTACGGTTGTAGGTGAGGCTGAGAACGGTAAAGAGGCTGTGGAACGTGCCTTAGCGCTAAGGCCTGATATTATTTTAATGGATAATGTGATGCCTGTTATGACAGGAGCAGAGGCAACAGTGGAAATATTAGCAGCATGGCCTGAAGCAAAAATCATGATGGTGACTAGTTTTTTAGATGATGATAAAGTATATCCTGCCTTAGAGGCTGGCGCGGTAAGCTATATTTTAAAAACATCTAATGCCAAACAAATTGCAGATGCTATTCGAAAAACGATGGGTGGCGAAACGGTATTAGAGCCAGAGGTCACTTCCAAAATGATGCACCGCATGCGACACGGCAATAGTACGCCACTATACGAACAATTGACTGAACGTGAAATGGAAGTATTATTGTTAATGGCCCAGGGTAAAGCCAATCAGGAAATCGCTAATGAGCTATATATTGCCTTGAAAACAGTAAAAACGCATGTTAGTAATATTCTAGCAAAGCTAGAAGTTCAAGATCGTACACAAGCCGTCGTCTACGCATTCCAAAATGGACTTGCTAAATAACCCTACATAAAAAAACTGCATGCTGACATGCAGTTTTTCGTGTTTTTAGAGGTATTTTAGGAGATCATTTACATGGTCCACAATATATGTAGGCTCTTCATTTTTTAATTCTTCTAGTGACCCAAAACCATATGTCACACCGATGGCATCGATTTGATTTTCCCGAGCGCCGATTAAATCATATTTTCGATCCCCAACCATAATAAATCGCTCTTTTCGATAGGAGTCAAACTGTTGAAGCACTTCTTTAATAATCTCACTTTTGTCAGACCGGGAACCATCTAAGTGGCTTCCTACGACAAGATCGAAATAGGACTCTAGCTGAAAATGCTTTACGATTTGTTCCGCAAAGACAGTTGGTTTTGAAGTGGCAATAGTCAGTATATATCCTTGTTGCTTTAAATGAGCTAACAAAGCAGGAATATCTTCATATAGTTTATTTTCAAACATTCCCCTTTCCGTAAATCGTTCTCGGTAATCACTAATTGCTTGCGTTATTTGTGCAGCATTGAATCCATAGATTTCTTGAAAAGATACTTGTAAGGGTGGTCCGATGAATGGTTCCAGTTCATCCAAATCATTCACCATGATGCCCGCCTTCTGTAAAGCATGTTGCACTGATTTAGTGATTCCTATTTTGGGATCAGATAATGTTCCATCTAAGTCAAATAACACAACGCTATAATTCTTCATTCGCTCACCCTTCCTATTGAGTTTTTACATGACTATGTTTGCCGCTAAAAAAGTACCACAACACTTAGCTGATGTTTATTCCGCTGAGTGTTGTGGTATTTGTTGTAAATTATAGTGCTTTCACTTTTGCTACTACGTTTTCAACAGTGAAGCCGTATTTTTCCATTACTAATTCACCTGGAGCAGATGCACCGAACTTATCAATTGCTAGAACATCGCCTTCAAAGCCAGTATATTTATGCCAGCCGAATGATGCCCCCATTTCAATTGCAAGACGTTTTGTAACAGCTTTTGGTAGAACAGATTCTTTGTAAGCGGCGTCTTGTTTTTCGAAGCGATCCATAGATGGCATAGAAACAACTGCTACATCTATACCGTCTGCTTTTAATGCTTTTTGTGCTTCGACAGCAAGCGAAACCTCAGAGCCTGTTGCAATTAAAATAGCATCTGCCACTTCTTTTGTAGCTGGAGACACTGTGTAAGCACCCTTTGCTACGCCCTCACGTACTGTTTCAATAGAGGCGTCAAGAACAGGTAAGTTTTGACGAGATAATACAAGAACAGTTGGTGTTTTTTCTGCTGCTACTGCAAGCTCCCATGCAACTGCTGATTCATTTGCATCCGCAGGGCGAATAACAGATAGGTTTGGCATTGCACGTAATGATGCAAGGTGTTCGATTGGTTCATGTGTTGGACCATCTTCCCCTACTGCAATCGAATCATGTGTGAATACATATGTGACAGGAAGACCCATTAATGCAGATAGACGAATTGCTGGACGAACGTAATCAGAGAATACGAAGAATGTACCACCGAATACATTTAAACCACCGTGAAGAGCCATTCCGTTCATAGCAGCACCCATTGCAAATTCACGAACACCGAACCAGATGTTACGTCCAGCATAGTCGTCTGCTGAGAAATCTCCTGCACCCTTCATCGTTGTTTTATTGGAGCCAGCAAGGTCAGCTGAACCACCAAAGAATGAAGGAGTTTTCTTCGCAATAGCATTAATTGCATCGCCTGAAGAAGAACGAGTTGCTACAGATTTACCTGCTTCATATACTGGTAACTCAGAAGCAAAGTCTTCTGGTAATTCACCATTCATCGCTTTCTCGAATTGAGCTGCTAACTCTGGGAATTCTTCTTTGTATGCAGCAAATTTTGCATTCCAAGCTTCCTCTGGCTGTGCGCCTTGCACTTCAGCAGCTGCATTAAATGTATCGTAAACTTCTGCAGGAATTTGGAATGGTTCATGTGCCCACTCATAGGCAGCCTTCGTTAAGACAACTTCATCTGTACCAAGAGGTGCACCGTGAGAATCTGCTTTACCAGATTTATTTGGAGAACCAAAACCAATCACTGTTTTCACTTCAATTAATGTTGGCTTGCCAGTAGATTTTTTGGCTTCTTCAATGGCTGCATTAATAGCATCTACATCTGTACCATCTGCCACTTTTAAATAATTCCAACCATAAGATTCAAAGCGTTTTTGAACGTTTTCTGAAAATGACTTTTCTAAGTCACCATCTAAAGAAATATCATTAGAATCGTAAAGCACGATTAATTTTTCAAGTTTTAAGTGACCAGCTAATGAAATCGCTTCTGCTGCAACACCTTCCATTAAGTCACCGTCGCCACATAACGCAAATGTGTAGTGGTCAACAATGTCATGACCTGGTTTATTGTAAGTAGCCGCTAAATGGCGCTCAGCCATTGCCATACCAACAGTCATAGCGATTCCTTGTCCAAGAGGACCAGTTGTTGCCTCTACCCCTACTGTATGACCATATTCAGGATGTCCTGGTGTTAATGAATCCCATTGGCGGAAGTTTTGAATTTCTTCCATTGGTAAACCATAGCCTCCAAGGTGAAGTAAGCTGTATAAAAGCATTGAACCATGGCCTGCTGACAGTACAAAACGATCACGGTTAAACCATTTTGGATTTGCTGGATTATGGCGTAATTGTTTTGTCCAAAGCGTATAAGCCATTGGCGCTGCTCCCATTGGTAAACCTGGGTGACCAGAATTTGCTTTTTCAATAGCATCGATTGACAAAGTTCGGATAGCATTAATTGCTAAAAGATCCGCGTGTTGAGTCATTATATTGTGACATCCTTTCTCGTCCTATATATTGTTCTTTTACAGTTTAGTCAACATTGCTTTAGAAAACAATGCTTTTTGTTATACTATTTGCGTTTTCATACATACTTTATTGAATTGTGTCACATTAATTTAGAAATTTATTTTTTTGTGCTTGTTTTACCTTCTCAGGCGTTACATCATTTCCTTCTGCATCGACCACTTTAACGTTTTCAATCGTATCTCGCATCGTTGCTCTAAACGTATCTAAATACTCCTTGCGAAGCGCTGTGCGCTCCTTTGCTTCTTCCTCTGTTAATTGTCCGCTTTTCGCTTTAGCAGATAATTCATTAATTCGGTTAATTTTTTCCTTTGATAACATGGTTACACACCTTTCAGTACCTAGCTTAATGACCTCAGTATGCAAAGTATAGCATGGTTTCCCTTAAAATGCAGTTATACCAACCCTTAAAAACACTTCTTAGCCATTCTTTACATGACTTCCAGAAGTTAGAGGTGTATAACTAATAATAATAGGAAAAATTTGATAGATAATAGGAGGAGCTACCATGAACATCACAACACCTAGACTACTTATTCGAACATTTGAAGCCCAAGATTGGCAGGCTGTTTATAGCTATATGTCAGATAAAACAGTCATGCACTATATGCCAGAGGGTGTGTTGAATGAAGATCAGGTTCAACATTTCATAACAGAGAATAGTAACGAGCAAGCAAAACATTTCGCCATTGTTTTACGTGAACAACAGCGAGTCATTGGTCATCTTGTTTTCCACAAATACTTTGGCGACCATACGTATGAAATTGGATGGGTTATGAATCCTGCCTATCACAATCATGGTTATGCTTCTGAAGCTGCTCAGGCCCTATTAGATCACGGTTTTAATAAAATGAAACTTCATCGAATTATTGCCACATGCCAGCCAGAGAATATTGCTTCTTACCGAGTCATGGAGAAAATCGGGATGCGCCAAGAAGGATTTTTTAAAAAATGCATACCTCATGGAGAGACTTGGTGGGATGAATACTATTACGCTATTTTAGAGGAAGAATGGAACGATCTAAAGGTAAGAGGTGTATGAAATGAAGAAAACTGCGGTGTTATTATACCCACAATTTAGTGAATATGAATTGAGTGTTGCTTTGTCCATATTAATGCAAGGCGGTAAACCCATCATCACACTAGGATCGAATACCAAACCTATCAGAGAAGAGCTGGTTTAAATTGTATAGCTGATTTATCCGTGAATGAAATAGAGCTTGACGATATTGATAGTCTACTATTACCAGGCTGTATGGATATTTCTACATTACAACTTGAAGAGAGCTTACTAGATTTCATTCGTTATCTATCTGCAAAAGGAGGAATGATTGCCAGTATTTCTAGCTCCCCTTACCTCTTGGCAAAAGCAGGTGTCTTAAAAAACAAAAAATATACAGTAGGACTACCTTTTGATGGTATGAAACAGTTAGGGTGCTTTGAGCTTCATAACTATTCAGATGAACTAGTGGTACAAGATGGAAATATCATTACAGCAAGAAGAAGAGGTTTTATTCCTTTCGGTATTTGTTTCGGGCATGCGTTAAAGCTAAATTTTGATGAAAATTGGTATTAAGTGATGATTTAAAACCCAAATGTCTAATTAATCGGGCATTTCATGTTGTTGAAAAAAGATGATGTCATTAGTAGAATGAGACCTTTTAACAAGGCGAACGGTGTTTTCCGTTCCGCCAGTGTCCTTTCCAGGGTGAAGAGCAGCTTTACTCACTTTCGTTCGCTCAAGGGTCTCATCTGTGACGCTGGCTCCTCTCCAATCAACCATTCTGCAAAATGTCTTTACTTCATACTAGCAGAGCAATCAAATAGTCCAATATCTGTATTCTTAGGGGGATGGGATTTTTATTTTCAATGTGGAAAAGTGATGCGTGTCTCCCCCTCTATAAAGAGTAGTGAACACCTTTACTTTATCTGAAAACATTTGCTAAAAAAGATAAATATTTATGGATTGGAGTGGAGGGCTACTTAACTCCCGTGGGATAGCGAAACAGGCGAAACTCTAAACGGAGCGGTAGCGGAGGAAGCGATTTAGTGCTCGCCAACAGGAAAGCAAGTAGCCTGCAACGGAAATCCATTTCTACCCTTTAATTGACTGTTTTGTTTTTCACTAAGAAATGTCCAATTAATTGGACATCCATTGTATATGTCTAATACTTTGGACAAAATGGAGGGATAATTCTGAAGAACATCATCAAAATTTTAAGAAAAAAATTAGGCATTACACAAGCTGCACTTGCAAAAGAATGTGGAGTTGTGAGACAGACGATTAATAGCATTGAAAATGATAAATATGATCCGACTCTTGAATTAGCTTTTAAGATTGCTAAGGTTCTTAATAGCCGTATTGATGAGGTGTTTATTTATGACTAAATTTCACCCAAATTATATGATTACAATGAAGGACTTCGTGAAAGAACACTCGGCAATTTTAAGAAAACAAACTCAAGAAGTGTCGATACCAGTGACCACTGAGGATCGAAATACCCTCCTAGCCATGCTACAATATCTGAAAAATAGCCAAAATCCAACGCTAGCAAAAAAATATAAGCTTCGCCCTGGAAGTGGACTCTCTGCTAATCAAATTGGCGTAGATAAACGAATGTTTGCTGTACTCTTTGATGACCAAGAAATGATGCTCATTAACCCTAAAATAATAAGTCATTCCATCAATATGATTTATCTACCGGAGGGAGAAGGCTGTCTATCTGTAAATCGACCTGTTCCTGGTTTTGTACCGAGATATGAGAGAATTAAAGTCAAAGCTTATGACATCGATGGACATGAAATCATTGTACAGTTACAGGGCTATGGGGCCATCGTTGTACAGCATGAAATCGATCATTTAAATGGCATCATGTTTTATGATCGAATAAATAAAGAGCATCCTTTCCAACTGCCTAGTCATGTTATCATCGAAAGCTTTTCTTCCCTTCAGTAGTTTTTTACAGAAAAAATTAGCAGGAATATTATTTTCCTGCTAATCTTTCTTGGTGCTCCTGGAAACGACGATGTACAGTCGCCTTACTTACCTCAAAGCCTAACCCTCTAAGCGTTATAGAAATTTCTTCAAAGGTAAATCCACGTTTGCGTAGCTTCACAATTTCCTCTACAGGTAGATCTTTACGCTCCTGCCCCTGCGGATTACCTCGGTTCGATAAATTATTTTCTGGACGATAACCGTTTTCTACAGCACGTCGCATACCTCGTCGAATTTTAGCATTATGAATTCTACGCTGATATTCCTCTACAATCGCTAAAATTTCAAGCAGCATCGTATCCATTTCATTTAATTGGACTGGGCCTGCATCACGCATAGAAAAAACGTCAGTTGCTGACTTTTGTAATAAATGTAATACAGCCATCCTTGCATTGCCTCGTCCTAAACGAGTTTCATCTTGGACAAAAAGAGCATTAATGTTCTTATCTTTTATAAAATCAAGCATTTCTAGTAAGCCTTCACGTTCTACATCATAGCCACTATGTTGATCTTTGAACACGCCCTTCACTGCATAGCCTTGCTCAGCAGCATAGCGCAGCAACTCTTCCTGTTGGCGCTCTAATGAGGAGCTTTGTGTTTCTTTTTCGGTACTTACGCGACAATAGACAACAGCCGATAGTTGATTATTTATCATTGTTCATTTCTCGCAATTTCGATAGTATTGATGGGACTGGCTTGATCACTCACTACAGGAATAACTAGAGATTTTCCTGCTACAATTTTAATATCTGCTAGTTCATTTTCAGTTTTTACAAGCTTTATCCAATCATCAGTACTCATTTTACCACGATATTGCTCGGCTAACGACCACAAGCTATCCCCATGTTCGATTTGAATTTCTGCGTAACTAACTTTTCCTGGATCAGTAATGTAAAGGTATGCTGCAAATAATAAACAAGCTCCTATTAAAATTGAGATATGTGTGTTTTTCTTCAACCATGTCATAATCATTACCCCTTTTTAAGAATGTTTGTTCGGAATGTATGTTCCCATAATAAAGCGAACAAACATTTTTGTCAAACACTTTTCGAACCTATGTTTGCATACGTGTTCGCATTCTGTTATACTATCAAATAAGAAGAATGATTTTAGAAAAAAAGAGGTGAGCACTCATGAAAAAAGTTTCGAAAAGACAAGAGGACATTTTAGCTTTCATTAAGGAAGAGGTACGAGCTAAAGGATATCCACCATCAGTACGCGAAATTGGTGAAGCAGTTGGACTTGCTTCCAGTTCAACTGTTCATGGACATTTAGCTCGATTAGAACAAAAAGGCTTTATTCGTCGAGATCCAACAAAGCCACGCGCAATTGAAATTTTAGAGCCTGAAGAATCCATCCAAAAGCAACAGGTGATCCATGTTCCACTTGTCGGGAAGGTTACAGCTGGTTCTCCAATTACAGCAATTGAAAACATTGAAGAATATTTCCCATTACCCGATACGTACGGCACAAGTGAAGATCAATTGTTCATGCTAGAAATTATGGGAGAATCAATGATTGAAGCTGGGATTTTAGATGGAGATTTAGTCATTGTAAAACAAAAGGCAACAGCTAATAATGGGGATATTGTTGTAGCTATGACAGCTGAAGATGAAGCAACTGTAAAACGTTTCTTTAAAGAGAAAAACCATTTCCGTTTACAGCCTGAAAATTCTTCTATGGAACCTATTATTGTCGATCAAGTTTCTATTTTAGGACAAGTTGTAGGTCTTTACAGACGTGTACATTAACTATTAAAGCAGGTTTTGAGGATTATGTTCCTTCTAAGAGCATGTATCCTCTTTTTTACGCAAAAAAAGAATCCACATACGATTGGATTCTTTGTACAATGCCTCTTCTAAGCTTCCTTCTTAAATTTTAAGCTCGCTTCCACAAAGGCTGAAAATAGCTTTTGCGCACCCTCATCTCCTGCTATGGCTAGTTCCTCAGGATGCCACTGAACAGCCAAGCAAAATGGCATCTCCTCATGAACTACCGCTTCGATAATACCGTCGTTAGATTTTGCCGCTACTTTTAATTTTTCTGCTAAAACATTCACCGCTTGATGATGAAATGAATTCACTGCTATTTTCTCTTGTTCAACGATAGTCGCTAATAGATTGTCAGCAATAACCTGAACAGAATGGGTAGCTACAGCTCGACCTGATTGCTGCATATGTTGAAGTAATTTAGTGCTAAAATGATCACTATCAATATCCTGATATAAAGTACCACCTAAAGCAACATTTAGTATTTGAATTCCTCGACAAATCCCGAAAATAGGCATCTTCCGTTGGAATGCGGCTTCAATTAATGCTAACTCAATCGTATCTCGCGCTGGATGAATTTTTCCAAGCTTTAATGAAGGCTCAGCCCCGAATAGAAATGGGTGCACATCATGACCACCAGATAATAATAATCCGTCTGTAAGGGCTAAAATCTGTGCTGCCTCTTCTTCTACCCCAATTGGAATAATCAATGGAATTCCACCAGCTTCAATGATGCTTTTGCTGTAAGCCACATTTAATCGAGAGGATAAATCATCCTCAACAAAGGCTGTAATACCAATAATCGGTTTCACTTGCTTCCCCCCACATTCCTGAAAATTGAACAATTACCAAAAGCTTATATACCAATTGATTAATAGATCGCCATAGAAATAAACAATAACTGCAGCCAATGCAATAGATGGCCCAAACGGAATGGGTGTTTTTCTCCCCTGTTTGTTTTTCGATAACATGGTAATCCCGACAACCATACCAATAACTGCAGCTAAAAATAGCGTTAACAGTGTATCAATCGTACCCAGAACGAGACCAATTAAAAAGAATAATTTAATATCGCCTCCACCCATGCCACCGTTCGATAGCACAGCAATGATATATAATATGCCAAAACCAACCACAGCACCCACAAGAGAGTCCCACCACGGTGTTAATGGTGACAGCACTCGTCCAATAGCTAGCACAGGTAAAAAGAATACTAACACCTTATCAGGAATTAGCATATAGGCCAAATCTGACACAACGATAATAACTAATAAGGAGATAAAAAGGAACGCTACTATCAATTCTATGCCCCAGCCTAGCTGCCAATAAGCAAAGGCAAATAATACACCTGTCATTAATTCTATGACTGGGTAAACCCAAGAAATTTTATTGCCACACCCCCGACATTTTCCTCCTAAAAATACATAAGACAAAACTGGTACTAAATCAAGCGCCGTTAGTCGTCTCTGGCATTTCAGACAATGTGAAGGAGGATGTACAATCGACTCCTTCTGTGGTACACGTAAGCCAACTACATTATAAAAAGACCCAAAGACAAGTCCAAATAAAAAAATAAAGATCGTATAAGCCATTTCCAATTTCATGTCCTCCTAAACCAATAGGCGCCCATACAAATGAAGTATGGCGCGCCTATAAAATAAAGTTATTGTTGTTCTTCGTAATAGAACGTCGTCACTTGCACTGTTGCCTTTAACGTAAGATCTGCATCTTTCTCAAGCTGTGCCTGCTCTCCAGGCAATTTAAATTCAATCTTATCGGTTTTCATGACACGCTCTAATTGTTCAACCTCCTGTAAAAAGCTTTCAAGAGAATTAAAATCAAGCGCACCCACCTCTAATATAAAAGTAATAAGCTTTAAATTAGCTGGTAAAGAGTCCTCCGAAAGAGAGGCAATCGGTGTAGTACTCTCCTTGTTCTCCTGATCACCATTGACCTCTGCTTCAGCCTGCTCCAACATATTGAGGTCATTCGATACATCTGAAGGTGTCACAGTGCCGTCCTCACCTTGAACCGTTAAAGACAGTATACGAGTTCCTGTCACCTCTTCAATCTCAGCTAAATCAAGAATAATCTTTTCAACGGCTCTTGTGGCAGGTAGCTTTTGTCTTAAGGCTAATATATTGATAGTAGGCTGTCCCTGCTCCTTGTCTAATTGTGCTAGTTGTTCTTTGACATTAGCTAATTCTTGCTGCACCTGCAATACATTACTCTCTTTTTCATTCACTTCATTCAATTTTGGTGACAGCAAATAATAATACAGCGCAAATAAAATAGCAGCTATCAGCGCAAGTAACAAAATCATAGATGAATTTTTACTACTCGTTAATTTATTCATGAGCGTCGTCCTCCAGCTAAATACATAAAATCAATTGTCGCTGTGATAGACACTGAATATCGCGGTACTTCTTTAAATTTTTGTTGGGGTGTTAACTCCCTTTGTTCACCTAGCTCTATTTCGAAGTTTGAGACCGTGTTAATTTGAGCATCTGTAAAATAGCTACTCATTAAAAGTCGCTCCACATATTTCGATATATCTGTCATCGTTTCAAAATCCACTTCAATATTCACCGAGTTCTCTCCGAAAACATAGCTACGTAAATAGGAATGAGTTGGTAATAAAGTTTTTGTTTCATCAATTAACGGTGTTACAGGATAAGAAACGCTTTGAATAAAAGTCACAGACTCTTCCAACGAACCCTGATCGACACTTTGTCGTGCGTCTAGCTCCTGCTGCAATTGATCAAGCTGTGTTGTTAATGCCTGTTCCTCTGCAGTCAATCGTGATAATTCACCTTTTGATGTAAAAAATAAAAAAAGTAAATAAGCTACAATAAGTCCCACAATGACAATCACCAAGCTATAAAAAAGCTTGGGAGAGGCTGTTCTTTTTTCAAGTTGTGGTAAGAGGTTTATATCTGGAACCATTAATGAACCTCCTTCAAAGCTAAGCCAAGCAACGTTGAAAATTCTCGCTTAAAGCGAGGAAATGATTTCTCGATCTTTTTCCCATCGACGACTCTTAGCGGTGGTTCTAAATTAGAAGCAAGTAAGTTTCCAATTGATTTCAATAATGGGTTATCGCCAAGCATAATAATTTCATCCACTGCTTTTTCACCTTTATGTAAAGAAAACTTAAAGAAATTCATCATCCGATCAATCTCTAGAACCTGATCCATTACAACCATTTGATAATTCTCTGCTTCGCCATTATAGATAAATTGATAGTTAAACTCATTCTCTTTCTTCCCCTGCCATTGCGTCATATCTACTTCAATAGATTGATAGCGCAAAAACTCCACTTGGCCATTGGAAAAAATACTGATAGATAGCTCATTAATCGACCATTCCGCAATCAAATACGTTTTATTAGGCACTAATAATGACATATGCTCTAATAAGCGTATATTGCAAAGCGCACGAATATCGGCAGCTTCAGGTTCTAATGAAACATCTAGCAACATCCCTACCATTTTCGTTATCTCTTCGGAGGGCGCTGCAAATAAGATAGCCTTGCCATCCTCGGCATCAGCATCATAAACATCAATTAAAGGGTCTTGAAATGGTAAATGAATGGAATGTCCCAATTCCATTTCAGCATATCCTCGTAATTCCTGAGGCTTGACATCTTTAGGGTGCTCAAAGTTTTTTAATAGAACCGTCGTATCAGGGACAAACATACGGACAGCCTGTTTTTTCCCTGTCCATTTCATTACTTGCTCTTTAATCACCTCAAAAAGAGCTACCTCATCGACGATTGTTCCATTTTCAACGATTCCAGCTGCTAAAGGGTATTCATAGCCTTGCCACTGATTAGGCTCTGGTCCTTTCGCCACAATCGCACGCAGCACATAATCCTTCAGTTCAATCGAAACATGCGACTTTCTTTTTCTCTTAAACATGTGAAAAGACCTCCTTATCCTATTCAGTATAAATGATTTTTTCAATTAGTCATCCATTTCCCAGCCAGAAACGCAAATTTTCTTGCGCTTCTGAGTGGGTTGGGAGGACTGATTATTGCTTTGGAGTTTCTGAAGTAGACGCAGGTTTTTCTCCTGCGCTTGTTAATGCTTCATTTAATTCTTTTTCAGTTACTTCAGTTTTTCCTAATTTGAGAGCAGTTTTCATACTATCAAATTTAGGATACTTAATTGACCATGTGTCCTTTTCAAAAGTAACTGAAGTATCTTTTAAATCAATTCCATCTACAAATGGTTCTAATGCCTTTGCATTACATTTACCATCAGTACATGCCCCATCAATATAAGCAATTTTAGCCCCTGCTAGAATATTTGATGCCTCCGCTAAAATTGCACGGTCCTTCGACTTATTAATAATATTACCAATTGCAGGTACAGCGATTGCTGCGATAATTGCTAGGATAACAATTACAGCTAATAGTTCAACTAATGTTAAACCTTTCTCATTTTTCAATAGTTTTTTATTTTTCCATTTTTTTAACATAATGAAATCCTCCTTAATAGTTTTATATGAAGTGTGTGTACACGCGCTTCTGAACATTATGGCGAAGCTGCACAATCTCGCCCAATACATTTGCCACCTGTTCCTTTGCTTCCCTTGCGAATATCGTCTGCAATATGCTGTAATGTGGCATTATCAAAATTTATATATTTTCCATTGCTGTAATAAATCGCATGCGCATTGAAGTAGTAGGTGCCTTCGATAAATTGGACATTGGCACTCTGACCTTCTTTATCTGCCTCTAATATTTTACCGGCACTGTCTAGATACCCGTCGGATACTAATTTTTCCACTTCGACGATTTGCCATTGATCAGCGGTTGGATGCTCCATAAAATAAAACTGTGCGGCATGAATAACATTGATGGCATCTGCCTTTAATGCCTTATAACGTGAATTATCAATGACATTACTTATTGCTGGAATTGCAATGGCAGCAACGATAGCTAGAATAACAATGACTGCCAATAACTCGACTAATGTCAAGCCCTTTTCGTTCTTTACCCTAATTTCCATGTCCAGTCTCTCCTTTAATACTTAACCATGAAGATACCTACTTGCCGCTTCCTTTTGTTAGCAAATCTAAGTAGATATTTTCCATTAAGCGGAACAAACGGGCATCCATATAAACATTGTAAATATTACATATTTTCATATAGTTGGAACATTGGTAAGAATATAGCCGCTACAATTACTCCTACAACTAGGGCCAATACCACAATCATTAAAGGCTCGATAAGTGACTTAATGGTATCGACGGCACGGTTTACTTCTTCTTCATAAAAATCAGCAATCTTTTCAAGCATGTAATCCAAGGACCCTGTTTTCTCACCAATTGATGTCATTTGTGTAACAAGCGGTGGAAATAGCCAGCTTTTTTCAAGTGGCTCTGATAATGTGCCACCCTTTTCTAAATTATCGCGGGCTTCCAGTACTACTTTACCCATTACTGGATTACCACCAACCTTTTCTACAATTGTTAAGGCTTGTAGAATTGGCACGGAGCTGCTAAAGAGTGTTGACAAGGTTCTTGTCATTCTCGCGATAATATCCTTTTGCAACAGCTGTCCAAAGATTGGCATACGCAGTAAAAATACATTGACGGCATAATGAAACTCTTTATTATTTTTATAGAAATAGTGTAAACCCACTACTAACACCAATAGTCCCAAAATCAAAAGGTACCAAAATTGAATGAGCCAATCACTAATACCTACTACAATGACCGTTATTAACGGCATTTCCAAATTCATTTCTTTAAATGCATCCATAAAGGTTGGCACAATGAACACCATTAAAAACATACCAACCACCAGTGTTAAAAGTGATAAAATCGCTGGATAGGTCATGGCAGATTGAATTTTTTTCTTGATGTTATATTGCTTCTCTAGTGTGCTTGCAAGACGATCTAATGTATCATCGACGTTTCCTGTAGCCTCACCAGCACGCATCATATTGACAAATAGCAATGGAAACACTTTTGGATGTTTACCTGCTGCATCTGAAAATGCCATCCCATTTCGAATATCCTCTTCAACCTGCATCAATGCTCGTTTCAGTGGTTTACTCCGCGTTTGCTCACCCAAAATATGGGTTGCTTCAACGACAGGAACGCCAGCACGAATTAATGTCGCATATTGCCGACAATAAATAACAAATTCCTGGTGCTTTACTTTTGTCCCAAAAGCAATATCTTTATGTAAAATGCTATTTGATTCTTGAAGTTCTCGTGCATTAATTCCTTGTGCTCGAAGCTTTTCCATGGCTACCTTTTTATTTGGTGCCTCGATAATGCCCTTTTTAGGTGCTCCTGTTTTGGTACGACCACTATAACGAAATATCGTCAACTATAATCACCAGCGTTCATATATGGTCGTGCATCCTCAAGTGAAATCTTACCTGTCGTAATTAAGTGTTGCATCGAATATTCCAATGTGTGCATACCTAATGCTTTACTTGTCTGCATCACACTTGGAATTTGATGGATTTTTTCATTACGAATTAAATTCGAGATGGCAGGTGCCTGTACTAAAATTTCTGTCGCCGCAATACGCCCTTTTACATCCTTACGTACAAATAAACGCTGAGAAACAATACCTTGCAGTACATTCGCAAGCTGCACACGAATTTGACTTTGCTGATGTGGTGGAAATACGTCTATAATACGGTCGATCGTTGTTGGTGCACTACTTGTATGAAGTGTAGCCATGACTAAATGTCCTGTTTCAGCAGCTGTAATAGCCGTTGAAATGGTTTCGTAATCTCGCATCTCCCCGACTAAAATAATATCTGGGTCCTGACGTAGTGATGCACGTAAACCATTTGCAAAGCTCATCGTATCGACACCAATCTCACGCTGATTGATGACAGATTTCTTATGTGAATGCAAGTATTCGATTGGATCCTCTAATGTAATAATATGTTTTGATCTCGTTTCATTAATATGATCAATCATTGCTGCCAAGGTAGTTGATTTTCCTGAGCCTGTTGGGCCAGTCACTAAAATTAAGCCTTGTGGTTTTTCCGCAAGCTTATATAACACTTGTGGCATATTGAGCGCTTCAATAGAAGGAATTTTAGCCTCAATTAAACGAGCCGCAATCGTTACTTCATTTCGCTGATGGTAAGCATTGACACGGAATCGACATTTCCCAGGCAATGAAAAGTTAAAGTCCGTTTCTCCTTTGTCCTCAAATTCCTGTTGTTTATGTACAGGGAGAATGACCTTTACCATTTCCTTCAAATCCTCTGTTTCAAGTGGGACTGTGCCATAATGCTCCAGCTGCCCATGAATACGATACACTGGTGGAATATCTTTTGTTAGATGTAGATCCGATGCTTTCTCTTCAAATGCACGTGTTAATAATTCAACGATTGAATATGCTGTCATTTCTTTCACCCCTAGTCTGCACTTGCAACACGTAATATTTCTGATGTTGTTGTTTTGCCAGCTACAACCTTTAGTAATCCATCTACTAATAAGGTATGGAAACCTTTCTCATTCATATAATCACGTAGAACGCTATCACCAACACGATTTAAAATCATATCCTTCATTTGACGATCAACAGGGAGGATTTCATGAATCGCCATACGTCCTCGGTAGCCTGTATGATTGCAGGCAGGACATCCACGACCTTTTTTACCGTGCGTTACGCCCTCCACTCCATTTTCCTCAAGTATTTCAAGTTCACGTGAAGTGAATACATATGGCTCAGCACAATCACGACAAACTTTACGTACAAGACGTTGTGCCATGATTCCTACAAGGGAAGAGGATAGTAGAAATGGCTCAATCCCCATATCATGTAGTCTTGAAATAGATTCTATGGCACTATTAGTGTGCAGCGTACTTAACACTAGATGGCCTGTTAGTGAAGCACGAATAGCAATTTGAGCTGTTTCAAGGTCACGAATTTCCCCCACCATCACAATGTCAGGATCCTGTCGTAAAATCGATCGTAAACCTACCGCAAATGTTAAGCCGACTTCCTCTTTTACTTGTATCTGGTTGATACCATCTAATTGATATTCCACTGGGTCCTCAACTGTAATAATATTGACGCCTTCTTCATTTAAATGAGAAAGTGCCGCATATAAAGTAGAGGACTTCCCTGAGCCTGTTGGACCAGTAATCAACATCATACCGTTTGGATGGGCTATCATTTTCCTAAAAAGTGCCTCATTACTTGCACTAAAGCCTAATTTATCAATATCATTGGCTGAATTGGTTAAATCTAAAATACGCATCACAACCTTTTCACCATAGACTGTTGGTAATGTGGCTAAACGGATATCGACAGGTCTAAAATTAACATTGGTTTTAATACGTCCATCCTGTGGGATACGATTTTCTGTAATATTTAAATTCCCCATAATTTTAATACGAGCCAATACGACATTTTGCATATGCTTGGGCAAGGATCGTTCAGTACGAAGCACTCCATCTACTCGATAGCGGACACGAAGCTCTGTTTCTTGTGGATCAAAATGGATATCACTTGCGCGCTGTGCGACACCATTGGCAATAATTTGATTCACTAAACGAACAATAGGTGAATCCTCATTTTCAATTTCTTCTTGTGTTTCCGTACTAGTCGCAGCCAAATCCAGCATGGCCGCATCCATTGATTCCTGTAAATCATAGTATTTTGTTATCGTCCGATATAAATCATCTTTTGCTGCAATACTTGTCTCGATTTGACAGCCTGTCGTCATACGAACTTCCTCAATGGCAAAATAATCCATCGGGTCTTCCATTGCAATAAACAATTTATTTTTTTCTTTGCGAATCGGCATAATATTTGTCCGCTTCGCAAGCTCCGCAGGAATTAGCTGTAATAATTCGGGACTAATTGAAAACTGATTCAAGCTTATATGAGGAATACCCAGCTGGAATTCTAAGACCTCAATAAGCTGCTGCTCTGTTAGGAAGTTTTCTTTAATAAGGAAATCTCCAAGCTTCTCATTTTTCATCTTAGTAGTTAATGCGTACTCTAGCTGGTCAGCTGTGATAACACCTGATTCAACCAGTAAATCCCCTAAACGTTTACGCCCTGGCTTCATTGCCATAAACATACCTCCAATCGTTATGGACTTGTTTGTACAAAATTGCCACCCTTGTCATAGTAGCCATAGACAATTTCTGGTCCATCTTCTTGCTTTGTTTCCTCTGGTGTTGAAGGTTTCACATCAGGCAAGCCATTCCCATCTAAATCCACTTCTAAATCAGGATCTGATGTTCCTGCCCCTACGTTTTGAGTAGGTGTTGTGATCGTAACAGGCTCCTGCGATGAACGCGTAACAATTCGATTTTGAGGTGCATAATAATCTCTACTAATGAATTGTTCTTCTGTTGCTCCGTTCTCTACAATGGAACGATACACTTCCACTCTTGAACCCTCTTTACCCTCTTGCTCCACTCGTTCTTGTCCAGCTTTTAAATCCTCCGAATAGCGATAAATAATTCGTGGCTTCACGATTTTATCCTTGCTGACGCGAACTGTAATGTCCTTATCTTTCGCTGCTGCAAAAACTTCTATCTTTAATTGATTACCTTCCATAGATGCTTTCATTTTACCAAGCTGTTCGGAACGATTAATAAACTGTAAGTCTTTTACTAATGCTGCATTGATATCTGCTTCAATGCCCTGCTGCAAATAGCTTGGATTTATTTCCTGAGAATGTCTTTCTAAAATTTCGTAATCCGTTTGAAGAATTACACTATATAGCATTGATGCCACAAAATCTAAACCTGCATCATTGACAACCCCAGCCTGTTCACCTAAAAGTGTAAGCAAAGAGATTGATTGATTTGGAACTAGATTTACATCATTTATTAACGGAATGATTTTCGCTACTCCTTGACTATTTGCTGATAGCTCGGCAATCTGAAAGGCAATCCTTTCCCCGGTTTGCATGGAACCTTCATTGATAACGGCTTCGACCTTATGCTCCTTCAAATAGCTGGCTTGTAAGATTAGTTTCTGGAGTGTTTTATCGGTATCCCAAACCCCTGCTTCATCTATTTGCTGCGTAATTGCTTCATTGACGGTAACAGGAATGGGAATATGAACTACTTTTTCTTTATGCCAAAAAGCATACCAAGGCTTTTTTGTCAGCATTTCGTACTGAGCAATAGCTGCTAATGGATCAAAAGCAACTTGTTTCGAGTCAATGGTTTTGACTATACCCTCACTAACAATTTCCATTTCGGTACCTTGCCATTCTGAAATTGCATTTTGTAGCGTTGTTGCTAAATCTGCGGTTTTCACATCATTGATCTCAATACCTCCAATGGTTGAAGATTTAGGACCTTCTTTAGCAAAAACTGTGTCATTTAGCACAAATGATGGAACAAAAAATCCCACGATTAGAACAATTACCAAAAACAAGCTAATTATTTTTATGTATGTTTTCATCCACATCATCCTTTATTTAACTTAGTGGTTTTTCTATTTATATACAAATGATACTACAACTATGGTATTCTGGCACTACTAAAAATGCAACTTTCTTCCGATTTTACTTTTGATTTTTATACAAAAATTCAAAAATAATTCAAAAAGTAGTTCTATAGAATCACAAAGTGTTTTATAATTCTATAGAAACAACTTTTTAATTTGTTATAATATCCTAGATAGTAATTTTTATCTAAATTTTTTTAAGTATGTAATCCCGTTGTATGATATTAGGATGTAAATTATTAAAAAATTAAAGCCATTTGCTGTTTATTAAGTGAAATGAAGCTGTAGGATTTATTTTCCCTTATTTATCTTTTCCATTCATAGTTGTAACGTACTATTTATATCAAGTTAAAGTTTTATCCTTCGAACCCAAAATATCAAATTGTGATTATGGAAGAATAGACCAATTTTAATAGTTCACCAAGATTTCAATTTAATTAAATACATAAATTTAGTACTATCATTAGTTAGTCTTCAATTTTTTTATCATGGAAAGGTGTTGAAGAAATGAGCCCCAAAAAGATATTTAACGAACGTGGTATTTCATTAATAGAGGTTGTTGCGTCTATCGTCCTTCTGGCAATCATACTGGTTTCTGTAATTAATTTACTTCCCCAAATGGGTAAAAAAAATAACCAAAATGAAGATAAACAAATCGCTGTAAACCTTGCATCAAAAGAGCTAGCTTATTGGCAATCAACGTTAAAGAGTGAAATTAAAACTTTGTTGGCAAATCCAAATGCTACGTTTTCATTTATCGAATCTGGTGACAAGCTTACTTATGATGGTGATGATACGATTATCATTAAAACATCTAACACTAGATCAATGTCATCAAAATATTATACTGAGATTAAAATAACAAGATAAAGTCCGTATAATTGTGTAAAAGTAAAAAGGCCATATAACAGTCCTTTTACGGTACAATGTTTTTAACGACAAAAACATACCCAGGAGGACTTTTACATGACCCAAGTACATTTTACACTGAAAAGCGAAGAGATTCAAAGCATTATTGAATATTCTGTAAAGGATGACGTTTCTAAAAATATTTTAACAACGGTATTTAATCAACTAATGGAAAATCAACGAACAGAATATATTCAAGCAAAAGAATATGAACGAACAGAAAACCGACAAAGTCAACGAAATGGCTATTATGAGCGCAGCTTTACGACACGTGTAGGCACGCTAGAATTAAAAGTACCCAGAACACGTGATGGCCATTTTTCACCCACAGTGTTTGAACGTTATCAACGAAACGAAAAAGCCCTCATGGCTTCAATGTTGGAAATGTATGTATCAGGCGTTTCAACTCGTAAAGTATCAAAAATTGTGGAAGAACTTTGTGGTAAATCCGTCTCTAAGTCCTTCGTTTCTAGCTTAACAGAACAGCTAGAACCTATGGTTAACGAGTGGCAGAATCGTTTATTATCAGAAAAAAATTATCCTTACTTAATGACCGATGTACTCTATATAAAAGTACGAGAAGAAAATCGAGTACTCTCAAAAAGCTGTCATATAGCGATTGGAATAACCAAAGATGGCGACCGTGAAATTATCGGCTTCATGATTCAAAGTGGCGAAAGCGAAGAGACCTGGACAACATTTTTTGAATACCTAAAAGAACGCGGTTTACAAGGTACGGAACTCGTTATTTCTGATGCGCACAAAGGATTAGTCTCTGCCATTAGAAAATCCTTCACCAACGTAAGTTGGCAAAGATGCCAAGTTCACTTCCTAAGAAATATCTTTACCACCATTCCTAAAAAAATTCAAAATCTTTCAGAGAAGCTGTTAAAGGAATTTTTAAGTTCACAGATATTAACTTAGCGCGTGAGGCTAAAAATCGATTGATTCATGATTATATCGATCAACCAAAATATTCAAAAGCTTGCGCATCATTGGATGATGGATTCGAAGACGCCTTTCAATATACCGTACAAGGAAATTCCCACAATCGACTAAAGAGTACCAATCTAATTGAACGACTGAATCAAGAAGTACGCAGAAGAGAAAAGATTATTCGCATCTTCCCCAATCAAACATCAGCCAATCGCTTAATTGGAGCCGTTCTTATGGACCTACATGATGAATGGATTTATTCTTCAAGAAAATACATCAATTTTGATAAGTAGAAATGGTAAAAACATTGTATAGCATTTTACACAGGAGTCTGGACTTGACTAATAACAAAAACACCAGATCTAGATTCACAGCCCACAGAAGCCAATCAGATTAGTATTTTTATATATAAAAATAACAATATTTTAGTAGCAGAAACTTATGGTTATGTCTTTTATTGAGGGTGAAAATTATGAAAACTAATAACGAAAGAGGACTTACTTTAGTAGAAGTGTTAGCAACAGTGATTATTTTGTCTATAATATCCATTTTGGCCTGGAGTATATTTTTTCAAGGCACAGAATTTTCAAAGAAAGCTGTCTCTAAAAATCAAATGCAACAAGAAGCTAATATCATTATTGCTAGTTTAAACTCAATTCATAAACGTTCAATTGAATATAGTATTGATTCTAGTAATTGTAAACTATCGGTTCAATATACTACCCAAAGTACAACAAAAACAGAAGTATTTGAAAATAGCCAAATGTGTATCCAAGCAAATGATTTTACTATAACTCCCAAAACAACTGATGCAGATATAAATATAACAATTGAAGAAAAAGGTAGACCTAAAAATAAAATTCAAATCAATTCTTTATTAAGTCGATTAAAGGAGGAGAAAAAATAATGAGAAATGTCCTAAATAATAATAAAGGTTATGCATTGGCGTTTGTATTAATTATATCTATATTATTCACCGTGATTTTTTTCTCATTTCTAGCAATTTCCTCCAATACAACAAAGCAACATAACATTGTGGAAAGTACATTCCAATCTCAAACTATAGCAGAGATGGGTGTAGGTTATTTTCAAAGCGCCATGACCAATGAAATTATTTCAAATCAAACTCAAATTATTCAAAATGTAATTACTCAAAGAGACCAAGATAGAAAAAAAAATATTATAAAACAGGATGCTTACTATGTTGCTTTAGCAATGTCCACTATGCAAAATAGATTACAAAACATTGCAAACACATTAAACAAAACTGTCACTATTCATCAAAATGATAAGAATTCTTTTAATATTAATCCTACTAATGAAGGAAGTTTTTTCGCAAGACAGGGTGATAGGATTATTATTGCTTTTACAAGCACAGGATATGACGAAATCAAACATGCGGAAATAAAAGGCACCATTACAGTTGATTTTTCCAATATGATTGTACCAAAAACTAATGAAGATACTGATAGTAGCGCTATTCCTACAGGAAATACAATTGCTGATCCTGGAACGAATTTAAAAATCTGTCCATCAGGAAAAAAAGAAAATTTATCAAATGAATCTTGTCAAATACAAGGAAGTATTACTTATCATCAGAATGAGAATTTAATACTATCAAATACAACTTTTCGAGTAAGTGGTGATTTTAAAGCTGGCAATATGAATAATGATAGACTTGAAAACTCGACCCTTTATATACTTGGAAGCATGATGACTGGAAATTTAAATACGACGAATAATTTAAAATTACATGTTAATGGTGCGCTTACAGTTGGTAATTTTAACGGTAGTGGTTTATCCAACTCCGTTATTGAAGTGGGCGGGAACGCTTCAATGGGGGTTATTAAATTAAATAAATCTACTATTTTTATTAATGATGGAAGATCCTATTACGATCCAACAATAAAACACATAAATGACATGCAAGATTCTATTATTTTTATTAACTCCGATACAGTAATCGGAGATACGCAACTTGGTAATAATGCAAAAATTTGCGTAAACGGACATTTGAAAATAGGTAATATTAATAATAATTTTAAGAAAACGAGTAATATTTATGCAAAATCATCAAATAATCCTTCAGTCATAACTAACCATGACGAATTCGAAGCCGCATGTGTTGGAGGAGCAATCCCTACCCCTTCTCCTGGCTCAATTGACTATACTACTGAATATGAATACTCATATTAAGAGCTATACTTGTAATAATTAAAGGTTACTTAGAGTGCTATGATGAATGAGCACTCTAAATAACCTCTTTTCTATTTCCTCAACAACCTACCCGACAACAGCATCCCAATACCACCAATGGTAATAAATAGAACAGCTCTAATTAATAAATCAAGGGCAGATAAGTCAAAGAAAATTAGCTTAATAAATGCGATAACTAAAATAATAAAGCCTGTTGTGCGCAATGTTTTTAAATGTTGTGTGGAACTAATCCATAGTGAAACACTAGCTGTTAAGAATAATGTAATAGTTGTAAGGGCGATACTTAGCTTCCAATCAAGGGCGTTGTTAAACGTGAACTGATGGATCAGCCCCCATATCGAAATCATCGTGAGCACGATACCCGTACTTACAATGGCGTCCACATATTTCCCCAGACGGTCCTCGTACAATCGATAAATAATTCCTTTTACAAGCACATCAGCGACAACCGCTACA
Organism: Lysinibacillus sp. FN11; assembly: GCF_024628845.1. Lineage (NCBI taxonomy): Bacteria > Bacillati > Bacillota > Bacilli > Caryophanales > Bacillaceae > Lysinibacillus > Lysinibacillus sp. FN11. The sequence continues at coordinate 674,908 of NZ_CP102383.1, read as the reverse complement.
ATCACTGCTATATAAATTAATCTAGTGATACTGTTTAAGCTTTCCAACATTGTCACTCTAGTGCTAATCATCAAGGAGACTAGTAGGAAAAATGCGCCAAGTACTGGCGTTAAAGCACGTCCTTTGTAAGTTTCCTCTACAAATAAAGAACCAGTAAATAAGGCAGCTAATACGATACACACCATATATGGAATGCCATTTGTGGCTGTAAAGTATACGGCATCTAGCTTGCTAATATAGGCTAAGAAATAGCCAGCTGTGACCACTGCTAAAATATCGATTACATACAAATCCTTCATGACCTTTTCAAAAGGTGAAAGTGTCTCTTTTGGACGTCTTGCATATAAATAAATAATGATGAAATAGATGATTGGCATAAATAAGCTTAAATGATCGATGCTGAAAAATGGACTTGGTTCATGGAAAACATAGTTTAGTGTAAATGTCATCACAAGGGAAAGTGAAGTAACAACCTTCATCATACTTGCACGTATTCGTAAGCTCATCATCACGCCTGCAAATGCAATCAAAGGATACAATAAATCATCCACTTTATTCGGAATATTCAATAGAAGTATCATATTACAGAAGGCGATAAACATGAGTGTCACAGCACTATCCAATACCTCCTGCCATTTTTGACGATAGCTATAAAAGGCTACAGCGCCAAATAAAGCCATTAAAATGAGGAGTAGCATTTCTCCATTTTCAAGAGAACGAATGATCAGGTTCAGCAGTAATAAACTAAATGAGCCTAAAGAAAATTGGAGTCCGATGTGAAGTGGCTTCCATTTGGATTGTGCGTTATACAGTAAACACCATATTGCGTAAAAGATTGCTAGAATCACAAGTAAGCCAAGTGCAAAAACTACTTGCTGATCACTATTCATAAATGCTACAACACTCACTGCTAGCACTGAAAAGAATGTGGCGATATAAAGGGCTATTTTTTGCTTGTGCTGGTAAATAACTAATTGCAATGCAGCAAACAATACGACCACAAATAATAAGATAATGACAGCACTAAAATCCATATATTCTAGTAAGTAAGGTAGTAATAATGATGTAAAGGCAACAAAAACAGTTAGTGCTTCATTTTTCTTCAAATAGCTAATGGCAATGCCATAACCAATATAAAGCAGCGTAATGCCTAGTGCTGGGATAAGACCAATGATTTCATATAATATGGCACTCGCTGCGGTTGTTAAAATACCGACAATAAATGCCCCACCATATAAAGAAATCGTTATAGCTATTGAGCCTACTTTCCTACGCTCTAGTACATAGGCAATAACCGCCAATCCCACCGATAGTACATAGGCAAGGATGATTTTCACGCCATCCGATAAATAGCCATAGTCACTGACAAGTTTTAGACCCCAAAGTACACCCATTACTAAAATAACCATGAATACTTTTGGAAGTGCCCACATAACACGTTCCTCCATCGATGGCTGTGGTTGCACTTCTTTTTCCGCTACTTTAGTCGGGATAGGCTTCGACTCCAGTACTGGTTTTGGTTTAATTGGTTCTGATTGCTTGATCATCGACTGTCTGGCATCAAGAGTATTAATTTTTTTAGTGCTTTGCGAACCTTTTAATACTGACAACTCCTGACGTAAATCTGCCATTTCCTCCTCGAGCTTCGCAATTCTGCGCTCCAATTCAAGGGACATTCAATCATCCTCCCCACTTTATCAATTTTCTAACATTATAACATATTTATCCTTATTGTAAAATTACACTTTTCGTTCATTTTATCTCGGTCTCCGATACATTAAGGCACGTTCACTATCACTAGTGCCCCGTGTGGTTGGATCGACAATGACCCCCATTAACACAAAAATGGATAAGACTGTATTTAAAATAGATGATATTTGTTCACTCATCACACCTGTAAAATCATAGCCAAAAATTGCAGCCACTTGTTGTGCAAGTAAGAGCAACAATGAAAATAGCCCTAGTAGAAATGGAATATGTTGAAGACGAACCTTCCAGTTAATTCTCATAAAAGCTCACCTCCCCCCCCTCTTGCCACAGTATATGCATAGTGGTTATGTGACACATATGCAAAAATGGAACTCTTGCCAAGTTACTAGGATTTTTTGATAATATTTTGCGATGCAAGCTATTTTCAAAAAATAGAAGGCATGGGGAGGTTTATCATGAGTAACATATTCATATATTTTGTAAGGTTGCCTCGATTTCGAGAAGAATAATGGAAAAGGAGTAAGTGAAACGTCCCTACCAATACCAGCTACCTTCCCATTTTTTATGGTGTCAAAAAATTTTCTACCGTTGATATTACCTTTTTTAACAACATGAAAAATGCCAAGTCCATTTAAGACTTGGCATTTTAGTTAGAAGAGTAGGTGACCAACCAATGCAGCGATTGGAAGAGAAATAAGCGTACGTAGTATAAATAAGACGACTAAATCCAAAAATTTCAATGGAATTTTTGTACCTAAAATAAGTCCACCTACCTCAGACATATAGATCAGCTGTGACACAGAAACAACTGCAATAACAAATCTAGTAACATCCGATTCAATCCCTGCACCTAAAATAGAAGGTAGAAACATATCGGCAAAGCCAACGACCATTGTTTGCGCTGCTTCAGCCGCTTCCGGCAAGCCAAGAACGGTTAAAATTGGCTCGAACGGTTTTCCTAAAATCACAAAAATACTTGTAAATTCAGCAAGCATTAAGGCAATTGTCCCAAAAGCCATAACGATAGGGGCAACACCCACCCATAAATCAATTACATTTCTAGAGCCATCTTTGAAAAATTGTCGAGGATCACGATTTGCATGCGCAATAGCAAGTGCATTTTCTAAGCCATGTGAGACAGAATTATAGCCCTCTGGTAATTTCTCACGTGAATAATCTACTGGTGTCCCATCTATGTACGTGTCCTCCTTTTTCGCAAGGGGATAGATTCGAGGCATAATAATGGCTAATACAATTCCACAAAGTACTACTGTCAAATAATAAGGAATAAAATAGCGTGCCAAATGTACAGTATCCAATACAACGATACAGAATGTGATGGACACTACTGAGAAACTTGTGGCAATAATCGCAGCTTCTTTTTTTGTGTAGTTCCCCATCTCATATTGTTTACTGGTCATTAACACACCTATTGTGCCATCTCCAACCCATGACGTAAGAGCATCAATTGAAGAACGTCCTGGACTTTTAAACAGTGGCCGCATAATTTTCACCATCATTGTCCCGAAAAATTCAAGTAAACCGAAGTTTGTTAAAAATGGTAAAAGGAAACCTGCAAACAAAAAAATGGTAAATAAAAACGTCACAAGCCCCTCATTTGGATCCATTAGGAGTCCACCCGTATTTTCATTATTGATGGCAGAAGGTCCAAAATTGAAGACCACCATTGAAGCAAAGGCTAAACCGATAATACGAGTAATTGTCCAAAACCAATTAACATAAAACAATGTATCTAAAATACTAGGTTCTTTAGTATTTTTACGTGGTATAAATTTCGCTATGAGTGCACCAATTGCAGAAATGGCGAACATTCCAATTGTAAAATAGCTAATGATTGGAGCCACTATCCCCGCTAAAACATTAGCTAATATGGCAATGGGTACTTTCCATCCCTCTTCCGTTAAAATGGGGGTCATAAATAGAAAGATACCAATTAAAGAAGGAATAATGAAGGAATAATATGTAGCAACAGAATACTTTTTCATTTTTTTCTAAAACCTCATCTCTTTTTATCTCAATAATTTATGTATTTTGCATTCCAACAATTAAAATAGTGTTTATAAGAAACATTTATTTATCAATTGTTGTACTACTATACAAGCAAAAATATGTTGTTTTCATTCAACATCTCATCCCTCCTTCTGTTATAGGACTATTATAAAAGCTTTGAAGTATTGAGCATTAAATAGAATAACACTCACATTATTCATGTTTTTATACCATAAACGTGTTATAAAACTATTGTAAACGCTACAACATATTTGGTTCAACCTCACAATATTCTGAATATTTATTCATCCTTAAATATAGAAAAGTCTAACTTCTTAATTAGAAATTAGACTCCTTTGATTTAGCTAGCAATTCTACTATGCATCAGCTTTTTTTAATTGTTTTACTGGACCCTTCGTGACTTCAGTTAGTTTTGAATTGATAGCAAAGATTTTTGCGTTGATAGTAGTGATTCCAAATTCAGCTAGCCTTTTGGAATGCATTTCTATATATTGTTCAGCTGTGCGTTTAGATTCGAATAGGTAGATGCCGCCTGCTTCGTTTGTTTCAGGGCTCTCTGTCCAAATTTTCCACAAAAGTCCTTCCTCTTCATAAATACTTTTTGCTAAATCAGAAAACGCTTCTGCCATCTCATCACCAAATGGTCCATCCAATTTAAAATCTACCTGTAATACGTATGTCATTGCCATTCTCCTCATTATTTAGTAGTAATATAACATTCACCGAGCATTTCCTTCATTTCATATTGATCTGATGAAAGCTCTTTTTCACATAAGCTATAGCCTCTGACTTTTCCCAATCATACATGACTTCAATTTCTTTAGAAAATAGAAGTTTTTCTTTTTCAAGTAAGCTTAAAAGAGATGGCTGTTGTTTTGGTTGCAGCTCTTCAAAATTGAGAACTTGTTTTAGTCCTTCAACATAGTTTACAAATGGACGTCCACCAACAATTTTTAAGCCTTTATTATCCTCATTCATCATAATAATAGTTGGAAATCCTCTTACGCCTAGATTTCTTGCAAGATCAAAATCTTCATTTAATAACTGTTGCCCGCTTGTTTGTTCTGATTCATGTACAATAGCCCCTCCATCAAGCCCCAGCTTATTTACAATGTCAATCATAACGGATTCCTCTGCAATATTTTCATTAAATATGAATAACGCTTCTCTTGCTCTGCGCAAATATTCAAATGCTGTAGCATCATGCTGATTTTTTTGAATCACTTTAAAAACACGAGATGGCGGATAGGATGATTGCACTGGATTATTCATCATCACTGTTCCATCTATTGGCATGCGATAATATTCTCCAACTTCTCTCCAGTGTCCTACCACGTCCGCAGGTCCTGATATTCCATTTGCAGGGTCTACTGGACCATCACCCCATTTTTCTAGTAATCCTCCCATAATCGTATGAAAGTTAAAATAGTGTCCGTACTGCTCTATAAAACGTCGAAGAACGGGTTCGAGTGCCCAACAATGAGAACATATTGGATCAGTTACATAGTATACTTCAACGGATTTCTTTGGTTGATTAAAATCAATCATCCCCAATTCATCCTCGCTAGCTACTCCACATACACCTGTCTCTAAATCACAAACCATTGGATGATTCTTCAATTGACTATCCCCTTTTCTTACTTTCGTTAAGAATAAATATATAACGCTCTTATTTGCCTTACAGTTGTATTTTATTCATAATAAAACCATCATTAAACCAATAATTTATTTGAATTGTTGTTTATACAACACTTTTTAGAAATTGTTTAAAAAGGAGTGCTAAGTAATGACCTCATCTAAGACAGATCTTCGTGTTATACGGACTCGTAAATTAATCATGGATTCTTTCATTGCACTTTCTAGTAAAAAAGAGTTCAAGGATATAACGGTTAAGGATATTACGACAGAGGCCATGATTAATCGTGCGACTTTTTATTATCACTTTGAAGATATATATGATTTGTTAGAGAAGGTACTGTCAGAAGTATTATTAATTAATTTGAATGATGACTTTCTACAGTATAACGAACTTAATGAAGGCGCTTTCATTATTCTCTTTAAAGCGATAACTAATTTTCAAAAGTCATTGTCTAATCGTTGTCATAGAGGCTATGAAGAGACAATTGCTCGAATTATTAGAGAGCAGCTTGAAATTATCTTTTACAAAATGTTATTGAAACAAAATGCAGCGACAGAGAACGAAGCGCTAAAAATGACTGCTGTAATATTAAGCTGGGGAATCTATGGGGCTTCTATAGAATGGAGAACTAGCAATCAGGAGATACAACCCGAAGAATTTATCAAACCTGTAATTCCTTATTTATTGGCAGGTATTGATGATCAACATAAAAGTGAGTAAACACTTATGAAATGATATAAGTGTTTACTCACTTTTGGTGGTTAGAGATTTTGTGTTATGATCATCTTTTTATTTTTGGACAGGAGATACAAAAATCATTTGCTTCATCAGAGGTATGATAATAGAAACAACATGTTTTTCTCAAGCGTACAGGTTGCTCCGATTCCATAATTTTCACTTTAGGACCACAGTAGTTCGTCAAAGGATTTTTCCTTTCTCCAAAAATGGAGCCTGGTGCTAGGTTTACAATATAGTGATAATCCTCTTGTATACGAGCCTTTTCTTGCTCGCTGGCCCCTTCCCCTATTTTTGTTTCATAGAGCCAATTCACATAAATAGCTGTGTTTTCCCATAAGATTGTTTTTGGGATTTTACTTATTTTCGCTAATGACCGCCAAACCTTCGCTAAATTATTCGCAAAGATTTCTCCAAGAACCTCATCACGCCATTTTTCACGGTCTTCAGTAGGTATTGACACTGTGCGATCAATTAGCCGAATAGTAGGAAGCCAAGGTTTTGCATATTCCGCTTCTACCCACATATTTTCAATTCTGCAATGTAGTCCTTTATCGTATCTGGACATAGCATAGAATGCTGAAGCTATCGTTAAGACACTATAGCGCTTCGCAAATAACGATGCCGTAACTAGGATAGAGGGCGATTGAAAGAAATGGGCAATTTTTTGTAAATAATCTAGAGCTTGTTCATTGTCCAATAAATTTTTAGCATATAAAGAGTATGTAGCATCTACTGCAGGCTCTATCGCCAATCGATAGTCTCTTAGTAACACTGATGTTTCTTCAGCTGACAGTGTGAGGCTCAACAGATCCCTACCTCCTCTAATTCCACTGATTGAACTGTTCGCCCCTTGCCATGTGGCACACATAAAGGTGTACCAAAGAGCGGGTCTTTAATAATGGTACAATCCATACGAAAAACAGTCTGGACCATCTCTGTTGTCACCACTTCCTCTGGCTTCCCTTGGGCATAAACCTGTTTATTACGCACCGCCACAATATGATGGGCATAGCGACAGGCTAAGTTTAAATCATGTAATACCATAACGATGGTACGCCCTTCATTTTCATTTAAATCAAATAGTAAATCTAAAATTTCTACTTGATGAGCCATATCTAAATAAGTTGTAGGTTCATCTAGTAAAATAAGATCTGTTTTTTGAGCCAATGTCATAGCAATCCATACACGCTGCCGCTGACCACCTGATAATGCATCTACTGGACGATCGGCAAATTCAGTCATCTGCGTTACTGCAAGCGCATTGTTTACAATATTTTCATCCTCTGTAGACCATTGCTTTAACCAGCTCTGGTGTGGATAACGACCTTGCTTAATCAATTGCTGAACAGTTAATCCTTCTGGTGCAACAGGGCCCTGCGGCAGAATAGCTAAACGTTTCGCCACCTCTTTCGTTGAAATGGCCTCTAGTTTATTCTCATCTAAAAAAATTTCACCCGACTTCGCTTTTTGTAGTCGTGCAAATGTCCGAAGTAGTGTAGATTTTCCACAACCGTTGGCCCCAACTAGTACTGTAATTTTTCCTTTTGGTATTTGAAGATTCAAATCCTCTAAAATAAGATTTTCTCCATAGCTTACATGTAAATTTTGTGCTTCTAAGACATTTTTCAAAATCCTGTCACCTTCTTCTCCCGCTTTTAACTTTTTAACATGGAGCTTTATTGATTGCGCGTTCTAAATAATAAATAAATAAAGAATGGTGCGCCAATTGCAGCAGTAAAGACCCCTGTAGGTAAATCCTTTGGTAAAAAGGCTGTGCGTGCCACAATATCAGCTACAATGACAATGATTCCACCTATAATAGCTGCCACAGGAATTAATCCTGCAAAGGAACGCCCTACAAGCATTCTGCTCATATGAGGAGCCACTAATCCAACAAAGGCAATGCCACCAGCAAAAGCTACTGCAGAACCAGCTAGCATTACACTAATGAGTAGAAAAAGTACACGATACACTTGTACTTTTACGCCTAGCCCTATCGCTATTTCATCGCCTAATTCCTTCACATTCACCGTTCTTGCTAAAATAAATGTTAGTGGCACTAAAATGACTAGCCATGGTAATAGCAAATAGACATCCTGCATATTAGCCCCATACAAACTACCTGTCAGCCATAAATAAGCCTTCGTTGTAGCGGCTACATTACTGATCACAAGCAGCATCGTCACAACTGCCTTTGCTAAGGCTGAGATGCCAATTCCAATTAATACCATACGAATGGGTGTGACTCCTTTTCTCCATGACAGTAGATAAATGATGAAGGAGACAATACCAGCACCTAATATAGCAGCTAACGGTAAAAATTGAATGCTGACTGATCCCATAAAGTACACGATAAAAATAATTGCACCCATCGATGCTCCGCTCGTTACACCAATAATATCTGGGGCAGCAAGAGGATTACGAATAATTCCTTGTAAAATTAAACCGGCAACTCCCAGCGCAGCACCAACTAATAAGGCCATTAAGACACGCGGGAGCCTTAATGTATGTAAGACAAAATCATAATCTCCATTCCCATAGCCCATCAATTCTTTCACCACTGTCACTGGATGAATAAACTCACTACCAGCAGATAAACCCAGAACCGTTATGATGACTAATAATAAGCTTAATAGTAATAGTATCCAAGCCGATCTTTTAGCAATTTGAAAAGATATACGATTAGATTTCGTTCGTACTGTCACATAATTAGGCATTTTTTGCTAACCCCTTTCGTGCAATATAAATGAAGAAAGGAGCTCCGATTAAGGCAGTCATGACACCAATCGGCATTTCCAATGGCATAATCACATATCTTGCCGCAATATCAGCCAACAGTAGCAATATTGCTCCCAACACGGCACTGTAGGGAATAATCCAGCGATAATCCGTGCCAACAAGATGGATCGCCATATGAGGGACAATCAAGCCAATAAAGCCTATTGAACCTGCAACAGCTACTGAACTACCTGCAAGTATGATAATAATTATGCCTAGCGAGATTTTCGTGATCATTGTTCGTTGTCCTAATCCTTTGGCAATATCATCTCCTGATTGTAAAATATTGATTGAACGCCCCATAAATATTGCCACAACTGTCACTCCTAAAACAAACGGTAGGACAGGCACAAGCATTTCAATACTACGCCCCGATACAGAACCTGCTAACCAAAACAGGACACTTTGTAAACCTTGTTCATCGATGACTAAAAGCCCCTGCGTAAACGAGACAAATAGAGCTGTAATCGCTGCACCAGCTAATACTATTTTTATCGGTGTTAACCCATCTCTTCCTAATGAGCCTAGGAAAAAAACCATTGCTCCCGCTGCACCTGCCCCTAAAAAGGCAATCCACATATAGCTCATTAAAGACTGAACGGAAAAAAGAGTAATAGCACTGACAATAAAAAATATGGCCCCTGCATTAATACCTAAAATATCAGGAGCTGCTAAAGGATTTCTTGTTAATGCTCGCATTAATGCACCCGCAATGGCAAGGCTTGCGCCAACTACTGTAGCGATCACAGCTCTTGTAAATCTAGATGTTCGAATAATGACATGCTCCTTATTAGCAGCATCAAAATGAAAAATAGCATCATAGATTGACGAAAAAGGTATGGACGTTTGACCAATAGCTATGCTGATTATAAATGCCAGCAAAAGAATCAAACAGCTGATGAGTAAACCTATTTGTTTCATCGGTCTACTGGAAAGAATAATTCTCATGTTATGCCAACTTTCTTGATCCACAATTTATCTTATGTAGGTTTCAATTATGCTCAAACACTACAATGAGAGGGCTGTTATTCAAGTATTCTCTAACACTTTTAACAGCCCATCCTTCATTCACTATTTTTCTAATTCAAACTTGTCATAAATATCATCTAACATTAAATTAGCACTAGTAATACCACCTGCTAGATTCCAATTGATTTCATCTACCTGATAAACTTGATTCGCTTTCACTGCGTCAAGCTCTTTCCAAAGTGGATGGTTTGTCCAATCTTTATAAGTTTTTTTCACTGTCTCATCATTTTCCATAAACATATAAATAACATCAGCATTCATTTGGGTAATACTTTCCTTGTCCGTTAGCTTCACAATTTCTAAAGAATCATCTGTTAAATTTTTAGGACCTTGGAATCCAAGCTCAGATAAAATAGAACCCGCATAACCTGTCACATAAATACGAGCATGGTCTGCTCTGAAGTTGACAACAGAAACATGGAATGGCCATTTATCGCCAAGCTTCTCTTTGATTTTTGTTTGGAAATCAGCTACTCGCGTATCCCAATCGCCAAGTAATTCTTTCACCTTATCTTCTTGATTCATTGCTTGACCCATCATTTCAGCTGTTCCTTTGAAATCGAAAACTGTTTCATGAGCAACTGTTGGAGCAATCTGCGATAACTGATCATAAATTTCTTCATGACGTACTTTAGAAGCAATAATTAAATCTGGTTTAAGCTTTGCAATTTCTTCAAGGTTTGGTTGTGTTTCTTGTCCTACAATTGCAACGCCATCAAGCTCATTCTTCATATAATTATAAACAGGCGCTTCAGCCCAAGATTCTACTACCCCAACTGGCTTAATGCCCATAGCTACTGCAACATCTGTTGCGCCTTGATATAGTGTAACGATTTTTGTAGGTGTGCCTTCAATCGTTGTAGTACCCATTGCATGTGTAATCTCACGACTAGAAGATTTTGATTCTGTGTTACTTTCTTCTGCTTTGTCGTTCTCTTGTGAACTACTGGAGTTCGATGTTTTCTCCCCACACCCAACTAATAATAACGCGAAGGTTAATAGTAGTGTGAACAGTACAAAAAAGTTCTTTTTCTGCAGTGATAATTTTGGCATACATTTCCTCCTAAGAAATAATCGACAACGATAATCATTATCAATTAAAGAGTATACTGTACGATTGTTTTATTGACAATATCTATTTTTTCAAAAAACATACTTTTTCAATAAAAATTTATTTTACATTATGCCGCTAGGAAGAACGTTATTTAAAAAACCTATTCATCGCGTTGAAAAAAAAGCAAGTGGATGGTTGTTAGAGGCTTTTACTTTTCACTTCGAAAATATGTGCTATTTTGTTCACTACTGTTAGTATGAAAGAAGTTTTGCAGCATGATTGAGGGGAGGATCATCGCCCTTTGGAAAGGACAATGATGGAACGGAAAATGCCTCGCCCGCAAAATTGCTTTTCCTGCCGTTGACATCATCTTTTTTCAACAATATGTCATGCTTTCATTTCACTCAAAGACGTAGGCAAATTGATTATAGATTTTCTACTATTTTAGTTACTTGTTAGATTTACCTATGCATTAATAGGCAAATAAATAGACCCTATCGACGTATATCTCATATCTTAATAATGAACTACAACTTATCAAAACAGGAGGTAATAACATGTTTCAACGAAGACGCCATCCGGCAAAAGGTCCACACTGCTGTCCGCCACAAATGATGCCAATGCAATATGATCCACCACAATTTTTACCACCAGAGCAATATGTACGCACAAATTATATCCATACGGTTGTTCCACACGTACAACCTGCACATGTTACAACAGTCAACAAACATATGATTGATCATCAGTACTATTTCCCATGCACAGAATCTGTCGTGAATGAATGCTGTGAAACACATACAATGTGCGGTATGCCACCTAACCCTTGCCATATGCCTATGCCACACCATCATAAACATATGCGCTAATACTAAAATAACGATGGGGTTGTCATATGACCCCATCGTTCCTAATATGTTCAGAAAAAAACCGAGTCACCTTTATCAGGGACTCGGTATCTTTATGATTAATACATTTTTAAATATTGATCGCGTTCCCACTGATGAACAGTTGTACGGTACATATCGAACTCGATTTCTTTTGCTTCTTTAAAGTTTGCATAAATATGCTCACCTAGTGCTTCCTGTGCTACTTGATCTTTAGCAAGTAATGTTAGTGCATCATCAAGTGCTGCAGGTAGGTTTTCAATACCATTTGCTTGACGCTCTTCTTCCGACATCACATAGATGTTGCGGTTAATAGCAGCAGGTGGAGTTAGGCTTTGACGAATACCTTCAAGACCTGCTTCTAAAATAACAGCCATCGCTAAATATGGGTTTGCAGAAGGGTCTACAGAACGTACTTCAACACGAGTTGAAAGGCCACGCGCAGATGGAATACGAATTAATGGTGAACGGTTTTGTGCAGACCATGCTACATAACATGGTGCTTCATAACCTGGTACTAGACGTTTATAAGAGTTAACTGTTGGGTTTGTTACAGCTGTGAAACCTTGTACGTGTGCAAGAACACCCGCCATGAATTGCATAGCTGTTTCAGAAAGACCTAATTCTGTAGATTCATCATAAAATGCATTTTCTTTACCTTTAAATAGCGACACGTTAAAGTGCATACCAGAGCCTGCTTCACCAAATAGTGGTTTTGGCATAAATGTAGCGTGCAAGCCATGTTTACGAGCGATTGTTTTAACCACTAATTTGAATGTTTGGATGTTATCACACGCAGTAACAGCATCCGCATATTTAAAGTCGATTTCGTGTTGTCCTGGAGCTACCTCATGGTGTGATGCTTCAATTTCAAAGCCCATTTCTTCTAGCTCTAACACGATATCACGACGGCAATTTTCACCAAGATCTGTTGGCGCTAAATCGAAATAACCACCATGGTCATTTACTTCTAAGGTTGGTTCGCCTTTTGCATCTAATTTGAATAAGAAGAACTCTGGCTCAGGCCCTAAATTAAAGCTTGAGAAGCCCATTTCTTCCATTTTTTTAAGAATTCGTTTTAGGTTGTTACGTGGGTCACCAGCAAACGGTTCGCCTTTCGCAGTGTATACATCACAGATAAAACGTGCTACTTTCCCTTTTTCAGAAGTCCAAGGGAATACTACGAAAGTATCAAGATCAGGATATAAATACATATCAGATTCTTCGATTCGAACGAAACCTTCAATAGATGAGCCATCAAACATCATTTTATTTTCAAGTGCTTTGTCTAATTGACTTACAGGAATCTCAACATTTTTGATAGTGCCAAGAATATCTGTAAATTGTAAACGAATAAAGCTTACGTTTTTTTCTTCGATGAGACGTTTAATGTCCTCTTTTGTGTATTTACCCACAGTTTTCCACACTCCTATAATTTGTCTAGCTTTTATGTTTACCCTACCCTATTTATTAATAGAATCGAGATAAATCCCCTCTTCGGATGGACGATTTTTGCATGCGCTGTGCTTGACGCATTTCTTCGCGCATAATTTGTCGTAATTCTGAATCACTTAAGTCTTGCTCATCAGTTGTTGCAACAGGATTTTTCTTTTTAGCAAATATTTTTTTAATCTTCGCCATATTCATACCCTGTTCTAAGTAGTCTTTAACCTCAAGCAATGTATCGACGTCATTTAGTGAAAACATACGTCGATTGCCTTCTGTTCGGTGCGGCTCAATTAAATGGTGTTCTTCATAATAACGAATTTGTCTTGCCGAAAGCTCTGTTAATTGCATCACGATACTCATCGATAATAACGGCATAGTTCGTCTAATTTCACGACTCATTTAAGTCCTCCTCCAATACCCGCTTATCATATAACGAAATTTTTTTACTGTCAACCAACCATGTAAGGTTATCTAACATGGTTGGCACTATTTTTTTCAATCAGATTAAAAATTGTAAAAAACTATTCATATTTAGGCTTTATCTATTGTCTTGTTATGCTTTTTGAATGGCTTGAACCGCACTGCAAATTGCAAATTTAACGTGTTCATATGTTAGTCCGCCCTGGATAAATGCTGTATATGGCGGTCGTATTGGGCCATCCGCTGTTAGCTCAATGCTAGACCCTTGAATAAATGTCCCCGCCGCCATAATGACATCATCTTCATAGCCTGGCATATAGGCTGGTTCAGGAGCATAATGGGCATTTATCGGTGAGTTCGCTTGTATTTCCCGACAAAAGTCAATCATTTGCTGTGCTGTTTGGAATGATACTGATTGAATTAAATCTGTACGCTTCGCATCATAGCTCGGAGAAGTGCTCATGCCGATTTCCTCGAGCATTGCAGCTGTAAATATCGCCCCTTTTAGTGCTTGCGATACAACATGTGGTGCCAGGAAAAATCCTTGATAAAAATCACCTAGTGTATTTAATGTGGCCCCCGCTTCTGCGCCAATACCTGGAGATGTCATACGATAAGCACATTTCTCCACTAAATCTGCGCGGCCAGCAATATAGCCACCAATTTTAGCCAAGCCTCCACCTGGATTTTTAATGAGCGAGCCTGCCATTAAGTCAGCACCGACCTCTGTAGGTTCCTGCGCCTCTACAAACTCGCCATAGCAGTTATCTACAAAAATAACAGCTTTCGGGGCTATTTTACGTACCTTTACACACATATCTGCAATTTCTTCAATTGTAAAGGATGGACGTGTTGCATAGCCTTTTGAACGTTGAATCGCGATCATTTTGGTTTGTGCTGTAATGGCCGCTTCTACACCTACCCAATCAATGGCCTGGTTATCTAGTAAATCCACATGTCGATAACCGATTTTATAATCTTTTAGTGAACCTGTATCTTTATCACCACCATCGACAATGGATTGCAATGTATCATATGGCTGACCAGAAATATAAAGCAGCTCATCACCAGGACGTAAAACACCAAATAGACTAAGCGTGATTGCATGTGTGCCTGAAATAATTTGTGGTCGGACTATGGCTGCCTCTGCACCAAATACTTCCGCATAAACACGCTCTAGATTATCCCGTCCCTCATCATCATAGCCATAGCCGTTTGATGGATGTAAATGATAATCACTTACTTGATGCTTTCTGAAAGCTGCTAGCACCTTCTGCTGATTGTAGAATGCCATTTCTTCTACCTTGGCATGATAAGGCCGAACTTGCTCCTCTACTTTTGCCGCTAACGATAGCGTTTCTATTGATAAATTTGATGTAAACGTCATTCTTTCTTCTCCATTTCACAATGTCTCGCATTTCAATCAGTAAGATTTATTAACTATCTAAATTGACTTCAATCACTCTAGAATTTCCTAACCAACTACTGGTATATGAACGCTTTTGACGAATGTTTTTCTTTATTTTAATCACATTTTATCAATTTGTATGTGCACCTGTAAAACTTGCCTATTGTTTCTAAGAGGATTTTACGCTAAGCTAATGTGCGGACTCATTTCAAGAAGCGTATTTAATGACCGATTTTGGCTATTAAATTCATAAATTCTGTTACGTAAAACGTCTTTTAACTTTTAAAAAAGTTTATTTATTGATAGAAGGGGTGAAAGGGATGGCTTGGGAGGTTTTTAGTATCATAGGAACAATTGCCTTTGCTATTTCTGGGGCAATTATTGCCATGGAAGAAGAATACGATTTATTCGGTGTATATATACTTGGTATTGTGACTGCTTTTGGTGGAGGAGCTATTCGAAATTTACTCATTGGACTACCTGTCACAACACTTTGGGGACAGGATATGATGTTTCAAATAGCGCTTGCTGCGATTACGATATTCTTTATTTTTCCACATCATCTGATTCAACATTGGCATCGTTGGGGTAACTTCACAGATGCGATTGGCTTATCAGCATTCGCTATTCAAGGCGCACTCTATGCTGTCAAGCTTGATATGCCAGTGAGCGCAGTCATTGTAGCTGCTGTTTTGACAGGTTCAGGTGGTGGTATTGTACGAGATTTATTAGCTAGAAGAAAACCATTAGTTCTCCGTGATGAAGTTTATGGAGTTTGGGCAGCTCTTGCTGGACTGTTAATCGGCTTCGAGGTTTTTACAGGGGACATTTTCCTTTATATTTTATTCGCAGTGATTACAGCTTTACGTATTCTTTCCTATATGATGAAGTGGCGCTTGCCATTACGTAAATTAAATCAAGCATAAACACCATTCAGCCAATGACCAAAAATTAAGTCATTGGCTGTTTTATTGTTTTAGCTAATGTTTCATTCCTTATATGATTAAAAAAGAGACATTTAACTTACCTTTTTAACAACTGCATTGATTCTTCTAAAGTCACCATGTTTTTCATCATCGAGCAAGCTGCATCTAAAATAGGAAAGGCTAATGCTGCTCCAGAACCTTCACCTAAACGCATATTCATGTACAACATTGGTTCAATGCCAAGTAATGCAGCGGCAATTTTAGCCCCTGGTTCCTCTGAGGCATGGGAAGGAATAATATAATCTTTTACTTTTGGTTCTAGCTTATAAGCAATGAGCGCGGCAATAGTTGAAATAAATCCATCAATGACAACAGGTTTACGATGGACAGCAGCGCCAAGTATAATGCCTGTCATCGCCCCTATCTCTAATCCTCCAACCTTAGCCAGAACATCAATAACATCATTTGGATTAGGCTTATTTAAGGTAATTGCTTTTTCAATAACTGCTGCTTTATAGGCAATGCCTCCTTGGCCTACTCCTGCACCAAACCCCGTTACTTCGATAGGCTTGCATCCCGTCAAAACAGCTAATATCGCAGCACTTGGTGTTGTATTGCCGATGCCCATTTCTCCAGTCCCAAGTACATCAGCACCTTTTATGATTTCCTCAGTGGCCACCTGGATTCCTACTTCTATCGATTGAATGGCTTCTTGTTTGGCCATAGCTGGACCTTGTGCCATGTTATCGGTACCGTATTTAATTTTATGAATAAGGACTCCTGCATCAAGTGGAATATCTTCTTTTACCCCAACATCTACTGTGACAACCTTTGCATTGGTAATGCCCGCAATCGCACAAACGCCTGTACCTCCCTCAGGAAAATTTAATGTTTGAAAGACCGTCACATCTTGTGGATTCGTGGTTACACCTTCCTCGCAAACACCATGATCTGCAGCACAAACAATCATCACCTTTTTGTCGATCATCGGATATAAGTGTCCTGTTATCCCAGAGAGCTGTACAGCAAGTGATTCTAGTTTACCCAAGCTACCTGGGGGCTTACAAAGCCCATCAATCCGTTTTCTAGCCTGCTCCATACTTTTCATATCAACCCCTTGAATATTTTGAATCGTATCTTGTAATAATTGCATGATTATTTCTCCTCTCGTTCTCATTGAGACAAAATAAAAAATCTGTAGTTTATTGTCATGACAAATAAACTACAGACTTTTCCATCATCTATATCTTCTAAAGCATGTAGGCAGGTCTCCTGGCTCAAGTTCAACATCTCATAGCACCTTCCCAGCAATTCGCTAGTGGCATACACTATGAAACTCCCTTATACAGTGGCGGGTCCGCTAAAGCTTTTCACTTTATTCCCTATTCTCCCAAGTGGGCACCTATTGCTTTTATGTAATTATGTTAAATCTACTTTACAACTTTTTTAGTGTCAAGAGGAAAAATTTTTTTGAGTGTTAACTTAGTACAACCAGCTATTCAAACAATTTAGGCTTATTAAGAGCTTGTAACAACAAATGAATCCCTCTCGTTCACCTGATTGTTATTAACTTCAAATATTTTATCTGCTTCACTTATTAAAACAGGGTGATGAGTAACCAATATAACAGTCTTTTGTTTTTCTTTATTTAAATATAAAAGTAATGTTTCTATATTTATTTGGTTGTCTTTATCAAGCGCAGAAGTAATCTCGTCAAACAAATAGATATCCGCATCTCTTAGAAGCGATCTTGCTATTGAAAGTCTTTGCTGTTGCCCAGTAGATAATTCAAGCCCATTATGCCCAATAAGAGTTTCAAATTTATAGTCCAACGTTTCTATATATGAATAAATGTTAACCATTTTACAAATTTGAATTAATTCTTCATCCGTTGCATTCGGCTTTGCTAATAACAAATTTTCCCTTATTGTCCCTGTCATTATAAAATGCTCTTGCGTTACCAAACATACCCTTTTTCTATAAACATCATTAGGAATATATCTAATATTTTGATTGGATAGAAATATTTCACCCTGATAATTAATGTATAAACCTGATAATATATTCAATAATGTCGATTTACCTGATCCGCTTTCTCCCTTAATCAATACAATTTTCTTCAAAGGTATTTGGAAATTTATATTTTCTAAAACTGGAGATAATGCATTAGTATAGGTAAAGCTTACATTCCGTAACACTATTTTGTCTTTTCTAAAATGATGCGATGAATTTACATAGTCTGATACTATCAATTTCCTTATATTGTATTTATTGTCTCCCATTAAGTTTTTTACTCTATTTACAGACACAATTGCTTCTTGTAAAAAGGAATTTAGTTGAGAAAATCTTAAAAATGACTGACTAAAGTTATTGGCATAGGTTGTGAATGCTATTAATACTCCTAAGGTGAGGCTGCCTTTATAAATAAAGTAGGCACCTATAATAAGGATAATCAAATAACTTGTAAAGTTTAATAATTCTATTATTGATCCTGATTTTATACTTAAACGCATTTTATCAAGAGTATTTTTGTATAATAAGGTAATTCTCTTTTGATAGTTATCTATGGCGTTTATCTCATTATTAAATATCTTAAATAATTTAAATGATGACAGTATTTCTCCCAGATAGGTTAAATAAGAATCTAAATCTTTTTTGATGGCAGTATCCGTCATCCTTATTTTTTTTCCATAATATTTAAAAATGATAAGTGCTAAAGGACAAGCAATGAATAAAATACTAGCTAAAATAAAATTAAGATTTATCAATATTACGAACACAATTATTATACTGATAAAATCTACAACAATATTTAAAAACTCTGATACTACTTCAGAAAATGCCTTTGTATCATTTTCTATTTTATTCATCAGTTCACCTTTTGCTTTTAATTGATACTCATCCATGTCCATAGCCATGATTCTTTTTATTATCTTTAACTTAATATCCATTTGTAGATAGCAGGCAAATTTCGTTAAATAATATTTTTGGATTACTTTAAAAAATAAATTAAAAAGAAACAAAAAAGCCATAAACACTATAATTATGAATGCGGAATTGAGGTCTTTTACTGTTATAGAATCAATAAATTTACCAAATAAAAGGGGGTGTACTATACTTAAAATCATTGAAATGCCCATCAAAATATTTACTTGAAATAATTTTGCTTTGTATGGCTTTGTATATTTAAATACCTCACCTAATATTTTCATGAAATAATACTCTGTCTCCCTGATTTAGTTAAGGTTTTCTTATAACCTTTTGATATACAGATAAGCATTTTTCGGTTCTTCTTGTAATATTTGTAGAAACTTTTCCATATACGGATCTTTTTCATTACTTATGAACAAGTTTTCTACTGACTTCTTTTTCGCCTCACTAAAGAGCATGCTTTTGTTGGTGTATATAACCTTTTGCTCAATTGTTCTTTTTAAAACCTCATAGCAATTAGTTTGTTCCTTGGTTTCCCACTGTTCATCCATTAATGTATTTATCATGTCTTCTATAATATTATAGCCATAATTAAATTCAAAAAATTTATTAGAATACGGGCGTATTTCAATGATGTTGCCAGAACTACTAATAATATTTTCTAAACTATTGTTATCTGGAAGGCTAAAAACCCTCGTTATTTTCAGCGTGTGATACGGAATGTTGTTGACACCGAAGCTCTCCATTATTTGAATAATGTCTTTATAAACATTCGCATAATTCTTCACTTTTTCTATACTCACACCTTTGTATTGGATAGTAAGCCCGTTATATTGATAATTTTGATAAGGTTTATTTAACAGTTCCTCTTCTTTATATCCATTATAAAAATGTAAGCTTAATAGAACGAAAAGCATCATACTGGTGATAATTCCAGCAATCCACTTTTCCGTTTTATTTGTGGCCCTCCTGCTGAATAAAATCGCGAACAATATAGAGCACAAACAAACGGATAAAACACCTATAACATTTAAGTAATGAATGAAATCTGGATACATAAAGTTAAGAGTAGGAGCTATATATTGAATCGTTTCTAGTCTATAACCATGCATTAACATTAATAAAAAATAAATGATGACAATTAAAATTATAGACACTGCTTGATTTTTAAAAATTGTTGCCATCAAAAATGGAATGGATATAGTAAATAGCTGAAAAACAAAAACAATAAGGAGAATTTTATATATCGGTGTCTCTACATATACAAACTTTACAAAACCAACTAATAACATAATTGCAGGGGTGGTCAAAATAAAGCTGAAAACCCATTGCCATAATAAAAGCTTTCCATTCGATATTGGGGAAATCATTAAAATTTTCTCTACATGATACCTTTGATGCAAAGTTATAATTTGAATCGTTAAAACACTTGAGAAAATCCCATATAAAGGAATCAATGCTTGAGCATCACTGACTGTAAAGAAATACTGAGAGATACATAATAGAATGACGATAGCATAATAAGTCAACAAATAATCACTTCGTAAGACCACTTTCGACCAAAATAAAAAGATATCTCTCATTTGTCATTCACCCTTCTTTTAAATAGCAACACATTTCCAAACATAAATAGTATGCCAATACTTAGAAAAATACCTCTCTTTACATTAAATAGCAGGTCAGTCATTTGATGTTGTATAAAATCAGGATTAAACCATATAGAAAAATAAGGAGAATTTAAATAAATGCTGAATACCAAATATATTATTAGTAAAATGTGTAGATATACAGTACGTTTCAAATAAAAGGAAATGAAAAAGCTAAAGGTAATGCTGTAGAAAATAGAAAGGAAGACTTGAAACAATGTAATTAATAGAATGCTAATAGGAACTTTATTTACATAAAAGATAAAAAAAACTACGTAGAAGAAAAATAGATACACTGAAACAAAAAGAATAACTGCTACGATTTTTCCAACTATATACATCGATCTATTTGTCAATTTTAGTAGGATGACTGCTCTTTCAAAAGATTGAAGATACCCCTTCCAAACATAAGAAACCATACTCGGTATTAAAATAAGTAAAAATACCATTTGTAACTGAAGTGTTCCATACCATTTTTCAATCAAAGTTTCCTGAGTGTCTAAGTTATTCATTATAATTGGAAGAACCAACATTATTAGTATAAGAATGACGGAAATAGCTCTACTTTTTATGAGTCTTTTTAATTCAAAGTTTATTAAAAAAGGTAATTCTCTCATATGGATAACTCTTTTCTATTTATATAAATATATGCATCCTCTAGAGTAGGCTCTGTCGATATACTTCCTTGTAACGGACTATCTGCAATGTAACGAATCTCAATACTGCTGCCTTTATCTTGTAAAGATACAAATAAATCCACATGAGGTATTTCATCATCTAAAACATTATAAAGCCATACCTTCCCTTGAACTTTATTAATAAGGTCTATTGTACTACCTAAGTAATTCACTTTTCCTTTTTGTAGCACCATCAAATTTTTACATGTAGAAGCAATATCTTGTACAATATGGGTTGAAAGCAGAATAATTTTATCTCGACTAATCCGAGTAATTAAATTTCTAAAGGAAATGCGCTCATGAGGATCTAAACCTACTGTTGGTTCATCAATAAGTATTATTTTGGGATTACCAATTAAAGCTTGAGCAATGCCAAATCTTTGTTTCATACCACCCGAAAGTTCTTGAATATATTTTTTTTGTTCGCTTAATAGCCCCACCTCTTGAAGTCTTAAGTTTATTTCCTGTTTTCGGCTTGCGCTATTATTCATTCCTTTTAATTTACATAAATAATCAAATGACTCTTCTAAAGTAACCTTAGGGAAAAAATCGAACTTCTGTGGAAGATAACCTAATATTTCACAAACCTTAAGTGGTTCTTTTTTTACGTTTAGCCCTGCAACTTCAATTTCTCCGTCATCAAATGGAAGTAATGTAGAGATTATTTCCATCAATGTTGTTTTTCCTGCTCCATTTTCCCCTAATAAACCAAATACACCATTATGAATTTCTAAGGAGACATTATCTAGTACCTTTTTATTTTTATAAATTTTTGTTAAATTCTTAATTTTGATTTCCATTTTTAACAAACTCTCTTGTATTTTTCTTTTCTAATAATAGTTCTCTTTGTTCATCTGATAAACGTAAATATAAATGCAAGGTAGCTTCTAATTGCTTTTGAGTTAAAATGCAATAATGTAAAGGTGGTGTCGTTACTTTACCTGTTGATTCTAAATTTTCATGGTGACACCCACCCCCACATAAATTTTTTGCCCAGCATTTATTACAATTTAATCTATTTGAAACATGTGCTTCTTCTAAAAATTTTGACTTAGCAATGGAATATGTTCCTTCAAAAATATTTCCTTGTTTATACTCTTTATTATTGACAAAACGATGACAAGGATATAAATCACCATTAATATCAACTGCTAAAAAATTAACCTCTGCACCACAAAAATATGTTGATTCGTGTCCAATATGAATACGTTCTAAATTCTTCATTATATTATTGAGTTTGACTGCTTTATAATATTCTTTTTTATTTACCAAATATTCGAAATAACAAATTAATTCATCATAACTTTTAGACAATTCAATGAATTGATCTTCTGTAAACATCTGCATAGCTGGGGCAGTATAGATACTCCTAAAATTCAAGTCGAATAGATGCTCATATATATTTACCAAATCAACATTATTCGGAGTAATGGTTGCCCTAACTCCTAGTTGTTTTTGCTCCCTTAATTCTTTTGTTCTGTTTAAAATAACATCATAACTTCCCTTTTTATTTCCGTAAAAACGATTTATGTCATGCTCGCTTTTAGTCCCATCAACACTTACTTGAACAGCGATGTTATTGTCTAAAATAAATTTTGTGATTTCTTTATTTATTAGCGTTCCATTACATGTCATACTAAAGCCAATTTTTTTATTATGTAATTTTACTTTGTGATTTGCATATTCTACTACTTGCTTAATTACTGGAAAATTTAATAAAGGTTCACCCCCAAAAAATACAATGGATAGATCATCACGATCACCTGACTGTTCTAGCAAATAGTCTATTGCTGATTTTGCTGTAATTATAGACATTCTGCCTTTTTCGTTATATTCTCCGTCACCAGCGTAACAATATTTACATCGTAAATTACATTCTTGGACCATCATTAATGTGAGTGCACTTATGTTTTTAACATTTTCTTCGTTAACAGCATTTCTATCAGTAGTATCATTGATAATCCTATTTTCTATTAGTGATTCAATAATATTATTAAATTCATTTTCAGCTATTTTATCTTTTAATTGATTAAAAACTTCCACTATGCTTTTATTGTCACTTGATAAAATAGAATAAATAATATCATCTATTTCAAATAAACCATTAGTATTCGGTACATAAATATATTTTTTATGATTAACTTCTAACTCTTTAAAATTTGATACTTTAATTTTTTTCTCCATAGATTCAATCATAAATACCCCCCATTTCTTGATACAATGTAGAGTAAATAATGATTTTACTCTACATTGCCAAATAAAAAATTAAGCACTTGTTTTAACCGTCTGTATCTTTTCTAAAACAAGTTTCCCAGCCTCCAGCACATCCCCAATCCATAGCATCACACTTATTGCAATAATCTTTTGCATCACAAAAAACACACCATTTAGATCTAGAGCTAGCACTATTAAAACCATGATTAATTCTCTTGAGCATTTTTTCACCTCCTCAAATCCCTTATAACTCCAACAAAACAATTAATTATTAGGTATTAATATGTAAATATTAATTTGTTTTGTAGTTCAAATTTAACAAAATTTCTCAAATAAGGTATCCGTAATTTCCGCAACCTTAGTGAAATTTAATTATTTTTTTGAAAAATTGTCACTATTTACATTTGATTAAACGATATTTTTTATCCAGAATATAGAATAAAATGGAATTTATTGATACGATATCTTCTGAAAATAAATGGGGGGGATTATTACATATGATAAAGTTAACACCTAAAGAATATGAGATTTTAGAACGTATTGCTGAGGACAAAACCAATAATGAGATTAGTTTAGAATTAGGTATGAGTAGGAGAACAGTGGAATATCATATATCTTCTATTATTCGCAAATTAAATGCAGAAACTCGTTTAGGTGCTGTTGTAACAGCTATTAAACTAGGCTTACTAAGTATTAAATAAATTTTTCCTCTCATAAAAGATTTAATTTTGGAGAAATCCCTGTATATGAGACTCCATTAAACTGCTCTGTTAGTTAGAACGAACAAAACAAAAAAATAGACCAAACATATTTTAGTGATATGCTCCCTATTAGGTAGACAGATGAAAAAATAAAATCTGTTTATCTAAGGGGAGTATTTTTTATGGGGCGAAGCAAACATTCACTCGAGTTGAAACTATATATCCTTCAATTGTTCGAAGAAGGTCACTATTCTATCAATGAATTGTGTGAAAGGTTTTCAATAGATCATCAAACTTTTCATAGATGGAAAATGAAATTTGAGGCAGGTGGACGTGAAGGATTACAAGAAGCTACTTCATGTAAGTTCTATTCAAAAGAGTTAAAATTAGCGGCTGTGGAGGACTACATTCAACGAAATTATTCACAGATGGAGGTGTTGGCGAAATACGAGATTAGCAGTACCTCCGTTTTAAAAAGCTGGGTAAAAAAGTATACTAGTCATAGTGAAATAAAAGATTCAGGTAAAGGAATGAGTCAAGCTATGACCGAAGGAAGAAAGACAACTTTTGAAGAACGTATTGAGATTGTCGAGTACTGTTTGAAGCACCAGAAAAATTATCAGTTGGCAGCGCATACCTATGGTGTTTCGTATCAACAGGTATATCAATGGACGAAGAAATTTGAAACGAATGGTGAAGAGGGATTACGTGATCGTCGTGGTCGCACAAAAGATGAAGTCGAATTAACCGTTGAGGAGAAATTGAAATTAGAGATTCAACGTATTGAACGTGAAAATGAACGTTTACGTGCAGAAAATTTATTTTTAAAAAAGTTAGAGGAAATCGAAAGGAGGCATCGTTAAGCCAAATACGTCTACAGCAACGCTATTTAGCGATTCAAGATTTACATCGAGAGGAAGAACTTTCGATTCTTTTACTATGTGAAATAGCTGATGTTTCGCGTGCAGCTTACTATAAGTGGTTAAGTCGCAAGCCTTCTAACAGAGAAGTTGAAAATGAAGCCATTTTAAAGGACATTCATCTCCTTTACCAACAAGTAGATGGTATTTACGGCTATCGTCGTACAACGTTGACAATCAATCGTCAGCGAAAAGAAAATAATCAAACGATGGTTAACGAAAAGCGTATTTATCGTTTAATGCAGATTAGTGGATTGAAGTCTGTTATTCGTAGAAAGCGCAAGCCTTATCGTAAATCCCCAGCACATCATGTGGCGGAGAACGTATTAAATAGAGCATTTACATCGAAAAAGCCCAATGAAAAATGGTGTACAGATGTCACAGAGTTTAAGTATGGAAATGGGAAAAAAGCTTATTTAAGTGCAATTATCGATTTATATGATGGTTCAATTGTGAGTTATGTGTTAGGTCATTCGAATAATAATTCCCTTGTTTTCAAAACAATAAAATTAGCTATTCAATCATTACAATCAGGCGAACAGCCCTTAATACATAGTGATCGAGGTTTTCAATATACATCAAAGGAATTTAAGCGAATTGTGGAAACTGCCAATATGACACAGAGTATGTCCCGTATTGGTCGATGTATTGATAACGGACCAATTGAATCATTTTGGGGCACATTGAAGTGTGAGAAATATTATTTACATAAGTACGATTCATATGAAGAGTTAAAACTAGCGATTGATGATTATATTCATTTTTATAATTACGATCGTTATCAGAAAAGGTTAAGCGGCTTGAGTCCGTTAGAATTCAGGACTCAAGCCGCTTAATACATTTTTTATTATTTCCACTGTCTACTTGACGGGGTGCAGTTCACATAATATGTCTGGTCTATTAATTTTAATAGGGTTGAAAGTTGTCATTCCAAGATAAGGAACTCTTTTTTACTCACACTTTATTTAAATTCTAATTCTCCATCATAAGCCAGCATGCCGCCTTCAAGGTTTGTTACATCAAATCCTTGTGCCTCTAAGTAAGCACACGCATTGGCAGAACGAGCCCCAGCCTTACATACAATAATATATGGCTTTTCTACATCTAATTCCTCTAAACGTTCAGGGATAGTTCCGAGTGCAATATGTTGAGCACCTGGGATCATGCCATGTGCTACTTCATCCTCTTCACGAACATCGATAATATATAGGTCCTCATTTGCATCTAACAGATCTAATAATTGTGTTGTTTCCATTGTTTTCATAAACTTTGTCCTCCAAAATATAAAATTCCACTATCATTATAGCTTGTAGAAAAAAAAACAGCCAGTGTGAGTACACTAACTGTTTAACAAACTTATTATACTTCTGTCTCTAAAAACTCAATTTGTTTTGCTGGTACGAATGTAGAAATGGCGTGCTTGTAGATTAGGTGCTGCTTATTTTCAGCATCAAGTAGTAATACTGTAAAATTATCATATGATTTCACAGTCCCTTTTAACTGAAATCCGTTTAACAGAAATACAGTTACAAAAACACTGTTTTTACGTAGTTGGTTCAAGAACGTATCTTGCAAATTGATTGATTTCATCAAATAGCCTCCCTACTAACTTTCTACCTCTTCATTCCTATAGTAGCATGTTCTACCAATTTATCAATTAGTAATTTTTAGAAATTTTTCTTATTTCTTATAATCGATCATCAGGCGTAATAAAATGGACATCCATTTTATTACGGAAATAAGTAAGCTGTCTTTTTGCATAGCGACGGGAATTTTGTTTTAAGCTATCAATGGCTTCCTCTAGGGTACATTTACCATCTAAATAATCATATAATTCTTTATACCCGATGGCTTGTATAGACTGCACACCACGGATATTTTGCTGCCATAATCCCTTCACCTCTTGCAGAAGACCATTTTCCATCATTAAATCAACACGACGATTAATACGGTCATATAGCACGTCACGAGACATGTTTTGACCTAACCCTAAAATAACATGTTGGTAAAGGGGTACTTCCCCTCGATTTTGCGCTTCAGCTGCTTTTGATACCCCGCTTAATTCCAGCATTTCTAATGCACGAATAACACGACGTGTATTGTTTGGATGGATTGTCTCCGCTGTTTGAGGGTCTAGTTGCTTTAATTTGTCATGCATTGCCTCAGGGCCAAGCTTTGCTAATTCCTCATAGTAGGCTTTTCGTGCTTCTTCATCTACTTTTTCATCAGTAAATTGGAAATCATAGAGGACAGCTTGTACATATAAGCCAGAGCCCCCTACTATTATAGGTAATTTTTGACGAGATTGAATTTCCGCGATCTTCGCACGTACTAATTTTTGATAATCTGCTACCGAAAAAGATTCTGTAGGCTCTAAAAAGCTTAGTAAATGATGAGGAACGCCCTCCATCTCTTCTTCGGTAATTTTAGCTGTCCCAATATCGAGCCCTTTATAAACTTGCATGGAATCACCATTAATGACTTCACCGTTATATTTTTTTGCTAGTTCAATGCTTAATGCCGTTTTACCAGAGGCAGTCGGCCCCACTATTGCTACGACCTCTGCCTGCTGCAGTTTAGTTTCTATCATATTTTTCTAACCACCGTAATAAAACTTGAAAGACCGCTTCTTGATTGTCTTCATTTAAAATTTCATGTCGTTTATCCTCGAATAAATAAACCGTTACATCCTCTACACCCACTGCTGCTAACTGTTCAGCAACTTTGTAAACGCCTAGCCCCTGTTCACCAACTGGATCTTTACTGCCACTAATCAAGAGAATAGGGAGGCCTTTTCTTACTTTTGCTAATTCTTTTTTACGATTTAGTGTGGCAAAGCCAGTTGTCAAATCCACGAAAAATTGATTCGTTGGAATAAAGCCACAATAGGGATCATCGATATACCTTTGCACCTCTTGTTGTACTGAACATAACCAATCATAGGCAGTCTTCGGATTGGGAAATTGCTTATTAAAGCTACCAAAGCTCAATTGATTTAACAGCTTACTTTCAGTTTCTTTTCCTAGTCCCTTAGCTAAAGCCTTAGCTACTAGATTTCCTACAGCATGCAAGGCTGTCACATTTCCAGTGCCACAGAGAATAACATTGTCTACTTGCTCTCCATATAATTGAATATAGCGTCTAGTAATGAAGGAACCCATACTATGGCCAAAGAGAATAAATGGTACATTAGCGTATGGTACGTGAAGTTGTGTAATCACTTCATGAGCATCTTTTACAACACGCTCAAAGCCGTTTTCTTCAGCAAAAAAGCCCAATGTCCCATTATATGCTGCCGTTTCACCATGCCCACGGTGATCGTGCATCGTCACAACATAGCCTGCTGCGTTAAGTGTTTTTGCAAAGGTTAAATAGCGACCGCTGTGCTCTGCCATGCCATGCAAAATGTGAATATGTCCAATACATGGCGTTGAAGGCTCCAATGTTCGAGTGAAGACAAATTGTTCATCCGACATTTGAATATAACGCTCCATCCCTTACTCCCCTTCTTTCACAAAATTTGTTGCATCGTTAATGGCTTGCTCTAATTCAGCAATATACCTATTTTTTTGTTCCTCCGTATAATTTAAACGTTGTTGCATCACTTGAATCACTTGCTGTTTATAAAGCTTTACTGCTTCAATATCGAAGTATAATAAACCAGTCCGACGAATAAAGAAGTCGCTTGGTGTATAGACCATTTCGGCTTCAATGCCATACAGTAGCATCGCATGTAAGGCAAGAGGCATTGTACTGCCATGTTCATGTAAAAATTTCACGCGATCGAATAAGGCATCTACATTCGTGCCATACTTTTGTACGAGATGCTTGGCTTCGTCATAATTTAAGCCATACTGTACGCCTTCTCGTGCTTTATAGGCAATATAGTCAGGGAAATTAATAGCGTTGATTCCCTTTGCACCAGAAAGTGCTAGCTCACGTGTTAAACAGGCACTTGCATGCTTGTAGCGACGGGCCTTCACAATTTTATCCACAATCGTTTCAGCCATTTGGCGATAGCCCGTTAGCTTTCCACCCGCAATCGTCATTAAACCACTTGGCGCTGTCCAAATTTCATCTTTCCTTGAAATTTCTGATGGATCCTTGCCTTTTTCATAAATCAGAGGTCGGACCCCTGCCCAAGAGGATTCAATTGTGTCTCTTGTGATAGTAGCAGTTGGAAAGATCTTTTTTGCAGCCTCCATTAGATAATCCACATCTTGCTGTGTTGCCACTGGATGTACAGGATTACCTTCATAGACAGTATCCGTAGTCCCTACATAGGTTTTGCCATCTCGTGGAATGGCAAAGGCCATACGACCATCAGCAATATCAAAATAAACAGCTTGCTTTAGCGGAAAATCCTTTTGTTTGAAGACAATATGAACGCCCTTTGTTAGACGTAATTGCTTGTTATCTGCTACTTTATCTTTTTGTCGTACGTCATCAACCCAAGGACCTGTTGCATTCACAATTTGGGCGGCATGGACATTGAGCATTTTCCCTGTCACATGATCCCTCACTTTAATGCCAACAAGCTTTTTCTTTTCGTAGATAAATTCCGTCATTTCAGCATAATTGAGGCAAAGCGCTCCATATTCTACAGCCTTTTTTAATACTTCAATTGTTAGGCGGGCATCATCTGTACGGTATTCTACATAATAGCCACCGCCGACTAAGCCCTCTTGATTGAGTAAAGGCTCTAATGCCAAGGTTTCCTGAGCATTTAACATCGTTCTACGTTCATGTTTTTTGACACCTGCCAAGCGGTCATAGACCTTTAATGCCATAGATGTTGTGAAGGGACCGAGTGAACCCTTTTTATATAATGGTAATAGCATTTTTTCAGGCGTTGTGACATGTACAGCATTATCATAAACAATTTCACGCTCTCGCCCTACTTCGGCTACAACTCCTACATCAAATTGCTTTAAATAACGTAAACCACCGTGAATCAATTTGGTTGAACGGCTCGACGTACCAGCTGAAAAATCCTGCATATCAATTAATGCAACAGAAAGGCCTCTTGATGCGGCATCTAATGCAATTCCTGCACCTGTAATACCGCCACCAATTACTAATACGTCAAAGCTATAGTGCTCTAGATAATATAAAATTTTTGGTCGCTGCTCAAATGAAAACATACCTTTCTCCCCCAATAGCTATGATTTAAAAATTCGTGTTGCCTCTACAGCCTTCTGCCATCCTGTGTACAGAGCTGTGGCTTGTTCTTCATCCATGTGAGGTTGATAGGTTTCCCCACTCACCCATAATGCCGATAAAGCCTCTTGGTTTGGCCAGAAGCTTGTCGCCAGCCCCGCTAAATAGGCTGCACCGAGTGCTGTTGACTCATTCAATTTTGCTAGCTCTACTTGTAGCTGTAAAACATCACTTTGGAACTGCATTAAAAATTGATTTTTGACAGCTCCACCATCTACACGCAGTACTTCAATCGGAGTACCTGCTGCTTCTTCCATTGCGTCTAGTACATCTTTCGTTTGATAGGCTAATGATTCTAGTGTTGCTCGAATAAAATGTTCTTTTGATGTTCCACGTGTTAACCCAAAAATTGCGCCACGTGCATCTGTATCCCAGTAAGGCGTACCTAGCCCAACAAAGGCAGGGACAACATAAACCCCATCGGTATGATCTACTTTTCTAGCATAGGTTTCAGAATCCTCTGCTGTACGGATCATCCTTAGTCCATCGCGTAGCCATTGAATAGCTGATCCTGCTACGAAAACGCTACCTTCCAATGCATAGGTCACTTTCCCATCTATTCCCCACGCAATGGTTGTCAATAAACCATTTTCTGATGTCACTGCCTGCTTTCCTGTATTTAATAGCATAAAGCAGCCAGTGCCATACGTGTTTTTAGCCATTCCTTTGCTAAAACAAGTTTGTCCAAAAAGTGCGGCTTGCTGATCACCCGCAATCCCAGCTATCGGAATTTTTTCTCCAAAAAATATACTTGGAGCCGTTTCTGTATATATTTCTGATGAATTTCTCACTTCTGGAAGCATGGAAATTGGGATAGCTAAAAGCTCACAAAGTTCCTCATCCCACTTCAATTCATGAATATTGTAGAGCATTGTTCGAGCTGCATTTGAGTAATCGGTCACATGAGCCTTTCCCTTTGATAATCGCCAAACAATCCACGAATCAATCGTCCCAAATAATAAATCGCCATTGTCTGCCTTTTCACGAGCACCTTCAACATTATCTAAGATCCATTTAATTTTTGTCGCTGAAAAATAAGCATCTAAGCGAAGCCCTGTCTTTTGCTGAAAATGTTCTTCATGTCCTTGTTCTTTTAAGGTATTCACAATGTCCTGTGTTTGGCGTGATTGCCAGACAATCGCATTGTAAATCGGCTGACCTGTGTGTTTATCCCACACCACTGTTGTTTCGCGCTGATTGGTAATACCAATCGCATGAACCTCACTTGCTTCATGGCCACTTTCAGTTAATACTGCCGCAATAACGGACAAGATAGAACCCCATATTTCATTGGCATTATGCTCTACCCAGCCAGCCTTTGGAAAAATTTGTTGAAATTCTTTTTGTGCTACATGAACAATTTGACCTTTTTTATCAAATAAAATGGCTCTTGAACTTGTCGTTCCTTGATCAATCGCTAAAATAAATTCGCCCATCCATTTTCCCCCTCTTCCTTACATAACCCGTTTGAACATTTTTTCCACTTCATATGATGTAAAGTGAATAAGCACTGGACGTCCGTGTGGGCATGTAAATGGATTATCTGCATTGCGTAAATCACGCAGCAATGTTTCCATTTGCTCTTTTGTTAAATAATGATTGGCTTTGATTGACTTTTTACAGCTCATCATAATCGCGGCTGCCTCACGTAGTTTTTTGATATCAGCCTTTTTAGTTGTCAGCACCTGTTCAATTAAATCCTCAATGATTTCCTGTTCCTCCCCTTGTGGGAACCAACTCGGATGCTCACGTACAACAAAAGATGATTGTCCAAATTCCTCTAAAAACACGCCTACAGCTTCTAATTCATGCCTGTGTTCTCGTAAGATCAGTGCTTCATCGGCTGCATAATGAAATGTTAGTGGTAACAATAATGCCTGACGTTCATGAGGATTAACTTGACCGACTTTTTCACGGAAGAATTCGTATTTAATGCGTTCCTGAGCAGCATGCTGATCAATTAAATAAAAACCATCCTCCATTTGCGCGACAATGTATGTGCCATGTATTTGCCCCACTACTTCGAGTTCAGGAAAGGGTTCCTTTGTAGGCATTTCTTCCAATATTTCCGACTGTGCAGCTATTGTTACTTCATCAATTGTTTCAGCCTCTATTTGTGGTGTAAGCTGCCAACTTTCATCTCGAACCGTAGAAATAGGCTTAGGCTCAACTATCTGTTCAAGATTGTTTTCTTGAATGGTTTGGACATCATATAATTTTTCTACGATGGCATTCATTTTCTCCACATCAATCTTTGGAGCAGGCTCCCATATGTTTAATTGTTCAGTAGCTGGTTTAACTATTTTTTCTTTCTTTTCCATTTGTGGAACTCGAATAATGTTGCGTATTGTTTCACGAATGGTTTCCTCTATTAACTTCAAAAGCTCAGCCTCTTTACTTAAACGAATTTGATGTTTTGCAGGATGCACATTCACGTCTGTTAAGTAAGGATCACCCTCTATATATAGAACAACTATTGGGAAGCGCTCGATAGGTAAATACGTATGGTAAGCATCTACAATAGCCTTTTGTACTAAATAATGCTTGACCCAACGACCATTGACAAATAGAGTCATATAATTTTTAGAAGCACGTGTTACCTCTGGTAAGGATACAAAGCCAGAAATTCGATAATCATGTGACTCGCCTTGGAATGGCACCATTTTCTTGGCATTATGTATTCCATAAATAGCTGCAAGCACTTGTTGTACATCTCCTCGGCCATTTGTTTGCAGTAATTGTTGACCATTATGCAATAATCTGAATGCTATTTGTGGGTTACCAAGTGCGAGGCGATTCATCAGGTCTATTGTATGCCCAAGTTCGGTTTGAATGGTTTTCATATATTTTAAACGGGCGGGTGTATTAAAGAATAGCTGGGAGACTGTTAAATCAGTCCCTTTACGCAACGGACCAGGTTTATGAGTGAGGATATGTCCACCTTCAAGGTCTAAATGTGTTCCGGATTCACCATTTGATGTAATCAATGTCATTTTAGAAACAGAGGCAATGGATGCTAGAGCCTCACCACGGAAGCCAAGTGTTCGAATACGAAATAAATCATGTTCCTGATGAATTTTACTAGTAGCATGACGAGAGAATGACATTAGTGCATCCTCTTCATCCATACCGCTACCATTATCTATTACTTGAATGGAAGTGAGACCTGCTTCTAGTAAAAAAACATCAATGGACGTACTCCCAGCATCAATAGCATTTTCCACTAGCTCTTTGACAACAGAGGCTGGCCTTTCTACTACCTCTCCTGCTGCGATTTTATTGGATAGCCATTCGTCCATAATTTGTATGTTTCCCACTAACGTATCACTCCTTTATTTTTTAGCGTTCACTAGTTCTTGCTGTAGCTCATATAAAATATTCATTGCCTGCATCGGTGAAGTACCTAGAATATTTACCTTTTCCAATTTCTTTAGCACCATTGTCTCGGCTGGGGAAATCGGTTCCTCCTCTGCAAATAAAGACATCTGTACTGGTTGTTCAGCTATCACCTGTGTTTCGGCAACTACTTCTTTCCCTGCCTCAAAGTTCTCAAGTAATACACGTGCTCTAGCTAAAATTTCCTCAGGTAATTGAGCAAGCTGTGCCACATGTATACCATAGGATTTATCAGCCGCTCCTTTTTTCACCTTATGCAGGAAAACGACCGTACCATTTTTTTCAGTGGCTGAAACATGCACATTTTGTAAGCGTGGCAAATCCTTTTCAAGTGCTGTCAATTCATGATAGTGCGTAGAAAATAACGTATTGGCCCCAATTTTATCATGAATATATTCCATCATCGATTGTGCCAAACTCATTCCATCATATGTCGATGTTCCACGTCCAATTTCATCAAATAGCATCAAGCTATTTTTTGTTGCATGCGTAATTGCATGTTGCGATTCAAGCATCTCCACCATAAATGTAGATTGCCCTGCCGCTAAATCATCAGCCGCTCCAATCCTAGTAAAAATTTGATCAGTAATCGGCAGCTTCGCTTTTTCAGCGGGTACATAGCAGCCCATTTGTGCCATAACAACAATTAATGCAACTTGGCGCATATAAGTACTTTTACCTGACATATTCGGCCCTGTAATAAGCATCATATTATTCTGCTCTTCTAGCACACAATCGTTTGGTACATACATTTGCTTGTTCAGCATTTTTTCAACGACAGGATGGCGTCCTTCTATAATTTTAAGGGCACGTCCACCATGAAATTCTGGTTTCGTAAATCGATATTTTTCTGAGACGCTTGCAAAGCTTAATAAGACATCCAATTCACTAATGTTTGCTGCTAGTGCTTGGACACGCGGAATATAAGTTTTTAGTACATCACGAATTTCTACAAACAGGTTGTACTCTAATGTTAAGCTTTCTTCTTCAGCATTTAAAATCAATGCTTCTTTTTCTTTTAGTTCCTGTGTAATATAGCGTTCCGCATTCGCCAGTGTTTGTTTGCGCTCATAGCGTGTTAAATCTGCTAAATGAATATTTGATTTTGTAATTTCTATATAGTAACCAAAAATGCGATTATAGCCAATTTTTAAATTTTTAATACCCGTTTTCACACGCTCTTCTTGTTCAAGTTGGGCAATCCAATCCTTACCATTACGAGCAGCATAGCGAAGTTCGTCTAAGCGTTCATTATAGCCGTCACGGATAACATCCCCTTCTTTAATGGTAATAGGGGGATTATCTGTAATCGCTTTTGCTAATAATGCCTCGACATCTGAACATGTATCAAGTTCCGCACCTAATTGTTGTAATGTTTCTTTATTTGACCCCATCAACTGCTGTTGAATAGTTGGCACTTGGCGTAAAGAATCACGCAATTGGGCTAAGTCTCGTCCACCCACATTGCCAAAAGCAACACGACCAGCCAAACGCTCTAAATCATATACTTGTTTTAAGGATGCTTGAAGCTCTGTTCGTACAAAATATTCTTCCAACAAATCCGTAACAATCGCTAGTCTAGCCTCTATTGCTGACCGTGTGGCAAGCGGTTGGTGTAGCCATTGCTTTAATTTTCGTCCACCCATCGCTGTCACGGTGTCATCTAATAGCCATAAGAGGGTACCTTTTTGATCGCCACCACGAATCGATTGAATCAGCTCTAAATTGCGCTTTGAGCTAGAATCAATGCGTAAATAATTTTTAATTTCATTAAATGTGAATGCCTGAATATGTGATAAAGATCTCATTTGCGTTTGGTCGATATAAGCTAACAATCGAAGACATGCAATTTGTAACGGTTTTGGTACAGCTTCTAGATAACTTGCTGCTTTGTCCATGGGCATTTCATTCACTTCAATTGAAAGTACGATACCAGCATTGACGGCATGCTCTGCTAATAATAGCTGCAAACTATCCGTTACAATCAGCTCTCGAATTCCGTAAGCCTGCATTTGCATTAATAAGGCTTTGCCATCGCCTTCAATAGAAGATGCTACTGCCTCACCTGTGGATAAATCTAAATAAGCATAGCCAAATGTTGTGTCATCTAATTGCTCTGCCGCTCCAATAAAATGATTAGATTTACCATCAAGAGCCTTTCCTTCCATAATTGTTCCTGGTGTGATAAGCTGAACCACTTCACGTTTGACCACACCTTTTGCTTGCTTTGGATCTTCTGTTTGTTCACAAATAGCCACTTTATAGCCTTTTTGCACAAGTGTTTCAATATAATTTTTAGCCGAATGATGCGGCACACCGCACATTGGTATTCGTTCTTTTGCGCCTGCATCTCGGCTTGTTAATGTAATTTCTAAAATTTGTGAGGCATTAATTGCGTCCTCAAAAAACATTTCATAAAAGTCACCTAATCTAAAAAATAAAAAGGCATCTTTGTAATCTTCCTTTACCTGTAGATACTGTTGCATCATTGGTGTATATGTTGTCATATCACTATTTACCTCGCTCTTGCCTTATAGATATATTTATTATAACAAAAGATACATGCGAAACGCTTCATTCACCTTTTTTAAGATGCTAGCATTTCGCATGTATCAAAAAATGATGTTTTTTAGACTTATCTTGGTCGTTCATCAGGAAACGATGAAGACTCTAACACATACCTGCCTTCTCCTTCAGAACTTGAAGAGGAGCTAGAACTAGAGCTTGATGAGGATGAAGATGAACTTTCATCATTAAGGCTCCAATCTTCTTCATAGTCTAGTGGATGGACACTAATACAAATTGTTGTTTCACCCATTACCTCAACAACTACTTCACGTTCCACTACAATTTCAAACTTTGTACCACATGGAGAGATAATCGCTTCAATACAATTTGGTTCTTGTATCACACGTACACGAACATCATCACCAACGCTAATTTCACCGTCTCGATAGTGAAGCTTCACTTTGTCTTTATAGTGAATCGTTTCAGAAAACACAGCTGTTTTCGAATGATTACTATAGGCATACCAAACATTGACATCAAATTTCCCTGTTACTTCTACAAATTTCCCGACTCTTTTTGCAGAGCAAGTGTGATTGATTACCCAGCACCCTAAAATACTTGTCGGTTTATTTGTTGGTGATAATGTTACACGTTCTTCCGTTCTCTTCTTCCCTTTGGCAACTACTGCTTTCGTCACGATTTGTCGTAAACGTTTCAGCGCAATTCCTCCTTCGACTCTTTTCACTCCATCATATGCAGGTAGCGCCCATTGGGTGAACATATATTTTTAGAGAATGAAATGGATCATTTAAAACTTTTCGATGAGAGGTCTATTATAGCAGCTGAATGCTTCAATAGAAGAAGACGTAAAAAAAGCTCGAATGACAGCATTCGAGCTTTGATTTCTATAATCTTTTAAGAGCAGCTACCTGGTTGAGTATTTTCTACGTATGAACCCGTTTCACCACGAAGCACATCGCCACCAGTTGAGCGAATAATTTCATTTGTAACATTATTTGCAATTGTATTTGAAACAAGTTGCAATAAATCATTTACATCGCCTTGTGATTCTTTAAATTGTTGCACAACAGGGATGGCATTAATTTCTTCCTCGATTTTAGCAATTTTATCTTCAATCATTTTTAGAGCTTTTTCTTTTCCTAAGTGTTGGAAATTAACCGCTTGTTTTTGTAAGCTTTTTAAGCTTGCAATACGTTCACGTACTTGTTGATTTTCGTTAATTTGCGCTTCTGCCTTTTTGAAAAATTCAACCTCTGGCGTATTTGCAATCATATGTGCAATTTCATGTGATTTTTTAATTAAATCTTCTTTTGTATATAAGACTTGTGTCATTTATGCTTCCACCTTTTCATTTTTTACGACTTCCAAAAATTCACCAGTAAGTGAATAGGATGTAGTCTCTGTTATTTTTACTTTCACTAATTGACCAATTACTTCTGCTGGTGCTTTGAAGTTAACTAAACGATTCTTCCTCGTATAGCCCGCTAAAACATCGTCGCGTCGTTTACTTGTGCCTTCAACTAATACTTCGACAACCTGACCATTTAAACGCTCTAATGCTTTGCGAGAGTATTCACCCACCACTTCATTTAAACGTTGAAGACGCTCTTTTTTCACCTCTTCAGGTACATTGTCAATCATTTTTGCAGCTGGTGTACCTTCACGTGGCGAATAAATATACGTAAACGCTGCGTCAAAGCCAACTTCACGGTATAAGGACAATGTTTCCTCAAACTGCTCCTCTGTTTCATTTGGATAGCCCACGATAATATCTGTTGTTAAGGTTACTTCAGGTATTGCCGCTTTAATTCTATCCACTAAACCAAGGAAATGCTCGCGTGTGTATTTACGCGCCATAATTTTTAGCACGTCATTCGAGCCCGATTGTACTGGTAAATGAATATGCTCCACTAAGTTGCCACGCTTTGCAAGAACTTCGATTAAATGATCATCAAAGTCACGTGGATGACTCGTTGTAAATCGAATCCGCGGAATATCGATCTTTCTTAATTCATCCATTAAATCGCCAAGACGATAATCAATATCCTCAAAATCTTTACCATAAGCGTTGACATTTTGTCCCAATAACATAATTTCTTTGTAGCCCGCTGCCGCTAGCTCACGAACTTCAGCAATGATTTCCTCTGGTCGTCGACTGCGCTCTTTACCACGTGTATAGGGAACGATACAATACGTACAGAATTTATCGCAACCATACATAATATTAACCCAAGCCTTAATGGAGCCAAGACGTTTCTTCGGCAGATTTTCAATGACATCGCCTTCTTTAGACCAAACCTCTATGACCATTTCTTTAGACATGTAGGCTTCTTTTAAAATGTTTGGCAGACGATGAATATTGTGTGTACCAAACACCATATCGACGTGTGGATAGCTTCTTAAAATTTTATTAACCACAGATTCCTCTTGCGACATACAGCCACAAACCCCTATTAGCATCTCAGGGTTTTTTCGTTTATATTTCAGCAGGAAACCAAGTTCTCCAAATACTTTGTTTTCTGCATTTTCACGAATAGCACATGTATTTAGCAAGACAACGTCAGCCTCTTCAATCACCTCTGTTGGTGTGTAGCCTAGCTGCATAAAAATCCCGGCCATTACTTCTGTGTCATGCTCATTCATTTGGCAGCCATAAGTACGAATATAGAAGTTGCGATCTTTGCCCATTCCTGCGAACTCTTCTGCAATGCTAAAATCCTTATGATACTTCACATCTTCTTTCCCACGTTTTTTAGCATCTTTTAAGGATGGAGCTGTAAAGACCCTCTCAAAATATTTACTATAATCCTTTTCAGGCTTGTCTTCTTTTTTTGGTTGATTGATTTGTTGATTAGCTAAGCGTTGTTCCTCATTCATCGCAATCAGGTAACTCCTTTCAAACGAAATCCATGCACTTGAATTCCCATTTTATTATTATACTGAATAGTTGATACTTCCTACAAGGTTTGCGCCTCAAATGTCGAGGTTTCGACTTAATTATATGAAGCTAGGCGTAATTATCCATCAGCTCTGGCGTTCTATCCTGAAAGTTTTAATGACCTATCCATCAGTTCACATTTGCTATCTATTGCTCTTGTTAAAATACTTGCTGTATTTTACCTGTAAATATGAATGATACAATTTCAGCTTTATCCAGCGCTTTATATTCATATCTTCTTTATATAGTAATGCATCCGTGTATTGCCCTTCTTTCATTAATCGCTTTGCTTCTATTTTTAATTTTTCATTCTTCATGTATTTAAATAGCGTTTTTGAAGGAAGTAGTGACCATACATGCTTCGTCTGGACATATGTTCGTTCATGATTAATCTGGAATAAATAATCATCCACCACATATTGCATTAAATTATACCCGCTTGCGGTCACATAGTAGCTTGAAGCCCCTGCTCGCAAATTCATTTCAAATAGCTTATATTTCCCGTCCCTGGCATCGTATTTCATATCAAAATTAGCAAAGCCCGTATAGCCGATGTCCTCTAAAAAATGCCGAATGGATTCCATTAGCTGTTCATCATAATCGGTCATAACAGCTAAAGAAATACCTTTGTTTTGTGGAGATGGATCTTCGAGTAGTTTATTGCTTACACACATTAATTTTACTTTTCGATCCCTTCCTACATATACATCTAGAACACGGATATAGGAATCGTCGCCTGTAATAAATTCTTGAACGATTAAGGTGTCTTGATAGCTAGAACGATAAATACAGCGAATGATGTGCTGCATCTCATCTGCATCATATACTATATATATTTTTTTCTTTTCAGGAAAGGAACAGTTCGTATAGGTCACGGTATTGGAGGGTTTAATAATAATGGGATACTGGATTGGAATTTCTCTATTTAGATGATGTTCCTTTTTTATAATGATGGTTTTGGGGTATTCTAACTGATATTTATCACAAAGCTGGTAGAACTTCTCCTTTGTTTGGACAATTTTTAGTAAAGCCTGATCAATGTAAGGTAAAATAAAGTACTTTTCAAGCTGCTCTTTATTTTCAATGATAAGCTCTGCATAATAGCAGTCACAAACTAATAAAATCAATTTCTTTTGTTGGCACTGCATAGATAATCCCACTAGAGCTTGTACAAAACGGGTAGGATCATCTAAATGTTCAACATATTGAAAATCCAGAATACTGCTATTCTGTGTGGCAATTCCTTGAGAGCCTCCCAAAAGGAGTGAGCGCATCGTTCTCCCTTTTTTTGCTGGCTCAATGACAAGACTTTTCATGCGGTAGGCTGCATAAAATGAGCGGGCTACCCCATATGCATGCTGACCCGATTGTATAATAATGGGTAAAAAGGGTTGTTCTTTAATGAATGTCAATTTGACTCGCCTCACATTATAAATATGAATTTAATCATTTGTATGCGAGTTAAATTGTACTTATGTAATACGAATAAAAGGCACTACATTGAAGCTTTAGTGCC
This sequence comes from Lysinibacillus sp. FN11, assembly GCF_024628845.1. Taxonomy (NCBI): domain Bacteria; kingdom Bacillati; phylum Bacillota; class Bacilli; order Caryophanales; family Bacillaceae; genus Lysinibacillus; species Lysinibacillus sp. FN11. The sequence continues at coordinate 634,151 of NZ_CP102383.1, read as the reverse complement.
CTTTTCTCAACCTATAACGTCATCATTTTTTTTACTCGCTGTTCAAAGGAGACAATGGCTTCAACGCCATAACCCTTTAGTAGCTCTAAATTAGCAAATGTATATTTACCTAAATCATCTGGGAAATGTGCATCCGAGGATACAGTAAAAGCAACTCCATGCTCAAGTAAGGTTTGTAAAAAACGGGGACCCGGGCACATTTCCTGTACTGGGTAACGATAATACAGGCCGGCATTGATTTCAGTGGCGGTTTCAGTAGACGTTAGTGCCTTTGCAATACGTTTATACCAAACTTCAAGAAACGCACGATTCTCCACCTGATAATTAAATACTTTAAAATTATCTAAATGGGCAACAAAATCAAACATATTGGAAAGAATCATTTTCTCTACTACTTTAAAAAAACGCTCATAATTTTGTTGTAAAGAAGGTTGATCCATTTGCTCAAAAAGATATTGTGTTTGCGGATTATCAAAGCCCCATCCATCAACAAAATGAACAGAACCAATTACATAATCCCAAGGATAACCTGCTAGTAAAGCCGTTAATTCCTCCTCTCCACCAACAAAATAATCCGCCTCTATACCAAGTCTCAGTGTAATGCCATGTTGACGCCATTTTTCCTTTGCCTGCTGAATGGTTGTTACAAAAGCATCCATATTTTCTGTCATCACACGATCTAGCCAATAGCGCTGGATTTTTCCAATTTCACTATCATCCAGCCTCATAAAGCGCTCAAAATAAGCACGCGTTTCTTGAAAACGATATAAGTGATCGACAATCCCTACCTCACGTAAGCCAAGCTGCTTTGCCTGTTCGAGATATAAATCCAACCATTCCTCACTATAACAGCCATTTTTCACGCGCTGTGCCAGCCGCTGTAGATGACAAGTTATTTGTTGTTTGGAGCCTTTTTCCGTTTCATCTTCCGAATGAAAAAACTCCAGTGCTTGCGATGTACGCTCTAGCCAGCGAAATGAATAAGGTCCCTCTTCTAAATGTACATGATAATCAATTGTCATCAGCTCTTCCCTCCATTACATATCGTCCATTTTTCCTCATAAGCCTGCCATTCTAATGGACAAGTGCTTTCGCAAAGAATTTCTGTACATTCATCAAGATGACAGATTTGAAAAAATGATTTGCCATTGATTTTGGATGCATCGGCTAATAAATAACTCACTTTGCTATGCTTGAGCATTTTCTTTGAAATAAGAGATTCATCCAAATCGTAATCATAAACAATGCCCTCACTCATACCACCGCACGATAAAAAGGCCTTATCAAAATTCATATTATCTAGCATTTCTAACGTCATAGCACCTGCCACAGAAGATTGTTTTGGATTCGCCGTGCCCCCTAGTAATATGACCTTGCCTGTCATGCGTCGTTCCTCTATGGCTAAATTAAATTGAATAGCTGCTGCAATTGAATTCGTTACAACCGTTATATCTTCCACAGCTAGTAAAAAATCGGCTATATGTACTGTTGTAGTACCTGTATCTACTGCAATAGTATCGCCATCGCAAATGCGTTTTGCTGCAATACGAGCAATTTGTCTCTTTGCGTCCTTGTGCATTTGTAGCTTGCGTAAAAATACCGGTTCATTACGTACATTCGTATATTTAATAGCCCCACCATGAACTCTTGATAATAAATGCTGTTGCTCTAATTCATCAAAATCTCGGCGAATTGTTTCTGGTGCTACCTGAAGGGCATCAGCAATATTGGCAACAATAATTTTCCCTTCAGAATCTAATTGTTTTAAAATAAAATCAAATCTTTCCAGTTTAGCGTAAGTCATGATAGCGCAATCACATCTTCTTGTGCGACATAACATTTATAGGATTTTCCCATTTCAATCGAATACCCTTGTTGATGCAGTTGTTCCATTGCAAACGCCATTTCTCCTTCAAATGTAGTACGAATAATATTGCCGCTCATTAATGATTGTTTGGCAACCCCAGAGAGACATAAGTCTCCATCTCGTTGATCGAGATGTAATGCCTCAGGGCGTATTGCAAATTTCGTGGATTGCTCTATTAAAGATGCTCCAAGCATTTTTTCTAAAGTTTGGCGTGGAAAAACATTATAATGACCGATAAAATTAGCAATAAATTCATTATTTGGTCTCATATAGATTTCCGTTGGCGTACCGTTTTGGGCAATGCTTCCATTATTCATGACAAATATTCTATCCGAAACAGCCATTGCCTCCTCCTGATCATGCGTAACTAGAATCATTGTCATATTTAATTTTCGTTGAATTGCTCGTAAATCTGCTTGAAGTTTTTTGCGAATTTGAGCATCAAGCGCACTAAGTGGTTCATCTAATAGCAGTACTTTAGGACGGACAATTAATGCACGAGCTAGAGCAACACGCTGCTGTTGACCTCCAGATAATTCTTTTGGGTAAGCATTGGCTTTCTCACTTAAATGAACTAGCGCTAACATTTCATGTACGCGCTGCTCTATATCTGCCTTATTAACTTTTTGCATACGCAAACCAAAAGCAACATTTTCGAGCACCGTCATATTAGGAAAAAGTGCATAGGATTGAAAGACCATACCCACTTGACGATCCTTCGGTTGTACGCCACTCATATTTTTTCCTTCAATCAAAATCTTACCTGCCGATGCATCTGTTAAGCCTGCAACAATACGCAAAATCGTACTCTTTCCACAGCCACTAGGACCTAATAGTGTGATAAATTCTCCTTTTTGAATTTCCATATGAATATTGGTTAAAACAGATACTTGTCCATATTTTTTATGAAGCCCTTCAATAACAAGATAACTCATAGATTTGTAGCACCTTTCGATCGTTTCGTTACGATAGCAATGACGAATGTTAAAAGACCCATTAGTACGAGATAGATGAAAACAACAGCACTAGCAATATGTCCACTTGTGCTAAGCTTTTTCATTAAATAAATTTGTACGGTTTCAAAACGAGAACCTACAACAAGATTAATTAGGACAAACTCACCAAATAAGACAGAGAAGGATAACAATGCCCCCGCAAATAAGCCTGGATAAACAGTAGGCAGTAAAATTTTTGTGAATGCCTGCCTTTTTGATGCGCCTAGCAATTGAGCCGCGTCAAGTAGCTGCCTCGCATCTATATTTCTTAAACTATTTCGTGTACCTTGATAGATATAAGGAAGAATCCCCACAACATAGGCACCTAACACAACAAATATCATCGGTATACCTATTTGGCTATAAACGCGTATAAGCCCTACAGCTAAAATGATGCCTGGAAAAGAATACACCATCACCACTGCCATCTGTATCCATTTTTCGTATCTTGGAAAGTATAGGACGATGACGAAAATGGCTGGCACAATGACAAGGAGTGCGATACTAACTGCCCCCCCTGCTAAAAATACTGAACGGCCAAATGCCTGAATAAAATCGGTATCCTGAAACAAAGTGGAAAGCCATTTTAGTGTGAGTCCTTCTGGCAATATCGTTTTATTCCATTTTGTTGCAAATGCATAGAGCATTGTTGCTAACACTGGTAATAGTAAATATCCCACGAGCAGAAGGAAAAAGAAATCAGCCAAACCACGCTTTTTCATTTTACTTTCCTCCTTGTTTTAGAGATGCTCCACTCACTGATCAGCATGGCCGTCACCATTGTCACTGCTAATATAACTGCAATGGCGCTGGCTAGCTCTGGCTGAGCAAAAATATCACCTTTTATTAAGGAGCCGATACGAATCGCCACTAAATTATAATTACTGCTTGTTAATGCATAAGCAGAGGCATACGCGCCCATTGCATTGGCAAACAATACACTAAAGGTTCCCACAATCCCCGGGAGCATAACAGGGAGACCAATTTTCATCCAAAACTGCCAGCCAGATGCCCCAAGAAGGGCTGCCGCCTCCTTCCACTGTTGCTGAATTCCATCATAAATGGGATATAGCAGCATTAGAGATAATGGCAGCTGAAAGTAAATGTAAATAAGTAACAAACCGCTCCAACTGTATAATGAAAAGGATGTCAACACATCAATATCCCATTTGTCAAATAACAGTGTAAATAAACCACTATTGCCAAGTAAAACAATAAAAGCAAATGCTAGCGGAATACCTGAAAAATTGGAGGTTAAGTTCGTAAGTATTAAAATCTTCTCTCGTACTGGCTCTGAAAAGTTCATCATGGCATAAACTGCAAACATGGTGATAAGTAACGCAATCATAGCTGAGATAACAGATAATGTAATACTATTTTTAAAACCTTGAAGAATGTAGTCGTTCGTAAAAATTGATTCATACTGCTTCAGTGTAAAGCCCTCACTATTTTGAAAGCTGGTAATGAGCATATATAGGAGCGGTACTAAGAAAAACAATAATAGTAATACAAGAAAAGGCGAAAGCCAAGCAATGGATTGCCGCTTCGATATCAACACACTCACTTCTTTCTATAAATGACTTGCGGCTTATGGGGATAATAGCCGCTCCTTAGAATAAGAGCGACTACTATTTATTTAAACCTCTTTTGCTGTAAACACACCTTCTAACAGGAGTGGCACCATATCTTCAGCAGGCTTGATATTTAATAAATGACAGCACAGTGGTGCAACTTGTAATTGAGAAATAATGCCTTCTTTTATACCTGCCTTTACAGCATCTGAAATGACAAATAGTGGGACATGACGATCCTCATGCGTTGTGCCGCCATGATTACCATCTCTTGTCATGCCATGATCAGCCGTAACGATAACCTCATAGCCCAGCGCCATACACTTTGGAATAAACAATGACAGTAAAGCATCCATCGCTAAAACTCGATTGCGATATTGAGCAGAATCTGCCGTAAATTTGTGACCATCATCATCAACATTCATTGGATGAATATACAGGAAATCAGGCTGCTTTTGAGCCATTAACCATGCTGCATCAGCAAATACATGACTATCTGGATAATGATCCTCAAAATAGAACATACCGTTGTCAATTGGTAATTGTGTATCGAGTTGTAGCCTGTCCTCCATATGATTAAATGGCGCTCTATTATAAAGTTCACTCACCCAATAATAAGCGGAGGCTGCTGTAGTTAAACCATGCTCCTTTGCGATATGAAAGACACTTTGCCCTTTCGATAAACGCACTGTCATATTGCTGGTAACACCATGTACAATAGGGGGTGTACCTGTTAAAATCGTCTCATACAATGGTCTTGATAAAGACGGCACCTCTGAGCAAACCTTATAGCGAGCAGCTACCTGACGCTCGACTAAATGATGCAAGAACCCCATATGTGTGCAGGCTGTGTCAAAGCGCAATGCATCGATAACAATGAGAACCACTTTGTTATTTTGCATGGATTAACACCTGCTCTTGATAGAGTTGAGGGATTTGCTTTGTTGTATCTTCCCATGTCTTTTGATCTTTTACAGGTTGTGCATTCGTATACATATCAGCGGGTAATAGTAAATCTTTTACATCCTGTGGTAATTTTACTCCGTCTCGAATTGGACGCGCATAGCCTTTTGCTAAATTTTCTTGACCTGCATCAGATAAAATATATTCACGTGCGAGCATGGCAGCATGTGGGTTTTTGGCATATTTATTAATTACCGTTGCATAACCAGAAGTGACAGATCCCTCTTTAGGTATCACTACATCAAAGCGGTCCTCATCAATTTGATGACGATAACCTAATGCATTAAAGTCCCATAAGATCGCTACATCTATTTCACCTTTTTCTAGGTTCGCTACTGATGGATCTCCCTGTAGACGTCCTTGCTTCGCTAATTCTGCAAAGAAATCTATACCTGGTTGGATGTTTGACTCATCTCCACCAAATGCCATAGCCGCTGCTAAGATGGCAAACTGTGCTTGGTTAGCTGTTAATGCATCTCCAATACTGACTGTGTAATCTCCATTTTTTAGATCTTCCCATGATGTTGGAGCATTCTTCACATTATTTTTATCTGTCAAGAAAGAAATGGTTCCTGTATAGCCAACAATCCAGTGTCCTTCATCATCTTTAGCCCATTCAGGTATTTCATCCCAATAAGACGTTTTGTATGGTAATGTTAAGCCCTTGTCCTTAGCGATTGGTCCAAAAGCAATCCCGACATCTCCAATATCTGCGGTAGCATCATCCTTCTCTGCTTCAAACTTCGCTAACTCCTCGGCACTCGACATGTCCGTATCCTTGTGTTTGATACTATATTCGGTCCCAAGTTCCTCCCAGGTTTCCACCCAGTTCGCCCATGTATCTGGCATACCGACAGAATTAACAGTGCCCTCTTCCTTTGCTTTTTCTGTAATGTCCTCAAGCGATAAGTCCTTTTTTACCTCATTTGCACTAGATGAACTGTCAGAACAAGCTGCCAACATGGAAATAGCTAATGCACCAATTAGACCTTTTTTCCACAGTTTTTGAATTGCCATGTGTTGGACCCTCCATTTGTTTTGCTTTATTTTTATTTGCTTACAAACGTTATGTTACAAAACAAACATTAAGCAAGTATGGAGTTGTTAAGAATATTTAGTAAAAATTATTGAGGAATTATAAAAATCTATGAATTTAATGAATAAATATAGTAGGCTTGTAAAGCTAGCGAGGGTAGATACGGAAAAACCTAAGTATGTGTACATTTGCTTTACAGACGTACACATACTTAGGTTATTTGGAGAGACCTAAAAAATCAGCATAGGTATGCGGCTCATTTTCCTTGAGAATTGTTAAAAATGTAAATGCCAATTGCACAACTGACCACCATCTCATATTGTAGGACATTTCAAAACGAGGGGGCTCTAATGAAAAGACATCTTGAAAAATATCTAACGGTTCTATTTGCTCATCCTTTAAAATGGATAGAAAGCCAAGAAATAACGTATGATCTTTAACCTCAATCAATTTGTCCTCTACAAGAGCATCAATATTTTCAGGGTGTTGAAAATTACATTGTGTAGCTACATAACGTTCTAAATCCTGAGCACGCTTTCGGTCTTCACGTTCCTTTTTTTTTGCAATAAAATCAATGACGTTATTCACGTACATCGCCTCTTTTTTTCTTTTATTGTAGCATTTTTTATAGAAACATTGCCCGAAATAGCCCTTTATCCATTCCATTTAAATGGTTTGTTTTTTATTAAATTCCTCTAAAAAAGTAGTCAATTTGTGAAATTCCACAGAGAAGACATCTTGCATTCCAAAATATCCTTCTTTTTCATCTATAATAGTGGCAAACTTTTTATAAAGACGGTGAATATAGCCATGATGGCGATAAGCATAAAATTGGACTTCTTTCACTTCTGGGTGTTCTTCTAATATATGTTTTAGCATTTGTAGAAAACCCTTAACAAAGGATCGACTATTTTGATATTCTTTCTTTAGTAGTGCGCAATCAATAAAAACGATATGTTTATTTTTAAATTGATCTTCTCTTACACCCAATGTATAGCTTGCTGCAGCAAATACTTCCTGCTGTGTATTTTGAAAGAGGAGCAGATTTGTTTCCTCTATCATGACATATAAACTACCAAGTGTATCTAAAATCGGATACATATCGTCAAATATATTTCTATTTTGCAAAAAGAAAACAGCGAATTTTTCATAATCCTTATCAGTCTTACACTGCACTATTTCCATTCATCTTCCCCCTTATTTAATTACCCACTCACCATTCACTAAAATCGCTTCGGCAGTACCGTCCTCTCGTATTCCATTCACCTGTAAGTTTTGTGAGCCTATCATAAAATCAATATGGATCATACTATTATTTATGTTTTCTAGGTTTGCACCATCTTCTTTCAAGCCTGAAGTATAGGCTTGCCCAATGGCTAAATGACTGGATGCATTCTCATCAAATAAATTATGATAAAATAGTAGATTGCTCGCAGAGATTGCAGAATCATGAGGAACCAATGCAACCTCACCTATATATCTAGCACCCTCGTCTTTTTGAAGAATATTTTGTAATGCATCCATCCCTTTTTCTGCAAAGAAATCAATAATTTCACCATCTTTAAATGTAAGTGTAAATTGATCAATGATCTGCCCTTCATAAACTAATGGCTTTGTATTTTTGACTATTCCATTTACTCCTTTTTTGAGTGGTGTCGTATAAATTTCTTCAGTCGGCATATTACAAATAAATGAGCTTCCCTTGTCATTCATTTCTAAGCCATTAACCCAACGATGATTTTGTGGTAGCTCTATTTTTAAATTTGTCTCTTCGCTAATGAAATGTAAATAACGGAAATACTTTACATTCAATAATGCGGCCCTTTTATTTAATATATCAATATGCTCTTCCCAGGCTTGTAGTGGGCTCTCTTCATTTAATTTAAGTATTTCAAAAAACTTTTCCCATAATTCCTCAAGAGCATTTTTGGGCTCTAAGTCAGGGAAAATAGATGCTGCCCATTGCTCCGTCGGATAAACAATAACAGTCCAACTAACTTGCATTTTAATCAATTTTTCGGTAAAAGAACGAAAAGCAAGTGCAGAAGCATACTCTGCTTTTTCTACCTTAACAGGGTCTATTTCCTCCATATTTTGCAGGTGGGGTGAAATAATATAAAGAAAAGCGGCACCACTACTCGCCATTTCTTCATACCCCTTCACAAGCCAATCTGGTGTATAGGTTAAGCCTTGCTCTGTCATATATTCATATTCAATACGAGCAAGCTCTTCATCAATCCACTTTATATACACATAATGTGCACCATTGAGATAGGCATGTCGGCAAACCCTTCGAACAAAATCGGCAGCAGCCATTGAGGCAGAAATCACTAAAGTCTGTCCTTGTTGAATATTAATCCCTACTTTTATGACCAATTCCGCGTACTGCTCTAACTTAGTTTCAAAAGTTTTCATTTTAAATTTAACTCCCTATTCAAATAATTTATTGAACACGCCAATGTATTTTTTTACTGATTAATAGATAAGAAAAACAGGAAAAAATGAGTAAGATTAGAACATCTATGAATGTAGAATTGGTCCATCCAACAGTTAGCATACCGTGTAATACATTCGCTACATATGTTGTTGGTAACACGTAGGAAATCCACTGCAGAACGATGGGAAGGTCTTTCAGTTCAATCATAACAGGTGTTAAGAAAGTAACAAACATCAACAAAAATTGCGCTACAATATTTGTAAATTGAGGATTTGGAGATAAAAACCCCATTAATACACCAATGCCTACTACACTAAAAATCGCCAATAAAGCGACTGGTAGTAGAAGCCACTCAAAATGAAGATTGACCCCATAAATTTGCTGACCAAACGTAAATACAATAATAAACGAAGGTAAGGAAGTTAAAATACCATAAAACAACAAAGATAAAATAAAATTAACCTTTCGAATGGGAAGGGATGAGTAATATGTAAAATAGCCTCCAAATTTTTGATACGAGATATCCTGCCCTAGAATATTCATCCCCATTAATAGAATACTAAAAATCATATTACCGATAATTAATCGTGCCAATTGTTCAGAGCTAGATTCACCCAGTAAAAATTCGAGAAACACTAAAGTAACTATTGGAAAAATGGTAGACATTGCAATAATCCATAATAATTGATGCCTTACGATGGCTATTTGTATACGAAATAAAATAAGTAATTCAACAAAGAATTGACTAAAGGCATTCATTAACTATTCACTCCTTTGCTGTTCTTGAAGTAGTGAATAGACATCTTCTAGACTTGGTGGAAACAGAGAGTATTGGTTAATGTTCAATGTCTCATCCTGTATTATTTCAACAATAGTACGAACCATATTTTTCTCGATTAACATCGTGAGTTTTGTATCCTCTACTAATTCTGCTTGTCCAAAATCTTTCAGTCTGTCTTTGATATTGTGAATAGAGGCCTCCTGTGCATAAATTTCTAAACGCATTCTTTGGTCTACTTTTCTCTTCAGCTTTTCGACATGGTCAATGGCTAAAAGCTTTCCGTTATCTATAACAGCTACACGATGAACAACTTTTTCAGCTTCCAGAATATTGTGAGTGACTAAAATAATCGTTGTACCCTTTTGGTTAAGCTCACGAATGATGTCCCATACTAATTTCCGTTTTAATGGATCCAGCTCATTTGTAGGCTCATCCAATATCATAACGGATGCCTGACCAATCAAAGTTGCTCCTAAACTAATGAGTCTTCTTTGACCACCTGAAAGCTTTGACAATAGCTTATCTCGATAAGCTTCCATGTCTAACCTCAGCAAAATATTATCTGTCTGTTGCTTCGACTCTTTTTTGGAAAGTCCCTTTAATCTACCCGTAAAATAAATGGCTTCCCATGTTTTTAAAAATGATAAAGCAAAAGTCTCCTGTGAATAATAAGCAGTCTGTTTCAATACATACTTCGGATTCTTAGATACTTCTTGTTGATGAAATTTCACGGATCCCTCTGTTGGTGCTAGCTGTCCTATCATTTGCTTTATCAATGTCGTTTTTCCTGCACCATTCGGGCCTAATAACCCAATTATTTCACCTTTATATATAGTCAATGAAATGCCATTATTTGCTTTAAATTTACCTTTTTTATAGTAGAAAGTTACATTTTCTAATTCATATATTGGTTCAAGCATGGTAAACAGCCTTCCCAGTTTAAATTTCAAAAGATGAGGTCTGACTAAAAAGTCAGACCTTGAGGTAATAATTATTTACCGAATGGCTTTGTATCGCCTTTTGGGAAACTCATTGGAGGAAACATCATTACTTTTCACCTCACTTTCTTTTCTCTATTGAGTGAACAACCATCAGATAAGCTAATGATAATCACTACTTATTTTTGATTCTATATTACTTTAAAGTAATATACAACTAGAAAAATAGAAAAATCAGTTTTTTCTTACTTCTAATAATAGACTAATTTAACTTATAATTTCTTCTATCTATTGGACTATTTACAAAAAGAAAATATTTTTACCCTTTGTTGCTATACGTAATATCCATTACTTTTCTTCTTTAAATTAATGAGCTTTCAAATGTTATTATAAAAATATCTATTCACCGCTAATCTATATTACTTAAAGTAATATTCGACTTTACTGTGTTCATAACGATGTGAAGCTGTTAGATTACACAAAAGATAGTTAAAATTGGAGTGCCCTGTATAATAAGGTCGCTTGCTCGGCACGTGTTACTGGCGTTTCGGGATAAAATTCACTATTACTCCCCAATGCAATCCCAGCCTGTTCTAGTGCTGCAATATAACCCGGCTCCAATGATTACTAGAAACATCACTAAATGGACTTGTACCCTTAGAAGTTAGTTGTAATGTTTTTGCTAAAATTTTTGCTACTTGTGCACGTGTAATAGCTTCTAATGGTCGGAATGTGTCACCCATCCCATCAATAATTCCCCCTTGCTGTAGCGTGTTGATCTCTTCATGGTAGATATGATTTGGTGCTATATCAGAAAAGACTTTTGCTGAGCAATTGATTCAACTCGAAGCGCGTGCAAATAATACTGCTACATGCATTCGACTAATTGGTTCATTCGGACGGAAAGTGCCATCTTCATAACCTTGGATAATCTCTAGTGTCGCTAGTTCCTCAACTATCTCTTTTGCCCAATGGCTATCCATATCATCGAACCTTATCAGTGCTTGCGGTCGTACACTGGCAAACTCGAATAACTGTATCTTCATCCCACTTAATTTTACATGCTGCATCCTCATTACCAGCCTCCAAAGCGAATCCATATTTGGTAGGTAAAGGTAAATCACTTATTCTTGTATTATAAGCAATCTCTAGTGGCGGAAGTATTGTACCACCATTTGTATGAAAAATGATTTTTACAGTTGATAATGAAGAGTAGTTATTATCGTTTGGGGATGTGGTATTGTCACCTGATGATGGATTCTGTTGTAATTGTAAAATGAAGTGTCTCACTTATATTTGCAAATACGGTCACATTACCAAACACAGGTTGTATAAGTAACAACAAGATGACAAATAACGAAACCACTTGTTGCCATGTTCTTCTCATAACATCCCCTTTATCCCAGAATCACACATGTTGATTAACAAAATTATACAAATATGAACCATGATGGAGATTTGATTATTGTTGTAAGGCTCTGTATAAAAATGCTACAAATTGGGCACGTGTTACTGAAGATTCTGGTTTAAAGTAACCGCTATCCCCTAACGCAATATCATTTGCCGCCAGAGCGATAATATAGTCATGTGCCCAATGTGTTGATGGAATATCTTTAAATGTATGTGTGCTCGTTGGTGATAAGTTTAATGCTATAGCTAATACTTTCGCTATTTGAGCACGTGTCATATTTTCATTTGGCTTAAAGTATCCGTTAATACCTTGATACAGACCAGCTTGTTGCACCAACTTGATGGTTTCATAATACCGATGATTTAGTGGAATATCCTTAAATGTTTGTGCTTCCTGTATTGGATTTAGTTTAAAAATACGGGAAAATATTAACGCAACATGCTGACGAGAAATCGGATCATTTGGTTTAAAAGTACCATCCGCATACCCTGTAATATATCCACGTTTAGCAAAATCACCAATCATTGTGTAAGCCCAATGATGCACGGGCACGTCTGAAAAGATAATATCTGTAATGGGCTCTTGCGGTTGCTTAGGATCAGTAGGTACCAGCTGAGGAAGCTCTATTGGTGCTGGTGCTGGTGCTGCTGGCTCTACAGGCGCTGAGTTTCCTGGAATTTGTAGTGAATCTACGGGTGCTGGTAGCTGCTCACGATATATTTCAACTTTGTATTTCTTTTTCGTAACCCCGTCTGGTGCTGTTATTTCTAGTATAATAGTATTTGCCCCGAAGTTTAGTGACACTGTCATTTTCTTTCCACTGCTGCTTGGTAATCCATTAATCATCAGCGTTGCATCATTGTCATCGAGTATTGGTGTTAAATCTATACTATTCACATTTACATCAACATTAACTGAATATTTTTCTCTTTGAGAATCAAATGATGGCTTCAAAATTCCATAATTCAACGTTAGACTTTTTAAATTTGCGTTACTCGATGGGAATCTCGTTACCGTTACTGTATAGGTCTGCGTTGTTTTATCTTCTGCTGTTACTTCTATTGTTACCGTATTCTGTCCTACATTCAGCGGAATCGGATTTGATGCTGTGCCACTGCTCACGGCATGCCCGTTCACCTTTATTTTAGCTGTAGCATCTGCTGCTGTTGGTGTTACTGTTAAACTAGTAATAGCATTCTCTACGCTTGCTGTATAGGTGAAATCTCCCCCATTAAATACAGGAAGGTATGACCCCGTGCTTAGAGTGAGATCACTCAGGTTAGCATTACTCGATGGGAATCTCGTTATCGTTATTGTATAGGTCCTCTGCGTTGTATCATCTTCTGCTGTTACTTCTATTGTTACTGTATTCACTCCTACATTCAGTGGTATCGAATTTGATGCTGTACCACTGTTAACGGCATGCCCGTTCACCTTTATTTTAGCTGTAGCATCTGCTGTTGTTGGTGTTATTGTTAAACTAGTAATGGCATTCTCTACGCTTGCTGTATAATTGCTATCTCCTGAGCTAATTTCAGGAGATAGTATTCCTGAGCTTAAAGTAAGACTAATTAGATTAGCATTACTTGATAGCGCCCTCGTTACTTTCACTTGGTATGTCTTTTTTGTGCTATTTAAAGCTGTTACTTCTATTAATATTGTATTACTTCCAACATTAAGGGGAATTGTAGCTGATGTTGCACCACTACTGACTAGATTCCCATTAACCTTAACTGTTGCAGTTGAATCTATAGCATTTGGTATGACTGTAATGGTTGAAACCGTGTTCATTACATTGACATCATAAGAAAGTATTTCTTTAGAAAATTGTGGGGAAAGCGTTCCTTCATTTAAATGTAAACCCTCTAAATCCGCTGAATATAAATGCACGGTGGAGATTGACTTATTTCCTGCATGATCTTCCGCAAACAATGTATATGTCCCAAAATTATCCACAACAATTTTATTCTCAGTGAACGTATTTCCTCCAGTCAAAAAATAAGATTCATTCTGATTTCCAAATGCCCATTTCTTCGTTTTCACTCCACTTTTACTATCAGTAATGGTAATTGGAACTTCTAATTTCTGATTGGTAATTATGGTCATATTGCCACTTGTAATGATTGGTGCATCTTTATCGATATTATCAATAGTAATCGTTTGAACAGTTGAATTTAATAAAATATCCCTTGCATACCAAGTAATCGTTCGATTTTGATCTACACTAACAGAAGAACCTACTAATGAGTTTCCAGCTGTATTAAAATATGATTCATTTTGAATGCCATAATCCCACTTTTGAATCTTCAAATCACTTTCACTACTAATATTTGCAGTAACTGTAACATCACCATTTGTCCATCCTGTAGGGGATTTTGTTAAATTGATCACTGGCGGAGTTGGATTTAATTTTAATGTGTAATTCACTTTTTCATACCTTAAACGTTTATGTGTTCCATTAGAAATGGTTTCATAGTAGCTTAAATTAGCCCATAAAGCATTAGCAGGAACGGTAGCACTTTCCACAACATTTACACCATCTACACTATAGCGGTATTTTTGATTCGTTATTGGGTTTTTACCATTCCCAATATCACCATCAAAATTACTTACTGTTATCCACTTAACATCAGAAGGAATATCAGTCCAATTGTGAACATACTGCTTTTCTACAGATTTTCCATCACGACTAAACATGTATTCTATACCATTATCTAATGGCAAAGTAATTGGAAAAAATGTTATCCATTTCGCATCTGTCGGTAAACTATCTCTATCGGTAAAATTTTTTGTTAAATAATCTCCACTATATATATGAAGAATCCCTGCAGAATCTCCTTCTAGGTACTGGATATAGGATATAACCTCTCCATTAACTGTAATTTCTGCTGCCTTTGCTGCATTTGGTAAAAATCCTAAACTACATAAAATAATAACAACACTAGTGACTAACAATAGCTTCCCCTTTTTTAATGGTTGTTGCATCTAATCCCTCCTTCTTCTTTATTTAGTGATTCATCAGAAATATCCTCACTATCTATTCACTACTTTATATTATCGAAAAGTAATATTTAACAAAAATATTACTCTATCATAGTATAATGGCGTGAAGTTGTTAGATAGCCTCACGCCTAAAAAATCATTTTTATTGCTGCATTGCACGGTATAAAAAGACCGCCAATTGTGCTCTTGTCACAGAAGCTTCAGGGTGGAACTTGCCATTAACCCCTAATGTAATCTCTGCTCGCTCTAATGCCGCAATATAGCCAACACTCCAATGATTGCTATCTACATCCTTAAAAGAACTCTTACCTTCTGATTTCAGCTGTAGTGTATTTGCTAAAATTTTAGCTAATTGTGCCCGTGTGATATTGTCTGTTGGACGAAATGCTCCATCCGCTCCATCAATAATGCCTGCCTGCTGTAAGGTCATAATCGCATCATAGTACATATGATTTGGTGCTACATCCGAAAAGGCTGCTGTTGGGCGGATCACCTCGAATTCAAAAGCACGTGTGAATAATGAGGCAACATGCTGGCGGCTAATTGATTCATTCGGTCGGAAAGTACCATCTTCATATCCTTTAATAATGCCCTGCGTTGCTAATGCCTCAATCATATCCTGTGCCCAATGGTTTTCGATATCTTGGAAAGTCATCACGGAAGGCTTTTGCTGTGGTTCTTTCTGTTCTTCAACTGTCAATTTTATCCATTTTGCATAGAGCGTTAAATTCTCCCTCATAAGCGTATCTTCAGCCCATTGTATCGTTAGCGCTTTATCTATATACCAACCGTCAAAACGAAAACCTTCCTTTGTTGGTACAGGTAAATCGCTGACTCTTGTATTATAGGTAATCTCCATGTCCTCTAAAGATAGGCCACCATTTGTCTCGAAGGATATTTGAATAGACGTTGATGGATGAGAAGCACTACCTCCATCCGGCATTGAAGGACCATTGGCACTACCTCCATCAGGTGTTGAAGAATTCGCTATCCATTGAGCATACAAAATTATATCTGCCTCACCTATTATTAAAGGCGTATTTGCTATATAGGCTATTCCCTTACCATCCTGTACTGTATTCCAGCCCGCAAAAGTATAGCCTGTTCTTACTAGATTGCCACTATTTCCTTGTACCATTACTGTTTCATTTTCTTCATATAATGTACTATCCTTTGGCACTGTCCCACTTGTTGCACCATTTGCATTATATATGACTGTATAAGTTGGGTTCGCTGTCCACTGGGCATACAAGATGACATCGGCTTTTCCCATTTGAAAGGTTGCATTTTCGGCATAGGATATTCCCTTACCATCTGCTTGTGTATTCCAGCCTTTGAATGTGTAGCCAGTTCTTACTAGATTTCCACTATTTCCTTGTACCATTACTTTTTCATTTTCCTCATATAATGGACTATTCTGTGGCACTATACCACTTGTTGCGCCATTTGCATCATATTTGACTGTATATGTTTGGTTAGCTACCCACTCCGCATACAATATAATATTTTCTGTACCCATTGGGAAGGTATCATCCACTGCATATGCTGTGCCTTTACCATCTGCCTGTGTATTCCAGCCTTTAAAGGTATAGCCTGTTTTCACAAGATTATCGCTATTAACCTTCACTGTCACAAGGGCATTTTCTTCATATTTCCCATCATCTTGTGGCACACTGCCTCCCGTTGCTCCATTTGCATCGTAGATAATGTTATAATAATTATTTGGCACTTCATACGCCCCTAAATCAATCGCCGATCCTTGCACACGTTTTTTCCCAGCAAGGTCTGTCGTTATATCTGCTAGTTCAGGATAACTAGCATTCCCTTGATCTAATGCTGGAGAATCTGCTTTTAAGCGATAATCTTTCTTGCTTGAATCCATAAACACATCTGTTGGCAGATAAGTGGGCGTATCAACAGCCGTCCCAGTCGTATCAAATAGTTTCCCTCTTATGTTCTTTCCTACTTCCACATCGAGCAAACTATTTTCAACTTTACCTTTATAATTATAAAAGGCAATTTTCTTGTTATTTCCGATAATAATACTATTTTGAATTTTACTAGCTGAGCCACCTCCAGAAATAGCACCCACTCCATATTTCGGAACATCGCCACTGATGGTCACATTCGTTAAGATGATATTACTAGTTGGAGAGTCAGTACTTATAGTAGCACCATCAAAATCTGCCTTGTTGCCAGTAAATAACGTATTTCTTAAGTTGGGGCTGCTACTGCCATCATTGAACATACCGCCCCCAATATACGCTTCATTTCCAATGAATATCATATTCGTTAAAATTGGATTACTGACACCATCATTAGACATAGCCCCTCCACCATAACCTGCCTTATTTTCACGAAATGTAACAGTTGTCATCATCGGGTTACTATTGGTATTGTGCATACCGCCCCCATTGATTGCATTGTTTTGATCAAACGTCACATCGGTTAAGCTTGGGATACTATAGTTCGTATTAAACATCCCTCCACCTAACTGACTTGCCTGATTTTTATTGAATAGCACATTTTTCAATAGTGGACTACTATTGCTACCAGTATTAAACATCCCTCCTCCATACTCCGCCTTATTCCCACTAAATGTTACCTCCATTAAGTTGGGACTGCTAGCATCATTGTATAGAGCACCTCCATAAAAAGTAGCTTCATTTTCATTAAAGGTTACGTTTGTTAAAGTTGGATTACTGGCATAATTGTACATGCCACCACCATGTTGAGTTGCCTTATTTCTATTAAATTCAACTTCCGTTAAGATAGGATTACTCACGTTACCGTTATATATACCACCTCCGTATACTGCTTCATTGCTAGTAAATGTTATATTTGTTAAAGTCGGACTACTGCTACCACCATTATAGATAGCGCCTCCATAGCCAGTCGCTTTATTTCCATCAAATTTGACACCACTTAATCTTGGACTACTACTAGCATTGTAGATAGCGCCACCTAGGTACGCTTCATTTCCGCTAAATAGAACATTTGTTAAAATCGGGTTACTCCCTCTAGTATTATACATAGCCCCTCCATAGCCTCCACCATCTCCCTGTGCCTTATTCCCGGTAAATAGGACATTTCTTAAGAGTGGGTTATTGCCATCGCTATTGTACATCCCACCACCATACATATGCGTCCCCTTATTAGCAAGACCTCCCGTAATGGTGACACCATCGAGAATGGCTGTTTCATTTAATACACTTACATCAGGGTCATATCGATGATAAAATACATGATAGGCATTTTCTCCACTAGGAAGTGCTCCACTTAGTATAGTTTTGTATGTGTTAAAATCTCGCTGCGCTAATGTTTCTTCATCACCTTTAAAACCGCCATAAATTTCCACACCATTTCTCATTCGGAATGCTACACTGCGTGAATCATTTACATCCATTTTTCTAGTTGGTGTGTATGTTCCTTGGGCAATCCAAATTTGCTGTCCACTTTGTGCGCTATGTAAAGCGGATTGTAAATCTTGAAATGCATTGTCCCAACTTGTACCATCATTATTCCCAACAGTAGCAGTTGCGTCCACATAAATAATAGAGTTACCTGCTGACAATAACGATGGCTTTTGTTCTGCGATGCGAATTACATGCTTACTAATGGAGGATTGCCCAATGATTCTAAACCAAATATGATAGTCCCCTGCATCTGTTAAAACAAGTGGCGTTAAAGTATTGAATACTGTCCATGTATTTCCTTTGTCGTTAGAAGTCTCTACCTGTAGACTAGCACTATCGACTGTAGTTGTTGTCGCTTGAATAGTAACAGGACTTGAAGCAATGTCACCATCTATATAAGGCTCTCCATCTGTTGTGAGTGTGACAGTTAGTATGGGCTGTTCATGATCATTCGTTTCAGCATACACTGGGAAACTACCAACTACAATCTGTGCCATTAACAAATAGATGACAAATACCGATACTGCCTGCTGCCATTTTCTCATAGCATTCTCCTCTTTCTATACATTTTACTTCTACCATTTGATTGAAAAAGAATAGGAGCACTCTCTTACATCAATCATGTTCTAATGCATATGCGAATAACAAACATATACGATAATTATATTATTTAAAAATTTCAAATTGCTATAAAAGCAAATTGCGACTATTTTGGTTTAATTTTACACATTAAACATCAATCCCCTGTACAATCTCCCTTCTTAATGGTGTCACTCATTCACTAAGTCTATTTAAAGCCCCATCGATTTTTACAGTAGCTTAGAAGGTTTGATTTAATCCTAAAAAATCTGGATGAACGTTAACAGAGATGTTATTTTGGTACTCATAGATCCTTTTTTCTACATCTTGATATAAAATAACAATAAGTAATTTATATTACTCAAAAGTAATATTCAACTTAAAAAAAGAAAAATCATTTTCTTTTATATAGTTATATTTCCTCTATTTTCTCTAGTAAATATCTCTTCTATTACTAAAGTTAAATTATCTATCTCTTGGCTTTTTTACTTTGGCAACAATTGAATGAATGCTAATCATTCAATCAATTCGCTAAAACACTCTGAAACCCATATGTGTAACTAAATCTTTCCAAAAACACCCCGCATAGATGAATGATACCTTTGTATTTCTGAATCTTCTTGTCCCCTGAAATTTCACTAATCCATCTGCAGTTGCTAATTGACCAATCAATTGCTCTATACCTTCTTTTCTGTAGTAGAAAGTTACATTTTCTAACTTATACTCTGTTCAAGCATATTAAGCAGTCTTTCCTTTTAAAATTTTAAAAGATTAAGGTCTGACTAAATAAGCCAGACCCTTAAGTAATAATTACTTAACAGTAATACGGCCACCTTTATCTCCTACATATGGCATTGGTGGATACATCATTACATTCACCTCCTCTTTTCTTCTTTAATTGAGTGAACCATTTGAAATACTAATGGTAATCACTACCTATTTCTAATATTATATTACTCAAAAGTAATATTCAACTTTAAAAAAAGAAAAAATCAGTATTTTCTTTTTTTAAAATTATGAAGTGGTTGATTATTAGTCATGACTTCCCCTATCCAGCATACCATCTATTAATAAATTCACAATATCAGTGGCTATCTCTTCTGGCTTTTTTTGCTTTGGCAGTAATTGAACAAATGTTAATCGCTCAATAATACCTATTAAGCTCTCTGCAACTATATGTGTATCTAAATCTTTCCGAAAATAGCCAGCATCTACTTCATAATCCAGATTCTCTTTAATTTGCTTGACTATTTGTGCCTTTATTTCATCAGCCTTTGTCGATAAATATAATCCAATTCTTGTTAAATTTGGGTTTTTAGCAAAAAACGCTAATAATTCCTTAACATTATGGATAATACGTGATTTTACTGTTGCTTGCTCTAATGCAGGCTGTAAGCGGCTTTTTTTGGCTAAATCCATCATTCGTAAACGAAAAAGATTCTCTAATTCTTCAAAAATGGACTCTTTATTTTTAAAATACAGGTAAAAAGTAGGCTGACTTAATGATGCACTTTTTACTATCGTACTCACCTTCGTTTCATGATATCCATGCTGCGCAAACTCTTTCGCTGCAATTTCAAGTAATAATGCGCGACTTTCTTCTCCACTTGCGCCTTTTGGTCTACCTCTTTCTGCCATAAAAAAAACTCCTCCATTTAAGTACCCTTAAAACTTTTTTCTATAAAAAAAGCCCTTTATAAGGATAGTTAGTTGTAAAACCTTACTTCCAATAAAAAGGACTAAATTTATTACTAGGGTAACATGAAGGACTTCATTAGAGCAATGACTTTGATTTCTACCCGCAGTAAATTGGAAAAAATAAACTGTTACTCCATCCTCATAACAGGAATAGTGACTGTCACTTTTCCTCCACCCGTTATCGAATCATTAGCGAGTGTTATTACCCCATCATGCTTTTTAATAACTGACTCTGCAATATAAAGACCCATACCATGATGATCTGTTGTATTTCTACTTGGGTCTCCACGATAAAATTGTTTGGTAGCCTCTTTTAAATCTTTTGCTGAAAAACCTGTACCACTATCTTTCACAGTAAAATGAATAACATTCACCTTTCCTTCAATAGATAAAGTGACTTTCCCGTTATTTGGTGTGTGCTCAACCGCATTGACAATCACATTTAATAGAGCCCGATAAAAAAGCTCTTCCTCTATCATAATGGAAGTAGGTAGCCTGACCATTTCTACAGTAACTTCAAGATTTTTTTCTAAAGCAAGAGCTTTCATTTGTTGTTCAACCTGTTGAATAAAAGAATGCATGGCGACATTTGATTTTGAGGTGACAATACCTTGCTCCACATTCGAAAGATCCATTAATTGCTTTGTGAATTTTTCAATTTCAACCGTATTTTTTAATATATAATGGTTAAATTCTTTTTGCATTTCATCTTGGGCGGTGTCCAATAAAAGTTCGGCATTTCCCCGAATAATCGTCAATGGTGTTTTCAGGTCATGTGCCAGTGCTGATATTTGTTCTCTGCGCAATCTTTCTGCCCGCCATTGCTGTGTCAAAGAAGTATTTAATGCTTCCTTCATTTGTTCGAAGGAAAGAGCAATATCATCAATTTCTTGGATTCCAGACGGTTGTAAATGAAATGCCAAATTTTGATGTTGTATTTTTTCAATAGCTTCTTGTAAGCCCATCATTTTTTGTTTTAGTCTTCTGCCAAAATGAACAGCAAGTACCGCTGCTTGTACAACAACTCCAATAATAAAAACTAATAAAACCGTTAATTGCGGATTAGGTAAATAATTTCTTATGATGGCAGAGCGATACTCAGGTACTAAACTATAGCGTAAAATACATATTTCTTGTTCGCGCTCAATAAATGCATAAAATTGAGAACTTCCTTGCTTCTCTCCCTTTTGTTTTAACTGCCATGCATAGGAAGCCTCTTCTTTTGTTAAATTGCCTGAAATAAACTCTCCCTGATTTGAAACCACTGCATATTCTACAAGATCAGGGATCATCTCATCCGTTACCGAGCTGCTTGTAGCAATTCGATCTTTTGCTAACGTGATTTGTGTCTCTGCATAATTTGCAGGTAAAATAATACTAGCTGAAAAGGCAAACATAAATAGACCTATTAATAGTGCCACTAAAAGAATGATGCCAATGCAAAGAAAAAATAAATATCTCAGAAAAAATGTATGCAGACGTGTTCCTTTCCTCGGTTTTACGGTTTCCACTTATAGCCAATCCCCCAAACCGTATCAATGACTTCTATATCAAATGCATGCAGCTTTGAACGAATATTTTTAATATGCTCTGTTATCGCTGTACTGTCACTTTTGCCATCAAACCCAAAAATCGTTTCGTATATTTGATCTTTAGAAAAAACTTGCCCGCGATGACGTGCTAAAAATTCACATATTTCATACTCACTTTTGGTTAACGGAATCCTCTCATTTTGAACAAATAGTTCTTTACCAGAAAGATTAAAATGAACTTTACCATGATAAAGAACATTCCGTTTCTCTCTATTTTCACGTCGAATATGAGCATTTACCCTTGCCCGTAGTTCCCCAATACTAAAAGGTTTGATTAAATAGTCATCTGCACCTAAGCCAAGACCAAACATAATATCTTCCTCTAAGGTTTTAGCGGTAAGAAAAAGAATCGGACAATCTACAGCATGGCGAATTTGCCTACATAGCGTATAGCCATCAATAGCAGGCATCATCACATCAAGTAAGATTAGATCAAAAAAGCCTAGATCCATCTTCTCTACCTCTGTCGAATTAAACACAATATTTACTAAATGATTATCTTTATGTAGTGCATTTTTAACCAGCATTAAAATATCAATTTCATCATCAACTACTAATATATTTGCCATAATTTATCCTCAACCATCCATTCCTACTATTCAGCTGCTCTACCTTCCCATCTCCAAAACCATAGGCAAGATAATGCAAAAGCTAGTATGCTTCCACCTAAGCACCATATTATACTAGTTTGGATACTTCCTTCGAGCCATATTAAATTTGTGCCCGCCGAAGTTAAAATCCATAAAGAAACAAAGTGACCGCTCCATCCATACGGTAAAAAGGGCCAAATAGCATCACCTAAACCAGTAAGCAACAAAGCGACCAGCAGGGCTTCCACAATGCCTAAACCAATCGAAGCACCTTTTCCAAATTGGAAGCTTACAAATAAATGTAAAATATAAAAAATAATATGACTGCTGAATAAAATACAGGCAGCAACACTATAAAATAAATAGTCAAAATCTACTTCATGTAATAATTCTCTAAAGCCCATACTAAAAATAGCTACAGACATAAAGATGGCTCCAAAGCTATACATCAATAATAATATAAGCTTACTCAAGTATGCCTTTATTTTTATTTTTGTTGAGACTAGCATGCTTTGATAATGACCTGCCTTCGCCTCCTGATCGGATGCCATTGCACATACTAATCCTATAATCATAGGTAGTCCACACGCTAGGCCTTGAAAATAGGCAGTTACTTTTCCGTGAAAATCCCATGGTGAATAGGAATAGTAAGCTAAAAACAATCCAGAAATAGCAATGGGGACAAGTAGATGTGTAAGTAGTAATGGAGTTCGTCTTGTTTTAAGACTTTCCGCTCTCAATAATCGTAACATGTCCATTTGCTATTTGGCCTCCCTTTTTTGAAACCACTTTGTCGTGAGTGAAGTGATTATGATAAACCAAGTGATCGTTATCAATAATCCAGGAAATATAACATCGTTATTGAGTAAAGAACTACCCTCAGGTACTGGTAGACCATTTGGTAATATACCGAGAGTTGAGCATAATAGACGTGCACCAATTGCAAAAGGATAGCAATACCATAGCTCTCCATCAGCAAATACTACAATCCCTACGATATTGGCAACTACATTGAGCAAAATAGCCAAATAGGTTCCTAATTTAGCTGCCAGAAAAAGACATAAGGGAATTTGCCACAAAAACGTTACGAAAATAACTAGAGAACTTAATAAGCTGCTTGTTATTGGTAAGCTATGACCAAATAGCCAGCCCCCTACTGTAATTCCTCCAAAGAACATACTAGTGATAATGAAAAGCCATACACCTGATGAAAGTATTTTTCCCAACCAAACCTTTTTGAGGCCAAGTGGTAGTGCAAGTATACTATGGTATTTCAACTTCTTATCTTTTTCGATCACTAAGGCACAGCAAATCGTCAGTGCACCTGGCAGAAGCATCGTATACCACCAGTTATAAGCTCCTGTTTGAAAATACTCCCCTCCCATAAGTACAGCGCCTATAAGTAAGGTTATAAGTGGCGTAAGCCAAAGTAGTTTGGGAATAAAAGTTCGCTTCCATTTTAATTGTTCTGCTTTCATGATGGCTAACATACTAATGACCTGCCTTTCTGTTGGCAGTGACAACCTGCATGAAGAGTGACTCTAATTCATGACCTTGTGGAGCTGGTCCCTGATAGCCAAGCTTGCCACCAGCAATAATGCCAATATCATCCACGACTTGTTCTACCTCAGGCAAAATATGACTAGACAATATAACAGTGATACCTTGTTCTGGAAAGGAGCGAATGAGCTTACGAAGCTCTTGTATACCGATTGGATCCAAACCATTTGTCGGCTCATCTAAAATTAACAGTTTCGGTTTGTTTAACAGCGCAATTGCTATACCTAATCGTTGCTTCATCCCTAAAGAAAACTGACCTGCTCGTTTTTTCCCCGTATTCGTTAAATCTACAATCTCCAATACTTCGTCAATCCGACTTTGTGGTATGCCTAACGCTATCGTTCGAACTTTTAGATTCTCTTTAGCTGTTAAATTATCGTACAAGGGTGGTGTTTCAATTAAGACCCCGATATCCTGCAAATCTTTTCGTGACCATAGATGTCCATTAAAAATGATATCTCCAGCATTAGGTCGTAGCATGCCCGTTATCATCTTTAAGGTTGTAGATTTTCCCGCTCCGTTAGGTCCAAGTAAGCCATAAACTGAATTACGTTTAATTTCTAACGATAAATTATCTACAATGTTTTGTCCTTTAAACGCTTTATTCAGATTGTTTGTTTTCAACATCAAATCTTTCATAATTAGTCATCATCCTTTCGATGACCTTAGTGTAAAAAATAAATATAAGGATTTTATAAGGATTCCATAACAATTACTTACTTGCGATCGATTACTAAAGCATAAAAAAAGCATTTGGAATGACTTCATTCCAAATGCTTCGACCCTATCAAATTTACATAAATTCTTTTACTAAATCATTAAAATCATTTTCGCTCATTTTGATATCGATATCTGTTAATGGTAACTCAGAGTAGCCAGGTACTTTTTCTTGATACGACGTTGTTTCAGTATCATGATAAATAATGCCTGTTACTAAGCCCTCGTGTTCCATCACTGTACGCATTGCCATACCACGATCTGAGTGATCATAACCTTCAACATCTGCTAATTTTGTTAAATTTTCTTTAAACCAATCATATGTGTTCACTTTGTTATACGTTACACAAGGTGAAAAGACATTGATAAATGAGAAACCTTTATGGTTAATACCAGCTTCAATTAGTGCTGTTAATTCTTTAATATCTGTAGAGAAGCCCTGTGCCACAAATGTTGCACCACTTGTTAACGCTACCTCTAATGGTTTCAATGATGGCTCAATCGCTCCACCTGGTGTAGATTTTGTAATAAATCCAGCAGCTGAACGTGGAGATGTTTGACCTTTTGTTAAACCATAAATTTGGTTATCCATTACAATATAAGTTATATCAATATTACGGCGGATGGCATGAATTGTATGCCCCATACCAATAGCAAATCCATCACCATCACCACCAGAAGCGATAACATGTAAATCACGATTAGCCATTTTCAATCCCTGTGCAATCGGAAGTGCACGGCCATGAATACCATGGAATCCATAAGAATTGATATATCCTGAAATTCGACCTGAACAACCAATTCCTGAAATGACAGCAAGTTCATTTGGTTCAATGCCGACATTTGCAGCAGCACGTTGGATAGCTGCTTGTACTGAGAAGTCTCCACAGCCTGGGCACCAGTTTGGTTTCACTGTATTACGAAAATCCTTAAATGTTGCCATTAGCGAGTCAACTCCTTCACACGATTTTCTAATTCACCTGGCAAGAATGGTGTACCGTTATATTTAGTGATTGTCACGATTTTATCGTGACCACCAACATTCATCTTCATAATATTAGCTAATTGACCTGTATAGTTATTTTCTACAACGATCACCTTTTTCGCTTGTGCAACAAGAGGTGCTATTTCTGCAGATGGGAATGGGTGAATTAATCGAATATGTGCATGATTCACTTTCATTCCTTGGGCATTCAGTCGCTCTTGCACTTCTTCAATAGCACCTCTTGTTGAGTTAAAGCCTACTAATAAAATATCGGCTTCCTCATGTGGTGCATTGACAAAGACTGGGTTATCAAATTTCAAACTCTCTAATTTACGGAAGCGTTTATCCATTTGAGTTTGGCGATTACCCGTTGCCTCAGATGGCTTCCCTGTTTCATCATGTTCAACACCTGTAACGTGGTGAATACCATGTAATGTACCCGGTAATACACGAGGTGAAATCCCATCTTCTGTATCTTCATAGCGCTTGAAGTAGGCTTTATCTGCCGCTTCCTCAAGATCATCCATCACAATTTTACCGCGACGAATTTCAATTTTATTATAATCAAATGGCTCTACAGATTGTTTTCCTAAAGATAATTGTAGATCTGTCATTAAGATTACTGGTAATTGTAATTCCTCTGCAATGTTAAATGCTTGGATCGTATCAAAGAAAGCTTCCTCCATTGTAGAAGGTGCAATGACTACCTTAGGAATTTCTCCATGTGTACCGTAAAGCATAGCCATCAAGTCAGATTGTTCTTGCTTAGTTGGTAACCCAGTTGAAGGGCCTCCACGTTGTGTATCCACTACTACTAAAGGTTGCTCTGTCATACCTGAAAGACCGATTGCTTCCATCATCAATGAAAGACCAGGACCAGCTGAAGCGGTAAAGGAACGTACGCCACCAAAGTTAGCGCCAATAGCCATTGTTGCTGCTGCAATCTCATCTTCCGTTTGGATTACCGTACCACCGAATTTCGGTAATTTTTTAATCAAGTATTCCATGATTTCAGAAGCAGGTGTAATTGGGTATGCTGCCATAAAGCGTGTCCCAGCAGCTATTGCGCCAAGTGCTATTGCGTCGTTCCCAATCATAAACATACGACGTTTTCCATCCGCAGGTGCAAGCTCCCATTCGCCTATACGATCAACTAAAAGCTCATTCATAATTTGACGACCACGTGTAATGGCTTCCATATTTTTTTGAACGACTTCTTCGCCCTTTTTACCAAAAATATCATCGACAACATTTTGGAATACTGCATCTTCTAGATTTAACAATGATGCAGTTGCTCCGATAGCCACCATGTTTTTCATTAACGAAGTACCAAGCTCTGCTGCTACTTCTGTGAACGGTACTGCAAATAATGGTGCTTTTGAATCCTCTGGTTTAACAGGATCAAATTTTGCATCGGCTAAAATAATACCCTTTTCTGTAAGCTCTTTATAATTGACATCAATTGTTTCTTGATCGAATGCCACTAAAATATCTAAATCATCCGCAATTGAACGTACTTCTGTTGGACGAACTGTAATTTTATTATTCGTATGGCCACCTTTAATTCGAGAAGAGAAGTGACGATAACCGTATAGGAAATAACCTAGACGATTCATTGCCATTGAGAAAATCTCACCTGTACTCTCAATCCCTTCACCCTGTTGCCCACCGACTTTCCATGAAAGCTGATGTAACATGTCAACAACTCCTTAAATCCAATGTGTACTATTATTTTTCCTTCATAAGTTTAACACGAAGAAACCGTCTGGACTATTGTTTCTCCACGATTTAGGCGAAAATCAGACCTTTGACTGAAAATCCTGTTCATAAAGTTGTAATTTTCAAATCTAAGCAAAATCACGCCCCTATTTCAAGTGACATCTATCATATGTAAAACAGGAAAACGAAAAAATGCTCCGCCACAATAGTATGTGACAGAGCATTTTACTTCATTACTTTTTTATCGAATACGTTTTTCCACTAACAGCTTTAATGCTGTTCGTTCTTCTCCAGCAATCAAAATATCGGCAAACGCCGGCGCGCAAATTAAATCTGTGCCACTTGGCGCTACAAATCCGCGTGCGATGGCCACTGCTTTCACGGCTTGGTTAAGTGCACCTGCCCCAACTGCTTGCATTTCTGCCTGCCCTTTTTCTCTGATTACCGCGACTAATGCACCTGCAACTGAATTTGGATTAGAGCGTGATGATACTTTTAATGAATCCACAATTATTCCTCCCCGTTTCGCGAATAGTGTTTACGCTCAACAACTCATGTCCCCCTTTTTGGACCTCAAGTTATTGTCCGTAGCACATTTTATGCTCCGCAAAACGGAAATAGACTAGTTTGACAAAGAAACCTATATCCCCGTAAAAGAAACGTAAAAAAACATTCTTCGACTTATCTACCCTTGAAATGGATAGTCTTCATTTATATAAATGCGTTCACAGGCAATAGCCTTTCCTGTTCGATCGTCCATCTCTACAAAGAAACCACTTAAAACCTCTCGCCCTTTTTTCGGAACTTCAAAACGAGATGGCATGTTTGTTTGGAATTTATAGATGACACTTTCCTTCGTCATACCTAAAATTTCATCATACGGCCCTGTCATACCAACATCCGTGATATAAGCTGTACCTTGCGGGTAAATTCTTGCATCTGCTGTTTGCACATGTGTATGTGTCCCAACAACCGCTGAAGCCTTTCCATCTAAATGCCAACCAAGGGCGATTTTTTCACTAGTCGCTTCAGCATGAAAATCCACGAAGACAAGTGGAGATATTTGTCGAGCCTCTGCAATCAATTGATCTGCCATTGCAAATGGATCCTCATGTGGTGGTAAAAATACGCGACCATGTAAATTAATGACAGATAATGTCACACCCTTTTTAGAAATCTGGACCATACCTTTACCAGGTGCTTCACTTGAAAAGTTTGCCGGACGGATTAAGTAATCCGCGTCATCAATAAAATCAAAAATATCTTTATTATCCCATGTATGATTGCCCATTGTAATAACATCTACACCCATTTGTAGCAAGCTATTATAAATATTACGAGTAATCCCTCGTCCTGCCGCAGCATTTTCCCCATTTGCAATCACAACATCTGGATTATACTTCTTTTTTAAGCGAGGTAAATATTTTTCCACCGCATCTCGACCAATTGAACCAACAATATCACCAATAAATAGAACTTTCATTATGCAAGACCACACTTTCTCTAAATAACATCTTTTAGTTTACCATCTTTGCTTTGGCAATCGCAAAGTAAAAACGCAAGCCTTACTCAATTTACACGTTTAAATACTATTATCTTATTGATTAGCACCGGTTTATCTAGGATTGCTGGATGGGAAATTGTGCATCTTTTTTATTAGAGGAGTCCCCATTGGTATTGAGTTGCCCTATAAAAAACGCGCCGAATTTCCATTTACTCATTATATATGTTATACAAATGGAGCAACTGAGACTGACAATAAATGAAATGGCAATGACAGAAAATACACTTAATGTTTCGATAAACTTCGTTAAAAAAATTTTAAATAGGCTATTAACTAGGGGATGTAATAAATATATACCGAAGGAATAACGACTAATAAAAATGATAAATTTCGGCATTTTTCTTCTGTTACTCGCGATGAAAAATAACAGAAAAGCTACACTGAATGTATAAAGGATAACGTCTATTCTCTTTGAATGAACTTCCGCAATAATACCTGATAATTGAGAGGTTAGCAAAATGCTTACTGTGATTAGTAATACTGCTAGTAACAAATAACGAAAACGCTGTAACCACGATAGAAATTTATTATAATTTTTTCCACAGTAATAAGCTACTACAAAATAAGCAATCCACGCAGGAAATGGCATCTTATTAAAAAAATCCCATTGTAAACTAGTATACGCTAAATCAGGAAAATACTTAAATGGATCTAAAAAATTAAAAAAGGCTAAGTAACTAAAATTAATGAAAAACGCAGTCATTATTACTTTATAGGCAGGGTATCTCGATACAATAAATTTCACAAAAAATGGATGTATGATATAAAATTGAAAAATGATCACGATAAAATAACCATGGAAATCACCTTCCAAATAATTTAATAGTAGTTTTTTGGCAAATTCAATAGAAGGCGATTCGATTGATTTAAGAACGGCATCAAGTAGTCCAATAAAAAGAAATGGAGTTAACATATATTTATAACGTTTTACATAAAACTTTTTCGGCAAACGATCTGAATAGGAATAGGCAATGACAAACTCTGAGATAAATATAAAAAGAGGGGTCCCGAACATAAAGATCAGCTGAATAGATGTCAGGATTACAAATAGTGGACCTTCTTCTATGTCATTCATGTTCAATGCCAACGTAACACTATGCATTAACACAATCCCTAAGCAAGCAACGAATCGTAGTAAATATATTTCTTTGATTTCTCGCTTCATCACCCTCACCTGCCATTTCAAAGGAATCAATTTGCCTTTCAATTATGCTCTTACCTTACTAAATGCAGGGATAAAATTATTTACTATCGGTAATTGTTCGCTTTAATTGCACCAAAATATCTCGCATTGTTTGAGGCTCAATAATAAAATTACCTACTAATAAAATAAACATCGTCCACAAGGAAATACATATAGCGGCTAAAAGCCATGAACCTGCAGATGTAATATGGAGCTCGATAAAAAATATAAATGGTGTCGCTGCAGTAAGTGCAAAGATACTATTTTGCACAATTTTTTTGGCAGTATCTTTAGGTGAATTGTGTAAAATCTTTTTTGAAGAATAAATGATTAAATCATAAGTACGATACCCGTATGAACAAATTCCTCCCAGTAATATTCCTTCTGCGCCAAAATACTGTACAAAAACAAGAGAAACTACTAGGTTAATTAATGCTTCCATAATGGCACGCTTTTTCGTCTCTCTAAAATGTCCTGCAGCGTTCACTAACGTATTTGCAGGAATCCGAATTGTGTTCGCTACTCCTACAATGACAAACAATATTGCCAACCAGGGCCTTATGTAATTGGCATCTTCAATACCTGCTGTATAAATCGTTATAAATGGCAATATTAAAATAGCTGTACATGTGTAACTAAAAGCAATGATGCCATAAAAAACATATTCAAAATGATGAAAATATTTTCGAAGAACGTCCTTATCCTCTTTGACAAGAATGTCGCCAAAAGCTGCTAATATCGCCCCTGAAAAAGTAGATATAAACAATGTGACTGCATTAAACACCATACTATAAACTGTAAATACACTGACTTCTGTTAAGCCCAGAAAAATCGTTATTAAAATAAACGGTGTGTTAAATACCACTAACGAGGCAATTTGATGAATTAAAGCATCCCATTTATCTTTAATTGCTAACGTATTAGCTTGTTTTTTACAATCGAAATATGGATATTTCTTTTTAACATACAACCTTAAAAAAAGAACATCCAGTAATAATAAGGCACTTGAACTAGCAACAACAATGACGATGGAAAAACCAAATGCTATTAAAGTAACTGACAATAATGCACTCGCAAAAAGCAACATTGTTTGAATGCGAAAAATAACATAGCTTTTTTGATCTGCCGACAGTAGAACCAAATATTTCCCTATAAAAAAATACTCCCACACGCCACTAATTCCCAAAATAAGTACCATGTAAAGAGCCGTACGCGTATTCACTTCATCTCCTACTAATAACGGATAACAAATGGACAAAATGGCGACTAATCCAACAAAGACATAACCCGAGCGTCTATAAAAACGATTAGTCGCTGAAAGAATTCCATTTATTTGGTCTTTATCACCCTTGGCTAGTGGCTTATAAAGTGCCACTATAGATGCATTACCAACCCCAGCTTCTACTATTTTTAAGTAACTTAAAAATTGCTTAATCGACGAAACAAGCCCGTTTGTAGCAGAGCCGTATGTTGTCATAAATAGTCGAGGTAAAATGAAATTAATAACCGCTGCAACAACTTGTAGCAATACATTAGACATTAAATTTAAAACTACTCTCTTAGTTCTCATGCTGATAAGCACCTTTTCTTTTAGTAAAAGTAGGAATTAAACCTTTGCAATCACTGATCTGCCGATTAAGCCTATTCAACATAAAAAGTAAAAGAATTTGTTTTTTCTTTAATAGCCAAGTATAGACCTTTAATTTGAGCGGCATATTTGTCACTCGAATCGCATGCAACGATCCATGAAACGCTTCATGAATCAACATTTTCTTAATAAAGGTACGCTTTTCATGTAAACGCTTATGGTTGAATCTATTCAATTCATTATTCACCGCTGCCATCACTAAATAAGTAAAATAATACTGAAGTTGTTCAGCAAAATTAGGAACCTGGTCTGCTTTCCTGTACTTTAAAACTTTCAAATGTTCATATAACACAAGTATTTTTTTAAAAAACAACTGATCATAACTAGTTGTCATGGAAGAAGAATGCTGACGGTAATGGTAGAGATACTGATTTTCTAATATATAAATACTTTCTGCATCAAGTAAGCTAGGATATGTACAAGCAGCATCGTCCCCCATGCAAATTTGATCATCCACATCAAATAGATTTTTCTCTAATAGGTCTCTTTTAAATATTTTATTAGATAAAGATGGATATAATCCAAAACGGTAATACTCGCCCGAATATAGCATAATCGGATATACTTCTTTTTCCATCCTATCCTTCCTGTACAAACCAGGCGCGACAAGCTGTGATCTCTTCACTTCTTGGAGTGGATAATTTTCTATAATGTCACAAATAACAATATCTACATCAAAAATACGTGCAGTATTACATAATGATTTATACATATCAACTTCTATCCAATCATCACTATCTACATAACCAACATACTGTCCTTTGGCGACCCTTAGCCCTGCTTTACGGGCACTGACAGCACCACTATTTGCTTTATGAATGACGGTAATTCTTGTATCAGATTCGGCATATTCATCGCAGATTACCGAGCAGTTATCAGTCGAGCCATCATTTACTAATATCAACTCAAAATCTACGAAATCCTGTCTCAAAATACTATCAAGACACATTTTTAAGTAAGGTTCTGTATTATAGACGGGGACAATAATGCTTAAAAATGGCACTCACCTCACCTCTCATTCATAGTAGTTCCCTTACTTTTACTCATAGTCATTGCAAACATAATTAATAAAATATGATATGGAAAATAATCCATGACAAATGAATCAAGTCCTATATTCGCTACTAATACGATATAGAGAGGAATAGCGTTAATTGAGAGGATTTGAAAGCCTGGTGTATTCATACTTCCAACATTCCCTCTAAGTACTTTATAGAGGCTAGAAATGTATAATACTGACAAGGCCACTCCAATTAAACCTATATAATAAGGGGTTGATAAGTACATTGTATGTGCCATTTTCACCTTCGCAAAGCTTGTGCCAAATCCTGCTCCCAAAACAAATACTTTCGTGTTTTGAAAGATTTCATTTATAAATAGGCCCCAACTACTCACTCGACCAGTGGTAATGGCATCTGTCGATATTCCTGACCCAAAAAACCGAATCCAATAAATTTCAAATAACTTCTCGTAAAAAAAATAGAGAGCAACCCCACAAATAATCACGATAAAAGACGAAAATTTAATAGCTGTCTTCACATTATTTTTAATGAAGACAATAAATGTCATCATAATAAAAACGACTAATGTAATAATAAACATTTTGGAATATGTCAGTATGCCAAAAAAAGCTAATATCACGAGTAATACAATTGACTTTTTTTCCTTTTTTCCATCCAGATTAAAAAGCACTAATAAACAAGCCATAGCTATTAATATTTGCAAACTAAAGTAATTTGGATCTAAATCTAAACCCGTAAATCTTGTACTAATCGAGTTCATTGTCTTCACTGTATTCACAATGGTCATTGATTCTATAAAATGATCGATTTCTGGAACGGAATAACTGATCAGACGCACGATTGAAGCAGCTAGTAAACCCGATGTATAGATATACGTATACCTTCTGAAATATGCCTTATCATTGAGGGTCAATATTGCACAAAAGAGCACACTATAATTCAACACAAAGCCTAAAACTGCAATAAGATTACCACCACTAACTAACGTTACGGCCACCGTATAAAATGCAAATAAAAAATAGGTCAATAACAGTCGTTTTGAAATACCTTGCTTTTGTAAAAAGAGCGTCAGAATACTTAACAAAATATAGAAAGAACTAAGTACAACAAGTAATGAATATCCTGATATATCGAATTTAATGACATAAACCCACGAAATAAAAAACAATAAATAGTCAATTCGATGCTGCTGCTTATCTAGCAGCATCGCTATACTGGTTAAAAGGAAGAAGAGCCAGAGAAATAGATTATGACCTGTATATATTTTGAATACGACAAAGATACTTGAAATTATACAAATGAGCACACTAAATTTCTTAGATTCCACTATCATGTAGCATCAAACTCCAATACTAGTTGCTCTTGAGCTTTTTCGTTTGTGTAGTGATTTTCTTCTATGTAATTTTTCATATTGTGTAGTAATTCTGTATTTTTCATAACACTAGAAATGACGTGAAAGAGGTCTTTCATGTTAAAGCCTGTTATCAATCCGTTATGACCATGAAAAATTTGTTCACCTGCTGCGGCAAAGTCTGTTGTAATAACAGGCGTTTGTACAATTAATGCCTCCCCTATGACCATTGGATAGCCTTCGTAGGCTGATGTTAAAATGAATACATCACTACATTTTATAAATGGATAGGGATTTTTCATTTCCCCTACAAATTCAACTACATCCTCTACACCTAGTTGCAAAGCTAATTGCTGATTCGAAAGTAGATCTGGTCCATCACCTAAAATGCGCCAGCGAAAATTATTTATAGAAGCTTCCTTTAACAACTTACACAGATGTGGAATCAGGTCGAACCTTTTTGTACTATTTTCAATTCGCCCAACAGATATTAAATCCAACTCGCATTTAAGAAACGGTGTATATTGACATGCCAGTTCTTTAATCTCTTCGATTGGGAAAAAATTATAAACCACTTGAATTTTATGTTGATATTCTGGAAGGAAATTTATTAAATTTTCCTTACATGCTTCTGAAACACATAACAATCGATCAAAATTTTTATAGGTTTTGACACAAGCTTCATAATTAAAATTCGCTTTAATGGGATCTGTATGAATCCATGCGAACTTACGATCTGCTATCACAAATTGATCTACAAATAAATTGGTCCCTTTATTGAAATATTGATTGGGTACATCATTAAAATAAGAAATGGCAATATCATAATGACAATTAGTGCGATGTTTTTTTAAAAGCATCGAATAGAAATTGTGGGAACCTATTAATCGAACAACTATCATACACACAATACGTAAAATAATATGCCATACGTTATTTCTTTTTTTCACTTCAGCAAAAGGTGTAGCAATTAGTTGTAACAGTAAGTTCCCTGTAGTTACCTTCACATTGGAGGGAATATCGTTCATTAATTCCCCTCCACTAAATGTGAAAACATCTATCTCATATTTCTCGTAGAGGTATATTTCTTTTAACATATTAATTAGCGCCTTTTGGATACCACCCATGTGAAAATTTTGTGCAACAAATAATATTTTCATATTAGTCCCCCTAAAAATACTACTGTAAATTTTCATATTGCTCTTACGTTTGTGGATAAAAAACGGATCGATAGCCCTACGAGCCATTCCCTTTGCTGCTCACGCTCCGCATAGCTTTTATAAATTACTGTATAAATTTGTTATCCTTTTCTCCATTTTCGCCCAGCTATAACCTTCTTCGTACAGTGCCTTCATTTCACGAGAAATTTCTGGCCATTCTTTCCTACGCTTTACCAAATTCTCAATTCCGTTTTGTAAGCTCTCTCTATTGTAATCAATAAGTTCTCCAAAATTATTTGTTGCAACTACTTCTGACATTCCCGTATTTTTCACCATAATCAAAGGCTTACCAAGCATTAATGCTTCATAGAATTTATTGGGTGCAGCATAATAATGGTTAGAAATAGTAGGGTCATAAATAGCCGTCATAATGTCACAACTATTTTCTAACTCTATTGTTTTTTCATAGGGTAACTTACCATAAAAGTGTATATTGTCATGCATTTTTGAAGTTTGCAGCAATGTATCAGCTAACTTACCAAATCCACCAATATGCAGCTCATAACTTGGCGTATTCTTTACTACTTCAACCAATTCACTAATCAATCGATTTTCAGTAAGTATACCTACATAAACTATTTTTACTTTTTTCGGATTCAAATCTAAGCAATTATATGAATCTATATAACGTGGAGTATTGTATATGACCTCTATTTTTTTAGGTGAAGCTTTAGCAATCTGTTCTTTGCGCTTTTCTGTACATATAATGACTGCATCTACACTATTCATAAGACGTATATCTATACTAGTAATGACCTTTCCAATACTCTCTGGTCCATAAAATGGTGATGTATACGAATCAAATACGTCGTAGATTACTTTTTTCCGAAGTAATTTCCCACATATTGTACCTATTAGCGCTGTATCAAAATCACAAGCGTGAATCATATCATACGTATTTTTATGGCGAAGTAACCATCGAAAAAGTTTAAGTTGAAATTTTATAAATGGAACTAAGTTCTTTTTCAAACCTCCTCCAAATGTTGCCGGAATACCAAACCTTGTAATACGAATTGCATGTTCACCTTCTAACAGTTGGTCCTTTATTTTATATTTCTTATCTCTATCCCATGCTAAAATGTGAACATTCCAATTATTTTTTGCAAGACAATGTGCCTCCTTTTCAACCCTTGGATCTGGAGAAACAGGGTTACTCCTCATAAAAACAACTCGCATCCCATATGCCCCCCTTAAACACTGAATGTCTCTAGCACTTCAGCTACTTTTTGCTACCTTTTATATCCTTACAACTTAAAGATGCTTTCCCATTTTAAAAAAACTTCCACCATTTTTTTGTGAAAGTATCATCTGGTTCATATACAATTAATGGCTGATTATTAATGATTCGTTCGTTATTTTCAAGCAAAAAATCTACCATATCCAAATCTTTTTGTTTTTCTAAAAATCTAAGTCCCTTTTCAAATAAGAAAGGACGTGTACTTAAGTTATGCACATCCGAACCATATGTATGGATAAGATTCGAGCGCACTAAATTTAGCGAAAGTTTTTGGATGGTTTTTCCAAACAATCCTGCTAAACTTCCTGATGTAATTTGTGCAAGTGCCCCCTCGCGTATAATTTGTTCCAAATGACTTGGATTTTCTAAAATGACTCTATTTCGCTCTGGGTGTGCAATAATTGGTGTTATGCCTGCTGTTAATAACGAGTAAATGATATCCTTTGTAAATTTGGGAATATGATTAGAGGGAAGTTCCAACAGCAAATAATTGGAATTTGCTAATGTATGTATTTGTTTTTTTTCATACAATTCTAGAATGTTACCTGCCAAGCGTACCTCTTGTCCCGTGTAAAGTTTTAACGGCATGTTACGTTGATCAATTGTCATTTGCAACTGTACAATTTGCTCATTCACGACATCAAAGGGGACATTATACAATGGATGTAAAGCATGCGAAGTGGAAACAATCGTTGAAATCCCCTCCAAAACGGCCTGCTCAAATAAACAAAGTGTCTCTTCAATCGTTTTCGGACCATCATCGACATCAAATAATATATGACTGTGCATATCAATCACTGTACTTCACTTCCCTGTCTAGATACTTGAATTAACGATAATATTGCTCATAATATTGATGGAGTGGCATTTTATAGTTATTTAATACTACGCCTAAAATATTTGCTTTTGAGGCTTCAAGGTATGACTTTGCTTTTAACACATTTTCATTTTCTGCAACTCCACTGTTCACAATTAATAATGTACCATCACATTTATTGGACAAAATTTGAGCATCTGTTACAGATAGCAGTGGTGGCGCATCAAAAATAATGATGTCAAACCCTTTCTTTAGTTCCTCCATTACACTCCCCATTAAGGTAGAAGCTAGTAACTCTGCTGGATTGGGGGGGATAGGCCCACTTGTCAAGACATATAGATTAGCAATATCTGTATTATTGACGACTTCGGAAATTGTAAAATGCCTTGTTAGTAAATTTGATAGTCCTCTAGCATTTTGCAATAGAAACGTATAATGCATTGTTGGTTTTCGCAAATCTGCATCTACGATGACGACTCGTTTTCCTTCTTGTGCGAAAACAACTCCTATATTGGCTGCATTGGTTGACTTTCCTTCACCTGGTGTTGCAGATGTCACTAATATTGTTTTAATCTCTCTATCAGGCATTGAAAAAGTAATATTTGTTCGGATTGTTCGAAATTGTTCTGAAATAAAAGAATGGCCATTGGCAATCGTCACAAGTTTTCTTGCCATTTTCACTAACTTCTTCTTTTTCTTTTTTTTCCAAAACATTATGATCCTCTCCTCGTTTTACGAGATTTTACCCTAGTGCTTTTATGGTGAGCATCACTAATTTGACTAATCAAGCCAATAATTGGTAGCCCTACTAGCTCTTCGATATCTTGCTCCGTCTTGATTGTAGTATCTAAGCTCTCTATTATGATTATGAGAGCAGCACTTATAACAAAACCAATAAACGAGGCTGCTACTATATAAAGGGTTTTATTTGGCGCAATCGGTACAGGTTCCTTATCTAATTGTGCAACTGACAAAATATTAACATTATCAACCGTCATTAAAACTTGGATCTCCTCTTGAAACACATCTGCTATTGTATTGGCAATATCGACAGCCAACTCTGCTTGCTTGTCTACAACATTAATATTAACAACTTGTGAGTTATTGGCACTGGATACAGTAATTTGATCCATTAAAACTTCAGGTGTGACATCCAAATCTAGCTTATTTATAACTTTAGATAAAATAGCAGAACTTGTTATGATAATGTTATACGTATTAATAAGTCGGAGATCTGTTTCAACCTGTTGTACACCTAAATGTGGTTGCTCTATATTTTTTTGATTAACTAAAATTTGCGTTTCTGCCTCATAGGTAGGTTTTAACACAAAGATGCTAATAAAGGCCGTAACCAACGCTGCAAAAAGTGTAAAACTTATGATAAAAAGAAAGTTTTCTCGGACTATTTTCAATATATCTTGTAATGTGATTGTTTCTTTCAAAGCTCTTCACTCCTTGTCAAAACATAAACCAGTTGTAAAAATGGAGTATGACTAGGCTGATTAATTTTTATAAGGGTATTCATGTTGAAGCTAGTTCACTATGCTTTATTCCATACTA
Source organism: Lysinibacillus sp. FN11 (assembly GCF_024628845.1). Classification (NCBI taxonomy): domain Bacteria; kingdom Bacillati; phylum Bacillota; class Bacilli; order Caryophanales; family Bacillaceae; genus Lysinibacillus; species Lysinibacillus sp. FN11. The sequence goes on along the minus strand of NZ_CP102383.1, from coordinate 594,691 downwards.
TATTGTTGGAATCATCCATTTATTCTTACTCGGTAGATCACATCAAATTTTCTTCACATACAAAAAGGCATCCCCTGATCTTGGTCAAGGGATGCCTATTATTTTATTATTTATTTCGCATATTCCACAGCACGTGTTTCGCGAATAACTGTTACTTTAATATGACCTGGGTAATCGAGTTCTTCCTCAATACGTTTGCGAATATCACGCGCAAGACGATGAGATGCTAAATCATCAATTTTTTCAGGTTGTACAATAATACGAATTTCACGTCCAGCTTGAATTGCATAAGACTTTTCTACGCCATCATAGCTTTCTGAAATTTCCTCTAACTTTTCAAGTCTGCGGATATAGTTTTCAAGTGTTTCACTACGTGCACCTGGACGAGCTGCTGATAATGCATCAGCTGCAGCGACTAATACCGCAATAACAGATGTTGCTTCAGTATCACCATGATGCGAAGCAATACTATTAATGACAACTGGGTGTTCCTTATACTTTGTTGCTAATTCCACACCAATTTCAACGTGGCTTCCTTCAACTTCATGATCGATTGCTTTTCCAATATCATGTAATAAGCCTGCACGACGAGCCAATGCTACATCTTCACCAAGTTCAGCAGCAAGTAATCCTGCTAAATGTGCGACTTCAATTGAATGTTTTAGAACATTTTGTCCATAGCTTGTACGATATTTCATGCGGCCTAAAATTTTCATTAAATCTGGATGTAAGTTATGAATACCAATTTCAAATGTAGTTTGCTCACCTGTTTCGCGGATTTGTTCATCCACTTCACGTCGAGCTTTTTCCACCATTTCTTCAATACGAGCTGGGTGAATACGACCATCCTGTACAAGTTTTTCAAGTGCAAGTCGAGCTGTTTCACGGCGAATTGGATCAAAGCCTGATAATATAACCGCTTCTGGCGTATCATCAATAATTAAATCAATTCCTGTTAACGTTTCCAATGTACGGATATTACGGCCTTCACGACCAATAATACGTCCCTTCATTTCATCATTTGGCAAGTTCACAACAGATACAGTTGTTTCTGCTACGTGATCTGCAGCAAAGCGTTGTAGTGCTAATGATAAAATTTCACGTGCTTTTTTATCTGAGTCTTCTTTCGCACGTGTTTCAGCTTCTTTCGTCATCACAGCAATATCAGTTGATAACTCTTTTTCTACTTCATTGAGGATAATTGATTTAGCTTCATCCCTAGTCAAAGCAGAAATACGTTCTAGCTCTGTTTTTTGTGATGCCATGAGCTCGTCCACTTTGCTCTCCATCTGTTCAATATGCTGTTGTCTTTCAGCTAGAGCTTGTTCTTTGCGCTCTAAGCCAGCTTCTCTCTTATTTAGAGCATCATCTTTGCGATCAAGATTCTCTTCTCTTTGCAATAAACGGTTCTCTTGTTTTTGAAGTTCTAAACGACGTTCACGAATGTCATTTTCAGCTTCAGTACGAAATTTGTGAGTTTCATCTTTGGCTTCAAGTAGTGCTTCTTTCTTCATTGCCTCCGCTTCTCGTTTTCCTTCTTCAACGATTGTTTCAGCGACATGTTTAGCACCAGTGATTTTTGAGTCATTCACTTTTTTCATGTAGATATAGCTAACAGCGGCACCAACGATGAGTCCAAGCAAAGCGGAGATGATAGTAATTCCATCCATATGAACACCTCCTCTTGCTATTTGGGTATTACAGTTTCAGTCGGCGCATACATCTATGTCGCCTTAGCTAAAATGTACCAGGTTTTGTTAGAATTTATGCAAAACCCGTTTCATTGGCCAAAGGCATTATCTTCATCCAGTAGGCGTTTAGACATCCATTTTAAAGGATATTTCACTATAAAACATTTGCTAAATGAGGATAAAATGTACTGCCTATTTAAAGTCATAATTCAGAAATTATACATATTTAATTGTATAGCTAGCCTCAAGCTCTGTCAAGGATAGTCAGGCGTCTGTTCGCCATCTAAGCCAAAAAAAGTAAGTCCTATCCATTCAGTGAATTTTTTCCCTATTACTATTTCACTAGAAACTTTCTCATGTTAAATACAATTAATAAAAAAACAGTACATAAGAAATAAACACATAGCCTCTCTCTTATTATGTGTAAAAATTTAAGAATATAGACAAAAAAATGCATTGCCCCCTCAATAAAGTGGGAACAATGCAATCATTAATTATTCTTCTTCCAGAAGTAACATTAATTCTTCATCCATCTCTTCTTCATCATCATGGGCCGCAATTGTATAAGAAGAAGCCGCAATACCATAAGAAGCTCGGATTTTATTTGCTATGTCTTCTAGGACAGCAGTATTTTCTTTTAAATACTGTTTAGCATTTTCTCGTCCTTGACCTAAGCGCTCATCGCCATATGCATACCAAGAACCGCTTTTTTGCACAATGTCTAATTCCACGCCTAAATCGACTGTCTCGCCTTCTTTAGAAATCCCTTCTCCATACATAATATCTACTTCAGCTGTACGGAAAGGTGGTGCTACTTTATTTTTTACAATTTTAATTTTAGTACGGTTACCAACAATATCATTACCTTGCTTAATAGCTTCTGCACGACGCACTTCTAAACGGACAGAGCTGTAGAATTTAAGCGCACGTCCACCTGGTGTTGTTTCTGGATTACCGAACATGACACCAATTTTTTCACGAATTTGGTTAATGAAAATAGCAATCGTTTTTGATTTATTAATCGCACCTGAAAGTTTACGTAAAGCTTGAGACATTAGACGAGCTTGTAAGCCGACATGAGAGTCACCCATATCCCCTTCAATTTCAGCTTTTGGCACTAAGGCAGCAACCGAGTCAATAACGATAATATCAATAGCTCCACTACGCACTAATGCTTCTGCAATTTCAAGTGCTTGCTCACCTGTGTCGGGCTGTGATAATAATAGCTCATCAATATTCACACCTAATTTTTGTGCATAGATTGGATCTAATGCATGCTCCGCGTCGATAAATGCTGCTTGTCCACCTGATGCCTGTACTTCAGCAATGGCATGTAGAGCAACTGTTGTTTTACCAGACGATTCGGGACCGTATACTTCAATAATACGTCCACGTGGATATCCACCCACTCCTAATGCAGCATCAAGTGCTAGTGACCCACTTGAAGATGTTGCAATTTCTAAATCGGTTTTTTCACCAAGTTTCATGATGGAACCTTTACCAAAATTCTTCTCAATTTGTTTTAGAGCCTGTTCTAAGGCTGCTTTACGATCACTCATTCATTTTCCTCCTTCGAAAACTGTTCACTGTTTTTATCTATCTCTACTATACTTGTTTTTGAGAAAACACGCAAGAAAAAAGCGAACATTTATTCGATTTTTCTTCAAAATAAAAATTTGGATAGTTTTCCTCTACCCAAATTCCTATGTTCTACTCTATTTTAATATCGTTTTGTGTAGCCACGTTCTTCTAAAAGTTGCATTAAATAATGGCATGTAAATTTCACCGCACGGAGTCGATTCGTATTCCGCATGCCTGATAAATGAAGTAAATATGTAAGCGGCTCCTCGTCATTTATGGCAATACCAATCCAAACCGTACCTACTGGCTGATGATCATGTGCAGTGGGACCTGCTTCTCCTGTAAGACCAATCCCAATATTTGTAGCAAATTTCTCACGAACAGCACTTGCCATTGCCGCTGCACACTCAGCACTCACAACACCATGTGTATCAATTAATTCTTGTGAAATGCCTAGCTGTTTTACTTTCGCATCTGCTGCATAGGTAACAACGCCTCCTATAAGTGCATTGCCTACCCCTGGAATTTCCGCAAGTTCAGATTGAAATAAACCAGCAGTTAAACTTTCTGCAGCCGCAATTGTTAGCTCATTATCCAGTAGCATTTCTACCGTTTTTGAGGCAAGGGAATCATCATCTACACCATATTGATAATCACCAACAAGTGCTTGTATTTCTGCAACCTTTGCCTTAATAAGCTGGCCAGCTTGTTGCTCTGTTGCGGCTTTAGCTGTTACGCGTAACGTTACCTCACCATCAGAAGCAAGTGGAGCAACTGTTGGATTGGTTTGTGCATCTAAAATATTTTGAACTTGTACTTCAAGCTCGGCCTCACCAATTCCATAAAATCGCATAACATGTGATGCAATAATCCCTCCATCATTAAGCATCGCAGCAAGTTTAGGTTTAGCCTCAAATTGAAACATTGGTTCTAACTCTTTTGGAGGTCCTGGTAATAAAATATAAGTGCGATCATTTTTTGTGAAGATCATACCTGGAGCCATTCCATGGTGATTAGCTAATACTTCACTCCCAGCTAAAATTAATGCCTGTTTACGATTATTTTCCGTCATTGGACGTCCTCGTTTAGCAAAAAATTGCTCAATATACGTCAATGCTACTTCATCAAACTCAAGAGAAACACCAAGATGACGTGCAATCGTTTCCTTCGTTAAATCATCTTTTGTTGGACCAAGTCCTCCCGAAAAAATAATGAGATCTGCACGAGACTCTGCCACTTCGATAGCTTGTTCTAAACGCTTTGCATTATCGCCTACTACGGTATGATAAAAAACGTTGATGCCAAGCTCGGATAGCTGGCTTGAGATAAATCTCGCATTTGTATTCGTAATTTGACCTAATAATAGTTCTGAGCCAACCGCAAGAATTTCAGCATTCATGATCCCAAGACCTTTCTTATTTAGACTCAAGTAATACACGTCGATTTAGATAGAAATAATCCCATCCTGACCAAAGTGTAAAGAACAATGCAACATAGAGCATGATTGTATCAAATGGAATACCAACCAATGTAAAGATTGTATTGTGTAAAAGAGCAGCAGCAATCGCTACAATTTGTGCCCAAGTTTTAATTTTACCAAGCTGATTGGCAGCTACGACTTCTCCTCCACCTGCCAAAATCAAACGTAAACCCGTTACAGCAAATTCACGACTGATAATAATGATAATTACCCAAGCAGGTGCCATCTTAAGCTCGACCATTAAAATAAAGGCTGCTGAGACAAGTAACTTGTCAGCTAAGGGATCTAAAAATTTCCCAAATGTCGTTACAAGATTATACTTACGTGCGTAATAACCATCCACCCAATCGGTTGTTGAAGCAAAGATAAAAATAAGTGCGCCTATAAAATGATGAATTGGCATCTCTGCACCAAAAAGTGATAATGTTCCCCAGCCAAAATCAAACATCATAACAATGACAAAGAATGGAATAAGTAAGATTCGAGAGATGGTAATTTTATTTGGAATGTTCATTTTTCTAACACCTTTCATGATGAAAGAAAGTAGTCATCATGTGATGACTACTGTTCTTTATTGAAATTGATGACGATATTTTGCGTTACAATTTGTTGTGCATACGTTAGAAGTTCGTCATTAATATAGATTTTAGCTTGCGTTGAATTACCGAGACGAATACGAACATAGTTTTGTGTTGAGGCGTCAAATTCAACTACTTCCCCGGCATTATAGACACGCGTATCTGTTAAGATTTCTTGTTGCTGTTGATTGCGAATACCAACAAATGTAGGGCCTGATATTTCAATTTTCAGTTTCATTGTATCTGTCCCTGTTAACGTATAAGAAGTTGTCGCTCCATCTGCTTCAACAGTACCCGCGGAAATTGTTTGCTTCATCTCTTCAGTTTGATCAGTGTCATCTTCATCAGTTGGTGTTTCTTCTGTAGCTTTTGTATCTTCTTTATCATTTTTCTGTGCATCTTTATTTTCTTGTTCTTTTTTATCCTTCTCACTATCAATTGGCTTGACATTTGTGTCATATTCAATCTCAGGAGTTGGATTTACTTCTTCGCTTGTCCCTGGACTGTTTTTTGATTGCCATAGCACCCATATAGCCACAATAATGACTACAATAAATAAAGCAACAATGATTTTTGGCATAGCCTCCATCATTTTATTCGAAGGGCCTTTCGTTACTTTTCTTCTGCTGGGGCTATTCGTCATCGATTGACTTACTTGATCGTTTGGAGTGCTCGGTAGTTCATTTTTATATGTCTCTAAGATTTCTTCCGCATCCAACCCAACAGCTTCTGCATATTGTTTGATAAAAGCTCGTACATAAAACGAACCAGGCATAATGGAATAATTGCCCTCTTCAATTCCTACTAAATAACGTTTTTGGATTTTCGTTATTTCTTGTAAATCGTCTAAGCTGTAGCCTTTAGACAGTCTCGCCTCTTTCAGTCGAGTCCCTAATTCTGCCACTAATAACACCTACTTTAACATCAAATTAAAAATTAAATCCTCCAAAAGAATCGGATTCGGACATATGATTTTTTTCCATTATTTCATAAGTAATTTCTTCATCAGTGTGATGACGTAGTTCAATAATATAATCAAAATCCTCTATTTTATATTCTGAATGCTGAACAAACATATCTGGATGCTCTACAACTTTGATACAAGGCATATTCATCATTTCACGCACTAATTGCAAATGTTTCTCATCAGATGAACGTCGAGTCACAATACCATCTAAAATAAAAATATTGTTACGACTAAATTCATCTCCCACAAGCTTATTACGAACTGTTTGCTTAATCATTGTAGATGATAAAAAGATCCATTTTTTATTGGCACAAACACTGGCGGCTACTATGGATTCAGTTTTTCCAACACGTGGCATGCCACGAATACCAATCAGCTTATGTCCCTCTTTTTTAAAGAGTTCTGCCATAAAGTCGACTAAAATACCTAATTCATCTCTTACGAAATGGAATGTGTTTTTTTCATCTGCATCTCGAGGAATATAACGACCATGCCTAATGGCTAAACGGTCGCGAAGTTTTGGTTGTCGAAATTTGGTTACGTTAATATGTTCCATTGTCGAAACAATTGTACGAAAACGCTCAATTGCCTCATCATTGTCTGTATGCACTAACATACCACGTCGATCCTCATCTACACCATTTATTGATATAATATTGACACGAAGCATCCCTAAAAGTGAAGCAATATCTCCTAATAATCCAGGGCGATTCACCTGAATTTCATATTCAAAGTACCAATCGCTCAACACACTCGTTCCCTTCCTATTAGTTAACGTAAAAAATCCTTTATAAGTTCCATCATAGCTGATTTTTTATGTAATGGAAAGTTAGAATACATGGAATTACAGTGTTATTTACTAATTTTTTTTGATGACTGTTAAATAGGCTTACATACGTTCCCGTTTTCACAGATAAAAAGTTTATAGTATAGCAAAAAGAGGAGATTGGCTCTCCTCTTTTATTTACTGCACATGCTTATTTTGTACAAGCTTAATGACACAATTCGCTAATGCATGTTTTTCATCTTCAGAGGCAACGCCCCATAAATCCGACAGCACTCGCTCTTGTTCGTTTTTAGGATCGACATTAGTCGCCAAATATTCCCCAATTTGGACAGCAGCCGTTTGAATCATTTTCTTCGGCATACCGCTTGATTCAGCTTGCATAACGTTTTGTCCTAAAAACGATGTCCATTTTTGCCAGTTTTCTAAAATGGTCATATTCTTCCTCCTCCTTTACACAAGTAGTATGTGCAAAAGAGATTATTATATGTACCAGCCTCCGTTTAATCGTACGATTTGTCCTGTCACATAATCAGCTTTACCAGACAAATAAAAACGTACCATTTCAGCCACATCTTTTGTTTGTCCAATGGAGCCTAGTGGGATATCGTCCAAAATGTATTGAAGCTCTTCTTGATTTAGATGGCTGTTCATTGAGGTATTTATAAAACCAGGAGCAATAGCATTCACTCTAATCCGAGATAATGCCGCTTCTTTTGCATAGGATTTAACAAAAGCATGTTGCGCACCCTTAACAGTTGCATAAAGTGCCTCCCCCGCTGAGCCAGCTTCTCCCCAAATGGAACCTATAAATAGTACATAGCTCACTTCATGCTTGCGAAGTTTTCCAGAAAGTAAAGCTGTTAGTCTCATAGGATTTTGAACATGAACATGCCATAAAGCATCCATATCCTCGACTGTCGTATCTTCGAGCAATGAATAGTGGGCTTGTCCATTGGCAAAAACAATAGCCTGCACATTGAAAATTTGCGCGGCTACTAATTCTGCTCCATTAACAATTGAAAAATCCCCCTGTACAAGCATAAATTCTTGTGCAGGGAAATTTTCGGAAAGCATTTCACATAATCTCTGTGCCGCATTTTGATTGTTTGAATAATGTACATAGATAGACCAGCCGTCCTCAGCTAAGCTTTGACAAATGGCATGACCGATATCACCTGATGCACCTAAAACAAGGGCAAATTTTTTCACTGTGCATCCTGCTTACTTGGCAGAATTTTAAAGACCGTTTGCTGTGTTTCACCTTGGATAGAAGCAAATGCTTTTTGTAAATCATCCACAGTTAATGTCTCAAGTACTGGTACTACATCAAATAAATTCATTTCATTAAAGGAATATCGTGTGAATTGGTTTGCGATAAACTCGATCGAATTTAGTGCACGTAGGAAGAACCCAATTTTTTTGCGTTTTATACGATCCAAACCAGCACGATCAAACTGGCTATTTCCTTCATATTTTGCTAATTCGTCCATAATCGTTTTTGCCAATTTATCAGGCTCTGCTGAATCTGATCCGATCATGGCAAACCCAAAACCATTTTCTAAGGTAAAATCAAAAGCATATGTCTCATCAATTAAACCTTCCTCGTAAACACGTTCATAAAAATCAGAGGTACGTCCAAAAATAAGCTCAAGTGCAATTTGAACCGACAACTCATGCTTTAACATGTCCTGACCTGATAAATTAGTGTCTTTCGCTTTTAAACCTACATAAATTTTTGGTTTTTGAACATCCATATTTAATGTACGTTCTTTAATAGCTACCTCTGTTGGTTCTATATCAAAGAAGCGTTGAATAGGCGTTGGTTCTGGGAACTCTTTTTTACCTTGATTCTCACGAATAAACGTCATCATTTCTTCTGGTTCAACAGCACCAATCACAAATAACAACATATTCGAAGGATGATAAAACGTATTGTAGCACGTATATAAGTGCTCCGCTGTAATGCCATCAATCGATTCAATTGTACCAGCGATATCAATCTTTACAGGATGATGATGATACATATTTTCGATTGTGCCAAAGTATAGACGCCAGTCTGGTTGATCATCATACATTGTAATTTCTTGCCCGATAATTCCTTTTTCTTTATTGACAGTAGCTTCTGTAAAGTATGGTTCTTGGACAAAATTCAATAATGTTTCTGTACTTTTGTAAATATTATCAGTTGAAGAGAATAGGTATGCCGTACGTGTAAATGATGTAAATGCGTTAGCAGAAGCTCCATATTCACTGAACTTTTGGAAGACATCGCCATCTTCTTTTTCGAACATTTTATGCTCTAAGAAGTGAGCGATTCCATCCGGCACCGTAATGCTTTCTGTTTGACCTATGGGTACAAAAGTGCGATCAATAGAACCGTACTTCGTTGTAAATGTAACAAATGTTTTAGAAAAACCTTTTTTCGGCAAGATATATACATCTAATCCATTTTCAAGCTTTTCATAATAAAGAGTTTCATCTAATTGCTTAAATTCTATTGTTTTCATTGTGCGGCTTGCTCCTTTCCACATAAGAAATAGACCGCTTCAAGCTGCACTTGCTTTGCCATTGCAACAACATCTTCTTTTGTCACAGCTTTCCACTTATTTGCCCAGGCTTGAACTGAAAATTCCTCAGGTAAATCTTTATATTGATCAAAAATTTCAATTTGTCCTCGAGCAGAATCTAAGGATTCTTTTAGCTGATTCGTCAGCATAGCCTTTGTTTGTTCCAGCTCTAAATTTGTAATGTCCCCAGCCTGCATGACGGCTAGTTGTTCTTTAATTAAAGATAGCGCTTTTTCTTCATTTTTAGCTTCAATACCAGATACAACAAATACAAGTCCGTAATGCGAAGCGTAGGAACTAGAAGCATAATACGCAAGACTCTCTTTTTCACGAACATTCATAAACAACTTGGCATGTGGATACCCACCAAAAATGCCATTAAAAATTTGCATCTTAGAGAAATCTGCATCACCAAATCTAACAGGTGTGCTAAAGCCAATATGAAGTTTACCTTGTTTCATTTCATGCTGTTCTCTTACATAATCATTGTCTGGATGTTGTTGGGGGAGTACTGCTGGAACTTCCTCAGGAGTACGATCCTTAAATGGTAGCGCTTTTTTTAATTTCGCAACAATTTCCTCTTCATTAATGTCTCCAGCTACATAAATATCGATTTTATCGTTAGCTAGCATCGATTGATAAGCCTCAAATAATGAGGCAGGGGTAATCTTTTGAATTTCTTCGACACTACCATTCGCTGAAATTGATGCTGGCTCATTTGGTCTCAGGATTTGTTGTAGACGGAATTGAGCAAAGCGAGATTTATCGTCAAAAATAGATTCAATACGTTGAATAACTGTCTTTTTCTCACGCTCAACAACGGATTCCTTAAAGACACCATTTTCTAGATTAGGCTCAAAAATAGCTGTATGCAATAAACCAAGGACTTCGTTTAAGACACTTGTATTTGCTAGATAATGATCATTAACAGTCTCTGCATTCATAAGAACCGTATGCTCATTTCCGCGCTTCGATGTATCAAAATACAAAACTGTACCATACAAGTCATCTAAAAAGCTTCGAAAAGCAGCAGTTGTCTTATATTTAGCATTACTGTGCTGCAGTACATTTGTTAATACTGTACGCTCTGATGCACTTTTAGCCGTTAATGCTCTTCTCCATTTAATTGAAAAATTCACGGTTTTAAATTGGGTCGTTTGTCGGATATGCAAATTGACACCTTTTGCAAAAGGTATTGTTTTAAACATATGAAACCCTCCTATCCTTCTTAATATAACGATGTACTACACATACTATACATGTCTATTGTCTATAATTGCAAAAGGAATCCAAAGTATGTATGGGAAAAATTAAAAATTACGCCAATTATATAGAAAAAGGACTGAGCATAGCTTGCCCAGTCCTTAAAATGCTTTTCTTAGCGTTTACCTTTTATATAAGGCTGTCCACTCGCTTTTGGAGCGTTTGCTTTCCCAATAAAGCCTGCTAAAGCAAGAATTGTTAACACATACGGTAAAATTTGTAGATAAACTGCTGGAACATTCTCGATTAGCGGAATTTGATTCCCTGCAATACTTAATGTTTGTGCTAAACCGAAGAATAGGGCTGCACCTAGTGCTCCAATTGGATGCCACTTCCCGAAAATCATTGCGGCAATAGCCATGAAACCTTGACCAGCAATTGTTGCGTGTGAGAAGTCATGTGTAATTGTTTGTGCATACACTGCACCACCAAGACCACCTAATGCCCCAGAAATCATCACGGCAATATAGCGCATTTTATTTACATTTATACCCATTGTATCTGCTGCCATTGGATGTTCACCCACAGCACGCAAACGCAAGCCGAATGGCGTTTTATAAATGATAAACCATGCCCCGAATGCTACAGCAAACGCTAAAATAGATGTGCTGTAAACATCATGGAACAGTAAACGACCGAAGAACGGAATATCCTCTAAGTAAGGGACACCAAAACGACGAATCGGTTGGTCAATCATATCTGTTTGACCTTTATCATAAATCATTTTTACTAAGAATACAGTTGCAGCTAAACCTAGTAAGTTAATAGCTACCCCTGATACCGTTTGATCGGCACGGAAAGAAATAGAAGCTACAGCATGGAAAAGTGAGAACACAGCACCAATCACAACAGCTGCTAGCATTGCCACCCAAACTGTTGCTGCCCCTAATGATGAAGCGAATTCTAAATTGACAAAAATACCAACAAAAGCACCGACAATCATTAAGCCTTCTAGCCCGATGTTGACAACACCAGAGCGTTCAGAGAATACCCCACCGATGGCCGTAAAAATCAAAGGTGTCGCATAAAGAATCGCTGAAGGGATGATGAAATATAACATTTCTAAAAAGCTCATGTTATTGTCCCTCCTTTTTCTTGCTCAGCTTTTGTAAGCCTACTCGAATAATATAGCCTGATGCAACGAAGAAGATAATCAACGCAATAATAATGGATACGATTTCTTCTGGAATACCCGCAGCATTTGGCATATTTAATGCACCATATTTTAAAGAACCAAAAAGGGATGCTCCAAACACTACCCCAAGTGGTGTATTGGCACCAAGTAGGGCAACGGCGATACCGTCAAAACCAATTCCCGTAAAGCCAGGTTTAATGGATGCGTTTTGGAATGTCCCTAAAGCTTCCATCGCACCACCAAGACCTGCAAACATACCAGAAATCGTCATAGCTAAAATAATATTTTTATTGACACTCATACCTGCATAGTCAGCAGCATTTTTGTTAAAACCTACTGCTTTTAGCTCGTAGCCACGTGTTGTTTTTTCTAAAATGAACCACATCACAATTACCATTAAAAGTGCAACAATGATCCCATAGTGAAGACTTGAATTGTCTGTAAGCTCTCTTAAAAACGGAGAACGTAAAGAAGCTGACTCGTGGATACGTTCTGTTTTAAAGCTGCCATCGGACAATTTCTTAATTACTGCATTTGCAATATAAAGTGCAGTGTAGTTCAGCATAATTGTCGCAATAACTTCGTGAACTTTAAATTTCGCTTTTAAGAAACCTGCAATAAAGGCCCAAAATGCACCTGCAGCAGCTGCCGCAAGCAATGCTAATGGTAAGTGAATGATTTTAGGAAGTTCAAACGCATAACCTACCCAAGCAGCGGCCAACCAACCTAAAATTAGCTGACCTTCAACACCAATATTGAAGAGCCCTGTACGGAATGCAAATGCTACCGCAAGACCTGCTAAAATATATGGTGTAATTTGACGAATTGTGTTCCCGATTGAATATGAATCTCCAAAAATACCTGTCCAAAGAGCGATATAACCTTGCACTGGGTCATAGCCACTGACTACCATAACGATAGCCCCTACAATTAAACCGATAATGATAGAGATGATAGGAACGAGGATATTAATGACACGATTTGACATTAGTCGTTCCCCTCCTTCGCATCACGCTTTATATTTTTTTTACTTTGTCCTGCCATTAGTAAGCCTAGCTCTTGTTCAGTCGTTTCTTTCGGATTTAACTCATCGACAATTTGTCCATCATAGATAACAGCAATTCGATCCGAAACATTCATCACCTCATCTAATTCAAATGAGATTAACAAAACAGCTTTCCCTTTATCACGTTGCTCAATTAGACGAGAATGAATGAATTCAATAGCTCCTACGTCAAGTCCACGTGTTGGTAGAGCAGCAATTAATAGATCAGGGTTACGGTCAATTTCACGACCAATAATTGCTTTTTGTTGGTTACCACCAGATAATGCACGAGCTGGTGTCATCTCCCCATTACCAGTACGCACATCATACTCTTTAATGATTTGACGAGCTTTCTCTGACACCTTTTTATAGTCCATCACAAAGCCCTTCGCTATTGGAGATTGGTAATAAGTTTGTAATGCAATATTATGACCAATCGGGAAATCTAAAACTAATCCATGCTTATGACGGTCTTGTGGAATATGTCCTACGCCTTCCTCTGTAATTTTACGAGGCTTCATGTTAGTAATATCTTTACCATTCAGCTTGACTTTACCACTTTTAATTTTGCGTAGACCTGTAATGGCTTCTATTAACTCGGATTGACCATTACCATCAATACCAGCAATACCTACGATTTCACCTTTACGAACATTTAAATTAAGACCTTTAACTTTATCAATATTTCGATAGTCTGTAACAACCAAGTTCTCAATCGAAAGCACTTCTTCAGTCGGTGTCGCATCCGTTTTTTCCGTTTTAAATTCAACTTGACGTCCAACCATCATCTCAGCAAGCTGATCAGGATTTGTGGCAGCGGTTACAACAGTGCCAATCCCTTCTCCCTTACGGATAATCGTCACACGGTCTGAAACTTCCATAATTTCTTTTAGCTTATGCGTAATTAAAATAATGGATTTACCCTCTGCGATAAGACGACGCATTATTTGAATTAATTCGGTAATTTCTTGCGGTGTTAATGATGCAGTTGGTTCATCAAAAATTAAAATTTCGGCACCACGATACAATGTTTTTAATATTTCTACACGCTGTTGCATACCAACCGTGATATCCTCGATTTTGGCGGTCGGATCAACATCTAATCCATACTTTTCAGAAAGTGCTTGTACTTTCTTAGCCGCATCTTTTATATTCACAATTCCCATTTTAGTAGGCTCAGTGCCTAAAATGATATTTTCTGTTACCGTAAAGTTTTCTACCAACATAAAATGTTGATGCACCATGCCAATCCCTAAATCATTGGCAATATTCGGGTTTGTAATTTTTACAGCCTTCCCACGTACACGAATTTCGCCACCCTCTGGTTGATACAAACCAAAAAGGACGTTCATCAAAGTCGATTTACCTGCACCATTTTCACCTAGCAATGCATGAATCTCGCCTTGTTTCAGTTGGAGGGTGATATTATTATTCGCCACGAAATTACCGAATTCTTTACGGATTCCTAGCATTTCAATCACATAATCCAAATTTGTCACTCCCTTAATAGGCACTATTATTAAGTATTTTCATCTTAGCGTATAGTATCTGCTGCTACATGATGGATGGTACAGATAAGCCATACGTCCAGTAATAAATTTTCTACTAGAGGCTATATTTTATTACCGATTTAATATCCCACCTATAGAGGTAGATGTTTTGCTAAATTAATACAGGAAAGGTCATCGTTAGAAACCTTTCTTCTATTAACTTGTTACCATCATTATTCAAATCATAATTACTACCTCTATAAGGTTCCTATAAATCTAGCTAAATAGAGTATTGCGAATAATCTAAATATAACGATAGATTGAAAAATCATCATAAGGTCCTTCTAAGAGTCCCTTATGATGATCAAAAGATGAATTATTTTTCCACTTTTTCTGGAACTTTGATTTCACCCTTAGCAATTTTTTCTTTATATTCGTCGATTACTTTTTGTACATCTTCTGGAATCGCACCGCGAGAATCTGCAAGTTTAACGCCATCTTCAGCTAAACCATAAACAAGTGTTTCGCCACCTGGGAAATCACCATTTTTCGCTCTATTTGAAATATCTACAACTGCTGTATTAACACCTTTTAACATAGAAGTTAATGTAACGTTTGTTTTATCGTCAACTTTACCTTCTTCGTATTGGTCAGCATCTACACCGATAACCCATACATCAGCATTTGGATCTTTCGCTTTACGCTCTTTTGCTTCAGAGAATACACCGTTACCAGTTGCACCAGCAGCGTGGAAGATTACATCTACACCTGAAGAATACATGCTGTTCGCTGTAATTTTACCAAGATCTGCTTTATCAAACGCACCAGTATATTTTACTTGAATATCGATATCTGGGTTTACTGCTTTAGCCCCTTCAACGAAACCAGCGTGGAAACGGTTAATAACTGGAATATCAACGCCGCCTACGAAGCCGATTTTACCTGTTTTAGATGTTTTCGCTGCAGCAACACCTGCTAAGAAAGCACCTTCTTGCTCTTTGAACAGTACGTTTACTACGTTGTCTGCTTCTACTTCAGCATCAATTAATGCAAAGTGGCTATCTGGATTTTCAGAAGCAACTGCATCAATTGCATCAGCCATCATGAATCCGATACCAAATACTAAGTTAAAGTCACGACGAATTAAGTTGTTTAAGTTTGTTTCATAGTCAGCATCTGAAGCTGATTGTAGGTAGTCAAAACCACCATCACCTTTTGATAAATCGTGCTCTTTACCGTAAGCTTGTACACCTTCCCATGCAGATTGGTTGAATGATTTGTCATCAACGCCACCTACGTCAGTAACCATCGCTACTGAGAAAGCTTCTTCTGTGCTTTCGCCACCTGAAGCATTGTCATTTTCTTTCGCTGGCTTTTCATCGTCTTTCGTACCACAAGCACCTAAAATAGCACTTGCCGCTAATACTGATGTTAATACTAAACCAAATTTACGTTTTTTCATTTAATTAACCCCCCAAAGGTATTGTAATTAGCAGGAAAAAATTTAGAAATGTTCTACACCCGTTTACGAACTACATGGAAGCTGAATTTATCAGCTCGGAAATAATTTTTTGAATAGAGCACTACTTGATCATGATCATCATAATGCAATTGCTTTAACACTAAAAGAGCTGTCTCACGTCCACAATTTAAAATCGGTGAGGCTTGTTCATGATACCCAACTGGATCAATATAGGTTACAGCATAAGCTACATGAATTTTGCCAGATTGCTCAAGTGCAGAGAACAGTGAAACTTCTTTTTTCGACAAAGTCAGTAGGCAGGAAGCTTGCAGGTAGCCTGTCTATGCAGTATACTACTGGCTCACCATCCGCTGTTCTGACACGTTCAATCGTGAGTATTTTATCGTCGCCATCACTTTGGAAGCGTTTTAAATCTTCCTCAGAAGGCACATGCTCAGTCGCTTTTAAAAATTGCGAACCTGGCTCCATACCTGCTGCCTCGATCATAGAAGAAATACTAGATAAATGCTCGATGCCTGATGTAAACAACGGCTTCGGGTTGACAAAAGTCCCAACCCCATGTCGGCGCACAATCACATTTTCCTCTTCCAACAGTCGAAGTGCTTCTCTAAGTGTTGCTCGACTGACTCCTAGTGATTTCGATAATTCAAATTCTGAAGGCAGCTTTTCATTTTCTTTAAAAATGCCAGCCTCGATATCAGATTTTAAACGATCGATTACTTGAAGATAGAGATGACGATGATCTGCTTTAATAGTCACATATATCACCACCAAAATCAGAGATCAGACATCTGATGTACAACATTCCTACTAATCGTTCATAAATATAACATTTTTGCAGAATGAAATAAACAGTTTTGAGTAAAATCTGTTATAGAATTCATTCTTTCTTTATTTTATCTGCAAATATTTGGACAAAAACACAATTTCTCTCACCATTTTCATCTTCATTTTTTGCTTAGTTATCGTATTGGTGAACAAGTACTTGACGAGGCTTACTGCCCTCCGGAGGCCCAACAATACCGCGTTGCTCCATCTGGTCAACAATACGTGCAGCTCTTGAATAACCAATACGGAAGCGACGTTGAAGCATAGAGACAGATGCGGTTTGCATATTGACAACTAATTGGACTGCTTCATCATATAAATCATCTGTTTCCTCTAAAATGGTTTCTTCTTCAGTAGGAATCATCTCCTCCTGATACTGAGCTTTTTGCTGTTCTATAACAAAATTCACAACAGCTTCAACCTCTTGATCTGATAAAAAGGCACCCTGCACCCTTTTCGGTTTCGAAGCCCCGGCTGGTAAAAATAGCATATCACCACGACCCAGTAGGCGTTCAGCCCCACCCATGTCTAAAATTGTTCTTGAGTCAATCGCAGAAGAAACTGCAAAAGCAATTCTGGATGGAATATTTGCTTTAATGACACCTGTTAAAACATCTACACTTGGTCGTTGTGTGGCGATAATCAAATGAATGCCAGCTGCCCTTGCCATTTGCGCTAAACGTGTAATCGAATCCTCTACATCACTTGATGCAACCATCATCAAATCCGCTAACTCATCTACAATAACCACAATATAAGGTAGCTTTGGATGCTTTTCCTCTGTTTGATCATTAACCTTTTGGACATGTGCATTATAGCCCTCAATATTTCTTGTACCTGTATGAGAAAACAAATCATAGCGGCGTTCCATTTCAGATACCACTTTTTTCAGTGCTTGCGAAGCTTTACGTGCATCCGTTACGACAGGCGCTAATAAATGTGGAATCCCATTATAAACGTTTAATTCAACCATTTTTGGGTCTATCATCATGAGCTTCACTTCATGCGGTTTTGTACGCATTAGTATGGATACAACAATGCCATTTATGCAAACACTTTTCCCACTACCTGTAGAACCAGCTACAAGTAAATGTGGCATTTTATTGAGCTCTGCTAATACAGCTTGTCCTGTAATATCTCGACCAAATGCTACTTGTAATAATGCTTCAGGCTTAGCACCATCTTTCGATTCTAATACCTCACGAAGTGTTACAATGGCTACCTCACTATTAGGTACTTCTATACCAATCGCAGATTTCCCAGGAATTGGCGCTTCCATACGAATATCTTTAGCTGCCAATGCTAATGCAAGATCATCTTGCAAATTGACAATTTTGCTTACTTTCACACCGATATCTGGTAAAATCTCGTACTTCGTAACAGCAGGACCTAAATGCACCTGTGTCACCTTTGCCTTTACGCCAAAGCTTTGTAATGTCTGCTCAAGCTTTTTGGCATTTGCCTGAATCACTGAATATTCACCACTTTGATCATGTTGTGGAGGTAATTGTAATAAATTATATGATGGGAGCTGATAATCTGCATTTTCTACTGCATCTGTGCCCTGAATCTGGACATCATCCGATGCTTCTTCAAGTTCATTTTCCACCATGTGAGTTGTATCAATCACTTCTCTTTCCTGTGAAACATTCTGTGTAAAAGCAGAAATAATTGGTTCATGTGGTATTTCTTCTTCATGTTCAGGCATATCTATAGATTGATTAACAGCTGCTACTTCATCCCCACTCTCTATTCTTGAACGACGATTATTTGGTTTTTTCGGTGTATTTTTTTCTTATCACGATGCTTTTTTTCCATTTACCAAATATATCTGGCGTTTTTTCTGCTAAATAAGGCACTAATGCTTTACCAGTGACAAGAATTAAACCAATAAAGAAAATAACCCAAGCAACAACTTTTGCCCCCGAGGCTTCAAACAGCACATGAAGCCCACTAAATAGTAGGGCACCAATCATGCCACCCCCTAAAGCATTACTACGATGAATGATACCATCTGTATTAATCAAAATTCGCCATGATTCACGTAGCACAGAATCAGATAGTAGACCACCTGATTTGGATAGTTGTTCAAATAATATGCCATGACTAAAAATCGTTAAGCTCATAACAATGAGGAACATGCCAAGTATTAATCGATCCTTTATCCCAACTTTTTTACGACCAATCATCATTAACAATGCAACAAATATAAGCATAAATGGAACAGCAAAATGTAAATTACCAAAAAGGAACATGGCGATTGTTTGTAGAATCCGCCCGATCATGCCGTATTCAAAAATCATAATGACTGCTAATGCAATTAAGAGCAACCCTAATATTTCGTACATAAGCGGATGCATGTCTTTTTTTTCTGTTGTCGCTTTACTTTTAGTAACTTTTTTCTCTTACTAACTGCCATCAAATTCACCTTCTTCTGCAATCCATTCTATATATGTAGCGAATCATCACATGTAGAACTTGAATATTTCAAAAAAAGGATTTTCCACCGCAATTGGGAGAAAATCCTTTATCATTTATTTTTTCCTCAAAGCATATACGATGAGCTTGTTCAATTAATATTCCATAATAATAGGAATAATCATTGGGCGACGTTTTGTTTTTTGGAATAAATACGTATTTAGCGTATCTCTAATTTCTTGTTTTATGTTCGTCCATTCAAAGGTTTCTTTCCCAACGTACTTTTCAATCACATTCTTCGCAATGTCAGAAGCCTCAATCATTAATTCCTCTGATTCTCGTACATAGACAAAGCCTCGTGATAAAATTTCTGGCCCAGAGGCAATTTTCTTTTGTGCTCGATTTAATGTTACCACCACAATGAAAATACCATCCTGCGATAATAATTTACGGTCACGAAGGACAATATTACCTACATCGCCTACACCAATACCGTCAATTAAGACATTACCAGCTTGTACACGACCACTCATGCGCATTTTATTATTTTTATATTCTACGATATCCCCTTTATCAGCGATAAAAATTTGGGATTTTTGCATACCTAGCTGTTGTGCTAATTTAGAATGCGCAATTAGCATACGGTATTCTCCTTGTACGGGAATAAAGTACTTTGGTTGCATCAAGTTTAGCATCAGCTTTAAATCTTCTTGGCTACCATGTCCTGAAACATGGACATTTTTGCTAGAAGTCAAAATTTCAGCGCCTGCTTTTGACATAGAGTTCATTGTATTCGCCATTTGAACTTCCATGCCAGGAGAAGGTGTAAAAGTAATTAGTACCGTGTCACCTTGTTTAATTTTAATGTCACGATGGTGCTTACGGACAATTTTTTCTAAAGCATCGAGAGGTTCTCCTCTGTTGCCTGTTGCAATAATGATAATTTCATCATCTTGATATTTTTGCATTTCCGAGATCGGAATAATTGTATCTTCTTCGACTGTTAAATAACCAAGCTGTACGCCTAAATCAACTGCCTTTTCCAATGGTTTGCCCACAATTACAACCTTACGGAATGATTTTTGTGCTTGAGCAAATACTTGTTGAATTCGAATAAAATTCGATGCGTAAACAGCTACTAAAATACGACCTGGTGCTGAGTGGAATGTTTTTGATAATTGTTCTTCAATGACAATCTCTGATGTCGTATATCCTGGTCGCTCAGCTTCGCAAGACTCCGATAGTAAAATGAAAACGCCGTCTTCTCCTAGCTGTGCCATTTTTGCTAAATCAGGTTTAAATTTACCTGTCGCTGACTGATCGAATTTAAACTCTCCTGTATGAACAATCGCGCCTTCAGATGTATGGAACACTACCCCTAACGAATCGGGAATACTATGTGTTGTGTGGAAGAATGTTACATACGTTGAGTTAAAATTCATACGACTACGGTTTGTTACTTCAAAAAACTTCACTTGATGTGGTGCAGGTAATTCTTTTAAATGTTCCTTTGCTAATGCAATAGTTAATTTCGATCCGTACACAGGTGCCTTTATTTTTTGTAATACATAGGCAATAGAGCCAATTGCATCTTCATGACCATGTGTTAAGAAAATACCTTTCACACGTTCTTTATTTTCTTCTAAGTAAGTAATGTCAGGAATCACGATATCTATACCTAGCATTTCATCTTCTGGGAACATTAAGCCGCTATCCACCACAAATAGCTCTTCATCAATTTCTACTACGTACATGGCTTTCCCAATTTCGCCTACACCACCAAGAGGGATGATGCGGATTAATTCATTTTTCTTTTTTGTCAATTTATTTCCTCCTAAAAAATATCCCGAACAGCAACCACTTAACATTTATTATACGGTTTGCAAAGCTTTTGCACAAATTAAAAATACATGTTTCACGTTGGAAATAGATTTTCCTGCTATTTGCTTATTACTAGCAGTTGGAAAACAAATATTGGCTATCCTGTATAAATAGAGCTAAATAAGTATTTGTAAGGACGAGGAGTTACAAATTTGGTAAATACTTTTTATTTTATAAAATATAAAAAACGAGGCTGAAATGCTATCAGCCTCGCTGCTATTTATCTAAAACTTTTCGCTTTTTCTTGATACGTATCCCAAATTCGGTCAAAATTAGCTTTCTCTTCATCTGTCATTTCCATCATCGGCAAACGAACATTGAGTGTATCAAATCCTAATTTTGTCATTGCATA
Source organism: Lysinibacillus sp. FN11 (assembly GCF_024628845.1). Taxonomy (NCBI): domain Bacteria; kingdom Bacillati; phylum Bacillota; class Bacilli; order Caryophanales; family Bacillaceae; genus Lysinibacillus; species Lysinibacillus sp. FN11. The sequence continues at coordinate 573,145 of NZ_CP102383.1, read as the reverse complement.
TTTAATCGGTGAAGGGTTGGGCTGAGCGAACAGCGCACGTACTAAAGGTAATAAGGCTCGGTGAATTTGGGCTGCTAGCTGATGATTTCCTTCTTCAAACGCTTTAATCATTAATTGCATATCATTGCCTACCACATGGGCAGCTACAGAAATAACACCTGCTCCGCCAATGGCCATTAGTGGGAGTGTTAAACCATCGTCCCCACTATACACTAAGAAATCATCAGCTGGATCAACATTCTCAATAACATCACCCATCTGATCTAAGTTACCGCTCGCTTCTTTAATCCAAGCAATATTAGGAATCTTGCTTAATGCAACAGAAGTTTCATAGGCAACATTGACCCCAGTACGCCCTGGAACATTATAAAGCATAACAGGGAGACTCGTTTGTTTAGCTATGGTTTCAAAGTGAGCATAAATCCCACGTTGATTTGGCTTATTATAGTAGGGAGCTACGAGCATAATGCCGTCTGCTCCATTTTCTTCTGCCTTATGTGTCATTGCGATAGAGTAAGCTGTTTCATTATCCCCAGTACCTGCAATAACTGGTACGCGACCTGCTACTTTCTCAACTGTAAAGCGTACAACTTCAATTTTCTCTTCTGTAGACATAGTTGGGTTTTCAGAAGTCGTACCACAAGCAACAATACAATCAGTACCATTGTCTATTAAATGATTAATAATACGTTCTAGTTCTGGATAATTAATCGTGCCATCATTTTTGAACGGCGTAATCATTGCCGTTCCAATTCGACCTAAATTCATCCTTACACCCCTCTTATAGTAAGTTATCCTCAAGCATTGCTTCTGCAATTTGGATAGAGTTTAATGCGGCGCCTTTTAATAAATTGTCAGAAACGATCCATAGATGGAACCCTTTGCTGTTGTCTAAATCTTGACGGATACGTCCTACAAAAGTAGCGTCTTCCCCTTCTGCATAAATAGGCATTGGGTAAGTTTGTGTTGCAATATCATCTTGTAATACCACACCTGGTGCATTGCGTAATACTTCGAAAATCTCTTGGATTGACGCTTCTTTCTCTACCTCAATATAAACAGATTCAGAGTGACCTGAAACCACTGGCACACGAACACAAGTAGCAGCTACTTTTAGCTCTGGTGCATGCATGATTTTTTTCGTCTCATTAATCATTTTCATTTCTTCGTATGTAAATCCATTATCTGTGAATTTATCGATTTGTGGAATGACATTACGAGCAATTGGGTAATGACGTTTATCACTACCAGACGGTAAAATATTTGCTTCTACATCTTTACCTGCATCCCAGTTTTCGCTTTGTGCCTTTAATTCTTGGATCGCAGAAATCCCCGCACCTGATACTGCCTGATAAGTTGAAACGATTACTTTTGTTAAACCAAATGCATGACGAATTGGTTCAAGTGCAGCTACCATTTGAATTGTCGAACAGTTTGGATTCGCAATAATTCCCTTATGCTTCGCTAAGTCGCCTCGATTCACTTCAGGCACGACAAGCGGTACCTCTGGATCCATACGAAAATGGCTCGTATTATCAATAACTACTGCACCACGCTTAGCTGCTTCTGGTGCAAGCACAGCTGATACTGAACCACCAGCTGAGAATAAAGCGACATTGACGCCTTCGAAAGCCTCAGGTGTCGCTTCTTCAATTGTATATGTTTCCCCATTAAATTCGATTGATTTTCCTGCTGAACGAGCAGAAGCTAGAAATTTAATATGTCCAATCGGAAATTTACGTTTAATCAACTGCTCCATCATTTTCGATCCTACTGCACCTGTTGCCCCAACAACCGCAACTGTTAACTGCTTTGTCATCTGTCATCTCTCCTTGAATACATGTTCCATAATGTGTGCTATTGTATCACAAAAATACTGAAAATTGTGTGTAATCTCTTATTTATTTGAAATATTGTATCAACAGCGGTTGTAATTGCTTTTTCTGCGTAATTGCTGCATGAACAGTTTCCACCATTTGCTCAAAATCAGCAATTAAAGAATTTGGTTTGGAGTGAGGGGCATCCTGACCAAAGGGAATAAAATATATATTTTTGGCATTTAACAGTTTCATAATATTTATGCCATTTAAGCCTAGTGCATCGTTTGTGGAAATACCTAAAACTACAGGCGAACCATTACGCAAAGTTGCCTTTGCTGCCATTAACACAGGACTATCTGTTGCCGCATTAGCAAATTTACTTATGCTATTGCCTGTCATAGGGGCAATGACCATTGCATCTAATGGATTGGATGGGCCAAATGGCTCCGCCTCTTTTATAGAAGAAATAACTTTTTCTCCTGTCAAAGCTTCTATTTTGGCAATCCACTCTTCACCTGTACCAAAGCGTGTAGCTGCATGTAAAACGGAATGGGTAATGATTGGAATAACTGTTGCTCCGACATCAATAAAATTTTGGATTTTAGGTACTACATCTTCATACGTACAATGAGAAGCAGTAATACCTAAGCCAATTCGTTTCCCCGTTAACAATTTTCTTCCTCCTCTATTGCCTTGCACAATATTGTAGCAGCATCATGTGCAAAGTATTTCCCAGGCAATGATGGCAATAGTACATATGTTTGTAATTGATCAGAATCTATATCTAAACATCCTGGCTCTGATGCCAAGTCATATAAAACAGTTGGAACATGCTCTATAAATGACTCTGTAATCCATTTAGCAGGAATTGTATTAATAAAAATGCCATCTGTAATAGACCATTGGCGATCATCTAAATTCGTGGCTTTATAACCATATGCTTTTGCTTCACTCACTTGTACAACTGAACGTGCAACAATATGAACATTCGCTCCCATTTTAACTAGTAAAGAGGCGAGCATTTTTGCAATGCGACCAAAACCTGCGATTGTGAAATTTTGTCCGTAAATACATTTTTGCTCGAGCCCGTAAAACGTGGCGATAAATCCCTCCGCTGTTAATCGAGCATTTTGCCAAATAAATGATTCTTGTTGTAAATAGCAAATAGATTCATTTTTCTCTAGTAATTGCTTCCAATGCATTGTTAATCGACCTGTATAAAATTTCACTTGTGATATACCATAGAGCTGCTCAACTTCTATTTTTAATGGGAGAATAGGTAATACGATTTTATTAGGCTGGAATTCTAAAACAAGTTTATTTAACTCTTCGTTCCATACGGTCGTTCTTTTATAAAATACTGTTCTCGATGGACTTCTTAGCATTGTAGCTAGTTCCTTTAATCGGGAGTCCTCACCGATAACAAGCCATTTTTCGTTTTCCAAAAGCTCACCTCACTGTAAATATTCTGACTGTACTGTAGATGTCTTATTAAATAAAATACGATCTTCACCAATTAAAATAATTTCGTGCCAAGGTATCATTTCACTAACTTTCATTTTCTTTTTTTGGAATGGTAGTTTATCTTTCACAATTTCAAAACCATGTATTTTCCCTGTTTGCACATCTAATAGGCATTCTGTATGTGCCAGGATGCCAAAATGTACGCCACCCTCAATTTGAATTAACTCCTTATCCACCATCTCAGATAGTAGCATGCCTCATCTCCCTCCTTGAGCCGTTACCTCAATATATGCGGACTTTTTGCAAATCGTGACCCCTACCTAAAGTACGAATATGTTGCATTTTCACCGCCTTCTGTATATAGTGTATATATACAGTTATAAGAGGTGATGATTTGTGCATATCCATTTAAGTAATGCGAGTGAAAAACCTATTTATGAGCAAATCACCATACAGCTCAAAGAGGCTATTTTAGCTAATAAATTACAGGCTGGTGATGCACTACCGTCTATCCGCGCTTTAGCAAAGGATTTAAAAATAAGTGTGATGACCACTAAACGTGCCTATGCTGATTTAGAGCGAGATGGTTTCATTGAAACAGTCGCTGGGAAAGGGAGCTTTGTCACAGAACGAAATCAAGACTTTCTACGCGAGGAGCTATTACGGCAGGTAGAGGGACACTTGCAAAAGGCAGCAAAAATAGCGAAAACCGCTGGACTTTCTAGTGAAGAATTACAAGAACTACTATCTTTAATGTTAGAGGAGGATAAGTAATATGAATGCCATTGAAATTCATGATTTACATAAGGGCTTTGAAGGCTTTTTTCTAAAAGATATAAGTTTTTCCGTCCCTCAAGGCACTGTAATGGGTTTTGTTGGAGAAAACGGGGCTGGCAAATCAACAACGATAAAATGCATGCTGAATTTAATAAAAAAAGAATATGGCGAAATTTTGCTATTTGGCAAAGATCATGTCGAACACGAACTATCGATAAAAAACGACATCGGCGTTGTATTTGACGATTTACATGTACCAGAAACGCTAAATGCGACGCAACTCGACAAAATCATGAGAAAAGTATTTCAAACATGGGATTCAGACTATTATTTTGAAAGATTAGCTCAATTTAAGGTGCCAAAGAGGAAGAAGATTAAGGAACTATCACGAGGAATGAGGATGAAGCTATCAATTGCCTTAGCATTGGCACATCATCCAAAATTATTGATTTTAGATGAGCCCACAAGTGGATTAGATCCTATTATTCGGGATGAAATTCTGGATTTATTTTTAACATTTATGCAGGATGAAACACATAGCATTTTATTTTCTTCGCATATTACAAGCGATTTAGAAAAAATTGCTGACTATATTACGTTAATTCATAATGGTGAGATTTTATTGAGCGAGAGTAAAGATGCTTTATTATATGAATATGGTATTTTCAAAGGTAACAGTGAGGAAGTAAATGACTTGCCAGAGCATGCTATTCTGAGAACCCGTCCTGGTGCGTTTGGAATAGAAGCATTAGTTCTGAAAAATGAAGTAAATGAGGCTTTCAGACTTGAAAGACCTTCTATAGAAGATATCATGCTATTTTTCGTGAAAGGTAGTGTTTGAATATGGTAGGACTTATCCTAAAAGATTTAATGACCATTCAACGACAAATGAAAGCACAAGCATTTGTTCTTTTATTTCTTCTTGTGATGGCGATTTTTATGCAACAAAGCGCAATGCTTCTAGCTGTTATTGTTTTTATTGTTACGATACAAGCGATAACTGTGCTTAGCTACGATGAACACAGTAAGTGGGATAAATACGCTAATACTTTACCAATTTCTAAAGCGGATATCGTTTTTAGTAAATATATACTTAGTGTGATGTTAATGATCATCGGACTTGTTATGGCATTACCTATCATATTTTTCATCAATTTTTTTACCAATAACGACATTACTTCAGAATTTTTCCTAACGTTTAATTTGATTGTAACATCGGCGCTCTGTTTATTAGCCATATTACTACCTATCTATATTAAATTTGGCTCTATTAAAGGAAGAATAGTCCTCATTGCATTTTGTTTTATCCCTGGCTTCTTAACGGGGATGTTTAAAGAATATATCCCTGATATGACTCAAACCTTTTTATATTTAAAGCAATATGCCTATTTAGCACCTTTAGTCGGACTTATATTGCTCTGCCTCTCCTCTCTAGTTTCTACTGCTATTTATAAAAGAAAAGAGTTTTAGGAGGGATCTCATGCGAGCACTGTTGTTACAAAGAATCGTCGTACAAAAATGGACTATTCTTTTTACAATGATGATATGTTTACTTCTTCATTTTGTACATTTACCTTTTGTAGATAGTCCTTCTATTGGATTATTTGTTGTCGTTATTTCAGCCAACATCGTAGATAATTTATATAGAGGCGATCGTCAAGTAAAGTGGACAATGTATGTCAATACGCTACCTCTATCAAAGAAAACACAATTGCAATCCGATTTTTTATTTTGCTATGGCCTAATTGCATTGCTCTTTATTATCCTTGCGCCTACGTATTTCTCACAACCTGATGCATCTGAAAATTTTATAGAGCATCTTGCTATGTACTGTGCCTATATAAGTAGCGCCTCTTTCCTCATCTGTAGTCAATTTTATATTCAGCATCTTGATGAAACAAAAGGAATGCGGTCTGTTAGAATGCTTACAGCTATTGTGCTTATCATTCTGCTGAATTTTGTTATTCATTACTATTTATCACTAGTAGCTGCAAATTTAATTATCTTATTCATACCAACACTGGTTAGTATCCTCATCACTTTCCGTGTCTTTCAAAAATGTCTTTATTTATATATGGCAAAGGAAATTTGCTAAACATTCATCAAAAAATAGGCTACCTTATTTGGCAGCCTATTTTTAGTCGTGTTGAATAACAAAACAAAAGGAATGTCTTTCCGTTGCAGGCTACTTGCTTTCCTACGTGCATGCAGAGCCGCTTCCTTCGTTACCTCTCCGTTTAGAGGCTGACTTGTCTCGCTATCCCACGGGAGTCAGTTACCTTCCGCGCCCCCCGTAAAGTGTTACCTTTTATAGCTGTAACAAATGCTATCTTATTAAAATATCTTTATTCGCTAGGACCTATGATTGAGATAGCTGGTTCTGCTTTTAAAATTTTAGCGATCAGCCGATCTACTGACTCCATTGATACGGCATCGATTGATTTAAGAACCTCGTCTACTGTTCGATGCTTGCGATGGACAAGTTCACTTGTTCCATTACGATTCATACGAGCCCCAGTACCTTCTAACCCAAGGACAAAGCTGCCTTTAAGCTGCTCTTTCGCATTATCAAGCTCCTCCTCTGTCACACCACCCGCTACAATATCTAATAAAGTGGCATCGATCGTGTGCTGAAGCTGTGCTAATTGCTGTCGACTAGTACTACCATAAATCGTAAAAGCACCTACATCGGCATAACATGATTGATAGGAAAAAATAGAATAGGCTAGCCCACGTTCTTCTCGTACTTCCTGAAACAATCGAGAACTCATATTCCCGCCAATAATATTGTTAAGCGCTATAAAGCTATACATATCTGGATCTTTTACACCGATTGCTGGATAGGAAATCGCGACGTGTGCCTGCTCTGTATCGCGTATTTTTGTAATTTCTCCCGGATAAAATGAAGGGTTTGTCAGGACAGGTGCCATAGCATATGGTGAAGGTTGATAGTGACCAAATAAATCTTCAATCGTTTGCATAAGCTGAGATGAAATATTACCTGCAATAGAAATAACTACGGACTCTGGCCCATAATGTTTATCCATGTATTGTCGTATAGCATCTGCTGTAAATGTCTTTAATGTAGCAGCTGTGCCTAGTATTGGACGACCGAGTGCATCATTCGGATACATGACTCCCCACAGCTTCTCATGAACATCGTCATCAGGAGCATCTTCGCTCATTAAAATTTCTTCTAATACTACTTGTCGCTCTTTTTCTAATTCTTCTTCCGCAAATGTAGAATTGAAAAACATATCTGCTAGTATAGTGACCGCAAGCTCCGCATGATGATCTAAAACTTTAGCATAGTAACATGTATTTTCTTTCGATGTGAAGGCATTTAGCTCTCCTCCAATTCGATCAAATTCTTCAGCAATTTGACGAGCTGAACGAGTTGTTGTGCCTTTAAACAACATATGCTCAATAAAATGTGTGATACCATTCTCTTCAGGTAGCTCGTAGCGAGAGCCCGCATTCACAAAGATGCCTAATGCCACTGATCTTACATGATCAATTTGCTCTGATACAATACGAACACCATTCTGACATGTATGTACTTGAACCAAACTATCTCCCCCAATTATAAAAATCCTCTACTTTTCTTCTTGCTACTATCGAAAAAGGCTGCGCAATTTACGCAGCCTTTTAATCGATATTATTTTTCTTGTTCAGCGCGCTCTTTTTCCTCTTGAATTACTACTTTGCGAGATAAATTCACACGACCTTGCTTGTCGATTTCAATCACTTTCACAAGTAATTGATCGCCAAGTTTTAAGACGTCTTCCACTTGCTTTGTACGTTCCTCTTGAATTTCAGAAATGTGAAGCAAGCCATCTTTCCCTGGGAAGATTTCGCAAAAGGCGCCGAATTTTTCAATACGTTTCACTGTTGATAAGTAGTATTCCCCTACTTTTGCTTCACGTACGATATCTTCAATAATTTGTTTTGCACGTGCATTCATTGCTTCATCAGCAGAAGAAATATAGATTGTACCATCTTGCTCTGTATCAATCTTAACGCCCGTTTCTTCAATAATTTTATTAATTTGTTTACCACCTGGTCCAATTACATCGCGAATTTTATCAGGATTAATTTTTACAATAACAATTTTTGGTGCAAACGCAGATAATTGTTTACGAGGCTCTGGCAGTGTAGCAAGCATTGATTCTAGAATATGCATACGTCCAACTTTTGCTTGTGTCAGTGCTTCTTCTAAAATATTGCGAGATAAACCATCAATTTTTATGTCCATTTGTAGAGCTGTTACACCTTTAGCTGTACCAGCAACTTTAAAGTCCATATCGCCTAAATGGTCTTCCATTCCTTGAATATCCGTTAAAATAGAATAATGTTCACCTTTTTTAATAAGACCCATTGCAATACCTGCAACTGGTGCTTTTAATGGGACACCTGCATCCATCATGGCTAATGTAGACGCACAAATAGAAGCTTGAGAAGTTGAACCATTTGATTCAAGTACTTCTGATACACAACGAATTGTATAAGGGAAGATCGATTCATCAGGAATTACTGCTTCAAGTGCACGCTCACCTAACGCACCATGACCAATTTCACGACGACCTGGCCCACGGATTGGACCCGTTTCCCCTACAGAAAATTGAGGGAAGTTATAATGGTGCATAAAGCGTTTTGACTCTTCCACACCCAAACCGTCAATAATTTGTACATCACCAAGCGCACCTAATGTACAAATAGAAAGTGCTTGTGTTTGTCCACGTGTAAACAGACCTGAACCATGTGTACGTTGTAATAAGCCTGTTTCAGAAGAAAGTGGTCGGATTTCGTCTAGCTTACGACCATCTGGACGAATCTTATCTTCCGTGATTTGACGGCGTACTTCTTCTTTTACCATCTTGTCAAGAATTGTGTACACTTGTTTCATTGTTTCGTCATCTGCTTCTTGCTCTTCGTAGGAAGCGATAACTCGCTCTTTAACAGCTTGAATTGCCTCATCACGAGCATGTTTCTCTGCCGTTTGAATTGCGTCATGCATATCAGTCTCACAAGCTGCTTTTATATCGGCTTGAATTGCTTCGTCAATTTCAAATAGTGTCACTGGTAACTTTTCTTTACCAACCTCTGCCACAATTTGCTCTTGGAAAGCAATGATTTTTTTGATTTCTTCATGACCGAACATAATTGCTTCTAACATGATTTCCTCTGGTACTTCAAGTGCACCCGCTTCAACCATATTGATAGCATCTTTGTTCCCTGCTACAGATAAATGAATTGTTGAGCGATTCGATTGCTCTACTGTCGGGTTGACAATGAATTCTCCATCAATATAACCAACTTGTACACCTGCTATTGGCCCATCAAATGGAATATCAGAGATCGCTAATGCTAATGATGAACCAACCATTGCTGCCATTTCAGATGTACAGTCAGGATCATTTGACATAACCATAGAAATAACTTGTACTTCATTACGGAAACCATCCGGGAACATCGGACGAATCGGACGGTCGATTAAACGGCTTGCTAAAATCGCCTTTTCAGATGGACGTCCTTCACGCTTAATAAAGCCGCCAGGAATTTTACCTGCAGCATATAGACGCTCTTCATAGTTTACTGTTAATGGGAAGAAATCAAGTGGTTTAGGTGATTTTGACATTGTTGCTGTAGCAAGTACAGAAGTATCGCCATAGCGTACTAATGCGGCTCCGTTTGCTTGTTTTGCTAACTGTCCTACTTCAATTACAAGTGGACGGCCAGCCCATTCATAGGAATAGACTTTCTTTTCGTTCATTCAATGAACCCCTCTCTATTATAAAAACACTTACTTCGTCTGTATGTACTAATAGTAAGTGTACCAAAAATGCTTGTTCTATGCTAAATAATATTTCATGAAATAATCATACATTTAAATTCAGTTATTGCCAATTTATTTAAGATTTATTTCTTTATTTTATTGAAAAAGCATTTTTGGTATATGGATTTTTTTATATTGATTCCTTCTTGACGAAAAGTAATGTATGTAAATGGAAATAACTGCTTCGCTAACATTAGTTTTTCACGTACAAGTTTAAACAATAGACTTATTATAACATGGAGCTTATCATACAACATCCTATAAGGTAAAAGAAAGTCGGATCATCTTGGAAAGTTAGTAAGTCAGGCAAATAATAGTCGGATATACATAGTGTTGAAAAACAAAATCATCAATAAAATTTTTGTGAAAGTTGCGTAAGGGAGTATCGGACGCCCAGTGGAACGGAAATCACCCCCTCACCTTGCAAGAAGGGCTTTTCTGCTAGTGATATTTCTTTTCTCAACAACATGAATACCCCACCCATATAATGGGCGGGGTATATTCAGACTAATGAGTAGTCTCCTAATATAATATAAGATATGTAAAAAGTTTATTATGTAATTTTAGAAACAGGTTGAACAACTTCTTTTTTCTTATTTCTCGCCATCTTTTCACCTATGATAGGCATAATGAAGCGGTCAAGCCCGAATTTTCCAGCATTGTAACCAGCAACGGCTATAAAGATTGCAAGTAAAATATCCCAAGGGTTGCTAGATATAGTACCTGCCATTAAGAAGGCAAAATTCATGACCATACCGAAAAATGCAGCATATGTCGTTAAGCATCCCAAAATTAATCCTAGCCCTACTAAAAACTCTCCCCAAGGCACAAGAATATTAATTAGCTCAGCATTTGGCAAAGCAAATGATTCAATAAACTTTACATACAGTGGGTATGCGAGCTCTTCTCCACTTGTCACTGGATTTGCAATAGCATTGGCTAAAAAGCCAGATGCATCAAAGCCATTAAACAGTTTTCCCCAACCAGCTGTAAGCCAATGCCAGCCTAAATAAACACGAATAACTGTTAAAATACCTGCAACAATATTATTCTCTCTTAATAATTGGTTAAACATCCTACTCACCCTTCTAAATGATTTAGTTTACATTTCACCAACTATTATTTTCTAACCCATAGCCATCGTTTACGAGTATCCAATGATAGCATTTAGATTGTATGATTGACGCTTATGTACCAATTGTCTTGAGCCTCTATCCTATAATTTGCTTGATTGTATTTCGTGAAATATAATAGCAATCTAGCATTCAATTTATCTACTTCAATTACACTTGCAAATGATGATCGCAATGACTATAACATGGGCTGTGAAATGTGATTAGAATATATCACCCTTTTATCAAGTATCAAATCATTTTTATCTATCGTTCATCGGAGTGTAGAAAAGTTATGGCTTATTGTTGAACAAAATTAACAAGATTATCGCAAAAAAAAAGACTGTAGACAAACATCAGTTTGTCTACAGTCTAATATAGGATTACTTTTGCTATTAATTAGCGACGTAAGCCTAAACGGTTGATTAATTCACGGTAACGTTGTACGTCTGTTTCACGAAGATATTTTAATAAGTGACGACGACGACCTACCATTTTAAGAAGACCACGCTCAGAGTGGAAATCTTTTTTGTGAGTACGTAAGTGAGTATTTAGAGCGTTGATTTCCGCTGTTAATACTGCAACTTGTACTTCTGGTGAACCAGTGTCACTTTCGTGAGTACGGTACTCAGCGATAATTTCGTTTTTACGTTCTTTTGTAATAGCCATGTGTATGGACCTCCTAAATTATAATTAATCCCCATTAGCACAGTAAACGTTGGAGTCATCGATATACCGAGCTAAGGTTAAGCATTTATGCACTTATGAATATTATCATACATTACTTAATCAAGCAAGTAAAACGTCGACTTGGCTAATGTGACTACAATGATGAAGTACGTATTATAGCTCATTAAAGTAACGGATTGCTTCTTGTTTATCCTTTTCAATTTGCGATTTCAAGGCCTCAATACCATCGAATTTCCGTTCACTTCGAATACGTTTATACCACGCCACATGTACTTCTTCACCGTAGATATTTTTATCAAAGTTTAAAATATGGACTTCAATCGATAATTGCTTATCATTTAGGTCTTTGAAAGTTGGTTTATAGCCCACATTACAAACACCATCATACCAGCTATTTTGTACAAGCAGACGAACAGCATAGACACCACTTGCTGGAATAAACGTTCCCTCTAAAGCTTGGACATTTGCTGTAGGGAAGCCAATAGTACGACCACGCTTATCACCATGTACAACAATCCCATTGATTTCAAATGGTCTCCCTAATAACACTGTTGCTTCTTCCATATCGCCTTCTTGTAATAGCTTGCGGATACGGGTAGAGCTGATTTTCTCAACATCATCTGTTTTCTTCTCAACAATTGTAACGCCATAATCACCATTGCTTAATACACGCATATCTTCCATTGTTCCCTTACCAAATGCTCCAAACGAATAATCGAAGCCAGCTGTCACATGCTGAACATTTAATCCACGGATAAATGTATCGATAAATGCCGCTGGGGAAAGTTTGGCAAAATCAGAAGTGAAGTGGACAACGAATACCGTATCCACACCCTGTTCTTCAAACAGCTGTAATTTTTGCTGTAAGAGTGTAATATAAAAAACCTTTTCGTTACGTCCACCAAGGACTAATGAAGGATGTGGATCGAATGTCATCACTGCAGTAGGAATTTGTCGCTTGTTTCCTTCTTCCTTAGCTGCCTTGATAACTGCTTGATGCCCTCTATGTACACCATCGAAAAAGCCAAGAGCTAATGAATACGGCTGCATGCTTTCTCGTTGCTGTAATTGATGTGGGTATTTTAAATGAATGACCTCCATTGAAAAATCCTCCTACTCTATCGTCGGAAACATCTTATGTGGCTTCATCAAACCATCCTTTGTTGGGTGAGCTTGATAAACCGCAACTGCCTTTCCATTGATTCCATACACAATTTTATCATGACTATTTAATAATGCATCTGCTGGAAGCACTTGTCCATTGAAAATTTCTTTTTCATTGGCATTCGTAATCTCAATAAATGGATAGTCTGCTAATGCATACTCGACAGGTAAAATACAGGTAGCTACTTGCTCAGCCTCCATTAGTTCAGCAACCTGTGCTAACGTAAAACAGTTTTCTCGTGTAAAAGTACCTGAAGCAGTTCGTACAAGCTCTTTCATATGCGCTGGATAGCCAAGAGCCTCACCAATTTGCACAGCTAATGTTCGAATATATGTCCCTTTACTACAAGCGATACGTACTGGAAATGTAATTTCTTGCCCCTCATAATGTGCTAGTTCATCAAGTAGCTCTAAATCATAAATTGTTACTTGGCGAGTTGGTCTTTCAACACTTTCGCCTTTTCGCGCATATTCATAGAGGCGCTTCCCATTTACTTTTACTGCTGAAAACATGGGTGGTGTTTGTTCAATAACGCCAGTTAATGAAGCTAAAACCTCTAACAACTGCTCCCGAGAAAAATTTTTTATCGTAAGATCTTCTTCAACGGTTTCACCTTCTGCATCCTCGGTTGTTGTGGTACGACCTATTGAAATAATTGCTTCATAGATTTTCCCTGCATCAGTTAGATATTCTGCTATTCGAGTTGCTTGGCCAATACAAATTGGTAGTACGCCCTCAACACCTGGATCAAGTGTCCCTGTATGTCCAACTTTTTTTGTCCGCAAAATTTTGCGTAATTTAAAGACACAGTCATGGCTTGTCATGCCTCTTTCTTTCCAAAGCGGTAAAATACCGTTCATATAGCTCCTCCCAAATTGCCTACTCTATAATTTATTTACTCATCCGCAATATAACCTTTTCCATAAAGATAAAAAGTCTGCCTGCATAAACATGCATGTGGCAGACTTTTTTAGCTTATTCTTTGTGTAAATCTCTAAGCAATGAATCAATACGGTTCCCATATTCAATCGATGAATCAAATTCAAAGATTAATTCTGGTGTACGTCGTAAACGAATGCGTGATCCGATTTCAGAGCGAATGAAGCCCGAAGCTTTTACTAAAGCTTTGAGCGTTTCCTCTCGTTCACGTTCATTGCCTAAAGATGTAATATAAATTGTCGCTTGCTGTAAATCACCCGTTACTTCAACACCTGTAACAGTCACAAAACCAACACGCGGATCTTTTATTTTACGGCCAAGTATATCACCAAGCTCCTTTTTCATTTGCTCGGCAACACGGTTTGAACGTAGAGACATAATTTGTCACCTCTATTTCGATGTACAGATAGTTGATATTTTATTGCTGTGCATGCTTCTCAACTATCTACTGTTACTTATAAATAATCTCGCCACACATTAAGCTGTTCCCATGACGGATTTGACTGTAAATAATGGAGCGCGTGATTAATTTCCCGTTCAGCTGCTTCTTTTGATGATGAAACAGCAACAAGTGCTAATTTCGTTCGCTGCCATACATTTTGATGGTCAATTTCCGCAATTGAAACGTTAAATTTCTGCTTTGTGCGGGTAATCATACGCTGTAAGACAGCACGTTTTTCCTTTAACGAATGGGCAGTTTGAATGATAAATTCAACCTCTGCATACACGATCATTAGGCGCGTTTAATCTCTTCCATAATATAGGCTTCAATAATATCGCCTTCTTTAATATCGTTGAAGTTTGTAATTGTAATACCACATTCGTATCCTTTTGCCACTTCTTTTACTTCATCTTTGAAGCGTTTAAGCGTATCTAACTCACCTTCGAAAATAACGACATTATCGCGGATCACACGTACACCTGAATCACGCGTTACTTTTCCTTCAGTTACATATGAACCAGCAATTGTACCAACTTTTGATACTTTAATTGTTTGACGAACTTCTGCTTGACCAATAATTTTTTCTTCAAATTCAGGATCAAGCATACCTTTCATTGCTTGTTCAATCTCTTCAATTACTTTATAGATAATGCGGTGTAAGCGAATATCTACGCCCTCTTCTTCTGCTGCACGTTTTGCGTTAACATCCGGACGGACGTTAAATCCAATAACAATCGCATTAGAAGCTGCTGCAAGAGAAATATCAGATTCGGTAATAGCTCCAGCACCTGTGTGAATAATTTTCACATTTACGCCTTCCACATCAATTTTCATTAGGGAGGCTGCCATTGCTTCAACAGTACCTTGAACGTCAGCTTTCACAATTAAGTTAAGCTCTTTCATTTCGCCTTGGCTCATTTGTTCAAATAAGTTATCAAGCGTTACACGTTGTTTTTCTGAACGTTGTGCTTGAATCGCTGACATTGCTCTTGTTTCCCCAACTTGGCGCGCTGTTTTTTCGTCTTCAAAGACAACGAAACGGTCACCTGCTTGAGGTACATCATTTAAACCTGTAATTTCAACTGGAGTTGATGGACCAGCTTCTTTTACACGACGACCTTTATCATTTACCATCGCACGTACACGACCATACGTATGACCTACAACGATTGGGTCACCTACTTTTAATGTTCCATCTTGTACTAAAAGCGTAGCAACCGAGCCACGACCTTTATCAAGCTGTGCTTCGATTACTGTTCCAAGTGCTAAACGTTCTGGGTTTGCTTTAAGCTCTCCAACTTCAGCTACAAGTAAAATCATTTCTAACAATGTATCAATGCCTTCACCTTTTAACGCTGAAATTGGAACGAAAATTGTATCTCCACCCCATGCTTCAGGAACTAAGCCATGTTCTGTTAATTCTTGCATCACACGATCTGGATTTGCCGATGGTTTATCCATTTTATTCACAGCTACAATAATTGGTACTTCAGCTGCCTTGGCGTGATTAATCGCTTCTACTGTTTGTGGCATAACACCATCATCAGCAGCTACAACTAAAATTGTTAAATCCGTTACTTTTGCACCACGTGCACGCATTGTTGTGAAAGCCGCATGTCCTGGTGTATCAAGGAATGTAATTTTCTTGTCGCCTTCTGTAACTTGGTATGCACCAATATGTTGTGTAATACCACCAGCTTCTCCTGCTGTTACTTTTGTATGACGAATAGAGTCTAATAAAGTTGTTTTACCATGGTCAACGTGACCCATAATTGTTACAACTGGCGGACGTTCTGATAAATCTGCCTCGTTTACTTCTTCTGTTTGCTCGAAGTGTGTTTCTAAATCCGTAATATCTACACGAATTTCCTCTTCCACTTCTACACCATAGTCTGCGCAAATTAATTCAATTGCATCCTTATCTAATTCTTGGTTAATTGTTGCCATTACGCCAAGCATGAATAATTTTTTAATGATTTCAGATGGCTCACGGTGTAATTTTTTTGCTAATTCTGCAACTGATAATGATTCAACAAAAGTAATTTTTTCTGGAAGTTCCTTTTGTTTCACTGGAATTGATGGTTGATGCGTTTTTGGATGGCGACGTTTGCCTCCATGAATCCCTGGTTTTGGACGTTGGTTGTAACCACCGCCACCTCTACGATTATTATTGTTATTATTATTATTTTGTGTCATATTTCTATTTTGATTACCTTTTGTATTCTTAGATTTTTCGTTAGACGAATTTGAGTTTTGCTGTGCATGTTGCTGATTGTTTGCTTTTGGCTTAGAAGTAGCAGATTGCTGCCTTGGTCCTTCTTGCTTTTTCACCGAATGCTGTGGTTTTTGCTGGCCATTTGATTGAGGTTTTTGTGCCATGTTTTGAGTTGATTGTTTTGCTACATTTTTCTCAGGTGTTGCTTTAAATGTTTGGTTTAACTTTGCCACAGCGTCTTTTTCCAACATAGACATATGGTTTGTTACACTCACATTTAATTTACTTAGTGCTTCAATAACCTCTTTACTCGTTTTATTCACTTGCTTCGCATATTCATGAACTCTGATTTTGGTCATCTGCTCACCCCCGATTAGTTTTCGTTGAGTAGACTAGACAATTTACTTGCAAAACCTTTATCGGTAATAGCTAAAGCCACTCGGGCCTCCTTACCTGTAGCATGTCCTAGATCATATCGATCTCCAATTACATGATACTCAACGTTGTAGTACGTGCACTTATCTTGAATTTTTTTACTAGAGTTTTTAGAAGCATCGTTTGCAAGCAGTACTAGTTTAGCATTGCCATTGCGGACTTCCTTTACTACTAACTCTTCTCCTGAAATCACCTTACGTGCTCTTGCTGCGATTCCAAGCAAATTAAATATTGCTTGATTCATCATAAAATTGACTCCCTACGAATCAGCAAAATAAGTTCCTCGTATATTTCTTCAGGAATTTTCACATCAAGTTGGTGCCCTAATACATTTTTCTTACGCGCAAGGTCAACTGCCTGCTCTGATTTAGAGACATAGGCACCACGCCCAGGCTTTTTCCCGGAGACATCTACACTTACTTCGCCCTCTTTCGAACGAACAACACGTATCATCTCTTTCTTTGGTAGCATTTCTCCAGTTGCTACACATTTACGAAGAGGTACTTTTTTGTTTACAGCCATAAGAATCACCATTCCTCTCTGAAGCTTGTCGTAAGAGGTGGACAAGTCATGCTCTACTTGACGCTCTGACAGTATTCAGTCGGCGTAGGGGGCCCACTGAATACTGTCAGCTAACTTGTCACACGGGCTTTCTTACTTATTCTTCGTCGTCTTGATATAAGTCAACTGCTACATCATTAAAATCACTTTCTTCATCATCAGCAGGGATGAAAGTGCTTGTAGCCGAAGGATAAATACCTAATTCACGAGCATCAGTCTCACTCTTAATATCAATTTTCCAGCCAGTAAGCTTCGCTGCTAGGCGAGCATTTTGCCCACGTTTACCAATAGCTAGAGATAATTGATAGTCTGGTACAACGACTGTTGTAGACTTTTCTTCTTCATTCACTTGTACATCTAATACTTTTGATGGGCTTAATGCATTAGCTACAAATACAACTGGATCTTCAGACCATTCTACGATATCAATTTTTTCGCCATTTAGTTCATTGACAATCGTTTGTACACGAGCACCTTTTGCCCCAACACATGAACCAACTGGATCCACTTCCTCATTATGTGCGAAAACAGAAATTTTAGAGCGATCTCCAGCTTCACGTGCAATTGATTTAATCTCTACAATACCCTCATAAATTTCAGGTACTTCCATCTCAAATAATCGACGTAATAAACCAGGATGTGTACGAGACACAATCACTTGAGGTCCACGTGTTGTTCGTTCTACTTTTGTAATATACACTTTAATACGATCATGTGGGTGATAAGATTCACCTTGGATTTGTTCATTAACAGGCAATGCCGCTTCTACTTTCCCTAAACCTACATAGATATTACGAGCATCTAAACGTTCAACAACGCCAGTTACGATATCATCTTCACGATCTACGTATTGCTCATAGATTAAACCTCGTTCCGCTTCACGTACGCGTTGTGTAACTACCTGCTTTGCTGTTTGTGCAGCAATGCGTCCAAAGTTACGCGGTGTTACTTCCTGTTCCACGATGTCCTCTAGCTGATAGGCTGGATTAATGACTTTTGCATCTTCTAAAGAAATTTGCAAACGATCATCTTCTACCTCTTCCACAACATCTTTACGTGAAAATACACGAATTGAGCCCTTATCTAAATTTAAGTCTACTCGAACATTTTGTGCTTGGTTAAAGTTGCGTTTGTAAGCTGTAACTAATGCCGCTTCAATGGCTTCGATTAACACATCTCTTGAAATTCCTTTTTGTTCTTCTAGCGCATTCAGCGCATCTAACAAATCACTACTCATTTTGTTTTCACTCCTAAATATGCTTTATGCTGAAAAATCAATGGCAAGTCGTGCCAATGCGATTTTTTCTTGTTCAATTGTTACTGTTATTTTACGTGTTTTAATACGCACTTCCATCACTAATGTATGTTCATCGTATGACGTTAAGTAGCCTTGGAATTCCTTCATGTCCTTGATGGGCTCATAGGTTTTTACATAAATAAACTTGCCAACTGCTTTGACAAAATCTGTATCTTTTTTTAATGGACGTTCCGCTCCAGGCGAAGAAACTTCTAAATAATAGTTTTGTGTAATTGGATCTTTTTCATCCAATAACAAGCTTAGTCGTTCACTCACTTGAGCACATTGATCGATGTCAATTCCACCCTCAGGTGTATCAACATAGACACGTAAAAACCAGTTACGTCCTTCTTTTACGAACTCAATATCCACTAGCTCAAGATTTAACTCATCCACAATTGGTTTAGCGAGCTCTTCAATTAAAGATGGTACTTTGCTCATTATTTCCTCCTGTATTTATCAAATTCTAGCGTATGAATTGTTCATCACTATCAAGTTAACGCAGTGATGAACCATAATAAAACAGAAATTCCACCAGTTGCTTTGGTGAAATTTTACGGTCTTACCTGCTGTTAGTCAAAATTTGTTTTGCTACGGTTAAACAACAGAAAAGAGCGGGTAAGCCCCACTCTTTTGCTGGAAAAATATCAACAAATTATTACCATAAGAATAGCACAGTTCTCGACACAATGCAAATTTCCTTCATTATATATAACCATATTGTGTCAGGAATTTGAATTTACATTGTGACCTTTCAATGCAAAACAATTGCAATACTAGAATAGCGATAACTGATTAGCATCAGGCATGCCTTCTAAACAACCAAGCTGGTCCATGTATTCAATAAGTGTTTTGGAAACACGACCACGTTGCTGTAAATCTTCCTTGGATAAAAACTCTCCCTCTTCACGAGCAGCTACGATCGTTTTCGCCACGTTGGTTCCAAGACCCGGAATTGCATCGAACGGAGGGATTAGTGAATTGCCATCAATGACAAACTCACTAGCTTGGGAACGATATAGGTCAACCTTTTGGAAACTCATACCTCGTTCACACATTTCCAGTGCAAGCTCCAGCACGGTTAATAAGTTTTTCTCTTTAGTGGATGCATCTAAGCCTTTTATATTGATTTCATCAATCCGTGCTCGAATCATTTGCGATCCTTGCACCATTGCAATTAAATCAAAATCGTCTGCTCGAACTGTGAAATACGCTGCATAATAAAGGATTGGAAAATGTACCTTGAACCAGGCAATTCGTACTGCCATTAGCACGTATGCTGCAGCATGGGCTTTCGGGAACATGTACTTTATCTTTTTACAAGATTCAATATACCAACCTGGTACTTTATTGGCGAGCATCTCCGCTTCAAATTCTTCTGATAAACCTTTCCCTTTACGAACAGATTCCATAATTTTGAAGGCTAGTGACGGCTCTAGACCTTGATAAATTAAATACACCATAATGTCATCACGACAACCAATTACTTCTTTTAGCACACATGTACCGTTTTGAATTAATTCTTGTGCATTCCCTAGCCATACGTCTGTTCCATGGGAAAGTCCAGAAATTTGTACAAGCTCCGAGAATGTCGAAGGCTTCGTATCTTCTAGCATTTGACGTACAAAACGCGTACCGAATTCTGGTATACCTAATGTCCCTGTCTTACAGCCAATTTGCTTTTCCGTAACGCCTAAAGTTTCAGGAGAACTAAAAATTTTCATAACGACAGGATCATCGGTCGGGATTGTTTTAGGATCGATTCCCGATAAATCTTGTAACATCCTGATCACCGTTGGATCATCGTGTCCAAGTATATCTAGCTTTAAAATATTGTCATGAATAGAGTGGAAATCAAAATGGGTTGTACGCCATTCTGAATCCTGCGCATCTGCAGGGTATTGCACTGGAGAGAAATCATAAATGTCCATATAATCTGGAACAACAATAATTCCTCCAGGGTGTTGCCCAGTTGTACGTTTTACTCCTGTACAGCCTTGAACTAAACGATCAACTTCTGCTCCTCGAAAATGTAAATTATGATCACTTGCATAGCCTTTCACATAGCCATATGCTGTTTTCTCGGCCACGGTACCAATTGTTCCAGCACGGAATACATAATCCTCACCAAATAGCACCTTTGTATAATTGTGTGCTTGAGGCTGATATTCACCCGAAAAATTCAAGTCGATATCTGGTACCTTATCACCTTTGAAACCAAGGAAGGTTTCAAATGGTATGTCTTGTCCATCTTTTTTATAAGGTGTTCCACATTCCGTACAGTCTTTATTTGGTAAATCGAAGCCTGAGCTGACAGATCCATCATCGAAAAACTCAGAATGTTTACAACTAGGACAAATATAGTGAGGAGGTAATGGGTTAACCTCTGTGATTTCCATAAAAGTGGCTACTAATGAGGAACCGACCGAACCACGTGACCCTACTAAATAGCCATCAGCTAATGATTTTTTCACTAGCTTGGCAGAAATTAAATAAATTACACCAAAGCCGTGTCCCAAAATCGATTTTAACTCTTTTTCAATTCGAGCTTTCACAATTTCCGGTAACTCCTCACCATAAATACGATGGGCCATTTCATAGGTTAAATTGGTTACTTCATCATCAGAGCCCTCAATTTTTGGTGTATATAGGTCATCCTTTATTGGTTTAACGTCCCCAATACTTGCTGCTACTTTTTGAGCATTCGTCACAACCACTTCTTTTGCAAGATCCGGTCCTAAAAAATCAAATTCTTTCAGCATTTCATCAGTTGTTCTAAAATGGACCTCTGGTAGCTTAGAACGATTTAAAATATTTGCTCCACCTTGTGAACCAATAAGTATTTGCCTAAACATCCCATCTGTCGGATCTAAATAATGAACATTTCCAGTTGCAACAACAGGTTTATCTAGCTTCTTCCCGAGTTTCACAAGTTTACGGATAATATCTTCTAATGTCCATTCATCACGTACAACATTCCGTTCGATTAATGGTGCATATACAGCCTTCGGTTGCACCTCAATATAATCATAAAAGCGAGCAACTTTTTCTGCTTCCTCTGGAGACTTATTCATCATGGTTTCGAATACTTCACCATTACTACAACCTGATCCAACTAATAAACCCTCACGATATTGTTCAAGCACGGCACGTGTCACACGAGGAACACGATAGAATGTTTTTGTATGTGAATGTGAAACAATTTTAAATAAGTTTTTTAAGCCTGCATTATCTACTGCTAAAATTGTACAATGCATAGGTCTACCTTTTTTATAAGCATCCCCACCACCAATATGCTTATTGAAGTCATCATGGTATTTAATAGCTAGCTCATCAGCATCCTTTAATAGTTGCAGCAGTAGATATCCTGTCGCCTCTGTATCATAAATTGCTCGGTGATGCTGTGTTAATTCAATATTGAATTTTTTACACAGTGTATTCAAGCGATGGTTTTTCATTGTAGGATAAAGCAATCTTGCTAGCTCTAATGTATCAATGACAGGATGGACTGTCTCTTCAAGACCAAATTTTTTATAGCCTGTATATAGGAAGCCTATATCAAATGATGCGTTATGAGCGACAACGATTGCATCTCCGATAAAGGCATGAAATTCTTTAATGACCTGCTCTACCTCTGGAGCATTTCGAACCATATCATCTGTAATACCTGTTAATTCAATGGTAGTGGCCGAAAGTGGATGATGTGGATTTGCAAAACTTTCATATTTATCAATCACTTGTCCATCTTTAATTTTAACTGCAGCCAATTCAATAATCGTATCATATGCCGTTGACAGCCCTGTCGTTTCTACGTCAAAAACAACATACGTTGTTTCTGCCAATAAACGATGCTCTGGAGCATAGGCAATTGGTACACCATCATCAACTAAATTTGCTTCCAGACCATAAATAATCTTAATGCCATGTTTTTTGCCCGCTGCATATGCTTCAGGGAAAGATTGCACCACCGCATGATCTGTAATAGCTATTGCTGGATGCCCCCACTTTGCAGCTTGAGCAACAAGCCGATCAACAGGTGTAACAGCGTCCATTTGGCTCATTGGTGTATGCAAATGTAACTCAACACGCTTTTCACCCTCTGGTGCTAAATCCTGTCGTGTTTCTTTTTTGATTTCATTAATATCATTCGCCATGACGATTAAATCACGAATAAACGTATCGGTTTGCACAGAGCCTCGAACTTTAACCCACATGCCCTTTTTCAGATGTTGCATTAATTCAGCATCATCATTGTCACGAGAAAACATTTTAACAATGATGGAATCTGTATAGTCGGTAATTTTAATTTGTAATAATGAGCGTCCACTTTTTAATTCTTTTATTTCCGTATCAAAGACAAATCCCTCAATAATAACACGGCGTTCTTCTTCAACAATCCGTTTAATTTCCATGATTTCATTATCTTTAATTTGCATCCCAAGTTGGAATGGACGGTCACCAAGGTTGGCCAGTGCCGGATTGTCTTTCTTCTCTTGCTCACGCTTTTGGAAATCTTGCATCGCTTGCTGTGCCAGAGCCACTTCTTCCAGACGTTTCTGCTCCATAAATGCTTCCTGTGCCGCGATCATTTCTTCCGTTTCTTCTCGTAGCACAAAGTCGATTGCCATACGAGGGAAACCAAATTGACCATAGCTTTCTGCTAGTTTGTCCGCATACTTCGTTTTGAGCATCATAAATTCCATTTCCTGCATACAGGATAAAGTCATTTTTTGGCCGTTCCACGTTGGTATTTGAGTAATGAGACAATTTTTAAGCGTTGGAGCCATCTCATCAATTTGTTCCACAACATTTAGCCAGTACGCCTGCACCAATTCTTCTGTGACATTTTTTTCTAATGTTTCAAATGTCGTATTAACTTGTGCTATCGCTGAAAATTTCTCTGTCAAATGCGTACGGAAAAGCTGATATAACGGAAACGGTAATATATCTTTTAACTTAATTGTGAAATGCCAAAGTCTATCCTTTTTATGAACTGTCAGGCGTGATAGTTCACCTTCCTCAAAAAATGACATATATACATCATCTGTTAACTCTAGTTGTTGCAAGAGCATTCGAAGCCTCATTCTTGCCTCTTGTTGCTGTTCCAATCTAATGACACCTACTTTCAGAAAGAGGCAACTTCTTTAGCCTCATGTTCTAATTCGTCTCAAACGCATGATGAGAATTCAAGAAAAAAATTCGCTCCCACACTGCGGGCGCTCTTCAAGTTTAACAGAAATTTTACCATCTGTTGTTGCTTGCTTGGCTCACTGTCCCGCAGAAGTGTCGCGAATTATTTATATCTATCTTATCAAAATTATACGAAAGCCTCTATTAAAAGCATCAAATTCTAATTATCACCAATTTTTAGCTCGTCATTAATTTTTACGGAAAAATTCATTCAGACGATCAATTACTTCTTCTTTTTTCCATTCAAATGTTTCACCTGTTTGACGGAATTTCACTTCTACAATACCTTCTGTTGCTTTTTTACCAACCGTTACTCGAACAGGTAGACCAATTAAATCAGCATCAGCGAATTTTACACCCGCACGTTCAGGACGATCATCTAGTAACACATCATAACGGTATGATTTTAATAAGCCATAAAGCTCCTCCGCTAATGTCACTTGTGCCTCATCTTTTGTGTTAACTGGCACAACATGAATATCATATGGCGCTAATTGTGTTGGCCATGTAAAGCCATTGTCATCTTGGAAGTGCTCCGCTACAGCAGCTAGAATACGAGAAACACCAATACCATAGCACCCCATAATAAATGGTTGAGCCTTACCTTGCTCATCTAAGAAAGTACCATTCATTTTAGCAGAGTATGTAGTACCTAATTTGAAAATATGACCAACCTCGATACCTTCTGCAAATTTAATGTTTCCTTGTCCATCTGGAGAAGGGTCTCCCTCTTGAATAAAACGAATATCTAAATAGTCATTAACTGCAAAATCACGCTCTGGGTTAACATTGACTAAATGGAATCCATCTTCGTTGGCACCTGCAATACCATTACGGATAGATTTAATAGCATGGTCTGCTACTACTTTTACGTCTACTGGTAATTTCACTGGACCAATTGAGCCAATGCCACATCCTAATAATTCTTGAATCGCTGCTTCACTTGCAAGTTCCACAGATCCTGCATCAAGTGCATTTTTCAATTTGATATCATTAATTTCATGATCCCCACGTGCAAGGACTACTACAAGCTCTCCATCTACATCAAAAACTAGAGATTTGATGACATTAGCAGGTTCTACTTTTAAGAATGCTGAAACATCTTCAATTGTTTTTTGCTCTGGAGTTGCTACTTTTTCTACATCTTTTAAAGCTTCATCAGATGGTTGATAGTCAACAATTACTTCAGCCATTTCGATATTTGCTGCATAATCAGAAGTATCTGAGTACGCAATTGTATCTTCCCCGATTTCAGAAAGTACCATAAATTCATGTGTTCCTTTACCGCCAATCGAACCTGCATCTGCAATAACAGCACGGTAGTTTAAGCCGAGGCGGGAGAAAATATTAGAATAAGCACGATACATATCTTCATATGTTTCATCTAAACTTTCACGTGACGCATGGAAAGAATAAGCATCCTTCATGATAAATTCTCTTCCTCTTAGTAAGCCAAAGCGAGGACGTTTTTCATCACGGAATTTCGTTTGAATTTGATACAATGTTAGCGGTAATTTTTTATATGATTTAATTTCATCACGGACTAAAGTTGTTATGACTTCTTCATGTGTTGGCCCTAATGCAAAATCACGGTCATGTCGGTCTTTTAAGCGCATTAATTCAGGTCCATATTTTTCCCAGCGACCTGATTCCTGCCATAGCTCGGCAGATTGTAGAGATGGCATTAGTAGCTCAATGGAGTTGATAGCTTCCATTTCTTCTCGAATAATTGTTTCAATTTTTGTTAGTACACGTTTTGCAAGCGGTAAATACGAGTATACCCCACTTGTATTTTGACGAATAAACCCTGCACGTAGTAATTGCTTATGTGATTTTACCTCAGCATCAGCAGGTACTTCACGTAACGTTGGGATAAATGTTTTACTTTGCTTCATTCAGTGTTCCACCTTTTTCAATAGATAAGTTTATACTCTCAATAGCATAAACAAATTTAGCTTTGAGCGCAATGTTTCATCGAAATTGCGCTCAAAGCTAGGAAATCAAATTTCATTTAACTGTAAATGAATTAAAAGAAAAATCGTTGTATATCGTTCCATGTAACAACCACCATTAGAATCATGAGTAGGACGATTCCTACAAAATGTACAATACCTTCTTTTTGACGGTCAATTGGTTTACCACGTAAAGCTTCAAAGCCAAAGAATAATAAACGGCCACCGTCAAGTGCTGGTAATGGAAGTAGGTTCATAATTCCTAAGTTAATACTTAGCATTGCGGCCCAATTCATTAAGTTCATAATACCATATTGGGCAACTTGCTCTGTTGCTTTATAAATACCTACAGGACCTGAAAGTGCGTCTATTGTGAACTTACCGGTAATTAGCATACCTAATAGTTCAAATATTTTCACAGTCATATTATAGGTTTCCTGAGCTCCATATACAACTGCCTTTAATGGGTTAAATTCTCTTGGACTTTCATAGCGTACACCTATTTGACCATATTTCTCGCCATCCTGCTGGATTTCCTTAACAGTCATATTTAAGTTCACTGATTGTCCATTTCGTTCAACTGTCACGGCAATATCTTCGTTTGGATGATCTTGAACGATTGCAGCTAAATCTTGCCATTTTTCAACTACTTGTCCGTTAATAGCTGTTACTCTATCTCCTGCCAGCATCCCTGCCTGTGCAGCTGGATCATTCTCTACTACTTCCGTGATAATTGGCTCGTATGTTGGAACACCATGGATCAATCCAATCACTAAATAAATCACAAACGCGAGAATAAAGTTAAACAAAGGGCCTGCAAAGATAGTCATTGCTCGTTGGCCAACTGTCTTTGCATTAAATTGACGATCGTGTGGTGCAATGACAAGTTCACGACCATTTTCCACAAGCACACAGTCTCTAGCTACTTGATAACGAACTAGACGTTCTTCTTCATCATAACCCTCTACAAATAACTCCTTCTCTAAATCGGCGCGTTCAACTTCTAAAAATAATAAATCTGGTAACTGCTTATTATTTTGATTGAAAATAATTTTTTTAACAACATTATCCTCATTCACAATAAGCCCTATTCGGTAGCCTGGCTGTAATTCCGTGCCATCCATATCCTCGCCGGCCATCCGTACGTATCCCCCGATTGGTAATAATCGAATAGTATAC
The DNA here is from genome assembly GCF_024628845.1 of Lysinibacillus sp. FN11. Taxonomy (NCBI): domain Bacteria; kingdom Bacillati; phylum Bacillota; class Bacilli; order Caryophanales; family Bacillaceae; genus Lysinibacillus; species Lysinibacillus sp. FN11. Next base: position 546,071 of record NZ_CP102383.1, on the reverse strand, counting down.
ATTGTTTCTCCATGCGTTTTTCCATAAATTTTGGGACCCATTCCGATCGCAAATTCACGTACTAAGATACCTGCACGTTTGGCGAATAAGAAATGTCCAAGTTCATGGAAGAAGACGAGCATACCAAATATTAATATAAATGCAATGGCTGTTTGCATAATACCCCACCTTTAATAGCGATTAGTTAACGATACAGTGCTTTCGTTATTTTACCATGTCTAACACTATTTTTCTTGTCTCACTATCCACATGTAATATGGTTTGTAAATCTGGTACTGCAATGTTTTGGTGTGCCTGCATCACACGTTCAATCGTCTCATCAATTTCAAGGAATGTGATTTTCCCTTGTAAAAAGGCTGCAACTGCCGCTTCGTTTGCTGCATTCATCGCTGTCAGAATCGTACCACCCATACGACCAGCCTCATACGCTAAACGCAAAGCAGGGTATCGCTCAAAGTCCATCTCTTGAAAATGTAGTTGACCAATTTGCGCTAAATTTAGTCGCTGACCATTTTGTAATGGTATACGGTCTGGGTAGCTTAAAGCATATTGGATTGGCACACGCATATCTGGTGTACCTAGCTGAGCAATAACACTAGTATCATGATACTCAACTAGAGAGTGAATAATACTTTCTCTATGCAAAAGTACATCTATTTTATCATACGGCATATCAAATAAAACATGTGCTTCAATGACTTCTAATCCCTTATTCATCATTGTAGCGGAATCTATCGTAATCTTTGCACCCATAGACCAGTTCGGATGATTCAGTGCATCTGCAACCGTCACGTGTTTTAATTGTTCTCGGGTTTTATCACGGAAGCTACCACCAGAAGCGGTAATAATCAAACGTTCAATATTTTTCGGATTCTCACCATTCATCGATTGGAAGATGGCAGAGTGCTCACTATCTACAGGCAAGATGGCTACATTGTATTTTTTGGCCTCTGCCATCACTAAATGACCAGCAGTTACAAGCGTTTCTTTATTAGCAATAGCAATCGTTTTGCCCATACGAATGGCTGCTAATGTTGATTCAAGGCCTACACTTCCGAGCACAGCATTGACAAGTACAGTTGAATCTGGATGTGTTGCGACCTCTACAAGTCCTTTTGCTCCAAACGTAAATTGGATATTTGGAAACTCTTTAGCTAGTGTTAGTGCGTCTTCTTCTAATTGCACAGAAACTAATTCGGGCTTTAATGTTTCAATCATTTCTCGCGTTTTCTCTAAGTTCTTTCCTGATGAAAAAGCTACTAATTGAAAAGCATCACGTTGTTCTTTTAAGATATCGTAGGTTTGCCAACCAATTGAACCAGTTGCACCTAATAAACTAATTTTTTTCACAACAAATTGTCCCCTTTTTCTATCTAAGCAAATGATTTAGCAAAATGTCTTTTCCTATACAATCAATTACCAAATAAATGTAAAAAATGAAGTAGAGGCACGACAAATAATAGACTATCAAAGCGATCTAAAATTCCCCCATGCCCTGGTAAAATATTGCCTGAATCTTTTACATCAAAGTGACGTTTAATAGCAGATTCTACCAAATCGCCCATTTGACCAACAATTGAGGCAAAAATCGTTACAAAAATAAGTGATATATAACCATTTGCGAATGGGTAAATGAGTTGCATACATACTGCAAAAATAACAGCGATGACTATTCCACCTATAAAGCCTTCGATCGTTTTTTTAGGTGAAATTTCTGGCCATAACTTATTTTTCCCGAATTTTCTACCTACAAAATATGCACCCGAATCCGTTGTCCAAACAACTAATAAGCAATAGACAACATACTCTAATCCAACATTTCTAGTTTCAATTAGATAATGGAATCCTAATCCCACATAAAATGCGCCTAATAAAATAAAGCCAACTTCGTCAAAAGTAATTTTATTTTTTACTAAAACCACGTAAATAAGAAGTAGCATCATTAGACCATAGACTACCATTAGATTAGACGAATAGCCTATTAATTCTACAACCCTTTCACTCCAGTCCTTCGGGATAACGAGTAAAATTAAAGTGATCAGTCCTAAGAAGCCAGGCACAGAAAAGATGGAAATACCTTTCATCTTAAGTATTTCATAAAAACCGACAATAGCCATTGCTAGCACAAGTATGGCAAATGGTACTTTTCCATAAATAACGAATGGAATGAAAAGTGCTGCTGCAATTATTGCGGTAATAATTCGTTGTTTCAAGTTGTTTCTTCTCCCTTCAACCCACCGTAACGGCGATTACGTTTCTGATAGTTTTCCACCGCTTCGAGTAAGTTTTCCTCACTAAAATCTGGCCACAATGTATCTGTAAACCAAAATTCTGTATAGGCGAGCTGCCATAGCATAAAGTTACTTAATCGCACTTCACCACTTGTACGAATTAAAAGATCTGGCTCAGGTAAATGAGCTGTCATTAAATGAGATGTTAAGCAATCTTCTGTTATGTCTTGCATCGTTAATTGACCGTCCTGCACTTTTTGAAGCATCATTTTCATGGCATTGACCATTTCAGAACGACTACCATAATTCAGCGCAAAGTTTAAAATAAGCCCTGTATTATGCTTCGTTTCTTCCATTGCCTCATACAACGCTTTTTGTGTATGGGCAGGTAATAAAGATGGGTCTCCAATCATTTCGACACGTACATTACGCTCCATCATTTCTGGTAAAAAGGAACCTAAAAATTCAACAGGTAGCCGCATAAGAAAATCTACCTCAGGTTTTGGTCTCTTCCAATTTTCAGTGGAAAATGCATAGACAGTTAAGACTTTAATACCCAGGTCTGACGCAAATCTCGTCACCTTACGCACCGTCTTCATTCCTTCATGATGACCAGCCACACGTGGCATAGCTCTTTTCTTCGCCCAACGTCCATTTCCGTCCATAATAATCGCTACATGGGCAGGAATCGGCTCGCTTTTAGCTAGGGCCACACGCTCCTCCAATGATAGTGTATCCATATTTATTTGTTTACCTAATAGCTTTTTAAACATGCTAACTCCCCCACTACAACTAATCGGACGTATACTAACCTATCATATCAAACAAAAGCGCCTTTTGTCTTTTTTTTCCCTCTAAATTGACTATGTATGTACTAGCTTATTTTAGAACTATACACATATTAAAGAATGAGTTTGTTAAATAATAATTGATTGTATCATTAATGACCTTTTCACATTCATGCATGCTCTCTATTTGAGTAAGCAATTTGGCTATGAATAATAAAGAGAAAAGACGTCCTGTTAAGTATAGGACGCCTTCATCTCATCAAAAAGTTCCATCATAGACGTGTAAAAGGTTTATTTACACCTCTAAAATTTCTTTTTCTTTATCTTTCGCTACTTGATCTACTTTCACAATGAATTCATCTGTTAACTTTTGAATATCTTCTCCATAGCCACGTAGATCGTCTTCTGTGATTTCGCCAGCTTTTTCAAGTTTTTTCAAATCATCATTTGCATCACGACGAACATTACGTACAGCAATTTTTGCATCTTCCGCTTCTTTTTTCACTTGTTTTACTAGATCTTTACGACGCTCTTCTGTTAAAGCAGGAATCATAAGACGAATGACAGAACCATCATTTGTTGGTGTGATACCAATATCTGATTTCATAATTGCTTTTTCAATATCACCTAAAATTGATTTATCGTAAGGTGTAATTACTAATAAACGAGCTTCAGGTATAGAAACACCCGCAAGTTGGTTAATTGGTGTTGCTGCTCCATAGTAATCAACCGAAATACGATCTAATAGAGATGCGTTCGCACGACCTGCACGAATAGATGCTAGTTCGCGTGAGAAAGCTGCGATTGTTTTGTTCATTTTTTCTTTAGCTTGTTCTAAAACTTGTTTAGCCATTATACATTCCTCCTAACAACTGTTCCGATTTTTTCGCCTTGTACAGCACGTTTAATGTTACCCGGCTCCGTAATTGAGAAAACAATTAGCGGGATATCGTTATCCATACATAAAGTTGAAGCCGTTGAATCCATTACTTGTAAGCCTTGTTGGATAACGTCTAAGTATGTGAGTGTATCATATTTAATGGCTGTTTCATCCACTTTAGGATCCGCTGAATAAACGCCATCGACATTGTTTTTAGCCATTAAAATTGCATCAGCATCAATTTCTGCTGCTCGTAATGCGGCAGTCGTATCAGTAGAGAAGAACGGATTACCTGTCCCTGCTGCAAAGATAACGACACGCTTTTTCTCAAGATGTCTAACTGCTTTACGACGAATGTATGGCTCCGCTACTTGAGTCATCACAATAGAAGATTGAACACGTGTTTCAATGCCTAATTTTTCAAGTGCATCTTGTAAAGCTAGGGAGTTCATTACGGTTGCCAGCATGCCCATGTAGTCCGCAGCAGCACGATCCATTCCCATTTCACTACCTATTTTCCCACGCCATATATTACCGCCACCTACAACAACAGCAACTTCTACATCAAGATCTACTACTTCTTTTACTTCTTCTGCAACAGACTTGATTATTTTTGGTGATAAACCGAAGCCCGCTTCTCCAGCTAACGCTTCACCACTTAGTTTAATAACTACTCGTTTATATTGCGGTACACTCATTGTAAACCTCCGTAAGACTTTATTTAAAACATCCCTATTCTCTTTTCCATTATAGTATATCTAACAATAATTACTAGTTGTGAATAAGGCAGAATAGAAAATTATCTTCAATTTTTCATTCACTTCGGAAAAATAGGGAACACGCTATGTTGTGCTCCCCATTTTTTTGTCTAGATAATCTAGATATTATTTGATTAGAATCAAATGCAAGCTAAATTAGTTACCTTTAACTTGGCTCATTACTTCTTCTGCAAAGTTATCTTCACGTTTTTCGATACCTTCACCAACAGCGTAACGTACAAAGCCGTTTACAGAACCACCAGTTGAAGCTACAAAATCACGTACTTTTTGATCTGAGTTTTTAACGAAAGTTTGGTCAAGTAAGCAAACATCTTCGAAATATTTACCAAGACGGCCTTCAACCATTTTTGCAACGATGTTTTCTGGTTTACCTTCGTTAAGAGCTTGTTCAGTTAATACTTTACGCTCACGTTCAACTTCCTCAGCAGAAACTTCATCGCGAGAAACATAAGTTGGGTTTATTGCTGCAATGTGCATAGCAACATCTTTAGCAGCTGCTGCATCAGTAGAACCTTCTAAAGTTACTAACACACCGATACGACCGCCCATGTGTAAGTATGAACCGAATGCATCTGCATCAGATTTTGTTTTAATTTCGAAACGACGAAGTGTAATTTTTTCTCCAATTGTTGCAATAGCAGATGAGATTTGATCTACAATTTTTACGCCTTCAGCATTTGCAAGCTCTAAAGCAGCTTCAACTGAAGCAGGTTTAGCAGCAAGTAATTGCTCAGCTAAAGATGCCACTAATACTTGGAATTTGTCGTTTTTCGCAACAAAGTCAGTTTCAGCATTTACTTCAAGGATGATTGCTTCGTTACCTTGTTCTAAAATGTAAGTAGTACCTTCTGCAGCGATACGGTCAGCTTTTTTAGCAGCTGAAGAAAGACCTTTTTCACGTAGGAAGTCGATAGCTGCTTCTAAGTCGCCATCAGTTTGTACTAACGCTTTTTTACAATCCATCATACCAGCGCCAGTTTTTTCACGTAATTCTTTTACTAATTGTGCAGTAATGTTTGCCATTTAGTGTTTCCTCCTCAAATTGGTTGAACATAATTTAATGATAGGTTCTAAAAAAGGTGATAAGGGTTTTGAGCCACTTATCACCTTTTTGTAAACGTGAATTACTCAGCAGCAGCTTCTACAGCTGGAGCTTCTTCTTCACCTTGTTTTGACTCGATTAAAGCGTCGGCCATTTTAGCAGTTAAAAGTTTAACAGCGCGAATAGCATCATCATTAGCAGGGATTACGTAGTCGATTTCATCTGGATCACAGTTAGTATCAACAATACCTACTAGAGGGATGTTTAATTTACGAGCTTCTGCAACCGCAATGCGTTCTTTACGTGGGTCAACCACGAACATTACGTCTGGAAGATCGTGCATATCACGGATACCGCCTAAGAATTTGATTAGACGTTCGTGTTCTTTTTTAAGTTGGATTACTTCTTTTTTAGGAAGAACTTCGAAAGTTCCTTCTTCTTCCATTTTTTCGATTTGTTTCATACGTGCAACACGTTTTTGAATTGTACCGAAGTTTGTAAGAGTACCACCTAACCAACGTTGGTTGATGTAGTAGTTGCCTGAACGTTCAGCTTCATCTTTGATCGCTTCTTGTGCTTGTTTTTTCGTACCAACGAAAAGAACTTTACCACCATCTTGACCAACTTGACGCATGAAGTCATAAGCTTCCTCTAATTTTTTAACAGTTTTTTGTAAGTCGATGATGTAGATCCCGTTACGTTCAACGAAGATATATTTCTTCATTTTTGGGTTCCAACGACGAGTTTGGTGACCAAAATGTACACCAGCTTCAAGTAATTGTTTCATAGAAATTACTGACATGTGAATTTCCTCCTAATATTTTGGTTTTTATCCTCCGCATTTATCATCTACAACAAGCTACCCTAAGCTTAGAGCACCACTTACTGCATCAAAATGCGTGTGTAGTAATAACACCATTTGCAACTATATCATAGCTTTGAACGATTCGCAACAATTTAGTGATGGAATTTCAGTAAAAGCTCGATTTCTGTTTTACCCTTTTGCAGTTGTTTCGCTATTTCCTCTGGTGATTTTCCCTGCTTTGCTAATTCTAGAACCTGTTGTTCCACTGTCAGCAATTTTTCAGCTTCTTTTTGCTCCTCCACTTTTAGAGGTGGAGCTGTTTTCACCATTTTCGAGCCTGTATGTTGCTGACGTGAATAAGCATTTGCGACTATATTTTTAGGTACATAGATACGAGCATCCTTCTCTAAAGATAGAGAACTATCACTTTTCACCTCGTGTACTACTGGCAAAGATGGCTGCTCCTGAGGTGTCATATATTGTTCCGTTTGCTGCAAGCTACTAGCAGCTATTTCTGACTGAGAGACATTTTGTAGCTCTTTAATAAGACGGTCATTTTCATCTTTCATTTCAGTTAAATACACACTAATGGTGTCGTCCATTTCCCTCATTAATCGTTCTTGCTTCTTTTCCAAATCTTTAAACTTTGCTAACTTTGTATTTAAAATGATAAGAAAGTAAAATGAAATGAGCTGTAAAAAGAATAGCACCGCTATTAGAATGGTTGTCATTGTAAACTCCTATCCACTAAAATCCACGAAATTCCCTTTAAACGGATGTTGTGCCTGTTTTTCTTGTTGATCCTTTTTTTTCTTTTTATGAATCCCTGTTAAATACTCACCACCCGCATCTTCATCCTCACTAATTTCATCCATACCTTCTGATGTGTTGACAATTTTTTGCTTGCGCTCTACTTCTTTTTTTAATGCTTCATTTGCATGTGCTTGCTGAGCCAATACTTGCTGCTGTGCCTGATCCGCCATTTTTCCTGCTTCAAATGTTTTTGGAATAGCAATCTGTAACTCGACACCTTTTAAACTCATTGGAATCTCTCCCTCAAGGATATTTACGCATTAATCATTTCACTAGATAATAGCTTTCGTAGCTTTAATAGCGCTTTTGAATGAATTTGTGAAATACGAGAGGTTGATAGTTCAAGCATTTCACCAATTTCTGTCAAAGTTAACTCCTCCGTGTAAAATAGACTAAGGACAAGCTGTTCTTTTTCATTGAGTTTCTGAATATTTTCCGCAAGATCATCTAACAACTCTGATTTAATGATAGCTTGCTCAGGTGTTTTTGTTGTATCGTCTCGTATGACAAAAGACTTGCCATCTGTTTCTTCTTGGTCTTGTTGTTCATTAATAGAAAGAACATTTGAAAAAAAATGCTCTTGCACAGTTTGATAGACATCTTCAACAGATACTTCCATATGCTCCGCAAGTTCCTCAGGTGTTACATGACGCATATATTTTTGTTCTAGTTGTTCAATTTGTGCATCTAATTTTTTTGCTTTTTCACGCGCTGACCGTGGTAACCAGTCTTCTTTTCGTAAACCATCAATGATAGCTCCTCTTACTCTAAACGAAGCATATGTATCAAATTTTAAATCTCTGTTAATGTCAAATTTATTTAATGCATCAAAAAGTCCTACCATCCCTAAGCTCGTTAAATCGTCTCGTGATACGCTTTTTGGCAGACCTGCACCAATACGTTGGACATGATAAGATACTAAAGAAATGTATTTTTTTATAAGTAAATCGCCAGCATCTGGATCACGCTCATGTATCCAGCGATTCCACAGTTTTTGCTCATCGTTCAGAATTGGTTGTGTCATGAAATCCACCTCTCTAAAAAACGCTTTTTCACGCCTGTTTACTAACGACTACTTGCGCTCTTAAAATTTATCATTCAACAGGATTTCTCAGTTTTTTTATAAAAATCCACATTTAAACTAATCTAGACGTAAGCCCTGAGTAGTTAAAGCCCGATAAGCAGTTGCCATCTTTCCTATATTATAACAAGAATCGACTATAATTTCATTTGTTTCTCTTAGTCTCTAATATATTCCTTTGTTTTTGAAAGACGTAGAAAAACTGTATCCTGATTGTGTAATGATACTTGGATACAGTTGGATATGATTAAGCTTTTAGTTTAGGAAGCTACTGAATTCTTTTAACAAAGAACAAATTGAACAAAAGAGCAATAATACCCAATATATAGAAACCACTCTTTCAATAAATTATGCTTTAAATCGTACTAGAGACAAATTTCCCATTGAATATAGTTGCCTTACGTAGAGATCTTCGAGCAATTGCTTCAGCAGAGCAAGAAGCCTCCACAAACACCATATTTGCATTATCCCCCACTTTTGGCCATGTTTGCTCACCTGCTTGATTGAGTGGGGTTTTTCCCCCTGTAATAAATGGAAGGGTTTGGGCTAATGAGCGTTCATCTCCCCAGCCTGAGCTTTTTGCCAAACGACCAGCTCGTTCTAATAAATCTCCGTTACCAAATGGGGACCAAACATCAAAGATATTGTCACAGCCAATTGCAACGCGTACCCCTTAACTGTGTAATAAACCAACAGGTGGAAACTTTCTACGGAGGGGGACACTCGTCACAATCGTAATACCTGCATCACGTAAGATGTCCGCCATTTCTTCTGCCTCAGGGCGTGAAATATCTCCTAGCCCAAAGGCATGGCTATATAAAAATAATTAATTTCACTTAAGTTTTTCGTATACTACAAACTCCACAGCCACAATAAAAAAGAGTCGTTATTCACGACTCTTACTTTTACGCATTTACTTGTTGATCTTCTTCTCGATTCATCATCGTTCTTACTACTTGTGCAATTTCCTCGGAATTTTCATCTTGAAATTCAACCGTAGAATTAGCTATTGGCACTTCTTGTATTACGCCTTCTATTGATTCAAGTTCCTTTTCTTCTATATCGCCTTCAACCGCTTCCTCATCTTCCTCTGGTGTAAACAAGATGTAAGCAATTAGAAAACGTACAATAAACATTACAAAAAATGCGATGATTGCTACAATAAAAGAGCCAATCAGGATTCGCAGAGGCGTAAATGGTTTTTGAAATGTACTAAAAAAATAAATAGAAAAGGCAATTAATGCTCCCCATAGGTTGTAAAATATAGAACCAAACATTAGATTTCACTCACTCCCTGGTTAACTGTTCGGATGTGTAATATCGACGTTGCAGGATTAAATTCAATCGTTCTACCACTATTTCCACCAGTATCCTCGGCCACTAAAGGGATGCCCTGCCTCTTTAATTCATTTTTGACAGCTTCTACATTGCGGGGACCAATACGCATTGTATCTTTGTCAGAAGTAAATTGGAACATCTGCGCACCCCCTGCAATTTTTGCCTTGAGTTTAAATTTTTGAACGCCTTCTAACTTTAGTAAATCAATCATTGCAGCAATCCCTGAATCTGCAAATTTCGCGACATTGATTGACTCAGCTCTTCCTAAACTTGAATCTGGTAACATCACATGGATTAAACCAGCAATTTTTTTTGACTCATCATACAAAATAACACCAACACATGAACCAAGACCAGAAGTTCGAATCGTGTTAGGTAGCTTTACTACATCCATTTGTGCAATTCCCACTTTAATCACTTGTCCACTACTATTGGTTAACATATCACGAAACCCCTAATGCTTTAAAAATTGCATCAAACGAGTCAGGATCTGGTAGTAGGAAGAAATGACCCCTCACCGTTTCATGGTCTTCCACACCTTCTTCAAAAATGGATGTATTGATAACAATAACATTATCGCTGACATGAGATAATTCTATTAAACCAATGCTTATTATAGCTCCAAACATATCAACACTTAGACCTGGCACAGTTGGATAAATTTTTAAATTAGTAAAATCCGATAAGGCAGATAAATAGGAGCCCGATAAAATATTACCCATTTCTTGCATAGCTGATAAACCTAACTCTGAAACAGGTCGTTTTTTAAAGTCAAAAGAGTCATTGAAAATAAGTCGACGTATAAAGCGGTTTGCTTGTTCGATAGGTAAAATAAAGAACATACTTCCCTCTGCATCACCTTCAATACGAAGGTAAATGCCAACAACTACGTTTTCTGATCCCCCAGCCAACTCCATCATATCGTTAAAGGACACCATCTCTACCTTTGGAACACGCATATCAATTTTTTTCCCAAGTAAATTGGAAAGTGCTGTCGCGGCATGCGCAGCACCGATATTTCCAATCTCCTTTAATACATCTAAATGTAGTGATGTAATTTTTTGATTAAATGTCATTATCGATCCCTACTTTAGTGGATTTAATACTTTTTCTAAATGTAATAAGATTAATAATCGCTTCTCTACTTTAGCAACGCCTGAAATAAATTCTTCTTCAAGTGAGCCAACGACTTCTGGTTGCGGTTCAATAGCACTTGCAGGAATATCAATAACGTCGTTAGCGGAATCCACTACAAAGCCTACTTCCATATCTTCTAATGAGATAATAATAATGCGTGTTGTTTCCTCATGTTCAGAAATAGGTAATTCAAAACGTTCACGTAAATCCACAATTGGTGTGACAACACCTCGTAGATTGATTACACCTTTTACATATTTCGCTGTTTTCGGTACACGTGTGATATGCATTAATTTCTCAATTCCTTGAACATGGGACACAGGAATTGCATATTCTTTATCTGCTAACTGAAAAACTATTACTTTAATACTTTCTTGCTCCACTGCATTTGTCATACTTTACACCTCTCTTATTCATTCACCTTATTTAATTAGTGCGTTGCAATCTACAATTAAGGCTACTTTACCATTGCCTAAGATTGTTGCTCCTGAAATGGCAAAGATATTTGTTAAGTAATTACCTAAAGACTTCAAGACAATTTCTTGTTGGCCAATGAATGAATCCACCACTAAACCAGCAAGTTTTTCACCCTTACGGACGATCACTACTGAGTGGAATTCTTCATCTTGATGCTCTTGACGAGGTACCTCAAAGATTTCCTCTAAGAATACCAACGGTACAACTTTGCCTCGGAAGTCGATTACTTTTTGATTATGCGCATTCATAATCTCTGATGAACGGATAATAGATGTTTCAATAATAGAAGATAGTGGAATTGCATAAATTTCCTTTTCAATCTCCACAAGCATAACTGAAATAATTGATAATGTCAGTGGTAATTGAATTGAGAAGATGGATCCAACATCTTGTGTTGATTCAATTGAAATATTGCCACCTAGTGATTCAATCGTTGTTTTTACAACATCTAAACCTACTCCACGACCAGATACATCGGAAATAACATCTGCAGTTGAGAAGCCTGGAGCTAGAATAAGCTCATTAATTTGTTTATCAGACATTGAATAGGATTGTTCTTGTGTAACAATACCTTTTGAAATAGCTTTAGCTAACACTTTTTCTCGATTTATGCCCGCGCCATCGTCTTCAATTTCAATAAAGACGTAGTTTCCGCTATGATAGGCACGCAATACGACAGTTCCTTCTTCAGGCTTGCCTTTTGCACGACGAGCAGTTGGATTCTCAATGCCATGATCCACAGAATTACGAATCAAGTGAACAAGCGGATCTCCAATTTCATCAATTACTGTACGATCTAGTTCAGTTTCAGCACCAATAATTTCAAGGTTGATTTTCTTATTTAAATCACGTGATAGCTGACGAATCATTTTCGGGAAACGATTGAACACTGTTTCTACAGGTACCATTCGCATTGTTAAAATAATAGTTTGCAAATCACCCATCACACGACTCATACGCTCTACTGTTTCATTTAGTTCACCATGATTTACTTCAGTAGAGATAGACTGCAATCGACCACGATCAATGACAAGCTCTTCAAACAAGTTCATTAAAATATCTAGACGTTCAATATTTACACGAATTGTTTTATTACCTACAGGTGCATGATTTTTGTCAGCCTTGGAAGGTGTAGCTTCTTTAGCAGGCTTTGCAACAGGCTCAGCTTTTGCAGCAGGCGTATTTGTTGGTATAGCAGCTACCTCAGCCACTGCAGTTGCAGTTGCTGCTACTTCTTGCTGCGCTTCAAATACTTTTTCACTAAATTTCCTTTGGTCAATTGTAGTCACAATAACCTCATCAACTTCAGAAACTTTCATTAGCTTTTTCTGCATATCCTCAGCTGTGGTTTTTGTGACAAAAGCTACATAAAATTGTTGATCAAACTGCTCATCTTCTAGCTTTTCAACAGATGGACTTGATTTAATGACATCCCCATCTTTTTCTAAAATCTCAAACACCATAAATACACGTGCTGCCTTAAGAAGGCAATCCTCACGTAATGTTACTGAAATTTCAAAAGCATTAAAGCCTTGTTCAGCCGATTGTGTAATGACTGTTTGTTCAAACGAATCATATTCTAATACACTTTCAACAACCGGTGCAGCAACCGTTGCTACCACCTCTGGTATTGCTTCCTCACCTAGTTCTATACGCTTTAGTTGTGCGACAGTTGAGGAAACATCACGCTTACCATCTCCACCGTTAGCAATATCCATCACCATTTCTTCTAAATGATCAACAGATTCAAATACAACATCTAAAATTTCAGGTGTAACATGAATCTTCTCATTACGGATGGCATCTAAAACATTCTCCATTTTATGGGTTAAATCTGCTAAATCTTCGAAGCCCATTGTGGCAGACATACCTTTTAATGTGTGTGCAGAGCGGAATATTTCCCCAACAATTGCCAAATCATCTGGATTTTTTTCTAATTCTAATAAATGTTCACTACACGCTTGTAAATGCTCTTTACTTTCTTCAATAAACATCTCTAAATATTGATTGACTTCCATAAGAGGACACCCCTTTTAAGGCAAATATTTCATTATTGTTTGTGCAATATCATCTACATCTGCAACTTCATCAACAAGTTGCGTTTCTACTGCTGCTTTTGGCATACCATATACAATGCAAGTTTCTGCTGATTCTGCAATAGCAATGACATTGCCAGTATTTTTTAATGCTTTTAGACCATTAGAGCCATCATGGCCCATACCTGTCATAATCACTGCTACTTTATCAAAATCTTTATATTGACTAACATCTTCAAACATTACATCTACAGAAGGTCGGTGGCCAGATCTTGGTGCTTCTTGATTATCAAGAACAATGCCAAAAGTTGTTCCTACTTTTCTAAGTTTTAAATGATATCCACCGGGTGCAATATAAGCTACTCCATTTTGCAAAATATCGCCCTGTTCAGCTTCTTTAACAGAAATTTCACTTAGCTGATCAAGTCGATTAGCAAGCGATTTAGTAAATCCAGCAGGCATATGCTGAACAATTAATATAGGAGCTTGAATAGACTTAGGAATTTTAGTAATAACCTCCTGAAGTGCACGTGGTCCTCCTGTTGATGTGCCAATTAACACAATCTTCTTTCCTATTTTACTCCATTCTACCATCGGTTTAGTTACGGCTACCTTAGTAGAAACAACATTAGTAGACGTATTTGTTCGTCCATGCTGTTGTGGTTCCTTTATTACTTTACTCACCCTTGTCACTTGTTCTTGTTGTCGTTTACTACCAGAAGGTTTTTTCAATTTGGAAATTGGCACCGTTGCAGCTTGTTCCACTTTGTGCACAAGTTCATTTTGAATTTTATGTAAATCAAGGGAGATGGTCCCGCTCGGCTTGGCAACAAAATCGACTGCCCCGCCCTCAATTGCTGCAATTGCATTTTCTGTCCCACGTTGAGTGGTACTTGAGAGCATTACTACAGGAACTGGACATTGTAGCATAATTTCTTTTAAAGCATCGAGCCCATTCATTTCAGGCATCTCAATATCCATTGTCACAACGTTTGGCTTCAACGATTGTATCTTTTTGATCGCATCTTTTCCATTTCGAGCTGTTCCAACTACTTCCACCTTCGAGTTGCCAACAAAAAAGTCACTAATTAGCTTTCTCATAAAAGCAGAATCATCCACAACTAAAAGCTTGCTTTTATGCAAAAAGTCCAATTAATCACGCCCTTTCGAGAAAATACTTCTAAGTTTCGATAAAAATTTTTTCGCTGTTTGATCATGTGCATGTATTTCCCCCGCACGTTGCTCCATAAAACGAACGACTATAAGTTGCAATGTCTTTGATATTAATGCGTCTGGATAAGCAAGTGAGAATGGCACTTGCTCGCGCACTGCCTTACGCACAACAGGGTCTTCAGGTAATGAACCAAGAATGATCGTTTCTTTGTCTAAAAAACGTTTCATTGTTAACTGTAAACGTTCATTCGTTTCTATTCCTTCTTCTTTACTGAGAGCGCGGTTACAGAGAATATAAAACTGCTTATCTGGATCTCGAACATGAATATATTTCATCATGGAATACGCATCAGTAATAGAAGTAGGTTCCGCTGTTGAAATGACGATAATTTCATCAATGGATGTGAGTAAATCTAACGACCAATTAGTAGCACCAGCGCCCATATCAAATAAAATATAATCATAGTTTTTTTGAAGTTCTTCAAATGCTTGAATAAGTCTTTCAAACATACTATGAGACCAATCAAGCACACTCGTCATACCTGACCCACCTGAAATATACCTTAAATCGTAAGGCCCTTCAAATATTACCTCATCTAGTAGCTTATTTCCTTCTAAGTAATCTTTTAAACTATAAGAAGCATTTTTCCCAATTAAGATATGGATATTCCCCATCCCAATATCCATGTCTACAATGACAACTCTTTTTCCCTTTTGGGCCAAAGTCATGGCAAAGTTCATTGTGAAGTTACTTTTACCTACTCCACCTTTGCCACTTACAACTGCAATCGCTCTACCTAGTTCGCCTTGCTGTTTCATCATTTTTAAGCGTAATGCTTCAGCTTGGTCTCTCATTTTTCTTCACCTTGAAAAAACAAATTAAGTACTGCTTCTAAATCAGCTTCTTCAATATCTTCTGGTACTTCTTGACCATTCGTATAGTAAGCAAGTCCTTTATTATATTTAATCATTAAATTGATCATTGTGCCAATAGAATTTGTTTCATCCATTTTTGTAAAAATGAATTTTTCAATTGGTAATTGCTTAAATTGATCTACAATATTCTCCATATCCCTTTCTTTCGTTGTCATTGCAAGCACTAAATAAGATTCTGCATGTTCATCGAATTTTATGAGGCGTTGTAGATCATCAACATACTTGACTTCTTTATAATTTCGACCAGCTGTATCAATAAAAACCAAATCTAAATGTGATAATCTCTGGATCGCTTGTTCAAAATCTGTTGCATTGTAAGCAATTTCTACAGGAGCTTGTAAAAGACCAGCATATGTTTTAAGCTGCTCTATTGCCGCAATCCGATAAGTATCTGTCGTAATAAAGCCAATCTTTTTCTTTTTTTCTAACACAGCTCTAGCAGCCATTTTGGCAATGGTTGTAGTCTTACCAACCCCTGTTGGCCCTAAAATGTTTATATATTTTCTTTCGTAGGATAATCCTCCGACTGGAAGAACTTCTAGCTTCTTACGTAGTAAATTTTTTGCTATCAATTTACATTGTGAAAAATTTATTTCGGATGCTTCTTTAAAATGTATAAAAAGCTCATCACCTATCGTTGTGATGAGCTCTTCACTTAGCTCTTGCTGTCTTAAGTATTCAATGAAGGGTAAGAGTTCATCGGGATATTGAGCTTGGGTAGTCTTTTTATGCATCGATTGCATTAATGATTTTAAATCAGCAATTTCTTTTCTCAATTCTTCTGACATGCTAGCATCCTCATGTACTGCTGCTACATCAAGGGGTGGTTCCTGATGTATTTTTGCTTGAATAGCATTTGTAATCTCTTGCAACCTTACATTTTCTTTTTTTACTACAGGCAGTACAGCTGGTGTTGGTACTGAAGCCACTTGCTGTGGCTCCATTGCATCAATACCCGCAACCACTTCAAAACTCTTCTTTTTTATCATGCCAAAAAATTTCTTTGTGATGACGACTTTTGAATTTAAAATGACTGCGTCCTCACCTAATTCTGCTCGCACTTGCTTCATCGCCTCTGGTATGGATGATGCATAATACTTTTTCATTTTCATTGAACATTCACCACCCCAACACTTTGAATTTCAACCGAAGCATCCAATTCATTATAGGATAGAACCGGAATTTGTGGGAAATAACGCTCCGTTAGTTGTCGTAAATACATTCGAACTGCTGGAGAGCATAATATAATAGCTGATTGCTCCATAAACGAAACACGCTCTACTTCCGCTGCAATAGTTTCTAATACTGTTTGAGAATCTTGTGGGTCCATAGCTAAATAATTTCCGTGATCCGTTTGTTGGATACTATCAGCAATCAATTTTTCTACTTTACCTGAAACCGTAATCACCTTTAATACTGAACTATCCCCAACATACTGCGCTGTAATTTGACGAGCTAATGCTTGACGCACATATTCAGCTAAGATATCCGTATCACTCGTTAATTTTGCATAGTCTGCAAGTGTCTCAAAAATAATTGGCAAGTTACGCACTGATACATTCTCTCGAAGAAGCTTACCCAGTACCTTTTGGATTTCTCCAGTAGATAAAGGTGCAGGTGTTAATTCTTCTACTAAAATTGGATGGGATTCGCGTAAGTGATCGATTAACTGCTTTGTCTCTTGACGGCCTAATAACTCATGAGCATTTGCTCGAATGATTTCAGTTAAATGTGTTGACACCACACTTGGTGGGTCCACAACTGTGTAACCATACATTTCCGCGTCCTCTTTTACTTGCTCTGTAATCCATTTAGCTGGTAATCCAAATGATGGTTCGACAGTATCAATACCTTCAATAGAATCATCGTCGCCAGGACTCATCGCTAAATAATGATCTAGTAAAAGTTCGCCTCGTGCCATTTCGTTCCCTTTTATTTTAATTCGATATTCATTTGGTTGAAGCTGAATATTGTCTCGAATGCGGACTACCGGGATCACGATACCTAACTCCAAGGCAAGCTGTCGACGAATCATGATAACACGGTCTAATAAATCCCCACCTTGAGCGGCATCTACTAAGGGAATTAATCCCTAACCAAATTCGAATTCAATTGGGTCCACATTTAATAAATTCACAACATTCTCAGGGCTCTTCATGCCATCAGTAGCCACTTCTTCCTCAATCTCCTGTAATTCCTCTTCATCCTCTGGCTTCTTACGTTCCATCATATAAGCTCCCGCAATTAACGAAAGACCTATTGGCAGCGTTACCCAGTTTGGTATTGGCGTAAATAGCCCTAGTAATACAATGGTACCTCCTGCTACATAAAGCAGCTTAGCTTGAGCAAATAATTGGCCTGTAATGTCTTGACCAAGACTACCTTTAGAAGAGGCTCGTGTTACGACAATCCCTGTAGCAGTCGAAATAAGCAAGGCAGGAATTTGGGATACAATACCGTCCCCGACTGTTAGTTTCGAAAAATGAGTTGCCGCTTCTGCAAATGGAAGCCCCATTTGTACAACGCCAATGATGATTCCAAATAATAGATTGATAATAACCATTACCATTGAAGCGATGGCATCCCCTTTTACAAATTTCGTGGCACCATCCATTGCACCGTAAAAGTCCGCTTCCCCTGCAACTTTTTCACGTCGCTCGCGCGCTTCTTTTTCGGAAATAATCCCCGCATTTAAGTCAGCATCAATACTCATTTGTTTACCTGGCATCGCATCAAGTGTGAAACGTGCCGCTACTTCTGCTACTCGTTCTGCACCTTTTGTTATAACAATAAACTGAATTAACACTAGAATTAAAAAGACAACTAAACCAACAAGAATATTTCCTCCAACTACGAAATCACCAAAAGTTTCAACGACCGAACCTGCATCTCCATTTGCTAAGATGGCACGAGTTGTGGAAACACTTAGTCCTAATCGGAACAAAGTTAATAGTAAAATCACCGAAGGAAAAATGGAAAAATCCAATGCTTCTTTCATACTCATTGCTGTGAGCAGTACAATTAATCCTAATGTAATATTAATGACAATTAAAAAACTTAACATCCACGGAGGAAGAGGGATGATGAGCATCGCAACGATTAAAATAACCGCACCTAAAACCCCAATATCGCGAACTTTCATTTGTGTCCCTCCTACAAAAAGCCTTAAATTTTTCGCTTAATACGATAAACATAAGCGAGTATCTCTGCTACTGCTTTGAAAAATTCTTCTGGTACCTGATCGCCTATTTCTACCTGGTCATACATAGCTCGTGCTAAAGGTCGATTCTCAACCATTATTACATCATGTTCTTTGGCGATCAGTTTAATTTTTTGAGCAATAAAGTCTGTCCCCTTCGCAATAACACGAGGGGCATCCATACTGTCCTCATTATATTTGAGGGCAATTGCATAGTGAGTAGGGTTGGTAATTACTACATCCGCACTCGGAACCTCTGACATCATACGTCTCATCGCCATCTCACGTTGGCGTTGTTTGATTTTTGATTTGATTAGGGGGTCACCCTCACTATTTTTATATTCATCTTTAATATCTTGTTTAGACATTTTAAGATTTTTTTCATACTCATGTTTTTGATACATCCAGTCTAAAACGGATACACAAAGTAATACTAAAGAAGCCGCTATACCCATAATACCAACAAGCTTCCCTACCGTAATGAGAGTCATCCATGGACTTTTAAACGATAACGCCAAAACTTCTGGTAAGTTTGACCAAATAATAATTGTTGTAACACTTCCGATAAAACCAATCTTTAAAACAGACTTTATTAACTCCACAATGGCTTTGACAGAAAATATCTTTTTTAACCCTTTAATAGGGTCCATCTTTTTCAAATCAAACTTCATTGGCTCTAACGTAAAAAGAAAACCAAATTGCAAAAAGTTACCTGCAAGTGCTCCGACAAATGCAATTGTCATAATTGGTACAATGATAAAAGCCATTTGAATCAAAGTTTCTGTAAATAGGTGCATCACACTATCAATAGTTAGTGATTCGATGCGTATGTTATGAATAAAGGTTTGCCTGAAAAAAGCTAATAGCTCGTCACGCAAAGAGCCTGCAAAGAAAAACAAAAAGATAAATACCATTAACATTACAATGGCACTAGAAATATCTTGACTCTTGACAACTTGCCCTTTTTTTCGAGCATCCTGTCGTTTCTTAGGGGTTGCCTTTTCTGTTTTTTCACCCGCAAAAAATTGTAGCTCTAAATTCAGTAGTAGTCTCATATTATCCACCACCTAAAATGGCCATTAAATCACGCATCCCATAAATCATAATCGTAATAAGCTTTTGAATAACTTGAATCATAACGGCCATCATTGTAAATAACACTAAAAAACTAACACCAATTTTAATAGGAAAACCGACAACAAATATGTTTAATTGCGGTACTGTTTTTGCAGTGATCCCTAAAGCTAAATCGACCAAGAATAAGGTCGCTACAACAGGAGCAGCCATCTGGAATGCTATGGCAAAGACTGCTGTGAAAGTTGTGATAATAAATTGAGGAAAGTTTTCGTTCATAAAACTAGGGAATTGATCCATCGGGAAAAATTGATAGCTGTAGTAGATTCCATTAAGAATCATATGATGGCCATCAATCGCTAACAATAAAAGTAGTGCTAGTATATTAAAAAACTGACCGATTAATGGACTTTGAGCACCTGTTTGCGGGTCAATTATATTGGCAATGGCAAAACCCATTTGAAAATCGATAAAGCTTCCTGCAATTTGAATTGCGGACATGATGATATAGCCCATTAGACCAAGTAAAAGTCCAACTAGTGCTTCTTTCATCACTAATAATATGTAATCATCATTGAATGCAAATGGCTCAACATCAATTGTATAGTACATCATCCAAGCTAAAACCAGTGCGAGAGTAATTTTGACTTGAGGTGGAATGGTTCTATAGGAAAAAAAAGGAACCGTTACAAAAAAGGCTGAGACCCGTACAAGTACTAATAAGAAAACCGTTAAATGCGGAATTAATTCATTCATGTACTCACCCTATATAACGCGTTAAATTCTCAAATATGTCTCTCGCATAGCTTGTAACTTGAGATAGCATCCAAGGGCCAAAGAATACGATGGCCACTAAGACAGCAATAATTTTTGGTACAAATGCTAACGTTTGCTCTTGTATCGAAGTTGTGGCTTGAAAGATACTTACCGCTAAACCCGAGATTAAAGCAACTAATAGTAGCGGACCGCTTGTTAGAAGGATAATCATTATAGCACGCTCTGCAATGGAAATAACCAACTCACCTGTCATACTGTATCATCCCCTAAAAACTTTGTAGTAACGATTTCATAACGAGATACCAGCCATCAACCAGTACAAATAATAATATTTTAAATGGCAATGAAATCATTACTGGCGGTAACATCATCATCCCCATCGACATTAATGTACTCGCGACAATCATATCAATCACAAGGAATGGAATAAAAATCATAAAACCAATTTGAAATGCTGTTTTAATTTCACTTAAAGCAAAGGCAGGTACAAGCATAGTCAGTGGGATTTCCTCCACTGATGCTGGTTTGTCTGCTTGATTATATGTTAAAAACAAATCAAGATCTTTTTGCCTAGTATGTTTACTCATAAACTCTTTAAATGGCACACTAGCACGGTCATAGGCTTCTTCTATACCTATTTCTTCAGCAAACAATGGTTGTAATGCCTCTTTATTGACCTCTTGAAAGGTTGGTGCCATGATAAAAAATGTTAAAAATAGCGCCAGCCCAATGATTACTTGATTTGGGGGCATTTGCTGTGTTGCCAATGCTGTACGCACAAAGGATAAGACTATGACTATACGAGCAAAGGATGTCATTAAAATTAAAATACTTGGTGCAAGTGATAATACTGTTAGTAAAAGTAAGAGCTTTACAGATGTAGAGACATTCGTTGGATCGCTGTTGGAAAAAATATTGATTAAATCATTCATTTACCATCCTTCTCCTTCTGCTTCCATCTCTCTATCTCATCACTACGCTCCTGTTTTATTTCGGATAGCTTTTTTTCGAATAGATTGCCAAAGGAATCTTGCTTTTGCTGCTCATTTTGCACCTTCGCGCTATCTTTTCTCTTAAACTTAGAAAATACTTCTGCAATATACGGTGATGTTGCTGCAAATTCTTGCCTTTCGTTATATAGGGCTAATAGAGCTTCAACTTCTTCAGGGTCTGTAATTTCTCGTAAGAGCTGAACGTCTTCTCCGACCCCAACTAAATACAATGTTTTACCTACCTGTAAAAGCTGAACTGACTTTTGCGCACCTAACGATAAACCGCCTAAATTTTGTACCATTTGATTACGTTGGAAGTTTAAATTTCGTTTATTTAAAAACTTCATCAATCCATAAAATAAAGCTACAACAAAAATAAGCGCCAAAACCATTTTTATGTATTCCCATGCAGATATATCTCCAGCTGCTGTTACAGTTGTTTCTTGTTTAGCAGCTGGATCAGTCGTATCTCCATTACAAGCTTCTGGGTCTTTAATGCAATCCGTGACACTATTTGTATCAGCGTCTGCATAGACAGAAGTCGGTGTCGGGTACAAAAACAGGAAGGATACAAGAAATGCGAAAATCATCGTTAAACGAAATGATTTTAACATTTTCATGCAATCATCCTAGCGCTTTTTGAATCGCTTCAATTACACGATCTGCTTGGAAAGGTTTTACGATAAAGTCTTTCGCACCAGCTTGAATCGCATCGATTACCATTGCTTGTTGCCCCATTGCTGAACACATGATTACAGTTGCACTTGGATCTGTTCCCTTAATTGCTTTAAGAGCTGCAATACCGTCCATCTCTGGCATTGTGATATCCATTGTTACTAAATCTGGTTTTAGTTCATTGTACTTTTCGACAGCTTGTAAACCATCCGCTGCCTCTCCAACAACTTCAAATCCATTTTTTGATAAAATATCCTTGATCATCATGCGCATAAATGCAGCGTCGTCTACAATCAAAATTCTTTTAGACATGGTTAACTCCTCCAATTGAAACTATCTTAAATTATTTAAACGCTCTGCTTGACTTAAAACATCTGTAATACGGACACCAAAGTTTTCGTCAATAACAACGACTTCCCCTTTAGCAATTAAACGACTATTGACTAAAATATCAACCGGTTCTCCTGCTAATTTATCCAGTTCAATAATTGAACCACTTGATAGTTCTAAAATCTCTTTAACAGAACGTTTCGTACGTCCTAACTCTACAGTAACTTGCAATGGAATATCAAGTAGCATATTTAAATTTCTAGCTTCAGATTGAGAGATTACATTTGAATCGAAGCTAGCAAACTGTGCTTGTTGCACATTTACAGGTTGTGCAGGTCTTGCCGGTTGTGCAAATTGTTGTGGCTCCTGATAAATCGGTTGCTGCATCTGTGCTGACTGCTGTTGATAAACTGGTTGTTCAGATGGTGGTGCTACAGGTATTTGCTGTTGAACAGGCGGTGGTGTAACTGGTGGAGCCTCAGGTGCAATAGTTGCTGCCACAGGTTCCTCAAACACTCCTGTTTCACCTAATAATGATTTTACAATATTTTGACTAAATTTAAGCGGTAATAATTGCATTAAATTCGAATCAATTAAATTACCAATTCTTAATCTAAATGAAACTTTCACCAGCAAATCGTCTTCTGGAATATTTTCTCGACCTTCATCTTGCGAGATGTTCATTAAATCAATTGTCGGTGGAGAAATATCTACTTTTTTGTTGAAGACTGTCGACATAGATGTAGCAGCTGAGCCCATCATTTGATTCATAGCCTCTTGAACAGCACTTAGCTGAATTTCACCTAAGTCTGGTTTCGGATTTAATCCATCGCCACCTAGCATTAAATCTGCGATAATTGCCGCATCAGATTGTTTAATTACAAGTAAATTCATACCTGTCAAACCAATTGTATATTCAACTTGTACAGCTACATATGGATGAGGAAATTCCTCTTCTAATTTATTACGATTAATCATTGAAATACTTGGAGTTGTAATATCTACTTTTTGACCCAATAACGCTGAAAGAGCTGTGGCAGAGCTACCAAAGGATATATTGCCTACCTCTCCTAATGCATCTTGTGCAAACGAATCAAGGTAATCCTCCACTCGTATCTCATTTATTTCTTCATTTGTTGAAGCATCAGTGTCGTTGTTTTTATCTCCCAACGTCTCGCCCCTTAATAGCGCTTCAATTTCTTCTTGGGAGAGCATTTCATCACTCATCTTCGTCTCCTCCTTTCAAAGGGTCGATAATCTGGATTGCTAATTTTTTGCCCTTTTTACCTGGTTGAACAGTGAACTTCGGCAATGTACCTACTTTTAGTAGTAATGGCGCTTCAATTTTTTGATCTAACTGTATGACATCTCCAACTTGCATTGTTAGGAAATCTTCAATGGTGATGTCCGTTAATCCTAATTCAACTGAGAGTGGTAATTGGGCTTGTTTCACACGTGTTTCAAGCATTTTTGTTTGCTCTGGTGACATCTCTTTCGTATTGGTTTGCATCCAATAGCGAACCGAAAGATTTGGAACAATTGGCTCCAATACAACATGCGGAATACAAATATTAATCATACCGCTTGTCTCACCAATTATCGTATTTAACGAAATAACGACAACCGTTTCATTAGGTGAAATCATTTGTAAAAATTGTGGATTTACTTCAAGTTCCACTAATATTGGATCAATTTCCGCAACATTTTCCCATGCTTCGCGTAAATTGTCGAATGAGCGTTCAAAAAGGTTTGTCATAATTTTTGTTTCAATTTCCGTTAGGTTATCTACATTACTATGACTTGCCCCACTACCGCCCATTAGGCGATCTAACATCGAATAGGCAATGTTCGGATTAATTTCCATCAATATATTACCATCTAATGGTGGCACTTCAAATACATTAATGAGTGTCATATTTGGAATGGAACGAACAAACTCTTCAAATGGTATTTGGTCTACTGATGCAACCGTAATTTGTACATAGCTTCTAAGCTGTGCAGAGAAAAAGGTTGTCAATAGTCGTGCGAAATTTTCATGTATTCGGGTCAAACTTCGGATTTGATCTTTTGAGAAGCGAAGTGCTCGTTTAAAATCATAAACTTTAACCTTACGTCCCTCGTCCTCTTTTTTTATGTCATCCGCTGACATTTCCCCTGTCGATATAGCGGAAAGCAGCGCATCTATCTCGGATTGAGATAACACATCTCCTGCCATTTGCCCACCTCCAATTCAAGCAGTTTCTGTTTTATTGAGTAATGAAGGAGGTAAAATATACTTCCTGAACTTCTCCCTCTTGCATCAACTCATTTAATCTTGTTTTTAATGATTTTTGGAAAATTTGTTTCCCTTGCTTACCTTCTAAGTCCTTTTGCTCCATTTCAGAAAGCTCTTGAATGGCGATGTTTTGCACTTGGAAAACGCGCTTTGTTAATTCTGCAGCAGCATCTTTGCTTGTCGTTTGAATTTTCAATGACAAGCGAACAACTCTTTTATCTGCTAGATTTGTCGTGATCTCTGGTATCTCCACTGTAGCCTCTACAATCTCATCAATGGACGGCTCAACAGCTCCTGTGGGTTTATTAAATTGCGTAAGCAATACAAACAAAATAACCCCAATCAGAATGACTGCTACTAGTAAAATAATAATCATTGTTAGCATTTTATTATTCTTCATCTTCTTCACCTCGTAGATGCGGGTTGGATAGTATTTGTATATTGTTATAAAAGGCAGTTACCTTTTGTCGCACCTCATCTTCACTCTCTAAAACAATTAATTTTGTTCCAGTTGTTAATGTAATAGTCGTATCGGGAAATGATTCGACTGTTTCTATGTATAAAGCATTTAATGTAAATGCTTTGCCATTTAGACGTGTTAGTTCAATCATGAATTAGGGCCGGGTCTAGCATGAGAGCCGGCCCGACCCTCCCTCATATGAAAATATGTTTGTTAAAACGTCCGTTTTGAAAGGACTATATTATTATCGTTTTAAGTTTACTAGCTCTTGTAATATTTCATCAGATGTTGTGATGATACGCGTATTTGCTTGGAAACCACGTTGTGCCACAATCATCTCAGTAAACTCTTCAGACAGGTCTACGTTCGACATTTCAAGTGAACCTGCTATCGGTTTACCTAAACCTGCTTGACCACCTGCTTGTAAATAAGGTTCTCCAGAGTTTGCTGAAACTGTATAGTAATTACCGCCAACTTTCTCAAGACCACCTGCGTTGGAGAATTTAGCCATTACCAATTGACCACCCCATTTCAAGTCTCCATTTGCATCAACAAAAGTAACTTGACCGTCTGGTGCAATACTCATCGATTTTGCATCAGTTGGAATACGGATACGTCCCCATTCTCCACTGTTTTCTGTGGCTGCTGTTGGTAAACCCCAAGTGCCATCAACATTTAAATTCTCACTTGTTACTTCATCCAATTCCGCTGGTGCATCGAAGTCAGTAGACATTGAATCTAAATTTTCAGAGTTAGCAGCTGCAGACCCCATTAGATATTTACCATCTGCATTAACTAGAAAACCTTGTTCATCCATATAAAAATTCCCTGCACGTGTATAGAGAGTATTTGTAAATGGCGTTTCACCTGTTCCTTCACCAGTTCCTGATACTAAATCACCTACTATGAAGAAACCTTCCCCCTCTATAGCTAAATCTAGTCCGCGTCCAGTATATTGTCGCGATCCTGGATTGTGAATAGTATCGATAGATGCAAGTTCTGCCCCTAACCCAACTTGTTTAGGGTTAATACCTCCTATAGTACCTGAAGGAGCAGAAGCACCAGCTGATGTTTGCGACATTAAATCTTTGAATATTACTCGACCTTTTTTAAAGCCATAAGTGTTCACGTTGGCAATATTATTACCAATCACATCTAGCTTTGTTTGGAAGTTTTTAAGACCTGAAATACCTGAATACATAGAACGTAACATATGTTTTCGTTCTCCCTTCGTTTTATATAGGTGAGCTTCTATCAATCAGCATCACCAAGGCTTCCTTACGTAAGAAGGTCCAGCCTTTAAAGCACAATCGTGCCATCAATATTTGTAAATAACTGCTGTTTTGCTTCCGTGCGATCCATTGCTGTAATGACAGTAGCATTTTTAGCACTGACAATTAAAGCTGCTTGATCCATCAAGACTAATGGTTGTTTGACACCTTTTGAGTGTGCTTCAAATACCTTATCCGATACAACCTGCCATTCTTGTTCAGTGATATTAATTTTACGCTCAATAATACGTTCATTCGCATGCTTGCTCACCTTTAGCTCTTGTTTAGAAGCTTCCTGTAAATGAGCCTTAAACGATTGTTGTGTATTGATTGGCTTAGGCTGTGTTGAGCGAATAGATGGATGCAAGGGTACACGATGAATTGAAAATTTATCCATCACTTTTCTCCACCTTTATTCGCTAATCACTGTAAAATCTTTATCTGTTAGTCTTTTATCATTATCTAGTACATAATTAATGACCCCATCTTTATTGGAAACAGAGACGATTCGTCCTTTTAGTTCTTGGTCACCGTCTTTATACGTTACATTTTTACCAATCAATTGGCTAGCTTTCACTAATGGAGATTCAGGTACATTATTATTGCCATTTGAACTAGAGTCGCTAGCTCCACCTAAAATACCAGATATATTACCAGGAGCAATCTCTTTCCCATCAGTTAATTTGAAAACAACATTTCCATCTACAAATTTAAGGGATTCGATAACGCCTGTTCCTTCATTAACCACAGGATTACCTTTTTCATCTTTCTCCTCTGTAATCTCATGCCATTTGACTTCTTTGCCAATAAAAGTTGTATAACTCATCATCTGTGTTTGTTGCTGAGATGCTAGTAAAGATTCCATTGCCTTTGTCATATTTTGCATTTGCTCTAAAGAAGAGAACTGCGCCATTTGAGAAATAAATTCTCGATCATCCATTGGATTTGTTGGGTCCTGATGCTGTAATTGTGTAATTAACAATTGTAGAAAGGCATCCTTACCAAGCTCACTATTGCCTGTTTGTTTCACTGGCTTCTGATAATTTGAGTAATAAAAATCATCAGTTATAGCCGGATTTGTCACTTTCGTAGTAGTATCTGCCATTGTTACACCTCCTCACTTATTAAATAGTCACTAAAGGACATTCCTTCATCTTCGTCATCACTTTTTTGATCCTGTTCTTCGTCCTGTTGTTGTTTAAAGAAATTATTGAAGAAGCTTTGATCACGTTGTTGACGATCGGCATCTTGTAATGATTGTGCAATATCAAGGCGATCTACTTGTATATTTTGCTGAGCAAATGCCTGTTTTAGCTGGTGTGCTTGACTATCAAGCAATTCACGTCCATGAGCTGTAGAAGCCAGTAAACGTGCTGTAAGGACACCATCATTTTGTACAAGTTCAATACGAACCGTCCCTAGATTTTCTGGATACAATTTTATGGTTAAACGTGTAATACCTTGAGCATTCGAAATCTGCGCTCGATTGATAATGGCTTGCATTTCTTTTAGTAAAGCTTCTGATTGAGCAGGCTTAGCCGTTGGTAATGTTACATGGAATGTGTCTGATTTCGTTTGTACAGTTTGTGGCGTAACCATGTCATTTGTAGTTGTTTCACTTTGTTTCATCATTTGGACTTGCTGAACAACTTGCTGGAAGCCTTGTAATGGCAATGTAACAGGTGTTTTAGTTGTTGTTACCTGCAAAGTTCCTACCTGCGTTTGTAATGACGTTAATAGGCTCTTCACAGTCGTTAACAGATTTTCTTGGGATGCTGTTAAGTCTGTCTTTTGCCCTACTAATTGCGCTAATTTCAACACTTGGAGAAGTTGTGTTGCCTCTTTTGGTGTCACTTGACCTTCGCCTTGTAAAGCCGTGCTTATATTCGCCTGTAGTACAGGTGCTTGAGCATCTACTAATGTTAAGAGCTCCCAAACATCACTTGCTTCTTTTTCTTCTCCTAGTAACTGGTGGACTATTTTTTGAAGCTGCTCTTCATCAATCCCTAAAGCATTTAAAATATTTTCTAAATGAAGCATTTCATCCAGTGCCACTGCCTTACCGTCTTCTCCAAGTTGAAGCATTAATAAGCCATCATCGTGAGAAATCCCTAGTAAATCTAGTACTTCCTCCATTGAGTCAGCATTTAATAACGCTTGTAAATCCGCAAGTTCATTTGATGATGTTGTTTTTGATGATTGGGTTGTTTGAGTTGAAGAAGTTAATACTTGCCCAAAAACAGAACCAAAATTTGATAAATTTTCTTTCTTCGGTGTACTGTCTATTTTTCCTTCAGCGTTTCCAATTGTTGTTGACTTTGTTGCTGCAGTTTTAGTAGGTACTGTTTTATTAATCATTTGCATCATTGCTACATCCACTATTTTTCACCTCCTTTCAATTATCCTACTGTTTAGCCATAAGCTCCGTATATTTTGCTGCATCTTTTGCATCCATTTTCTCTAAAATAGCTGCTAATTTATCTGGCTTTAAATTCGTTAAAATCCGTAGTGCTTCTGTATCACTCATATTGATTAACACAGGTGCAGCAGCTTTCGGCGACATCTTATCAAATGTTGATAAAATATCGTTAAAGTCACGCTTCACATCATCTTGTTCACGATTTAATTTTTCAATTTCAAATTGAAGCTGTTCCTTTTCTGTCAGCAGCTTCTCTTTTTCAGTAATTGTTGAATCTAATTTTTTTTGAAGCTGAGTAATCTCGGCTTCTTTTTCTTGTACCTCTGCCTGTAAACTCACTATTTTAGAGTCGTTATTAACGACAGCATCCTTTGCTTGTTGTTCTTCTGAGGGGATAAAAGGTAAACTACCTATTGCCTTTTTTCCTAAATCAAAGACATTTGTATTCATTAAAGTTGCCACAACAAGCAAAACCGCTACTACAAACATAATCGGCAGTACAATCCAAGTAAAAAACTTAAGAAAGCCCCCAGATTTTTTCTTTGGTTGCTCTTCTACTAACTCTGTTGCTAATCGATTGTCTTTCTTTGCCATGAAATCACCTGATTTCTTTCTTGTTATACGTTTGTAATGAAATTTCATCTAAAAAAAGGCTTTCTATACGATCTTGCTCTTGTTGGAAATGCTTAAAATCCTTTTCTCTCATTTTTTCAAATTTACGTACTTCCAAGTTTTTTTCTAATAGTTTTTCTTCGTGCCAATTCATCTTAGCACGAGCTTGTATCACTTTCTGTTGTACATCTGCAATTGTTTTTTCGAGACTATCAATAAAACGACTATAATGATGAATTTCATCTATGGATGAACCAACCATTAAACGCTCCTGCTGAAATGTAATTAAATCTTCTTTCTTTTTTAGCAAGTCATATAATTTCGTTGCTATTTCTTCAAAAGAACGGACAGATTCCTTATAAGCCATTTCGGTTTCGTTTTTTTCTTGCTCGCGAATAGTTAACACTTTTTCAAAACGATACACATAACTGACCATCTATTTCGCACCACCGTTCGATAATGTTATTAACTCATTGACACTTTCTTCAAGTGTCACTTTATCTAAGTAACCCTGTTTAAGATAAGCAGTAATGAGCGGTTCATAATGAATTGCTTCATCAATCTCTTTAGAGGTTCCTCTTTTATAAGCACCAATATTGATCAAATCCTCTGATTTGTCGTAAGTATAATAGAGT
Organism: Lysinibacillus sp. FN11; assembly: GCF_024628845.1. Classification (NCBI taxonomy): domain Bacteria; kingdom Bacillati; phylum Bacillota; class Bacilli; order Caryophanales; family Bacillaceae; genus Lysinibacillus; species Lysinibacillus sp. FN11. The sequence continues at coordinate 515,836 of NZ_CP102383.1, read as the reverse complement.
TCTCTTAATCGCTCAGCAGCTTTCTTATGAGTTGGCTCTGCAACATGATTCATCAAACGACTCACACTTTTCAAGACGTTTATGGCTGGATATTGCCCTTTGTTGGCAAGATTTCGATCCAATACAATATGACCATCTAATATCCCTCGCACAGTATCCGCAATGGGTTCATTCATATCGTCACCATCTACTAAAACAGTATAGAATGCTGTTATAGAACCCTTTTCATTGGTGCCTGTACGTTCTAGTAATTTAGGCAATATCGCAAAAACCGAAGGCGTATAACCTTTTTGTGCTGGTGGTTCTCCTGTCGCAAGTCCAATTTCACGTTGTGCCATAGCCACACGTGTCACGGAATCCATCATCAGCATGACATTTAAGCCTCGATTTCTAAAATATTCGGCGATTGCTGTTGCTGTAAATGCCCCTTTAATCCGCATTAATGCTGGTTGATCGGATGTGGCTGCAACAACAATCGATCGACTTAAACCTTCAGCACCCAAATCACGTTCGATGAATTCCCGAACCTCACGACCACGCTCGCCTATTAGCGCAATGACATTCAAATCTGCTTGTGTATTTCTTGCGATCATACCCAGTAAAGTACTTTTACCTACCCCAGAACCGGCGAAAATACCAACACGTTGTCCATTTCCAACTGTTAGCATACCGTCAATAGCCTTAACTCCCACTTCAAGCCTTTCATTAATTGGTGGACGAGTTAGTGGGTTTGGTGGATCTTGCTCTGTAGGGACTGTCATGAGACCTTTAGGTAATAGAGTGCCATCAATTGGATTCCCCATAGAATCCAATACTTTGCCGATTAACTCAGGACCCACTTTTACTTCCAGTGGGGCTCCCGTCCCTTCGACAAGGCAGCCAATAGATATTTCACGTAAGGAGGTAAAAGGCATCAAGACGACTATTTCATCTTTAAAACCAACGACCTCTGCTAAAATAATCTGGTGACCGTGATTTACAGTTTCAACATGAATTTTACAGACATCACCTATAGAACTATCTGGACCTTGCGACTCAATCATTAAGCCAACAACTCTAGTAACCCTACCAAACTTTTTAAAAGTTGGGATATGCGGAATTTGTTCAATTAATTGAGCCGCTTTCATCAAGATCATTCCTTACTCTCTAATATTTCATGTAACTTTAATCTAAGTGCATTTAATTGCTCATCGATACTAACCATAATTCGCCCATGATTTGTTTCAATATAGCAATCTGTCTCATTATCTAAATCTTCATTTACAAAAATCATAAATGGTACGTCTATTGGGAACATTTCTGCTAATTCATCTCGGTTGGTCGTAATTAAAGCATAATAAGCTGGCGAAACATAAATTTTAATTTCCTTCATTTCTCTTGCTTCTTTCAGCCCTCTACGCACAATCGATACAAATAGTTCGTTATCCTGTTCTAACGAAGTACCAATAATTCTTTCTGCAGCAGTTAAACCTAACTCTAAAATTACCGCTTCTTGATCCTCAATATATTTTTGAGCATTTTCTTTCGCTAACATCATTATTTCGTTCGCTGTTTGAAGTGACTGAGCCATTGCTTCAGTGGCCTTATTCACGCCATCTTCATAGCCTTGTCCAAATCCCTCATCATAAGCTTCTTGAACACGATTGGGTCTCTCTTCCTCCCAACTTAGCTTTAAATGTTCAATTTCTTGAAAGTGTCTATGCTTTTCCTGTTCAAACATCTCTCGTTCAGCTTGCAAAGCAGTTCTTGCTTCAGTAAGTAAACGATCTCGCTCTGCCACGACTTCATCCAACGTTAATTGATGCTGAGGAGGTCCTTCTTCTTGATATTCTTCCACCACTTCAAACATATCACGAATCTGTATTTCTTTGACATTATCGCTATCAGACTTAGTGTAAATAGAACGGATGATTCTAGACAATGACGTCATCTCCTCCACCACGAGCAATAATAATCTCTCCAGCATCCTCTAGACGACGAATAACAGCAACAATACGAGATTGTGCCTCCTCTACGTCACGTAAACGTACAGGTCCCATAATTTCCATTTCTTCTTTAAATGTTTCAGCCATACGTTGTGACATATTACGGAATATAATATCTTTTACCTCTTCACTTGATACCTTCATTGAAAGCAGTAAGTCTTCGTTTTCACAATCACGAATAACACGCTGAATGGAACGATTGTCGAGTGTAACAATATCCTCGAACACAAACATACGTTTCTTGATTTCCTCTGCAAGTTCTGGGTCTTGTATTTCCAGTGCATCGAGTATCGTTTTTTCTGTTTGTCGATCTACTCCATTTAAAACTTCAACGACTGCATCAATACCACCAGTTTCTGTATAATCCTGCGTAACGGTTGATGATAATTTACGCTCTAACACAGATTCAATTTCGCTAATCACTTCTGGTGAAGTCGATTCCATGACCGCTATACGTTTAGCAATGTCAGCTTGTACTTCCTGTGGTAAAGAAGATAAAATAACCCCTGCTTGCCCTGCCTCTAAATAAGAGAGGATTAGGGCAATTGTTTGAGGATGTTCATTTTGGATAAAGTTAAAAATTTGCGATGGATCAGCTCTTCTAGCAAAATCAAACGGCCGTACTTGTAAAGAAGATGTTAGTCGATTGATGATTGTTTGTGCTTGTTCTACGCCAAGTGCTTTTTCTAATACTGTTTTTGCATAGCCAATACCACCTTGTGTGATATAGTCCTGCGCGAGAGCAATATTGTGAAATTCTTCAATAATTTCTTCTTTTACATTTGATTCTACTTTTTTAACACTTGAAATTTCTAATGTTAAACGTTCAATTTCTTCCTCTGTTAAATGCTTATAGACAGAAGCTGAAACTTCAGGCCCTAATGAAATTAACAAGAGAGCGGCCTTTTGTTTTCCGGTTAATTCTTTATCTTTCTTGGACACAGCCGAACCTCCTAGTTAGTCTTCAGCAATCCAACTACGCAGTAACTTTGCAAAATCGTCTGGCTTTTCTTTGGCCATTTTTTCTAGCTGCTTACGACGCATTGTAGCTTCCGTTTCAATTTCTTCATTAATATCATCAACCATTAATTCTTCTTGTTCTTCTAGGATACTTAACTCTTCTTCTTCCTTCGCACGTTTACGTGAACGGATAATGAAGAATGCTAGTAATAAGATAACAGCTAACAAGATACCCCCGATAACCCAAACCCACCATGGAATGATTGGTTTTTCATCAGCTACCTCTGTTGCCTTACCGTATAATGGTTGTACAGATACCGCCACTTTTTCATCGATCTGCTCTTGAGTAAGTTCTGCTGCTACGTCTTTGGAAATTGTTGTACGTACAATTGTACTTAAAATTTTCTCAATATCTTCTCGAACACCATCTGGTAATGACGCTGCGTCAGTTGCTGTCGGTGGTTCAACAATTACTTGAATCCCAATATCCTGAATTTTATAAGGAGCTTCTTGAATATCCTTACGTATACGGTTCACGTCATTATTAATCGTCTCTTCCGTACGTTCATAATCACCATTTCCTGCTGTACCTTCATTATAAGTTGTGAAGTTATCAGTAGTTGTTTCAGCTTCAGGTGTTCCAGCAGCGGCAGCTGCTCCTGTACCAGAATATTGCTCTGTAATTCGCTGAGCACTTATGGCAATACCTTCCATATTTTCTTCATCAACAGGTGTCACAAGATTTTCTTCACGATTTTCTTTCTTGAAATCAATATCCGTTGTGACAGAAACCATTACTTTATCTTGTCCCATCAACGTTCCAAGCATATTTTGCACTTGACGTTGTAGATCTCGTTCTACCAATTTCTTCATTTGTAATTGGCCTTCAGCTGTTGTTGTGGAAGTACCATCAGCTGTTGCTGCATTCAGATCAAAGTACTCTGAAAATTGGTTAGAGATCACGATATTTTCAGTCTTTAAATTCGGAATACTTTTTGACACTAAATTGTACATTGTAGTTATTTGCTGTTCTGTAAATTTATAGCCAGGATCAGTATTTAAAACGATAGATGCGGTTGCCTCTCCTTGAACATCCGTTACGAATACACCTTCCTCAGGAACAGTAATCATCACTTTTGCATCTTTTACGCCTTCCAAATTTTTGAAAAGTTTAGCAATTTCAGTTTCAGTAGCTGCTTTTTTTAATAGGTTAAATTCATTATCAGTCATACCAAATCCTGAACTATTAGCAAATGAGTAATCGATTGAACCTGTTTGCGGATATCCCTCTGAAGCTAATTGCACTAATAAGGAGTCAACTTGCTCTTCTGGCACTAAAATAGATGTTCCACCTGGAGCAATTTGATAGGTCACACCTTGGGAATCTAGCGCTTCCTTTACCTGTCCAATTTCCCGTGTTGATAAATCTTTATAAAGTGGAACATATGTAGTTTTGGAAGCAAAAAATGTCACAATTGCTGCTAATGCGATTACACCTACCACGGAGCCAATCATAACTATTTTTTGCTTTTTACTTCGACTTGTCCAAAATTGACTGGTGTCGTTTTTTATTTTTGTCAATCGTTCATTCATTATGAATCCTCCGGTTATAGTGAATAACCTAGCCATCAATAATTTGCGAACATAATGAGCCACACTAAGTGGTGGTTGTTAATCTATATTGAAAAGAGGTTACTTATCTTTTCAATAAAATTAAACACTCATGCGCATTATTTCTTGGTAAGCTTCAATCACCTTATTGCGAACTTCAATTGTTGCGTTTAGGGTAATGCTTGCCTTTTGCGAAGCAATCATCACTTCATGCAACTCCACATTTTCACCTTTAATTAGCTTCTGAGTAAACTTATCAGAAGTTATTTGTTGATCATTTACTTTTGCAATTGCTTCTTTTAACGAGTTCGCGAAGCTTTGTTGCGCTTCATAAGGTGTAGCATTCAGTTTATTCGTGTTATTTACAACCTGAGTAGGTGTCATTAGCGAAATGGACGAAATGGCCATGTATGTATCTTCCTTTCTACTTAAATTTATTTACCAATCTCTAAAGCCTTTGTAAGCATGGATTTATTCGCATTAAATACAGTTATATTCGCCTCATAAGAACGAGTAGCCGACATTAAATCAACCATTTCTTTCAATGGGTCGACGTTGGGCATGTTTACATAACCATCTGCATTTGCATCTGGATGAGTTGGGTCATATACAAGTTTGAAAGGTGTTTCTTGATCTTCTGAGATTCGAGTAATTTTCACACCATTACCAACACCACTTTTTGCATTTTTACCTAGTGCTATATTCAAAAAATTTGAAAATTGTCCTTCTTCTGCTGACAGCGTCACGGACTTACGTCGATATGGTTCCCATTCCCCATTTACTTGACGAGCGCGAGTTGTATCCATGTTAGCCATATTAGAAGAAATAACATCCATACGTAAACGCTGCGCTGTTAAAGCGGAGGCAGTGGTATTCATCCCATGAAAAATAGACATCTATTACTTACCTCCTTTAATAACAGTATTCAATGTGTTTAATTTCCCATTAACACGATCGATTAGAGCATTATAATAAATTTGATTCTCTGCTAATTTCGCTTGCTCAGCATCCATATCTACAGCATTCCCATTGTTTCTATATCGCAAGTTCTCAACAATATTGACACCTGGTGTAGCTTGTCGAAACGTGAAATCATAATGTCTATTATCAGTGCGGTATGCAGAAATAGCTATGCTCTTCTGCTCTTCCAACATATCCTTAAAACTAACATTTTTCGCCTTATAATTAGGTGTATCGACATTCGCGATATTATTTGCGATTGTTTTATGATTTAAAGTGGCATAGGAAAGTCCATTTTCCAGGCTACTAATAGTTCCTCCAAATAAATTCAAAACTGTTCACCTCATTTTATTTAAAATCTATGTACTTGTTAATTTATCCAATAATACAATTGTAATTAAGATGATACCTAGTGTCTATTGTCTTTTGTCACTTTTTAATAGTCTATACGCCCTATTTTTTCTCCCCCTTAACCATGACAAAACTTCCCCATCCTTTGTGTCTCTAGGCTTCAGTAAAGATTAATAATCATCTAGTTATTTTACACCATTTCGACAGTGTTTACGATTTTATTGTGAAAAATGCCTTTTTATGAGGTTAATCGCCTTTTTTAATCCTTTTAAATAAAGGTCCCTTTTTACTAGTTCGATCACTGTAGGAGTATTTTTTATAGAGTGACCATAAGTTTATTCACCATTATTCCAAAGTAACATACCAACATTTTTTATATGCTAATCGTCGTGACAAATTATCGAACATTTTTAGGATAAAAGCAACGAAATCCATGTTTTTGTATTAATACTCTAAAAAATAAGTGCCCTAAAATTTCGAAAATACACAAAAAAACGTCTATATTTACCATAGACAGCATCATAGTTTTGAAAAACAATACATTTTACGAAAGATGAAAAAGGCTTTCATTCCACGCTACATACTTGCCACTACACTTCTCTCTCACTCAGTTTAAACTTCTTAAGCAGGTGTTGTTTAAAGTACAAAACTACCGCTCTGTTTAAAGTCTCCCCTTTCTCACAAGGGAATCAATTAGCCTTCTACTCCACCGTTCTACATTAAAAGCAAAAATTACGATCGCTAGTCTGAAAGGTCACTTTTCCTCATGGTCGACTAACGGATTCATTGTCCACGCCTCTGGAATGGTCGATGACGAACCCTAATGCACCCCCTCACCTTTCTAAAAGGTCTTTTTCAAATTATCTACTTCAACAACATAAAAAGGTCTATGTTTACCATAGACGCTTGAGACTGTAGACAAACTCAATGAATTTTGAGTTTGCCTACAGTCTTTTTTCTTTTACAATAAAATAAAGTAAAGCCGTTGATTTCCACTACGGGCGGACGCTTTCCGCGGGCGGGGTCGAGCTGCTTCCCTCGCTTCGCTCAGTCCAGGATCTCGACTTTCCCGCTTTTCCCGCAGGAGTCGCCACCCTTCGTTCCAATCAACTTCTACATAAAGAATTCCTTATTCATCTATTGATAAAAAGTACACTTTCGAGGTGATTAACCATGATGACGAAAAATCAAATCAATGAACGTGAACAATTAGAAATGTTAACGATTGATCAATTAGTTCCCCAAGATCATTTAGTACGAAAACTAGAGGCGGCTATTGATTTTTCATTTATCTATCCTTTAGTAGAAAACCTCTACTCTGCTAAAGGACGCCCTAGTATTGATCCTGTTGTTCTCTTTAAAATGACGTTTATTCAGTACGTTTTTGGTATACGGTCCATGCGTCAAACCATCAAAGAAATTGAAACCAATATGGCGTATCGTTGGTTTTTAGGATTTGGCTTCCATACAGAAGTTCCGCATTTCTCTACCTTTGGTAAAAATTATGTCCGTCGCTTTCAAGACACCGATATATTTGAGCAGATATTTTATCGTATATTAAAAGAGATTATGCATCAAGGACTCCTCCATGCAGACCATTTATTTATCGATTCTACGCATGTGAAAGCGAGTGCGAATAAACGAAAGTATGATAAAAAAGTTTTGCGAAAAGAAACACGGGCTTATGAAGAGAAACTTCAATTAGAGTTAAATATTGATCGTGAGGAACACGGAAAAAAGCCCTTTTCCCCGGAGAAATTTGAAAAAGAAGAATGGAAAGAAATAAAGGAAAGCACGACAGATCCTGAAAGTGGATATTACGTGAAGGATGAACGTACAAAACAGTTTGCTTATTCTTTTCATGCAGCGACAGATGAAAAGGGCTTTGTCTTGGGTGCCATTGTGACTCCGGGAAATGTGCACGATAGTCATGTATTACAGCCACTTGTGGAAAGAGTCATTGAAAACGTTCAAAAACCATTAGCTGTTGCGGCAGATGCAGCCTATAAAACACCCGCAATTACAAACTTTTTATTAGAGAATCAAATGTTGCCTGTTCTTCCTTATACACGTCCTAAAACGAGAGATGGATTCTTCCGAAAGCATGAGTATATATATGATGAGCACTATAATTGTTATCTTTGTCCACAAGGACAGCTATTGAAGTATACGACAACGACTAAAGAAGGGTATCGTCAATATAAATCGAATCCTTTGATTTGTGCGAAGTGTCCAAGCCTATCCCAATGTACAGAAAGTAAGCATCATCAAAAACTCATTCAACGTCATATTTGGGAATCGTATGTGGAGGAAGCAGAACATTTACGCCATTCCTATGACATCAAACAAATCTATGCAAAGCGCAAAGAAACGATTGAGCGTGTCTTTGCCGATGCAAAGGAAAAGCATGGTATGCGATGGACAACCTTAAGAGGTCTAAAAAAATTGTCCATGCAGGCGATGCTTACTTTTGCTGCCATGAATTTAAAGAAACTGGCTACTTGGACGTGGCAAGTAGCTTAAGAGAGCAACTATGCTCGAAGAGTATGTTGGATTTGGTAATATATTACCAAATATCAAGACGACATAGGAAGAAAAATGATAAAAGCCCTCGAGAGTGAACTTCTCGAGGGCTTTTGTCTACAGTCTGAAGCGTCTATGTTTACCATAGACGCTTTCATTAGCTTCTTAAAAAAAGTATTTATTTCATTTTAATTTCTGCTAAAGCATTTAAGAATTTATCGTTTAGCACTTTAATATAAGTACCTTTCATGCCTAAAGAGCGAGATTCAATGACACCAGCTGATTCAAGTTTACGTAATGCGTTTACGATCACTGAGCGTGTAATACCCACTCGATCAGCAATTTTAGAAGCAACTAGTAAACCTTCATTACCATCAAGTTCTTCGAAAATGTGTTCAATTGCCTCTAACTCACTGTACGAAAGTGAATTAATAGCCATTTGCACGACAGCTTTGCTACGAGCTTCTTCTTCAATTTCTTCAGACTTTTCACGTAAAATTTCCATCCCAACTACTGTTGCACCATACTCAGCTAAAATTAGATCATCATCTTCAAATTGTGAAGATAAACGAGCAAGAATTAGAGTGCCTAAACGCTCACCACCGCCAACGATTGGTACAATTGTTGTTAAAGCATTTTGGAATAAATCTTTATTTTCTACTGGGAAAGCAGTATGTTCATTATTAATATCTAAATTTGAAGATGTTTCAGAGATCGTAAATAAGCTATGTGTGTATTCCTCTGGGAATTGTCTCTCTTCAAACATTTTTTTCATACGTTCATTTTCAATTTGTTGGTGAATTGAAATACCTAATAATTTACCTTTACGGCTTAAAATATAGACATTACTATCAATAATATCTCCTAGTGTATCTGCCATTTCCTTAAAGTTTACAGGCTTACCAGCAGAAGCTTGAAGCATCGAGTTAATTTTACGTGTTTTTTCTAATAAATTCATTATATGTTCCTCCTATAAATAATCCGAAGAGTATTTACTAAATATTCTAAAGGTTTTTACTATTGAATGATACTAATCAGCTTTATCTTACAGTATAAACTGTGACAAATCTTTGTTTTTTACAATTCCCGCAAGTTTTTGATCCACATACGCCGCATTGATTGGAATACTCGCTGGCGCAATCTCAGATGCCTCAAACGATAGTTCTTCCAGTAAACGTTCTAATATTGTGTGTAAACGACGAGCTCCAATATTGTCTGTTTCCTGATTCACTTCAGTTGCTATCTCAGCAATTCGTTCAATAGCATCTGTCGTGAAATGAATTTCTACGCCTTCTGTCTCTAAAAGCGCTTTATATTGCAGAATTAATGATTGATCTGGTTCTTGTAAAATACGGACAAAATCCTGTTTTGTTAATTTTTCAAGCTCTACCCGAATTGGAAAACGGCCTTGTAACTCGGGAATTAGGTCTGATGGTTTTGACATATGAAATGCCCCAGCAGCAACAAACAGCATATAATCTGTTTTCACTGCACCATACTTCGTAGTGACAGTAGAACCTTCTACAATTGGTAAAATGTCACGTTGAACTCCTTCGCGGGAGACATTCGCCGAAGTATTTCCTTCTTTACTAGCAATTTTATCGATTTCGTCAATAAAAATGATGCCCGTTTGCTCAGCTCTATTAATGGCTTCCTGTGCTACTTCATCAGCATCTATCAGCTTATTTGCTTCTTCTATTGTTAAAATACGACGCGCGTCTTTTACTTGCACACGGCGTTTTTTCTGTTTTTTAGGCATTAAACTAGATAGCATATCCTGCATACCACTATTCGCAGACATATCCATTCCTGTTCCTTGTAACGCATCAAAAATGGATGGATTTTGTTCTGTTACCTCTACAGTAACCCACTCATTTTCTAACTTACCATTGCGTAGATCAATTGCAATTTGAGCACGCTTCGAGCGAACTTCTCCATCATCTGCTGATGAATCATCATTTGTTGGTTGTTCTTTCCCACCAAATAGCATTTCAAACGGATTTTGCATCGCCTGTTTTTTACGTAAAGAAGGCACCAAAAGTTTCACGATTGCTTCATTTGCTAATTGTTCTGCTTGTTCCTTGACAGACTCCATCATTTCTTCTTTAACTAGACGGTGAGAAGCTTCTACCAAGTCACGGACCATTGATTCAACATCTCTACCCACATAGCCTACTTCGGTAAACTTTGTCGCTTCAACTTTTACAAAAGGGGCATTGGTAAGCTTTGCAATCCTTCTGGCTATTTCTGTTTTACCGACACCAGTTGGCCCAATCATCAAAATATTTTTCGGAATAACTTCAGCCTTCATATCTTCATTTAACAACGAACGACGATAGCGGTTTCGTAACGCAATAGCTACTGCTCGCTTAGCTTCATTCTGCCCAACAATGTAACGATCTAAATGCTCAGTAATTTGTCTTGGCGTTAAATTTTTTTGTGTCATTAGTTCAGCGCCTCCACGATAATATTATGATTTGTAAATACACAGATTTCAGCAGCTGTTTCTAATGCCGCTTCAGCAATTTCACGAGCAGTCATTGTTTCACCTGCATATTTTTTTAATGCTCTACCTGCAGACAATGCATAATTGCCCCCAGAGCCAATGGCCAAAATGCCATCATCAGGTTCAATCACTTCTCCTGTACCCGAAACGAGTAATAAAGTCGTTTTATCCATTACTAGTAGCATCGCTTCTAGCTGACGCAGCATTTTATCACCACGCCATTGCTTCGCTACCTCAACGGCTGCGCGTTGTAAATTACCGTTATACTCATTTAATTTGCCTTCAAACATTTCAAAAAGTGTAAAGGCATCAGCAACTGAACCTGCAAAACCAGCGAGGACCTGCCCATTAAACAGACGTCTGACCTTCCTTGCTGTACCCTTCATCACAACTGCATTTCCCAATGTTACTTGACCATCACCAGCCATGGCACAGCCTCCGTTATGATGAACCGCAAATATCGTTGTTGCATGAATTTGTCCCATCTGCCTTCCTCCTTAGCTCTATTATGCCCTTGGATGAGCATTCATATATGTTTGACGAAGATGCTCTTTTGTTACATGTGTGTAAACTTGTGTAGAAGATAAATGTGAGTGACCTAATAACTCCTGCACCGTCCGCAAATCTGCGCCATTATTCAATAAATGAGTAGCAAAAGTATGGCGAAGCATGTGTGGGTAAATTTTTGTATGGAGTGAGGCCTTGTCAATCATTTCGTTTAAAATATGACGTACCCCTCTAGGAGTAAGTTCCCCACCACGCATATTAACAAACAACTGCAGATGATTCGTTTTTTTCATCAATCGTGGACGAGCTTGCTCTATGTAGTCCTGCATTGCTAAACTCGCAAATTGACCAAATGGAATGATTCGTTCTTTTCGACCTTTGCCCATTACTCGTATAATCGAATAATGAAAATCTACATCCTCTACTTGAATTGAAGTCAGTTCACTCACACGAATACCTGTTGCATATAACAGCTCTAATATAGCTATATTTCTTAATGATTTCAAATCATCACCAGTATTCGCATCAAATAACTGTTTCAATTCCTCTTCGTAGAAAAAATTAGGTAAACGTGATTCTTTTTTCGGATGATAAAGCGAACGAAATGCTCCGTCATCTAATCCGTACTGTCTATTTAGAAAGCGAAAAAAGGAGCGTATCGAAGAAATTTTCCTTGAAATAGAAGCCCTTGCCCTTTTCTCATCGTACAACTTTGTTACATAAAGACGTGCATGTATATATTCAACACTTGCTAAATCATCGATTCCCTCCGTTTGTAAAAAGGTTAAAAAATCTAGCAGGTCTGATTCATATTCTCGCACTGTATGAACAGAGAAGTTCTTTTCAACTTGGATGTAAAGCATGAACTGTTCGAGTGCATCTTGGGACGAAACTAACACAGAAAGATTCACCACCAATAATTTATTAATAATTTTCTTAAATGACTGACACTTGTAATATAACGGATATACAATTCTTTGTCATCTCTTACAAGTTTGTATCGTTTTTCTTATCATTAATAAACATACATATTGACACTAAACCTATCTTCATAATATAGCAAGTGTAAATAGTTATATTTTGAGAAAAACTCCATACAAAATAATAAAATACGTCTAATTAAGCATTTTGTCTACAAAAAGAAAAAGCCTCTAAGAGTATAACAACTTTTAGAGGCTTTTGGCAATTAAATTGTTTGTGAATTCACAAAATTTCGAATTGTGCTTATTGCGCGTGTTGCATGCATTTCCGCACGCTCTGGTTTAGAACGACGACCAGGCGGTAAGTCAGGGAAGATGCCGAAGTTTACATTCATAGGCTGGAAGTTTTTAGACTGTGCTTCTGTTATATAACGCGCCATGCTTCCTAATGCCGTTTCGAATGGGAAAATAATGGGCTCTTGTCCTAATGCTAAACGAGCTGCATTTATTCCTGCAATTAATCCACTACCTGCTGATTCAACATAGCCTTCTACACCAGTCATCTGACCTGCAAAGAAAATATTCTTTTGCTCACGAAGTTGATATGTTTTTTCTAAAACTTTCGGTGAATTAATGAAGGTGTTTCTGTGCATGACGCCATAGCGAACAATTTCTACATTCTCTAACCCAGGAATGAGCTGTAGCACTTCCTTTTGTGGCCCCCATTTTAAATGCGTTTGGAAGCCTACAATGTTGTAAAGCGTGCCTGCTGCATCGTCTTGACGAAGTTGAACAACTGCATATGGACGTTTTCCTGTTTTTGGATCCTCAAGACCTACTGGCTTCATCGGACCAAATAACATAGTTTTCTCTCCACGAGCTGCCATGACTTCAATTGGCATACAACCTTCAAAGTAAATTTCTTTTTCAAATTCCTTCAATGGTACAACTTCAGCTTCGATTAATGCTTGGCGGAAACGATCGAATTCTTCCTTTGTCATAGGACAGTTTAAATAAGCCGCTTCCCCTTTATCATAACGAGATTTTAAATAAACTTTATTCATATCAATACTATCTTTTTCGATAATAGGTGCTGCTGCATCGTAAAAGTATAAATAATCTAAACCAGTTAAACCTTGAATTTTTTCAGCTAAAGCTTTTGAAGTTAAAGGTCCTGTTGCAATAACTGTAATACCTTCTGGAATTTCTGTGACTTCTTCATGAATAACCTCCACAAGTGGATGGTTTTTCACAGTATCAGTTACATACCCTGCAAATTCGTGACGATCTACTGCTAAGGCCCCTCCAGCTGGTACTGAACATTGGTCTGCTGCCTTTAAGATAACAGAATCTAACATACGCATTTCTTCTTTGATAACGCCTACAGCATTTGTTAAACCGTTTGCCCGCAATGAGTTAGAACAAACAAGTTCTGCAAATTTATCAGTATGGTGCGCGGGAGTCTGCTTTACTGGACGCATTTCATAAAGTTTAACTTTTATACCCCGCTTAGCAATTTGCCAAGCTGCCTCACTACCTGCCAGTCCAGCTCCAATTACATTTACTACTTGTTCAGTCATGTTTCTTACCATCTTCCTATCATTGAGTAGGTGCTTCTTCATAGTCACACTTCGTACATTGAATTTGCACACCTTTTTTTATCTTTTTCTCTACTAATAATGCACTACATTTTGGACATGGTCTATTAATTGGCTTGTCCCATGAGACAAATTCACATTCAGGATACTGATTGCAACCATAGAATAGACGCTTTGTTTTACTTTTTCGCTCCACAATCTCGCCCGTTTCACAGGAAGGGCATTTCACACCAATAGGCTTCATAATCGCTTTTGTATTTCGACAATCCGGGAAATTAGAACAAGCCATAAATTTGCCATATCGTCCAAGCTTAAAGACCATTGGAGATCCACAAAGCTCACAGTCTTCCCCTGCAGGCTCATCTTTAATGACAACCTTTTCCATAGCTTCATCCGCATGTTTTACATGGACTTCAAAGTCCTTATAAAATTCTTCCACAACTTTTTTCCATTGTCGATTGCCTTCTTCAATATCATCTAAATCTTGTTCCATTTGTGCGGTGAATTCGATGTTTATGATATCTGGGAAAAATTCTAGTACGAGTTGGTGTACGATCTCTCCTAGCTCTGTTGGCATAAAGCGTTTAGCATCTAATACAACATAGCCACGGCGCTGAATTGTATCGAGGGTCGGTGCATATGTGGACGGGCGCCCAATTCCTAGTTCTTCCATTGTTTTAACAAGTCGCGCCTCAGAATAACGTGGTGGTGGCTGTGTAAAATGTTGTTTAGGCTCGATTTCAAGCGATTTTACTTGATCACCAATTTCCATCTCAGGTAAAAGTTTTGTCGTCTCTTCAGTTTGATCATCAGTACCTTCAATATATAGTTTCATAAAGCCTGCGAATTTAACTTGTGAGCCATTTGCACGGAATAAAACATCACCATTTTGAAGATCTACAGCTACAGTATCAAGTACTGCTGGTGCCATTTGACTCGCAATAAAGCGCTCCCAAATTAAGCGATATAAGCGTAGCTGATCACGGCTAAGTACCGTCTTTAATTCATCCGGTGTCCGCATTGTACTTGTTGGACGTATTGCTTCGTGCGCATCCTGTGCATTTGAAGCTTTCTTTGTTTGTTTTATATCTGTTGCAATGTATTCTTTTCCATATTTGCCCTCAATGTACGTAACCGCTTCTGCTTTTGCCGTATCAGAAATACGTGTGGAATCAGTACGCATATAAGTAATTAGCCCGACTGTCCCCTCTTTTTTTCCAATATCTATACCTTCGTATAATTGCTGAGCTAGCATCATGGTCTTTTTAGCACGGAAATTTAATTTTCGTGCTGCTTCTTGCTGTAAAGATGATGTTGTAAAGGCTGGTGCAGCATTACGCTTACGTTCCTTTTTCGTTACATTGACAACATCAAAGTTTGTTCCTTTAACATCTTTTAAGATTGCCTTTACTTGTGCTTCATTTGTTAATTTTATTTTGTCTTTACCATTCCCATAGTAAAGGGCATCAAATGATTTTTTTCCTTTTTCAAACGTTCCTTCAATTGTCCAATATTCTTCAGGTTGGAAGTTTTTAATTTCATTTTCACGATCAATGATCATACGTAGTGCTACAGATTGTACCCGACCTGCTGATAAACCTTTTTTCACCTTTTTCCATAGAATTGGGCTAATGTTATAGCCAACAAGTCGATCCAATATACGTCTTGTTTGCTGCGCATCTACTAAGTCCATGTTAATTGGACGTGGATTTTTAAAAGACTCTATAATTGCATCTTTAGTAATTTCATTAAATACAACACGACAATCTGAGTGAATATCAATATTTAATGCAGTCGCAAGGTGCCAAGCAATTGCTTCTCCCTCGCGGTCTGGATCGGCCGCTAGATAAACTTTCTTTACTTTTTTAGCTGCAGACTTTAATTCCTGTAACACAGGTCCTTTACCACGTATCGTAATATATTTAGGCTCGAAATTATTTTCCGCGCTAACGCCCATCTGACTACGTGGAAGATCCCGTACGTGTCCAACCGACGCTTTCACCTTATATTTCTTTCCTAAATAACGTTCAATTGTTTTTGCTTTTGCTGGTGATTCTACAATCACTAAATAATCCGCCATCTATGTCTCCCCCTTAGCGAGGTCTATTACTAATTTTTTAAGTTACCTGTTGCAAAATGTATAACAGATTTTAAGATAATGCAACTTTTTTTCAATTTTTGTTAGAAAAGAGGTCTAATGTTTCAATGATTTGATGACCATTCACTATGGGAATTGCTCCTTCAAAAAGCAATTGATTTGTCCCTTTTGATTGAGTTGCGTCTATAGGTCCTGGTACCACAAATACATCTTTTCCTTGCTCTAATGCAAGCTCTGTTGTAATAAGCGTGCCACTTTTTAATGCCGCTTCTGTCACAACTAATGCTCGAGATAAACCACTAATGATCCGGTTACGCATTGGGAAATGCCATTTTTCAGGCTTCATATAAGGGGGATATTCTGTCATTAATAACTGGTGCTCTGCCATTTGTGTAGCAAGAATGCGGTTTTCTGATGGATAGAGATAATTAAAACCATGTCCAAGCACCGCTATTGTATGACCGCCCATATCGATAGTCGCCCTATGTGCCATTGTATCTGCACCTCTTGCAAGCCCACTAACAACCGTATAATCACGTTGAATAAGTGGCGGGACAATTAAGTCTATCGCTCTTTTTGAATACGCTGTCGCCTTCCTAGAGCCTATAATAGCTATCTGTTTTTTATTTGTTAACAGGGAATATTGACCTTTCACATACAATACAGTAGGTGGACTTGATATTTCAAATAATTGCGCCGGGAAATAGGGATGATAAAACGGGATGGGGAAAATATTAGCCCGTGCATAGGCCTCTTCAAGTGGCGTTGTCATAATTTGTCGAAAGCGCTGAGAAAGTTGATGTGCTTTATGTGCTGATATTTGTAAAACTTTTGCGATGTCGTCATAATGAATGTCTTCAAAAGAGCTTAAAATATTCACAGGGGACAACAATTGCTGAAGTTTCTGAAGTGGTAATGGGTATACATAATGTAAGGCTAGTAATCTCTGCGTATCTACTGCGAGAATCATTCAATAAACCTCCTTTTATAATAGAAGAAATTAAATGACCGCATGATAATTTTCAACACAACATTGCATTATTATTTATAAAATCTGCCACAAAATTGTTGATTTCTTCATAAGTAAGTAGGTAATTGTTGAATGAAGTATGATAAACAGTGTATAAATAATGAAAAAGATGTAGCCGTAATGGCTACATCTTCCATTTTAATGGGTTTTACACTTTTCGTATAGCCCTTTTTCTTTAATTACTTTAATCAATGTTTCACCAATTACAGAAGGTGTTTCTGCAACTTCAATACCAGCTTCGTTCATTGCTTTAATTTTCTCTGCTGCTGTTCCTTTACCACCAGAAATGATAGCTCCAGCGTGACCCATACGTTTGCCAGGAGGTGCAGTTTGTCCACCAATAAAGCCTACAACAGGTTTTGTCATATTTGCTTTAATCCATGCAGCTGCTTCTTCCTCAGCTGTACCACCGATTTCACCAATCATAACAACTGCGTAAGTTTCTGGATCGTTATTAAAGGCTTCAAGTACATCAATGAAGTTTGTACCATTGACAGGGTCTCCACCAATACCTACTGCAGTTGTTTGACCAATTCCAGCTTGTGTTAATTGATGTACTGCTTCATATGTTAATGTACCAGAACGAGAAACAACTCCTACATGGCCTTTTGTATGAATATAACCAGGCATGATACCAATTTTACATTCATCAGCTGTAATAACACCTGGACAGTTTGGACCTACTAGGCGAGTGTTTTTGCCTTCCATATAACGTTTAACCTTAACCATATCAAGGACAGGAATATGCTCTGTGATACAGATTGTTAATTCTAATTCAGCATCAACAGCTTCTAAAATTGCATCTGCCGCAAATGGTGCAGGTACATAGATAACTGAAGTTGTAGCACCTGTTGCAGCTACAGCTTCTGCTACTGTATTGAAAACAGGAACTCCCTCGATTTCAAGTCCACCTTTACCTGGTGTTACACCTGCTACGATTTTAGTACCATACTCAAGCATTTGCTTCGTATGGAATAGAGCTGTTTCGCCCGTAATCCCTTGTACAATTACCTTCGTATCTTTGTTAATAAATACAGCCATTGTTCTCCCTGCCTTCCTTAGCCTACTAGTCCCACAATTTTTTGTGCACCGTCAGCCATTGAATCCGCTGCAACGATGTTTAAACCAGATGCATTTAAAATTTCTTTTCCAAGTTCAACATTTGTACCTTCTAAACGTACAACTAATGGCACAGCTAAACCAATCTCTTTAGCAGCCGTTACAACACCCTCAGCAATAATGTTACACTTCATAATTCCACCAAAGATGTTGACGAAAATGCCTTTTACGTTTGAATCAGAAAGGATAATTTTGAAAGCCTCTGTTACTTTTTCAGCTGTTGCACCGCCCCCTACATCTAGGAAGTTAGCAGGGCTTCCGCCATAATAACTAATTGTATCCATCGTTGCCATGGCAAGACCAGCACCGTTAACCATACAGCCAATATTTCCATCTAATGAAATATAGCTTAGGTCATATTTTGAAGCTTCGATCTCTTTTGCATCTTCTTCGTCAAAATCGCGTAATTCGACAATATCCTTATGTCGATATAATGCATTGGCATCAAAATTGAATTTAGCATCTAATGCTACTACTTCACCTTGTCCAGTTACAACAAGTGGATTAATTTCTACAATCGATGCATCTTTGTCGATAAATGCTTGATATAAGCCTAACATTAATTTAACAGCTTTCCCTACAAGGTTTGCTGGAATGTTCATATTAAACGCCATACGACGTGCTTGGAAGCTTGTTAATCCAACTACAGGATCTACTACTTCTTTGAAGATTTTTTCCGGATTTGTTTCTGCTACTTCTTCAATATCCATACCGCCTTCTTCAGATCCCATCATTGTTACACGAGATGTAGCACGGTCTAATACTAGACTTAAATAGTATTCTTTTTGGATATCAGAACCCTCTTCAATATACAAACGTTTTACTTCTTTTCCTTCTGGACCTGTTTGATGAGTCACTAAAATTTTTCCTAATAACTCTTTTGCGTATGTGCGCACTTCGTCAAGGTTTTTAGCGATTTTGACACCGCCTGCTTTACCGCGTCCACCTGCATGGATTTGCGCCTTGACTACTGTTACGTTTGAGCCAAGTTCCTTCGCTACTTTTACTGCTTCATCAGGGGAAAAAGCAACTTTTCCGTTTGGTACAGCTACACCATATTTTCTCAGAATCTCTTTCCCTTGATATTCATGGATATTCATAATACATCCTCCCATCAAACATTTGCATAGAATTGTTTTACTAACATAGACTATTCTAACGAAAGATTCTGATAAAGTCTACACTTTGTCTTTAGTTCGAATTTTCTCTCTTATTATGACACTTTTTTCTATTTTGTGTACTAAAACAGCTTGTAAAAATAGTCAGAATAATTCATTTTTTCTATATTTTTGCGCATGTTGCTGATCCAAACGATAAATAAATGCGAAAACTTCTGCTACTGCCTGATATAATTCTTCAGGAATAGACTCGTTTAAATCTAATTGACCAAGCAACTGCACAAGGTTAGGATCCTCATAAATCGGCACATTATGCTCATTTGCTCTTGCCAAAATGTTCTCGGCAATTTTCCCTTTTCCCTTTGCTACAACAGTGGGACTATCAAATTGACCAAGCTTATACGTAAGCGCAATTGCCTCTTTCCGAGTAAGTTTTTCTTCGCTCATACGCGGATATCCACCCCACTCTGCTCCTCTCGCTGTTCTACTACAGGACCTACTTTTTCCGTTTGCCCTTTGTCAAATTGTTTAATAAACACACCTGAAAGTTGATAATTTTTTTCAGCCAACCCAATTTTTAAAGCAGCCTTCAACGGCTCAGCAAGTGATTGAATTTCCGAATTTTCATTAAAGACCGTTACTGTGACAACTCTATTTTGAACCTGCATATCAATCACTGTTTCTTGCATAGATGCCATTTGTAAATAAAATAATACGCGTGCATAGTTAGCATCAATTTTGCCATTATCTTTCATGCGACCATTCCATTGTAAGGTTGCATCCATCTTCTTTCCAAAAAATTCAAGTGGAACTTGCATGATAAGCTGATGTTGATGACCGTTTTCTCCTGAAGATAGCTGCATTCCATTCATACGCGTCATAAGCATCTCTGCCGCTTCCTTCATTTGAGGTGGTATATTAGTTTCCTGCAATAATGTATGGAGTTGTGGCTTTAGCTGATGCGCAATCATTTGTAAATCAGCCGACTTGTTTCCTAATGTTGCCTCATAGCTAATTCCTAAATTTTTCAACACCGTTTTAAGTGCATGCTCCATCGCCTTACTATCCATTGAATTTTGTACTTGTGCATCTGCTTGTGTCACAACTTGCTGTATAAATGGTTGCGAAGAATTAATACTATTTTTCACTAGATTGCGCATGAGTGCCTCATTCTGTGAAGTCGAATTGGCCTCTTGCTTAAATAGGGATAACAAATGATCTTTCACTGAAAGTGCATGGGCATCCTGTGTAAATAAACGATCAGCTGTATTTTGAGTAAATGCTTTTAATAACTGATCCTGCATTTGTTTAGCAAAAACCTCTAGCGTTTGTTTTGATACTGGTAACTGATTAAAACGATCCACCAGCTGATTGATATGCTGTTTTTGCTCATTCGTTAATAAATTTTGACTTTCGGTCCATGATTTAAGCTGTGCCACCAGTTGACTAGCATTTTCTGACTTTGTAGCAAGAATGGTTTGAATAACTTGACCAGCTTGCTGTATTGGCTGAAAGGCTTTTGCTTCAATTTTTGACCAGTTTTGCAATGTAGCCTGCTGAGGAAGAATCCCCGACTCTTTTAGCATTGATAAAGCTTGCATTTTTTCATTCACTGTCGCAGCACTATTCGTTAAACTTTGTAAAAGCCTTGCAAGCACTGCACTACCCGTTTCTACTTCAAAGGGCTTGGCAATCGCTTGTACTTGTTGCAATAAATTTTGCCTCAATGACTCAGATAGGGTTGTATCCTTCGCTAAAAGTTGAGCAAAGTTATCCATGATAGCAGTCATACCAGATGTCTTTTGACCACTCATCAATGCTTGAAACACATCGTTTATCATAGGCATTTTTAGCTCTATCATTTTTTGAATGGTTTGTAGAGCATCTACTTTTGATATACCCTCTGGTAATGCCTTTAACCACATTTCAGCTTGCAGCATTTGTTCTTTAGAAATGGGTAGCTGTGCTTTCATAAAATGCCCTAATAATTGCTGCATTTCTGGTGATTTAGGCAAATTCATGGATTCTAATAACTGATTAATTTGCTGATTTGGTGTGGATGCCTGCGCCATCGGTCCAGTCACTATTTTCAATTCCGTTTGTGGATTTGTCCCTGTTACCTGAAAGAAATGGGCATCCCCAGCTTTTAACGGCACTTCGAGTTTAGCTATAAATTTTTGATTACCTACTTGGATTTCTGCCATTTGATCTGGATATAATTGCTTAATTGTTCCGTGAAATACTTGTCCTTGTTTTAAAGCAAGTGGTTGATTTGTCGAAGTCATTGCATTTTGCTGCAGTTGAATTGGATTAAATGATGTGGCTGTCATATACATACTCCTTTCATCAATTACTCCTTCGTGTAATTGTCTACCGTTTTTTAGCTTTATGAAAACATAGATTTTATTGGTTCAAATGATTTACGATGGTGAATAGTCGGTCCAAATTCCTCTAACGCTTTTAAATGTTGCTTTGTCCCATACCCCGCATGTTGCCCAAATCCATACATTGGAAATTCCTCGTCTAATTGCTCCATATACTCATCCCGTGCTGTTTTAGCTAAAATGGATGCAGCTGCTATCGCTAAGCTCTTAGCATCTCCTTTTATAATCGAATCTTGAGGAATTGTAATAGGTAATGTCATAGCATCTACTAAAACAACATCAGGCTTTGTCGACAATGATTCAACACTTACCTTCATAGATTGTTTTGTTGCTTCATATATATTCAGTTCATCAATTTGTTGGGCAGATTGAAAATGAATAAAATAGCTTACGGCATGCTCTTTAACTAATGTTGCAAAGCCATTTCGTTTGTCCTTCGATAATTGCTTTGAGTCGTTCAGACCAACAAGTGCCTCACAATTTGTCGGTAAAATTACTGCTGCCGTTACGACTGGCCCTGCTAGCGGTCCCCGTCCTGCTTCATCTACACCTGCAATAAATGTATCTGTTTTCCCATAGCTTAAATCGAATGCAACTTTTTTTTGATGCTCTTGCAGTAATTGATGTTTTTTATCTTGTCTCTTTTGCCAAGTTAGCCATGCCTTTTGTACACCTGCTCTTTCATCCGCTGTAATTTCTTTCATCCAATCTTGCCATTCCTCAGCAGCTTTCAATGCAGTTGTAATTTCCTTAATGGTTTTCATTGTGTACTCCTTCTTGCTTCTATTCATTCAAACTATAGCATGTTCAGTTCTTATGTAGTCTCTTTAACTCGAAAACTATTTTCCTCTCTATAGTCATTATCGGTTAAAAAATGTATTCCTAAAAGAAAAACTGTCACAAAAGAACGTGTGACAGTTTTAAATACTTATAATTGTTCAGTTTCTTTTTCTAACTGCTCATCCACAAAATCAAAGGTAAGTTTACCTAATTGTAATCCTCGGATATCTCGAACAATTAGTTGAGCTACTTGGTCATAATCTATTTCTCCACCAGGACCAAATACACGACGTAGCTTACCAATATGGTCAAAAGTATCCACTAACTCCTCATGGATAAACTCGAGACCGTAACGCTCATCCATACGCTTTGGATAATGATTAGATAAGAATCGCAACCCATAGACAGCTAGGTCTTCCATATTTGTAATAGTATCCTTAATAGCTCCAGTTAAAGCTAATTTAAAGCCTACTTCTTGATCCTCAAACTTTGGCCATAAAATACCTGGTGTATCCAATAGTTCAAGCTCTTTACCAACTTTGATCCATTGCTGTGCCTTTGTCACACCTGGTGTATTGCCCGTTTTAGCGATATTTTTTTTCGCTAATCGATTAATCAATGTGGATTTTCCCACGTTTGGAATACCCACAATCATGGCACGAATAGCTCTAGGCTTCATTCCTCTTGCTTTCATGCGATCAAATTTTTCTTTTAAAATCTCTTGTGCCGCTTTTGTGACTTGCTGTAAGCCCTTGCCCTCAAGTGAGTTAATGGCTACTGCTTTATGGCCACGCTTTGCAAAATACTCTACCCATTTCCGTGTTTCTTGTTCATCTGCCATATCCGCTTTATTTAAGATCAAAAGACGAGGTTTTTGGTTAATGACTTCGTCAATCATCGGATTACGTGAGGATAGCGGTAAACGTGCATCTATTAATTCAAAGATAATATCGACAAGCTTTAATTTTTCAGTTACTTCACGTCGGGCTTTAGCCATATGCCCTGGAAACCATTGTATCGTCACAGCTATACCTCCTAAACTAAAAGAAAAGGGAGTAATTTGCTCTCCCTTTCATACATTACTTTACAATTTTTATGTCACTAAATGGCCAGAAAATCAGACTGGTATTACCAATAATTTCTTTTTGGTTCACAAGGCCAATATGTCGACTGTCTTTACTATATCGACGATTATCTCCCATAACAAAGATATACCCCTCAGGAATAGTATTGCTATCCAAGGAAAGATCAATATCATTTAAGGTGAAATCTTCTGTTAAAGTTCCCTCTGTGATTTGTGCTTTATAGGCATCTAAATAGGGTTCATCAATTGGCTCACCATTTATATACAATTGATCATCCTTATACTCTAGTGTATCTCCTGGCAATCCAATTACACGCTTTATGTAATTTTTTTGTTCAGGTGCATGAAATACAACGATATCAAAACGTTTAGGCTCACCTATTTTATAACCAATTTTATTCACAATCATTCGGTCGCCATCTTCAAGGGTTGGCATCATGGACTCTCCATCAACTGCAATGGGTGTAAATAAAAAATATCGAATAACTGCAGCAATCGCAAATGCAATTAATAGTGCTTTTGTCCATTCCCATAATTCATTTTTTTCTTTCACTTGTTTTTCCATTGAGAATTGCCCCCTTGTCTAACACCATTTTAGATGATAGTGAATAAAGATGACAAGCAAAAAGAAAAGAGGCTTGAACACAAGCCCCTCACTTTTAAGTCATAATTATCGAATTTCTTTAATACGAGCAGCTTTACCACGTAGGTTACGTAGGTAGTAAAGTTTAGCACGACGTACTTTACCACGACGTACAACTTCTAAGTTAGCGATTTTTGGTGTGTGTACAGGGAATGTACGCTCAACACCTACACCGTAAGAAATTTTACGAACTGTGAAAGTTTCGCTAATTCCGCCACCACGACGTTTAATTACTACACCTTCGAAAATTTGGATACGTTCACGAGTACCCTCTACTACTTTCACGTGTACCTTAACAGTATCACCAGGACGGAAAGTTGGTAGATCAGAGCGAAGCTGAGATTTTGTAATTTCTGCAATAATGTTTGACATTGTTTTCTCTCCTTAGACAGATGCTCTTGCACGCAATCTATGCCACAGCGGAACACCGTAATTCAGTACTCCACATAGAAGTACAGATTAGATGTTATCATAAATAGATTTAGCAATCAAGCATCTTGACGATTGTTTTTTAGTTTTTCTAGATACAATTTTTGCTTGTCTGTTAATGGGTATTGCTCAAGTAAGTCAGGACGGCGCTCAAAAGTTCTTTTCAGCGACTGTTCCTCTCGCCATTGCTCGATTTTAGCATGATTCCCCGATAATAAAACATCAGGTACCTTCATGCCACGGAACTCCGCAGGACGTGTATAATGTGGATGCTCAAGGAGACCCGTTGAAAAAGAATCCTGGATATGAGAATCCTCTTGTCCTAAGACTCCAGGTAACAATCTAACTACGCTATCAATAACAGTCATAGCGCCTAATTCCCCACCTGTTAAGACAAAATCGCCAATGGAAATCTCGTCTGTCACGAGATGCTGACGTATACGCTCATCATAGCCTTCATAATGACCACATAAGAACACTAACTCTGTTTCCTGCGCTAGCTCCTCTGCTTTTTTCTGCGTAAATCGTTCACCCTGGGGACACATTAATATGATACGTGGCTGTTTACCTGCAGTAATAGCCTCTACTGCACTAAACATTGGTTCAGGCTTTAATACCATACCTGCACCACCACCATATGGATAGTCGTCAACTTGATTATGCTTGTTCCCTGAAAATGTACGAATATCCGTTACCTCTAAATTTACAGCTCCCTTTTCTTGGGCCTTCTTTAAAATAGATGCACCAAAAACGCCTGAAAACATATCAGGGAACAGGCTCAATACATGAATATTCATCATAATAAGCCTTCCATAACATGAATGACTATTTTTTTGTCCATAACATCAATATCTTTCACGATATCTTCTATATAAGGGATATAGTGTTCTTTCTTAGTCCCTTTCACTACCCATACATCGTTTGCCCCTGTTTGCAGGATATCTGCTACAACACCGATTGTTTCGCCCTCTTCAGAAATAACTGTACAGCCTATTATTTCATGGAAAAAGAACTCATTTTCTTCAAGAAGATCATTAGTCATTTGATCTTTTGTCACTTTCAGCATGCCTTCTTTAAATGGCTCAACCAAGTTGATATTGTTCATGCCTTCAAAAGTTAATAAAATAAAGTTTTTATGACGACGCATAGAGTCAATCGTTACCCAGGTTGGCTTCTTATCGTCTTTTTTAAAGGCAGCAAGCTTATTTCCTACCGCAAAACGTTCTTCTTCAAAGTCTGTTGTCGATAATACACGTACCTCACCACGAATACCGTGCGTATTGACAATTCGACCTACATTAAACCATTCCATTCTATTTCACCTCGTAAAAACATGCTTATCTTCACAATGCATCTGGCTCATCCAAAAAAGGTTCCGTTCTTGCAGATGTGATTTGGAAGAATGTAGTTTTAGCTAAGACTCATTTGTCTTGTCAACAATAATATAAGCAATATCCTTTAGCTATACTCCTTATTTAAGCTTTAATTTCCACTTAAACAGAAATCATAGCGATATGCTGATGTTAAAAAAAGATAAAAAAAGGAAGGAACCTACAAGCTCCCTCCTTTTTCGTCCAGATTTTACGCTTTATACTAAAGGCCACTTTGAACTCCTAAGCGACATGTAAACACACCTATCAGGACTCACTAGTACTTGTTGCAAGAGCGTGAAAATCTTTTCTATTAATCCAATATATCGACGTAGGTCTTCTTTTGATGGTGACTACCTGCCGCTGAATAAACAATTGTACGAATCGCTTTTGCTACTCGCCCTTGCTTGCCTATGACTTTCCCTCTATCCTCTGGATGAACAAAAAGTTTATAAACAATTCGATTTGCATTTTCATCCGTCTCAATACGAACTTCTTTTGGATAATCGACTAACGGTAAAACGATTGCTTCAATCAGCTGCTTCAAAGACGTCGCCCCCGATTATTTACTGAATTTTTGGTTATGGAATTTTTCCATGATACCTTGTTCTGAGAACAGGTTACGTACTGTATCTGATGGTTTTGCACCGTCAGCTAACCATTTAAGAGCTTTCTCTTCATCAATGTTTACAGTAGCTGGTTGAGTTAGTGGGTTGTAAGTACCAACTGTTTCGATTTGACGACCGTCACGTGGTGAACGTGCGTCTGCAACTACGATACGATAGAAAGGAGATTTTTTAGCTCCCATACGTTTTAAGCGAATTTTAACTGCCATTTTAATAGCACCTCCGAATAAGTTTCACACAAGATAGTATATTATCAATGTTTAGGTTGTTTGTAAAGTGTTTTTTCTTAACACCTAAAAATTATTATTTAAACAATGAATCAAAGCCTGGTAATTTCATTTTTTTCTTCCCTTTACCACTTGCCATTCCAGTCATTTGCTTCATCATTTTTTTCATTTCATCGAATTGTTTAATGAGACGATTCACCTCTTGAATAGATGTCCCAGAGCCTTTCGCAATACGCTTTTTACGGCTACCATTAATGATTTCTGGGTTGGTCTTTTCAGCAGGCGTCATCGAGTAAATAATGGCCTCTACACGCCCCATTTGCTTATCATCAACTTTTACATTATCTAAGCCTTTGATTTTGTTAGCACCTGGTAGCATTTTTAAAATTTCATCAAGAGGGCCCATTTTCTTGACTTGCTGTAATTGCTCGACAAAATCATCAAAAGTGAATGTTTGAGATTTAAACTTTTCTTCTAATTCTTTTGCCTTGGCTTCATCTACATTTGCCTGAGCCTTCTCGATAAGTGACAGAACATCGCCCATACCTAATATACGAGATGCCATACGCTCTGGATGGAATGGTTCAAGCGCATCCATTTTTTCGCCCATCCCGACAAATTTAATTGGTTTTTGCGTCACAGAACGGATAGATAATGCAGCACCACCACGCGTATCACCGTCAAGTTTTGTTAAAACAACCCCAGTAATACCGATTGCTTCATTAAAGCTTTCTGCTACATTGACTGCATCTTGACCCGTCATGGCGTCAACAACTAGGAAAACCTCATCTGGCTCTTTTAATGCACGAATATCCTTTAACTCTTGCATTAGGTCTTCATCGATATGAAGTCGACCAGCTGTATCGATAATCACTACATCATGATGCTCTTCCTTTGCCAATTCAATTGCCTGACGTGCAATTTCTACAGGAGATACCTCAGTACCTAACGCAAAAACAGGTAGTGATAACTGTTTTCCTAATGTCTGTAATTGTTGGACAGCTGCTGGACGATAAACGTCAGCGGCAACTAATAATGGTTTACGATTATATTTTTTTCGTAGAACATTTGCCAATTTACCTGTAGTGGTCGTTTTACCTGCACCTTGTAGACCAACCATCATAATGACAGTGGGTGGCTTCGTATTAAACTTAATGGGACTTTGTTCGCCCCCCATTAATTCTGTTAGTTCATCCTGTACAATTTTAATAACTTGCTGACCTGGTGTTAAACTTTGCATAACATCAACACCAACAGCACGTTCACTTACCTTTTTCACGAATTCTTTGACTACTTTTAAGTTAACATCCGCCTCGATTAAAGCAAATCGGACTTCTCGCATCATTTCTTTAACGTCTTGCTCAGATACTTTTCCTTTGCCTTTAATCTTTTGGATCGTTCCTTGGAGTCGTTCCGCTAATCCTTCAAAAGCCATTGCTTTCGCCTCCTAATCCCATTCTTTCAGCTGCTCAATAAGTGCTAGCTGCTCTTCAGCTGTCATACTTTTTTCTGTAATCCCCTGTGTTAGCTGTAACAGCATTTGGGTACGTTGTTGAAATTTTTCAAGTAAACATAATTTTTCTTCATATTCCTCAAGCATCGCTTCAGTTCGACGAATGTTATCATAAACAGCTTGGCGTGAAACACCATACGATTCAGCGATTTCTCCTAGAGAGTTATCATCCAAATAGTATAGCTCCATATAACTTCTTTGCTTATCTGTTAATAATGCTTGATAAAAGTCGAAGAGAAAGTTCATGCGTGTTGTTTTTTCAAGTAGCATCGAATGTTTCTCCTCCCGCTATTAGTCATTTGTATCATAACGAAAAGCGCCCGTCTGTGTCAAGGTAATCTCCTTGTCTAAAAGCCTAAATTGCAGCTTTCAGGCGTTTTTTGCCTTTGGCTAGTATTACTCTTTTAAACAAGTCAATTCACCTCTACACAATCGAGCGTCTTTATCTATTACGTGTCAGTGTCACTTTATCCAATTTTGTTCAAAAACTGAAGCAAACTAAGCATCCAGCTTTCTCAATAGAGAAGAGATAAATGGCAATCAATATAAAACTATTCAGCCACTGTTAGCTGTTCTCATCATTATTTTGTAGTTCCTTATCCAAACCATCAGCAAATAGTCCATAGACATATCGTTCGGCATCAAATGGCTGTAAATCATCCATTTTCTCACCAAGACCCACAAATTTCACAGGAATGTGCAGCTTGTTACGAATAGCAAGAACAATACCCCCTTTAGCAGTACCGTCTAGCTTTGTTAAAACAATTCCTGTCACATTCGTTGCCTCTTTAAATGTTTGTGCTTGAACAAGCGCATTTTGGCCAGTTGTAGCATCTAATGCTAATAATACTTCATGTGGAGCATTTGGAATTTCACGTGAAATAACACGATGAACTTTTTCTAGCTCATTCATTAGGTTCACTTTGTTCTGCAAGCGTCCAGCTGTATCACAAATCAACACATCCGCTTTTCTGTTTTTTGCTGCACGAATCGCATCATACATGACTGCCGCTGGGTCAGAGCCCTCTGATTGTTTAATAACCTCACAACCAACACGATCTCCCCATACTTGCAATTGATCTATAGCACCTGCACGGAACGTATCACCCGCAGCTAATACAACCGTTTTCCCTTGAGATTTTAAACGGTGCGCTAGCTTACCTATCGTTGTTGTTTTCCCAACACCATTTACGCCAACAAATAGAATAACAGTTAGTTCACCATCTGGCTGCATAGTTAGTTCAATTAAATCTTCTTCACCTTGCTCATAAATTTCTACAAGCTTCTCAGAAATCACTGCTTGGATGCCATTTGTATCTTTAATATTTTTACGTTGCACCTCATAACGCAGTTTATCCATGAGTTCCATGACAGTTTCAAATCCAACATCAGCCTGTAATAGTAAGTCCTCTAATTCTTCAAAGAAATCCTCATCCACTTTACGATAGCGTGCAACAAGGTCATTCACTTTTGATGTAAAGGAATTACGTGTTTTTTCAAGACCAGCCTTGAATTTTTGTGTTATTGACCAAGCAGAAGGCTTTTTCTCTTCCAGTGGTTCATCCTCTACTACTGCTAGCTCTTGAACATCTAGCTGTGCTTCTTCTATTTCAGGTGAGGGCTCAGCTTCCACTTCGGCTTCTTTCACAATCGCCATTTCAGGTGATGCTTCATCTTGTTCAGACACTTTTAGATCAACGGTCTCAATGGCAACAGGTTCGTTTGATTCTTCAAGCTCCGGCTCCAAATGGTCGGATTCCTGTTCTTTGTCTGTTGGGTCTAGCTTCTCTTCCTCTGCTGGATTACCCATTAATTTATCTTTTAAACGTTTAAAAAAACTCATGCTTGTTCGCTCCTTTGCTCCGCAAGTACGGGTTCATCTTCTAGTTTTACTGATACAAGTTTCGACACACCTGATTCTTGCATTGTTATACCATACAAGACATCAGCTCCCTCCATTGTTCCTTTACGATGAGTAATTACAATGAATTGTGTGTCGAGACTAAACTTTTTCAAATATTGGCTATAACGCACAACGTTCGCCTCATCTAAAGCCGCCTCTACCTCATCCAGAATACAAAATGGTACAGGTCGAATATTTAAGATGGAGAATAGTAAAGCAATGGCCGTAAGTGCACGCTCCCCACCAGAAAGTAAACTTAAATTCTGTAATTTTTTCCCTGGAGGCTGTGCTACAATTTCAATGCCTGTTTCCAATAAATTTTGTGGGTCAATTAAAACCAAATCAGCTTGCCCCCCGCCAAACAATTCACGGAAAACACGTTTAAATTGCTCTCTAATAGCGTAAAACGTTTCACTAAAGCGCAACGTCATTTCTTCATCCATTTCTTTGATTGCTTCATGTAATGTTTCCTGTGCAGCAAGCAAGTCCTCTCGTTGTTCAGTTAAGAAAGTATGACGTTCTAGTACTCTATCATATTCCTCAATCGCACTTAAATTAACAGGTCCTAGCTCTTCAATGGATCTTTTTAACAATTTAACACGTCTTCGCACAAACTCTTCATCTTCTATTGCCAGAGCTTCTTTCTCAGCCTCTTCGAATGTTAACTGATAATTTTCTTCGAGTTGTTCGATAAAATTATCCATTTCAAATTCTACACGATTACGTTTTAACTCATTGGCACGAATTGCTTCAAGGTATCCTTTATGAATACGCTGTAGTTCCTTGAGTTGTTCTTCTAATGTAGAGAGTTCTTGTTGTTGTCCTATTTTCTGTTCTTTCTTTTCAGAAATAGTCTCTTGTAAGGCATCTCTTCTTGCTTTCCATGTCACAACCTGTTCCTCGACCTCTTCATCACTTAAAGGATTTGTCGATTCATCAGATTGAAGCCACATTATTTCCTGAGAAATATTTTTAACTTTTTGTTGTGTTTTGTTTAATTGCAGTGCCAGTTCAGCAGTCGTAATTTGAACTTGTGACATTTGTTCTTGCATAACCGCTAGCTGTGAACGTTTTTCGGCAAGCTGTTCTCGTAAGACATCTTTCTCTGTCTCCCCCTGTAACTTTACCTTACTTAATTGTTCGACAGTTTCATTGATTTCGACAAGTTCTACAGCAAGGGTATTTAAGCGCTCCTCTGCTGCTTGCTTTTGTGTTAACAATGCTTCCTCACGTGTTTTTACATCTTTTGTTTCAGTTGAAGCAAAGGTTACTCTAGCCGATAAGCTTTTTTCTACGACTTCTAGCTCACGAATACGACTTGACTGTTGCATCTCATCTTTTCGTAATTGCTCTCCTTCAAGCTTTAATTGCTCTACTTGATCTCGCAGTACTGCAAGCTTCTCTTTTTCGGCTGCAACAGCCTGTTCAGCACTATAAATGGAAGCCTGTAACGATTCTAGCTTAATGATTAAATCATCTAACTCTGCTTTTCTTGTAAAGAGTGAGGATTGCTGTTTCAGTGCACCACCTGTTAAGGAACCCCCTGCATTAACAATATCTCCTTCAAGTGTGACAACTCGGTATCGGAAACCACATAATCGGGCAATTTGACTTGCGCCTTCTAAATTTGATGCCACGATGACATTCCCTAATAGATTTTCAACAATTGTTCGATTGTCTTCATTAAAAGTGACAAGTGCATCTGCCATTTGAACAAAGGCAGGATGTTCAGTTGCTAGCTGAATAGTTCCTGGATTAATTTTGCGTGATTTCATGACTGTTTTCGGTAAAAAAGTAGCACGTCCAGCCCGTTTTTGTTTTAACCAGTGAATAGCCTGTTGCGCATGGCGCTCATTGGTTGTGACAATATGTTGAGAGGCAGCACCTAAAGCTGTTTCAATCGCTTGTGAATACTTTCCTTCAACTTGGATTAACTCTGCTACAGCACCCTCAATACCTTGTAAATCACCTTTATCTCGAGCAAGCAAGACCTCTTTAACACCTTGGAAGAACCCAGAAAAATCAGCTTCGAGTTCAGCTAATGTATCTTTTCTAGCCTTTAGTTGTTGTTGGTGTTGATACGCTTTGTACAACATATCCTGCTTTTCAGCAAAGGAAATATTGACATTTTTCAACTGTATTTGTAAGGTTTCATGTTGCTCTAATTTTTTCTGTAAATCATTGGTTGTCGAGGCATGTTCAACCACCAGCTTTTCTTTTTCAGCAATGATTTGCATAAGCTCTTGTCCAATTTCATCTGTTTGATCGGACATTTTTGCCGCCATTGCCTTTTGTTGAGCTAATTGCTGATCGATATTTTTCAATTCATTCTTCACTGTTGCTTCTTCATTTAATGAATCAATATATCGATTTTTATAGTTTTCTATTTCTTCCTCGATTTCTGTCACAGATCGATTTAATGATTGTTCTAACTGCTTGATGCTCTGCTTTAACACTGATACGGCTTGTTGCTTCTCGGAAAACACTTCTTTTTTCTCCTGTTCTTGAACCAGGAGTAATTCTACTTCCGCCTTAGCCTCTTGTAATGTTGTATTCAGTTGTAATAGTTGATTCGATGCATTTTGGCGTTTTTCAGCCATTAATGCCTTACGACCATCCCAACGCTCTACCTCCATAGTGGCATTGACAAGCTCAGCCTGCGACACATCCAAATAATCATCTAGATCTTTTAATAGCTTACGTATGTTGGCGGTCTTTTGATCAATCATTGAAATACTTTGAGCTTGTTCTAACTCTGTTGCAGAAAGCTTCGAAAATTCCTCTTTAAGCGCATGCAAAGATTGTGCACAATTTTTAAAATCATGCACAAGAATGGCAATATCAAAATCCTTTAGCTCAGAAGACATTTGTACATAATCTCTTGCACTAGATGCCTGCATTTCAAGTGGCTCTAATCGGTTGTCTAATTCATGGAGAATGTCTAATACACGATACAAATTTTCATCTGTCTCAACAAGCTTATGCTCCGCTTTTTTCTTTCTTATTTTATACTTTAAAACGCCAGCAGCCTCTTCAAAAATAGAACGTCGGTCATCAGGTCGACTATTTAAAATCTCATCAACACGACCTTGAGATATAATTGAAAATGCCTCTTTCCCAAGTCCTGAATCCATAAACAAGTCCGTAATATCCTTCAGGCGACACTGTTGGTTATTTAATAAATATTCACTATCACCTGAACGGTATACGCGTCTTGTTACACTGACTTCTGTATAAGAAAAAGCAAGTTGCTCGTCAGTATTATCTAAAATAAGTGTTACCTCTGCAAAGTTGAGTGGCTTACGAGAGTCACTCCCAGCGAAAATAACATCTTCCATCTTTGCTCCACGTAACGACTTTGCCGATTGCTCCCCAAGTACCCAACGAATCGCATCTGTGACATTACTTTTTCCACTGCCATTTGGTCCAACAACGGCTGTAACACCAGGTACAAAATCAATTCCAATGCGTTCCGCAAAAGATTTAAAGCCAATCACTTCTAGTCGTTTTAGGAACATCTATTAAGCCTCCTCTTTTGCAGCTTCTTCACGCATCATCCGCATTGCACATTGTGCAGCTTGCTGCTCGGCTTCTTTTTTTGATTTTCCACGACCAATACCAAGCTCTTGTCCATTTAATAATACGCTTGATACAAAGGTACGATTATGTGCTGGGCCTTTTTCATCGATAATCTCATAATGAAGAAGTCCATTATTCGTTTGCTGTACCATTTCTTGCAATTGACTTTTAAAATCCATCACATGCGAAAAAGCACCGACTTCTACTTTTGGGAACACGATTCGTTCTAAAAATGACACGACCGTTTGTAAATCTTGATCTAAATAGAGTGCACCTACAAATGACTCAAAGACATCTGCAAGCAGCGCTGGACGTTCCCGACCACCTGTTAATTCCTCACCTTTTCCAAGTAATACAAAGCGTCCAAAGCCTAGCTCGTTAGCAAAAATCACTAGTGATGGCTCACATACAATGGAAGCTCTTAGCTTTGTTAACTCACCCTCGCTCATATTTGGGTATTTCTCAAAAAGATATTTAGAAACAGACAGTTCAAGTACTGCGTCTCCTAAAAATTCAAGACGCTCATTATCCGTAAATAATTTACGGCGATGCTCATTCACATAAGATGAATGCGTGAATGCTTGGTACAATAAATTTTTATTAATAAATGTGATATTTAATTCATGCTGTAACAGCTCAAATTGGTTGCGTACTTTTTCAGGAAGTACGCCAGATTTCTGCATAGTTCCTTTTCTTTTCATAGCCATTGAACAAATCTGCCTTCCTAATAGTTTCTACCGTTTTAGTGTACCTTTTTCAGGGCGTTTATGCAAAAGTATTTCGGCTTAAACACAATGTTTTGGAAATTTTTCCGAAAATCCCTCTTAATTCAGCATGCATCTCCCATTAGAGAGCATTTTGAAGCTGACTGGTCATTAGATTTTTAACATAAAAAAGGGACGTTAATAGATCGAAAACCGATCCATTTCGTCCCCTTTAAATACATCTTCATTCATTGAATCTGTTCCTTCAAACAAGGAATGCAGAAAAAGTAATTTCTACTTTATTCAAGCTACCATAAAACCATTGTATGATTACGATGACCATTACACCATTAGAGGTGATCTATTTTCACTAAATAAAGTTTAAACGAAATTAGTTTAATTTACTTTCGATGTATGAGATTGCAGTACCTACTGTTGAGATTTTTTCAGCATCTTCATCAGAAATTTCCATATCGAATTCGTCTTCAAGCTCCATTACAAGCTCAACTACGTCTAATGAGTCAGCACCTAAATCATCACGGAAAGAAGCTTCAAGCGTTACTTCGCTTTCTTCCACACCTAAACGGTCCACGATTACTTTTGTTACGCGTTCTAATACTGTAGACAAATGATTCACCTCCCCTCAAATGATTATACAAAAAATCAGCGTATATGCCTAATTGAAATTACATGACCATACCGCCATCAATATGAAGCGTTTGTCCAGTCATATAATTTGCGTCATCCGATGCTAAGAAAGCTACTGCTTTTGCAATATCCTCTGGCTGACCAAGTTTCGCAAGAGGAATCTGTGTTAGCATACCTTGTTTGATATCCTCTGGCAATTGTTCTGTCATTTCTGTTTCGATAAAACCTGGTGCAATAGCATTAACTAAAATATTACGAGAAGCTAATTCCTTTGCCGTCGTTTTCGTTAGTCCAATTACACCTGCTTTAGCCGCAACATAGTTCGCTTGACCAGCATTACCTGCTACACCAACGATGGAAGAAATATTAATAATGCGACCTGCACGTTGCTTCATCATTTGACGTGTGACCGCTTTCGTACAAAGGAAAACACCTTTAAGGTTTGTATTTAATACATCATCCCATTCGTCTTCTTTCATACGCATGATCAAGTTATCTCTTGTAATACCAGCATTATTCACTAAAATATCAAGGGAGCCGTATGTTTTCACAGCAGCATCCATTAATGCTGTCACTTCTTCTGTTTGAGAGATGCTAGCTTGTACAGCAATTGCTTCGCCACCATTTTCTTGAATCATCGCTACTACTTCTTCTGCTTTTGCCTGAGAGCCACTATAGTTCACAACAACCTTAGCACCTTCATCTGCAAGCTTTAAAGCAATAGCACGTCCAATCCCTCTTGAAGCTCCTGTTACAACGGCTACTTTTCCTTCTAATTTACGCATTGATTGACCACTCCTTCGACGCTTCTAAAACTGCTTCTAACGAAGCTTCATCATACACACAATAAGCTGCAACAGAGCGATCAATTTTTTTCAAGAGACCGCTTAATACTTTACCAGGTCCACATTCGATAAAAACGTCAACACCTTGCGCAAGCATTTCACGCATAGAAGCTTCCCATTGAACAGCACTGTATACCTGTTCAACTAGCTCTTGTTGTATTGCTGCTACATCTTTTAATTCCTTCGCCATCACATTGCCAATTACAGGAATTTCAGGTGCAGATAAAGAGATCTCTGCCAATGCTGCTTGCAGTTTCTCTGAAGATGGACGCATTAAATCAGAGTGGAAGGGACCACTTACAACTAAAGGTATTGCTCGTTTTGCTCCAGCTTCTTTAGCAGCAACGCTTGCTTTATCCACACCTTCTTTAGTGCCCGAAATAACAATTTGTCCTGGACAATTCACATTAGCCACCTGAACAGAGTCACCTGATGCTGATACCTGCTCTGTTACCTCGTTCAATGCCTCTAGTTCCATTCCTAAAATTGCCGCCATTGCGCCTTGTCCTGCTGGCACAGCTTCATTCATATAAAGACCTCGTTTATGCACGATTGACACGGCATCATCAAATGACATAACACCTGCTAACACCAATGCACCATATTCTCCAAGTGAATGGCCCGCTGCGTAGTGTGGTTTTATACCTGCTGCGCGTAACTTTTCAGCCACCATTACACCAGTAGTAAGTAGTGCTGGCTGTGCATGATATGTCAGTGTTAACTCTTCTGCTGGACCTTCTAACATTAATTTAGATAATTCAAATTGAAGAGCTTGATCTGCGCGATCATAAAATGCTTTACTTTCTGCAGCATTCTCAACAAATTCTTGACCCATTCCAACTACTTGTGAACCCTGTCCTGGAAAAATAAATGCTATTTTTGTCATTTGAATAATCCCCTTTGCTTAATCAATTTCTATGTGGCGTACTGTCTCGGTAATCGTCGAAATAACCGTATGCTCTACCATCGTATTGGCTTGTCGAATGGCACTGAAAATCGCTTTTGCATTTGATGATCCATGTGCCTTAATAACAGGTGCTTGTAAGCCAAACAATCCTGCGCCACCATATTCTGTATAGTCCATTTTATTTTTTAAGTCACGTAAATTA
This sequence comes from Lysinibacillus sp. FN11, assembly GCF_024628845.1. Lineage (NCBI taxonomy): Bacteria > Bacillati > Bacillota > Bacilli > Caryophanales > Bacillaceae > Lysinibacillus > Lysinibacillus sp. FN11. The sequence continues at coordinate 478,706 of NZ_CP102383.1, read as the reverse complement.
TTTTTCATGAGCGCTGCTGAAATTTTCGTTTTCGTTGAAGACATAAAGGCCTCTTTTAACATAGAAAATAAAGCACCTGCTGTCCCTTCAATAGACTTCAACACCATATTTCCTGTAAAGCCATCTGTTACAACAACATCAGCTACTCCTTCAAGTAAATCACGTGCTTCTACATTTCCAATAAAATTAAAATCTGCTTCCTTCAATAATTCGAAGGTAGCTTTTGTTAATTCATTCCCTTTTTTATCCTCGGTACCGATATTTAATAAGCCAATTCGAGGTTTTTGTAAACCTCCAACCTTTTTAGCATAAATATCTCCCATAATGGCATATTGCACTAAATGCTCTGGGCGAGCATCTGCATTCGCCCCTAAATCAAGCATTAAAAACCCTTTACCGTCTAATGTTGGTAGCGTTGTAGCTAATGCTGGTCTGGCTATTCCCTCAATGCGACCTACTTTAAATAGGCCACCCGCCATCAGGGCCCCTGTATTGCCTGCAGAAAGGCAAGCATCTGCTTTACCCTCTTCAACAGCATCCATCATACGCGCCATTGAAGAATCTTTTTTTCTACGAACAGCACGGGCAGGATCATCAGTTCCTTCTACTACTTCCTCACAATGTATAACCTTTAATCGATCATGTTGTTTTAAAAATGGTTCCAGCTTATCTTGATGACCATATAGTTGAATTTCTAAGTTTGGAATTTGCTCTAATGCTAAAAGTGCACCTTCAACAACTGATTTTGGTGCATTGTCTCCACCCATTCCATCAAGCGCTAATTTCATTGTTACTCACCTTTACCTTTCGTGCGGTACATATCAAACTCACCAACAAAAACGGTTTCACCATTAACGGTAGATGTTACCTCAACTTTTGTTCGATGTGTTTGTTCATCTCGTCCGATAACAATCGCTTTTGTAATAACACGATTTCCAGCTCGTACAGGTTTCACAAACGTAATATTGGAATGTACGGTTAATGCTAGTTCGTCATCAATTACTGCAACCGCTAATGAATTTGCTTGCGCAAACAAATGATGCCCACGTGCGATGCCATTACGCTGAAAAACATGCTCTTCTTGTACATCAAAAATCGAGAGTGCTCGATGATCTAATTCAATATCTACTATCTCCCCAATGACCTCATCAATCGGGAGAGATTTCACTTCATTTTCATAGCTTTTTGAAGCAACGTCTTTAATTCGCTCGCGTAATTCTGGTATTGATAATTCCATACGGTCTAAACGAATTGTTTGGACACTTACCTGAAACTGTGTTGCTAGCTGTTCATCTGTGACGAATGGATTTTCAGCTATCGTTTCAGATAGTAGTCGCTGTCGCTCTTTTTTCGTTCGTCTCAACTTCATTCGCCACCTTTTGAGTTGTTATTAGCACTTGGTACTAATATCAGTATATAGAGTATAAAAAAAGAATGCAAGACTTGTTTTGAAATCAAGTACTTACACTCTTTCTTTGCTAACAAGCTTCCCACATTAATCGAAGCGCTCTCCTTGTAAAACACCAGTATCTTCTAGCATTTTACGCAAGTATTGATAGTCGTCATCCTGCCAAAACGCTTTTGTTTCAAGCATTTCTGAGGCATCTTTTCTAGCGGTCTCCAATATACGATAATCATGTACTAAATCAGCTACTTTAAAATCAGGTAAACCACTTTGCTTTCTACCAAAAAAGTCTCCTGGCCCCCTTAATTCAAGATCTTTTTCAGCTAAACGGAAACCATCATTTGTTTCTGTCATCGATTGCATACGTTCTTTCCCCTCATCAGACTTAGGATCTGCAAGTAAGATACAGTATGATTGGTGCTCACCACGACCAACGCGACCTCGAAGCTGATGCAACTGTGCTAAGCCAAAGCGTTCAGCATCATAGACAATCATAAAGGTAGCGTTTGGTACATTTACTCCTACCTCTACAACGGTTGTAGAAACTAAAACTTGAATAGTCCCTTCACTAAAAGCACGCATAACCTCATCTTTTTCATCAGCTGATAAACGCCCATGCATTAAACCGACATGATAACGTTCTTTAAAATAAGTCGCTAGCTGCTCATAAATTTCCACAGCATTCTGAACATCAAGCTTATCGGATTCCTCAATAAGCGGACAAATCGCATAGGCTTGTCTTCCAGCCGCTAACTCTAATTCTAGCTTAGATAAAACGGAGCCGAATTGTTCTTTCTTCATCCAATGCGTTTCAATCTGCTTACGCCCTGCTGGCATTTCATCAATCATCGATACGTCCATTTCCCCAAATGCAGTAATAGCTAATGTTCGTGGTATCGGGGTAGCTGTCATAAAAAGCACATCGGGATTCTCCCCTTTATCACGCAAAATACGTCGTTGCTCCACACCAAAGCGATGCTGTTCATCCGTGATGACAAAGCCAAGTTTATGAAAAATAACATCTGGCTGGATTAGTGCATGTGTACCAATAACAATATCAAGATCTCCATTTGCCAGATCAGCTAATATCGCACGTCGCTCTTTTGTTTTAGTGGATCCGGATAAGAGTGCAACACGAACGCCAAATGGTTGGAACCATTCTTTCAAATTCTCTAAGTGCTGTTCCGCTAATATTTCAGTTGGTGCCATTAAGGCGCCTTGAAAACCTGCTGTTACGGCCGCATATAGCCCTATTGCTGCTACGACGGTTTTACCTGAACCTACATCCCCTTGTAGCAAGCGATTCATTCGATGTGGTTCCTTCAAATCCTTACAAATTTCATTCACCACGCGCTTTTGAGCATTCGTTAATTCATAGGGTAAGGAAGCGATAAAATCTCGTAACTTATGCACATTAAATTGAATAACTGTACCGTGTTCACTATCCTTCCTTATTTTCCGTAAAGCTTGAATACGCAATTGGAAATTTAATAGCTCCTCATAGGCAAAGCGTCTCCTTGCTTGTTTAGCATGTTCAGCATCCAGTGGAAAATGAATACCCTCCAAGCCCTCTCTTATTGAAACAAGCTTATACGACTCTTGTAAATAATATGGAATGGTCTCTGGCAGTACTTCCCCACAATCGTCTAACACTTGTCGCATATATTTTCGAAATCTTTTTTGGGGGATCAAACCTTTCAGACTATAGACAGGCTCAAAGTCAACTTGATCTGTTTTAGGACCAAATGTAACTGAAGTGCCATTGATTACTTGTCTACCACGATCCCATTTACCAGTCACCGTAATAATGGAACCAGTTACAAGCTTTTGCTTTAAATAGCCCTGATTGAAAAATACGACTTTCACTAAATGTCTTCCTGCTAAAACATTTACTTGGAGTCTTGACTTATTGCGACCTAAAAATAAAATCGTAGGCTCCCGCTCCACCTTACACTCAACTGTAACCCGTTCGTTATGTGGTGTTTGTGCTAAATCTTTTAAACGAAAATCTTCATGTCGATGTGGGAACGTCCATAATAAATCAGCTATTGTATTGATTCCTAGTGATTCAAGATGGGCTGCTGTTTCTTTCCCGACGCCTTTTAATTCATTGACGGGTCCATATAATTCAGTCATCTTATCCCACAACTCCCTTCATTGATTGTTTATGTAGTGTTATACTCTCTCTATCTAATTTACCATAAATTATTTCACTAACCCTACACATAAGCAAAAACCCTACCAATGATTGATAGGGTTAAGCTTTTGATTATTTAATTTCACAGGAGAAACATGTAATTTCTTTCACATATTGCTCATCAACTTCTATTCCTAATCCAGCTTTATCGCTTAACTGCAGGATGTCTTTATAGTATGTAACATTTGCCACATCTTTTACAAACATTAATGGTCCGACCATCTCGTTTGTATGGATTATCGACTTACTGATGGCTAGGTGTGCCCCAGCCATTGTTCCGATTGCTGATTCAACCATAGAGCCTACTTGACAAGGCATCTCTGCAGCCTCCGCAAGACTTGCAAGAGCTAGAGCTGGATAGATTCCACCTGATTTCATCAATTTTATATTTAGCATATCCGCAGCACGCATTTCTATGACATCGACTAAATCATAAATAGTATGAACACCCTCGTCTACCATAATACTACAAGGTGAAAGGGCTCTAATTTCTTTTAACGCTCTTAAATCATGTGCTTTTACTGGTTGCTCGTACCAATCTACATGACAAGTTGTAGTTTCTCTAATTACTTTTAGTGTCTCCATCCTATTCCAACCTTGATTGGCATCTACCCGCAGTTGCACCTCATCACCTATTGCTTCTCTTACCGCACGAATACGAGCAATATCTAAATCAGCATTTGTACCAACCTTAATTTTAATATTACGGAAACCCGATTTAACAAATTCACTTGCATCTTGAGCCATTTCCTCTGGACTCTTAATACTAATTACTCTTGGCACCTGTAATTCCTCATGTGCTTTTCCACCAATTAATTGATAAACTGGTTGACCAGTCATTTTCCCCATTAAATCATAGAGCGCAATGTCCAATGCGGCTTTTGCTGAAGGGACTCCATCAATTTTTTCATTAAACTTTTTATGAATACGATCTACTGCAAATGGATCTTCATTAATCAATAATGGTGCTAATTCATGTTTAATAACGTGATACGTGCTCTCCCAAGTTTCACCCGTCACATTTTGATCAGGCACAGCTTCGCCCCAGCCAACTACACCCTCATCCGTCTCTATTCTGGTAAGAATAGTTGGCATATCATCTAAATGAACATAAGAAATAACGAATGGTTCCTTTAATTGTAAACGTGCTGCAAACACTTCAATCTTTTTTATCACGATGTAAAACTCCTTTTCGTATAAATAGTCTGATTATTTATGTTGCAAGATAATATTTATAAATAGTTGAATCGCATCAGGGAAAACATCTTCATCTAGATCAAATCGTGGATGATGATGTGGATATTGGCTTTTGTCACCACCCATACCTACAAAAACAAATGCTCCAGGCTTATGTTGTAAATAATAAGAAAAATCTTCTCCACCCATGACTGGTTCGACTACCTTAAATGCGGTATCTCCAAATTGTTCCCGTACAATCGATTCAATAAATCGCGATTGTGTTGGATCATTGACGAGCGGAGGTGTTCCTAAAATAAAATCGATTTTTCCTTCTGCTCCAAATGCTCGGCAAATTCCTTCTGTTAAACTTACCATTTTCGTTTTAATGATTTTTACAGTGTTCGGTGTCAATGCTCTGATCGTTCCAGTTAATTTTGCTGTATCAGGAATAATATTATAAGTGGTTCCCGCTTGTATATTACCAACTGTAATGACACCCGCATCGATAGGATTGACATTTCTACTTATGATACTTTGAAAAGCTTGCATTAAATGGCTGGCTATATAAATAGGATCAATTGTTTCATGTGGCATTGATCCATGACCACCATACCCTTGAATTATAATTTCAAAATCATCAATAGAAGCCATCATCGGCCCATGTGTTAAACCTATCTTTCCTTTCTCTAAACCTTGCCATAAGTGAATGCCAAAAATAGCATCTACATCTTCCAACACACCTTTTTGAATTAATAAATCAGCACCACTTGGGGTGATTTCCTCTGCCGATTGAAATATAAGCTTGATATTCGGCTCGATTTTCTCTCTATTTAAGCTTACCCATGTTGCAACTGCTAATAAAATCGCAGTATGACCATCATGGCCACACATATGAGCAACACCTTGCCTGTCTGAAATGTACGGTTTGTCTCCCTCTTCTTTTATAGGTAAGGCATCTATATCGGCACGTAATGCAATAGTTTTTGTTCCCTTTGTCCCTTTTATAAATGCCACTACACCTGGAGGCTCATAATCTAGAATTTCTATATCTAACTCCTCTAGTCTTTTGCGAATAAACGCACTTGTTTCGTATTCTTCCCCAGAAAGCTCTGGGTATTGGTGCAGATGACGGCGATCCTCTATTGCCTTTTCTGTTAATTTTTTTATATTCATTATTTCCATTGTTAAACTCCTTTAGAAAGGTCCGTATTGTATGACTTGTGCAATGATGAGCGATATTACCGCAACTGTTACTTGAATAAGCATAAACGGAAAAATCCACTTTATCCATTTACCCCAAGGGATACCCGCAATTGATAATCCCGCCATTAAAAAACCTACTGTTGGGAAAATAATATTCGACATACCATCTCCAAATTGATAGGCAAGTACGGCTGTTTGTCTTGTAACACCAATCATATCTGATAAAGGCGCCATAATTGGCATCGTTAAGGCAGCCTGTCCACTTCCTGATGGTACTAAAAAATTTAAAAATAACTGAAAAATAAACATCCCTACTGCATTTAGTACAGGTGGAACTGAATCAAGTAATGCAGATGTGTAAAAGAGAATTGTATCAATCAATCCTGAGTTATTGAAAATCACTAAAATAGACTGAGCTAACCCAATGATAAGAGCGCCACCAACTAAATCCCCTGCACCCTTCATAAATGAATTAGCAATATGCGAAGGTGATAATTTGCCAATAAGCCCCATTAAAATACCAAACAATAAAAATAAACCAGCTATTTCAGTAATGTACCAACCTAGTTTTACAACCCCGTACATCAATACGATAAAATTCAAAAGAAATGTAGCCATAACAAGCTTATGTCTGATTTCCATTTTCGAATTCCCCTGTACGAAATCACCCTCATCATTGCGGAAATTTCCATAAAAGCCAAGTTCAGGATTGTTTTTCACTTTTTTTGCATAGCGATAAACATATATTGTTGCTACTGTGTATAAGACAATAAAAATGACAATTCGAAAAGCAATTCCCGAAAATAAAGGCAAGCCCGCAATCTCTTGTGCTATTCCTACTGTAAACGGATTCATAACAGCTGCCGAAAATCCGACAGATGCACCAAGAATAACAATAGCAAAACCTGTAATTGCATCAAACCCTAGGGCAACAGCAAGCGGTGCAAGAATCCCTACATATACAATCGTTTCATCAGACATCCCCATTAATGACCCAGCACAGGCGAAAAACAACATTAATACTGGTATTATTAACATTTCGCGTTTAGCCATTTTTACAGATAGCATGGCGATAAAGGATTCTAATGCTCCTGTGGCTGATAGTATTCCAAAGGTACCTCCTACTATCAATACGAAGAAAATAATACTTGCTCCTTGCATCATGCCAGAATGTACACTGCTAAAAATATCTAAAAAGCCAATGGGGTTCATATCTGTAAAACTAAATGTCCCAGGTTGAATCACTTGACGTCCATTAACTTCTTCCCGTTGAAATGAACCAGCTGGAATAAAATACGTTAAAATGGATGATACAACAATAAGGCAAAAGATTAACACATAAACATTAATTCCTTTTTGTTGCTCTATTTCTTTATTAGCTATAAATTTACTCATTCGCCATCCTCCTTAGTTGAATCATTGATTAAAAACAAATTTTCATGACCACTATCAATGCGTAACATATCTCTCCAACATAAAAAGCCATCCCCTTTTTTTGAAATTTCCGTCTTATTCATTGTAATTGATAAAAAAATAAATAAAAAATTACTATTTTAAATAGTTACTATTGATAAATTTACATATAAATTCATCGGGATCCATCCAAAAAATAAAAAGAACGTTACATCCCTGCGGTTTCACCAGGCTGCAACATTCTTTTCATTTTTCGATATACAAACTAATTAAATTGTTTTCCATGTATCTTTAACTAAATCAATAAATGTGCTTACATTACTAAATGTTTTAGCATTTTGTGGAAAAATTAAATAGGTAGGTAACTTTTTAGGGAATCGGTACAGAACTTGAAGACTCCCTTTGGTTACCTCTTTTTGTATAATAATATCACTCAACAAGGCTAGACCCACTTGTTCCAATACTGCTCTCTTAATTGCTTCCTCGCTTCCAAATTCCACTATTGTTTGTGGCTTACACTTAATTTCTTGCAGGCAGCTGACAATACAGTCATCCATTCCATAGGTTATAAAGGGATAATCATCGAATATTTCCTGCACAGTACGATCCTTTATAATAAGCGGATTTCCAACCAATACTAAATCCTCTTCCTCCAATAAAATCCCCTCTACACCAGCGTAACTAGGGTGTCCAGCTACAAAACCTATATCTGCTTGATTTGAACTCACAAGTTTGGCTGTTTCTTTACTATTGGCACAAAGAAGTTTTAGGTTTACCTGAGGGTACTGTTTTAAAAACGAGCCGATAATATGCGATAAATAATAGCCACAATAAAACTCTGGTGCAGCGATTGTCAAATGACCAAATGGCTTTTCGAAATTCTTCAAATCCTGTTCCATTTCTTCAATAATCCCAAATAATTGATCTGTATGTTCCTTTACTATTTTTCCTACTTGAGAAAGAAACATTTTCTTGCCCATTCGATTAATTAAGATATGCCCTAACTCTTCCTCTAACGCTTTAATCTGTTGGCTAATTGTAGGCTGGCTATAATTTAAAATTTCAGCCGCTTTTGTAAAGTTGAGGTAAGTTGAAACAACATGAAATGTTTTCAAATTACGCAAATCCATCTCTATTCACGTCCCTGCTATATAATTAAGATAAATACATTCGCTTATTAAAATTTAATTATACTTAAATCGACTATGTACGTAAGAGGGTTTTTCTTTCCAGTAAGCTATCCATCAACACAAAAAACATGCTACCTATTTAGATAGCATGTTTCTTATTTTTATTGAAGGGCTTTAATGCTTTGTAAGCCACCATTTTCAAGAATGGCTTTACTGATCGCCTTACCTGTTGGTGTTGCTGCTAGACCGCCTCGTGCCGTCTCTTTAAGATTAGGACTCATAGATTGTCCAATGCGATACATAGCACCAATTACTTCATCACATGGAATACGACTTGTTACACCAGCAAGTGCCATATCGGCCGCTACTAGGGAGTTAGATGCACCCATAGCATTACGTTTAACACAAGGGACTTCAACCAAGCCAGCCACTGGGTCACAGACAAGACCTAGCATGTTTTTTAGTGTAATGGCAAACGCTTCGGAACATTGCTGTGGTGTACCTCCAGCCATTTCAACAATAGCAGCGGCAGCCATACCTGCAGCTGAACCAACCTCTGCCTGACAACCGCCAGCAGCCCCAGAAATGGAAGCGTTATTGGCTACCACAAATCCAAATGCTCCTGACGTAAATAGATAACGAATCATTTGATCACGAGTTGGATTTAGTTTGTTTTTTACTGCAAACAGTGTTCCTGGTACTACACCTGCTGAACCTGCTGTTGGTGTTGCACAGATTGTTCCCATTGCAGCATTTACTTCATTAGTTGCAACCGCTTTACTTACTGCATCTAATAATAAATCACCTGAAAGTGACTTTCCTTGTGCAATATAATTTTGAAGTAATACGGCATCCCCACCAGTTAAACCTGTTACTGATTGCACACCTTGTAATCCACGTTCAATTGCTTCTTCCATCACTGTTAGATTTCGATCCATTTGCTGGATGATTTCTTCACGTGTTCTACCAGTTATCAATATTTCCTGTTCAATCATAATTTCTGATATTAATTTATCTTCTTTCTCTGCTCGTTCAACAAGTTCACGAACATTATGAAATAAAACGTCCATCACGGGACACCTCCTTAGTTATTAATTTTTGAGACCTTTGTAATATATGGAATTAAAGATATTTGCTGTAGCACCTTATCCTCAATGTTTTGATCAACTTCAATCACCATTAAAGCAGTTAAACCACGTTCGATACGTGATACCTCCATATGCCCAATGTTGACTTCATGCATCGCCAAACAATTGGCTACATTGGCAATACAGCCAGCACGATCATCATGAACAACAAGAATAGCTGGCATACCACCAGTTAAACGTAACTTAAAGCCATTGACTTCACTGACTTCAATTTTTCCGCCACCAATTGAAATACCGACTACTGACATTTCCCCTTCATCGTCTCCAATGACAAGTCGAGCCGTATTTGGATGCTCAGTATTAGCTGTTTCAGGAATGAATTCGTATTCTAATCCTGCTTTTTTGGCATCTTCAAATGCCGTTTTAATGCGATCATCAAATGTATCGTAATTTAATAAGCCTCCTACAATTGCAACATCTGTACCATGCCCTCTATACGTTTCTGCAAATGATCCATATAAATGAATTTTTGCCCATTTAGGTTGTCTACCAAATAAATCCCTTGCAACACGCCCAATGCGAGCTGCTCCTGCCGTATGAGAGGAGGAAGGCCCAATCATGACTGGTCCAATAATATCAAATACTGAAGTAAACTTCATACAAACACCCCTCTATTCTATCCGTATAATAATATTTATTTTTATTTATATCATGCTTGATAGGTACTATAAAAGTAAAGCATTTAATTTATCAACTTTCAGAAAATTACCACTACTATAATTTATAGTAAATATTTATGCTCATTTATTGTCCGCACCATATATACACAACTATGAAAGCGTTGATAATCCAATATTTCCAAATTTTATATCCTGTGGGTACGTACATTGAATGATTCATATTTAGTACGTTTTTAATAAATTTAATCCAACATTCTCTTTGTAGCATAAACAAAAGCAGTACACGTTTTGTGCACTGCTTTCTTTACGGAATAGCAAAGTAGCATGTAATTATTCTACTGAAATAATATATGGATATAACCCTTGTTTGCCATTAAATAATTCAACTTCTACATCTGGATAGTTCTCTTCTATGAAAGCTACCAACTCAGAGGCAGCTTGTTCAGTTGTATCTTCACCATAGATCACTGTAACAATCTCAGCATCTTCATCGACTAAATCCTTAATTACTTTTTCAGTTGCATCCTTTAGTGCTGGTGTAGAAAGGACAATTTTACCTTCTGCCAATGCCATAAAATCATCTTTGCGAATTTCAACACCATCAATAGATGTATCACGCACTGCATAGGTAACTTGACCTGTCTTCACATTTGCAAATGCTTCTGACATTGTTTTTTTATTTATATCAACAGCCGCCTCTGGGTTAAACGCTAAAATCGCTGCCATTCCTTGAGGAATCGTCTTAGTAGGAACAACTGCTGCATCAATTTCTAATAGTTCAACCGCTTGCTCTGCTGCCATCACTATATTTTTATTATTCGGTAAGATTAATACTTTTTCTGCCCCGATTTCTTGTACAGCTTTCACGATATCTTCAGTTGAAGGATTCATTGTTTGACCGCCTTCAATGACATAGGAAGCACCGATAGAGCGCAGTAAATCTGCTACACCCTCACCCATAGCAATCGTGACAATAGCATACGGATGCTTTTCTACTTTTTTGGTAGGCGTGGGCGCTTTATGTTCTTCACCCACGATTGCTGAATGCTGCTCACGCATATTATCAACTTTAATTTTTATAAGACTACCGTATTTTTGGCCAATCGATAGAACAGAACCTGGTTGCTCGGAATGGATATGAACCTTCGCAATTTCCTCATCTGAAATAACAAGTAAAGAATCACCTAAAGGATTTAATTCATTACGGAATTGTTCTTCATTAAAAGGTTCTTTTCCTTCTTCTAAGCGTACCATTATCTCTGTACAGTAACCAAATTCAATATCAGCAGTGTTCATGAAATCTTGGGCTCTATGATGTTCTGCATTGATTAAATCATCTAGCGTCGCATCATTTTTCTCCGGAAGAGCCTCCCCCTTCAAGGAAGCTAAAAATCCTTCATACACAAATAGTAAGCCTTGACCACCACTATCTACCACACCCACTTCTTTTAAAACAGGCAGTAGGTCAGGTGTACGATCCAACGATGCCTTTGCCTCTGCTGTAAAAGCTTCCATTACGGCAATGATATCGTTTTCAGTTTCTGCTACTTCTAGACCTTTTTTCGCAGCTTCACGTGCCACCGTTAATATCGTTCCTTCTACTGGCTTCATAACAGCTTTATATGCCGTATCAACACCCGCTTGGAATGCTCCAGCAAAGCCCTTTGCATCAATTGTTGACTCCTTCTCAATAAACTTCCCAAAACCACGGAATAACTGAGATAGAATAACGCCTGAATTCCCACGCGCTCCCATTAACAAGCCTTTTGATAATGCCTGTGCTGTTTTACCAATATGCTCTGAAGCAGCATGCTCTGTTTCCTTTGCACCAGATGTCATCGATAAGTTCATATTTGTACCTGTATCACCATCTGGAACAGGGAAAACATTTAATGAATCTACATAATTTGCATTTTGGTATAGGTGATGCGCCCCCATTTGTACCATTTCAGCAAACTTTATACCGTCTAAAGACTGCATTCGATTTAGTTCCTCCTCTTAATTCGCTACACGAACGCCCTGTACAAAGATATTGACAGATTTTACGCTCATACCTAATGTTTTATCTACTGTATATTTCACTTTCGATTGTACTTGATAAGCCACTTCCGAAATTTTTGTTCCGTAACTAACAATAATGTACATATCTATATGTAAATCGTCGTCCTGTTGTCGAATTACAACACCTTTTGCGAAGTTTTCTTTACGTAAAATATCAGTTAGACCATCACGAATTTGATGTTTAGATGCCATGCCAACAATACCGTAGCATTCTACAGCAGCTCCACCAGCAATTTGTGCAAGTACATCTGTTGAAATATCAATTTGGCCGAATTCATTGTTTAATTCAATTGACATAGAAATGCCTCCTTGGCTCTTTTTGACTAAACTATATTGTAACACTTTCGTTATAATTTAAGCAACCTAAGGGGGTATTGAAGGGCTTCGTAGCAACGTTTTATGACTTCAAATAGACGCATTTGCTTCTTCATCAAAAATTGCCATTTTGCAGAAATAGTTATTTCGTCCGTTTTGCTTTGCCAAATATAGCGCTTGGTCAGCTAATTCACAACATGTTTGTAAATGCTCATATTTTGCGATTTTAGCTTGACACATTCCAATACTAACAGTAACTTGTTGGGCAATAGTAGATTGTAAATGCGGGATATTAAGTTGTCGAATTTCTTCTAAAATTTCTTCACATACAGGTTCAGCAACCTTATGAGTATGCTGGCTTATCATAACAAATTCCTCGCCACCCCAACGGGCAACAAATGCATTATACTTCCCTGCAATTTCCTCCAATAGAGATGCGACTTTGACAATTGCAGCATCTCCCTGCAAATGTCCATAATAATCATTAAATTTTTTAAAGCAATCAATATCAATCATTATGACTGTTAAAGGTTGTGTTTGATAAAGTTGCTGTCCTATCTTATTCAATTTTTGATTAAATGCACGTCGATTAGGTAGATTCGTTAAAGAATCTTTTAATGCTTGCTCTGCCAATTCATTATTTTTAATAGCCAACAATTCTGATAGTCGCTTCGTTTTGGTCATTTCCTCATTCAATAAAATATGCTGGGTATGGATTTGTTTACGAACCTTATAGGTCTGATATTGAATCATTACACCAATAGGTATTAATAATGACATGGGTAATATAATTTTTATATTTTCACTCGATATTCCAGCACTCATATATGCACTCACAATAATGGCTGATGCAGAAAGCAAAATAATCCAGACAATTTTTCGTAAAGGTAATGCGAATACCGTACAAATAATGATTAAAATAACCTCATACAGTGCTGCATGACGGAAAAAGTAAACATCTAATACCGATATCGCAGTAATCAATAGCATTATTGTGTAAATATAAACAACAACCAACCGTTCATACTTCTGTATATTAACAGGAGTAATATGAATTCGCTTTTCTCGGATAAATAATAATACTGCAACATTTATATAAAACATGGCAATATGAATGGCAATATAGACGGGAACCATGGCTCTTTCCGCCTTCACAAAAAATACCTCTCCATAATGTATTAACGAAATAATGGCTGATACATACATGAGTGTCCAAGCAACTATTCTCATCCCTTTTAAATTCGACTGAACCATTTCTTCGCGAATAGAAAAAGCTAATTTTTCTTGATTTTCCATCATGCTCTCTCCTCATGCCCACTTTCAAATAATTATAATGTCCTATATGTATCGTCATGATAACGAAAAATACAAGTCATTCTAAATTTTTCTGATAAATAAAAAAGTTGATACCTTTATAGCATCAACTTTTTACATTGTATTCAATTAAATATCGAAAAATTTATATGGCTAAAATAAGCTTTTAATAAGCGTGTCAAGCATAACAGGCATCTCTTTAAACGCACTATCCACATGCAATCTCTCTGTTTTTTGATGGGCATCCTTACCAAATGGGCCGACATTTAAGACAGGACCTTGTAATGCCGCCATCTCTTTGAATGGAATATGATACGTATCGCCCCATACGGGTGTGTTCCGCTCAAATGCTAGCCACTCATTAGATGCATCTGAATAGTTTACATAGCTTAAATCACAAATTCCGTTAAAGTAGTGGATCTGCTCCACCTCAATATCAAATGTTTGAGCTGTTTGCTTCATTAATTCAATCGACTGTTTCACTAATGGATGGTTGGATGAATTAATGGCTGGATAGTAAGGTGGCGCATATAACAGGACTGTGGCAGGTGCTAATTCCTGACAGCGAATCATGAGCTGATCCACAATACGAATCGATTTTTCACGATCATCCCATGCAGGATGCTGCTGAACCTGCAGCTTAATCGCTTGTACTTCCTCAGCTCCTAACTTATCAATCGCATGCTCCAATAATGCCTCGTAGCGTAAGACCTTTACCTTGCCCACACCCTGAACATTTTCTCGTGTACAAATGTCCTGATAGTGCGCATTGCAAGCAGCCATTGCCTGTAACGCAACTTCCTCAAAAATAGCCATTACCTCAGCCGCTGTCCGTTTTAACAAAAAGACATTGTAAAGTGCCGCCGCACGGTATGGTGTTTGTGTAGAATACTCCATTTTTAAATCTTTTAATTGTAGAGAAACGGGTAGTGGTGTGCTTTCACCTAAATCTGTTTCACGGAAAAGGGGATTCCACTCCATATGCTGTGTCATATAGGAAGCGATAAAGGTAGCTGTCATCCCTTTTAATGGCTCACCGACATGTGTCTCTTTTCCGTAGAATAAAGCAGCAGGCATGATTTTACCAATTGTACCTGAATAAATATATTCATTCGTATCCGAAGGCCCTTGTGAAAACGATGGCTCACTATTTAAAAATAATTTATAAGTTAAACCATGCTGTTCCCGCAGTCTCACGAGTTCCACAACAGCCGCTCTCATACCAGCAGAGTTAACTTCCTCATCAGGAACCGTTGTTAAAATCAAATTAATCGGCCATTGCTCTAAGCTTGCCTTTTCGATCAACTGCATGTGTAAGGCAAGGCCCATTTTCATATCCATTGTGCCGCGTCCAAATAAATAATTCCCAGACGCCAAATCAATGCGAGCTGCCTCTGGTAAATCTTTTAAGTATTTAGGTTCCATTAGCTTTTTCGTTAGTTCTTCTGGATAAAAGGCTAACGGCTCTAGTTCACCATATTCCTCCGTATGCACGGTATCGAAGTGACTGATTAACACAACAGTTTCTGTTGCCGTTGGATGCTTATAGAAGGCTGTCACTGCATTTCTGCCAAGCCCTGCATCATGTAATTCAATCAAGTCTGGATGCTTTCCAAAGTATGGAAGCGTTAACAATTTATCTTTTAAGCGAAAGGCAAATTTATTTTCGCCCGCTGTTAATGTTCGGCTTTCCCAGCTCACAAGTTCACATAATAGGGCACGTAGTTTTTCGGGTGTATCCCACATAAAAGTATTCATAAAATTCTCCTTTAACTCCCATTCATTAGAGGTACGATTAACGAACTTCTAGTGTTTCTTCACTTTTGCTATCTGTAGCAGCAGTCGCCGCTTTTTTTAATTTCAATTGATAAAAGATTATACAGGCAATAAAGAAGCCAATCCCGTATAGTAAACCAATCCTTTGCGTTGGATCAAACGCTAAAAATACTAAAATTAAAACACAAAAGATTATACAAAATACTGGAATCAACGGGAATAGTGGTGTTTTAAATTTTAGATCAGCCACATTTCCTCCCGACTTCACATAGCGATAACGGAACATTAACTGAGAAGCACATATCCCCATCCATGAAATTGTGACAGATATACCTGCTACCGACATTAGTAATACAAATACAGCATCGGCTTCCATTACACTAGTTAATAAAGATAAGAGTGAGAATACCATCGTAAAAATAAGCGCATTTAAAGGTACTTTATTTTTCGTTAATCGACCAAATAACTTAGGCGCCATCCCCTCTTGTGACATGGAAAATAATAAACGTGTTGATGCATATAAACATGAATTACCGACTGATAAAATAGCTGTCAAAATAACAAAGTTCATGATACCAGCGGCATATGGTACACCAGCTAAATTCATTAACGTGACAAATGGACTTTCCATAAGCCCAAGCTCTGATGCTGGGAATATTGCTGATAATACAATAATGGAAGCAATATAGAAAACGATGATTCTGAATAGAATTGTACGAATCGCTCGTGGAATATTTTTTTCAGGGTTCTCGGTCTCCCCTGCTGCAATACCCACCAGCTCTGATCCCTGATAAGAAAAAATTACATTCATCATTGTGACAAAAATAATCGTAATACCTGCTGGGAATAAACCAGAAGGTGCTAAATTTGTGAGATGTGGAGTAGGACGATCTGCTAATGGAATTAAACCAAAGATTGCCGCTCCACCAATAATGATAAATGCAATCACTGCAACAACTTTTATACTAGCAAACCAGAACTCTGCTTCAGCAAAGCCCTTCGTTGTTAAAGCATTTAAGACAAATAAAAGAACCATAAACACAGCACACCATATCCAAATTGGTACACTAGGAAACCAATGCTGCATTAAAATACCTGCAGCCGTAAATTCAACGCCTGCTGTGGCAGCAGACCCGACAAAATACATCCAACCTAATGAAAAACCAGCTGAAGGACTGATGAAACGTGTTGCATATGTTTGGAAAGAACCTGTAACAGGCATGTAAACAGCCAATTCCCCAAGACAATTCATGACCATAAACAAAATTAAACCACCAAACAAGTAACCAATCAGTGCGCCTCCTGGTCCTGCCTGATTAATGGTATAGCCTATATTTAAAAATAAGCCTGTTCCAATAACACCTCCAAGTGAAAGCATTAACAAGTGACGACTTTTCATCGAACGTTTTAATTGATTATCGTGAAGCTGATCCCCTTTATTCAACATCCATCCCTACTTCCCATATAATGTAAAAATATTAAATATTCTGATTTTTTAAGAATGAAAGTACCCAATCAATTTTCTCTTTTAAATTGATTGGGTATTGGTAGATTTACTTAAAAACGTAATGATAAACAGCTTAAACCACCATCATGTTTTCTAAATTCAGACATATCAAGTTCAATTGTTTGATAGCCAAGGTCCAGTAATTTACGATTTGTTTCTGGATAGCCAGCTGGAATAATAATATAATCATTTACTTGAATACAATTAGCTGAATATTCATCCTCTGTAGGAATCACGATTTTTTCGTAAGATTCAAATGCAGGATGATCGACAAATTCACCAGCTAGCACCATACGATTTTCCCCAACATAGGCAATTCCAGTTTTTAAGTGGAAGAATTCTTTTAATGGAATAATAGTTGTTTCATAACCTTCTTGTTCAACAATCTCTTTAAATTGCTGAGCGCCTTCTTCATTTGTGCGCTCTGAGATCCCTACGTAAAACTTTTTCTCTGCTTGTAATACATCTCCACCATCAAGTGTTCCAGAACCTTTAATATAGTAAATTTTTTCATAGAATTGCTTTACGGCTGGTTCGATTTCTTCAATTTCGCGGTTACGAGCTGCTGCTCCAGGATTCGATATAATAGCAAATTCAGGCGTTAATACAGCTGTATCCTCTACAAATGTTGAATCAGGGAATGCTTCATTTGCTGGTAATTGTGTTACTTCTACACCGCATTTTTTTAAAGCCTCTACATAGTGTTCATGTTGTTCAAATAATTTATCTAAAATGGGCTTTCCTAAATCACTAGTTGTTAAACCGTTTACAAAACTATTTCCTGGATTTTTAACAATAACATTTTTAAACATTTTCATCTTCTCCTTTATCCTCTTACTACTGGGCAAGTTAGGCACGTCGGCCCACCTGTTCCTTTAACAGTAATTTCATCGCCTTTATATTCGTACACAGTTGCTCCAGCATCAAGTAGCTGTTGCTTTGTTTTTTTGTTGCCTTGAGGAATCACACATACCCTTGGTGCAAGCGCTAACACATTACAGCCTAACGAATCATATTCATCTTTAGGTACTTCTACTAGCTGGATGCCACGCTCAATTAGCAGTTGTCTGAAAAATACTGGCATTAAACGCGAATGCACAACAGCTAAATCTCGATCTACCATACTTATGAAAGACATTAAATGTAAACATTCAGCTTCACCAAGATCATGTGGTAGTTGTACAACTATAAATTCATCTACCATATCGGCTGTCATTTCCTTTAACTGACGAATGGCTTCATCGTTTGTTCGATAACCTCTACCCACAACGAGCGTTCGATTATCTAGCCAAACAATATCTCCACCGTCTGAAACTGCCTCTCCAGTAAGTTCACCAATTACTGGAATACCTTTTTGCTGTAAAAAGTCCTTGTATACTGCTGCCTCTGGTTGTCTTAATTTTTTGCCTGATTTCAGTATAATGGCACCATTTGGTGTGAATTTAACTGGATCATGTGCATAGACAGAATCTAATCCTACTTCATCTGCTACAGGCAGATATTCAATAGTCTCCACATATTTTTCAAGAATCCCAATAAATTCAGCGTATTCCCTTAGAGCTTCTTCATAATTAGGCTCAGATAAGTAGTTAAATGTTTTCCATTCCTCACTAAGATGTGCTTGGCTTTGGAAAGCATCTTTCGGATCTTTTACAATAACGTGTTTCAAAGGCGCATACATTGATGAACAATAATGCATTCCTTTCACCTCATTTCCGTGTAGTGGAAAACGTTTCCGTTAAGAGGAAAGTTTATATGAAGAATATATTCGTTTTATGCTATACTGTCAATATATTTAGAAAACTTTTATTTTTCTTTCAATCTGGATTGCCTTCACCCTTGGAAAAAAAGCTGTATTAACATTTATTCAATAAGCCTTAAAGGATCTTTTTGTAGCTTTCGTGTATTAAATAAAGCATTTGTTTAGACTTCTGATTTGTACGGGAATATTGGAACTAGACGTAGGTGGAGAATAAAAATAAAATAGGATGAAGGGAGGTGGGACAAATGCAATTATTAGAGCGGGCAATGACAATTGCCAAGGTTTTAGCTGCTGATGCAAACGACAGTAGCTTGTCCATTTCAGAGCTTTCTACAAAATGCGATTTACCGCTAAGTACTTTACATAGAATTTTAAAAGCCATGATTAAACAAGGGATGATTGAACAAGATGAACAGACAAAATATTATCGGCTTGGAACCATATGGATGGAACTTGGCTTACAAGTGTATGATACGATGGATTATATTAGCAAAATTAGACCTGAGTTAGAACGATTAGCCAGGGAGGTTGAAGAAAGCGTTTATTTAAGTAAACCAGCTGGATTAGATACGATTATTATAGAACGGATAGACAGTGCAGCAAATCCGATTCGTATTTATGATCAATTGGGTATCCGCATACCTATGCATATCGGAGCGGCCAATAAGGCCATACTTGCCTCAATGTCCGCGATACAATCCAAAGAAATTCTAGAGCAACTAGTAACTAAAGATGAAATGGCCGAATTAGAGGAGCAGCTTCACCAAATTCGGCAACAAGGCTATGCAATAAGTCACGGAGAACGAACTGCAGGTACTTCTTCCATTGCTGTCTCTATTTTAGATGGTTTTGGTGAAGTGATAGGAGCAGTTAGTATTGGTTTTGTAAACTTTAATGTCTCTCAAGATCATATTAATACATTAATTGAGCGATTAGTTGATACTGGTAGACGTGTATCGCTAAAACTTGGTTATCGAGGAAAAGGATAGGAGAACTATTCTCCATTAAACTTCTCTACTTTTCATAAACGTTTTATGTCTGTAAAGGTTTTTTTCTTGAAAGGTTATGTGAAAACTGTTGCACTGAACGCCATCGTATGTTAAATTATTATGGTATGTGAAATACCGAACTGAAATAATAATCTTTCAGCATCAACAGTAAGGAGGGAATACAACATGCCAAAACAATGTGTAATCACTGGACGTAAAGCTCGTACTGGTAACAACCGTTCCCACGCTATGAACGCTAACAAACGTACTTGGGGTGCTAACCTTCAAAAAGTTCGTATCTTAGTTGACGGTAAACCAAAACGTGTATGGGTTTCTGCTCGTGCATTAAAATCAGGTAAAATCGAGCGCGTTTAATCGCTGCTTCTAAAAAATCGATTTCGCATTGAGCGCAATCGATTTTTTTCTTGATTAGTATTCTATAAGAAAGTAAAAAATCCGACTAACACTAGTCGGATTTTTTTACTTTCTTATCTTTTTTAAATAGGTTAATACACGTACGCGTGATACTACTCACGAATTTCGGCAATTGGAACGTATATACTTTCAGGACTCTCTCCCCCTTACGCTAATCTATGCTTCTTATCATTAAACATATGCCTTGCGAGAAAGATATAGACCCTGAAGTTCCTATTATTTCATTACTTGTAAA
Organism: Lysinibacillus sp. FN11; assembly: GCF_024628845.1. NCBI lineage: Bacteria > Bacillati > Bacillota > Bacilli > Caryophanales > Bacillaceae > Lysinibacillus > Lysinibacillus sp. FN11. The sequence continues at coordinate 458,017 of NZ_CP102383.1, read as the reverse complement.
TCGAGATGTTCCTAAGGAAATTTCCTCATTCGTTGTTTCATATTTTACTTGTCTTAATGTTACACCTTGAATAGGCTCCTCGTGAGCAAAAAAAGACAAGTAACGGTATCGATCATCTGCATAAATTGTATGTGTGCCTGGTAGTAAAAATTGCAACATATTAGTATGATTGATTATCTTTAACTCAATTTGAGGATGCTCTTTTTGTAACCGATAAATAGAACGGACAGCTGCCTCGTAATGATCTAAACGCCCACCCGTCACACCTGTCAAAATAATTTCTTGTGGTTCAAACGTATAGGCTTTCAGCAATGCTAAATCCGTGTCTGTTTCATTTTTCTCTTCTTGGAAACGTTGTTGATCATTGGTTTGTGCCATCACTTGTCGATATTCTTGATCTGTTAAAGAATCAAAATCACCTACAATGGCATGGGGCGTAATTCCCTGCTCAATTAAATATAAGGCGCCACGATCAGCCCCGATAAACACAACATCCTGTTGTTGCTGAAACGATGAAAATGAACAAAGCTCATTTTTTGGACCACCTGCACAAACAACGACTGTCGTCATCCTTTAATCGCTGCCTCGCCAGCTAATAAAATCTCTTGAAGAGCAGCTGTTCGATCTTCTTTACTATAGATGGCTGACCCAGCTACAAAAATTGTCGCTCCAGCCTGTGCACATGGCACAATTGTTTCAGCAGTAATACCACCATCAATTTCAATGGCAATATCTAAGCCCCGCTCCTTAATTATTGTTGATAATGCTTCAATTTTAGGTACAACAGAATGGATAAATTTTTGTCCACCGAATCCAGGATTAACAGTCATTAATAATACCATATCAATATCTTCTAAAATGTGTTGAATTGATTCTATCGGTGTATGTGGATTTAATACAACACCCGCTTTTACACCAAAAGAACGGATTAATTGAATTGTTCGATGTAAATGACGGCATGCTTCTACATGTACCGTAATATAATCTGCTCCAGCTTTTGCGAACTGTTCGATATACTGATCTGGATTTTCTATCATTAAATGCACATCTAATGGTAACTTCGTTAATGGACGGATAGCATCCAATACAATGGAACCAAATGAGATATTCGGTACAAAGTGACCATCCATTACATCAATATGAATAAGTTGTGCACCTGCTTGCTCTACTTCCTTTACTTCTTCACCTAAATTTGCAAAATTTGCTGCTAAAATTGATGGTGCTATTTGTATCATCATTAATACCTCGGCTTTCGATCCATAATTTCTTGCATAAATTGTTCATAATGCTTGTAGCGGTAGTCTCGAATTTCCCCTGCTTCTACCGCTGCCTTTACTGCACATTTTGGCTCTTTCAAGTGTAAGCAACCTCTAAATTTACAATCATCCGCCACTCTAGCCATCTCAGGAAAACATACACCCAATTCTTCTTTCTCAATTTCGTCAAAATCAAAGGAACTAAACCCAGGCGTATCTGCCAATAAACCATCACAGACCTCTATCAGTTCAACATGACGAGTGGTATGTTTCCCCCGTCCTAAGCTTTGGGAGATAATACCCGTTTTTAAGTTCAACTCAGGAATGAGCGTATTAAGTAAAGTTGATTTCCCAACGCCCGATTGGCCAGCTAAAACAGTGGTTTTCCCCTTTAAAATAGGACGTAATCGTTCAACTAATTCTTCTTCATCTTTATATGTTTGCAAAACTGTATAGCCCATGCTTTCATAATCTGCTATATAATTTTGTAATTCCTCACGTTCATCATTTTCTAGCAAATCCATTTTTGTTAAACAAATAATCGGGTGTACATGGAAGGATTCTAACACAACTAAAAAACGATCCAGTAAAATGGTATTGAAATTCGGTTCTTTTACAGAAAACACCAAAATGCCTTGATCAATATTCGCAATTGGCGGACGTACTAATTCATTTTGACGCTCTAAAATCTTTTGTATAGTCCCATCAGAGCCTTCAGTTTCCATTGTATACTCTACAATATCGCCAACAAGTGGGGATTCGCCACGATTACGAAATACCCCGCGTCCTCGACATTGAATCAGTTGATGTCCATCAAATACATAATAATAACCACTTAATGCTTTTCTTATTTGGCCTTGCGCCATCCAATTCCTCCTTAATCGACATCATTATAATTAACTTTGCCTTCTAAAATTATTTCTGAGTCACGAATTATTCTATAACTTGCATCTTTGCCATCTTCAATTGTAAGCTGAATATTGTATGGCGTATCACTTAGAATTTCAAATACTTCAACAGGTTCAGACAATGTATGATTTTTATCCTGAATTTCGATTCGAATATTTTGAGCTATTCCCTCTTCTGTAGGTTTATACTCAATGACTACAGGTATGAGACGTAGTTTATCAGGCTGTTTTGCTGGCCCTTTACTAATTACAACCGATATCATAGAACCTTCTTCTACCAAAGTACCCGCTTTTGTCAATTGCGAAATTACACTGCCAGCTGGGATGGTTTCATGATGTTCTTCACGAGATATACGCCAATTGAGACCTGCTCTTTTCACATAGTCATCCATATCAGCTTTCGTATAATTTACAACGTTTTCAACCCTTACCATTCTAACTCCTTGGCTAACTTTAAACGTGATTGTTTCTTCTTTCGCTACTACCTCAGAATTTGGTGGTATGCTTTGCTCAATGATTCTTCCTTCTGGCTCATTAGAAGGGACATCCTCTTTTATTACGTCTTTATACTTTCCTTTTATTAAAGCTTCAACTTGACTATAATTTTGTCCTACATAATTATCAACTGTCGTCATCTCTACACCTAAACTAACGATTAAGTCTACCTCTGAGCCTTTTTCACGTAATGAATTTTTTGATGGGTCCGTTTCAATAACCTTCCCCTTCTCTATTTCCTCATGATTTCGCTCCTGATGCTCTTCACCAACAACAAATCCATCTGCTTCTAATTTTTTTGTCGCTTCCTCTATTGTTAAATTTGCTACATCTGGTATAGCCACTTTTTTCGGGCTAAATAAATCTTTTGCAAAAATAAAGAATAAGAAAATGACAATCGCTGCAATGAATAGTCCTGCAACATATTTGGGCCAATTTTTCTTCTTTGCCTTAACAGGAACTGGCTTTTCTACAGGCTTTTTAGGTTGTGGTTGAGATGGAGCTTTAGCTTCCATAATTGGTTCAATAACTCTTGTTTTAGTTAAATCTTCGTCTTTTTTATGCATCTGCTCTTTAATGATAGGAATAGCCTTCGTTACATCATTATCCACAGGTATGACAAATTTGGGATCATTGATTCTAGATGGTGATAGTACGGTTTCCAAATCTTCATACATTTCTTCCACTGTCGTATAACGATGGGATGCATCTTTGGCAGTAGCCTTTAATACTACATTTTCCAAGCTTTGGGGAATCGTTGCATCAAAAGCTCGGACAGAAGGTGTTTCGGCTTGTAAGTGCTTAAGTGCTATTGAAACAGCTGATTCACCAGAAAATGGAAGTTCACCTGTTAATAATTCATATAACACAATACCGAGTGCGTAAATATCTGATTTGTTTGTAGCTGTACCGCCACGAGCTTGCTCTGGTGATAAATAATGCACTGTACCAAGCACAGAATTTGTTTGAGTAAATGATGTAGCACTTAACGTCATGGCAATACCAAAATCCGTAACTTTCACATTACCTTCCGCATCCATTAAAATATTTTGCGGTTTAATATCACGGTGGATAATATGGTTTTCATGGGCATTGGCAATGGCAGACGTTAATTGCTTCATAATATGCACACTTCTAGCAGGAGAAATTGGTGCAATTTCTTGTATGTACTGCTTTAATGTTTTTCCTTGAACATATTCCATCACAATATAGTGTAGATCTCCATCGTCACCTACATCATAAACACTAACAATATTCGGATGTGTAAGACTTGTAGCAGACAGTGCCTCACGTTGAAAACGTCGATGTAATTCATCCTCATTGGAAAAATCATAGCGTAATATTTTAATGGCTACATCACGATTTAAGATCATATCGTGTGCTAAATAAACATTGGACATACCTCCGCCACCAATGAGTTCTAAAATTTTATAACGGTCACTAATTCTTTTACCTACAAGCATTCTTACACCTCCTCATCCCTTTTTGTTAATAGCACGAGGGAGATATTGTCTTCTCCCCCGCTGGCATTTGCTAATTCTACAAGTTTACGTCCCTTTTCCTTAATGGAGTCTGGATACGTAATTATCGATGCCATTTCATAAACAGTTAGTTTATTGCTTAAGCCATCTGAACAAATGAGTAAATACGATTCTGATGCTAAATCTACTTCATAAAAGTCTGGTTCGATTGTGTCCTCTGTCCCAACCGCTTTTAAGATGAAATTTTTCTTTGGATGTGTCAAAGCCTCTTCTTCGCTTATCTCACCATTTTCGACCAAGACGTTCACATATGAATGATCTCTTGTTATTTGTTGTGCACCATCTTCAAAGAAATAATACACACGACTGTCACCCACATGTGCAATGAAGCAATGTTGTTCTTCGATTAACACTGCAATAAATGTCGTGCCCATTCCTTTACAGTCTTCATGTGATAAAGAATAGTCATATATTGTTTTATTCAATTGCTTAACTGTTTGTAATAACCATTCTTTTTTTGATGTTGTGGATACAAAATGATGTGTGTCTGCCTGTAAAAAAAAGGATTCCATTTGTTGAATTGCCATATCACTTGCTACATCACCAGCATTATGACCACCCATGCCATCCGCTACAAGTGCTAGTGCAAGCCCATCTGGACGTTTAAAGAATGCAGCACGGTCCTCATTAATGGATCGTTTTAAACCAATATCACTTTCGACTGTGTATTCCAATACTGGTCACCTCGTTTCTTCAGATCTCTCTTGTGCACGTAATTGACCACACGCAGCAGCGATATCTGAACCTTGCTCTCGGCGGATCGTTACGTTAATACCATTTTTCTTTAATGTTTTTTCAAAAGCAAAAATTTGACTACGAGATGTACGAACATAATCACGTTCCGGTACATAGTTTACAGGAATTAAGTTGACATGACATTTAATTCCTTTAATTAAAGCAGATAGTTCCTCTGCTATTTCTACTGAATCATTTTCACCAGACATCAGCCCATACTCAAAACTCACTCGTCGACCTGTTTTTTTTGTATAGTATCGCACAGCATCCATTAATTCTTCCAATTTATAAGCACGGGCAATTGGCATTAGCTTTTGACGTGCTTCTTGGTTTGGCGCATGCAGAGAAACAGCAAAGTTAATTTGTAATTGTTCATCCGCAAATTGGTAAATTTTAGGCACAATACCCGATGTTGAAACCGTGATATGACGTGCTCCGATATTTAAACCTTTTTCATGATTGATCACTTTTAAGAAATTCATCATTGCATCATAGTTATCGAAAGGTTCACCAATACCCATAATGACAATATGAGATACTCGCTCGCCCAATTCATCTAATGTTTGCTGTACTTTGACAACTTGCTCCACAATTTCTCCTGCTAATAAATGTCGCTTCAAACCACCTAAAGTGGATGCACAAAACGTACAGCCAATTCGGCAGCCTACTTGTGTTGTTACACAGACAGAATTTCCATATTCATGGCGCATTAACACAGTTTCTATTGAATAGCCATCTTGTAATTGGAATAAAAATTTAATGGTACCATCTTTAGATTCTTGTTTAATAATGGTTGATAGTGTGGATAATGCAAAATTTGCAGTTAGTTTTTCGCGTAATCCCTTTGAAAGGTTTGACATTTCTTCAAATGTCTTTACACGTTTATTATACAGCCAGTCAAAAATTTGAGCAGCACGGAAAGGCTTTTCGCCATTTTCCTTTAGCCATTCTTCTAATTGATGAGGTTGTAACGAATAAATGGATTCTTTTAAATTTGGCTTTTCTTTTTTCACACGTCGAACGGGCTTTTCTTCTGCTTCTTCGACTAAATCGTTAATACGTTCATTAAATTTCTCTTGATCCACCATTAGTTGGATTCTCCTTTTTTACGAAAGGCGGCGACAAAGAAACCGTCACTGCCAAAGTCTTGTGGAAAGACTTGAAGCATGCCATTAGCTTGCTTTTCCGCTAATTTTGTTGGTAAAGATTCTAGTTGTATAGCTTCCATTTCTGGATGTGCTGTTAAAAAGGCTTTCACAGTGCCTTCGTTTTCTTGTATGTCTACTGTACACGTACTGTATACAAGCTTACCATCTGTTTTCAAAACTTTCGTTGCTGCATCAAGTAAAGCTAATTGGATTTTTTGAAGACTTTCTAAATCCTCTTCTCGCTTTGTATATTTAATATCTGGCTTACGTCGCATAACGCCTAGTCCACTACATGGTGCATCGACTAAGATAGCATCAAAAGACGCTGATTGTAAAAATTCTGGTGCTTTCCGTCCATCTATTGGGGCTGTTTCAACAATATCAAGCCCTAGACGCTCTGTATTATGGTCGATTAAATCTAATTTATGTGGATGAAGGTCTGTTGCTAAAATAGACCCTTCATTTTTCATTATTTCGGCAATATGTGTTGTTTTTCCACCAGGTGCCGCGCACATATCCAAGACACGCATACCTGGTGATGGATTTAGCACATTAGCAGGTATCATTGAACTTTCATCCTGAATAGTAATCAAACCTTCTTTGAAGGCTTTTGTACGAGCTGGTTGACCGTTTGTAATGTATAAGCACTCTGGTATAACATCGCTTTGAATAGCCGTTAATCCTTCTGCCTCTAACTCGGCAATTGCTTGTTGTACAGTTGCTTTTGTTGTATTTACACGCACAGTCTGCACAGGCGGTCTATTATTTTCATGCAACATTTCAGTCGCTACTTCAAGACCGTAGTTATCAACAAATCTTTGAACTAACCACATTGGATGACTTGTTTCTATAGAAAGACGCTCAATTGGATCTGCTATGTCATCTGTTGAAGGGACTCCACTGCGTAACACGGATCTTAATATGCCATTGACCATAGAAGCGATTCCACGATGCCCTCGACGCTTGGCAATTTCTACTGCTTCGTTTACTGCAGCGTGTGGAGGGATACGTGTTAAATAATGGATTTGATACAACGAGATTCTTAATAACCAGCGAACCCAATGATCAATTGAACCGCGAATAAATGGCTCTAAGTAATAATCAAGTGTCATTTTATACTGTAAAGTTCCATACGTTATTTCAGTCAATAAAGCACGATCTTTTGCTTCAATTTTATGCCGTTTAATCGTTTCATTTAGCAATAAGTTGCTATAAGCCTGATTTTTATCAACTGCTAATAGAATTGACAATGCGGCATCTCGTACATTGCCATCCCAAATCACTACACTTTTTTTACTCATTTGAATTGGTCCCCAATCTGTAATTTAGAACCTGTCCCACGTAAATATTCCTCTGCGGTCATGCGCTTTTTACCAGCTGGTTGCACATCATATAATGCTAAAGTTGTCCCGTTGCCAGCTGCTACCTCAAAATGATCTTTATCAATGGCAACAACTGTACCTGGATTCGCCTCATGCTTACTTTTGCCAATCGTTGCCCACCAAATTTTAAAATTACCATCCTCAAAAGTGGTATAAGCAACAGGCCACGGATGAAGACCGCGCACTTGATTGTATAAAGTAATAGCATCATTTGTCCAATCGATCCGTTCTTGTTCCCTTGAAATATTACTTGCAAAGGTAACTTGTGCTTCATCTTGAACTGTACGATTATTTGTACCATTTATAATAGAAGGAAGTGTCTCCTTAAGTAATTCACAGCCAACCATACTTAGCTTATCAAAAAGTCCACCAGTATGATCATCTTCTTCAATAGGGATTGCTTTTTGAGAGATAATATCTCCCGCATCAAGCTTTTCTGCCATATACATGATCGTTACTCCTGTTTCTTTTTCACCATCCATGACGGCTTGGTGAATTGGAGCACCTCCACGATATTTTGGTAATAGTGATGCATGGACATTAATGCAGCCTAGAGCTGGTGCATCTAATAATTCTTTGGGTAGTATCTGTCCAAATGCTGCTGTTATCACTAGATCAGGCTGTAAAGCAAGAATCTGCTGTAACTCCTCGGAGCCACGCAATTTTTCGGGTTGAATAATTGGCAAGCCAAGTTCCAACGCTGTTGCCTTTACTGGCGGCGGTGTTAGTACTCGTTTACGCCCAACTGGACGATCTGGTTGTGTTACAACTGCTTTAATAGCATATCCTTCATCATGTAGCATACGCAAAATAGGTGCGGAGAAGTCAGGTGTCCCCATAAAAACGATAGATGTCATTTTATTCCTCCTCTTCGGCGTACATTTCTTCTAGTTCTTCTGCTGTGACAATACGCTTGATTTTTGAATCGAAAAGCACACCATCTAAATGATCAATTTCATGTAAGATCGCACGTGCATCAAAGCCACCTGCCTCTAATTCATAAACACGTCCTTCACGATCACATGCTTCAATTTTGACATAACTAGGACGTTCTACTTCTCCATATAAACCTGGAAAGCTCAGGCATCCTTCAATATCTACTTCTGCTCCGTCCGTTTCAACGACAGTTGGATTAATCATTTCTAAAATATCACGTTCTTCACCTAGTTCAACAATTGCTACCCGTAACCCTACGTCTATTTGTGGTGCCGCAATTCCAACGCCATCATATTCCACCATTGTGTCATATAAATCATCAAGTAACGTAATTATTTCATCATTTATTTCTGTCACTTCAGCACACGGTGTTGATAGTACCTTTGCAGGGTTTTCAATTACTTTTTTTATAGCCATTATTATTTCCTCATTTCTGCTTTAAAGCTAGTGCACTAGCTAATTGATACTTTTATTAGAAATCGTGCTACTATTACATGCTAACTATATAGTAGATGGATCTAAATCTACCGTCATTAATATTCCTTGCTTAATCCACTCTGCTCTATACATGGCAAGTAGACGTTGTAACACAGGAATTAGATTTGGTTCAATTTTATATTTTATCAAACATTGATAACGATATCTATTTTGGAGACGAGCAATACTCGCAGTTGTTGGTCCTATTATTGCGACTTGATTCGATAAGTTTCCTCGTAACCAATCAGCCACTCGACCAGCATATTCAGCAGCCATCATGACATCTTCATGGGATAATTGAATAAGAGCTACAAAATAATAAGGTGGATAGTTGGATCTGCGACGTAAAAACATCTCACGTTCATAAAATGGTTCATACTCTTGGGTTTTAGCTAATTCAATTGCGTAATGCTCAGGTGTATACGTTTGAATGATGACTTCCCCTAGCTTGTCATGTCTCCCAGCCCGGCCACTTACCTGTGTTAATAGCTGAAATGTTCGCTCTGCTGCGCGGTAATCAGGTAAATGTAAGGATGTATCGGCACTAAGTACACCGACTAGCGTAATATTTGGAAAATCTAGACCCTTTGCAATCATTTGAGTACCCAGCAAAATATCTGCTTGCCCTGCCCCAAATGTCTCCAATATTTCTTCATGTGCCCCCTTATGCTTCGTAGTATCTACATCCATACGTAATACTCTTGCCTCAGGAAACAACTTATACAGTTCCTCTTCCACCTTTTGTGTACCTGTACCAAAATAACGAATATGATCACTTTGACATTGCGGACATATTTGTGGAACATGTTCCTCGTAACCACAATAATGACATTTCAATTTTTCAGTTGTTCGATGATAGGTTAATGAAATATCACAATTTGGACATTGGACAACTGTTCCACAATCTCGGCAGAGTACAAATGATGAATAGCCACGACGGTTTAAAAACAGCACTATTTGCTCTTTTTTCTCAAGTCTTAAACGGATTGCTTCAATCAGTGATTGGGAAAACATCGAACGATTACCTTGTCTCAACTCTTCACGCATATCTGCAATAAAAACAGTCGGCAAAGCCTGATGTAAAGCACGGTGTTTTAATGAGAGTAGCTTATATATTCCCTTTTTAGCTCTTGCAAATGATTCTAATGCTGGTGTTGCACTCCCTAAAATAATAGGACATTTATAAAATTCGCTACGCCAGATGGCTACATCTCTTGCATGATAACGCGGTGAATCTTCTTGCTTATAAGTTGATTCATGTTCCTCATCCAATATAATAAGCCCTATATTCGTAAAGGGAGCAAAAATAGCTGAACGAGCTCCAACTACGACCTTCACTTTGCCTTGTTGAATTTTACGCCATTCATCATATTTCTCCCCTACAGATAATCCACTATGCATCACAGCAACCATCTCACCAAAGCGACTGCGGAATCGTTCAGTCATTTGTGGCGTTAAAGAGATTTCAGGTACCAACATAATAGCTTCTTTTCCTTCTTCTAATACCTTTTGGATAGCCTGCAAATAAACCTCTGTTTTGCCACTCCCGGTCACACCATGTAATAAAAAGGTTTGCGCCATTTGCTGGTCCATAGCTGTAGTAATAGCTTGGAGAGCAACCTGCTGCTCATCCGTTAATTGTAAGGCTTGTGTACGTGAAACTTCCTTCGTAAATGGATCACGAAATACTTCCTCTTGAATAAATTGAGCAGCTCCTTTGTCAATTACTGCCTCTAATACTGATATAGAGACCCCTGCTTCGTCACAAATTCGTTGGGGAGTAAAAACCTCTCCTAAGTGTTGGCACATCCATTGCAATAATAGCCGTTGTTTAACTGCCCTGGATGACTGCTCTAAGGCACGTTCAATAAGTTGTTGGTCTGCTGTTATTTGAACCATTCGAATTTCTTTCACATTTCCCTGTTGCTTCACAACATATTCGATTGTAACAATGTTATCTGCAACCAATTGTTTCAATAGGGGTAGTAAACCTGCTCGCTCAAATTCTTTAAAATTTGCTCGTTGACGCTTCCCGAATATAGCCTGTACCTCTAGTGGCAATTGTTGACCTTGTTGTAGCTTAATCATTTTTTCATACTTGGCTCGAAGTGCAGATGGTAACATCACTTGCAAGGCATCTATTTCATAGCAAATCGTATCGTTCTTCAACCACTTCGCCATTCGCAACATTTCTTCTGTCAGGACTGGCTCCATATCTAAAATTTGATTGATTGCCTTTAGTTTATTTAACGGTACATCTGTTTCTTTCTTCAATCCAACAACAAAACCCAGGACATTTCTTGGACCAAATGGCACTTTAACACGACTTCCTAATTCGATAACACTAATCCATTCTACAGGTACTTGATAATCAAATGGACGATCTACATGGTAAGTAGAGACATCTACAATGACCTCTGCTATCAAAAAGCTCATTGTTCCTCACCCTTTATAATATAAGACCATAATGTCTGAGCAAAAAGTTGTGGGTTAATTGTAGCCAAAAACTGTCCGTTAAGCTGCGCTTTTTCACTAAAATCAATCCATCTCTCAGAAAGTATATTAAGCATTGGTGTTCCTTGCACTTTTTGTCCGAAAGTGATCGCTTTTATGCCTTCTACTGAAATGATGGGGGTTTCCTTTATAGTCGGCACATTTGCTGCATGGATCAATATTGCTTGAGGATATTGGATTTTATAAGCTTCCAATTGCTGAATAGCATCAAACAAATTTGCATTTTCTATTTCAATCACATGTGCGCCTAGCATTCTTGCTTCATGTGCTAAAGCTCGTCCTATGGCTCCATTTGCCTGTGAACTAATTACATGCTGTTCATCCAATGGTACATGCAGGGCACCTGCTGTCACTATGACTGTTTTACCTGTTAGTGGTTTTGTTTTTCCCGAAAAAAAATCTTGAACAAGTGCAGTGATTTTTTCTGGCTCCTCTAGACGGCCCTTCCCGACATAGCCACATGCTAAAAATCCTTCGGAAGGCTCAATAAATTTGTAGCCATCAGCTGATAGCCTATCCAAATTCCGTTTTACCGCAGGATGGTCGTACATGTGTACATTCATAGCTGGTGCAATCCATACGGGTGCTGTCGTAGCAAGCAGGGTTGTTGTGATCATATCATCTGCTATACCATTGGCCATTTTGCCTATTATATTTGCTGTAGCTGGCGCTACTAAAATTAAATCAGCCCAGTCTGCTAAGTCTATATGAGCAATCACACTTGAATCTTTTTCATCAAATGTGTCAAAATAAACATCATTTTTGGACATCACTTGAAAACTTAATGGATTTACAAACTGTCTAGCAGAGGCTGTCATGATGACTTTTACATTGGCTCCTGCTTGTGATAGCTTGCTTACGAGTGCCACAGCCTTATATACGGCAATCCCGCCTGAAACACAAAGTAAAATATTTTTATTCATGCTAGGTGTCGTCCTTTCAAATGATAAGCTCCCAAAGAAGGATTCCCTGGGAGCTTTCGGCATTCTGTATAATCAAAATCTACTGCTAACTAGACTAGCATGCATGTAAACATAGTAAAGCACTTTACATGATGTTAGATTTCGTCCTCATACACAGTTGACTCATCCTGTGATACTTTCGTAAGTACACCTGCCGCTACTTCTTCAAGTGCTTTCCCTACATATTTATGGGAAACATACTTGTGTAAGCGTTCTGTGTCTTGCTCTTCTTGCATTTGGCGAGCACGTTTAGAAGCAAGGCTCACTAATGAATATTTTGAATCGATTTCTTTTTTTAAAGCATCTACTGATGGGTATAGCATTGTTTTATTCTCCTCTCAACATTGACAAATATCTTTTTTCAACACGTTCTCTACGACAATGCTCGGCTTTAATAATCGCATTTATACGATCACAGGCATTCGTCACTTCATCATTTTCCACAACATAATCATACAAGCTCATCATTTCAAGCTCTTCACTTGCAGTAGCGATTCGTTTGGCAATGATATCCTCCGTTTCTGTCCCACGTCCAACTAAACGATCTTTTAATTCCGTTAAACTTGGAGGGGCTAAGAAAATAAATAAGGCATCTGGTGCTTTTTTACGAATTTGTGCTGCACCCTGCACTTCGATCTCTAAAAATACATCACGACCTGCATCAAGTGTTTCATTTACATAAGCTAATGGTGTTCCATAATAGTTACCGACAAATTCAGCGTGCTCTAATAAGCCACCTTGTTCAATTAACACTTCAAATTCATGACGCGTCTTGAAAAAATAGTCTACACCATCTACTTCACCTTCGCGAGGATTTCGTGTTGTCATCGAGATGGAATACTCATAATTCGTATTCGGCTGAGAAAATAATTCTTTTCGCACTGTCCCTTTACCTACACCAGAGGGGCCAGACAGAACAATTAATAATCCACGTTCTTTTATCATTTATTCTCTATATCTCCCTTAATTTATAACAGACACGTGCAAGTTATTCGATGTTTTGCACTTGCTCACGCATCTTTTCTAAAATTGTTTTCGCCTGAACAACAGCAACCGCTGCTTCTGTAGATTGATTTTTTGAACCAATCGTATTAATCTCGCGATGTATTTCCTGCATTAAAAAGTCCAATTTACGCCCAACCGAAATCTTTTCAAGTAATGTTTCCTTCAGTTGATTGAAGTGACTATCTAATCTGTCTAATTCTTCGGAGATGTCTACTCGTTCTGCAAAAATTGCTACTTCCGCTAGTAAACGATCTTCTAGCAATGTGCCATTTGCAACTTCATTAATTCGCTCTATTAATCGTGTACGATATTTTTCAACAGCAAGCGAAGAACACAAACGAATCTGATTGACTTGCTCCATTAACTGTTCTTTATATTGTACAACAACCTCTTGTAATTCTTGCCCTTCACGCTCACGCATTTGAACGAGCTGTTCAATCGCTTGTGAAATCGCTTGTTCAACAGCACTGAGCAAATCCTCTGGTGTAAGCTGGGGTTTTTGCTGTACAAGTGCCTGCTCTAACGATAAAAGTTCTTGCATCGTCCATTTTTCTTCAAGTGGTACTTTACTTGCTAATTGCTCTTTTGCCTTACGATACGCTTCAATTAATGACCAATTAATCTCAATAGATTGCTCTACGTTCTCTAAGTCCTTCACATATACCATCACATCAATTTTGCCGCGTGACAAAGCTTGAGAAATTAGTTTCTTTGCAAAAATTTCAGCTTCAAGCCATTCTTTCGGAAATTTTGCATTAATTTCTAAAAAACGATGGTTGACCGAGCGCATTTCCACGGTTAATTGAAAGTCTCTAGTTGTTGTGACACCTCTGCCAAAACCAGTCATACTACGCACCAAGGTTCGTCACACCTTTCTTTGCATACTGGGATTATTATAACATAAGCTTTGTCGATTATGACGACTCTCCAAAAAAATTTGGATAAAGTAAAAGCTAATTCTACCACAATTGAAGCTATATTTTAATATTCACCTAAAAAATGCTATGATAAACATACCAAAAGAGTATTTGCAGAAGCTTAAAAATAGTGAATGCAGATACATTAAGAAAAAAATACGAAAGTACCAAGATGCTTGATATCGTTGGAAAGAGGAATTCATATGGCATTTGATGGCTTATTTACTTATTCAATAACTGCCGACCTACAACAGCTAGTCACTGGTCGGATTACCAAAATACACCAACCTAATGCACAAGAGGTTATTTTACATGTGCGAGCGAACGGAAAGAATCATAAATTACTGTTTTCCATCCACTCTTCTTATGCACGTGTACACCTTACAGAACAAGTGATTGAAAATCCAGCAGAGCCGCCAATGTTTTGTATGCTTTTGCGTAAGCATATAGAGGGTGGTTTTATTGCTTCTATAAAACAGCGTGATTTTGATCGCATTATAATAGTAGAAATTGAAAGTAAAAATGAAATTGGAGATCCAATTGTAAGAGAAATACATGCTGAAATTATGGGTAGACATAGTAATCTACTGTTGATTGATCAAGAGCAGGGAAAAATTATTGACAGCCTAAAACATCTACCGCCTTCAGTCAATAGCTTCCGGACTGTACTACCAGGGCAACCGTATATTGCGCCACCCACACAAAACAAATGGAATCCTTTAACAGTGACAGATGAAGAGCTAACAGCATTTTTTGTTGAAGCAAAAACCTCTAAAGAGATAGTGCAACAATTAGCTGGTTTTTCACCTCTCCACGCAGAAGAATTATTGTATCGAATGAAGACGACTTCAAATACGCTAGCATGTTTCAAGGATTTTATGACCTCCTTTGCGAACGGTGGAATGAAGCCTATGTACGTACTCTTCAAACAGAAAGTATACTTTTCCCCTATCGAATTAACGCACTTGCATGACGGGGATATAACAATCTATCCTAATGTCCATGAGCTTCTTGATCGTGTATTCTTTGCACGTGCAGAGCGAGATCGTGTAAAACAACAAGCAGGCGATTTAGAGCGCTGGCTACAAAATGAGATTGACAAACTAGCTTTAAAAACAAAAAAGTTAACGAAGGATTATGAACGTGCCTCTAAGCTCGATCAATTCCAACTATATGGTGAGCTATTAATGGCTAATATCTATGCCTTTGAAAAAGGAGTCAAGGAAGTTACTGTCACAAATTACTATAGTGAAACTGGCGAAGAAATAACGATTCCAGTAAGCGAACGTAAAACACCGATTGAAAATGCCCAAAGCTATTATACAAAGTACACAAAGGCAAAAAATGCCTTGGTCATGGTTCAAGAGCAGCTAGAAAAAACGACTGATGAAATTTCTTACTTCGAAATGCTAGCACAGCAAGTTCAGCAGGCTTCTCCTGGAGATATTGAGGAAATTCGTGAAGAGCTAGCAGAGCAAGGTTACTTAAAACTACGTCATGCGAAGAAAAAGAAAAAACAAGCGAAACCTGAACCAGAACGCTATGTTTCTTCTACAGGTGTAATAATCTCTGTTGGAAAAAACAATAAACAAAATGACATGCTGACATTTAAACTAGCAAAGCGGACTGATATTTGGTTACACACAAAAGATATTCCTGGATCACATGTTGTCATTCATTCAAGTGAACCAGATGAAACGACGTTGCGAGAAGCTGCCACACTAGCCGCCTATTTTTCTAAGGCCAGAGAATCCTCTTCCGTGCCTGTAGATTATACCGAAATAAGACAGGTTAAAAAACCAAATGGTGCCAAACCTGGTTTTGTCATCTATTTTGAACAAAAGACACTGTATATTGACCCTGATGAGACAGTCATTTTACAGTTAAAGAAACAGTCATAAAGGAAGAAACCGATACAAATTGTATCGGTTTCTTCTTTTTTATAACGAGTACACGTAATCCGTACTATAAAACGATGAAAACAACCTTATCTTGATTGATTTTTACAGACAATCTTCCTTATTATAATAACAATTTAAAAACACATGAATAATCTGCACTGTTTCCTTCAACGAATATTGACTTCTACTACTGAGAAACGCTAAATTAAAGTATAAAAATTTTTATAGAGCATTTAGGAAAGGGCGTATCTATATGTCTGTAGGTAAAAAATTAAGCTTTGGTTTCTTTGCAATTATTCTCACATTAATCATTTCTTTGTTCATTATGTTTCTGTTATTTTCAAACATTGAAAAAAAGATTGAAAATGCATTAGAAGGACATGTTGCCCTTGTAGAATTAGCAGATGATATTCAATACGAAATGGCTATGCAAGGTCTTTTCATTCGTGCCATTATCATCGAAGACAAACCTGCTAACAAAGAGAGTTTCTCAAAATATGCAAGTATGCTCGACACACATGTAGAAGAAATCATAGAAAAATCAAATTCAGCTGAAATGGAAACATATGCACAGGAATTAAAAATTTATAATGATACTTTTAACAAGGCAGCAACCGAAGCAATAGCTCTATTTGAAGCTGGTAATCTAGAAGGTGCTTTGCAAAAGGTAAATGGTGAAGTACAACAAGCGAATAAAGGTATACAAGATGTATCCGATAAAATTGGAAACTATCAAAAGGAACAACTAGATATTGTGACAAAAGAATCTAAACAGGCCGTATTCAATTCCCAACTTATTTCCATTATCGCAATCATTATTGGTATCGCTCTAGGTATTTTCCTTATTTTCTATATACAACGGACAATCTCACGCCCTTTAAAATCTGTCGTTCTGGCAGCCAACCATGTAGCTAATGGTGAATTAATTCATCCAGATATTACCTATCAATCAAAAGATGAAATTGGTTAGCTTTCAACAGCTTTTAATGCCATGAAGGGTAATCTGAAAAATTTATTAACGCATATACAGGACAATGCAGAGCATTTAACAGCTTCAGTAGAGGAACTTTCTGCCTCCACTGAAGAAATAACTGCCACTGCTGATGAAATAACAATACGGATTAATGAAACAGCTGATGCTGCAGTGACAGCTACAGTAGCAGCTAACGAAAGCGCACACGCAATGGATGAAACGGCTGTAGGTGTTCAACGGATAGCTGAGGCAACTCAGCAACTACATCAGAATGCTATAACAACTTCTGAATTAGCAACAAATGGAAATGAGACTGTAGAAGAAGCTCAGCAACAAATGAATGTCATCCATGAATCAACACAAATGATTAATAATCTTGTTCAAAAATTGAGTAAGCAATCAGATGAGATTAGTCAGATCACAGCTGTCATTACAGCCATTACAGATCAAACAAATTTATTGGCACTCAATGCAGCAATTGAAGCGGCTAGAGCTGGAGAGCATGGTAAAGGATTTGCGGTTGTAGCAGATGAGGTTCGTAAGTTAGCTGAGGAATCCAAACAATCAGCCAACCAAATCGTTGCCTTAACGCTAGATATTCAACAGGATACACATAATGTAGAAAAAGCAGTCTTTGATGGACTTCATTCTGTCACAGAGGGCGTTAAAATCATCGGACATGCTGGACAAGCCTTTGAAGGAATTGTGAAAGCAATTAATACGATGACAGATCAGATTGAAGATATATCAGCTACCTCTGAAGAAATTTCAGCTAGTGCTGAACAGGTTGCAGCGTCCGTTGCAGAAATCGCCCACGGTGCTTCAACGAGCGCAGATAATACAAAAATTGTAGCTTCAGCAACAAGAGAACAATCTATAACAGTACAACAAGTAAACCAAGTTGCCGCAGATCTAAGCGAAAAGTCCTTAGATTTACAGAATCAAATCAATCAATTTAAACTTTAAATAGAAAACAGTGCATTTTATAGATGGGATGCACTGTTTTTTTATATTTTTTTCATAGTACACCACTTAAAAAGTGGAAGAATATCCTTCTGAATAGCTATTGATAACGTTTTCATTTGATGAATAAACAGATTTTTAGTAATTATTTGCATTATCAATCCTCTTCAGTAAGACAAATGACATCCTCAAAAAAACAATATGATTAAAAGGGTTCTCTTTGGAAGAATATAGGACGAATTGAAGCATTCTCTTTATTTTTTGACTGATGAATAAAACAGTAACCAACTGCATAAATGCATGTATATTCAACTAGCTCTAAAATTATTTCAAAAAAACTTAATCTCATAAACTAGCTTGTCACTAAATCCAATTTTTTCTTAGTATGGGTACCTTTTTTCATACAAATGCTCATTTTTTTCTTTTTCTTCCCCACAAATGGATAATCCTAGAAAAATACAAAACAAGTTTCTTATATATCATTAATAGATAAAAATATTCATGTTTTGCGATAGTAAATTACAAGAAATTACCTGTAAAAGAAACTAATTCACTGAGTTTTACATAGATTTTCTACAAATCTATACAAATTCCTCAAGGTATTACATCTATGACTTTTGATTCATTTTTCAAATATCGATAATATTATCAAAAAAATAGGAATTTTCCGTATAGTAAATCATTTTTTTATTTTTACTTTATTTTTGATATTCAGAATAAGTAAATATCAAATTTTTAATATATATACACTTCTCCTCTTTAGTGTGATAAATCGGAAAAATTTATTATTCTCCTAAATGTCAGATAATACTATATAAATTCGAATCTTTTTTATTTTGTACACAATGATTTTTTTGGTATATTAAATAGGAGCTTCACAAAAGGCTTAAAAATTGTATAAGGGGGATTCACATGAATAAAAACAAAAAGTTTTTATTACTAACAGTCCTTGCAGTATTTTCTTTAGTACTTGCTGCATGTGGCTTCGGTGGAGATTCGTCTGACAAATCAAAAGACGAAGGAAAAGATTCTGGTTCTTCAGAAGAAACAACTTCATCAGGTGGCGAATTAAATGTTGTAGTAGCTTCTGAGCCGCCATCACTTCATCCTGCATTAGCAACAGATACAACTTCTGGTGTTATTCTTACAAATACTTTTGAAGGATTAACAACACTTGATGCAGACGCTCGTCCGGTTGCAGCTGCTGCTGAAAGCTGGGAAGTTAGTGAAGATTTAAAAACATACACGTTCAAATTACGTGATGCTAAATGGTCAAACGGAGATCCAGTAGTAGCTGGTGACTTCGAATACGCTTGGAAATGGGCATTAAACCCAGACAATCTTTCTGAATATGCTTCAATCCTTTATCCAATTAAAGGTGCTGCAGCATACAACAATGGTGAAGGTTCTGCTGATGATGTAGGCGTTAAAGCACAAGACGAAAAAACATTAGTAGTAACTTTAGAAAACCCAACACCTTACTTCTTAGAATTAACAGCATTCAAAACATATGCACCATTAAACCAAAAAGTAGTTGAAGGTAATGATGAGTGGTATGCAGATGCTGGTGAAAACTATGTAACAAACGGTCCTTTCACATTAGCTGAATGGAGACACAATGATACAATCGTATTAAAGAAAAACCCAGAGTACTGGGATGCTGATAAAGTTTCTTTAGAAACTGTTAATATCGGTATGGTTGAGTCTGAAGCAACTGCAGCAACAAGTTTCAAAGCTGGAGAAATTGACTACTTAGGTGCACCATTCCAATCTGTGGCACTTGATTCAATCGATGCATTTAAAGCTGATGGTTCATTAAATATCAATGACCAAGCTTCTGTTTACTGGTACAAGCTAAATACAAAAGATAAAATCACTGGAAACGCTAACATCCGTAAAGCGTTAGCTTTAGCAGTTGATCGTCAAGGTTTAATCGACAACATTACTAAAGGTGAGCAAAAACCTGCATTAGGTATGGTTCCTATCGCCGTTCATGGCTTTGAAGAAGACCGTGGTTACTTCAAAGATAACGATATCGAAGGTGCTAAAGCAGCACTTGAAGCTGGTATGAAAGAACTTGGAATTACAAACCCAGCAGATATCAAAATTAACCTTTCTTACAACACAAGTGAAGCACACGCTGCTATCGCTCAATACGTTCAAGAGGGCTGGACTAAAAACCTAGGTATCACTGTAGGTCTAGATAACTCTGAATGGCAAGTATATTTAGAAAAACTTAACCAATTAGATTACCAAGTTGGCCGTATGGGCTGGGTTGGTGACTACAACGATGCTTATACATTCTTAGAAATGTATGACACTGCTGCAAATGGTAACAACGATACTGGTTGGGAAAGTGCAGAATACAAAAAATTATTAGATCAATCTAACGTTGAAGCAGATCCTGCTAAACGTCTTGAGCTTTTAAAACAAGCTGAAAAAGTTGCTGTGAATGATTTCCCAGTTATTCCAATCTACTACTACACGAACCTATCTGTAGTACAAGATTATGTGAAAAACATGAAGGCAGACATCCTTGGTAACATCTCTCTTAAAGAGGTTAAAGTAGAGAAATAATCAACAATAATTCGCTTATTTAGCTCTACAGCGAAGAGCTGCCTCGTAGCCACTTCGGCGCGAGTCAGCTCTTTTTAAAATACGAAGGCATATATTTGTCTGAAAATTGACAAATAGAAGGAGGAGTTTTATGTGATTAAATATATTTTGAAAAGGCTGATGTATATACTTCTCGCGCTTTTCGTCATCGTAACGGTTACGTTTTTCTTAATGCGTCTCGCTCCTGGTAGTCCTTTCGCGAGTGAACGTAATTTCCCACCTCAAATTGAGGAGAAGTTAAACGAAACGTATGGATTAAATAACCCTTGGTATATTCAATATAAAGATTATTTAATCGATACGGCCACATTCAATTTCGGTGAGTCAATGAAATATAAAGCGCGTTCTACAAATGATATGATTTCTGAAAGTTTCCCTGTTTCATTAACATTAGGGATTGAAGCTATGCTATTAGCAGTTGGATTCGGTGTATTAATTGGCGTAGTTTCCGCGCTATATCATAATAGGTTCCCGGATTATTTGGCAACGTCCTTTGCGGTGCTCGGTATATCAGTACCTTCATTTATCTTAGCAGGTTTAATGCAGTATTTCTTAGCCTTTAAGCTAGGCTGGTTCCCTATTAGTGGGTGGAAGGGCTTTATTTATAGTATTTTACCAGCCCTTGCAATCGCTTTCTCACACATGGGCTTTATCGCAAAATTAACACGTTCAAGTATGCTTGAACAAAACAATAGTGATTATGTAAAAATGGCTCGTGCAAAAGGTATTGGTAAATGGACAATCGTATTCCGTCATACATTACGAAATGCCCTTCTGCCAGTCGTAACATACCTTGGTCCATTAACAGCTGGTGTTGTAACAGGTAGTTTCATTGTTGAGCAAATTTTCGCTATTCCTGGACTTGGTAAGCACTTTGTTCAAAGTATTACAAACCGTGACTATACAGTAATTATGGGTACGACGGTGTTCTATTCCATCATCCTTTTATTTGCGGTATTAATCGTTGATATTCTATATAGTGTGATTGATCCGCGTATTAAACTGAAAGGAGCGAAAAAATAATGACACAGCAACAAATTGAAAAAGATAAGTTTAAAATTGTTGGTGGAAATCATGAAGCAACGGAAAAATTAGCTGATAAATCAGTCTCCTTTTGGAAAGAAGTATTTCTCCGTTTCTCTCATAACAAATTAGCCATCATTGGGATAATCATTTTAATCATTGTTATTTTAATGGCTACATTCGTACCAATGCTTTCTCAATATAAAGCAAGTGATCAGCTAGGTGTTTACAATGCACCACCATCTGCACAATTTTGGTTTGGAACGGACGACCTTGGTCGTGATATTTTCGTTCGTATTTGGGAAGGCGCTCGTATTTCCCTATTTATCGGAATTGCTGCAGCGATTATTGACTTAATCATCGGTGTTTTATGGGGAAGTATTTCAGGCTTAGCAGGCGGTCGCGTTGATAACATCATGATGCGTATTGCTGACGTTTTAACAGCTGTACCTTACCTTCTAGTAGTAATCGTACTTTTAGTTGTTATGCAACCTGGTTTAATTCCTATGATTATTGCCCTGTCCATCACTGGATGGATTAACATGGCACGTATCGTTCGTGGTGAAGTACTATCTATTAAAAATCAAGAGTATGTTCTTGCTGCTCGTACATTAGGTGCTAGTACAGGCCATTTAATTATTAAACACTTAGTTCCGAATGCTCTTGGTGCAATCTTAGTAACGATGACGTTAACAATTCCATCTGCTATTTTCACCGAATCATTCCTAAGCTACCTTGGTCTTGGGGTGCCTGCTCCGACAGCTTCTTGGGGTACAATGGCCTCTGATGGTAATAAAGCTATTGCCAATGCTCCATGGCGCTTGATTTTCCCAGCAGTATTTATCTCACTGACAATCTTTGCGTTTAACGCAGTTGGTGACGGCTTACGTGACGCTCTAGATCCAAAACTACGTAAATAAGGAGGTGGCCGAAATGAGTAAAACAATTCTAGAAGTAAAAGATTTAAGAATTAATTTTAAAACTTACGCAGGGCTTGTCCGTGCTGTACGTGGTGTTAACTTTGATTTAAAGGAGGGTGAAACACTCGCTATAGTAGGTGAATCAGGCTCTGGTAAAAGTGTTACAAGTAATGCATTAATGAAACTAATTCCCCAGCCACCTGGTATTTATGAGTCAGGACAAATTTTATTCAATGGCCGTGATTTAGTTCCATTAACTGATAAAGAAATGTCTAAAGTACGCGGAAATGAAATTGCAATGATTTTCCAAGATCCTATGACAAGTTTGAATCCAACAATGAAGGTCGGACGTCAAATTACTGAAGTCATTTTGCAACACAAAAAAGTTTCTAAAGACGAAGCGAAAAAACGCGCGATTGAGCTTTTAACACAGGTAGGTATCCCCTTCCCTGAAAAACGCTATAACCAATACCCACATGAATTTTCTGGTGGTATGCGTCAACGTGTTGTTATTGCCATTGCACTTGCAGCTGATCCTAAGCTATTAATTGCAGATGAGCCGACAACAGCTCTAGACGTAACAATTCAAGCGCAAATTTTAGAATTAATGAAAGAAATTCAGAAAAACTCGAAAACATCTATCATTTTCATTACACACGATTTAGGTGTAGTGGCGAATATCGCTGACCGTGTAGCGGTAATGTACGCTGGGCAAATCGTTGAATATGGTACTGTGAATGATATTTTCTATAATCCAAAGCATCCTTACACATGGGGTCTACTTGGTTCAATGCCAGATTTAGATAATGATACTGATGAGCTATTACGTACGATTCCAGGCTCACCACCCGATCTTACGAATCCACCTAAGGGTGATGCATTTGCAGCTCGTAACGAGTATGCTATGGCGATTGATTATGAACAAGAGCCACCAATGTTCCAAGTAAGTGAAACACATTTTGCAAAGACTTGGTTGTTGCATCCTGATGCACCAAAGATTCCTCTTCCAGATGCGGTTGCTAAACGTATTGAAGGGTATTTAGCAAAGGAGGCACAAGAAAATGACTAAAACTGGTGCGAAAAAAATTCTTGAAATCAAAAATTTACAGCAGCATTTTGGTTCGCCAAGTAATCCTATCAAAGCTGTAGATGGTATCAGCTTCGATGTCTACGAAGGTGAAACACTTGGTCTTGTGGGTGAATCAGGTTGTGGTAAGTCAACAACTGGTCGTTCAATTATTCGATTATATGATATTACAGGTGGCGAGATTGTTTTCGATGGTGAAAATGTCCATGGAAAAAAATCCAAAACTGAGTTAAAGAAATTTAACCGTCAAATGCAAATGATTTTCCAAGATCCTTATGCTTCTTTAAACCCTCGTATGACAGCTGGTGAGATCATTGGTGAAGCCTTTGATATTCATGGCCTTTACAAGGATAAAAAAGAACGTCGTGCAAAAATCCAAGAGTTACTTGAAGCTGTTGGTTTAAACAAAGAGCACGCGAATCGTTACGCACACGAATTCTCTGGTGGTCAACGTCAACGTATTGGGATTGCCCGTGCACTAAGTTTAGATCCTAAGTTTATCATTGCGGATGAGCCAATCTCTGCGCTAGACGTATCTATTCAAGCGCAAGTTGTTAACTTACTAAAACAACTACAAAAAGAACGTGGCTTAACATATCTTTTCATTGCCCATGACTTATCTATGGTAAAATACATCAGTGACCGTATTGCTGTAATGTACCGCGGTAAAATCATGGAAATCGGTAAAGCAGACGATATCTACAATAACCCTGTTCATCCGTATACAAAATCTTTACTATCAGCTATCCCACTTCCTGATCCAATGTCAGAGAAGCGCCGTCAACGTATTCAGTACAAGCATACAGAGGTTGACGAAAGTGCAACCTACCATGAAGTAGGTGACCAGCATTATGTTTATGGTACTGCTGATCTAGTAAAAACTTGGGTTGCTAATCGCTAAAAGCTATAACTCCTATCGACAGTATAAAAACTGTGATGGGAGTTTTTTTAATTTACTTCTTTTATTACCCAATATCCCCATCAGACTAAACCTAGATAAACTTACTACCTTTTAGTAGACTATAATTCCCTTCATTCTTTTATTTTACACAAAATAATTAGTTAATAAATACCATTTATGTAAAATTAATTTAAATATTTTAAGGAATATATTATGATAGAGTTAACACGAATAAAGGGGTGTATTCAATGAAAAAAAGTATGAAACTTCTTCTTGCTACATGTTGTTTTACAATCGTATTAATTAGTGTTGGTTCTACCACAGCATCTGCCTATCCAGGTCCATGCCACAGTCCAAAGCCTTGTGTGATTAGACCATAATAGTTGGTCTCAAAACATTATTTCAGGTCTCTATCTTCTTTGTAAGGACAATCAATATTACTATGTATTAAACTATTATCCTTTATAAAATTCGGCACCTTTAAATGTAAAAGTAATCACATTTAAAGGTGCCCTATTTTCTTGTCATTTATTTAATACCCATTTTTTAATTACCTTCTAGATTTTGGATTTAATGCATCCTTTAACCCTTCTCCGATAAAATTAATGGACAAAATTACTAGTGTAATAGCTGTTGCAGGAGGCACCCACATCCAAAGCTTCTCCTTTAATACCTCTGAGTTTCTAGCTTCGGACAGCATATTCCCCCAACTTGGTGTATCTGCTGGTACGCCTAACCCTAAAAAGCTTAAACCAGATTCAGCGACGATTGTTACAGCCATCAGCAATGTTGCTTGTACAATAATCGTCGAAGCAACATTAGGTAGTAAATGCTTCATAATAATCTTTGATGATTTACATCCTATTGATTGAGCTGCTAATATATACTCATTTTCCTTTTCAGCAAGCACCCTACTTCGTACAATCCTTGCAACTGATCCCCACATTAACAGTGAGATAACAAAAATCAAAGTCCATAGACCAGATACTTTTCCAATTAGAATTTGATTTAAAACAATTACAAAAATCATAAATGGAAACATTAAGATAAAATCTGTAAATCTCATGAGTATTTGATCTATTTTTCCACCAAAGTACCCTGAAATTGCGCCGACTGTAGTTCCAATTAAAACAATAAAGAACATACAGCTTAATCCCACTGTTAAAGAGGATCTACCAGCATAGAGCATTCTTGTAAACACATCTCGTCCATTTGTATCTGTTCCTAACCAATTTTCACTAGAGGGTGGTTTACTTATTTGGGTAAAATCCACCCGGACAATATCTTTAGTTGTAATATATGGTGCTAGAAACGATAAGATAATAACAATCAGTAAAAATATAAGGCTAATCAAGGCTAGTTTATTTTTAAAGAACTTTCGTCTCGCAATTACCCATGGCGAGGGGCTTTTCTTTGGCGATTTTGGCGTTAAAACTTCTTGATCCGTTACCAATGTCATATTTCCCCCTCCTTAATCCAATCTAATACGTGGATCTACTACACCATATAATAAATCCGCTATTAAATTTCCAAAAAGTGTTAAAAACGAAAGTAACATTGTGATCGACATCATGACTGCATAATCCCTTCTTCCAACTGATTCAAGGAAGAGAGCACCTATTCCAGGATACGTAAAGATTGTTTCTGTTATTACCGCACCGCTAATTAAAGTTGCGATATCAAACCCAAGGAACGTAATAAGAGGAATAATAGAATTTCGTAAAATATGTTTGTTATAAATTTTCGATTCTTTTGTTCCCTTTGCTCTCGCAGTTCTTACAAAATCTTTTCTACTATTTTCAATAATGTCATTCCGCAAAAATTGTGTATAGGATGCTGTTCCCATCAATCCTAATATAAGCGCAGGTAGTAAAACATGGTGGAATCTACTTATATAGTAGTCCAAATTTCCAGGCTCTAGCCCGACACCAACAGATCCGTTAAATGGGAACCAACCTAACTTGAACGAGAAAAAGTAAATGGCTACAATTCCCGCAACAAATGACGGAATGGCTAAAGCTAGATAATTATACGTTGCAATCAAATTATCCCCAAGTGTATAGGGTTTTCTACCAGCATACATGCCCATGATAAATGCAAATATGTAGGTAAAAATTAACGATGTTAGAGCTAAAAATATGGTATTAGGTATACGCTGCGCAATAATTTCTACTGCTGGTTTCTTATAAACAGTTGATTTACCAAAATCCCCTTGCATAAAATTAACAATCCATCTACCGTATTGTTGGATAATAGGATCGTTATAGCCTAATTTTTCTCTCATTTCTTCGATATATTGTGGATTCGTATTAGAAGGATCAATTTCACCAGCAAATGCATCTCCTGGCATCATTTTCGCTAAAAAGAATACCACCAACGAAATAAGGAGTAACAATGGGATCATGCCAAGTAGTCGTCGAAGTGTATATTGAAGCATGTAACGTCTCCTTATCTATAAATTTACTAACTAAGTCCTCTTTTCAAGGACTTAGTTAGCAAGAATTAAAGTACACAATAGCTTATTCTTTAATATGCCATTTATAAACATCCGTTTGGAAGCCAACAGCGTTGACATGAACACCTTGTAAACGGTTATTAATACCATATAAATCTAAGTTTTCCCATAAAGGAAGTGCAGGTAATTCTTCGTTGAAGTATTTTTGCCATTCAACATATGTTGCCATACGTTTTTCTTTGTCAAATGCTTCTTCACTTAAGCCTTTATCCAATAATTCTTGGTTTTTAGGATCTACCCAACGACCATAGTTCCACTCAGCGTCATTACCCCATAATCCTGATGGATCTGGATCAGCACCTGTACTCCACGCACCGAAGAATGCTTCTAAAGCTGCATCATCATTATCTTTCATATCATTATATAAGTTAAACTCAATTAAACTACCTGTCGCTAATTCTGTTTTTACACCAATATCATTCCAAGATTGAACAATTGCTTGTGCACGTCCTTCAAATGCTGCTGAACCTGCATAGTGACCAAATGAAATTTTAAATGGTTGTCCCTTTGGATCTTCTACGAAACCATCACCATCTTTATCTACATAACCTGCAGATGCTAATAGCTCTTTTGCTTTTTCTGGGTTGAATTCATATTGGTTTAGTTCTGACTCTGGTGCAGCAGTCCAGAAAGTAGTTGGAATCACAGTGTTGGCAACTGTTGCTTTTCCTTCTAAGAAAGCATCGATCATTGCTGGACGGTTAATTGCATATAATAATGCTTGACGTAATTCTTTTGCATTAAATTTATCAAAATCTGCCACATTTTTTAATGTAGCTTTATCACGATGACCAAAACGAAGTCCGATATATGAATAGCCCACACCATTAGTTTCTTCAATACGTACATTGCCTAATGCTTCTAATTCTTTTACAGATTGTGGTCTAATATCCATAATGTCAATTTCTCCATTTTGGAATGCACCAGTTGCTAATGATGGGTCAATTACTTTTACAATAACACCATCAAGCTGTGGTTTGCCCTTCCAGTAATCATCAAAACGCTCTAATTCAGAATATTCTCCATCTACAACTTTTTTCACCTTAAATGGCCCTAAGCCAACAGGATTTTCACGAACTTGCTTTGACTCCTCTAAATCCTTAACAGCAATACCTTCATAATGTTTCTTCGGCATTGGATTTGACCATAGATTTTCTAAATTATTAATTTTCACTTGTTCAAAAGTGATTTTTACAGTGTATGGATCTACTACTTCAATACCTTCGATTTTGTCAGCCTTACCTTCTTTTTTAGCTTTGGCACCTTTAATTCCCTCAACATAATTGTAGCGAGGTCCAGCATAATCAGGATGCGCAAGAGTTTCTAAAGCAAAAACCCAGTCATCAGCTGTTAATTCCTCACCATTATGCCATTTTACACCCTTCTGGAATGTAAACGTATACGTTAATTTATCCTCACTAATTTCCCATGAAGCTAAGTTTGGAACATATTCTAAGTCATCATTTACATCATAAATACCTTCCATTGTGAAATTTTGAATATAGCTGTCTACAATACTACCTGAATAAGCAGGATCATATACGCCTTCAGGTGCAACATCTGTACCATATGTTACGATGCCACCCTCTGTAGAAGGTTTATCTGTTGTTGTCGTTGTATCCCCACTTGTATCCTTTTCATTTTCCTTCTCTGTTTTTGATGAGTCATTATTACATGCAGCTAAAAATAATGCCATAACTAGCAATAGCATAAATGACCATAATGCTGATTTTTTCATTTTTTTCCCCCCGTAATTTTATTTTTGTCAATAACTATTTTCCGTTTTTAGTTTTTAATATAAATGACAAGCAACACTATGCCCCGACTTCACCTCCTTTAAAGCTGGCTTAGATAATGAACATTCTGCCATTGCCTTTGGACATCTTGGATGGAATGGACAGCCTGATGGTGGATTAGCAGGACTCGGTATATCTCCCTCTAAAACAATACGACTATTTTTCTTTCTCGGATCAGGCACAGGTATTGCAGAGATCAATGCTTGTGTATAAGGATGTAATGGCTCATCGTAAATATGTTCCTTATCAGCTATTTCTACAATATTTCCTAGATACATCACGCCAATTCGATCGCTCATATGCTTGACCACACTTAAATCATGTGCGATAAACAGGAATGTTAAATCAAACTCATCCTGAAGTTCTTTTAATAGATTAAGAACTTGTGATTGTACTGATACATCTAAGGCTGAAACAGGCTCGTCTGCAATAATAAGCTTTGGTCTAAGTGCAAGTGCCCGAGCAATACCAATACGCTGGCGCTGACCACCTGAGAACTCATGAGCATATTTATAATAGGCATCTTCAGGTAAGCCGACTTTTCTTAATAGCTCCATTACCTCGCCTTTTAATGATTTCAATGATTTGTTACTAAAATTCATAATCGGCTCTGCAACAATGCTTCCTACCATTTGCATAGGATTTAAAGATGCGTATGGATCCTGAAATACCATTTGAATATCTTTTCGTATATCTCTTAAAGATTTCCCTCTCAAGTTTGTAATATCTTTACCGTCAAAGATAATTTTTCCATCCGTCGAGTCTAATAATCTTAAAATTGTCCGTCCAGTTGTCGATTTGCCGCAACCCGATTCTCCAACTAACCCTAATGTCTCGCCATTTTTAATAGAAAAAGAAATGTTATCCACTGCTTTTACATGACCGACAGTATGCCTTAAGAAGCCACCTTTGATTGGGTAATATGTTTTCAAATCAATTATTTCTAATAAGTTATCCTTTTTTTGTTTTACGATTGTTTCATTCATGCTGTCAGCTCACACCCTTTCTAGTATCGCAACTTTCATAAAGTAAACAAGATACCTCATGTCCATCATCTATAAAGGAAAGTTGCGGCGTAACCTTGCTACAATCAGGCATAGCTGAAGGACATCTATCCACAAAACGGCAACCTATTTGGGGCATATTTTTCAACGAAGGTACAATCCCTTGAATGGTCGTTAACTTTTCAACTTCCTCATCGATTCTTGGTATAGAAGCCATTAATAGCTTTGTATAAGGATGCTGAGGATTGTGGAACAAATTATCTACATTTGTTTTTTCTACAATTTTCCCCGCGTACATGATAATTACTTCATCACACATTTCGGCTACGACTCCTAAATCATGTGTAATAAGTACGATGGACATATCATTTTTTGCTTGAATTGTCTTTAATAGCTCTAAGATTTGAGCTTGTACCGTCACATCAAGTGCCGTAGTAGGCTCATCTGCAATTAATAGTTTAGGTTGACATGCAATGGCAATGGCAATCATAACCCTTTGTCTCATACCACCAGATAATTGGTGAGGATACTCATCTACAATTTGATCCGCTCTGGGTATGCCGACTTGCTTTAATAAGTCTATTGCTTTACTTTTAGCCTCAGCCTTTGAGATTTTAGAGTGATTTAAGATAATCTCTTGTATTTGTGAACCAATTGTAAAAACGGGATTTAATGATGTCATGGGTTCTTGGAAAATCATACTGATATCTTTTCCTCTAATCTTATTCATGTCATCGCTAGAATAATTTTCGATGTTTTTTCCTTCAAACTTAATTTCTCCGCCTGTAATTTTGCCAATCCCTTTTGGAAGAAGCTGCATAACTGAAAGTGACATGACACTTTTTCCACATCCAGATTCTCCAACTACCCCAATAATTTGACCTGATTTGACTGAAAAAGAAACATCATCAACAGCATGATAGATATCCCCATCTATATCGAAACCAGTTTTAAGGTTTTTCACTTCTAACATTAAGCTCATTTAATATCACACCTTTAATTTTTTTACTAAAAATCACTACATCCTTTATGTAAGCAACAGAAACATATGTCTAAAATGTATTCTTTAAGTAAAAGATGTAAAAAGAAATTAGCTTTTGGCTTCCCTCATAAGATTCAATATTCCGAAAAATTAGATCATAAGATGTTAAACCTATTTCAAAATTATATTAGCTAAAAAAAACATCAAATTTTAAAGAGAACATCTTCATTACATAAAATTGATCCTATTTTCCAAATGTAATAGTAACTGGATCAGTATATAATATTCTGACAATTAGGCGTAATGCTATTTTATCTGGAAATAATACATTTAATCAAGTGAATTTTTACAATTCTCATAATATTACATACAAAATAATCCATACAACTATACCATTTCAAATTGGATACTTTAGGTTTAAGCATACTGAATATTAGTTCATTTTCAACTTTATTTGCCTAAAGTATCATTTTTTTATTTTATTAAAATAATAATAACCTACTCAATTGATCCACACATACTACGTCGAAATTTACTTTTATTTGGAAAACATGATTATAAAAGGATTTTTATTGTTTATTTAATTCAGAGAATGATACTAAATTTTCCTAATTATTATTAATGAATAATTTTATTTACTAAAGCACTAAACAAATGAAGTGTTTTATATTACATTAAAAAAATAATTATTTTTATAATTTCTTTAATCTATAGGCCATACTTCTCTTAAAAGTTAATAAAGTTTATTTTCCTTTGACTACGTCGAAAAACACAAAAAAACAACTATCAACAAAAGTATCGATAGTTGTTTCTATGCATTTGCCCTCTTTTATATTCCAGTAACTCTATGTTTTACTACTACTTTTACAAGATTTCTAATTATAGCTCTCCAGCTTTTAATTTTCCATGCCATTCTTTTAAGAATGGAATATCTTCTTCTTTAATAGCGCCGGATTCATTTGCTGCTTCAATCAGATAATCAAAATTTGTTAATGATACGTATTGGATGCCAGCCTCATCAAATGCTTGTTCAGCGCGTGGAAGATTATATGTGTATACACAAACAACTCCAAGCACCTCACAGCCTGCTGCACGCAATGCTTCTACTGCTGTAATGGAAGAACCACCTGTAGAAACGATATCCTCCACAACCACTACTTTTTGTCCTGCTACGTATTTTCCTTCAATTTGATTACCACGGCCATGCTCCTTCGCTTTAGAGCGTACATAAACCATTGGTAATTCTAAAATATCACTTACCCATGCCGCATGTGGGATACCTGCTGTAGCTGTTCCTGCTACAATTTCTGTCGCTCCAAAATTTTCTTTGATGACAGAGGCTAAACCATTTGCTAATTGTTTACGAATAACTGGATCGGAAATTGTTAAACGTGTATCACAGTAAATAGGTGATTTAATACCAGATGCCCATGTAAATAGCTCTGTAGGATTTAATTCTACTGCTCCAACTTTTAACATAGCGTGTGCAATTTCATTTTGTAATGTCATAATTTATGCCTCCCATAATTCACTTACGATTTTATATGCTGCTACTGGATCCTGTGCACCTGTTACAGCACGGCCAACAACGATGAGTGATGAACCATCATGCTTTGCCCCATCAGGTGTTGCTATACGTTTTTGATCGTGTGCAGCACCTCCAGCTAAACGAATCCCAGGTGTGACACGTAGAAATTCATCTCCACACACCTCAGCAATTGCCTTAGCCTCATGGACAGAGCAAACAACACCTTGTAAGCCTGCTTCCTTTGTCAGCCCTGCGTAGTGTAGGACAGACTCTTGCAATGAAAGAGCAATCTTTTGTTCTGCTTGCATTTGTTCTTCTGTTGTGGATGTTAATTGAGTAACAGCTATTAGCGCAGGACGTTCTTTGCCTGTTGGTGTTCCTGCTTCAAGTCCTTCTAGAGCTGCTTCCATCATAGCACGTCCGCCTGCAGCATGGACATTGACTAAATCTACCCCTAATTTTGCTAGCCCCTTCATCGCAGAGCCTACTGTATTTGGGATATCATGTAATTTTAAATCAAGGAAAATATCATGACCTAAATCCTTTACTTTACGTACGATATCAGGTCCCTCTTGCATATATAATTCCATTCCAATTTTCACGAAAAGAGGCTCATCGAATTTTTTAAGAAAATCGAATACTTCTTTTTCTCCTGGAAAATCTAGAGCTAGTATAGGTTTCGTATTCATCAACGATGGCTCCTTCCAATAATCTCTGTTATATGTTCTACACCTAATGCATCCAGCTTTGCTGGTAATTCTTCAATAATGTTCGGGCAAACGAAATGGTCAACAAAGTTAGCTGTTCCTACTGCTACAGCTGAAGCACCTGCGGACATAAAATCAATGACATCCTGTGCTTCCGTTACACCGCCCATACCAATTATCGGAATATTGACAGCCTTGTACACCTCATAAACCATTCGTATTGCTACAGGTTTTACAGCAGGACCAGATAGTCCACCTGTGCCATTAGCTATGACTGGCTTACCTGTACGCTCATCTAAACGCATACCAACCAATGTATTAATCATGGTAATACCATCTGCTCCACCTGCTTCAACAGCTAGGGCAATATCAACGATGTTCGTCACGTTTGGTGATAACTTCACATAGACTGGCACTTCTGACACAGCCTTGACAGCCTTGACCAGCTCACGTGCAGTAGCAGGATCTGTTCCAAATTGAATACCACCACATTTCACATTAGGGCACGAAATATTCAGCTCCAACGCTTTAACATTTGAGGCTGTTGAAATACGGCGTGCTACTTCTACATAGTCTGATGTCTCTGTTCCAGCAACATTGGCGATGATGGGCACATTATAATCCTCTAAAAATTTTAATTCCTCATTCATCACTTTTTCAATGCCTGGATTTTGTAGACCAATGGCATTTAACATCCCCGCTGCTGTTTCGGCAACACGTGGCGTAGGGTTACCTGCACGCGTTTCGACCGTTGTTGCCTTAATCATGATAGCCCCCAG
Source organism: Lysinibacillus sp. FN11 (assembly GCF_024628845.1). NCBI lineage: Bacteria > Bacillati > Bacillota > Bacilli > Caryophanales > Bacillaceae > Lysinibacillus > Lysinibacillus sp. FN11. Next base: position 424,046 of record NZ_CP102383.1, on the reverse strand, counting down.
TTTAGATAAATCATAAAGCTGTGCATATTCACGACCAAAACCAAAGCAACCTGAGGCTGGCATAATAGGGTTTTTTAAATCTAAGCCTGGTATTTGAATTGTTAAACGACTCATAGTGCCACCGTTCCTTTCGGGAAAACTGGTCCATCAGAGCAAACTTTAACATAGTCTTTTTCAACCTGATCAGTTGTTTTGCATACACATGCAAAGCAAGCTCCAATACCACAGCCCATACGTTCTTCAAATGATAAATAGCCTTCTTTTTCAGGATAAAAGCCTTCTAATGCTCTTAACATTGGTAAGGGTCCACAGGAATAAAAAACATCAAATTCAGGAGCATGCGACTCTAAAACCGTTGTTACAAAGCCTTTTGTACCTTTCGAGCCATCCACCGTAACATAATGCGTTTCACCAAGTGCACTAAATTCATCCTCATAAAAGCAGACATCTTTTGTTTGGAAGCCTAAGACGTGGATTGTTTTCACACCACGAGCATTCAATTGCTTGGCTAGCTCATGTAATGGAGGGACACCAATGCCACCACCAACTAATAGTGCAGTACCTCCCTCTTGCACCGCTTCTACTGGGAAACCATTCCCAATTGGTCCAAGTACGTTGACCAGCTGACCTTCTCGATTTGTTGCCAGAACTTTCGTACCACGCCCCTCAGCACGATAGATCATTGTAAACTCATTGTTGTCTTTATCAATATTTGCAATACTAATTGGTCGACGTAAAAGCGGCTCCAGTGAATCCGACACCTTTACATGGACAAACTGGCCAGGAGTCATCTCCTGAACCAGTTCACCATGAAGTGTCAGTTCGAAAATGTTTGTCGCAATTTGCTTTTGAGAGACGACCGTCATTTTCTCTTGACGTATCATATTAGTGTACTACCTCCGCTTTTGGCATTTGTTCTGCTGTAAATGTCATAGATTCGATAACACGTACCATTGCTTCTGCTGTATCTAAAGATGTTAGACAAGGAACACCATTTTCTACAGACTCACGACGAATTCGGAAGCCGTCACGAGCTGGTTGCTTGCCTTTTGTTAAAGTGTTGACAACAAGCTGAGCTTCCCCATTTTGGATAAGGTCAATCAATGTTTGTCCTTTCGCCCCAATCTTGCCTACTACATCAGTTCGTACGCCTGCTGCTTCAAATGCTTTTGCTGTACCTTCAGTTGCTACAATGCGATAGCCTACTGTTGAGAAGCGTTTTGCTAATGCAATCGCTTCTTCCTTATCTTTATCAGACACAGTGAATAATACTGTACCTTCTGTTCGTATTTCCATACCTGCTGCAACTAAGCCTTTATAAAGAGCTTTTTCTAATGTTGCATCTTTCCCCATTACTTCACCAGTAGATTTCATTTCAGGTCCTAATGTAATGTCTACACGTCGTAATTTAGCGAATGAGAACACTGGTACTTTTACAAATACGCCTTTTTGCTCAGCTGCTAGGCCTGTTGGATAGCCTTGCTCTACAATGGATTTGCCAAGGATTGCTTTTGTTGCAATATTAGCCATTGGGATATTTGTAATCTTACTTAGGAACGGTACTGTACGTGATGAACGTGGGTTCACCTCGATAACAAATACTTCGTCTTGTGAAATGACATATTGGATGTTCATTAAGCCGATGATGCCTAGCCCCTTCGCAAGACGAGTTGTATAGTCAACTAATGTATCTTTTTGTGCCTGTGTTAATTTTTGCGGTGGATAAACAGAGATTGAGTCACCAGAGTGAACTCCTGCACGCTCGATATGCTCCATAATTCCTGGTATTAACACATTCTCACCGTCACAGATAGCATCTACTTCAATTTCCTGTCCTGTTAAGTAACGGTCTACTAATACTGGATGATCTGGAGATGCCTCTACCGCGTTTTCCATATAGTGCTGTAATTCTTCTTGGTTATAAACAATTTCCATTGCACGTCCACCAAGTACATAAGAAGGGCGGACAAGCACTGGGAAGCCTAGACGCTCACCAATGGCAAGAGCCTCCTCTGTAGAAACCGCTGTTTCTCCTTGAGGTTGTGGAATATCTAATTCACGTAGCGCCTGCTCAAATTTATCGCGGTTTTCTGCACGGTCAATATCCTCAAGAGACGTACCTAAGATTTTCACACCATTAGCAGCTAATTTATCAGCAAGGTTAATAGCCGTTTGACCACCGAATTGAACAACAACACCAATTGGTTGTTCTAAGTCGATAATATGCATAACATCCTCAATTGTTAATGGTTCAAAATATAATTTATCGGAAATTGAGAAATCTGTTGACACTGTTTCTGGATTTGAGTTAATGATGATCGCTTCATAACCTGCTTCTTGAATCGCCCATACTGAGTGTACTGTGGCGTAGTCAAATTCTACCCCTTGGCCAATGCGGATTGGACCTGAACCGAGTACCACCACAGAAGGTTTTTCTGACTTAATCGATTCATTTTCGTCTTCATATGTGCCATAGAAATATGGTGTTTCTGATTCAAATTCTGCTGCACATGTATCCACCATTTTATAGACTGGCATAATACCATGCTCTTTACGATAAGCATACAATTCTTCTGGTGTTGTTTCCCAAAGCTCAGCAATTTTCTTATCTGCAAAGCCTAAACGTTTAGCTGTTCGTAGTACGTCTTTATCATTCTTATTGTCAGCAAGCGTTTGTTCCATATCCACAATATTTTTAAATTTATTTAAGAAGAATAGATCGATTGCTGACCATTCATGAATTTGTTCAATTGTTACACCTCGACGTAAAGCTTCACCGATGAAGAATAGACGTTCATCCCCAGCCTTGCGAATACGTTTTTCAATCCAAGAATCTGAATTTTCTTCAGCATGTTTTAACTCTAAGTGTACTTGACCTGTCTCAAGAGAACGAACCGCTTTTAGCATAGCTTCCTCAAAAGTACGACCTAAAGCCATTACTTCACCAGTAGCTTTCATTTGCGTACCAAGATTACGTTTAGCAGATTCGAATTTATCGAATGGCCAACGAGGAATTTTTGCTACGATATAGTCCAGTGCAGGCTCAAAACAAGCATACGTTGAGCCAGTTACAGGGTTCTTAATTTCATCTAACGTTAAGCCTACTGCAATTTTAGCGGCTAGCTTAGCAATTGGATAACCTGTTGCTTTTGATGCTAATGCAGATGAACGAGAGACACGTGGATTTACTTCAATCACATAGTAATTAAAGCTATATGGATCAAGTGCAAGCTGTACGTTACAGCCACCTTCAATTTTTAATGCGCGAATAATATCGAGTGAAATATTACGTAGCATTTGGTTTTCACGATCAGATAATGTTTGCGTTGGTGCAACAACGATTGAGTCACCTGTATGAATCCCTACTGGGTCAACGTTTTCCATGTTACATACAACGATGGCATTGTCAGCTGCATCACGCATTACTTCGTATTCAATTTCTTTATAGCCTGCGATTGATTTCTCTAATAGACATTGCGTTACAGGTGAATATTTTAAACCTGATGTCACAATTTCTTCTAAGTCTTGATCGTTGTAGCAAATACCGCCCCCTGTACCGCCAAGTGTAAAGGCAGGTCGAACAATGACAGGATAGCCAATTTTCGCAACAAATCTTTTCGCTTCATCTAAGTTATGAATAATATCAGATTCAGGAACTGGTGCTCCTAACTCATACATTAAATTACGGAATAAATCACGGTCCTCTGCTTTATGGATGGCATCTAATTTAGTACCAAGGATTTCAATCCCAAGCTCATCTAGAATACCTGATTTGTCTAATTCGATCGCCATATTCAGGCCCGTTTGACCACCAAGTGTTGGTAAAATCGCGTCTGGGCGTTCTTTACGTAATATACGTGATACAAAATCAAGAGTAATTGGCTCAATATAGACTTTGTCTGCAATTTCTGTATCTGTCATGATTGTAGCAGGGTTTGAGTTGATTAAAATAACGCGGTAGCCCTCTTCTTTTAATGAAAGACATGCTTGTGTTCCTGCATAGTCAAATTCTGCTGCTTGTCCGATAACAATTGGGCCTGAGCCGATTACTAAAATAGTTTCAATATCTGTACGTTTAGGCATGTTGTTTCCCCTTCCCTGCTTCTACTTCCATCATTTCGATGAATTCATCAAATAAGTGGTTTGAATCTTCTGGACCTGGTGATGCTTCTGGGTGATATTGCACTGTGAAAATTGGATATTTTTTATGACGCACACCTTCACATGTTCCATCATTTAACGCGATATGTGTTAATTCTAAATCGGTATCTTTTAATGATTCAATATCGATGGCATAGCCATGGTTCTGAGATGTTAAATCTGTACGACCTGTGCGTAAATCTTTTACTGGATGGTTACCACCACGATGTCCAAATGGTAATTTAAAGGCTTTCGCACCACTTGCTAAAGAAAAGATTTGATGGCCTAAACAAATACCGAACATTGGCACTTTTCCAATTAAGCTACGTACTGTTTCAATGCCTTCTTGAACATCTTCAGGATTTCCTGGTCCATTCGACAGCATGATACCGTCTGGATGCCAAGCTAAAATTTCCTCAGCTGACGTATTATATGGTACTACTAGCACATCACAATCACGTTTGTTTAATTCTCGTAAAATCCCATGCTTCATTCCATAATCAATTAGGACAACTCGTTTACCACGTCCTGGAGATGGGTAGGCCGCTTTTGGTGATACTTCACGAACATGGTGTGTAATGGCTGGCGTTGCTTTTAATTGTGCCACTATTTCATCTACATTTACTTCTTCATCAGCAGCTGTCAAAATCGCTTTTACTGAACCTTTACTACGAATAATACGTGTTAATTTTCGTGTATCAATCCCTTCAATTCCTGGGATATCCTTTGATGTCAAATAGTCATCTAAAGTTAAATCACAGCGGAAATTTGAAGGATTTTTAGCTAATTCACGTACAACAAATCCACGAATTGCTGGCGTAATCGATTCAAAGTCATCACGGTTAATGCCGTAATTACCAACTAAAGGATAAGTTAAAGTGACAATTTGTCCATAGAATGAAGGATCTGAAATCGTTTCCTGATAACCCGTCATGCCTGTTGTGAATACAACCTCACCTTGTGAAGCGCGCTCGCTACCAAATGCTGTACCTGTAAATACTGTGCCATCTTCTAAAACTAGTAAACGTTTTTTCATTACTCTGCCTCCTGATATACGATATTGCCTTCAAAAATCGTTAGTACGGGCCAACCCTTTGCCACCCAGCCGTTGAATGGTGTATTACGACCTTTTGATACAAAGCCTTCTGCATCAATCGTTTGTTCTTTTTGAATATCAATTAAAATCATATCAGCTGAAGCACCCACTTCTAATGTGCCATATGGCAGATCAAAAATCTCAGCTGCTTTCACTGTCATCCAATCAATTAATTGTTTTAACGTCCACTTTCCTGTTTCTACAAACTGTGTATAAAGTAGTGGGAAAGCTGTTTCGAAACCTACAATACCAAATGGTGCACCAACCATACCGCAGCATTTTTCTTCTATTGTGTGTGGCGCATGATCTGTTGCAATGCAGTCGATTGTACCATCAAGTAGTGCTGCATGTAGAGAATCTTTATCATCAGCTGCGCGTAATGGTGGGTTCATTTTCCAATTAGCATCATCAGATGGAATATCCATCTCTTCTAGCAATAAATGATGTGGACAAACTTCTGCTGTAACACGGATTCCCGCAGCCTTTGCATCTCTTACCGCACGCACTGATTCCTTCGTCGATACATGACAAACATGGTAACGAGCGCCTGCTGCTTCTGCAAGTAGTACATCTCGTGCAATTTGTACGGATTCACAGATGGAAGGTATTCCTGGGAGGCCTAGCTCTTTATTACGCTTTCCTTCATGCATCACACCATCATAGATTAATGAGTTGTCCTCACAATGCGCTACAACGACCATATCGTGCTGGGCCGCATCTTTCATTTGCTCATACATCGTTGAGGCTAGCTGGATACCAACACCATCATCTGAGAATGCCACTGCTCCATGTGCTTTTAATTCTTCAATATTTGTTCGAACCTCCCCCGATATATCCTTTGTTAGGGAACCGTATGGGAGTACTCGAATAACCGCACTGTCCTGAATGAGCCCATTGATGAGTTGCATGTTTTCAACCGAATCAGGTACTGGCTTTGTATTAGGCATTGCGCAAATTGTCGTAAAGCCACCTTTTGCTGCTGATGCCGAACCTGTTGCAATGGTTTCCTTATGCTCAAATCCTGGCTCTCGTAAATGTGTATGAACATCGATAAAGCCTGGTGCTACGATTAAACCATGTCCTTCAATCAATTCTGCACCTGCTACAGTCACATCTTGACCAATAGCCGTAATCTTTCCGTCTGCCATTGCAATATTGACTGTCTTCAATTCACCTTGTTCATCTAGCATTTGTACATTTTGAAGTACCTTTGTCATGTTATTCTCTCCCCTTTAAAATGGTTTCCATAATAGCCATCCGTGTGTAAACACCGTTCCGCACCTGTTCAAAAATTCGCGAGCGATCACACTCGACTAACTCAGAAGCAATTTCGACATCACGATTGACGGGTGCTGGATGCATAATAATGGCTGATTCTTTCATTTGCTTTTCTCGTTCAATTGTTAAACCAAACTCTTGATGGTAACCTTCCTTCGAGAAGCTTTTATTTACTTTATGACGTTCATGTTGCACACGTAGTAACATAATGACATCACTTATTTCGATCAGATTATCCCATGAATGGTGCGCTTCAAAACCGCCAGACCATTCTTCTGGGCAAAGGAAATGAACATTTGCCCCTAAACTTTGTAATGCTGTTGCATTTGATTTCGCTACTCGACTATGAGAGATATCTCCTGCAATTGTGACATTCAACCCTTCGAAATAGCCAAACTCTTTTTTGATGGTATAAAGATCCAATAAGGATTGTGAAGGGTGTTGCCCAGCACCATCCCCTGCATTAATAATCGCTACATTAATACCATCCAGCAGCTCATTGTAATACTCATCTTCTGACGCTCGAATGATGACAGCATCTAAACCAATCATTTCCAACGTTTTGACAGTATCGTACATCGTTTCCCCTTTCGTAACACTTGAAAACCCTGCATCAAAAGGGATAACATGACAGCCAATTTTGTATTCTGCCATTTCAAAGCTTGTTTTTGTGCGAGTACTTGGTTCAAAAAATAAATTGGCCACTTTGTATGTGCGAGATAACGATGATGTTTCACCATTTTCAAATGCTTGCGCAAGATCTAGGATTTGGTTAATCTCTTCTGTTGTTAAATGTTCCATCGATAATAAGTTCTTCATCATGTGACCTCCATTAGGTTGTGAATCGTGAACGTCTATATATGACGTTCTCTTTATATAAAGTAAAAGCCCCGTTGATGTCATCAACGAGGCATGAGGAGGCGTGACAAACTACAGCAAGACATATATCCTACTTCAGCCTGTCCACAACTTCCCTTTTTTTGCCTCTCTGGACAATTCATTAAAAGGTACTACTATGAATCTTTATTTTGATTGTATTGTACGGGTATATCAGCTTCTTTTTTACCTGGTAGAATCGCGTTCAATAGCACACCAATAATCGCCGCTAGTGCCATTCCTTCAACACTCAATGATTCTGAGATAACAAACTTGGCACCGCCAATACCAATGACTAAAATCACTGAAGCAATTACTAGGTTACGACTGTTACCAAAATCAATATGATTATCTACTAGCATACGTAAGCCACTTGCTGCGATAATTCCGAAGAGTAATATGGAAACTCCACCAAGTACTGCGGTTGGAATCGTTGCAATTACTGCCATTGCTTTCCCGAAGAATGATAGTAAGATAGCAACCACTGCTGCACCTGCAATAACGTAAATACTGTATACTCTAGTAATGGCTAGTACACCAATATTTTCACCATACGTTGTTTTCGGAGGACCTCCGATTAAAGCACTAACAAATGTGCCAAGTCCGTCACCTAGTAGCGAACGGTGTAGTCCTGGCTCTTTAATATAATCCCGATCTACTACTTTTCCTAATACCAATTGATGACCAATATGTTCCGAAATTGTTACAATTACGATTGGTACCATGATAAGTAGAATTTTTGTTGTTATTTCAAACTCATAATGCACACCTGGTATTAAGAAATCAGGCATTGCGAAGAATTTTGCTTTGGCAATCGGTGTATAGTCTACTATGTCGATCAGCATGGAGTAAATGTATCCTACAATTAGGCCCATCAAAATTGGCATAGTGCTTAAAATTCCTTTAAAGAAAATCGTAAAGATGATAGCTGTAAAGACCGTAACTAAAGCAGCTGAGAAGTGTAAAAAGCTATACTCTCCATTGACGTTCATCGCCATATTCACAGCCGTACCAGAAAGTCCAAGCCCAATTACCATAATTACTGGACCTACAACAATCGGTGGCAAGATTTTCATAATCCACTTATAACCACTTTTCCAAATGATTAAGGATACAATTCCGTACGTAATGCCGACAGCCATAGCACCGATCATGGCATTGCCTGGATTTACACTTGAACCGTCTTCATTTAAACCACCTGCAGCAAGTAAGATTGGTGCAATAAAGGCGAAGGATGATCCTAAATAAGCTGGTACCTGAAATTTCGTAATTAATAGGAAGAATAATGTAGCAATTCCGCTTGTTAAAAGGGCAATCGCTGGACTAAGACCAACTAACTGCGGTACTAAAATCGTTGAACCAAACATCGCAAACATATGCTGGAAACTTAATGTCACTAGCTGGAGCGGAGTCGGTTTATCCTTAATATCTAAAACTGCATTTGACATACTGTTTCCTCACTTTATTGTTCGTCTTCTTTGTAAATAATGACGCAATCTTCTCCGTCTACTTCTTGTAAATTGACAACAATGCGCTCAGAGCCAGAAGTTGGAACGTTTTTTCCCACATAGTCTGCTCTAATTGGTAGCTCTCGATGTCCTCTATCTACTAGAACAGCTAGTTGAATTTGTGCAGGTCTTCCTAAATCCATTACAGCATCTAGAGCTGCACGTACTGTTCGACCTGTATAAAGTACATCATCCACTAAGATGATTTTTTGATTTTTCACTTGATACTCGATATCAACTTGTTCTACATGTGCTTGTTCGTTTTCATGTTTCGTTGTTAAATCATCTCGGTAAAGTGTAATATCAAGTTCCCCTGTACGAATCGGTTTACCTTCAATTTTTTCAATTCGCTGCGCCAAACGTCTGGCTAGAAAGGCACCTCGTGTTTTAATGCCAACTAAAATACATTCATCGATTCCTTTATTACGTTCAATAATTTCATGGGCTATACGTGTTAATGCTCGTGTCATTGATGGGCCATCTAATAATTCATTTTGTGCCATATTCGTATCCTCCTCTCTTCAATCTATTATCGGCCATGTGTCCATAAAAAAACCTCTCGAGGCGAATAGCCTGAGAGGGTTGTATACGTGTCGAAAAAGCATGTTGGAAAAATTTGCAGCACAAATTTCCACAACACTATCACATGTCCCTTCTCAGCCTCTCTGGACTGCCATTAAAGGTGAATATTTAGTTATGTTGTTCATTCACTGTCGTTAGTATAGACTTTCTTTTCGTATACGTCAATGCCTATTTCGTAAATCATTTAATAATTGTTCATAATCAGCTGGAAGTGGTGTTTCAAACTCCAAATATTCTCCAGATGAAGGATGATCGAATCCTAAAGTCGCTGCATGTAACACTTGTCCCCCAAAGTCGATTGTCTTTTTCGGGCCATATTTTGGATCTCCAACAAGTGGGAAACCAATATAATTCATATGCACACGTATTTGGTGTGTACGTCCTGTTTCTAAACGACATTCCACGAGCGTATAGTCACCAAAACGTTCAACAACTTGGAAGTGTGTGACAGCATGTTTACCATTATCGACAACTGCCTGTTTTTGGCGATCTTTTTGGTCACGTCCAATTGGTGCATCAATTGTCCCCTTATCATGTGCAATATGCCCGTGGACAAGAGCAATATATTTACGAGTAACTGTTTTATTAACTAATTGATTGACTAATGATTCATGAGCCGTATCATTTTTAGCAACCATCAATAAGCCCGATGTATCTTTGTCGATACGATGGACAATCCCAGGTCGTAGTACACCATTAATCCCAGATAAGTCTTTACAATGATACATTAACCCATTTACTAGTGTACCTCCCATATGGCCCGGTGCTGGATGTACCACCATACCCTTTGGTTTATTCACAACAAGAACATCTGCATCCTCATAAACAATATCTAAATCTAAATTTTCCGGGACAACATCCAATTCTTCCACTTCTGGTACATCAATAGCGATGATGTCACCAGCTTTAACCTTATATTTTGCCTTTACAGCATCACCGTTTACTTTAATGACTCCATCACTAATCCAGTTCCCAATTTGCGTACGTGACCACTCAGATTGTAAGCTGGAAAGTGCTTTATCAATGCGCTCTCCTTGCTGCTGTTCTTCAATTGTATATGTTACTTGCGTCATTGTTTCACCTGTTTCTTCTCTTTTTTATCTTCCATAATTAAGCCAATCATCAGCACGACAACTGCTATTGTTAATGCAGCATCTGCCACATTAAAAATAGGGAAATCATAATTAATAATTGGAATTAAAACATCTACAAAATCGACCACTTCTCCTCTAAATAGACGGTCAATAAAGTTACCTACTGCACCACCAAGCAAGAGCATTAAGCCAACTTGAAAAACAGGCTTTCCCTTTGCTTCTTTATGATAAAAATAGACAATCGCACAGATAACAGCAACTGTGACAATACTAAACAGCCACATTTGCCCCTCTAGCATCCCCCATGCTGCCCCTCTATTTCGATGAGACAAAATACCAAACCATGGGTCCCATACAGCAATGCGTTCAGCATATTCCATATTTTTCACAATCAGCCATTTTGTCCATTGATCCAGTAAAACGACAAAAGCAGCTAATCCATAATATTTATACACAGACATTCCTCCGTTCACTCAACATCTTACCTATTCTACCATAACAGTACCATTCACAATAACTAATATCATATCTAAATATGGCTGATTCTAAATCTCTCCAAGAAATATAAAAAGGCTATCCCTATTACGTTTAAGCAATAGAAATAGCCATAACTTATTGATTAGACAGTTTCAGATTCTTTTGAATGTACTCGCTTCATGAAGTCATTAACATCTGCAGGAACTTTGCGATCTATTAATGACACGATAATAACAGATAAGAAGCCCACAGGCACTGTCACAATACCTGGAATTTTAAACTGCAAGAAGCTTGGTAATGTTCCTGGTAAAAAGATCATCCACATAGACACGCCAAGTCCTATTAATAATCCTGCAATGGCTCCTTTTTCTGTCATGCCTCTCCACCAAATACCTAAAATGAATATTGGTGTAAATGTACTTGCAGCGACAGTAAAAGCGAGCGCCACTAAATGGCCAATGGATGCATCCTTTACAAGTAAACCCAATGCTCCATATAAAATACCTAATAATACAATAGCCACTTTCCCAGCAATCACTCGTTGTTTTTGTGTAATATCCTTTTTCATGATATTGGCATATAAATCATGAGCTAGTGCACCTGAGCTTGTAATAAACAACCCTGAAAGATTGGAGAAGATCGCTGCAAATGCTCCCGCTATAACTAATCCTAGTAGCCATTTGCCCCCTAGTGCAAGGGCTGTAGTAGGAATAACCATATTATTACCACCTAGCACTAAATCACGCATAACTTCCTCACTAGCTGTCCCGGAAATGAAAATAGATCGACCTACAACACCTAAATAAACAGCTAACAAGAAGAACGCACTTGCAATCCCAATGGCCATGAGTGCAGATTTACGGGCTGCTTTAGCACTTGGATTTGTATAAAAGCGCAATAATATATGTGGAAGTCCAATTGTTCCTAGCGCTAACCCAATCGTCATACTAATTGTTTGCCAGAACGTGGGGAAATAGAAGCCCGTGCCTGTCCAAGCAGCACCATCAAAATTGATATCATTGCCATCTAAAGCATATGGTGAAGTGCCTGTGATTGGACCACTAAATGAATGGATGGCTGCTAAAATTTTATCATAATGTAAACCGCCATAAACTGCTGCAATTAACATCACGATAAACGCACCAAGACGAATCCACAACTCTAATGCTTGGTTGATGGTTGTTCCTTTCATACCACCAATACCTACATAAAAAATCATAACAACACAAGTAAATATAATGCCGAATTCATAAGAAGTACCGAAAAACATACTTAAAATTTGTGCAGCACCTAATAATTGGGGAGCTGCATAAAATCCAGAAATTGCTAAAACCACCGCTACCGCTACAAGTCGTGCTCGTCTACTATGAAAACGATAACCTAAAAAATCTGCAACGGTAAATGCACCAAAGCGTCTTAAAGGACCTGCCACAAAAATCGCTAATAATGTTAACCCAATGGAGAAGCAAAAAGCATAATAAGCACCATCATATCCAAGTTGAAATGTTAACCCTGCGATGCCTAGGAATGTTGCTGCACTTAAGTAATCCCCACCAATGGCAGAACCATTTGTAAACCATCCGAAACTTCGGCCACCTACAAAGAAATCCGATGCTGTTGCATTTCTTTTTGTTAAATACGTAATGTATACAATTGTTCCCATTAAAGCAATGGTCATTAACATCTTTGGTTCTAATAGAGCTTCCATCATTCAACATTTCCCCCTTTATTCCAACTACTTATTTGCTATATCGTATTTTTTTAGACGTTTCTCGTACATGGCCGTATGAACATATGCAATAATAAATGCCATAGCCATCATTACAATCGTTGTCACAAACCATGTAACTGTCATACCACCCCACATCTTCTTAAACGCAAATGCTGGCGCAAACCAATTCATAACAGGGATACTAAAAATCAAAATAAAGTAAAATATCGATAAACCTAAACCTGTTGTAAATTCATCTTTCATAATTTTGTTTGTTGTTGCATCTAAAGGTGGTAGATCTTTCACATCAATTGTTCCTGCTTCTACATAGTCATAATCATGACTGCCTACTTCTGCCATAAGCTAACTCCCCCTTTTCTGATAAATGAATAATTGTCTGAAATTTCAAATTATTATTCACTACAATTATTCTATTCTATTTCCACTTCAATATAGATATAAAATATTGCTGTATTAGTACAAAAAATTGCTATTTTAAGTTAAAATATTTTTATCTTTTTATTCGTAGGGGGCTGATAGCATTTTAAAGGTGGTATGGTATATGGAAAGCTCATTTGACAAGCAGCAAATGAGTGAATGGTTAAAAGGGGTTTTACCAAACGCTTTAGAGGAATGCAAAGTGCCAAAGCCAGAAGATGAGGTCATTATTGTCTATGAAGTCAATCGGTTATTTGATTGGGTAAAGATTAATCGATTAAAAAGAAATTATCCTAATAGTATTATTGTCCCGTTTGTTACAGAACACCTTACCTACTCGACTGGTATAGCAATTGAATTAGCTTTACCTGCACTTCTCATAAAACCATTACAAAAATCAAAATTTTTACGAATCGTAAAAAAGCTGTATACGTCCTATCAGGAAAAAAAGGCGAGTACACTTACAATGCTTGAGCTATCACAACAAGTATCCCAACAACATACCTCTCCATTTAGGGAAGCATTTTTAAAACGCCTGATCCGTGGAGAAATTGACAATGAACAAGAAATAATACAATCTGCTTCATTTTTATCTACAAGCTGTATACCTAATATTGTATTTTTAATTCAAGGCTATATTGATGGGGCTAATAAGAAAGCTGTCCCACAGGATGCAAGTAGTAGTATTACAACTGTTTTTCGTCAGCACTTTGCTGAGAAAGCCTCATTATCCTTTTTACATTTTGAACGCTATTTATTACTTCTTATGCGAATTCCTAGTGAGTACAACTCTTTCAAACATTGGACTGAGGGTGAAGCCTGTTTATTAGAGGTTATCGAGACCCTAAAAAGGGATTGTTCTATTCATCTTTTTATGGGGGTTGGGGGTGTATTTCAGGATGCTATGCAAGTGAAGGAATCCTATAGCCAGGCTAGAAAAGCCCGTAGAAAACCACCTATCCATAATATACACATCAGATATTACGAAGATTTAACAAAGCATGAGCAGCTTCAAAAAGCTATTCAGTATATTGAAGAACATTACGACGAACAACTGACCATTCGTGATGTTGCAAAATATATTAACTTTAGCCCAACTCATTTTAGTAGACTATTTAAAAAAGAAACAGGTCGCAATTTTGTTGACTATGTTGCTTATACACGCATTATCAAAACCTTACCTTTTTTACGTAAGTACGACTACACCATAGAAAAAATCTCCTCCATCTGTGGCTTCAATACACCAAATTACTATAGTTTAACATTTAAAAAATATGTAGGTATCTCTCCAACAGACTATCGCAATACGACAGAAATTTTATTTAAATAATAGAAAAGAATCTGCAAAACTTCCATGAAAAAAGCAAGCCTCCATCAAGGAGACTTGCACATCCTCTACATTAAAATGCAGATTCTTGTTATTTATAGATTAAACGTAATACTTTTCTACAACCTCTGCACAGCGAGCACATACTGTAGGTTGTGCTTCATTTGAACCAACTGTTTCAGAAATTGACCAGCAACGCTCACATTTCTCACCTGTAGCTTTCTCAACAACAATGGAAACATGCTCAAGTGTTAAAGCTTCAGCAGGTGCCTCTTCGATGGTAGCTACCTCAAAAGCTGAAACGATGGAAAGTTGTGCAAAATCAATGTTGGCATCTTTCAATAATACGACAACATCTTCTTTCGCATAGACAGTGACTTTTGCTTCAAGTGATTTACCAATTGTTTTCGCATTACGTGATTCCTCTAATGCTTTTAAAATATCATCGCGTACATCAATAATTTTTTCCCATTTTGTACGTAGGCTGTCAAAATTCGCTTGATCATCTACCTCTGGGAAATCTGTTAATTGCACAGAAACTTCTTCTACAATACCTTGAGCATGTAGATAAGACCACATTTCATCCGTTGTATGTGGGATAATTGGTGTCATGATTTTTACCAATGTCATCAATGTATCATAAATAACTGTTTGCATCGCACGACGATCCTTATTGTCATGACCCTCGATATAGACTACATCTTTGGCAATATCAAGATAGAATGAAGATAACTCTACAGCAACAAAATTATTGACTACATGATAGACAGCAGCAAAATCATAGCGATCATAGGCAGCACGCACAGTTTTTAAGACATCCTGTAAGCGCATAAACACATATTGATCCATTTCACGAAGCTCAGCATAACTTACACGATCTTTCTTAGGATCGAAATCAGCAATATTGCCGTGTAAGAAACGGAAAGTATTACGAATTTTACGATACACTTCAGATACTTGCTTTAACATATCCATAGAGATGCGCACATCTGCTGTATAGTCAACAGAAGCAACCCATAAACGAAGTATGTCTGCTCCATACTGATCCATTACTTTTTGTGGAATAATCACATTCCCTAAAGATTTACTCATTTTACGTCCTTCACCATCAAGAACAAAACCATGTGTTAAAAGTCCTTTGTATGGTGCATAGCCGTTAATAGCTACAGATGTAATAAGAGATGAATTAAACCAACCACGATGTTGGTCAGAGCCCTCTAAATAGAGATCAGCTGGATATTTCATACCACGCTCTACTAGTACACCTTGGTGTGATGAACCGGAATCAAACCATACATCCATAATATCATTTTCTTTTGTAAATTCGCCGTTCGGGCTACCTGGATGTGTAAAGCCTTCTGGTAATAACTCTTTTGCTGTTTTTTGGAACCAAATATTTGATCCATTATCACGGAATAATGCTGAGACATGACTAATTGTTTCAGGCGTAATAATAGGTTCACCATTTTCAGCATAGAAAATCGGAATCGGCACACCCCACGCACGTTGACGTGAAATTACCCAGTCTCCACGATCACGAATCATATTATAAAGACGAGTTTCTCCCCAAGCTGGTGTAAATGCTGTTGCTTTTACAGCCTCTAATAACTCCCACGGAATGCTTCAACAGATGCAAACCATTGTGGTGTCGCACGGTAAATAACAGGCTTTTTCGTACGCCAGTCATGTGGATAGGAGTGCGTAAAGAAATCAAGCTTTTCTAAAGCTCCTACTTCTTTTAGTTTTTCTGTAACAAGTTTATTTGCATCATTATAAAACACGCCTTCAAAGCCAGGTGCTTCATCTGTATAACAGCCACTATTATCAAGAGGGCTAAGAATACCTAAACCATACTGTTTACCAATATGATAATCGTCTTCACCGTGCCCTGGTGCTGTATGAACACAACCTGTACCCGCTTCAGCAGTTACGTGTTCACCTACCATGATAAGCGATTCACGATCATAGAATGGATGTTGTGCTACAATACGATCTAATGCCTCACCTTTTACTTCTTGTACAACCTCATAGTCTTCCCATCCAAGCGTAGTTGCTACTGACTCTAATAACTCTTTGGCAATGATGAATTTTTTAGTAGCAACTGCAACTACTACATAGATAAATTCAGGATTCAAAGAAATCCCTAAGTTTGCTGGTAATGTCCATGGTGTTGTTGTCCAAATGATAAATTTAGCATCTACTGGAACAATGCCCTTCGCATCCTTGATAGCAAAGCTTACATAAATGGATGGGGATTTGATGTCCTTATATTCAATTTCAGCTTCCGCCAAAGCAGATTCAGAAGATGGAGACCAATAAACCGGTTTTAACCCTTTATAGATATATCCTTTTTCCGCCATTTTACCGAATACTTCAATTTGACGTGCTTCAAACTCAGGCTTTAACGTAATATATGGATTTTCCCAATCACCTCGAATGCCTAGACGGCGGAATTGGGCACGTTGATTGTCAATTTGCTCATAAGCATACTCTTCACAAAGCTGGCGGAATGCTGCTACTGACATTTCTTTACGTTTTACACCTTTGTTAGTCAATGCTTGCTCAATTGGTAAACCATGTGTATCCCAACCTGGAATATAATTGACATGGTAGCCAGTCATTGAACGATGACGTGTAATCATATCCTTCAATACTTTATTTAGAGCATGGCCGATATGGATATCACCATTTGCATAGGGAGGACCATCATGTAGAACAAATTCTGGTCGACCTTCCGTACGTTCCATCTGTAATTTGTTAATATCCATGCCATTCCATTTTTCTTGCATTTTTGGCTCATTCGCCGGTAAATTTCCACGCATTGGGAAATCTGTTTTTGGCATTAATAAAGTATCTTTGTATTCAACCATTAAAATTCCTCCTTTATTTTACACAAACAGGTAGACATTATTCTCATAAGACAGTTATTGGCAAAATTATCTAAAACGATTCGGAAACAAACAAAAAAAGCCCTCAATCCCACTAAGGGACGAGAAGCTTCTACTCGCGGTACCACCCTAATTGTAGTACAAAAAATTGCACTACCTCTTAAAAGCACGTTTAACGTCGTGCATCACGAAATAACCTACTTTTTTCAGTTATTTAGCTCAGAAGTGATGTTCAATGCTAGTTGTATGTTTGGGCTCTCACTGTCCCCAAATCGCTTAACAACGCCTAACAAATACTGTCTTCGTCTCTGCTTTTATGCATATCTGTTCAAAATAATTACTATTACAAAGTATATGAAATTCAAACAATCGCGTCAAGTTTCATTTGTCAATTGTAACAATTAAAAAGAAAAGTTAAATATCCTCAGAATCCTGTGCTTCATCAACAGATGCTTGAATTTCTGTTAAATCAATATCATATTGCAGCAAATGATCCCAGTCATCTGCATTAAGTAAATCCAACTGTGCTTCTACGAGCATCTTGAAACGATTACGAAATACCTTAGATTGCTTTTTAAGCTCATCAATTTCAATCGTCACCTTACGAGCCTTCGTCAACGCTTCATTGACAATTCGATCAGCATTTTTTTCAGCTTCTTTTACGATGAGCTTTGCTTCTTTTTGAGAATTTCTTCTCACTTCATCAGCCGCTTCTTGTGCAACGACAATAGATTTCTGCAAAGTTTCTTCTAAGGAGTTGAAATGTCTCGCTTGTTCTAAAGCCATCTCTAATTGCTTATCAACCTCTTTTTTTCACGAAGCAGAATTTCATAGTCTTTAATAATCTGATCTAAAAATTCATTTACTTCATCTTCAGCATAGCCTCTGAAGGCTTTTGTAAACTCCTTATTATGTATATCAATAGGTGATAATGGCATACAATCCTTCTCTCCTTTACATGTACATTCGTAATTCCTATTATACAATTGTTCCGACAACTTAGCAGTAAAAATTAATGAAATTTACTTCACTTTCAGCTTTTTTGGGCCAATCGACCGACTTGAAGACGGATTTTATCTTTTTTAGTTCGGCCTTCAGTCATAATAATTTTCACCCGACCACTTCCACGTATCGATAAAATATCTCCTTCTTGTAATTCAAAAGCAACTGTATCTCTTTCTGTCCAATTTACACGAACCTTTTTCCCAGTAATTAAAGCTTGCGCTTTTTGGCGTGATACATTTAATACAGTTGCAATAATTACATCTAAGCGCATGGAAGATACTGTATGGGATTCCTCCAACCATTCTTCCTCATTTACAATAAGGGAATCCGCTTCTTTTAAAGACTCAATATGCACCTTAACTTTACCAATACCTGTTAAATGTAACCGAACATATTCTGCTACCTCTTGAGCTACAACGAATTGCACCTGCTGATCATTTACACGAATATCACCAAATTTGCCACGGTTTAAGCCTAATGAAAGCAACGCACCTAAAACATCAGGATGTCGTAATTGGACAAATTTCACTGGATATTGAATCGTAAATGCCACTAACTGAAAGTCTTCTTCTATCGCTTCATAATAAGAAGGAAAAATAAGCATACGCTGCCTCTCTGCCTCTTCAAATAAACCTGTGCATGCAGTTTGTAGGGTATCATCTTGCCCGATAATCGATGTCACAATAAAACGCTGTCTTGGATCAAGAAAATCTGTCAGCTTAGGCGCATAACGATCTTCAACCTCACGCTGCCAGCTTATTACCTGTTCAATAAAGGGCTGTTCATCTTTTCGAAAATGCTGGATTAAGTGTTCCATCTTGTTGTCTCCTCTTTCACTAGTTCCATTTTGCTTTGTTAGTTGGAAACTTAGTATTCCCAATTAATGACGTTTGGACGTCATTGTTTTATAATTTTTTATTAGTCGCTTTAGTAGCGGAGAAAATTAAAATAAATAAAAAATCCCCACCAAAACGTGAGGATTTATTTCTAAGCGAACATAAAATATAATTTCTGAATGACTATATAAAGCCCTCTTTCTATAAAATTCAGCATAAAGATGGCCACAATTGGGGAAATATCAATCATACCAAGAGGAGGAATGAATTTCCTAAAAATCCCTAAATATGGCTCACAAACTTTTTCAAGCATGCGACCAATGGCTGAATTTTGAGCGGCAGGCACCCAAGACATTAAGATATATGCAATTAGCATGAATGAATAAATCTTAAATGCTAATGATACATAACCAAGTATAATAAAAAAAGTCATATAAACTACAATCCTCGCTATTAATTATCGTCTAAAATAAAGTTTGTAATTTCACCAGTCACTTCTACATTATCTGGCGTACAAAGGAAGATATCTTTACCGATACGTTGAATATCTCCAGCAAGAGCATAGACTGTGCCACTTAAAAAATCAATAATGCGTTTACCTTGTTCTCTTTCGATACGTTGCAAATTGACAATTGTTGCACGTTTATTTTTTAAATGCTCTGCGATATCTTGTGCTTCTGCATAAACTCTCGGCTCTATTAAAACAACTTTTGCTCCCTTAGAACTCATAGCTGCCTGCAAACTGACTATGTTATTAGGAGTTGCTGTGCTTTGTGGCATGATTTCATGAATAGGTGCTTTGCGTTCTTTCATCATTTTTTTTGGCTTAACTGAATGAATCGGTTGCTGTTGTTGTATGGGTTGTTGTTGCTGAATAGGAGCTTGCGTGATTTCTTCTTCTAATTCTTCTTCAAGGTAAAAGAAGTTTTTAATCTTATTTTTCATGCTCATCCTGTTCCCCTCTTTCATTTCCAACAAGAGCCGTTCCGACTCGAACAAAAGTAGCCCCTTCCTCTACCGCAATTTCAAAGTCATTAGACATGCCCATTGATAACTCGGTACAAGGTGCGTGTGCGAATCCTTGCTCGGCTATTTGCTGTTGACATTGTTTTAATTGCTTGAAAACAGAGCGAATAATTGCTTCGTTTTCGGTGTTTGGTGCCATAGTCATTAAACCTACAACTTGAATCTTCGTAAAACCTTTTAATGCTTCTACAAAAGGCAAGACTTCTTCGATGGTTAAACCATGTTTTGATTCTTCACCAGAAACATTTACTTGTACAAAACATTTAACAGGTTGTTCTGCTCTTTTTTCAATTTCTTCTGCTAAACTCAAACGATCTAAGGAGTGTAAATAATCAATGCTGTTAATCACTTGTTTTACTTTACGTGTTTGAAGCGACCCAATGTAATGCCAATGAACATCAGCATGAATCTCAGTAATTTTACGATGTAAGCCCTCAGGTCTGTTTTCTCCTAAATGAGTGAGCCCTGCTTCAATTGCTTCTTGTGTTCTTTCAACAGAAACTTCCTTCGTCACGGCAATTATTTGGACTTTTTCGCCCTCACGATTCCCTTTTTTTTCTGCTGCTGTTATTAAATCATTTAGTTTGTTTAAATTTGTTAAGATTTTTGTCACTGTTTTTCCCAACTTTACAACAATAGTTTCTTTTATTGTAACAAGCAATGCTTGATTTATCAATGAATAGCCTGACCTATGTCAGCATACAATTTCACAATTTTAATGAGCTGATGTCTTAAGAAAGGGCTTTGACTAAAATGACATCCTTACCAACAACAAGCACATCCTTCATATACACTTTTCTCACAGACTCTTCACCTTTAAAAAAACCAAGATATTTGCGAGGCTCTGCAATCAAAAATGCTGTCACATAGCCTGTTTCTTTTGATACTTCAGCATCTATTACAAAGCCTATAAATCGTCCATTTCCTGCTTCTATGACTTCTTTTTGTTGTAACATCGAAAAACGCAATGACATACCTCCTCTATTGTTTACTTTCGTATAATCATTTCTACTACCATCAAACTTTGCTGTTACTTTATATTTATGTATCATTTGTTCATTGAATGAAGATAAAATGCGCACCGAATTATACGATGCGCATTTTTTTATTTGTAATCTTTTTGCATTGTTTCAATTGCATTTTTTTCAAGACGTGAAATTTGTGCTTGAGAAATCCCAAGTTCTTTGGCAATTTCAGTTTGGGTCTCTCCATAATAAAATCGTTTGGCAACGATCATTTGCTGACGTTCATCTAGCTTTTGCAAGCTTTCCTTTACCGACACATAGGCAACCCATTGATCCTCTGATACATCATCATCACGTAATTGGTCCATCATATAAACAGCATCTCCGCCATCTGAATAAATGGGTTCCTGTAACGAAACTGGATCTTGAATGGCATCCAAAGCAAATAAAACGTCTTCCTTTTTCATGTCAATCATCTCAGCAATTTCTTCAATCGTTGGTTCTCGCAAATTATCGGTTATCCATTGTTCTTTTGCCTGCATTGCCTTATAAGCTATATCTCTTAGAGAGCGAGATACACGTAATGCATGATGATCACGCAGATGGCGACGAATTTCACCAATAATCATTGGTACAGCATATGTCGAAAATCGTACATTATGCTTTAAATCAAAATGATCAATGGCTTTCATGAGGCCAATACAGCCTACTTGAAATAAATCATCTGCCTGTTCACCTCTATAGGCAAATCTACCGACAATACTAAGCACTAACCTTAAATTGCACATCACAAGCTCTTCTCTAATCTCTGTTTCTCCAGCTTGTAATCGGATGAAGAGTTCCTTCATTTCCTCGTGCTTTAGAATTGGCAAAGTCGATGTATCTAAGCCGCAAAGATCTACTTTTGTTCGCATATTCGATTCCTCCGGATGTTATTCTCTGACTAAACCGTGACATCAGTTTGTCCGAGAGAAACAAGAATATGCACAAAAGCTGCGACCAATTTTAGGTAGGATAAATTTCCCTTTCTAAGAAATTGGTTGATTTAAATTTTCACGTAAATCTTGAATAATTTTCTTTTCTAAACGGGAAATATATGATTGCGATATGCCTAAATGATCTGCAACTTCTTTTTGTGTCATTTCAACTTTTCCATTGAGACCAAAGCGACATTCCATAATATAACGTTCACGCGCACCTAGTAAATTAATAGCGTGGAACATATGCTGACGTTCAATTTTTTTCTCCACATTATCTAAAATAATGTGCTCTTCTGTTCCTAAAATATCTGACAGTAATAATTCATTTCCATCTGCATCAGAATTTAGTGGCTCATCTAAGGATACTTCACCCTTCATACGACTTGTTTTTCGTAAATGCATTAAAATTTCATTTTCAATACAGCGTGATGCGTATGTTGCAAGCTTAATATTTTTATCCGTATTGAACGTCTCAATTGCCTTTATTAAACCAATGGAGCCAATACTGATTAAGTCTTCGATTGGCGTTCCAGTATTATCAAAACGTCTAGCAATATAAACAACAAGACGTAAATTACGTTCAATTAGTGTGTCTCTAGCTCGTAAATCACCATTCATAAAGGATGCAATGACTGTAACTTCTTCTTCTCGACTTAATGGCACTGGCAATGAATCATTTCCCCCTATATAGTACGTTTCACGACTCCGAAACTTACTCCATAATTTTTTCAAGCTAGCAAGTAGCCTAAGAAGCAATAGTTCTCCCCCTCTATGAGTTATTTGAAAGCGCTGAAAAATGTAAAATTGCTGCTGTGCTATGTGGAAAATTTTTAGCTTTTTTTGTTAATACGATATATTCATTCATTTTCACTTGCGAAGGCTCCCCCTTTATATGCCACTCATCAAAGCGAAAACCAAGGACAACGGTTTGCTGTTGTACTGTATTGACATGAATAAATCGTATATAACGCTGATAATCTTCTGAAAACATAGATACATTGTACGGATCTGTTTCTTGCCATTCCATTAATGCTTCCCGGAACGCTGAAGGTAAATGTGGTCTCAAAGCAGTATAGGAAACAAAATGAACCGGCTTTCCTGATAATGGCTCAATAGCTTGATTTCCAGTATCTACAAAGGCAGAAAGTGGTATCTTTGCCCCAAAGATTGTTAAAGTTGTATCAAATACAAATTGACCACTTAAGCGTTCTAACTTTACAAAACCCCATTGCTTATAAAATGCAATAAGATTTAAAACTGCAAGCAAAAAGCAAATCATAATGAAATGGGTGGCAGAAAGATTTTTTAAAAAAGGTTGTAGTGCTGTTAACAATCCGCCAATAACGATCGTTGCTGTTAACACAATAGGTCCTTGCTTCTGAAAGCTTCGAATCTTAAAGTGAAACGCTATACCAATTAACAATATAAAACTAAGAATTGTCGTCCACAGCATTTGACCGCCAATGACAGCTACAAAACTACTACAAATAGAACTCATTAATAATCTTGAATTTTTTACAAGGACTCCTGTTACTCTTGCCGTAAACGTGAGTATCGCTAGATTAAAAAGCGTATTAATGAGCACCAGCCATTCTCCATACATAACAGCCGCCTCCTACTTACAAAGTTAGCACGTTACTCCCACAAATATTGTCAAACAATCGCATCATTTCCTAAAAATGTTTTGACAAAAAACATGGTTTCCTTACACATTTGAACATTATGGCAGTCAATATAAAAAGCTCGTATTTTACATATGTAAAATACGAGCTTTTTAGAAGTTAATTAACCACGATTTTTGCGGTTACGTAAAAATGCCGGAACCTCAAGCATGTCATCCTGTGCATAATTTTGCTGATTTTGACGTGGCTGCTCATGTTGAACATGCATTTCTTGTCGTTGTTCACGAATAGGTGCTTGTTGCTGTGGAGCAGATTGTCTGTTCATATTCAGTGTCTGTTTTGCTGTAGGTCGTTGTTGTTGTAAAGCTTCCTCGGTGAAGCCTGTCGCAATAACTGTAACAATGATTTCATCTTTAAGATTTTCATTAATTACAGAACCGAAAATCATATTTACCTCTTCATCTGATGCAGAAGCTACGATATCTGCTGCTTCTTGTACTTCAAATAAGCTAAGATTTGAACCACCTGTAATGTTCATAAGGACACCTTTAGCACCATCAATGGATGATTCAAGCAATGGACTTGAAATAGCTTTCTTTGCAGCCTCAGAAGCTCTGTTTTCACCTGTTGCAATACCAATTCCCATTAAAGCTGAACCTTTGTTGGACATAATCGTTTTCACGTCTGCAAAGTCTAAGTTAATAAGACCAGGCGTAGCAATTAAATCTGAAATACCTTGTACACCTTGACGTAATACATTATCGGCTTCTCTAAAGGCTTCTAACATTGGTGTTGATTTATCAACTATTTGTAGTAGCTTGTCGTTTGGTATTACAATCAGTGTATCTACTGCTTCTTTCATACCGCCAATGCCACCGATTGCTTGGGTTTGACGTTTACGACCTTCAAAAGTAAATGGACGTGTGACAACACCTACTGTTAGGGCTCCCAATTCACGCGCAATTTGTGCAATCACTGGAGCTGCACCAGTACCCGTTCCGCCGCCCATACCAGCAGTCACGAATACCATATCGGCGCCTCGTAAAACCTCTTCTAGCTGTTCTCTGCTCTCTTCAGCAGCTTTTTTTCCTACTTCTGGATTTGCACCTGCACCTAATCCACGCGTTAATTTAGCCCCAATTTGTAGCCTTACTTCCGCTTTGGATAGATTTAATGCCTGTGCGTCCGTGTTAACTGCGATAAAGTCAACACCCTGTACACCATGTTCTATCATTCGATTGACAGCGTTGTTACCGCCGCCACCAACACCTATGACCTTTATTACTGCAAGTTCATCAACACTTGTATCAAATTCTAACATCTCTTTTTCCTCCCACGGTAACTCGACTCTGTATCATTCATTACGCATTCTAGTTAATCAAAAAACTTATCAAATAATTTTTTTGCTCTCCCAATTACGCTTTCTTTTGGTTCTGAAGGTGCAGAATACTCTTGCTTTTTGCTTATAGCTGGTTGAGCCCCTACAACTGCATATTCAACAGGCTGCGTATTCGTACTTTTACCGTAAAAATCATCTTCTAAATGGGCGTAACGAATAAGTCCAACTGCCGTCGCAAATGAAGGCTCTCTAACACCGATATAATCAGGTGTATAGATTCTAACACGCGTTTGTAGAATTTGACGTGCTAATTGGGCAATCCCCTCAAGCTTTGCAACACCACCAGTTAAAACTACACCGCCTGGTAAATCTCTAACACCTAAACGTGCTAATTCATCTATAACTAACTCTAGTAATTCTTCTAATCTAGCACCAATAATCTCCGATATAAATCGTTGGCTGTACTGATCAGTAGAATCTGTACCCACGACAGGCACTTCAAAGAGTTCGTCATCTGATGCGTCATCATAAAAGGCATGTCCAAACTGGTGTTTAATTTGTTCTGCTTGTTCTGTTGGTGTTTTTAAAACGATTGAAATATCTTTCGTTATATGATCACCACCAACTGGTATGACACCCGTATGCGTTAATAATCCCTCTTCAAAAACTGCAATTGTTGTAGATCCGCCACCTAAGTCAATAAAGGCAGTTCCTTGGTTTTTTTCATCTTCTGTTAATGCAAAGTAGCCTGATGCTAATGGCTGCAAATATATTTCTCGTATACTTAAACCCGCTCGCTCAACACAGCGAAGAACATTGTGTAAAAGCGTTTTGGATGTCGTTATCATTGTTGCATCCATTTCAAGACGGATGCCAATCATACCACGAGGATCTTTAATTTCATCAAGGTTGTCCACAATAAACTGTCTTGGAATGATGTTAACTAATTCACGTTCAGGAGGTATTGACATGACTTGTGCAGATTCTACCACTCTGTCTAAATCATCATCTGTAATTTCTCTATTTTCACTATTTACAGCGACAACACCTTTAACTAGCTGTAACATCGTCTGGTTAGCTGGAACGCCTAAAACGACTTCATGGATTTGATAACCAGTCATTCGTTCGGCCTGTTCTATTGCTTTTCGAATAGATTGTACTGTTGCATCAATATCAACAATTGCACCTTTTCGAACTCCATTCGACTTTACATTTCCGACGCCAATTACATGTAATTGCCCGTCACTCATTTCACCTATTAATACCTTGACAGAGGAGGACCCAATATCAAGGGAAATGTATAAATCTTGCTGATTCAATTCGCTGCACCTCCTTGAAAAATGCTCTTGTTTTCATTCTATTGTAAATTTGGCATAATGTCTAAGCAAATCGAGTATTTTGGTCAATTTTTCTCTCATTCTATGGAAGTTTTTTTCCGCTTGTGACGTTTCTCATCTAACCGAGTTAGTAATATACGCCTAATAATTGCTATATTTTGGAATAAACGTACTCCAAAAGCGAAAATCGCTGCTAAATACAAATCTATCCCCAAATTCACTCCTATAAAAGCTAATCCTGCTGCTAGAACTATATTAAAAAAGAATCCTGATACAAAAACTTTATCATCGTAAACTTGCTGTAATTGAGCACGAATACCTCCAAATAATGTATCTAAAGCTGCTAAAACAGCTATTGACAGATAATTTTCATACATAGAGGGGATTTGTATATTTGTTAACAAGCCAAGGGCAAGTCCAAATATCAAACCTAAAAATGGTAGCCACATATATTAATCTCCTTTTTTTACCTCTGCTAAATAATCATTTGTCAACGGCTGATCAAATGCTGGAAGTTGTAACTGTTCAATTGGTTCTTCAATTACTAAATTAAAATTGTCTAAATAAAATGAGTCTATAAATGTTGAGGCCTGCAAGGAATTATACATTTTTTGCGCTGCTTTATAATCGCTTGTCCCAACAAATATCTCAAATGAAGGCGAAGACAGTGGTATACTGTTTACTGTCGTCTTACCATTGATATCCCGTATGGCTGTTGTTTGTACTACACGGTTACCATCAATTGAGACATTAGTAGCATTGTTCTTAAAAAGGGTATTCAATAATTGAGTTAACAAATCGGGTGAAATCTCTTTAATTTCATAGCCCATTTCTATCAGTTCAGGTGCAGGTTCAACTCGAAGTACAACACCTGGCCCTATAACTTCTGTTAATCCTGCTTGTAGCTTTAAACGATTTAATGTTTCATTTAAGGCTGCTTGCTGATTTACTTTTTCAGATTGCTCATAGCGATCCACTACTTCATGAAGTGAGCGAATTTCTGCCAGTAGTGCGGAATGTCTTTGTTTTTCTTGTGCCAATTCCTCTCTTATTGCCCAAATATCTCGTGTATCTCGCTCAGCTGGTTTTTGTATGGTATTGTATTGTACCGCTATCATCAAACCGATAATAAATAGCACGATCGTTATTCGGGTGTACATATTTCTTTTCAAAATAGCCCCTCCTAGACGTATCGTATGCCCCTCAGAATACGACTTTGAATTGTATAATTTTCTACAATCGACTATATAACTGGAGGCTAAATTAAACATGAAGTTTAAAGTATAGAACTTGTCCTAACTTTCTATTTTTACTTTTGGCATGGTAAGCTTCTGATTTTCTTCAAGGGACACCACAATATTGTCATTTAATAATTGATCTACAACGCCCCCGTTTAAGTTTAAAGAAGCTATTAATGTATCTGAATCACCAACCGCTTCGATCACAAACGGAGCTGGATGTTGTGTACCATCAATTGTTATTACTGGGCCATTACAGCGAATATAAGAACTCGCTAATACACGTTGTCCATTAATAGCAATAGCTTGCGCGCCTGAAATTTTTAGTTCATTTAACAATTTAAATACATGACTTTCATGAACAATATAGTCATTTGGATTTAAGGATTTTGGATCATAGTCTCCATCTTGAAGGGTTATGCGTATGCCCTTCCCCTCACTCTTTAGTTCACCGAGTAAAAGCCGTAAATCTTCTGCTTGCTCAACAAGCTTCTTATAGTCCTTTTCGTTTGATGCAAAGGATTTTTCATACTTTCGAATTTGTTCTTGTAAATTATTTACTTCTTCCGTGAGTTCTTTATTGCGCTCTTGTTGAGTGATTAACTCCTCACGATAAGAATCTTCTTGCTCAAAAAGCTCAGAATTAATAGTGCCTGCCTCTCGATTATCTTTCGCCTGGTTGTATGAATAGCCGATGATAAATCCTGTTGTTATACAAACAATTAGTAATTCGAATTGTTTTCTAGTAAAAAAACTACCTTTGCTATTCGTCTTCTTGTTGTTCATCTTCTGTCACTTCCTGGTTAACCATTTCACCATCTGCATTTGCTTCCATGTCAATACTAATCTTGTTGTATTCCTCGTTAAAAGGACGATAGTATGAACCAACCTCTAAATCAATCACACCTTTTTCTAAGTTAGCAATTTGTGCGACAATAGAGGGGTAGTAATTTAACTTTTCCGCTAGTGTCTGAATAACAGCACGTACTTCGTAGCCATCATTCATATAAAGCTTGACTGCATTTGGATTTGCTTCATTACTATTCGTGTTAACCTGAGAAATTAAAGCTAATACTTCGGGCTTTAATTGTGCTAGCTGCTCAACAAGCTTATTAATTGTCTTTTCACCGGTTATCCCGATAAAAACAGGTGCATCAATGGGTGTATCATTTCCCTTTTGTTCAAAGCGCTTACCGTTTTCTAGCAAAGGATAATAAGTCCCGTCCCCAGCTAAGTACGCAACTTTTTTCCATTCTTTAATATCAATTGTTACGCCTTGTAACCAGTTACGGTTAACATGTACTTCTTTTACCCATTTATCCTTTAATAAAATCTGCTCAATATCTTCCACTTTGAAACTCCACATTGATTTTCCTGGTGCAAGAGTACTTGCCTCCAAATAATATTGGTCATTCGCTAGCTTAGCACCATTGACTGTGATTTTATTGATGCTACTGTATGGAGATTGAAAATAAAGGAGTACTGCTAACACAATAAAGAAAAGTAATATTAGTACTATAAATTTCCGGTTTGTACGCTTTTTTCGTCGCTTTTTTAGCGTAGGTATGCGTTCTTCTATATCAATTACTTTCTCCACAAAAGTACTCCTCCTTTATATTTATTTCGCTAATTGATAAATAATACCTATTATTAACCACATTGTTACTAAAGATGTTCCACCATAGCTAATAAAAGGTAATGTAACACCCGTTACTGGCACTAAACCTATTACTACAGCTATATTTAGAAAAGCTTGCACCATAAGCATTGTGACTAGCCCAATAATCGCATAATAGGACGTTCGGTTTTTAGCCTGTACAGCAAATCGATAGCCTGCATAGATCGTTAGTATAAAAAGCGCTAAAATAACGAGGCCACCAATCAATCCGACTTCTTCTAAAATAATGGCGTAAATAAAGTCATTTTGAGGCTCTGGTAAATACAGAAACTTTTGTCGGCTTTGTCCAAAGCCATGCCCAAAAATCCCTGCTGGACCGATAGCCATTAAAGATTGCACTGCTTGGAACCCACTAACCAAGGGATCAGCCCATGGATCAAGAAATGCTTCTATACGCTTTAGACGATATGGTGCTGTCGCTATGAGACCTACTAATCCCCCGACACCAGCTAGCATAATCATGGCGTATAGTTTTAGAGGATAGCCAGCGACAAAAAACAATAAAAACACAGATACAACGAGAATAAATACTGAGCCAAAATCCGGCTGCAACATGATAAGAACAACAGGTAGTAACAGGATAAAACCATGTCGCCAGTTAACAACAGGAGTGCCCGTTTTATGTTGGGCTAATATATGGCTCAAGTACACAATGACGGTAATTTTCGTTAGCTCTGCTGGCTGTATTGTTAATGGACCTACACCAATCCAGCTTTGCGAACCATTTCGCACCAATCCTATACCAGGAATCAGTACGAGAACGAGTAAAATTAACGAAAATATATAGGCCATTTTCCAAAAGGACTGCTCTCTCAGAATATTTAATCGAATCGTGATTAAAAATACGACAATGGCTACCACAAAGTATACGCTTTGCTTCATATAAAACGGCATTTTTCCACTATAATGAACGGCACTCCAGTAGGTACCTGCAGAATAGACGAAAATAATGCCGATTATTGATAGCATCAAAGTTGTGACGAGCAATAAGTAGCTTTCTTTACCTCTCAGTAATGCCATCCTTCCAAGTCAAGTATATTCTAAAATAGTTACAGGCTCATTACAGCTTCATTACAGCATCAATAAAAACATCTCCACGTATTTCAAAGCTGTCATATTGATCCCAACTTGCACATGCTGGAGATAGTAAAATAACATCTCCTTCTGCAGACATCGGTGCTGCATATTGAACAGCGTCTTCTACATTTTGAGCAATGACGGTTTGTTGGACACCACACGATTTTGCAAATTCTACAAATCGTAAGCCAGTTTCTCCAAACGCAACAACACCCTTTACATGACTCATACAAGGGCGAAGTTCTTCGAAAGAATGTCCACGATCTAAGCCACCTGCGAGTAAAATGACAGGAGCTTGGAAAGCATCTAAAGCACTCTTTGTCGCTAAACAATTGGTTGCCTTAGAGTCGTTGTAAATCTTTCGACCGTTCCATTCACGTACGAATTGTGTACGGTGTCTAACTCCACCAAATGACGCTAAAACCTCTTCCATCTTCTCTTTGTCACAACCAACTAAAATACAGGCTGCCACGGCTGCTAAGATGTTTTCTAAATTATGCTTACCAGGCAAGGCAATGTTCGCGCGATCCATGTATGGTTCCCCTTGCCAATAAATTGTTGTATCATCTGCACTAATCCCATTTGCAGTACGCCCCTTCGAACTAAATGGAATCTGCTGTGCATGAGATTGTGCTGCATATCCAACCACAATCGGTTGGTCGGCATTATAAATAAAATAATCACTGTCATCTTGATTACGAGTTACGCCAAACTTCGCTTCAGCATAGTTATTAAATGTTCCATGATAATCTAAATGCGCATCATAAAGATTCGTCAAAATAGCAATTTTAGGCTTAAACGTTTTGATCCCCATCAATTGGAATGAAGACAGTTCTGTTACAATGATGTCATCTTGATTCGCTTCTTTTGCGACGCCACAAGCAACTGTTCCAATATTTCCAGCAATTAACGGATTTTTACTTCCTTTACTTAACATGTCGAATATTAAAGTTGTCGTCGTTGTTTTGCCATTTGAGCCTGTTATACCAATAAATGGTGCATCACTAATTAAAAAAGCTAGCTCAATCTCTGTCCAGACTGGAATCTCTCGACTAAGGGCATCAGCCACAATTCGATTGCTATAAGGTATACCTGGATTTTTCACCACTAACTCAAAGCCTTCATCAAGTAAATCTTCAGGATGGCGACCACAAATTACTGTAATCCCCTTCTGTAATAGCCCTTGTGCATCTGGACTTTCATCAAATGGTTTTGAATCATTTACTGTTACAAATGCACCAAGCTCATGTAAAATTTCAGCAGCGGCCACACCACTTTTTGCTAGACCTAACACAAGTACTTTTTTATGTTGTAAATCAGTATAGTTTTTCATTAGAACGCCTCCGATAAGACTGCAATTAATGCTACTGCTAAGGCAGTTGACCAGAAGACAAGCACTACTTTCCATTCTGACCAACCCGATAATTCAAAATGATGATGAATAGGGCTCATTTTAAAAATACGCTTTTTTCGAAGCTTAAAGCTACCTACCTGCAAAATAACGGAAAGTGTTTCGATAACAAACACTAAGCCAACTAGTAAAAGCAAGAATTCTTCTTTTACTAAGACAGATACCATAGCCAATGCTCCACCTAATGCTAATGACCCCGTATCCCCCATAAATACCTTTGCAGGATTTGCATTAAATAATAAAAAGCCTAATAAAGCACCTGTTACAGCAAACGAAAATAGTGCAATATCTGCCTGACTTTGGAATAGCGCAATAACACCAAATGCTGCAAAGGCAATGGAGGCAGTACCCGCCACTAGCCCGTCTAGTCCATCTGTCAAATTCACTGCATTGGAGAAGCCTACTAACCAAAAAATTAAAAAGGCTACATAGAATACGCCAAGATCAATTGTCCACTCCGTAAATGGAATAGCTAACGTTGTATCAAACGATCCTACATGTAGAAGAAAATACGCAAGAATAGCAATAACAATTTGACCAATCAATTTTTGAAGAGAGGTTAAACCTAAATTTCTTTTAAATACAACCTTTAAACCATCATCTAATAAACCTATTAAGCCGAATCCTGCTAATACTAATAAAAGTACTACGGTCTGTGTCGTTAATAAATCTAAAAAGCTACCTACACCAACAGTTGTTAGGACGATGGATATTAAGAAAATGATTCCTCCCATTGTTGGTGTACCAGCTTTTTTCATATGTGATTTTGGTCCCTCTTCTCGAATACTTTGCCCAAACTTTAGACGACGAAGAAGTGGAATACTAATTGGTGCCAGGATAACTGTTACTATAAAAGCAAGAGCTAAAATGGTAAGTGTTGTTGCGAGTTTCATTGAAAAATCTCCTTTAAATCTTGTTTCACTTTCTTCTTTAAGAAAAAAGCATTAACTTTCATTTTATTATTACTACCCTTCATAATAATAGTGGTTCTTTCCCATTTTTTAAAGGTAAAGTTATTTTAGTTCTCCAAATATAAATGAATGGTACCATCTTGTTTGATAACACTATCCACTTCAGGTAATTGATTACCAATTTTAGTCCCTTCTCCATGCCATTCAATACGGAATGGATAAAATTGCTTGGCAATATCATCCTTTGTTTGACCAATAAAATTCGGTACCTTCACAGTAATTGGGTCACCATAACGATAATCCTTTTCCAGTTGTTCCTTCGATTTTTCAATACCTACAAAAGGCGCAACATCCTCAATAATTTGCCCCACTATAGGTGCTGCTACAACACCACCAAACTGGGTTGTCTTTTTCGGATTGTCAACAGCTACATAGACAACAATTTGCGGATTGTCTGCTGGTGCAAAGCCAATAAAAGATACGATGTATTCTCCGCTTTTATAACGGCCATTTTCAACTTTTTGTGCTGTTCCAGTTTTGCCACCAATTCGCAGTCCATCTCGAAAGGCTTGTCGACCTGAACCATTCGCTACTACTGATTCCAAAGCACCTCGAACCTTAGCAGAGGTTTCTTCACGAATTACCTGATTTTTAACAACTGGTTGCGTTTCCTGTATGACTTCTCCTGTATTTGGATTAAATACCTTTTTCACAACATATGGCGTATAAAGCTTGCCTCCATTTATGGCAGCAGCTACTGCTTGAACTTGTTGAATAGGTGTCACGGCTACCCCTTGCCCGAATGAAGTCGTGGCCTGCTCAACAGGACCAAAGGCATCCTTAGAAAATAAAATACCAGATGCTTCACCAGCAATATTAGACCCTGTCTTTTGTCCAAAACCAAAGTCTTTAATATATTGTAGTAGTCGCTCATTGCCTAGACGCTGTCCTAATTCTATAAAGCCTGGGTTACAGGAGTTCTCAACCACCTCTAAAAATGTTTCATGCCCATGTCCTTCACGTTTCCAACAGCGAAGCTTTGCTCCCGCCACCATTGTATAACCTGGATCATAAAAGGTTTCATGCTCCAAATCCACTAGGTTTTCTTCCAACGCAGCACTAAGGGTAATAATTTTAAAAGTAGAACCTGGCTCATACGTCATCCATACAGGTAAATTTCGATTGTAGATGGCTGGCTCTACTAATTGATATTCAGCTGGATGAAAAGTAGGATAAGAGGCTAATGCCAAAATTTCGCCAGTGTTTGGATTCATCGCAATCGCTAGTGCTTGGTCAGCTTCATAGCGCTTCATTG
Source organism: Lysinibacillus sp. FN11 (assembly GCF_024628845.1). Taxonomy (NCBI): domain Bacteria; kingdom Bacillati; phylum Bacillota; class Bacilli; order Caryophanales; family Bacillaceae; genus Lysinibacillus; species Lysinibacillus sp. FN11. The sequence goes on along the minus strand of NZ_CP102383.1, from coordinate 389,891 downwards.
CTTGCGATATTTCACGCTCTACGACTTGCTGTACATCAACGTCAATTGTTAGCTCGATCGTAGCCCCATCCTCTCCTGCTTTCCAAGCACTTGAAACATTAGGCAAATTATTACCTTTTGCATCTGTAAAGAGACGGATCGCAGAAGAATTAGCCTGCAGAAATTTATCATATTCATATTCAATTCCAGCTAATCCTTGGGCATCATACCCCGTAAAACCTAAAAATCGAGATAATAGCGTGCCGTAAGGATAATCCCTAGAATAATCAACACCACTATACAACCCTTCAATTTGCATACCTTGTAATTCTACTGCTTTTTCATAAGATATATTTTTGCCTTCAGGTGCTAGTTTCACTAAGTAAGCTTTTTTTTGCATTTTCTCTAATAGCTTCGCCTTATCCACTTCGAGAACCTGGGCAATTTTTTCAGCAGCTCCTTCAATATCATTACTTTGTGAAGGCATGAAATATAATGTAGGCGCTAGCTTATTAGTTACAATACTCTCTCCATCTCGATCTGTTATATGCCCTCGTTCATTCGCAAAGGGAATTTCCCTGTCCCAGTTCTCCTCTGCCTTGGTAGTCAATTCTTTTTGATCTAACACTTGCAAAAAGAACAACCTAACAACAATTGCCACTGCTACGAACATAAACAACACATATAAAATACGTAAACGCTTTTTAGAATGGATAGAAATCCACTTCATTCGACATCACACCTTGTTTTTTACAACGTATGAAATAAAGTGGACTTCTATTCAGTATTATTCATCCTCTACTTCTTCAACTTCACCCTCAGAGGCAGCTTCAACGTCTTGTACAAAGCTTTCAGCAGGTGTTTTGAGCTTGACAACAATGGGGGAACTATCAGTGATGACGGTTCCAGCTGAAACGCTTTGACTTGCTACAAAACCTTCACCGAATATTTCCATCTCTAGTCCAGTCATAGATTTAAAGACTAGTAAATTACGTAATGACCAATTCGTAAAGTCTGGCAATGTTACCTCGCCATCTGTCTTTAAAAATACAAAACTACCTTTTACCAGTTTTTGAGTGTTCGTTGGATATTGTTCAATAACTTTACCACCACTACCAACAACAATTGGTTGTAAACCATCATTGGCTAATTCTACTTCAACCGCTTCAGCACTTTGACCTGTAAAGTCCTGAATGCTGACTTTGTTAACATGTTGAACATCGTCTGGGTTGATATTAAGGTGCTTTAAGCTATTTAACATAACTGGATTAAAGACTTTTGATACTGGTACCGATCCAAGCTCATTGTTCAGCTTAGGTTTTTTCACTGAGACATATACAATTAGCTGTGGATCATCTACAGGAGCCAAGCCTAAAAATGAATAAAGGTATTGGTTTGAAAGATATCCACCACTAGCTTTTGGAATTTGGGCAGTCCCCGTTTTCCCTGCAACCTCATAATCCTCCAATATAAAATCTTTCGCTGTCCCATGTTTTGATGTTAATGTTGAGGCTAGGATTTCTCGTACTTGTTTCGCTGTATCAGCTTTAATTGGTTGACCTTTCTCAACAGGCTCATGATTTTGAATAATTTTCCCTGTAGAAGAATCAACAATACGGTCGATAACATATGGCTGCATCATCTTGCCATCGTTCGCAATAGCAGTCATTGCCTGGATTAACTGAATAGGTGTAACTGTTGAACCTTGGCCATAAGTTGTTGTTACTCGTTGAATAGGATACTTTGTTAAAATAGTACCCGCTGCTTCATTCGGTAAATCAATTCCCGTTTTGTGCCCAAAACCAAAGCGGTCCAGATAATCAATAAATACGTCATCGCCAATCTTAGTTAATAAATGGGCCATACCAGTATTGGCAGAGCGTTGAAAGCCTTCTAAATAAGTAATTGGACCCCAACCATATCTATTGTGATCTCGAATCGTACGGTCAAATACTGTATATGAACCTGACATAAATGAATCATTCGGTGTCCATTTTCCCGTATCGATAGCTGAAGCAAGCGTGAATGTTTTCATCGTTGAGCCAGGCTCAATTGTCTCCTCAATCACCTCGTTCAGCCACTTCATGTTTTGACTTTCACGTGTTTCTGGGTTAAATGTAGGACGCTGTGACATTGCTAAAATCTTTCCAGTCTTCGGATCTGCTACTACCGCGGTCATGGACTCAGGGTTATATTCCTGTTCAACCTTTGTCATTGCTTCCTCTAAGAAGCTTTGGATTGTTTTATCAAGTGTTAAATAAATGTCGTCCCCATTTTTTGCAGGTGTAATCATTTTCTCACTGTTTGGAAGCAAATAGCGGAAAGCATCTGTCTCATATTCTACTTTGCCATTAACGCCTGTTAATTCTTTATCATACGTATATTCTAGACCCATTTCCCCCTTGGTTGTAACCGTGCCATCTTCATTATCTTTTTTGAGAGCATAGCCAATTAAATGAGAGGCAAATACACCATTTGGATAATACCGTTTTAAGTCACTCACAAAGAGAATTCCTGGTAATTTTTCTTCCTTTATTTTACTCATGACCTCGTGACTAATGCCGCGGCCTGCACTACCAAACTCAACTTGATATAAAGGTTCACCATCACTTCTATATCGATTGTTCAATTTTTTAACAATCTCGTCTTCCTTTTCCTTCATCGCTGGAATATATTTCGCTAGTACTTTTGCCGTTTTCTCCGAATCCACTACATGTCGGGGATTCTTAGGATCTGTTGTAGCCTTTTCACTTACAATGGCAATCATGCGATAACTTAATGTATCTTCTGCAATTACTTGTCCATTTTGATCATAAATCTTTCCACGATTAGCTGTAATTACACTTTCCTTACCATACTTAGCTGCTGCTCTCGCTGCAAGCTCTTGTCCTTCCACTTCACCTGTAGCCTGTAATGTCACCATTCTTGTGAATAATAGAAAAAAGAGCCCTCCATAAAAAATTAATAATAGAAAGGCTCCCCATTGGAATCGAAATCTCTTTTTTTTCATTCTCCCGGCACTACCTTTACATTTTTCTCATTTTGAGTTAAACCGAGTTCTTTGGCTTTTTTCCATATGTTTTCGTATGTAGAAAGTTCACTTACACGAACCGTTAAGTCAACATTCTGTTTCGCAATCTCTTCTGCTTCTGATTCGATTTTTTGAATGTCTATACTTGTTGTTTGAATCGCTGCTTGTTTATTTAATACAAGTATTCCTAGTACAGCAATAATGCCAATTAAAACAATTAGCATTGTTTTTTCAAACTTCTGGTTCGTTTTTTTACGACGTATGATAGTGGGTTGTGGACTAGGTGGTGTTATCGGTTGTTGCACTTGTTGATGTTGGTGCTGTTGCCTTACACGAACTGCTGCCATTTACTCACGCCCTTTGTCGTTAATTTTCTCCACCACTCTAAGCTTCGCTGAACGCGCACGATTATTAACTGCCAATTCTTCATCAGAAGGAATAATAGGCTTTCGTGTAATAAGCTTTAAAGTTGGCTTCATGTCATCAGGAATTACAGGTAGATTTGGTGGTAATTCCGGTAATGATGACGCTTCCTTAAAGATTGTCTTGCATAGGCGGTCCTCCAATGAATGGAACGTAATGACACTAATGCGCCCCCCTACGTTAATCATATCAATCGCATCGACTAATGAATCCTCTGCTGCGCCTAGCTCATCATTAACAGCAATTCTTATTGCTTGGAAAATGCGCTTTGCCGGATGCCCACCTTTTCGGCGTGCCGCTGCTGGAATACCCTCTTTAATTAATTCTACAAGTTGACCAGTTGTTTCAATCGGTGCTGTTTTTCGAGCCTCTTCAATTTTACGGGCCACTTGTTTAGAAAACTTCTCTTCTCCATAACGGAAAAATATACGAACAAGATCTTCGTATGCCCATTGATTAACAACATCTGATGCTGTCAGTGTTGCAGTTTGATCCATACGCATATCAAGTGGTGCATCGTGGTGATAACTAAAGCCTCTCTCAGGTGTATCTAATTGTGGAGAAGATACGCCTAAGTCATATAAAATACCATCAACCTGCTTAATGCCATGAGCTACTAGTTCTTCTTTTAAGTAACGGAAATTCGAATGGATAAATGTAACACGCTCTATATAAGGTGCTAATCTAATTTTCGCATTTTCAATAGCCGTCATATCTTGATCAAAACAAATTAAGCGGCCTTTATCTGATAATTGTTGTACTAGATATTCACTGTGTCCCGCACCACCTAGTGTACAGTCCACATATACACCATCAGGATCTATGTTCAACCCATCAACAGTTTCTTTTAATAACACGGTTGTATGATCGAACATACCACTCGCTCCTCTCAGGCCTTAACCTCATTCAACTATCACGTTGTAATGCCTATTACAAGTTAAAAATCAAAGCCAATCATATTTTCTGCAATTTCATTAAAAGATTGTTCAGACTCACTGAAGTAAGCTTCCCAAGCATCCTTAGCCCAAATCTCGATTCGATTTGAAACCCCCAACACCACACATTCTTTTACTAGATGCGCATGTTGCATAAGAGTAGTTGGGATATTGATACGCCCCTGCTTGTCTATCTCTACCTCTGTTGCTCCAGAAAAGAAAAACCTCGCAAATGCTCGTGTATCTTTTTTGGTCATTGGTAAACCTTTTAATTTCTCTTCGAGTTTTCGCCATTCATTCATAGGATAGCCAAATAGACAGTTATCGAGACCTCTTGTGACAACAAACGTTTCGCCTAAAGCTTCACGAAATTTTGCCGGTACGATTAATCGCCCTTTCGCATCAACGGAGTGTTGATATTCTCCCATGAACATACTACTCACCCCACTTTATTAAATAATGTACCACATCCCCCCATTTTCCTCCACTTTTTTTAAAAAAAACTTGACATTTTATCGCTTAATATGCAATTAGACCTTTAGGAATTTTTTTGACATATGCTAAATGATATAAAAAAAGAGCAACCCCTAGTAGGATAGCTCTTTAAATACTATTTATCTCGACATTATTCATCAAATTCACAGGATATCAAATTACTACTTAGGTAAAAAGTATCTATTTATTAATTTTATAAATAAAGTAAATAGTGGTGTTTACCGATGCTATAATTTTGCTTCAACATTTCAGTAATTAACATAGGTCCAAACTCATTGAAATATTGATATGGATTAAAGGATCTCTCTTGGAAACCATCATTAGGATATAATTCATTTTGCAGTGTCATAAATTTACGAATCGTCGTTTCATGCTTACCTAATACAGTTTGTTCAATTTTTTGCTGTAAATAGTCAAATTGTTTCGCATGATTTTCTTGATTTTTCTCAAGAATCTTATCTAATTGCAGATGCTGTTTCTCTAAATAGGAGGCTAGCTCTTCATATTTTTCTACTAACAACTGCTGCATAGCTTGGATTTGACGTTTGGCTTCACTGTCCTGGACATCTGCAATAAAACGTTCTTTCAGGTGTAATGCTTTCCCTTCCCATACGTCAGTAACAGTTAGTTGATGCTCACGTAATAATTGCTCTACATGACGAGTGACAATAGTAATATGTAGGCGCGGAGCAAAAATCGGCATTTGTAAATCTAACACCGAAAATGCATTTTTCAGTGTCGCCCAATAAGCTAGCTCTCCTGGACCTCCAACAAACGCTAATACTGGTAATGTCATCTCCTGCATCAACGGGCGAGTTACTACGTTATTACTTAAACGTTCTGGATGATTATGCGCCACTTCTAATAGCTCTTCTTGTGTAAATTTAAGGTTTGCCGCTAAATTAACAAACAGATCATTTTTTCTTTCTAAAAGATGTCGCTCCCCATCTTCTACGTAAAATAAATTAGCGGCTTCATATGTTGCTAAAATAGGCTTACCATAGCCAGCACGTTCAAGCTCTTGCTCCTTTTCCGTTACTACTCTAGCAATTTCTTCATTGGATTGAATGATTTGAGCAAAATATTTATGTTCAAATTGACGGAATTGAAAGTTGGCGGCATCGATTAATAATAAACCTTCCTCTTTGAACAATTGATTCATTAGACAGGCAAAGAAATCTGTAAATGTTTCACTATTATTCAATGCGTCAACTAATTGCTTAATCAGCGTTTCTGTATACTCTGTTTCTCCAATATCACGAATAATTGTATTAATTAATTGCGTCATCGACTCTTTGTTTAGGGCTGTTGCAGAAGCCATCGTTTTACGTCTAGATCGCTCTCCATAAGCTCTTTTTTTCAGCAATTCCCCATGAACCGTATAGGTGTGATTAATTTCTTCTAAGTCATGATCTTCTCCAGCGATCCAGAAAACAGGAATAACAGGCTGTTGAAGCTTCGTACTTTGCTCTTTCGCTAATGCAATAACTGAAATAGCTTTATGAACGGAGTAAAGAGGGCCTGTTAAGATACCTGCTTGTTGTCCACCAACTATTACCATAGCTCCTTGCTCTAGTTGTTCTAAATGTTCATTCGCTTTTTTTGATAACCCCAGCGGCTCCATAAATTGACGGATGATTGTTGTTAATTCTTTTTGATCACGGGAATTTCGCCCTAAATGCTCCGCTCTTTTCTCAAAAGCTTGATCATTGTATTCATACTCAAAAAATTGATGAATGGCAGTATTTGGCGACCAGTAATCTGCTAGTACATGATTTTTTATAGGTACTTGGATTGACTCCAGTTTCATTTAACATAAACTCCTCTACTCACTAAATCATTTCCTTACTCATAACAAGAAATTGAATTTCATTCATACTATGCACATGAGGCTTTCAATGTCGCCTTGACATTCAAATTGCTCAAAAAAATCCGCGGCATCCATTAGCGGCTTTGAGGCAACAATGTTGCAGCAGACATTTCGATTTAAAAGCCATCGTTCTCCCTCAAGAAGGATTTTCTATACCTAACTTTGCTTTTGGTACAAAAAACACGTGCTGGTTCACTTCCTATGTCACTGAACTACGCTTCTAGTTACGAAGGTTTATGAATGCAATCAATATTCTCATCCCCATAGAATGATTTTTATAACTATTTTAATGCTATTATTTTAACGCTTAAAGCTTCAACATGAAAAGAAAATGCTTAGACAACCTGTAAATATTCCATAATGGATTGAATAACACCCACGATACATATCACTAGATAAGCTGTACTAAGTATTAAGAATAAAAAACGCCAAATTTTCTTTAATAACGGCTTTACTTCTATTTCCTTTTTAGTCCGCCAATCAATATATGTAAAAATCATGGCCATCATTATCGCGAGTATCACCAAAAGCGCCCCAACATTCACACGCCAAAGCACACCGATAGCTAACGGAACAGAAAAAAACAAGCACAATGTCGTAACATCAGAGGCTGCACCAAAAGCATGTGTGCCACGAATTTTAACTTTCCTGCCAACCAGATAAACAATTATGAAAAGAACAATTGGACAAAAAATAATGATACTAATAACTATATGTAAAAGGTCTTTCAACTTCTTTCACCGCTCTCCTCTATTGCAAGCACTTGATGATATAAAGTACGCAAAGTAGGTAAATTATGACCGTTTGCTAAAGCTTTATTTAGAATGACACCAACAATTGTTTCGATTTCACTTTTTCTCCCCTGCAGACGATCCGCTAGCATAGATGAAGTATTGTTGGCCGTTTTCCTACATAAGTCTATCACATCACTAAAAGATATGGTGAGTTCAATATCTTCAAAAGCTTCCGTAAGCTCTCGATAAATACTTTCTAGCAGTAAAAATGCTTGTTGATTAGCCACTAACTCTCCGTTCTTTACTTGCAAAACAGCTGTCAATGGATTAATTAAGCTATTAAGTACCGCTTTTGCAAAAAGCATTTGCTCTGCATTACTAGCCAATTCAATAGGAAATAAGGAATGTTGTAATTGTAGTAGCTGTTGAAAGGCCCGGTGTTCTCCTCGTTCTATCGCTATTTTACATAGCCCTACTCCTCTATGATGAACCGTTGATTGGTCCAACAATTGAGCTCCAAAGGTCACTGAACCAAAGGCGATATTTTTTTGCGGCAATAGTAGCGCCTCCTCAAAATGCGCTAAGCCGTTTTGCATAAAAAGCAACGGCATATCATTTGAGAATAAGGCTAATTGATTGTAGAGTTTTTGCAAATGTCCGTATTTAACAGCAATCACTAATAAATCTTGCTTTGGAAGATTAGTCAAATCTGTCGTAGCAACAATCCTTTGCACAGTTTTAGTTCCATCAACGTTGATACGTGTTAACTTTTTGGCATTTAGTTCATTTACTTGTTCCTGCCTTCTGGCAACCAACGTTACTGATACACCAGACTCCGCTAAAAAACTTGCTGTTAATTGACCTACCGCCCCTGCCCCAATTATCGCTACTTTCATTGTCTACACCCTTTCCATCTTTACTGATCAATGTTACCTCGACGTCATTACATCAAGATTGTTCCAAAAATCTAGAAACACTCTGTGATACCTCGGAGCTACACGATATTATTCACACCATCAAAGAGGGTGACGCACTTTTGGCACGCCTTCTAAATCAGCAGACTTTAAAACACCCATCTGATGCTTCACCTCTGAATAGCCTATATTCATAAAACTATAAGAATAAGGTGCCTTAGAATACATCTAAGGCACCTTCTACGCAGGTTCTTTTATTATACAGGATAGTCTGATTATTGACGATACACAGAAAGGGTTTTATGTCCATAAAAGAAAAGCAATGTAATTCATGTTCCAAAAGCCACGTAATCATAATTTTAATCTTTCATTAATGAATAACCTTGTTGAAGCCATTTCACTAGCTTCTCATGCTCATTTTGCAATTCACGATGCTTCATTTCAAGCGTTTGATAAGCCTCCGTTAATTCGTCAAAACTTGTCAACGCTAATTTCAAATGACTTCGCATAGATTGTTGGGGCTGATTTCGCACAGCTAATAGTGACTGACTATATTGACCACGCAATGTTTTATTCCAACGGAAACCACACGCTTGTTTTGTACGACCTAGTTCTATGGCCGCCATTTCAAAGGCCTCTAGCTGTGTTTTGCCATTTTGCACATTATGCAATACGATTTCTGCTAGTCTTTCATCATCTTCCTTTGTCCATTGATCTTTTCTTTTTTTCAATTCCATAATCTATCACCCTCGCATTTTTTACTACTATATGCAAAAGCAAGCAAAATAGAATCATTGCATGAAAAAAGACAGTGATGATGTTTTTACTCTCATCACTGTCTTTATACATTACTTATTATTCTTCTTTGTCAAGAAATTATTAACCGCTTGATGATGCGCTTCACTTTCCCACAACTTTGCACAGGTACGAACTTCTTCCATCACACGCTCATACATATTTCGTTCACGCCACTTTCGAAGCTCAATCTCCTTATAAGCTTTATGAACAGAAGGATGAATTTTTCGCATATGTTCAATAAAATCGTTCAAGGCATCTTCTTTTGAGCCTTCAAAAACACGCATAGCCCATCCTATCTCATATAATAATTGTGCAGGGTAAGGCTTCGCATCCACTAGCATCTTCATTGCACGATCATGACGCAAACCTCGTTCAAATAAATATGTACCACCACCCCAGCCACTTGTAATGGCTAGTGTTCCTTGAATAAATCCACATTTCGCATGGCTAGCTACTAAACGAAAATCACAAGCTGTTGCAATCTCACAGCCCCCTCCAACAGCAGTTCCATTTATAAGTGCTATAGTTGGTACAGGAAGCGTAGCAAGGTCATATAATATTTTCCCCATCTTACTTAACATACCAAATGCCTCATCCTCTGTTTCCAGTGAATGAAACTCAGATAAATCCCCTCCTGAGCAAAACGATTTATCGCCAGCACCAGTCACTACTAAGAAACGCACATCTTCATGCCCACGAATATACGTAATGACTTCTTGAAGACCGTTCATCACTTCATCATTGACAGCATTCCGTTTCTCTTCACGGTTAATGGTAAACGTCATAATGCCATCATGATTGCCAATCGTATAAGACATATTACTCCCCCTTTGTCGCAATGAATAAATTGTATCACACAATTATTTCACTATTGTAAAGAACTTCATAATCAACGCAATATTCCGTCTTTTTAAGCAAACAAAAAGGCTAGTAAAGAGCCATGGTCTCTCTACTAGCCTTTTAAGTGAGCAAACACTGTATTATTTGCTTACTACTTCTTTACCTTTGTATTGTCCGCAAGCTTTGCAAACACGGTGTGATAATTTAGCCTCACCACAGTTAGGGCAAGTTACCATACCAGGTACAGATAATTTGAAATGCGTACGACGCTTTCTTTTTGCAGTTTTAGAAGTTCTTCTAAATGGTACAGCCATTGATGGCACCTCCTTACAGATCGTCTATTCGTCTGTTTGATCAAAATACTTAGCTAAAGCAGCTAGTCTTGGATCCACTTTTTGTTCGTCAGCTTTTTTGTGTAGCTCTACGTCTTCATCTGTTGCATAAGACCAATTTTTACCACCATGCACTTGTCCTTCAGAATCTTCCTTGAACACTTGCATTGGTACCTCAAGCAAAACTAATTCCTCAAGAACCGGTTTCATGTCGATGACTTCACCGTCAATATAGTGAATGTCTCCGTCATCGTCTCCTCGTTTATCTTCGTCGATCCAGCTAAAAATTTCAACTGTCTCAACTTCAATTGGAAACTCAACATCCTCCCATGTGCGAGCACATGGTAGTGTTAACGTTGCTGTCACAGTTAACTGACATGTCATTTGCGATGCACCAAAAGTACATAGCCCTTTTACATGAACGGGCGAAATTGCTCGAATATCCTGGTTTCGCTCCATCACTTCGTCCAGTTGGACAAAGGCATCGATTGGCATCCCGTTTTGGCGGTATTTAGATAATTGATGAATTGACCATTTCATTCGTTTAATCACCTCGAGACAACAATGTTGATTATATAATGTGTAAAAATAGATGTCAAGATAATTTCTTGTCACCACTTTAAAACCCACCTATAATTATATACTATGAGAAGTGTATTTACTCCTAACAGTTTAAATAAAGACACAAATTATAAGGGGGAGAAGCATGCAAGCAGTTGGAATTGTTGTTGAATATAATCCTTTTCACAACGGACATGCTTATCATTTAGAACAGGCTAAAAAAGCAGCACAGGCAGATCTCGTAATCGCTGTTATGAGCGGCACATTTTTACAACGTGGAGAACCTGCCATGGTAGATAAATGGACACGTACTAAAATGGCGCTTTCTGGCGGTGTAGATATTGTTATTGAACTGCCTTATGTCTATAGTACAGCACCTGCCACAGATTTCGCAAAAGGAGCCATTTCCTTATTAAATGCTGTTGGTTGCAACTCTTTTGCCTTTGGAAGTGAAGACGGCTCTATACAGCCCTTTCTAAACACTTTCGAGCTGATTGACAGCCACCGTGCAGAATATGACCTGTTCATTAAAGACAGCCTTAAAACAGGTGCCAGCTACCCAAAAAGCCTACATTACGCCTATGAACAGCTTTCTCAGATGTACCCTGCTCCATACATCGATCTTGCACAACCAAATAATATACTGGGCTTTCATTATCTTGAAGCAACGAGGGCACTTAACAGCAACATTAAACCACTAACAATTCCTCGCGTTGCAGCAGGATATCATGATGCTTTAAAGGAAGATGCATCGATCGCCAGTGCCACTGGCATACGTAAAGCCCTTGCCTCTACAAATTCTTTACAAAGTGTACAAAATGTTGTTCCTACTGCTACTTTTGATTATTTAACTGACTGGCATACAAAGTATAACCAATTTGCAAGCTGGGAAACATTTTGGCCGTTATTACAGTTCACCATTATAAGACATACCCCTTCAGAACTTACTCGTTATGCAGAAGTAACAGAGGGCATAGAAAACGCAATTGTAAAAGCAGCCAAAACCAGCTCTACATTTTATAGCTTTATGGAAAAAATAAAATCTAAGCGTTATACTTGGACCCGCCTTCAACGGATGATAACACATATCTATACAGGGTTTACCAAAAAGCAGCTTCAAAGTTTTAACGTGCCCTCCTTTATTCGGCTATTGGGTATGAGTTCGATGGGACAAGCTTATTTAGGTCAGCAAAAAAAGAATATAGAATTACCCTTAATCAGTCGCGTTGCAGCTACAGATGATGCGATGTTAGCTATCGATATACATGCGGCAGAGCTTTATAATTTAAGTATCGAGCAAGGAACAAAGGATCTTACGCTGCCGAAGGATTATCAAACACCACCTATTCGTTACTAAAGACATTAAAAGGGATGCTAAAGTCCTCTTAGCATCCCTTTATATTATTTTGGTTGAAGTTGCTTTAAATAATTGATAGCATCGTCAACGCTCTTCACTGGAACGATTTTCATTTTTGTTTTAATCTCTTTTGCCGTTTTGACAGCCGTTGCATAATTCGATTCTAGCTCTGGATACTTCGCTTTCATTTCTCGAGAGATTTCATCATCTGGTGCAAAAGATTTCCATGCCGTCACGATCAGCGGCAATAACCTTATAGTCTATTCCACCAATTCTGCCAACGGTTCCATCTATTAGCATTTCACCTGTACCAGCAATTGCATAGCCTTTTGTTAAATCTTCATCAAGTAATTGGTCTAATATTTCAAGTGTAAACATCAGTCCAGCAGAAGGCCCCCCGATATCCTCTGTTTTCATCGTCACTTTCGGATTAGTTTCAATCGATTTGCTTTCAGTATAGGAAATACCTAAACCTGCTCTATGTTCTTGGGCATTAGGAATTTCCTTTAGTGTAATAGTCTCCTGATGTTGTTCTTCATTACGTATAAATTGAATGGTTACCTTATCGCCAAGCTGCTTAGGTTTTAATAGATCCACAAGCATTTGCTGGCTAGTTATTCTTTGACCATCAACCTCGACAATTTCATCACCAGCTTTTAAAATACCGTCCGAAGCTCCTCCGTCTAAAACATTTAATATGAATACACCATTAAAAAGAACCTTTGTCTCCAGCCCTGCTCTTTGGAAGGCTACATATTTGGCATTAAATTGTGAATCAGACATTAACTTTAACTGTCGGATATTATATTCCTCATCATCCTCTAAAGGATTTCGTACTTGTTCAATATCCATTAGCTTTTGATATTTTTGGACTTTCGCCCACAAATACGAAAATGGTGTGGCTTGCTGCATAGCAACTGTCATTAAACTTAAAGACCCCTCACTATCTGCCTCTTTACTATCCACAGTAACAAATTTACTGACATCATAGGCACTTCCAGGTTTCATAATATACGCGTCTAGTCGGTATAACATCATAAAACAAATCACGACTATCAACACTGCATAAATACTAATTTTTTTCTTCACTTGAAAACACCTCCTAGGACGCTTGCAAAACCATACGTTCATGTTTTTGCCTTTCTCACATATATTGATTTTAGCATTTGCCTATGTGAATGACAAAAAGTTGAAACGAGATGATTAACATGTTTGCTACAATTCAAATAGTGCTCTGCGTGATTCTAATTCTCTTACTCTTGTTATTCCCACAAACCGCTCACAGTGGTACAGATTTAGGCTTAAATCTTTTCATGGAAGCACTTTTCCCGTACTTATTGCCGTATCTTGTGTTAACACAATGGCTGCTGCGTTTAACAGCCCCTATGCGTACCAAAACAAAAAGGGCTTCTTTATACGTACAAGCCTACGTTATTAGTGCCCTTGGAGGCTATCCAACTGGCGCAACCACTATTGTTTATTTGAAAAATAGTGGTCAATTACACCCTAAAGAGGCAAATTTCTTGCTAGCTGTTTGTCATGCACCTAGTCCACTTTTTGTATTAGGTTTTGTAAGCCTTGATTTACTAAACAGTAATACGTTTGGATGGTTGTTTTTATGTTTACTACATACGTTTAATATTTGTTGCCTAGTAACTGGCTACTTTTTCTTTCGCAAAACTGATTCACCTAATATCTCCGTACACAACACACCACTCTATAGTGCTCCATTTTCGGAAAGTATTAAAGAAACAGCCCCAACTATTCTGCTAGTTGGTACAACCATTATCTTTTTCACAACGATTCAAACCATTGTACAACAAGGCTTAGATCAGCTGATACCAAAGCTTCCCTATACGATTGAGCTTTCCATAGCAGCTGTTCTGGAGGTAACGAACGGTCTTAAAATGACAGTTACAGCATTTCCAGATCTTCCGTATACCCATTTACTTGTTGTGATTTTGTTAACGATGCAAAGTATAAGTATTCACTTACAAATTTTTGTTATCGCCAAATCTGCGAAACTTTCTGTACGACCTTATATTAAATTCCGCCTCCTTAGCATAATCATCGTACCAACTATTTATGCTTTATTTTTTCTAAAATAACACTCGCTCTAAATATCAAAAAGAGGATGTCATCGTTCTCTTGACATCCTCTACATCCTTATTGTGTAAAACCATATTTTTCTTTTAAAGCCTTTACGACACATGTAGGGACTAGCTCGTTAACATCACTACCGTATTTCGCAACCTCTTTTACTATACTAGAACTTAGGAATGAATATTGATTTTTCGTCATGATGAAAAATGTTTCGATTGTTTCATCCAAGAAACGGTTCATAGAAGTAATTTGCATCTCATATTCGAAATCTGAAACTGCTCGTAAGCCACGGACAATTGCCTTCGCCTTTTTTTCCTTAGCATAATCAATCAATAAGCCTGAAGAACTCTCTATACGAACATTAGGTAAGGTTTTTGTCACTTCAGCCATCAAAGCCATACGTTCCTCTACAGAAAACAAAGGATTCTTTGCTGAATTGTTTAATACTGCTACATATACGATATCAAACACGTCGGCCGCACGTTTAATTATATCTAAATGGCCGAATGTTACAGGGTCAAAACTTCCAGGAACTACAGCAATTTTTTCAGACAACTTATTCTCCCTCTTCCTCTGTACAGCGATAAACAGAAATAATTGTTCCGCCATAGGTTTCTTGTCTTGTTAAAACAAACTCCCCAAAATTTTGAGGTAATCCTATCTCTTTTGCATGTTCACATAAAATAATACCATCTTGTTGTATTTTACTGTTATCGACCAAAATCTGTACGAGGTCATAATATTCCTGCTGATGGTAAGGTGGATCTAAAAATACGAGTTTAAATGTAATATCACGCTTTAATAGCGCTTTCACAGCGCGCTTTGCATCGATACGAAAAAGCTCTGTATATTCTTCATAACGGCATTTTTTTATATTTTCTTGTAGCACCTGGAATGCTTTAGGATCTTTCTCAATAAAAATAGCACGTTCTGCTCCTCTACTTAATGATTCAATCCCCAAACCACCGCTTCCAGCAAACAAATCTAGCGCCAAACCTCCTTCAAAAAATGGACCGATTATATTAAAAATGGATTCCTTTACTTTGTCAGTTGTAGGCCTTGTCGTATTTCCCGCTATTGCTTTAAGCGGCATTCCTTTGCGCTCTCCTGCTACAACTCTCATATCAGTATCTCACCGTACTTTCGTCTATATAAAGTATTTTGCAGCGAAAGGTTGGCCCTCCGCTGCAAAAGTTATTGTTGCTCTTGTTTTAATACTTGAATACGCTCATCCTTTTTTTGCAATTCAACTTGGAATAATCGCTGTAACCAAGCTTCTTCTACATAATAATGATCAGCAATCTTTATGATTGGTTCAGAGATTGATGAATACCTACGCTGGTTGAATACATAGAATCCAGGCTCTTTAGGGAAGCGGAATGTACGATGCTCGCTATTAACATAATAGCCATTTTTTCCTTCCTCAGCTGAGTAGCCAAGGTAAGGCAATAATGTATCTGCCGTATACAACACCTGTCCCTCATAAAGAATAACATGAACATCTTCCTTCAATGTATCATCCACATAGACATCACGTGGATCCTCAAATAAAAGTGGATAGGTTCCATTTTGCTGAGCTGCATTTAATGTAAAATAAGATGTCTTGGCATCTAATACCTGTGATAAATACTTGTCCATTGTATCTGGTGAAATTGATTCATCTCCAAGCTTTTTCAATGTTTCCTGCCAAGCTTGTTGTTGAGCATCTGTCATGTAATCATTTAATGTCTTGATGATTTTCTTTGTTTTTTCTCCACCAATTGGATCGCTTATTAAATAGGATGCCACAACCTCAGGCAACCATTCTGGGGAATCTACAAAATTATATTGTGATTTGATTTGTGATAAAATTACTTCTTGCTCTACAGCTTGTGCAGTAAGCGTTGGTAAAAATAACAATCTTTCGTCATGAACTGCTACTGGACTTTTTTCTTGAATAATTGCAATATGCTCATCACTTAGAAGCTGTAAATTTTCTAATGACTTTAGAAAATCATTAGGGACTTTTTGCTGGGCATAAATTGATAACACAGGTGTCTGTTCTTGCGCTTTAAGCTCCCCGGCTTGCCAATATAAATCTTGAACAGTACCGTTTCCTCTAAACATTGTGTAATTGACAAGTACAAGTTGTTGTTGACCTACTAGGGGTAAACCTGTAACCCATTGTCCTTTCACTTTACTGTCTGTAGAAATTGAAACAATCGAATACGATGCTTCACCATTTATTAGTGTAGCAAAAACATTTTGAAGGAGCATCTTATTTTTTAAGCCACCCTCAATTGGAATTATGTATGACACAGATTGTGATTTTGTCTCCCCTTTTGCAAAGTAAGAAACTTCATCTGATAAACGATCACAGCTTTTTTCATTTTCAATAAAGCAACTAGCATTTGTTGCTTTTTCAGGCCATTTAATTTTCACCTTTTGATTTGGTAGGTTTTTAAAATGTTGACGAATATCTAAGCTATTTTCGCGATAGACAATTTCTATTTCCTGAGAATAATGAAAATCTCCTATGCCTGTTTCTAAATCAGATGAATAAGCATGGTATTGGAAAAATACCGTTCCTGTAATGATTAGTGCTAAAATAGAAAAAAAGCTCAATGCAAATTTCATGTGCTTGACCTCCCGCAGCATGATACTATGAATATTGGAAAGGATGTGCAATTATTATGCCACAACAATTTATAGAATTAGGTGAAGGCTATGGTGATGTTTACGAGCTACTCGAAATTATTAAAACCAACCAGGAACGTTTTCATCAAGCCTTTTTACTAACATCTACAAAAGAAGACAAGAAGGTGATTTCTTTAGCTGTCGCCCTTAAACCAGTCGGCGAAAGTAAATTCATGCCTATTTATATTTGTCGAGAAGGCATCCCATACAATGAAGAACAGCCCACACAGCGACAAAAAATGTTTGAAGCACAAATAGAACAACTCGGTCGAAAAGCAGTAGTTGTAGAAATAAAGCACTCATCTATATTTTCGGAATCAAAACTATTTTATCAATACCTAATAGGTATATTAAGACTAAATAACTATATACCTGCATTGACATAAGTTTATAGACCTACTTTATAGTCATATTCCTTTGCTTTATCTGGTTTTGCATTTTCATATTCAGTTTTTACAAAAGGACGATAAGACGCCACAACGTCTTTCACAAATGGAAGGCGTTGTAGTTTTGTTGTCATCATGTCAATATCCTCACGATCGCAGTAAAGCACTACGTATTTTTGCCTTCTAGAAATATAAAGAACATGACCATATTTCCGAAGTGACTTCGCATGTTTTAATTGATGGACGTAAACGATTAGCCCTTGTCGTTCGTTCATAGTGGATTCCCTCATTTCTTACATAAAAGAATACCATAGACCAGAAAATGATAGCAACAGAGTTTAGCTGACAGAACGCTCAATTTTCCGTTATAATGGAAAAGCATGCGACGTTGAACATCGTGAAGATGAATCAGTTGTTTTAATTAAATTCAATTGTAGCATCATTACAGGAACAGAAAAATGCTGAAAGATGGTCATGCCTCAAATGAACCCGATTGTTTTTCAAATAGGATGGCAAAAATCGGCATAAAAAAATCATCATTCATTTATACTAGTAACTAATTTTAATAGTAGTCCCTGTACTTACTACTATTAATTAAACAATGCTTTCACTACAACTTTTTATATGAGGATAATTTTTAAGGAGGACGAATATGGGTAAGAAAACAAAAATTGCGCTTGCAATTGCAGCAGCAAGTGCAGCAGCTTGGGCAGGCAGTAAAGCTATTTCCAAACCACAGCAACGCGAAGGTAAACAAGCATTACAATTTGAACGCCCCATAATTCTTGCACATCGTGGCGGAGCTCTTTTAGCACCAGAACATACAATGGTTGCATTTGAAAAAGCTGTACAGCTAGGTGTTGATGGCTTTGAAATCGACATTCGCCTAACGAAAGATGAGGAAATTATTGTTTTCCATGACGAGACAGTTGAACGTACAACGGATGGCTATGGGCTCATTGCAGATATGACGTTGGCAGAAATCAATGCCTTGAACCATGGCTACCAATTTGAAGATTTAGATGGAAATTTCCCATATCGAGAGGATAAATTGAAAGTCGTAACTTTACGAGAGTTGCTGGAAACCTATCCAAACATGTTAATCAATATTGATATCAAAGATGCTCCAGATACTTATGAAGGGAGTCTGATGCCTTCTAAACTTTGGCGCTTAATCGAAGAACTTCAAGCTGAACATCGTGTTGTTGTGACAAGCTTTTATGGTGAGCAAATAGATCGTTTTAATTTATATGCTCAAAATCAAGTAGCACTTGGTGCAGGTGAATCAGATGTCAGAAAAGCATTTGCTTCCTTCTCAAGTCAGTTTGGACATTTATATCACCCTAAAGTGGATGTTTTTCAAATTCCTCCAAAGTCAGGGGTTATTGCATTAGATTCTCCTAAATTTATTCAGTTTTTAAACAACCTCAATATACCTGTCCACTATTGGACAATCAATGACCTAGATACGATGAAAAAACTACTCAATAATGGGGCAAAGGGCATTATTACCGATCGTCCGGATATTGCTGTTGAGTTATTACAGGTTCAAGAGTCTAAATAAGACAAGGAATGAAAGGGAAGCACACTGAACGGATGTGCTTCCCTTTCATGTAAATGTTAGCCCCATTATTACTTTCCATTACAGGAATACTTATGTTAAATAATCTAAGATTGCATCTGTTACTTCTTTTAGTGTGGCAACTCCACCCAAATCAGGCGTTTTTATACCCCGCGCTATTGTTTGCTCTATAGCATTCAATATCCTTGTTCCCACATCTTGATAACCAAGGAAATCGAGCATCATCTTACCTGTCCAAATTTGTCCTATAGGATTGGCAATTCCTTGACCAGCTATATCTGGTGCAGAACCATGGACAGGCTCAAACATTGATGGATATTGCCCTTCAATGTTTAAATTTGCTGCAGGTGCAATACCGATGCTTCCCATAATTGCACCGCCTAGATCTGTCAAAATATCCCCAAATAAATTCGATGCTACGATAACATCAAAATTTTCTGGCTTCATCACTAAAAATGCCGCTAGTGCATCAATATGATTAGATGCTTGACCTACCTCTTTATATTCTTTTCCTACTTGAGTAAACACTTCATCCCAAAAAGGCATGCTATATGTAATCCCATTTGATTTAGTAGCACTTGTCACATGTCCATTACGTGTTTTGGCTAGTTCAAATGCATAGCGCATCGCCCGTTCTGTACCTTTTCTTGTAAAAACAGCATTTTGGATTGCCACCTCATCTTGACCACTATGTATTCTTCCTCCGCTTTCAGCATACTCCCCTTCGGAATTTTCCCTTACAACTATAAAATCAAAATCATTTGGTTGTCGTAAAGGTGATGGTAATCCTTGAAGTAGCTTTGCAGGTCGTACATTAATAGATTGCTGTAGCTCACGTCGAATTTTAATGAGAAGGCCCCATAATGATACATGATCCGGAACCAATTTAGGCATTCCGACTGCGCCTAAGAATATTTGATCATACTGTTTTAACAGCTCAATACCATTATCAGGCATCATTTTCCCTGTCTCTAAATAGTATTCACAGCCCCATGGAAAGGTTGTCCATTCAAATTGAAAGCGTCCATCTAACAACGCTGCCTGGTCAAGAACTTTTATTGCAGCTGGCACAACCTCTTTTCCTATTCCATCTCCAGGTATTACAGCAATTCGATAAGTTTTCATTAATGTTTCCTCCTTCAATTTAATTATAAAAAAGACTGTAAACTAACTCAGTTATTGCCTTCGAGTTGTCTACAGTCTAGAAGAGATATGCTATATACACACATCCTATTTACGCTGAGCAGGAGCATGAACCGCCCGAGCCACATCCACCACCGCAAGATGAACCAGATGCAAAGAATGGATTACTAACAGGAACTTTTACCGCTTCAGAGACAGTTTTTCCTATTAATAGGCTAATCTCATCAAGTAAATCCTGAAAATCGTTTTCAGCAATTTTCAAGGCTGAAACTTTCTCATTTAAGTCAAGTGCCCTTTTCTGTTGGCGAATCGACTTCATAATTGTATGGTAGTCCGGATGATATTTTCCGAAACGTTGTACATCTTCGTACTGCTCTTTCATGCGATTAAATGCATATATAGCTTCTACAATTTGTGCATCACTATATACAGCTTCATACGCTTGTTGTAGCGCCATCGCAGGTTCTGAGGAAAGAATCATCTCACAAAGCGCTTCCGCCTCATCCAAAATGATTACCCAGTCAGAGGTCATCATCATCTTTAATTCCCCCAATCTCTTTCCCATCATAACAGATTTTATGGTAATTTTACATTAATGATAATTTTCATGAAAGAGGTTTTCAAAATGATGACAACATCTAAGGATCAGGTTGAACAGTTAGTTGCCGAGATTTTACAAAACAGTACCGAGGAAGATGAAGAAGTTTTATTACATCTTTTAAAGGGCCTACGGGAGAAACAGCAGGGCATTCACCGTCGTTATATTAATGCTATTTTACATATGGTAGGTAAATTTGAGACTGAGGTCAGTGAGGTCCGTATCCCTATTACACCGGTCATCCACAATACGATAAAGGTGCCACATGGAGGTATTGTTGCAACGATTGCTGATGCCGCTATGGGAGGGCTTGCTTCGCGCTCTGTGCCTGAGGGCTATAATGTAGTTACTACGAATATGAATGTATCGTATATTGCTACCACCACAAATAAAGAATTGATTGCACGTGGTCGTTTTGTTCATAAGGGACGCCAAACGCTTGTCATGGAATGTGATATTGAAGATGAGACTGGTCGCAGGCTTGCTATTGCTACAGGATCTTTCTTCGTTATTCAGCGTCGTCCGTAATTAAACTCGCAAAATAGTCTTTAACACATTGTTGATCGGAAAAAGGGAACTTTTGATTTTTAATTTGCTGTGTTTGTTCATGCCCTTTTCCGGCAACAAGGACAATGTCACCCTTTTCTGCCTTTGCTAATGCTTGATGGATAGCAAGTTTGCGATCTAAATAAATTTCATAATATTGTTGCTCTGTAAAACCAGCAATAATACTTTCATTAATCACAATAGGATCTTCATCACGTGGATTATCTGTCGTTAAATAAATAACATCAGCGTATTTACTTGCTACTGCCCCCATTGCAAAGCGTTTCGCCTTATCTCGATTTCCTCCACAACTAAAGACAAGGTAAATTGTTTTAGAGCGATCAAAGGTTTGCAATACCGCTTGTAAAGCTTCTGCTGTATGGGCATAATCTACATAAACATCAATTCCTAATGGATTTTCAATCTTCTCCAGCCTGCCCTCTGGTAGCCTTAATGACCACATATGTCCTACTATATCTTCCATAGGTATACCTAAGCGCCATACAGCCATTAAGGAAGCAACAGCATTTTGCACATGGTATTTACCGACAAAAGGAATTTCTACAATATGCTCACTCGCGGAAGTCTGTAAACAAAGTACGGTTTTGCCAACTGATTCACTGACGATTTGGATATGTAAATCATTGTGATTATCAAAACCAAATGAGCAAGATTTTTTCTTATCATAAATGCCAACAGAACGGCAAAAATTATCATCTCCATTTAATACTAGCTTTTTTGATAAATCCGCTAAACGTTTTTTGGCACGTTTATAAGCTTCTAACCCTCCATGATCTTCTAAATGATCTTCTGATAAATTTAAAAATACACCACAGTCAATGTCACAATGATCGAGCCTATGCTGCTGCAACCCCATTGAAGAAGCCTCTAATACAACATGGGTCACACCTTTCCGCACACATTGCTTAAGAATGGGGTGTAATTCTTTAGCTTGCAATGTTGTTAATTGCTCATAAGCCGTTTGTTGTTTCTCACCATTGATGAAAAAGCCAACTGTTCCAATAACTGCTGCATGTTTATGTAGTGCATTTAGAAGCTGACTGACAAAATGGCTCACTGTAGTCTTTCCATTTGTACCTGTAATGGCGATAACAGTTAAAGCTTCTGCTGGAAAAGCAGCAAGCTTCGCACTTGCATACGATAAAAATAATGCTGTATTTGGAACCCATACAAATGGAATTTCTTTATCTATAATTGGCAAAGAGATACTTTCTTCTGAAACGATGGCAGCAGCTCCACGTGCCAATGCCTCTTTGACAAACCGACTTCCCGATGTTTTTTTTCCTTTTCGCACAATAAATATATCACCAGGTTGTACCGCCTGCGCATAGTCCTCTACACCAGTAATTTCTGTCCGTATAGATCCTCCCGTCACGCTACATGGCCAGTCTTTTAATAACTCTGCTAATTGCAAACCTCATTCCCCCTCTCAGTTCTCTATCATATGACGGCGTTTGTAACGGTGTGACGAAAAATGTAGAACCCTAAAAGAAGGAGAAACTCCACATAAAAAATGAAGACAAGCCCGTTTGTTGAAAGCTTGTCTTCATCTGAATATTATTCTGTTATGGTAAGGTTTGATTTGATTTATCTGTAGAATCTTCGCTATCTTGTTTTTCATTTTTCGTCTCTTCATTATCATGTTCTTCTCTATCCAGTTCTTGTGTAGTAGGTTCAAGATATATTTGCGTATAATAATCTACAAAGGCGCCAGAACCAACGTGGGTGTATCGATCATTCAAAAGAACTTTTCTGTGTTCAGGAGAATTTGTCCAGCCATGCATGGCTTCAATCGCATCAAAATAAGCAGTTGCTAGGTTTTCATTCGCTTCACTATACTCGATTTTTTGTGTCTGTAATCTTTTTTTTAGATCGCCATAGGTTGGAGATTCATGCGCTAAAAAATTTTGCACTTTCATGTCCTCACTATGCATTCTTGCTACTTCCTCCAAGGATTCATCCATTTCTAAAGGAAGTAAATCATGATGGACTCTTGTTACATTTAGCAAATCGTCTAATTGTTTAGCGCTAGCCACATCAATTTCTTGCTGTAAGAAAGAGGAAGGAGGAGTACGTCTAACAAGCTCCCCTTGATAGCTCATTTCATATGGCTGATGAAGGACAAGTGTTTCACTGTCTGTATATCGAATCCCTTGCAACTCACTTGTCTCCCTATCTATGTAAAGCTGTGCGTAAAGACCATCAAATTTGATAAGCAGCCTTGTTTGCATATCTTCTTCACTCATCGAAAAAATGAAAATATTTTCGCCTACAGTGGCGGCTACCTCATAATCAATGATCGTCATTCTGTATATTTCATCACGTTTTTGGCCTACTTTAAAAGGAAATGCATCAATTTCTTGTCCTGCTATGTAAATTTGTGTCACAATATTATTATCAATGCCAATCATAAAAAAAGTTGAAACATCTTCATTGTAGACCCACCATTGATAACCAAATGAAGACGGCTCTTTTCTTGCAGGCTCCCCATATTGTTCTAAAACAGTTTGTGTGCCTTTTCCTATCAATGTGGATATACCTGTTTGTGGACGTGTCATTGCGCCTATTGCAGGTTCCTGCTTTAGCTGTGTTTGAGGTATGATATTCGAATTGGTATTTGGGCCTTCTAGTGGCTCATTTTCCTTAGGGGTATTAAAAAACATAAAGCCAATTAATGCAACTGCACCACAAACCATTAAAATGCGGAATAAAGCTTTCATACAGGACTCCTTTTCATCACCATTATTGTAAGTTATTATATCAATTGTAATTGGGTTGACACAATGTTGTCATTGCAACAATGTCGAATATGCTCTATTATAAAAATGAGCGTATACTTTGTACGAGAACCTAAAGGAGGACTATACATGTATTTTGAAAATACTAACCTTGAAAATTTAACAGCTGATCAAGAGCTACTTGTCAGCATTATGAAAAAACATGGTTTAGAATGTGATGGCGGCTGGGATTACGAGCGTATGACATTCGATAAACGATTCGATACTCGTGAAGGTCGTTATTACCTACGCGTATTCGCATATGCTATTTCTGGTGACGTAGGTGCACACGATGCCATCCTTACATTAATGAAACCAGTCCTTGGTAAATATTATTATCCACATGGTGTTGAATATGGCGATGACGAGGTTTATCCAGCACACCTTGTAAAAAAATGTGAAGAAATCTTAAAAAAGGTTAAATTAGAGTTAGATCAATTCTCAATCGAGCCTACAAATAAAAATAACTTTGAACCTGTTAACGCACGCTAATCTTTCGTACATTGAAGTGACGGTAAGTAAGCATAAATAGCTTCATGGTTGTAAAAAGACTGGTGGTCCAGTCTTTTTTTATTTTGAGTAAAAAAAAATTTTTTTCTCATACTACCTATATCTATTACAAGATGTAGGTGAGAAAAATGTTATCATTTTTTAATCGTCCTTTTTTTCGTCATCCCATTATTGTTATCGCAATGGGTATACTGATCCTTTGGTCCATCTCCATATCATTACCAATTTTACTTGCCTACTTAACCGCGTTATTGTTAGAACCAATCATCGTTCGAATGAGTAAACGGTTTAGAAAAAAACGAAAAATCGTTGTCTTCTTCTTTTTTTTGTTTTTTCTAAGTATATCTTTATTATTATGTGCACTTATCCTCTATATAAGCTGGAAACAATTTTCTTCCTTTATTATTGATATACCTGATTATCTTAATCAATTGTCCGCCCTATGGATTCAAATGCAATCGAAGCTCAGCAATTACACCTATCATTTACCTGTAGAGTTAGTTTCACAAATTCAATTTATGATTGCAAAAGCTTTAGCATCCATCGAAAAATTTTCTTTATCCTTAACGAACGTCAATGTTTGGTCAACGTTACTAACATATATTCCCACACGTCTTTTTGATATATTTGTTTATTGGATTGTGTTGTATATGTTGCTTTTAGAATTACCAACAATTAATCGTAAATTATTAACGCCCGTTCCTTTTCATTACCATCAAAAAATAATCTTTATTGGCCAACGTGTTAAGCTAGCATTATTTGGATTTCTGAAAGCTCAATTACTTGTAGGGATAGGGATCTTTGCTATATCATTCGCTGCATTTTATTTTTTAAAAACACCCTTTCCTATACTGTTAGCACTTCTACTTGTTGTTTTAGACTTTATCCCTTTTCTTGATTCATTTATTTTATTAGTCCCATGGGCAATCTATCAGGTCTTTGCTGGCGATTATTTATATGCAGCTGTCTTAATTTTACTAACCATTGGACAATTTCTAGTCCGACGAATGATTGAGCCAAAAATTATTGGTGATAAAATTGGACTTTCTTCCTTGAATACCTTTATTGCCATGTTTATCGGTTTTAAAATCTTTGGATTTATTGGAATATTAGTTGGTCCATTACTGGTTGTCGTAGTCCTTTCACTATTCCAACCAACTATAAAAAATCTCCCTCCTGCACAGAAATAAGGAGGGAGATTTTTTTAAAATCCTAAAATGGCTTTAATTACTGATGTTGTTTCACCAGGCTCAAATAAAATATACAATAATAAATAAACTAATACACCAGTTATGGCAACAAAGAACCAAATAATACTTGTAATTGGCCCAATTCGTCTGTGTAATTTAATGTTCATTTTCAAACCTGAAATAATACTAACGATACCGAACACAGCTCCAGATGTCGCTAAAATAATATGGAAAATCAAGAAGAACGTATAATATGGTTTTAAATCTTCTCCACCGCCAAAAGCTGTATTTCCAATAAAGATTGTACGGGACGCATAGATGATAAAGAAAATAAGTGCCGCAACACCTGCAGCAAGCATCACTTTCTTATGTCCCTCTACATTTCGTTTTATAATTAAGCCCCACCCTATCGCTACTAGTACCGCACTAATAACGATAAACGATGTACTAATAGTAGGCAAAATTTGCAATTCCATTGTCAAAACCCCTTACACAAAGTAAATTTCTATTCTTCAATTAATGTTGCTGTTGACTTTCCCACTTCTTTTGGTGGGCAGCTAAAGCGTCAGCAGTGATTTTATCCGGATCTTTTTGCTCAGATCGATACCATCTTGTGAAGATTGTACCAATTAGTACACCAAAAATAAGCTCTTGTAGGATTTTCATTAACACGCCACCTAATTGCTGATCTGCAACTGGTTTCATGTCTGTAAATAGCTCAGGTCCAGATAAAGATAATCCTGACAATGTAGAGGCTGGTACACAAAGCTCCATCGCCTTTAACCATGCATCACCATTTGTGTATGTCTCATACATTGCATTTGGGGCAAAGATGATTAATCCACAAGCAGGTGTAATTAAAACAGCATTAGCAATAATATACGCCAATTTATGCAAAGGCTTCATTTGATTACTATTTGGCATATTTTGAATTAAAGGCCAGTACATAAACACCGCAGATAGAAATAATACAAATGTATAGGTACCATGTAATGTTTCATTTAATTTAATGTAATCCAATATGGACGGTAAATGATAGAAAGAAAATAGACCAATAAATACAAAGACAGCAACAACTGGTAATGTTAGCACTTTAAACAATGTTCTAACTACTGGTGCCTCAATAGCCACCTTCCAAACCCACCAAGGAATCCCTTTAATTAAGAAAATAGGGACCAGCAATAACAGAATAGCCATTTGCACCATATGCATGGTAAACATAATATGAGCCATTAAATCGATAGGAGATCCTTTGATAATATAGATGGTAATCATTGCTAAAACAAAGTAAATAGCTTCACTTTTTTTCAAAGGTTCGCTTACTTTAAAATCCTTACGCCACTTTGTTGTGACTAAAAAATAGATGATTGTTATAAAAACAAGAACCCCTATTAAATACGGGCTCCACAATGCTTGGAAACCAAATATACTAAGTGGCATATAGAACGCACTCCTTTAAACTTCAGTACTCCTATTATAAAACGCTTACAGCTATACTGCAATGAACGAAAGGTGAACAAATGTTAAGTTTAACAGTGTTTGCCTCTTTTGATACCTAAATAACCTCAAAACATAAGAAAAGCACGTTCGTACAAAATAACGAACGTGCTTTTTTGGTGATTACCACCAAATGATTGTTAAAAATGCTAAGAAGAATGTAAATGCGATTAAAATTCCCATCCACATGAAGAAACCAATAACGCCACCAAAGTGAGTTTTTTTATCTTCTAAGTGCATGAAAGAATACAGTTGAAGTACAACTTGAACGCCAGCCAATAATAATACGAATGGCATAATTAAGTATTTAGAAAAATCAGCTGCAACTACTGCGAATGCGATAAAAGTGAAGAAAATCATAATCGCAAAGTTGATTACTTGTTTACGCATATGAACGGCATTATGATGACGATCATACTCATACTGTGCCTGTGACTTAGCAACTATAGGTGTATCGTGTGAAGACATTATCCGATCACTCCCATCAAGTATACTACTGTAAAGATAAATACCCAAACCACGTCGATAAAGTGCCAATATAAAGCAGCAACGAAGAATTTAGGTGCATTGTACAGGTTTAATCCACGTTTAGCATTACGAATCATTAATGTTGCAATCCATACAAGTCCTAAACATACGTGGAAACCGTGTGTACCAACTAAAGAATAAAACGCTGTTGCAAATGCAGATTGATTAAATGTAAAACCAAGGTGCACATAGTGGTTGAACTCATAGATTTCAAGTGCTAAGAATCCAAGACCTAAAGCTAATGTAATCGCTAACCAAGTTTGCATACCTTTAAAGTTAAAGTTACGCATATGGTAAATTGCATAAACAGATGTTAGTGATGATGTTAATAATAACATCGTCATAGCAAATGCTAATGGTAATTCAAATAAACCTTGAGTTGTGAACTCCATGCCAGCTGGCCCTTTGTTCTTAAGCGCTAAATAAGTAGCGAATAAACTTGCGAAAAGTACAACTTCACAGGCAAGGAAAATCCAGAAACCAACGACTTTATTTTTACCTTCCATCGTAGCTTGTTCAGGATGATCTGGCCAAGTATGAGGAGTAAATTTAGTATTGAAATCCATTATTTATTTCCTCCTTTGCCGTAAAGATGTTCTTCAATTTCAAGAATTTCTTCTTTGTGTAAATGGAAACCATGATCGTCTTTAACAGAACGAGCAATCATTGCACCAAATGTAATAGCTAAACCAATGATTAATACATAGATAGACCACGGCTTATCTGCGTCTGGATTGTAAAGTGCACCAAATGCTGCAATAAACATACCTAATGAAATAACGAATGGAATAGCTGAGTTATTTGGCATATGGATATCACCTAGTGGCTCAGCAAATGTTACTTCTTTATTACCTTCTTGTTTTTCAATCCACCATGGATCTAAACCACGAACAAGTGGAGTTTGACGGAAATTATAGAATGGAATTGGTTGTGGAATTGACCATTCTAAAGTACGTCCATCGCCCCATGGGTCGCGTCCTGCTGGTTTGCCCTTAATAGACATTAAGCAGTTGATTACCATTAAGATAACCCCTACACCCATCATTAATGCACCGATTGTAGAGATATAGTTGAATTGATCCCAACCTTGACCTTCCATGTAAGTGAATACGCGACGTGGCATACCCATCAAACCTAAGAAATGTTGAAGGAAGAATGTTAAATGGAATCCGATAAAGAATACCCAGAAAGTAATTTTACCAAGCGTTTCGTTTAACATACGGTTGAAGAAAATTGGCCAGTAGAAGTGCGCTGAACCAAATAATGCTGTAACGATACCACCAACGATTACGTAGTGGAAGTGAGCAACGATAAAGTAAGAATCATGTAATTGATAGTCAAGAGGTGCAGATGCTTGCATGACCCCTGTAACACCACCCGCAACGAATGACGGGATGAATCCAAGTGCATAAAGCATTGGTGTTGTAACTTTAATTGATCCGCCCCAAATAGTTAGGATCCAGTTGAATACTTTCATACCTGTTGGAACCGCAATTGCCATAGTTGCAACAGCGAAGATTGCGTTTGCTGTTGGCCCAAGACCAACTGTAAACATATGGTGAGCCCAAACCATGAACCCTAAGAAACCAATTAAAATTGTAGCGAATACCATTGAAGAGTATCCGAATAGACGTTTACGAGAGAACGCTGGAATAATCTCAGAGAATAAACCGAATGCTGGTAATACTAAGATATAAACCTCTGGGTGTCCGAAGATCCAGAATAAGTGTTCCCAAATTACTGTGTTACCACCCATTGTATGGTCAAAGAAGTTACCACCGAACATACGGTCAAATAACATCATTAATAAACCAATTGTTAATGGAGGGAATGCGAATAAAATTAAGGCACTTGATACAAGAGCAGTCCAAGTGAATAATGGCATACGCATAAATGTCATACCTGGAGCACGCATTGTAATAATCGTAACGATAAAGTTAAGACCTGAAATTAATGTACCTGCCCCTGAAATTTGTAAACCAAGAACATAGAAATCAATACCATGTCCTGGAGAGTATAAAGATAATGATGCATAAGAAGTCCAGCCCGCATCAGGAGCGCCACCCATAAAGAATGACAGGTGAAGGAATACTGCACCTAGGAAGAATAACCAGAACCCTAATGAGTTAAGGAACGGGAATGCAACGTCACGTGCACCAATTTGTAATGGTACAAGCATGTTCATAAATGCGAATAGTAGTGGCGTAGCAGCTAGGAATAACATTGTTGTTCCGTGCATTGTTAATAATTCATTGAAAAAACCAGCTGATACGAAATCATTATTTGGTTTCATTAATTGAATACGCATTAATAATGCTTCAAAACCAGCGATAGCGAAGAACAATGTACCGGCTAATAAATACATCACTGCTAACTTTTTATGGTCAACAGTAGTGATGTAATCCCAGACAGCTGCTCCAAAGCCCTTTTTCTGTGTGTATGAGCTCACAACTTTTACCTCCCTCAAAATTTGTTACATAGAACGAAAATTATTTTTCTACTGATAAGCCCATGATGTAAGTTGCAAGAGCTTCAATTTCTTCATCAGATAAATTACCGTAGATAGGCGCAGTGCCTTCAGCATTCATCATTAAGTTACCTGGTTTAAATTCCTCAGGGTTTTTAATCCAAGCTTTTAAGCTTTCTTCATTATGCTCTAAGAAACCAGCAACACGGTTACGGTCACCAAACGTAGTTAAGTTTGGACCTGGTGTACCGCCTGCTCCTGAACCAGAGATAGCATGACAGCCTAAGCAGCTATTAGCAAAAGTTGCTTCACCAAGATCAGTGGAAGCTTTGTCAGCAGTTTGTCCTTCAGTTGCTTTCATTGCATCAACCCATGCATCAAATGCATCAGGGCTTAATGTTTTTACTTTAAAGTCCATTAATGCATGTGAAGGTCCACATAATTCAGCACATTTTCCATAAAATACGCCATCTTTAAGATCTTTTGATTCTTTATCGAATACTAAGTAGAATTTGTTTAAGTTTTCCACGTTTGTATCCATTTTACCGCCTACAGCAGGAATCCAGAATGAGTGCTTAACATCGGCAGCTTTTAAATTAAAGTAAACTTTTTCACCTGTTGGTACCACTAGCTCTTGAGCCGTTACGATACCTTGGTTAGGATATTCGAATTCCCACCAGTATAATTTTGCCGTTACATTGATCGTTAGGGCTGTTTTGTTCCCTTCTTCATCTACCTCATCCATTGCAGCAACATCTGCAAATTTATAAGTAGTTGTAACAACTGGTACAGCGATAATTAATAATAAAATAATCGGAATAACTGTCCAAATCACTTCTAAAGTATGACTACCTTCTACTTGCTTAGGTATAACATTTTCACCTACGCGTGCACGACGGTATTTTAGGAATGCAAGTAAATAGATAACGGATACTATTACTACTACTAGCGTCATAATTACAGTAGTTAACAGTAATAAATTTAATTGTTGTTTACCTACTTCTCCAGATGGTTTTAGTGTAGAAAGATAATCTTCACCACAACCTGAAAGGAAAACCATCATCACTGCTAGAAGTGAAAAAAGACGCCATTTTTTAAGCCCTTTCATCATAGCTTAATTAAACCCCTCTTTCTTTGTTGTATTTTCATGTGTACCTAGGACATCAGTTCTGTCTATATGAATTCTTATAAAAAGAAAGAATCCCTAACTTTAGCTAAACACCGCAAATATTATGATGGCTACAAATAGTATGGTCATATGATTCAACGAATAAATAAACATTTTATTTGCCCATTTCATATCATCTTTTGTTGTAAAGCCTTTCAGAGCTAGTATTAACCAACCCAAGTTCAATGCAGTAGCAAGAGTTAAAAAGCCAATTCCAAGCTCTGTTAAAAGGAAAGGTAACGGTAATAATAAAAGAATCCAGAATAACATTGAGTACTTTGTACGTTTAAATCCCTTTATAACAGGTAGCATTGGTATTTTAGCTGCACGATATTCCTCAGTCCGTTTCATAGCAAGCGCATAGAAATGTGGTGGTTGCCATGCAAACATGATAAGGAATAAAGCTAGTGCTCCTGGACCTAAGGCAGGCTCAATCGCCGCGAATCCAATAACAGGAGGAATAGCCCCCGAAATACTACCTACAACCGTGTTACTAACATGCTTCCTCTTTGACCACATTGAATACAGAACGACATAAGCAAATATTCCTACTAGTCCCCACATGCCGGCTGCAAACGATGCCGCAAATAACAAAATTTCACCTACAATTAAAAATGAGAGGGCAATGGTCAACACAAAGTTTGGCTTAAATCTGCCTGTCACTGTCGGTCTTGCCTTTGTTCTTTTCATGATAGGATCTATATCCTGATCAATGAAGTTATTCATTGCACCTGAGCCACCAATGATTAATGCCGCACCCAGCATGGTGTAAAATATGACATCAAGCTCTTGCAAGAAATGTCTACTAGTAAACTGAAAAGCCAGCCACATCCCTGTAAACGTTGTGACAAGATTCGAGTTAACGATTCCAATTTTTATTAGTGCTAAGAAATCTTTTACAACAGATGTTGTTTCAGGACCAGTATTTCTAGTAGCCGCCAGTGTACGACCGTTTGACATAATACCTCTCCTTTCATTTTTGTAAGCATATTCCGCTAACAATAACTATAGCGAAATTTGCGATTGATTTCTAGACATTAAGTGAAATTTAGATGAAGTTGTAAAAATTAGTTTTGTCTAGAAATATAATTAAAAACAACATATCTATAGTAAAACATTTTCTAAAATGAATTGTGAAGGTTAAAGCACGAAATTATGAACAATTTGTGAAATGGAATCGACATCTAGTAGTCCCTTCTCTTTACAAGTTGTTTTTTATACGTATTTTCGATATTATCTAGTAGCAGAAACATTACGTGCTTGTAATGTTGATAGATAAAGTAGGTGACTCATTTTATGCAACACAACAGGTATTTGAAGTGGTTTGCTGTTGCCGCTACAGTAGGGATGCTCCTTATATTACTAGGTGGGGCTCTCGTTACCAAAACAGATAGTGGCCTAGGCTGTGGTCGAAACTGGCCTGATTGTAATGGATCTCTTATTCCAAAGGAGATTACACCAGAAGTCCTTATTGAATTCTCACATCGTCTCGTAACAGGAGTTGTATCTATTTCAATTCTTGTGTTAACCGTTTGGACATGGCGTAAGCTCGGACATATTCGCGAAGTAAAACTATTAGGTTTCCTAGCAATGTTTTTCTTAATCGCGCAAGCTCTTATTGGAGCAGCTCAAGTATTATGGGGGCAAGGTGATTTCATCTTAGCACTTCATTTTGGGATATCTCTGATTTCCTTTGCCGCGGTTCTTCTTCTCTCTATGATTGTATTTGAAGTCGATCGGAAATTTGATGCCGATAACGTATTTATTGGTAAAAAGTTACGTTGGCATACAATTGCTGTCACAATTTATTCTTATTTAGTCGTTTATACAGGGGCGCTAGTTCGTCATACAGATTCGAGCTTAATTTGTCCTGATTGGCCATTTTGCTATAATGAAACACCTTTCGCACCCCCGAATAATATGTATGAATGGGTGCAAATGGGACATCGATTAGCTGTTCTTATTATTTTCATTTGGATTGCATACATAACTTGGCACGCTGTAAAGGAATATAAACATCAACGTGTTATATACTATGGATGGATAATTGCTTTTTCTATAGTAGTTTTACAAGTTATTGCAGGTATGTTAGTAGTCCTTACTAAACTGAATTTAACGGTAGCTTTACTGCATTCATTATTTATTTCCCTTTTATTCGGTTTATTATGCTATATGATCATGCTAGTTGCTAGAAGTAATTATAATGAGAAAAAGAAATAGCCTATTAAAAAGATTCGCCACCAAAGATGTGTCGAATCTTTTTTCTATGACTATTTTTGTTTCTTCATAGCTTCAGTTCCTATAATTCCAACAATTAAGATAATCATGGATACTAGTGCATAATCTTTAAAAAATGTTGTAAAGGGAATGTCGAAATATCGACAAATTAGTGTTACGAGACGGCCTCCTAATAAAATTAAACCAATGACTAACATCCAGTTGAATAGCGCTCTAAGCATTTTTTTGCCCCTCTACTTTCATTGCTGTCCATATAATATTTGTTACTTCGAGACTGTAATCCTCTGCCGCAATAACAAGCGGTCCCCCTATAAGCATGTATTCACCAATCGCTCCTTGAATTACTTTTGCCATTACATTGACAGAGCGAACACTAAATGTCCCCTGTTTTTTCCATCTCCTAAAATATTTCATAATGCCGTCAAAAGTGGGTCTTCCTCTTCATCCGGCAGTTTATAGTAAGGGATGTCTTGTACAGTCCGAGCGTTGAAGTCAATTTCTAATAATGCTGCATTTTCTTTTGGGTGTGTCGTTTGATAAGCAATGCTTGCCTCTATGAAGTTTGCTAATTGTGTGACAGGGTCACTGGCAGAATATGTTTTTGTCAAAATAAAAGTTGTGGATTGCTCAATTAGTGTCTGCGTACTTTGGTTGATTAAATCTTGTCGATCTACAAAGTGATAAGAAATTATTGCCTGTGCTGATAGAAGCACGTTTAGCGATTTGTGCTAAACTCGCCTTTACATAGCCTATATCATCAAGTGGCGTTATCGTAGCTTCAATAATTTGCTGCTTTCTTGCTTCCGGAATAAAGGTATTTTTATTGCTATCCATAGAACCCTCCTGATTGATTAGCCTAACATTTTTTTGATTAAGTAATCAAATTGTATATGATTTATCGCTTAACACAATAAAAAAGGTTATATAGATGCAATAAAAAGCATCTAATAACCTTTTTTCACGACTATCTATTCAATTTCAATTAATAGATCCCCTGTAGAAATCGCATCTCCTGCACTCGCATATACTTCTTTTACAATGCCGTCTTTAGGTGCTTGGACAGTTGTTTCCATTTTCATGGCTTCTGTAATTAACAGATGATCCCCACGTTTAACAGGACTACCTTTAGAAACAACAACTTTTAACACAGTACCTGGCATTGTAGCACCAATTTGGTTTGGATTGCTTGGATCGGCTTTTAACGCTAAATTGCCATCAACCTCAACAGTCATATCTTGAATCACCAATTCACGCGATTGTCCATTGAGCTCAAAGTAAAGGACACGTGTTCCATTGTGTTGTGGTTCCCCGATTGAAACGAGTTTAATAATCAATGTTTTACCTTTTTCAATTTCGACCTCAATAATTTCTCCAAGCTTTAAGCCATATAAGAATGTCGGTGTGTCAAGAACTGAAATATTGCCAAAGGATTCTGCTGTTTTCGCATATTCCTCAAAGACTTTTGGATAAAGTGCATAAGCCAGTACATCTTTTTTCGTAACTGGACGATTTAACTTTTCCTCTAGTACAGCCTCTAATTGATCAAACTGAATAGGCTCTAATAATTCTCCTGGACGAACTGTAATTGCTTCACGATCTTTTAATACTACTTGTTGTAATGTCTCTGGGAACCCGCCATGCGGCTGCCCAAGATAACCTTGGAAGAATTCAATCACAGAATCTGGGAAGTCAATCGTTTTTCCTCTTGTTAAGACCGTATTTTCGTCTAGATCATTTTGCACCATAAATAAAGCCATATCACCTACCACCTTGGAGGATGGTGTCACTTTAACAATATCACCAAATAGTAGATTTACACGGGAATACATGCGTTTCACTTCTTCCCATCGATCACCAAGCCCTACAGCTTTTGCTTGTTGCTGTAAGTTACTATACTGACCACCAGGCATCTCATGTACGTAAATCTCAGAATGTGGGCTGATCATGCCACTTTCAAAATCTTTATAGTATTTACGAACATCTTCCCAGTAGTACGATAATTTTTCTAATGCATCGATATCTGCTCGTACCTCACGTTTGCCGCCCTTCATTGCATAGTACAAGGAGTTTGCACTCGGTTGAGATGTTAGGCCTGCCATAGATCCAAGCGCTGTATCTATGATATCAACACCTGCTTCTATCGCTTTAGCATATAAATAAATTCCATTGCCACTAGTATCATGTGTATGCAAGTGGATTGGCAGACTTGTCGTCTCTTTTAACTCGGAAATTAAACGGTACGCCGCTTCTGGTTTCAATAAACCGGCCATATCTTTAATTGCTAAAATATGGGCTCCAGCTGCTTCAAGCTCTTTGGCCATATCCTTATAGTATTGCACTGAATATTTCGCACGGCTGTCATCGAGGATATCCCCTGTATAACAGATTGCCGCTTCAGCAATTTTTCCAGATTGACGCACAGCATCTATTGCTACTTCCATGCCTTTAATCCAATTCAAGCTATCGAAAATACGGAATACATCAATTCCTGATGAAGCTGATTCAGCGATAAATTCTCGGATTAGATTGTCAGGATAGTTTGTATAACCAACAGCATTAGCTCCACGCAGTAACATCTGGAATAACACGTTCGGCACTTGCTCACGGAGTTTCGCTAGTCGCTCCCATGGATCTTCTTTTAAGAAGCGATACGCTACATCAAATGTTGCCCCGCCCCACATTTCCAGTGAGAATAACTGATGCATCATGCGAGCTGTTGCATCCGCAATTTGATACATATCCTGTGAACGAACACGTGTTGCAAGTAGAGATTGGTGTGCATCACGGAATGTAGTGTCTGTTAGTAGTACGTCTTCCTGTGCTAAAATCCACTGGACTAAGCCATCTGCTCCCTGTGTATCTAAAATCTGCTTCGTACCTGCTGGTGGTAAAATTAAAGGATCAATTTTAGGTTGGTTTGGCTGAACAAAGATAGGTTTTGATTTCTTCTCTACACCAGGGAAGCCATTTAAGGTCACATTCCCTATATAGCTTAACAGCTTTGTTCCACGGTCTTTACGGACAGGGAACTCAAAAAGCTCTGGTGTTGTATCAATAAAGCTAGTATCAAAGGCTCCTGATAAAAACTTCTCATGTGTCACCACATTATTTAAAAACGGAATATTTGTTTTAACGCCACGAATACGGAATTCTTTTAAATTACGATCCATTTTCGCAGCAGCTTCTTTAAAGTTCATACCCGAAGTGGAAATTTTAACCAATAAAGAGTCATAGTATGGTGTTACGACAGCACCTTGGAATCCATTCCCGGCATCTAATCGCACGCCAAAACCACCACTTGAGCGGTAAACCATTAACTTTCCTGTATCTGGCATAAAGTCATTTGCAGGGTCTTCTGTTGTCACACGGGCTTGAATGGCATAGCCAATCATTGGCATGTCTTCTTGCTTTGGCATATGAATTTCTTCACTGTGAAGTTCATAGCCTGCCGCTACCTTGATTTGGGCATGGACGATATCAACACCTGTAATCATTTCTGTAATTGTATGTTCTACTTGAATGCGAGGGTTTACCTCGATGAAATAAAAATCGTCTCCTGCGACTAAAAATTCCACTGTCCCTGCATTTATGTACGAGACATTCTTCATTAATTTCACAGCTGCATCGCAAATACGATTTCTTAACTCTTGTGAAATCGAATGAGATGGCGCAATTTCTACCACTTTTTGATGTCGACGCTGAATTGAGCAATCACGCTCATATAAATGCACAATATTGCCGTGTTTATCGCCAATAATTTGTACTTCAATGTGTTTTGGTTTTATGATTGCTTTTTCTACATATACTTCATCGGAACCAAAAGCAGCCTTTGCCTCAGATTTTGCTCTTTCATAGGAGGAAGCAAGATCCTCTGGCCTATGGACTAGACGCATCCCACGACCACCGCCGCCAAGTGCTGCCTTAATCATAACTGGATAACCATAATTGCTAGCAAACGTCTCTACCTCTGCTAGATCGGCTACTGGGCCATCTGTACCAGGAATAACAGGAATCTCAGCCGCAATGGCTTGAGAACGTGCTTTGACCTTATCTCCAAACATATCTAAATGCTGAGAAGTTGGTCCGATAAAGACAATGCCCTCTTCCTCACAGCGACGTGCAAATTCCACGTTTTCTGATAAAAAACCATACCCTGGATGAATCGCATCAACATCTGCATCTTTTGCGATGGCAATAATACCTTCAATATCTAAATAAGCATCGATTGGTTTCTTGCCAGCTCCCACTAAATAAGCTTCATCTGCTTTAAAGCGATGAAAAGCACCACTATCTTCTCTTGAATAGATGGCAACAGTTTGGATATTCAGCTCCGTACAAGCACGGAAAATACGAATTGCAATTTCTCCTCGATTGGCTACGAGAATTTTGTTGATTGATTCCATAGGTATCCCCCTTTATGATTGTGTTTTTTTCCTCTCTACCTTTTCAAACATAGAAACATTGATTAATATTCCCATCGCTAAAGATAGAATGATTATAGATGTACCGCCATAGCTTATAAAAGGTAACGTTACACCGGTTAACGGGATTAACCCGGTTACACCCCCAAGATTAATAAATGATTGCCAGCCTATCCAGCTCGCAATACCAGCCGCAATCATGCGTGCTAATGGATCTTTAGTTCGCAATGCAATAGAAAAACCTTTATATACAATAAATCCTAAACCACCTAGGACAATTAAAACTCCCCATATTCCTAATTCCTCCATAATAATTGCCATAATAAAATCTGTTTGTGGTTCAGGTAAGTAACCTAATTTTTGAATGGATTGACCTAGACCACGTCCCTCTAAGCCGCCTCCGCCAATGGCATAATAACTATTCACCACTTGGTGACCACTACCATCCTCATATTCAAACGGATTTAAGTAAGACAATATCCGTCCTTTTCGATTTCCTGTTAGTAGCTCTCCCTTAAATAGCCATAGAATACCAAGAATAGCTGTACCAAATGCACCTAATACACCAAAAAATTTCCAAAATGTTTTAAATGGAATACCACTTGAAGCTACAACTGAAACAGCAATACCACATAGAATAATCACTGCTCCTAAGTCTGTTTCAAAGGCTACCCCAGCAACCACTAAAATCCATAGAAAAATTGGATAAAAAATTTCAGTAGGTTGTAGCTTTTCAAACGTATATTTTTGTGCTTTTCGATAAAAAGCAGCTGCAAAATATAAAATTATAAATAGTTTCGCATACTCCGAAGGCTGAAAATTCCCTAATCCTGGAATAGCAATCCAACTTTGAGAGCCTACTTCATCTGCCCCATGACCAAATAATTTTAACCATGTGAATAACACCGCCAATACGACCGTTAGTAACAACATAATATTCTTATTCGCATAATGTTTATATGGAAAAAATGCTGTAATGATAAAGCCAAGAAATGCCACCATTAAATTGGTCACTTGCTTTTGATAAAAATAATCAGGTGCCTGTTTTTTCTGTGCAATAGCAACCATCATACTTGAACTATAAATCATTATTAACCCAAATAAACTTAATAATAGGACCGTAAAAAATAAGGGGTAATCAAAATTTTGTGCATAGCGTTTTAAGTATTGTCTCATCGGAAAACCTCGTTCTAGTAAAAAAACTCAAAGCGCAAAGAAGCGTTTGAGTTTTTCTTTTTATTTGTCTGTATACGCGTCGTGTAGTACAGAAAGTTCCTTCTCGAGTGAATCGAGAATTTCTTTGCCTTTTTCACGTTCAATCAACCCAAGCTTCACAGCAAAATCAATTTCACGTGATAGACCGAACATTTGTGTATCTAATACTTCCTCATATAAAGGGCATTGTGGCATTGTTAAATGATCCATTTGTACTCGAATAAGGCGAGCAATCTTATCTGCATCAGCAACTAATAGCTCCAAAGCCTTCTCTTGAAAAGAAGTTTGTGATTTCGTATCCATGAGGACGCCCCCATTATCTGATATTTCTTCGATTCTATCTTAATAAAGTTTATCTTTTAGTCGATAAAAATGCAAGTGTCTTCATTGGAAAATAGAGAATTCGAATTATATTTCTTTATTATCTCTAGGCATTAGCGTTATACTATGTCATGGATATACAAGATTTGAGGAGGATTTCTATTATGGAAACAATAATTCCTATCACAGGTGCAGTCACATACCAACTAACATTAGATCCTACTGTGTGGATTTTCGATGATCGTAAATTAGATTTAAACACTTACTTCACTACTCAAAATGTTGAGGAAGATGCTGACGTCAAATATATGCGTGAAGTAGGAGCACACTGGTCACGTGAAATTATGGAAGGAGCAACATTCCCGCCTACATTAAAATCAGAAAGGAAATTTGACCGTAAAGGAATGGAGACAGGTACATTTGGTATCGAATTAAGTCATTTCTTGAAGAATGCTGAAATTAAACCAGAAGCGACAAAAATCGTCTTAACTTGCAAAGATGGTCAAGAATATCCTTTTACAATTGAAGAAGCTTATACACTTATTTTAAAATATAGCCAAGACGGTAAGCCTCTTTTAGAAGACGGTCCAATCCATGTATTACTAAGAGACGGTTCAAATATTGACAATCCTATTAAAAACGTATCAGCCATTCGCGCTGAATAGGAGGGAATGCAATGCGCGTTAAATGCGTTATTTGCGATACGATTCATAATTTAGATGATAATCTACCTTTAGCAAAAAAATTGCGTAATCGACCAATTCATACTTATATGTGCGATATTTGTCATGATCGCATTTCAGAAAATACTGTAGCACGAATGGAAACGGGCAATTTCCGTTTTTATCGTACTTCACCCCAGATGGATAAAGAATTTTAACTAAAGAACAGATTAAAAAGAGGTGCCTCTATTTTGAGACACCTCTTTTTTCTACTATCCATTATTTTTAATAATCGCTTTTTCAACTAATTCTACAACTTGATACATTATCGTAGCAAAAAAGGCAATGATCAGAAGTGACATAAGGACCAGGTTAAAATTAAATACTTGGAAGCCATAGATAATTAAATAACCAAGTCCTTTTGAAGCTACTAAAAATTCCCCTACAATAACCCCTACCCATGATAAACCAACATTCACTTTCAAGGTCGAAATGATCGTAGGAAATGAGGCTGGCAAAATGACCTCACGAAAGATTTGCCATCTTGTCGCTCCAAAGGTTTGTAAAACCTTACTATAATTTGGATCGACACCTTTAAATGCAGTATATACAACAATCGTTGTTATAATGATGGATATTAATGCACCCATAGCTATGATAGAAAAGTAACCTGGGCCGAGTGCAACAATCAAAATCGGACCAAGTGCAACTTTTGGCATCGCGTTTAAAATTACTAGATAGGGATCGAGTACTTTTGATAGTAACGGGGACCACCACAAGACAACAGCTATCAATGTTCCTAATAGAGTCCCTGCTAAAAAGCCAATTACGGTCTCCATTAATGTAACACTCACATGCAATGTTAAAGAACCGTCAATGACTTTCTCAATAAATGTATGCCATACATGAGTTGGCGAGCTAAAAATTAACCGATCAATCCATTCTAATCTTGAAAGCAGCTCCCATCCACCAAAGAATAGCAGTAAAATAATAAGCTGATATACTCGAACATAGCGTTTTTCTTTTTTTAACAATTGCTGATATTGCTTAAATAATGTATTATCCAAGGCTCTCCAGCTCCTTCCAAATAGTTTGGAAAATATCTGCATAGGCTGGATGCTGTCTTACATCAAAAGGTGATAGTTCATTAAGGGCTTTAGGTATTTCAAACACCTTGTGAACTGTCCCTGGGTTTGCAGAAAATAGAACTACACGCTCACTCATCGCGATTGCTTCACCAATATCATGTGTCACAAGAATAGCAGTCTTTTTATAAGTTTTTAATGTTTCCACCACTAAATCCTCAAGCTTTAATTTCGACTGATAATCTAATGCAGAAAATGGTTCATCTAATAATAAAATTTTAGGATTCACAGCTAAGGTACGAGCAAGGGCGACACGTTGCCTCATACCTCCTGATAACTCTCGAGGGTAATTGTTCCCCACTTGTGGTAATCCTACTTCCTGTAATAACGCATTGGCCGTTACTTTATGTGTTTTATGACTTTTCTCCATTATTTTCAAGCCAATTGTGACGTTTTCTTCAATGGTCTTCCAAGGAAATAAATAATCCTGCTGAAGCATATAGCCAATGCTTGATTGATTACTTGCTGATAGCTTTTCACCATCTATATAAACATTGCCTTCAGTGGCAGGGAATAATCCTGCAATAATTGATAATAATGTGGTTTTACCGCAGCCACTCGGCCCAATAAACGAAACAAACTCTCCTTCATGAATGGCTAAACTGATATCACGTAATACTTCCTTTGCCTGTGTACTTGAAAAATAACTATGGTGAATATTCTCCAGCTGTAAAAATTCCATATTACTCAGCAGCCTTTTTGGCAAAAGTAGTGTTCACAAGTTTTTCATACTCCACACGTTGAGGAAGTTCACCTGCTTCCTCCATAATTGTTTGCAAGTTATCCCACTCTCCTTCATCAAGGATTGGGTCAGTAGCATAAGAGCCCTGTGCTTTATATCGCTCAATTACCGTTTCAATTATCTCTATATCCACATTTTCAAAATACGGTTGAATAATCTTTGCTACTTCAGCAGCACTCTCATTTTGCACAAAATCCTGTGCTCGTTTCAAAGCATTTGTAAAAGCTTGAACAGTTGAAGCTTCATCCTTTAAATAACTACTTTTGGCCATAAAGGACGTGTAAGGAAGATTACCAGATTCCGTTCCAAACGAAGCTACAATATAACCTTTTTCTTCTTTCTCGAAGACACTCGCAGTAGGTTCAAATAATTGAACATAGTCACCAGTACCTGATGCAAAAGCAGTAGCAATGTTGGCAAAATCAATATTTTGAATGAGCGTTAAATCATTTACAGGGTCGATGCCATGTTTTTTCAGCACGAATTCACCTGCCATTTGTGGCATTCCACCTTTACGTTGCCCCAAAAACGTTGAGCCCTTCAATTGATCCCACGAAAAATTATCTATCTTATCTCTTGCCACTAAAAAGGTACCATCCGTTTGTGTTAACTGTGCAAAATTTTGAATAGGATCATTTGCACCTTGTAATGTGACATAAATAGACGTCTCCGACCCAACTAAAGCTATATCAATTCCATCTGACAGTAACGCCGTCATCGTTTTATCGCCACCTGCAATCGTTTGTAGCTCAACAGAAAGACCTTCCTCCTCGAAGAAACCTTTCTCAAGTGCTACATATTGAGGCGCATAGAAAATTGAACGAGTTACTTCTCCTACTTTGACTTTTTCTAGCTCTGCTTTATTACATGCCGTCAAAGAAAGGAGTAACAAAGCAATGACACCTAATAATAAACCTTTTGTAAGCCAACGCATTCCCTTTCCTCCTTGATGTGTTGAAAATAAGCCTATCGACATTAACTTATTCACATAAGAAGATTTCGGTGCCTATCATTTTTTAATTTGTGTAGAGTGTGGGTGTTTTCTTCAGCTTGACTACAAGTGAAACATACAAAAAAAAACAGCCTTAGCTTTAAAACCGCTAAGACTGTTACTAACAGATAAAAAGTTCTTATTATAAAGTACGTAATTGTTATTGATTGGTAGCTTGTTGCTCTTCTCTTTTTTCACGCCATAGTCTTGTTTTATAGACAATTAGAATTAAGGCCGCTACAATCAGACCTTCAATCATTGGTAAGAATAGGGCGAAGAATGTAAGCATGATACAACCTAAAAATAGGAACGCATAAATAATAATATTTTGAGATAACTTTAATTTCTTGGCAAAGCCTAGCTTATAGACAATGGCAGAAAGTACAAATACAAGAAGAAATACAACATAACCTGCTATTTCATAGCTTGGTAAATTTTCATATAAAAATCTAGTGATACCAGCCATTCTCCCATAAACTCGTGTTGTTTCATCTGTACCTGTCTGTGCAGCAACTTGAATAACATTTAGTTCACCCAATAAAGCGGACTTCAGATCCAAGACTCCTCTTCCTTTCGTGGAAGCAAAAAATTATTGTTCAGCGTTTTTTAGTTTTTTCGCTATTCTTTCACGTTCATTTTTATCTAGAATTTGTTTACGAAGGCGAATAGATTCTGGTGTGATTTCTAAATACTCATCATCATTTAAGAACTCTAATGCTTCTTCTAGTGTTAATAGACGTGGCTTTTTAATAACGTTTGTTGCATCTTTTGTCGCAGAACGAACATTCGTTTTTTGCTTCATTTTTGTTATGTTTACAGTGATATCATTATCACGTGTATTTTCACCAACGATCATACCTTCATAAATTTCAGTACCTGGCTCAAC
This sequence comes from Lysinibacillus sp. FN11, assembly GCF_024628845.1. Classification (NCBI taxonomy): domain Bacteria; kingdom Bacillati; phylum Bacillota; class Bacilli; order Caryophanales; family Bacillaceae; genus Lysinibacillus; species Lysinibacillus sp. FN11. The sequence continues at coordinate 345,809 of NZ_CP102383.1, read as the reverse complement.
AAATAGTGTACCACGGTCCTCTACTTGCATCATACCATAAGTTGTCGATTTACCAGTTTCCATTGATACAAGAACACCTTGGTGACGTCCACCAATACGGCCTGGAATATATGGTTGGTAACAATCGAATGTATGGTTAATGATACCAAAACCTTTCGTCATAGACATGAATTCTGTTGTATATCCAATTAAACCACGTGCAGGAACAAGGAATGTTAAACGTACTTGGCCATTGCCATTGTTCACCATATCCAACATTTCACCTTTACGCGTACCAATCGATTCAATAACCGAACCTACATTTTCTTCTGGAACATCAATTTGTACACGTTCAAATGGTTCACATTTTACACCATCAATTTCACGAATGATAACTTGAGGTTTTGATACTTGTAGTTCAAAGCCTTCACGGCGCATATTTTCAATAAGAATTGATAAATGTAGCTCACCACGACCAGAAACTGTCCATGCATCTGGTGAATCTGTATCTTCTACACGAAGAGATACGTCCGTTTGAAGTTGTGAACGTAAACGCTCTTCTACTTTACGAGCAGTTACCCATTTCCCTTCACGACCTGCAAACGGTGAATTATTCACTAAGAAAGTCATTTGTAATGTTGGTTCGTCAATACGTAATGGTGTTAAAGCTTCTTGATGTTCCACCGGACATACTGTTTCCCCAACATTGATGTCTTCCATCCCTGAAACAGCAATTAAGTCACCAGCTTTTGCTGATTGGATTTCTTCACGTTTTAAACCAAAGAAACCAAATAGTTTCGTAACACGGAATTGTTTCACAGTCCCATCTAACTTCATTAAAGCAACTTGTTGTCCTACTTCAATTGTTCCGCGGAATACGCGTCCAATCCCGATACGACCAACATAATCATTGTAGTCAAGTAATGCCACTTGGAATTGTAATGGATCTACTGAGTTGTCTACTGGTGCAGGAATTGCTTCAATTACCTTTTCAAATAGACATTGCATATTTTCTTCTTGTTTTGTTGGATCAGCATCAAGAGAAGCTGTACCGTTTACACCTGATGCATACACAACAGGGAAATCTAATTGATCATCATCAGCGCCTAGCTCGATGAATAATTCTAATACTTCATCTACTACTTCTAATGGACGAGCTGAGTCTTTATCAACTTTGTTTACAACTACAATCGGTGTTAACTTTTGTTCCAACGCTTTTTTCAGTACAAAGCGTGTTTGCGGCATACAACCCTCATACGCATCGACAACTAGTAAAACGCCATCTACCATTTTTAAAATACGTTCTACCTCACCACCGAAGTCGGCGTGTCCAGGCGTATCAAGGATGTTAATACGTGTTCCGTTATAGTTTACTGCAGTATTTTTTGCTAAAATTGTAATACCACGTTCGCGTTCAATATCATTAGAGTCCATTGCACGTTCTTCAACATGTTCGTTTGAACGGAATGTACCTGATTGTTTTAATAGTTGGTCGACTAAAGTAGTTTTACCATGGTCAACGTGGGCGATAATTGCGATATTGCGAAGATCTTGACGTAAGTTTGTCATTATTCCACTCCATATTCTTTTTTCGAATGTTTAACTGTGATATTATAGCACAAGAAGGATAGAAATGTCCTTATTAGAATTTCCATCATTCTAAAAAATATATTTGATTGACAAATTTTTTATATAGGAGGCTAGGCTATGAATCGTGCAAAAATCGTAATGGCCATCTATGCATTGGCAGCTGTATTAGCAATGTGCTCTATTGGCTACTCTGTTGCAGCTAGTAATGTATTTGGTGTAATAGCTGGTATTGTGGCTACTTGTGTCATTTTCATGACAGCCTTTAAAATGAAGCGTAAACTACGTGCGCAAGGATTACTTTAAAGAACATAAAAAGGAGCTGTCTAATAAATAGACGGCTCTTTTTTATTCATATGGCACTATATATTTTTTTAATAATTCTTTATGAATAGCGGGATTAGCAATAATAAATGTATCCTGATGAAGGAAATCAAAGCCTTCACCATGTAGATTTGTAGCAACTGCTCCAACTTCCTGAGCAATGATGGTCCCTCCTGCAATATCCCATGGTGCTAAACGCATAGAGACATAGGCATCTAATTTGCCACTTACAACAAATGCAATTTCCATTGCTGCGGAGCCATAGGAGCGTGTACCGCGAACTTTACGAACCATATCAATCACTTTTTCATGGTGAATATGTCGGTTAGGTGCGACCCAATGTGCATTTATGCCAATGACTGACTCCTCCATTGTAACAGACTGTAGTTTACGCAATGGTGAATCATTATACCATGCCCCTTGCCCCTCGATGGCACTAAATAAATCCTCCCGCATAACATCAAATATGTAACCTAGCTTTCCTACGCCATTGACAAAAATACCGATAGAAATCATAAAATGACGATGCTGTTTAACAAAATTCATCGTTCCATCAATTGGATCAATAATCCAAACTACACCGTCTAGTGATTTAACCTGTTCGCCCATTCCTTCTTCCCCTAGAATTTTGTGGGTTGGATCAAAAGCTTTAATTTGCTCAATAAAGAATAACTCCGTCTCTCGATCAATATTGGTAACGAGGTCATTTGCACCTGATTTTGTCTCAATTACTAGATTATACGAAAAAGCCTCCCGAATACGTCGCCCAGCTTCAAAAATAATATCTTTTGCAAATTTATCAATTTGTTGTAAATCCACTCATAACCCACCCTTCGAATATAAGAAAAGGCCTTCTATATTAATCGCTCCCGTATGTTTATGATACCTTTTCCCACTACTTCACAACTTTTGCTATATAAAACCTAGTACTACCTTATGATATAATTTCTATTTTACCCTTTGTCACAATAAAAATCACCTGCTGTCGGAATATTCAGCAAGTGATTTTTTAAATGGGTATTAGATTTTGATTACGCATAGGCGTGCAAACTTTCAAGTTCCATCTGAATTTCTGCCAGACGTTTTTTACTTTTTTCAATTTCGATATCATTTTTTTCATTCATTGCTGCAAAAAGTGAAGCTAATTCATAATCTAATTCTAATTGTAAAATATGCTCATATTGCTTTTCAATGTCAACTTTACGTATAATTTTTACGAACGGTTTCATAAAAAACACTTCCTTTTTTTAATTTTTTTACAAAAACTTTGCTCATTTGATAAAGTTCTTGTTATAAGATTTTTTCCCAAATTCAGCGTAAAATAAACCTTATAAAACGAAAGGAGTAAAATAAAATTGCCAAAAATAAAGTGGACAAACAAAGACTTTAAGGTTTTTACAATAGACGGTTTAGAACAGAGAATGGATGCTTTAAATTTACATGTACGTCCAAAATTCAATCAGCTAGGTGAAGATTTTTCTGCATATTTCTCTAGTCAATTAGGTGAAGAATTCTTCCCGCATGTGGCTAAACATGCTCGAAGAACTGTTAACCCTCCAAAAGATAGCTGGGTTGCCTTCGCACCTTATAAAAGAGGTTATAAATCATTGCCTCACTTTCAGATTGGTCTATGGCACACACATTTATTCATCGTCTTAGCTATTATTTATGAAGCGCCTCAAAAAAATGTTATGGCTGAGCGTTTACTAGCTCATAAATCTTTAATTGAACAGCTTCCAGATGATTTTATCGTGTCAGGAGATCATATGTCCCCTGAGGCAGTTTCTCTCGAAGTGGCAAAAGAAGACAAGCTTGAAGAACTTCTTATTCGCCTACGAGATGTCAAAAAGGGTGAATTCTTAATTGGCCGTCATATTGCAAAAGAACAAGCAACCAAATTAACAGCAAGCGAATTACATCAATTAACAGAGGACACATTTAACAGCTTACTTCCTCTTTACAACATTATTGTTGGAAAATAGGCTAACCTTATAAAGTTTTTTATTGATGTAGTTTATGCATTATGTCGTTTTTTAACACAAAAAATAAAGAGTGGATGTGAGTTGATCTCACATCCACTTTTTTTAACGGCCATTTCTTGGGGAAACTTTTATAATCATTCCATCTTCGGCTTCATTTGTTTGTTTTACAACTGGATAGCTAATGTAGCCACTCGCCTCTTCAAATTCACGAAAAATTGATTTTTCCTCTGCTTGGGAAGGAACAATCTCTTTAAAGCGTCGATATTTAGCTAGCATAACTTCACGCTTGATGCCCTTTTCATAAGCTTTCTCAATTCCCTCAAAGAATTGAATAACATCCACAATCTCCTCTGTGGACCAATCAGTTGAAAACGGATAAGAGTATTCCATTCGACAAAACCACCTTTACGTTATTGCCCCCATTTTAACCGTATACTTTCAGCTTCTGCAACCATTCGCTTAATAAGGTCATCAACGGTTGGAATATCGTGAATCATTCCAGTCACTTGTCCAGCCCAGCCAAAGCCCTGATTCTTATCACCATCGTAAATAAAGCGTTTATTTGCTGAACCACTTATATATTCTTTCAACGCTTCATATGTTGGTGTTTTTTCCTCAATTTCCAAAATCTTTGCAGTAAAGTCATTGCGTAATGCACGAGCTGGTGCACCAATTGAGCGCTTAATAATGGTTGTATCTGCCTCAGTACTTGCAACTAGGGCCTCTTTATAAGCCTGTGAAGCATCAACACACTCTCGTGTTGCTATAAAACGAGTGCCCATTTCAATGCCTTCAGCTCCCAATGCTTGAGCAGCCATCCAGCCGCGCCCATCGCCAATTCCGCCAGAAGCAATGACAGGAATACTTACACTATCAACCACTTGGGGAACAAGAACCATTGTACCGACATCATCACGCCCCAGATGACCGCCACCCTCTTGACCCACAACCATTACAGCATCTGCTCCAAGCTGTTCAGCCTTTTGTGCTTGTCTACGAGCAGCTACAAGTACTAATTTTTTTATAGCTGTGCCTGCCAGCAAATTAAATATAGGCGCTGGATTTCCCCCCGTCATTGTAACAACTGGAACTTCTTCTTCGATTGCAACGCGCACCATATCCTCATAGCCTGTACCATGCATGCCAATCGCAAAATTTACGCCAAATGGTTTATCTGTTAATGTTCGTACCTTATGGATCTCTGCTCGTAATAATTCAGGATCTCGTAAACTCATAGCCGTTATTTGCCCTAAACCACCAGCATTCGACACAGCTGCGGCTAAATCAGCATATGCTAAATAGGCTAATCCCCCTTGAATAATTGGGTATTTAACCTGTAAAAGATCCGTCACACGTGTATTCCAATTCATAGTACCTCCCCTTTCGTTCAATACTATTTTCTCGGTACCCTGAAAAAAATCCTTTTATTTTTTAGGAAAAGCCTATTTTTTCGTGTCGTTAGGTGCTATAATTCATTTGTTTTCTTAGATATTATAAAGTGAGGTGGTACCTGCGTTGTCACAATTAGAGACTCCATTGTTCGACGTATTACTAAAACATCGGAACAGACATCCCATTCAGTTCCATATTCCAGGCCATAAGAAAGGGCAAGGGATGGATCCTGCGTTCCGTGAATTCGTCGGCGACAACGTTTTATCAATTGATTTAATTAATATTGCTCCACTAGACGATTTACATTCACCAAAGGGTGCTATAAAAGAAGCGCAAAACTTAGCAGCTGAAGCCTTTGGTGCTGATCATACATTCTTTTCCGTTCAAGGTACTAGTGGCGCCATCATGACGATGATTCTGACCGTCGTCGGTCCAGGTGATAAAATTCTAGTGCCACGGAATGTTCATAAATCTATTATGTCGGCGATTGTATTCGCTGGTGCCATTCCAATTTTTATTCATCCTGAAGTTGACAGCGAATATGGGATTTCTCATGGCATATCCCCTGAAGCTGTTGAAAAAGCATTAAATGCTTACCCAGATACAAAGGCAGTACTTGTTATTAATCCAACATATTTTGGCTTTACAGCTGATTTAAAGCGTATTGTGGAGATTGCTCATGACCGTAATATTCCTGTAGTAGTAGATGAAGCGCATGGTGTACACATAAAATTCCATGATGACCTTCCATATTCAGCTATGGAAGCAGGTGCTGATATGGCAGCAACAAGCGTTCATAAGCTTGGTGGCTCCATGACACAAACATCTATTTTAAATGTACGTGAGGGTCTTGTTTCTGCAAAACGTGTACAAGCTGTATTTTCTATGTTAACAACTACATCGACATCCTATCCATTACTTGCTTCACTTGACACAGCTCGACGTCAGCTAGCCATTCATGGATACGATTTAATTGACGATGCATTACGTTTAGCAAAGGACGCTCGTAAACGCATCAATCAAATACCACATTTAAAGTGTGCTGGCAAGGAAAAGTTACATTCTTCTGCAACTTATGATATGGATCCATTAAAACTTCTGATTAGTGTGAAAGATTTAGGTATTTCTGGTCATCGAGCTGAGGAATGGTTGCGTTATAATGCCAATATTGAAGTAGAATTGTCTGACCTTTATAATATCTTATGTTTAGTGACTTTAGGAGATACAAAAAAGGAAATCAATCTTTTAATAAATGCTTTAACTCGTATGTCAAAAGCATTTGATTCTGAAGCGGCTATAACAGAGGCTTTAGTAAATGTGCCGGAAATTCCAGCTCTTGCCATGTCTCCGCGTGATGCTTTTTATGCAGATACAGAAGTCGTTCCCCTTGCAGAAGCAGATAACTGTATTTGTGCAGAATTTATTATGGTGTATCCTCCTGGGATTCCTATTTTTATTCCCGGGGAAATAATTACTCAAGAAAATATTCATTATATTCAAATGAATATTGAAGCAGGTTTACCCGTTCAAGGACCAGAGGATACAACATTAAAAACAATTCGTGTTATCAAAGAGCGTAAGCCAATTTTCTAAAAAATATAAGCTAGCTCTTCAATAAGAAGGGCTAGCTTTTATATTTAAAATGTGAGTATATTCTTTTTGTTGAACACAACTAGAAAACATTCTCTTCATTTACAAAATAGCTATAATAGAATAGTGTTTTTAAATTCATTTCATAATGAATAATTGCTTCTAGAAATAACTATTTTTTCACAACAAAGAATTTGTTTCCATTCGTTTTTGAGACAGCTCCTTTTTCCACGATTCTATTATAAAAATAAATACACAAATAAAGGACAGATGAAGGCTCCGATAACAGCCGTTAAGCCCATTGATAATGAACCAACTGATAATTCCTGTTCCCCATATTCTCTTAATTTCACAAGACCTACCCCATGTGAGGCACTTCCTACTGCCACTCCCCTACTCACAGCAGAGTCGATTTTGCCATACTTAATGACTAACGGTCCGATAATGGCCCCTACAAACCCTGCAATCATAACGAAAACAGCAGTTAAAGGAGGAATGCCTCCAATCGTTTCGCTCACCTGCATCCCAACAGGCGTTGTTAACGATTTAGGTAAGGCTGTCAGCATCCAGCTAGGTTCTACACCGATCCATTTTAGTAACACAAAAATTGTCACTAAGCCTGTTATCATGCCGATTAGAAGCCCTGATAAAATTGAATACTTATATTTCATAATAATTGCTCGTTGATTATAGAGAGGATATGCAAGTGCCACAACAGCTGGCCCAAGCATTTTCTGAAGCCACTCCCCACCTTGCATATAAGTTGAATATGGAATATCAAACACAAGTAAAACCACTGCACTGACAATCGTAGTCGTGACCAAGGGAATCATGATAGGATGGGGAAATCGTTGATAGAGCTTTGTAAATAAAATAAACATAATGATGGTGCTAAGGACAACTGTTACTTCAATCAACAGTTAATTCCCCCTTTCCTTCTTCCACAGGAGTCTTCGAGCTTTCTTTTTTGGCCAATTCTCTTTTCTCGATGAGCTGTGTCAGCAGTCCTGTTACATAAATAGAGATTAATGTACTAGCAATAACTGCTAAAATAATGAGCAGACCAGTGATTGACATGAGCTCTGGATAATCAATAACACCTACCGTTGCTGGAATGAAAAACAACGTTAAGATGCCAATTAAAAAACCTGCTCCATCTTGTATATATTCGACCTTAATAATTTTAAAATTGAGTGAAAGTGCTAATAAAAGTAAGCCTATGACGCTTCCTGGAAGAGGTATGTGCAAATAAGAAACAATGCCAACCCCCATGTAATAGAAAATAGTAAGTATACCAATTTGCATAATAATCCGAACAACTCGTAACAATAAAGCAGCTAAATTTTCGTTCAACATTTCGCCACTTTTCACCCCCTATATCGTTCATTCTACATCTGTAGGAATTTTCTGTCTATTGTAATTTTAGAAAAATAATAATCAAATATAGAAATATCCAAACAATTCTATGAAACAGTATTAAAAGTCCTATTCTACAAGAACTTCATGATTTTACTTTTTATGATTATGACTTTTCAACATTTTTATATTGTGTCTATCCACTTCAAATCACTTTTTTAATGATCATCTAGCAAATTTCGAAATTTTTTTATATAATCGAAAATTACAAAAGATTACTAGTATTATCAATGACCAAAATTTCCAAAATAAACACAAAGGTGGGATTCACTATTTTCTTTAAAACATTAACACTCCAAGCCCGCTTTGCCTATTACAGTAGTTTTCTAATTTTTATTATTGTTATTTTAGCAGGCATCCTCTTTTATATGACCATATCTGATGCATTGCAAACACAAATTGGGAACCGGGCACTATATTTGGCGGAAACAACGGCTAGCAGGGGGGATGTAATTGAAGCGTTTCATACAAATAATCCTTCCGAAAGTCTGCAAAAAATTAGCAAAGAGATTTTGCTTGCTGCAAAAGCTACTTATGTTGTAATAGGAGATAAAAATGGCATACGCTACACCCATCCTATCGCTGACCGTATTGGTAAATCAATGGTCGGAGATGATAATGACCGAGCATTAATCAACGGTGAGTCTTATATTTCCATTGCAAATGGTTCAATGGGACAATCCATTCGTGGGAAGGCACCTATCTTAGACTCAAATGGATCGATTATTGGTGTTGTTTCAATTGGTTACTTAACAAGTGAATTAGATCGCTTATATTTTTTATACCTTGATAATATTTTTTATACGATGGTTATTGCACTAGGCATTGGTATTATCGGCTCTATTTTTTTATCCCGAAACATTAAAAAGCAAATTTTTAATCTAGAGCCAAGTGAAATTGCCAGTCTATTAACAGAAAAAAATACTTTAATTGAATCAGTTCGTGAAGCTATTATTACGGTAAATCAGAAAGGTGAAATTACGACCCTAAACAATGCTGCCGCAAAAATCTTACATTTAACGGATTCAGCTTCTATTATTGGCGATAATATCGAGCAGCATATACCAAACACACATCTGCTTAACGTATTAATGAAGGGTGAAAAACAACTTGATAAATTGATGATTGTTAACGGTCATGAAATTATTGTTAACCGTGTACCTATGAAGGTGAATGGTCAAGTTGTCGGCGCAGTTGCAAGTTTCCGATTACAATCAGAAATAGAGCAAATGGCTATCGAATTATCACAAGTAAAACAATATACAGAGGCTTTACGTGCCCAAACACATGAGTTTAATAATGTCCTTTACACAATATCCGGCCTTATTCAATTAAATGCATCTGATGAAGCACTGTCTATTATTCATAAAGAGGCACAAGGACATTCTTCTCTAACCCAATTTATAACAAAGCGTGTAAAAGACCCTTTTTTGAATGGTTTAATTATCGGATTTTTTAATCGTGCACGTGAATTAAAGATCAAGTTGGTTTTTGATGAGGATAGTTATTTAGAAACATTTCCTGAAAGCATCGAAAAAAGCTTAATTATTTCTATAATGGGAAATTTATTAACCAATGCTTTTGAAGAGGTCGAAAAAAACAAAGAGCGACAACCAATTATTAGGCTTTTTATATTTGATAATGGAGAGGAAATTATCTTTGAGGTCGAGGACTCTGGACAAGGTTTAGCACAAGAAAAACTAGACGTGCTATTTTCAGAAAATATTTCTACGAAAGATAGTAAACATCGAGGCTATGGATTAAGGAAAGTCATTTCCAGTATCCATGATTTAAACGGTACTCTTGCTCTTGAAGAAGGAGATTTAGGAGGTGCCCTATTTATCGTATCTATTAGCAAAAGGGGGACTATGATCCATGAACAATATTGAAGTGCTGGTAATTGAAGATGATGTACGTGTAGCAGATGTACATTGTCGTTTTTTAGAAAAAATTGAAGGCTTTACAGTAATTGCACGGGCAAGCACGGGAGAAGAAGCTTTAGATTGGCTTCAATCATTTTCACCACACCTTATATTACTCGATGTCTTTTTGCCAGATATACTGGGAGTAGATTTAATTGATAAAATCCAAGAAGTGAGCCCAACAAGTAGTATTATTTTGATTACCGCAGCTACAGAGGCACATATAGTACAGAAAGCTTATCGGAAAAATGTTACTGATTACATTTTAAAGCCATTTACATTCGAACAGCTAAAAGAGAGTATAGAAAAATTCCGTTACAAGTATCTATTGCTGAAAAATAATGAAAAATTTACACAAGAAAAAATTCAATATCTTTGGCCAAAAGCAGGTTCATCCACCCCTCTAGAAACACTGTTATTATTACCAAAAGGGATAGATCCAACAACTATGAATCATGTTATCAACCATTTAAGTATAATGGAGAATGGTAGTACAGCTGAGCTATTGGGAAAGAATATCGGTGTCAGCCGTTCCACTGCTCGTCGTTATTTAGAATTTTTAGTTACACAAAAGCAGGTCTATACCGAACTGACTTATGGCACAGTTGGGCGTCCTGAGCGACGATACTTTATTTCCACATAAACTTTATGAACAAAATGCTGTTAATTCACATTATTATCACAATATTCCTAAAATTAAGAAGTAAGTTATAGTATGGGTAGCGCTAAATTGATAGCGCTACCATTTTATTTTTAAGGGGGATTTTTATGTGGAGGAACATTTCTAAAATAATGGCAGCAGGCTTATTATTTACTAGTTTAGTTGGCTGTTCAGCATCAACTGGAGAAAAAACAGAGGGAAAGAAGGCCAATGATTATCCGAAAAGTAATATTACCATTGTTGCTCCATCAGGTGCTGGTGGTGGCTGGGATTTAACAGCTCGTGCAGTGGCAAAAACAATGAGTGATACTGGGTTGATTGATAAGGCGATTCAAGTTGAGAATAAGCCAGGTGGTGGTGGTGCTGCCTTCATGGCAACATTTGCTACAAAGGAAGCCAATAATGATTATATGTTAATGGTTAAATCACCACCAATCCTTATAAATCATGAAAAGGCTGAAGGAAATAGTAAATTTGGCTATAAGGATACTACACCTTTAGCTCAATTAACACGGGACTATGGCGCAATCGTTGTTAAAAAGGATTCTCCTTTCCAAACGCTTGAAGATGTTTTAAATGCTATGAAAACTTCACCAAAAGATGTCACATTAGCAGGTGGTTCTGCACCGGGCTCGATGGATCACCTAGTAGGAATTATTCCGGCTTATAAAGTGGGGATTGACTTAAAAACAATTAAATATGTTTCTTATGATGGTGGTGGTGAGGCGGTTACAGCATTATTAGGTGGCAATGCTGATGTTATTGCAACAGATGCCTCCACAATTGCTACTTATGTTAAATCAGGAGATGTTCGTGTATTAGCTGTCAGTTCCTCTGAACGCTTAGAAGGTGAGCTAGCAGAAGTTCCTACATTTAAAGAGGCTGGTATTGATGAGGAATTTACAATTTGGCGTGGTATCTTTGGTCCAAAAAATATGAGTAAAGATGCGATTGCCTATTGGTCTGAAAAATTACATGCAATGTCTGAATCAAAAGAATGGCAAGCTGAGGTGACCCGTAATGGTTGGCAAGCAGAATATCGTAATGCACAAGATTTTACAGCTTATCTAGACAATCAAAATAAAATAATCATTGAACTACTAACAGCTCTTGGTATGCAAAAATAAAGAATCGTTTTAAAAAAAGACACAAGTATTTCCATTAAATATAGAACTACTTGTGTAACTTTATTCTATTTTCAATGGAGGTGTAAAACGGTTGAGCTATACATTTGATAAAACATTTAGCATTATCCTCTTAACACTTAGCATTCTGTTTATTTTTCAAGCAACTCAGATTTCTGATAGTGCATATGGATCTACAGTTGGGCCCAAAATTTTCCCATTAGGTTTAGGTATTATTTTAGGTTTATTAAGTCTTCAATTATTTTATGAATCATGGAAAAAAGCTGTGAGAGAGCGAGTCACAGGAGGACCAACTACTTCTTCTAAAATAGCTTCAACAGAGCTCAAAAAGTTCTTAATTATTTTAGGTAGCGCTCTTGCGTATGTATTTTTCCTTGAAAAAATTGGCTATATGATAACAACATTTTTATTTTTGTGTATTAGTTTCCAAACAATGGAACGTACTAAACTTATTTATTCAATTATTATTGCAGCTGGATTTTCACTAGGTGTCTATTATTTATTTACAAGTTTACTAGGAGGATCATTGCCTAGTTTCCCAATTTTTTAGTACAGGAGTGAACATATGTCGACATTGCAATTTTTAGCTGATGGATTTGCAGTTGCCCTTCAATGGCAAAACCTTTTATTCGCTCTTGTGGGCGTCATAATTGGTACAGCAGTTGGTGTACTTCCAGGTATAGGTCCAATGAGTGGAGTTGCTTTATTAATCCCCGTTACAGCAACTATTACAGCTGGACTACCTACTGAGGCTGCCGCTACCAGCTCAATTATTTTACTTGCAGGTGTATACTATGGGGCTATGTATGGTGGATCAACAACATCCATTCTATTAAACACGCCTGGTGAATCATCATCAGTTGTGACAACATTGGATGGCTATCAAATGGCTAAACAAGGTCGTGCTGGAAGTGCTCTTTCTATCGCGGCCATAGGCTCATTTTGTGCGGGCGTTGTAGCGCTATTAGGTCTGATATTATTAGCCAATCCATTGTCAAAAGTAGCACTTAAATTTGGACCCGCAGAATACTTTTCTTTGATGTTATTAGGACTTGCAGCAGTTAGTGGCCTAGCAGGACGTTCTATTACCAAAGCTTTAATTATGACTGTTTTAGGGCTTATGCTCGGGACAGTTGGTATTGATGCCGTATCAGGTATCGAACGTTTTACATTTGGTCAGCCAATGCTGTTCTCTGGCATTGAATTTTTAACCATCGCTGTTGGTTTATTTGCATTAGGCGAAGTATTTAAAACCATTCTTGAAAAAGAAGAAGAGGATGGTCAATTAGCAAAAATTAATCGCGTATTACCAACAAAGGAAGATTTAAAGGATAGTGCTGTTCCTATTGCTCGCGGCTCATTATTAGGCTTTTTTATTGGCGTATTACCCGGTGCTGGTGCAACACTTGCCTCATTCTTTTCTTATATTACTGAGAAAAAATTTAGTAAAACACCCGAGCAATTCGGAAAAGGTCATATTGCGGGTGTAGCTGGGCCAGAATCGGCTAACAATGCTGCATCAGGCGGTGCAATGATCCCATTACTAACTTTAGGAATTCCTGGCTCAGGTACTACTGCAATTTTAATGGGCGCACTTATTATGTATAATATTCAGCCAGGTCCATTATTATTTGATGAGCACCCTCAAGTTGCTTGGGGATTAATTGCCAGTATGTTTATTGGAAATTTAATGTTATTAGCATTAAATATGCCTTTGGTCCGTATTTTTGCCAAAATCATCGAAACGCCTAAAAAATATTTATTGCCTATTATTATTGCCATTTCAATTTTTGGCGTTTATGCTGTACAATTTGCCACGTTTGATTTATTTTTATTAGTAGCTTGTGGGGTACTTGGTTATCTATTTGCTAAATATGATTATCCAGTAGCTCCATTAGTACTTGCCTTAGTACTAGGGCCGATGATTGAAAATAATATGCGCCGTGCATTAACCATTTCGAATGGAGACTTTTCTATTTTTATAACAAAGCCTTTATCATTACTATTTTTAGTGATTGCCATTTCCTGGTTACTTATACCACTGATTATGAAGATACGTGGTAAAAATGTGGTTATTAATGAAGAAGGATAAATATTCTTAAAAATCCACTATACTTCTATTAGTATAGTGGATTTATACTAGTCTATAATGCGTGACCAGAGCCACCATCAATATTAACAGCTGTTCCTGTAACATAGCTCGCCGCATCAGATACTAGGAAAGTGATAACGTTTGCTGCTTCTTGCGTATCACCTACACGACCAAGCGGAATTACTTGCCCCACTTTACGAGAATATTCTTCCCACGATAAATTAGGTTCTTCCTTTTTCCATTTCTTTTCGATTTGATCACTACGAATAAGTCCTATACAGACAGAATTTACTCGAATATTATCCTTCCCTAAATCCTTGCTCATCGCTTTTGTCAAGGCAAGCCCCGCAGCACGGCTTACAGTAGTTGGAAGTGAGCTTGCAGGTGGCGTTTTAGCCATCACGGCAGTCACATTAACGATTGCACCGCCCCCAGCCTTTCGCATATATGGAGCAGCATATTTAGAACAATGAATAGCTCCAAATACCTTTAAATCTAAATCTGCCTGCCACAGCTCACTACTCACCGATTCAAAGGGATTCGCTGAAGCTGTACCTGCATTATTAATAAGAATATCAACACGTCCATAATGTTCGACAGTACGCTCGATTAGATACTTACAATCTTTTTCTTTTGTAATATCAGTTGGAACAATTAAAACATCTACGCCTGTTTCATTTTTTATGCATCCAGCAGCCACTTGCAGTTGTTTTTCACCACGAGCGCAAAGTACAACCTCTGCACCCTCTTTAACAAGCTGCATGGCTGTATAATAGCCAATTCCTTTACTTGACCCTGTTATAATTGCTACTTTCCCCGTTAAATTAAGCTCCATTAATAAATCCTCCCTTACTTTCTACAATGCTATCATTATAGCATTTATCGACTATTCAGAATAATCAAAGGAGCTTGTAAATGATAGAAATACGATTTGAAAGCTATAATGACGGAATATTTTCTATGAGAAGCTACTTATCATTGTCATTAAAGCCTGTTAGGGGAAAAGATTATATAAAAATTTAATTGTTCATATAAAATAAAACATTGGCTAAAAAAAGAGTGTAGATAAGCGAATGATCCCGCTTTATCTACACTCTTTTATTCAAATTATTTTTTCGCTACAATGTGGATTGGGTTGCCAAGTAATACTTCAGCAGTTTCCATTGTAATTTCACCTAACGTTGGGTGAGCGTGAATTGTTAATGCGATATCCTCAGCAGTCATGCCGCCTTCAATCGCTAAGCCCATTTCAGCGATCATATCAGATGCACCAGCACCTACGATTTGAGCACCAATTAATAAGCCATCCTCTTTACGAGCAACAAGTTTCACGAAACCTTCTGATTGGTTTAATGCAAGTGCACGACCATTTGCTGCGAATGGGAATTTCGCTGCAGTATATTCGATGCCTTCAGCTTTTGCTTGTTCTTCGTTGTAACCAACTGTCGCCATTTCTGGATCTGTGAAACATACAGCTGGAACAGCAAGATAATCAACTACTGATTTTTCACCCGCAATTGCTTCAGCAGCAACTTTACCTTCGTAAGATGCTTTATGTGCAAGTTGTGGACCTGCTACGATATCACCGATTGCATAGATGTTTGGAATATTTGTGCGACATTGTTTGTCAACATTGATTAGACCACGTTCACCGAATTCAACTCCGATTTCAGCAAGTCCCATTTCATCTGTATTTGGACGACGTCCTACAGTAACTAACACGTAATCAGCTTCAACTTTTTTCTCTTCTCCGCCAACTTCATAAGTTACTACTACGCCGTTTTCAGTTTCTTCTACGCCTTTTGCAGATGCGTTAACTTCAATTTCAACGCCTTTCTTTTTAAGGCCTTTTTTCACGATTTGCGTCATTTGTTTTTCGAAGCCAGCTAAAATATCTTTTCCGCCTTCGATAATTGTTACTTGAGAGCCAAGGTTTGCATAAGCGGATCCTAGCTCAGTACCAATATAACCGCCACCGATAACAACTAATTTACTAGGTACTTCTTGTAAAGAAAGTGCACCAGTAGAATTTAATACGCGATCAGTGAATTTGAATGTTGGAATTTCAACTGGACGAGAACCTGTTGCAATAATGACATTGTTAAATGTGTAAGTTTGAGCAGATTCACCATTGATGATACGCACTGAATGAGCGTCAACGAAATAAGCTTCACCTTGTACAATTTCAACTTTGTTACCTTTAAGTAAGCCTTCAACACCGCCAGTTAATTTCTTAACAACGCTGTCTTTAAATGCTTGTGCTTTTGAGAAGTCTAATTTCACATCAGAAGCGATGATTCCCATGTCATCTGAATGTTTAGCTTGCTCAAAACGGTGACCTACTGAAATTAATGCTTTTGATGGGATACAACCTACGTTTAAGCACACTCCACCAAGTACATTTTTTTCAACGATTGTTACTTTTTGGCCAGTTTGAGCTGCACGAATTGCTGCTACATATCCTCCAGGACCTGAACCAATGACAAGAGTATCTGTTTCGATTGGGAAATCTCCTACTACCATTTTTGTTACGCCTCCATTAATAATAATTCTGGCTCACTTAACAAACGCTTTAAGTGATTTAAAGCATTTTGCGCAGTGGCTCCATCGATCATACGATGATCAAAGCTCAATGATAATGCTAACACAGGTGCGGCTACAATTTCACCATTTTTTATTACAGGTTTTTCTGAAATTCGACCAATACCTAGAATTGCTACTTCAGGATGGTTAATAACTGGTGTAAACCATTGTCCTCCTGCAGAACCAATATTCGTAATGGACATGGAAGCACCTTTCATTTCATGTGGTGCTAGCTTTCCTTCACGGGCTTTTGTCGCTAATTCATTAATTTCATTAGACACTGCAAATACAGATTTACGATCTGCATGCTTAATAACTGGTACTAGTAAGCCTCTTTCAGTATCTGCTGCAATACCAATGTTATAGTAATGCTTTTGGATAATTTCTTGTGTTGCATCATCTAAAGAGCGATTAAATTCTGGGAACTCGCGTAAAGTTGAAATAAGTGCTTTCACTACATATGGTAAGTATGTTAATTTAACACCTTTTTCGGCAGCGATATCTTTGAATTTTTTACGATGTGCTACAAGAGCTGTTACATCGACTTCATCCATTAGTGTAACATGAGGAGCCGTTTGTTTCGAGTGTACCATTGCTTTAGCAATCGCTTTTCGAATACCTGACATTTTTTCACGAGTCTCTGGGAAATCCCCCTCAAGAACTACTGGTGCTGCTGGTGTAGACGTTTCTTGTTGAACTGTTTCTTCTGATGTTTCGATATTTGCAGTTTCAGCCTCTACAGTACCGCCACCTTTTAAGAAGTTTTCAATATCTTCTTTAAGGATTCGACCGTTTTTGCCTGTACCCTTCACTTCACGAATATTTACATCGTTATCACGTGCAAATTTACGTACAGAAGGCATCGCGATCACACGTTTTGTTTCATCAACTACTGTCTCCACTTTTTCTGGAGCTCTTTCAGGGGCATTTTCTGGTGCCTTTTCCCCTTTAGCAGGAGCTTTTTCTACGTTCTGACCAGATTCAGCAGTTGCTTGAACTTGTGCTTCTGTTTTTGCTTCGGCATGATCGTCACCTTTTAGCTTTAAGTCTTCATAGCCAGGTGCGTCTAATCGGATTAAAACATCGCCAACTACGGCAACTGTCCCTTCTCCTACTAAAACTTCCTCTACTGTTCCTTCAACTGGTGAAGGGATTTCTACTACTGCTTTATCATTTTGTACTTCACAAAGAATATCGTCTTCTTTTACTGTATCTCCAGCTTTAACGAACCATTTCACAATCTCGCCTTCGTGAATACCCTCGCCAATATCCGGTAATCTGAATTCAAATGCCATGTGTACCCATCCTTTCTATTTACTGTTGTTCAAGTTTAGAAGCTTTATTAGAATGTTAAAACTTTTTTCGCTGTTTCCATTACATCTTTGTAATTTGGTAACCAAACACCTTCAGCTTGTGGGAATGGGTACACAGTATCTGGTGCAGCCACACGAAGAACAGGAGCCTCTAAGCTTAAAATTGCTCGCTCTGTAATTTCTGCTACTACGTTCGCAGCGATACCTGCTTGTTTTTGAGCTTCTTGGACAACGATTGCACGACCTGTTTTTTCAACTGATGCGATAATTGTTTCCACATCGATTGGTTGAATTGTACGTAAGTCAATTACTTCTACAGAATGTCCTTCTTTTTCAAGTTCTTCTGCAGCCTTTAAGCTTTCATGAACCATTAAACCGTAAGCAACAATTGTTAAATCAGTACCTTCACGTTTTACATCTGCTTTTCCTAGTGGGATTTCGTATGCTTCCTCAGGTACTTCTTCACGGAATGAACGGTATAGTTTTAAATGCTCTAAGAAAATAACTGGGTTGTCATTACGAATAGAAGAAATAAGTAAACCTTTTGCATCATATGGTGTTGATGGTACAACAACTGTTAATCCTGGTTGTGCTGTCATTAAGCTTTCTAAGCTATCTGAGTGCATTTCAGGTGTATGCACACCACCACCAAATGGTGAACGGATTGTTACTGGAGCATTGTATACGCCACCACTACGGTAGCTCATACGTGCTAGCTGGCCACTGATTGAATCCATAACTTCATAAACGAAACCGAAGAATTGAATTTCAGGAACTGGACGGAATCCTTGAAGAGAAAGGCCAACTGCTAAGCCACCAATACCTGATTCTGCTAATGGTGTATCAAATACGCGGTCAACCCCAAATTCTTTTTGTAGGCCTTCTGTCGCGCGGAATACCCCACCGTTGACACCTACATCTTCCCCGAATACAAGAACGTTTTCATCATTCTTTAATTCTGTGCGAAGTGCATCTGTAATTGCTTGAATCATCGTCATTTGTGCCATAGGTTATTTCGACTCCTTCTCTTTATAGATTTCATACTGTTCTTTTAGATTAGAAGGCATTTCGCCTTTATACATATTTTCCATTAACTCTGTTACTTTTTGTTTTGGAGCAGCATCTGCTTTTTTGATTGCTTCTTTAATTTCTTCTTTTGCTCGCTCAATTACTGCTTCTTCTTTTTTCTCATCCCATATACCTTTTGCTTCTAGGTATTTACGGAAGCGAACTAGAGGATCTTTTTGAGCCCATTCATTATCTGTATCAGAAGTACGGTAACGAGTTGGGTCATCCCCAGCCATTGTATGAGGACCATAACGGTAACACATTGTTTCAATTAATGTTGGACCTTCACCATTAACCGCGCGCTCACGAGCATCACGAGTTGCTACATAAACTGCAAGCGCATCCATTCCATCTACTAAAATACTTGGTAAGCCTGCTGCTACACCTTTTTGTGCAATTGTTTTAGCAGCTGTTTGCAATTCACGAGGTGTTGAGATTGCATATTGGTTATTTTGTACAATGAAGATTGCTGGAGATTTAAATGCACCTGCAAAGTTAATGCCTTCATAGAAGTCTCCCTGAGAAGAACCACCGTCACCTGTATACGTTACTGCAACAGCTTTTTTCCCGCGTTTTTTAATACCAAGTGCTACCCCAGCAGCTTGAATATATTGTGCACCGATAATAATTTGTGGAGCTAAAACGTTTACACCTTCAGGAACCTGATTCCCCATGAAGTGCCCACGTGAGAATAAAAATGCTTTTTCAAGAGGTAAGCCATGCCATACAATTTGTGGCACATCACGGTAACCTGGTAAAATCCAATCTTCTTGTTCTAATGCAAAGTGAGAAGCAAGTTGTGAAGCTTCTTGACCCGCAGTTGGTGCATAGAAGCCTAAACGTCCTTGACGATTTAATGAGATTGAACGTTGATCTAAAATACGTGTGTAAACCATACGTGTCATTAACTCAACTAGTTCCTCATCTGATAATTTAGGATCTGCCTCTTTATTTATAATTTCGCCTTCTTCATTCAAAATTTGAAACATTTCAAACTTATCTTCGATTTCAGTTAGCGTTTGTTTAGCATCAAAAATATTATTGTTTTTCTTGCTCATTTGTCACATCTCCCTTTCAGCTGTATTAAAATAAATCACCTTTTTAACTAGTACAACTTATTCTTGACACTCAGTATACTGAATAAAATACTGTCGGTCAATCATCTATTACTGCTATATACAAAGATTTTTTCTAGAATAACAATCAAATACCGCTGTCCTATACTGTATTACTATTATTCAATTTCTGTATTACAACACCTTATTCACACCATACAACTCTTGCGTTTTCCAACAGGTTTTCCCCTAGTAGAATACCCCATTCTCGAAAATCTAATAGCATTATAAAAATTTTTTGAGTATATTCAAATAAGGACTTTTTTCATGGGATTGTACGAAAACGTGATGTATACTTATTAGTAAGCACTACAAAGTTGAAAGGAAGATTACTATTATGATTTTAATGGATGATATTATCCGCGAAGGTCATCCGACTTTACGCACAAAAGCAGAGGAAGTTAAATTCCCTTTAACTGATGAAACAAGAAAGCTTGCTGAGGATATGCTTCAATATTTAATCAACAGCCAAGATCCTGAAATGGCAGAAAAATATAATTTGCGTAGTGGCATTGGTTTGGCTGCCAATCAGGTAAATAGCTTACAGCGTATGTTTGCCCTTCATTTAAAAGATGAGGCTGGTGAACAATTAAGCTTTGTAGCCATAAATCCAAAGATCGTTAGCCATTCTGTTGAAAACACATACCTATCATCAGGAGAAGGATGTCTTTCTGTTGACCGTAATATTCCTGGGTATGTACCTCGTCATGCACGAATCACAGTAAAATTTAAAACCATTGATGGTGAAGAGAAAAAAATGCGCCTTAAGGGCTTGCCAGCTATTGCCTTTCAACATGAATTAGATCATCTAAATGGCGTTATGTTTTATGACCGTATTAATGAAAAGAATCCATTTGCGGAAATACCAGATTCAATCCCATATGAGCGCGACTAAAAACAACCTCGGCAGTTTATTACTTCTGCCGAGGTTAATTTTTATTTATATTCTAATTGTCTATCCACATTTAACCGAGCATTGATCGTTTCAATTAATGCTGGCAACTCCGCCATTGTTTCAATTGTATAATGAGCACCAGATTCTTTAAAAACACATTTTGTTTTCGCTATGATTTGTTGCTGTTCTTCTAAAGATAGGGCATTGAATTCTTCTTCGGATAGTCCCATTTCTGAGCTTCCAATAATAACGCCAACAGCCCAAACACCTGCATTCAAGGCTTCCTTTATATCTGATGTTGTATCGCCAACCTTCACAACTTGCTTCGTCGCTTGCGAACCTAATGCCTCCATATTTTTAAAAATCATATATGGATATGGTCGCCCTTTATCACCTACCTGTGTAGGTGTTACAAGAAAATCAGGTTGATAGCCCTTGTCAGCTGCATGCTTTGTCACTACTTCCATCATTGCATCTGTATAGCCAGTTGTAGAGCCTATTCGAATACCTGCACCTCTTAATTGCTGTACTGTTGTTTTCACGTGCTGGATAGGATCTGTATAGGTCGCCAAAGACTCCATTAATTTTGTTTCAAAATGATTATATAATACATGTACATCCTTTTCAGTAAAGGATTGTCCATGTACACGATGCCATTCTGCTTTAATTCTTGGCATTTCTAGCATGGTGCGGATATGATCAATTTTCAGCATCCCCATTGGTTTACGAGCCTCTTCCAGTGTAACTATCACACCAGCATCTTCAAAAATTGTTAAAAAAGCATTAACAGGGGCAAAACAACCAAAGTCAACTGCTGTGCCTGCCCAGTCCAAAATAACCGTCTCAATTTTCATTGTTTTTCACCACCATATAATTTTCAATGATTTCACATAATGCAAGCATATCTTCCTCATGAATATCACCAATATTGCCAATACGGAATGTATCGACATCCGTCAGCTTACCTGGATAGATAACGAAACCTGCCTTTTTTATTTCTTGATAAAAATGCTCAAAAGAAAACTCTTTATACGGGAATAAAAATGTTGTGATAATTGGTGATTGAAGCTCCTCCGAAATATACGCTTTAAATCCCAGCACTGACAAGCGAGAGCGAAGTAGTTGATTATTATACGCATAGCGTTTGTAGCGGGCATGAATTCCGCCTTCTTCATTCAACTCTTCAAGCGCCTTCGCAAAAGCTGCAACTACATGAGTAGGCGATGTGAAACGCCATTTCCCATCTTGCTTCATTACTTCCCACTGACTATGCAAATCTAATGCTACACTTCGAGCTTGTCCCTTACATTTTTCCAATGCTCTTGTATTCGCGATAACAAAACCAAAGCCTGGGACACCCTGAATACATTTATTGGCACTACTAATACAAAAATCAATATGCAAGCTTGATAAATCCATTGGCACGCCTCCAAAGCTACTCATGGCATCCACAATAAACGTTTTGTTGAACGAATGAACAACTTCCCCAATTTCTTTAATAGGATTTAAAATACCAGTAGTCGTCTCACAATGTACGATAGCTACATGAGTAATACTTCTATCTCTTTCAAGGAAGGATTGTACTTCTAACAAGGATGGCTGTTCATCATAAGGAGCACTATAAACAACATGCTGTAACTTTAAGGCTTTGGCCATTTCAACAATTCTTTCACCATAAGCACCATTTGTTAGTATCAGCACCTTATCATTTTCACCAATTGCAGTTGTTAGTACAGACTCCACTACAAAGCTTCCACTTCCTTGCATTAGTACCGTAGTGTAATCAGCTTCATCAACTTTTGCTAATTTTAAGAGTTGCTTTCGAATCACTTGTGTCACATTTTTATAATCGTCATCCCATGTACAACGATCTTTTAACATTTCTCGTTTCACCGCTTCAGTTGTTGTCAATGGACCTGGCGTCAATAATTTATAGTTACTCATCTGCTATAACTCCTTATCTCTGTGCTTCTTTAAAGAAGGCTTGGTGTTTTTCTAATAAATCTACGGTTAAGGTTGTATCCCATTTTTTCAAATAGGCAGGAACGTGCTCGTCCTTTACTTGTTCTCCTTCATATAGGGCTACAGGGTATTGCTCTAGAAGACCATCACGAGCCTCTGTGGCAATTACCTTTGCAATTTCTTTCGCTAATGCTTCCTCACCTTCTTTATCTACAACAGCTACAGATTCTGTTAAAGTGAAGTTTCCTTCTGTCGGGTCAATATAATCAATCGGCAACCCTTCGTTTTTGGCATCAATAGCTTGGATACGTAAACCAAAGCCAGCAGCAACTTCTCCTGTTTTCACCTTTTTAATAGGGCCAGAGCCTGAACTCTCAATATGTGGTCCTGCATTTTTAATTAGCTCTGCTAAAATTTTTTTCCCTTCTTTTTCACCATATTCCTTTATAATAGCTTGTACGAGAAGCCACCCTGTTGAGGAGTCCATAATGTTTGGGAATGACACTAAATCCTTATAAGCAGGGTCTGTCAAATCTTTAATTGATTTCGGGATAGGTAGCTCCTTTTGTTGTAATACCTCTGTATTAATAAAGATAGAGCCTACATTGCCTAAAATCGGTAATGCATACGTAACACCCCCATCAAGAGGCTTTGAGTCTGAAGAAATATCCACAAACATGGATTTTGAGGTTTGTGCACTTTCTATAAAATAAGAAGCCATTGTCACAACATCTGCTTCAATATCTGTCCCTTCCGCCATCATTTTGCCACCTAACTCAGAAGTACCATACGACTGGATTAAATACTTACCTTTATAGCCCTTGTCATCCAATGTAG
The DNA here is from genome assembly GCF_024628845.1 of Lysinibacillus sp. FN11. Lineage (NCBI taxonomy): Bacteria > Bacillati > Bacillota > Bacilli > Caryophanales > Bacillaceae > Lysinibacillus > Lysinibacillus sp. FN11. Next base: position 321,946 of record NZ_CP102383.1, on the reverse strand, counting down.
TTTCCATCACTTCAATAGCTTCATCATCAGCATTTGAATAAATGATGACTTGCTCTTTGGAATCTGCTGCTACCCCTCCACATGCAGCTAAAACGACTGCTGCTGCACTTACTGTCCCTAACATCATGCCTGTTGACTTCTTCATTTTGTAATCTCCTCCGTTTTTTCTTTATGTGCTGCTATATAATCACAACCTAATTTCACAATGAGGTTTGTACATAAAATGAATATCGATAAAACAAAAATATCGGTGTACTTTGCGAAATGCTGTAGCTCTTTTATCCTTGTCGATACAAGCATTGTCTTTGTGCTGACAAGAAAAATAACACCGCTGACCGTAACCATCGCATTTAAAAAATAGTAGCTAAACATTTGATAAATCGTTGGCCTAATATTCGGTAAAATAATTCGTATCACGGTTTTTAACCACGAATCCTTTAACAACTCAGCTGTCACTTCCCACGTAGGATCCATTTTTTGCAACGAATTTTTCGCCATTAAATAAGGTGTCGTAAAAAAATGGACTATATTACATGCGATAATGATAAGAAAAGTACCCTTTAAAGAACTTCCATTAAAGAAAAATAAGTAGGATAATCCAAGCACCATTCCTGGAACTGTATTTGTCATCATAGAAGTTACATCTAAGCTTTTTCTTCCCTTTAATGGTGTCCTTGTATTAAGAAGCGCTGACATAAATGTTATGCCCACACCGAATATGGCTGTTAGAACCGCTACGATGAGAGAATTGATGTAAACCTTCGTTAAATCTTTCTCTGCAAGTACATTTTGAACGTGCTCTAATGTAAAGCTGAAATCGTACGGATAGCCTTTGGTAAAAGGCACAATAAACATGGTTGAAAAAATAATACATACAGCTGTTACACAGAGAATTGAATAAATTGTAAATAGCGCATCTCGTAAACGATGCTTTACAAGTTCACTTTGCCCAACCTGTTTATATTGAAAATTGAAGCGCTCTAAAACCGTTAGCATGACAACACCTAATACAGCAGGTACTAGCATTAACACCGAAATGACTGCTCCACGTTCAAAATGTACAATGGAACCTAACATAGCTTGGTAGAGCTCAGTAGCTATCACCCTGTAATTTCCACCAACCGATGCAGGGATTCCAAAGTCTGTGAAGCTTAAAACAAATGTTAAAATAAATGCCCCGCCAATTGTTCCAAGCATAGGACGGTATACGGTATGATAAAAACGACGCAGGGGCTGATCATGCATTAATATTGAAACAAGTAAAAACCGTTTATCGATATATTGCATGGAATTTTGCATTAATATAAAAGCAACTGGTAATGTGTATAAGACGTAACCGATCACCAAGCCGTTATACCCATAGATTGTAAAAAGAGGCTGCCCTACTAATTTTGTTAGAATTCCTTGATTACCAAATGTATATATCAATACAAAGCCATAGGTGATGGTTGGCAGTAGCATCGGCAACGTAATTCCAATTTGAACTAATTTTTTTGTATGGCGATGCATCGTAGTAAAATGAACAGCATAGGCCAACCAAAAGGCTAAAATGGTTGTAATCACTGATGCAACAAAAGAAACTTTAAAACTATTCGTAAAAGCTTCACGAATTTCGATATTCCGTAAAGCTTCTATATAATTTTGAGTGGTCACGACATTGCCTATTTTGAATGACTGCCAAAGCATATAAAGCAATGGCACAATTAAAAAGAATAGAAAAAATAGTAGAATCGGTAGAAAAATTAATTTCATTACTTTATTCGTTTTAAGCATAGGTTTCTCCAAACAATTGATAGATGTTATGTCGCTTAATATGAAGCTGCCTTAAGATAAAGTCCTCTACAAATTGATTTTTTGGCGCTGTTACAATTTCATGAGGTGTGCCAAATTGAGCAACTGTACCTTCATTAATAATGATGACTTTATCTGACAAGGTAAGGGCTTCTTCTGGATCATGTGTCACGATAATCGTCGTCAAATTAAATTCACTGGCGATGGATTTAATACGTTCCTTTATAGATTCCTTTATAACGCCATCTAGTGCACTTAGTGGTTCGTCTAATAATAGAATTTTAGGTTGCATCACGAGTGTTCTTGCTATGGAAACGCGTTGTTTTTGCCCACCAGACAATTCATGAATATTCTTATGCAAATGAGGAGCTAGCTCTAAAAAATCAATGTATTCTTGTATCTCCTCTTTGGACATTTTCACGTTTTTATTTTTTAATCCATAAATAATATTGTCGTATGCATTTAAATGAGGAAATAATGCAAAATCCTGAAACACTATATTAAATCCTCTTTCTTGCATTGATTGCTTGGAAATATCTTGTCCATTGTAGACAAGCTGACCAGCAGTTGGATCTACAAGTCCTAAAATGATATTAAGCAAAGTAGTTTTACCGCAGCCACTCGGCCCTAGCAACGAAATAATCTCACCTGATTCAATGGTTACGTTGATATCTACTAAAACTTTTTTATTTTTATAGCTTTTTGAGATATTTTTTAGCTCTAACAAATTGGTCACCTCACTCAGTTCTTAGCTTCAGTATAGAGACCATTTGTAAAGGATAATGCTTATTTGTGTAAATGTTGAGTAAATTCTGACCAACTGTTGACAAAGTTATGATTATTTTGAGTAAATATCTAGTAGAGGTGATGAAATGTACATGATAGAAAGGCAACAACTAATTTTGCAGTTTATACGTCAACATAAGGTAGTAAAATTAGTAACACTTACAAAAGAGTTTAACGTTTCGATGGAAACGATCCGTCGCGATGTACAACAGTTGATGCAAGACAAAAAAATTGAAAAATTTTATGGGGGCGTTAAATATATTGAGCCAGTAGAAGGACTAATTGATCAGCGACTTCACGAACAGTTAACAGAGAAAATTGCCATTGCCAAAGCATGTGCTTCGCTCGTTCAAGATGGGGAATGTATTTTCATTGATAGCGGAACAACTACCTATCAAATGACACCCTTTTTATTGGACAAGGAAAAACTAACAGTGGTGACAAATTCACTACCTGTAGCATTTGATCTAATCGGCTCTAACATTGAGGTTATACTGCTTGGGGGTAAAGTACGCCATTCTGAAAAATCAGTGACATCAAATGAATTTTTATTTCGCTTCGAGCATCTTAATATCAATAAAGCTTTTATTTGCGCTAGTGGGGTTTCAATTGAAAAAGGCATATCCGATTTTAGCTTGGATGAAGCGATTACTAGAAAGCAAATTATTTCCATCGCTCAAAAAGTCTACGTAGCTACAGATTCCTCAAAATTTAATAAAGATGTAGCGATTCAAGTTTGTCCAGTGAATGACGTAGATGTCATTATCACAGATGACGCACTATCCAAAAAGACGATTCAACATTTTTCAGAAAAAGGTGTTCAAATAAAAACCGTCAATATGGCATAGACCATTAATCAAAAAACAACTAGTTGGAAATTTCCAACTAGTTGTTTTTCATTTTTATATAATAGATAGCTTACGCATTATTTTTGAGAGACCATCCTCGTCTACATGGTCTGCAATATGATGAGCGACTGCCTTCACTCGCTCATGGCCATTCCCCATAGCAACACTTGTCCCAACTGCCTGTAGCATTTCGATATCATTTATGCCATCGCCAAAAGCAAAGGCATCTTGTAAAGTGATGCCCATTTTTTCAAGCACCTTTTCAATACCAGCAGCCTTCGAACCTCCTTTTGGCAAAATATCGCAAGAATAACGATGCCAACGTACAAATTGAACATTTGGGAAGGTTTCATTATATAAAGGCTCATCTTTTTCTTCCATAAAAATAAGTGTTTGATATACATTGTTCTGCATATAATAAGATGAGTTTAATTCTGGATACGGATATTTAAGAGTATCTAAGCTTTCAGCTACCATACGATGATCGCCAACTGAGGCAATCATCCGTTTATCATCTAAAAACACTACAGGTTCGTTACGCGCCTCACCAAAGGCAATAATTTTAGTAAGTTCATCTTTCGCAATCCCATTTGTATAGATAACCTCACCTTTATAGACGACATATTGACCATTGAAGGTAACATAGGTATCAATCTCTAATTCTTCTAGTAATGACTCAATCATAAATGGTGCTCGACCAGTAGCAATTGCCAATTCATAACCATTACGTCGTGCTGCCAAAAGTGCCTCTTTGGCAGATGAAGGTAACTTTTTTTCACTGTTATAGAGAGTACCATCAACATCAAAAAATAAAATTTTGTTCATTCTATTAACCCTTTCCATAAATATTATCCTTTCAAGCTAAATGACTTTACATAGACAATAATTTTAATTATAATGATCCTAAGGAGTGATGTGCCATGCTTAAGAAACTCAAACGGAAATTGTTGAAGCAACTTCGTGGCGTACTCGGAAAAAAATCAATTGCCTAACATTTGCCCTTCATTATTTGAAGGGCTTTTCTTTATTTTAGAGGAAGTGCGTGATAATATAAAGGAAATGCATTTATTTGGCTATACGCAACCACTGTCTCACTACTTCCTATACAATTTTATAACATAGTGCACATCTGAAGCATTGAGATACAAGTATTACAAACGTACATTTCTTCAATAAAAGAAATTCGTTGTTTTCTTGTAGCACGTGTGTGGTAGTAGTCAAAGGTGCAAGAAAATTGTACGCAATTAAAGGAGAGCAAACTATGATTTACAAAGTTTATTATCAAGAAAATGCAAATGAGATTCCAGTTCGCGAAAATACTAAAAGTCTATACCTAGAAGCTACTTCAGAACGTGAAGTACGTGAAAAGCTAAAAGACCGAAACTACAACATCGAGTTCATTCAACTGCTTGAGGGTAACTACTTAGAGTACGAACAAGCAAGCCCGAACTTCGTCTTGGAGGAAATTTAACAAACATGAAGTTTGTTAAAAATGACCAAGCAGCTGTTTTCGCGCTCGGCGGACTGGGCGAAATCGGCAAAAACACTTATGGCGTTCAATTTCAAGATGAAATTATCTTAATTGACGCCGGTATTAAATTTCCAGAAGACGACTTACTCGGCATTGACTATGTTATTCCTGATTACACGTACTTAGTACGTAATGTCGATAAAATCAAAGGACTGTTTATTACCCATGGACATGAGGATCATATCGGGGGTATTCCATACCTTTTACGTCAAGTAAATATCCCTGTCTATGGCGGTAAGCTCGCACTTGGCTTATTACGTAATAAATTAGAAGAACATGGCTTGCTACGTACAACAAAACTCATTGAAATTAAGGAAGAGGATGTTATTAAATTCAGAAAAACATCTGTTAGCTTCTTTAGAACAACACATAGTATTCCTGATGCTTATGGAATTGTTGTTAAAACACCACCTGGTAATATTGTTCACACAGGTGACTTTAAATTTGACTTTACACCAGTGGGTGAACCAGCCAACCTAACAAAGATGGCTGAAATTGGACGTGATGGCGTGCTTTGCTTACTATCTGATAGTACTAACGCTGAAAAGCCTAATTTCACAATGTCAGAGCGCACAGTTGGAAAAAGTATCGATGAGATTTTCCGTAAGGTGGATAGCCGTATTATTTTTGCTACCTTCGCATCAAATATTCACCGTTTACAGCAAGCCACAGACGCAGCCGTGAAATACGGAAGAAAGATTGCTGTCTTTGGTCGCTCAATGGACAATGCTATTACGATTGGTCGTGAGCTAGGTTACATTACGGCTCCAAAGGATACATTTATTGATGCTCAAAGCATCAATCGACTTCCTGCAAACGAAGTTATGATTTTATGTACAGGCTCTCAAGGTGAACCAATGGCTGCCTTATCACGTATTGCCAATGGGACACACCGTCAGATTCAAATTCAGCCTGGCGATACAGTTATCTTCTCTTCTTCACCAGTACCAGGTAATACTGTAAGTGTTAATAAAATCATTAACTTATTGTTCCGTGCAGGTGCAGAAGTCATTCATGGCGCATTAAACAATATTCATACATCTGGTCACGGATCTCAAGAAGAACAAAAACTGATGCTTCGCTTAATGAAACCCAAATTCTTTATGCCTATCCATGGTGAATTCCGTATGTTAAAAATGCATACACATCTAGCAGAAGATTGTGATGTTCCATTAGACAATACATTTGTTATGGAAAATGGTGATGTACTTGCATTAAGTGCTAATGAAGCACATGTAGCTGGCCGTATTCCTTCAGGAGATGTTTACATTGATGGCAATGGTATTGGCGATATCGGTAATATCGTGTTGCGTGATCGCCGCATCCTTTCTGAAGAAGGTTTAGTGATTGTAGTTGTCAGCGTGGATATGGAAAAACAAAAAATTGTTTCTGGTCCTGACATCATCTCGCGTGGATTTGTCTATATGCGTGAATCAGGCACGATGATAAACGAGGCACAAAAAATGCTGAACCGTCATCTGAATGAAACAATTCAAAGCAAAACTCCTCAATGGACAGAATTGAAAAATGAAATTACAGACGTTTTGGGACCTTATCTATTCGAAAAAACAAAACGTCGTCCAATGATCTTACCGATTATTATGGAGGTTTAACCTCGTAAAAAGAAACTATGTAAAATTTACATAGTTTCTTTTTTATTTTTGAAACCTCCTTTTTATTTTTGCGTATATAGTAATAACAACATCAAAAAGGAGCGTTTTTATGCTAGATAAAATTCTTCATTCCTTATTCAATAGTAAATCCAAACGCCATTATTCTTCCTCAAGTAGCCGTAGTAGATATTCAAAACGACATAATTATTATGGTCATAAGCATTATAAGCGTAGCTCTCGTAAAAGCTCACGCAGTTTTTTCAGCTCTATGAGTTTTTTTAGTAGCTAATGTGGTGGAAACGACTTTCAGAAAAAAGTTTTGACCAGGCTGTAGAACTTTACATAGCCGAACATCCCGATTTTTCTTTTAAAAAATTTCTTGGCTATGGCTCATATGGTCGTACGTATTTAATTGAAGATTGCTCTTCAGCAAGTCTATTTGTTTTAAAATGCTTGCGACCCAAACATCGTCATCACCAGAAAACTATTCACAAATTTCAACAAGAAATTCACATACTCCAGCAACTTTCACTACCCTATGTTCCTACCATCCATTCAGTAGGAACAATTTCAAACAGCCCATTTTTTATCATGGACTATGTCAATGGGCAAACTTTTGAGCAGCTTATTTTTCAGAATGGTGCCAAATTTACAATCGCTCAATCCCTTGCTATTACAAAGCAATTATTAGAACAAATAGTACAGTTACACAATCATGGTATTATACATCGCGATTTACGTATTCCGAATATATTGTTAGTGGGTCAACAATTGCATATTATTGACTTTGGTCTAGCTACCACTTATCAAAAGCAAATCGATATCTCTACGATCGAAAATCCAAAACGTGCTGAAAATCATATTAGTGATCTTTATTTTGTCGGACATTTTTTATTATTTTTACTATACTCAGACTACAAGCCAAGCAAGAAAAAAGAGAAAGCTTGGCAGCAGGAATTAAAATTACCAATCGAAGTCCATGATTTTCTTGAGCACTTATTATGGATTCAAGAACCCTTCGCAAGTGCTTTAGAGGCCTTGCAATCTATGCCCCCATTCATAGATAAAACTATTAAAAAATAGAATTGTTCACCGCCAAGTGTGAACAATTCTATCCTAGGGTTCAAATATTAAAGTATTTTGCAGTTACATATGCAATCCAATGATACGCTGGGTCTAAACGTAAATTTTCAATTAGCCCTTTAATAATTGCTTTACCATAAGTAGGATTTTCTATTTCTTGCTTTAACAACTCAATGGATTCTTTTTCTATAGAATCCTCAGTATGATTTATATTTTGCTCCAATAATTGTAGTAAAGCATCTTTTGGCACGTCTTGCTCACACGGCTTTGCAATAAACGGCACAAGATCTGCTGTAATAAATGGAATGGTTGTATGATGGGCAATAATATCTGTTTTTTCTGCTAAAGATTTAGCTAATTGCTCTAAATCAAGTGGCATATCTGAAAAAATAAAAAGCTCAGCATAGCTCTTCATAAATCCTTTTATGCAATACATTACATCATATTTCGTTTCTTGTAATTGATCCTGATAAAGCTGCTCCAGCATATAGAGAATTGATTTCGACATTTCTGCTTCATACGCTGTTATTTTATGAAAGAGCTCTTTTTTTGTTAAAAAGACCTTTTCATTAAAGAATACACGTGCGGATGCAGAATGGTCTTTGAATGCTTGAAAAATGCTTTTATAAAATTCAACCAAAACAGTTTCTTTGTTATACGCTCCTCTGACTACTCGGTCAACATCTGTGATAAACTGCTGTAAATAGTAATCAACCATAGATATAACAAGCTCATCTTTGGTTTTGAAGGATAAATAAAATGCACCTTTAGAAATCCCACAGCGTTCTGTAATTTGTTGTACTGACGTAGCTTCAAAACCCTGTTCAGAAAACAGTTCTAACGCTTTCTCCATAATTAATTTCTTTTTTAACATATTTTTAACTCTCTCCTAATGCATTTCGTTGACAAATGACCGATTAGTCATTATTATAAATAATTGAATTTAGATAGTCAATAAAGGGTAGGTGTGAAGGTGAAAGGTTTAGTTAATTTCGTATTAAAGAACAAATTGGCAGTGTGGTTATTAACAATTATCATCACTGTCTCTGGTATTTATTCGGGTACAAGGATGAAAATGGAATCGATACCAGATATTTCGATCCCGTATTTAATTGTCATGGGTGTATATCCTGGCGCAACGCCTGAACAAGTCATGAATGATCTGTCCATTCCGTTCGAAAAATCCATAGAAAGTTTAGAAGATGTGAAGGCTGTTTACTCAACATCCTCTTCCAACGTAGCACAAGTTCAAGTGGAATACGACTATGGAATTGATATGGATGAGAAAAAACGACAATTAGAAGCAGCTTTAGATAATCTTAAACTACCTGAAGGTGCTCAAGAGCCTACTATTATGGCAATCAGCATGAACATGATGCCTGTAGTCGCTTTATCTGTAAGTAGCTCTAAGGAAGATATTGTTGATTTAACTTCAACAGTTGAAGATGTTTTACTGCCTAAAATCGAAAAAATTGATGGTGTGGCATCCGCTACCATCACAGGTCAGCATATTGAACAAGTATCGTTTAAATATGATGAAGAAAAAATGGCAGCACTTGGTTTAACAGAGGATACTGTTAAACAAATGATTCAGGCAAGTGATATGTCACTGTCACTTGGTTTATATCAATTTACTGTCGGGGAACAAGCAGTTTCAGTAGACGGTAAGGTAAAATCAGTGGATGAACTAAAAGACTTATTAATTCCAGTTACACCTTCAGCTACAAATCCTTCACCTTTCGTTCGTCTAGGTGATATTGCAAAAATTGAAGTAGAAGGTAAAGTGCAATCTGTTTCACGTACAAATGGTCAAGATGCCATTGCTATTCAAATCGTAAAAGGCCAAGATGCTAATACGGTGACAGTTGTTAATGCCGTAAAAGACCTTATGAAGGATGAGGAAAAACGATTAGACGGCTTAAACGTAGAGATCTCTCTTGATCAAGGTGCCCCAATTGAAGATTCTGTATTTACAATGATCGAAAAAGCAGTCTTTGGTGGCGCAATTGCCGTATTAATCATTTTACTATTCTTACGTGATTTCAAATCAACGATTATCTCAATTATTTCTATCCCAGTTTCTATCTTCATGGCATTACTCCTACTAAACTGGATGGATATCACATTAAACATCATGACCCTCGGCGCGATTACCGTCGCAATCGGTCGTGTTATCGATGACTCAATCGTAGTTGTAGAAAATATTTACCGACGAATTCACTTAAAACAAGAAAAACTTACAGGTCGTGCCCTAATTCGTGAAGCAACAATTGAAATGTTCAAACCAATTCTTTCTTCAACATTGGTAACGGTCGCTGTATTCGCTCCTCTTATTTTCGTAGGTGGTATGGTAGGCGAATTATTCATGCCATTTGCCCTTACAATGACATTTGCATTAGGTGCATCATTATTAGTTGCGATCACAATCGTACCTGCTTTATCTCATTTCTTATTCCGTAAAAAGTTATACGGTGAGAAAACTGAAAGCCAACATAAAGAAGTTGGTAAACTTGCTATCTGGTACAAAGGTGTCTTAGAAAAAGTATTAAATCACAAAATTATTACATCTGTCCTTGCGATTCTTTTACTTGTTGGTTCTCTTGCATTAACACCACTTATTGGTTTTAGTTTTATGGGCTCACAAGAAGAAAAAGTTATGTACTTAACGTATACGCCTGCAACGGGAGAACTGGCTGACGAAACGGCAGCTAATGTTGAAAAAGTAGAAAAAGAATTAATGAAACGTAAAGATGTTGATATTTTACAAGTTTCCATTACAGATGCGAAGAATGTCGATCCATCAGCAATGATGATGGGTGGAGGTGCTGGCGGTGCCTTAATGTATCTTATCTTTGATCCGGATATGGAAGACTTCCCTAAAGCTCGTGAAGAGGTAGAAGACTATGTATTTAACATCGGGCAATCAGGAGAATGGAAGTCTCAAAACTTCACTTCTATGTCGATGTCATCAAACGAAGTCAGCTATACACTGTATAGTGATGATTTAGATAAACTTCGAGATGCTGTGAAACAAGTAGAGGGTGCTCTAAAAGAAGTGGATGGCTTAGAAGATATTAAATCTGATAATGAAGATCCATATGTAGAGAATGTGCTAAAAGTTGAACAAAAAAATGTCCTTCAATACGGGTTAACAACAGCTCAAATTGTGATGGCATTAAATTCAAATACATCACAAGAAGTATTAACTACCGTGAAAAACGATGGTAAAGATATCGATGTTATCGTTCAACGCGATGCTAAAGCAGCTGCGACTACACTTGATGATGTCTTAGCCACTGAAATTAAAACAGCATTGGGTACAACAATGACAATCGGAGAATTAGTAGATGTTGAGGAAGGTACAACACTTAACTCATTATCTCGTTCAAAAGGTGAATATTTCGCAACAGTATCTGGTACGATTATTGGTGACGATATTTCAAAAGCCACTACTGCTGCTGATAAAAAAATTGATAAATTAGATTTACAAAAAGGTGTAACACTTGGTGTTGCTGGTGTTGCTGCAGATATGCAAGAAACATTCACTAAGCTTGGTATTGCGATGTTAGCAGCCATTGCCATTGTTTACTTCATTCTAGTGGTAACATTCGGAGAAGGTTTAGCTCCATTCGCTATTCTTTTCTCACTACCATTCGCAGTAATTGGTGCATTCATTGGATTATTCGTTACAGGGCAAACTATTTCTGTATCTGTCATGATGGGTCTATTGATGTTGATTGGTATCGTCGTAACAAATGCCATCGTATTAGTTGACCGTATCATTCATATGGAACATGATGGTCTTGCCATGCGTGAGGCGATCCTTGAAGCAGGAGCAACACGTTTACGTCCTATCCTGATGACAGCCATCGCTACAATTGGTGCTATGATACCAATGGCGCTTGGTACTGGCGGTAGTGGATTAATTTCCAAAGACTTAGCTATTACTGTAATTGGCGGTTTATTATCTTCTACCCTATTAACACTCGTTGTTGTACCAATTGTTTATGAAATGCTATCTAAAATGTTAAAGAAAAACCGTAAAGATATTGAAGAAAATTAATAAAAAAACAACCACTCATGCAATCTTTGCATGAGTGGTTGTTTTGTTTTCTAAGCTTTTTATTGATTTTCTATTACTACAAAAACTTCCTTGCTTTCCACACCTGTATTTGATACGGCCTTAATGCCATATGTATAGCTATGCTTAGCAAGAGCTGACTTGTCCACAAATTTAGTGAGGCCATCCATATTATAAACAACATCCACTATATTTCGAGGGTCATCATAAGAGCCTTCTTTGTTTCCTGAAAAACGATAAATGACATACTTGCGTGGTTGTCTTTCATTTTCGTCTATAATCTCTATCTTGCGACCTGCCGCTTCCTTTGTCACTTGCACAAAAGTCGGCACGTTCGGCACTGTGTCATCATCCCAAGTTGTTTCTGGTGTCAGTGCTGTGTAATTATATAATTGTTGACTAACAATCGTTGCATAGCCTAGTTTATTGTTTTGAAAGCTTCTTAAGGAGAAATGCATTTGCCCCTCAGCCGCTACCTTTTCCGAACGATTCGCTAGTATTTGACTTGGTAGCTCCATTTTATTTTTCCATGCTGCATCACTATCATTGCCAACTTTGTAATCAGCAAGCCCAATGTAAAGATGCACAGGGTGTGTTGTTGCGTAGGTTTGCACTTCATGGCTCCACCAATCTAGCAGCGTTCCATATTTCGCAACAGTTAATGTTCTTGACCAATAAATTTGTGGTGTAATGTAATCAATTGTGCCATTTTGAATCCATGTTCTGACGTCTGCATATAAATCATCGTAATTATTAACACCAGCCCTTGTATCGCTGCCTGTTTTATCTAGCGATTTATTGCGCCATACACCAAATGGTGAAATACCAAATTGAACATATGGCTTTGTGTCTTTAATGGCCGTGTAAAGATTTTCTACAAGACGGTTGACATTATCTCGTCGCCAATCCTCCACCTTTTTAAAGGAAGCACCATAATTTTTAAAAGTTGCTTGATCTGGAAAAACTTCATTAGCAATTTTATATGGATAAAAATAATCATCCATATGCACTGCGTCAATATCATAATTGGCTACCAGCTCTCTTACTACTTCAACTAAATAGTCTTGTACTTCTGGTAAACCAGGATTTAAATAATATTGCTTACCGTATTTGATAACCCAGTTTGGATGTGTTCTAGCCACATTATCAGCAGCAAGGTCTGTCAGTTTTTGTCCAGACATTGTTACACGATACGGATTCATCCATGCATGCAGCTCCATACCCCGTTTATGACTTTCCTCTATCATGATCGCAAGAGGATCGTAGCCTGGATTTGTGCCTTGCTTTTTGCCTGTTATGTAAGATGACCATGGCACTAGATCAGAGACATACATTGCATCATTTGTTGGTCTTACTTGATAAATAACAGTATTGAATTTATTGGCTTTTAATTGATCCAAAGTTTGGCGTGTCCAAGCCGTGTACTGCTCCTTCGTCATACCTGCTTTCATATCAAGATTAAGAACGGTTGAAATCCAGACAGCCCTCATCTCCCTTTTTGGCTGTGTCGTGCTTGCCATGGCAGGCTTTGTTGGGATGGTCGATAGGCATAACACAAAAATCATCGCGACTAAAGTTAGGATCTTCCATTTACTATTTTTCTTTCTCATATTTCCTCCATTTGCTATTTTTCTATTTTAGTATATGACAAGTACTCGCTATATGCACGTCTCTGAAGCAACTTTATCGCGATCAATGCAATAGATAATAAGTTTCACGTCTAACAAACGTTCCCGTTAGTTTCAAAATATGAATACTAACCCTAAAAAACTACTGACAAGGCGATAAGATGAATAGTACTTTTCCTTTAGATTGATTTTACAATTTCCATATTTTTAAATTCAACCTAATTTTTGCTTAATTCATTCTTTACGCATAGATGAACTTTATGCTACAATCAACACAACTTATATAGAACGGAGGGTATTCCAAATGACAGCTTCAATTAGACTACGATTTCACCTTACTAATTAAATATGTATATACTTTGCCTGCTGTGCAAGGGAAATGGAATTAGGTCTAGTCTGTTTTAGGAATACTGGAAAAGAGGGGACTTCTACTCCCTCTTTTTTTGTGTTGTCTTTTACTTTCCACACAGGCACTTCTGTTAGAAAGGGATGACGAAATTGGAACATTGGAAACGTAATACAATACTTTTTTTAAGTAGTCAAACGATTTCACTTTTTGGCTCTGCTCTTGTGCAATATGCCATTACATGGTACATCACACTTACAACACAATCAGGCAGCATGATGACCATCGCGATCATTTGCGGCTTTTTACCAACCTTCTTTTTAGCACCTATTGCTGGTGTGTGGGCAGATCGCTATAACCGTAAATGGCTTATTATTTTAGCAGATGGAATGATTGCCTTATCTACCCTAATTTTAGCTATTTTATTTTTAATCGGCTATGATGAGCTCTGGCTACTATTTGTTATATCAGCCGTACGTGCAGTTGGTGCAGGTATTCAAACACCAGCAGTAGGCGCAATTTTGCCACAATTTGTGCCTGAAGAGCATTTAATGAAGGTCAATGGTGTAAATAGCAGTATTCAAGCTTTCATCATGATTCTTGCACCTATGGCAAGTGGTGCATTATTAACGATGGCTTCTATTGAATCCATTTTCTTTATTGATGTGACAACAGCGGCTATTGCCATCGCTATCTTCTTATTATTTCTGCATATCCCTGCACATGCAAAAGCTAATCAGCCACAAACAACAGGCTATTTTAGTGATATGAAACAAGGCTTCATCTATATTAAAGAGCATGCTTTCTTGAAACAATTATTCTTGTTCTTTGCCTTTTTCATGCTGCTTGCTGCACCTGCTGCCTTTTTAACGCCTTTACAAGTTACACGAACTTTTGGCAATGATGTATGGCGTTTGACTGCCATCGAAATGGCCTTTGCCATTGGGATGTTAATCGGTGGTATCGCAATCGCAACATGGGGTGGCTTTAAAAATAAAGTGCATACGATGACATTATCTGCTTTATTATTTGGTCTTTGTACCATGGCTCTAGGAGTCATACCTGTTTTTTGGCTGTATCTCATGATCATGACAGTTACTGGAATAGCTATGCCAATCTTTAACACACCCGCAACGGTGTTATTACAAGAAAAAGTGGATAGTGATTATATGGGAAGAGTATTTGGCATTCTTAGTATGATATCTACCTCTATGATGCCTTTAGGAATGCTAATTTTTGGGCCAATAGCTGATATTATTGCTATTGAGTGGCTACTCATCGGTACAGGATTATTACTCTTCATCCAAGGATTTTTCCTTCTGGGCAGTAAAGTCTTATTAAAAGCTGGTAAACCTACTGCTGAGCCTATGGATGTTGAAACGCTAGAAAAAAAGTGAAGACTTCGTATAAGAGATGATTGCTGTTGATCAAAAATAATTAAAATTTAGCTTTTATATTTTAGACGCTAAAAAGCCCTGCTTTATGCAGGGCTTTTTAGTCTCTATCCATTTCTAGAGAATAATTCTTTTGTGCTTTACTTGCTTCAATACCGCGCTAAAAATTATAAAGTTTACATGACTTACTTTTTCCTCTTTTGCCCGATTAATAACGTGATTTGTGCCATCGTGAATGGTAATGAAGATTTTTTCCGATAGGCTACATATTTGGGTACCCAAAAATCTGCATATTTTAACTTGAAGTTTTTTAACCCTTTAAAATGATAAAAATGCTGTCCGTGTAGAAAGATTTGTGCAGCTATTTTTTCACTTAAAAAGGAATATCTAGACTGTCCGACATTGGATAAAGGCGACATCCCCATATTAAAGACACGATAGCCTTCTGATTTTGCCCATTCAAATAGTGATAAGAAAATGAAATCCATTGTTCCAGATGGTGATCCTGGCTTAAAACGCATCAGATCTACTGAAATCCTTTCTCCTTGATCATACATAGGCATAATACTAGCAAAGCCGAACGTTCCTTGCGTGCCACGTAAAACAGCAATATTGGAAGTGCTTAAATAGTGTTCATCAAAAAAACCAAGCGAAAAACCTTTCTCCGCCCTTCCCTGCAACCATTTTGTTGATACCTCTTTCAATTCCTTCATGACTTCCTGAGAATACGGAGGACTCAGTATTTCCACAATATAATTTTCTCTTTCAAACTTATTTTTTATTGATCGACTGCCCTTCATTTCTTTACCCGTGAATGTAAATTTCTCTAAATCTACAAAGGCTTCCTCGCCAAGCTTAAAGAAACTATATCCATACTCGTGTAATGCAGAGAAAATTTTATTGTTAATTTCATAAAAGACAGGAGTGTAGCCATGCCGATCAGCCAATTCCAAAAATTCCTGGATAGCAGATAAAAAATCAGATTCATTACCAACTGGATCTCCAAGAACGATAATCTTATCTGCATAAATTTGATAAGAGAATAAAACAGTTCCTTTTTCATTCCAATGTACAAATTTATCATGCAAAAAAATCAAATGGGAATACTCCGTTCCTTCATAGGACTTCAAATGATCTTTAATAGCTTCCTCCTGCTCTTTAGATAAAAGCTTTACCATTTTCTTAGGTGTACGTATAAAATAGCCTATATAAAAAATAACAATGGCGATCAGAATACCGATAATCGCACTATTAAAGAGGTCCTGATAATCAGTTATCATATAGTCTTGTAGGGCACTAGGAAAATGAATTTTAGCAGAGGGTAAATTGACATAGCCAATTACCACATACATAGCTGTAATAATTGTTACTACAGCAAGATCAATTATGACAATCCCCCACGTCAAAACATAACTTTCTCGATAAAACTGCTTTTTGGACACCATTAATAACACTGCGACAATGACTAAAAAAATGGCTTCCTCATAATCAAAACCCTTAAAAATTGAAAATAGCGCTGAACTACTTAGCACAACAATCGCGAGCTGGTATGCCCTTTTTACTTTGTATTTGATTCCCCTACATAATCCTAACAATATAAAGCCCGCTGCCACGGTCAATTGATGGGATACATTCATAATGGGTGAGGATAAAAATTCCTGAGCAATTTTTAGACGACTTAGCACCCCTGGCAAAGCTGCAGATAGTAATAAAATAATGCCAGAAATAAACACCAAAATTGTTAATAGCATATGGCTTAGTTTCTGAAAAATAATATTTGGTAAGTCATCCCATGATTGATTCCATCGCATCCAATATTCTTTAATAAATAAGAGAGCGGAAACAAAAAATGGTAAAACAAAATACCCAACACGGTACAGAATTAATAGAAACAACACTTTTTCATCAGCAATTCCTATACTTTGTGTTCCCCACAAAAAAACGAGATCAAAGGAGCCAACTCCGCCAGGTATCATGCTGACTATTCCTGCACTAGAAGCAATTAAAAATATAGGAATTAATGTGGATAATTCTATTGGAATCTTTAAAATAAGCGTTAAAGCCCAGATTACGAAAAATACAGCAAGCCACTCAGCTATTGAAGTAACCATCAATTGAAGTGATATTTTTGGTTTTAAAGAGCTTTCCTTTTTATATCGAATCATATACATCGCCCAAAAAGCTGGTACATATAGGCTGACAAGAACAACTGCAATCGATAACCACCGTTCTTCTTTTAGCAACGAGAAATCCCAAAAGAATATATACATAATCCACGTTAACAAAGAAATCCCTGTTAAATAGAACAGGGTGACCGAAGCAATATTTCTTAACATACCTTCCTTATCGTCTTTATATTTGGAATAAAAATAATCACGTAAGAATATACCAACTAACCCTCCAAAGCCAATAAGGTTTGAAAAAGTATTTACGATAAATGAATGATTGAGCAAATTACGTTTATTGATGTTGATACCTAATATATTTGCTAAAATAACATCATAAAAAATCATTGGTGTAATTGCGAAAAAGGTGATTAGGAAAATCAATAAAAGCTCCCATAGCTGAAGCTCGTTCACTTCTTCTTTTAGTAAATGAACATCTATTCCACTCACTGACTGTTGGATTTCATAAATAGCTACCACCAAAAGTAATATTGGAAATAGAATCTTTAAAAATTTCAATAATGTCTCTTTTCGGACGTTAAACATATGCCTAACCTACTTCCCATGAGCTAACTTAATACTTCTATTACCTAAATCAATTTATTTTTTAGGTAACTGACTATTTCCATATTGTAATGTATCTTTGCTATATGTATTGTCAAAGTAAAGTACTACTATTCATACTAATCAACAAACAATCGAACAATTTTCCTCACCTGCCTATTCCTATCCCATCACCCCAAAAAGACATTTTCATTTCCCTTATATATTAGAGAAATAAAAATGTCCATATTCAATAAAAATAATCATTTTAAAGCATACCTCAATAAGGAAGCTCCTCTCTACGCCATGATATTCAAATTTACCTACTGCCTTTTATGTATCGGGATTTGGAGCTTCTTGCATTCTCGTAAATAAAGCTTTTAGAACGCCCCCTAAACTTTACTATTTCGGCTAAAAATTTTAGGTAACTAATCATTAAATATAATAACGATGAATAGGACGTCCTACGTTTCCATATTGTATATCTACTTTTAATAGTTTCTGCTTTTCTAAAAAGTCTAGATAGCGTCTAGCTGTAACACGTGCTGTACCTATATAAGCTGATACCTCCTCAGCTGATACTGCCTCGCCACTTTTTTTTATATATGCAAGTACCTTATCTAAGGTAGCTCGATTAAACCCTTTTGGGAGTTCTTCTATAAGAATGGCATCCATTCCTGTTGTTTCTACTACAATTTGTTCAGGAAGACGCTGTTGCATTAAATGATCGACATCATGCTGAGTTAAATCTTGCATGCCGCTTATTTTCCTTCTATAGCTTTGATAATTTTTTAAAGTCTGCTCAATCCGCTCAAACGTAAAGGGCTTCATTATATAATCATAGACACCTAAGTGTAATATTCGCTGCACAGTGGGCATATCATTCGCAGCTGTTACAGCAATAACATCAACATGAAGATGCTCTTCTCGTATTTTCCCTAACGTAATAATGCCATCCTGCTCTGGCATAAAAATGTCCATAAAGACAAGCTCTGGGGTTAATTGTTTAATTTTTTGAATTCCCTCAATTCCATTGCTAGCATAGCCAACTAATGAAAAACCTTTGATTTCCTCAATAAATTGTCTGTTCACTTCTCGTACCATTGGATCATCTTCAATCAATAAGACATTTATTACATCCATCTATACTTCTCCTAACTCAAATAAAATTAAGAAACTTGTCCCTTTCATAAATTCACTTGTTACTTCAATATCTCCATTGCCTTTTCTTACAATTTCATAGACTAAATGCAAGCCAATGCCCCGATTTTCACTAGCCTTGGACGAAAATCCATTTTCAAACATACGCTCCTGCACCTCTTTGGTCATGCCAATTCCATTATCGGTAACTGCAATCGCTAAGACGCCATCATGCTCGTCTACAGAGATGGCTACATATTTATCTTCCTTCGAAAGGACATTTAAAGCCTCAAAAGCATTTTCAATTAAATTGCCAAACAACACAACAAAATCATGATGATCTAATAGAGGTGGAAAGCGTTTAAAATGACTTTTCCGATCAATCTCAACCTCGATGCCCAGTTCTTTTCCATAGCTTACTTTACTTAATAACAAACCTGAAATATTTTCATTATGAAAGCGTTCATTTAAAAACTTCGTCAATGAGGCTTCATTTTCAGTAGTGACAGTAACATATTCAAGTGCCTGCTTTGTATGTCCTAATTGCAGTAGTCCTGCAATTGTATGAATCTTATTTTTATGCTCATGGGTTTGCACACGTAATGCTTGAACAAAGGCCTTTACACCTGTTACTTCCTCCGCAAGCTTTTTCACAGCTGTTAAATCTTTAAACATAGCAACTGCACCAACTAGCTCTCCATTCACAATAATAGGTACACGATTACTTAAGATACTATGATGATTAATGTAAAGCTCTTGATCATAAACAGGTGTTGCTGTTTCAACAATTTCAGGCAGACGGGTATCAGGCAAAACGTCATAAATCTTTTGTCCAATACAGTCCTCTATTTTCCTAGTAACACCTAAAATATCGGCCGCTTTTTCATTAAAAATGGTGATATTCATTTCCTTATCAACCGCTATTATTCCCTCATGCATAGCATTAAAGGTTTCTGTTCTTTCCACATACATTTTTGCAATTTCATGAGGTTCAAGCCCAAACATTTGTTTTTTTATATGTCGTCCAAGTGTATAGGCACCGAAAATACTGAAAATCAGCGATATAACAATAGTTATCATAATTTCTCGCTCATAACTTTGTAACATTTCCATAAAATCTGGTAATGAATAGCCAACTACTACAATGCCCACTTGTTCTCTTTTATCATTAATAATTGGCACGAAAGCTCTTATCATAACACCCGATTCTCCACGTGCCTTTGATACATAATAATGTTCACTAAATGCGGCGTTTAAATCCTGCGACTCACTGCGTTTTCCTATTTCCTTACTTACTGGGTGTGATAGTTTAATACGTTCCATATTCATTACAACAATATACTCGGCCTTATGAATCACTCTAATGCCATCTACAATTTTATTAATACTTTTTGCAGATTCTTTAATATTGTCATTTTCCAAATGCACACTAAGCTCTGGTACATTTGATACAGTTCTTGCCACAAGCATTGCCCGCTGTCCAAAATCTCTTTCCTGTTCAGATAATAGGTTACCGAGTAAAAAAATACCACCTAGTAAAAAGGAGAGTGCAATGATTAAAAATGTCACTAACAGTATTTTGCCGTTCACAGGCATTTTCATCATTAAAAAATTCCGTCCTTTCAAATTTGCATTCTCATAATCACTGGCACACATATTTAGTTTTAAGATTATCTGCAAAAAAATCTTTTGACAACACCTTTAGTCTATATAAGTAGCAGAAAATATTGAATTTAATGAACAATATTATAAATTGATAATTTAAAAAGAACTTAATTATCACTCTATGTTTTTGTATTATAACAATAATTAATGAACTATAGCGTACCATAACAGGGAGAGTTATTGATATTACTATATTTATATGTAATTGTAAGTAAATGTACTTAATGAACGATATGTTTCTTATTTTCTAAATCTCTTTTTTTAAGAAATATTCGCTATGATACTTTTAGTGAAAGCGATATCAAAGAGAAAATTTAGAAAAGAGGTAGCAAAAAATGAAGTTACTGAAAAATTTGACTGTTCAGGTTATAGTGGCTATCATTCTTGGGATTATTGTTGGAGCCATTTTTCCCGAGTTCGGTGCCAGCTTGAAAATCTTAGCAGACCTATTCATCAAATTAATTAAAATGTTAATTGCCCCTATAATTTTCCTAACAGTCGTTATTGGAATCGGCAGTATGGGAGATATGAAAAAGGTCGGGAAAATCGGAGGAAAGGCATTGCTTTACTTCGAAATAGTTTCCACAATTGCATTAGCAATCGGAATTGCTGTTGCTTTAATCGTAAGTCCTGGTACAGGCTTGGATACATCAGGTGCATCTGATGCTGATATTTCAAAATATACAACTGCTGCAGCTGAATCTGAGCAGGGCTTGGGTGCCTTCATTTATAGTATTATTCCAGAAAATGTAGTTGGTGCATTGGCAACAGGTCAATTATTACCAGTCCTATTCTCTGCTGTTTTATTTGGCTTAGCAGCTGCCTCAATAGGCGCACCCGCAAAACCAGTCATCACATTCTTTGAGCAAGTAGCAGAGATATTCTTCAAGATTGTAAGTATGGTTATGAAAATATCACCAATCGGAGCTTTTGGTGCAATGGCCTATACAATTGGGAATTTTGGTTTAAAATCTTTAGGTAATCTAGGTTTATTAATGGCTGCTGTATATATAACAATGTTTTTATTTGTTGTCTTTATTTTAGGTGCCATTGCAAAGTTCTTTGGATTCAACATCTTTAAATTTATCGCTTATATCAAAGATGAGATTTTCTTAGTAATTGGGACTTCCTCTTCTGAATCAGCTCTGCCATCTATGATGCGAAAGCTTGAGAACTATGGTTGCTCGAAGCAGGTTGTAGGTTTAGTCATTCCTACTGGGTACTCCTTCAATCTAGATGGGACTTCCATCTACCTGTCCATGGCTGCATTGTTTATCGCACAAGCATATGGAATGGAGCTAACTTGGATTCAAATCATTACACTGCTCGGAATTTTAATGATTACTTCTAAAGGTGCAGCAGGTGTAACAGGCTCAGGTTTTATTACATTAGCAGCAACTTTGGCTGCCTTCCCAATGATACCAGTGGAAGGAATAGCACTGTTAATCGGTGTAGATCGCTTTATGTCTGAGGCTCGTGCTGTAACTAATTTAATTGGTAATGGTGTAGCTTGTGTTGTCGTGTCAAAATCTGAAAAAGAGTTTGATATAGCTATGGAAGAACGTGCACTTCAGGGAAAGACCACTATTTCTTCCTAAGAAAAATGGTAGGAATGATAGCCATCTCTGTTTCACTACACTCTTTATCATTCAAGTAAAAGCTATGTACTTATGGTTTGGCGCTGACAACAAACAATTAGCTTACACTATCACTCAAAATAAAATGTTTACACTCTAGTAAAAAAGTGAAAGTTAATAGTAAGAGGTGATAGTGAATGAATGATAAAAAACAGGCAAAAACACGTAATACGAATAACCCTGATGTATTGGATACAGATAAAGAAAGCATTTTTGATAAACACGAGGACATGAAAACAGTAGATCCAATACCTGTCGAAGAATTGAATGAAAAAGTAAAAGATGAAAAACATAAAACCAAAACTAAGGATTCCTCAGCAACAGATAAGCGCTATCCATAATGTGAAGGTGAAATTTTTAATAATAGTGCTACACAAATGAATAAATAAAAAAGTCGACCTAATTCATTATTATGGGTCGATTTTTTATATACTATTTGTTAAAGGAGGTAAATCATGAGTAACATACCAATTATGAAAACGGAGAGGTTACTATTAAGACCTATTACACATAAGGATTTAGAAGCAATGTTTCACTACTCTTCCCGTGAAAATGTGGCGCGTTATGTGACATGGCAAGCACACACTAGCTTAGAGAACACAAAGGCTTTTATGGCATTAATATTTGATGGTTATCAGCAAGGCAATCTGATGTTATGGGGTATTGAATATGCAGGCACAATTATTGGAACGATTGATTTTGTGAAGATTAATGATACCCATAAATACGCGGAAATTGGCTATGTTCTTTCTGAGGATTTTTGGAATAAGGGGTTCACAACAGAAGCAACTAAAAAGCTCATTGACTTCGGTTTTAATGAATTAGATTTAGTACGTATCCAAGCACGATGCTTTGAAGAAAATATTGGGTCCCAAAAGGTTATGGAGAAGTCAGGTATGCAGTTTGAAGGGCTATTACGGAAAAGTATGCTTGTTAAGGGACAATACCAAAATGTAAAAATGTACGCTATCACTGATGATGATTATAGGAACCTCTAGAAAATAAAGCCTTGCTACGATTTGCAAGGCTTTATCATTACAACCATCTTTCCAAACAGTATATCTTCTTAGCTGTGGCATCTATCCTTACTCGTTTGCCTATCGCAATTGGATGCATAGGATGTGTATGACAAATATCCACCTCTGCTAATATAGGAATCATTATTCCATCCAATTGTTCAAGTAGAATATCATATGGCTGTCGACCCGTTCCTAAATCATCGTAGCATTCATGTTTCCCCAAAATAATCCCACTAACTTTGTCAAAGACACCATGCAATTTTAGCATTGCAAAATTCTTTTCAACAACAGCAGCATTTTTTAAGCAGTCCTCCACTAATAAAATATCACCTTCCACAATTTTAGGGAAATACGGCGTACCAATAAATCCATACATGGCATTGGCATTCCCACCAATTAACCTTCCTTCAGCAACCCCACCCTGAATCGCTAACCATTCATTCTTTTGGAGTTTTTTATCCACTGTCTTCTCAAGCCAATTAACAGGTTCATCCGACCAATAAGAAGGCATTGGAATTTCGTAAGGTAATGCTTGGGGTTTAAAGAAATAATGCTCAAAAAATTTGAAGGTATCATTTACTAATGGTTCAAACTCACCAAAGGATGGTACAAGGGCTGGACCATAAAAAGTTGAGATACCCGTCTTTGCATAAAGTGCCAGTAGAACGGCCGTTGCATCCGAATAACCTACGACCATTTTGGGATGTTGACGAAAAGCCTCATAATCAATATAAGGTAGCATGCTATTGGCATTGGTGCCTCCTATTGTAGACATAATCATATCCACATTTGGATTGCGTAATAACTCATTCAATTCTTCTGCTCTTTCTTTTGGCGAACCTGAACGATAATAATCGGATTTACCAGTTAGAGAACCTGTCACGATTCGAAAATTTTTATTCTCGAGAAATGCTTTAGCACGTTCATATCGTTCCAAAGCCGTCACCGTTGCTGGGGAGGACGGTGAATAAATGCCGATGTTTACTTTTGTAGTCATACGTTAGTTCCTTTCCCAATCAATAGTTTTGACATATAGTATTCATTAATATATTGTCCATCTACATACAGAGAAGCCCGCTTCGTTCCCTCAATATCAAAGCCCATTTTCTTATACAAAGCAACACCAGCCTCATTATTTTCCATGACGGTTAATTCTAGACGATGTACACCATTCTCCATTGCCCAATTTTCTACGTGTTGAAATAAAGCCGTTCCAATTTTTCTTCCTCTATAGTCACTATGTATGCCTATGACAAGATAAGCACGGTGAGCAATTCTTTTCGGCTCATTGCCTTGTACAATTAAGTACGCCACAACCTGCTCATCCATTTCAGCTACGAACAAAGCTGAGTGGTGACTATGATATAGCTTGTCTATATACTCCCCAAATGGCTTAGGTGCTAAATTGCGCTCACCTGGTCCAAATAACATAGAATTTGATGCCTCTGCATTTGTCATAACAGCTATAATTCGTTCACTGTCATGTCGGGTTGCTTCTCGTATGATCATGTTGAACACGCTCTCCTTCTAAAATATAGTCACCTGAATCCTCAATTCTTTTGTATTTATATGGACATTGCCACCGATAGGGAATGTAAAAATCGGCTGTGTATGACCAAAATCCACATCATATAATACAGGGATAGCTTTTAATAGTGGATGCTTGTCTAAAATAAAATGTAATTGTTCTTCTGTCATCGCAGAAGCTCGTTGAAATCGACCTATTGCCAATCCTTTAATTGTAGTCGTTGCTTGCAATAGTGACGTGAGATCACGTGCAAAAATGGCAGGATTCACAAGCTCATCATCCTCTAAAAATAAAATACAATTCGATAAATCAGGCATGTAAGCTGTTCCTTGCAATAAATTTAACGTACATAAATTACCACCATAAAGCTGCCCACTCACTGCGCCTTCCGAATAGACCTTCCAGCTGGCTGCCTCAAAATGACGATTTTCCTGATCAATATACCATGCATCATCACTCCAAATACTAGACGCAACTAGAGAAAATGGATTCTTCTCCATTAAACATTTTTGAAAATAGGAAAGCTGATATTTTTGTGCTTGCACCATACGAAAGCTAGAAAAATGTGGCCCTGAATAAGTGATAAAATCGCATTTTGTAGTAATAGCTGTAGCTAGGGCCGTGATATCACTAAACCCACAAAGTATCTTCGGATTTTCAGCAATCATTTGATAATCTAAATAAGGTAAAACTTCATTACAGTTGTATCCACCAATCACCGTTAGTATCGCCTTCACTTGTGGATCCCGAAAAGCTTCATGTATATCCGCAACACGGTGCATGATGGAGGAAGAGTGCTGCAAATCACATTCAAAAATGTGGGCACCAAATGATACGTGAAACCCTAATCTTTCCAATATGATCTTCGTTTGTTCAACCATCTCTACTTTTAAAACTTGGGCACTTCTACTTGGAGCAATAACACGAATCTCATCACCCAGTGTTAGTTTTGCTGGAATTCTCATACTTTCTTCATCCCTTCTAATAGCTTTGAATTTTAGCTACTAACCTTTCATTCCTAAAATGAAGTGTCTCAGTATCTATGAGTGTGTATTCTTGTAATGTGGGATGATTTTCTATCCAGCGATCAAATGCATACCTTCTCTCCTGATCATTATAATGAGGACAATAGGTACCTGGTAATAGCCCTAAGCCATTCCATTCCTCGAAATCATCATAAGTATTTTCACTAAAGCATTTTTCAAACCAGCACATTGCCCCAGCACTGATGCCAGCTAATATAATCCCTTTTTGATAAGCTTCCTTTAACAATTCATCAAAACCATATTCTCGCCACTTTTCAAGAAGATAACCTGTATTCCCACCACCCACATAGATAATATGCTGCGCTAATAATTTTTCTCGAATGCTTCTATCACGCATATCTTTTTGCAAAATATGGGTTGCTTCACAATGATGGAATGCTGCATAAAACTTCTCGATATACCCTTGTGCATCATTACTTGCTGTGGGAATAAAACAAATTTTAACTCGTTCATTTTTCTGAGTTTGTCGTAAAATGTACTCATCGATAAATGAAGGGGTCTGCTGAGAAAACCCACCGCCTGATAGGGCAATGATTTGTCTTATCGGTTCGTTATTTTTACTTAATTCATAGACAGCTTGTTCCTGCCCAAATCTTTCTAACATCTGTACATTCTTCATTCCTAATTTTTCAAGCAAGCGACATGATGCCTTGTTAGCTGTTTGTGTTTCTGCCACAATAGATTCTATATTCAGATAATTCAAACCATCCTGAATTACCTGCGTTAGCACTTCAAAAGCTAACCCCCTCCCCCAAAACTGAGGTAAAAATTGATAGGAAAGCTCATACAACTCCTTATCATGGTATTCATCGATCGAGACAAGACCTATAAATTCACCTGTCTCCTTTAAAGTAATATATAAATATGTATTAGGAAATGGCGCTTCTAGCATGCCTTTAAAAGATGCTTCTATATAGCTGTTTGATGGAACACCCCCGAGATAAGTTCGAACTTGTTTATTAGAGTAGAGTTTTTGTATATCTGTAAAATGCTCTGGTTGTAATTGTTCGATTATACAATTAGTTGACATGATTTTCATTACATCTAGCCCCCTTCTTTATGTCAAAGTTTAATCTAACTCTCTCAATGAAATCAAATATTTTTCCAATTTTTTCTTAAAAATAGAATAAAAAAGTAGTGACCAGCATGAATTGCTGTATCACTACCTGCATTATTGGTCGTATTGTTCAAGTAATCGTTGCGTGTTGGTTGATTGTTCGAGTACCTTTTTCTCTTTTGCCCAATAAATCAAATATTGTGCATCACCCATACGAAAAACCATTTGCTGCAACTCTTCATCAAGTTCAGAACTAATAGCCACTTTTAATATTTCTACCTCATAAAGAGGCTTATCCTTCATTTTATAAATGATATGATATACAGGCTTTTCTTCAAAAATCGTTCTTTCCTTTTTGGAAAGCTTCCTTACATGACTTAATGGATATTTCTCAATAAAGTCTTGTGCTTCTTCGCCTGTAGCACGAAATAGTGATTGATCTCCTTTGAATAATTCAATGTGGTCAATTTCTGTGGCATGATCTAGAACAAGAGAAATTGCTTCATCTTCACTTTTTTCTCTGTTTTGCATAATAAAAGCACCAACTAATAAAATACCAGCGAATATAACAAGTCTCCATCTGCGTTTCGTCATTTGCTCTTACCCGTTCAAGGCCTTTTTAACAAAGCGATTTATATCAACATCAGCACCTATAACAAGCATAATATCTCCTAATAAAATCTTGTCACTGGCCTGTGGAGATACGATAATATCAGCCCCACGCTTTATTCCTACAATGTTGATGCCATATTTAGCGCGAATATCTAAATCCATAATGGAATAGCCAGCAATCGCATCATTAGCCTTTAATTCCATAATGGAGTGTTCATCTGATAGCTCTAAATAATCTAGAACAGTATTCGACAACATATTATTAGCAATACGAATACCCATATCTCGCTCAGGATGGACGACAAAATCTGCGCCAATTTTACGTAAAACCTTTTCATGGTAATCGTTTTGAGCCTTTACTGTAATTTGCTCAACACCAATTTCCTTCAAAATGATCGTTGTTAATATACTTGCTTGTATATCTTCCCCAATTGCTACAATCACGTGCTCAAAATTACGAATACCTAATGAATTCAACACCGATTCATCGGTTGAATCTGCAATAACAGCTTGTGTAGCAATGGAAGCAAACTCATCTACACGCTCTGAAGAATGATCAATTGCCATTACCTGTGCGCCCTGACTCATTAATTCACGAACAATACTGCCTCCAAAACGTCCAAGCCCTATGACTGCAAACTCTTTTTTCATCATAACAATCCCTCCGAAAACTACTATACCACCATTGTAGCCTATTCTCTGCTATATGTATTGTCAAAACAAGAGCCAATTTGTCAATGGTGGACAACAAAAAAGACGAGGATCTCAATCCCCGTCTTCACCATATCATTATTATTCAGCGTTACGCATCTCATCTAAAACGCGGTTTACACGCTTTTCTAGCATTTTCATACCACTACCACCAGCTTGCATATGACGCAGCTGTCCATCTTTATCGAACACAAAATATGCTGGAACATATTGGTTTTCAAAAGCATCTGTTAGCTTCATTTCACTGTCTACAAAGATTGGTTGCACAATATCATGCTCTGCTGCTACTGCTTTAATTGTATCTAAATCAGTATCTGCCTCAGAACGTGGCATATGTACTGCTACAACGTTTAATTCATCTTTATATTGATCGCGGAAATTGTTCACATCTGGCATTGCTTCTTTACATAAATGACAGCTTACTGACCAGAAGTGGATTAATGTTGGTTTTTTGCCTACTAATTCTGCTTTAGTTACTTCACCATTTAACCAAGTCGTTGCGCCAACTAATTCAGGCATTTGTTCACGAAGTTTCATAAAAATCCTCCTCTAAAAGATCGTTTGTCTTCAAATATTTAGATAACGGGGTAAAAAAACTCTTTCCCAAAACAAAAATTCATTTAAAAGTCCCCACAAGCTTGTCGTGGGGACTTTTAATTTTTCGCATAATCGACTCTATTTAGATTATAGAGTTGCTTGGCCTGGACGCCAGTTAGCTGGGCAAAGACCACCAGTTTGTAGTGCTTGAAGTACACGTAGTGTTTCATCAACATCACGGCCGATGTTGTTATCAAATACTGTTTGGTATTTTAATTCGCCTTCTGGGTTGATGATGAATAAACCACGTAATGCGATACCTTCTTCTTCAATTAATACACCATATTCTTTAGATACTTGATGGTTTGTATCAGCAGCTAATGGGTATTTTAATTCACCAAGACCATTTTGCGTACGGTCTGTGTTAATCCATGCTAAGTGTGTATGGATTGTGTCAGTAGAAACACCGATTACTTCTGCATCTAAGTCTTCGAACTCGTCATAACGATCGCTCATTGCAGTGATTTCAGTTGGACATACAAATGTAAAGTCCATTGGATAGAAGAAAAGAACTGTCCATTTATCTTGTGCTTTAATATCTTCTAATGATACTTTACCAAATGATTTGTCTGAAAGTACTGCTTCCATTGTAAAGTCAGGTGCTTGTTTACCTACCATGCGTTCTGCCATAATAAATCCCTCCAAATAAATATGTAGTTTATATATTCCATTCGCACTAGCGAACTCGTCTTCTACGATAGCAGAGTAACCGCAGTTTTTCAAACAAGTAAACTCCGCCCGTTTGGATGATTGAAATGGATTGACAAAAATTCGTCAAATCCACAACTGGAATTATAGTTATTGTCTATCTACAAGCTATTTTTGACAATAATATTCTACACTATTCAAAATTTTTCTCACTTTCATTTATACCCCATTTTTTAACTTTTTATAGCTATTTTTTTCACGAAAAACGATTGCAAATTTTTTTTTATTATGTATAATTGTAATGGTTTTAGTAAACTAAAAGTTTCGTTAAAGTAAACTTCATATTTCAAAAGTTTATCATTGCTAAACTTCTCTTAGGAGGGAAAAGATGCAAATAGGAGCAAAAATTAAAGCGCTTCGTTTAAAAAAGGGTCTTACCCAAGAGGAACTTGGAGAACGTACAGATTTAAGCAAAGGTTATATTTCCCAATTAGAACGGGATCTAAACTCACCTTCAATTGAAACATTATTTTCAATATTAGAAGTATTAGGGTCAAGACCCAAAGACTTTTTTGATGATGAATCACCTGAACAGAAGGTTGTTTATACAGAGGAAGATCAATCTACCTATACAGATGAAGAAAAAAAATATGAAATTCAATGGCTGATTCCTACTTCGAATGAAAAAGAGATGGAACCCATTTTCTTAACCTTTGCGGCAGATGGCGAGTTCAAACAGTTTGAGCCTTCGCTTTCTGAAACATTTATTTATGTAGTTAAAGGGCGTATTCGTCTCGTTTTAGGGAATGAACAGTATATCGCAAGTGAAGGTAACGCACTTTATTATGACGCGACAGACCATCATCAGATTTTTAATGCACATGATGATGAAACAAAAATTTTACTTGTCGCAACAGATTCTTATTTATAGCTTAAGGAGGCGCATCCATGACAACCAATTCAATTATCCGCTTTGAAAATGTTTCAAAGTCATATAGCGACGGCACCGTCGTTTTAAAAAATATCAATTTGGAGCTTGAAAAAGGGAAATTTTATACACTCCTTGGTCCATCAGGTTGTGGTAAAACAACCATTTTACGAATTATTGCAGGATTTACGGAACCTACAACTGGAAATGTATTTTTCCATGATAAAAAGATTAATGCAGTTCCTGCCAATGAACGTCAAGTTAATACTGTTTTTCAGGATTATGCGCTGTTCCCTCATTTAAATGTGTTTGAAAATGTCGCATTTGGCCTACGTATTAAAAAGCTTCCTGAAAAGGACATAAAAGAGCGTGTAGCTGAAGCCTTAAAGTTTGTCAATTTGGCAGGGTATGGTAACCGCGAAATATCTGAAATGTCTGGTGGACAACGACAACGTGTCGCGATTGCACGTGCCATTGTCAATGACCCTGAAGTAATTTTACTGGATGAACCACTTTCAGCTTTAGACTTAAAGCTACGTACAGAAATGCAATATGAGCTACGTGAATTACAACAACGTCTTGGCAAAACATTTGTCTTTGTTACACATGATCAAGAAGAAGCACTTGCCATGAGTGATGAAATTTTTGTCTTAAGTGAAGGCCAAATTCAGCAATCAGGTACACCAGTGGATATTTATGATGAACCGATTAACCGCTTTGTTGCTGATTTTATTGGTGAATCCAATATTGTACCTGGCGTGATGATTGAGGATTTCAAGGTTGAATTTGCTGGCAATGTTTTTGAATGTGTTGACCAAGGGATGAAGCCAAATGAAAAAATAGATATTGTCATTCGACCAGAAGATTTAGAAATGACAACAATTGATAAAGGCAAACTTGTGGTAAAAGTGGATACACAATTATTCCGAGGGGTACATTATGAATTATCCACATATGATAAAGATGGTAATGAGTGGCTAGTCCATTCATTGAAGAAAGCAGAAGTAGGGACTGAGATTGGCTTAGACTTTGATCCTGAGGCGATTCACGTAATGCGCTTAAACGAAACAGAGGAAGAGTTTGATAAACGATTAGAATCGTATGGAGACGATGAAGATGCAAACTAAAACATCGAAACCAGCGTTATTTCCATATGTGTTATGGATTGCCTTGTTCGTTATCGCGCCAATTGCACTCGTTGTTTATTATTCCCTGCTTGATTTACATGGCAACTTTACGCTCGATAACTACAAAGCGTTCTTTTCTTCGGTTTACTTAAAGATGACTTTGAGCTCGTTTTGGTATGCATTTTTAATTACATTCTTTACACTATTAATTTCATACCCAACTGCTTATTTTTTAACGAAGACAAAGCATAAACAACTTTGGCTTCTACTTATTATTATTCCTTCATGGATTAATCTTTTGTTAAAAACATATGCCTTTATCGGCATCTTTGGGTTATACGGGCCTATTAATGCATTTATCGAAGTATTTGGCTTTGATCCAAAGCAAATGCTCTTTACCGATATTAGCTTTGTCTTTGTGTCGGTCTATATCTTTATTCCATTTATGATTTTACCGATCTTCAATTCTTTAGATCGTTTAAACCCAACACTCATTTATGCAGCACGTGATTTAGGTGCTTCGGCTTTTACAACCTTCCGTCGTGTTGTTTTACCATTGACAATGGATGGCGTTAAATCTGGTATTCAAGTCGTCTTTATCCCTGCCCTATCCCTGTTCATGATTACTCGCTTAATTGCAGGGAACCGTGTCATTACTCTAGGCACAGCGATTGAACAGCAATTCCTTGTGACACAAAATTGGGGTATGGGTTCCACTATTGCTGTATTCTTAATTTTATTCATGGTGATTATCATGCTAATTACGGGACAAAAGGATAAAGGAGGTCGCGTACGATGAACAAACTATCTGCTTCAGCCAAAGTCTATTTAACAATTGTTTTTATCGTTCTCTATGCTCCAATTTTCTATTTAATCTTTTACTCGTTTAATAGTGGCGGCTCCATGAATAATTTTGAATCCTTTACTTTGGAGCATTATCAAGCTGTTTTTGAAGATTCGCGTCTTCTTGTTATATTAATAAATACGGTCATCGTGGCATTACTTTCTGCTCTCATTTCTACTATTATTGGTACGCTAGGAGCAATTGGAATTGTGACGGTAAAGGATTCTAAAATGCGTAATACTTTACTATCCTTAAACAATGTCTTAATCGTCAGCCCAGACGTTATTATCGGGGCTAGTTTCTTAATTTTATTTACAATGGTAGGCATTAAACTGGGCTTTGCATCTGTTTTATTAGCGCATGTCGCATTTAGTGTACCGATTGTTGTATTAATGGTTTTACCAAAGCTACTAGAAATGAATAACTCATTAATCGATGCAGCATTAGATTTAGGAGCAACGAAAAAGGACGTTATGATGCGTGTCATTCTTCCTTATATTCAGCCAGGTATTTTTGCAGGCTTCTTCCTTGCCCTTACGTATTCATTAGATGATTTTGCCGTGACATTCTTTGTAACAGGTAATGGCTTTAGTACTTTATCCGTAGAAATTTATTCAATGGCCCGTGCAGGAATTTCTCTAACGGTGAATGCAATTTCTGGTTTAGTATTCTTTATTACTGTTTTAGTTGTTGTTGGTTATTATTTCATTACTAGTCGTACGAGTAAAAGAATGGAGGGGCAACGATGAAGTCATTAATTCAAGCTACCATCGCCATCCTTGTCGTTTCAGCCCTTTTATTCTACGCGGCTGATGCCTTAAGTGCTGGTGGCGGTAAAAGTGGAAAAGACACGTTAACCATCTTTAACTGGGGAGAATATATTGATCCTGATTTGTTAAAAGAATTTGAAAAAGAAACAGGCATTCATGTTATCTATGAAACATTCGATTCCAATGAAGCTATGATGACAAAGATTCAACAAGGCGGAACAGCTTACGATATTGCTGTCCCTTCTGAATATATGATTGAGAAGATGAAGGAAGAAAAATTATTGATTCCTTTAGATAAGAAGAAAATCCCTAATTTAAAAAATATTGATCCTTACTTTTTAGATTTACCATTCGATGATAACAATAAATATTCTGTCCCTTATTTTTGGGGAACAGTAGGTATTGTCTACAATCCAAGCCTTGTTGGAGACTTAGACTTCTCCTCTTGGGACGATTTATGGGACCCTTCTTTAAAGCGAAAAGTCTTTTTAGTAGATGGTGCGCGTGAAGTCATTGGCATGGGCTTAAACAGTCTTGGCTATTCTCTGAATTCACTAGATGATCAGGAACTTCGTGAAGCTACTGATAAATTAATCACACTCGCACCAAATGTAAAAGCGATCATTGGAGATGAAATTACACCGTTAATGATCAATAATGAGGCAACCGTTGCCCTTACATGGTCTGGCCAAGCAGCTGACATGATGTATGAAAATGAAGAGTTAGACTTTGCTGTACCTGAGGAAGGCTCAAACTTATGGTTTGATAATATGGTCATCCCAAAAACATCGAAAAATATTGATGGTGCCCACGCCTTTATTAACTTCATGCTAAGTGCTGAATCAGGTGCTCAAAATGCCGATTTTGTAGGCTACTCTACTCCTAATATTGCAGCGATGGACTTGATGGACGCAGAAGTTGTTTCTGACGAACGCTACTATCCTTCTGAAGAACAACGCGATACATTAGAGGTCTACAAAAATTTGGGACCTGATTATTTAGGGAAATACAACGAATTATTTTTAGAATTTAAAATGAGTATCCGGTAATTAAACTAGCGAATTGGTTTTCACACCAATTCGCTAGTTTTTTCTCTGCCTATCTAACTTTCTATTAAATATGAACATTTTCAATCGACTGTTTGTATTATTATATTTAGAAAATATTTTATCTAAATTTTAATAGATGCTCACATCATCTGTTATGGAAAAGCTTTACCTATATATTTTTTCATCGAACCTGCATAAATTTATATTTTCTTTATCCATTGTATTAACAATAAATAAGTCATAAGTGTATTTTTTGTATTCCATAATTTTGATGCCACTACTATAACAGTCGCTACAATTTATAGACCATTACAGACAGACTCACAAATTTTTTAATTCTCCTTTTATAAGAGAAATCCATCGATTGTTGTTGCTCGATTCTATAGTGCTTCTCCCTCAATTTTTATGACTAACATGTATTCTTTCATCATCCTTAGGTACGCAGATGAAAACTTTTGTGGAAAACCATTCTAAATATAGAACCAGTACGATAATCTTAACTATTAGCCAAGCAATAATTCTTTATGATAG
This sequence comes from Lysinibacillus sp. FN11, assembly GCF_024628845.1. Classification (NCBI taxonomy): domain Bacteria; kingdom Bacillati; phylum Bacillota; class Bacilli; order Caryophanales; family Bacillaceae; genus Lysinibacillus; species Lysinibacillus sp. FN11. Next base: position 287,228 of record NZ_CP102383.1, on the reverse strand, counting down.
ACTGTACTATATTTGATTACAAAAAGGGGGTTCATTCGATGACCCAGCAAAAGTCCAATAAGGCGGCTTTGTATATTTTAATGTTTAATATGTTTATCGCAATGGGGAGTATTGGCATTATTATTCCTGTCATGCCAGAGTATTTAAAAATATTTGGTGCAGCAGGACAAGTTCTAGGTATGCTAATCGCAACGTTCGCCTTAGCTCAATTCGTATTTTCTCCTATTGCTGGGAATCTTTCAGATCAGTACGGTCGAAAAAATTTAATTATTTTCGGTCTTATCGTAACAGGTCTTGCACAAATCGGATTTGGCCTTGCTACAGATGTATGGATGCTCTTTTTAGCAAGATTTTTAGGTGGTCTAGGTTCCGCATTTGTTGCACCTCCTATTATGGCTTTTGTCGCTGACGTCACAACCTATGAAGAACGCGGGAAAGGTATGGGGATGTTGGGTGCCGCCATGTCTCTTGGCTTTATGATCGGACCTGGTATTGGAGGCTTTTTAGCAAAGGTAAGCTTACATTTCCCATTTTTCACAGCTGGAGCTGCAGCCATTGTAGCATCTATTTTATCTTACTTTTTATTACCTTCTACCAAACCAAACACTGCGCAACAGAAACAAAAGCAAGACAATCTGGCGAAGCAAATGGCTCGTTCCATACATATGCCTTATTTTGTTATGCTCATAATTATGCTGGTGTTCTCGTTTGGAATTGCAAATTTCCAAACGACATTGTCATTATTTGTGACAGAAAAGTTTAATTACACACCTGTAGATATAGCGATTATATTAGTTGTTGGTGGTGCTTTTGGAGTAGTAGTACAAATGTTTATTATTACACCACTGTTCAATCGTTATGGTGAAATGAAAGTAGTACTAGTTAATTTGTTTATTGCATCCGTTGCTATTTTCTTAATATTATTTGTTTCTGGCTTTGCCCTTATATTAGTTGTAGCAACAATTTTCTCTACAGCAACGACATTAATTCGTCCAGCTGTTAATACACTCATCTCAAAACTTGCAGAAAAAGAGCAGGGATTTGCTGCGGGCTTGAATAATGCCTATATGAGCCTTGGGAATATGATTGGACCCGCTTTGGCAGGTTTATTATTTGATTGGAATATGAATAGCCCCTATATTTTTGGTTCTATCATATTATTAGCTTGTTTCTTCCTTGCGCTCATCTGGACAGTGAAAAAAGCACCTCATTTAATGCATCCCGATCCAAAATAGTCTGAAAAATCATTGACTATTTTTAACAGTATGTTACATTATTGTTGATTCACTAAATTGAATAATCTTAACCACTAGGGGAGTCTTTAAAAGGCTGAGACGTATATGGTAATATACGGACCCTTTGAACCTGATCTAGTTCACACTAGCGGAGGGAAGTGGCGCTACTTGCTGTTGTCACTATATACATGCAAGGCCGCTTCCTATTGTTTAAAGGGGTGGCCTTTTTATTTTTCCTCACCAACTTTACCAAAAGGAGTGAACTTTATGTCAATTCGTAAATTAACAGTCATGGCTTTATTAGTAGCCATTGCTGTTGCAGGCTCTACTTTCGTATCCATCCCAACAGGAATCGCACGTGCTTACCCCGTTCAGCATGCTATTAATGTGATAGGAGCGATTATACTTGGACCCGTACCAACAGTTATAGTTGCCTTTGTCACTGCCATCATTCGTATTTTTACTGGAACAGGCTCTCTACTAGCTATCCCTGGTAGTATCATCGGTGCGTTCTGTGCTGCCCTTGCCTATAAATATAGCAATAAGATGTGGTTAGCTGGTATCGGAGAAGTTATCGGAACTGGCATTCTGGCTTCACTTATTGCCGTCCCTTACGCAAAATTATTCATGGGAACATCTGTAGCAGCATTCTTCTTCCTACCAGCCTTTTTAACATCAAGTACAATCGGCGCCATTTTAGGTGTAATGGTTGCGAGTAGCATGCGTAAAACAGAGCTAGTAAAGAGGTTTAATTCTTCTCTTTATTGAGAGGGATTGGAGGGTTTTATCTCTCTTTATGATCGGTGATGACTTTAGTTAGAGCGCTTTTCTTCCCTTTATGAGCGAGAATACCTCTACTTAGAGCGCCTTTTTCCACTTTATGAGCGGCAATGGCTCTACTTGGAGCGCTTTTCTACTCTTTATGAGCGGCAATGACTCAACTTAGAGCGCCTTTCTCTCCTTATGAGCAAAGAGCCCACTTTTTAGATCATCTTACCCGCTCTAACAAAGGGGACAACTCTCTATTCAAACAATATAAAAAAGCAGTGCAAAACTATTAAGTTTGCACTGCTGCTTCCTCTATTTTAAGATCGTTTTTTCATGCCTTTTAACAAATGTGCTACATTTGTGTCTTCTGCCTGTAGAGTTTTTTCCTCAACCAGCGGCTCTTTTTTCTTCGTATTCGTTAGGAAATTCCAACCAAAACGTCTTATGGTAATATCAATAAAGAAAAGAAGCATACTCGCTAAGAGTAGCCATGTGGCAATATTTTGCCGATCTGCTCCTTTTGTCGTAAAGTCACGGAAGACATCTTGTGGTTCCTTTAAAACAGTGCCTCCTGTTCGCTGAGTTAACTCTTCTATCAGTTGGTTATTTACAGGGAGTAGTTCGTATTCAGCACTATAAGGAACACTTAGCCCTGCCTGATAGATGGCCTGCTTTTCATCTGCTACACGGAAGAAAATTAATCCAGGTTCAGCTTGTACTACAGCTCGAACTTGGGATGCGGAAATGGTTTCAAGTTGTGTTTCTAGCTCCTCCCCTGCTTCATTTACTGCAACAATGTCTAAAAATGCAGCTTCATTTGTAGGGTCTGTAATCATAAAGGAACCATCTGCTTCCAATCTTACATCATAGGCTACATCATTGTAGCTTGGTAGCATTTGAGAAATAAGTGTTTGCCAAAATACTCCCCAATTTCGCCATCTTGCCCAATCTCCTGTCCATTTACCCGTTGAATCAGATGTAAAGGCAAATGTTTTACCAAGACCATATTGCCACTGCGCTAACACAGGATCTTCCTTTTCGCTTTCTGCTACGACAGTAGCCCCCTGTTTTGCCGTTGTCCCAATGTATGCATTCATTTGTGGGACACCATTAGCAAACAGTACGTTCCATCCTGCTGCATTATAAATTGCAGGGTAAAATGGATTGTCCTCAATATAGGTGCGGGAAATCATAGCAGTTTCACGAGATAAAATAGAAGGAATGGTTTGCTCATCTATGACATCATAGAAACGTCCACTGCCCATGTCACTAAGCGCTTCTAATAAGTTCGCATCGGCATCTTGTCCAATCGCTACTGTCGATAAGGTTATACCATCTTCTTTTCCTTCAGTAATTAAATCCTCATAGTTCCCTGCCTGTGACTGCCCATCTGTTAAGAGAATAATATGCTTACGTTGGAGCTTTAAATCAGCAAGGTTCTCGTAGGCTTTAGCTAATGAACTATAGATTTCTGTTCCCCCACCAGGTGTTACTGATAAAATAGTATCCACAGCCTCTTCTTTACTGCTAAGAGGCCCTGTCTCTATAATCTCCCATGGACGATCATCAAAGGCGATGAATCCTAATGTATCCTCGTCTCGCAACATCTCAACAGAACGTGCCGCTGCTTCCTTAGCAAGCTCAAGCTTCGAGCCTTGCATACTGCCAGATCGGTCAAGTACAATCACTAATCCTAAGGAAGGTAATTGCTCTTTGCCCTTAATTTCCATTTCCACTGGCAATAAGGTTTCGATCGGTGTTTTAAAGTAGCCGCCTAGACCAAAACTATTTTCTCCACCAACCATTGTAAAACCAACTCCAAAGTTTTTGACTGCTTGCTCAATAACACTCATTTTTGCTTCACCCACTAAATGACCTGGTACATTGTCGAAAATAATAGCATTATATTGCAAATAGCTGGATAGTTCATTTGGTAGACTGTTAGGCGCTACAACATCATAGGCAATGGATTGACTACCAAGTGCTGCTGCGATGGGTGAAGCTGTTTCATAACCATTAACGATTAATAAATGTGGTTCACTTTGAACCATTGTGACACTAGTTAACTTATTGTTTTCAAAAATAGCATCCTGACCAACTTGAACAACGGCTTCATATTTTACAAGTCCTTCAGCTGTTGCTGCATGTTTATAGGTAAACACATTCGTGCCTTCTGTCAGCTCAACTGCCTCTCGATGAATAAGCTCATCATTTTCATATAATAACAGCTCACCTTGGCCTGCTGAGGTTGCATGTATGTCTGTCACTAATTGTTGTTGCTCTCCAACATAAGCCACTTGAGGGGATACAAAGCTTTTTAGTGATACATCATTGACAACTGGTTGACTAAAAGGCTTAATATCAACACTAATATTGGAACCTTTCAACTTCGTAGCAAATTCTAAAGCATCTCCCTTTGTCTCATTACCATCTGTTAATAGCACAAGACGAGTTGCTTTTTTAGGATCTATAATCCCTGAAGCAAGCTGTAAACTTTGTTCTATATTCGTTTGATCGGTAGCTTTGATTTCAGTTAGTTTTGGTACTTCCTTTAATGTTTTAGACAAAATAGCTTCTGTTTGTAAAGTAGAGGAAAATGAATAAATGCCCGCAAGTTGTGGTTCTTTTTTTGATTGTAGGCTCTCCTGTATAAACTGAACCATCTCATCTTCCGTACCATTCATAGAAGCAGAACGATCTACTAAATAAACAATTTGTTCTTCTTTTATTGGTAATAATAGATAGGGACCTGCGAGTGCAAAAACTAAACAGCCTGCTGCCACTATGCGAATAGTAAGTACAACAATATGACTTCTTTTGAGTCGCTGCCGCTCATGAAAGTATGTCCATCCAAAATACAAAAATAAAGGAAGGAGTAACAACAATACTAACGGCATATCAATTCGTAAATCCACGACGTCGTTGCACCTCCCACTCTGAAACAAGCAATAGTAAAATAATCACAATTAGCCAAGGCACGAAAGAGGTCATCGAAACTTCTTCCTTTCCGTTGTCTGAGATATCACCTATTGTAAAGCTTGTTCCTTGTTCAATAACACGTTCTTGGGCTTGCAATTGCACAATCAATTGTTTTTCCTCATTATTTGAGCGTACCATATAAATGCCTGGCTGTTTGGGCGCAGTTAGCATACCCTTGGTAACAGACGAAAGAAATTCGTCTTCCTGCGAATAAACATTCCAGTCTCCTTGCGCTAAAGCAACTGCACGTTGTTCATTGGGTGAAAAAATCCCAAGTGACCCAACTGATTCTGTTAGCTGCTGTTCTGTACTCCATAAAAATAGTGGGAATGATGGATGTAAGGGCCAATCTGTATCAGCAATATCCGCTAAAACAACGATATCTCCTTTAGGGGAGCGTTGGATGAATGGCTCTTCTCCAACAGAAGCAATCGTTTCATAGTCCGCAAAGCCAGGATAAACAGCACTAACATAAACATCCTTTAGTTCACTAAATGCAAATAATGCATCACTTCTAGTGCTTACCGTCCCATTCGCATCTACTTTTTCTGCATCATCACGACCAAATAATACGAGGGGGTTGTCCATCTTTTCCAATAAGGCTGATTGGTTTGTGATTATTGTAGCATCTTGATTGTCAGCTACTTGCAAGGAAGGGACGATTTTTACGCCACTACTAACTGTTTGAAAACCTTTTTGTATCAGTTGATGCAAGCCTTGATCAACAATAATTTTTGACGTAGTCGTTTGTAGTAATACTGTTTGTTGATTGTCTATGTCATAATCATCTTTTGCATCAATAATAGCTGTCATGGATTTTGCTAAAGGCAAATCTTTAAATGTTTTCGTAATGGCTTCATTTGGAGGCACAACGACACTTTCTGCTACTAGCTCCTCACCCTCTGCATTATTCAATGCGAGTGTTACCTTTTGCTCGGTATTTGTATCATTATGGAGTTGTACAAGTGCCAGCGTAGCTTGTCCATCTGTCGTAGCAGCAAAGCGTGTAATAGCGATATTTGTTAAGTCTTTTGTAGCACCTCTTACTAGCCATTTCACAGAATCCTTGTCCATCGGTAATTGCTTTTTATCAAGTGTATCTGTAAAAACATAGATAGAAGTTGGTGTATCGCTCACAAATGCCTGTGCTACATCCAGCGCCTTATTCATTTCAGCAGTTTCATAGGTTACTTGTAAATCTTGAATAGCTTTTTTTATTTCACTCGTGTTGGTTTCTTGCTGTAAAACAGCTTTTGGTGTAGCGCCAGTTGTAATTAATGTGACAGGTCGACCATTCAATTCATCCATCAAGTTCAGCATTTCCTGTTTATGAGCGTCAAAGGTTGATTGCTCTTTGCCTGCCAGCATTGTGGCTGAAGTATCTACAATAAATATGGTTTGTGCACCTACAATGGTTGATTTTTTTATATAAGGATTCATTAATGCCAAAACAAGTAGCAGTAAAGCAAGCAGCTGTAAATATAGTAGGGCATTTTTTTGTAAATGCTTTAAATAAGGCGATACTCGAGTTTCCTGCATAATCTCCGACCAAAAAAGTGTCGAAGAAACAGTTTGTTCTGTATATTTTTTTCGAAAGAAATAATAAAGTAGGACAATGACCGGGATGATGGCCGTCCAGCTAAATATAATTTGACTAAAGCCCAATACGGCTCACCTCACCTAATCCAATGTGCTTTTAATAATTGCTGGAAAATCGCATGTTGCAATCCATCTTCGACTTTCAATTGTAATTTTTGAACACCAAAGCGACGGCAAATGGCTTCAAATTCTTCTTCATGTAGTATGCGTCTTGCATGGTAGGACTCCAGTACTTTAGAGGACATCGTCACATTCACATCATTACCTGTTTCACGATCAAGGAGACGTACATCACCCGAATAATTTGGTGACAGTTCTTCTTGCGTTACAATTTGCAAAATACGAACATCTCCAGCGTAGCGTGGTAGCCTTTTTAATAGCTGTTCCCATTCCTCAATTGGCTCTAATCCATCTGTAACAATGAATAATACGGTACTATCTTTAGGTAAAGCTTTAAGTGCATCCTTGGCAAAACGATTAGAGTAATTAGCTTCCTCTATATCTGTTACTAGCTGTAAAAAAGCTCGGCGATACATGGTACCCTTCCGTCGAAATGGTGGCTTCACTTCATCTTGGACAAAAGAAAAGGATAGACGATCATCTCGACCTAATACCATTAGACCGAGGGAGGCCACAATTTGACGAGCAAATAACCACTTAGCATGTTGCCCCATTGATTTGGTAGCATCAAGTAGAATATGTACACGCATCTCTTGCTCATCTAAAAACCTTTTAATAAAGTATTTATCTGTACGAGCAAAGACGTTCCAATCCACTTGGCGTACATCATCACCTAAATGGTATTCTCGAAAATCCGAGAAATCAAGGGATGCCCCGAAGCGTTGAGAACGGTGCGAGCCCTTATGTTGTCCGCGTAATTTGGAGGCCGTCGCTACTTGGAAGCGACTGATTTTCGCTAACCAGTCTTGGGGCAATAAGTATTTTGCTGTCACTTGCTAATACCTTGCTGAACTTTTTCTAAAATAACATCAATCACATCGTCTGCTGTTTTTCCTGAAGCCTCCCCTTCATAATTCAACAGCATGCGATGACGTAAAACAGGCTTAGCAACAGATTTAATATCCGCTACAGAAACATGAAAACGACCATTCATTAAAGCTCTTGCCTTTGCCAATTTGATTAAGCTCTGCAAACCACGTGGACCACTGCCATACATAGCATATTGTTTAACCTCATCAAGCGCATCGGTTCTTTCAGGATGCGTAGCCACCACTAGATCAGTTGCATACTCTAGCATTTCATCAGCAACCATCACTTCCTTTACCATTTGCTGAGCTTGAATGAGAGCATCCGTATCCATCTGCTTCTGTAAACCAATTTCCTGGGCACCTGTCGTTCGCTTCATAATTTCCATAAGTTCGCTTTTTTCAGGATAGGGTACAAGAATTTTACAAAGGAAACGGTCCATCTGTGCTTCTGGTAATGGGTATGTTCCTTCCATTTCAATAGGGTTTTGAGTTGCCAACACGAAAAATGGTCTCGCCATTTTTTTTGTATCCCCTAATATTGTTACCGTTTTTTCACCCATTGCTTCCAACAAGGCACTTTGGGTTTTAGGTGTTGCGCGATTTATCTCATCAGCCAATACCATTTGACTAAAGATTGGCCCAGGTTGAAAGGTAAATTGCTGCTTCCCATCGGGTGTACGTTCAATCATGCTCGTTCCTGTTATATCTGCTGGCATAAGATCTGGTGTAAATTGAATACGTGAAAACGACAGATCCAGTACCTCTGAAATGGTACGAATTAACATCGTTTTTCCTAAGCCAGGTAAACCTTCTAACAATGCATGACCATCCGCTAATACTGCATACAGGGTATAATCAATTGCTTCTTCCTGTCCAACAATGAAGCGATGAATTTCTTCTTTAACTTGTTGTAATTTCGTACTCATATCTACATACTGTTGCTCTGTAAAGGCCATTTCTTTTCCTCCTACTGCGACTCAATTGACGTGAAATAAGATTGCACGACATTTTGTAAATCCTTCGGTAATTGTAAACGCTCTGAACTCTCTAAATAGCTGTCTTTATATGAGCCAATTACTTCTTCATATGGTCGAATAGAACCTTTTGTTATCGGACCATTTCCTTGTTGCTCAGATACATGGGAACCATCTCCTAAATTGCCACCATCTACTGATGTCTCACTTGCCCCACCAATTCGATTCGGTGTCGTTAACAAATTCCGACCGCCTTGGCCACTTCCTGCTCCTTGACCACCTTGTCCTTGTCCTTGTCCTTGTCCCTGTCCCTGTCCCTGTCCTTGACCTTGACCCTGTCCCTGTCCTTGACCTTGACCCTGTCCTTGACCTTGGCCTTGACCCTGTCCTTGACCTTGGCCCTGTCCTTGGCCTTGACCATTGCTCTGGCTACTACCCTTTTGCTGTTGGGAACCACTTTGCGCATTATTTTGACTAGACTGGCCTTGTTGATTACTAGGTTGGGAATTACCAGATGACTGTTGACTGTTTTGATTGTGACTGCTTGCATTATTGGCACTCGCAATTGCATTTTGTAAGGAGTTACTTGCTGGTTTACCAAGTTTACTCATAGCAGTTTGTGTGGCATTTGCATTTTCTGTGAGCCCTTGCTGCATGTGGGCAAGCTCTTTTAGCTGCTCAACCTCTTCCTTCGTTAAACCTTTGCCTTCTGTTGTGCCATCTTGACTAGCCGTTTGTTTATCCTTTAATTGCTGCTCCTTTAATGCTAACTCCTTTTGCTTTTTGACAACTTCTCGTAAAGCTTCTTCTGCTGTTTCAGCCTCTTTTAAAGTATTTTGAAGTTCTTGCAATTGCTCCTTTACTTCTTTTGTTTCCGCCTTTTTCTCTAATTTAGCGATTTCCTTCTTCATATCTTCGATAACTGCCTGCTCCTTTTCAACCTCTATTGCTTCAATTTGCGTAGCTGCTGGGAACATATAAAGAATAGCTAGAACAACTGTTGTAATAAACAATCCGATAAACGCCTTTGGACGAAATAGATTTTTCTTTCGAGCCTTAAAGTCTGCGAAAGCTTTTTCAGCATTTTGCATCGCTTTCGATAATAATGATTGAACAAGAGGATCCTGATCATCTTTAAATGATAAAGCTGTCACTAATTCATTATGTGAGAAATAATGATCCAGTTTATGCAATGCCTCTTTCTCTTTGACCCGCTTCCACCAAATATAAGCTATAGTTGCAATAATAACGGTAATAAAGGCACCTAATGCTATTTGGCGATAATATGGCCAGATAAATAGTCGGGAAATAAGTACGAGAGAAGCACTCGAAAGCAATGCCAAAAACAAACCGTATTGTGCAATGGGAATGCTTCTTTCAAGAGTTAATCTCGATTTTGCACGCTGAATATATTTTCGTAATTGCTTACGACGCTCCATACCAATTCCTCCTCATCGGTTACTTTTCATGTTGGCACGTAATTTTTTAATCGCAATGGTTAAACAAAGTACAATGATGAATACATAGGCAATTAAATAAGTAATCCATACAGGTAGTTCTACACCCGAAAGCTCTGCTAACGTATCTCCCATCTCTGGAGAAATAAGGGTCAGCATCAAGGCACCTGGATTAATAGATGCCCAGAAATAGGTCATAAAGGAGGTACCTGTTCCAATGGCATTACCCATTTGATGAAAGGCCATTGTTAAAAAGAAGAAGAATGCTGTAATACCTCCTAAGAAAATGATTGAGCCATATGTGGCAATCATGGCAACAATAGTTCTCTTAGTAATCGTAGAAAACATCACACCTATACTACCTATTGCTACTACAGTGACTAAATAAAATAAAAATATAGAAATAAGCTGTGAAGGCGACACACCACCGAATAGAAACACTAGACTGTATAGTGGTAATCCCGCTACCAGCATCAATACTAGAAATGCTACGGAGGATAGTAATTTTCCAATAACAATTTGTGTAGAACTTTGTGTCGTTGTTAATAAAATATTTAATGTTTGCTTTTCACGCTCACTACTGATAGCACCTGCAGTCAAACTTGGTGTAATGAAAAGAACTAATGCCATTTGCAAGATGGTTAGCACAGCAAACATCATAAAGCTTGTCTCTGGTTTAAAGAAGCCTCTGCCAGTAAATTCAGTTGTAAGCAATAAAAACCCTGCAATGAAAATACACAGTACCGCTAAATAAAACATTAAACCTGAAAAGCTTTTAAAAGAACGGAAGCGTAACTTCAATTCTTTAACAAGTACTGGATTGTGAAATCTTTCCATCATTGATTGTCCGCTCCCTTCGTAATCGCCATAAAGACATCCTCTAAATCCTTCTCTTCTTCACTTAATGCGTAGATTGGTAAATCTGTAAGCATAGCTTTTTTTAGCAATGCCACCTGCTCAGCATTTGTTCCTCGATAGTTAAAGGCTATTTCTAAACGATTTTCAATGACATCAATTGATGAAATATGCGGATCTTCCTCTAAAAACGCTCGTACTACATCCAATTGATCTGTCACTTTCAACACAATACGCTTTTCTCCTTGTAGCTGGGCCTGAATCGCGGCTACATTTCCATGTGCAATTAATTTACCATTATCAATAACACCGATTTCATCACACATCTCAGCAAGCTCAGGCAAAATATGCGACGAAATTAAAATTGTTTTTCCCATAGACTTTAAGTTCCGTAAAATATCTCTCATTTCCACACGAGCACGTGGATCTAGTCCTGATGCAGGTTCATCTAGAATCAGTACCTTTGGATCATGGATAAGTGCACGAGCTAAACATAAGCGTTGCTTCATACCACGTGATAATAAATCAACATATTCATAGCGTTTACTTGTTAAATTCACTAGTTCTAATAGTTGTGGAATTAACACTTGACGCTCTGCTAATTGGAGACCGTAGCTCGCTCCATAAAAATCTAAATATTCGTCTACTTTTAACTGATCATATACACCAAAGAAATCGGGCATATAACCAATTTGCTTTCGAACTTCTTTTGGTTCCTTCACAACACTTTTGCCATTTATCAGAGCATCTCCTGAAGTCGGTGACAATAGTGTAGCTAAAATAGAGAATGTCGTTGATTTCCCTGCTCCATTTGCGCCAACAAATCCAAATACAACGCCTTCTTCTAAAGATAAGTTTAAATGATCTAATGCTGTAAAGGAGCCATATCGTTTCGTTAAATCACGAATTTCAATCATTATTTTGCCACTCCTTTCAGCTCTATGTCTGGTAACTTCGTTTGTTCTCCTGATGGGTCGGGACCATATTTGATTTCAATTCGAAGCTCTCCATCTTGATTAAAGTATGTTGAAACCTTGTCTGTAAACACTTGCTTTGTATCGACTAAAGGCTCATATATATTCGTTTCATTATTCCAAATGGATAGCTGCATACGTGAGACATCCTTATTAGAAATTGTCAGCTCATTGAGTGATTCAACGGCATCCATAAATTGATCTGGCATGGTCATCGTTACTTCGTACAATCCTTCAGATAGGTACCATTTATTCAATTCTTCCTCGATCTTTTCATAATATCCATTAGCTGATAGTGGCTCTACTGAATACGAGAAGTTATTACGCTTCATTGTAAATGGTCCTGTTAGTTCAACTTTTCCTTTAAATGGTTGAACAAGCATCGTAATTGGTGACATATTGGCACTTGTTTCTAATTCAACACCTACCACAGCTTGATCTGTCCAAGCTGTAAGTATTGGCTGGTTATCCTTTTCGATAAGCGGCAATGCTAAAGTTTTCATTCGCTCAATCCGCATTGGGTTTACCTCATCCTTTTTCGATGGGTAACTATAATTATAATTATTGAAAATAGATGGTTTTTGAAGAACTGTTGTTTTCAGTTCCTTATTTACCTGTAATGTTCCGTTTGCTTCAATATCACCTAGTTTTACTTCTTTCACACCAGAGATTAATGTGACATCTTTTAATGCGAACGGGAAATTATTTTTAACTGTTCCTGTTAGATGTTCATTTTTCAGTGTTATATCTATATCCATCTTTCCGATATTTTGTGCTGATGTTTTTCCACCAAAGGATTGCACAGACCAGTAGCTTAAATCACGTAATGTTAGTGTTGAACCGCTAGCATTTTCTTTTACATAAGAAGATTCATGTAATGGTCCCATCGTGCCTGTGAAGTTATTATAATTTCTTAATGCAACGGCAGTTGTATTTTGGTCAGCATTGACCACAAAATCCCCACTGCGATTCGTTAAAATGGATTCTACATAATAGCCATTTACACTATTGTCTTCATTTACTTTATAGAATGCAGATTGCTGAACTTGTGGCTGAACAATACGATCCTTCGCTCCGACAATAAAAAGAACAATGGAAAGAACAACAGAGATAGAAGGTATTATCCACCATGCATGCTCACGCTTGTCCGCTTTTTTCAAGACAAAATAAAGAATTGGCCCGATTATTAAAATATAAAGAATAATGACAATAAGCATATAGCTTACTGATACTTCGAAAGATGGAAATAGTTCATTAATGGTACGAAGTTCATAAGATATTTGATCAAGAGGAGATTGTCCCTGTCTCATCATTCCTTGCTGGGAAATACTTTGAATATTCATCACTTTGGCTAAAAGTGCTCCGTAGCCGTCCATAGAAGCAAGTGGTTGATCACCTAAAGAGAAAGTTGTTTGAATCACTTCCCCGCTACCCACTTTTTTCTTTGCTGCTAACACTGCATTATTTTCTGTTAGTACAGGTAAACTTCCTTCACTACTAGTAGCTGCGTAAACTGAAATCGGCTGTGTAAAAATGCCGCCTCCTGACAATTTAGTTAAAGCTTCTGCAGAAATCGCAGTCATTTCATGTGATAATGACAAAGGTAAATACTCTTTAAAAATCCCTGCTGTAGCATTGATTTGGTCAGCAGCCCCTAGAAGCAAGGTACCACCATCCTGTACCCATTTTAGTAATGCTTCTTGTTGTTTCTGTGTTAAATCAGCAATAGCCACTTCATCTACAACAATGACATTGGCCATCGCAAGTCCCTGCGAGTCTTCTGGAAGTGTATAATCTTTTAATTGATTGATATTAAATACTTCCACATTACTTTGAGCTACAAATGTTGATAAACGTAATAGTGCTGAAAGTCGATCACTTTTATCTGTTAATGTATAAATGAATGTTGATGAGGGGTCTAAAAAATTTGATTGCAGACGTTTAGTTCCCTTATAGGCAATCTTTTTTCCTTTTTCAATGTTTCCCTCATAAAAGGCAAATAAATCTGTGTCCGAATAACTATAGTCAGCTAAACCATCAAGATAGAAAGAAAATGTCTTTTCCTCTCCTGCTGCTATATCAATTGGAACGACAAGTGCTGAAGCTGCCTCATAAGAATTTGATGAATTAATCGCCATATCTCCTGAGAAGTCAGCTCCATTATTTTTCACTGTAACTTGGAGTGGTACTACTGATTGATATTTCGCTTTACCAGAAACACCAGCTGTTGCTTTCACCTCTAGCGTAGCAGCAGCACTCGCCTGAGTTGTAGGCAAGATAAAGCTCATTACAAGCATGACTAGTAAGGTCAGTGCCGTCCATTTTGTCTTTTTCAAAAGCTCAACCCCTTTTTATGTAAATAGATGGTTACATAATTATACGATTTATATTGCATTTTGTTCCATTTCTTATGTTATCTTCATTAATATTCATAAACTCTTAAGAATTCTACAATGCAAAAAGGCAACTCCAAAACACCCTAGAGCTGCCTGATATTCTATTTAGTATAATCAAACAAACACCGTGCATGATCCTGCACTACTTCAACAAACGCCTCTACTTGTCTTAATTCAAAAGAGGATTCATAACCAATTAGCCAAGTATCGCGTGTAAGACCAAACTCTTTTTCATCATTTGATAGAGGGATTTTATGAATGGCATCGTGGTCATTTAACGTAATAGAAGGTAAGATCGCATAACCGATACCATTTAAAGCCATTTGCTTACAAATTTCAATTTGATCCACTAAAATTTGTTTTCTTGGATTTGAAGCAAAATGCTGCTGCCACCATTGTTGAATTTCTTGATAATAGTTGGAATCACTCTTATATTGAATAAATGGACGGTCTGTCTTTAACACATCTTCAATTGTTTTAACCTCTTTGTCCACCAAATAAAGAGTATCTCTGAAAAGGTGGATCTTTTCTCCTTTCCAGTCAACTTGGCCTCGTACAATACCTACATGTGCCTCGCCCTCATAAAGAGCTTTCACAATTTCAGAACTCCAGCCCGTCATCAGTGATATTTTAGCCTCTGGATATTTTGACACAAAATCCTTCAAAATTTTTGGTAGCCAGTTCTGACCAACAATGGATGCACAGGCAATTTTCAATGTCCCATTTACCTTTGTCGTTAAGGATTGAATCGTTTCAAATATTTCTTCCTTTTTGGCTAGCATTTCCTTTGCATAAGCAATAACTTGTTCACCAGCAGGTGTTGCTGTTAAACCTTTTTGTGAACGAATAAATAATTGGGCACCCCAGTCTTTCTCAATTGTTTGTAATCGTTGTGAAAGAGCTGGTTGGGATAAAAATAGACGCTCTGCTGCTTTCCGCATATTGCGTTCTTCAGCTAAGATTTTTAAAATTTCTGCCTCTGTTGCCATCAATCTGTAAACCTCCAATACAAGCAAAGAGGGCCTCATGATTTTCATCTGAGTTCCCTCTTAAGCTACTACTCTTTTTGATAAATATATTTTTTCAATTGCTTTAAAATAACACGTCTTGTTAATATCCCTGCGAATGTACCATCTTCGTCCACTACACATAAAAAGGCGTGGTTAATAACTAAATCCAAAGCACGCTGGAAAGTATCCGTCAGCTTCAATACAGCGATCTCTTTTTCCATAATAGAGTCAACCTTAATATCAGGTAGCTTTTCATATTCAATATGCTCAAGTCCAAGAATCGATTCGGTAATCATTTTCATGCTAAGTAAACCTTGAAGTCGATATTTCAAATCTAATACAGGTATGGACGAGTACCCTGTACGTGTTAGTACAAGGAGTGCATGTTCCGCACTATTTCCACTTTGTACATGCGCAACTTTTTCAGAGGAAATGATAAAATCACTAATTGGCATTGCTAATAAGTCTTTGCTGTTAGTTGAAATCATGAACTTCTTCTCCTTTTCTGTCCTCACTGTGTAGAACAGTCCTTCCCTTTCATCATATCACAACTTTTCTATGTATGACCATGACCAGGCCGAGAAGAGTTTTTCATGAACAATGAATTATTTTAGCCTTTACAGCAAAAACTTAGAATATCTTCATCCAGTCAAGTTTTTCGTGACCGAATGAAGATGGTTCTTAACTAATAGCCAGCCTTACTCCAGTAGTAAAAAATCATGATCCCTAAAAAAAGCAAAAAAATTGCATAGACCCAAACAATTGGGTTCAAAATCGTTGCATACTCTTCAACCGTTTCTGAAATCGGAGTATCCTTTTCAGACTTCCGTTCAGAAGTCATCTTTGCAATTTTCAACGTGTATACAAAGGAAATTACACAAATAATTATCATAGCAATTAGAGCTGGTATTAACCACATACCCATCGGCAAAACTCCTTTCTTTACCCTTAGTATGCGTCAACCCAGCTATTCGTTATGCAAACTTTTTTAGAATGGATATTGATTGAGCCACTGCCCACCATCCAAAGTTACACATTCGCCATTCATATAACTTGCTTTGTTAGACATCATAAATGTAGCTAAATCAGCAATTTCTTCTGGTGTTCCTATTCGGCCTAGTGGAACAGAATCTAGTGTACGAGCTGCCGCTGCTTCTGATTCCCAAAGCTTATCGGCTCCACCAGTACGCTCGATTGGACCTGGTGCAATAGCATTAACCCGAATCCCATACTGTTTCCCCCACTCAACAGCTAGCGTTCTCGTCAATGATAGTACCCCTGCTTTTGCTGCAGCAGAATGGATCACACCTGCTCCTGCATTCCAAGCATACGTCGCTACCATATTTAATATAGACCCTTTGATCTTATGTTCAATCCAATACTTGCCTACTACTGAAGAACAGTAGAATGTACCATTTAATACAATATCTACGACAGCCTTCCAGCCATTCGGTGATAAATCCTCTGCACGTACAATAAAATTACCTGCTGCATTATTCACAAGCCCATCCACTTGACCAAATTTTTCAATAGCAAATGCGAGCATAGCCTCAGCATGCTCAGGTACACGTACATCCATTTGGAATGTCTCAATAGAGGGACCAGCCTCAGCTATAAATTTCTTTGCCTCTGCTAATCGTTCTTCATTACGACCTGTTATGACAACATTAGCTCCCTCAGTCACGAACTGCTTTGCCATATACAGCCCCATGCCACTTGATCCACCCGTAATAATAATCGTCTTCCTTTGCAACATTCCATTTCCCCCTTTGTTAAAAATGAATGATGATTCACTAAAAGTTTACTATATATTCTCGAATATGTCATATTAATTCTATAGAATGTGAGTTTATTTTCTAAAAAAATATAAAAGAGCCATTCATCCGAATGAATAGCTCTCCAATATAATTAAAACTCATACGTATAGGCAATTTTATATAGCTCCATTAACTCTTCTAAAGTTGGTATCTTCGGATTGTTGTCAGGGCTTCCACTTGCAAGTGCATCCTCAGCCATTTTAGGAATGGCCTGATAATAAGCTTGCTCATCTATTCCCCACTGTTTTAAATTGCAAATTTTCATATACTTACACATGTCTTTAATGGACGTAATAGCAAGCTGAGCAAGCTCCTCTTGTGATAGACATTCTTTTGTTTTATTAAAAAATTGTCCCAAATCTGCCAATCGATCTATACAAGCATCTTTTGAATAGTCTAGTACAGCTGGTAAAAGCATCGCATTGGAGATGCCATGTGGTACGTGAAAAAGTGCACCAATGGGACGCGACATTCCATGTACGAGGGCAACAGAAGCATTTGAAAATGACAGCCCTGCCTGCATCGAACCCAATGACATCGCTTCCCTAGCATCAACATCATCTCCATGTTCAAAAACCTTTATGATGTTATTCACAATTAATTCCATAGCAGATAAGGCGAGCACATTCGAATAAGGATGAGCTAAACGCGATAAATAGCTCTCAATGGCATGGCTCAATGCATCTATTCCTGTTGCTGCGGTAATTGCTGGAGGTGAAGTAATGGTTAAAATAGGATCAACAACCGCCATAGTTGGCATAAAAGCTGGTTGCTTAATCATCATTTTTACATCACTTTTTGTATTGGTAATAACAGTTGCATCTGTGGCTTCAGAGCCTGTACCTGCTGTTGTTGGTATTGCAATGTGTGGAATTGGTGCAACAGCTGCAACTTTTGCCATTTTCATATAATCTCCTATGTAGCCGCCATTTGTAGCCACTACTGCAATCGCCTTCGCCGTATCAATACAGCTACCCCCACCAACAGATATAATGACATCACAGTTTTCCTTCTGCAAAAGCTGTAATCCCTCTGCTACATACGTATCATCCGGCTCAGTTATCACCCCTATATATGAAACGACTTCTATCCCTTGGGTCTTTAACAGTGTATGGCATTTATTCACAAATCCTAAACTATCCATCATTGGATCACTAATAATTAATGCCTTAGAACCTAGTTTTTTCGCATACTCTCCTACTTCTTCAAATGAATCACGACCATATACAATCGTCCCTGGTGAATGAACAGTAAAAATGGTTTTTGTTTGAATCATATTTTCCCTCCTAAGCTACTGAGCTGTATAGCCACCATCTAATAGAATGGCCTGACCGGTTAACCCCTTTGCTATATCACTTGCTAAATATAATGCAAGTCCTGTAATTTCCGAGACATCAAGTAAACGTTTTTGCGGTACAAGTGGATATAACACTTGTTCAAGTACTTCCTCCACTTGAATACCCCGTGTCTGTGCTAAATCCATAAACTGATTACGTACTAATTCCGTGTCAACATACCCTGGACAAATAGCATTTACCGTAATTCCATCTGTCGCCACCTCTAGTGCCGTTACCTTAGTAAGCCCAATCACACCATGCTTTGCTGCATTATAGCCTGCCTTCCCAGCAAACCCAATGACGCCATTGATGGAGGCCATATTGATAATACGACCAAATTGATTTTTCTTCATATGTGGTAACGCATACTTCATCGCTACAAAGGGAGCAACGACCATCACTTTTTGCATTGACTCAAAAATTTCTGTCTTAAAATCCTCAATAAGCGACACATGTTGAAATCCTGCATTATTGATTAAAATATCTAATGTTGAGAATTTATTAATCGTAAAATCGATGGCTTCTCTTATGGCTTGTTCTTCTGTCACATCACATATATAGGAAGTTAAAGAGGGGTATTGTGCGACGGCTTCCTCTAGAAGCTGTTCATTTTTATCTGTTATCACAACATTAGCCCCTTGCTCAGCAAATGCTTGTGCTATGGCAAGACCAATACCACGAGCTGCCCCTGTAATAAAAACCGTTTTCCCTTGCATACTTCATCCCTCCTACATCCCTAATGAGAATAATATGATTGCAAGTATTGTACCTATGATAGGGATAATAACCGTCAAAGCTCCAAATGGCATATATGCATCCTTATGCTTTTCATTACATACTGAATTGATGGTTGTCACAACATATCCTCCGTGTGGCAATGAATCTAGGGAACCAGATGCTATAGCGATTGTCCGATGCAATGCCTCTGTATCTACACCCATCTCGATATAATGCGGTGCTAGTAAGGGCATTGCAATTGTTTGTCCCCCTGATGCTGAACCTGTTAAACCAGCAATAACCGCAATGGCTAAGGCTCCTCCAATCAGCGGACTGCCAGGGATATTGGTCATTACATCAACAGTTGCAACAAAGGATGGTGTTGCTTTTACTACCCCACCAAAGCCGACAACAGCCGCCGTATTTGCAATGGCAATAATAGCACCCATCGCACCTGCTGCTAATGTTGCGCCAACTGACTTTGCATATTTGTAACTCACTAAATAAGCCACGATACAGCCACTAGTTAAGGCTACAATTAAAGCAGAGGTTCCAAGTGAATTATGGAAAATATAAGAAATGACTAAAACAACTAATAATGGTACGAGACTCAAAAGGGGACTCGGTAGCTTACGTGTTTTATCAGTAACTGGATCAGTGGAGCGCTCAATGAAAATCTCCCCATTGTTTACAGCGCGTTTAATCATCCAATTCAGCCAAAGCGAGCCACCAACGGCCATAAAAATAGCCACGACAATACTAACTTGCCAACCAGCATATGGAGTTGTACCAAGATATGGAATCGGTATCCAATTTTGAATCTCAGGTGAGCCTGCTGATGTCATCGTAAATGTGACAGAACCTAGGCCCAGTGCAGCAGGAATAAAACGTCTTGGAAAGTTTGCTTGTTTAAATAAACTAATAGCCATTGGATAAACAGAAAAGGCTACGATAAAAACTGAAACACCACCATATGTGAGTACTGCTGCAGCTAAGACTACAGCATATGTGGCATATTTCACCCCTATTTTTTCTACAATCCATTTAGAGACACTATCTGCAGCGCCTGTGTCCTCCATGACTTTACCGAAAATGGCGCCCGCCATGAACATTAAGTACCAAGAACCAACAAATCCTGTGAACCCATCCATATAGCTCGTTAGAAAGTTGGGCTGATCTTTATCAGCTGTTTGAGGAAAAAATGCAAGACCGTTTGTTAAAGCTGCTAACAGCGCCGTTAACGGTGCTGAAATAAGTAGATTTACACCCTTCATTGTTAAATAAACTAATAATGCTAAACTACCAAAAAGACCAATATACTCTAACATTTACACCCCACCCATCCCCTTTTTTAGAAAAAGAGCTGTATAGCTCTACAGCTCTAGGTTTTATTAGTCGTTATTGCTTGGGAATGCAAATGTGGATGCTGGGGAGGCATTACCAGCCATCCAACGCTCTGAAATTGTCTTAGTTTTTGTAAAGAATCGTGCTTGATCTGGGCCAAACATATGCCCCTCACCAAAACGAGAGCCTTTAAAGCCTGCGAAGTTATGGTAGCCAACAGGAATTGGAATTGGTACATTGACACCAACCATGCCAACATCAATTTCTGTTGTAAATTTTCGAGCTGCTAATCCATCATTCGTAAAGATTGTGACACCATTGCCTAGCTCATGCTTATTTATAAGTGTAATAGCTTCCTCTAAGGAATCTACACGAACAACATTGCGAGCTGGACCAAATATTTCTTGCTCGTAAACTTCCATTCCTGGTTTTACATGATCTAATAATGTAGGTCCTACATAAAACCCTTTAGACTCTTTGACAATGTCAAGCTCTCGTCCGTCACAAATTACTGAAGCTCCTTCGGCTTCCCCTCGATCAATTGCAGTAAGAATTGCTTCTTTCGATTGTTGAGAAATAACAGGGCCAAAATCTGAATCAGGATTTGTATAAGGGCCAACCTTCAGATTGGCGATTTTATCCTTCAGAATCTCCACTAGACGATCTGCAGTATCCTTTCCTACAGGCATAATGGTAGATATCGCCATACAGCGTTGTGAGGCTGCCCCATACGCTGCTCCAATAAAGGCATTAGCTACCTGTTCAAGATCCGCATCAGGCATTACAACCATATTATTTTTACCCCCACCAAGTGCAGTAACACGCTTTCCATATTTTGACCCAGTTTCATAAATATACTTCGCAACTGGTGTTGATCCAACGAATGAAATCGCTTGCACAGCAGGGTTTTCTAAAAGTTCATTGACAGCATCTTTATCACCATTGATTACTGTCCAAATACCATCAGGCAATCCCGCCTTCTTCCAAAGCTCACTAACATACAATGCAGTCATTGGCACACGCTCGGATGCTTTTAAAATAACCGCATTTCCTACAGCAATGGCCATACTCGTTTGTGCTAGAGGCACCATGATGGGGAAGTTAAATGGAGAAATTGCTGCCACAACCCCTAATGGATACTTTGCAGAATAAGCATTTATTTGACCTCCAACATTTACAGAGTATTCTCCTTTCATTAAGTGTGGCGCACCAATGGCTAAGTCAACAGATTCAAGTCCTCGTGTAATTTCACCTTTGGCATCTTCAATCGTTTTACCGCTTTCAGTACAAATGATTTGTAATAGCTCTTCCATATTTTCAGTGATAAGGTTACGGAACTTTAGTACAATTTCTGCACGCTTAGCCACTGACGTATCACGCCAAGCTGGAAATGCTGCTTGAGCTTGCTCGATTGCATCTTGTGTTTCCTCTACTGTTGCAAGGGGTACCTTAGCAATGACTTCACCTGTTGTTGGGTTAAATACCGAACCGAATCGTCCACTTTTTCCTTCAACCAATTTGCCACCAATAAAATGTGTTAATGTTTTAACATCTTGTGCTGTTGTCATATCCATTTCCTCCTCTTAAAATTGTTCTAGTTTACATTTTTCTTTTAAGCTTAAATAAGCTGCAGACATATCTTTTTCTCCATAGCCCTGCTGAGCAATTTCACTATAAAGATCCACTAACTTTTCGCCGATTCGCAGCGATACGCCTGCTTCATCAGCCATTTCCTTAGCTAACTTCAAATCTTTTAATAGTAGATTTGTCGAAAAGCCCGGCTCATAATTATCATTTTTCATATATTCCAAATAATTACGTTCATAAATACGGCTTTGCCCATAACTATTACTTAATACTTCATAGAGCGTGTCTGCCTGAATACCCATTTTTTCACCAAGTACAATCGTTTCAGCGACTGCCTCTGTGTAAAAGCCAATCATTAAGTTATTAAGTAATTTAATCCGCGTCCCTATACTTGCAGATGTACCCAAATGATAAATATTTTTACCGATTATTCCGAATATTTCACTGGCACTTTTATAATCTTCTGTGTCACCACCAACCATAATAGTTAATGTCGCATTGATAGCCCCAATGACACCCCCACTGACAGGAGCTCCCAAATAACGTAATCCCAAAGCTATAGCTTCTGTATGTAACGTATCATTCAATTCGGGATTAACAGTACTAAAATCAATCAGTAGGCATCCTTTCTTTGCATGTTGTAAAATTCCTTGCTCTGACTGATAAACCAATTCTACAACCTGAGGGGTAGGCAAGCTTGTCATAATAACATCACATTGTTTCGCAATATCCATAGCTGTCTCAAGGCCGAAACCACCTGCTGCTGCGAATTGATCCATTGCTTTCACATTCGTATCGAAACCATACACCTGATAATCTGCCCTTAATAAGTTAATAGCCATCGGTAAACCCATATTCCCTAAGCCAATAAAACCTAATTTTCCCTTCATTGTGACCTCCCCATTCCTTGAAAATACAACGGAAAACTTGATGATATACTAGCCAACTTTCATTTTTTAAAGTAACATTAATAACGAGATAACCTCATTGACCACAGTCATTGACTTCGGTCATTTAAATCATAATCAATCAAAATCCATCTCGTCAATTAAAAATTTAATATTTTCAGAATATTTTTCACAAAAGATATTTTACAATATTTTAAACAGGAGGTATTAGCTACCGATGGAAACACTCACAAGCAGACAGAAAAAGGCATTAGAAACACGTGAAAAATTATTAAAAGCTTCTTTAGATTTATTTAACAAGCATGGTTATGAACATGTTTCTGTTGAACAAATTACGAAGGCATGTAATGTTTCAAAGGGTACATTTTATACACATTTCCCATCTAAATATGATGTTATTTTAGAAAAATTTAAGGAGCTTGATAATTTTTATAGTACAGTTGAAAAAAATATTGATCCCTCATTACCAGCAAGTGAAAAAATTCTTTTAGTATATCAAGAGCAAATGAAATATTTAACAAATATTGTGGGGAAGGATTTATTACGTACAGTGTATACGGCTGCTATGACAAACCAAGTAAAACAGGATCATTATTTAATCAATCCACAACGTAAGATTTTTCAGATAATGAATACATATATCGAGGAAGGAATTCAACATAGGGAATTTAGACAAGATGTTTCTGCTGCTACCATACAAACACTTATTCAGCGCTGTATGCGTGCCAATGTCTATGATTGGTTGATACATAGTGAAGACTTTGACCTAGCCTCTGAGATGGCGCAATTTACAGCAATTGTCTTAAACGGTCTTAAAAACGGCAAATAAAAAAGTAGCACTTCATCTATTTTATGATGAAAGTGCTACCCGTTTTCTAGCTTACAAAATATTGTTGTACAATCGTTTCTACTGGTAATGGTTTATTATACAAATAGCCTTGCCCTTTTTGACAACGATGGCGTTTGAGAAAATCGACTTGTATTGGTTCTTCAATTCCCTCAGCAATGACCTCTAATCCTAAATTATGAGACATCGAAATAATGGCTTTTATAATGGCTTCATTTTTGTCATCCTTTGCTATATCTGCAATAAATGACTGATCAATTTTAATAATATCAATCGGATAACGCTTGAGATAACTTAATGAGGAATAGCCTGTCCCAAAGTCATCCACAGACACATAAACACCTAATTGCTTCAGTTCTGTAAGAATCGAAAATGTTTCATGAACATTTGTCATAGAGCTTTCGGTAATTTCTACTTCTAATAATTCAGGTGGTACACCATATTTCTTTAAAGCTGTTTTAATTTTTCGGGCAAAATTTTCTTTTCGAAACTGTTTTGGAGATATATTGACTGCAATCCGTACAGGACGATATCCCTTCGATTGCCATTCTTTTTGGTAACGACATACCTCATCAATAATCCAATCACCAATTTCAATAATCAACCCTGAGGCTTCTGCAATAGGAATAAATTGTGCTGGTGATACAAAACCAAATTTACGGTTATTCCATCGTAATAATGCTTCAAAGCTATTGATGCTATTATTTGCTAAATCCATTTGCGGTTGTAAATGGAGACTTAGCTCATTAAATTCGATTGCACGACGTAAATGTGCCTCCATCAATGCTTCGTTTGGAAAAATAGCCGTCATATCTTCACGGTAGTAGCGGTAATGTGAACGACCATGTTCTTTAACAGAAAATAAAGCTTTATCTGCTTTCCGTACAAGTGTCTCGATATCTTTACCATCTGCTGGGCTAAGTGAAATCCCAATCGATACACTTATAAAATATTCCTGTCCATCTATCATAAATGGCTGTTTTAATACGTCCATAATCAAGTTTGCAGTTCGTTCAATTTTTTGGATGGTTGCATCTTTGAGCACAAAAATAAACTCGTCACTATTATATCGATATAGCGAACACTTTGAGTAGCAAAGCTCCCGTAACCTATGACTAAACATACGCATCAAATCATCTCCCTTGCTCTCGCCAAGGGATTCATTAAACTTTTTAAAACGGTCAATGTCAACTAAAATAAGAGCGGCTTGCTTATGCTCTTGCTTTTTATCATTTAAATGCTGTAGCCAATGCTCCTTAAAAGCTTTTCGATTCCAAATACCTGTTAATTCATCCATTAGTGCTAGGTAATAGAATGCTTCATGATCATTCATAAATGAATTCGCATCTTTAACAAATAGGTGAACACCCACAACTTCACCATTATAATAGGTTGGATGCGTTCTTAAATAAAAGGGCTCTTTACTTAGTAAATCACCTTTCAATAAGCATTTAGGCATGCCAAACGCTGAACCTTCGATTGTTTTGGTAAATAATAATTTAAATTCATTGAGGTATTTACTTTCTAGTAATGAAAAAATATCTAGTCCAATTAGACTGTGCTGCTCTCTCGATAGTGTAGCAGTAGCAGCAATATTTTGATGAATTATTCGACCTTGTAAATCTGTCGTTAACACTGGACTTATGTGTTGTTCAATGAACTGTAAATAGGGATTTTCTTCAAATGTTATCGCTCGAAGAATAATGGCAACGATTGATTCAGAAAAGTGCTGAACATGAAGCACAAATGTTTTCTCTTGAAGACCGTTACCTAATTTTAGAGTATGCTGTTTATTGATTTCCTCAATTAGAAATCCCGACAATTGCAGCCAGCATTGCTTAGTAAAAAAGTTCTCAGCGTTTTTGGCTGTTATATCCTCCAGCTCAATCATTGAAGATAGCTTTTCATTAAATTCAACGACCTCAAACACTGTGTTATCAACTTGTCTCAAACAAATAATTGCATCAAATGGATTTAGTTGCATGAGCTGTTGATATTCTGCAAATGGCGCTACATTTTCTCTACATTTTTTCATTCTATCCCTCACTAAGTAGCGTGTTTGCTCTATTCTTCGTCTAGCGTAGGCTTTAATGCATCCTTCAAGAAAATTTCCTGGCTATTTAATGGATCTTCGCTACGATCAAACTCTTTATAATGATACTTACCATTAGAGTCTTGAATACGGGCTTTCGCAGTATCCATTAATTGTGCATTCATTATGTCAATAATACGAGTTTTTGCTTCACTTGCATATACAGGGAATAAAATTTCTACACGTTTAATCATATTACGTGTCATCATATCTGCAGAGGATAAATAAACTTTATTTTCCCCATTATGATGGAACCAATAAATACGAGAGTGTTCAAGGAAACGACCAACAATACTTGTTACGGTAATGTTTTCACTAATACCTGGGATTCCTGGTCTAATACAGCATATACCACGAATAATAAGTTCGACCTTTACACCCGCAATGGATGCCTCATAAAGCTTCATCATTAAATCTTTGTCTGTCAATGAATTCATTTTTGCACGGATAAAACCATTTCCATATTTTTTATGACAGGCAATTTCCTCATCCATTAAACGAATAAACTCATCTCGTATATCAAATGGTGCAACGACTAAATGATTAAAGGTAGGTTTTTCTGTATAGCCACTTAAGTAGTTAAAGAAATTTGTCGCATCAATGCCAAACTCTTTATCTGTCGTTATTATGCCCATATCCGTATAAATTTTTGCAGTAGCATCATTATAATTTCCGGTACCCAAATGGACAAAACGTTCTATTTTGCCGTTACGACGACTAACGACTAGCGTAATTTTTGAGTGTGTTTTTAAATTATTCATCCCATAAATTACAAGACAACCTGCTTGTTCTAATTGTTTTGCCCAGTGTACATTATTTTCTTCATCGAAACGTGCCTTTAGTTCCACTAATACCGTTACTTGTTTACCGTTTTCAGCGGCAAGTTTTAACGCTTGAATAATAGGGGAATTCCCGCTTACTCGATATAATGTCTGTTTTATAGCCAACACATTCGGGTTGACAGCGGCCTCAGAAATAAAATCAACAATAGGGGCAAAAGATTCATATGGATGATGGAAAAATATATCCTGTTGAAGTGCTTTTTCGAAAATATTTTCGTCAGACTGTAAATCTAAAGGTGGCTGTGGGATAAAGCTTTCATATTCTAAATGCTCACGACCTACTGAAATACCTTTCACAAAAGAGAACATAAACGTTAAATCCAAAGGACCATCAATATGGAATACATCGGATTCTTCTATTTCGAATTCATCTAGTAAGTATTGCAGCACTTCCTCGTTCATTTCTCCCACTCGAACTTCTAAACGGCTTCCTACTCCCCACTTTCGCTTTTTCAGCTCTTTTTCGATCTCCACGAGAAGATCTCGAGCCCCTTCTTCATGGATAGTTAAATCTGCATTTCTTGTTAAGCGGAAGGCTTGTGCTGATTTTACGCTATAGCCATAAAACAGCTTTTCAATATGTGCTACTATCACATCCTCCAATAAAACTACAACTGTCTTTCCTTCTTCGGACGGTACTTTTATATAGCGATCTAGCACAGATGGAACCTGGACAATCGCCACTCTTTCACGACTTTCAAGATCTGACTCATCCTGTTCTAACAGCACTAGTAAATTCAAAGTTTTACCAAGCAAAGTTGGGAAAGGACGATACGCATCCACTGCAACAGGTGTTAAAACAGGGAAGATAGTTTCTGCAAACATTTCATTGATAAATGATTTTTGCTTGCTATTTAAATCTTTCATGTCCGCAATATGTACATTATGTTGAGGCAGTAAATCATAGATTAAATGTCTATATACCTCAGTTTGTCGACGCACTAATGCTTGTGTGCGTTCTGCTATTTTGGCCAACTGTTCCTTCGGCGTTAAGCCAGATTTGTTTTCGGGCTTATGAAAACCTGCACGAACCTGGTCCTGTAAGCCTGCAACACGTACCATAAAAAATTCATCTAAATTGGAACTAAATATAGCTAAAAATTTTAAACGTTCAAGCAGAGGATTATTAATATCCTCTGCTTCCTCTAGCACTCGCTCATTAAAGGCAAGCCAGCTTAATTCGCGATTATTATAATATTGAGGCTTTGCAATTTCCTCTAACAATAGATTGTAGTTTTCGGAAAATTCTTCCCCATGTAGCTCGTTTTTCGTTACTTCAGTTGTCATCCATTGTTCCACCCTTCTTCAATAAAATTGATCTTCATTGGGATTTTTAATGCACGTTCTAAATGCTTTCTATGTCGATTGGCTTGATATTTTTCAGCCGCAGCATTCTTTTTTACATAAATATTAAGCTGAACATGATCTTCTTCTGTGTGCATTTCAATAGCATGTACTATATTGCGTTTTGAAACATTTAATGCATAGACAAATTTTAATAACGCTCCGAAATCTCTTATTTTACGATGTTCCTCCCGACTCATCCATGTAGCAAATGGAGCAGCAAAACGTTCGAAATAATCTTTATTTTTATAGGAGGCAAGAAGTGCTAGTTTTACTCGTTCTAAATGATTTAAACCATCAATGGACTGATTCGCAATTAAATAAAAAGTATGTTGGCTTGAAGAGCTTAATTCGATATACTCTCCTATATTAAAAACCTTCGCCGCTTTTGCTAATAAATGCAAATCTTCTGGATGATATTGCAAGTAGCCTAAATGACAACATTCACGATACAATTGGTCTGCTAAATGCATTAAATAATCTACTTCCATTTCACTCCGACCATACTGACGTGCTAATCTTCTAGCATTTCCTTCAAATACATTATCTTTATCAAACGCCTGTGGATCTGTTTGCAAAATCCGTTGAATAATGAGTCCCTCACGTAAACCTCGCTTGGTCAGTTGGAAGGTCTCACTACCAACTACCTCCATCAATATTCTAAATACCTCTAATGCAGGAACAATGATATCTGCGCGGTCAGATGAGAGCCCATCCAATTGTTTCAACTCCTGAAAGCTTAATTGTCCTAAAAATAAGCTTAAATCATCCAAATTTTCCTTCGTCATTTCATAACCATGAACGCTGGCAATAGGGTAATCATGCTTTTGTTGATGTATTTGAGCAATATTCCGCGCACTACCACCAATTGCGATAATGGGTAGAGCAACATTTTTTATCCAAGGGAGTGTTTGGAACTGCTCTTTGACAAAGGCAAGAAGCTCTTTTTTCTCACTACTATTAATAATTTCACCTTTTACAAAACGTTGCTTTAAAGAAACTGTCCCAAAAGGGAAACTATGTGATTGCTGAATTTCTTTATTTTCAAACAGCGTAATTTCGGTACTACCACCACCGATATCTATCGTTACGGCCGATTTCGTACCCATGGAATAAGCAACAGCAACGTATCCAAAATAGGCTTCTTCTTCTTCTGATAAAAGCTGTATTTGGATACCAGTCCGTTCTTTCATTTCCTCAATAATTTTGTCTCGATTAGTGGCTTGTCGAATAGCAGCAGTCGCAGCAGCTATTACATCTGTTACTTCAAAATCCTCAAGCATGGCTTTAAATGTCAATAAAGTTTCTGATAACACTTGAATACCTTCGTCAGACATCTCTCCTGAGGGCTGTAAATATGTACGCAATCGTGCTACCGTCTTAATATTTCCAAGCTCACGAAGTCCCTCTTCATTATTATATTGATATAATACTAATCGGATAGTATTGGAGCCGATATCAATAATAGCTGTTTTTAATTCATTCAAATAATCACATCCTTCAAGCATCTACCATTTATTTTGTTCATAATATTAGGACATATACAAAAAAATCGGACCCTCTTAATTAAGGCATCCGACTTTACTTTCATTTATTTATACTTGCAGGATACCCATTATTAAAATTGAGAAGTATCATGTAAGCCATGGTGATTACAGAATAAGTTGGTCAACACGTAAAATGAGCTCTGCAATCTCTGGCTTACTTATTTGATCCTCAGCCCCTACTTGATCACCTTTATGACGAAGGTCGTCTGTAATTAGACTTGAAAAAATGATAACAGGAAGCTTTTGAAGATCGGGATGCTCTTTGATTTTTCGTGTCAAATGATGGCCGTCCATTTGTGGCATTTCAATATCCGTTACCACCAATTGAATATGCTCCGCTATGTCACTGCCACTCTTCGCAATTCCCTCTAAGTATTCATAAGCATCGCGGCCATTTTCAAAGAATTCAACATTGTCATAACCAGCTTCATTCATTGTATCGAACAGTAATTTACGTAATAACGGTGAATCTTCTGCAATTAAAATTCTCTTTCCAGATCGCTCACGTTTACCGAGTTTTTTCACAGATTCCACACTAATTCCTGACGCAGGATTGATATCCACCATAATTCTTTCGAAATCTAGTAATAGAATCATTTGCTCATTCTGTTTAATCACACCGATTACTTGTGATGTACCTCCCTGATACATATCTGAAGGCTTTTCGATTTGATTCCAAGAAATTCGATGAATTTGTGTTACATTATCTACATGGAAAACGACACGTTGTTTATTAAATTCTGCTACAATATATTTTTGTTGTGGATTACGCTCAACACCTTGAATCCCTAATACTCGTAGCATATCTACAACAGGTAATACCTCACCACGTAATTGAATGATTCCTTCTACATGCGGGTGCGCGTGTGGGATAAACGTTACTGGGATCGGTTGAATAATTTCTTTTACTTTAATAACATTGATGCCGAATTTATTGTTTGCTACTTCAAATTCAACAATCTCTAGCTCATTTGTTCCACTTTCTAATAATATTCCTTTATGTTCCAATGCAACCCCGCTCCTTTCTCTACATCTGTTTATAATTCAATTGTATCATAGGCAATACATTTCTCCTACTTGCTATTTCCATTTTTATCATTAACTTTTAGATGTACCAATAGACCAACGACCGTCATAACGATCAACGTTGATAATGCTACACGACTAGCAATAGTACCATAATCCTTCATCCACAATGTAACAGTTCCATATATGGCTGGACCAATAATGGAGGATACTTTACCTGAAAAAGCAAACAACCCAAAAAATTGTCCACGTTTTTCGTTCGGTGATAATTCAATAATATATGTCCGAGATGTCACCCACATTGAGCCAAGTGATATACCAAATAGACTACCAGCAAGCCAGAACATCCATTGTGCTGAAGCAAAAACAGCGAATATTAAAGCAACAATCATAATAAGTGCAACAATTGTAATGGCACGTTTAGCTCCTATTGATTTCGTAATATACCCAAACGCAAGTGACCCAATGATTGTTGAGACAGTAGAGACCAAATAAAGAACGATAAATTGTCCAGAACTAAAGCCAACAATTGTTGTCGCATAAACAGCCATCATAGCAATCGTTGTAGCAATGGCATCATTTAGAAAGAAATAAGCAACCATAAAGGTAAAGATTGCTTTATATTGCTTCATATCTTTAAATGTTTGAATGATTTCTTTATAACCATCTAAAAACTTTAAGGACTTTCGTTGTGACTTTGGGATCGGCGTATCTTTATTAATTAAGAATAATGGCAATGAAAAGAGTAGATACAGAATGGCTGTTGGAATAAACGCTCGATGAAAATCGCTGTTACCAACATACAAGTAAACAAGTAATCCAAAAAGTGTACCAAGATATCCGATTGCAACACCATACCCTGAAATGAGCGGCATCTCTTCTTTTGTTCCTAGATCACCCATCATAGAATCGTAAAATACTAAACTTGAATTAAAGAAAAATTTTGCTATGACAAAACTTGCAACTACCAAAAATAAACTAAGAGGCACACCAGAGTAATTGACAGTGGTTTGTACATTCGCAAATATTCCCATCATAAACGTAAACAGAATAGATATGGATGCAAACCATACAATAAATCTCTTTTTATAACCTGTGTTATCAATCCACACACCGAAAAGGGGTGAAAAGATAACGAGCAACAAGCTTGCAATGGCATTTGCATAAGATATAAAGGTGCTCGCAACTTGTTGCATGACTTCATTTGTTCCTAAAACCTCATCCATGTAAAAGGGAAAAAATATTGTATTTATATTTGAAGAAAAAATTGTATTCGCAAAATCATAAAATGCCCATGAAAGTATCGGTAATGATAAATAAATGGCTAATTGACTTCGATGTTGTACGTCTATAGCTGTACTCTTCTCCATAATACCCTCCTCTCCATTCTCTATAATAAACAATTAATTTCTCTCTGAAATAAAAAATACCTTTTTTTAAAGAAAATTAATATTATTTACAATATAACAGTAAATTCACTGAAAAATAACTGCCAAATGGTCGATAATTGAACGCTTATTTTCTGTGTGAATCCCAAAAAAGGTATTCAAGCCCCTCGCTTGAATACCTTTTTATCATTCTATATCTATGGTTACCCATTCAGAGGACCAATGCTCGATCGCTTTTAGCACAGGTGCAATAGCATAACCCTTTTCCGTCAATTCATACTCAATGACAACTGGCGTTGAGGGAATTACTGTACGTAGCACTATTTGCTCAGTCTCTAACTCCTTTAAACGTTCTGTTAATACACGGCTACTAATATTCAGCTGATTTTTAATGATCGAATACCTTTGCGGACCATCTAGTAGCTGATAAATAAGTAGCGTATTCCAACGATGATTTAATATCATGAGTGCTTTTTCAAATCGTGGACAAATATTTTTTTGATCCAAATGACTTCCCCCCTTTTAGATTAGTTCCTATTTAACAGTATATCACTTTTTAAAAAAACCTGTTCTAAAAATACACTAAGTTACTTGACAAAAGTTGTTTTTAAAAATAAACCAAGTTACGAATTGTAAGCAAAAAGAAAAGGAGTTACTTTATTATGCAAAATATTGGTTCAACAATTTTACGTATCGTTCTAGGCGTTATTTTTGCAGTGCATGGTTTTCAAAAATTTCAAGGCGGTATTAGCTATACAGCTGACTTCTTTGATAGTCTAGGTATACCAGGATTTATGGCGTATATTGTGGCAATTATTGAGTTAGTTGGTGGAATTGCCATTATTTTAGGTTTAGCAACAAGAATATTTGGTGCTTTATTAACGATTACAATGATTGTGGCGATCTTTACAGCAAAGCTTAGCATCGGCTTTATCGGGGCAGATGGATTGGCTGGTTATGAATTAGATTTAGCATTAGGTGCAATAGCTCTTTACTTTGCTCTCGCAGGGGCATCCAGCTTCTCACTGGATTCTCAACTTTTCGGGAAAGAGTAAAACAAAAAAACCTGAAGGTCTCCCATTCAGGAGCCTTCAGGTTTCCTATTCATAATCGCATCGCGAATTATTTATAATACTTCAAGAGTGCTTGTGTACCATTATCACCATAGCCTGCTGCGATTAATTTCTCATACATTTCATAGGCTAATGCAAGTCCTGGTAATGTGATGCCCATTTTGTTTGACTCATCTAAAGCTATTTTCATATCCTTTACAAAATGTTTAATATAAAAGCCTGGTGCAAAATCTTCTTTTATCATACGTGGGGCTAAATTGCTTAAAGACCATGAACCTGCTGCGCCTGAAGAGATCGATTGTAATACGGTAGGTAAATCTAATCCTGCCTTTAGTCCATAAGCTAATGATTCACACACGCCAATCATACCAGAGGCAATGACAATCTGATTGCACATTTTTGCATGCTGTCCAGCTCCTGCTTCACCTTGATAAATTATATTACCTCCAAACTGCTTCATAATTGGCAATACCTTGTCGTATGTGATTTGATCACCACCAATCATGATCGACAAAGTGCCATTTTGTGCACCAATATCCCCTCCTGAAACAGGGGCGTCTAAAGCCTCTACTCCGATGGATTGAGCATGCATATAAATTTTCTTTGCTAAAGATGGCTCTGATGTCGTCATATCAATAACAATGTTGCCTTGTTCTGCTGTTTGGAAGAGGCCATTTTCCCCAAAATATACTTCCTCTACATCTGAAGGATAACCAACCATTGTAAAAGCAATTTCATGGTTTCTAAATGCTTCAGCAGGCGAGCTTGCCCATGATGCCCCTAAAGCAACAAGAGGTTCTGCTTTTTCTTGCGTGCGAGTATAGACAGTAACTTCATGACCATTTTTTAATAAATGCTTAATAATACTAGCACCCATTACTCCAGTTCCAATAAATGCAATACGTTTCTTTGTCATATGTACAATGCTCCTTTGTTCTAGAATGTCTGCACTCTCCATGAGAGTTCAACTCTATATCTTTTCAGTTTAGGTGAATGAATGGGATATTTCAAACTCTTCCCACAACTTGTACTAAAATTTATAGGTAGGGCATATATACCGAATAAGCAAAAAAAAAAGAGAGCAAGTGATTGGGGGATCACTGCTCTAAAGGGGGAAATGAGAATGTTGCTGTGTTCATAGTAAGTTATTCCCCATTGAAATGCATTTTAAACATATATGTTAAAATGTTTTTTTACGCTGAATACTGGAACAATCTTTTGTTAGTCTTCTTGGTCTTTTTCTTCTTCAAATGCCATCTGTCTATAATAAGTATTCATTAACTGATCTAATCTGCGACTCAGTTGAATGGTTTTTGCATTTTGTAACCCGTTTTCTACACCTGAGCGAATCATCATCTCACGAGTTTGTTCCATTTGTTTCAAGAGTAGATTGACCATTCATACAACCCTCCACACACAAATAATCATACCATTATTATACATTTATATTTCATTTCTTACAGCATTAACTTACGACAATGTTCGACAAATTAACTTCTTGGTGTTTCAGTATAAGTATAGATAATTCGCCCATTTTGCTTGGCCTCACCTCTAAAATGTTTAAATAATGGGTTTTTTACAAGTATTTCTCTAAATTCGTAAAATTCTTCCTTTTGGATTTCAATACTTTCTCTTTCCCCATTTTGTAATTGTTTAAGCATATTTTCGTATTTTTCCATGAACTTTATTCCTCTCTTTTCCTCATTTGTGTAATAAATTATGAATTATTTAAAAAAAGCTTTACGTTTACCAATTTTTCATGCAAACTGTATATTATTAGTCGATGAAGGAGCTGACTGTCTGTGAAAATAGCTGAAGTTGGAAATATTATCGAGTTTAAAAATGGTCTCCAAGGTATTGTAGAAAAGGTAAATGAAAATTCGGTGATCGTTAATTTAACATATATGGAGAATTTTGATTCCCTTGAAATTGAAGAAAAAACGGTCGTCAATCATAAACGATATAAAATCTTATATACTAATGAAGCTTAATAGTCTGAATAGTCCCTATTTGTCTTAATAGATGATAAGGGACTATTTTTTTGATAAGATTAAGGTATGGAGGTCGAATATGCTAACAAATTCGAAACAAACAATACTATTTCTCCTTTCTTTATTATTCGTTTATGGCATGCTTGCTTTTACCTTTGCTAACCAAGCTGTATTTTGGTACATGTATGCATTCACTCTACTAGTATGTATTGCCATTGCCATCTTAGCTGGCTCCATTGAAGATCAATTACCTACATGGCAATTTTTACTCTTTGGTATTGGATACGGTACCATCACATATGGTATTATTCGCTTTGGTTACTGGCTCGCTCCATATATTAATAATAATCTAGTACAATCCGTTCAAAAATTTTTAGCAAGCTACGGACCACAAAATATCTGGCACTATGTTTTACTCGTATTTATCGTCGCTATAGGTGAAGAATTATTTTGGCGTGGTTATATCCAACAACAGTTAAAACGTTTTATGCGCCCACCGCTGGCTGTCTTAGTTACCGCAGTATTATGTGCTGTATCAATTGCCCTTAGCGGATTTATGCTTGGTGTCATTGCTGCATTGGTAACAAGCATTATTTGGGGCTTCTTATATGAATGGCGTAAAAGTATGCCACTTGTTATTGTAGCTCATGTCGTTTTTGTACTATTATTATTTTTAGTGTTACCTTTAACATCATAACATTAATATTTGGAAACATTTTATCTTTACTAACGTTTAATTTAGAAAAGGAGGGTTTTTTATGCAAAAAAAATTAGTTTCTATTCTTGCATTATTACTAACAGCCGTATTAGTTGTAGGTTGTAATACATCTGATAAAACAGGGGATTCAGATGCTCAGCAAAATGAGCCATCAAATACTGCTGCCGATCAAAAACCATCTGGAGATGATACAGCAGGTGAATCAAATGAGGAAGAAGAAGATACACCTGCATCAAATGATACAAATACAGAGGATGCTTCTAAACAGCCTCAACAAGATGTAAAATACGTCCAAAATGGTGTAGATAAAACAGAAAAGGCAACTGAATCTGCAAGTGTTGATCAAAGCTATAAACTACAACAACTTCCTGGGTTTACACTGACACAAGAAGAGCCTGGTAAAGACATGTTAGTGTCAAATGATGATGACGAAGTGTTTATGCGTATTGAAACAATTGAAGCTTCACAATCGAGCTTTGAAGAAGTAAAAACAACTATGCAAGATTATATGAACGCAGTGGGTGAAACAGTCGCTCTAACTGCTGAGGAATTAGCAGCATTCAAAGATGTTCAAAATATCGAGGGTTATGTTGTGGACTTCGACACTGAGAAAGTAATTGGGGTTGTCCTTGAGAAAGATGGTCTCATTACAAAATTAACTATTCATGATAATGATGAACAAGATTTAACAGATGCTATGCTTAATATGGCAGCAACTATATCTAAAAAATAATAAAATGCTAAGGACGATAGACATAGTCTATCGTCCTTCTATTTGATAACAAAAAAGTTGTCTCAAATCAATGAGACAACTTTTTTAATAAGATAGGTCCTTTATAGAAAGACCAATTTTCTTCAATAACGTAATAGCTTGTTCTTTTTCTTCTGGGGATAGTACACTCATTAATTCATGCAAATGCTGTTCGTGTTTTGGGAACAGCTCTCCCATAAAAGCTTCACCTTCAGGGGTGATTTCTGCATACGTAACACGACGATCAGCAGGACAAGATACTCGTAATAAGTAACCTCTCTTCTCCAGCTTATCAATGACATACGTAATAGACCCACTGGCTAACAAAATTTTATTGCCAATTTGCTGTAATGGCTGTCTTCCTTTATGATAGAGAAGTTCTAGAACAGCAAATTCAGTTGGGTTTAAACCATTATCCTGAAATAATTGATGTGTTGTTTCATTAATTGCTTTTAGTGCACGTGATAATACAATATATAATTTTAAAGATTGTTTTAGATCTTCTGACGGCATATTCTTTTCCTCTCACTTCGCTCTTTATACATGACATTATAGCGACATTAGAAAAGCATTGTCAAAAGCAATATATGATTTAGAAGTTTTTGTTGTTTATTATGCAACCATTTTTACTTTCTTTATGTTACTAAATAAGCAGAATCTTTTGTAGATACTTCCATTGTATCCATCTGATTAAACGTGTAAATTGGAAACTGCAGATGGAAGCATGTCCCCTTCTGTAGTTCACTACTAACGCCAATTACTCCTTCATGTTCTTCAATCACCTTTTTCACGAAAGCAAGGCCCAGTCCTGTCCCTGTTGATTTTGTCGTGTAAAAAGGCTGGAATAGGTTTTGAAGTGTCGTGCTGTCCATGCCAACACCTTCATCTTTTATCATAAGTTCGACAATCGCACAGTCATTTGTTGCCATTTCGACGGTAATCGTACCACCATTGTTCATGGATTCCATTGCATTTTTAATTAAATTCATCAGCACTTGCTTTAGTCGATTCTCGTTGCCGCCAATATAGACTTGATTAGAGGTTGAAATATACTGAATCATAATATTTTTCATGAGTGCATCTGGTAGCATAAACTCAATGACTTGCTTTACAATATGATCCAGTTCTAATAATTCCACTTTCATCGTTGTTGGCTTAGACAACACTAATAATTCGGATAAAATTTGTTCCATCCGTTGAAGCTCACTGTCAATAACAGAGAGATACATGCGTGATTCATCATCAGCATTTAATTTTAGTAATTCTGTAAAACCCTTTAAAGAAGTTAATGGGTTACGAATTTCATGAGCAATGCTCGCTGCCATCTGTCCCACAACGTTTAATGCCTGCTGATGCTCAACTTTATGCTGAAGTTGCTTTTTCTCTGTTTCATCATTAATAACAGTGACAATAATATTATTGTATTCATCAAAAATACTTGAAATTTCATAATAGCAAGTTCTGCTAACTTGTGTTTCATCGACTACATGAATGCTTGCATGTTTTTCACCCATTAACTTAGAAAGGTAGGTTGTAATTTGCCCTTTTTTCAATGTAAATGAATCAAATATATGCTGATGCGCTTTATGAAGAAGTTGTGAGTTTTCAACTTTCAGAAACATTTCGGCATATTTATTTAGCCCAAGAATAATACCACTAGCGTCACTAACAATAACAGCATAAGGTAAGTAATCGTAGGCATTAAATGATTGCGCTCTCTCATGTGCTTGGCTAACATATAACTTATGGGCAACATCATCATTTAATGTTGAAATTTGCGCAACAATTTCCTCTGTGTTGGGATCGTAAAAACATTTGAAAGATAACATTTCGTAGTCATTTCCAACTGTGCGAATATTGAAAATTTCCTCTGAACGTAAATCATTTTGTAACTGTTTGACGAACTTAGTCCATTTAAAATTAGATGGCTCGTCCATAGCTAAATAGCCAATATAGGTTAAATTAAGATTGAAAAGATTGATAGCAGCCTCATTGACGTTCAAAATTTTCCCTGCTTTATTGAGTATAAGTGTTGGTGACGAAGTACTTTTCATAAGATTTCCAAAACATTGATTAATATCATTTTGCTTCAACTTTCTCACCGAACCTTTCAAAAGAGTAAAAAACCTCTAAAATCGAATTTTGAGCCTTTACTATACTTTATGACAGCACGATTCTATTATTACAAAATTTAGTAAATTTAAGTATTTTAAATTATTTCACGAACCGTTCACAAAATAAATAGGTAAAAAGAATTATATTGTATGTCAGATACTTGACTGATACAATAGGATGTTGAAAGGAAGATTATTGCATGAATACTATTTTAACTACTTTGAATGCAAAGTATATTCACACAAATTTAGCATTGCGCTATTTAAAAGGCGCAGCTTTACCGGAGTTTAATCCAATTATAGCAGAGTATACTATTAAAGACCCTGCTTTTAATATTGTATCAGATTTATTCCAAAAAAAACCTGATATCGTTGGATTTAGTTGCTATATCTGGAATATCGAAGAAACCATTCACGTTATCAAAATGTTAAAAACTGTCTGTCCAAATGTTAAAATTCTGCTCGGAGGACCTGAGGTTTCTTATGATTGTCACCATTGGTTACGTCGAATACCTGAGGTAGACTTCATTGTGATGGGCGAAGGAGAAACTTCATTTAAGCAATTACTGCGCTACTTCCACGGTGAAATATTGTTAGAAGATGTTCCTGGTATTTGTTATTTAGAGGACGAAAAAGTCAAGATTCACGCTATGCCACCTAAAATTGATTTGCGCGAATTACCAAGTCCTTTTCGTTTTGAGGAGGATCTACCCTATCTAGGTAAGCGAATTCAATATATTGAAACAAGCCGAGGTTGCCCATTTAGCTGCCAATTTTGTTTATCTTCTATTGAAGTTGGCGTCCGATACTTTAACCGTGAAAAAATAAAAGAGGATATTCGTTTCTTAATGGATAACGGAGCTCGAACAATTAAATTTGTGGATCGCACCTTCAACATCAGTCGTAGCTATGCAATGGAAATGTTCCAATTTTTAATTGATGAACACAAACCAGGTGTTGTATTCCAATTTGAAATCACGGCTGATATAATGCGCCCTGAAGTTATTCAATTCTTAAATGATAATGCACCAAAAGGTTTGTTCCGATTCGAAATAGGTGTTCAATCTACGAACGATTTAACAAATACTCTTGTAAAACGTCGTCAAAACTTTGAAAAACTAAAGCGAACAGTAACTATGGTAAAAGATGGCGGAAAAATAGATCAACATTTAGATTTAATTGCTGGTTTACCAGAGGAAGATTACGCTAGTTTTCGTCAAACCTTTAATGACGTTTTTGCAATGCGGCCAGAGGAATTACAGCTTGGATTTTTGAAACTTTTACGCGGCACAGGACTTCGATTAGAAGCCGAAAAGTTTGGCTATACCTATGTGGATCAATCTCCTTACGAAATCTTTTCAAATAATGTTCTAACATTTGATGATATCGTTCGCATTAAACATGCAGAGGATGTTCTTGAAAAGTATTGGAATGATCACCGCATGGATCATACGATTGAATACTTGGTTACAGAGGTCTTTGATACACCATTTGATTTCTTCCAAAACTTCGGAACATATTGGGAAACAAAAGGTTGGTCTCGTATTGGCCATCAGCTAGAGGATTTATTCCGTCGTTTATTAATGTTTTTAGAAACGGTTGATGATGTGAATTTAAACATTGTCCAGAGTTTAATGCAGCTTGATTACTTAATGGCTCAGCAGTTCCAACCACGGAAGCTGTGGTGGAATGAGCGTCCTACAGAAGAGCAACAAAAAGCCCTTTATCACGCTTTACGAGAAGATCCAGCTATCGCAGGTGAGGAATTTGCTAACTTTAAGTTAACTGAAAAAGAGTTGTTTAAGCATACCTTGATTATCCCTCATGCTCTTGACTACCAAGAGTTTGCAAATGGCAAAATTGTACAAAAAAATGGCTATCTGTTAACCTATTTCCGACATGGTCAAGCACCTTACTTTGCAACAATCTACTCTAACTAATAAGAAACGCTAGTCCTGTGATAACTATCAGGACTAGCTTTTTTTATTACTTAAACGATTCTTAAATCCCCATAGTAACAATAAATACTGCTAAATTTATTCTTTCTTCGCTACATTGTTCGGTTAGTTAAGTACTCATAGCCTGCCTTACCAATATAGGTCAAATTCCTCAAACAAAGTTTGGTGAAACTTTGTAAAAAATACCCAAAAAACATTCTATCCAATCAGGAAATAAAAGTTTAAATTTTTTGAATATTTTATGACAAGATAATAATTTCTTACTTTTATATGAGGTATACGATGGAATATTCCTTACTTAATGCCCCACATACTTTAAAAATTTAACCAATAATTACTCGCTCCTTCGGATAATGGAAGCCTGATTTCTTTCCTCTTCCGCCACCCCCAAGAGTATAAAGGAATGAGATTAATCCAACTCGACCAATAAACATTAAAATAATGATAATGATTTTACCAACCACTGATAAATCAGAGGTTATGCCTAACGACATACCACATGTTCCGAACGCTGAGGTAATTTCAAAAATAATTTGAATAAGAGATGCATTTGGCTCTGTTATAAGCAAGATAAGGGTTGCAACTAATACCATGAAAAAGGCTAATAATATTACAACAAATGATCGGAAGACATCAATCAAATGAATTTCTCGTCCAAATACTTGAATATCCTCTCTTCCTCTAGCAAAGGTAATTAAGAATAAAATGGCCAAGGCAAAAGTTGTGGTACGAATACCTCCACCAACTGAGCTCGGGGAAGAGCCAATGAACATTAGGAAGCTCATGAAAATATCTGTAGCTTCACTAAAAGTCGTGACATCGTAAGTAGTCAGTCCAGCTGATCTCGTTGATACAGAATGGAACATTGCTGAAAATAATGCCTCATGCCAAGACATTTCCTTAAAAGAATGAAATGATTCAAGGAGTAAAATGACAAGCGCACCAACTATAAATAAAATGGCGTATGTTGAAGTAGTAATTTTAGTAAATAAACTAAAACGGAAATTCTCGCGTCGATTAAGCAAAAAAGTCTTCAATTCAATTAATACTGGAAATCCGATAGCACCTAATACAATCAGTACCATGGTAACCATCTGTACAAAATAATCATCATGGAATGGGAGTAAGCTCATTCCCGTTATATCGAATCCTCCATTTGTCGTAGCAGAAATAGAGGCAAAAATTCCATGTAAAAAGGCTTCTTCTAAGGTATCAAAATAATTGGTAAAATGTAGCGTTAAAATAATGGTACCCGTTAATTCAATGCCAAATAAAATTTTTAAAATTTCGCGGATTAACTTAACTACACCAGAGACACTGTACTGGTTATGATCAATCATGATTAACTGACGCTCACGCATGCCTATTTTTTTCCCAACAAGCAGCCACACAAAGGTACCAAGTGACATAATACCAATGGCACCTAACTGTAAAATAACAAGAATCATTACAAGCCCAAAGGTAGTATAGGTTTCCGAAATATTAATTGTTGTTAGCCCAGTAACACTTACTGCACTTACTGCTGTAAACAAGCTATCTAAAAAAGAGACTTTTACACCTTCTTGATGAACGCCTGGAAGCCGTAATAACAGGAAGGAAATCGCTATCGCTATAAAATAATAAGAAACAAGTACCTGAAATGGTGTGACTAGTTTATTTGATGATTTTTTCCAAGGCACTTTAACAACTCCTCCCACATATGATGTCCAACTAGATAGATTATAGTATAGAAAAAATATATAAAAAAAGAAAGAGGAATAGTGATAACTATTCCTCCAACGTTCATATACTTATTTTTTCTTTCTTACACCGACTAAATAGCCGACAAAAGCAATACCAACTAGGACAATCCAGAATGTTAACTCCCATGCCGTGGAATGTGGAAATTCTTTAGGCAATATCCCCACCTTCTCATGTGCCAATGTTAAGACAACTAGCTTCACACCTACCCAGCCAACGATTAGAAATGCCGCTGTTTCAAGTGAAGGGTAATCATTTAATATTTTTACAAACCATTGGGCAGCAAACCGCATCATAATGACACCAATAAATCCGCCAAGGAGCATTACAATGAACTGACCGCCATTGATACCACCAATATCAAATTCACCTAAGTGTGGCAAAGTTACAGCAATTGCAACGGCTGCTAGCATCGAATCAATAGCAAATGCTATATCGGCCGCCTCTACCTTTAGTACTGTTAACCAGAAACCAGAACCTTTTTTTCCAGCATTTTCAGTTGCTTCTTCTTCATCTTTATGTTTCCGTAAATCATATATATTTTTCGCAGACATAAACAATAGATAAGCTGCACCGACCGCTTGGATTTGCCAATAATTTACTAAAACTGTAATAACAAATAATGCGGAAAATCGGAATATCAATGCTCCAAATAGTCCATAAAATAACGCCTTTTTTTGCTGCTCTTGTGGTAAATGCTTCACCATAACAGCCATTACTACCGCGTTATCAGCTGCAAGTAATCCTTCTAATACAACAAGGACAATTAACACCCAGCCATATTGTAATAAAATCGCTTCCATTCTAGTGCCTCCTCTAAGCTCTCTATACCCTCAATGACCCTGTCATCCAAGTATAAAAGAAAAAAACCCCTGCCCTAATTCAGGCAAAGGTCTCGCTAAGTAAATTCGTACCCTTTCTATTTATGGTACTTCAATCTACACGTTATACGTATAGAGCCATTCACTATCACACCCGATGGTTGTACCATGTATTGACGAATGTGAAACCAGGTAAAGTTAATTGCCTGTTAGCTACTCCCCTTT
Source organism: Lysinibacillus sp. FN11 (assembly GCF_024628845.1). Classification (NCBI taxonomy): domain Bacteria; kingdom Bacillati; phylum Bacillota; class Bacilli; order Caryophanales; family Bacillaceae; genus Lysinibacillus; species Lysinibacillus sp. FN11. The sequence continues at coordinate 243,805 of NZ_CP102383.1, read as the reverse complement.
GACAAATTGTCGAAGGTATCTTCTTTCAAATATTATAGCACTATCATTTACAGCTGACAAAAATATCTATATGTTTTTTCGTTACTTAATCTGAATTTGATAGCTCTTCTCTTCCTTATGTGCTAAATAAAACTCAATCATTTTTGGCATCGTCTGTATAAAATCAGGGCATGTAATACCCCCTTTTTGTAAGATATGATGTGCTTCAGTCGTATCAAATGAGGCATTCCATGTTAAATAATCTAATGTTTCTTGTTCAACACCTAATTTTTTTCGAATAAATGGAATTTGCAACGATAGCTTAGCCAATATAAATGGTAAACGTCCTTTTGGATAAGAATTTGTAACTAGTTTCACCATTGTACGGTATACCTCCTGTACAGGGTGAGGATTAGGATCAGTTAAATGAAGTGTCTTCCCTTCTGCACTCTGTTCATTAACCAGAAAAGTAGAAGCATTTATAATATAATCAACTGGCACTACATTAATCGTCGATGTAGTTTGACCAATATACGGAATAAAAGGTAAACCCTTTAAACGTTCAACTAAGTTTAAAAAGAAATAAGGACCATCAAATTTAATGGTTTCACCAGTTTGGGAATGACCTCGAACAATTCCAGGTCTAATTATTGTCAACGGTATTTCCGATTTTAAATCTTCTACTCGGTGCTCAGCCTCATATTTTGTTTCCTCATAGTGGTTTTTAAATGCCCTTGGTCGAATTAATTCATTTTCACGCAGTACGCCCTCACGTGTACCAGCCACATAGGCAGTGCTGAAATACATATAGCGCTGTAAATTAGGTAAGGTGCGAACAAAATCATTAACCATAGTTGTACCATGAACATTTACCTTCCAAGCAATGTCACGTGGTACAGCTAAATCATAGATAGCAGCTAGATGCCAAAGCATTTCAATTTGCGGTACGATTTCTTTGGTGGTTTGATTTTCTAATCCAAGGTTTGGTAGTGTAATATCGCCTTCCACAATTCGAATCGAACAGTCAGGAAAATCCTCTAATATTTTGTTTTTTTCTTTATGTGCCTTTATGGTTTCACCTGCCAATACGATTGCAATTACTTGTTGTGCTTGTTTCTTTTGAAATAATGCTCGGATTAGTTGACTTGAAATGAAACCAGGAAAACCTGTAAAAAAATGAACCTTCATCTCCCATTCCCCCTTGAACCTAATGCATCTTTCTTGTTTCTTTATCCATTAAACTGTAAATGATCGGTACAATATACAGCGTCAGTAAAGTTGAGGTCACAAGCCCTCCGATAACAGCAATCCCCATTGGCTGATTCATCTCGGTCCCTTCTCCAATGCCCAGTGCGAGTGGTAATAGCCCTAAAATAGTTGTTAAGGCTGTCATTAAAATTGGACGTAGCCGATCTTGGGTAGCAAGTAAAATTGCCTCATAAGCTGGCATGCCTATTGCTTTTTGCTGATTAATATAATCAACCAGCACAATACCGTTATTTACGACTATTCCTACTAGCACTAAGATACCGATAACTGAGGTTACACCAATTAAAGTATTTGTTAGGAACATAGCTATCGCAACACCAATAATCATTAATGGGACGGTAAACATGATCACAAATGGATATTTAAATGACTCAAATTGAGCTGCCATCACAATATATACAAGCACGATTGCTAGCATCACAGCTAGTAACATATCATCGATTGCACTATCATAGAGCTCTCTGTCCCCACTGAACACAACTTGAGTAGTAGATGGTAAATTAACTTGTTCTAAGGCTTTATCTACTTTTGCTGAGATTCCTCCCAGCGATTCCTTTGTTTCATAATCTACAAAAAAGGCAACTGCTGCTGCTTGATCAGAACGACGAATGGATACCGGCCCCTCTTGCATAGAAACAGTAGCCACTTCCTCTAATTTTACAAATAATCCTGCTGGCGAACGTAGCTGCATGGCTTTTAAAGCATCTATACTCGTATTAAATGACTGCCCAAAGCCTGTATAAACGGGTAATACTGCGCTGTCATCAGTAGTTAATTGGGACGTTAATTGACCTTTTGTCATTTGATTTACAGTTTGAGCGATTTGTGCTGGAGCAAGACCATAGTCTTTTGCTTTTTCACGATTAACCTCAATTTGAATCTCTTGAACAGTAATATCTAAATCCGTAGAGACATTTGTCACTTGCTGAATCGCTAGTAGTTCTTGCTTCACTTTCTTAACAGTTTGCTGTAGCCTCTTTTCATCAGAGTCTGTTAAACGGAATGTTAAGGTGTGTGGTGACGAACCTGTAGCTGTCGATACATTAAAAGTAATTTCAGCTTGCTCTCCAAGCTCTTCCTGTATATCTTGTTCTAGTTCTTCCACAAATTCGAAAATGGAGCGTTGCCTTTCTGCTAATGGGACAAGTTTTACATACATCTCAGCTTGATTGGCGTTAGTTTGTCCACGTGCTTGGGATTGTTGTGTACCGCCAATTAAACTAACATACACATCTACATCCTTTTCCTGTTTTAAACGTTCCTCAATTTGCTTAACAATCTTTTCCGTTTCTGATACAGCGACACCGTTTTCGAGATTGACACTTATAGAGGTGAACCCCTCATCTGTAGGCGGTAAAAATTCAGTACCTATTCTAGTCAGTCCAAACAAAGAAAGACTAAAGCAAACAACTGTAAAAAGTATTATAAGCATTCGATGCTTTAGTACCCATACAATAGACGCCTTGTAATGCCTATAAAATCGGGACTTACTGCGTTGTACATAAAAATTACTGTTTTTCATTTTTAAAAGTCGACTTGCTAGCATCGGAACGACTGTAAGCGCTACTACTAAAGAGGCAATTAAGCTGAACGAGATTGTTAAGGCAAACTCTTTAAAAATTTGACCAATCAATCCTTCGATGAACATAACAGGGATGAATACTGCTATTGTGGTTAAAGTGGAAGCTGTAATGGCAAGGGCTATTTCCTTTGTGCCTTCCTTTGCTGCAGTAATCGGGTCCTTTTCTAGTCCTAGATGTCTTTCTATATTCTCAATAACGACTATGGCATTATCCACAAGCATACCAATCCCAAGTGCCAGAGCACCTAATGTCATAATATTGAGGGAAAAATTCGCAAAAAACATCAAAACAAATGTGACAATAACGGAATAAGGAATCGCAATACCAATGATGATCGGACTCTTTACGCTACGTAAAAAAACAAATAGGATGAACATCGCAAATAATCCACCTAAGAGTAAGGAAGATCCAATATTACTAATTGCTAAATCCACATAATTTCCTTGATCAACTAAAATATCTGCTGTGATTCCTTTATACTGTTCTTTCTTTAGTAATGCCTCTAAGGATTTTTGGAAATTTTTAGAAACCTCCGCTGTATTTGCACCAGATTCCTGTAATACAGACATAAGAACTGCTGGATGCTCATTTGCACGTGTTGTGGTAATAGATTGTTGTTCTGTCCTCTCAACGGTTGCAAGATCACCAATGGTTAATGATTTGCCTGTTAAAGGGTCCACCGAAACAATTAAGTCGGCAATGCTTTCCGGAGAAGATAATGTGCTAACTATACGTGTTGTTAGCAATTTTCCATCATCTGTTGAAACAGGCTCACCAGGAAGAGACACATTATTCGCTTGAACTATTTGCATCACATCTGTCTGTGTCAAGCCTTTTTCAACTAGCTTTGCTTCATCCAATGTTATTTGGATTTCTTCAATCAATTTGCCAGAAACATTCACACTGGCTACACCCTCTGTCCGTAATAGCTCTTTCTCTAAGTGCTCTGCTAATACACGTACATCTACTTGATTATTTTCTGCACGCAAAGATAGCTGAATAATGGGAAATTGAGAAGGATCAAATTTTAGGAAACTCGGCTTGCCAGCATCATTAGGCAATGGGGTCATATCAATTCGCTGTAAAATATCAAGTTGTACAACATCCATATTTGCGGACCAGTTGAACTCAAGCACAATTAAATTGGAGCCTTCCTGTGAGGTTGACTGGATTTTTTTGATACCAGGTAAGGTAGCAAGTGTAGCCTCTAATGGCTTCGTTATCTTTTCATTTACCTCTGTCGGGCTTGCCCCAGGATAAGAGGTGACAACCACTCCAATAGGAGGATTTAACTCTGGAATTAACGTAATTGGTATTTTTAATAAAGATACACCGCCTAGTATGATGACTAAAAGCATAGTAACAATCGTAAAGACAGGTCTTTTAATGGAAAAATGACTAATATTCATCTAAACAAACTCCTTTTCTACCTCTTCCTTTCTATCATAGCCGAAAAGGAGATTATTTTATAATTAAGCTCCCGTTATTGAGATACTACCTCTAAGGAAATTTATATTTCCTAATAATGTATATATTCTACAAACAGTGTCATTTTTCCTTGCAAAAAAACACGAATCGCAAAATTGTCGATTCGTGTTTTATGATTATAGAAGGCTATAAAGTTGAATGTTTTCGTTTTTATCTGCAAACCAACGCATAGCGAACTCATTTTCAAATAGAAAAACAAGATTGTCAAAACGGTCTTTTACAAGCATTGATCGACCTGATGACATTGATTCTTTGACATCCTCTTCATTTTCAATCCAGCGCGCGATTTTCGAACCAATAGGCTCCATTTTTACTTCCACATTGTATTCATTTTTCATACGATGTTCAAATACTTCAAATTGTAGTTGACCAACTGCTCCAAGTATAACTTCCTCTGTATGCAGCGTTTTATAGTATTGAATAGCACCCTCTTGCACTAATTGTAAAATCCCTTTATGGAATTGCTTTGATTTCATAACGTTCTTCGCCGTTACGCGGACGAATAATTCTGGTGTAAACTGTGGTAATTTTTCAAATTGGAATGTTTTCTTGCCACCTACAACAGTGTCGCCAATTTGGTATGTTCCTGTATCGTACAAACCAATAATATCGCCAGCAACTGCTTCATCTACTGTCTCACGATCGTCTGCAAGGAACTGTGTAGATTGTGTGACTTTAAATGACTTTCCTGTACGAGATAACGTCATATTCATCCCACGTTCAAATTTACCAGAAACAATACGTACAAAGGCAATACGATCACGGTGTGCTGGATTCATATTGGCCTGAATTTTGAAAATAAAACCTGAAAACTCATCATGCTCCACAGGATCAATAAACTGTTCATCTTCAGTAATTCTTGGCTGCGGCGTCGGTGCGAATTGTAGATAAGTTTCAAGGAAAGTTTGAACACCAAAGTTCGTTAATGCTGAACCAAAGAATACAGGTGTTAATTCCCCACGACGTATTTTTTCCTCAGAATAGGCATTCCCCGCTTCATCTAAAAGTAAAATATCGTCCATTGCTTGTGAATAATAAGAAGTCACCTTCATTGGATGCTCTACAGCAAGCTCCCCATTGTCGTCTATTGGTAAGAAACGCTCCGCTTCATCTGTACGGAATTGCTCAATGCGTTTATTGTAACGATCATAAATACCAAGGAACTCTTTACCCATACCGATTGGCCAGTTCATAGGATATGCATTGATACCTAATACCTCTTCAAGCTCTTCAATCAATTCAAGCGGCTCTTTCCCTTGACGGTCTAACTTATTAATAAATGTAAAAATAGGAATACCACGCATCTTACAAACCTTAAATAGCTTTAAAGTCTGTGCCTCGATCCCTTTCGCAGCATCCACTACCATGACAGCACTATCTACAGCCATCAATGTACGATATGTGTCTTCTGAGAAATCTTGGTGACCAGGGGTATCCAAAATATTCACACGAGAACCATTATAATCGAATTGCATGACAGATGAAGTAACCGAAATCCCACGTTGTTTTTCGATCTCCATCCAGTCCGATGTTGCATATTTACCTGTTTTTTTCCCTTTTACTGTACCTGCATCACGAATGGCACCACCAAAAAGTAAAAGCTTTTCTGTAATCGTCGTTTTCCCAGCATCAGGGTGACTGATAATGGCAAAAGTACGACGCGATAGTATATCTTTTTCTAAATTTGAATTCATCTCGTCATTCTCCTTTTTTCATACTTAATAATAATAAAAGAAGACTTGCCTTTCGTACAACCTTTTTACATGAAATCTCAAAAAAGAAAACCCTTTAGTTACAACTAAAAGGGTTTCCTAAGAGTTTAGCTTTCATCACACGAATTTTAATCGGCCTGCTTCTATCGCAATTTCTGCATCACTATGTGGAAATTTGGTATTTTCGATAATTTGGTAATCCTCATGACCTTTACCAGCAAAAATAATCATGTCACCTGGCTCAGCAATTTCAATCGCATGGCGCACTGCCTCTGCACGATCTCCAATACAAGCATAATTATCATGAAGCATTCCTTTAGCAAGATCGCCTGTAATACTATCATAGTCTTCATAGCGAGGATCATCTGTCGTTAAAATGACATATTCCGCAGCAGACGCTTTCTCAGCCATGGCAGGACGCTTCGATTTATCACGATTGCCACCTGTTCCAACTAAGAAAATCAGCTTGCCTTTTTTATAAGGTTGCGCTGCTTCAATCGCCTTTTCAATTGCATCTGGAGTATGGGCATAATCAATAAAAATTTGCACAGGTAGATCTGAACATACTTTCTCCATACGACCCTTGACTGGCGGTAGTTGCTCAATTTGTTCAATAATGGACTCCATTGAATAGCCCCTACCATAAAATGCAATCATGGCTGCCAATACATTATAAATATTAAATTCCCCAAGCAAATTCATTTTTACACGATAAATTCCTTCAGGCATTTCCACGTCAAATGATGTCATATAGTCGTGATACTCACAGTTAATGGCGCGGAAATCAGCATTTTCATTTTTTAAACCATATGTCCACACTGGAAATGGTGTCATTGCAGCATATCTCTCTGACCAAGCATCGTCAGCATTCAACACAACAAATTTATTTTTTTCTAAATCTTGTCCAAGTTGGGAAAATAATAAGCCTTTTGCATGGCCATATTCCTCCATCGTACCATGGAAATCAAGATGATCGTGCGTTAGATTCGTAAAAATAGCGATATCATAATCAACACCTGCTAAACGTCCAAGTGCTAACCCATGTGATGAAACCTCCATTGTCATTAATCGACAGCCTTCCATTTTTGCACGGAAAATCATTTGTTGTGTCGATAACGCATCACTCGTTGTATTAGCTGATTCATATAAAATTCCATTTAAATTAAAGCCAATTGTACCGGATAAAGCCGATTTCTCGCCCATACCATGCATTATATTTTGAATAATTCCTGTTACAGATGTTTTACCATTCGTTCCTGTTACACCAATCATCGTTATGTCCTTAGAAGGATAATCAAAGAACTTTGCAGCTAGTAAACCTACTGCACGATCTGTATCTTTCACAATCACTTGTGCAATCTTCTCTCCTAGCGGTAATTCTCGTTCCGTCACAACAATTGTTGCGCCACCATCTACAGCCTTTTGCGCATAATCATGCCCATCTACTGTATAACCTTTGATACAAACAAACATGCTATTTGGTTGCACACTTCTTGAATCTATTACGATATCGCTAACCTGATCTGGCAGCACGCCAATTATTTTTTTCAAAGGTAATGCGCTTAACAATTCCTCTGCATACATTTCATAGTCCTCCAATCAATCTCTACACTCATGTCATCATTCTTAATAATTGACAAAAAACGACAATGTGAAATCCCCCACGTTCTATTGAACTTATTTTACTACTTATTTCATGATAAATAAAATGCCTCTCTTGTGTTTTTTCAACGAAAACGCTTTCATTTGAAGAAAAAATCATGTTTTCTTCAAATTTTCATTTATAATCACCAATCGACATTTTTCGACATAACGAGAAAGAGTTATCTAGAGAACAATTGTCTATGCACCTTAAGCTTATAGTGACAATGGAGGCATCAGAAGATACCTCCATTGTTAAGCTATTTCATAATTGAGCGCACAATTTTCACTTTCTGTTTATATGGCGGGAATAACACATTTGTCTCCAGCTTGGAAGATTTCCTCAAGATAGATTTCGGGTGAGTAAAGTTTTCAAAGCTCGCTTTGCCATGGTATGCTTTCACACCTGATGGACCTACACCACCAAATGGTAAATGTAAATTTCCAACATGTGTGATGGTGTCGTTAATACACCCCCCACCAAACGGTAATTCTTCCAAAAAGTATTGCATAGCTTTTTCATGTTCTGAGAAGAAGTATGCCGCTAAAGGCTTCGGTAATTGTCTGATTTGATGAATGGCAAGTGGCAAATCATTATACATCATAACAGGTAAGATAGGACCAAATAGTTCTTCCTGCATTGATGGACTTGTCCACTTTACATATTCAACGATTGTAGGTTCAATATATAAATCATCCCGATCTATTCGTCCACCATATGTAATGGCATCACGTTCTTCCACAATTATTTGCTGTAAACGATCAAATTGCTTTAAATTGACGATACGCCCATAATCAGGGCTTTTTAAAGGGTTTTTGCCATAAAACGAACGGATTGTTTCTTTTAATATTTTCATAAAACGATCATAAACGTCCTTGTGTACAAGCAGATAATCAGGGGCCACACATGTCTGTCCAGTATTAGTAAATTTACCCCATACAATCCGCTTTGCCGCTACCTCTAGATTTGCTGTTTGATCGACAATTGCTGGACTTTTGCCACCAAGCTCTAAAGCAACTGGTGTCAAACGTTCTGCAGCAGCTTTTGCTACTACTTTACCAACGGCCACACTACCTGTAAAAAAGATATAATCGAAGGAAGCATGAATAAGAGCCGTAACCTCTTCCTTTTCACCTTCCACAACACGTACATATGAAGACGGGAACGTTTCCTCAATGATCTTTTTCACAATGGCTGCTGTGTGTACAGAGGTTTCTGATGGTTTGACAATTGCAGTGTTTCCTCCAACTATGGCACCAATTAGTGGCTCCATTACAAGTTGGAATGGATAATTAAATGGCCCGATAATTAATGTTACGCCATAGGGCTCACGAACAATAAAGCTCTTGCCCATTTGATATTGTATCGGTGTTTTGACTGCTTCCGGTTCCATCCATTCCTCTACATGTTTTACCATATATGAAATACTATCTAATACAATGCCAATTTCTGTTGCATACGCCTCAAATTCACTTTTACGAAGGTCTAAGTAAAGTGCATTCAATATTTCCTTCTCATATTTCAAAATTGAAGTTTTTAAGTTCTTTAATTGCTCTTTTCTAAATTTCACACTTTTTGTAGCACGGGAAAAATAAAATTGACGTTGCTCTGTAATCATATTTTCCACATCTTGTGACGTAAAATTCATCAATAAAGCACCCCTTTTTTAAAATGGCATACATAGTTTTTTCATTTTGAAACAAACTATCTTTGTCTATACGATACAACATCGAGAGGCAAAAATCCTCTTTCTACATCGAGGGGGTGAAATAGCAATATGTGAAAATGAAATGTTTTAGTTTTTTCATCTCGGGAAATATACAACTACATATTAAAACCGAAACGGGGGCGTAGATGAATGACAACAACAACAGGAACATGGTGGGAGTCCATTTTTTCTGGACCATTATCGCATGGAATTTGTGAAGAAAAAATATTGCTATTGCAAGATGAGGCTTTCTTATATCTCTCTACAATACCTGTGGAGAATGAAGAAAATCCAGAAGGAAATTAAAAAATAACGCATTATAGGATGCCCCTATAATGCGTTTTTATTTATTTTAATTAACAATGAATACTTGCTGTAACTGATCTAATTGTGCTTCAAGTCTACGGATGGCCTCTTCTTCTATCGCAAAGCCACCCTCTTCCAAACGAATAACTTGTTTATCCACAATGTAAACAGAATTGGTAATGGATGTGGCTCCTAGTACAGCTAACACTGGCTTTAATGCATATTCTAACGCTAACAAATGACTGATCGAACCGCCTACAGCAATGGGGAGTATAGCCTTTTTGAACAAGGCTTTTTGCGGTAGTAGATCCAAGTAAGTCTTCAAAATACCTGTATAGGAAGCTTTATAAATTGGTGTAAGGATGACAATAAAATCTGCTTCCTTAACATGCTCATTTTCAGACTGTATTTCCTTACTAGAAAAATTTGCTGTTAATAAATCTGTAGCTGGGAGCCCATGTATATAATTTGAGTGAACCTCTACTCCTTGTGCAATGAAATGATTCTCCACCTTTTCATGAATGGCGGTAACTCGAGAGTTTTTCGAATTACTTCCGTTAATAATGACTGCTTTTGTCATCATGCCCACTCCTTTTATCAATGTTATAAAAAAGGCCCCTATTCTACAAATCGATGAACAATCGTTTTGTAAAATAGAAGCCTCTAGATGTCTAGTTAACTTAAATACCTAGTATTCTTATAAAATTAATTTAACATAAATTTCTAGAATGTCAACAGCTTTTTATTGGTGTATTGCTTTCCCAAACACAGCTTTAGCTACATCTCCAATATGCTCCGATACAGTAGGATGTGGAAAAATCATATGTGCAAGTGATCGAGCTGTACCACCAGCATTTTTTGTTGCTAATAGCGAATTAAGTATTTCTGTTGCGCCATCAGCTACTACACAAGCCCCTAAAATTTGCCCATTATCCTTAGATGAAATTAGCTTCACAAAGCCTTCGGTATTCCCCTCCATTAATGACTTTGGATTTGTTTGTAGAGGCATTTTCGTTACAATGTACGGCGCTTTGACTTGCTCTTCTAGTAAACCAAATGTAGCTATTTCAGGGCTTGTATAAACACAACGTGGAATGCTTGTTTGATCAATTGGTATTGGTTGATTTCCTACAATATAATCCACAACGTAAATACCCTCAGCACTGGCAGAATGTGCAAGTTGATAACCACCCACTAAGTCACCAATCGCATAAATATTCGGCAGGCTTGTTTCAAAATGCTCATTGACAGCGATTAATCGACCATCTAAAGTTAATCCTAATTGCTCGGCAATTTCTATATTGGGACGACGTCCAGTTGCAAATAATAGGTTTTCATATGTATAAGATCCTATAGATGTATGAATGATATTACCTTCAAATTTTTCAAATTGAAAATCTGTCACAAGTTCAATACCAAGTTTCTTCAACTTTTCTCGAATCAGCGGTCTTGCTTCCGCCTCTTCCGTTTGTAAAATATCCTCGCTATGATTAAGCACTGTTACCTTTGTACCGAGGGGTGCTAAACTAAACGCCATTTCAATGGCAATTACGCCCCCGCCAATGATCGTTAGCTGGGCTGGAAGCTTGTCTATATTAAAAAATGTGTCCGTCGTATAGTAGGTAGTTGTCTCTAATCCTTCGAATCGTGGAACAAAGGGTTTACTACCTGTCGCTAAAATTATATCGGATGCCATTATCGTCTCATTCCCGATAGTTATCGTTAAGTCGTTTACGACTGAAGCTTCACCACGATATAAAGTTATATGATTGTTGATAATATAATGCTCAATGTTTGTTAGTAGTTCATGAATTATTGTATCTTTCCGTTGCATTAGTCGAGGAAAATTAATTTCCACTTTAGGTACTTCTATTCCCCAGCTATTCCCTCTTTTTATTGCCTGCACAAGTTTACTATGTTCCAATAAAATCTTTGATGGAATGCAGCCAACGTTATAGCAGGCTCCTCCCAATTTATCTCGTTCGATTAGCGCTACTTTTTTACCATTCTTGGCTGCATGTATGGCAGCCACATAGCCACCAGGTCCCGCCCCAATAATAGCAATATCAAAATTTTCCATAATTTTCACCTCATGTATCACCATATCATTTGCAAATTTTGAATGCAATGACAGACATAGTAAAAGCCTTTCATTACAATGAAAGGCCTTTGACTTATTTGTTTAGTTTATGAGCATTCGTTTCTCTTTCGTGAGTATTCGACGCTCTTTGAACTATTTAATAAATATTTCGTTGCCAAAATCGTTGCTGGGCAATGGCAGCTACAAATTTTTTCGGAAAATCTTTATTACCTGTAGCTAAAATGATTCCTGGCCCTACATTGGCATTCGACATATTGAAAAAGGTTGTGCCAGTTGCAGCAAATCCTATAGGCTTAAAGTGACGATATGCTTCATTTATATAATTGACGATATAAGTATTGAACTTCGCCTGATTACTTGCCTTTACTCCAACAACATATAACGAGTCAAATAATACGGCATCGGTTGTGATAAATGTGTCAGTAGCCGTTAATTGCACACCATTATTCCCTATTACCACACCTAGTCGATCAGAGATTATGCTATAGCGCACACCTTGTCTTGTTAAATATTTCAATACTTCCCCGACCTCATTTGCATCAAAACCATCACCAATTAAGACGCCTACTTTCAGCGTATAGGGCAATTTAACGGTATTTGCTTGGCTCAGTGCAGGTGAAGAGGCCGTTACCTTAGACTGCTCGCCATTAGGTCGATTAACACCAACGTTGTCTGCCACTGTGGTAGCCATTACTTTATCCACATGAACAAACATATCCACTACTTGCTGACGAACAGATTTACTTTTCACTTTTCCTACTTCGAAGCTAAAGGCATCAATAATGTGTTGTTTTTCAGGTGGAGACATGCTGTTCCAAAATAGCCTTGCTTGTGAAAAGTGATCGTCAAAGGATTTACTACGCGCTCTCGTGATTCTTCCCTCAACCTTTTCTTCATAATGAACATATCCTCCTTCTCTTGCAGTAGAGGTGGCTGGTGTATTATTTGCTAATGAATTTTTATGATAGCTTACCCTGCCTAAATTAATGGTCTGTCGACTAAAGCCATTACGTTGATTGTTATGCACTGGGCAAATCGGACGATTAATAGGGATTTCTGCAAAATTTGGTCCACCTAATCGAATCAATTGTGTATCTAAATAGGAAAACAATCGACCTTGTAGCAAAGGATCATTGGTAAAATCTATGCCAGGCACAACATTACCTGGATGAAAGGCTACTTGCTCTGTTTCAGCAAAGACATTATCCACATTGCGATTTAAGGTCATCTTTCCAATTTTCTTCACAGGTACTAGTTCCTCTGGCCAAAGCTTTGTCGCATCTAAAATATCAAAATCAAATTTAAATTCATCCTCAGGTTCTAGTATCTGTATGCCTAACTCAAACTCTGGATAATCTCCAATTTCGATGGCTTCCCATAAATCTCTTCGTTGAAAATCTGGATCCTTCCCTGCAATTATCTGGGCTTCATCCCAAACAAGAGAATGCACTCCTAGCACAGGCTTCCAATGGAATTTCACAAATCTCGATCTTCCCTTGTCATTGACGAAACGGAATGTATGCACACCGAAACCTTCCATCATACGAAAGCTTCGCGGAATGGCACGGTCAGACATTACCCACATTACCATATGTGCAATTTCCTGATTACTGGCTACAAAATCCCAAAAAGTATCGTGTGCGGAGGCTGCTTGTGGCATTTCATTATGAGGCTCAGGCTTTACGGCATGAATTAAATCGGGAAACTTAATGGCATCCTGAATAAAAAAGACAGGGATATTATTACCAACTAAATCATAATTCCCCTCATCCGTATAAAATTTTGTTGCGAACCCACGTACATCACGAGCTGTGTCCATTGAACCTAAACTTCCTACCACTGTCGAAAATCTGACAAACACAGGTGTCTTCTTTTTCGGATCCTGCAAAAAATTTGCCTTCGTATATTCGGACATGGATTCATATAATTCAAACTCGCCATGTGCTGCAAAACCTCTGGCATGTACAACACGCTCTGGAATACGCTCATGATCAAAATGGGTAATTTTTTCTCTAAGATGAAAATCTTCCATAATTGTCGGACCACGAACACCTGCCTTTAACGAATCCTCATCATTGGACACCCTTAGTCCCTGATTCGTTGTCATTTTCGTACCCTCATTCTCGACACGAAACGGCTCTAATTGATGATCCTTTGGATTTCCTTCTACATTTTTGGATTGATTCGACTTTGAGTTATCCACGCAATCCCCTTTCATACATGTACTAATTTCGCTCCATATACACTATATGTTTTAAAAAAAGAAACATGCCTTCATTTCGACAAAGCTTATGTAAAGATAAAAACAGGTTTCTATTTGTTAATAGAAAACCTGCTCAATCTTAAAATATGTATCGTATCATTTCATGTATGTTACAGTATGGGTTGTCACGGCTCTCTGTCTCTCGGAGTGCCATCATATCTGTGCAATTTTTAATGGCTACCTCATGCCGTAATGCAATGGGGGCTATGATGGATTCATCAGCCTTATGCCGGAAATACCGACTGACACCAAGGTGCTGTTCCATTTTGTCATTGAGGACAGCACGAGGGTATTTTTCTGTACTATCAACTTCCTCAAAATGCAAGAGTAACCACAATTCAAATGCTTCATTTGTATAGGCAATATGAATATTTTTTTCCTCACAAAATTGATTTACTTCCTCTAGTTGCTTTTCGGTTAGATCATCCTTATCAAAAACAATCCAAACTTCATCAAAGTATTGGTAGCTGGAATCTCGATAAGCATGTTGGGCAAGCTTGATCGCTGAACGTTTAACGTTTTTTATTTTGACACTAACCATCTTAGAGCGCTTTAAAATACGCATTTGTTCAAAATAGATGCGTTCTGTTTCACCTTCACAATAAATTAAAATAGTTTTACGCAGTGTTCGGCTCCCTTGTTGACGTACTCTCACTGCTCAGATACCTCCGTTTCTTCTAAGTATTGTTCAGATAAATACTCATTAATGACAGGCGTTGCACCGAATTCCCCTTTCATATAGCGTTTCGCATAAGAAAGATCTCCACGTTTCTTTTGTAAATCTGCAAAATCAAATAAGGAGTATAGTTCTGATTCATTTTTAAAGCTTTTATTCACAAACCAAATTTGATCGGAGCGTAGTGGCTGATCAAGTAATTCAATTTCATGACTTGTCACGACAAATTGATTACTGCTATTGCGTTTGCTATTCATAATAGCCATTAAAAACTCACAAATTGATACATGGAAGGCTGTGTCGAATTCGTCAATAAAAATGGTTTTCCCTTTATTATAAGCATCCACCATCACACAGGCTAAATGTAGCATTCGCACTGTGCCCTTAGAATCCATTGTCCAATTAATTGTTTCTGTCCCTATTGGTGCACCTGCTTCATCAAATGATAAATAATGTAGATCAATATCTACTTCTTGAATCACCTCAGGCGAATCAAACTCATAGCCAATTGTATTTTTCTCTCTGCGTTCCACACGTCTAGCCGTGACATCTTGAATGGAGAGGTCTGCAATTTTTAGGAGTTTGATCACTTCCTTTTTAAACGGCTCCTCTTCAAGTTTACGAATAAGAGGATGACTTGATAACCGATTTGCTTCATCTAGGAAAAGAATTTTATGTAAAAACCAATCGAATATCTTTAAAGCATCTAGATCATTAAAAACATGTAATACTGATAGAAAGGCTGTATTATTACGTGTATATTTTGTCAATTCCTGTGAAGCTGTTTGAAATGTCTCATAAGAATATTCTGTACCATCCCATTGTCTGACAAATAGTTCTTCCTTCAGTGACTTGTTCGTTTTCACAAGACGTTCATAGAGAACTTGAGAAGCATTATACTGAATTTCATAATCATATAAAGCTCCGTCCAAAAAAAGCGATATCATAAACTCTGTTGGTTTGTCTTGCTGACTTCCTAACTTAAACGGTTGATAGGGTAGACGTAACTGCTTTACATTATTTAAGTTTTCAAAATTAAAAAGCAAGGAACGTAATACTTTAATAGCCGTAAAAAGATTAGATTTGCCGCTTCCATTTGGACCAAAAATAAATGCGCTTTTTACAAGACGAAGTGTATCCAACTGAATTGTATGGGTATCCTTCCATTTTCGTAGGCGACTTCCAGCTACCATTGAAAACAACGTATCATCTTTATAACTTAAACAATTCTTTACTCTAAAATCTACAAGCATATGTAAGCCTCCGTCCACAACCATTTCTTTAATGAATTATTATACTATAGACATAGAAAAAGACATATTACGCAATGTAATATGTCTTTTTTACTTTATTGTCCCTTTATCCACTTTTTTGTTGAATTTCTGCTAATGATTCATTTTGTAGCGCGTGCAATGTACGTTCAATGCCTTCTGCAAAAGAAATTTTAGGCTTCCAACCAATTGCATTGGCTAATTTATCATTATTTAAAAATGAATGCTCAATATCTCCTTCTCGTGCTGGGGCATATTGAATTTCAAGTGGATGGTTTAAGTGTTGGAGCAGTAGGATGACCTGGTGAATTGACCAAGCCTCATTAGTGGACACATTATACGTGCCTTGTAAACGTGCAGATACACCTGCGTAAATAGCATCAGCAATATCGTCTACATAAATAAAATCACGTGTTTGTTCACCATCACCATAAATTGTAAATGGTTTACCTGCCATACTGCTTTTTAACATACTTGGAATCACAGCTGCTTCACCTTGCATTTGCTGTCTTGGCCCGAAAACATTGGCAAATCTATAGATAAGAACAGGCAAACGATAATCTTTTTGCCATTTCTCACAGTAGGTTTCGCCAATGCTCTTGTTTAATCCGTACATAGATATTGGTTCACAGACATCTGATTCCTCTAATGGAGGATAGTGACTATCTCCATAAACAGCTGCTGAGGAGGCAAAGACAAAGTGCTGTACCTTATACTTGGATGATAAAAAAAGCATTTGGCTAAGTCCAACTATATTTGTCAAAATATCCTTTACTGGCTCCTGGATAGATTGCTGAACGCTCGTTTGCGCTGCACAATGGACAACCACATCAAAGTTTATTTCCTTAAAGAGATGCTCGCAAACCTCATCCTCAACATTTAAAAGATAGGATTTATGCTCAAAGTCAACATTCCGTAAATGACCCGTACTTAAATTATCAATAATATAAACCGTTGCACCTTCTTCAAAAAAACGCCTACCTACTGCACTGCCAATAAAACCATAGCCACCTGTCACTAATACATTCATCCTATCGCCCCCAAAAACAATATGATGATTTATATGCAGTAATTACTAAAAATATGCAAGAAACTTATTTACTGGTAATTTTTCTCAAATTCTTTTTACTAGATTGCATCATTAACAAGTATCTATTTTGAGCTATATAAAAAGCATGTTTGAAGATTACTTCAAACATGCCCTAGCTATCTATTTTTAAGCTGGATTAATTTCTAATTCAACCGTTACTTTAATATCTTTCCCAACAAGGACTCCACCAGTTTCTAATGCCGCATTCCAAGTTAGACCAAAGTCTTCACGATTAATTGTTGTTTCAGCTTCAAAGCCGTATACTTCTTGACCCCATGGATTTGTGCCTTTTCCATTAAATTCTGTATCAAAAGTTACTGATTTTGTAACGTCTTTGATTGTTAAATCACCAGTTACTGCATATTCATCGCCAGCTTTTTTAGCAATATTTGTAGATTTAAATGTAATCGTTGGATATTTTTCGGCATCAAAGAAATCTGCTGCCTTTAAATGATTATCACGATCTTCGCTACGTGTATTAATGCTCGCTGGATCGATTGTAAAACTAATAGTAGCAGTTGTTAAATCTGCAAGGTCTGCTGCTTCGATATCTGCTGAGTAACTGTCAAATACACCCTTAACTTTTGATACCATCATGTGTTTTACTTGAAAGTTAATTGCTGAGTGTCCTGAATCAATGTTCCATTTTGCCATTTTAAATTCCTCCAATTGGTTGATTTTATCTCGATTTCGAGATATATTTTAAAATATGAAGCAACTACATCTTTTATGTTACCCAAAATTGGATAGGATAAACATTTGTAGTTACTTATTTGTTTACAGCTTGGCTTATGAAAAGTTTTTAATTACTTTCTGTAACCTACTATATATTAATAATTTAGTTACGTCAAGTAATTAAAAATAGATTTTTAAAATATAAAAAAAGATGTCCGAGTCATCGGTACACCCCTCTCTATGTAATAAAAAGAATATCACCAATATTTGGTGATATTTAGCCGCAGCAAAATATTATTTTGCAAAAACCTCAAAAATACCAATCATGATAAGTAGCCATCCTGATATGGCTGTAGAATGCTTGCCAATAAACGTTTTTGCTAGTAAAGAGCCACATCTACTTCCTACTCCAACTGTGATAAAGGAAAATACGCCGATGGAAATGACTGTCCAAAGAGCTGAGATGCCATTTGCGCCTATTGCAATACCCCCTGCTAAACAGTTCGCTGACAAGACAAAGCCAAGTGCCATTGCTTCTCTTGTTGAGATCACTAGATTTTTATCTTCATCAAATAATTCGGGATTTCCTGCTATCCGCTGATTAGAAAAATTATTAGACATCAAAGTCCATAGACCAATCACACACAGTAGTAAACTCCCTAGCAAATTGGCAGTATGCGGTGAAATATACTCAACAACTGTGCTACCAGCTGTTACTGCGACATATGTGACAATCATCGACATAACAGCAATCACAGCATTTGATAAAATTGGAATTTTAACTTGTTTGACACCATAGGCTAGACCAATCCCCAAGTTATCTAAATTCGCAGCGATTCCTATTAGAATAATTGTAATCCAATGCATACTAAGCCTCCTCAAATCTCCGTCTCCATTTTCACCTATCGTATGTCAACAATAAAAAAATTAATGGGCACAACGAAGCTTAATTGTTTATGTTCCATCTTTTAGCACGGTTTGACTAAACCATCAATTTGACAAAAGTAACAACTTGTTTATAAAATTAAGTTGTTACTTGTTAATATTTATACTTTAATGTAAGAAATAATAGAAAGGAGATGTAATATGAAACTCATCAAGTTATTGAAAATAGGCATAGCATTTATATGCCTTATAGTGTTAACTGCATGTGGTTCAGAAAAGGAGGACACAAAGAATACTGAGAAAGGTGAAATCAATTTAGCATATGTTGAATGGGATACTGAGGTTGCATCTACACATGTAGTAGGACAAGTACTAGAAGATTTAGGATATAAGGTAACACTGACACCTTTAGACAATGGGATCATGTGGGAAGCACTTGCAAACGGAGAGGTCGATGGTATGGTATCTGCTTGGTTGCCACAAACACATGCCCCACAAGTAGAAAAATACAACAATAAGATAGAGAACTTAGGAGAAAACCTAACTGGTGCTAAGATTGGTTTGGTTGTACCAAGTTATATGGATGTCGATTCTATTGAAGATTTAACAAACCAAGCTAATCAAACCATTACAGGCATTGAACCAGGAGCTAATATGATGGCTACGACAGAAAATGCCTATAAGGAATATAAAAATCTGGAAGGTTGGAATGTTTTGACCTCATCTGCTGGTGCAATGACCGCAGCCCTCAGTCAGGCTATCTCTAATAATGAAGAAATCATCATCACAGGCTGGTCACCACACTGGATCTTTAATGCCTATGATTTAAAGTACTTAGATGACCCCAAAGGTTTATATGGAACAGAAGAATATATTGGCACTTTTGCGCGGAATGGTTTAAAAGAGGATGCTCCAGAAGCCTATAGTGTCCTTGACCGTTTCAACTGGAGTGCTAAAGATATAGAAAGTGTAATGTTTGATATAATGGAAGGCATGAGTGCCACAGATGCTGCGAAAAAATGGATTGCTAACAATCAAGAAAAAGTAGCCGAATGGACGAAAGATGTACAAGCATAAAAAGAGAACCCATTTACTACTCATTAGTAAATAGTTTCAGACTGTAGACGGCTCATTCTATAATAGAATGAGCCGTCTACAATTTTTAACGTTCCTAAAAATGAGGGGGGTTTCAGGAGCGTAATAATGAACTAGCAAACTTCTGGAGAAAAGTAGCTAAAGTTCATCCTCTCTACACTGTATTGTAGAACAAGGAATATTCTTTATATGATAATGATAATCATTATCATATAAATTGTCAACATTAATAATAATGATTTTTCATTTATCAGTAGCTGTCTTCCACTGTTTGGAAAACAAAACGTTGTTGGTTGCTTGCTTTCCTTTGTGCGATCGCTTTCTCCACTACCCTGTACTGAACACATTAGATTTTTACGACCAATTTCATGAGTGCATTACATACATAGAGACGACCCTATAAAAGTGAATCGCCCTCTCACCATGCTAAAAACTTTGCAAATGAAATTTAAAATAAAAAGCTGCTACCTATAAGATAATGGCAGCAGCTTCCTAGCTAAAATTAAACTTAAAAGCGTATAGTAATGGATTTATAGATTATTGAACTACATCAGGGTGGAAACCATCTTTTTGGAAGTAATCCTCATGTGACCAAATATTTAATTTTGCATCCTGAGCTTTTTGTTGAATAGCTCTAAATGCTTCTTCAAATGTATTATTTGGCTTATGAATATAACGTACAACTGCAAGCCCTTCGTTTAATAAAGATTCCTGCAATAAGACATTATCTACAAACACGTAGGCTAGATGGCGATCATAATTGTCTGTTTCTGGTCCAACATCGTAGACCGCTTCAATTTTCTTAGCCTGTTCCAATAAATTGATCGTATACTCTTTTGCTTCTTCCGCATATGGCTGAGCGCCACCTTTGTTGTAATTCATTTCAGGAGTATCCACCATTAATAGACGAATTTTTTGTTTCTCACCATTAATTGTCGCCTGAATCGTATCCCCATCATATGCTTTAATATAGTCTATCTCAAAGCGTTTATTACCTGTTTTTCCTTCCACTTGTTCAATGGTAATAGTACCTTGCTGTTCTGTAACTGATTTAGTACTTTGATCTTCCGCAGGTGATCTGCCAAATATCATGTACAATGCTACAGCCAAAATAATCGTGCCACTTGTTATTAATGTTTTTATATCTTGCATTTTCATGTAGTAGGTCCCTCACAACTAATCATCATTGCTTATACTTATGATTCGTATAAGTTGTGCACCTCATCATCAGGAAGACAACAAGTTTCACGATGTCTCTATTGTAAAATATCAAGCTACTACATTCAAGCTATCATATTGTCACTGCTACCCAGTGATTTGGTAAAACCTCTACTAACTGACTATTTTTAACCTCATAACGCATTTTCACATCTTCTGCATGTTCAGCTTCATTATATTTCTGCTTCTCTATTGCAGGATCTGGAACAGGAATAGAACGTAATAATGCACGTGTATATGGATGTTGTGGGTTAGCATATAGCTCTTCACTTTCTGCCAGTTCTACAATCTTCCCACCATACATGACGGCAACACGGTCACTGATATGTTTCACCATGGATAAATCATGGGCAATAAATAAATACGTCAACCCAAGCTTTTGTTGTAATTCTTTTAATAAATCAACAATCTGCTTTTGAATGGAAACATCCAGTGCCGATAAGGGTTCATCACAAACAATAAAGTTTGGCTCAACCGCTAATGCTCTCGCAATACCAATTCGTTGACGCTGACCTCCCGAAAACTCATGAGGATAACGCATGGCATGTTCTTTTTTCAAACCGACAAGTTCAAGCAATTCCTCTACTCGTTGTCGTCTCTCCTCATGCGTCTTCACCAGACCATGAATATCAAGAGCCTCGCCAATAATGTCTAAGATTTTTCTACGAGGATTTAACGATGAATAGGGGTCTTGGAAAATAATTTGCATATGACGACGCATTGCCTTTAGCTGTTTTTTCGATAGCCTTGTTACAGGTATTCCTTGATATAGAACCTCGCCATTTGTAGGCTGATGAAGCTGGAGAATCGTCCGACCTGTAGTCGATTTACCCGAACCGGATTCACCAACCAAGCCCAATGTTTCACCAGGATATATATAGAATGATAAATCATTCACTGCTTTCAACGTTTGGCCACGGCCTAACGGAAATTCTTTAGACAGATGGGTCACTTCGATTAACGGCTTATGTCGATCGATACCTGGCTGAATAGTAGCAATCTCTTTTGGTTGCTTTTTCTCATGCAGTTTTGGTAAGGCATTCAATAATTTCTGGGTATACGGATGCTGGGCATTTGCAAAAATTTCTTCTGTTGTGCCCTGTTCAACAATTTCTCCTTCTTTCATCACTAGGATGCGATCACACATACCTGCAACAACGCCTAAATCGTGTGTAATTAAAATAATAGACGTTCCCATTTTCTTTTGCATATTGCGCATTAATTTTAGGATTTGAGCTTGAATAGTAACGTCCAGTGCTGTTGTTGGTTCATCTGCAATAAGCAGTGAGGGATTACAAGCAAGCGCCATAGCAATCATTACGCGTTGACGCATACCACCTGAAAATTCATGAGGGTATTGTCGATACCGTTCTTCTGCGTCTCTAATACCAACCAGTTTTAATAATTCTATTGTTTGTTGATAGGCCTCGTTTTTTGACATTGACTGATGCTTAATTAAACTTTCAGCCACTTGATCGCCTATTCGAATAGTAGGGTTTGTGGATGTCATCGGATCTTGGAAAATCATACTAATATCTTGTCCACGTATCCCTTCCATTTGTTTTTCACTAAATTCAGTGAGTTCTTGCCCTTTAAACACAATTGAGCCAGATTTCAAAAATGAAGGTGGCGATGGTAATAAACGCATAATGGAGCGAGCCGTAACACTTTTCCCGCTCCCAGACTCTCCCACAATTCCGAGTGTTTCACCTTTGTTTAGATGGAAGCTAACGTCCTTAACGGCTTCAAATTCTGTCTCCCCTGTGATAAAGGATACCCGAAGATTCTTGATTTCTAAAAGCTTTTCACTCATTCGACCCATCCTTTTTAAAATTTGTGATTGACTTACTTTCAAGTATAATCCATACTTTACAATACTGATAGGAATTATACAATATAATGCTGAATATTTTATTTACGTTTGGAGGAAATGCATGGTTACTTCAAAAATTCATTTAAAACCCGAGAAATTTATTTTCTTTTCTACGGTTTATCAAAAACTAATGCATCAAAAGCCTTATCAACTACTTCTTTTTCTTTTTAGTATTTTAGTGCATCCTTTTACATACTTTATCTATCGGAAAAGGAAACATTCAAACACATATGATCAGGCTTTTGCATTGCGTAGTCAGTACTATATAGAGCATGGATTGGTTGCCCAGTGGCAAAAGGAATTTGAGCAACAAGAAATAGCAAAAGCTACATTTTTTAAAGAGGCTGTATTGGCGTCACAAATTCAGCTCACAGCCAAACACTTAGCTCAAAGGAAGCTTCAACAGCAAGTGGATCAGGATTTACAAAAAGAGGACATTCAACAACTATCCTATGCCCAATTTTTTAATCAGCAACTAACTAACAAACGTTTTGTGGCTCTTACCTTTCTACCAGCTGTTTTATTTTATGTAGTACTTATCTTATTTGCGAATCCATTTCTGCAATTTATCATTGAACGTATTTTACAAAGCTTCATTGTGATTGTTGGTGTGGCTACATTGGTGTTTACCATTTTATATTTATCACCTTTTGATCCAGCAAGAAACCTACTCGGAGTTGAAGCAACACCTGTGCAAATAGAAAACTTTAATCGCATTCATGGTTTGGATCAACCTTATTTATCACAGCTATGGAACGCATTATCCGGTCTATTTACATTTGATTTAGGTACATCCTTTGCAGGTAAAGAAGATATCACACATAGCATTGCTACAAAATTCCCTGTTACTCTTGAAATTGCCGTATTGTCGTTGCTAATGGCAATTGCTATTGCCATACCAGTTGGGATTATTTCAGCTGTTCGTCCAAACTCATATTTGGATTACACATTTATGTTCATTGCTTTAATTGGTTTATCCATCCCAAGCTTTTGGCAAGGTTTAATTTTTATTTTGACATTTGCTCTAAAGTTACAATGGTTTCCAGCTACCTATAACCCTCATAATTGGCTATCGCTTATCATGCCAATTGTCGTCTTAGGAACATCCATTACGGCTTCTATTGCTAGGATGACAAGGTCAAGTATGCTTGAGGTAATTCATGAGGATTACATTATTACAGCAAAGGCTAAGGGCTTAAATGAATTCAAAGTGATTTCAAAACATGCCATTCGCAATGCTATGATTCCGATTATTACGGTGATTGGACTTCTTTTTGGAGGTATGTTGGGAGGCGCATCTGTAACAGAAAAGGTATTCAACATTAGTGGGATAGGTAGCTATATCGTCGATAAACAATTTATCCCTGATATTCCGGCCATTCTTGGGGGCGTTGTATATATCGCCATCACCATTTCGATTGTCAATTTATTCATTGATATCATGTATGCCTTTTTTGATCCACGCATTCGCTCGAAAATGAAGAAGTCTTAAAGGAGGATCACCTGTGAAAAACATCTTACATGTCAAACTACTCTTGAAGATTACACAGGAATATGTCAATTCTCATTTTACTTTTGTCTTTTCCTTACTGTTTTCTTTACTATTTCTAGCCTATAGCTATAATTTTTCCAGCAATAGCTGGCGACCGGTGGTTCTGCTTCTTTTTGTTATTTATGCCATTACTACGGCATATGTTGCCTTCGTCAATCTACGAATTAAAAAGGATTTAGCAACGTATGGTGACATTCAAAAAAATACTCGAATGTTTGGCTATCCCCTTTTAATAACGATACTGTCAGGTAATATTTTTTCGACATCCTTTGCATTTATGCTTGTGTCAAAAAGAAAGACTGCAGAATATACTTTTGCTGCCTATGCCTTTATAACACAGCTATTCATCTTAGGTATTGCAGCATTGAATTTATTTAAGCCATATGTAACAGATACCTTTTTACTAGCAATGGGCGTTTTCTTAGTACTCTCGCTTCTCTATATCGTGATGGCCATATTATGTACGAAATATGTCACAGCAACTGAGGCACCAAAATGGATGCTCATTCCAGGTATTGTCCTACTATTGGCGACTTTCACTGGTAATCTATTTGCGACTTTACTAGGATATAGCCTTATCCAAAAGGCTCGAAGGGCAAATCCATCCTCTATTGAGAAATGGCAAAAAATATGGGAAAAGATTTTACGCAATACAATGGCTGTATTCGGCTTATTCTTCATTATTTTCATGTTCTCGTTATCCGTTACAAGCTCTTGGACTTTCGACTATGATTTTGCTACTGAAAATAATTATGGAGCATTGCTACAAACGCCGACATTAGAATACCCACTAGGAACAGATAATTATGGTCGAGATTTATTTTCTCGTATTGTGTTTGGGGCACAAATATCATTAATCGTCGGATTTTTCTCCACAATTATTCCCGCAGTTATTGGTGGCGCATTAGGAGCATTTTCAGGCTATTATGGTAAATCCACTGATAATATCATCATGCGAAGTCTCGATATTTTATATGCCATTCCAGGGATATTGTTAGCCATTGCTATTATCGCCGCATTTGGTGCTAATACTGTGAATCTTATTATTGCACTTAGTGTTGGAGCAATTCCAACCTATGCCCGTACAATGCGGGCAAATGTTATGCAGCTTGCTAATTATGAGTTTGTAGAATCGGCTAGAGCTTTAGGTGCATCTGATGCAGCTATTATTTTCAAGCACATTGTCCCCAATTCTTTAGCACCAATGATTGTGAAAGCAACATTAACGATTGGCGGAGCTGTTATTTCAACAAGTAGTTTAAGTTTTTTAGGGCTTGGTATTGAGCCACACATTCCCGAATGGGGCAATATTTTAAAGGTTGGTAGTACGTACCTGGAAACACATTCATATGTCGCGATTTTCCCAGGTCTTTGTATTATGCTTCTTGTCCTCTCCTTTAACTTTTTAGGAGATGGTTTACGAGATGCTTTAGATCCAAAAACAAATTAATCGGAGGTAGCTATGAAGAAATTACTTGTATTTTTATTCGTTGCAGTACTAGCTTTGGCTGGCTGTGTACAAACAAAAACTGACGTAGAAGGCAGTAAAGATTCAAAAGATAGTGACAAGAGCAATGGTAAGATTGCCATTGAAGTATTAGGAATGGCAGCTTCTGAAGAAGACATGAACATTGTACGTGACCAATTAGTGAAAAATGGTTTTGATGTAAAGCTAAATATTCAACCAGATTACGGTTCTTTCTCTGCTCAAAAAGAAGCAGGTAACTATGATCTTGCTCTTTCAAGCTGGACGACAGTTACAGGGAACCCCGACTATGCTGTTCGTGGTTTATTTAAAACTGGTGGTGACTACAGTGTGGTGGCAGATTCAAAACTGGATGCGTTGATTGATGAAGCGAGTACATTGACTGGTGAAGAAGCAGCAGCGAAATATAAAGATTTAGAACAATTATTAGTATTCGATCAAGCTTATATTGCGCCTTTATATATTTCCAATAAGTATCAAGGTATCTACTCTAAACTTGTAAACCCTAAAACAGTACTTTTACCAAAATCTCGTGCACAAGTTTGGGAAAAAATAGAATTTAATGATACATCTAAAAATGCAACAGAACCTTTAATTTTACACCAAACAATCAATTCTCTTACTTCACTAGACCCGATCAAAGGGAATGATGGTTCAATCAACACATTAAACACGAATATGTATGTTCGTCTTGTTAACTTAACAGACACAGATGACGTTGTGTCAGATGGTTCATTATCTTACAACCATGTAATGGCTGAAGGTAATCAAGAATATTACTTCATTTTACGCGATGATATCAATTTTGCAGCAGTGAAAGATGGTGCAGCTGTTGATACAGGTGAATTAGTGTCAGCTGAAGATGTAGTCTTCTCATTAAACCGTGCGAAAGACGCTAATTCAGTACCAGATCATCGTACTTACAGCATTCATGAAAACATTGAAACAGTCGAAATCGTTTCTGATTTAACTGAATTACAAAATAAAAAAGTAGCAGGCTCTGAGCAATCCGTTTTAGAAGCATTATCACAAAACCTACCTGCTTCTGTAGCGCAATTAGCAAAAGATAAAGGTGCTGTTAATAATGCAGCAGGTGCATACCAAGTTGTAAAAATTACAACACCTACCCCTTTCCCACAAGTATTAAACTATTTAGCACACCAATCTGGTGGTATCGTATCTGAAAAACAAGTTACAAGTATTAATACGTATGATGTGGCTAACTACAACCCTGACAAGGACATTGCCTATGGTGATCAAGCTACTGTAACGGAAGGTTCAGCTACATTCAATAACCAGCTATATGCAAGTGGTCCTTACATTTTAGTGAAGAAAAATGATTATGAAGCACAGTTTGTGAAAAATCCTGCTTATCGAGCTGGCAGCGAATATGAGCCAAAAATTGCTAAAATCAATGTCCGTTTTATCTCTGATGTTGATAGTGCCCTTTCTGCATTACGTAATGGTGAAATTCATGTTCTACAAACAGTACCAGAAACGAAACTGGATATTGTCAAATCAGATGCTAAATTAACATTAAATACGGCAGATAGTAATGCTGTGTCGTACCTACAAATGAATACATCTGGCCGTGCGGTTTCTGATTCAGCAGATTTACGTAAAGCAATTCTTTACTCTATTAACCAAGACGAATTCATTAGCTATTATCAAGGCAATAAAAAACCAGCTGTATCCACAGTCTCTCCATTAATTGATACTGGTTTAAAACTTGAAGCAGATAGCGAAAAAGTAAAAGAATTTGTAAAAGCATATAACGATAAAAAATAATACAAATTAGAGCCTTCTCAAAATTTGAGAAGGCTCATTTTTAATAGAAGAAACTCATTTTAAATTTCATTATGTGATTTTGGTTTTGGTCCTAGCTCTTCAGGTTCGATATCAGCGAATGTTTCGCCTTCTTCTTCTAGGTCACGCATACGATGTGCAATACGGGAAGCCGCTGAAGCAGCTATACTTCCAACCAAATCATCTAAGAATGTGTTGACATGATGTCCGGGTTCTGTATCCAGTTTTTTAATAATCCCTATTTTCTGCTTGTCTAAGTGACCAAAAGTAGTAACGGCAATGCTGCCATATGTAAATACAGATCCTAGTGCGATTGTTTCGTCTACACCAAATAAACCTTCATCTGATTCGATAATTTGTTGTAGTGGTGAAGATAATAACTTCTTTTCTGCTAATTCATCTAATTCAATTCCTACTAATAAAGCATGTTGTACTTCTCGCTTACGTAATACACGTTCAACAGAATGAACACAATGCTCTAGTGTTAAACCTTCATTATAGGTTTTTTGCATTTCGTAAACAATTTGCGCGATATCCTCTATCGCTACACCTCTACGAATTAACGCGGCTTGAGCTGCCTTTGCTACTTCGTCAGAGTGCACACGAATACTTTTATTATGCATAATTAACCCTCATTTCGATTTTTATTGCTAGTATAATGCTAGCCCAACCTATTATACCTTTACTTACGTAATATGGTACAATTTTGTTACAAACACAAGAAGGAGTGTCATCATTGGATAAGGGAACAGTACAGGATTTAACATTTTACAGTGAGTCATTACAGGAAGAATTACAGCTCTATATTTATGTTCCTGCAAATTATTCTCCACTATATAAATACAACATTTTAATCGCATCAGACGGTAAAGATTATTTCCAACTTGGTGGTATTACAAAGCTAGCTGATGAACTGATTGATGACTATGAAATCGAAAATTTAATTATTGCATTTGTTCCTTACAAAGACATAAAAGATCGACGTCATAAATATATCCCGAGCGGAGAGCAACATGAAGCCTATCTTCGCTTTTTAGCACATGAGCTAGTGCCATATTTAGATCAGGAGTATGCCACTTACCAAATGGGTATGAGTCGTGGAGTGATTGGTGACTCTATGGCTGCCACTGCTTCCTTAATGGCTGCTTTAAAGTATCCAAGCATCTTTGGCAAAGTCATCCTACAATCACCTTATGTAGATGCTGATGTATTAAAGGCTGTGGAAAATTTTAAAGATCCAGGATCTATTTCTATCTACCATATCGTCGGCAAAGGCGAAGATCAGGTTGTGACAATGGATAAAACCATCAAAGATTTTTTAACACCTAATCGTCAATTGCATGATCTCATGATAAATAAAGGGTTTACTACATTTTATGACGAGTTTGATGGCAATCATACATGGAAATATTGGAAACCAGACCTTCGACGTGCATTAATTGAAAATTTCAATTAATATGAAGCGATTCAAATTACGAAAACTGAAATTTCTGTTATACTTAATTAGAAAAATTGTTTATTTTCGGGAGGTAATGGACTATGAAGTACGGTATTGTGGCATTTCCATCAAAAAAATTGCAAGATTTAGCGAATACTTATCGCAAACGATACGATCCTCATTATGCAAAGATTACACCGCATATGACATTAAAGGACAGCTTCGATGCGTCTGAAGAAGAGATTCAAACCATCGTCAAGCAATTAGATGAACTTGCTGCTAAATATGCACCTTTAAACATTCATGCATCTCGCATTAGTTCGTTTTTCCCTACAACAAATGCGATTTACTTCCGCATTGAACCAACAGAACAATTAGCAGCATTCCAACACGATCTTCAAGAAAAAATCCCTTATGGGGAAATGAAGCATGTATTTGTTCCACACATTACAATCGCTCAAAAAATGTCAGATTCAGAGCATGATGACATTTTTGGTCAATTACGCATGACAGGCGTTGATGAAAAAGATACAATTGATCGCATTCATCTTTTATATCAATTAGAAGATGGTTCATGGACAACTTACGAAACATTCCGTTTGTCTGGAGCTGAGTAATTGTTGCATAACGTTAAAATTGTTGAAACAAAGCAAGAACACGATGATGCCTTTGCTATTCGCAAAAAAGTATTTGTTGAAGAGCAAGGTGTTCCGCTTCATCTAGAATGTGATGCTGAGGATGCAACTGCAACACATTTCATTATGTATGATAACGATGAGCCTGTAGGAGCAGCACGTTTACGTAGTATTGACAACAATACAGCTAAAATTGAGCGTGTTTGTATTTTACAATCCCAACGCGGGAAAAAATTAGGCGCTTTAATTATGAAGGAAATGGAGAAGCATGCCATTTCTATCAATAAAAAAACCTTAAAACTTCATGCACAAAGCTATGCAATTCCCTTTTACGAAAAGCTAGGCTTTACAGCTACCTCGCCTGAGTTTATGGATGCAGGTATTCCACACCGTGCTATGGAGAAGAATATTTAATGAAAGGGTGTTACGATATTTATAATGTCGTAACACCCCTTTTTTATGAGACGAATTCGCTTGCCACCATTTATCTACTCTATCGTAACAAGCTGCATTGCCAAGTAGATATGCCATGCGCTACTTCATCATTCTAGTGATTTTATCGAAATCTAGTGATGCTCCATCTTGAATAATAGATTGTACTAATTTATCTTCTAACTCTTGCGTAATCGATCTGTTAGATATTTTAGCAACACGTCGTACAATTTTTCTTACTTGTTTTTCACTTGTAAAATCCGCATGTTGAATGGCATTGGCTAATGCGAAGATTTCATCCATCGATACACCTGTTTTTTGCTCAATCGAATTAAAAAACGAGCGATGCATGTTTTCCCTCCTATCATTAAAACTCAAAATGACCTTGCGTCTTGCACGAAACATTTCGCAAATGGTGGAGGCCTTAACTTTATTTAGAATATCCTAAATAAAAGCTAAAGCCTTTATTATGTTCATCAAATTAGATGTAAGTAGCGCCAACAATAATTAATAGAATGAATAGTACAACAATTAGAACAAATGTAGAACCATAACCATAGTTGTTGTTGCCTCCAGAGTATCCTCCGCAGTAGCTATTGTTCCACCCACCAACGTTATTTCCGTACGGTTGTGAGCCCCAGCCTTGGTATCCCATAAAAGCACCCCTCCCTTCTACAACCTATAATATGTTTCGGTCGTAAAAATGGGAGGGGTATTCGTCTAGTCAATATTCCCTTTTGGTCTAAATATTAAGGCACCAATAAAGCCAAACACAATAGCAGCACTAATTCCTGAGCTTGTTACTTCGAACATGCCTGTTAATACGCCAACAAGTCCATGTTTTTCTGCCTCCGCCAGGGCACCATGTGTTAATGAATTCCCGAAGGATGTAATGGGCACTGTCGCCCCTGCTCCAGCAAAATTTATTAATGGCTCATATAAGCCCATACCATCCAAAATCGAACCTACAACCACTAATGTACTTAGTGTATGGCCCGGTGTTAAATTGCCAACATCCATTAATAATTGGCCTATGACGCAAATAATACCTCCAACAATAAATGCAAATACAAAAGTCATAACCATGTTTTTTGCCTCATTTCATCGTAATTTCTATCGCATGTGCTGTACATGGAATCGTCTCGCCTTGCTGATAGGATAGCGGAGATAATAACGCTCCCGTTGCTACTAGTAATACTCGCTTATAGCTCCCTGCACGCATTTGTTGAATAACATAACTAAAAAAAACAGCTGCCGAACAGCCTGCTCCACTTGCACCAGATTGGAATGCTTGATCCTGTCCATAAAATTCAGCACCTGCATCACGTAATAACGTGAGCTCTTCATTTTTCACGCCATTTTCCACAAGCATTCCTTTCAATAGCTTTAAGCCAAGCTGTCCCAAATCGCCTGTTAAAATTAAATCGTAATGATAAATTTTTTGATTTCTCTGTTGTAAATGAGATTGAATCGTCTGAAAAGCAGCAGGTGCCATTGCAGCACCCATGTGGAAAGGATCATCCATACCATAGTCAACGGACTTACCAATTGTTGCCGCTTCTATAGAAGGATACTCCTCGCGATGCTTCCCAATTAGCGCATAACCAGCAGCAGTTACTGTCCATTGAGCTGTTTGTGGTTTTTGTGCGCCATAATTGATGGGGTAACGAAACTGGCGTTCAATTGCATTATGTTGACTAGAGGCACCTGCTAATGAAAAATTAGCAGCACCTAACTCCGTTAACAGGCATGCAATAATGACTGAAGATACGGATGTGGCACAAGCCGAAAATAGTCCAATAAAAGGAATTTCTAAATCTCTAGCGGCAAAATTTGTTGGTGTCATTTGATTGACTAAATCTCCACCCATCAAATAATGGATATCACCTTTTTGCACGCCCATTTTTTTCATAGCATATTCACAGGCTTCTTCAATCATTTTACGATGACCCTGCTCATTTGTTTTCATTTGCCAACGTTCATCATCATAAACGGAGTCAAAATACTGACTAAAAACACTCCGATTCTCTAAAGGACCCGCTACCACTCCACCAGCTAAAAGAGAGGGCTTCGTTTGAAATACAATTACCATGAAACCACTCCTATCGTTACGAGGATATATTTAATGAGCGCTACAAAAAACGCAGACACTACACCAAATAATACAACCGATCCTGCTAATTTAAATAAATTTCCGCCGACTCCCAATACTAACCCTTCAGAACGATGCTCAATAGCTGCCGAAACAACAGCATTACCAAAGCCTGTTACTGGTACTGCCGATCCAGCCCCAGCAAATTGACCAATTCTTTTATAAAGGCCAAGACCCGTTAAAATCATGGAAAAAAATACCACTGTTGCAACAGTTGGATTTCCTGCTGTAGCCTCTGTAAAATTGAAGAAAATAATATAAAAAAGAGACACAGCTTGACCAATTGCACAAATAAAACCGCCAACGAAAAAGGCTTTTGCTACATTTTTTAAATAAGGGGGCTTTGGTGTAACATTTTGCTCTAACTGTTGATATTGCTCTTTTTCCATTTATGTCTCCTCCTTTGCAAGCTCTTTTAGTTCTGTAATTTTATCGCTCAATTTAGTATCTTCCATCTGATCCTTTTTTATTTTATTGGCTTCATAAAAAATTTTGTAATCAGCGGAAACAAACACATCTTTATTTGGATATTTCTCTTCAAATTTCTTTTGCAACTTTTTCTCTAACTTAGTTTTTTTCCACTTTTCCCATGGTTTAATTTGTACTGCAACAAGCATACTATCGTCATATTGGATAACCGTTGAGCGATCAACATAGTCTTCTTCTTTTATAAGGGCTTCGACTTCATTTTCGTTTTGTGGAGACCCATAGACGATAAATTTTTCCTTTTCAGCACAACCATTTAACAGCGATAAAACAACTAAGAGTGGTAACGTCATTCCTAGTAGCCTCAAGTTTTACCCTCCTTTTCTTTACAGTTTCTCCACACATAAAAAAACTATTCATTCAAAGAAATACACAAAAGCCCGAGTCCAGTTTTCAAAAGTACATATTGTAGAAGTAGTAACAAGGAAAGGGGGTGACAATATGGGTTGTGGTAAGCCAACAAATCCTATTGGACCAATCCATTCAGCAGGCTGCGTTTGTGACGTAGTTCGCGCTATTTTAGATATTCAAAATCAAGCGGTGCGAGATGAGTGTTCTCCATGTACAGCAAACTGTTTCTTAGAGCCACTAGGTGGGATTGTTAGTCCTGCACGCTCACAAGCAGATACACGTGTTTTCATGTTAATTACAAAAGATGGTACTCCTTTCAAAGCATTCTTTAACTCTCCAACAGCAGATCCTTGTATTTGTACATCCGTATTCTTCCGCGTAGAAGATATGTTTGATGAATGTTGTGCTACTTTACGTGTTTTAGAGCCATTATGTACATTTGACTCTAGTGAAAGTACAGTAGACTTACTAAGCAAAGACGGTTGTTGTATCAACATGAAGAAAATCTGTAAAGTAGATGACTGGAGCTCAACAGATAGCTGTATTACTGTGGATTTATCTTGCTTCTGCGCTGTACAATGTATCGCTGATGTTGACTTAGGGATTTGTGACTAATTCTTTCACCTTTGACACACACACATAAAAAAAAGTGTACAGCATCCTCTGCTGTACACTTTTTTTATAAAGTTGGCAATTTTCTTCCGCGCCAAAGTATTTGCTGTATATCTTCAAAATGAATGATTTCCTGTATTTTTAATTCTAATGATGTGAGCATTAAAGAATCATTCTGTACATCTGAAGCTGTCCCAGTTAATTTTCTACCATCTTTTAAACAAACTAATAATGGCTGATAGGCTCTCTGACGAAATGGTTTTTCTAAAAATTGGAGCTGTTTCAGTAAATAAGGATCTATTTGTACATCATCTACTGTCTCATTTTTTTCTTCAACTATTTGCTCATCGAACATATTGTCCTTCACATAGACAGATGTACTTTCATCCAAATCAAGTTCATGTAACACCTTAGAAATATTTAAAAAATATGATGGTGATTTTATAAACAAGCGTGGTTCTTGATCCACTTTACTCACTTCCCTTTTTTCCATACAATATGCGAAAGTAAGCAAATTGGTTCTTAGCCTATTTGGCTTAAGAAAACTGTCGCTAAGCCCAAATAAATTAAAATACTTGTAATATCATTTAAAGTAGTAATAAAGGGTCCTGATGCAACAGCAGGGTCTATTTTTAGTCGATGCATTAACAATGGAATAAATGAACCAGCTAAAGTCGCCACTAAAATAGAGCCACAAAGTGCTGCCCCTACTAACATACCTAGGACAAGTTCATGTTTCCAAAAATAAACGATCCCAATAACAATTAATCCACAAACAATGCCTGACATTAAGCCAGTACCTGCTTCACGTAATAGTAACTTAAATTTACTATGTTCTTCTACATCACCTGTTGCAATCCCTCGAATCGCCACGGCCAATGCCTGTGTTCCACTATTACCTGAAGTTCCTGAAATTAATGGAATAAAGACGGCTAGTAAGGCAACCTTATCTAAAGTATCCTCAAATTGCCCCATTAGGTTAGCTGTTAACATACCTAGAAACAGTAGAACTACTAGCCAAGGCAAACGTTTTTTAGCCGCTTGGAATGGTGTTACATCAAATTTATCCATATCCGAAATACCGGCTAATTTAGAGTAATCCTCAGAAGCCTCTTCATCAATAACATCAATAATATCGTCAACCGTGATAATGCCAAGTAATTCTCCTTTATCATCAATAACAGGTGTCGCTAAGAAATTATAATCCTTCATAATTTGCGCGACTTCTTCTTGGTCATCGCCTACATGTACCATCACGACACGCTCATTCATAATAGAACGAATAAGTGTATCCTCGTCAGCAATGATTAAGTCTCGTAACGATATAACACCCGTTAGACGATGTTCTTCATCCACTACAAAAATATA
This sequence comes from Lysinibacillus sp. FN11, assembly GCF_024628845.1. Taxonomy (NCBI): domain Bacteria; kingdom Bacillati; phylum Bacillota; class Bacilli; order Caryophanales; family Bacillaceae; genus Lysinibacillus; species Lysinibacillus sp. FN11. The sequence goes on along the minus strand of NZ_CP102383.1, from coordinate 208,653 downwards.
ATAAACAGTTTCTGCATCTGGTGCCTCTTTACGCAATATGGCCATAGCTGAACGAACTGTTGAATTTTCTGGTATAGCGACATATTCAGTGGTCATGATAGAACCAGCAGTATATTCATCGTAGCTTAGTAGTTCATTAATATCTTCTGCCGCTTCTTCATCCATCATTTCTAAATAGCTTTCGCGCTGTGCTGTATCCAGTTCATTTAAGACATCTGCCGCATCATCTGCGTACATATGAGATAGCATTTCTGCACCGTATGATTGATCCATTTCAGCCAGATATGCTTTATACTCATCATCTTCAATATCGATTGCCTCAAAAATATCAGCCATTTCTGTCGGAGACAAGAACGAATAGATGATTTTCCTTATATCAGGTTCCACCTTTTCATAAAACGTTGCCTGATCATATGGATGAAGTTCTAAAAACTCATCACGAAATGCTTCAATATTATGTGCTTCTAGCATTTCTCGTAGATGTGCCTCATCAAATTGCACATCATCCTTTTCATTTCTTTCCTCTATCATGCTTGTCCCCTCCTTCCGAGCTTTCAATCATTTTACGGGCAATGCCTGCCGTAAATCTACCTTCTATATAATAGAGTGTAATGTACCTTTTCTGCAAACTCTTTTTTAAGTAATATTTATGAGCAATTGGGCAGATTTTTATAATATTACGCCTAAAATCATGACGATTCTATTTTACTATACCTTACCTTTGTCACTTTGTTATGAATAAGGTGTAAAAATAATCTACTTCTCTAATACGCAGCTTAACCTAAATCAAAAAATGATAAGGAGATGCTCGTTTGCGCGAACACCTCCTTTTATCAAAAATTTATGCAGAAGATTCCTTCAGTAATCTTTGCATGTCTTCATTTAGCATACTTGTAAAGTGTAATGGCACACTTGTTAAAGGATGTTCCATACTTAAAGATACACAATGTAATGCTTGTCGATCAATTTGAAGACGACTACCACCATAAAGGTCATCCCCTACAAGTGGATGTCCAAGATGCGACATATGCACGCGAATTTGATGTGTACGACCTGTATGCAGTTGAAGTCGTACATGTGTCATTGGTTCAGCACCCAGTGAAAAACGCTTCAGAACCTTTACATCCGTATGTGCATATTGCCCATCTTCCCGTACATCTCTTTCAATAATACTACCTTCTTTACGACCAATCGGAGCTATAATCGATTGAAAGTTTTGTTCGATATGTCCATGTACAATGGCTTCATATTGTCTTGAAATCTCTCTCTTACGCTGAGCAAGCCCTGTTAAATGATGAATATGAGCATGCTTAGCTATGCACAGTAAACCTGATGTATCTCGGTCTAGCCTTGTAACAATATGAGCCGTAGAGGCCAATCCTTGTTTCTGAAAATAGCCACAAACTAAATTTGCAATGCTTTTGGTTGGATGCTCTCGTGAGGGTATCGTACTTTGATGAGCTGGTTTGTTGAGCACTAAGATGGCATCGTCTTCATATACAATGGTCAAATCCCCATGCTCAATAGCAAGCCCTTCACTTTTTTCTTCGGGAGGAAACGTTACTTTCACACAATCTCCAACTTGCAGGATATGTCTCACATTACGTTCGACATCATTCACAGTCAACATGCCACCATCAAACTTAATAGCTGTTAGAGCTCGCTTAGAAATACGCCACTCTTGAAGTGCCTCTCGTAATAATTGGCCATTTTTCTTCGCCTCAAATTGTAATGTAAATCTTGTATCCACGTTATTCATTTGCAACAAATGATTCATGCACTCGCTCCCAAAATGGGAATGGTCGGAAACGGGCAAAACGTACTCTTTCATTTGCTACATTAAACGCTATGGCTTTCACATCACCTTGAGTAATTTGCAAGTGATCAACAGTCATATTAAAATTTTGTTCATTTACAGGACGCAATACACAATGATGGTGTGCTGGCAAGATTAATGGCGATCCTACTGTCCTGAAAACGCGGTTATTAATTGAGGCAATTTCAGTGACTTGGAGTGCCGCTAGTGTAGGATGTATGATGGCTCCACCTAGTGCTTTATTATAAGCCGTACTACCCGAAGGAGTGGATACACAAAGACCATCGCCACGGAAACGCTCAAATTGATTGCCATTTAACTCAACATCCATCACAAGTGTAACATCTGGCGATTTGACGGTTGCTTCGTTTAAAGCAAGATACGTATTGGATTCGGCATTATGATGCTCTACCCTTACTTCCAGCAGTGGATATTCCACAACATTAAAATCCTTTTTAGCAATGGACAAAACTAATTTTTCTAATTCAGATGGTTTCCAATCCGCATAAAATCCTAAATGCCCTGTATGGATACCAACGAAGGCTACCTGGTCTAATAAATGAGAGTATCGATGAAAGGCATGCAATAGTGTGCCATCTCCTCCAATCGAAACAACAATTTCTGGCGTCTCTTCATCATAGGTCAAGCCAAAATCCTGTAAATAGGTTTTAGCAAGTTCCATCAGCTCGTTGGATTGTGCATCTCTACGTGATTGAATCGAAAATTTCATTGTGCGTCACGCTCCTTCTCCGTTAGTAAATTAGGATTCGATGCTTCTTTATATTCGCTAAAGTAGGCCTGTGCCTCTTGAATTTCACTACGAATGGATGACATTTCCTCATCCAGCCGAAATGCGGCCTCCGCAGCACTTTGCAAGCGATTCTTAATTTCTTCAGGGAACATCCCCTTATATTTATAATTTAAAGAATGCTCTATTGAAGCCCAGAAATTCATAGCTAGTGTTCGGATTTGTATTTCCGCTAATACTACTTTTTTTCCTTGAATTGTTTCGACAGGATACTCCACTATCATATGGTAGGAGCGATAACCGCTAGGCTTATTATGTGTAATATAATCGCGTTCTTCCACTACACGCATATCTTTTCGCTGACGAATTAGCTCAGTTACCGTTGAAATATCATCAACAAATTGACACATAATCCGAAGGCCAGCAATATCGCCAAGTTCATCACCAAGTTGTTTAGAAGGCTCAAAAGCTAGTCCTTTTTCTAACGTTTTGTCATATATACTTGCTAAAGGCTTGACACGTCCTGTGACAAATTCAATTGGCGAATTGGCATTAACAATACCAAATTGCGAACGCATGCCCTTTAATTTTACTTTTAATTCGTCTACTGCTTGTTTATAAGGACTTAAAAAAATTTCCCATTGTCCCATTGTAAAAACCTCCCGACAATCGGTATCGAACACCACCGTCTGTTCGTTTTGTCTTTCTATTCAGCGAGAATAGCCTTGAAGTGTTGTTCCACTGCTTGGACAAATTCTGCCCCATAATTGTAATTTCCTTCAATATTATACACGAGCATTTCTAATTCCTCGTAGAAATTTGTCAGTTCGATCACTTCTTCACCTATTCGTAGCAGTGGATTTTTCCCTTTTTGTAAAATATGTACAAGATTCTCCCAACTACTCGGTGGAAAACGCAAGTAATGATAGTCTTCACCTGCATCAAGTAAATAAATGAATGCAAAATCATCTGAATCTGCAATGAGTTGTCCAGCAGGTTTTAACTGTAAATTTACTTCATTGTCGTTTAAACTAAAATGAAGTTGATCCTGTTCAAAATTCGATGTATCTATTGTATAAATTTTACGCACATGCGGTTCCCCTTTTCGTTGTACTCTTCCTCTTATTTTAGCACACAGGGTAAATAGTTGCAGTGTGTAAATATTAATTCGAGCGAAACAACGGATGAAAAATAAAAAATAAATAGGTGACTATAAATGACACAAGAAATTGAGATTGAATTTAAAAATCTATTAACAAAACAGCAATACGAGGAATTATTACAAGAGTTCCACATTAGCCAAAATGCTATTCATCGTCAAGCAAATCATTATTTTGACACACCTAATCAAGCTATTCGCAAACTACAAAGTGGGCTTCGTATTAGACAAATTGGTGATTATTACGAATGTACGCTCAAAGAAAAAAACACTGAGCATGCTCACCTTGAAACGACGGATGAAATAACAGCAATAGAGGCGCAACAAATGTTAGATGGCAAGGGATTTTATGCTCAAGAGGTAAGTAAAAGATTAGCTCTTCATAACATTCCTTTAGAACAATTGCATGTATTTGGTACTCTCACTACAGATCGTGTCGAAATTCCCTACAAAGAGGGACTTCTTGTTTTTGATCATTCTTTCTATTTGCAGTGCGACGATTATGAGGTAGAATATGAAGCAAAAGATGCAATAAAAGGAAATATAATTTTCGACGAATTTTTACAACAATATGGTATTGATAAGCAACCAACTGATAAAAAAATTGCTCGTTTTATGAAGGCACTAAAAGCACAAAATTTATAAAAGTAGAAAAAGGAAGGTGTCTGACTCCTTGGATATTCAATCATTCAAATCTTTACTAGAAATTCGAGCTTTGCAAACACTTGGATCTAGCGAAAGTTCACCCACAGACAATGAGTCTATTTTTTCTGACATGATTAACGAATTATTAGGAGAAACTTCGACAGCAAGTAATGCTAAATTATCAAGCTTGCTTGCTACAGGAACAGCAAATAATTCAAATTTCATCAATGAATTGGCTACTTTGGAGCAAAGTCCATTAGAATCATTACTTTACAAAGGCTCTAATGCTGTGTTTATACCTGAATCAGTCAAACAAGCTTTAGCAAACACATATGCTACTAACAAACTTGATTCCTATGTTTCAGACGATGTAATAGGCTCTACAGCATATGCCAATTCACTAGCAGGATCAAATGAGTATACTGCCATTATTGAAAAAGCGGCCGCTACTTATCAGATACCCGCGAAGCTTATCGCAGCAGTTATTAAACAAGAATCTAATTTTAATCCAACTGTAGTAAGCCATGCGGGGGCGCAAGGTTTAATGCAACTCATGCCCAAAACAGCACAATATTTGGGTGTGACTAACGCTTTTGATCCAGAGCAGAATATTATGGCTGGTGCAAAATATTTGCGTCAAATGCTCGATAAGTTTAATAATGACCCTACACTAGCATTAGCAGCTTATAATGCTGGCGCATCTCGTGTTACAAAATATGGAGGGATCCCTCCTTTCAAAGAAACACAGAATTATGTCAAAAAAGTGATGAATTACTTTACAGTGTAATCGCATCTTTCTTGTTATCTATGTCACTTCCAACAAATTTCACCCATAGTGGTGAAATTTGTGCTTTTGTAGCGAACAGCAATTCGAAAGAGCTCTTTGTTTGTGTTAACGAAAAGACGTTGATAGAATGAAGGTAGTCACAAGAATTTCACAATTTGATGAGGATGAAGTATACAATATGGTACTTTACGATATAAAGAATTAAAGGAGCATATAACTTATGAGTCGAAAATACACTGTTCCTTATGAGGAGCTGGGAGCTGAAAAACTGTCAGAACTCATTCATGCGTTCTATAAAAGAGTTGCTCAGCATCCTGATCTTATTCCAATCTTTCCAAAGGATTTAACAGAAACAGCCCGTAAACAAATTCAATTTCAAACACAGTATTTAGGGGGACCAAATCTTTTTACTGAGGAGCATGGTCATCCGATGATGCGTGCACGTCACATGAATTTTCCTATTACACCTGACCGCGCTCAAGCTTGGCTAGAGTGTATGTCAGAAGCAATGGATGAGGTAGGTTTGGAAGGGAAGTTCCGTGAAACTTATTATCAACGTTTAGTATTAACAGCTCATCACATGGTTAATACGCCAAATGACGATGAGGGGGAATTGTTACGTGAATAATATTCAAATGTTGCAAGAGCCAACGCCAACGATTTCTACTGCAAACAAGCCAATTGAATTGTATATTTTCGTAGATCCACTTTGCCCTGAAGCTTTCAGTATGCAAGCAACTCTTCGTAAATTACAGCTTGAATACAACCATTACTTCACATGGCGCTTTGTTTTAAGTACAGAACTTACTTCTTTAAATTGCTTAAGTAAACGTGTCAAAGGCTGTATTTCAGGAATCGAACTTGATATAAATCATCCTGTTTTACCTTCTATCGCTATTAAAGCAGCTGAATTACAGGGGAAACGTGCAGGTGCACGTTATTTATCGAAACTACAAGAATACGTATTATTAAGTCATCAAGATGTAAACTCCTATGCAACGCTTTTAAAAATAGCTGAGGATGTTCAACTCGATATGAATGAGTTTACTGTTGACTTTGGTTCAAAGGAGGCAGCACGTGCTTTCCAATGCGATTTATATATTAAACGCGAAATGGAAGTAGAAGAAGTACCAAGTATCGTATTTTTCAATGAATGTATTGAAGATGAGGGACTAAAAGTTAGTGGTAGCTATTCCTATGAAGTTTATGAACATATTTTACAAGAAATGCTGAGCGAACAGCTTGTCCGTCAGCCTTTACCATCAATAGAGGACTTATTTTCTAAATTCCATACTCTTTCTACAAATGAAATAGCTTTTATCTATTCATTAACAGAGCAAGCAGCAGAGCGTGAACTAAAGAAACGTATGCTGCAACAAAAGATCGAACGAATCCAGACTACTCACGCTACGTTATGGCGTCTTAAATAATAAAATAAAAGGGACTCCAATCATCATGATGGAGTCCCTTTTTCAAGATAACGCAAAATACAAAGAAGCGCCTCTATCCTCGACCGATAGAGACGCTTCTTTTTCACAAAGGGGATGGGAGAAATGTTCACGTTCAAACAAAGGGGTGTATGTTTGTTTTGTGATTTATTTCACAAGAATTACTCTATCATGGAATAATATATTTAGCAATGAAACCAATACTAGATTCACAAATTTGTCAAATAGAAAGCGATTACAAACAGTATTTTTCCAAGATGCACACTTTTAAACTATTTAGAAATCAAAAAAAAACATTATTCTTCCCTTTCAATTTATGGTGTTTATAAAAAGAATTGGGCTATAGGAACATTCCTATAGCCCAATTAATTAGTTATTTAACAATAATTTTTCTAATTCATTTAAACGTTCTTCAAATACTTTACAAGCATCTTCAATTGGCTTAGCTACGTTCATATCAACGCCTGCTGCCTTTAATACCTCAATAGGGAAATCAGAGCATCCCGCTTTTAAGAAGTTATTAATATAACGTTCTACAGCTGGTGCACCCTCCTCTAATATTTGTTTACTTAATGCTGTAGCGGCTGATTTACCAGTCGCATACTGATAAACATAGTAATTATAGTAGAAGTGTGGAATACGAGCCCATTCTAAGCCGATTTCCTCATCTACCACCATATCATCACCGAAGTACTTTTTGTTTAATTCATAGTAAACTTCTGTTAAACGATCTGCTGTCAAGGATTCACCATTCTTATCCATTTGATGAATAAGATGTTCGAACTCCGCAAACATTGTTTGTCTAAATACAGTACTTCTGAAGCCATCTAGCCAATGGTTTAATAAGTATATTTTTTGTTGTGGATCATCAATTGTTTTCAGTAAATAGTCATTTAATAACTCTTCATTGCAAGTAGAAGCGACCTCTGCCACAAAAATAGAATAGTCTCCATAAACAAATGGCTGGTTGTTGCGTGAATAATAACTATGAACACTATGGCCAAATTCATGTGCTAATGTAAATAGATTGTTCACATTGTCCTGCCAATTCATTAAAATATAAGGATTTGTACCATAGGCGCCTGAAGAATAGGCTCCACTACGCTTCCCTTTATTTTCTAAAACATCGACCCAACGGTTATCCAGTCCATTTTGAACGATGCTTTGATATTCCTCCCCTAATGGAGCTAAAGCTTTTACTAAAATATCTTTCGCTTCATCATAAGAGACCTTCATTTCCACCTCTTTAACTAGTGGCGCAAATAAGTCCCACATATGCAATTCATCTACACCCAATAATTTCTTACGCAACGAAATATAACGTTGCATAGCTGGTAAGTGCTTATGAATTGTTTCCACCAGCTGATCATAAACATTTTCAGGAATGAAGTTATTAGACATGGCAGCGTGGCGTGCAGAATCATAATGACGAATTCGAGCACTTACATTATGCTTCTTCACATTACCAGTTAGCGTAGCCGAGAACGTATTTTTAAACTTGCCATACGTTTCGTACATCGCTTTAAATGCGCCTTCACGTACAGAGCGATCCTTGCTCTCTAAAAACTTTATATAATTACCATGCGTAAGTTGTACCTCTTCTCCCTCTTCATTTTTCACATGAGGGAATACCATATCGGCATTGTTTAACATGCTGAATGTATTCGAAGCTGTACCTGTCACCTCAGACATTTGCGCTAGCAATGCCTCCTGTTCGGCTGGTAATACATGTGGACGTGCCATTGTAATTTCTTTTAAAGATTGTTTATATAGTTGTAGGTCTTGATTTTCTGTTAAGTAGCGTTCAATCGTTTCTTCACTTAATGTCAGAATTTCTGGCGTTAAATAGGAAAGGCCAGCTGAGATACTCGTTGCCAATGTTTGAATACGGCTGTTCATATCTTGATAAAAGCTATTTGTCGTATCTTGATCATAGCGCATATGAGCATATGTGTAGAGCTTCATTGCACGTTCATATATATGATCATGATACTGCAAAGCTGCTAATAATGCCTCTGCCCCATTATTTAAAGTACCTGCATAGCTAGGTGCTTGTTTAGCAAGCTCTGCAACCTCCTTCAATTCCTCTTCCCAAGCTGCATCTGTTGCAAAGATGTCTTCTAAGCGCCATGTTAATTCTTCTGGTACTTCTTTTCTAACCAAAACCTGATTACTGTTACTAGCCATATATGCCAGCCCCCTTTATATGTGCTTTTTTCCTTTTACTCTCATATTTTCTCAGTATATTGTGGCAATTGCAAATAAATGTACATAGACTTGCTCACAATTATCTAGTAAACCATCCTCATGTTGCATACGCTTAAGAAGATACCCATAATTTTGAATAGCTCTTAGTGCTTGTTCGGTTACTTCTAGCTGATACTTGCATAAAAAGTTTTCCATCTGCCCCTTTGTTAATTCAAATGGAAGACGTCCTAATTGTTTACTAAAATAAAACAGCAGTATTTGCCATTCGCTCGTAAACAAAGGGATAGCTGCTCCTTCTTTCACTGGAATTCCAATGTATGGTGGCAGAGCAGTAAGAGAAAGATTTAATTCATAGCAATTACGTAAAAATGGATCTTGTACTCCCTTCTTGCTATGTAAAAGACGATTAAACGCAAATTGCCTACAAGTCTGTTTATAGAGCTGCCAATAGCGTTGAAATTCTTCTTGAGTAATACGTTGAGGTCTATAAAAAGGAAAATGTTGTTGATCGATCGGAATTTTCTGTACTTTACCTATGAAAGTATGCCCGTGAACATGAAGAAGATTCGTCCAATAAATAAATTGGGCTGTCACCGCGTTGTACGTCAGTAAATATGGTAAATCCGTTGTTGTTATAAACGCTTTTTGCAGCAGTGGAGAGATTCTAATTTTTCTGATGCCATTGACGGCGTCTTTGCTTTGGGGAGTTTGAAAAAGCCAAATTGCTTGTATATCGTTTCTTTCATAGCCCATTGTTCGTTGGTGCCATTTTTCATGAGAGATTGTACTACATTGAAATTCAACTGCAAACTGCTCCTTATCGCGTGTAACAAGCAAATCTGGGCGCTGAGAAAGCTCCTTTAAATATGGTTCTAGTTCCACCTGATGTCCATGCTTTTGGAGCCACTCATATAATTGCACTTTACCTTGTAAATGTAATTTAGATTCACCTTCTGCGAATAGCTGTGAACATTGATTTTTTGTGAAGTGAGCAAAGTGGGGAATATTATAGTTACCTATTTTCAATTGAACTTGTTCTAAACATTGAGGACAATAAAATTTCATGTGCCGCCTATATTGCTGTAAAGCTTTCCTCGTATATTGATAGGGGAGAAATAATTGCTGTTGATTGTTATAGGCAATCAGCATAGTATCAGCTCCTTTTTAGTCAACTATAGTAGAATGGATTTTCACAAACAAAAATAAAGCAGTTTTTTCTTGAAATTTTAAAAATGCGCTCTTATTTAAAACTCTGCGATGTTGAAAACATAAAAAAGGACTGTAGCGAAACTCGATTCATTTACGAGTTTCACTACAGTCTAAAATAATTAGTGTTTCATTGCCTATGCAAAGTATTTTCGAACTGTTTCAAAGCAATTGAATTCCATAATTTTTTCACCGTACTCCTCTAGACGATGAATTGTAAAATTGGATGGTGTTAAAAATTCCTTGATAACTGCATTTCTATCATGACGATTTAAATCCTCATCTGCGTTTCCAAAATCAACAACTAGATAGTACCAATTTTCATATTTGAATAATGAGGAATCCACTAATTCGTCTGTCATTCGTTTTGCAACAGGGATTAACTCATCAATATCTTTAAATTTATAAACATAAATGTCTGTATCCATAAATAATTCTGACTCATCCATGTCACCAAATTGAGTTAGTTGGCTAAGAAGATCCTCTCCAACTTCATCGAATGGTGCAAACATATCTTTGTGTTCATCAAAATTCGAATGACCATCTAATGTTTCACCGTCTTTTAAAATATGTGCACGTGTGACAATGATTTCTAAGCCTACTTCAGATGCATTGATATGAATCCAAATCGGACCCTCTACATCAAAATAATCCTCCGTGTTTACTTCATCAATCATATCCCAAAAAAGTTGTTCACCCTTTGCTCGATTGTACCAAATTTCTTCACGACTATAGCCGCGATCCTCTATATCATTGTACGTAATAAAGAGCTTGAGTGTATTTTCATTTACACGTTCGATGTCCACTAGACCTCATCTCCCTTCACTGTCATATGTCGAAAAACAGTTTGTTTCATTAGTATGCTTTTATTCTTTGTTTTTAACCTTCATACTGCATTTGTTTTTCAACCTTTGACCACACTACAGTAAAACCATCGAGTAACCGTAAACATGAATTTTTGTGTTCACAGTTGTCTCTAACTCTATTGTATGCTGTTCTGTCATAAAATGAAAAGGATATACACCGTTTCACAGAAGATATTTGAATTATTGAAATTGTAGTAAACTATTTAACTTAAATCAAGTTTAACATACTTTTACGGAAATATATGACTTTTCCCTATTAATTATTATACTTCATATAGAAGGTTTTACAGAAGTAAAACATAAAAAAAAGATGTCACAACATGTATTCCACATCTGTAACATCTATTACATATATTATTCAGAATAGAAAGGTTTAATTCACCATTCGTTGTGCTTCTTGTAACTGATATGCTCGAACTTTTCGAGGTAAGAAACGACGAATTTCATCTTCATTGTAGCCAACCTGTAGACGTTTTTCATCTAAAATGATTGGTCTACGTAGTAAGCCAGGATATTCCTGAATTAATTCATATAAACGTTGTAATGGTAAGCTTTCAACGTCAACATTTAATTTTTGGAATATTTTAGAACGAGTGGAAATAATTTCATCAGTTCCGTCTTCTGTCATACGTAAAATTTTTTTTATTTCACTTATACTAAGTGGTTCAGAAAATATATTACGTTCTGTATATGGAATTTCGTGCTCCTCTAACCACGCTTTCGCTTTACGACAAGAGGTACAACTTGGTGATGTAAATAGGGTTACGATCATTCTGACACATCCTTTCATTTCAAAATCATTATCTATAAACCAGAACCAATGTGTTAAATTAGAATTAATGTAATGTAAAATACACAGTACCATTATACAGTACTCCGCTGTATTTGAATATAGTTCCAATAAAAAAAATCTGAACCTATCGCTAAATATTCTGTCTATTTATACGCTTTCAAATATAGTGTATTTTCTTCAAACTTATGTGCTACTACTACCTTTCCCATTTTTAAAGCATTTTAAACATCTAAACAGATATCTCGGTTGTTCTCATTTAAGAAAAACAATCGAGAAAATTGTCAATCTCCCGTGTACATCTAGCCAATTTTTTAATAAAAAATTATAAATTTATAACAAAATTACATAACAAAAAAAGCATATAATTTTTTCTAGGAAAAAAACACCGTCAAAAGTCTGACTTTACACAAAGGAATCTTTATAATATAATTCTTTGCAATCAAATCAATTTGAACAATTTAAATTGAGAAAAACGCTGACGAAGAGTAGTACATATGCTAATTCACGTATAGAGAGTCTGTGGTTGCTGTAAACAGATCGTGGATGCATGTGGAATGGACTTCCGAGTTAGCTTTGTGAACGCTACTTGAAGCTATTAGCAAAGCTCGTCCCTTCACGTTACGAAGCTGAGTGGCCTTTTTAGGCAAGCTGGGTGGTACCGCGGATTCAAACATCATTCGTCCCTTCATTAGAAAAAATCTAATGAGGACGCATGATGTTTTTTTGTCTTCATCACCAAGTTGAAAGGTGAAGACAACGCTGTGACAAATGTTACAGAAATTGAATTCGAGGAGGAATTTTTAATGACAACTATTTTTTCTGGCGTACAGCCTACAGGTATCGTAACATTAGGGAACTATTTAGGAGCATTCAAGCAGTTCCCAGCACTACAGGATGAAGGGAACGCCATTTATTGTATCGTTGATCAACATGCAATCACTGTTGCACAAGATCCTAAAGAATTACGAGAAAGTATTCGAAAGCTTGCTGCTACCTATATTGCTACTGGCATTGACCCTAAAAAATCGACCTTATTTATTCAATCAGAGGTGCCAGCGCATGCTCAGGCAGGATGGATGTTACAATGTGTTGCGTCTATCGGTGAGCTAGAACGTATGACACAATTCAAAGATAAATCACATGGTAAGGAAAGCGTATCTGCTGCTCTTTTAACATATCCACCGCTAATGGCCGCGGACATTCTACTTTATAACACAAATATAGTCCCTGTAGGCGATGATCAGAAGCAGCATATTGAGCTAACTCGTGACCTTGCAGAACGCTTTAACAAACGCTTTGGCGATGTTTTAACAATTCCAGAAATTCAATTACCTAAAGCAGGCGCACGCATTAAATCCTTACAAGAGCCAACAAAGAAAATGAGTAAATCAGATCCAAATACGAAAGCGACAATCCGCTTATTAGATACTGCGAAAGACATTGAGAAAAAAATTAAATCAGCTGTAACTGACTCTGACGGCATCGTTGCATTTGATGTGGAAAATAAACCAGGTGTTTCAAATTTATTGACAATCGAATCAGCTATTTCAGGGGTAGCCGTTGAAGATTTAGTCAAAAAATATGAGGGAATTGGTTATGGTGGATTCAAGCAGGGTGTAGCAACAGCAGTAATTGAACACTTAACACCTATTCAAGAAAAATTCTATCATCTTGTAGAATCATCAGAGTTAGATGTCATTCTTGATGAAGGTGCTGAAAAGGCGAATGCGATTGCTAGTGCTACATTAAAACGTATGGAAAATGCTATGGGTCTTGGTCGCGCACGTCGCTAAACTTACGGCTTGTCTGAGGATCGATCAAAGCCCAAATCAAGCACAACTGCGCAGATGATGATACAGGCTCCTACCGCCATATAAAATTCTGTTGTTTGAAAAATAAATTTGAAAACAACCTTCCATGAATAACCTAGTGTGCGGTAATTTAAATACAATATGAGATTCCCTAAAGAGAGGATCATTAAGCCATAACTTACTAAAAATAAAAAGAGACGAAACATAGTAATGGCATCCTTTCTATTTCTTCTTACTTATCATTTATTCACAAAACTATAAAAAAAGACGTCAGCCATTTAAATTTGGCTGACGTTTTTTATGTTTATCTATTATGCTTCATATTTTTTAAATAGAAGACTTGCATTATGACCACCAAAACCAAGAGAATTACTCATTGCATATTGAATATTTGCTTCTCTTGCTTCGTTTGGAACATAATCTAAATCACATTCAGGATCAGGATCTTTTAAATTGATTGTAGGTGGTAAAATCCCTTCTTTAAGGGCTAATGCTGTGAAAATAGCTTCCACACCACCAGCTGCTCCTAATAAGTGACCTGTCATAGATTTTGTTGAGCTCATCGCAAGATTATACGCATGATCACCAAAAGCAGTCTTCACAGCTTGTGTTTCGAATAAATCGTTATATGGCGTACTTGTACCATGGGCATTAATATAATCAACTTGTGATGGCTCTACACCACCATCTGTTAACGCTTGCGTCATCGCACGGGCTGCACCTTCACCCTCTGGAGCTGGAGCCGTAATGTGATGCGCATCCCCTGTTGCACCATAACCTAAAACTTCAGCATAGATTTTGGCACCACGAGCTTTTGCATGTTCATATTCTTCTAAAATGACAATACCCGCTCCTTCTCCGATAATAAAGCCATCTCGGTTTTTATCGAATGGGCGACATGCTGCTTGTGGATCTTGATTTAATGATAGTGCTGTATTGGCACAAAAACCTGCAACTGCCATTGTTACAATTGGTGATTCAGCCCCACCAGAAATCATTACATCAGCATCTCCACGCTCAATTACTTTAAAGGCATCACCAATAGAGTTTGTGCCTGAAGCACATGCCGTTACAGAACAAGAATTAATCCCCTTTGCACCAAAGTGAATAGAGACTTGGCCTGATGCCATGTCAGGAATCATCATTGGAATAAAGAAAGGACTAACACGTCTTGCGCCACGCTCTTGGAATGTTAAAAATTGTTGTTCATATGTTTCCATTCCACCGATACCAGAACCAATCCATACACCTGCACGTGGAGCTAGCTCTTCATCAATTGTTAACTGTGCATCTTCCATTGCCATAATAGAAGCCGCTAATGCGTATTGTGTGAAACGATCCATTTTACGTGCTTCTTTACGATCAATATATTTTTCAATATCAAAGTCCTTAACTTCTGCGGCGATTTTTGCTGCAAAAAGATCTTTATTTAAGCGTGTCAACTCACCAATACCAGATTTACCAGCTTTAATGTTTGCCCATGTTTCTTCGATGCTATTTCCTAGTGGTGTAACTGCGCCAATTCCTGTAATTACTACTCGTCTTTTACTCATTGTCTTACTCCCCTCAAGCATTTTTCCTACTTATTTTCCCCATCTCATGGCTACGGCACCCCATGTTAAGCCGCCACCAAAACCTACAAGGACTAATAAATCATCCTCTTTAATCTTACCTGCTTCAAGCTCATCTACCAAGGAAATACCAATAGATGCTGCTGAAGTATTTCCGTATTTATGAATCGTTTTTGACATTTTTTCTGGTGGTAGCTCTAAACGCTCACGTGCAGATTCCATAATACGTATATTTGCCTGATGAGGCACTAAGAAGTCAACGTCTTCTTTTGTTAATCCTGCTTTCTCTAATACATTAACAGCTGATTCACCCATTTGTCGAACAGCAAATTTAAACACTTCACGACCATTCATCGCAATTGTATCTTGCTTCGTTAAATAAAGATTCTTTCCGCCTGTACCGTCTGCACCAAGTTCAAAGGATAGAATACCTCTACCTTCAGAGACTTGCCCAATGATAGCTGCACTGGCACCATCGCCAAATAATACAGCTGTATTGCGATCTTCCCAATCAACGACTTTCGACAGTTTTTCAACACCTACTACTAAGACATATTTATAAGCATTTGCCTCAACAAAGTGCTTAGCTGTCACTAAGCTATATATAAATCCTGCACATGCTGCTGCTTGATCCATTGCTGCAGCATTCACTGCTCCGAGTTGTTCCTGAACCATACAAGCTACACTTGGAAAAGTTTGATCCTGTGTGACAGTTGCTACAAGAATTAAACCAATTTCCTCAGGCGTAATACCCGCATTTGCAATAGCTTCTTTTGCCGCAGCTACTGCCAAATCTGAAGTTTCCTGATCATCTGCCGCAAAATGACGTTCTTCAATGCCTGTTCGAGTACGAATCCATTCATCAGAAGTATCCATGATTTTTTCCAAATCAAAATTTGTAACGACCTTCTCAGGAACATATTTGCCTATTCCTATAATACCAGCGTTCATATAGCAACCCCTCAGCTTTCTTACTATCAATTATTAGTAACTGGTCATAATTATAACGCATATAAAAGGAATGACGCAAGATGATTTAAAATTTATGCAGCTAAGGGTATTGTTCTTTGATTATAGAAGTGAAGAAATTTATGAAATGAGGTTATTCTTATTTAGGAGCTTTATCATACTTTGTGGAGCATTTCAGAGCGCTTTGCATCATGTATGAGCGGTGTCCTTCCTTTTTGGAGCACTTTTCACTCGCTTAGGAGCGCATTCCCCTATTTCAGAGCTGTTCCTAAATACTTTACATTACCAAACATAAAATACTAAATCTCATATTTGTTGTGACAAAATCGCCATGTTTCACATAAATGGTTCATTTTTTTTTGATTTATGTTATGATATGATAATGAATATGAGTAAAACCTTATGATGAAAAAAGTTCGGTTGAGGTGAAATTAATGCAATATATCGTAACGTTCATATGGTCATTCCTACTAGTTTCTATGTTAAACTACGTAGTCAGCTCTGTACTTGGTGTACCATTTGATTTCAAAACTGGAGCAATCGTTTCTGTTGTATTCTCCATCCTTATCTTTATTATTGGAGCAATCATTCCAAACGACCCTACACCAGAAGCTGCAGACCATCATTAATTCAGCTAGAAAAAACCTGTTCAGCTTCATGCCGAACAGGTTTTTTCTGTTATTTTTCCACAACACATTGTCCCTTATGCATTTTCACATGCAACGTCTCCCCTGGTAAAACTTCTCCGCGTAAGAGTTCTCTAGCAACGGCTGTTTCGATATGTCGCTGTACAAAGCGTTTTAATGGTCTTGCTCCAAATTGGGCATCTGCCCCTTGCTCTACTACCCAATCAATGACTTCTTGCTCGACAGATAAAGTAATTTCTTGCTCTGCGACACGTTTAATCAATTGCTCCACATACTTCCAGGCAATCGCAGTAAAATGTTTAGTAGATAATGCATGGAAGAAGATGATATCATCCATTCTGTTTAAAAGCTCAGGTTTAAAATGTTGTCGTAGGGCTGTCATGACTAAGTCCTCCACAGCAGCATTATTTTCCTTTGCCTCCATTAAATAACTAGAGCCGATATTCGAAGTTAAAATGACTACTGTATTTGTAAAATTCACCATTCGTCCCTGACTATCTGTAATGCGCCCATCATCTAAAATTTGCAATAAAATGTTCGCCACATCAGGATGAGCTTTTTCAATCTCATCTAGTAGCACCACAGAATAAGGATTTCGGCGAACTGCTTCCGTTAGTTGTCCACCTTCCTCATAGCCCACATAGCCTGGGGGAGCCCCAACAAGTCGAGACACACTATGTTTCTCCATGTATTCACTCATATCAATACGAATAAAGTGATCCTCTGAATCAAATAATTGTGCAGCAAGTGCCTTGGCAAGTTCTGTTTTACCTACACCAGTTGGACCTAAAAATAAAAAGCTACCAATAGGTCGGTGTGGATCTTTGATACCTGCTCGTGCACGCCATACCGCTTCTGTCACTAATTGAACTGCTTTATCTTGTCCAACCACACGTTCATGTAATGTATCCTTTAAACGTAATAGTTTTTCACGCTCACCCTCTACTAATTTTGTTACAGGGATTCCTGTCCAACGTGAAACAATTGCAGCAATTTCATCTGCTGTTACCTCTTCACGTAAAATACGAGATTCTGCACCGTTCTCTAATTCCTTTTCAAGGACCTGAATGTCTTTTTCAAGTGTCGGAATTTTACCATGACGTAATTCAGCAGCTTTATTTAAATCATATTTACTTTCTGCCTCATCTAGATCACGACGATATTTATCCAATGTTTCACGTTTTTTCTGAATATCGTGTAGCTTTTCTTTTTCGGCTTCCCATTGTTGACGCATGCCCTCAGAGGATTCTTTTAACTTTGTTAATTCTTCACGTAATTGCTCCAAACGTTTTTTACTTGCCTCGTCCTTTTCCTTACGCAATGCCTGTTCCTCAATTTCAAGCTGCATAATACGACGTGTGACTGCGTCTAACTCCTGTGGCATTGAATCAATTTCTGTACGAATCATTGCACAAGCCTCATCAATTAAATCAATGGCCTTATCAGGTAAAAATCGTTCTGTAATATAGCGGTTGGATAGTTCTGCTGCCGCAACAATTGCTCTGTCATGAATACGTACGGCATGATGTAATTCAAAGCGTTCTTTTAAACCACGTAAAATGGATACTGTATCCTCTATAGATGGCTCACGCACTAGTACTTGCTGGAATCGACGTTCTAAGGCAGGATCCTTTTCAATGTACATACGATATTCGTCTAATGTAGTAGCACCAATACAGTGTAATTCACCACGTGCTAGCATAGGTTTTAGCATATTTCCTGCATCCATAGCGCCATCTGTTTTCCCTGCACCTACGATCGTATGAATTTCATCAATAAATAGAATGATTTGTCCTTCTGATTCTTTTACTTCTTTTAGCACACCTTTTAAGCGTTCTTCAAATTGTCCACGATAACTTGCACCAGCGATTAACGCACTCATATCTAATTCATATAATACGCATTCTTTCAAGCCTTCTGGTACATCACCTTTTACAATACGCTGCGCTAAACCTTCCACAATCGCCGTTTTACCAACTCCTGGTTCACCGATTAATACAGGATTATTTTTCGTTTTACGTGTTAAAATACGAATTACATTTCGAATTTCTTCATCACGCCCAATCACAGGGTCCATCTTGCCATTTTTTACTTCTTCAATTAAATTGCGGCCAAATTGTTCTAATGGTTTTTTATTGTCTGTTTGTTGAAATTGCATAGCTAGCACTCCTTTATTTTCATATTTCTCATTATTTATATACCCACTCTTGTTTATATGAAAAAAGTTTGACCTTTTTTGACTAACTTTATTTTACATCACTCGACAAAGCTTAGCAAAGAAATCGCCCTAAAAATTTTTCACTTATTATGGAAGTTTACGTTATAATAATGATATGTTTCTGTGTTTTAGTATCGAAATCCACTATCCTTTTGTAATAATCGCCATTTATTACAAAAAGAAAGCGATGTGTTGGAGATATGGTTTTAATGGATAATATGTTTGAAAAAATTAAAGATCTTTTTCAAAACCACGGTGTTTTTATCAAAGTGAATAAAGGAAATAAAATTTTTCTAGAGGGTGAGCGGGCAAAAGAAATTTATTACATCCAATCAGGTGTTATTTCGATTAGCCAAGAATCCGAGACGGGCAAGGAATTAACCATTCGCATTTGTGGCCCTGACAACATAATAGGAGAAGGTTCGTTATTTTGTAATCTTGTCTATAATTCGATGACTGCCAAAGTTTTAGAACCCTCTACGTTATATGTTTTGAGTCGTAAATCTTTGGAGCATTTACTAGAAGAGCAGCCGACTGTTATGGTGGAATACATGAAGTGGCTACAAACAGAAAACTTAAAGCATCAGAGTCGTTTGCGCGATTTAGTGTTAAACGGTAAAAAAGGTGCTCTATTTTCAACGCTCATTCGACTGTCCAATACGTATGGTAAACCTGTAGAAAATGACGCGATTTTTATTGATTTTCAGCTAACAAATACAGAAATTGCAAATTTGTGTGCGACAAGTCGGGAAATGATTAATCGTATGCTGAATGATTTAAAAAAACATGAGATTATCACTTTTGATAAAGGATTTATTACCATTCATGATTTACAATTTTTAAAAAATGAAATTGCCTGTGAAAATTGTCCATTACAAATATGCCGTATCGATTAGTTTCGTTACAAGCAAAAACCCTGCTTATTTTTCAATAAGCAGGGTTTTAAATAATCCATTTTAACTTAACGTACGCCCAATGCCATTTTTGCATAGCGTGACATTTTATCTTTCGACCAAGGTGGATTCCATACAATATTAACATTTGTACTTTTCACTTCTGGAAGTTCACCTAACGCCGTATTCACTTGATCCACAATGACTGGACCAAGTGGACAACCCATAGATGTTAGTGTCATCGTAACAGTTGCAACACCTTCATCATCTAATTCCACATCATATACTAAACCTAAGTTGACGATATCAATGCCAAGCTCAGGGTCAATTACGTTTTCTAAAGCACCTAACATGCTATCTTTCATATCCTGATCCATTCGTATTTCTCCTTTCATCATAGTGTTAACCTTATCATAGCAGATGCACCCTGTTATGCCAAATGCTGTGCAAGCCATGCTGTAGCTGCTAGCATACCGTCACGTGGTACAGCATGTCCAGCCCTTTTGTTCACCATGAACTTTAAATATTCAGGGTTTGCTTCATAGTATTCCCGTAATGATTCATAAAATTTATATGTTTCGTGAAAAGGAACTGTTTTATCTAATTCTCCATGCCAAAAGAATACAGGGCGACCCGCGAATTTTTCTGGCGTGAAACTGACATCATATTTAGCAAGGGCTTCATTAACTTTTTCAACGTCTTCCTCTGACATCGGCCAGTTAACTCCGCTTCTAGCAAATTGTTGCAATTGGTATTCACCCAATTTTATAAAACCAGGTGCACCCATACATATTGCAGCTGTTTGTATCCAATCATAAAGTTTCAGACAGCCTGATGTCACGATGCCACCCATTGAAGTGCCTCCTATGCCAATTTTATGACTAGCTAATAAATTTTTATTCTTTAATTCATCATATAATTGTTGTACTTCATGAATAGAATTTAAAACAATGTCCCAAAAATTTAAATTCATTTGCATTTCCGTTAGGCCTTCGCTACGCTCACCATGAAATTTTGCATCTGGCAATAGGACACGCACCCCTTTATGCACCAATTGGTATGCATAGTGTAAGTTATGTTCTTTTGCACTCATAAAGCCATGCAAAAAAATGACTACTGGGGTTTCTTCATTCATCTTGTCTGTATGTATATGTAATAAAGGAATATTTCCCCACACTTCTTTTTCTACAAACATTATTGTCACTCCCAACTATTATCTCATCTTTATGTTAGCAAACTTTTTTCACTGTGACAAAATTTTGACGAATGTAAGACAAAGAGATACTATTCAAACTATAGGAAAGGGGCAACGAGCTATGAAACCGCATTTAATCGTATTAGACTTAGATGGAACTTTATTAACAGATCAACAACAAATTTCTGCAAAAACAAAAAAAACATTATTGCAGGCTAAGGAACAAGGGCATCAAGTGATGATTGCGACGGGACGTCCATACCGTGCAAGCGATCTTTATTATCATGAACTTGGGCTCACTACACCCATTGTTAATTTTAATGGCGCATATGTACATCATCCTAAAAATGTCTCTTGGCAACATATGCACACACCAATTGATTTAAGTGTCGTACATGATGTTGTTGATTCTATTAACAGTTATGAATACGAAAATATTATCGCTGAGGTAAAAGATGATATTTATGTCCACACAGAAGACGATCGTATTTTAAATATTTTTAATATGGGGAATCCAAGAATTACACTTGGTGATTTATACACACATCTCTTGGAAAATCCCACAAGTTTGCTGATTCAGGCAAATGAAGCCAATTCGGTTATTATACGTGATCATTTACAGGCAGTGCATGCTGAAGTCATCGAGCATCGTCGCTGGGGCGCACCTCTTCATATTATTGAAATTGTGCGTCGAGGCTTAAATAAAGCTGTTGGCATAGCGCATGTGGCAAAAGATTTAGGTATCCCACGTGAGCGCATTATCGCGTTTGGCGATGAAGACAATGATTTAGAAATGATTGAATATGCTGGACTTGGTGTAGCGATGGGGAACGGTATCTCAAGTCTTAAAAACATTGCAAATGAAATAACTGCAACGAATAATGATGATGGAATTGCAAAAATACTCATCGATCGCTTGAAATTATCATAGTTAAGTAGTAAGTTCAAGTTAACATTCCATTTTTACCAGTTTAACTTTATTCAGTGGTACCCCTTCCATTTATAGCGAGTATCTACTGAAGAAAGTTAAAAAGCTTTAAAAGTAAGTTGAAATTAGGGGGACAAGAGAATGAAGATTTTTACGGATAGTGGATGTGATCTACCAAAATCTTACTATGAAGAAAATGATGTCGTGCTACTCCCTTTACGAGTGCAATTGAACAACAAAGAATATGAAGATGTGATTTCAATTGATTCCAAAGAGATCTATGATGCAATACGCCAAGGTGCTCAGCCAAAAACATCACAAGTGTCACCTGAGCTCTTTTTGAAGCATTTTGAGGAACTAGCCAAAAATGATGAAGAAGGTATTTATATCGCGTTTTCATCAGAATTATCAGGCACATATAGTACTGCTCAAATGATTCGCAATCAGGTACTTGAGCAATATCCTTCCTTAAAACTAGCCATTATCGACTCAAAATGCGCATCACTAGGACATGGCCTTGTCGTGGAAGAAGCTGTACGACTGCGAAATATAGGAGTATCCTTAGAAGATATGACCTCTAAAATAAATACCCTTGCACCTCAGGTCGAGCATTTATTTACAGTAGAAGACTTAGATTACCTTGCAAAAGGTGGTCGTGTATCAAAAGCTAGTGCATTTTTAGGCGGCCTTCTTAGTATTAAGCCTATTTTAAATGTAGAAGATGGCAAACTTGTACCGATTGAAAAGTCGCGCGGTCGAAAAAAAGCACTTAATCGGATGTTAGATTTAATGCAGGAGCGTGGTGGCAGCTTTTCAAATAAAATCGTAGGTATTAGCCATAGTGACGACGCTGCCTTTGCGAATGAAGCAAAAGCCTCTATCCAGGAGCGTTTTTCACCTCAAGCTGTGCAAATTACCATGATAGGCTCCGCGATCGGCTCACATGTCGGACCTGGGACTATTGCGATTTTCTTCACAAATAAAAGCTTTGAAGGCTAATAAAAAGCATGCTAGGATGGCTCCTGGCATGCTTTTTTGTCGTGTTATTATTATTGGACGTCTTGCTCCTGACGGCGAACTTTTCCTCGTTTAATGATGATGACAACAAAGCCAATAAAGATCACCCATACTAAGCCAAGAGCTACCATATAAGGAGTGTTTAAGCCTTCATCATTGCGAACTTGATAAATTTCAACCATTTCTCGGTCTAAAATAACAGGATAAACTTCTTTTTCATTTATGCGAACTTTTTCCTCATGTAAAATACCGTTCAGCATTTTCCCTTCACCAAGTTGTTCAGGTGTTAAGTCGACGCGTTGTGTTTTACCAGTATTATTAACCATGATTACCCACTTTTCTTCGTCAGAAGAACGTGTAAAGACAAGAAGGCCATTTTCATTTGTAATGACTTCAAAATCACCATTACGTAAAGTAGCTGATTGATTACGTAAAGATTGAACATTTTTAATATAATCAATCAGTTCTTCGTCTGTTTTAAAGTTATAAAGCTGGTGTGTATCTGGTTTTGCTTCCCCATTCATAGCAATTTCTGTCCCGTATTGTACGACAGGAATTCCTGGTAGCATAAATAAAGCACCCATCGCCATTTTTAAGCGTGTAGGTGGGAACATATTTTCATTAGCAGAGTCAAATGTAAAACGATGGGTTTCAAGTGAATCCACCATAATTTGTGTCGGTTTTTCTCCTGTAAAGGGTTCCATTAATTTTGAAGAATCCATATCCACGTTTTTAAATATATTACGATAGATATCTGCTGTTACAGGTGAGAAAGTCGCATCAAAGTCAGCATCACTTTCTTCATTTGCTATCACATAAAGTGACGTTTTTGTCTCTTTTAATGCAGCTATTACTGCATTGATAAACGCTGTATCAGCCCCTGCGATATTTGTTAAACGAATACCACCGATGTCATATGTAGAAACAAATTCAGTTACTGCTTGAATAAGTGCCTCTTGCACATCCTTATTCGACAAATCCCATTGTACTTGTCCATTATTGGTAGATGCAATCCAATCCGCTTTCGATGCATCCTTTGCCCACTCATGATTTGGACTCACATTTGCAAGTGGAAAATCCACCATAATGGACATATTTTTAGCTTTGTATGCCTCTACAATACTTTGAAATTCTTCCGTTGTTCCAAAATGACGTTCAATTGTAGTATAGCTTGTGGGCATTGATCCATCATATTTCTCTGTAGAAAAGATAGGTCCAATAGAAACAATTGTATAGCCCATCTCACCGATAAATTTCAGTTTATCCTGTAAACCTGTAAAATCGCCCCCCGCAAATTTCGAAGGATCCTGCGTATTTGTATCAAAATCGTTTGTGCCCGAGCCATTAAAGAAACGGTCAACGAGTAAATCATAGATGCTTTCCTCTGCTATTGTTCTAGTCGCTGATTCATCCGCATGTGCTACTGGTGTACTTACGAATGAAGTTGCTAATAAAAGTGATGCAGCCGTCGCACTTATCCACTTCTTAAATTTCACTGTTATTCCCTCTCTTTCAAACCAATCAACGTCATTTTACCAAATAACTCTGTCACGTCGCTATCTTTTCCAAAGATTTTGCGCAAATGCGAAATGAATTACGACAAAAAGGTGTCAATTCCGTCTTCCGTTTTCGTTTACAAAATAAAAGCCGTGAAGCAGCTACTTCACGACTTTTAAATCATTATGCTAAGAAATCTTGACCCATTGGCAGTTTAAATCCTAGGAACAAAGTGATTAATAAGAATACTGCAAATAAAATCCAAAACATAGCTGTTGGTTTATTTTTCTTTTGGCGCACTAATACCATTTCCATCATACCAATTACAAGTATGCCACCTAAGAATTTAAATCCGTAAAGCATACCTTTACCATAGTCCATTGCCTCGATAAATAATGCTCCACCTGTGATGATTATTAGTACATAAAACAGACGTAATGTCATATGTAAGCCTTTTGATTGCTTGCCCATTAGTGCCGCAATTAAAAAGATGACAATACCTACTACCCACGTAGTAATATGCAAATGCGTTTGGCTAGTTAAAAAACTCATGTTTGTCCCCCTCATTCTTTTTCTATCAAACTCTATCCTACCATGCGATGGAAAGGGTTTCAAATATTACAATAGTGTTCACACAATTTACATCATTTAAAACTTGGAATCATTGCATCTCATAGTTTTTACTTCTGTTACTATGCCTTAAAGTAGTAAAAAAATCCGCGGAGTATAGACTCTCGCGGATTGATATTATTATTCAAAATGGTTGACTAAAGTACCAATTCCTTGAATAGACACTTTTACTGTATCTCCAGCTTTTAAGAATTGTGGCGGGTTCATCCCTTTGCCAACACCTGATGGCGTACCTGTTAAAATCACATCACCTGGCTCTAATGTTACATGCTGAGATAGGATGGATACTAACGTTTCAACAGAGAACATCATATCTTTCGTAGAGCCATTTTGACGTACTTCATCATTGACCTTTGTGACTACTGTTAAGTCTTGTGGATTTGGGATCTCATCCTTTGTCACAAGGTATGGTCCAAGAGGGCAAGTACCGTCCAAGCTTTTACCCAAGAAGAATTGTTTATGTTTCTCTTGTAAATCACGAGCTGTTACATCATTGGCAATTGTATAACCAAATACGTAATCAAACGCTAAATTTTTAGGAATGTTTTTGCCACGTTTACCAATAACGATAGCTAGCTCACCTTCATAATCCATTTTTGAAGAAAGGTCTGCATGAATGGAAATTGTTTGTCCATCTGCAGCAATTGCAGTTGGTGATTTTGTGAATACCATTAAATCCGTTGGTGCTGCTTCTGCACCCATTTCCTTTGCATGTTCATCATAGTTTTTACCAATACACATAATATTTTTAGGTGTACGTGGAATTGGTGAAAGCCATTCGATCTCTGTAAATTCACGTTTAAAACTATTAGCATTATCTGATTTTTCTGCTGCTTCTACTAATTTACGAATCTGTTCCACAAAATCAAAGCCTAAAGCAATGCCATCCACGATTGAGCTTGAAAAAGAAGGGAGAACTTGAAGTTCACTTTGAATAGCGAGTACATCCCATACCGCTTCTTCTTTTTTTACTTTTGGTCCAAAGCTTACATGTCCACCTAATTTGAATGATAAAATTTTCATGATTGAAAGAGCTCCTTCTTTTTTCTACATAATACAACAATATGATAGAAATTACCTCATTTTTGCGACAACATTTTTATAAGTTGTTATATCTTCATAAAATATGCATGTGAAGAGGAATATATTAACGCACTTCTACTTTTTGCTTATATGTTAATTTACGCCATATTGTCTCTAACGGCCCTTGTTTCCACTTAGATAGCCAAATTTCTGCTATGATCATTTGCACAACAATAATGCCGACAGCAATTAATACCCCTGTTTCTACACTTACTTTACCATACCAGCCAAAGCCAAATTGGTAGAATAAACAAGTACCTATAATAGATTGAAGAATATACATCGTTAATGACATGCGACCAATTTTAGCAAAAGGACTAAGTACCTTTGGCATTATTGGCACTAAGCAAAGTAACACAATGACCCCAATATAGCCCACCGATAGAACAGGCCCCCCTATGTATACCTTTAAATAATCTAGTAAATATGTTCTTGTAAACATAATAGATAAGCTTTTTATACCAATACCTATGACCAATCCAGCGATTGCAAACGACAGCCAGAGCCACTTCAGTTCTTTAGCCCGTTCTACTAAACGCCATTTAGAGGCAGCGGCACCTATTAACATATACGGTAAAATCGTGAACAGTGCGACAAACCACATCTCGATGCCTGCCTGCGTCGATAAATCTGTTAAGCGTTGCATAAAGGCATCTACCCAGTTTCCTGTCCCATAAGCCGTGATGGCCTTCTCTACTGATACGATATCTAAGTAATCATCTACTTTTGTATTAAAATTTACAATCCCTACTACAAAGAGCATAAAAGCTTGCATCAAGCCATTAATAATCAAAGCACTCGCTAATAGCCAGATGGGACTCAAACGTAGTAAAAGCACTAAGAAAACGCCACAAAATGCATACATCATTAAGATGTCGCCCCACCAAATTAGCACAGCATGGATAAAACCAAAGGCAAACAGGATGGACAGTCTACGAAGCCCCAGCGTATAAAAGTTTTGTTCACGACTTTGAGCCTTTTGCCACTGCATGGCTAGCCCATAACCAAATAGCATGGCAAAAAGCGGGTAAAAGCTGCCTTGCACATATATATCTATGTTTTTCTGCCAAACAATATCCGATGGGGTTGTAAACCATGATGCCAAATCAATATGCGGCATTGGCAAATAAAAGGTATACATATTTACAAGTAAGATACCTACTAAACTAATACCTCGTAAAATATCTAATGTTGCTATTCGTTCCTGCAACATTGTTGGTTTTAACTCCACAAAATAGCCTCCTCTTGACTAGCAGCTATGGTGAAAGCAGGGCAAGAAAAAACTTTGCCCCCCTTTGACCGTAACAAGTTTTTTATGCGTGTATGGTCTGTTCATTATCGAATAAAAATAATACTTTATCACTCACCTTGATGTGTAAAATTGATTCAATGGCTTCGCTATAAACACGAAGCTGTACGGCATAACGACCTAGTATTTCCTTTGACAGGGCTGGCTCCTGCGCAAAATGAGATTGTATACGGTCCGTTTTATAATCCAACAAGACCCAATTACCGTATTCATCCTCAAATAGGCAGTCAATGATCCCTTGCACAATTTGAGCATCACCATCTTCATCGATTCTACTAATTGTAAACGGCATTTCTCTACGTATCTGCCTTGCGCGTTGAAAGCGTTGCCCTATTTCTGTCTCAAAAAAACGATAAATTTTCGCTTGCGGAACTACTTTGCCCTCCGCCTCTGTTAAAAGCTGTCTTGTCACTAAATCCTCCACAAAGTCCCTTACAGCATCGATATGACTAAAGCCATATTGAGGAACATGCTGCATCACTGTGTGCACAGCTGTACCAATTTCAGCACCAGTTAGCTGTTGCTCCTGTAAAAAAGCGGGGCGAGGTGCAATGGACGAAGCCTTTTGCTTGATAGGAGAGGCAAAATAAAATTCAGGTTCCTCCTGGCGCTGTAAATTTTCTAATCGCTTTATTTCACTAACAGATGTTTTGGAGCGCTTTCTTGTAGATTTTTGATAGACATACTGCGCTTGAAAGCGGGTAGTGATTTCAGCCAGCAAGTCCTCATCCTCTTGTATCGCAAGCACTTGCTGTACTTCATCACTCATCGCCTCTATCTCATATGAATAATGCTTTGTATCGATGGCTTGAACCAACCAATGTGATTGATCCTCCACTTCTTTATAAGATGTGCTTGCTACAGCTGCAAAATCTGCATGTCTTGCTACTGCTGGGCCAACCCAGTCCAAATAACTATTAGCTCTTGCACGTAAATATTCTTGAAGCGGTGCATCCATTGGTAAACTTTGTGCGTCCTGCCAGTTGTCGCGTGTTTTCTCCCAGTTCTTCACTGAGCCGACTAAAATCAAACGCTCCTTCGCTCGCGTCATTGCAACATATAAGACACGCATTTCTTCTGCACGCATCTCCAGTTCTTTTTTCTCCTTCAATGCTAAAAACGGTAACGATGTATATGTGATACGATTTTCGGGATCAATGGCCTTAACAGCTAGTCCAAAATCTTGATCAAACATATAGGGCTGATGAAAATCCATTTTATTAAACGGACGTCCCATTCCTGCAACAAAGACGACTGGATATTCTAAACCCTTGGATGAGTGTATTGTCACCAGACGTACTACATCATCCTTTTCGCCAATTGATTTGGCAGTACCTAAATCATCGCCACGCGTACGCATACGATCAATAAAGCGTAAAAAACGGAATAGTCCACGAAATGCCGTTTTTTCATACATTAATGCACGATCATGTAATACGCGTAGATTTGCCTGACGCTGTTTGCCATTCGGCATTGCCCCAACCATTTCATAATAGTGTGTATCTAAATAAATTTTCCAAATTAAATCTGATAATGATCCACGACGTGCTAAATCACGCCAATTTTCAAAGGCCAGCATAAAGCGTTGCAACTTCTCAAATGTAGTGGTTTGCACACCATGTCCTTCACTACGAATAAATTGTCGTAAAGCATCATAAAAAGGTACCTTTTGATCGGCTAAACGAATTTTCGCCAGCTCATTTTCCGTTAAACCAACAAACGGTGCGCGCAGTACAGAGGCTAAGGGAATATCCTGATAGGGATTATCGACTACCTTCAGGACATTTAACATAATCATTACTTCGAGTGCGTCAAAATAGCCTTTAGATGATTCTGCATAGAGTGGGATCCCTGCCAGCTTAAATTCCTCCACTAAGTCTGTTGACCATGTCATCGAGCGCATTAAAATCACAATATCACTATACTTTAATGGTCGCTCTGTTTTTGTTTTCGTATCGTATACAGTTGTTCCATCTTCCATCATCTGACGTATACGATCGATAATAAATCGTGCCTCATATTGTGATTTTTTTAATTCCTCAAGCTCCGTTGCCTCATTGCTTAGTTCTTCCAGTTCTTCTGTTGTTTCCTCTTCCTGCGATGGATGCAATACGACCAGCTCAACAGGTATTTCTTTCTCATCATAGGGTGCAGCAGGCTTTAGTGACGCATTGTCATCATAAGAAATTTCACCAACACGCTCACCCATAATTTGTGCAAAAACATAGTTTGTAGCATTTAATACTTCTTTTCGACTTCGGAAGTTAGCGTTTAAATCTATTCGCATCCCCGTTACATCAGGTGACTCCAAGTATTCACTATATTTTCTCATAAAAAGCTTTGGCTCAGCTAATCGGAAACGGTAAATACTTTGTTTCACATCCCCAACCATAAAAAGGTTTCCATCTTGTTCTTCGCCCGTTTTGACAAGCTGTAAGATGGTTTCCTGTAGCATATTGGTATCCTGATATTCATCTACAAGTACTTCTTTAAAACGCTTTTTCATATCTAGTGCAACCGGTGATGGATGAAGTGCACCATCTATCTCTACCGTTAAAATTTGAAGTGCATAATGCTCTAAATCTGAAAAGTCAATGATTCCCCGTTCTAACTTGGCTAGTCGAAATTGTTCACTAAATGTAGTGGTCAATTCAACTAGCGTAGTAATGGTCGGTGCCATTAACCTTATTTCCTCAAGTAGCCTTGCAGGCGTACGAACAAAAAATGTCTCCTTGATTTTATTCATCATTTTTTTGGCTGCTTCTCGTTTTTTCTTTGCAAGCTCCTGCAGCTCTACATTAACTAGTGCATCCTTCGATACCCGCTTTAAGGTAGACCATTTAACCGTTGCAAAATAATCAAATAGCTCTTGCCATGTCCCACTTTGACTAATGCGAATCCCTTCCTGAATCATAGCAAAATCTACCTCTGCCGTTTCAGCATAGGGTGCAGGTCCATCTGGTTGTAATGTAATTGCGCGCATTTCAGAAATTAACATAAACGCCTCTTCCAGGCTATGACGTACGGTTAATTTGACGTATTGAGATAGCTCTAAATCATCTATTGTCACTTCCTCAGCTAATTCATATGCTTTCGGCAGGCTCCAAAGCCATTTTTGAGGCTCGGCATGGACACGAGACGTATCATAAAGTTTACTAATCAGCGTTTCGATGGCTTGATCATCACGATCTGAGGTAAAGCTATCGACAAGACGATAGATGGCTTGGACGGAAGCCTCATCCTCAGCATCATAGGCATCTTCTAAAACTTCTGCTAAAACATCATCTCGTAATAATGCTATTTCTGCTTCATTGGCAATACGGAAGCCTGGGTCTATTTCAAGTAAGTACGCATATTGCTTCACAATTGCTAAACAGAAGGAATGCAGTGTAGAAATTTGTGCTTTATTAACAAGACTAAGCTGCCGTCTTAAATGATTAGATGTTGGATTTTCTGCTATCGCCTTTTCTAATGCCTCAGACATACGATGACGCATTTCAGCGGCTGAGGCATTTGTAAAGGTCACTACCAATAGTTCATCTACATTGATCGGATTTTCAGTAGCAATGACTTTTTCAATCATACGATTGATCAGAACCGCTGTTTTCCCAGACCCTGCTGCAGCCGATACAAGCGTATCTTGACCGCTAGCATAAATGGCCTTCCACTGATCGTCTGTCCATGTGACATCTACTGGCTTAACAGGAATTGTTTGTACCATTCTATTCTATCTCCTTCCGAATTTTATCGACAATATCATTCGGCTTTGCTTGCATTAATTGACGATAGTTTTGTTTACCATCTGATGGATCAAATTGGCAAACCGCAGCAAATTGACAATAATCACATGCCGTTTTGGCTTTTAATTTATAGGGACTAATGGCTGTATCACCAGATAAGATACCATTCCCTGCCTCCTGATGTTTACGACGAACGAAATGTTGCAACTTTTTCATATCATTGACAGGAACTATACGCGATTGTGATTCAGACGGTGTTCCATCTTTTTTCATATAGACAGGAATGATTTTTGAATGTCCACTACTTTCTTCCAATTGCTCGTCCATCGATAAAATCGCTTCAGCATTTTCAGATAGCAAACCTTTCATTTTATACTGCTTTAAACGATCCTCTTCTATTTCACTGTCCGTCAAATCTTTATCCAGCTTCAGCATCGGATTATGGACATGGACATACAGTACCCCTGCTGGCTCTGCTTCACCTGATAGCCAGTAAGAACTATTTTCCATTGCCACATCTAAATACGTTAGGACCTGTAAGGATAATCCGTAATAAACCTCATTTAAATCAAGGTCACGAGCTGAGGATTTATAGTCAACAATCCGCAAATAAGAGCGGTCATCTATCGTTGCACTATCCACTCTGTCAATACGTCCACGCATAAACATTTTCTTACCACCAGTCAAATCAATCTCTAATGGTGGTAGCTGTTCATGTTGTCCAGGACCAAAAGACGCCTCAATTGCAATTGGTTTGAAGTGTGATACATTTGCATGCTGTGTCAGTGCTGTCATTGTACGCTCAACAATTAGAATTAGCTTACGCTGAATATAGCGATAGCGGGCACTGGATAATAGGATTTGATGGGAAAAGACTGGAACAATTTGTTCTACTGCTTGACGTGCTAATTGTTTAATTTGCTTTGTTGTTAAACGAATCCAAGATAATTGCTGACGATGTGTTTCCTCTGTAATCCACTTTAATGCCTCATGGAATAAGTCACCCATTGCAAACGTTTCTAGCCGATACTCAGCTCGTTCTTCAAGACGTAGACCATACGTAGTGAAATGAGAAAAAGGACATCTGAAGTATTTCTCAATTCGCGACACACTGGATGTTAGCTTCTGACCATATAATTCCTGTGTAATATAGGTTTCAAGTGGCTCAGCCTCATTTTTATGGGTAATTGGATAAAGTACGCGGTCGAAAATGAGTGCCCAATAAGGATCTTGTTTATAAAATCTTTGTAAAGCTAGCCATTCTGGAGCTAGTTCACGGCTATGTTCAGCTTGACGTAGCTGTACCATTAGATGTGCCAATGCAGTCCTTGGATGGCGTAAATATGGTAAAACATCTCCATCTAGTAATTCAATCGGGTCGATTACCACTCGTTCTATCGATACACCACTTAATAACCCAGCCTTTTTGTCATTTCCTATTACTTTCTTAATATAAAGTGAGGCTAGGAGTGCCTTGCCTTCCTCATCCGCCGTAGGATAGGTCATATACAATTTGTTAGATGGCGTTGTAATAGCACGATAGAACAAGAAATTTTCCTGTAATAAACGATTAGTAGAGGTAGGGGCAAGTTCATAGCCAATTTGACTAAACCATTCACGTTCGATATCTGACAACAAGCCCTCATACTCCATCCGAGTTGGATAAACACCATCATTCATTCCTATTACAAAAGCGACTTTGATATTGGATAAACGAGCTAAATCGACAGTAGCCACCATTACTTCATCAAGGGTTGGCGGAATTCTTGAAAATTCTAATGTATCAAAGCCTTCATCAAGAATTTTGGCTGCTTGCTCTACAGACATCTCCTGCTCACCAAACATATAAACGAATTGGTCAAGAACAGCAATCCATTCATTCCAAGCTTGTTCATGTTCACTTGCAGCTAATGCGTCACCTCGCTCTAGCTCACGATCTTTCATGACTTGCAGTTTGTCATATACCTGTAATGACTCTATAAGTTCAAATAAAGCAGTCGCAATATCTCTGCCATTCTTGGCGCTATCAAGCTTGTCTTGTAATAGTTTTAGAGGTTGGCGAATTTCATCTCGAATGGCCTCGATTTCTGCCTGCATTGCACGCTCTTCATCTGTTTGTACACGCGAATGGAATTCTAGACCGCGATACTTTTTATAAAACCAACGTGCCTCCTCAAACCATCGTTCTCCATAGATGCCTTGCGCCAAGCAATAATTTTCTAATCGGTCTGCTCGCTCACGCCAAATTGTTA
Organism: Lysinibacillus sp. FN11; assembly: GCF_024628845.1. Taxonomy (NCBI): domain Bacteria; kingdom Bacillati; phylum Bacillota; class Bacilli; order Caryophanales; family Bacillaceae; genus Lysinibacillus; species Lysinibacillus sp. FN11. The sequence continues at coordinate 175,217 of NZ_CP102383.1, read as the reverse complement.
ACTCCGCTTGTAATGGAAAAAACAAATCTGTTTTGACACCACGAAAAACTGGCTCATATTTCCAATTCGAGGTCATAACCTCCAAGGCTGAACGACTTAGCTCTATTAATGGATGATGTAGCATTGTCTTTTTTGTATTTGTAAAAATAGGAATTTCATATTGTTGGAAAATACTTGTAATAAGTGGATCATAGAGATCTGCTTGTCTATACAAAAGTACGATATCCTGATAGCGAAAATCGTCTTCTCTTGTCAGTTTTGTTATTTCCCGGGCAATCGCATGTACCTCCGCTCGACGATTTGATGCTTCAAGCACGGTTACATCTCCTGAAGTTTTTTTCGTTTTGGGCTCCAAATCAGCAAACTTTGCCTCCACATGCTGTAAATCTTTAGAATGAAATCTTTGAGTCTTATAAAAATGTATTGGTAATTCAACATCAATGCCCTCTTCTTTTGCTATATCATGAAGACGTTGATTCGTTAAGGCTGCTTCATGGAATAAAGCTTGTTCATCATAGGCTTCATCAATATGATCAAAGGGAAGGACGACCGTTACTTGCTTCGTTACCTTTAACAATTCACGAACCAGTTCTAACTCCCGCACAGTGAAAGCGGTGAAGCCATCAATATAGATGGTCGCTTGCTTCATCGTTTCGGCATACTTCAGTTGCTCCGTTAAAATCGGATAATAGCCCTCGCTGTCAACATATGTCGTACCAAGGCGTTCCTCTAATGCCTGCAAAACAACATGTAAATCATTCGCTTTCGCCTGCAATGTATTGGGTGCATCTATTGCCTTTAACGATTCCATTACCTCTGCCAAGACTGAGCTATTGACGCTATAACGACTAAATTCTCTTAAAAGGGTTTCAATTTCCTCCGTAAAACCACGTTTTCCTGCTGCTTGTCGAAATAAGGAAAACTCGCTTTTTTGTTCCTCCAAAAGTTTACGAATAAGCATTCGATAGCCATAGCCATTCACTTCTTTACGAGCAATACCTCCTGTTTCCTGTAAAACCAACCATGCTAAACGTTTAAACGTCATCACCTGTGCTCGAATCAAGCCTTGTAAACCATGCTTATTTGTCAGCTCATATTCCGTAGAATAAGACATTTGGTCAGGCACTATAATGAAAATCGGATGCCCCAATGGATCTGTCTTTAATTGCTCAACAATTTCCTGATGAATAAATGCCGATTTCCCTGTTCCCGAACGTCCTGAAACAATACGCAATGTCATTTGCTTTCCCCCTCCTCATTAACTTGCTGTTGCGGGTGTCTCTTTTGTTGAAATAAAGATTTGTACTTTTATTTGAGCGATTCTTTCACTGGATTGATTACTTCTCATCTCTCATCTATTTTGGAGCGGATTCCCCACACTATTGATCATTTCTCACCGATTTTTGAGCAGTTTCCCCATTCAATTGATCACTTCTCATCTATGGTGGAGCAGTTTTCCCAGCCTACTCAAAACAACATAAATCATCTATCTTAAATTCTATCGAAAAAACCTAGTAAATACTATCTATCAACCTTCACCTACCTATAATTAGGTTTATTTATTACACAAAAAAGCAGCCTCTTCACATAATGAAAGAGGCTACAGATTATTTACTAACTGGCATGGTGGTCCTGCTTTTTCGTCAAATTTCGCGCTTGCTTTAAATCTCTTTCGACACGGGCATTCAAACGCTTCTCTATCAACTTCCCAACCCACCATAAAATAACAATGGCCACAGCTGCAATTATCAATCTCACTGGGCTTGTCAAGAGCGATTTTAAATCATAGCCTAATACACTCATACCTAAAATCATGACAAACTTTCCTGCAAGTAAAACGATTAAGTAAAATTTTTTATGGATATGTGACAATCCCGCTACAATATTGACAATCACAGATGGTGTAAAAGGGAAGCAGAGGAGGACAAAAAGAGGGCTGATGCCATTCATATCCACCCATTTAATAAGCTTCTGTACTTTTTTACTACCTGTTAAAAATTGCAGTCTTGGATGTTTGCCAAAATGACGCACAAGTAAGAAAACTGCATAGGAGCCAGCTACAGAGCCTAGCCAAGATAATAGAAATCCTAGCCATAAGCCGAATGCACTGGCATTCGCCACAACGAATACGACTAATGGTAGGAATGGTAAAAATGCCTCTAAAAATGGGAGCAGTAAACCAATGATTGGGCCAAACGTTCGATACTGTGCCGCAACCTGTTCAATATTTTCTACAGTAAACCATTCATTCAACGTCGACACCTCTATTTATACTGTAAAATTAAATGAAAAATTGTTAACCCTTCTGAAGTATTACGATATTCATGGGGTTGATGCCCTGAGAATACTAGTGTATCCCCTTCATCTAGTAATTCATGCATGTCTCCAGCAGAAATAACTGCTTGTCCTTTAATAACCATTACAGTTTCCTCTACCCCTTCTGTATGGGCTTCACTCCTACTAACTGCCCCTGGCTCCATTTCAACCTTATAAAACTCCCAGCCTCGCTCTGGATTATACGGAATAATGGAGTAGACACGATAGCGTCCCTCATCCTCATCTACATGTGGTACATCTTTACTGCTATAACGCATGTAATGAGCAGTTGGCGGCTGTAATAATGAAGAAAATGACATACGCATACCCGCTGCAATTTTCCAAATTGTTGAAACAGTCGGATTGGCCTCTCCTTTTTCGATTTGTGCAAGCTGTGCTTTACTGACACCTGTCGCTTTGGCCACATCATCGAGACTTAAATGACGTTGCTGTCTAATTTTCTTTAATTGAAATGCTAAATTTCGACTCATTTGTTCCATCTTTACTCACCAATTTCTATTGTTTATTTTATCAGACATATGTATACTTTAATAAACATCAAGAACTATCAAACAATTCCATCAATAGTATACATGGAAATTATCAAGAAAGGATGACCTATTTATGACAAGTACAACAGAGCTTCAACATGATGACACAACAAGCTCTTCCCATGACAGTTTTTTACAAGGCGTGAAAGATTGCGTGCCTACATTACTCGGTTATATTAGTATAGGACTGGCATTTGGGGTTGTAGGTTCCGCTTCAGGGTTATCTGTCCTTGAAATCGCGCTATTAACGATACTGATTTACGCAGGCTCTGCACAATTTATTTTTTGTGCACTTCTTTTAACAAGTAGCCCTGCCTCTGCTATCATTGTAACCATTTTCGTAGTGAATCTACGCCATTTATTAATGAGTTTAACATTAGCACCTCATTTTACGCGCTACTCCATGCTTAGAAATGTTGGCTTTGGTACATTATTAACGGATGAAACCTTTGGTGTAGCAGTAACAAAGCAAATGCAAACAGGTAAATTATACGGTAAATGGATGGATGGGTTAAATATAACAGCCTATATCTTTTGGATTCTTTCCTGTGTTACGGGTGCCTTTTTAGGACAGTGGGTAGCAAATCCTGAAAAATGGGGTTTAGATTTTGCCTTGGTTGCCATGTTTATTGCACTTTTAGTTTTGCAATTGAGCAGTGTTGGCAAAAGTAAAATCATGCATTATATCAAGTTAATTGGCTATATGGCGGTTATTATGTACGGTCTTTCTTTTGTAGTCCCTTCACATGTAGCTGTGCTCCTGGCAACCGTGATTGTCGCAACAATTGGGGTGGTGACAGATAAATGACAACAACTTCTTATATGGTCTGGCTTATTATCGGCTGCGCACTTGTAACATGGCTACCACGTGTCATTCCATTTATTTTTGTGCGTAGTGTAACACTACCTGATGTTGTGCTAAAATGGCTTAGTTTTATTCCTGTTTGTATATTAAGTGCTCTAGTCATTGAAAATTTAATAGATACTGAAAGCGGCAAAGTAGTGACACTTGATTGGCCAGTCTTTATTACATTTGTTCCTACTCTTATTATTGCCCTTGTCACAAAAAGCTTATCGATTACAGTAGTTGCAGGAGTAATCATTATGGCAGCAGTGCGATTTTTCATGTAAAAAGGTCAACTTATCCGTATACGTAATCGCTTTATTGTGCTTACAGCTTTTACATACGGATTCTTTTTTTATTCATTTTGTTAGTGGGGTGTTAAAAAGTTCTTAGTCATAGTAGTGGCTCCGAATCTTTTCTTTTCAATTAAACAAAAATGCCCTATAAGATGACCTTTTTCAAGTGTCTATCTTATAGGGTACAGTTTATTGCCTGGACTGACCTTTCGTTATTTATTCATTTTACTTGCTAGCCAAAAGCCTACTGTTAATGAAAATGCATCAATGACGAAAATAATAGGTGGGGATGTATAGCCTGCATATACTGAGGCAGCAATAAGTGCAATGGCTAATAATAATGCAACATAGCGATTATAGGTAATTCTAGTGAATAGTAATACCAATAAAGCTGGTATGAATAATGCTAACATCATTTTCCCAAAAACGTCCATTATACTTCCCTCGGCTCAGCTAATAATAATCCAATGCGGTAATGATCATTGCTATAAATCACATGTTGCGTTAAACGTAATTCATTGTTTCGGTCTAAAACCTCGAGACGACAATGAGCTGCATTTAATTGCAGTGCTTCGTATAACTCATTTTCTGTAAAAATTGACACACCATTTACTTTGCGGATACATTCCCCTGCAAGTAAGCCCATTTTCTCAGCAGGTGAATCAGGAAGCACGGCTGCAATAATAGCACCCTTTGTACTCGGAGCAACTGCATAATGATCTGTTTTTTCCTGTTGTGCATAGTAGATAGTAATTATAATACGGATAATTACACCAACTGCAAGTGTAATGTATCCAATCAATGGCTCAAAATATGCAGCCAATCCTCCTATTAAAATAAGCTGTCCTAGTAAAAAAACAGGTCGGCCAATTTTTGGATACATGTAAGCTGGTAATTCCTTTCTTGTCAGTTTAGTAAAGCCAATGACAAGTGGAAATAACACAAGTGCAAAGCTACTATGACCTATCGTAAACTGTGGCCAATATGGGAATATAGCCGAAATCGAATCGCCAGGAATAACAAAGAAAATAGGTAATACCCATACATTTTTTGACCGATAGACAATTGCCTGCATACCCCGCTTCGTTTTCTCAATACAAGGTGTTGTAACCTTCATCGCCATACGTCGAATTAATAGCCCTTCTGCAATGACACAAAGGCCCGCAAGAATGGTAATTGTCACAATTGCACCACTCTCTAAATGGACATCCTCTACTGAAATTTTCCACCAGGAAAATGACCAATTGTAATAGGACATACCCCATATGGCAAGTGTGGCAATCCCCATTGTCAAAATAGGTGACATTGCATTCATGACAAATAAGATAAGTGCTACTATAGAAACTGCCGTTAAAATGATTAAAAATTCCTTTGGGACAGTTAGACCTGCTCCAATACTAATGACAGAAATAATTAGTGCATAGAGCCACCCATCTTTCCATTGTCCGATTAGCTCCGTCCAGCCCCAAATAATACGTCTATTAAAATATTTACGCTCCTGTTTTACTCGACGATAACCTAAAATAATAGCAAATATTATGACTATATACAGTAATGGGTTGAGTAAAAAGCGGCCAATCGCTGTTACAATTTCTATTAATATCTCACTAACCATACGAACACCCGCCATTTCTTTCTTGAATACTATGAATTTATTGTATCAAAGGACTACACGCTTGCGTAGTACAAACTCATAGAAAGCTTTGTATTATGGTATTTTTGTTCTGTCAGCAAGTTTTATTGGTCAATCGTATGCAGTAAAAAACTAGTGGCCATTTGGAATTGTTGGTCATTTTGACGATCGGCTTTAAAATCCTTTAACGTTTCGTTTAAACTATTAAAGAAAGTCGTATCCATATAAAATTCATCTTCTGCTAGCTTTAATTTTTTCTGTTTACGATAAAGATTAACTGCTTCTGCGGTCGTTTCATCCATATAGCCATCTAAACGATCGATTTGATAGCCTAGTTTCTGCAAGGCATTTTGTGAATAGGAAATCTCTTCACTCATATCACCCACTTTAAACTTACCTGTTAGTGGATGAAGTTGAAAAGCAAACAATTCATTTTGCTCGATCATTAAACTGGCTTCAATGCCCTGCCCATGAATCCATTCCCGTTTTGGTGTTAGCCATTTGTTGGTTGATAATTTAAGCTCCCCGCCATTGGAAAGCTCCCAAGATTCTTGTACAGTCCCTTTTCCAAAGCTCTTAACCCCAACAAGTGAAGCGCGTCCCCAGCCTTTTAAAGCACCGCTCAATACTTCACTTGCAGATGCACTACCTTGATTTTGCAAAACAACAATTGGAATTTTATTCATTGTTTCTATATATTTTTCATCAAAGCCTTTTGTTTGCGTTTTTAATGGTTCCATAGCACCTTCCGCATTTTGCATATATGCAAATACTTTGCCATTGTCCAATACTGTGCTCAGTAGCGTTGCGACGCTATGTAAATAACCACCTGGATTATCCCGTACATCGATCACAATTCCTTCCACATCTTTACGAAGTAATTTACTCGTTTCTGCCACCCATTCATTGGCGGTTTTTTCACCGAATAATGAGATCACTACATAGCCAATGGCTGTATCTTCTACCTTCACTACCTCACTAGTTACCGTTTTATTGGAAATTGCTGCACGCTCCATCGTCATTTTAATATGCTTATCTTCACTTGGACGATAGACAACAATGGTTACTTTCGTTCCCTTTTCTCCTTGAATTAAATGCATTAATTCACTCATCGTTTTCCCATCTATCCGTACCCCATCAACTTGTACAATTTCATCGAGTGAACGCATGCCTGCTTTCTCTGCTGGTGATGAGCGAACAGGTGACACGACGATAAACTTCCCTTTATTTTCTGTTAGTTCAATACCGATGCCTACTCGTTCCTCAGCTAGCATTTGCCGATGTTGCTCAGCCTCTTCCTTGGAGTAATACGTACTATAAGGATCTTTAATGGCATCAGCCATCCCACGAAGAGCCCCCTCCACCAATGCATCCTTTTTTGTACTGTATACTGATTTTTCTTCAATGATTGTCATAGCCTCACCAATAGTATCAACCTCCGTAACAGGCTCCTTTTTATCGCCAATATTAAACCAATCAAAGTAAATACCACTGCCTACCACCAAACTACTAAGTAGGACTCCGACACCGGCTGTTAATTTGCGCAAATCTTCCCTCCTCCGTCTCTTTTACTGTATGACTCTATTTTTTCAAACATACAAAATTACCTTTCAAATTTGTTAAGAGAGAATATTTCACTTTACACATGCATGTTGGTTGTTGATTCTAGGGAATGTACCTTGGTTCCGCGAGTATTCATCCTGGCTTCATGAAAAATAAAAAAATCTGCTCGTTTCCACTATAGAAAACGAGCAGATTTTTTATGAATCAATCTAGTGCATCTACATAATCATTTAACATATCCACGTCCATCGGTCCTCTGATGGCGCGTTGAATAAGGCCCTTGGAATCAATAAAATAGGTGGTTGGAATCGTAATGACTTGATAATTCAAGCCAGCTTCATTGTCAGGGTCCAATAAAATAGGGAACGTTAGCTCAAAGCTATCTCTAAATGTCATCACTGTGTCCACTTTGGCATCAGCGGTCACATCACGTTCGGCTTCTGTTAAATTGACCGCTATAATTTCAACGTTTTTCTCTTCTGCGTACTCATCATAGAAGCTTTGCATATGCGGCATTTCCGCCTTACAAGGTGGGCACCATGTCGCCCAGAAATTTAAAACGACTTTTTTTCCACGAAGATCGCTTAACGTGATATCTTCCCCGTCTAAGCTTGTTAAGGTGAAATCAGGCGGTATATCGCCTTTGCTTAAGCCGGTTTCTAGCTCCTCCATATCCTTACCTAGGGCCGATTTATCAATAGCACGTTCTTCGTCAATTTGTTGTTTTACATATGTACCAATCATCGCAACCACTAATAGCACAACGATCAGCAGCCCAATATTTTTTTTCATTCCTTACCTCCCACATAGATTCGTTCATGCCGAATAGTTAAGCCCAAACAAAGTAGTATTACACTAACACCCACAGCTGTTTGCCCTATACCAAGCGGCTGTAAGATAGCCACTATCAAATAGCTAATTGTATAGAGTATGAGAGCTTGTTTCCCCGCTACTAATCTCCATAATATGACGAGCGTGACTACACTTAGCACAGCTAATGTTATAACTTCACTCGATATGTTGTTGTCATTAAGTAGCACAGCAAGCATTTGATAAATGGATTGCGTTAGAATAATAGCCCAGCTACCAGCTATCATCTCTTTTTCCTCAAGCTGTAGACTCTGTCGCTTTCTCCATATTTGCAAGGATGCTACGATGACACCGAGAAGAACACCCATTGTTCCGCCATTAAAATAAAGCAATGTAATTGGATTGTTTACTACCGTTTTGAAATCTGTCACAAGCAAACTTAACTTCCAAACAATAATAAAGGTGAAAATGGCATCACTATATAGCTCAGACCACTTTTTAGAAAATTGTAAGCGCAAGATAAGCCACACAATAAAAAAAGTAATAAGTAAAGCGACTGCAGTAGCTGGTAAAGTTAACGTCCGTATCGAGTACCACTCTGTATTTATCAAGTCAACGAATCCTCCTCCGAAAGCATAGCATAGAACCTTTTTAAAAAAAGACTATTTCACACTGTTTTAAGAAAATCTTCAGAAATAACAACATTAAAAATACCCCACTACGTATATATTCATCATAACATTATTTAGAATCTTATAATAGCGATGAAACTTTCAGTGGAATATTTCGCAAAATGAGAAAAGGGGAGGAGTTATACTTTCAAAGCGACTTATACTATGGATTGTTGCTATTTGTCTTAGTATTAGTGTTCTGATGCTGTACCCAGAGTATCGAACAAAGAATTTACTACAAGATTTTTTACCTAATAAAGATCTTCTAGAAATAATAAATAAGATAACCGTTTAGGAAGTTGACAATGGTACCAATAAAAGCTTTGCCATTATCAATCGTGACGATCCTCGATTAGAGGATATGCGTTTAGCCTTAAGTACTTGGGAAGTAAAAAGAACCTTATTAAATAACAAACAAGCTGATGTTGTCTATTAATTGGACATTACTTACTATGACCATACATTAAAAATATTGTTCTTCAATAATGGCTTATTGGCTGTAGATGGGCAAACCTATAAACTGATGAATGGTGAAACATTCGATGAAATATTAAAAGCTATACACTAGAAAACACTAGTGTATAGCTTTTATGTTTACAATGGAATATATTTCAGTGGATTTACACTGCCGACTGCTTGTCCTTTCCAAGGACCAATATGCACTTCAAAGTGTAAGTGTGGGCCAGTAGAGCGACCTGTACTACCCATCGCTGCTATTTGCTGACCTTGTGTTACTTCTTGTCCTACACTAACATTAAATGCACTTAAATGTGCATAAACGGTTGTATAAATTTGTCCATCGATTGAGTGCGTCACAATGACAACATTACCATACGAACTAAGTGGTGCTGCGTAAGAAACTACGCCATCTGCTGCTGCCCATATTGGTGTTCCTGTTGCATTTGCAAGATCGACACCATAATGGAATTCAGGTCCTGCTCCAAGATTTCGCCAACCATATGGTGATGTTAAGCGACCATTCGTTGGTTTAATCCATGTTCCGTTTGATTGAGGCGCATGAACTGTACCACCAGATGATCCGCCACCATTGTTAGCAGCAGCTGCTGCTGCGGCCGCAGCGGCTGCTTTACGTTTCGCCTCTTGCTGACGCGCAATTTCAGCCAAACGATTTTGTTCAGCAATAATTTGATCTTGCAATTCCTGACTTACTTCCAAAGCCTCCGAGTATTCTTTCTCAAGTAATACCTTTTCGGATTTCAGCTTTTCTTGCTCTTTCTCTAATTGGTCGACTAGTTTATTTTTCTCAGTTTTTTGACTGTCTAAGGATGCTTTTAATCGTTCAAGCTCAGCTTTTTTATCTTCAAGGTTTTTACGTTTCTCTTCTACACTTTGCTTTTGCTCTTCTAATTTTTGTTTATCATCATTTTGATCTTGAATAATTTGACGATCCGCTTCCAATAATGCATTAACTGCAGAGAAACGATCAATAAAGTCTACAAAACTATTAGAGCCTAGCAATACATCTAAATAACTTACAGAGCCCCCAGCTTGAATGGCACGTGCACGTTCTTGTAACAATAAATCACGCTCTTCAATTTTATGCAAAAGCTCTTCAATAGAAGCTTCTAACTTTTTAATTTCCTCATTTGTTACCCGAATATCTGCTTGTACTTTTTTAATATTACTATTAGTTTTGTCGATTTCAGCGTTCAATGCTTGAATTTGATCTAAGATTTGTTGTTGCTTTTCTTGATTAGCTGTAATTGCATTTGATTTATTGCTGATAGATGAATTTAACTGATTCTTCTTTGTTTCAACTTGTTTCTTTTCTTCTTTTAAATCCGATAAACTTGTTGCATATGCTGATGGAGTTTGGATAAAAAGAATTAGAGCAGATGCTGCTGCAAGTGTTTTTAATGTGTTTTTCGCCTTACTTTTCACCGATTGAACTCCCCTTCGACTATTCTTTTCTTTTTCACAAATATCTGTTGTGACTAAATTTTTAAAAACTTACGTACTGACATGAAACTTCCCCAAATACCGATCAGTACACCAATGAGTAACAGAAGACCGCTTACTTGATACACAAGTGGCGAAAAATCTAGTAATTGAACAAGCTCTCCTTGTAAACGTGGTGCAATAATTTTATATATATTGTGGTAAAGGGTTGTGACAACCGCAATCGGAATAATTGAACCTAAAATTCCGAGCCACATACCTTCTAATAAGAATGGGATACGCACGAATGAATTTGTAGCCCCTACAAGTTTCATAATTTCTATTTCATCACGACGAGCTATAATCGTTATACGAATTGTATTCGAAATTAAGAAAATTGCCGTAAATAATAACCCTAAAATAAGTACGATTCCTACATTACGACTAATATTTAAGAAGTTAAATAGTTTTTCAACTTTTCCTTCGCCATACATTACATCATATGTATACTCATATTTATCAATGGTTTTCGCAACTTTGGCTGTTTGCTGTGGATCAGCGGCTTTTACATAAATAACGTTACGTAAAGGGTTACTTTGTTCAAATAGTTTAAAATCATCACCGAAGTCTTTTACTAGCTTGGTTAACTCATCTTCCTTAGTGGAATATGTCATCTCGGAGACACCAGGCAATTTTTTGACTTTTTCGATGAGTGCTTTTTCCGCAGCTTCATCTGCTGTCTCATCAATTAGCACTTTAATTTCGACATCGTTTTCTAAATCCGTTGCTACTTTATTTAAATTCATCATAATAAGCGCAAAAACACCTACTAGAATAAGCGTAACGGTAACGGCACTGACAGAGGCAATGGTCATCCAGCTATTTCGACCAAGTGATTTGATACTTTCCCGGAAGTGGCGCTTTACTGTACTAAATTTCATAGCCGTATTCACCTCCGTGTTCATCACGGACAATTAAGCCGCCTTCAATGGCAATAACACGACGACGAATCGTATTTACAATTTCACGGTTGTGGGTCGCCATTACAATCGTTGTCCCACGTGCATTAATTTCCTCAAATAAATTCATAATTTCCCATGATGTTTCAGGGTCAAGGTTCCCTGTAGGTTCATCTGCAATCACCACTTTTGGAACATTGACGATTGAACGAGCAATCGATACACGTTGCTGCTCTCCGCCTGAAAGTTCATTTGGAAACATTCTTGCTTTATGCTTCAATCCAACTAGTTCTAGCACTTCCATAACCCGACGTCGGATTTCATCTGGCTTTTCCTCTATTACTTCAAGCGCAAACGCTACATTCTCATAGACATTTAAACGAGGTAGCAATTTGAAATCTTGGAAAACTACACCAAGTTGACGGCGCAAAAAAGGAACCTTCTTATTCTTTAAAGTTGCTAAATCAATACCATTTACAATTATTTGCCCTGATGTTGCTTTTTCTTCACGGTACATCAATTTAATAAATGTGGATTTCCCTGCCCCACTTGGGCCAACTACATACACAAATTCGCCTTGTTTTATATTAACGGAAATACCATTTGTCGCAACAACACCGTTTGGGTATTTCTTTGTCACATTTTTCATTTCTATCATGATTAAACCACCTAAAACTCTCATCTATGTAAGAGGTATTTCTTTTACTATTATAGCACTCTATTTCTGTTTTTTTATTACAGTTTCATTTCAATCCGTGGCAGTTCCTTCTATTTCATTCTTTCCTTGCCATTATCCTTAAAAATATGACAAAAATAAAAACAAGATTCGCCTCTATGTGCTAGGTCGAATCCTGTTTGAAAAGAAAAAGCATTCAAGCTTTACCTTGAATGCTCCTACTGTTAAATTTGTTGTTCATCTGTTGTTGTGTAGCGTACTAAAACAGCACCAGTTTTCGATTCACCTTCGATAAATAGGCGATTCGCATTTTCAACTTCTTTGTCGAAACGGACTACTTTGGATAAGAATTGATCTTGTGACTCCATTTTAGAAACATCCTGGATACCCACATCCACTTTACCGAAATTCGTAACGACTTTACCGCTCAATGAAATTGTTCGTGGGACATACAATTCCACTGCTCCAGCAACTGTTTGAGCTTTAATTTTAGAAGAATTTGTCGAGCATGTTGTTACGACTACATGTCCATTGACAGACTTAGCTTCAACTTCATCCAATGCGCCATCCAAATAAACACGCCCATTCAATGTTTCAGCCTCTAAATCCTTACCTCGAACATTCGTTAATTCAATGGAACCATTAGAAGAATCCACTTCAGCTTTTCCAAAATTAAACTTCGTACCTTTAATGGCACCGTTTAACGTTTTCACTTTTAATTCTTCAAATTCTGTATCCTGTAATGAAACACTACCATTCATTAGACGAACAGATAATTTTTCAAGTTTATCCTTTGGTACTAGCACCTTCACATTGACTTGAACAAGCTTTAATTGGCTCAAAATACGAAGTGATTGCTCTTCCTCTTTCACAACAAATTGCTCTAAGAAGTGATTACGAGTTTCTTCTTCACTTTCGTTCATCAAAGGTGCCTTTACCTTGCAAATCACCTGAATAGTTTCTCCTTCACTGGATTCCAATGAGAAGTTACCATTAGGTAATTCAACGATAATATTGTCTACATTGGCAGCAGCCACTTCTTCTGTATGGGTAAATTCAATTTTATCTCCAAATGGAGAAGCTACATCAAATTCCTTTACCTTTTTAACAGCCGTATTCATCATATCCATAAAAAGAGAACCGATTTGCGTTAAATCCTTACGAAAATCTTGCATTTCATCTTGGAAGTATTTCATAAAATCATCTTTTTTCTTGTCACCATCTTTTGATTTTTCTTCAAATAATGGCTCTTTTTCACTCGAAAAGGATTGCGTCTCTTTCGACACATCATTCATAACATGTTGAGTAGACTTGCCAGGTTGCTCTAATGCTTCTAATAATGTAATCGCCTCTTGTGCCGAAATTGTTCCTTTTTCTACAAGTTCTAAAATTCGTTGACGTTCATTTTGCATAAATAAATAGCCTCCCTCAGTTCGTTATACTATTTATACGATTCATCATGTGAAAAGTTTCACTGCAAAATTGAATAAATTGGGTCTTTTCATTTCAACATCGTCAGGCTTTTACCTATGAAGATTTTATTGCTCGTTTTTTAGATTAGTTGGATCACTTTTGACCTCTGTTTTAGTGGGTTCTTCACATTTCGAATCATTTTCAATCTGGATTGAGCGACTTTCCCCAATTTAAGATCACCTTTCAATCCAGATTAATCATTTCCGTTCGAATGTAAAACCCTTAAGACTTAGTAGCTTCTGCTAGCAATGCATCCATTCTCATACGATCACGTTCCAGAATTGGTTTTAAGTATTTGCCTGTATAGGAGCCTGCTACTTCTACTACCTCTTCAGGTGTACCAGTTGCAACAATCGTACCACCTTTGTCTCCGCCTTCTGGACCTAAGTCAATGATATAATCAGCTGTTTTAATCACATCCAAGTTATGCTCAATAACTAATACCGAATCACCGTTTTCAACAAGACGCTGTAAAACGACAAGTAAACGAGCAATATCATCGGCATGTAATCCTGTCGTTGGTTCATCTAAAATATAGAAGGATTTCCCTGTTGAGCGTCGATGTAATTCAGAGGCTAGTTTTACACGCTGCGCCTCACCACCCGATAAGGTTGTGGCTGGTTGCCCTAATTTCATATAGCCCAACCCCACATCAACAATCGTTTGTAGCTTACGCTGGATTTTTGGAATATTTTCAAAGAACACTACTGCATTTTCAATTGTCATATCGAGAATATCTGCAATACTCTTATCTTTATACTTCACTTCAAGTGTTTCACGGTTATACCGTTTGCCGTGACATACTTCACATGGTACATAAACATCTGGAAGGAAATGCATTTCAATTTTAATAATGCCGTCACCACGACATGCTTCACAGCGACCGCCCTTGACATTAAAGCTAAAGCGTCCTTTTTTATAGCCTCGTACCTTTGCTTCATTTGTTGCTGCGAAAACATCGCGAATATCATCAAAAACACCTGTATAAGTTGCTGGGTTTGAACGAGGTGTACGCCCAATTGGCGATTGATCAATATCGATTACTTTTTCAAGCTCATCGATACCTGTCACTTCTTTATGCTCGCCAGGCTTAACCTTTGAACGATTCAGCTTCTGTGCCAAAGATTTATATAAAATTTCATTTATCAGTGTAGATTTCCCTGAACCAGACACACCTGTCACTGCTACAAATAAGCCTAATGGAACATCTACTTTAACATTGCGTAAATTATTTTCCTTGGCACCTTTAATGGAGAGCTTTCGGCCATTTGGTTGGCGTCTTTCAATTGGTAAAGGAATAAACTTTCTACCACTTAAATATTGTCCAGTTAAGGATTTTTCATTATTCATAACTTCCTGTGGTGTACCTGCTGCCACAATTTGACCGCCATGGACGCCTGCTCCAGGTCCTACATCGATGAGATAATCTGCAGCAAGCATCGTATCTTCATCATGCTCTACCACAATCAGCGTATTTCCAATGTCACGCATATTTTGTAATGTGCTAATCAGTCGATCATTATCTCGCTGATGCAAACCAATCGAAGGCTCATCTAAAATATAGAGGACTCCCGTTAATCGTGAACCAATTTGTGTAGCAAGGCGAATACGTTGTGCCTCTCCACCAGATAATGTACCTGCTGCACGACTCAATGTTAAATAGTCTAAACCAACATTCACAAGGAAGCCCAATCGTTCTTCGATTTCTCTTAAAACTAATCGAGCAATTTGCATATCCTTTTCAGTGAGATCAAGCTCTTTAAAGAAAGTGTCTGCTTCCTGAATTGAATATTGTGTGACCTCACCGATATGTTTATCAGCTACTTTCACTGCTAGCGTCTCAGGCTTTAAACGATACCCTTTACATGAAGGGCAAGCCTGCTGTGCCATGTATTTTTCCATCTGCTCACGAACATAATCGGATGTCGTCTCTTTAAAACGACGCTCAACATTGCGCACCACCCCTTCAAATTCAATCATTTGATCTCGCACATTGCCAAACTCATTTTCATAATGGAAGTGTATCTTGTCTTTTCCAGAGCCATATAAAACTTTATCCATCTTTTCCTTTGGCAAATCCTTCACAGGCACGTCCATTGGAATATCGTAATGATCACATACAGCTTTTAGTAATTGTGGGTAGTACTGCGAACTTGTTGGTTCCCATGGTGCGATGGCATGCTCTAACAAGGAACGATCCCAATCAGGCACCACTAAATCTAAATCTACCTCTTGTGTTGAACCTAAGCCATCACAGCTTGGACAAGCACCAAACGGACTATTAAATGAAAACATACGAGGCTCTAACTCACCAATAGAAAAACCACATAATGGGCAGGCATGATGCTCACTAAATAGTAACTCTTCATGTTCCATCACATCGACAAGCACACGTCCATCTGCCAGTCGTAAAGCCGTTTCTAAAGAATCACTCAGACGAGCAGCAATCCCTTCCTTCATAACAACACGGTCCACTACTACTTCGATGGAATGCTTTTTATTTTTATCAAGTTCGATAGCATCATCTAAATCACGCAATTCCCCATCAATTCGTACACGAACAAACCCCTGCTTTTTTAAATCTTCTAGCAGTTTAACATGGGTACCCTTACGTCCAGAAACCATTGGAGCAAGGAGCTGCATCTTAGTTCTCTCAGGATAGGTTAATAAACGATCCACCATTTGCTCAATCGTTTGGGAAGTGATTTCTATACCATGATTTGGACAGATTGGTTTACCAATGCGGGCATAAAGTAAACGTAGATAATCATAAATTTCCGTTACCGTACCAACAGTAGATCGTGGGTTACGACTTGTCGTTTTTTGGTCAATGGAAATAGCAGGGGATAAACCTTCTATCGCATCGACATCTGGCTTATCCATTTGTCCAAGAAATTGACGGGCATACGCGGAAAGGGACTCAACGTAACGACGCTGGCCCTCCGCATAAATTGTGTCAAATGCTAGAGAAGACTTTCCAGAGCCCGATAATCCTGTTAAAACGACTAATTGGTCACGCGGAATTGTGACATTAATATTTTTTAAATTATGAGCACGTGCACCTTGCACGACGATTTCAGTATTTTTCACAAGTCATTCACCCTTCTACCTTCAATTCAAATATTGTATCTCGTAACTCAGCCGCACGTTCAAAATCAAGCGCTTTTGCTGCTTCCTTCATTTCGACTTCTAGAGAAGCAACAAGCTGTTCTCTTTCCGCCTTTGTCAGCTTTTTGCCTTTTGTTGCCTTTGTTACATAGGATTCCTCTTCTTCTGCTACTTGTGTTGCACGAATCACATCTGGGATTTTCTTAATGATCGTTTGAGGTGTTATACCATGCTCCTCGTTATAAGCCATTTGTAACGCACGACGACGTTTCGTTTCATCAATCGCCTTTTTCATCGAGTCTGTTACATGGTCTGCATACATAATGACATGACCATTCGCATTACGAGCAGCACGACCAATAGTTTGAATCAAAGAACGCTCTGAACGTAAAAATCCTTCTTTATCAGCATCTAGAATCGCCACAAGGGACACCTCAGGAATATCAAGACCTTCACGCAATAAATTAATACCAATTAGCACATCATACGTTCCTTTGCGTAGCTCACGGATAATTTCAATACGCTCTAGTGTCTTAATTTCTGAATGTAGGTATTCTACTTTTAAGCCCATTTCCTTCAAGTAGGCCGATAAATCCTCGGACATTTTCTTCGTTAGCGTTGTCACTAAAACTCGCTCATCACGCGCAATTCGATCTTGTATTTCATCGATTAAATTATCGATTTGCCCTTCAATAGGACGTACATCGATTAATGGATCTAATAATCCAGTTGGTCGGATAATTTGCTCTACCATTTCTGGTGTATGCTCCAACTCATAAGGACCTGGTGTGGCTGATACATAAATTGCTTGATGTATACGATTTTCATACTCTTCAAAACGTAATGGACGGTTATCTAGAGCAGATGGCAAGCGGAAGCCGTGTTCTACGAGCACACCTTTACGCGCTTGGTCACCATTGTACATCCCACGTACCTGTGGAAGTGTTACGTGACTTTCATCAACCACAAGTAAAAAATCTTCTGGGAAGTAGTCTAGTAACGTATATGGAGTAGCACCTGCTTCACGCAATGTTAAATGACGTGAATAGTTTTCAATCCCAGAGCAAAAGCCCATTTCACGCATCATCTCTAAGTCATAACGTGTACGTTGTTCTAAACGTTGTGCCTCTAGTAATTTATCTTCTGCACGTAATAATGCAAGTCGTTCCTCTAATTCTTTTTCAATATTTTCAATCGCTTTACGCAATTTCTCTTCTCGTGTAACGAAGTGGGATGCTGGGAAAATAGCAACATGCTCTCGATCCGATAAAATCTCTCCCGTTAGTGCATCTACCTCACGAATGCGATCGATTTCATCCCCAAAAAATTCCACACGAATACAATGCTCATCACGAGAGGCTGGGAAGATTTCCACAACATCTCCACGTACCCGAAATGTTCCGCGAGTAAAACTAACATCATTTCGCTCATACTGAACGTCCACAAGCTTGCGTAATAGCTGATTACGTTCAATTTCCATACCTGTACGAATGGAAACAACCATTTCTCGATATTCTTCGGGAGAACCTAAACCATAAATGCAGGACACAGATGCAATAATAATGACATCCTCACGCTCAAACAATGCAGAGGTAGCAGAGTGACGCAGCTTATCAATTTCATCGTTAATGCTAGAGTCTTTTTCTATATAGGTATCTGTCTGCGGTACATAAGCTTCTGGTTGGTAGTAATCATAGTAGCTGACAAAATATTCAACGGCGTTATTCGGGAAGAATTCTTTGAATTCACTATACAACTGGCCAGCTAGTGTTTTATTGTGTGCCATGATTAGTGTTGGTTTTTTGACTTGCTGGATGACATTCGAAATGGTAAACGTCTTACCTGTTCCAGTAGCACCAAGCAATGTTTGATGACGTTTGCCTGCTTTCACACCCTCCACTAATTCCGCAATGGCCTGTGGCTGATCCCCGTTAGGCTGATATGGCGCTTGTAAATCAAATGTTTGCACTCATGTCCCCGTCCTTTCCTTCCAATTTGTACATATATTTTAGCATAGCAATATTAAAATTTCGAACATTTAACGAACGAATGTTTGTAAAAATTTTTTTCATCTCTAAAATTTTTATTACATAACAATACGGTCAATTTAACTTGTTACTCTTATAATAGCCGTTTTATTAGGTTTTCAAGCTTCATCAATGGATGAGATTTCCTGTTTTGCTTTATGTGCAGCTCACACTCTCTCAGGAGCCGGGCTCTGTACTTTTGGAGCGGCTCTTCTCCTCTTATGAGCAGGGGCGCTTCCCTTTGGACCGGCTCTCACTTTTTTTATAAACAGCGTCTCAAACTTTTTAAATGACTTTCCACATTCTATAAGCAAAACCACTTCTTCTAACCAAAACATACACTCCTCACATCCACTGCAACTATTTTCAAAAGCAAAAAAAATCCCCCTCTCCAATAGATATGGAGAGCGGGTTCGTCAATATGATTCATCTTCTGTTTGCTGTAAGGAAGTTAGTTCGGATGCGTATTGATAAAATGCGTTTTCATCTTTTTCATCGAGTGCTCTATCTATCAGAACCATGAGCTGCTCTTGCCGATGCATACGCTGGATACGATTTAAAAATAAATCTAAATAAATCTCGTTTAATAATTTCTCTGCCTCATCAACTTTTTTCGACTGACCAACGGCTTTCAGAAAATCTGTATACGAATAATATTTATCCAACGATCTCACCTCGATCCTTTTCTAAATTATATGAAAATTGAAATTAAAAAGCAATGCTTACGATTCGAAAATATCTTGGATTAGCTATTAATCAATTGATATTTAGAGCAAATTCTCTAGGCGTTTCGCGCTTTTCTGAACGATTTTCAACTATTTCATTTAATTTAAGAAAGTCATATTCTGTTTTACACTACCGTTATCACTAGAAAAAAGGAGGCACTCCCTATATGACAACTAACTTTGTAAACGGCTACTTAATGTCATTCAATACTTATTTACTGCAACCTATTCAGCATGACTCCAAAGTCTTCACGCATGTGATTGATAAGCATAATGAGCTGATTGTTACACGCAAACCGATGCATGTCCTTCGAAAATCCTGTCTCTCATTAGGATCAACTTATGAAGCCGCAAAACAATCGGCTAAACGTTTTTTCGGCAATCAACACAAGCTACCAATCGTCGTGGCCTTTGATTACGGTTATCCCTGTATTTTTCTGCCAACTTATTCACCCAGCTCCATTCACAATATATGGATAGGGCTTCATGCAATTATTAATATTACACCTAGTGAAATGGGGTGTATTGTAACGTTAAAAAATAATAAACAAATCGAACTACCGATTCGATATGCTTCCATTAGTAAACAATTTCTTAACGCTTCTATGCTGTATAAATATTACATGAATGAACGAAAACAGCTTAGCCAAGATGCACCCTATCATCCACCCTTTTAACAAAAATTCCCCAAGAGTATCTCACTCTTGGGGAATCTGGGTATTAATTTATTTTTGAACGTAAATAGGCATTAATAAATGGATCTAAATCGCCATCCATCACAGCACCCACATTACCTGTTTCTTCATTTGTACGATGATCCTTCACCATCGAGTATGGATGGAAGACATACGAACGAATTTGGGAGCCCCAGCCTATTTCTTTTTGTTCACCGCGTATTTCATCTAATTGCGCCTGCTGTTTATCAAGTTCTAATTGATATAGCTTCCCTTTTAACATCGTCATCGCTTTTTCACGGTTTTTAATCTGTGAGCGCTCAGCTTGACATTGTACGATCGTACCAGTAGGAATATGCGTAATACGAACGGCAGAATCTGTGGTATTAATATGCTGACCACCTGCACCTGTTGCACGATACGTATCAATTTTTAAATCCTCTGTACGAATATCGATTTCAATATTGTCGTCAAACTCTGGCATAACATCACAGGAAACGAAAGACGTATGACGGCGGCCAGACGAATCGAATGGAGAAATACGTACTA
Organism: Lysinibacillus sp. FN11; assembly: GCF_024628845.1. Lineage (NCBI taxonomy): Bacteria > Bacillati > Bacillota > Bacilli > Caryophanales > Bacillaceae > Lysinibacillus > Lysinibacillus sp. FN11. The sequence continues at coordinate 154,443 of NZ_CP102383.1, read as the reverse complement.
GACGATGCACACCTTTTTCCGCTTGTAAATAACCGAAAGCATTGTGACCTTTAATTGACAATGTTACAGATTTAATCCCAGCTTCATCTCCTGGTAGATAGTCCACTGTTTCCACTTTAAATCCACGCTTCTCAGCCCACCGTGTATACATACGTAATAGCATTGAACCCCAGTCCTGTGACTCCGTACCACCAGCACCAGGATGCAACTCTAAAATGGCATTGTTTTGATCGTATGGGCCACTTAGCAGTAATTGAAGCTCAAAATCAGCCATCTTTTGTTGAAATTCTGCTAGTTCTTTGCCTAATTCTTCTTGTAATTCTTCGTCTGGTTCTTCACGCAAAAGTTCCAGTGTCATATCTAAATTTTCATGTGTTTCCACTAAATCTTTATATTCATTGACTATCGCTTTTAAGCCATTTCCTTCATTGATAATCACCTGAGCACCCTGCTGATCATCCCAAAAGCCTGGCTCTAGCATCATTTCATCTAGCTCCTGAATACGTGCCTCTTTGTTCTCTAAGTCAAAGAGACCCCCTAAAGTCCGCCAATTTTTTGGCTGTAGTGTCTAATACATTGCGTACATCTGCTAATTCAATCATCGTTAAATCCTCCGAACGTTAGTCATGAAGCTAACACTTTATTCATAAAGCTCCGTATCTTTTTATTATAACGTTTTTAGAAACGAAAACATACTATCTAGCAGATGTTTTGTGGAATTAAGTCAACTATCCTGCGTCTCGTCCTCAAACATATTCTTGGCAAGACGTTGAAATACTTTCACACGGTCATACTGAACAAGTAAATATTTTGTTCGTTTCTCTAGTCTATATTTTAATAAAAAAGCTCTTTGAATCCGAGACTCTAACGCATTGACACTGACATCCACAATAAATTCCTTGCCATTCATAAAAGTAACCTTTGTCCTCTTTTTATCCACAGCGACATAGTCATCTATATGATGAACAGCGAACCAGATACAGTCAGGATGTAAAGGAGACCTACTAGGAAACCATAAAATATTACAACGTTCGTGCACGACGATAGGATTTTTATTAAGCTTGCCTAGGATCATTTTCGAACCATCGAACGCTCCTCTTAAACTAGAACCAAAATAACGCAGATTAAAGTCCAATAATTTCGTTGGTGGTAGCGTAGATATATACTCATTATTTTTCTCATACACCTGCGTACATAAATTTCCAAAGGAATCATACACAGGCATATACATCATTGTTTCACTATTCATAATATCTTTTTTATGCATCTATAGTCCCCCTTTATACATTTTATGTTGCTTCCAGTCAAAATAAAAAGGAATATACTAAATATGCGTACATTCCCGCTATTTTCAATGAGTAAGATTGCTTGAAAATTCCGATCCTCCTTAAGACTTAGTATCACCATCAAAAATTCAGGATAATAATAGGATCAATAACTTGTACTATATACCTATTATTACAGCTATTGTATACCCATATTTTTCAATTGTCTATAAATTCTGACTTTTTATACTAAAATTTCTTCATTTTTGAGTTATTTTACAAAGAAAAAATCATTTCAACACGTAGTTAAAATGATTCTTTCACCTAGATATTATTGAGCTGTGCCATGACAGTTTTTAAATTTCTTACCGCTACCACAAGGACATAAATCATTACGGCCAATGTTTTCAGCTTTACGTACTGGTTGCTTTTTCGGCGCAGTGCCACCTTCTTCTTTTGGATTAACAGCCTGCCCCTTAGCCACCTCTTCACGCTCCAGATTATTGCGGATTTCTGCTTTCATCGCATATTTCGCAACATCCTCGCGAATAGAGGCTACCATATCCTCAAACATTGCAAAGCCTTCTTGTTGATATTCACGAAGAGGATCGTTTTGACCATAAGCACGCAGATGGATACCTTGACGTAGTTGATCCATTGCATCAATATGATCAATCCATTTTGTATCGATTGATCGTAATAAAATAACCTTTTCAAACTCACGCATACGCTCTGGTGTCAGTTCTGCCTCTTTTTCATCATAACGAACATGAACAGCATCAGAGATTAGCTGATTAATATCTTCAGCAGACTTGCCTTGGAAATCAGATACTTTAAGTTGACCTTCCTCTAAAAGATTAGCCGCTACAAAGTCTTCAATAGCCTTTAGGTTCCAATCCTTCTGTTCACCTTGAGTATACAGGCTAACAACATTATCGATTGTTTCTTGAATCATAGACTCAACAAGCACACGCATATTTTCTGTTTCTAGTACATCATAACGCTCTTTATAAATAATCTCACGTTGCTGACGTAGTACATCGTCATATTGTAATAAGCGTTTACGCGCATCAAAGTTATTACCTTCGACACGTTTCTGCGCTGATTCTACAGCTCTCGACACAACTTTAGATTGCAATGGCTGGGAATCATCCATACCTAAGCGCATCATCATCGACTTCATATTATCAGAGCCAAAACGACGCATTAAATCATCCTCTAAGGATAGGTAGAATTGTGTAACCCCTGGATTCCCTTGACGACCAGAACGTCCACGAAGCTGATTATCAATACGACGTGATTCATGTCGCTCTGTACCGATTACCGCTAAACCGCCAATTTCGAGTACTCCTTCGCCAGGTTTAATATCTGTACCACGTCCAGCCATGTTAGTTGCAATTGTCACTGCACCCTTTGTACCAGCGTTCGCAATGATTTCAGCTTCACGTTCATGATTTTTCGCATTTAATACATTATGAGGAATTTTATGTTTATCCAATAGTTTAGAAATAATCTCAGACGTTTCAATAGCAACTGTACCAACAAGAACAGGTTGACCAGCTCTATGACGCTCTGCGATATCAGCAGCAACTGCTTTATATTTCCCTTCCATCGTTGCAAAAATCAAGTCAGCACGATCATCACGAGCAATCGGTTTATTCGTCGGAATAGCGACAACATTCATATTGTAAATATTACGGAATTCCTCTTCCTCTGTTTTCGCTGTACCTGTCATCCCTGCAAGCTTTTGATACATACGGAAGTAGTTTTGGAAGGTAATTGTCGCCATTGTCATCGATTCATTTTGAATCTCAACGCCTTCTTTAGCCTCAATCGCTTGGTGTAAGCCATCAGAATAACGACGACCCTTCATCAAACGACCAGTAAAGCCATCAACGATCACAATTTCGCCATCCTGCACAACATAATCGACATCATTATGCATACTAACATGCGCCTTTAATGATTGATTGATCGCATGATTTAAACGAACATGCGTCAAATCAAATAGATTATCGATGCCAAATGCTTTTTCTGCCTTTTCCACACCTGCATCTGTTAACGTAACACCTTTTGTTGACTCTTCATACGTATAGTCTGTCTCTGCATTTAACATACGCACAAACGCATTAGACTGTTTATAAAGCTGTGCTGATTTCCCAGCTTGACCCGAAATAATTAATGGCGTACGCGCTTCATCAATTAAGATCGAGTCCACCTCATCAATGACAGCATAGTGCAATGGACGTTGGACACGTTCCTCTTTGTAAAGCACCATGTTATCACGTAAGTAGTCAAAGCCTAGCTCATTGTTTGTACTATACGTAATATCAGCCTCATAAGCAGTACGTTTTTCATCTTTTGAAAGGCTATTCAGATTAAGCCCAACAGATAAGCCTAAGAAATTATAAAGTTGTCCCATTTCAGCAGCATCACGACTCGCTAGATATTCGTTGACTGTTACAACATGTACACCTTTACCAGTGATCGCATTTAAATAAACAGCCATTGTCGCTGTTAAAGTTTTACCTTCCCCGGTTTTCATTTCCGCGATATTCCCCTCATCAAGAGCAGCTGCCCCCATGATTTGAACGCGGAATGGGTACATCTCTAATACACGTTTTGCCGCTTCTCGACAAACAGCAAACGCTTCGGCACGAATCGACTCTAAATGCTCACCCTCAGCGTAGCGCTTTTTAAATTCATCTGTTTTCGCTTGTAGTTGATCATCTGAAAGCTGTTCCATTTGAGAAGCGAATCTCTCAACTTGGTCAGCGATTTTTTCTAATTTTTTTAGCTCACGTTTATTGAAATCAAATAATTTATTTAATAGGTTTGCCATGAATGTTTTTCACTTCCTATATAGATTCAACTTTCATTTTACCATTGTGTAACAGTTTCATGCAAACTGTCACCCCGGCTACATATGATTGTCATACCAAAAAAAGGCCCTCGCCATCGCGAGAGCCTTCGTCATCATGAAGTTTTAAGTAGTTTCAATTAAGCCATATTTTCCATCTTTACGTTTATATACAATATTTGTGCCGTTCGATTCAGCATCTGTAAAGACATAGAAATCATGTCCAAGCATATTCATTTGTAGAACTGCCTCTTCTTGATCCATCGGTTTTAAATCAAATTGCTTTGTACGAACAATTGAGTATTCTTCTTCCTCTGACACAGCATCAGCGGCTGCTTGAGTAGTAGCAAAATAAAGGCCTGCACCTTCACGCTCGCGGAATTTACGGTTTACTTTTGTTTTATGCTTGCGGATCTGACGCTCTAATTTATCAACAATTAGATCAACAGCAGCATACATATCATTATGACGCTCTTCAGCACGAAGAGTTAGATTCTTCATTGGAATAGTGACTTCCACTTTCGTTTGTTTGTCATTGTAAACCTTTAAATTGACATTAGCGTTGGCATTAACATCTTCGTTAAAATAGCGTTCAACTTTATCGATTTTGTTCTCAACATACTCTCGAATAGCTGGAGTTACCTCAATATTTTCACCACGAATGTTAAAGTTTAACATGTAAACTCCTCCTTTATAACTGCTATACTATCTATTTCTACACAAGTGTGTGAAATTCCTCTAAAATCATTCTTTTTTTTACAAAAATTTTTATAAATTATTATTTTGTTTTTTCGCTTCAGCTGCTTCCTTTTTTCGTCGAAGCTTTAGCTCTTCAATAATCAAATCTTCCACGGGTCCTTGATTATTGAAATAGATGCCGTATTGCTTGCCATTCCCAAATGGACGACTCCAAATTACTTCTCCATAAGCGCGAACTTCTTGTGTATCAAGCACAAAATGGATATCTAATGGAGGAGGGTTTATACCTAAATCCACTTCCGTAAACATCTTCAACCCACGTGGACTAATATCCAACAAGTCAGCCATAGCCGTTTGGCCATGATTGACCTTTCCATTCTCATAAATAGCAAAAGTTATTTGAATAGGCTCCTTAAATTTAAATCGGAAACCTTCTTGACGCTTAAAGATCATATTCCCACCCCAGTACTCTTTTAAACATGTTTATTGCTTTGATTATGCCATGATGCCCAACTAACAGCCACAGGGAATAAGTAACATATTTTACCTTTGTATGGCCTAATTTATGACTATTTCGTGATCATAACGATTTAACAAAAAAGAGACCATCACTTTCGATGGTCTCTAATTGTGTCTAAATTTGTCCGCTGTTTCCCTGACCAAATTGCTGTTGTCGATTAATGCGAATTACTTCCTTCCACGTATCGCGAAATTCTGTCACAAATCCTTCCACTTCCTCAATAATGGCAACATCATTTTGAATGTTGGCTTCAATTAAACGACGATTTAAAAATTCGTAAAGAGGTAGCAATTGCTTGGAAACCTCAACGTCCATATTGAGTGTTGACATCAGTTCACCGATAATGGATTGTGCTTTTTGAAGGTTCGTATTTTTTTCTTGAATATTCTTTTCTTGAATAGCTAGTTTCGCCTTATGCAAGAATTTTAGGCATCCATTATAAAGCATTAATGTTAGTTCGCCAGGTGAAGCAGTAGTCACACTATTTTGTTTATATGCATTTTGTGCTGTTAAATTTGCTGCCAATAAAGGACAACTCCTTTGATAGGTTACTTATTTACTAGTTTAAACCATTTTACGAAGAAAAGCTATTTGATCAATTACGTCTAGTCGTAATTGTGTCTGGATTTTGAAGTGTGGACACAATTCCTTCGAGGTTCGATCTTCCATTCAACTGGCGATTTCCTTTATGCTGAATGAAGGAAATCTATTAATTCTTTTTGTCATAATATATCCCATCCATTACACGAATATTCGAATAAGGATTGAAATATTGCTGTTCACTTTTTTTCGTTTTTTGTAGGTTTGCCATATCTTGTTTGACTGCATCCATAACAACTGCTAACCGCTCTTTAATGCCATTATCTAGTTCCAATAGTGTACGATGAATTCTATTTTGTTCATCGAAACGAAATCCTTCCTTCATTAGGTCTTCCATAATCGTACCACGCTTGTCCAACATGCTGTTAATCGTGACGATAAATTCGTCTCGTTCTTCACCTTTTGGAATTTCACCCAAATGCTTAAATAAATTAGCTGACGTTTGCAATAATTGATCTATGTGTTGCATAGTACACTCCTATTCTAGCTAATTAGTTGCCACCAGCAAATTGCATGAACATACCAGATTGTTGATTTGCTTTATTAATTGCTTGTTCCATAGCCGTGAATTGTTTCCAATATCGAGATTCAATGTTTTCCAGTTTTAGTTTCCAAGTGTCAATACGTTTATCCATATCAATAAGATTTTTACCAATAGAGTATTGACTGTCAGTCATTGTTGCACGACCAGCTTTACTTTCTATCTTTTTACCAAATTCATCCATAGCACTACGTAATCTAACAATAACTCCACGTGTATCCGTACCATCCGCTTTCTTTTCACCCGTTTGTGTTAAAGTACTCATTACACGATCTGGATCGTCTGCTAATGCTTTACGTAACTTATTTTCATCAATTTGTAACTTACCACCGTCATTATAGGACTTTGTTGTTGTAATACCCATTTCTGCTAAAGTATCAATGACATTATCACCTAGACCATCAACATGTCCACCAAGAGCACTACGCATATCACTTAAACCTTGTCGTAGCATGGCATCGCTTCGTAAGAGCCCACTCTTCGCTTTTTCATCCCACATTTTTTGCTCAGTTTCAGTCATTTCTTTACGTTGTTCATCTGTTAAAGGCATGTAAGAGCGATATTTAGTTTCTTTTAACTGATCATTAATACCAGCTATAAATTCATTGTATTTATTGACAAATTCTTTAATTTTATCAACCATATGATTAATATCGTTAGTTGATTTTACTGACACTGTGTTGGCAGGATCAATTCCACCTTTATTGAATTCACCATTTAATGTAATTTCATATCCTGAAACATTTACCAGATTAGAAGTACTTTCCATATCTAATCCATTGATAGTGTATTTCGCATTTTGTCCTTCTGTACCACCACCAAATTTTGTTAAATCAAATGTATCAATATCATTACCATCTTTATCCTTAGTCTTTCCATCAGGTGCAGCACCGAATCCTAACGCATTGAGCATATTCGTAGCATCATTGTTATCGCCTTTTAAAAGCTGAATACTACTTGTACTTCCGCCTTTTACCTCACCAGAATTATTAGCACTCATTGTCAACTTACCATTAGAAAATAATGCCGTTACGCCAGCTCCCGAGCGATTTAAGCTAGTAATAAAGGAATCCAGTGTGTCGGATTTATTGAAAGAAATCTTAGTTTGTTTAGTTTCTCCATTTGCTTGAATAACATTAAGTGTTATAGAGCCGTTTTCTAACCCTAGCTCCCCTAATCTCGTGCTGCCATTCGGAGTGACTCCAAACCCTGGGCCGCCATCAACAAATTGTGAATCACTAACGCCATTTGACGAAAAATTTAATACTTCAGCATTTGTTTGACTAATAACTGTGACATTATTTCCAGCCATTGAAATTTGACCAGTCGCTGCATTAAAGGAAGCATTGGATACACCTACATCCTTTAATTTTTGTACAAAATCTGATATTTTATCAGTTGGTTCAAATGTAACTGTTTTTTCTGTAGCATTTCCCTTATCATCTGTTATTTTTAATTTTAACTCACCTTGTGATGCAATACCTATCTCACTTAGTATATTATTTTCTCCTGCAATTTTACGTTGAGTGTTACTAACATTTACAACATCTGTTTTTGCATTCGACGCTAGTTGTGACACTTGTTGAATTTCTAGATTACCAGATGCTCCTGCGCCTGCTTTTACCGATACTTTATCGCTACTTCCACCACTCACAGAAGCTGTTTTCTTCATAAAATTACTAGATAGAATGATGTTATCAAATGAGTAGTCATTAAATGTCTTCATTTTTGTATTAATTGAACGATAAGCGTCTCGTTGCCATTCAGCAATTTGTTTTTTCTGATATAATTTATTTAATGGAGCTCTTTCTGCAGTCATTAATTTTGCAACCATACTATCTATATCCATACCTGATGCTAATCCGCCAATTCGTGTTACCATAATGTTTCCTCCTAATTACAATAATTATATTTTTTCGTCTACAATAATCCCAAGCATCTTTTGCATCTCATAAAAAGCATCTAATAAACGCTTTGGTGGAATTTCCTTAATAACTTCTTCTGTGTCTCTATCAACTATTGTTACATAATAACGTTCTAACCCTTCATGAAACATAAATTTTGAAGCACTATGATTTGTTTCTAACATATCGTTCATAGTAGAGATTGCTTGTTGTAAAACTTTTTTTGTACTCTCCTCATTCTCTGGAGATAATACTGGTTCATTCTGGGTTGGACTATTAGAAGTAATCTCAATTGCCTCAGTATTATTTTCTTCCATAGCTTTTTCGTAAGTCATAGTTTTATTTGGAGTAGCCGCTAGATCAATCGAACTCTGTCCTGTAATTCGCATATTAAAAACCCTCTCCTATTAAAATCATTTTATAGTAATTATAATATCGGCTTAATTTACATATAATGTAGAAGTATTAGTAACTAAAATTCGACATGTTCATTGAAAAACATAAATTATTTCATTTCATTGTTTTTTCTATACTATAGTCATGAGTATCTGGAGTTAGGAGATTAGGTTTTTATTTTTATTGTTATTTTGAATATTTATCGGAATTTCCCACTAAAAATTAATAGATATTTATGTATGACACAAACTCGCTAAATATTAACAACAAAAAAAACCTTTGACATTGGTACAATTACATACCGTTGTCTAAGGTACTTTATCTTTAAAGATACTTATTTTGCTTCAATTATTCTTCGTTAACAATAGACAAAATGGTAAATTATTTCGTTTATCGCCATGCACGATTGTATTGACTGTTTTAACTGAACATTTAACTTTTTGATTTCCACCTAAGGAAAGCATATGCGACTAATGATTTCCTCTCGTCTAGAGTCTCTTGGGTCTTCTAAAATACTATCTTGTTTCACAATTAAAACTTTCTCCAAGAAACTGTTTTCAATCTCCCTCTTTACAGTCCATATTGATCCTTTCCAAAAGAGAAATGCTTATGTATATATTAGAATGAGTAAACGCACAAATTCATTAATTTAGTTTTGTACCTTTTCGAATGTCCATTCAGAAGCACTTTCAAACATTGGGCCGATTTCATATTCAAATAAGTCAGCTACTGTAACAAAGTCACCAATTTCTAATGCTTCGTTCACTTCATTTAACATGTCCACAACTTCTTTCAATCTACTATTTACTCGAAAGAAGTTTTCTGCCATATGCTGTTCTACAGATACAAGCCAAGCAATTCCTTCACTTAGATTGGCAATCACCTCAAAAGCTTCCGCCTGTTTACCTCCACGCAAGTAGTCAGCTATTTGTTGGCAACCACCTTTTATTTTAACGACATAGTCGTAATAAGATTGTTGAGTTTCCATTAATAATTCGTTTTGCATCATAAATTCCTCCAGTTGTTCTTTATTCTATTATATCGGTTTATGTTTATTTTTATATAGCCTTTATATCTACAACCGGTAATTGCCTCGTAGATTCGGTAAAAGTGCTAAATAGGAGCTATTAATTTCGCTAGAAGTGCTTGTAATGATTGTTCTATTTGTTGAATAGTTTGGTGAGCAGTTGCTTCATTCTCATTTCGAACGCCAATATAAAATTTACATTTCGGTTCCGTTCCAGAAGGTCGAATACAAATCCAACTACCATCTTTAAGAATATATTTCAGGACGTCCGCTTTTGGTAAGGCGAGTATAGCTTCTTTACCCTTCACTTGACCGCTCTGATAGTCTTCAAATCGTATAACTTCAATGTCAGCAAAGTACTTTGGCTGATTTTCACGGAAAGTATGCATAATTGACGAAATCATTTGCTGTCCTTGCAATCCGTCAAATGTAAAAGAAATTAACTTTTCTTGAAAGTAACCAAACTGCTCATATAACATTTCAAGTGCGTCAAGTAAGCTTTTATTCTGCTCTTTATAAAAAGCAACCATTTCAGCAGTCAATAATGCAATTTGTACAGCATCTTTATCACGTACAAAATCTCCCGCTAGGTAACCGTAACTTTCCTCGTAGCCAAACAAAAAAGTATGACTCCCTGTTGCTTCAAACTCTGCGATTTGTTCTGCAATATATTTAAAACCGGTTAATGTATTTATTGTTGTTACACCGAACGAATCCGCAATCATTGTTCCTAGTTCTGAAGTCACAATCGTTTTTATCATTGCTGCATTCGCTGGTAATGTTCCGTTTTCTTTATGCGTTTTTAAAATGTAATAAAGTAATAAAGCACCAAGCTGATTACCTGTTAATAGCTTATATTTGTCACCACTCCAAATAGCAACGCCGAGGCGATCAGCATCTGGATCTGTTGCAAGTAGAAGATCGGCATTTACTTTTTGCCCAAGTTCAATAGACATTTTAAACGCAACTGATTCTTCTGGATTAGGATAGGCCACTGTCGGAAACTCACCGTCCTGCTTCGCTTGCTCCGTTACAATATGTACATTCGTAAAACCAAATTCCTTTAATCCACGCATTGTAGGTACTAACCCCGCTCCATGAAGTGGCGTATACACAATGGAGACATCCTTTTGTACAGTTGGCCGCAAACTTAGTTTCTTTAGCGCTTGAGCATAACTGTCATCTAGGTTATCTAATATTTCGACGCAGTAACCTGATGTTGGTAGTTCTGATTTTTCTAATGAATTAATTTCAAAAATATCTTCCACATCATTCATGTATGCTTCAATTTGATTCGCAATCTGTGGTGTTAATTGCGCCCCATCCTCACCGTATACTTTAAAGCCGTTGTACTGCTTTGGATTATGGCTCGCTGTAATGACCACACCTGCAAAGGCAGCTAAATAGCGCACCCCAAAGCTTAACTCAGGCGTCGGACGGCTCTCACTAAAGACATAGCTTTGAATACCATGTGATGCTAGCACACCTGCTGTTTCGTAAGCAAATTCCTTTGAGAAATGGCGCGTGTCATATGCAATGACAACGCCGCGTAATTTCGCATTGTCTCCCTGTGCTGCAATTTGGCGTGCAAGCCCTTCTGCAACTAGGCGAATTGTGTGCACATTTATGCGATTTATCCCCGCCCCAAGTTTACCACGTATACCGCCTGTTCCAAATGGGATTATTTGGTAGAAACGTTCGGTGATTTCAGCAGTGTTACCTTTAATGGCTGTTAGTTCTTCGATATAATTTGATTTCTCTAGCCACCTATGATATTGCTCATACATTGACTTTCACCACATTTTCTTTTAATAATTCCAACATTTTTGATTTGTAAGCTTCAACACCTGGTTGATCAAACGGATTGACTTCTAATAAGCTTGCACTAATTACACAAGCTTTCATAAAGAACATCATTAAGTAGCCAACATGATAAGCATCAAGCCTTGGTAGTTCAATTTTAAGTACAGGTACTCCGCCTTCTTCATGCGCCAATGCCACCCCATCCTTAGATGTCGCATTAATATCATTTAGTGAACGACCTGCTAAATAATTGAGTCCATCTAAATCATCTAGCGAAAATGGAATTTCTAGATCCTCCTCAATTTCATCAAAATGAACAAGCGTTTCAAACATAATTCGGCTACCTTCTTGAATAAATTGACCAATTGCATGTAAATCTGTTGAGTAATTAACAGTTGAAGGATAAAGCCCTTTATATTCTTTTCCTTCACTTTCACCAAATAACTGCTTCCACCACTCATGTAACTTGTTTAAACGTGGTTCAAAAGAAGCTAACAATTCTACTGAATAACCTTGTTTATACAATTCATAACGAGCAAGTGCATAACGGTATGCATCATTTTCTTTTAGATTTTCACTAGAAAAATCCTCTTCTGCCTGCTTTCCTCCACGTATGAATGCTTCAATATCAATACCAGCAACAGCTATTGGTAACAGCCCTACCGGTGTAAATACCGAATAACGTCCACCAACATCTGTAGGCACATTCAACTGATGGTAGCCTTCCTTTTCTGCTATTCTCTTTAAAATACCTTTTTCAGAGTCTGTCGTCACAATAATTCTTTGCTGAGATTCATGACCATACCTAGACACCATATATTCTTTTATTACTCGGAAAGCAAGTGCAGGTTCCATAGTAGAACCTGATTTTGAAATGACATTCACATATACTTCTTTTGAGTCTAAATAGGTAAGTAGCTGATTTAAATACGTACCACTCATGTTATTTCCAGCATATAAAATTTCTATATCATTTTTTTTACGGAAATATGGCGTAAGTGCATCTATTACAGCGCGAGCCCCAAGAAATGAGCCGCCTACTCCTATGACTATTAGGATTTGAGTTTTAGTCATAATTTCAGAAGCTAACTGATGAACTTCATGTAAATCATCAACAATAAAACGCTTATGTGGAGTAACAATATCTAATGGATATTCTATTTTATTGATTAATCTATTATTGAATGTTAGCATAATGACCTCTGTATTTTTAAAATTAATCAAGTAGAAGGGAGCGACTAACTCCCTTCCTCTCATATCACCGTACATACTGATTCGTATACGGCGGTTCCATAAAGTATGACAGACAGCATCTCCCTGTCCGTTTACCCACAGATATAGGCTCATAATATACAAGCGCAGTCTTCTTAAAGAAATATGAAATAATCCCGTCATTCAGCCGAAAAAAATGCGTGCATCGAATCTTTTCACGCAGTATCGAAAAAAGAAGAAGTGTATCAAACCCACTATGACAGCTTTGAAATGGTGCGTGTTGTCTTATTTAAATACATCGCGACCTAATACATTAGCAAATAAACCCACTTTGGCATTTATTATTTCACACCCGATGAATAAGAAAAAATGAGCCTTACAGTATCGTGAAAACAAGGGGGAAAAGAAATTTACCCCACAAGATATTTCGTGAGCAACATATATATTTTGTCGCTCAACATCCTGGGTAGTTTGCCCAAAGGCTCTTTACCTTAGCCGACTACCCAGGATGTGAAACACTCCAAAAGTGGGCGTTTCGCAACACAAAAAAGAAACTTGAAAGCGTATAAACCTTGACGCAGACCAGCATTTATACTTTTTTATTATTATTTTTCATTAAATAATATTTAATCGTAATATCTATAGCTTCTTTAAAAGAATACACCGGTGACCATGCCAATTCATTTCTAATCTTGCTTGCATCTATGGCATACCTAAAATCATGTCCTGCACGATCTTCTACAAAAGTTATTAATTCTTTGAATGATGCAAGTTCACTATTACTAAGCATATCTTTACATTTGTCATCCAAAAGCTCACATATTGTTGTTGCAATTTCAATATTTGTCCGCTCGTTATTACCACCTATTAAATAGGTTTCACCAGCTACTCCATTTTGAAATACTAAATCAATTGCTCTACAATGATCTTCTACATATAACCAGTCCCTAACATTATTACCTTTTCCGTAAATAGGTATTTCCTCAAAAGATAATACTTTTTGTATAATTGTTGGAATTAACTTTTCCTGATGTTGCTTAGCTCCAAAATTATTCGAACAATTAGTCGTTACAACATTCATGCCGTATGTATGATAATAACTACGTACTAACATATCAGATGCTGCTTTACTTGCTGAATAAGGACTGTTTGGTGCATATGGCGAAAATTCTGTGAAATATCCTACTGCTCCAAGTGTTCCGTATACCTCATCAGTCGATACATGATGAAAACGTGCATGTTCAAATTGCTTTTTATAGCGATTTGGTGCCTCCATCCAAAAATTTCGAGCTACATCAATTAGATTGAAAGTTCCATTCACATTTGTTTCTACGAAAGTACCGGGATTTTTAATAGAATTATCTACATGTGACTCAGCTGCAAAATGGATTACACCATCAAATTGATATTGTTTAAATAAGCTTTCAATTAGTACTCGATCGCAAATGTCTCCATGAATAAAATGATAATTTTGATAATCTTCAACTTCACTTAAATTATTTAAATCACCTGCATAGGTAAGTAAATCTAAATTAATAATATTGACATCTAAATACTTATCAAGCATGTAATGAATAAAATTTGAACCTATAAATCCTGCACCACCAGTGACTAATAGATTTCGTTGTAAATTCATAACGCAGAGGCACCACCCTAATTAATGATATTTAGAGAAACAAATTACCTTATGTATAATCAGAAATATTCTATCTCTTTGTAATATATTCTTTTGAACGCTCGAATCCTACGTTAAAAAATAAATCAATTATACTAACTCCGTGTACAAACTCTCCAAATTGTTGATTATATATCGGATATCCCTCGTAGCTCATCCACTCTACATTAACTCCATTTGCATTAAACAAATTTTCATCCAGATATGCTCTGGCAGCCGGACCTGAAACATAATGTGTAGTTTCAGTAGCCTTACAAATATCTAACAACCTTAAATTGCGGTCGCTAGATACATCAAATTCCGAAGAATCTCTAATAGTCGTACTGATATTTAGAATACTACTAAATTTTTTTATGAATAATAAATTTATATCCGAAAGTTTTATTAAACTTCTGCACTCTAAATAGACTTCTTCAAGAAATGCTATGACCTCATCATAAAATGGACTTTTAATATAGTTTTGCTTTACTAAAGATAAATGACTATTTATCCAAGAATCAGAAACAACCTCTATTGAATCAATATTATCGAAAAAACAACCTTTTTGTTTTACAGGGATAGTTATCCATTTCAATCCATTTGGAGTTTTAATATAATTTCTATTTCGCCAATCACGTTTTGTATATTGAACGGAATCCAGTATTATAAATTCATCAACACTATTTATTAAATCAAAATAGCCTTTCCATGGAATATAATTTGACTGCAAAATAGCTAATTTCTTCATTAAACATCACCACTCCATAATTCCATAAAATACACTATACAACAATACATCCTTTTATTTATCCCTCCACCTATGTACTTTAGCCGTTAACGCTAAACAAGACTAGGATTCTATGGATTTGAATACTTATATCAGATACTAAATCATTCATTAATTATCTTCACACTTGATTTTTTCCCACCAATCCTAGTACCTTGATAAAGATTCTCATAAAAAAAAGATTCAAATCCATTATTCTTCATCTTTTTAGCAATACTATCAATATCGTATTTTACTCTTTTCAAAAGAATATTTTCTCCATCCAAAATCGCATAGGATGCTCTGGCATCTCCATCTCTTGGTTGTCCAACTGAACCAGGATTACAATAAACTTTTTCATTAAAATCAACTAACGTTTGTACATGTGTATGACCTGAGAAGAAAAATTTCCCTGCTATTTCTGAAAAATAACTTAAGGAAATGCTATACAAGTATTCATCTATAGGATCTTTCCATCCACCATGAATAAAATTTATGTCCCCCATCGTTAAATATTCCCTAGAATTTTCCAACCATTCCCTATTTTCTTCTTTAAGAATAGCAGATTGAAATTCTATACAACGATTAGCAGAATTAGAGCGTGGACAACCAGTTCCTTGAATTAAGTACTGGTCATGATTTCCTAGCAAATTTATTACGTTCCTACCACGTAATTCTTCAATGCACTCATTAATCATACAATAATATCCAGCTACATCACCTAAGCATATAATTTGTTCACAACCTACTTCATCAATATTCTCCAAAACTCTTTTTAATGCTGGATAATTTCCATGTACATCAGATATTATTGCTATCATAAATTATCAAATCCTTAACGTACCTTACTGCAGAGCCTTTTTTGATTTCACGTAATAAAGGCACTTCCCCTCTTAAATAATACTCAATACACATTTCTGCCTCATTAAAACCAAAAGAATTTCGAATTGAAGTAGATGAAGAAATTCTCGGATTAATTTCTAATAGCAAGAATTCCCCCTGATGTTTACGAAATTGGAAATTAGTTGGACCGATTGGTTTAAATATTGAAACTAATTGATCTACAATTTGATTCAACTCTACAATGTCAACAACTTTTGCCTTTGAGGTTGCACCATCTGATCCTAATACTCTTTGTAACGATAACTTTTGTGCACTTTGTCCATCTCCTAATCCAAATACTCCTACCGTATACTCTGAATTAGTATTTCCAACAATTTGTTGAACCATAAAGTTATCTTTCATTTTCAACTTCCAATAGTCATAATCTATACGATTTTCTATTTGATGAATACCTTTTGAAGCATATGATCTTCTTGGCTTTAATAACATCGGAGTCTTTAACTGATTTTCTATTTCATAGAAATCTCCATCAATGTATGTTTTTATTACAGGTATTTTATTCTCAACTAATTGAAGATGAGTATTCCACTTATCATTAGCAATCTGTATTAACTCTATATTATTTAAAGCGAATTCCACATCTAAGTGTTTAAATTTGTCAAATTCCTTTACTATTCTATTAATATCCTGTTCTATACCCGGAATAACTAAGTTAATATTATATTCTTTAATAGTTTTAATTAAAAAATTCGGATACTCTTCATGACTGGCCATTACTCCCGGTACAAATGCATCGCACCATTCTTTTCCTACAGCATCATTGTAAATATCAGTTCCTATTATATTTACTTTAAAATTTGAAGATCTTAATGATTGTATAATCCCGTATCCGATAATTGCACCAACACCTGTAACTAGAATATTATACATACTATTCTCACCTGCTATTTTTATGACATGGCAACTTTTTATTTATTATAGAGATTCTTTTTAATTAACCTTATACCATGATACAAATCAATTTGAGGAATGTAATTTACTAAGTTAAATATTTTAATACGATCCGTAGGGATATACACTTTTTTTATATTTTCTTTCATCGAATCGAAACAAATTTCCCCTTTCTTCTCAAACACCTCATAAGCAATAGATGCTATTTGACTTAAACTATAGTTTTGCAGGTCACAACACGGGAAGCTACCTACTATTTCACTATCTATTAATCTAATAATAATATCCACCAAGTCTCTGACGTGTAAAAAATTTCTGGTTACATCTAAGTCTCCATATATAATAATATCTTCGCCTCTACTAGCTTTATCTATAATATAATAGAAAAGTGGTTGATGTTTCTTTGCTTCCCCGAACTCATCATAAATTTGTGCACATATTAGTTCAACAAAATCAATTCCCTCGTTTTTACATATTAACTCTAAATAATCTGATCCATGCTTTTTTGATATACCATAAGATCCATAATATTCATTTTCAATATGTTTATAGGTGAATATACTAGATAAGTAAATAATTTTTTTACAGTTAAGCTTAGTGGATAAATTTGCAATTTGAATAGCCCCTAAGGAATTAATAATTACGTTTTTAGTACATCCCTCCGTATCATCCCCATAAAAGCTTGCTGCGCAATGAACAATTACATCCACTTTTATATCCTTATTCAATATTTTCGTATCCATTTTCTCAAAATCAATATATATGTCTAAATCGTTTCCATTTCTACCTGCAGTGAATACATTATAAATCCCTTGATTTCTTAATTGATTAATAAGTCGCTTACCTATCATGGAATTATTTCCAATTACAAGAATATTCATATTCCCACCTATTTATTCATTTATTTTCCAAACATATCCCCACTAAAATTGCTGCACATAATTCTGGATAGTTAATACCTACTTTAAGCATTGAATTTAAAATTTCTTTCGAAAGCTCTAGATCTTTAATCTGTTGAGTTGTAATCGGTTTAAGAAAAATTCCCTCAACATGCTTAATGCAATATCCATTTCGAATACATACATCCTTCAATTTTTCAAGATTATATATTCGCTTATGACCTAACTGTAAATCTGCTTCGGTTAGTTCGGACATATTATTAATTAACCCAGCTTCATAACCAAACCGTTTATTTAGAGCGTCACTGTTAGGTACTGCTATATATACTGTACCGTTTGGTTTTAACATTTTTTTATATTTTTCTAGTATTAAATCCGGATTTTCTACATGCTCTAAAATAAATCCCATAACTATCACATCAAACTTTTCATCAGTTTCAAACTCTTCAAAATAGGAGTGAACAATATTCATACTTTCTGCTTCTTTATGTTTTTGTAAAAAGTCAGAAATTATTTCTAGCGATCCATCCACAACAACGTGTTTTTTAAAGCTTTTTGAGAAAATCACAGAGGTATATCCATGACCTAATCCTAGTTCTAAAATAGACTCTCCTGTAACATGATTTAAAACCCTTTTAGGGTACCAGTTTAACATCAATTCATTATCCAAAGAATAAGCAAAACTGTCACTATACGCCTCTGAATAGTCATCTAAATAATTTTTTTTCATAAATTAACCCTCTCTATATTTCCATCTTTAAATAGTTACAATTTTATTTTTAAAATCGGGTGACATTTATTTAAATTTTCCTTTTTTTTAAATACCGACTGATAAGTGCAAGGCTAAGAGTAAATACGATCAAAAGATGGTGAAGTCAAACCACATATTTGTACATTAAAAAACCCTTAATTATGTTTACAATTTCAATAATATCTTGATTAGATAGTTCTAAATGTAATGGCAATCTTAAAAGTCTATTGCTTTCATCGGTTGTCCATTCATCATCAGAAGAGAAACGTCCATATTTCATACCAGCAGGTGCTGTGTGTAATGGAACATAATGAAATGATGAACTTACTTTGTTTTCTTTTAAATAATTTATGAGGCCAATTTTTTCTTTTTTATCTTTAACCTTAATATAAAAAATGTGACCATTATGTGTTATCCCCTCTGGTATAACAGGTAAAGTTATTCCCATTTCTGTTACTAAAGGTTTAAGTGTTTCATAATAAACATTCCATTTTTCCAGCCTACGATGTAATAATGTACTCATATCATCTAATTGAGCATATAAATATGCAGCAGTTAATTCATTCGGTAAGTATGATGATCCTATATCTTGCCAGGTATATTTATCGACTTCTCCTCGGAAAAATTGTGAGCGATTTGTACCTTTTTCTCGAATTATTTCAGCTCGTTTCATAAATCGCTCATCATTAATGAGCAATGCTCCACCTTCTCCAGAAACAAAATTTTTTGTTTCATGAAAACTATATGTTCCTAAATGACCAATTGTCCCAAGCATTTTACCTTTATATGTAGACATTAACCCTTGTGCAGCATCTTCAACAACAAATAGTTTATAACGATTGGCAATATCCATAATAGTATCCATTTCGCATCCAACACCAGCATAATGTACAGGTACAATTACTTTTGTATGCTCAGTAATTGCAGCTTCGATTTTAGTCTCATCAATATTCATTGTATCCGGTCGAATATCAACAAAGACAATTTTCGCACCCCTTAGCACAAATGCATTTGCAGTTGAAACAAATGTATAGGATGGCATAATAACTTCATCGCCTGGCCGAACATCTAATAGTAGAGCTGCCATCTCAAGAGCATGTGTGCAACTCGTCGTTAATAAAGCTTTTTTTGCTCCTGTATTCTTCTCTAACCACTCATGACAAAGCCTAGTATATTTACCATCTCCAGCAAGATGTCTACTATTCACGACATCTTGTATATACTCAACTTCTTTCCCAGTTACTGGTGGCACGTTAAACTTAATCATAACTTTCTCCTACTAATTCAATTAGATATTGACCATAACTATTTTTATTGTATGCTTTTACTATTTCTGTTAACTGGTCTTTTGTAATCCATCCATTGTTATAAGCTATTTCTTCTAGGCAAGCAATCTTGTAGCCCTGCCTCTTTTCAATTGTTTCAACAAATTGTCCAGCCTCTAATAAGCTACTAAACGTACCTGTGTCTAGCCATGTAAAACCTCGGCCCAATATTCCCACTTTTAATTCTTTTCGCTCTAGGTACACTTTATTGATATCCGTAATTTCAAGTTCTCCACGTGCAGATGGGTGTAGCTGTTTCGCTATTTCAATCACCGAAGAGTCGTAGAAATATAATCCAGTAACAGCATAATTTGATTTTGGTTGAAGTGGCTTCTCTTCTATTGAAATAGCATTCATATGATTATCAAATTCCACTACCCCAAAGCGCTCTGGGTCCTTCACAGCGTATCCAAATACCATCGCTCCTTTTTGAATGTCAGTTGCACTTTTTAATACCGGTGTAAACCCTTGTCCATAGAAAATATTATCTCCTAATATTAAGCAAACTGAATTATCACCTATAAAATCCTCAGCTAGTATAAATGCCTCTGCAATGCCATTAGGTACTTCTTGAATATAATACTCAATCTGAATCCCTAGTTGTTCTCCATTACCTAGTAATTTTTTATAAAGTGGTTTATCATTTGGAGTTGTAATAATGCAGATTTCCTTAATGCCACTTAACATCAATACAGATAAGGGGTAATAAATCATCGGTTTGTCATATATCGGTAGTAGATGTTTAGAAATTGATTTTGTTAATGGAAATAGTCTTGAACCCGTTCCTCCTGCTAGTAAAATCCCTCTCACTTCTCTTTACTCCTCTTTTCAAATCTTTGTTTAGCTAGTTCAAAAATCTTTTTTAAATCTTCATTTGTATTTTTAAATGAAAAATAGTCCTCTATACGCCTAAACATTGAATATGACCTTTCTTCGTAGTATTTAATATCATTTTTTAATTTTAAAATCTCCTGAGGATATTCATTCAAACATATACAATTATCCTTTCCAGCAAATTCACCAACATCTGAAACAGGGTTGTTTGTAATAATAGGCAATCTAGCTTTCATTGCCCATGCAGCACTGGTTCCTCCTGCTTGGCGGACTGGATTGACATAAACATCACATATTTTATAAAAATCAAATAATTGTTTCTCATACGGTATAAAAATTATTCTCTTCTCGACTATATATCTTCCATAATTATTTTTTATAATTGATATATTCTTTACACCAACAATTAACCACTTAATATCCTTATCACTATCTAAAGTTTCAATTATTCTATCTACAAATTCTACTGTGATTTCTGATTCCAATCTATTTCCAACAGTAACTATTACAAAATCTGAATCCGATAATTTATACATAGCACGGCTTTTTATCGTAGTACTTTTAGGTGTTTCTACACCTATTCTATGATGATAATATTCTTGTTGTATAATATTTTGTTCATCATACATTCGTTTCATATCATATTCATGGTATCCACCTGTAAATATATCTACAAACTCACAATCTTCTGCTCCACCCATTGTATGACTAATTATGGGGAAGTAAGGATATAATAAATCCACACTTATGTTATAAATTGAACTCATTTTATAAATAATAGATGGTCGGAAACTAGCAATCGCATTCATATCCTGCTGAATTCGTTTTTTTCTTTCTAATTTACTATCAGAGTAATACACTTCTATCTCTGAATGTAGAAATTCTTTATGCTGTTCATGACACATAGCTGAATTAGCTGATGTAAAAATATTCATCCAAGTTAATTCCCCTGGTGAATAATTCGCCCAATCCTCCACAAAAATTTTAATTTCTAATTCTGGATTATACTTTTTCAACATGTTTGCATAATCTATAGCCCATTTTGTAGGGGCATGACTGATTCCTAAAAGCTGCCCTGAAACAATAGCAACTCTATTACTAATTCTTTTTTGTACTTTTGGAAGATAAACTTTTTTTCTAAAAAAATGGTTTATCTTTCCCATTAAACACATGCGATCCTTAGATAATTCACTATATGTATTTTGATTTAGCATAGATTGATAAAATAAACTATTTGTGATTAGCGCATGAACTTGAATCGGATTCAATACATTATAATTCTTTTTTAAAAATGTATATTGTCTCTTCAATGCTGATTTGTCTTCAAGTAACATACAAAAATAATTATAATCTGCAAATGTTTGTAGTGGCAGAGTCTCAGTATCAATATATTCAATAATGTAATTTAATAATTCATCCTTTTTATTAACTTTAACTGCATGGGTTAAAATACTTCGTAAATAATAATTTTTATCCTCTAATGAAAATGTTTCTATGCTCATGAAAAATTTTAATAATTGATACATTCCGAACGATTCGAAAAGGTAAGTAACGGGGTCGTCTTCTATATGCAAATCATCATTTTGAAAATAATTTTTATTATTTAAAGAAAAGTTTGTTTCTATTGACCCTCCATCAATTTCAAATATAGAATCAAATCTCAACTTTTCAACTTTCTCTATTTTTATATACTTAACAGGTTCAATCTCGTTAAATAGTCGATTTAAATATAAAAATTTTAAGTAATCTAAGTCTATTTTGTTATTGTCATGAATGTAAATTTTGTTTAATCTCAATTTCTCCATATTCGTTCGAAGAACCTTTAGCATAAAATTATAATCCTTCAGAGTATCAGTTAATAGCTCGACATTTTTCGTAATAATAATAACCGCATCTAATAATTCCGCATAAAATTTAGCACAGAAGTGACCAAGGTCTGCTACATTTGTTTGTAATACAATTGATGTATTTAATAGATCAACTCCTACCTCTTTTTGTAAAGTATTTATTATCGCTTCAACAATATCTGGAAACATTTCATTGACAGAGAATTGATAGTTATAGATTTCAAATTTATCTGGTACTTCATTAGAGAAGGATTCAAAATCTTCAACTGTTAAACTTTTCGAAAAAAGATTGATTAGTATTTTTTTCATATATATCTCCCATTCTTTAGTAGTAAGGATTATACTCAAAAACCTTCGTGAGCTGTTAAACACATTTTAAAACTAATAATGTGTACTTGCTGTCAATTTAAAGTTATAGAAACCCACTTATTGGTGGTATATAGACTGAGAGCATAAAGTCTTTTGTATACTCTTTCGTTTGTTAGGGTAAATTAGAAGAATGATTTTTATAATCATGGCTAACTGCCACATCCGCTACACAGCGCAAACTTTTCACTAAAAGTATAAAAACTCCTAAAATTATGAAACAAGTGTGTAAACGTAGCACTTTCAGACAGTAACTACGAATCCATATTTGATTAAATTTTCATCTATATATTCAATGATTAATACTTAGAGTTTTAAACAAAGATATTCTACTGTAGATTCCTGTATTTTGTTGATTTTACGATTAAATATCTGAACCGCTTAACATATTTGTTCGCTTTAGGATAGAATAAAAACTTAAAATTCAACAATTGTATATTGGGTTTCTTAGTCACCGAATACTTCACCTGTTTCGTAATCTAGTACACAATCAGTTTCATGCCTTGATGACGACCATATGTATAAATCTTTTTTGCTTACCTTTAGCAAACCACTTGTTAGAAATCTTTTGGGAATCTTTAATCACTGACTCTTCTTCAATCAAAATGCTGTCTATATGTCTGTTAAGGAGCTTTTAATAACCGTTTCATATACTTCTTTAAAAAGCTCTTGTTTCGCTACATCCGCTTTTTCCAATGTGTATGTTGGTTTCGTATAAGAGATACAGTAGGTCACGTGTACCGAGGTCGGTGTATTTAACTTGATACTTCTGTTCAATCCATTTTCAAACGAGTGGTGCTATCCAGTTCATTTCTATAGGAAAACCCACATCCATAGGTCTGCATTCGAAAACCGTTTGATACACATGTTGTTTCTGTTCAGGTGTTGAAAGTTTTGGACGACCCATCACAAATTTTCCCGCAAGACTAGCTAAATCTTTTTCATAGTAAGCTTTTCAATAAATTAAAAGCTGTTACTAGTGATACCCCTTAATAAGAGGCAATTTTCCCATAGGCTTGACTTCTAACTCTCAGTTAAAAGTAATATTTGTTGAATATTTGCTCGCATAAAAAAAAATCCATCTCCGTATCGATATCTAATGACCGCTCTTTTGACATAATATATGCTTTGGTTTCGCTAGTTAAAAATGACCGTTCTTTTAGTAATGCATCCACCTTTGCCACATATATCGCCCCGTTTAAAGCATAGACATCTGGTAAATCCTGACGTCTCTCTATTACGTGGCTCTGCTCAAAAAGTGGCTTCATATTCCCATGATTGACTGTATACATCCAATACGGAGACTTTTCTGATTCCGATACAGAAACACAATAATTGGCTTGTTGCTCTAATATATATTCGATACACCCATCAATATCTTCAATTTTTCTTAGGGGGGATGTGGGTTGCAATAAAACAACATAATCATATCCTGGACATTGTTCAATCGCGTGTAAAACTGGAGCAATTCCTGGAGTATCATCCTGTGCTAATTCTAGCGGACGAACAAAAGGAACATCACATCCATGTTGCTTTGCAATATCAATTATTTCTGGATCTTCTGAAGATAAGATTGTTCTAGTTATATATTTTGATTTTTTTGCCTCTTTAATTGTCCATGCAATTAGTGGTTTTCCAGCAAACATCCTTATGTTTTTTCGTACCACCCCTTTTGAACCTCCACGAGCTGGTATTATTGCTAAAATAGACACCATTTTAATTCTCCCAAATTGGATTTTTCAAAACCCATTCTCCAAATTTATTTTTCTCAAATATTTCATTATTATAAAATGAATCTATAATAGAATAAAAATCTGTTAGAGTGTATCCTAAAAAATCACAAAATTCTTTTACCGATCTTTGATCAATTCTATGATCATATTTTTTTACTAAATCTATACCTTCATCTCTAGAAATCAGTCCATATCGAATAAATTTTGATGCATAATCCGTAGCACTTGCATGTCCAAATTTAGGATATTTCAACCATGGATGAATTAAGTAGGCAGGTGTTTCTATTTGATCAAAATTTTCAAATGTATGCTCCCTAGTCCATTCATGCGATAAATCTTTGAATCCATTTTTCTTTGCAAAAATATAATTTGCATAACTATTCCATCTAACAAAATAACTTAGGTAAATTGGATTTAATTTATCAATGACCTCTTGATTAGGCGGTTTACAAAAAATTAAATCATTAATTGAAATATTATCATCTAGTAATTCATCATACGGAATATCTGAAGCTACACCATTATTTAATTGATTTTTAGCAGAATATGTTTCTATTCTCTCTTTACCACCATATTCATAGCTAATATTTTCGCCATAAATAATTAGAGGTATATTAAATTTATTTGCAATATGAAGAGGGTAAGTATAAATCAAACGATCAATATACCATGTAGGTTTACCATATTTTTCGAAAGTTTTTTTCATTATTGCCTTCTGTGCTTTACGATTAGGCTTAAGAGTTATTAGGTGGCATCCAAATCTTTCTGAAATATTTTGTAAGTTATGTTTACCCGCACTAGTCATCTCAAAATTGTCTTCAACTGAAACTAATAATGGATTCATATTCATTATCTCTTTGAAATAGTGTACTTGAAAATGACTGTCCTTTCCGCCACTCACCGCAATAATACAATCATATTCGCCTTCATTATTTCTACGATATTTATTGCAAATATCATCTAAATTTTTTCTTCGCTCATTCCAATTTGTTAGATCTTTTTGCTCTTCTGCACGACAAGCCTGACATATTCCCACTTCATCAAAATAAATCCCAGGTCTAGTATCTGGCATCACACATTTTTTACAATAATTCATCTTAACTTTCCCTCTCTTGCTTTTAATTATATTTATCAAACCAATAATTTACTCTAAATGGTGCGTGAGTTACTTAAAATACTTCGTAAAAATATTTTTTATATACTATTATCTTTTAATAGGCGAATAATCTTTTTGGGCTTTTTCAAAATCATCAACATGACCAATATCTAACCAATACTCTCTTATAGGAAACACTGTTGTTTGTTGTTTGTTAGATATAATTCTTTGAAATAAATCGGGCATATCAAAAAATTCATCCTTCGGAATATATTCAAATACCTCTGGATTTAATATATATATTCCTGCATTTACAAATTTTTTATGTACAGGCTTTTCATGTATAGAAATCAAATTTGGTCCATCCGTTTCAATTACTCCAAATGGAATTTGGTATTCATATTCACGCACGCACATAGTTGCAATAGATTGATGTTCTATATGAAATTGCATTAGCTGATCAAAATTTACCTGTGTTAATAAATCGCCATTCATCACAAAAAAGGGTCTCGTCGGTCTATTTTCTAATAATGAAAGTGCACCAGCTGTTCCCATTCTTTTGTTTTCTTCAATATACTCAATCGTCACATCAAAAGCTTCTCCATTTTGAAAATAATCCTGGATTACTTCCTTTTTGTAATTTACGGAGAAAATAAAATGCGAATAGCCATATTGTTTAAAACCTTCAAGGATGGTTTCTAAAATCGGTTTATTCCCTATTTTCAACATTGGCTTGGGTATATTATTAGTTAAGGGGCGCAATCTAGTACCTAATCCCCCTAGCATTAAAACGACTGTATTTTTATTTAATGAAGTGGCTAAATTATCCGCAAATATAATATCTATTATTCTATTAAATTCATCGACAATCGGTAGCTGCTTTAGCATTTTAGATTTCATTAATTGCTTATATTTATGATACTTTAATCCACTTCTCGCGCTTATTGGGGTTGGATTCATAATAGATGTAATCGGCACATCAAGCCCTTCTCCTCGTAAAATACCACGGCGAATATCCCCATCCGTTACTGTTCCTAGTAAGCGCTGTTTTTCATCAACGACCACCGCAAATTGTAAAGATGAATCATCAATAATTTTCATTGTATTTAATAATGTATCCTTGTTAGTAACTATTGCTTTTTTCCATTGTTTCATAAAGCTACACTTCCTTTGCAGGTACACCCATTGCTTTACTACCAGAAGGAATGTTATGAACAACTACTGATCCAGCGCCAATTAAACAATTAGATCCTATGTGGATTCCCTGAATAATTGTTGTCCCCGTACCAATATGTGTCCCTTGCTGTATATGGACGCCTCCTGATACTTTAGTGCCTGGTGCAATATGTATGTGGGTACCAATATGACAATCATGATCAATTAGCGCACCTGTATTTATAATACTATTATCGGCAATACTCGTATTTGTTTGAATAATAGAACCTGCCATTATTTGTACTCCTGTCCCCAATTTTACAGAGGGAGCAATAATAGCAGATGGATGAATAACAGATCTAAAATGATAATTTTTATTGACATAAGTATAAAATATTTTTTCTCGTAATGGTGACGGCTTAATTGTTCCTATTCCAAGTACTAGTTCAATGTCATTCGATTTATAGCTCTCTATCGCTTCATCTGTTCCTAAGTAAGATAAATGAAATATATTATCCTCATGAGTAGGTGCAGTGAAACCGATAATCGTTTGCTTTTGTGCAAGCAAAATTTCAGTTAATACAGAAGCATGTCCACCATTCCCAATGATAATAATAGGTTTATTCATCTATTAACGCATCCTCATCATATGATTTTAAAGCTGTTTCTCCAATATATGACCAGTACTTCGAAGGCGCAATGCCAAGTCCAGGCCTTTTTACAGTTAAATTATCTGTAGTAAATAATTCGCCTGCTTTTATAGGCGTTTTAGCAACTAGACTTTTGCGAGCAGGCATACGATTTTGTAACTCAATAGTAGTGGGTTTTTTAATACCATCACCTAATGCTAACTCTACATCCCTAATTCCTTTTACCATTGCCTTTAACTCTACTGGATTTAAGGATGCAATATGATCTGGACCTTCTAATGTTTTATCCAACGTAAAGTGCTTTTCTATTATCTTAGCTCCCATACTAACAGCAACTATGGGAATATTAATACCTTCTGAATGGTCAGATAAACCAATAGGTAGATTAAAAATTTTCACCATTTCATTCATTGCTCTTAAATTTATAGAATCTATTGGTGCTGGATATTGTGTCGTACAATGTAATAATGTTACATATTTTTTTAATGCTTCTTTGGCTTCTTTCGTCTCATAAAAAGCACCCACATGTTTCAATATCACTGGTTCATTAGGTTGAGCTAAACCATAAGCAATAAACGCCAATGCTTCATTAATTTCCTCAATAGTAGCCATACCAGTTGATAAAATAATTTGCTTCCTTTTAGTCGCAATATAATGAATGAAAGGTGCATTTGTTAATTCTCCCGAAGGAATTTTAGCCTTTGTAATTGCTAATTCATCAAGCAAAAAATCGACACTCTCAAAATCAAAAGGTGTCGACAGAAATTCAATTTGCTCTTTTTGACAAAACGACTGTAATTCAACAAATTCATTGTAGGTTAATTCCAGCTTTTTTAACATCGCAAATTGAGACGAAGCCTCTCCTAAATTTTCAATTTGGTAAGCTGCTTGCTGTGCTTGCTTTGTTACTAGGTTCTCAGCTTTAAAAGTTTGAAATTTTACTGCATCTGCTCCTGCTTCTTTAGCAACCTTAACTAGCTCCTTTGCCATTTCTAATGAGCCATTATGGTTGACGCCTGCCTCAGCAATGATATATGTGTTCTTTTTCATAAATCATAAAACTCCTTTTGCACAGAAAATGATGGTAAATTACGTAATATTTTCAATATTTTCTTTGATACTTTCCCATCACCAAAAATATGTTCATATTCACCTCTGAATTTCCTTGCTTTTTCAATAGTGGAATAAATCTCATCAGCATATATCTCGGTATTAAACACCGAATTTGGTTGCTCTCTGCCAGCTTGACGGGTTCCACAATTAACTGTAGGTGTCTCTAAATAAGGCACTTCAATTAGACCACTGGAGGAATTTCCGATCACCACTTCAGCATACTTCACTGCACTTAAATAATTTAATTGACCAAGCGAATCATATAGTTTAGCATTACTGTGTTTTAATACAAATTGTTGGATAGCATCATTAATTCTGCGTCCACCATTATCCGCATTTGATTTAGTAAATAACAAATTAATATCAGGATATTTTTCTAATACTGTTAATAATTCATAAATCCCATCTGTTTGTCCATTCGTTTCAGGATGATAAGTAATTAAAAACATAGGACGATGCTCATTGAGCTCTAGATATTGATATAGTTCATGTTTCGTCAGGAGATTTAAATTTATAATGTTTTCTATACCAATTGCACCGACATTTATAACACGATCTGGAGATTCACCTAATTGAATAACTCGTTTACGATGTGATTCTGTACTTGTAAAATGCCAAGTAGACATTTTTGTAATAGAATGACGAATAGCATCATCGTACGCACCAAAAGTACATTCACCACCATGAATATGTGCAATAGGAATTTGCATAATAAGTGCCGTTTGAGCAACTGCTAGCATTTCAAAACGATCGCCTAAAATAATTATTAAATCAGGTTGTAAACGGTTAAATGCATCTGCAAAACCAATTGAAGCCAGTCCTATCGATTTAACGATGCCAGTGGCCGAGTCAGCAGATAACAGTATTTCTACTTTTTCATCAATTAAAAAACCATCATTTTCAATTTGTTTATATGTGTTCCCAAACTCTGGAGATAAATGCATGCCTGTTACGACCATTTGTAATTCAAAATTATTATCTTCTTTAATTTCCCTTGCAAGGTTTGACAGTAAACCATACTCTGCTCTAGTTCCAGTTACAATACAAATTTTTCTTTTCAATAGTTATACCTCATTTAATGGCGTACTCGGAATATTGACAACACTGCGATTTAAGTGGTCCGTCACACTCAAATCTGCTCTTGGACAATTTTTATACATGATAAGTTTATGCATTGGAGTCCAAATAGGGCGGCTCATTATACCCTTTTCATTTAAAAAGTCCAATATCTCGTCACGGTTATATCGTTCATCAAGTAATATCGTTTGTAACCAATAATTACTTTTAGTTTGTGCAGGTTCCTTAAATAAGTGTACACCATCTATATTTACTAACCAGCTCTCATAATGGTTTGTTAGCTCTCGTTTTTGTTCAATAAACGTTGGCATTTTTTCTAGTTGCGCACAGCCTAATGCAGCATTTAAATTCGGCATGCGATAATTATAGCCAATTTCATCATGTTCATATGCCCAACGATGTGGAGTTTTAGCAGTCGTTGTTAAATGTTTTGCATAATCCGCTAATGCATCATCATTTGTCACAATTGCACCCCCACCTCCAGTTGTCATAATTTTATTGCCATTAAAGCTAACTGCACTTACTTTTCCAAAGCTACCTGAATGTTTTCCCTTATAATACGAGCCTAATGATTCTGCCGCATCTTCAATAAGTGTAAGATGATACACCTCGCATACTTCGAGTAAACCGTCTAAATCAACTACATGCCCGAATGTATGCATGGGTACAAGTGCTGAAATTCGCCGACCTGTTTTTCTATTATAAAGTTCGTTGTTTCGTAGCTCTCCAATTTGCATTAAATAGCTTTTTAACTTTTCTGCATCAACACCTAATGTATTTAAAGAAACATCTACAAAATGTGGCACAGCGCCCATATACGACACAGCATTCGCAGTTGCAATGAAAGTAAGCGCAGGCATTAAAATTTCATCCTCCGCTTTAACACCAGCAACTTTTAAAGCAATATGCAGTGCTGCTGTACCATTTACTGTAGCAACAGCACGTTTAACACCAACAAATCTAGCTAAATCCTCCTCAAAGCGATTAACATAAGCGCCAACTGATGAAACCCAACCTGTTTTTATACAATCCGTCACATAATCAATTTCTCTTTCATTAAATGTCGGTTCATGTAAAGGCACAAACTCTTTTCCGTAATATGACTTTACATAATCTGTGAATGTTAACCATTGATTATTCATATGTTATAAACATCTGCCTTATATTGAGATAAGTTCTTTGGATTCGTAAACCATTCAATTGTTTCTTTAAGACCTCGGCGGAAACCTTCCTTACCACCGTACTGTGGTTCCCAGCCAAGCAACTCCATCGCCTTTTTATTTTCTGCCCAAAGACGCTCCACTTCACTTTTTTCTGGCCGTAAACGCTGCTCATCGGTTTCAATCGTTAATTTCACATTCATAATATCCGCAATCATTTCTGCAGTTTCACTAATTGACACTTCATAATTTGACCCAATATTAATCACTTCACCAATCGAATTAGGAGATTCCATCACTGAGATAAAACCATTTACTGTATCTTTTACATAGTTAAAATCACGAGTTGGGCTAACTGCTCCGAGCTTTATCGTCTTTTTGCCACTTGCTAACTGACTAATAATAGTCGGTATAACTGCACGAGCCGATTGACGTGGACCGTATGTATTGAATGGTCGAATAATCGAAACTGGTGTTCCAAATGAACGATAAAATGACAAAGCCATTTGATCAGCCCCAATTTTAGAAGCCGAGTAGGGCGACTGCCCCTGCAATGGGTGATTCTCATCAATCGGCACATAGAGAGCTGTTCCATACACTTCACTTGTTGACGTATGAACAACTTTCTCTATACCCAATTCACGTGCTGCCTGAACAATATTTAATGTACCATTAATATTCGTATCTACATACGTAGCTGGTGAATGATATGAGTAGGGTATTGCAATTAGAGAAGCTAAATGCAATACATGCGTACAACCTTTCATCGCTTCTTTCACACCATAAGCATCTCGAATGTCTCCTGTAAAAACATCTAATGTTGCTTTAATATCACGTGGGGACTGATCTAGCCAGCCCCAAGAGTTAAATGAATTATAGTATACAAAGGCACGGACATCGTAACCTTCACGCACAAGCTGTTCAGTTAAATGTGAGCCGATAAAACCATCTGCACCTGTAACTAATACTTTTGTCAATGAAATAACCAACTTTCTTATAGAAAATTAAAAATACTCATTTAAAATCTTTCTTTTCTACATTACAATCTATGACCAATTTCGGTCGATATCCATTCATTTTTAATGTTTTATTAGGTAAACATTTGGTACTATGCCCGAAGCCATCTTCCATCTTAATAACTCCATCTTCTCCTATACAGCTACCACGTAGAAGTGCAAATTCGGTATCATCCTCATTCAAATCATTTACCCAACTCGCTGTTACAGAGTCAGCATTCCATTTTAAATTATTCGTCTTAATATCAGATTGAGACACTAAATATCGATCCCACTCACTGTTCTGTAAATCAGGTGAACTAGTTAATAGACTAATAATACCCTTATGCTGATTTTGTGTAATCTCTTTATTTATGATAACATTTTTACTAATATTACTTTGAAGAATGCGATCAGCAACTAATGTTATTTGATTTTCATTTTTATCTACTGTTATAAAATAAAAATCTCCATCAGGATTAGATGTAGCTTCAAGCGGTAAAGTATCTGCTGTTTCATCACCTAGATTAGTAAAGTTACCTAACTCATTATATCTAGCTTCATAATGGCAACGTATACGCTTACCAACCTCTAGTTGTTCCACGTCTTCAACTTCATCAATATGATAAACCCGACCATCCTCTGATATTTCAACACCTAATATATTACAATGCACTTGATTCGATAAAATTTGAACCGTAACTTCATGCATACCTTCTAATAATCTAGGGCTTTCAAATAATATATAAGGATAAAATGATGAAAATCTATCTTCATCGATTGAGTCCCGTATAGTCACAATCTTTTCTTTTTGATTAATTGTAAACTTTAGCCTCAAATCACTCTTCGCATGATTTACACCAATTAGTTTAAAAGCTGTCCCACTAAACTTAAATTTTAATGTAGCCCCTGTTGCTAACGCTTCAGCACTAGTACCATACAATTCCAACATACCATATTCACTAAACTCTTGACGCATTAACCATTTTTTTCTCCAATCACCTTCATAATGGATTACACCACTTGATGATTCATAAAATTTAAACCCATCTTGTACACCCATTTTTGAAATCACATGCATTTGTAAAATCGGAGAGATTTTTTGGTAAATATTCAATGTCTTTAGCATATATTCACCATACACTTGACAAACCGTTTTGATTTTCTCACTTGTTTTTATTATACTCTGACACAACTTTACATCGGAATAAAACCGTTCCGTGTGTATACTTATGAGCGGACCAATTATTATTTCAAACAGTGGATTTTTTGTTAATTCACTTAATAATCTATACATTTTTTCAAGCATCCGATTCAATTCCCTTGGATTATTTGAATCGGCTTTTTTCTCAAGTCTCCTTAATAA
Source organism: Lysinibacillus sp. FN11 (assembly GCF_024628845.1). NCBI lineage: Bacteria > Bacillati > Bacillota > Bacilli > Caryophanales > Bacillaceae > Lysinibacillus > Lysinibacillus sp. FN11. The sequence goes on along the minus strand of NZ_CP102383.1, from coordinate 121,035 downwards.
CTCTTTCATATTGTTATACACAGCTATATAGTCTTTACAAGCTTTAACTAATCGCTGAATTACTTTAAAATTCAATTTCTCTGTTGGTGTTCCTAGTTTCCCCCACCATTTCTCTTCTACAACAGACTTCTTAAGGTTACTAATAATATCATCTAATGGTTGATATTGCGTACCTGCAATTTTTGCTCCACCCTTTGTGGTGTTTATAATCTTTAAGTCAGGCATAAGTTGAATATATTGTTCCATTTCCTGACGCATTTGTATATATCCCTGTTCTGTTTGTACTTGCCCACCGTAAACATCTTCAACATATATGGCTTTCTGCTGCTTTATACTATTTTTAAATTCTAAGGAATTATAGCGTTCTATCTCTTCTGCATAAAATATATCATTTTTATAAGCAAAATTTTGACCAACTAATATTACCTGTTCCACTTGCAATTTATGTAATAACTGTAGAGTAACATTGGAAATGGTTGTTGCATCATTTACTGTAGCAAATGATGTTTCATGTAAAAAAGGCGTGATTTTATCTCGATTCATAACCATATGAATTAATGGACCGGGAAACATTGATAAAGTTTCATGTCCTACCGAAGTACCGAAAATAATTGGAATATCAGTAATATGTTGCGCTGCTAATTTCTCAAATACTGTAGCATTTATGACTGTGGGGTCATAGGATAGAACTGCGTCAGGATAAATTTCATGAGCAATTAATGCTTCATTTGCTGCCCCCACCGCAAATATATAAGCTAAACGTTGTTCTTTAATTATACGTAAATTATCGAGTTCCTCTGAAAGTGATGGTCCTGCAGATACTAGTAAAACAGGCTTCCCTTCTAAAGGATTTTCTTGTTGACTTAATATATTTGGCGTAGAAAACGTATATTTAGCATTCATAATCGTGTTAATTAGCCAACGCTCATTAAATGCGTTTGTTATTTGTTTTTGTCCCTTTGTATTCTCCACTATTTCTTGGAATTTATTAGAAAATTGTTTAAATGGTTGTTGAGCAATTTTTTCATACACAGGATGAATTAAGATAAAAATACGCTGTGCTAAATTCACTTTAAATTCATTCAAATTATTTTTGATGTCCTCTTCCGTTCGCTCAACATACTGACCAACTAGTTTATTAACATGTATACCAATAACATTTTTATTAGAAATAAATGAGTCGAACACTTCTTCAAAAGGCTCATAAATAGAAATAAGCTTTTCTGGATAGCGCTGTTGTGCCACCTTTATATGGTAGCCTAAACCCACGCCGTAAAAGAAAATATGATCATTTTCTTCTATTTGTGAAGCATAAGCATCTATCAATCGCTCAGCTTCAGAAACAGGATTATATTTACTATGTACAGGAAGCATATGTCCCTCATGTTCTACTTGGATTATAGGAAGGTTACTCTTATTAAAAAGTACTTCTATATTTTTTTTCGCCACTTTGTATACCCCTTTAACTTATTTCGAATCTTTTATTTATACCTATAATTTTAATTTACTTCACTTATAATATATCGGCACAATACTATTTTTGTACACAAAAAACCTTCCAACTATTAAAGTTGAAAGGTTTTTGATTTATTCAGGTATTAACCTAATAATTGAAGTACGCCTTGTGGTTGTTGGTTCGCTTGCGCTAACATAGATTGAGCGGCTTGAGTTAAGATGTTATTCTTAGTGAATTCCATCATCTCTTTCGCCATGTCAACGTCACGGATACGAGACTCAGCAGCTGTTAAGTTTTCTGAAGTTGCACCTAAGTTATTGATTGTATGCTCAAGACGGTTTTGTACCGCACCAAGGTTAGAACGTTGCTCAGAAACTTTTGCAATCGCTTTGTCTAGTGTATCAAGTGCATTTGTAGCACCTGCAGCTGACGATACATCAACACCTGTAATGCCTAAAGATGCTGAACGCATATCACCAATACCAAATGTTAATGACTGACCTTTGTTTGCACCAATTTGAAGCGTCATGCCTCCATTACCTGCAGCAGAAGTTTGTGCTTGGGATAAACCTAAGTCTTTAACTGCTGTAGAACCAGCTTTATCAGTTAAATTAACCGGACCTGTTTCACTAACGATTTCAAAACGACCATCTTCAGTCACATTTACTTTCACTTTAGCAATAAATCCTGCATCTGCAGCTGAAGAAGCACCTGCTAATGCATTTGCTCCAGAAATAGCTGCATTTAAGCCACTTTGTAAAATAGCAGCACCAGACTCCATTGTTGTTGTATTACTAAATTCACCTGCACCTGATAATGTTACATTTAAAGTAACACCATTAATATCAGCTAAGAAAGTAGATCCTGAAGCAATGCTTGATCCATTATAGTTAGTTGTTCCTGCTGTTGAAGTACTAGCACCAGTCATAACATCAGCAACACCACCACCTGTGCCAACAGCAATTTTAGAGTTTGTTCCTTGAGAACCACTTTCAAGTACCATGTTACCACCAGTTGAAACATAACCACTAATATGACTAACATTTGCACCAGAAGCATCAATTGCTTCATTAATTTTTTTAACAACTAATTCAGTAGATTTATTTTTATCAGAACCCTTTAAAATGTCTCTTTCTTCAGTTGTTAAATTTTGCCAATTAACAGTGATTTCTGTACCGTCAATATTGATTTTTTCACTTTGGAAGCTTGCATCTGTTGCAACAGTATGTGCACCTGAAACTGTTCCTGCAGCTAGTTTAGCAACTTGAGCTCCAGTAGTCGTATTTTGACCTACTGAAACAGTACCAGCTGATTTTAAGTTACCGTTAAGTAATTTTTGAGTGTTGAACTCAGTTGTGTTACCGATACGGTCGATTTCTTCTTTAAGTTGTTTTACTTCGCTTTGGATTGCTTCGCGGTCTGCGTCTGTGTTTGTACCGTTTGCAGATTGGTCAGCTAATTCACGCATACGTTGTAGGATTGAGTGAGTTTCACTTAGTGCACCCTCAGCAGTTTGGATTAAAGAGATACCGTCTTGAGAGTTTTTAGTTGCCATATCAAGACCACGGATTTGAGAACGCATTTTTTCAGAGATAGAAAGACCAGCAGCGTCATCGCCAGCACGGTTGATTTTGTATCCTGAAGATAATTTTTCTAGGTTTTTCGCTGATTGCGTGTTGTTGAAACCTAGGTTACGGTGCGTATTTAACGCAGCAATGTTATGTTGAATTCTCATAATAGAATTCCTCCTTGAATTGTATTTTTTACTTCACATCCGTGTGAAGTATAGTATGTAACTTTTGAATCACGTTAGTGTTTCGCTGTTACATAGTTTATATCGTATAAGTTTTGGATAGTTTAATAGTTTTTTATAGAAAGTTTTATTTTTTTTCCGAGGAATTACTTTTTGTAATTCCCTGAAGAATACTTGCCTCTATATTTAATGATGCATGATTTTCTGCCTGAATAGCCTCAAAAATTTCAGAACGATGAACTTTAACATTTTTCGGAGCCACAATTCCAATTTTTATCTGCTCACCATCAATAGATAGGATTTTAATTTCTATATCATTATTAATCATAATAGATTCATCTTTTTTTCGAGATAATACGAGCATTTATTTACACCTCATTTTTAGAAAATGGAAAGTGTAGTGGATAAGTATGGTTATCGTTTAGTACTATTTGCTTCCCAAGTTTCTTTTTTATATTAATAATAATTGGTGCTAGTAAATTCATAGTTGATTTATTAAGAGAATCTTTCAATGTGACAATGGCATATGTAACAACATCTTCTTCACTTTCAATCTGTAAATCAGCAATATCTTCCTCACTTATATCAAAAGCATAGTCAGTTTTAAATGTATATGGGTAGGCAATAACAAATCCAATACTAGCATCGTTTATTGATTGCAGAATGGCTATAGGAAGCTCAGAATCTATTGGTAATAAAACAAATCTTTTTTCAGTTGGAAAACCAGGCAATCCACGTTCAAAAGTTAAAATCTCTTTTTCATCAATTACTACTTCGCCTAATAATTTTGTTTGGATTTGCATATAAATTCTCCTTTAACTTATAACATCAATCGTTACAGATGGTCTTTGTAACATTGTACCAGTTACCTTACCAGGTGTATATTCATGGATAGGCTTGTTCACCTTAGTGTCAATTTTAGGTTCTTGACGTGTAATGTTTACATCTGTAGTACCTGGGGTATAGTCAATTTTCACAGATCCTACTGATGGCACAAATTTTATGTTATAGGGACCTGGACGTTTTGGACCTGTATTTTGCTTCGCAATACTTTGCATGACAGAACGCCCCTGGTCCTTACCTGCTCCATTCATCATTTGATACCCCTCTTGCACCCTCCTTGCAATTCCTTTGAGGTTACCTTCTCTCCCGGCTTGAGCATATTTCTCTATTGATTCTTTCGTAGTTAACATTCCGATATCACGTCTAGCTTGCGAGGAATCAATTTTCAAGTCACTTTTGGTTGTATGAATCTCCAGAATTGCAGCTGGCTGAGATATACTTTGCTCAGCTCTTGGTTGTTGAATTCGTTGTACTGGTTCTTGTATGTTCCAATCCATTTGAATGTCTTTTGCTGTGATTTGAATTTGTGGAAACCTCATCATTTAACCCTCTCTTTCAAAAAAGCGTCTGAACATAGTGTTCAAACGCCTTAAAGTATTTGTTGAGTAATTGTATTTGTTACAAAATATAAGCTGTAGGTTTATCGAATAAAATCTACTAGTGTTTGTTGAATAATTTTAGCCCCTACGGAAAGTGCTGCTTGGTGAATGGATTCACTGGTAACCAGCTCTGTAATAGCCTTAGAATAGTCTACATCTTCGTTATTTGATAATTGTTTGGTAACACTTATCTCACGGATGGATAGACGATTCTCCATCATTTCAACACGATTTTGACGAGCACCAATATCGGCCTGAGCCTCTAACACTTTATTGTGTAAAGTTGTAATATCATCAGAAGTACTAGTGGAGGAGAATCCTCCTAATGCACTACTAATCTCTTCACTTGTTGCTAAAGGACTTCGTTTAGGATCTAAAAGATCTGATATTTTCCCCATCAATGCATCTAAATTCCCAAATAAATCAGCACCAGGTGTATTAACCTGTATTTGAAGATCGTCATAGATTTCTATTTTCACTTCACCATTCGGAGCATTTACTTTTTGATCTGCTGTTGCTCCTGTAGTAATAACCGTATTATTCACCAAATTTGTATAGTCAGCATTTATCGTTTTATTGCCATTTGCATCTGTATCTGGTCCAAATAATGCTTTTCCAGTATTTGTTCCGCTGAAAATGTATCTATCAGCAATTTTCGTATTACCTACTTCTTGTAGGTGCTTGCGAATTTGATCTATCTCTGTTTTGATTTTTTCACGTTCGTCAATAGAATTCGTTCCACTAGCTGCCTGAATTACTAACTCTCGAACACGCTTCATTTGCTCCCCTACTTGATTTAATGATTCATCAGAAGCATCTAGCCAGTTATTGACTTCATTCATATTACGTGTATATTGTTCAACTTTACCTAAATCTCGACGATAGCCCATCCCTTTTACAGCAATAACAGGGTCATCTGAAGGTCTAGTAATTTTTGAACCCGAATTCAGTTGATCTTGCAACTTTGACATCTTTCCGTAACTTCTATTTAAGTTTAATAACATGTTATTAGATAACATAGATTGCGTAACACGCATTTTTATAAAAACCCCTTTCTAATAAATATTTATAATCCTACACGGCCCATGCCATTAATAATCTTATCTAATGTTTCATCTACGACTGTGATCATCCGTGCATTTGCGTTATAAGCCTGTTGGAACGTAATCATATTTGTCATCTCTTCATCTAATGACACCGAACTTACCGCATCACGATTATTAGAAAGTGTTAACAATAAGCTTTCAGACGTTTTGTTTAATCGATAAGCCTCTTCACCGTCAGTTCCCAACTTTCCTATCATGCCTTGATAGAAAGTGTTAAATGTCGCACCATCTAGGTGTTCTGTTGAGGGTGGAACTACTATAGTGTTTGCACCAACTGTAATCGTTAGCCCACCTGCGCCAATTGATTTGGATTGGAGATTTGCAAGTTCAATAGCCCATTTACCATTTCCTTCTTCACCTTTTACAGATGATGCTGCTAATAAGGACGAATTTTTTTTCAAAACTTCATTTACTTTAATATTCCCAGCTGTAAACTTTTCTGGCGTCCCGCCATCACCAGTGAAAAATGCAACTCCAGCATCTCCATTTAAATCAAAGCCACCTTTATGTACTTCATTAAATGTATTAGCAAAGGTGCTAGCTAGTTTATTTAGGTCGGCTAATGTTTCTAGATAGTATCCTTTTTCACTAATCAAAACACCACTTGCATCATATTCACCATAACCATATGAATTAATTAAAGATAGTAACTTTCCTTTTCCTGGTTCAAGGTCATTATGCTTAATCGTTTTAACTCCTGCACCAGCTACTGGTTTTGTTGGTGGATCATCTAAGTTGGAAATTTCAATTTGCTTAAATACGTTAGTCAAATCATTGCTATCAATAGGGCTAGATTTTTCACCAGTTGTATTCATTGCAACGTAGTTTTTGCCGTTAACAAGTACAATCGGGTCGCCTGTTGAATATGATTTAAAAGAGATTGTTATACTTCCTTCCGCTACATTACTAGCATTACCACCTGAAGGAACACGTTCAATCGAAATAGGGATGTAACTATTTAGTTCATCAATTAATACATCTCGTGCATCGTATAAATCATTTGGTACAAGTCCATTTGGTTCTACTTCTTGCACTTGTTTATTAATTGCAGCAATCTGTCGTAAAAGAGAATTAATTCGGTCTGTAGCAACATTGATTTCATTCCCTAAATTACCTTGAATCGTTTTTAACTGTGTATCCATATAATTAAAGGATTCTGCAAGGTGGGTAGCACGTTCGATAGCTACTCTTCGTGACGATGCATTCTCTGGATTCGTACTAACATCCTCTAGCCCTTTCCAGAATTGCTCTAACGCTGCATTCAAACCAAATTGGGATGGTTCATCAAGGATATCTTCCATTTGTGAAATAGCGTTTGAACGAGATTCCCAATACCCCAGCTTGTTTGTTTCTTGACGATACTGGCGATCAATAAACTCATCACGAATACGTTGGATAGATGTTGCTTCGACACCAGTCCCTAGATGGCCAGGATAGTAAGGTGAATTTAAACCAGCAGTTGGGAAACCTGGTGTAGCTTGCATATTAACTCGTTGACGAGAGTACCCTAGTGTGTTGGCGTTGGAAATATTGTGACCTGTTGTATATAAAGCAGTTTGCTGTGTGAAGAGGCCACGTTTACTTGCTTCTAAGCCCATAAATGTTGAGCGCATGTTTTTTCCTCCTTTGTTATGCTTGTGAATCGAAATATGATTTTTTAGCTATATTGTTTGTGCCACGGACCTCATTGCTGGAATAGTTCATTTGCTCTGCACGTGGTCTTACTGCATCTAATGTTAGGTTGACGATTTGTAAGGATTGGAAAACGAGTTTTTGATTTAAATCATTTTGTTTTCGTAGGTCATTGATAATTTGCATTAAACGTTCGCGAACTGCTGATAGTGTTGCTTTTTCAGCTTGTTGTTCAGCAGCCTCGATGACATCCGCGACAGTTGTTTTGTCAGATGAAGCAAGTCCCTTTGCTTCAAGGTAGTCCGTTACCTGTTTCTGACGCTGTTGCTCGAGCTTATCGATGGCTGCTACGTGCGCTTGCTCATCCTTGAGCAATTGGTCTAGCGCTTCGATATCGCCAGCTTTAATAATTTCTGTTTTTTTAAAGGCTAGTTCGAGTAAGCTTTTATGCATTCTCTCTAGCATTGTTAGTGTAGAACTAATTGCTTCTACAGACATATCGTTATACACCCTTTCTGCTATTCCCTAGAAACGATAATATTTCAGCATATCCTCTGCCACTTTACGCGCATCTACTTTGTATTCTCCAGAAGCAATATCCTTTTTCAACTGTTGAACATGATCTGCTCGCTCCGAACTGTATGTTGAAACACCTCGCATTTCTTGTGCAGCCTTTGAAATTTCAATTTTATCGGCGAAAGATGCCTTGTTTGTATTTGATTTCACATTACGTACTTGGTTTTTATAGGCGTTTACTGCATTAACTCCATAAGATGTAATTTTCATTTCAATACCCCCCATCTCTAAATCCTATCTTACTATTATTTCGGATTGTCTCACATAATGTTAAGTTTTCACATAGAAAAAAGTGTGCTAATTTTGTTTAAAATTAACACACTTGGAGTAATTAACGTTTACGCTCTGAGTGATAGGTTACTCTCTCACGTTCTTCGACACTTTGACGAAACTCTTTGGCAGCTTCAAATGTCCGTAAGTCTGCTTTTAATTCATCTTGACATTTCGAGCAGAGCTTTCCTGTCGTCGTGAGATGACCGCAGTTATCACATGGGTAGCCAAGGTTAGGGAACATTGCTGGCTGTAAACGGCCTTTACGGACCCATTTAAATAGTAAGTCTTTATCTGCTCCCGTGGCTTCTACAATACGTTCTACAGTTGCCGCACGGTTTTCACGTTTACGTAAGAAACGATAAACGATTTGATAAAGCTCCTCCTCTGATTGTGCACACTTATGACACACTTCTCGGACTCCTGTATAATTAAAAAACTCATTACATTTCGGACAATTACGAACCTCTGCCATTGGCCTTTCCTCCTCTTTCTAGCAAATTTATCTACGAATGCTGTCTCATTAACTATTATACATAATGTATTGGTATTTTCATCCTTCAATTAATGTGAAGTATTGGACATTTTTAGCACCCGCCTGCATTAAAACAGTTGTAGCATGCTCTAGAGTCGTCCCTGTGGTTTTTATATCGTCAAAAAGAAGATAATTTTTATGTTCGACTTGTGCATCCTCCTTTAAGCGAAAAAGTGGAGCTACATGTAGACGCTGCTCTCTATTTTTGGAGCTTTGTGTTTCTGTCGTTGTCTTTTCTAATAATTGCATAAAAGGAATATGCGCTGCCTTTAATAGTTCATCAGTATGCGAGAAAGTACGCTCCTGCTGCTTGAAAGGATGCATTGGAATGGGGAGAATAATCGCTTTTTCTCTATTGAGACGATCATAGAGCTCCTGACGAAATACCTTGGCAAGAGCCACATCTTGAAGAAACTTTAACTGGTGTAAGTAATCCTTCATCGCCTCATTATATTGATAAAGAGATGTAGCAGATTGAGAAGGTTCAAAACGAGCGGCACAACTTTCACATATAGTCGGCGAGAATTGCTTGGTTACAATCATTTTCCAGGAAATGGTTATTTTTAACGGCTGGGTACATATTAAACAATGAGATTCTATTTTATTCATTCAGAAAATCCCTTCTTATTATAAAATTGAATTTTTGCGCATGCCTCATCTATCTCTGCCGTGATGCCGTGATGAAAAAATAGGACGTCCCCATCAGGAAATTGAACATCTCGTCCAACTCGGCCTGCAATCTGAATGAGGGCATTGGCGGTAAAAATCAATGATTCTGCTCCAATAACAGCCACCTGTACATTGCTGATTGTAATGCCTCTTTCTAATATCGTAGTGGTTAATAAGCCGGGAACTTCTTTATTTCGTAGCTTTAACACCTTCTCCTTCCGCTCAGGGTCAGCTGCATGTACAGCTAATATGCCTTCATTTAACTCTTGAACAAGAGGTATTGCACGTTTCATTAAGTCAATTGTCGGGAAAAATAGTAAAAAGGGTTCCTTTTGGCATAAGCGCTCCTCCACCCACTTTTTTAACCTTTTAGGGACTTTACCTCGCATAAAGCATTTATTATAGCTCCATAAAGAACGAACTTGTGGAACTGGTAATGGATGATTATGATAGCGTTTTGGAATAAAAGAGTGGCTTTCTTGCTGGAAAGTATGGAGTAATGATGCTGATGGGGTTGCTGTCACAAATACCAGAGGAGCATTTTCCTTTTTAGCCTTTTCTACTGCTCTTTGTAGAGTTTCATCAAATGTATAAGGAAAAGCATCTGCCTCATCTACAATAATGACATCAAATGCCTTATCAAATCGGTAGAGCTGATGGGTTGTTGCTATAACAAGCTGTGCATAGCCATTTTGGTAAGGTACTCCACCGTATAAAGCATGAATAACTGTTTCAGGAAAAGCCCGTTGAAAGCGTGGATACAGTTCTAACACTACATCTGTCCGTGGTGTAGCAATACAAATACGAAGCCCTCTCTTTAATGCATCATACACAGATGGGAAAAGTAGCTCTGTTTTGCCTGCACCGCAAACTGCATGTATTAAATGCGAGCGTTTTGCTTTCACACTTGCCAAGGTTTCATTAGCAGCCCGTTGCTGGAGTTCGGTGTATTGCCCGGTCCATTTTAATGAATGCTTGTTAATTTTTATCGCCTTGGGACCTGTCCAAATCATCAATTGTGTACAGCTACTGACTCTCCCCATCTTAATACAGTGTCGGCAGTAGACACATTGTTGCTGACATTTTGAGCAATCGAATTTTGTGAATAAGTGTGGGTCTGTATTGTGACAACGATTGCATTTCATAACTGGCTTTATTTGAATTCCTTCTATTATATTGACGTATTTTCGCTGTATTGCTTTCTCAATATCTTCAGATGAAAATGGCGAATGTTCTTTTAACCAAATGCGACCTTCATGAAAATCACGTAATGCTGGGGGCAACAGCCAACCCCTATATCTCATTAAAACCTCCCCTTTCATAGAAAAAAGCCTCTACTTTTGCTGTAGAGACTTCTCCCAATTCGTTATTTTTTTGTCCATCCTAATCCCATCGATCCTTCACCTAAATGGGTACCAATAACAGGACCGAAATAGCTTAGTTTAAAGTTTACGTTCGGGTACGTTGCGGCTAATTGCTCTAGCCATTCTTGCGCTTCGGCAGGGCAATTCCCGTGAATGACAACAGCGTCCATCGCTGCATACTTTTTGGCATCCTCTGCTAGCAATTCTTCCGCACGCTTTAATGCCTTTTTACGTGTTCGGATTTTTTCGAAAGGTACAATTACCTTATCCACAAAATGTAAAACAGGTTTTACTTGCAATAAACCACCGATTAATGCTGCCGCAGAAGATAAACGCCCACCACGCTGTAAATGTGCTAAGTCGTCTACAATGAAGTAAGCACGAATAGACTGCTGCATGTCCGCTAATGCTGCAAGTATGTCTTTTGCTGAATGGCCCTCTTTCGCCATTTCCGCTGCCCTTAATACGTAAAAGCCTTGAACAGCACAGGATATTTCACTGTCAAAGGCATAAACATCAATGCCTTCCACCATTTCACCGGCCTGTACTGCACCTTGGTATGTTCCACTAATACCACTCGATAAATGGATGGAAATAATCTCATCGTAATCTTTTGCTAGCTCATCAAAAAGAGCGACAAATTCTCCGATTGGAGGCTGTGTTGTTTTGGGAAATTCTTTAGCTCCGCGCACCTTATCATAAAATTCAGATGCTGTGATATCTACTTCTTCTGCAAATAATTGACCTGAGATATTAACACTTAAAGGTATCATGTGAATGTTTAAGCGTGCACGTTCCTCAGCTGTAATATATGCAGTACTATCTGTTACGATTGCCGTCCTCATCCATGTCCACTCTCCTATAATTCTTAGTTTACAATCTATTTCTACTTGGTGCAATTGTTGTTCGTTGTTGTTACTGTCGCTTTTGCATATATTACGAAAACAAAAAGAAATGAATGTGAAATGAATGACGAACTTCGGATTCCCGTTCTCGCCCTTCTAGAGTTATGCTAGTAAGCTAGCTTCCATTTCACATTCATTGTCTATGTATAATAGGCATATCTTCACTCAATTGTTATGTTGAATGAAGATAGCTTCTGTTAATTTCCTGTACTTGACTGTGAGTCATCGCCAATATAAAAGACACTCGTCACTTTCCAATCATTGTCCTCTTTCACAAAGACTGTTACCTGACGTCCTGCACTTTCATGTTCGACATTTGTCTCAAGCTGAAGTGAGTGCATTTTCATGTTGGCAAATACTTGCGCCTCTTCTGATTCATACTTTGCAATTGTTACATTTTCTACTTCACGCTTAATATCAAATTGATCAAATACTTCTGATGCATATGTTTTTTCTTCATCGTATTTAAAACCCTTTGGATTTTTCGAGATTGTATTCATATAACGATCAATTTCTTCAGCATTTAATGCAGCAATATACTCATCAAAAGATGCTAAAATCGCCTTTTCATCTTCCGCTGGTACATTATCAGCCTTTTCTACGTTTCCACCCATCATTTCAAAGCCAACTGTACCATCCTCTATTACTTTATCTCGTTCTTCATCACTCATCTTTTCATCTTTATTACCACAGGCAGTTAACACTAATAAGATTAGAACTGCTAGAAAACTTTTCTTTAACATCAAAAAACCTCCCGCGCATATTGTAGCATATAAATGCTTTCGTAGGAATTTTGTTGTGCATTTTCAACATTTAAGTGCTACATCTTCCTTATGACGCATTAGGCTGTAAAATGTTGCATGAATTGCTAGTTACCATATTAATACTAATGAAAAGTAATGTTACAAAATTGTGAATGACCTATTCTTCATCAAGTAAGTTCAATACAAATTATTACCAAAAAACAATAAAAAACTGTTTTAAAAACTACTTCAAAAAAGTAGCTTTTAAAAACAGTTTTAGCAATTAGCGTACTTCAACCCAACCATTTTTAATGGCTGTTACAACTGCTTGTGTACGGTCATTCACATTCATTTTTTGTAGAATACTTGATACGTGGTTTTTAACTGTTTTTTCAGAGATAAACAGTGTCTCACCGATTGTACGGTTTGATTGACCATCTGTTAATAATTGTAATACTTCACATTCACGCTTAGTTAGCAAATGGAATGGACGACGAATTTCAGTTTGATGGAAGTTTCCTTTATTTTCATGTTCTGAAAGTCGTTTAAATTCTGCTACTAGGTTTTTCGTTACTTTTGGATGTAAATAAGAACCGCCGTTGGCAACAACTTTAATCGCCTCAACGATTTCATCTGCATCCATCTCTTTTAACATATAGCCAAGAGCACCTGATTTTAATGCATGTGTAACATATGTTTCATCATCATGTATAGACAGCATAATCACTTTTGCATCTGGAAATTCAGTAATTAACTCTGCCGTTGCTTCTACTCCGTTTTTGCCTGGCATGTTAATATCCATAAGTACTACGTCTGGTTCGTTTTCAGCGTATAACGTAACCACATCTGTACCATCATCACCTTCAGCTACTACATCAAACGTATCTTCAAAATCTAAAATGCGTTTTACTCCTTCGCGGAATAGCTGGTGATCGTCTACAATAATAATCTTTGTCATTTGTCCTTTACCCCCTAAATTTCTGCAACAATTACATCATTCAGTTTTTAACGGTATTTTAAATAACACCGTCGTACCTCGATTGATTTCACTACTAATGGTGATAGTACCATTTAATATTTCAATCCGTTCTTTCATTCCTAATATTCCAAAGGAATGATCTTTCACTACTTGTGGGTCAAAGCCTATGCCATCATCTTTTACAACAATGTTGACGGCATCTTTTAACCATTCAAGCTTTACCCAAATGTCTTTACACTTACCATGCTTCATGGCATTTGTTACACATTCTTGTACTAATCGGAAAATGGATACTTCATAATTTGAAGGTATACGTTTTTCTGTACTTCTCGATTGGAAATGAATTTCAACACCTGGATTATATTCAGTCACTGTCGATAAATACTTCTTTAATGTCGGAATAATTCCCAAATCATCAAGTGCCATTGGTCGTAGATCATAAATAATACGTCGCACCTCAGATAAAGCATTACGTACCGTTTTCTTTAAATCGGCAATTTCAGCCAAAGCCTTTTCAATACCTTTTTCACGATACGTTCTATCTATTAAATCCGTGCGCATAAGGACATTTGCAAGCATCTGAGCAGGTCCATCGTGAATTTCTCTTGATAAACGCTTACGTTCTTCCTCTTGAGCTGCAATAATACGTATCCCAAAATCCTGTTTCATTTTTGCTTGTTCAAGGGCTAAACCAACATTTCTTAAATCTGAAGTTAAGTAATTCAAAACGACATTTACCTGATTAACAATATGATCAGCACGTTCAATCGTATCGAGTAATCCTCTTAATCTTCTCTCTAGATCATCTCTTTTATCCCGTAGCTGTTTTTCTTGTGTTCTAATAACGGAGAGCTTTACTTGAAAATCATGTGCAGTTTCATATGCTTCTCTAACTTGTTCTTCGGTATAATTATCAAAAGCTTTACTCACTAGCACAAGTCGTTGCTTAGCAAGCTGCGTACTTTTTTCCAATGCATCGCCATCATCAATTACGATTGATATTTGTTTTCGAACAATTTCCAACTCTTTTTGCATATCTTCAAAGCTTCTGCGGCTTTGTTCACTTATAATAAAGATATCATCCTTTGAGCTCATGATTGTATCTAACATCCGATTAAAAATGTCATCAAGCGACTTTAAATCGAAGGTATCATTTGAAAACATAGTATACTCCCCAGTCTAATGTCTTATGATTACTTACTAATTTAATAGACTAAAATCACATATTCCATAGTCTACACCTATTATAGCATTACCATGCTAAAATTTAATGCTTTTTCTTCATGAAAATTATAGAATAGAACTCTAGTTAAAAGGAGATTGATACGAATGAGAGAAAACTATTTAACAGTAAAAGGATATGGTGAAAGCGAAATTGTCATTTCCAAATCTCGCTTTCTCACTTATATAGAACGTGCAGAAACGGAAGAGGATGCAATTTCTTTTATAGATGGTATAAAAAAATTGCATCATAATGCAACACATAACTGCTCCGCATATATTATTGGAGAGCATGATCATATTCAAAAGGCAAATGATGATGGGGAACCTAGTGGTACTGCAGGCGTCCCTATGTTAGAGGTCTTAAAAAAACAAGGATTAAAAGATACGGTCGTTGTTGTGACCCGCTATTTTGGAGGCATTAAGCTCGGTGGTGGTGGTCTTATTCGTGCTTATGGAAAAGCAACTACAGAGGGATTAATTGCTGCACAGATAGTTGAACGTAAATTGCATCATTTCATGAAAGTAGCTATTGATTATACATGGCTAGGAAAAGTCGAAAATGAAATAAGAAGTTCATCATATTCTTTAGAGGAAATACGTTATTTGGAGGGTGTTGAAATCATTGTTTCTGTGCTAAAAGAGGAAGAAGAACAGTTCCGAAGTTGGATAACAGAAATGACAAATGGACAGGCTACCATCACTTTCGAAGATGCTCAATTTGTAGAATTTATTGTCAATTAAATAGTTTTAATTGTCGAAACTAAATATGCATAGTATAATTTTTTTGTTAAGCTATTTTATTGTCCACACAATTACTTAGTTAAAATTGAATAAAATTTAGCTTTATCGCATTATTATTCCCAATAATTAGAGGAGAATATATTTATTATGAAAAAAAGATCTATTAGTCCGACTAAAAAGAGGTCTTCTAAAGCTTCATTAATTATAAAAGTTACACTACTCCTTGTTGCAAGCTTGGTGATTTGTGTAACGGCTTATGCTGTTTACCTTACAAAACAGGTAGAGCATGCTGCAGACTCAGCATATGAGGAGTTAGAAGGTCGAGAGGTTTCAACGCAACGTGTAGAGAAAGTAGAGCCTGTACAAGACAATGTCTCTATTTTATTTGTAGGTGTTGATGATAGTGACAATCGAGGGCAAGGTTCGGATCATTCACGCTCCGATGCACTCGTTTTAGCTACATTAAATAATAAAACCCATACAATTAAAATGCTAAGCATTCCTCGAGATTCATATGTTTATATTCCTAAAGTAGGTTATAAAGATAAAATTACTCACGCACATGCTATGGGTGGAACGCTTACTACTATTGAAACAGTAGAGGAACTATTTGATATTCCTATCAATTACTATGTACGTATGAATTTCAATGCCTTTATTGATGTAGTCGATGCTTTAGGTGGTATTGAAGCTGAAGTACCTTATGCTTTACATGAATTAGATGAGTTTGATAAGTTTACAATTAACTTACAGCCCGGCTTACAGCATTTAAATGGTAGTCAGGCCCTTGCCCTTGCAAGAACGCGTAAACAAGATAGTGATATTGAGCGTGGTAAACGTCAACAGGAAATTCTTACTTCGATTATTAAAAAAGTCGCTTCTGTTAAGTCTGTTACGAAATATGATGATGTCATTAAAGCTCTTGGTGATAATATGAAAACAGATATGACATTCACTGAAATGAAGTCCTTCTTATCTTATTTATCAAAAGGCGCACCACGTATCGATTCCTTAACATTAGATGGCACGGATGATACATCTACTGGTATTTATTATTACCAGTTAAATCAAGATTCTGTTGAAGAAACAAAGGAGATTTTCAAAAACCATCTTGGCCTAAATGAACAATCATCGAGCCTAACAAGTGGCAATACTGGAACAGATAGTGCTGCTAGCAGCGATGACAATTCAGTTACTGAATAGACCTTTCAGACCATAGACAAACAACTTGTCTATGGTCTTTTTATGTGGCTTTTCCATTGATTGACTACCCTTTTCATTTACCCCTCCTAGTAATCGATAAACAAGCTTATTTAAGTTTACCTTCTATTCCATTCCCTATATATAATCGGTTTAAAAGAGTTTCTCAGTGTCAAATGACTTTAATGGTAACCCTATTTAACAACAAAAAAGCAATCATACAAATTGTATGATTGCTTATATTTTATTTACTAAATATCCGTACAAAATTTAATAATGGTTTATAGTTTTTACCAGCCAATCCGATGACCTCTACAAAGATTTCAATAGCTGTTAGGATGACCGCTACAAGTAATATAGCTCCCCAAACCTTTGCCATAGAGAAAATGATAGCTGCTAATCCAAACATTACTGCAATTCCGTAAATAATTAGGACTGTTTGTCGATGTGTAAAGCCCATATCAAGTAATCGATGGTGTAGATGTGATTTATCTGGGTCAGACCATTTCTTTTTCATGCGAACACGACGAACAATCGCAAAAAATGTATCAGAAATCGGAACACCAAGGATAATAATTGGGATGATTAAAGCTACGAATGTAATATTTTTAAAACCAAGTAACGCTAACACAGAGATCATAAATCCTAGGAACAATGCCCCTGTATCACCCATAAAGATTTTTGCTGGGTGGAAATTATAAAATAAGAAACCAAGTGAAGCTACAGCTAAAATGGCTGCTAACGCTAAAACAAACACATTGCTCATGATAAATGCCATGACAGCTAATGTAATCAGTGCAATCGTAGAAACACCTGCAGCTAGACCATCAAGGCCGTCGATTAAATTAATGGCATTCGTAATACCGATAATCCAAATGATCGTTAATGGAATACTCAATAAACCAAAGTCTAATGTACCTAAGAACGGTAGATTAACCATTTCAATTTCAATACCACCTACAAAAACAACAATCAGTGCAGCAACTAGCTGACCAAGCATTTTTGCTTTCGCAGAAATCTCACGCATATCATCAATAACACCTGTGATTACAATTATACAAGCACCAATAATGATAGCTAATAAAGCCTCATTACTACCATGTTTTGTATGAACTAAAAATGAGTATAAAATCGTCACGCCAATAATAAAGGCAAGGAAAATGGCTAAACCGCCAAGTCTTGGCATAATTCGAGCATGTACTTTTCGATAGTTTGGTGCATCAACTGCACCTATTCTAAACGCTAAACGTTTCACTAATGGAGTTAACAAAATGGATGCAACAAACGCTGCTATTAAAGACACGTAAAGCATGTCTCTCCTCCTCAAATAAATAATCTACATTGAAATCCAAATTGATTATAGCATGAACAAGCATTGAAATATACTTTTTCTAAACATTTTCCACGATTTCACAAATATTTTGTACATTTTAGCATTAATAGATTCCTATATAGTCAATTGTAGTCACCATAAGTAAAATTTGATAGAATAATGGTGTGTCTAGCATTTAGACAACATTAAAGGAGCGTATATTTCATGTTCTCAATTTTCAAAAGTAATAAAGAGCAAACTAGTGCTCGTCAATTAAAACGCTACTACAAAATAGTAGATCAAATTAATAATCTTGAAGAAAAATATGTTAACAAGTCAGATGCCGAATTACGAGAAATGACTTTTATTTTCAAAGAGCAATTAGAACAAGGTGAGCCTCTTACATCGATTATCCCGGACGCATTTGCTGTTGTACGCGAAGCCTCAAAGCGTGTATTAGGAATGCGTCATTTTGATGTGCAGCTTATCGGTGGTCTAGTATTAACAGAAGGTAATATTGCTGAAATGCCAACAGGTGAAGGTAAAACTCTAGTTGCCTCCCTTCCCTCTTATGTGCGTGCATTAGAAGGTAAAGGTGTTCATGTCATCACGGTTAATGATTACCTAGCAAAGCGTGACTATGAGCTTGTTGGTCAAATCCATCGTTTCCTTGGCTTAACTGTGGGTTTAAATGTACCGATGATGGAACCTGGTGAAAAGAAAGAAGCCTATAACGCAGATATTACATACGGTGTGGGTACTGAGTTTGGCTTCGATTATCTACGTGACAATATGGCTTATAGCTTAGCAGATAAAGTACAACGTCCTTATCACTTCGCTATTATCGATGAAGTAGATAGTGTATTAATCGACGAAGCTAAAACACCTTTAATTATCGCAGGTAAAATGCCTTCTAATGATGAATTACACCGCATTGCTGCTATGTTAGCGAAACGCTTCAAGAAAGATGAAGATTATGACTTTGACGATGAAACAAAGGCTACTTCTCTAACGGATAAAGGTATTGAAAAGGTTGAGGCTGCCTTCAATATCGATAATTTATATGACTTAGAACACCAAACACTCTTCCATTACGTAATCCAAGCAGTACGTGCACATGTTATGTTTAAGCGCGATGTTGATTACATTGTCAAAGAAGACAAAATCGAGCTTGTTGATATGTTTACAGGTCGTATTTTAGAAGGTCGTTCACTTTCTGATGGCTTACATCAAGCGATTGAAGCGAAAGAAGGCGTAACGATTACAGATGAAAATAAATCAATGGCCCAGGTCACAATTCAAAACTATTTCCGTATGTATCCAAGGCTTTCTGGGATGACGGGTACAGCGAAAACACAGGAAAAAGAAATTCGTGAAGTGTACGGCATGGAAGTTGTGCAAATTCCAACAAACCGTCCGCGTCAGCGTATTGATCAGCCTGATCTTATTTTTAGCACACAGGAAGCAAAATATAAGTATGTTGCTGCTGAGGTTAAAAAACGTCATGAAAAAGGCCAGCCAATTCTAATTGGGACAACATCGATTTTACAGTCTGAAACTGTAGCTGACTATCTGAAAAAGGAAAAATTAACCTTCCAATTACTTAATGCAAAAACAGTTGAACAAGAAGTTGAGCTTATTTCACAGGCAGGTCAAAAGGGTCGTATTACGGTAGCGACAAACATGGCTGGTCGCGGTACAGATATCATGTTAGGTGATGGTGTATACGAGCTTGGTGGTTTATATGTAATTGGGACAGAAAAGCATGAGAGCCGTCGTGTAGACAATCAGCTACGTGGGCGTTCAGGCCGTCAAGGTGATGTAGGTGAAAGCCGCTTCATTCTCTCTATTGAAGATGATATGTTCCGCCGTTACGCAAAAGAAGAAGTAGAAAAATTCTCTGCAAAAATGATTGTAGATGATAAGGGTATTATTCAAAATAAAGAGGTTCAAGAGCTTATTGACCGAACACAACGTATCGTTGAAGGTTCCCAATATGGCATGCGAGAATATAACCTAAAATTAGACGATGTTATCAATGACCAACGTACCGTTCTTTATGGACTTCGTGACAAAATTTTAGGTGGAGAAGATTTATTAGATCAATTAAAGCAAATGTTATATGAAACAGTAGACTTTGCAGTTCGTGATGCTACACCTGATGATATTCCACCGTTTGAATGGGACTATGATGGTATAGAGGCAACTTTAAATAGTCTCTTCCTATCTCCTATTACAATTGATAGAGAAGTTGGAAAGGTTATACCTATTTTAGACTCCCTACAAGCCCCTGTAGATGAGTTAACTGCAAAAATGAATACGTTTGCTCAAAATGAACAAGTAATAGATGTCATCCCTCAGATCATGTTAAGCAACTTAGATAGTGGTTGGATTAAGCACTTAGAGTCTATGGCTCACTTAAAAGAAGGAATTGGACTTCGCCACTATCAACAAGAAGATCCTATGCGTATTTATCAACGAGAAGGCTTAGAATTATTCGCTAAAAACTTTCAAGAATTACGCCGTACGATCATTATAGAAATTATTGGATTTATGAAAACAATCGAAGCGCAACAGGAGGAGCAATAAATAATGGGCTTATTTTCATTCTTTAAAAAATCAGACAAAGTTGGTCAAGAAAATACTATTGACTCAAAGGACTTACTAGGAAACACTTCTTCACATGACAGTAATGAGGATATTATTGAAACAAAACTTTCTTTCCACCCAGATTGGGATGTACCTCAGGAGCAAAAATACATCTTTAACTTCCTTGCTAATGAGCTAGAACCATTAAAACCAAATCAATTATCTCTTTCTTCAATTAGTATTGATGAGGATCGCTCTGGAAAATGGCAAGTACGAGCATTTTTCCGTTCTTCGCTTTCTGAAGCCATTGAACTTGGTGAAATCGAACTTTTTATCATGGATAAAAACGATAAGCTTGTAGCTTCTAAAAAATTTGATTTTAAAGCACTTGGTACAATCCCTGCGAAAAGTGCTCGCCCATGGGTATTTGAATTTGAAAAGTCAGCTATTAAAATTGATGAGATACCAGAGGAAGGCTGGAAATTGGCTTTTAATCTAGTATCATTACGTGACCATCAACTAGAATTAGACCCTACCTGGGAAGAACAGTTACCAGCAGAACAAAAAGAGGAACTTGCCAAAATTGTTAAATCTTTACCTAAATTAGGGGAAACTGAAGTAAACTTTACAGGTTTGCAAGCTAAATTTATGAATAATGGCAGCTTAAATGTCTCTATATTTATTCGTAATGGTCATAATAAGGCTATAAACTTGGAACAACTACCTCTTGAGATTATTGATGCGAGAGGAAAACAAATAGCAAAAGGTTCATTTAAAATGGATCCTATCTTAACAGTTCAGCCTAATTCAACAAAGCCATGGACATTTATTTTCCCTGCCCAATTAGTAAATCCAAAAGGTGCTGACCTCTCTCGTTGGACAGCGCGTGTAACACAATAACCTAAAACCCCCTTTCTGTTTTAGAAGAAAGGGGGTTTTGTTAAAAGCGATTTTTGCCCAGACAAAAATCGCTACTTTTTATTTCACACTATCAAAACGTTTGTAGGCTACTAATTTAGAAGACCAGTAAGAGTACGTAACATCCGAAACTTCTACACCATCTGTACCCGCATGAATGAATTTATTATCACCGAGATAAATTCCCATATGAGAAATACCTTCTTTATACGTATTCTCAAAGAACACTAAATCGCCAGGTACTGGATTTTCTACATGAGTAGTATTACCGTAAAAATAGCCCTCACTGCTTGCTCTTCCTATTTTTAAACCACCTTGATTGAAGGCATAAAAAATAAAGCCACTGCAATCAAGCCCTACAGGTGTATTTCCACCATATAGATAGGGTGTACCAACCAATGTATTGGCAACTTCAACTGTTTTGTTATAAATTGCTTGTCCATTAGCTGTAGGATCTTTCGCTGTTACTTTTGATGGAGTGCCCGTTCCTGAAGTCACATTATTATGTATAGAATCACCATCGGGTATCACTGCAGCTGAAGAAAGCTTCAGTACTTGTCCAACAAAAATTGTGTCCTTTTCAAGCTTATTCCAATCCATTATATCCTTAATTGTCACATTATATAGCTTTGCAATTTTTGATAATGTGTCACCCTTTGCTACTGTATGAGAACTAGTTGCTGGTTTTCCAGATGTTGATGGAGTGGCGGGCTTTACTCCCTCATTCGTTGATTGTTTTGGAATCTCAAGCTTTTGAGCTACATAAATCGTATCTTTCGATAGATTATTCCACTTCATAATATCCCCAATCGTGACTTGATGATTTTGGGCGATTTTCGTTAAAGTATCTCCTTTTTGTACAGTATATGTTGCTGCTTCTGCTGTTTGTAATGCTAAAAATGAAGTTGCTAAAGTACTTAGAACAAGAATTCTCCATTTTTTTGTCTTTTGCATACCAAAGTGCCTCCGTTCGTGCTAGAATATTCCCTTGTGTGTCTATCATACTAGATAACTATTGCATGAAAAATCGGAAAAACTGACTATTTTTCAAACATTATAGGAAACTTATAGAATACGACGAAATCCGACTATATTGAAATATTGTTTTCATTGCAAGATTAGTGTTCCTATGATAACATACACTTCTGTATTTAAAATTTTTAGAAAGTTTTAGCTTTTCAATCTTAAAGGAGTTAATATACTTATGAAAAACATCTTGCATTTCATCAAAGGAAATTTAGCAGTAGGATTACTACTATTTGCCTTGTTCTTGGGTGCTGGTAATATTATTTTCCCACCATTATTGGGCCAACAAGCAGGTGAAAACGTCACTGTAGCCATGATTGGTTTCCTTATAACAGGTGTTGGTCTACCATTGTTAGCGATTGTTGCTGTTGCCAAAGCAGGAGGCGATTTACAACTGCTTGCTAACCGTGTTAGTCCTGCTTTTGGGGTGATTTTCACCTCCATCGTCTACTTAGCAATTGGACCGTTCTTTGCTGTACCACGTACTGGGTCTGTGTCCTTTGAAATAGGCATTGCGCCATTTCTTTCTGAAGGTATGAGAGATCATTGGGCGCCACTTTTTATCACATCTATTGTGTTTTTCACGTTAATTCTATATTTATCTATTAATCCTTCGAAGCTCGTTGATCGAGTAGGTAAAATTTTAACACCTGCCCTGCTTTTCGTTATTTTATTGCTTGCTGTTAAAAGTTTCATCTCTCCTATGGGTGAACCAGGAGAAGCCGTAGGAAACTATAAGGTGTCACCTTTAGCTGAAGGCTTTGTACAAGGTTACTTAACGATGGATGTTCTAAGTGCTCTTGTTTTTGGTATCGTCATTTTACAGGCCTTGCGTGATATGGGTATGAAAGATACGAGAAAACAAGTAAAAACAACGATTTTTGCGGGGGTCGTTGCTGCAATAGGTTTATCCTTTGTCTATATCTCTCTAGGGCATATTGGTAATACAAGTATCAATGCAATCGGTATTTCTGATAATGGCGGAAATATTATTGCAAAATCAGCTGAGGTGCTCTTTGGAAACCTTGGAAGTATTATTTTGTCTGCGACTATTTTACTGGCTTGTATATCCACAGCTGTTGGTTTATTAACTGCAAATGCACAATTTTTCCATAAGCTATTCCCTCAAATTTCATATAAAACGTTTTTAGTTGTCTTTACTATTTTTAGTACAGCTATTACAAATGTGGGACTTTCTACAATAATTAGTGCATCACTACCTGTTTTATTAATCATTTATCCTTTAGCTATGGTATTGATGGTCTTGTCACTAGCAGATCATTTCTTTAAAGGTGGACAAATTGTTTATATTTTAGCGCTCGTTCCAACTTTCCTTGTCAGTCTATATGATGGCTTAAAACAAATGAAAGTTGAAATTAAACCTTATGAAACTATTCTAAAAGCATTGCCAATGTATGAACAAAATTTAGGCTGGCTTTTACCAGCTATTGTTGGTGCATCAATTGGTTTTATTATTCATAAATTGATAAAAAAATAATTTACAAGAATCTACTTGCCCATAGCGACAAGTAGATTTTTTTTCTATCTCATATAAGTCCACCACTATAGCGATGGCTTCATGTATAATAAAAATCAGATACTCAATTGCATAATGTAACCATCCATTTAATACCTAATAATGATACATTCTATTTTGAGTTCTAGAAAAGAGGTGTCCAATGAAAAAGTTACTATGGTCATTCGTATTTGTTCTAGGCTTCTTCCTTCTCCCTTTTACAACTACTCACGCTGCTGAAAATGATCCACAGCTTATCAAGGAAATTAAGGAGATTGTGAAAGATACTTACGTTGGAACAATTAATGGAAACTTAGAGAAGGCTACATCCATCTCAGAAATCATGAGTATGCTTGATCCTTACTCAACCTACTTCACTAAGCAAGAATTTGAAAATTATATGAATAGCATCAACCTATCTACTATAGGTATAGGTGTGGTGATTGAAGAACACGAAGATGGAATTCATATTTTACAAGTAATCGAAGGCAGTGGCGCATTTGAGGCTGGTGTTCAGGCTGGAGATATCATTATTGGCGTTAACGGTGAATCCATTATCGGGCGTTCTACACAAGAGGCCTCTTCCCTTTTAATTGGTAATGAAGGAACTAAGGTGGAAGTTACATTAAAGAATAGTGACGGTTCAAAAACTACCAAAACTATTACACGTAAGAAATTCACATTACCGAATGTACAAACTGACCTACTATTTGGAAATGTGGGCTATATTTCGTTGGCTTCCTTTTCAGAGGATGGTGCACAGCTTGTTAAAAATGCGCTGATAGACTTAAAAAAACGTGGTGCAACATCGTTCATCTTAGATTTACAAAATAATGGTGGAGGTTATGTGACAACAGCTGAAGAACTAACAGGATTATTCCAATCTGCTAAAGTTGCGTATTTATTAGAAGAAGCACATAACTCTTATACCATCCCAGCAGTTCAACAAGACACAAAGTTTCCTAAAGATACCCGTATTCTTATAAACCGCTATAGTGCCAGCGCTTCTGAAATGCTTTCCGCATCACTGAAAGACCAGAAGGCTGCTATTTTATACGGAGAAACAACCTATGGGAAAGGTGCTATGCAAGGCTTTTACACATTACAGGATGGAAGCTATTTAAAGCTTACAGTTGGTAAATTTACGGGTCCTGCGGGTCATACTATTCATGAAGTCGGCGTTAAGCCAAATGTTCAAACTACAACAGCACCTATTTTCCAGGCACATTATGATGCATTGAAGGAGAAATATCCTAAATATAAACAACTTTCCACGGTAAAAAATATAGCAGATACACACAAATTTACAGTGAAAATTCCTACAGGGCTTACTTCACAAATCGCTAAGAGCAACATTCAACTGGCTGCTTTAGGAGCTAAGGAAATACCCGTAGCAGTTAAAATTGAAGGTCGTTCAATAACTGTTACACCTAAGAGTGCTTTATCACCGAATCAAGAATATATGCTACTTATTCACCCAAAGAGCAAAGATCAAAAAGGCTACTATCAGCATATAAAAATAAGCAATTAAAAAAACTGTCATCGATAATAAGTATCGATGACAGTTTTTTATATCACTTCTTTGGTTTTCCAAAAATATAATTGTACAATATCATTTGCAAGTTGTGCAGGTAACCTTTTTTCTTCTAATAAATTCGTAATGATGAGTCTTTCTATTGAGCCTACTAAACTATCTATCATGATTTTTATATCCACACTATACATTTGTAGATCTTTGTCACAATCATGCAGATAAATAAGGTGGATCAATTGCTGTGTCATTTGGTTTTTCACCAATTGTGCTTGCTTGGATTCAATAAAACCTATTTTTGTTAATTCAGGATTTTCAATTATGTATACGAACAAGTTCAATAACTTTTGCTCTAATAGCGTGATAAAACCCTGTAATCCATATTCAATAATGTCAGTTGACTTACTATTCATTACTGCCAAGAATCCGCTTTGAAATTGCGCATTCAAATCGTTATAAAGGGCATCCTTGCTTTTAAAATAGAGATAAAAAGTAGGCTGAGTTACATTGGCAGCCTTTACAATGTCACTAATTTTTGTGTGATGATAACCTTTATCAGAAAATAGCTCTATCGCTTTTTCAAGTAATAGTTGTTTACTTTGTTCGCCATTTGAATTAAATTTTCTGCCTCTTGCCATACTTTCCACCTTATCTTAGTTTAGAGTAGTCATATTCCCTTTTGCCTTGCTTATATAGACACACTATTCTAAATCAAAAGTAACTACAAATTCACAAAACGTACATAATTTTATCTTGATTATATACAATTTTATTATAATACACCCTGTTTTTTTTTACTATAAACTACTATTAATATGATATTTAAACTGAAAAATGAAAAAGTGGATATCTAAGAATCACTTCAAAGAATACCCACTAATAAATTATATTAAAATAATAATTATATATTTTAAGTCCTAATCATTATGCCTATGCGCAAATTAAGACATATACTAATTAACATAAAGCAAATCTTTTATTTTGAAAAGTCCTTTTTTTTTGAAAAAAATTTTTAATTTAAATTTTTTCCATGAAAAAGTCAGTGACTGCAATAGTTTTATCTCACTAACGTGCTTTAAAAAATATTTTTTCTGAAAATCAAACCATTTTACTTTTCAAAAAAAGTGTTATAATCGCCAAGAATTTAAAATTTTCATTTTTGGAGGCATATAATGGTATTACGTGACTTTTTCATTTACTTATCCGAGAACAAATTATTAAACAGCGCTGCACAAAAATATGGTTTAAAAATGGGTGCGCAAAGTGTTGTTGCTGGCACAAGTTTACCAGAAGTTGTGCAATCGATTAAGGAATTAAACAAGGCCAATATTTCTTGTACAGTCGATAATCTAGGCGAGTTCGTCTACGAAAAATCAGAGGCAATTGCTGCCAAAAATAATATTTTAGCTGTTGTACAAGCTATTCATGATGAACAGCTTGATGCACACATCTCTCTTAAACCTTCACAATTAGGTTTAGATATTGATTACGCATTTTGTTATGAAAACTTAGAAGAAATCGTAGCTCTTGCACACCAATATAATATTTTCGTGAATTTCGATATGGAAAACTACGAGCGTTTACATAGCTCTTTTGAATTATTAGAGGAATTACACAAAGAGTATGATAACGTAGGGACAGTCATTCAAGCTTACTTCTTCGAATCAGAGGAAAATATTGAGAAATATAAAAACTTCCGCTTACGTATTGTAAAGGGTGCTTATAAAGAACCTGAAAATGTGGCTTATCAATCTAAAGCTGATATCGACCATAATTACTTAAAACTAATTGAATATCATTTGCTACATGGTAAATTTACTTCGATTGCGACGCACGACCATAATGTGATCAACCATGTAAAACAATTTGTGAAACAACACAATATTCCAAATGAAAAATTTGAATTCCAAATGTTATATGGTTTCCGTAAAGAAATGCAGCTAGACCTTGCTCGTGAAGGGTATAATTTCTGCACATATCTACCATTCGGTAATGATTGGTACGGTTACTTTATGCGTCGTTTAGCTGAGCGTCCACAAAATGTAGCACTTGTGACAAAACAAGTGTTTAACAAAAAAACGAACATGGCAATTGGTTTAGGAGCAGCAGCATTTGCGCTTGGTCGCCTTTCGAAAAAAGGAAAATAATTATACAAGCTTGAAGCTATCCATCAGTTTCGTGTTTTTATCCTTCAGTTAGATCATTCTATCCTTCACTTTCGGGAACCTATCCAAAAAAGCGAAAACATGGTTAATCAATGTTTTCGCTTTTTTTATTAAGCTTATAGTTTTTAACTCGATACTGTAAACTTTGTCGACGAATCCCCAAGGCAGCGGCTGTTTTGGAGATATTTCCTTGATGAAAATCCAATGCCTTTGAAATATAGTACTCCTCTACCTCTTTCATATAGACATCTAATGGTCGAATATCCTGTTGATTTTTAATGACAAACAAGTCGCTCGTAGAAACCTCTTTTTCCGTCTCCTCACAAGAGCTTTGGATTTTCCATTTGAAATGCACTGGCAGCATATGTGATTCAACTATCGTCTCATTGGTGATCAATGAGGTTATTTCATCCAGCAGAACTTCTAATTCCTTTAAATTTCCTGGCCAATCATATTTTAAAAAGATATCTCGCACTTCTTCTGAAAGTCCATGAATAGATGAGCCAAAGCTATCACGATGTCTTTTGAAATAATCATCGATAAAAGGCATAATATCTTCTTTTCTTTCTCGTAAAGGAGGTACATAAATCGTAATACCTGAAAAAAGTCTGTAAAGTTTTTTGGATAGCTCGTGCTTTTGAATCAAATCAATGGGATCTTTGCCAACACTAGCAATTAAGACATGCTGATGATTAGGATGATTATTAAAAAGTTCAACAATCTTTTCTTGTGCTTCTAGAGATAAATATTCAATGCGCTCAGCAAAGAAGGTTATTTTCTCCTTTTCCACAATATATTTTTCAAATTGCTTTAATACCGTTTTCTCATCTCGACGGCAAATTAAAGCAATAAACATATCATTTTGCACCTTTAGATCATGATGTATTCCCTCTGCAACCATGTCAATCCCAGTACCTGATTCCCCTATTAACACAACAGGCATTCTACTTAGCGCCACAATTTTTGCTTTTTCAATGACATCCTTCATGACTGGTGATACAGCCGTGATGATGTCAAATGTCAATGGAGCGCCATACCTTCTCAATGGCTGATACATCATGTATTCAAGCTGTGTAATATCTCGGGCAAATTCCACAGCGCCTATTAAAGAGCCTTCATAGTGCAACGGATAAATATTGCTTATGTAGGTCACTTCTTGATTTTTTTTATTCCAATACGTTTTTTTTATATTGTGCACTGGCGTTTCAGAGCTGAGGACCTTATAAATATCGCTTTTTTCAATTTCAAAATCAATAATCTCTAAGGCTCGCCTCTCCTCAAATTCATCCTCATTAACGCCTTCTAATTCTCTCATTTTTTTATTGTATATAAGCAATTTGCCCTCTGTGTCTACCACACAAATTCCCATATCGCCTTTTTCAATGACGTATTTATAAATACTTAGTAGTACATTGTTATCCATTTTGTCCTCCTGTATTCCATTAAGCTTATTCTAACACCAATATGAAAAGCAGATGCAAAAATTAAAAAAGTTTTAAAATTTAAGTTGATTAATGCCAAATTATATTGCATTATATAATTAACACAATCTTAATAGGTGCATAATCATTTGGCACTACTTATACCTGGGAGGAAACTGACATGATTCCATACAAACACGAACCATTCACAGATTTTTCACAAGAGGCAAACTACAATGCTTATGTAGAGGCTTTAAATAAAGTTGAAGGTTACTTAGGTCAAGACTACCCACTAATTATTGGTGGTGAGCGCATTACAACAGAAGATAAAATCGTTTCGTACAATCCTGCAAAGAAAACAGAAGTCATTGGTCGCGTTTCGAAAGCAAGCAAAGATTTAGCTGAAAAAGCGATGCAAGCGGCAGATGAAACATTCAAAACATGGAAAAAAGTTGATCCAGCCATTCGTGCGGACGTTCTCTTCAAAGCGGCAGCAATCGTTCGTCGTCGTAAACATGAATTCTCAGCTCTATTAACAAAAGAAGCTGGGAAACCATGGGCAGAGGCTGATGCAGATACAGCGGAAGCAATCGACTTCATGGAATACTATGGTCGCCAAATGCTACGCATTAAAGACGGTCAGCCAGTTGAAAGCCGTCCAGGTGAATACAACCGTTATGACTACATTCCACTAGGAATCGGTATTGTCATTTCTCCTTGGAACTTCCCATTTGCAATCATGGCTGGTACAACAGTAGCTGCTTTAGTAACAGGGAATACAGTGTTATTAAAACCAGCTTCCACAACGCCAGTTGTAGCCTATAAATTTATTGAAGTATTAGAAGAAGCTGGTCTTCCAGCAGGTGCGGTGAACTTCGTACCAGGTTCTGGTGCTGAAGTAGGTGACTACTTAGTGGATCATCCAAAAACACGCTTCATCAGCTTCACAGGTTCACGTGATGTTGGCTTACGTATCAACCAACGTGCATCTGTATTAAACGAAGGCCAAATTTGGATTAAACGTGTCATCGCTGAAATGGGCGGTAAAGATACAATCGTAGTGGATAAAGAAGCAGATTTAGAATTAGCTGCACAATCGATCGTGAAATCAGCATTTGGTTTCTCAGGTCAAAAATGTTCAGCATGTTCTCGTGCTGTCATCGTAGAAGATGTGTATGAGCAAGTGGTAAATCGCGTGGAAGAGTTAACAAACGCTTTAACAGTGGGTGACCCAACTGATTACAGCAACTTCATGGCAACAGTAATTGACCAAGCAGCATTCAATAAAATTACAGAGTACATCGAAATCGGTAAAGGCGAAGGCCGTTTAGTAGCTGGTGGTACAGCAGACGATTCAGTCGGCTACTTCGTACAACCAACTGTATTCGCGGACGTAGATCCTTCTGCTCGTATTATGAAGGAAGAAATCTTCGGACCAGTGGTAGCCATTGCAAAAGCAAAAGATTTCGACCATGCGATTGAAATTGCAAACGATACAGAATACGGTTTAACAGGCGCTGTTATCACAACAAATCGTATGAACCTAGAAAAAGCACGTGAAGAATTCCATGTAGGAAACCTTTACTTCAACCGTGGCTGTACAGGTGCAATCGTAGGTTACCAACCATTTGGTGGCTTCAACATGTCAGGTACAGATTCAAAAGCAGGTGGCCCAGACTACCTACAGCTGCATATGCAAGCAAAAACAACTTCAGAAATGCTTTAATTATTACTTCAATAAAATGCCGTACATTGTTTCTTAGTAAGCAATGTACGGCATTATTTTTTTGGATAACACAAATGACATATATAATAGAAGAAACTCATGTGAATTTCGGTTCACTTTCCTTGCCCTATTTAAAACTAACTTTCACACCAAATTATAAAAGCATACTTATTGCCTATAAAACGCTGGTATATTTTATGGCATTTCTAACATTTGACCCTTATCTTGATTGTGTAACTTTGTTAAAATGATATCAGTTTAGGAGGGTAAAACTATGAAAAAACTATCAATTTTTATGTTGCTTATGATGCTTGTTAGTCTAGTCATTTGGCAGCCTCAATCTGTCTATGCAGACGAGCTATCAGGACATATGCATGAAAGTGGTCTACGCTATTTAATTCAGAAAGATGCATTACTAAAGGATGCAAATGGAAGCTATCGTCCAAATGCTACGGTTACACGCGGTGAATTCGCCACATACATAGCAAAAGCATTAAATTTGGACACAAAGAACGAGATAACGTTTACAGATGTGTCAGACACATATTTATTTGCAAATGAAATTAAGCTTGCCGCAACTGCTGGAATTATTACTGGTTATACGGATGGCTCATTTAAGCCAGATGACCGTATTTCAAGAGAGCATATGGCAGTGATGCTAATCAGAGCAGTTGATTATTTAAAAATACCAAAAGGTACTTCTTCTATTACCTTCAAAGACAATACAACTATTTTTAAAGATTTCCGTGAGGATGTTGCAATCGGTGCACAATTAGGACTTATTAAAGGAAGCTCCAATGGCATGTTTTTACCAAGAGACAATGCCACAATTGGTGAGGCATCGACATTTATTCTACGATTAATACTTCTTGCTGATCAGCTTGACGCTGGTAAAAATGAAAACAATGGTAACTCCGAAAATAACGGTAATACTAATAATAATGGGAACAACAATAATACTGGTAATAACGGTAATACTACCGCATATATCGTCAAAGAAGTTTCCAATGGTAACTTGGTAGACAAACAAACCTTTACTAGCTTTGAAGCAGCTGAAAAGGCGATGACGACTAGTTCCTTAGTGGTTACTCAAAATGATAAAATTATTAAAATGACTTCAGGTTATGTTGTAACGAATAATTATGTTGCTCTAAATTCTGAAACGATTAAGGATCAAATCGCAGTTGCTGGTAATACAGAAATGGAGTATCTAGGTAGTGATGCCACACAAGTAAAAGTACGCTTAGCTGGTCATACTGGCTATTTAAAGCAGGCTGACGTTACCTTAATTCCTTCTGCTTTAGTGAAAGGCCGTTCTTACTACACAAATGAGTACGGTGAAATAAAACATACCTTATATGATTATAAAACTAATAAATATTCTGCTAGTTACGTGTATGGCAAGGCACCTAGCTTTATGAAGCAGGGTGAGAAATACTTTAGCTGGGATGGCATCAACTTTACCAATGCTGATGGCTCTTCAAAGGGAGAAGCCTATAACTACTATCAATTCTTACCAGCTCGTGCAACAACTCAATATACAGCAGATGAGCTAGATCAATATATTGTGGGAAAATTAGCAGAGGTTGAAAGCTCAGGTGCTTCGATTTATAAAAATGCCACAACTAAAAGTAAACTACTTGGTTTAGGCTCTGTATTAAAAGAAGTGGAAGCAAATTCTCATATCAATGCTATGCTTATTTTATCCCTAGCACAGCATGAGAGTGCCTATGGTATGAGTGATCACGCTCAAAATCTAAACAATCTATTTGGTTTATATGTCTATGATACAAATCCACTAAACAAGAAGTTTGAGAGCGTGGAAGCCAATATTAATGAGCTAGTTGAAAAATTCCTTCAGCCAAATTATATTACGCCAGGTGGACGTTATACGAATGGCGCAGTTGTCGGTTCTAAGGCTATCGGCTTCAACGTAAAATACGCTTCAGATCCATTCTGGGGCGCAAAAATTGCAGGACATTACTATCGTGCAGAAAAAGCTTTAGGCTTTAAAGATGCAAATAATCCTTATAAAATCGCTCTCACAACAACTGCTGGACTAAATGTTCGTGCAGATGCATCAACAAGTCAAAGTCCACTCTTCACATTTAGTAAAAGTAATATGCCTGTCATCGTTACAGATACAAGCTCAAATGGTTGGTATCAAATTGTTTCAGATAAACTATACACTGAACCTGGATATATAAGTAAGGATTATAT
This sequence comes from Lysinibacillus sp. FN11, assembly GCF_024628845.1. Lineage (NCBI taxonomy): Bacteria > Bacillati > Bacillota > Bacilli > Caryophanales > Bacillaceae > Lysinibacillus > Lysinibacillus sp. FN11. Next base: position 88,016 of record NZ_CP102383.1, on the reverse strand, counting down.
TAAATTCATCAATACCGTAAAATAACGTAAATGGCTGTCTCTTATAAATGAGACAGCCATTTACTGTTGTTGAAAAAAGATAAAATCTCTGCAAAAAAGGCCTTTTCATAAGGCAGGAGGTTGATTTACGTTCGGCCAGCATCCTTTCCAGGGACGTCCGATGAGCCGCTTCACTCACTTACGTTCGCTCCAGGGTCTAAATCTATGACGCTCAATCCCCTAGGAGTGACGCTGGCTCCACTCCAATCACATGTAAAAAAGTGTCTTTTCCTTATCTTTCATACTAGCTAGCCGTAGCGATCAAATCAGCCCATTATTTATATGATTGGAGAAAATTTTATAGCCATTTCTATCAATTAGTTTGTCTTTCTCTTATGTGGGTATATAGAGAATAAGAAAACGATCCCAAAGGCTAGTACACCTTTGGAATCGTCTCTTAATCAATTATTGTTTTTTATAGTATTGCAAAATACCATTATAAATAGATTCTGCAAATAATTTAACGTATTGATCATTTGTCATTTTACTGTTATCCTCTGCATTCGTTAAGAAACCAAGTTCTACTAGAATAGACGGGATCACCATATTACGAATTACGTAGTATTGCTCTTGCTTGACACCACGATTTTTCATATTTAAATTGTTAACAATTTGATTATTAACATATGTCGCTAAATCAACGTCTTCCTGATACATATCTCCTGTAGATATTGCATAATATGTTTCAGTACCAGATGCTGACGTATTAGCAGCAGAGTTGACATGGACACTTACAAAAATTTCACCATAGTTTGCTTGAGTAAAGTCTACGCGATCTTGTAATGATGGATACGTATCACCAGTACGTGTCATATAAACTTTTGCACCAGCATTCTCTAGTAATTGTTTCACTTGTGTGCTGACTTTTAATGTAATGTTCTTTTCAGAAGCAGAGCCCTTTACTGTACCTGGATCTTTACCACCATGACCTGGGTCTAGGATGATAATACGATTTTGTAAAGGTTTAGCTGTTTGATTTAATAGCTTCAAATAAGACTTGTGGACATAGCCTGATTGGCCATTATATGTGATTTCTGCCCAGTAACCATTGATGTTATTAACTTGGACATACTCTCCTTTATTCAGCTTAAATAACACGGCTGATGTAGAGTTACTTTGACTGCGAACATTTAAATTAGCAACCGTTACTCTACCTAGCACATCACCAGAAACTGGTGGTGTTGGATCTGGATTTGGGTTTGGATTTGGCTTTTCTTCTTCCACAATATCCGTAGTGCTATTCGCTACAATATAACCTGGTAAACCATTTACTTGTGTTAAGTAGTAGCCACCAATTGTTTTGTAAACAGGAAGTTTTTCGTTCGCTTTAATCGATGAAATGACTTTTGCTGAAGATGTAGGCTTCACATATAAATTGACAGCATTTTTTGTCGTTACTTCTTTTTCGACTGTTCCTAACGCATTGCCATCTGCATCTACAAATTCTGCATATTGCTTATAGATATAGGCATATGCGCCTTTATAAGTAACCTTTAGCCAATTACTTTCAACAGCGTAGACTGATAATTTACCGCCTGTATTGACTTTGCCTACAATGTTCGTGCTTGAAGTAGAATCTTTTGTCTTACGGATGTTTAACCCATCTGTAGTGACCTTCACTAAGCCAATGACTTGTGATGTATCTGGAACTTGTACACCTTTTACTGGAAGCTCTAATCGATATTTTTCACTGTTTGCACGTGCAACGAATAATGAGAATTGAGAACGTGTTACAGTGCTATTAGGTAAATACGTATTACCTGTTCCGTTTGTAATGCCATTATAATAGATGGTATTGATGTATTTCACATATTCATGTGTGATTCCTACATCAGTAAAAGGAGAGTCGATCCCCTCATACTCACTAGTATCTAAATTAAAAGCCTTTGTTAATACATAACTCATTTCTCCACGAGTTAGAGGCTTATTTGGTAAGAATTGACCTTTTATATTTTTGTCGAAAAATCCTAGCTGTACAGCACGTTCTATATAACCTGACATTTCAGTGCCAACTGTAACATCTGAAAAGCTAGATTTATTTACAACTAATGGTTTATTACCAGAGGCAACAACAACCATTTTAGCTGCTTGTCCTCTTGTTACACTATTATTTGGGCCAAAGACTCTCTTACCATTCACAAAGTAACCTTGAATTACCCCCAAATTTACTAAATAATTGATTTCTTCATAGGCTGGGTGATTTTTAGTAACATCTTCAAATGTTATATTTGAATTGTTAGCTGCACTGACACTTGCACTATGTATCGTAAACATAGAAGCCGAAATGAATAAGACGCACAAGATAAGACTAATTTTTTTGATGTTCAATGTCTTATTTCCTCCCTTCTTGTTCTCTTAACGTGTCCATTTTAACAAAATTAGCTAAATAAAGCATCATACAATAGAACTGTTAAAATTTAATTTTCCAATTCACATCCTTTCCTACAAAATTATCATAAAAATAGAAGAGTCTGCTATTGCAAACCCTTCTTCCATTATACGCTATTCAAAAGATCATTTCTTGCAATCTATGACACCATTAAAGTGTTAACTTTATGAACTTATTGTTGGATTCTTTCAATAAAAACTTTTAATTGTTCGATTTTTAGTAATTCATCAGAACCGAAGCTACCGTCTCCGTCACCATTTGTAATGCCATTTGACGCTAGAGTAGAAACATATTCATTAGCCCAGCTCTTTTGAGGCACATCACTAAATGCTACACTTCCACCATTATTTTCAAGACCAAATGCTAGCACTAATACTTTAGCAATTTGTGCACGCGTAATTGGTGAAGACGGGTTGAATTTACCATTTGCATCGCCTTCAAAGATACCTAATTTTGCTACAGCTGCAATAGCACCTGCATGAGCATATGTAGGTTTTACATCTACGAAACTAGTAGTAGTATCAGATGTATCTAAGTTTAAAGCTTTTGCAATTTGTACTGCTACCTCTGCACGAGAAGCATATACGGAAAAGTCAATAGCTGCTTGCTTTACTTCAGCTTGTTGTTGAGCATCGAATGTTGCCACACGTTTAGCACCTACATAACGATCGCCCCAATAATATGGGTCATTAACATTTGAGTAGCTTACACCTTGACCAGTTTGAGAGTGGATCATTTTACCATCACCTATGTATATCCCCACATGTGAAATACCACTACCACTTGTATTGAAAAATACTAAATCGCCAACTTGAAGATCACTCTTGGCAACTACCGTACCTTGTTGATATTGAGACCCTGACGTACGGTTTAATTGAATACCTAAGTCTGAAAATACTTTAGAAGTAAAGCCAGAGCAATCAAAACCGCTAGTTGTAGTACCGCCGTATTTATATGGAACACCTAAATATTTAGAAGCTGTATCAGTTAAATCTGCTTTAGACGCTGCTTCAGCAGTATTAATATTAGTAGTTGAAAATAACATAAATGATGCAAAAATCGGTAATAACCATTTCTTATTCATACTTTTGTTATACCCCTCTCAAAACTTTTTTGCCTATACATAGACTATCACAAAAGAGGCGAATGTTATTTTTCAATTGTGTAACGGTTTTAGACAGCAAAAAAACGCTGTAATACCAACGTTTGGTGGTATTTCCAGCGTTAAAAAGGGGATTTTTTTATCGTAATTTGGAACTTTCGTAACATTTCTGTAATATTAGCGATTCTTTGTTACACAACAACTTATTGACTAGAGAACATTTGGACCCAATAGTAATTTCCTTTGCTATCCTGTGCTATTCCAACACCTGTATTCGTATAGTGCTCTTTTAAAATATTATCTCGATGGCTAGGTGAAGCCATCCATGCCTTAACAGCAATTTCAGGTGTTTTAATATTTCTAGCAATATTCTCTCCAAAACTTGTATAGTTGTAATCAAATAATGTCGCTAAATCCCAAGGTGCCCCATAAAATGGGGAAACGTGTTCAAAATAATGGCGATTTACCATGTCCTGTGCTTTGATAATGGCAATTTGTGTCAGCTCCGAATCATAAGCAACAGGTTCTAGCTTATTCTTCTGTCTTTCAACATTTATTAATTCAATTACCTTTTTAGACCACTCAGAAGAAAGGTTAACAGTTGGGATATAATCCTTTGCTAAATAGTCATAGGCTACTTCCAATGCCTTAATTTTTTGCTGAAAAGCCATGCTTCGCTCAACAAATACAGCAAACTGTGCACGTGTTACCAATTGGTCAGGAGCAAAATGTTTAGCATCCACCCCACCAATAATGCCGATATCTGCTAAGGATTCGATATAATCTTTTGCCCAATGCGTACGTGTAATATCCGCAAATTGACTGTTATTTTTGCTATCTACCCTAATTTCATACGCAAGAGCTAGCATTTTTGCCACCTGCATACGCTTTAAAGGCTCTTCTGGATGAAAGGCATCACTCTTCTGAATGATTCCCAGTTTAACAAGCTGGCAAATTTCCTTATAATATGGATGTGTTGTAGGAACATCCTTGAATTTTAAAGGGTTCTCAATGTCCAGGTTTGTTTGAAGAGAACGAGCAATGGCAGCAGCAGCCTCTGCCCTTGTAATAGCTTGCTCTGGCTTAAAAGTGTTGTCGTTATATGTAGTCATAAATTGTTTTGTGAGCATATGTTGAATTGAGGCATTTGCCCAGTATGAATTTGTCACATCTACTGCCTTAGTAGATGCTGCTTCTGCTTGACTAAAACTAGTTAAACTTCCTACGGTTGCAGCTATTGAAAGTACCATTATACTCAATAATTTTTTCAACAGGGCGACCTCCTCACGTTGGCAAAATAAAAACGTATTAAATAGTACCTCCCAATCAAAGCGACCATTTATACTATAAGATACGAATTTCAAATGATATAGTTTCACTTTTTTGGAAATTAATATTAAGATCCATTTTTTCTTACTTATAAAAGGAGTTTTCCCGTATTATTCATTGGGAAAACTCCTTTTTCATCATACTATTGAATCATTTTAAGATAGTCTTCTAGAATGCGGTAATTATACACTAAGCCTTGTTGCTCAATCGACAAATTACTATAATCTTTTTGAGCTGCTAGCACTTTTTTCTCAAATGATGAGCTGTCTGGATCAATATTTCCGATCGCTTGAACAACTTTAAGAACGGCAGCCACATCTTTTTCAGCCTGCTTTAAGACATCCTCATTAATGACCTGTCCTTTAATTTTAGAGTCCAATGTCTTATAGGCAGCAACGGCATTCGCCACATCTTCAATATATGTGGACGAGCTTGGAGACAGTCCCGCTATGATCTCCACAACTTTCTTCACATCAGCTAAACTTTTCTCTGCTTCGAGTAAAAGAGAATAATTGGAGATACGCTGTTTATCTGTCGTATTCAAACTATCATACTCTTTACGCGCCGCTTCCACCATACCAAAGTAATATTTATCCTTTGGATTCAATTTAGCAATATTATTATAAACCTTTATAACATTATCTAGTGAAAGCAATAGCTGGTCGTTATAAACATAGCGTCGTTGATCAGCATTGAGCTTATCATAGGCTTTTAAAATCTTTTGGTATTGGCTATTCATATCTTTTGCCGTTAGTAATCGGTCTATATCTTCTACAATACTCATTACAGGCTTTATTAGCTTTTCCTGATCTTGTAGCACTTTATAATTTTGAACAGCTCGTTGCTGATCCTTTGGTAAAGCATTGTAAGCAGCACGGATTTCTTGGATACGTTTCACATATTGCTTTGGATCAACGGATGGTAAGTCATTAATCATTTGCATGACATTACCAGCCCCTAAAATACTAGACTCCGCTGCTTGCAATAAGTAGTAGTTTGTCACATATTGCTTCATATCGCCAGGTAGTGCATCGTAAAGTGAGCGTGCTCGCGATGTATCTTGAAGGAATGTGTTACTTGAAGATTTTAGTTTACTAATCAATTCCATCACACTCGAGACAGGCTCAAATTTCAAGAGAATATTAATATTATCGATGTATTTTTTTTGATCCTTCGATAGTTTATCATACGCTTTACGTGCTGAGTTTACCTTACTAACAAAGCTTGTTGATTCTGGATCTAATTCATTAATTTGAACCATCACACTTAAAATTGGTTTCACTGCTTTTTCACGTGTTGTTAAATCTTTAATATTCGTCACTAATTTCTTTTGGTCAGATGACAGCTTATCGTATGCTACACGCGCATTCATCAGCTTCGTTAAATAGTCAGCATCTTGCACTTCTGTTAATTTAATTAGCTCGACGACACTCTGTGCTAATCCCTGTTCATTTTCTGCTGCTACCAGTGCATCATAGTTTACGATCGCTTGCTGCTTCTCTGCTGGCAAGGCATCATAAAGCTCACGCGCTGTTTTCATATCTTGATAGAAAGTTTTACTTGTTGGTTTTAACGACGCAATGAGACCAATTAAGGAAGCAACATCCTCTACAGCAGTGAGATTAGCATAGTTTGTTACTCGCTTTTGGGAGACTTGATCAAGTGCATTATATGCTTTACGTGCATCAAGAACCTTTTTTGTATAATCCTTATTTGTTGGATTTAAAGCATCAATCATTTGGATAACCTTGATTACCGCCTTGTTAGCCTTTTCATAGGAGCTTAACATTTTGGCTTGCTCCACTAGCTTCTGCGCGTTCTTATCCATTGCTTTATATTCTAATGTAAGCTCGGCTACCTTTTTGACAAATGTGTCAGGGCCTTCATTTGCTAAGGCTATAATACGGTCATCAAATGCTTTGGCCGTATTGATATAGCCTTGTGCTTTTGTTAGGTCCTCACTATTTACTACCTTTGCCTTAAGAGATTCACCCAATTTATTAAACGCTTCATCTGCTTTTACCACATCATCTTTATACGTTTTTTTAGAAGGACTTAATGCACTAATTTGCACCATTACGTCAATTGCAGGAATTACATCTTTTAAATCTTTATAATTTTGGACAAATATTTTATTTTTATCATCTAGCTTCGCATAAGCCGTATAAGCTGATTTTGCTTTAGAAATATAGCTTTTAGAGGAAGGATCCAATTTTTCAAATTGAGAGATAACATTCACAACCGATTTATAGGATTTCTCTAAATCTGTTAACACTTTAATATTTGTCACACGCTTTTTAGCTGTTGATGATAACGCATTATAGTGAGCTCGTGCATCCAATATTTTTTCAATAGCTATATTGCTATTTAACAGATCAATTTCCGTTGTAACAGCCTGTACCGCTTCTTCCTCTTTAACTAAAGCATCTATTTTGTTTTGCAGCTGTGTTTTCAAATTAGTAAGAGCTGTTTCATGCCCTTGCAAAGTCGTATCTAATTTCTCCACTGTCTCTTTCAACTTGGTAAGCTGTGTACCGTAGTCAGTTGTCGGCTTTAATGTATTAATCGTTTTCGATGCTTCTGCGTATGTTTGAAACAGTATTAACTTTGTTGCTCCCTGCACTAACTTTTTATCATTTTCACTTAGCTTGTTAAAGGCAGTCCAAGCTGAAAGCGTCTTACTTTCAAAGGTTTTTGCAGTTGGATCAAGGCTATCAATTAGCTTATCTACCTTTAAGGCAGCACCTAAATTTTTCTCCCACGCTGTGAGCTCTGCTAGATTATTGACGATTTTCTTAACATTGGACGCATTGATATTTGTGCCTGAAGGATTATTATAGGCTTCGCGTGCAGCTTTAATAGCAGCTACTTTATTAGCTTCTTCTACAACATTAATGGCTTTAATCTTTCCTTCAATATCCTCTGCATATGCAATATTTGCCAACGCCAGATCTAGGTCTCCTATGTTTTTAACAAAACCTTTACCTTCCGTTAAGAGATCGTATTCCGCTTTTATGTCTTTGACTGTTGTACGATATACATCTTCTTTGGATACACGCAACCCTGAAATGCTTTTCGAAATATTTGCTGCTTTAAGATATTGTGCAATACTTTCATATTCCGTTTTTAATAATTGTTTGGAGGCTGCATCCAGACTATTGTAGGCTTTCTCAACAGCCGTCACAGCACTAATAAAGCTTGAGGCTGAAGTGAAATCTGCAGGCTGCTTACCTTTTAACTGTACAATGCTGGAAGTCACTTTATCTAAAGCAGATAAACCTGACAAGGCATCCTTATACTTCTTAAAAGGTGTGATTTTATCATCATTTGGATTATAAGCTTCGACCACTTTCTTTTGCTCTGCTGTCAGCGCATTATAATTCGTGGTAAAACTATTCATTCCAGGAGAAATAGCTGAATAATCCGTAGATTTCTCCAATAACTCAACTAACTGATCTAATTCTGTAATGACCGGTTCTACTTTTGCTACGTCCACTTTCAGCTTACTTAACTTGTCAACATCCATTCCCTTGCCTTTAAAATAGACATTGCGTGCTGCTTCATCATAGCCATATTGCAACACTGTGCCACGAACTGTTGAGGCAATATCCTTCGCCCCATTATTAAGTGCAGCAAGAACAACTTGGTTGAATTGGTCTTGCACATATTGATAAGATGTCGCTGTTGATTCATCTCCTAAAAATGTTTCATATTGGCTTTGTACATTTTTCACATCTTTAATAAATGTTTTGCTGGTATATGAAATAGTACCCATCTTATCGCTAATTTCCTTAAGCTTCTTTAACAGTAGTCGTTGCTTAACTACATAGTCATATTTCGCTTGTATAAAAGCTTTTTCATCGGCATTAAAATCAGCTGAATTTTGTACAATCGTTATATCACCATCTGCAATAACCATTTCATTATCTGATGAATTCTCTGATAGCTTGCCAAATTGTGCAATAAGTTGTTCCCTTGCTATAGTTGCTGCAACCTCATTTGCATAAGCTACCTTTTCTGATTGTATTGAGATGTGCGACTGTCCTTCGTTGTCCTGTGCGTGTGCGTTCGCTATAGCCGTAGGTGCCAATAAAAGACCCGTTATAACCCCTGCTGTCAATTTTCGATTCAATCGAACCACCCTTTCATCGTTTATGTATAGGAAAATGATTGTATTCATTTTCATTTAGAATTTATGACTTTAGTATCGGTGTAAATTGCTCGATTTCAAGCCATTCTAATATATTTACAAAATGAGACATATCAAAAGTAATTTTTCTAAATTACTAGCTAGAAAAACAGGAAGTTATTTCAATTATACTATACAATGGTGTTATATAAGGTTTTCACCAATTGACATATAATAAGAGATTATGTTTTTCCAATGAATTTATTGGAAAAAAACAGCTATTTTCATATGTCATAATATCTTTACAAGGTGTATACTACAACTTTGATATCCTATTTTGGAAGAAAGGACGCTGTTTTATGTTTTACCATTATAAGTTCTGGCATAGCTTAAAAAATCCTACCTACTTTACTAGCATCGTAGAGGAAGGCGAGGTCATCGGATATAAAAAAAGAGTACTAACGGTGTTCATTCTTTTCATCCTGTTGTTTGTTGCTCGCGAATATTGGGGAATGGGGACAGAAAATTTAACATCCTTATTCGCAAAGGATTTACAAAATGAATACTATGTAGCACGTATACTTTCGATGCTTGGTGCCGTTTTATGGGCAATCGTCTATTTTTGCTTCCATTATTATGGTGTTACCTATCTTTTACATCTATTAACGGACATTCCTTATACTTGGATAAAAAGAGTACAGCTTTATGTTGTAGCCTTTCTATTAATTGAAAAAGCAATCCTCTTTGCTGTTTTCTATGCTGTAGGCTATACAACCATGTTTTCTTTCTTCTCCTTAGCTCCTGCTGCCTTACAGGTGATTGAAACAGATTTCGTGTTATTTACCCTCAATCAATTGACGGTAACAACGGTTTTAATCATTATTGTACAGTATCTCTTCCTATCAAAATGGGAGGAAGAAGCTAGTAGAAAAATGTTAGTAGTCAAATTGATTGGTGTACAGCTATTTATGGCCATATTTGTTGGTTTGATTAGTGTACTACCAATTAAAGATTGGATTGCTAGGGGGTTAGGATGATGGCATTTATCAAAAAAAGACCATGGACAACTACGACCATCGTGTTAGCAATGCTAGTAATCGGCATAAATGCTTATTTTGTCTTTAAAGATAATAGCAACGTGACACGATCCTACTTTATCGATGAATTTCAAAAAGCTTATATCGGCACGAATACAGAGCGTGTTCATAAAGAAACCATTGTAGCACCTGCTGAGACATACACGATTACTGCTGATGCAACTAGCTTATCCGCTGTGAATGTAAAGCGTGGCCAAGAAGTGATGATGAATGATGTACTTGCTACCTATAAAACGGATGAGGTGGATGAGGAGTTAACAAAGCTTGAATCTGAACGCACAGCCTATGAAACAGAATTACAAGATTTACAGGATGCACTTGAACACATTGAGGATGAATATGGTGACGATTCTAATCCAAAAAGCTCCATTAATACGGATCAAATCAATGAAAAGCTATCCGTAACGCTAAAATTAGAGCTTGCTCAACAAAATTCAGCATCTACAGCGGTTGCCCTGTTAAATCGACATATTGCTGAAACAAATCGTCAAATTGCGTTACTTGAAGCCCAAATTACACAAATTCAATCTCGTCAGGGTATTGTCAGCCCTATTGATGGTGTGGTGTCAGCGATTAAGGAAGAAGCTGGTGCGCTAACTTTTGAAATCTATTCGAATGAAAAAGCAATGTATGCCTATTTATCAGAAAAGGAATGGCAAAAGGTGGAGGAAGGGCAAACTGTAGATTTCAAGGTGAAACATGTCAAGGATGATCTATCTGGCATTGTATTAGAAAAACAAACGATTGCTACTGACGATCAGACAGTTTGGGCAAATGAGTTAGCTAAAACGGCTGCCTTGCCACAACCAACTAATTATGAAGTGACCTTACAGCAAGATGCCCCACTCGAGGACATCCCATTTTCGACAACTGGCAAAGCCTCTATTATTGTCAACGAAGCATTCGATTCCTATAAAGTCGATAAATCGTGGCTAGCCACAGCTAAAAAAGGGAACAAAAAGTTATATATCATCAATCAGGACGGTAAAATTCAGCTAATTGATGTCAATGTGCAATTTAAAACGGCTAAGTCAGCTATTTTTATGGATTATCTTGATGAAGGTACGCCAATGCTCTCTAATGAGAAACGTAATCTCGAAGCCTATACCTTCAGAACATTACCTGTTGAGAAAATCCAATGGAGCCATTTTAAAGAGCTAACTTGGAAGCAATATGTGAAATATATCGTTTTCTAACCTAAATCTGCCTAGTCCTTTTATGGACAAGGCGGATTTTTTGTTAGAAAAGAAGATGACACTAAAAAAACATTTAGCAAAGCAAGCGATGGGTTGATTTCCGTTCCGCCAGCGTCCTTTCCAGGGGCGTCCGATGAGCCGCTTCACTCACTTCCGTTCGCTCCAGGGTCTCCTCTGTGACGCTAAATCCCCTAGGAGTGACGCTGGCTCCACTACAATCAACCATTCTAAAAATATGTCTTTTCCTTTTCTTTCATACTAACAATAGTGAAAAATGTGAAGAAGTGATGAGTGACAGCACTCCTCAATATTATGATTAGTGAAAACCTTTCTAAAAAGTTAACATTTTGTGGGTAGAGTGCTTTGCGCTAGCTCACAGGTAAGCAAGCAACGGATATCCACTACACCTTTCACATAAATTCTGTTAATTGTTTTGTTTTTCAAGACAACATAAAGAATCCTCTGTAGCTGTTACAGAGGATTTGTCTTCTTTATTTTAATGATAAGCATCTATTTAAGAAGCTTGCAAATTGCGCACGTGTAATTTGTGCATCTGGTCTAAATGTGTTATCTGGGAAGCCGCCAGTTAAATCATTTGCGACAAGTGCTTGGATATGGCTGTATGCCCAATGTGTTGATTTTACATCTGAGAAGCTTACTTTGCTTGTACCTGTTAACTTATAGGCCCTTGTTAAAATGGCAGACATTTCTGCACGGGAAAGCTGTCCGTTTGGATTAAACTTTCCTGCCTCTTGCCCTTTGATAATGCCAGCCTGCTCAACTGCGGCAATGGCACTGTATGCATAATGGCTCTTACTCACATCTTTAAAGCTAGAATCCTTCGTTGTAGTTAGATTTAAAGCTCTAGCGATGATTGTAGCAGCCTCTGCACGTGTAATGGATGCCTCAGGTTTGAACGTTCCATTTGAGTATCCTTTAATAAGTGATTGATCGTATAGACTTTGGATTTCGGAAAATGCCCAATGCCCTTTTGTTACATCTGTGTAAACTAATTCCTCATGATTATCTTTATAAACCGCTTGTAATTGATCGAAATACAGCTGACCTTTCTTCTGAAGAGAAGCTGTTGGCTGAGCAACATACAAACGCTCGAATTTCAATGGCTGTGGTAAGTCACTCGGAATATTCGCCGTCACGTACTTCCAACCACTCCAGTCTAAACCACCCTGGCTTGTGAAATCAATTGTATGCTTCGCTCCAGCACCATCAATCACAACGCCTCTTAGCCAATGCTTACCAGCATCGCCAAATACCCAAAGACCGATATTTTTAGGCTGCCCTGAAATAGCAATTGGTGTTTTCGCAACCATATAGGCAGCTTTTGTGCCTGTGCCACTAGTTGTGAAATCATAGTTTAATTGTAAGCTAGCAGTCCCCTGTCTAGCATACTCTTTAGAGCTTGCTAATGAAGCATTGGCTTTCGCTGTTTCTGTTATCCAAGAAGAAGTATTATCAAAGCTATCTAGTACAATTGGTTTCTCTGCTAGATCTACTACTTTCACAGCTGTAGACGTACGAATTCCTTCATACTCGCCAATAATTTTCCCTTCACCCTTTTGTGTTGCTGTGAAGGTTGCACCGTCCATTTTGCCGATATTTCCTTCAACTGTCCAGTTCATATTTGCTGGGTTGATGGTCATTGGATTCAAGTATTGATCATAGGCACTTGCAACTTGCATATCTACAGAAGATCCTTTCATTACCTGACCAACACTAACACTACTTAACGTAATTGATTTTACTTTCCCTGGTGGCGCTGTATTCACTACCTGTAAAATGGCAGATACACGACGTTCACTACCCTCTGACGGTCTATTCACTAGGTTGGCGAAATAACCTCCTGGATTACGCGCCACCATTGCTGTAGAGCCGCCTCCATCTAGGTTAATAGCCGAAGAAGCACCCACTGAAATTAAATGAGCAGCTAAATCTGATAAATTAACACCATTACTATGACCACTTATGCGTCCATCAATCGTTACAAGAGATACCTTTGTACCTGTAGCATCTATAGCTACTGCTGTACGTGGACTACGTGTAGAAGCAAACCCTGAATTCGTTGGCATAGAAATATCCACTTTGCCGTTACGCACAAGCATTGGTCCAGCAGCTAAGATGAACTGTGCATCCATCCATTTTTGATCGATCGATAAGCTGACATCCACGCTTGTACCTGCTGTAATGCTACTTAATTCAGCGGCTAACTCTTTATTTTGTACAGAGATAACAAAGCCATCTGCTGGTACAGAAGAGTTACCTTCTGCTCCATAGGCTGTTACATGAGATACTGTACCAGAGAACTGATCACCAAAATGCAAGGTGCTTGTATCTTGACTAGCACCTGACACAACGAGTTCTACACCCCATGTATTTGTCCCTGTAGATCTTTTTTCAGGTGTATATAAAACGTTTTTATTTGTTCCTCGTTCACTATTAATAAGATCAATAGGATAGCTTTTGCCATTCACTTGGAAAGTTAGATTCGTAGAATAATAGTCTGCAATCGCTTTCCCTGATTTCGATAAACCAAATGCAACTGGCTTTTGTGTTGGGCTATCATATGTATCTCCCAAAATACCATAGTTCACAATTTCATTATTTTCTGCTAACAAGTTCGCAGGCATACCATTTCCTAAAAAGTAAGAGGCATTGACAGCCCCTACAACACGATGCCCATCATATGTGTTTTGCTTGGCCATCGCTGATGTTGTTTTTAATGAATTAATAGGATTTGGCATACCAATTTCTAGTTTTGTATATGTATTATTTAAATTGACATCTAAAACATTTACAAACTGACGTATCGAACCTGACGTATAGTTTTGCTGTGTATGTGTTACCTGTGGTGAAACTTCTGTTTTAACTTCACTGACTTTATTGCCTAAACCAGCAGCTTGTCCATGTATGGGGCTAACTGTTAGTGTAAGCATGAATAGGACTACAATAATCGTTATTAGTTTTCTTGCCATTTTTCACTCCGAATTAATTCAAAGTATGGCACGTACCATGTCACATGGCCCGTGCCAGTGACTTTTTTATTTTGTTTCTACATAGATTGCTACTGGAAGGTTCACACCACCAGCATGCATTAACTCTAATTCAATCGTATCTTTTGAACCCTTCATTTTGAAATCTGGTAATTCAACATACTCTGCCCCAACTCTTAAAGAAGGCACTAAATACACATTGCCATTCACCTTAATCGCTCCGCTGTATAATCCTCCTCGACCAGCCAACTTCAGCTTAATCGTTTTTGTAGAGCCTGTTGGATTGACAACAGGAATGGACACTTTATAGTTCATACCGAAGTGACCTGGGTTTCCTACAGCACCATTGATTTGAGAAAATGAATTTTCAGCCGTTTGTAAATGGTCTGTACGTCCATTAGAAATGTTATAGCCAACCTCAGGAGAATCTACTGTATAGGCAGGTAGCTCTGCTAGAATTGTCGCACTTGGCCACGCACCTCTTGGATGCTTCGCATACTCATCCACCGCAACCTGCTCCGATTGGATCGTTGTTAAATCTGAATTATCTTTCGAAAGCACTGTACGAATCGTATACTCTGGCTTTCCACCATTGACTGCTTGAATATCTAAATCATGTAAAAAACCGATAATATAATCATAATGTAAATCGTATGTTTCAATGACCTTTGTTTCCCCTGGTGCAATGACAATACCACTACTTTCCGATTTTTGAAGCTTATTATTTAAAACAGCGTCCGCAATCGTCAAGCCAAGGTCATGACCTACCCAGCTATTACCCGTTTTTTGGCTAATACCCTTCGAATCAGTCACTTTAATGCTCTCTGTCGTAGACTTATTTTGAACGGTAATCCCAAGATTGACATCCGTACCTAATGTGTTGTAATGCCAGCCAAAGATACGATGCTTATTCGTTGCCGCAGTTGGTTTGACATCATATTGGGCGAGCGTCGCATTATTCATTGGTACAAGCTTACGTGTTAACGTTTCAGGATTATCACTAATAAATAAATCACGATCCCCCTCTAAACGAGCAGAAGGAACAGCCTCGGGTGATGACGTCGTGCCATATGATTTATCTAGGAAGGGGCTTGTAAACATATAACGGTAAACATAAATATACATTTCTTTTTTCTCTGTGATATAACGTAAATTTCCGCCTAGTGCATCCACAAGAAACTTAGCAGGAATGTACATTTTGCCTTTTTGTATAAATGGCTTTTCGATCATTGTCACTGCTTCGTTATTAACCAAAGCCTGATTGCTGTTATCATTGAAAATAAAGCTCATCCCACCAATTAACAATTCAAAGGAACCATCAGGCTGCCAAGTACCAGATGAATCATCTAAATAATCATAAATATAGCTAGCAGGTAAATAAGTTCTTCCATCCTTTGAAACAATCGGATCTTTCATGACAATACGTTTGTTATTGATATGTAAGATATATGGGTCTTCCTGCGGTGGTGCTGTTGTTTCATCTGATAATGTAATATCTACTGATTGGGTAGCCTCATCCCAATTAACAACTCCATCAAAGTTTTCGCTGACGAAACGTAATGGCATGTAGGTACGATCTTTATACATAAATGGCGCAACATCCATTGCAACCTCTTCTCCGTCTATTAAAGCAGTCATTGAATCAATCGTTAAATCAACCATCTTACCATTACGAATCGCCGATGCCGTCAACGTTTCCTTATCCCAATCCACACTTGCACCAACCGCTTCATATAATGCACGCATTGGTAATAACAAGAAGTCTGACTTATTTAAAATAGGGTCATTGACTTGAATCGTCTCTCCATTAATCGTAATCGAAACATTGTTTTTTATCTGAATTCCATTGTTACTAGTCGCTGATGCAGACGCTTGTCCTGGCAAAATCGTAGCCAACGCAACTGCTGATACAATACATGTAGTCCTTAGTTTTTTAAACATCTTAATCTCCTTTTTCCTCTTACAATAGTCTTTATCATCTTAACACGAAAAACCCCTAAAATGTGGGATTTATATCGAAAAGAGTAGAATTCGGTACTAGAGTGCTAGCCTTTCTCCTTCGAAAGCTTCATATAATGAAAGGAGTTTTTCCAATTCGCACGAACATTTTCTATAAAACTCTTTTGGCTTTATGGAAGAATAGTTTCTATTCATGCTAGTACTTCAAATCATCCTATTAAGTAGACATGTTATTGTATGAAAAAGTTACAAAGTTTTCTAAGAATTCACGTAAAAGGAGGACTTCATGTGACAGGTACTATCTCATTCATTTATACTGAATGACAGTAGATTGGAGGATTTATAAATTGGATATGAATATTATCTTATATATTTTAGAGGGAATACATAATAATGAAGAGCCGAGATTTTATGATTTTGATATAGATAAAGAGACATTTGGTGGAATAGTCGAAGAAATACAGAACAAAGGGCTTATTTCGGGAGCAAAAATTTCTCGTGTGGGGTTAGAAAATAAAGTAGCCGTAGTTTCTCTTCAATATGCTAAAATGGAAATAAAAGGAATAAACTACATAATAGCGTCCACTTAATTTAAGGGACGCTATTTCTATTTTTATACGAGACCCTAAACTACACTTAAAATAATATCAATAACCCTTTCTTGCTCTTCGATAGTCATCTTAGTATCTGACGGTAAACATATTCCATTAGCAAATAATTCCTCACTAACAATTTCATCTTCGCTATGAGGATAGAATTCACATTCAACAAATAACGGTTGCATATGTAATGGCTTCCATACAGGGCGTGCCTCAATATTTGCTTCAGCAAGTAAATCAATTAATTCATTAGGAGTTATTTTAACTTTCTCAGCATCCAATGTCATTGTTGACAGCCAGCGATTGGAAAAAGTACCCTCTAGTTCTGGCATCATCTTAATGCCTTTAATACTAGAAAAAGCCCTTTCATAGCGGTTAAATATTTCACGCTTTTGTGCAATACGTTCATCTAGCACTTCAAGCTGACCACGACCAATTCCAGCCACAATATTACTCATTCTGTAGTTATAGCCAACAACACTATGCTGATAATGCTTTGCTGCATCACGTGCCTGGGTTGCTAAAAACCGTGATTGCAAGATTAGTTGTTCATCTTCTGATACAAGCATTCCACCACCAGAAGTGGTAATAATTTTATTGCCATTAAATGAGTATATGCCCAATTTACCAAATGTTCCACTATGCTTTCCTTTATATAAAGATCCTAATGATTCTGCTGCATCTTCTATAATAGGAACATCATAATCGTTACATAATGCCATTAACTCATCCATACGCGCACTTTGGCCATATAAATTTACGATAATTACCGCTTTAGGCAAAATATCATTTTCTTTTGCTTCACTTAATGCTCGTCCTAGTGCCTGTGGCGACATATTCCATGTTGTTTCTTCTGAATCAATAAAAATAGGTTTAGCCCCTAAGTAAAGAATTGGATTTGCGCTTGCAATAAATGTTAAAGTTGAGCAAAATACAGAATCTCCTGCTTTTACACCTAATAAATCTAGAGCAAGATGAATAGCACCCGTACCGGAGCTTGTTGCAGAAGCAGCCTTTGCTTTGACATATGTAGCTATTTCTTTCTCAAAACCATCTACATTTGCTCCAAGTGGTGCAATCCAATTGGTATTAAATGCCTCTTGAATATACTTTTGCTCTGTCCCCCCCATATGAGGAGACGATAATAGAATCCGATTATTCACCTAAAATCCTTCTTTCTTTTATTATCTTCGTAGGTACTCCTACTGCTGTTACTTTATCAGGTATATCGTTAATAACCGTACTTCCTGCACCAACTATAGTCCATTTACCGATTTGCAGTGTTGGATTAACAGACGAACGAGCTCCTATCTGTGTACCTTCATGTACTGAAACCCCACCTGTTAAAACAGCACTTGGAGAAATGTGTGCAAAATCTTGTACAATACAATCATGTTCAATTATGCAACTTGTATTTAAAATAACATGATTTCCTACTACACTATCTGCATTAATTACTACATTAGGCATAACTACTGTACCATTAGCAATGGTACAGGATGGACTAACTATCGCACTTGGATGAACTACAGTACCGTAACATTCCAGTGTTAACTGCAATCGATCTACAATTTTTTTTCTAATCTCATTATTCCCGATTGAAATAACCACTTTTGTTTCCTGATCAAGTATAGTTTCAATTGCAGCAATCGGTCCTTTAGTATAAGAACCTTCTTTAAAAATGGTAGGATATTTATCATCTAGCTTCGCAATTACTTGATGACCATTTGCTCGGATGCAGTCCTCTATAACCTTGCTATGGCCACTATCACCTATTAATATATATTTCACGCTTTACATGCCTCCCATTTATTTAGAGCCTGTAAATTTCTCCATTGTAGCTTGTCCTTCTTGTGAAATACCTTCGCTAACAAATACCTTTTTCACGGTCAAAAATAAGATTTTCATATCTAACCAGAAAGATTGATTTTCTACATACCATACATCATACTCAAACTTCTGCTCCCATGAAATTGCATTGCGACCATTTACTTGAGCCCATCCTGTAATTCCTGGACGAACTTTGTGTCTTTGCGCTTGTGTTTCATTGTATAATGGTAAATATTCTACTAAAAGTGGACGTGGACCAACAAAGCTCATATCTCCTTTTAAAACATTCCATAATTGTGGCAACTCATCTAAGCTTAGTTTTCTTAGCAATTTACCCAAAGAAGTTAAACGTTCTTCATCTGAAAGTAGCAATCCATTTGCATCTTTCTCATCGGTCATTGACCGGAATTTATACACATAAAATACACTACCATTCAAACCTGGTCTTGGTTGTTTAAATATTATTGGAGAGCCTATTCTTCCTTTTATAATTATTATGATTAAAACTATTAATGGAGATAACAAAAATAACATTAACAAAGAAATCAAAAAATCAAATAATCGCTTCATTTCTCCACCTTCCCCTTATTTAAAATTTCACCTTCAAATTATTACGTATAAATCTCAATGCGAGAAATAAATAGAATGTAAAAAGAGTGCCTGGAAATGAAAAAATTTGATTGTTAGCTGGAATATAAATTATTAAAATCATTACTATAATAAAAAGAACCATAGAAAGTTGCTGTTCTGCTAAGGATTCTTTCCAAAAAACCCCTAATAAAAAACCTATTAGAATCATTAAAAAAGGGACTCCCCAAAAAGAAATATCTGATGCAAACCATGTATAAGCTGTGTGCCAGTTAATAAATCGATCCCATCCATAAATTTCTATTTTTGTAGGGTAGGAGTTTTCAATAAAATAACTGGTTCCAAACATACTTTCCATAAAGCTACTTAAAAAAGAGGAACTTCCTATAAATAATGTACTTGTGAATGGTTCTTCAAGGGCCAGAGAAAGTCCGTAATATCCTTGAGTTAAATAACTACTTAAGGTTACTATAAACCCTTTCAAAATATCTGGAGTATATTTATAAATGGGAGAATTAGTATCAATCTTAATATTAGTATCATTAAAATAAACAATGTCTCCTACTCTTGATTCAATACTATTTGCAAAATATCCAAATATTCCAATGATAAAAAAGAAAATCAACATTATTGAAATGATATTTTTTATTTTTAATAAACTGAAACTATTCCTTTTAAATATACTAGTTTTGTATATTATATAAATGATTAGTATAATCATTAAATCAAACAGTCCTTTATTTGTCCCAATTAAAACCCAAGATAACATATTAATAGTAACTCCTATTAATATAGTTACTTTGTGAATAATCGACAAATATTTCCATCTAAAAACTGCCATTGCTAATATATAATAGTATACAGCCGTCAATAATATATCTATTATCGTTAATGAAAATGCTGCACTATTAGATTCATAAAATCTTAATTTATTGTAATAAAGTTCAGCTGGATTATGTATACCCAATAATAAACTGTTATAAAATTCTATAGGATTAAATAAATTAATATTAGTCCTTATATAAAAAGTTAACGGCAATGTAATAAAAAAAACTATTAAAAATAAATTAAATATCTTCATATTATCAACATTTTGATTATATTTTTTTACCTTATACACTTTTATCGCTAAAAAATAACCAACTAATAAACCAATGTTACAAACAATAATAAAAAGGGTTAATTTCGCTTTGTTTGGAAATTCCCATGGCCAGGGACCGAATAACGCTAATATATAAATACATCCTAAATATAATTGACAAAATACAATAGGAATATATAACGTAACTGAGTAGTCACTTTTTCTCATTGGAGAATTTTCTAAAAATTGCATATTTTATGTTATTCCTTTCCGTATTTTTCGAGAAATATAAAGATTTATTATACTTATTTTTGAAAAATAAATCAAAACTGTATATTGTAGTAAATACATGATGATCCAAACAATAAAGAAGTATTGAATATTTTTATCTTTATTATAGAAGAAATTTAATTCCACTAAAATTACAAATAGCATTATCAAATTTATGACCATTATTTTGAATATATCCCAATAAAATTGTTTATTTAATTTTAGTAAGGACTTTCTTTTAAGGACCCTTAAATAAATAACCATCGATACGAAATTGGCAATAGTCGTCGTTCCACTTAGAGCTATAAAACCTAAATTAAAAATGTAGACCGCAACAAGACTAAGTGCAATATTTATTACAACTAGAACTATATTATTTATCAAAGGAGATTTTGTATCACTTTCGATAAAGAACACTTTATTTATTAATTCTCTAATTCCCAATGGTAGTAAACTAATAATATATAGGATTAAACATTTAGATGTCATACCCAGAGATTCTTTACCAAATTCGCCACGATTATATAAAATATTAATAATGTCTTCTGAAAAGACTATAAATATAACAATTATAGGTGTAAGTACTATAACATTTATTATGATTAACTCACTAATAGTTTTTTTGAATTTATTAATATTTTTGTTATAAATAATTGCAATCTTAGGGTTGATGAATGTAATAAAAGTAACTATTAACAATCCATATACAAAATATAACAGTCTAGATGAATAATTTAAAATTGCAATCGCACCTTCTCCTTGAGAACTTGCGATTGATTTATCTACTATTCCATTAATTTGTGCAATAATTAACCCTAAAAATATAGGAGTAAACATCCTCCCTAATTTCCTTAATGAATCATCGCGGTAATTTAAAACAAGATTATACTTAAATTCATTTTTAAATGTAAGTATACATATAAATATAGCTACAAATATATATCCAAAGGTATTACCAATTCCAATTGGTGTTAAAAATTCCTCATCCGAAAAAAGAATACCACCTATCCATGCAATATTTAAAAAAATGCCAATAAAAGATGTTGCCACAAATTTCCCTCTGAAATTTAGATATTGTTGTAATATCATATAAACAGATATTGGGTAAATTCCTATAAACATTATTTGTGTCAAGTGAACTGTTTTTTGTAATTTCTCAGGATTAAAACCATAAGCATAAACTTTTAAAATATTTTCAGCAAAAAGTATAAAAATGATGAATAAAAATGTTGTCACTATTAAAGTGACATTTAATAAATTACTTGTGAAATAATCAATCTTTTTTTTTTCATTTACCATTTTTGAAATTATAGGAATGTAAGGTGTTGTAATACCTGAAATAAATAATGAGAATAACGTAACTGGTAATAAAGTTGATATTATATATATATCTACCACATCACTGGTACCAAATTTATATGCCAATACTAATTCTCTTAATAATCCTAGGAAATTAGAAATAATTGTTCCCACCATAATTAAAATAAAAGTTAAACTCATTTTTTTCATTTTTTTATTAATATCCTCATTATTAATATGACATTAATTAGTTTTACTATTCATAGAAAACTTACCTATAGTTCTAGTGTAAAAAAAATCCTTATAATTAGTTTTAGGATATTTCCTAAAGCCCAATTAAAAGGAGATTCGTACTACTTTGTTAAATCAACCAAGTAACGTTCATTGATTTATTTGTACAAAAGCTTGACATAGATGTTTTGGCATCCTTAAAATTGTTTGGTACTGATAACTTACTTGAGGTGTTTTCAAACTAATAATTTGACATAAACTTATTTATTTACTGCACTAGATATTCCACTTTTTATTTTTTCACGTTCTTTATAAGAATCATGATTTTTATGAGCAAGTAAATAATTAACTTCACCTATCATATTTAACACATCTTTTTTATTAGAAATTTCATTTAAAACTTTCAGAACGATTACTTTATCTATATTATTGATAATAAACGACTCTGTTTCCTTTTTTAAATATTTTATTGAAGATATTTCTGAAGGTCCTATCCCTAAAATAGGTTTGGAACATGCTAAATACTCTGGTATTTTTGTACTAATAGATAATCTTGTTTTAAAGATCATATTAGTATCAAAACTTTCTACATGTAGAAGCACATCGTATTCCATCATTTTACTAATTATATGCTCTTCATTTACTCCTCCTTTAAAATTAGAATAAGGAGGAAGATGTATTTCTTCTAAAATTTCTTTAGCTGGTTTTTCAACGCAATAAATATCTAATTCAAAATGCTTACCTTCTTTTTCAATTTCCCTTATACACTGACTTAGCACTGAAATCGTTCTCCATCTATTAAGATGTATTCCTCCGAAATAAGCAATCTTTATTTTACTTTTTTCAACACCCTGGTTAATTTCCCTGTTTAATCTTACCTCATTGTATTTTTCTGTATCTACAGAATTCATAACTGAAATACATTGCTTATTAAATTTTTTTTGATATTCTGTTTTCATATCATCGCCTATAACAAATATTTTATCTACTGATTTATTAAATTTCTTCAAATATTCATTTAGCCTTATGGAATTTAACCACTCTATCGTTTTAGTTTTAGAAGGTATAGTCAAATAATCGTCTGTAAAGTATAAAACTATTGGAATTTTGAAATATGAAGCTATAAATTTAGTAATTTTATACGAAAACAAACTTCCTCCTCCAACAAAAAAAATTACCTCTGGTTTAAATTCGTTTAACCATTCTAGTAAATTTTTATTCTTCCAGCGATTAATACCCCATACAATATCTCTTATTAAAGTTAATATTGGATTTTTTCTAACATAGGTGTGAACTGTTGATTGAGTTTTTTGTATATGATTAAAGTTTGTTTCATCTATTTTTTTTCCGATATTCTTCTTTTTATTCATTAATACTTGTTCATCAGTTATATGAAAATAATTGTTACATACATTAAAGTTTGGCTTTTCATTTTGAAAATATAATTGAGCCAATTTACTTTTTGGCCACCCCTCAAAAAAGGAAGAATACGTCTTACCATTATTTAGAGTAGTACTGAAAGCATTATGACTTATAAAAAGAACTCTTTGAAAATCTTGTTCCAATAATATCACCTTATTTTTTCCATACATTACGATTAATGTAATCTGTGTATGATAGAATAATTCTCAAAACTTTTTCAGAAACATTGGGGATCGAATAGTCCCTGACAATACGTAAGGTAGTTTTTTCTTGAGATTCTAGTACTTTCAGGCATTGCATGACTCTTTCTAAACTTAAACCGACCATACTTACCGAAGCCTCTTCCATTGCTTCTGGCCTTTCATGGGCTTCACGGATATTAAGTGCATTAAAACCTAATATTGAAGACTCCTCACTTATAGTACCACTATCACTTAATACTGCTTTGGAATTTATTTGTAAATTATTGTATTCATTAAAGCCCAACGGATTTAAAGTTTTAATTAGCGGGTTAAATACAATGTTTTTTTGCTCAATCATATTACGTGTTCTCGGGTGTGTACTAACAATTATTGGATATCTATATTTCTCTGCTATCGAATTTAATATTTCAACTAAATTATTAAAGTTTCTTTCATTATTAATGTTTTCTTCACGATGAGCAGACACTAAGAAATACTCCCCTTTTATTAAATCTAACTTAGCTAATATGTTAGATTCCTCAATATTTTTTTTTCGAGAATTCAAAACTTCAAACATTGGGCTACCAGTTTTAATAATACGATCTGCTGGTAAGCCTTCATTAAGTAAATATTCACGTGCAATATCACTATACGTCAAATTAATATCTGCAATGTGATCAACAATTTTACGATTTGTCTCCTCAGGAACACGTTGATCAAAGCAACGATTTCCAGCTTCCATATGAAATATAGGAATTTTGCGTCGCTTTGCTGCAATAGCACATAAACAACTATTAGTATCTCCTAATACTAAAAATGCATCTGGTTGAACTTCTTCTAAAATAGGATCAATTTTAATAAGAATATTTCCTACAGTTTCAATAGCAGTTCCTGTTGCTGCATTTAGAAAATAGTCAGGTTTTTTCAATTTAAAGTCATTAAAAAATACTTCATTTAATTCAAAATCATAATTTTGGCCAGTGTGAACTAATATGTGGTCAATTGCTTCTGATTGTTCTAATTTATTGATTACAGCAGATAATCGTATAATTTCTGGCCTTGTTCCTACTACAGTCATTACTTTTAATTTTTTCAAAGCTTTAAACCTCCAAGAAATTTGTGTCTGGGCGTTTAGGGTCGTATATTTCATTTACCCACATTACAGTTACCATATCGGTTTCACCTAGATTTTCTATATTGTGTGTATAACCTACAGGGATATCAATTACTTCTAACCTTTCTCCGCTCACAAAATACTCAATTATTTCATTTGTATCAATTTTCCGGAGACGAATCACTCCTGTGCCACTCACAACTAAGAATTTTTCATTTTTAGTATGGTGCCAATGATTCCCTTTGGTGATATTTGGTTTTGAAATATTAATTGACACTTGTCCTCTTTCAGTTGTCTTTAAAAATTCAGTAAATGAACCTCTATCATCTAAATTCATTTTTAATGGATAACTAAAATTATCTTTTGGCAAATAACTTAAATAGGTGCTATATAGTATCTTTATGAATTCATCCTCCATATTTGGAATAAAAAGAGTTTCTCTACTCTTTTTAAATGAATAAATTAAATCCACTATACTACCTAATGTCTTTTTATAAACTGGATGAATTTCACAATATTCTTCTGCTATGGTTGGTTGTCCTTCTAATGCATTAATAAATTCTTGTACAACATCGTCAATGTAAACTAGATTCAATTCAATACTTGGGTCATCTACACGTATTTCTAAATTATTACTAATATTAAAACAGAAAGTTGCTATAGCGCTATTATAATTTGGTCTACACCACTTTCCAAAGACATTTGGTAATCTATAAATAAACACCTTGCTCTTTAAAGTTTCAGCATGGAAAAATAATTCTTTTTCACTTTCTTTTTTGCTAATTCCATAAGGATTGTCTAATTTTGCTTGAATAGATGAAGTGAATAGAACTGGACAAGAATTATTAGCTTCTTTTAATAAATTCAATAAAGTAGCAGTAAAACCTACGTTTCCGTTGGTATATTCTTCTATTAACAAAGGTCTATTTATTCCTGCAAGATGAAAAACGAATTGCGCTTCACGCGTATAATTCACCAACTCATTAATAGTTGTATCTCTCGTAACCTCAAAAATATTTTTGTAACCTCTATTATTCAATTCAGCAATCAAATTCTTTCCTATAAACCCATTCGCTCCAGTTACTAAGATTTTCATTTTTATCGCTCAACTTTCTTATCTATTTCGATTCCAACTATCCAGTTCATTTCTAATATATTCTAATTTCATTAACTTTTTCTTAACTTCATCAATACTTAAACGATATGTATTATGAGAATTATATTCCTCTGCTGTTGATAGCTTTTTATTTCCGTTCTCAAAATATTTATCATAATTCAAATCACGTGTATCAGCAGGAACTCTATAAAAACCACCCATATCTTCACTTACAACATATTCTTCTTTTGTTAATAATGTTTCATATAGCTTTTCACCATGGCGAGTACCAATAATTTTAATTTCATTTTTAACATTAAAAAGCTCTAGTAACGCATGTGCTAAATCTATAATCGTTGATGCTGGTGATTTCTGAACCATAATATCTCCAGCTTCACCATTTTGAAAAGCAAAAATTACAAGTTCAACAGCTTCCTCTAAACTCATTAAATATCTTGTCATCTCTGGATCAGTAATAGTCAATGGTTCACCACTTTTTATCTGTTCAATAAATAAAGGTATTACTGAACCTCTAGATGCCATAACATTACCATAGCGAGTACCACATATTAATGTATTATTATGATCTACTGTTCTCGATTTGGAAATAAATACCTTTTCCATCATTGCTTTTGATATTCCCATTGCATTAATTGGATATGCAGCTTTATCTGTGGATAAACAAATCACTTTTTTCACACCTGCTTCGATAGCAGCTGTCAACAAATTTTCGGTACCAATTATATTTGTTTTTACAGCTTCTAGAGGAAAAAATTCACATGAAGGAACTTGCTTTAAAGCTGCAGCATGGAAGACATAATCTACATCATACATAGAATTTTTCAAACTTGATAGATCACGAACATCTCCTAAAAAGAATTTCAACTTACTATTCTTATATTTTTTACGTATATCGTCTTGCTTCTTTTCATCACGTGAAAAAATACGTATTTCTTTAATATCTGTTTCTAAAAATTTTTCCATAACGGCATTACCAAATGAACCGGTTCCACCTGTAATCAATAAAGTTTTATTGTTAAACATATAAATTCCTCTCTACATTAGTTAAAATGTTTCATTATTATTTTATATGAGTGCTTTGATGTATAGTTTTTTTCCAGGAACAATCTAGAATTATTCCCCATTCTTGTTACTATTTCTTTATCACATAACAACTCTATTTTTTCAGTAAAACTTTTGACATTGTTACTACAACACCAATAACCAAAATTTCCCTCTTCTATAATTTTACCCACGTCAGTACTTGTATCAGTTGCTGCTAGAATTGGCATTGAGGCTTGCATATATGAGAGGATCCTTGAAGGGAAATTAGGGATAGAAAATCTATAATCTAAAAAGATTAGACCTACATCACACGAACTAGCTAATAATTCATATTCTGTTTTTGGCAACTGAGATATCAACTTTATATTAGTTAATTTATTTTTATTTAAAAAGTCTCTTAATTTTTGATATTCTGTCCCTGAACCAACTATAACAAAATAAACTTTTTCATTATTTTTATTAGAATTAATACAATCAATCAAAAAATCTATACCTTGAGGCTTCCCTAAATTTCCTCCATATATAAAAACTGTTTTATTTGTAGGAATTTCGTATTTTTTCCTAATTCTATTCTTATCATTTTTTATAGGTTGAGATGGCGTAATGGTATTTGGACAAATTTCTATTACTTTATTCTCAATTATACCTTTATTATTTTTAGTTAAGAACTCAACATTGGCTTGTGACATACACCCTATATAATCTGATATTTTGTATAAATTTATTTCCTTGTATCTAAAATAACTATATATTAATTTTTTAATACCTTTTTTAGTAATAATTCCAAGATCTACAGCGTTCTGCGGGAAAATATCCTTTAATAGTAAGTAGGAAACGGCATTATCTCTTCTCTTTACAAAATCAACAGCCTTCCTAAGTGTAATGGGAGGTGTAGAATATATTACTAAATCAAATTTTACATTAGAAAAGTACTGTTTTATACCTTTAACAAATTGATTTTCTAATAACAGAGTCGAAATACCTTTTTCTACCATATTAGTTTTTTGTACATTGCCTATTTGCAACTTTAGAATTTGATAATTATCTTTTTTTATTATATTGGTAGCTACATTTTTCCTTTTCTCTATAGGAGAAATAATATACACATTATGGTTATTGTCCACAAACTCTTTCATTAAATCTGTGTATATACCTTTTTCCCTCAAATCTGAAAAATCTAAAAGAGTTAAAAAGAGTACATTCATCTACATCTTCCTTTATTTAATTAAACATGAAGTTACTTTATTTTCACTTTTAGAATTAGCCACTTGTAACAAAATTGTTTTTAATAAGACTTCATCTTCAATTTCAAATTTTTGATACAACTTTTCTAAAACACTGGCTTCAATAGTATTTGATTTCCCTATATGAATTTTAGGATATACATGTTCAATTTGTATTTCGTCGGGACTTAATAATTCTTCAAACATCTTTTCGCCAGGTCGTAATCCTGTAAATTCAATTTTAATTTCATCTTCTGTATATCCAGATAATTGAATCAAGTTGCGAGCTAACTCAATAATTTTAACAGGCTCCCCCATATCGAGCACAAAAATCTCTCCATTACCACCAAGTGTTCCTGCCTGCAATACTAAACGGGAAGCTTCCGGAATTGTCATAAAATAGCGTGTCATATCAGGATGTGTTACAGTTACTGGACCACCAGCAACAATTTGCCTTTTAAACAATGGTATAACTGATCCTCGTGATCCCAAAACATTACCGAATCTTACTGCAGCAAATTTAGTTGTGCTATTCTTTGCTAAATTTTGTACAATCATTTCA
Source organism: Lysinibacillus sp. FN11 (assembly GCF_024628845.1). Classification (NCBI taxonomy): domain Bacteria; kingdom Bacillati; phylum Bacillota; class Bacilli; order Caryophanales; family Bacillaceae; genus Lysinibacillus; species Lysinibacillus sp. FN11. Next base: position 59,206 of record NZ_CP102383.1, on the reverse strand, counting down.
GCTACCCGCTTAGTCGCACCCATTACATTTGGTGGATTGACTGCCTTATCTGTAGATACCATCACAAAGTTTTTAACACCATATTCATGTGAAGCCTCAGCAATATTCTTTGTCCCAAATATATTATTTTTTACTGCCTCACGAGGATTGTATTCCATTAATGGTACATGCTTATGAGCTGCTGCATGGTAAATAACATCTGGCTGATATTGACTTACAACTTCAAAAATTCTAGCTCGATCCTGAATATCCGCAATAATTGGAATCAATTCTGTTCCAACACTTCTTTGCTGTAGTTCCATATGAATAGTATATATGGAGTTTTCACCATGACCTAACAGAATTAGTTTCTGGGGTTGAAAGTTCATCACTTGACGACATATTTCAGAACCAATTGAACCACCTGCACCTGTGACTAATATCACTTTATCTGTCAATTTTTTAGAAATAGCAATCATATCAAGTTTTACTTCATCACGGCCAAGTAAATCCTCTATCTGTACCTCTTTCATTTCATTAACAGCTACTTTACCTGTCATCACATCTTCAATACTTGGCATAACTTTTACCGGTAGATTTGTTTTTGAACAATCCTTATAGATACTTTTTATGCCAATACGGCCAAGTGATGGAATCGCAATAATAATTTCATCTATCCCGTACTTATTAACAAGTCTCAGAATATCTTTTGTTGTGCCAGCTACTGTTAGATTCATCACTTTTAACTGCTGTTTACTAACATCATCATCGACAAAAACAATTGGTAGCCGATCTGGGTGTGGTGCATGAAGTAAATTTTTTGCAAGCATTGTACCTCCTTGCCCTGCACCAACAATCAGCACACGTTTTAGATTAGCAGTATTTCTAAAGGACTCTCGATCATTTAAAACACGTAATAAAAAGCGAGAACCACCAATCATAATGATATGAAGCATCCATGTAATAGCCATCACTCGAAAATAGACATCGTTCTTAATGAGATACTGCATAGCACTAGCTGTTGCAACTGATATTGTTACAGCATAGGCAATTGTTAACAACTCTCGAACAGATGCAACACTCCATATACGGTCATAAAGATGGAAAAAATACGCAGCAATATGATGACTAACTAATAACGTTACAGCACTTATTAAAATAACTTTATCCGAATAGCCATTAATAGTGGGATGTAATAGCCAATAACTCATGTAAATTGCTGATAGCACGATACAAGAGTCAATGATAAAAAATAGCATGTAACGCATTCGATAATTCATATAAAACTTCCTCCACGTATGTCTATTTCACAACAGTACTGTTTCGCCAATATTGTCTAAAGAACACTATGCTTAGCCCTAGTATCATACCAATAACTAATCCGATTGCTAAATTCAACATTTTATTTGGAGAAGTTGCTTCCTCAGCCAAAGTAGGCTCTGCAATCACTCTAATAAACGGATCTGGCTTAAAACTGTCTAATCCTGTTTTTACAGATTGATAATTAGCCAATGTTTTACGATATTCTTCTGATTTTGTTTGAATTTGTGCCTGTAATTGTAATAATTGATTTTGTAAATTTCCATTAACATTTGATAATGTCGCTGATTGTTCCTCTGAAATATTTATAATCATTTCTGTGTTTAATATTGTTTGCAATATTAATATTTTAGGTAAATTATTTTCACGTATTATTTTATTATACTGTTCGATAATAGAATCAATCTCTCTTGTTAAAGCATTAGCTTCCGTGTTATAGGTAACTTCTAAATCCTGTAATGTCGACTGTACAGACTCATTCATTTTTTGCTTTGTTGCTTCCATTAAAATTTGTAATTGTTGCTGTGCTTCTTTCGATGAGTTAGCAATAAAAGTTAATTCAACTAGATTTTTCACAGGATCTGCATCAACTTTTGCAACTAAATTTTTTTCATTATACTTTATTTTAATGCCTGCATCCTGTAACGCTTTTTTCATAATCGGTTTATTTTGGATGCGCTGTGCATAAATAGTTGGGGTAAATTCAGTTGCTACATAGTTAGCCATAATTCCTGTATCTTGTACAGCACTCGCTACCTGTACAACTGCCTTTGATTCGAATTTTTCTTCTAGCACAAACCAACTTACAATTCCCGTCAAAAACAAACATGCAATTGTGCAAATAGCAATAATAGACTTACCTTTCCAAACGATTCCTAATAACTCACGTAATTCAACTGTCTCTTCCATTTAATTGCTCCTTACTTTTAAAAGTCACTGCTAACAAGATTCCTCCAATAGTCCACATTACGGATGATGTACCTGGTAAGCTATCGTTAAAAATAGATTGTATTAAATAGGCTCCCCAAGCTATCCCTAACACCCAAATAATTGATTGATTTTGCTTAAGGGCTATTTTTAGCGGTTGAAATAATGATAGAACTACCACTACGATTGCACTTAAAAAGCCTATTATTCCAACACCATATAGCCAACCAACATACATATTATGAGGTTTATCGGTAATCGTATTTTCATCATATATACCAGCACGTGCATCAATATTATAATGAGGGAAGTTATACATAAACGTATCCATCCCATAGCCTAACAATGGGCGTTCTTTTAATAAATTTAACCCTTTACTCCAAATATAAGTACGACCAGATCCGGCAGATATAGCTCTTTCTGGCAACACAGGTAATTCAAATTTCTCCGCAGCAAAAACCTTCGTCATCCATTCAAACTCTACGTTACTATTCATACTTGTGGCTGGTGCTGGTTCTTCTTTTACATAAGGATTTGATTTTATTACAAACCCTATTGATTCGTTCCAAACCCGGGCATCTTTAGTAGCCAACACATGAAATACAGGTGTAGTCGCTATTAAAAATAGTGCTATCATCGCAAAGCTTTGTGCTTTTTTTTCTGATTTAAATGCAGCAAATAATACAACCAGCATTGTCACACTAACTGTTAAGAAACCACTTGTAGAGATAGACATCAGCATCACCGCGATCGACATAACTGCGATGACTACATGCCCTATCACACGTCCAAGATGTTTTTCTAATATAGCCGCTGTTAAAAACAGTACAGTCATAATGGCAAACATACCACTCATATAGTTCCACTGGTTCAACGTCCCCACTAAAATGGATCCTTCGCCAATGTTTGCACCAGCAGGTAAAAATGACATGACTACCTTTTTCACTGCAGCTTTCTGCATTAAATCGTGACCGTAAAAGTTCATTGTGATAATAAATAAGTTGATAATTACAAAAGGATATAAAGCATATAAAATATAGTTTAAAACTTTTTTAGGATAATCGATATTCATCGCAATAAAGAACAGTGCTAAATAACATAGCCAACTAATGGCTCCATCAGAACGGTTGTATTGACCATGCAATGCAATAGAAATGTTTGGTGAAAAAATTGTAGATAACACAATGACTATAGCAAAAGCTCCTATAGCATAATTTAATTTTGTTTTTCTAATTTCACCATTCATAAATAAAACTTTGACCATAAACATAATGCTTGCTAATACTGTAATAATCAACACAGCTAAAGCTTTATAGTGTGTAAAAAGATCGCCTTTTGTCCCGCCCGTTAATGCACTTACATTAGTAATTAGCGGCGATTGAACTTCTACTACACTCGCCATAACGATTAATGGTACAAATCCTATTACAATAAGAAGTAACCCAAAAATCCATTTATCTACCGATTTTTGAGATTGAATATCTTCTTCAACATCACGATAAGTGACTTTTTCATAGAATTTACTCATTATTAGTACCTTCCTTTAGATGAGAATTTTCAACTTGAGCTAGTAGAGAAGCTACATGCTCTTGGTAATTTGGAAAATCTTCTAATGTCCATTGTGATTCTTGGCAACGTTTTAACACAATTTTTGCCTCTGCATATCTTTCGGCACCAACAAAAATTTCACCCAATTGAATCATAAACCTAGGGTCCTCCACCTTGTAAGGATTGATATCCAACACCTTTTGCATAAGAATTGCAGCTTGATTCATATCACCACTTTGTGCCATTGTTATACCTGTAACATAATTAGCAATTTCTGAGTTTGAATGGCTTTTCAAAACTTGTGAAAGTACTACCTCTGCTCCTTCTAAATCTCCACTAGATTGTAGCTGTACTGCATTATTATATAGATTCTCATCCATCATAAATTCTTCATCTTGTTTGTTTGCCAGAACAGTTGCCACAATTATCCCAACTACAATTAATGCGACAACACTCGACAAAATATATTTTCTTACAGGCTCTGTAAATGTCATTGTAAGTCTACCTTTCTCGAATTATGTTTTTTTGCACATGTATTTATTATACTATAAAATTACAACCATATGTAGGACGCGATTCCAATTTCGCTTCTGATTACTATATATTTCTTTTTGTTATAATAATTATAAAACAATAAGTAAAAAATGATTTTGTTTTATTAGAATCTCCATTTGTTTCACAGGAGAAACTATAGAAAATAACTTGATAGAAGTTTTAATTTAGCAAACTTACTTAATTTATTCTCGAAATATTCAACTCGAATATCATTTATCCACTAAAAATACATATTACCTATTTAAAAGCAAAAAAAGTTGTCACCAAAAGTCATGATAAATGACTTTTGGGACAACCTTTAAACCTTTAATTCAATTCTTGATTACTGAATTAAGCAATTACTTAGCAACTACATCCCAAGCGTTTGAAGTTGTGTTGAAACGAACTTCATAGTCTTTACCTTTGTAAGTTACTTTAAATGCTTTAGCAGTAACTGCAGTTCCTGTATTAGAGAAACTTACTACAGCTTTTGCATCAGTACCAGCAATAGTTGCAGTTGCTGTATCACCACTTGTTAAAGAAACAACTGATACATCATTAGATGTAACATTAGCAGTGAATGTTAATATAACTGTATCACCAGAAGTTGTAGCAGTGAATACTGAAGTAGTTGAATCATTAATAGTAACGCCAGGAGCTTGAATATCAATACCAGTTACATTAGTACCTTCAGTAGTGATTTTAGCACTGTCAGTTACGATAACTTTGTTAACTAAGTTTCCACCTAGTTTCACAGCACCTTTTGTTTTAACTTCTACTTTACCAGTAATATTACCGTTATTTACAAAACGAGAACCATTAGCGTCTGTAATAACAACATTTCCAGTAATTGAACCATTATTTACAAATGAAGAGCTAGATACATCTTTAATGTTTACATTACCAGTAATAGTTGTTGTTGCAGGAATTGTAACATGTGCATTTGGAGCTGTAACATCTAAGTTACCAGTAAATGAATGTTCAAATGAAACATTAATAGTAGCTAAAGTATCAATTGTAACATTGCCATTTAAAGCTGCTCCTGCAAGTCCAAGTCCAGTAAGTTTTGTAGAATCAATAGTTACAGAACCAAGACCCTTACCAACTGCTTCGTTTACCAAGTAGTCTACAGCATTATCTAAAGTAAGTGTAGCAGTTGTGTTTGTAGCAATAATGTTAAATGTTTTTACACCATTGTCATCAGTTACTACAACATCAGCACCAAGACCTAAATAAATTTCGAAATCAGTCACTGAAATTGTGTTTCCATTGTATTTAAAGTTAGCACCTTCATAATCATAGAACAATGTTCTACCATCATTAGCTAGTAAACCAAACGTTTTATCAGTAGTATTAAGTTTAAATGTTTTACCTACTAGATTGCTTGGCGATACTCCGCTAGTAAATGAAACCTTAGCAGAAGCTGTTGGTAAAATAGTACCTGCTCCAGTTGCGTTAACACTTACAGTATCAGCAGCTTGTGCTGTTACATAAATTTGTGCTGTTCCGTTGTTATTTGATGTAACATTGTAAGTTTTAGTGCTACCCATATTTTGATTAGCATTTAACACTGTACCTGTTGCATCTTTTACAATAGCATTACCAAATGTAGAAGTTACATCGAATGCTAATGTGAAATTATTAGAAATTTGTGCCGCATTTGTAAGTTGTACTGGAACCCAAATAATTGTTCCATCAGCTTGTTGTTGTTGTACATAACCAGTTGTAACTGTTCCTGGGTTTGTTACACGTGTTGGTCTGTATGCAAAACCATTTTGGTCTACTGATTGGTATTCAAAGATTGCATCTTGACCAGCAGTTTGAGTAGTAATAACTTTTCCAGTTGTATCTTTTACAGTTAATGTAGCATTAACTACAACAGCTTCTTTGAAGTAAGTTACTTCAGCATCTTGTTGTACATCAGTTTTATCAAGTTTAACTGGAGAAACATTACCTGCTGTGTTTAAGAATACCGTTGGTTTTACATAAGTAGTTGCACCTTTACCAGCTAAACGGAATGTTGCTTTACCCTCTTTACCAACACGTACTGGTAATACATTGTCAACTGCTACTTTTTTGAAGTTATCTTTAGCTGTAGAGAAGTATACATCACCAGATAAATTACCATCTTTGAATGTTACATAAGCAATAGTTCCTTCTGGAGCAATTTTACCCTCTTTGTCAGTAACAGTTGCTGTGAAAGTACGTCCACCTACTGAATTATCGTTGTAAAGATTTGGAGTTTGAGCATACTCAGCTGCATTTGCTGTACCTTCTGATTTAACAGTTACTGCTAAACGATCAACTTGTGAGAATTTCACAGTTGGTGCTTGAGCTTGTAAGTCTAATTTATTGTATGTGAATGAAGCTGGAGTTGTTGGAGTAGACTCTGGCTTATACACGATTGGTGTAGCTGATAAGTTTGTACCATAAATTGTGAATGCACCTTCACCATCAGCATTAGTGATTACTGTTGCAAATTGAGTACCCCCAGTTGTTAATTCATAAGGAGTTACAAAGTTTAATGAACCTTGATTTTGTACTTTTACATCAGTTACTTTATCTGGTGTAACATCTAAGTTTTCTTTAATTGCAATGTAATAAGTAGCGTTTTTAGCGCCTTTAACTTTATAAGACTTTTTAGTTTCGTTAGCTAACTCATTACCAGTAGTAATTTCTTCTACTGCTAATTGGATTTTGTCAGCCCAATAAACTTTTGCACTTGATACTACAGAAGCTTTATCTGTTGCATACGCAGCTACAGAATCTTCAGAAGCGTAGTAGCGAGTGTAAGAATATTCAGCAACGCCATCAGCTTTTGTATAAGCTACTTTTTCAATTTTTTCATTCGTATTTTGGTTATTTACGATGTTGAAAGTAACAGGAATACCTTCTTTACTTTGTCCTTCTGGAACTGTTACTTGGGCTTTAAGTGTTACTTCTTTACCAATTACACCTTGTAATGATGAAGTTGTAACATCAATTTTTGTAGGAATTACAGCGGCAACCCCTTTGAACTTGCCAACTTCATTACCTTCATAAGAAACTGTATATTCTTTATCAGCTTCTTGTTTTTCTGTACGTAATACTACTACTTTTTTATCTGTTTGTTTTACAGATGCGTTTTCAACTTTTAAACCAGAGATTTCGAAGTCAGTTGATTTTAAGTTATCTGTGTTTACTTCTTCGTCAAATGTTACTTCAACAGTAGTGTTGTTGATAGCTTTTACAGAAGTTGCTTCTACTGGAGTTTCAGTATCAACTAGATCAAGCGTACGAGCGAATACTACTGCGAAGTCTTGACGAGTGATCGCTGCGTTTGGTTTTAGGTTTAATTTACCGTTTTCTTCAGAACCAGTGAAGATTCCGTTTGCTACAGCAGTTTCTAGAGCATCTTTAGCCCATGGTTTAACTTGAGAAGCGTCAGCGAATTGGCTTAGGCTTTCGCTACCTTCTAAACCGAAAGCATCTACAAGAACTTTAGCTGCTTCAGAACGAGTTAAAGATTTGTTTGGTGCGAATTCGTTTGCACTTACGCCTTCAAAAATGCCGTTTGCTACTACTGCTGCGATTGAGTTGTAGTACCAAGCACCTTTTTTAACGTCTGAGAAGTTTACATCGCCGTCAGCTTCTAATTCTAGAGCTTTCGTGAAGATTTCTGCAGCTTGTGCACGAGTTACTGTGTTAAGTGGGTTGAAGTTCCCGTTAGTGTCACCTTGGATTACACCAGCGTCAACTAAAGATTGAACTGCTTCTTTAGCGTATCCAGAGATTTTGTTATAGTCGTTTACTTGCGCAGCAGATGCTACAGGTACGATTGCCGATGCAACTAATGCAGCTGTTGCTGATGCCGCGAAGAACTTACGGCCTTTGTTTTGCTTTGCCATTAATGTATTCCTCCCTAAAATTCCTTAAATTGATATTAATCCAACGAAAACTATAGTACCGCCTAGTTACCTAAATGTATGTATTATAGCTTTCTTGAATAATACAAAACTAAAGCAAATTTGTTAGTAAATTTACTAGAAAAAGCGTAGTAGAATACCATTCTAGTAAGTTTATTCACTTTCTACAATAATATAACACTATCTTTTCCGAAATTCAAGCATTGGGACATAAATTTAGTTATAGATGATTTTTTTACCATACCTAATATGGTATTTAATAGAAACCATTAAAATTACAACTAATTATATCCTCATTTGGATTGGTAACATATAGTTCCGTTACCTATTATACCTTACTCTCAATAATAACCAAGCATTTTCTGGAATGGTTACTAAATTGTCAAAAATTAAAGACTCCCGTAATATTTTAGTTATAATTGTAAAGAAACAGAAATATAGAAGGCGTTTCTTAGCGAAAGCTGCCTCTTCCCCACCAACTTTATGAGTTTCTACTTTATTAAGTAAAAAGCTAAATCTATCTGTCCCCATGTTGTAATAATAGATTGCCACTTTTTATGCTACACTTTTGATAGTTTGATAGAACATATCAGCTATTGAAGGGAGCTTAAAAAATGAAACGTAAATTTCCTCTTTACGGGGCCGTGCTGGCAGGCATGTTATATCTTGCGCCAACTTCCGCTTCAGCAGAAGATATTTCGAAGCACTGGGCCTACCATGAAATGAACTATCTTATTACCAACGATTTAATGAAGGGTGATGAATTCGGCCATTATCGTCCGAATGATGCTGTCACTCGTGCTGAATTTGCAGCCTTTCTTGTTAGAACACTAAACTTACCAGCAGCTTCTAGTCAGGCAACCTTTACAGATGTTAAAAAAGGTGACTGGTATTACGGAGTAGTCGAGCAAGCAAGCTATCATGGGCTAATTAAAGGTGACGAGCAAGGCAAATTCCATCCTAATAATCACATTAATCGTCAGGAAATGGCGGCTATGTTAAAAAGAGCTCTCACTTATCAGAACATCAATACATCTTCCTCCCCTATTGCTTTTAGTGATAATGCGCGCATTGCCAAATGGGCCTATGCAGATGTACAAGCTGTCGTCACAACAGGACTACTTGTTGGGAAGCCAAATAATCAATTTGCACCTCTTGCTCAAACAACTCGTGCTGAGGCAGCTACCGTGCTCTATCGTTTAATCCATTTAGAGGCGCCTGGGACAGGTGGTAAGCAATACATGACGACGAATTACTCACATGATTACTCCTCTGTAGTGAGTAAACAAACCATGAATAATCCAAAGGTCGATGGTGCTGGCATTTTCACGGCTAGCGAGGCACTAGTGTCATACTATGTACACCCAAAAAGCTTTATGCAGGATAGCCCATCTTATTATCAATTCCTAAAATTATCTACTGTCGTTAATAATTTGAATGCAAAAGAGCTAAATGATAAAGTACTTGCCAATAAAGGAAGCTTAGCAGGTACAGCGGATGCCTTCATTCAAGCTGGTGTAGACAATAAAATCAATGCTATTTATTTAGTCTCGCATGCCTTGCATGAAACAGCGAATGGTGGTTCTGCACTAATTAAAGGGATCGAGGTTGGCTTAGATACAAATGGCAAGCCAATGGTAGCAACACCAGAAAATCGGGATAAATTAACTGCTATTAAGACAACCTACAATGCTTACGGTATTGGCGCTATTGATGCCGATGCTAATAAGTATGGTGCGGAGCGCGCTTATACAAATGGCTGGTTTACTGTTCAGGATGCCATTATCGGCGGTGCCCAATTTGTAAAGGATCAGTATATTAGCAGGGGGCAGGATACGCTCTATAAAATGCGTTGGAATCCTGATAATCCGACAGTCCACCAGTATGCAACACATGTGATGTGGGCTGTCATTCAAGCGAAAAAGATCTATGATATTTATGAATTAATTGGTGCTCATACGACAACAAACCTAGTGTTTGATGTGCCTGCCTATCAAAGTCAATCTTCCGCTCCTTCATTACCGAGTCCATCGAAGCAATACGCATTGGATTTAGGGTTAGCTGGAGCAACTGGGAAGACGACGATTAATCTCAATATGAGAACGTACCCGAATACAGCAGATAATGCTTCGATTATTACGAATTTGCCAAAGGATACCTCCTTTAAAGTTCTTGGTGAAAATGGTGGTTGGCTGAAAGTAAGTGTCAATGGACAAGAGGGCTGGGTGATTGATGATTATGTGAGTCTTGAAAATGGCTTACAAATTGTTAATATGAACATTACACTTAATGTTCGAAGCGAACCATCTACAACAAGTGCTATTTTAGGTACTGTTAAACCGAATGGCTTTATTATCGGTGTTGTAGACGATAAAGGTGAGTTTATAAAAAATGGTCCCTGGTATCAGGTGCTTTACAACGGAAAAACAGGCTGGGTACATGGCGATTATATTGTAAAAAAATGATTTTAATAGGATGCGCAAAAGAAGAGTGCGATGATGATTCGCACTCTTTTTGTTAGTCATTTATTATCACCGAGATGAAAGCGCTATATAATAGAAGAAACTCGAAATTTTAGGATATAATTTTCATACTATCCCCCTAAAATTTAGTAAATTCTACGTCAAAATAGTGTCCTAAAAAAGCTTAATAGGACGATTGCTATGCTATGTAAAAATCGTTAGTTATCAGAGCTATACTTTAGGTAATCATCGTTAAACCCATTATCGAAAATTTCCTGTCAATATTGCTTTTGTGGTATGATAGATTGCAGTGAAAATGGAATTACAGAAAGGTTTGAACACTATATGAGGCATGTAACGATTATGGGCGTACCCTTTTTACATATTGGTCAGCAAGGGTTTGTTGATTTACTCGTTAATCGTATTGAACAGCAAGAAAAAACTTTCGTTGTGACAGCCAATCCTGAAGTTGTCATGCAGGCAAATGAAAATCCAACTGTCATGAATTACTTAAAGCAGGCAACTTACATTTGTGCGGATGGCATTGGCGTCGTTAAGGCTGCACAAATTCTTGGTGATTCACTTCCAGAGCGTGTAACTGGCTATGATACGATGGTACGTCTGTTGGAAGTTGGTCAGCAAAAGCATTTTAAAATTTATTTACTAGGTGCTCAAAAGGAAACCATCGAAAAGACGGTTGCCAATATTCATAAGAACTATCCAAACGTTGATGTCGTTGGCTATCATGATGGCTACTTCGACTGGAATAATAATGATTTTGCAAAAGAAATTGCAACTTTACAGCCTGATCTTGTATTTGTGGCATTAGGTGTACCAAGACAGGAAAAATGGATAACAGAAAACCTTGAAAAATTTTCAAAGGGTGTATTTATCGGTGTGGGTGGCTCCTTCGATGTCATCGCTGGTACTGTAAAACGTGCACCAGTAATTTGGCAAAAGTTAAATCTTGAATGGCTCTATCGACTGTTACGCCAGCCAAGTCGATTTGGCAGAATGCTTGTACTCCCTCGCTTTGCTTTAAAGGTATTTGCATTAAAGCTTAAAGGTCAGGGCAAAACAAAATGAGTCAGTCAACATTTGTTAAAAGCACACTCATCCTAACGATTGCCACCTTACTTTCAAAAGTAATCGGTAGTATCTTCCGTATACCACTTCAAAATATTGCTGGTGATGAAGTACTTGGTATTTTTAGTCTTGTCTATCCTGTTTATATGGTAGCACTTTATTTATCCGTTGCGGGTATCCCTATCGCTATTTCTAAGCTGATTGCGGAAGCTAGGACGAGTCATGATACTGCCAAAATTAAGAAAATTTATGTGACTGCAAGAATCCTTGCATTATCCTTTGGCGTCATTAGTTTTACAATCATTTACGGCTTTTCAGCGCAGATAGCGAATGCACTTGGTGGGCCCTCAACAGAGATTGCCTTAATTATTGTTGCCCTTACATTACTGGTAGCTCCTTATATGGCTGTCTATCGTGGATTTTTCCAAGGTTTTGGGGATATGCGACCTACTGCCATCTCTCAAGTGATTGAGCAGTTAGTACGTGTTGCGTTAATTTTAATTGTTGCGTATTTCCTAGTAGCAATGGATTATTCAAATGATATCGTAGCTGGTGGAATTATGGCAGGCTCTGTATTAGGAGCCCTCGGTTCACTTTTCTATTTACTTTTTAAATATTTCCGTTCATCGGTAAAAGTAACGAGTAAGGAGAAATATTCTGGTAAGGATTTCTCTAAATACAGTAAAACCATTTTAAAAATTTCGATTCCCATTGCGATCGGTTCTGTGACAATGGCACTCTTTAACTTTGTTGATTCCTTTACGGTTACATATGGCTTAAGAAGTGCTGGTGCAGATGCGAGTGAAATTAGCTACCTTTATGGTATTTATGGTCGAGGACTAACATTAGTTCAAATTACGACTGTTTTTGCTTCTTCGATTATCTTGCCACTTGTGCCCTTGATTACAACGAAGCTAGCTGAGCGTAAATTGGATGAAACACGCACTATTATTGAGCAAACTCATCGTATGACACATCTTATTTCATGGCCAGCTGCAATTGGGTTACTAGCCTTAACCTTGCCTTTAAATCTAGCTCTTTTTAAAGACTTAGAGGGAAGCTTAATGTTAGCCATCATCAATCTAAGCTCTGTCTTTACATCACTAACTTTGCTTGGAACAGGTATTCTACAGGGCATGAATGCTGCCAAAACAGGAGCTCTCATTATTTTGAGTGGTGTTGTCCTTAAGGTGTTTTCTAACATCTTCCTTATTCAAGCATTTGGTTTAGATGGTGCTGCCTATGCAACTTTACTAGTATATTTTGTGTTATTTATTGTGAATTTTGTCTTTATTTATCGTACGATTCGCTTTACTGTCCTTGGAAAAGATACGGTGAAAATGATTGTGTCTTCCATTGTAATGGGAGCAGCAGTTGGATTACCAACACTTTGGCTTGACTTTACACATTGGTCAAGAATGTCGGCAATGGGCTATCTAACTATCGCAATCGTAGTTGGTGGGGCTATTTACTTCCTTCTACTATGGCTGATGAAAGCTATTCATAAACAAGATTTAAAGAAAATCCCTGTTATCGGAAAAAGATTTTCATAAATAAGAGAGGTAGGACACTTATGTCAAAACAGAAATGGCTTTGGGGAATCATTGTTCTTTTACTCGTCGTTTCCTCTACAGGTATCATGAAGAGGTGGAATGCGGAGCAATCGAATGATGCTTATGAGATTGTTATTCCCTATGATGAAATACAAACCGCAGAAAAAAATAGCGACCTAACAATGGATGACATTCTTTCTTCCTTAAAGAATGCTGGGCTGAATACTGTGAGTCTAGAGCCCTTAACATTAAAGGAAATGGAAAAGCAAAACTTAATTACCGTTTATAAAGAAAGTGAGTTAGCAGCCCAATTATTGTTTACACCTTATAAAGATGCTGTTGATATCTCTAATAGCGGCTATTATATTCGAGTGCCTGAAAATGAAAGCTACCAAAAGCTGATCATGGAGAGCGTTGAACCAGAGGAAGTACAAATAGGAGAAGAGCCATTTTATTTCCTTCCTACTTCTAACCACAATTTTGATTTAAAAACTCCAATTGGCTATGATCAGCCTGCTATTGACATGATTAGTAAGCATGGACTAGCTCACATCTTTAAGGTGGAAAATGCAGATAATGAAGTAGCTAATGAAAAGTTGGTTAATCAATTAGTCGCTTTAAAAGAGGCTTCGGCAGGCCGCTTACTTGGTCAAGGTGATGAAGCCATCGGGTTTGGCCAAGAAGACGGCAATCAATTAGTTGAAAAATTAAATGATGCTGGCTATTACTTCTACACAATTGAAAGTAACCCACTCAAAGGCGAAAGTAAAATCGCTCAAATGACAGATTACAATATGATTCGTTTGCATAGTATCAATGTCAACAGAGAGACTAAATTAAAGCTAAATGCAAGTATTGACCGTACAACACGAGCTGTCAAAGAGCGTAATATTCGCTCCATTTTCTATCATATTAAAACAACAGGTAATGCCAAAGAAAATGTAAAAGAAACGATTGATTATTTAAATGGTGTACATGACACAATGCCAGATCATTTCAAAGCAGGTGAACCAAAGCTATTTGATAAAGTAGTCGTGCCAGCTTGGGTCACAGCAGCCGTATTAGTAGCAGGTATTTTATTTACCTTTATCATTTCAGAATTAATAAAATGGATGCCTCTTCGTATCGCAGCTACTGGCTTTATGGCTATACTAGCGATTGCGTACTTTATCCTGAAAAGTACTCTATTTTTACAAGCATTTGCACTCATTATTGCAGTCCTTGCCCCAACCTATGCAGTCATCAAATCAGCGCAAGGTTCTACGAAGGTGTCTAACATATTGCTCCAATACTTAAAGGCAGTAGCAATTAGCGTTATTGGCATTGTAATTGTTATTGGCTTATTGAATGGTAATGCCTTTATGACAGGCTTTGCTGTATTTAAAGGGGTTAAGCTTGTTTATCTTATTCCAATTATGGGTGTATTACTATTTACAGTGATTGAGATTAACCGACTAGCTGATCAAAACATTAAGAACTCTTTATCGAATACGGTAACATTGTTAAATAAAGAGTTGAAATATTGGCATGTGCTACTACTCGTTGTGTTGGCAGGTGTCGGATTATTTTACATTAGCCGAACAGGGAACTCTGGCTCTGTAAGTGATATGGAATTAGCCTTTAGACAATGGCTAGAAAATACATTGTATGTTCGACCAAGAACAAAGGAATTTTTAATTGGTTTCCCATTCTTCATTTTAGCGTTATATGTAATGGGTATTAATCGCAAATGGGGAAGTATTCTCCTAGTACCAGGTGTTATCGGTTTCTTATCCATCATGAATACATTTACTCATCTACACATCCCAGTAGCTGTTTCTGTATTACGTACACTATACAGTGTATCTCTAGGTCTTGTAGTAGGATTGGTGTTTATCCTCATCTTCAAAATCGGTTATCGTTGGGTTTCTAAGGCAATCGCGAGGTGGTCATAATGCACGTTGTTTTATCTGGCTATTATGGATTTGATAATGTCGGAGATGATGCCATTCTACTGTCCATTATCCAATCTCTCAAAAAGTGGCAAAGTGATATAGAGATCACGGTATTATCTAATAACCCAGCAGCTACTGAGCAAACATATGGTGTCAAAGCCATTAACCGTTGGAAAATGAAAGAAATTCGCCAATTACTTAAAACAGCAGATGGACTAATTAGTGGTGGTGGTAGTCTGATGCAGGATCAAACAGGCATGAAAACGATTCCTTACTATGCGGGCGTTATTCAAATCGCAAAATGGTTGAAGAAGCCAGTATTTGTTTACGCCCAAGGCATGGGTCCGATTAATCATCCGCTTAGTAAATTTATTGTTCGTACAGTTTTTAATAAGGTCGAGCAAATAACAGTTAGAGATAGAGCCTCTCTAGCTCTTTTAACAGAGATCGGTGTACGAAAAGAAACAAAGATCGTGCCAGATCCTGTTATGGGATTAAACGGTAATGACTTTCATTGTGATTGGCTAGAAAATGTCTCTTTGTCAGCCGATAGCTATATTTCTGTAAGCGTTCGAGATTGGCCTTCCGCTGTTGCCTACAAAGAAAAAATTGCACATAGCCTAGATGAATTAGTACGTCAGGGTGAGCAAATCGTCTTCCTCCCTATGCATGGTGAGCATGATTTTATTACTTCACAGGAAGTAGCAGCACTTATGAAGGAAAAGAGCTTGATTGCTCCTGCTGATTTATCTATTGAGGAAAAAATCGCAGTGATTGGTCAATCTCAACTATTAATAGGTATGCGACTACACTCCTTAATTTTCTCGGCAATCTATGCAACACCGTTTATTGCCATTTCATATGATCCGAAAATTGATGCTTTTGCTGATATCGTTGATCAGCCTGTCATCGGTCATGTCGAGGTTGATGATTGGAATGGTGTAACATTGTTTGAACAAGCTGTAGCAATTCTTGAATCCTATACAACAGTTCAAGAAAAAATGCGCCAGGCCGTCATCCCATTGCAAGATGAAGCAACTGCAACTGCTAAATTAGCAATTGATGCTTTGTCAAAATAAACATTAAAAAATGATGAATTTCAATTAACATTGAAATTCATCATTTTTTTCCTACTTCTAATAATTTTAAAATGGATTGTGCCTGTTGCATATGCATCGCTAAAACATATTGACCTGCTTGCATTAAAATTTGCGCCTTCACCATATTCATCATCTCTTTTGCGATATCTGCATCTCGAATACGAGACTCTGCTGCTTGTAAATTCTCAGCCGTGTTCACATTGGCATTATAGGCATGTTCCAAGCGGTTCTGATAGGCACCAAGACGTGAGCGCTCATTGGAAACTTGTTTTAAGGCTTCATCCATCGAAGACATGGCTTTTTCTGCTTCCTCACGAGTAGCAATAGAAGCATCCTTCAACCCAAGTTCCTCGGACCCCATCCCATTGATAAATAATTCGATACTCTGTCCTGCATTGGCGCCTGCTTGAATCTTGATGCCATTTGTTTCATAATCCCCGTTGAGTAATGTCTTCGTATTAAATTCTGTATCGGTTGATGTGCGCTGGATTTCCTTTTTTAGTTCCTGAAATTCCAAATCTAATTTTTTACGATCATCATCTGTTAATGTATCATTGGCTGCCTCCACTGCTAACTCACGCATACGCTGAATCATGGCATGTGTCTCATTCAGTGCCCCCTCTGCCGTCTGCACAAGCGAAATACCATCCTGTATATTCTTAGCTGCCATATTCAAGCCACGAATTTGAGCACGCATTTTTTCAGAAATCGCCAGTCCAGCTGGATCGTCCGCTGCACTATTAATTCGATATCCGGAAGAAATTCGTAGCATGGCTTTACTCATCGCCCCATAATGACGATTCATATTATTCAGGATTGCCATCCCTGTTGCTGACCACTTACCAAGCATGATTTCACCACCTTCTTGTTTTTATATCGGTCCAACAACTCATCTATTGACCTTAACATTGGAAATGGTTTCTAATTTTTTATGCATTTTTAACATTTTATAGTTGATTACCTACATAATAAAAGCACCTGCTTGTCATTTATGATAAGTAGGTGCTTACTGGACATTCCATCTATTCAATTTTGAAACCCCCAAGTTGATGGCTCTTTTGCTGTAGCAATTCGAAAAAGAGTTCTTTATCATTCTCTAGTAATGCCTGATCAATCAAATGATCCAAATTTTTCTCCTCTAGCTCTGCAATAAGCTGATCGATTTCGCCAACCGTCACAGTAGAAACCATTGGAATTTGTTGCTTTGGTGTAGCGCTTTCAAGTATTGGTGCTAAATGCTCATGAACATTGGTAATAAGCAATAGTTGATAAAGTGGTAACCGAATAAAGCGATTTCCTTTTTGGAAAACAAAAACCTCAGATAAATTTTCAATCTGCTGTGTCTTCATGTTGATGATCATCTCTTTACCTTCTATGGGAATGAAATGGAAAATCTCATTCTCTTTTAAAATAGAGAAATATTGATAAGCAAATACGAGACGTAATTTATCTCCAGTAACTTTTGTGTAAAACGGCTTCATGTATTGAACTTGCATCATCATTCATCCCTCCCTAGTTATCTGATTATTCAGATTTTAACACAAATCAAAAGCCTTGTTAACTATCTTTAACTCATTTTTTTCTTTCTGATCATTCAGCTTATCATTACTGCATTTTAATCGTATAATGGAAGGACAGTCTTTTTTTCCTTTTTACAATTAACAATGTTAACTATAGCCATACAAGATGAAAGGAGTGAGGTTATGGCATTGTCTATATCGCAATTAGCTAAGGAACATCAAGCATTTGTGCTGACTAAATTAAAAGAAGCTGAACAAGGGTTACATCCTTCCTCTACCGAAGATGAGGAACTAGTGCGCCGTGCTGTCTTTTCAGTAAGGAATAAATCCATTGTTTTTGAACGATTTAATGGAGCAAGTTCTATATTATATGCAAGTGTTCAAGATGTCAGACCCGCTTCTGTTGAAATTGATTTTTCAAAGGAAGAGCTACATTGTAGCTGTCCTCAAGCAAAATGGTGTCGACATCAAGTAGGTGCTTTACTCGCTCTCTACCAATATTTTGATTCGGTTCAAAATTGGTCGAGTGCTTGGCGTGCACAAAAATCAGTTCAATTAAAATCTTTAGCAGATGAACGCAGCCCGCAAAGCTGGTCGATGATGGTGGATGAGGTGATGAAACGATTATTACCACCTGGGCGCATACTAGAAGGCTATGGGCTTTCCGCTGTAAGAACCGATGCTTTGGAGCGTCTTCGTCGACATATGCCCTTTGAGCGTGAATGGCAACCTCTTTATAAGCTCTATATGGAGCTAGCCATTTTTAATTCAATATGGCGGCATTTAAATGAAACATCTGGACATTCGTTAGATTCACCTTATATGAAATATTTTATCGAGCAAAGCACGCAATCTTTTGAGAGCATTCTTACAGAGCTTTCTAATCGATCACGACTATTTGCGACAGATCCATTTTATGATGCCATCCAAGAGCTAGTAAGAGAATTTTTATTAGAAAGACAAGGGCTTTTCGCCAATCGTCTTCGTCTATACATGCTACTATGGGCAGTGCTTTTTTATGAGAAGCCTCGTCGTGAACAGGAATTGGCATTTATAAATAATCTTGATAAACCTTCAACAGAAATTTCTCTACAATCGTTAAAATTATTATTTTATGTGCTATTACAGAAAGAGGATTTATTGCTTGAAAATTTGGCACAGATTGATTTACCACAAATGCAGGATTTGTTTGAACTAGCTACTTTTGCTCAACGTGCTGGAGAGTCCTATTCATTAGCAATCATTTTACGAGCAATTTTACCTTTGACAGAAGTATTTCTACAGGAGGTCGTTCCAGTCGTTCAGCGTGCCCAATACGTAAGGCAATTTCAACTTTTATTTGACGAGATTCCGCTTACGGAGGAAGAGGAAGCAATGCTTTACAGTGCCTTTGGTGTGTATGGACTACAGCCGTTCTCAAGTTTTTTAATTAAAAAAGGTCACTATCGGGAATGGGCAGCTCTACATCAACTAAACCCATCATCCCTCTCCTACTTAGAAATGTGTGGATTAAAGGATGTATTACAGGTTGAACCTGCAACTGTTTTACCTTTATATCATGTCTATGCAATGGCTGAAATTGCGCAAAAATCACGCTTAAATTATAAACAGGCTGTGCGTATTTGGAAAAGTATGCGTAGCGCTGCAAAGCGAGCTGGCAAAGCAGCTTATTTTGAAACATATATGCAAACCATTCGTGCAGAATATAAACGACTACGTGCGTTACAAGAAGAAATTGAGAAAGGAAATTTAGTATGATGACAATAAATGCTCCTTCCCCTTTTTCCAAAATACAACAGCTCCGTATCGAAGTAGCTCGGGAAGGATATTTTACGTTGCAGGGTTTTACTGCAAATGGTACAGCAATCGATGTTGATACATTAATTTCTTCGCTATTCTTTACTTATGAGGCAAATGTTTATGGATTATTAACAAATCGGGCTGATTTTACGATTGAAGTTTCTACAGCTGAGTTACTAGATATTTTTTCAACAAGCTTCCAGCACCCCTTCATCAATTGGATTGGTGCAAATGAAGAAAGTATAAAATGGTTAAATAAAGTTTATGCATTACAAGCACACTGGCAAGAGCCATCACTTTGGTCACATGCTGTGATTGCAGATGATTTTTCATCATTAACTTTCCCTATTGATCATATCGATTCAGCATTATTGGAAACGGCTGTACAGCAGAAGCTTTCACAGGTTGGGCTAATACTAGCTGATTTACCAAAGTTACTACCCTTTTTCCTACGTGGCGGCTGGCCTTTGGATCAAGCTCGTCAAGCTGGAGCTGTTTCCGTCTCTTTACGATTAAGTGAGCCAGAAGAAGATGCCGATGTATGGTTATTAGAAACGGTCCTAAGCACTGCTACAACCAAAAACTACTGGACACCTGCTATACGTAAACAATCCTTACCTATTGAAGAAGCACTACCTACAAAGTGGCGAATGTTCGCGACTGAAATTACGCAGCAACAACAGCAAATTGTAGAACTTCTATCCATCGATACAATCAATAGTGATATCTTTATTCGTGTGACACTGGAAGATTTAGAAGTTCGCTCTTTTTTACGTGAGGATCTTGCTAGATTGCAGGCACTTGGTTTTGATGTTGTATTGCCAGCATGGCTAAAGGATTTAAAACAATCCAAAATTCGAGTACGCGTGACAACCAGTAATGTTTCCACAAGGAAGGTAGCAGGTTTAGATGATATTTTAACGTTTAAATGGCAGTTTTCTATGAACGGACAAACGATTTCAGCTGAGCAATTTAAAAAACTTGTGGATGAGAAACGTGAATTTATTCGTATTGGTACTGAATGGTTCCGAGTAGATGCCAATTGGATGCAAGAAATGCGTGAATTGATGCAACAAGCAGAAGATGAAAGTTGGACTGTTCGAGAATTATTATTTAGAGAGTTACCAGAAGACTTGTCTGCCCCTCTTGAGGAAGAAGATGCAGATGATGCACTGAGAGATGATCCAATCTTTGCATTGGAAATACAACAATCATTAAAAGCATACATGGAGCAACTTTTGGAGAAGAAAGGCTTGCCTGCCGTCTCGATTCCATTGTCTCTACAAACCGAATTACGCCCTTATCAATTAGAGGGCTTTGAATGGTTAGTCTTTATGCGCCAACAAGGTTTCGGTGCATGTCTAGCTGATGATATGGGCCTTGGAAAAACGGTTCAATTGATTACCTATTTGCTTCATATTTATGAGTCATCAACTGATTACACAAAGCCATCTATCATTATTTGTCCCACTTCAGTGCTTGGGAACTGGCAAAAAGAACTTGCTCGATTTGCTCCTTCCCTGATTGTGCATACGCATTATCAAGCAAATCGAGCAAAGGATGAAGAGTTTAAACAGCTAGTGACAGCAGAAAGACCACATGTCATTTTATCAACCTATGGTACTGTGTCACAGGATACTGAATTTTTACAGAATATTGATTGGGCAACGGTGGTACTCGATGAAGCTCAAAATATAAAAAATATGCAAACATTACAATCAAAAGCCATTCGTAAATTGCTAGGTGACCATCACATTGCTCTTACTGGGACACCTGTAGAAAATCGTTTATCTGAGTTATGGGCTATTTTTGATTTCATTCATAAGGGCTATCTAGGTAGCTTCGGTCGCTTCAATGAAGAATTTATTTTGCCTATTGAACGGGACGAATCAGAGTCGCATAAGCAGAAGCTTCGAGCTAAAATTCAGCCATTCTTATTGCGTCGTACAAAGCGAGATCCACATTTACAGCTTAACTTACCAGATAAGCTAGAATCGAATGAATATTGTCCATTAACAACAGAGCAAGCTTCACTCTATGAGGGCTATATTTTAGAGACGCTTGATCAGCTGGAGCAGTTAACAGGCTTTCAAAAAAAGGGTCGCGTCTTAAAGATGCTCAGTAAATTAAAGCAACTATGTAATCATCCTGCCTTATATTTAAAGGAACCTTTCGAGGATGCCGAAACAATGCTTGGACGTTCGACTAAGCTAGAACGCATTGTACAAATGGCAGCTGAGATTGTGGACAATGGCGAGCAATGTCTCATCTTTACACAATACATTGGAATGGGACAATTGCTACAACATTGCTTTAGTGAAATATATAATGTAGATGCACCATTTTTAACTGGTGCCATGCCTAAGCAGCAGCGAGACCGCTTAGTAGAGGCTTTCCAGGCAGGAGATTTCCCTATATTTATCCTTTCTTTGAAAGCTGGTGGAACAGGACTTAATTTAACAGCAGCTAATCATGTTTTACATGCAGATCGCTGGTGGAATCCTGCTGTTGAAAACCAAGCGACCGATCGAGCATATCGAATCGGACAGACACAATTTGTGCAGGTCCATAAGTTTGTGACAATTGGCACGATCGAGGAAAAAATTGATAAGATGCTGGTGCAGAAATCTGCATTATCTGAAGAGCTTATTCAATCAAGCCAGTGGTTGACCGAGTTAGAAGATCAAGAACTCCGCGATTTAATAACATTAGATATATAATAATGAGATGCGCCAAGAGCAAATAGTTCTTGGCGCTCTTTTAGTGGAACTTGCTACTTCTTTTCCCTACTTACTTCATCATTTGTATTTAGTTGTGTTGAAAATTCCATTGATGTGCGGTCTTCAGCAATGTTTTTTATTTGTGTTCCACATCATTCCTTTCTGTTTGTTACGGTGCAAGAAATATAAGGAGAATGGCGGATCAGATAATGAATTTCTCTTGCCCCGTATGTAAGCTATACTTGCTAAGGTAAAACAAAATCCTTTAAGTGTTCCTGTTCATTCGGTGGCTGTGGCGGTACAGTAACTGCTTCGTCACTATCTCTTTGTTTCAGTTGATAAAATCTAACATCCTCAACCACTATCTCTGTCATAAAAATCTTAGTGCTTTCCTCATTTACAAATGACCTTGTTTGAATACGGCCAGTGGCACCGATTAATGAACCTTTACCGCAATATTTAACGATATTCTCTGCAAGCCTTCCCCAAGCTGTACAGAAAACAAAATCTGTATCTACTTCCCCTTGATTGTTTTTAAAATTACGATTAATGGCTAGTGAGAAATGAGTTTGCACACGATTTCCAGATAAGTAACGTAACACCGGGTCTTTTGTAAACCTTCCAACCAATCCGACTTGATTCATTCATTCACCTCCTTTGCTTTTGATTGCTCTCATCTTACAAAATGATTCGGGTATTCGCAAAAATCAATATTGTTAATTTCCTTCAGTTTTTGTGCATAAATTGGGTAAATCGGCATTTTTATTTTTCTATTTTTTATTAATTTTCTAGCTGAATGCTTTAGCCTGTAATGGCAAATGCTATTCCATGAAATCTGCAATTTCGCAGTTTTTGAAAAACCGTCACAGGTGCGCATCACAAACAACAGCTGTCTCATGTGTTATACTAAAAGAATGACAGACTTAGGAGGAATATACATATTGAAAACCTTTAAAATGCTTTCCTTTGACCTTGTCACGAAAGATGGCGTGCAACCATTCCCTTTAATCGATGGCATCATTATTAATCAGGAAAATAGCCATCAATCTTGGGTACTTGAATTGTTTATGGAAAAACAATATCGCTCAACCTTTGATGAGCTCTTAGCGAATGCTACAGTCTTCAATGTACGTGCAGTTATTTCATTCCCAGATAATGAACCCGCTCCTTTTCAGGTGATCGTACATACTGTTGAAGATATCGGTGATCATGTTTCAGTACTATTAAAAGGTACGCTTAAAATTAAACGATCAAAATATGCAGAACAATTACTTTCCGAGCTACTTGCTGAGGGTGTTTCTTTAGAGGATTTACTGGATCGCTTTACACAAGATATGAAAAAGCGACCAAAATTAAAAAATGACTAGCGATGCTAATTTTTGCATCGCTTTTTTTGTTGGACAAGCAGTAATTTTTTTGTACAATACAATTTAAAAAAGGAGGGTTACATTTGGTGGTTGCAATAAGGAAGAAGCCTTTAAAATTATTATGGCTTGAGGCTTTGATGAGGCGCCTTTTAAAGGATGATGTAGAATTTCATTATTATCAAGAGCAGTATCGTCGACTAGATGCAGGGTTTGCTGGCGAACAAAAAGTTGATCGCGTATGGCATGAATTAATATATCCAAATACCTTTTTTGTCTTACATAATTTATGTCTTATGAACTCGGCTCAACATCTGCATCAGATTGATACGCTTTTTATTTGTCCTCATTTTATGTTGGTTGTAGAAATCAAAAACATACATGGTCGTCTTGAATTTGATCAACACACACATCAATGCATACGCACAAAGGTTGATGGTACTGTTGAAGGATTTCCAAATGCTCTTACTCAAACTGAGCGTCATAGGGGATTTCTTAAAAATCTTATTGCAAGTTATTCCCTTCCTGTTGAAGGGGCTGTTGTTATAGCAAATCCTTCCACAATCATCGTCAATTCAACTAGTACTCTCCCCATTTTTCATGCGTCCGGTCTTCATAAGTATCTCCAGTCGCTTTTTAAAAAGCACCCTAAAAAATTAATGACGGATAATCATTTAACCCAATTAGTGAACGCGCTACTTTCTAAACAG
The DNA here is from genome assembly GCF_024628845.1 of Lysinibacillus sp. FN11. NCBI lineage: Bacteria > Bacillati > Bacillota > Bacilli > Caryophanales > Bacillaceae > Lysinibacillus > Lysinibacillus sp. FN11. The sequence continues at coordinate 34,744 of NZ_CP102383.1, read as the reverse complement.
ATGATTCCTCAAATTCATACATCGATTTCCCCATCACGATTTCGACACGGTGTTCTTTGTCCAAAATGTACCTATCAAAATAATATGTACTTTCATCGTGGCATTTGGAAATGTTCATTTTGTCATTATAGAAGTATAGAAATTTCCGCAGAGGCTATGCTTGATTATCGGTTATTGATTAGTCATTCTATTACCAATAAACAGTTACGAGCGTTTTTTAGAATTAATTCTAGCGATGCAGCTACTCGATTGCTACGGAAGTTTCAGTTTCCATATACCGGTACCTATAAGAATCGTGTTTACCATTTACCTGAAAACTTACTGGAGCATATGAAGAATTTTTTTTGATGGGGGTTTTGCTTAGCTTGCAGGTATTCACTCTGCTCCGCGGGTATTCACTTTGCTTCAGCGGGTATTCACTTCGCTTTCGCGGGTATTCACTCTGCTTTCGCGGGTATTCACTTCGCTTTCGCGGGTATTCACTCTGCTTTCGCGGGTATTCACTTCGCTTTCGCGGGTATTCACTCTGCTTTCGCGGGTATTCACTTCGCTTTCCTCTAAATTGAAAAAAGAGTGTTTTCCACAGAGGAAACACTCTTTTTATGTTATCGGTTGTTCATACCATCACGGTATTTTTCAGTGTTGTTTACTTTATCGTCGACAACATCATTATTATTGTTACCGTTCATGTTGTCATTACGTTCAACACCATTTACACCGTTTGCATTTGGTGTGTTGTCATAGCCGTTTGTGCCGTTCATATCGGCATTTGAACCAGGTGTTGTTGCTTCAGGTAATGTTGTATTATCGTTAACAGTACCTCGATCTACACCATTCCCATTTACATTATTGCGATCGTATGCATCGTCACGATTATTCGGATCTAATGCATCCTCGACATTGTCGACTCCTCGACGTACGTCATTCTCGACTTCTCGAACAGGGTGATCTTCTACTGCATTATTTCCCCAGTTACAACCTCCAAGGAATGCAGTTGCAAGAATAATGGTTAAAAATGACATTTTCCACATAGTAAAAAACCTCCTTTCTTGGGTACTATGTCATCAAATACATCTACTGTATTTGTGATCCTACATAGATTGCCCGAGAAAGGAGGGAACTATCCGATTTTTGTACAAACTATTTTTGTTTTTCTTTTAATAACTGTTCAATATATGCTGCCTCTGCTTTACAGTCGTAGCTATAGTTTGTGCCTAGCTCTTTTTGCAATGCCTCGATTGTTTCGACTTGCTGTGCTGTTGGTTCTTCATTTAAAATTTTGGCAATAACCTCATCGATTTTTTGTGCCATTTCTTCATGAAACTGTGCGCTCATCAATGTATCAGAAGGGATTTTTTCGATCCACGCGGCATTCTCCTGAAAATAAGTCTGCCAGTTTGCAATGAAGTCTTCCATGGAAAAGCGCTCTTCATCCCAACCAATACTTGCTAAGTATGTTTCAAAAGATGTTGAAATCGAACGAGTAATGCTAATTTTAATACCTGAAGACAATTCCTTATACATCTTAATAATCCTCCTACGTTTGTAAAACCTAAAAATTACATCTATTTCAATTCACAATCGCTTATTTACCATCGCAATTTAAGAACCTACTAATCAATTTTTGACTTGACTTTATCTATTTTATATCTTTTGGTCTACAAATGCAAATTAAGCTTGTTTAGGCTGTTCAGGCCCAATGGCAAATAGAATATCGGCTTCACATACAAGTTCTCCATCTACCGTTGCTACACCATGACCTTTACCCATTGCGCCACGAAGTTTTACAAATTCTACTTCCAATTTAAGTTGGTCGCCAGGTACGACTTGACGCTTGAAACGACAATTATCAACACCCGTTAAAAATGCTAAACGACCCTTAAATTCTTCAGCATTTAATAAAGCCACTCCACCTACTTGAGCTAAAGCTTCCACAATTAACACACCCGGCATAACTGGATAACCTGGGAAGTGCCCATTAAAAAAATCTTCGTTGATTGAAACGTTTTTTAATCCTACTGCACGCTTCCCTTCTTCTAATTCAATGATGCGATCTACGAATAAAAAAGGATAGCGGTGTGGTAAAATTGCTTGAATTTGTTCTGCAGATAACATGTCATTTCCCCCTCAAAAATTAAGTATGTATACACAAAGTAAGGTAAAGAATAATGTTATTCTTTACCATTCATAATATCAAATATATGCTGCCATGTTTCTCGTTTAAAAATATCCATAGCATTGCCTTCTCCAATAACGCTAAAGCCAAACATTGCGCCTAATGCTGCGGCAACAACGACTAAAATGAGAACAATTACAATGCGTAACCAAATCGGAATCAGTCGGATTTGCACCCATCGAACCTCGCGTTGCTCTCCAGTCGAGCGGCGTTCTTTCTTTTCTGGTTGCGGTTGCGTATCGGTTTCTTGTGTCGGCACAGAACGTCGACGTGAATCGTTTGTCATAGATTGTACTCCTCTTCATTCCTTACTATGCGTTTTTGGATAACTTGCTATCGAATGCCATTAATTAGTCCAAGCATTTGATCTGCTAATGTCACCGCTCTTGCGTTGAATTGATAAGAACGTTGTGTTTGAATGAGTTCTGTCATTTCTTTCGAGAGGTTAACATTGGACATTTCTAGTGTACCACTTTGCATGCCAATTTGCTGACGGTTGGCTCCCACAAGCTCTGTCAAAACTTCCGCCTGCGTATAGCCAAGTTCAGCTAAATTATTAGGTAATCCCATATAAGAACCGGCAACATGCTCCATTAATTGCGGCTTTTGGAATTCTGTTACAGCTAAATTCGTACGAATTATATCTCCATTTGGATAAGCTGCTTCTAATACGCCACCATCTCGAACAGCAAACTTTTGAACCGTGTCGGGTAATGTAATAGCTTGTCCTGCAGCATTAGCTACTGGATAACCCTCTGCTGTTACAAGCATAACTGTTCCATTATTCAATGGAGATAAATAAAAGTCACCTTGTCGAGTATACACTGTTTCAGTTCCATTTTCACCATCTGGCATCAAAATATTGAAATATTGTTTCGCTTTTGTGAAAGCTAAGTCTAAATCACGATTAGTTGTTTGTAATGAACCTTGCTTTTCATTGGATTTAATTTGGCCGACCATTGCACCAGATCCATAGCGAATACCAACAGGTGTTTGTCGTTCTGCGCGATCCTGCTTATCATTATTAAATTGCTGATAAAGTAATTCATTAAAGGATGCTTCCTTTGTTTTATAGCCCGTTGTATTACTGTTAGCAATGTTATTACTAATTGTATCCAGTTTGTTTTGTAATTGCCCCATTGTGTTTGTAGCTGTAATCATTGTACGTAGCATTGATAAAAGCCTCCTGTTCGCCCATTAAATTTTTCCGATTTCATTTACAGCCTTCTCCATGCTACGATCATAAGCTTGTAATACTTTTTGGTTTGCTTCAAATGCACGGTAGGCAGTCATTAAATCTGTCATTGTGCGACTAGAATCTACGTTTGACCCTTCTAAAAAGTTTTGACGTAGTGTAAAGGAAACACCATTCGCTCCATAAGCTGTTGGCAAGTTCTCACCATTTTCTGTACGAATAAGGCCATTATCTTGTTTTTGTAGCATGTTCGGGTTAGCAGCAAATGATACACCAACACGAGCTACTTGTTGATTATTTACAAAGATAGCGCCACTTTCATCTAATCGGAAATCATCATTTGGTAGCTGGATACGTTGCCCAGCATCATTTAGTACATATAATCCTTGACCGTTAACTAAATAGCCTTGCCCATCTAATGTGAAATTACCATTACGTGTGTAAGCCTCACCACCAGCAGGATGTTCTAGTCGGAAGAAAATTGAACCCGTAACACCATCTTCATTTTGTGGTAAGTTTCCATTAATCAATGCCATATCTGTTGTAAAATCAGTGTTATAGATTTGGCCTTGTATGTAATTTGGTAATGTTTCTTGTAAATATGTCCCTGTATTTAAAGCTCCAACTTGACTCATATATTCAGCGCCGGCTTGTTGATGAGCAGGAGCATTTGTTTTTCCAATGCTAGACATTAGCATATCTGGGAATGAGCGAATCGTAGATTGATCTGCCTTAAATCCTGGTGTATTCGCATTTGATAAATTATTGGTAAGTAATTCTGTTCTTCTTTGTTGCGTGATCATACCTGTTGCAACTGTATAAAATCCTTTAAACAAAGAAATCACCTCATTTTAATTTTATAAGGATGCTGGCACACGATCAATATTTTCAAGCATGATACCTGTACCAATGGCTACACAATCCATAGGTCTCTCTGCAATGAAAACAGGTACCTTTAGCTCTTCTATTAATAGCTGGTCCATTCCATGTAATAATGCACCACCACCAGTTATAATCACTCCACGATCAATGATATCGGCTGATAGTTCAGGTGGTGTTTTTTCTAAGACATTTTTAGCTGACTGGACAATCATGGCTACTGATTCATGTAGTGCACGTTCAATTTCTTCAGACTCAATTGTAATTGTACGTGGTAAACCCGTTACCATATCACGGCCACGAATATCCATTGTATCATTGCGACTACCTTTGAAAACTGTACCAATTGTCATTTTGATTGCCTCTGCAGTACGTTCCCCAATTAGCAATTTATATTCTTTTTTAATATATTGCAAAATATCGTTATCAAACACATCGCCTGCTACTTTAATGGATTCACTTGTTACGATATCACCCATTGATAGAACTGCGATATCTGTTGTTCCGCCCCCGATATCGACTACCATATTTCCACTTGGTTGGAAGATATCCATTCCAGCACCTATTGCTGCTACTTTTGGCTCTTCCTCTAAATATACTTTTTTACCACCGGATTTTTCAGCAGCTTCACGAATTGCCTTTTGTTCAACACTTGTAATATTCGTAGGACAACAAATTAATATGCGTGGTTTCGCCAAAAATCCTTTTACGTTTAATTTATTGATGAAATGTCTTAACATCGCCTCTGTCACATCAAAATCTGCAATGACTCCGTCTCTTAGTGGACGAATAGCTGTGATATTACCTGGCGTTCTCCCTACCATTTGGCGGGCTTCTTCCCCTACCGCTAATACTTTATTTGTCTTTTTATCGATCGCCACAACAGATGGTTCATTGAGGACAATCCCTTTCCCTTTAACGTGGATTAATACGTTCGCAGTCCCTAAGTCAATGCCAATATCTTTCGAAAACATTTTATAATTTCTCCTTCCCGCCAGTTCCAACTACATAACGTTCATTTTATCTCTTTATCTAGAATATTTTATCATATTCTATTGGTAATTTCACCTAAATTTAGTGAATAAGACTGTTTTCTTTTTACGCAGTGAACGGCTATAATATAGAATTACTATTCCTTAGAAAATCATCACTTATGCTTGTCCAACACAACAAAAAAGAACGAATCATTCTTGACTCGCTCTTTCTTTCCACTTGTTTTTCGTTGCTTCTCCTCCGCGAATATGACGTACGGCCTTATGGTAGGCGAGTATTTCTTTCACTTGGTCAGCTAATCCTTCATGAATTGTTGGTAATCGCTCTGTTAAATCCTTGTGCACCGTACTTTTTGAATAACCAGTCATTTTCGCGAGGACACGCACAGTCTCACGCGTCTCAATCAGTAATTCACCGAGGCGTATGCAGCGCTTCCGAATGTGCTCATGCACGTTCTTCGTCCTTTCCACACAATTTCACAAAATGCTTTGGCAATCAGATGCACATTTGCGCATTTCTTCACCTTATGTGAGGACAAAGCTATTCAGAACACGTTTTGCATTTTCTTGATAAAATGCTGACTTTTTATGCGTTACTAGCTTTTCTCATTAAAAAGCTAGTAATTTTTTCGGATTGATATATTTTCCGTTTTCAAGAATTTCGAAATGCATGTGGACGCCAGCCGCTTGATTCCACTCGTTGTCAGTCGCTTTTCCTAATGCTTGACCTTGTGTAACCTCATCGCCTTCTTTAACAGCGATATCCTTCACAGAACTATAATGTGTCTGCATACCATTTGGATGCTCGATCACGATCTTATTCCCTGTAAATGCGTCTAGTTTTACCTCTAGTACTTTACCACTCATTGCAGCTAGTACTTCAAATTCTTCTCCATTCATAGCAATAGAGATTCCAGAAGATGTAGTAAATGTTTGATTAAATACCATTAGTGCATTTTCGCGAGACTCTTCATTTGCTTCTAACTCGTAAAATTCTTGTAAGACTTGTACTTTACTAAAATTCTCTTCTTTGAATGGATACATCATGTTTTCTGTACGTGCATTCGTTTCCACTACAGGACCTGGATCTACTTCAGCTAAATCTGGTAAAGGAGCCTCTTCTACTTTTGATACGAGACTATTGTAACCAAATAACAATCCTGCTAGAACAAGTGCACCACCTGTGTAAACTACTGGCCAAAACCACGGTTTCTTTTGTAATTGGCCATTTTCCTTTTGATTTGGATCTTGGTTTTGAGAAGCTTTATTATTTTTATCCTCTCTCATTTTCATCACCTCTAGTTGCAGTGTGAACAACTAGAAGTTATTTTAAACATGCATCTATTTTTTTTATTTCAATATCTTGATAATAATAGTGTAAAATTTCGGCAGCTGTTTTCCCTTCATTTGCCATTGCCTCAGCTCCATATTGACTCATGCCCACTCCATGTCCATAACCTTGAGTTTTCACTTGAACCTTTCTTTTATTGGCATTAAAGATGATTGTGAAATCAGTTGATGGAATACCAAGGAGCGTTCTTACCTCTCTCCCTGTCCAGACGTTATTCCCTAGCTGTAAACGTTCTACTCGCCCAGAATCATTATAAAATAACTGAATACGATTAAAATCACTAGGTTGCCATTGTATAGGCCAGAGCTTATTCCATTGAGCTAAAGTCCATTCTTGTTCAGCCTCAAACTTAGGAGATGCTTGATCAGATATACTTGCAACACTTTGCAAATATGGTATATCATTTCCACCATATCCATAAGCGCTTTCTGTTTTACCATTGCTTGTTGAATGAAACATAGCTGTAATCAATTCATTATTATAAAGAATAACTTGTCCTTCTGTTTCATTGATAGCTTCGACAATTTTCTTTTCATTTCCCAGGAAATTGCTAGCCCAATTCGCCTTTCTTTGTTCTTCATCATAGAAGACTTGCTTTGCCACAGTTGGGGCGATCGCAATTTTACCGTAATTTGTCGTTTTCAACGCATATGTGCGTGCTGCAATAGCTTGTGCCTTCAGTGCCTCTTTTTTAAAAGAAACGGGCATTTCTGCAGCAACTACCCCTGTAATATACGTTTCCAAAGGGATTTTTTCTTCTTGCCCCTCCACTTCTATAAATATTTCACAAGCATTCTTATCACTAGCTTGAGGTATGATAGCCTCTTGTCTTTCACTAAACCCTACTAAAGGAAGCATATATAATGCCCCAATCAAGCAAATGACACCTATACTAATCATCCATTTTTTCATAAGGAATAATATGCTAAATTTCTTGTAGTTATGAGAAAACAAAAACCCTCTGCATAAAAAGCAAAGGGTTTTAAAATCTATTTAGTTTGTAGGCAATTCAACTGTTACATCTTCAATTGTCACTACTTCTTCTGTAATACGTTCAATATTAGCACCAAGAGATGCTAACTTTCCATGGAAATCAACATAACCACGATCTAAATGATGAAGTTTTGTGACACGTGTCATTCCTTCAGATACAAGACCCGCTAAAATTAATGCAGCCGCAGCTCGTAAATCCGTTGCCATTACCTCAGCTCCCTGAAGATTCACAGGCCCCTCGATAAACACAGAACGTCCCTCTATTTTAGCACCAGCATTCATGCGACGGAACTCCTCAACATGCATAAAACGGTTTTCGAATACCGTTTCTGTAATAATACTCGTACCTTCAGCAGTAAGCATTAACGCCATCATTTGTGATTGCATATCTGTTGGGAAACCAGGATGTGGCATTGTTTTGATATCAACTGCTTTTAGTGTTTGAGGAACTCGTACACGGATACCTTCATCCAACTCAGTAATTTCTACGCCCATCTCACGCATTTTAGCTATTAAAGCAGTCATATGCTCAGGAACTGCGTTTTCAATCACCACATCTCCTCTAGTAATAGCTGCTGCTACCATAAATGTACCAGCTTCAATACGGTCAGGAATAATATGATGCTCTACTCCATATAATGTATCGACTCCTTCGATACGAATCGTATTTGTCCCCGCACCGATTACACGGCCACCCATACTATTAATAAAGTTTGCAAGATCCACGATTTCAGGCTCTTTCGCTGCATTTTCAATTACAGTTGTCCCTTCAGCTAAAGATGCAGCTGTCATAATATTTTCAGTCGCCCCAACACTTGGGAAATCCAAATACACATTAGCCCCTTTTAAGCGACCCTCTGTCTTCGCCTCAACATAGCCATGGCCAAATGAAATTTTTGCACCCATTGCTTCAAAGCCTTTTAAGTGTAATTCAATCGGACGTGATCCAATTGCACAGCCTCCAGGAAGTGCTACACGTGCATAGCCATTACGAGCAAGTAGAGATCCCATTACTAAAATAGATGCACGCATTTTACTAACAAATTCAAATTGTGCTTCACTTGAAAGTTCTTTTGTTGCATCTATATATACGGCATTATCTTCAGGTATATATGTAACTGCTGCGTTTAAACTTTTAAGTACTTCATTTATTGTAAAGACGTCTGCTAAATTAGGGACTTCTTTAATTACATTTTCTCCTTTTGAAGCAAGTAAAGCTGCTGCAAGGATTGGTAACACTGCATTTTTTGCGCCCTCTACACGTACTTTTCCCTGTAGTTTTTGGCCGCCAGTCACTATTATTTTATCCACCCTATGTCCCTCCGAATTCAATCTATTAACCTACCAAATTTTTATTTTAATAAAGAAGTATAATGTCATAATCAGTAAACAAACAACTCTATAGTACAACTTTTCTAACGCTCGTTCAAGCGTCCAAATCACTATTTTAAGCTATTATTAGATTTTTTGCTATTTATTTATTGTACGCTGCTAATTTTTTTTTGTGAATGACCAATAACCCGTTCGCTTCTAATACATACCCAAAGATATATGAATAAAAAACAACTTTTCATTTTTTTCTATAAAAAATAAAGTGGTGGGCACCTATTATCGTACATTTATCAATGGGTATCTTGGTAGCTAATAGCGTGAAATTCATAAGAATTTAATGTATTAGCGTCTTTTTACATAGTTCAAAGGGCCACACAAATGGTATTATAAAGTCCTTTGAAGCATGTAGACCTATAAATTTATGAAAGAAAGAAAAAAATTCTTTAAAATAAATAAGGGAGTTTGCCTGACCAGCTAGATATTTGAAGAAAGAAATTTGATACTGCTGAGCCTATCGCAATACTAAGTAAAATATAAATGAGCTGAATTTGAAAAACTCGATTCTTTTTAAATAGTTTTTCGATCATAAAAGCTTGTAAGGCGTAAAAAGTAATAGCAATAAAAAACAGGTGAGATAAAATACCCAATAAAGCTTCTTGGCCAATCGCTTCATATATTTCCATGTAGCTTCCTCCATTTCTCTATATTTATTCACCTTAAAAAACGGGCAGATGCGATATCTGCCCGTTAAAAATGAATTAGATATTACCCTCATGAACGTTGATACGATTCAACGCACGTTTTAATGCTAGGTCAGCACGTTTGAAATCAATGTTGTCTTGTTTACTTTGAAGACGTCCTTCAGCACGTTTAACGGCTTCTTTAGCACGTTGAACATCGATGCTTTCAGCAATTTCAGCAGACGGCGCTAAAATTGAGATTTTTTCTGGACGAACTTCAATGAAACCACCGCTTACAGCAACAATATCAGTCGAACCGTTTTCTTTTTTAAGCTTCACTGCACCAATTGCAAGTGGAGCAACCATTGGAATATGGCCTGCAAGAACACCGATTTCTCCTGAAGTTGTTTTAGCGATTACCATTGATACTTCAGAATCGTATACTGGGCCGTCGGGAGTGACAATATTGACTAGAACTGTCTTCATATTTTTTCCTCCTCGTCCCTAGTATTAAACCTCTACGCCCATGCTTTTCGCTTTTTCAACTACTTCATCAATTGAACCAACTAGACGGAAAGCATCTTCTGGTAGGTGATCCCATTTGCCATCAAGGATTTCCTTGAATGAACGAACAGTTTCTTTTACAGGTACATAAGAACCTTTTTGACCAGTGAATTGTTCCGCTACGTGGAAGTTTTGTGATAAGAAGAATTGAATACGACGAGCACGTTCTACTGTTTGTTTATCTTCATCAGATAACTCATCCATACCTAAGATTGCAATGATATCTTGTAATTCACGGTAACGTTGGATTGTACGTTGTACACCAGTAGCAATTGCGTAGTGCTCAGCGCCTACGATTTCAGGTGATAATGCACGAGAAGTCGAAGCTAATGGGTCAACCGCAGGGTAGATACCCATTTCAGATAATTTACGCTCAAGGTTAGTTGTTGCATCTAAGTGGGCGAAAGTTGTAGCCGGAGCCGGGTCAGTATAGTCATCGGCTGGTACATAAATCGCTTGAATAGAAGTTACAGATCCTTTGTTCGTAGATGTGATACGCTCTTGTAGTTTACCCATTTCAGTTGCAAGTGTTGGTTGGTAACCTACCGCAGAAGGCATACGACCTAATAGGGCAGAAACCTCAGAACCTGCTTGTGTGAAACGGAAGATATTGTCGATGAATAAAAGTACGTCTTGACCTTGCTCATCACGGAAGTATTCCGCCATTGTAAGACCAGTTAAAGCAACACGCATACGTGCACCAGGTGGCTCGTTCATTTGACCGAATACCATCGCTGTTTGCTTGATAACGCCTGAATCGCTCATTTCGAAGAATAAGTCGTTCCCTTCACGAGTACGCTCACCTACACCAGCGAATACAGAGATACCAGAGTGCTCTTGTGCGATATTGTTGATTAATTCTTGGATTAATACAGTTTTACCTACACCGGCACCACCGAATAGACCGATTTTACCACCTTTGATATATGGTGCAAGTAAGTCTACTACTTTGATACCTGTTTCAAGAATTTCAACTGTAGTTGAAAGATTCTCGAAAGTTGGTGCTTCACGGTGAATTGAATCACGACGTGCGTCTGCTGGAATCTCTTCACCTAAGTCAATTACTTCTCCAAGTACGTTGAATACACGACCTAGTGTAACTTCACCAACTGGTACTGAGATAGCTTTTCCTAAGTCTGTTACTTCTGCTCCACGTTGTAAGCCATCAGTAGATGACATCGCAATTGTACGAACAGAATCATCACCTAAATGAAGCGCAACTTCTAATGCAAGAATTGTTGGTTCTTCATTAGGACGTTCAATCTTAACTGTTAAAGCGTTATAGATTGCTGGTAATTGGCCATTGTCGAATTTAACGTCAACAACTGGACCCATTACTTGAATAACATGTCCTTTATTCATTACTGTGTACCCTCCTATCGTATTCTTATACGACATTGGGAAGCTGCTTGCCTATTCTAAGGCTGCAGCTCCACCAACGATTTCTGTAATTTCTTGTGTAATCGCCGCTTGACGTGCACGGTTATATTGCAAAGAAAGGTCTGAAATAAGATCAGTTGCGTTATCTGTTGCATTTTTCATAGCCGTCATACGAGAAGCATGTTCACTTGCTTTTCCATCTAATAATGCGCCATAAACTAAGCTTTCCGCATATTGTGGAAGTAACACTTCTAGAATTGCTTCGCCAGATGGCTCGAATTCATAAGAAGCAGTACCGCTTGCAGGGGCAATATCTGTTAATGGAAGAAGTTTTTTCTCTGTCACTTCGCTAGCAATAGCGCTGACAAAGTGATTATAGTACATATAAAGTTCGTCATACGTACCATCAATGAACATACCAACAGCATTACGAGCGATTTCTTTAATATCAGCAAATGTTGGTTGGTCAGGTAGACCGACAACATTACTGATGACATTATGATCACGTTTCACAAAGTAGTCACGAACAACACGACCTACTGCTAAAATAACGTATTCGTCTTTTGATTTATGACGCTCGTTAATCGTACGTTGTACTTGACGTAGGATACTTGAATTGTAAGCACCTGCAAGACCACGGTCAGAACCAATGACTAAGTAAGCCGTTTTCTTAACAGGACGAGCAGTTAACATTGGATGTCCGCTGTCTTTTGTCCCTGAAGCGATCGCGCCTACTACGTCCTGAATTTTTTCCATGTAAGGAACGTAAGCTTTAGCATTTTGCTCTGCACGACGTAACTTAGAAGAAGAAACCATCTGCATTGCTTTTGTAATTTGCTTCGTACTCTTTGTTGAAGTAATACGACCTTTAATTTCGCGTAAGTTTACCACTGGTATTTCACCACCTTCTGTTTTTTAATCAAGTGACTAGCTAAGACTTATTCTGATTTAGCGAAAGTTTTTTTGAATGCATTGATTGCTGCTTCATAATCCGCATCAGGAGCAAGCTCTTTAGTAGTACGAACATGATCTAAAACGTTTGTGTGGTTTGAATCTAACCAGCTTAAGAATTCTGATTCGAAGCGAACGATATCTTGTACTGGAATATCATCTAAATGACCTTTAGTTAATGCGTAAAGGATTGCAACTTGTTTTTCAACTTTTAGTGGTTTGTTAAGGTCTTGTTTAAGAACTTCAACCGTACGTTTACCACGCTCAAGTTTAGCAAGTGTTACTTTATCTAAATCTGAACCAAATTGAGCAAATGATTCAAGCTCACGGAATGCAGCTAAGTCAAGACGTAGTGTACCCGCAACTTTTTTCATTGCTTTAATTTGAGCAGATCCACCTACACGTGATACAGAAAGACCGGCGTTAATCGCTGGACGTACACCTGAGTTGAATAAGTCAGATTGTAAGAAGATTTGTCCATCAGTGATTGAGATTACGTTAGTTGGGATGTATGCAGAGATATCCCCAGCTTGTGTCTCAACGAATGGAAGAGCTGTAATTGAACCATTTTGATATGTTTCATTTAACTTCGCAGCACGTTCAAGTAAGCGGCTGTGTAAGTAGAAAACGTCACCAGGATATGCTTCACGACCTGGAGGACGGCGAAGAAGAAGTGAAAGTTCACGGTAAGCTGATGCTTGTTTAGAAAGATCATCATACACGATTAAAACGTGTTTACCTTGTAACATGAATTCTTCAGCCATAGATACACCAGCAAATGGTGCTAAGAATAATAATGGAGCTGGTTGAGAAGCAGAAGCTGTCACAACGATTGTGTAATCTAAAGCGCCATGTTTACGAAGAGTTTCTACAACACCACGTACAGTAGATTCTTTTTGACCGATTGCTACGTAGATACAAATCATGTTTTGGTCATTTTGGTTAAGAATTGTATCGATAGCTACAGATGTTTTACCAGTTTGACGGTCACCGATGATTAACTCACGTTGACCACGACCGATTGGTACTAATGCGTCAATCGCTTTAATACCAGTTTGTAGTGGTTCGTGTACTGATTTACGAGCCATTACACCGAAAGCTGGACTTTCGATTGGACGAGATTTTGTAGTGTTGATAGGACCTTGTCCATCCACTGGTTGTCCAAGTGGGTTTACAACACGACCAATTAGTTCTTCACCAACTGGTACTTCCATGATACGACCTGTACGACGAACTTCATCGCCTTCTTTGATGTCAGTGTATGGACCTAAGATTACGATACCAACGTTACCTTCTTCTAGGTTTTGAGCCATACCCATAACACCATTAGAGAACTCTAGTAGTTCTCCAGCCATGGCGTTGTCGAGGCCATGAGCAAGAGCAATACCGTCACCAATACGGATAACTGTACCAACTTCGCTTACTTTAAGTTCAGATTCATAATTCTCAATCTGTTGTTTAATCAGACTGCTGATTTCTTCAGCCTTGATGCCCATGTATGTCACCTCTCACATTTCTAAATTATTAACCGATTAATTCACGTTTTAGACGCTCTAGTTTGTTTGCTACTGAGCTATCATAAATATGGTTACCGATTTGAACACGAATACCACCAAGTAAAGATGGATCAACTTCGTTTGTAATATTTAAAGATTGTTTTCCAACAAGTTTCGCGAACGCTGCTGAAATATTAGCGCTTTCTTCTGCAGAAAGTGCACGTGTTGAAAATACTGTTGCATCTGCAGTGCCTTGTGCTTGCGCAGCAAGTTCAGCATATGCCTTAGCAATTTGTGTCATCTCGTTTACACGTTTTTTCTCAACTAGAAGTTGAACAGTGTGTAAAACTTCTGGTGTTGCACCATTAAAGATATCAGCTACCATTTGTTTTTTTCGTTCGACGGAGAACTTAGGTGCATTTAAAAGCGTTAAAAAATCAGGAGATTCTTTTACTACTTTTGTTAGTTCACTTAAGTCTGCTCCAACTTCAGTAAGAATATTTTTTTGTTGCGCCAATTCAAAAAGCGCTTGAGCGTAACGTTTTGCTACAGTTGAATTACTCATCGAGCTTCCCCTGCCTTCGCAATCGTCTCTTCAATTAGAGCACGGTTGTCTGCCTCAGAAATCTCTTTGCTAAGGACTTTAGATGCTGCAAGTACAGATAATGAAACGACTTCATCACGTACAGCTGCAATAGCTTTTTCTTTTTCAGACTCAATTTCACGTAAAGCCGATTCTTTTAAGCGGTTTGCTTCATTACGAGCTACAGTAAGAATTTCTTCTTTTTGTAATTCGCCTTGCTTTTTAGCGCCCTCAACAATCGATTGTGCTTCTGTACGAGCTTCCTTAAGAAGGCTCTTTTGTTCTTCTAAAAATTGGTGCGATTCTTTGCGCGCTTTTTCAGCTGCTTCGATTTCACTCGCTACTAATTCTTCACGTTGTTGCATGATGCCCATAAGTGGACCCCAAGCGAATTTCCTAAGTAGTAACATTAATCCGATGAAAATAACTAATGTTGCGATGATATCTCCACTATTAAATCCAGCGCCTGCACCTAGTACAAGATTATCTAAAAACACGATTGTTTCACTCCCTTCAAGAGCTTTAACTTCAACATAATTTAGTTACTTAAAAAACTACCTATTTTAAAAAGCTATATTTGCACATAGCTTTTATCTGTTCCAAAATGAAGGGCGAAGTTTCATCTGGAGAATCCTGCTTCGCCACTAGTAAAATTCAGTGTTCAACTGAATTATTTGTTCATAACGATGAATGCTACTACTACTGCGATGATCGGTAGGGCCTCAACTAATGCAACCCCGATGAACATTGTAGTTTGAAGAACGCCACGAGCTTCTGGTTGACGAGCGATACCTTCTACTGTTTTTGATACGATAAGACCGTTACCAATACCTGCACCAAGTGCACCTAAACCGATTGCGATTGCTGCTGCTAATAAACCTAATGAACCTGTCATTTGAAAATTTCCTCCTTGGAATTGTTTGTTTTTGTAGTTCAAGCATAGTATATATGCTTTATATTAATGGTCATCGCTCACTTTATGAGCCATGTAAACCATTGTTAACATTGTGAAGATAAAGGCTTGGATAAAGCCGATGAAAATTGAGAAACCTTGCCATGCCATCATAGGAACGATTGCTCCGATGAATCCCATGGCACCTGATGATGCTAAACCTGCAAGTAAGGCTAGTAAAATCTCACCTGCGTAAATGTTACCGTAAAGACGTAGACCTAATGTTAATGTGTTTGCAAATTCTTCTACTATTTTAAGTGGGAACATGAATGACATTGGTTTAAAGAATGTACCAACATAATGACCTGAACCCTTCATTTTTACACCATAGAAGTGCGTTAAGACTAATATCATTGCTGCTAACGTCATTGTTACTGTAGGGTCAGCTGTTGGTGATTTCCACCATAGCGTGTGGTCATAGATGATAGAAAAAGGAAGACCCAATAAGTTAGATACTGCGATAAACATAATTAACGTAATACCTAAAACATGGAATCGTCCACCAGTTTTCCAATCCATGTTGCTTTTGATGATATTCTTTACGAAATCCATAATCCATTCCATAAAGTTTTGCATACCAGTTGGTTTTAGTTTTAGACTTCTAGTTGAAATAAAGGCAATTAAAAATACGATAATTGCTGCAACTAGTAACATCATAACTGTTGATAAGTTAAATGTTAAAAAACCGACTTCTAGTAACGGAGCTTTGTGATCCATTGTTATTTTTTCACCTCTCTTTCTAATTTAAAGCACATTAGCGGTTCCTTACATGTGACACAATTCTCTCGACAAAGAGAAAAACGTACGGAATCATTAGCCCTATAACCGTGCTAATTAAGTGAAAATAGTTTGGCAACGAAATGGCTATTGCGACTGCCGCAACACCTGATCCAAAGCGAAGCGCTGTACCAAGTGAGCCTATTTTCTTCCCTTCACTAATGGATCTGTCAAACTTCTCCATACGCCGAACTAAAATCCAAAAATTATACGTACCAAAGAATGCACCGACTGCGATGCCCGCAAAAACAGTTTGATAGGGGGTAAATCCCCAGCCTAATGCGCAGAGTGCAAGCAAAAAAAATAACGCCCTCTTCTGCACAGCAAAAATGTGATGCAAATCTAGCATTGGTTGTAATCTCCTGAATCATTTTTTCGAGTAATGAAAACGTTTGCTGACCACTATGTGAAATCAGAAAAGAGCAGTGAAAAGCACTACTCACAGCGGAATAGTAATGGGAGAGTCATTTCAATTACAGGTGTAAATGCCCAAAAAAATAACTTACACCCCTTACCGACTCGGTAAAAACCGAAACGCACAAAACGTTGCAAATCGACAGTTTTATTTTGAACTGTCAATTTAGTAGAAAGTTGATATAACAAGTGTTTCAACGTCCTATTTATGAACAGAAACCCTTATCATTCTTACCCTTTGTAAGCATACAATAGGTGATATTTGAAGTCAATTGGTAAAGGAGAAAAACTTCACAGCCTCTATACTCTTGTCAAATTGTTGACAAATTTGTGTATGAAATTTCATAGTTTCAAAATTTCTCAACCTTCTCACGCATAAAAAAAGCTAATTTACGACAAGATTATGCTCGTAAATTAGCTTACCCATTTCAACAGGTACATTAGACTTATTTTTAATATAAAATATAGTATATTAATTAGTTTTTTGTAAAAATCCTAGCAATGCTTCAACAATACGCTTAGATGCATGTCCATCCCCATATGGATTTGATGCTTTAGCCATTGCTTCATAGGCATTATTATCTGTTAGTAATTCCTTTGCTAAGGCGTAAATTGTTTCTTCTTCTGTTCCTGCTAGCTTTAATGTTCCTGCTGCAATCCCCTCTGGGCGTTCTGTCGTATCTCTAAGAACAAGCACTGGCTTCCCTAATGAAGGTGCCTCTTCTTGTACACCGCCCGAATCCGTTAAGATCATATATGAATTTGCTGCAAAGTTATGGAAATCAAATACTTCAAGAGGCTCAATTAAATGCACTCGTTTATTATTCCCTAAAATTTCATTAGCAATTTCTCTTACAGCCGGATTCATATGAACAGGATAAACAACTTGAACATCCTCATGTTCTGCGAGTATTCTGGTAATCGCTTTAAACATATGGCGCATTGGTTCACCAAGATTTTCGCGACGATGTGCCGTTAATAAAATCATGCGATCCTCGCCAATTTTATCTAGTACAGGATGCGTGTAGTGTTCACTGACTGTTGTTGCTAATGCATCTATTGCTGTATTACCTGTAACAAAAATCGTCGCTGGATTTTTATTTTCATCTAAAAGATTCTTTTTAGATACTTCAGTTGGCGCAAAATGCAAATCAGCCATCACGCCTGTTAGTTGGCGATTCATTTCCTCTGGATATGGTGAATATTTGTTCCATGTTCGCAGTCCCGCTTCTACATGTCCTATAGCAATTTGGTTATAGAACGCAGCGAGACTTGCAATGAAAGTCGTTGCTGTATCACCATGTACCAAAACGATATCTGGTTGTGCTTCCTTCATTACTTTATCTAAACCCTGTAATGCATTTGTCGTTACATCTATTAATGTTTGGCGATCCTTCATTATATTTAAATCATAGTTTGGTGTAATACTAAACGTCTCTAATACTTGATCGAGCATTTGGCGATGCTGTGCTGTTACAGTTACAATTGATTCTATTTGCTTAGGATACTTTTGTAACTCCAAAACAAGAGGAGCCATTTTAATTGCTTCTGGTCTTGTACCAAAAATCGTCATTACTTTCCATTTTTTTGTCAAAACGATCTGCACCGTCCTTTTTGTTATTGTATGGTAAGGTAAATCTCCCATCGACGAGAGATTACTTACCTACACATACTATGAAACGCCCTTCAAATTGAAGGACGCTTACACAAGTTATTAGTTTCCTAAATGAGGAAATTTCATGTATGGATGTTTATTTTGTACCGAATAGACGGTCTCCGGCATCACCTAAGCCTGGTACAATATAACCATGGTCATTTAATTTTTCATCAAGTGCAGCAATGTAAATATCTACATCCGAATGTTCTTCTTGAATAGCTTTTACACCCTCTGGTGCAGCGATTAAGCACATGAATTTAATGTTTTTAGCTCCACGTTTTTTCAGTGAATGAATTGCCTCCACTGCAGAACCACCAGTTGCAAGCATTGGATCTACAATGATGAAATCACGTTCTTCAACATCAGCAGGAAGTTTTGCGTAATATTCAACTGGTTTTAATGTTTCTGGATCACGATAAAGACCAATATGACCAACTTTTGCAGCAGGGATAAGCTTTAATACACCATCTACCATACCGATACCTGCACGTAGAATCGGTACGATTGCAAGTTTTTTACCAGAAAGTACTTTTGTTTTTGCAATTGTTACAGGTGTTTCAATTTCAATTTCCTCTACTGGCATATCACGTGTAATTTCAAATGCCATTAGTGTTGCCACTTCGTCTACTAACTCACGAAATTCTTTTGTTCCTGTATTCTTGTCGCGAATATAAGTTAATTTGTGTTGGATTAGTGGATGATCAAATACATAGACTTTGCTCAAAGGGATTCTCTCCTCACCGTTCGGATTCATTTTTATCTCAACTAGTATAACAGAAAAAAGGAGTCGCCTCAAAAATAAATTTAGGCGAACTCCATTTGTCATCTATTCTTTTGTCAAAACTATGTTACTGATCAAGGATTATATCTAATTGTTCAATTGGCATTGGCTTGAAATAGAAGTATCCTTGTCCTACTGTGCATCCTAGCGCACGTAGAATCTCAACCTGTTCCTCTGTCTCTATGCCCTCTGCCACTGAAATCATTCCTAAATTTAATGCTAACTGAATGATAGAGCGAACAATAGCCAGTGTTGCTGGATCTTCTATAGCATTGATGAAGCTACGATCAATCTTTAGTTCAGCAAACGGTAGTTGTTGCAAATAGCTTAACGAAGAAAAGCCTGTGCCAAAATCATCTACGGATGTTTTAAAGCCATAGCTCTTTAGCTCTTGAATGATCTTATAGGCTGATTGAAAATCTACTAAACCAATATTTTCTGTCACCTCTAAGATAATATAGCTAGGGTCAATATTATACTTCCGCACAAGTTTCAGTGTATCCTGAACAAAGTGCGTGTAGTAAAAATGATCGGGTGAAATATTGACTGCTATTTTCACTAATTTCTTTCCTAGGCGTTGTCGTTCTGAAAGCCATGAGAGTACCGTCTCTAAAATAAGTACATCAATTTCTCGAACCTTACCAGCACTCTCTGCTACTGGAATAAAGACTGCTGGTGAAACAAAACCCAATTTTGGGGAAATCCACCTTGCAAGTGCTTCAATACTTTGAATATCCCCATTGCGTAAATCTACTTTAGGCTGTAAGTGTACTGTTATTTCTTTATTTTTAATGGCTTCTGACAAATGATTTAAGACTGTCATCTTCTGTACAAGCACATCATTTTTCTCTGTTGTAAATATTTCAGTATGTGTACCTGGCCTATCGATTGCAAAGGATAACGCATTATCTGCAAAACGAATCGCATCATTAATATTAATGTCATCACTATAGGAAGCAATTCCTGTTTTTAATGTAATATAGATTTGCTTTCCTCCTATAATAAATGGTTGGCGAATCGTTTCTTTTATTCTCATCTCATAATCATGTAAATCTTCATGAAGTGACATTGTAGTCATAATCAAACTAGAGCTTGTAAATCTAGCAACATACTCATTACTTTCTGATTTGTCTTGCTCAAGACGTTTGGCAAGTTGTCTTAAAAGTTCATCACCAATTTCACGGCCATACAATTCAACTACTTGATGAAATTCACTCGGTTTTAATATTTTAATAAAGCCGCTTTGACCCTGCTGAACTTCTCTTTCAATCGTATTAACAAAGCTGTGACGATTAGGTAGACCTGTTGTAATGTCTGTATAGGCTAAATCCCAAATTTTTTTCTGCGTCCTTGCATATGAATAAGCCAATGCAACAAGAGCACCCATTTTTCGAAACAAATTTTTAAGCATTTGGTCACTTTGTGTTTTTTGGCTAAATATCGAGAAAACACCTATTACTTGCCGCTGTTGATTACGTATAGGGATAAACCATCCATGCGGCTTTTTAGCTAGCGAAGCATATTGCTTATGTTCTTCAGGAATATTCACTTCATCTAAATTCTCTATGAAAGTAGAGGTTTCTGATTGCATGACCTTATTAAAGAAATCATTGTTTGCACAACATCTTGGTACGCTCTTTGTTTGATTATCTCCTATGAAAACTTGTAATTGGTTTACTTCTGTTTTTATAAGCACCATACTTGCAATATTTGGCATGAAAAATTCATCGAGGCCTTGACAAATAAGCTTCATCTTTTGCTCGAAAGTAAACTCCTTCTCAATTGCCCTGTACATATCATTTTCTAAACGCATTAAGAAGTCTTCCGTATGATAATATGTAACATCCTTCACAAATACTAAAACAAATTGCGTTATATTTGCCTCATTGCAAAATGGTAATGCTTGTATTTCTGCCCAAAAGGGAGGTTTATCGATGCCATTATGATATAGCTTCGCCTGCACCATTATGCCGTTATGTATTTTTTCTTTAATCATTTCAATGGTTGTCTTTTTTTCATCCATTGATAGCCATGAAAAATAATCAGTATTGAGAATTTGTGAACGTGCAGCATTAGTAAGCATACAAAAAGAATCATTACACTCTACTATGCAATGATGCTTCGTCGCATCAAAAATAACGTAGCTTTCTTTCGAATTATTCCCTAATTTGCGAATGCTGTTTAATAATACATCATAATCTGTGTTTAACGATTTAGTGACCATCTAACCCCTCCTTTTCTATCCCTTCATCTCATTTCCATTGTACATAAAATTTAATTAAATTTTCACTTTTATTAAAAAAAACTTCTTTTCTAGGACACTATCTGTCCTCTGCCTACTATAATATATCCCTTTATACCGTTTTTATGTAAATTTATTCAAAAATAAGGGGATTATTCTACTTTGTTAGAAAAAAGATGTTTTTTACAGTTTAATCCTCTATTTCCAAAATAAAAAGCTGTATTTAAAGTAAATTTTGTACTTTAAACACAGCTAATATTCTATTGATTATACATATAATGGATGCTTATCAGTTAATGCCTTCACACGATCTTTTGCATCTGCTTTAACTGTTTCATTTTCAGGGTTTTTAAGAACAGCTGCTATAATTGCTCCTACTTCTTTCATATCTTCCTCTTTAAAGCCACGAGAAGTGACCGCTGGAGTACCAATACGAATTCCAGAAGTGACAAATGGAGATTCAGTATCGTAAGGGATTGTATTTTTATTTGTAGTAATACCCACTTCATCTAGTGCGTGCTCTGCTACTTTACCTGTTAAACCAAGAGATTTAACATTTAGCAGTAATAAATGGTTATCTGTACCACCAGAAACAATTTCAACACCCTCAGCAATTAATACTTCTGCTAAAGCCTTTGCATTGGCTTTAATTTGTTTTGCATAGTCTTTAAATTCTGGTTGTAAAGCTTCTCCAAATGCTACAGCTTTTGCAGCGATAACATGCATTAATGGGCCACCTTGAATTCCTGGGAATACAGATTTATTTAGCTTTTGCTCCCATTCTTTTGAAGCAAGAATTAATCCACCACGTGGTCCACGTAATGTTTTATGTGTAGTTGATGTAACAAAATCAGCATATGGCACTGGTGATTGATGTTCGCCAGCAGCTACAAGTCCAGCAATGTGTGCCATATCCACCATGAAATAGGCTCCGACTTCGTCTGCAATTTCACGGAATTTAGAGAAGTCAATTTCACGTGGATAAGCAGATGCACCTGCAACAATCAGTTTCGGTTTATGCTCTAAAGCCTTTTGTCGTACATCTTCATAATCAATCACTTGAGTATCTTGTGTTACACCATATTCTACAAAATTATATAGAATACCAGAGAAGTTTACTGGAGAACCATGTGTTAAGTGACCACCATGTGAAAGGTTCATACCAAGAACTGTGTCACCTGGTTCTAGGATAGTATGGTAAACAGCCATGTTTGCTTGTGCACCTGAGTGTGGTTGTACATTTGCATATTCTGCTCCGAAGAGTTCTTTTACACGATCACGTGCAATATCTTCTACTACGTCTACATGCTCACAGCCACCATAATAGCGTTTACCAGGATAACCTTCTGCGTATTTATTTGTCAGTACTGATCCTTGCGCTTCCATCACTGCCTCGGATACAAAGTTTTCGGATGCAATCAATTCAATATTTGCTTGCTGACGTGTTTTTTCTGCAAGAATTCCATCTAATACTGCTTTGTCTTGTACTGCTAATTTTTCATATGCCATGTTTGAAAAAGCCTCCTAAAGTATCGTTATTCATCTCTACCACTTGGGTGGTAATTATTTATATACTGCACGTTCTCCGCCAATTAGCTTAGGACGTGTTGTTGCAATCGTCACAACAGCTTCTCCTACCATTTTTACCGATGTTCGAACAGGTACAGCTACTGCTTTCAAATGCATACCGATTAATGTTTGTCCAATATCAATACCTGCATGTGCCTGTATTGTTTCAACAATCACTGGATTATCAAATTGCGTATAGGCATATGCTGACATTGAGCCGCCTGCCGTACGTACTGGGACAACTGCTACTGGATCATAGCCAAATTTTTCAGCTGTTGATGCTTCCATAGTAATGGCACGATTTATATGCTCACAACCTTGGAATGCTAAAAGCAATTGATGCTTTGCTGCAAATTCTTGTAGCGGCTCAAAAATGGCTTCTGCTATCTCCAATGCTCCCGCTGTGCCAATTTTCTGACCAATCACTTCAGATGTAGAGCACCCTACTACAAAAATTGTATGGGGTCGTAATGTTACCTGCTCTTCAAATTCACTGAGTAACTGAGTCAAATGTGTTCGTATTTGTTTTACAACCATTAAGCTCAGCTCCTTCATCTATATCCATTAAAATCATGCCATATATGACATCCTATACGAATGCCATATATGGAATAACAAAACTACTATTGCTCTAGTTCAGTAATTTTTTCAATACGGCGTACATGGCGGCCACCTTCAAAATCGGTTTCTAGCCATGCTTGTACGATTTCACGTGCAAGGCCAGGGCCAATTACACGTTCGCCCATTGCTAAAATATTTGAATCATTATGGCAACGCGTTGCCTTGGCACTAAATACATCATGTACTAATGCACAACGTATGCCCTTGACCTTATTAGCGGCAATGGACATACCAATTCCTGTGCCACAAATTAAAATGCCTTTATCAAATTCTCCGTTAGCAACACCCTCAGATACAGGTTTTGCATAGTCTGGATAGTCTACTGAATCCGCAGATTGTGGACCAAAATCTTCGTAGCTAATTTGAAGTTCATCTAATAGCTGCATAATCTCACGACGTAAGTTATTGCCTCCGTGATCAGAAGAAATTGCTATTCTCACTGGGTTCCCTCTTTTCGAATTATAGTCAACCTTAGTGTACCACTTCTTTCTGAAGAATAACACGATTTTTCTTGTATTTTTACGCTGATTTTTCCCGAAAGACGAACATTAATTGTATGTTAACATAAAATCATTCACTTTTAAACTTATTTTTTTGTGGATAATGTGAATATCATGTTAATAAGTTCGGATAATGGTCTTTTGTTGTAATATTCCATCTTCTGAAGTTTTTTTAGCTTTTTACTTACAGTGGACATAAATTGTCCTTTAATAAAAAAGGTTATACATAAATCCGATTTTTCACGGGATTTATGTATAACCTTCAGGACTACGCTTGTCTATCAAATTGTTGAATCATTTTATGCAATGCTTCTGATTGCTTTTTCAAACTTTGAGCCAGATGCTCGACTTGTTCAATTGCATAGGCTTGCTCTTCAGCTGCACTACGAACTTCCTGTGCACCTGCTGACGTTTGTTCCGCAATGGCAGCAACTTCCTGTGATTGTCGAGCTGTCGTTTCAATATTATGCATTTGCTGTTCGATTAAAGAAGAAATCTCAACAATTGATGTTGCCATTTCATGTACATTAGAAGCCATATTTTCTACTGCTGTCGTTGTTTCAGAAACTCGATCGGCTTCCTTTGTTGCAAAGGCAACTTGTTCGTTCATTTGTTTCACAACTACTTCTACGTTTTGCTGCATGGTTTGAATTAAAGCTGTAATTCCTTGCACTGCTTTTGCACTTTCATCAGCCAAACCACGGACTTCTTCAGCTACTACTGCAAAGCCCTTTCCATGTTCTCCTGCCCGAGCAGCTTCTATAGAAGCGTTTAGTGCCAACAGATTGGTTTGTGCTGCAATGTCACCAACTAAGCTAATTATTCGTTCTACCTGTCCAGCATTCTCTTCTAGCGCATGAATGCTTTTTAATGCCTCATTATTGCCTGTCGCAATTTGTTGAATACTATTCACTAATGTTTCAATGGCTTTTGTTGTTGTCGATAAATTATGTAGAATCTCTTTAGTTTGTGATGCTGATGCCTCTGCCCTACTATTTACCTCTGTTGCAAGCGTTCTTACATCTTCAATCGCTTCAGCAGTATCTTGTACAGCTGTCGCAGATGCTTCTGCTCCTGTAGAAATATGCTTTACGGTAGACGCAATGCCTTCTGCCTTTCTTGTTGCCACTCCTGCTTCATCTGAAAGCTGGATAATCGATTGATTCGTTTGTTGGAAGTTATGATCAATACTTTCCACCATTTGACGTAAGTTTAACACCATTTGTTGGAATGCCTCTGCAACAGATCGAATCTCATCATTTGTATTAGGCATTTGTACATCCTGTCCTATTTTCCCTTCCGCCACAAGTGTTGCTGAATGCTCAAGCTGCTGTAAAGGCTTGATGAGGATTACACTTAAAAAGGCAGCTAATATCCCTGACCAAGTTATGCCTAACGCATACGTAATCACTTCAAAAACTTTTCGATTTGTGTCAGGGAAGAAGGTAGGTTGTAAAAACTCAATGAATATAAAGCTGACACTGTAGGTGATTAGTGCAAGAACACTAACAAATAACACCAATTTTAGTCGTAAACCAAATTGTTTTTTCATAGGACCCCTCAATTCTTTTCTAGTTTTTGTATTAATTGATCGATCAGTTCTTTTAATTCTGCAAATGTTGCTTCGTAAATTGCGCTATTACCACCATAAGGGTCCACTACATTTTCTAAACTGCCCTCATTTGTATACTCTTTCAATGTAAATACTTTATGCTCAGCTTCTGGATAATTGGAAATGACGGTATCTTTGTGAGCAGTCGTCATTGTTAAAACTAAGTCTGCCCATGCCATTTCAGCTTGTGATAATTGCGTAGCAAAATGTTGATGGGACATTTGGGCTTCATTTAACACTTGTTGTGCATGTGCTGACATTTGTGCATTAGGCATCGCATAAATCCCCGCTGAGCGCACTTCTACATTGTTTATTTGTTTATGTTTTAAAATAGCTTCTGCCATCGGACTGCGACAAGTATTGCCTGTACAAACAAATAATATTTTCACACTTATCACTCTCCAATTTTATCTATTGTTGAATAGCTAGAATACTCATGATTATAAATATAATGCCAGCAACTACTTGAATTTTATTGCCAAAAAAGACTTGGCTTCTACGTGCTATAACTAATGACCCATAAGCACACATTAATGCACTTAAGCCTGCACTCATAATAAAAATCGTTTTTTCTAAGTTAAGCATACCAAAAGAAACACTAACTGAAAAGGTGTCTAGGCTTGCAGTCAC
Source organism: Lysinibacillus sp. FN11 (assembly GCF_024628845.1). Taxonomy (NCBI): domain Bacteria; kingdom Bacillati; phylum Bacillota; class Bacilli; order Caryophanales; family Bacillaceae; genus Lysinibacillus; species Lysinibacillus sp. FN11. The sequence continues at coordinate 8,417 of NZ_CP102383.1, read as the reverse complement.
AGCTAAAAGTACAGGTGAAATCGTTACTTTTTCATCTCTGTGAGAAAATAATAATAAATGCATACCGATACAAAATAATAAAATACTTGAAATCCATTGTCCCCATTCTAATAGAAATCGGACTAAATAATTTCCTAATTCAAACCCTAATAAAGGAAAAAGCATATGTAATGCAGCCGTCCATAATGATAAAAATAATCGATATCTAACATTTGGCAGCAAAACATATAGACCAATCACATCAACAGACGTTAATATACCTGCAAGAATTCCCTGCAAGAATGCACTCCTTCGCTCCCTAATATTTTATCATTTTATGCTCGAAAATACATTATTATCATAACTGTTTACTATTGTTTTTCATTTTTAACATATAATAATTGGACAAAAAAAGACAAAAAACATGTGTTTCTTCAATGTCTTTTGCCTATAATTGTTCGATTGTTATTTACAATGAATACCATTTACCTCCAGAGGCTTTTTCAAGTCTATTCATAATAGCTGCACCTACTCCTTCTATTGAAGTAGTTGTTGCTAATATTACGGTAGCGGTAGTTTTATCACATGCTCTAAGTGCATTATATAAGGCCGCACCCATTTCTTCTTTACTTCCTGCTTCACCAATAGAGAAGTAAAAATCCACTTTAATTTCTTCAAAGTTCTCAGGTGCAAGTAGTGCTACACGATGTCCCTGTCTCTGTAAATGTAGAACAGCTTCGTTGACTTTCTCAACATCACAGTCTATTAAATACACGGGGGCATTTGGTGCATAATGCGTATATTTCATTCCCGGTGCCTTAGGCGTTGCGTCTAGCTTCTGTTCTATTTTAGTTGGTTGAATCACTGGGCCAATCTTAGCCTCAAGCATTTCCTTCGTAATGCCACCTGGACGTAAAATTACTGGAGGTTCATGTGTCACATCTAATACAGTAGACTCAAGCCCTATGCCTGTAGAACCTCCATCTAAAATATAAGGTATGTACCCTTCTAAATCATCTAAAACATGAACGGCTTCTGTAGGACTTGGCTTTCCACTACGATTAGCGCTTGGTGCAGCAAGTGGTTTTTGGAGCTGTTGTAGTAAGGCGAGCGCTACTGGATGATCAGGCATTCGAATGCCTACTGTTGATAACCCAGCTGTGACACTTTTAGCTAATACATCTGGCTTCGCTGGCATCACCAGTGTTAATGGACCTGGCCAAAATAAATCCATGCATTGTTTAGCTATGTCAGAAATATGGTCGATATAGATCGCTACTTCCTCTTTTGTACCAACGTGGACAATTAAAGGATTATCTGAAGGTCGACCTTTTGCTTCAAATATCTTTTTAACTGCCAGATCATTTGTGGCAATCGCTCCTAAGCCATAAACCGTCTCTGTTGGAAATGCGACTACCTCTCCTGCATTTAAGATATCCACAGCTTGTGTATAATTAATCTGACTATTCACATTACTGTCCACAACCTTACAAACAGTTTTCATGATTAATACCTACCTTCAATTATTCGTTTTTACTGAATTATCCACAAATTGTTTATAACTTATTAAAAAATGTGTATAAGTTGTCTGAATTTGTGCACAATTCATTCAAAAAGTCCTTTAATCCATTCCCATATAAAGAATGTAACTTGTTCTTTTTCTTCTTCTACTTCTACTTCTTCTTTTACCTCTTCTTTATCAGGCTCACATATCGATGGGAAGATACTGCACCACCAGTTATCTCCACGTGCATCACCAATCTTTACAACAATTGATTGATAGACATTTTGTGGATAAAGTACAGCACCTTGTCTTTTTGGTGGGAACAAATTATCCCCAACAACAACCTGTGTATCCAATTGTGGATAATTTTCGCTCAGTTCAGCTTCAATTTGTTGTTTTAACGAAAGTATTTGCTCATTCCCAGCAAATCCAGCAGTACCTACTTGTAGAAAGTATGGCTTTAAATCTTGAACAAGCTGCTGTTTCTCTAGCTGATCTTGTGCAGTATTACTGTTTGCAATAACACGTATACGAAAATCTTTTTCTTGCACATCAACGGAAGATTCCTTCGCCAAACCTACTAATGTTGGAATATATAAAACACATAACTGTAAAACAATCGCAATTAATACTAGTCTAGCAAAAGCTAGAAAGATTTTTTGTTTAGGTAATCTAATAATCTTGTATTCGTTCAACATAAAAATCCCTCCTTGCTCAACATTGTTGGCAAGATTAAGAAACTTTATACATGTAACTCACAAAAAATCATTCGAGGTTTACCATTAATATCTTTTTCTACTGAAACTGTCGCCTGTGGAAAACTATCTTGAAAGAATTTGGCTACTTTCTCCCCCTGTGTATAACCGATTTCTAATCCAATCAACGCTGGCCTATTCATATAAGCTGGTAATTGTTCAGCTAATTTTCTATATAAAATAAGACCATCTTCCTCTGCAAAGAGGGCGCTATGCGGCTCATGCTCTAGCACAACGCTTGACATTGCTTGTGCCTCATTAAATGCAATATACGGTGGGTTCGATAAAACAATATCAAATTTTTCTCCTGCAAGTGGAACAGCTAAATCTCCCAATCTAAAATCAATATCTGCCTCTAATCGCTGTGCATTTTTTTGAGCAGTTGCTAGTGCAGCTTCTGATAAATCGGTAGCTATGACCGTTAATGCTGGACAATCCAGCTTCATTGAAATAGCAATGGCTCCACTACCTGTACCGATATCAGCCAGCTTCAATTTTTGCTTTGTAAATAATTTAGGTAGTCGATTAATTGTTCCAAGTACCAATTCCTCTGTTTCAGGTCGGGGTATTAAGACAGATTCATCGACTAAGAATGAACGACCATAAAACTCCTCATACCCAACACAGTATTGGACAGGGCGTCCATTGGCATGTTCTTCTATGAGCTCATTAAATCTCATTTGCTGTGCTGCTGTTAATTCATCCTGCAAATGCAACATAACTTCTCCATAACTAGTACCAAGCACATGTTGCATAACAATCCGCGCTGCTGTTTGTTCACAACCATTATCCACTAAAAAAGAAGAAGCCCACTCAAGGGCCTCCATCACATTTTTATAAGTCATCATTTAAACGCTCTAACTTCGATGCTTGTTCTTCTAAAATAAGAGCATCGATAATCTCGTCTAGTCTGCCTTCAACGATTTGATCTAGCTTTTGAATCGTTAAGCCGATACGGTGGTCGGTTACGCGGTTTTGTGGATAATTGTATGTGCGAATTCGCTCAGAGCGATCACCAGATCCAACAGCTGATTTACGTGTAGCATCAATCTCTTTTTGCGCTTCCTGCATATACATATCTGCAACACGAGCACGAAGAATTTTCATTGCTTTTTCACGGTTTTTAATTTGTGAACGTTCATCCTGCATCGAAACCACAACACCTGTTGGTAAATGGGTCATACGAACAGCAGACATCGTTGTATTTACAGATTGACCACCCGCACCAGAAGATGCGAATGTATCTACACGGATATCTTTTTCATGGATTTCAACATCCACTTCCTCAACCTCAGGTAAGCAAGCAACTGTTGCTGTTGATGTATGAATTCGGCCTTGTGATTCTGTAGCAGGGACACGTTGTACACGATGTGCGCCATTTTCAAATTTGAATTTTGAATAGGCTCCTTGTCCATTAATCATAAAGATTACCTCTTTATAGCCGCCCATTGGGTTTGGTGTAGCTTCCATAATATCAATTTTCCAGCCTTGCGTTTCTGCATAGCGAGAATACATACGGAACAAGTCACCTGCAAAAATATTAGCCTCGTCACCACCAGCTGCCCCACGGATTTCCATAATTACGTTTTTATTATCATTCGGATCTTTTGGAATTAATAAAATACGTAATCGCTCTTCTAGCTCTTCCTGCTGTGCTTTTAAAAGGTTAAATTCTTCCTTTACCATTTCGTGCATATCAGGATCTTTTTCGCTATCTAACATTTCTCGTGTATCGACTAGCTGTTCTTTCACACTTTTATATTCACGATAAGTATCTACTGTCTCTTGGATATCTGATTGTTCCTTAGAATATTCGCGTAATTTCTTACTATCATTAACAATATCCGGATCGCTCAAAAGCTCAGTAAGCCTTTCATAACGATCTTCCACTGCCTGTAATCGATCAAACATGGATTTCACCTCTATTTAGTTTTTTAAGTTGCTCCTTTTTTATAGAAGCCGCTTTCATCAAAATTACGCTAAGGCGTAATGGTTTTTTCATTTCTTATTTCCACTACTTAGTATAAGGAAATTTTCACATGTATGCTACTTTTTCTTAGTGCTATAACAAGCTACTTAGCTTTAAAGCGGTGGATTTGCATGACATTTTCGGCAAACAGGGTAATACGAATCATTGCCACCGATTTGAATTTGATCTCCTGTGTAAACTGGCTTTCCACTTTCATCTACTCGCAAATTCATTGTTGCTTTTTTATGACAGAACCAGCAAATTGTTTTCATTTCCTCAATTTTATCTGCATATGTAAGCATGTACTGGCTACCTTCAAATAGCTCATTTTGAAAATCATTTTTTAAACCAAAGCCCATTACGGGAATGTCCAATTTATCTACAATGTTAGCTAGCTGTAAAACATGTGCTTTTTTTAGAAATTGAACTTCATCCACAAGCACACAATAAGGTTTGACAGCATTAGTTTTCACTATTTCAAAAATATTTGTATCTTCATAAACAGGAATGGCTTGTTGTCGTAAACCTACTCGACTGGAAACAAAGCCCACCTCATCACGCGTATCTAGACCTGAAGTAAACATCATTACAGGTTTTTGTTGTTCTTCATAATTATGGGCAACTTTTAGAATTTCTATTGACTTCCCACTATTCATTGCACCATGTTTAAAATATAGCTGTGCCATTTTGTCTTCTCCCTTTCTTTGTGTCAATCTGGATTTTGAAAAGACTTGCATCAACGTGTATTATTTACTGAAAAAAATACCTGCCAAGCGCATGCTTGGCAGGTATTAAACTAACATTAGTTTTTAAGACCGTATTTTTTGTTGAAACGATCCACGCGACCATCAGCAGACGCGAATTTTTGACGGCCAGTGTAGAATGGGTGACATTCGTTGCAGAACTCGACAACGATGTTTTCTTTTACTGAACCAGTTTTGAAAGTGTTCCCACAAGAGCAAGTTACTGTTGCTTCTTTGTAGTCTGGATGAATTCCTTGTTTCATATTCGTTTTCTCCTCTCGCCCTGAACCATCTGGAACAGAGTATTATCGAACTGTACCTTACATAGCCCGAATATGTCGACTACAAAATTTGTGTCGAAGTGGAACGTCAGCTACATATGTACACGTTGCATACTTTTGAAGTATAGCATAGGCATTTTATTTTTTTCAAGTAAAAAATATTAAAAGCAAACTATCCCTAATACCTAACCTCGAACTTCACGATAATCATTGTCTACTAACCCAATTTTCTCATTTCGCTCTTTAAAGCGAATATTATGTGAAGATACATAGGCTACTTTCGGTGCATCTGGCTCCAAGTATAGTTTTGCACTATTTAATGCTAGTATTCCATCGGTAAATGCACCAGCTATTAATCTAACTTTACTAGGGTGATCAATAAAATCGCCAGCTCCATAGATACCTGCTACGTTCGTTTCCCGATTCTCATTAACAATCGCTACGCCATCCTGGATGTTTAATCCCCATTCTTCAAGCGCACCGTAATCACATTTTAAGCCATGATTGACAATGACAGCATCTACCTTCACTCGTTCCATTTCATCGGTATCTTTATTGACAATGGATACATATTGAATTAAATCACCGTCCCCATGCAATTGAACGACTTCATAGGGCGTTTTTACATGAACTGAGGATTCTTTCATACGTAAGACATTTTTTTCATGTCCACCAAAATCATCTCGACGATGAACAATCGTGACGCTTGCGGCAATTGACTCTAGCTCGTTTGCCCAATCAACCGCAGAATTACCACCACCTGAAATCAACACATGCTTGTCTCGGAAGATTTCTAATTCCTGAACTGTATAATGTAAATTCGTTACTTCGTAGCGATCCGCTCCTTCAATTTCAAGCTTTTGCATAGAAAGGACGCCATAGCCTACTGCTAAAATAACCGTTTTGGAATAATGCTTTTCTCCTGTAGAGGATGTTAAAATAAATGTTCCATCCTGTTGCTTATCTAATTTCTCCACTTTTTGATTTAAGACAATCGTTGGATCAAAGGTTTCAGCTTGCTCCACAAGTTGTTTAATAAGCTGACCACCTAAAATAGGTGTTACTCCACCTACATCCCAAATCATTTTTTCAGGATATATTAGCATACGACCACCTAGTTGTGAGCTATACTCGATAATTTTCGTTTTTAAATCTCGCATTCCACTATAAAAGGCAGTATAAAGCCCTGCTGGACCACCACCAACAATCGTTACATCATATAGTTCCTCTGACATCTCCTCTTCTCCATCCCCTTCTAATCTATTCAAACGTAAATTGTTTGACAAGAATTAATCTAATAACCGTCTATTCTTTCCCCTCATGGAGAAAGGGAAAAGTGCTATTTACTCTTTTAATCGTGCTAGTAAATACAAGAAATAGGGTGCTCCTAAAACTGCTACCACAATCCCTGCTGGAATTTCTGAAGGTTCTAAAATGGAACGACCAATTGTATCAGCCATTAACACTAAAAACCCTCCTAATAATGCTGCAGTTGGCAATAAAAACTGGTGTTTGGCCCCAACAAGCTGTCGAGCTAAGTGTGGCGCAACAAGTCCTACGAAACCAATACCACCACTTACAGAAACACTAGCTCCAGCCAAACCAACAGCAGCAGCCAACAACCAGCGTCGCTCTTTTTCAATCGAGGCACCTAGTCCTACTGCTGTTAATTCACCTAAATTCAATATGTTTAATACACGTGATTTTGAATAGACGAATGGCAATAAGATAACTAACCATGGTAATAACGACAGAACAAATCTCCAATTTGAGCCCCAAATGCTACCTGCTAACCATGTTGCTACAAATTGATAATTCTCTGGTGATAGACGTAGTGTTAGCACAATCATAGCCGAGCTAATCCCTGCTGCCACAGCTACCCCAGTTAAAATTAAACGCATTGGTGTAATCCCCTCATGACGTCGATAAGAAAGTGAATAAATCAGTACAGCTGTCAAACCTGCTCCTACAAAAGCCAGTATCGGCAGTAAATAAACAGGTGCTGCTTTCGTAGTGGGGAAAAATGACACATAGAGCATAACGGCTAGACCTGCTCCCGCATTAATACCTAGGATTCCTGGGTCTGCTAAGGCATTTTTAGAAATGCCCTGTAAAATAGCGCCTGATATAGCTAAACCCATACCTACTAATACAGCAATCACAATTCTAGGAAGTCTGAATTCATATAAGATAAGCTGCTGTTGTGCGTCACCTTGACCAAAAAGAGTCCAAAGAACCTCCATTGGTGTCAGTTTAATGACACCTGTATTCATACTTATGACAAAGGTAATAACGATTAACACAATGAGCGTAGCAAGGATGGAAAAATTTTTCCTTTTCGCCTTCAGCTGACTTGGTGTTAAATAGCTGTTACTCATAGTTCTTTCCCTCCTTTTCGAGCTAAATAAAGGAAGAATGGTACTCCAATAAAGGCTATAAGCGCACCAATGGGTGTTTCATAAGGTGGATTAATAACACGTGCTACTAAATCAGCTAACACAACAAGCAATGCTCCATATACCAAGGAACAAATGATGATCCAGCGATAATCATGACCAACTATGTATCTGGTTAAATGAGGGATAATTAATCCTACAAAACCAACCGCACCGACAACAGAAACTGCTGCACCCGCTAAAACTAAAACAATGATCATTCCCCATACTTTAACCACAGCAGTACGTTGCCCTAGCCCGACTGCAATTTCTTCACCTAAGCTCAGTACGGTGATGGAACGCGATAGGATAAGAGCTCCTATCATCGCAACAAGTATCCATGGAGATAAGATTTGTAGATGGCTCCATTTTGTACCCGAAACACCACCCGCATACCAAAATGCGAGGTCTTGTCCGATACGAAAATAAAGAGCAATCCCTTCTCCGAGCGCTCCAAGTAATGCACTAACAGCAGCTCCTGCTAAAACTAGTCGCATAGGTGTTAAGCCACCTTTAGAAAGCGAGCCAATACCATAAACGATGGCCACACCAAGACCTGCACCTACAAAGGACCATAAAATTAAATACATATAAGGTAGCCCAGGGAAAAAGGCAAAACATACGGCTAACATAAAGGCAGCTCCTGAGTTCAAGCCTAATAACCCTGAGTCAGCTAAAGGGTTCCGTGTCATCCCCTGCATAATCGCACCCGCTACCGCGAAGCTTGCACCGACTAACGCTGCTCCAAGTA